>OY764868.1:0-3785768 GCA_963668545.1 Spirochaetia bacterium | reverse complement strand
GCGACTTCTTTTATAAGCCTCCAAAGTGGCTGTGCCTCTGTTTCAATCCACGCTGGGAGCGACTCTACTACTTTTAAATTATTGTATATTATACATTTAATATTTAGTTTTTGCGAACCCTTCTCTATCTTTTCAAAGAGCAAGCTATATTAAATTTAATTGCTTTACTATAAACAAAATATTTATCATTTATAAATTGTGAGCTTCAGGTTCGCTTTATAGAATTAATGTATCATCAACAACGTCAAAGTGTTTTTTTACACCCATCTGTGATACTTTTCGCTGCCAGTTGCTACCTAAATTATAAAATCTCACACTATCTTCTTCACTATCAATAATCTTTAATATCTTATCTTTTAGCTTTACCAAATCAGCAGGATCAACCTGACATTCAAATATTGAATATTGAACCCTGACTCCAAAACTTTCACAAACCTTTGCGACTCTTCTTAGTCTTCTACGTCCTTTATGAGTATCCGTACAAATATCATAACTAACAACAACTCTCACTGTATTTACAGTCCTCTTTATTTCCAAATAAATGGAGGATATCCATCAAGATCTCCCCTAATCCATCGTGCAAAAACTAAAGCCTGAATAAAGAATAATCTCCCATAAGTACATTTTTCATTTATGAACGGATGCATAATCTCTTCTTTTTTGCGATCCTGATATGCTGTAAGTAAAATCTTTTTTCCTTCTTCATTTAATAGAACGGAATTTGCCTCAGTTGACCTGAAATGAGTCTTCTTGATCTGTTTCCTATTTATAAGAGATAATATCAATCTATCAGCAAAAAAGGATCTGAACTCCTCCATTAAATCCAAGGCAAGACCATATCTACCAGAACGATCACGATGTAAAAATCCAACAGCCGGATCAAGGCCAACAGTTTCCAACGCAGATCGGATGTCATGCATCATAACAACATAAATAAAAGATAATAGAGCATTTACCTCATCTCCAGGAGGACGTTTATTTCTACCATTAAATACAAAATCACCTTTTTGCTGTTTAATTAAAAAATTAAATACATTGAAATAACATCTTGCTGCAATACCTTCAAAACCTCTTATTATTTCCAGATCTTCAGACTTATTTACTGCTTCAAGAATATGCTTCAATTCTGATATAGCAGCAGATACATTACTGTTTAATTCTTCTTCATCACGTTGATATCTTTTCAGAACTGCAACTGAGTTAAGGATCTTCCCCTGTATAATGATCCTGGCTATATAACTTGTTTTGCTTTTATCATCAGCAAACCTGTAATGATTTCTTCTTAACATTACATTACCGTTTACATTTCCCTGAAAACGACCAAGAAAACGCCCGTACTCTGTTAGAAAACTGATTGCAACATTATTTTCAGCACAATAACCAAGCAGAAATGGACTGCAACTAATATTGCCAAAACAAACAATGCTCTCAATATTGCGAATAGGAAGTTTAGCCTTTCTCTCACCATCAATCTTAACAACTATTGCATCATTTTCCTTATGGCAATACGTGCCTTGCGTTGTCAGATATAAAGTATTTGAATGTCTTTTCATTCAAAAGTTACTCCTGAAATTATCTTATTAAAATATTTTCTTGCGGATTTTTTTTTACCAATTGTTTTTGGTTTGCAATAATCAAGAAAACTGCAAGCTTTACAACCCGAAAAATAAACAGCCCCTGGAGGTTTAGATTCCAGTGAATACATTGAATGAATTTCTTTATAAATCTCAACGGTCTCATTGCGCAATTCTGTTGTGAAGTTAATTTCTTTCCGTCTTCGCTCTTTACCATAAAAAAGAAATCCAGAATCTATTCTCATATTCATCATCTCTTCAAGACATATGGTCTGAGCACATAATTGGAGCTCATCACAATTATTATCTTTCTCCTGCCCTCGTTTATATTCAATTGGTATTATCTTTGAAATAGCACCAGAATCATCAAAATAAAATTCAATAACATCTGCCTTACCACTAATCCCAAGATCATATGAACATATTGAAAGCCCGAATTCCTGGACAACATTTTTACGTTTTTCTTTGTGAACATCATCAACATGTTTGTGCATTACTCTACCGGAAGCAGTTAAGTAGTTCTCAATCCAGATATCTTCAACATATGAAAGGTAAAATTGTCGCTTACAAAAACGATAATGCTGAATAGATGAAAGTTGAATAAAATCTTTTTCGTTATACATAAATATATGAGCTGCCCGTATTTAACGGACAGCACTTTTTATTAATTTAAAAGTGTTTTTACTTCTACACCATTAAAAGGATTTTCTTTTAATCTTACTTCATAATCATTAAAGCTTCTTGCAGGTGCAGAAGTGTCTCCAACTCTATTTACTTCTACCTGTTCAAAAAGTTTGTGTGCTGGTGCATTACCAAGTTTATCTTTATGTTTAAATATTATCAGCTGTTGGGGACTCACTTTTCCTCGGGCTGCCGAACGATCATGATCAAACATATTAACCAGAGCATCCCAAAATTCATTAAGATCTTCTTCAGAAAACCCGGTTCGTTCTGCAAAGTGTGCAGAAATATATCCTTCCACCCGGTACAAGCCATAAGGAATTAGTGTCTTCTTTCCAATTGTTCGCTCTTTGTCCTTATCTGAAGTCTTGGTGACAGCCATCCTGGTTATCGATAATTCTGAAGGAATAACAGGTTCTATACTTTTTGCAAGATTTATTTGAACTGGACCTTTAACCTGACCGCAGTTTACTTCAGTAGTCATAACTGCCCCAAAAGTTCTTACATCAAAGAAATTACCACACATCCATTCTGTAACTTCCTTAGCCCGTTGTTCATCTTTAGGGAGTTTTTTTGATTCAGGTTTTAGATCAAGAGCCTTATACGCTAACTCGTGCTGTTCATTCAGTACTCCCTTTTCTTTTACATAGATATGGAATCCCTCTTTATTACCATGCTTGATCTCAATATAATTTCTTATTTTTCTTTTAAGACATACGTCAGTTACAATTCCTTTTGATGTTTCGGCATCAATACGAGGCAGGTTGCCGGCATCAGGGTCTCCGTTCGGATTACCATTTTCAACATCAAATAACAATACAAATTCATATCTGTTCTTTATCGATTCCATATTTTTTCTCCTTTATTCTATTTCTTCTTTTTTTGTAAAAAAATCCTGTCTCTGGTGATAATATCCAATAGTAAACTCTCCCTGCTCTTCAAGTTTGAGTGTTGCAGGAAAGTCATCAAGATTATTCATTATTTCTCCTATCAATTTCTCCCTATTTACCATCATGCCCGGATTCTTTGAGTGGAGTTTTTTCTGATGATTTTGCGATAATTTTAACACTGTCGGAAACACAACTTTAGGTGTTGCAGATGCAGCCGAAAAATACTTATCCTTTATAGTAGCGTTTATTTCACCTCCTGCAGAATCTTCCTGAACTTTTTCAAGTACTGCAAATAATCGTCCAAGACTATACGGTAGACTTGTCCTCTCAACATCCAATGCCATAGTCAACTCCTTTTTATAATTTCGATTTAAGATTGCTTTTATGAATGCAGCTCGATATGAACCGACTTTCCATCTTCCCTTTGATTTATTATCCTGATCATTTCGAATACGCCCTATCAATAGTGATAGAATATTACATGGATATGGCTGATCCAGCATGATTGCTCTAATCAGCGGTCCTGAGAGTGTCCGTAGAATGTTTTTAGAATCATGTAGCGCCGCTGTTTCTAATAATAATTGCCATATTGAAGGAATATCTGTTTCTTTATCAGGAAACATCTTTATTATAGACAAATCTTCTATATGCCGTGATAATTTTAACACCATAGATTCTACAGTATCATTCTGCCAGAATCTCACGGATACTCTTGCAGAATTAGGTGATAATCCCAATACAAAAAATTTACTATTATCTTCAAATTCAGGTGGTACTCTCCCTGCCCCAAGAGACCTAAATGTTGTTACCAACTCTTTCACGACACTGTCATTTCTTTTCTGAGTATCACAAACTGCTCCAAAAAATGATTCACTTTTTTTATTTTCTTCAGCCCAAAAAAGTACTCTTGTATCTCCCATTAGAATATTATGTGAATTATTATCAACAAGATAATTCAAGGCACCAGTAAAATATGCAGCTGTTTTTGCTGATATACTTGCATTTGCACCCTCTTTTTTATTGTATGATTCAGCTGCTTTAATGTTTACTGAAACAAGAGGTACATCATTATTCCCTCCAATTCCTTTTTTTATTGTAGGATGCTTACCAGCTAATAGATCATATTCCCCAGAAACAAGACAAAAACCATCAACAGCCTCTATTCCAGTCGAGTTTTTTGTATAATATTTACGCCATTGTTCCAGAATCACCTCATCATCAAACACAGTTGGAAAACCGCTTCCCTGAACCTCAAAAACAGCAAAATTATTAAGAAATTCTATATAATTTTGATGTTTTTTTAGCTTTGATATTTCTTCAGTACTTAAACAGAAATCTTTTACAGCTGCAGCTGATTGAAATTCAGCACTATTATCATATAAAACATTATCAATCAGTTCCAAAAAAGCTTTATGATGTCCATCTGTATTGACTTCTTGTTCACCATCAAGCTGAATACCAATAGTATAGTGACTTTTATCCCACAAAAAATATGGTTTTATGCCACGAGTACGTTTACCATCAAACTTCGGTACATTTATAATTGCAGATCTCAAATTATTCTTTTCATCTTTCTCTCGCAAATCTTCAAGGTTTACAAATTTACCATCTTTTGTTATTACTATCCTGAAACTAATTTTTTCAGGAGAAAATCCCGGCTCACATATATCAATACATGGGTCATCGAGGAGTCTCTTATAATACTTGCTTAACTCATAAAGTATCACCTCAAAACCTCCTCAGATTCAGGATGAGGGACATTGATAATTCCATTAATCATACTTGCTCTGAAATACATCGGCAGTGGATTTTTTTTATCTACAAAATCCATATCATACAACATTAACCCTAAATTAATTTCACCATTATAAGTTGATACTTCATTATCTGACACAGGTTCAAAATTACAACTAAACTCTCTTGTTCCAAGATATGGTTGAGAAAAACACTGTCCTGACTTTAGACGGCGATTAAAAATCTCAAGATGCTTTCCATCATTATCATCAGTATTTTGAACATATTCAAAATGCGCTTCTATTATATATGCCACATCTCTAAGTACAGTTGCAGCTCTTTGCTGGCGTATTTTATTTTCTGTATCATCAGCATAAATACTTAAAAATGTTCCATTTTTCATAGCAGTTGATACTGCGCCTACAGGTATTTTGATGCTAACTTCATTTCGTCGAAGATTATCAAACTTTATGCGATTAAGCACCGTAATAGTATCTATTACCCATCTAATTGACGGTTTCCAGTAAATTGCTTCAATTATTGCCCTTGCTGCCGATGGCGTTATAACATCATAACTTACCCGCTCAACCTTCAACTCCGGGCGGGTAAACAGGGCATAATCTCCCCAGACTTTCAACTTTATTCCATAGCTCATTATGCCTCCTTATAAAACAAGTTTCTCACTTTCTATAAACTGAGGATCATCAATAGACAATCCCGTATATTTACTATAAATATCTGTATTAGAAAGAATAAAGAACTGCCCATCCCCCCTTGCATCAAAGACAGCTCCCATACCAACAAGAATATTCAATACCTTGTCCAGGACCTGTATAGAAATACGTTGTGCTGTTCTATAGTCATCATGATCAGGAAAATAATATGGATTTTTAAGTTTTTCAGTTACTTCTTCTCCTTCCTTGTCAAAAGGAATTAATACAGATGTTGTTTTCTGGTTAATTATGTTAAAATCTCGAGCTATATCTTTAAACGGAATTTGCTTTATCCCGCAATTATTCAGCCTTTCAACAATATCTCTGCTATCCATACCATGTGTATTTGAGCGTTTCCAGTAAAAATCATTAAAATAATAATCAAGAGCATCAAGACATAAAGGATCTTCAGAAAACTGAATAATGGCTTTTTCTCCAGATTCCGCGCTCTGCCGCAAATGCCCTGGCGGCGGTAAAGTTTCACCTTTGAATACAAATACTTTTCCCCTATTCATACGACCTTCCCTATTACAGCGGCCGGCTGCTTGAGCTATTGAATCTAACCCGGCAACAGCTCGAAATACCACCGGAAAATCAATATCAACACCTGCTTCAATCAGCTGAGTACTAACAACCCTGCAGTTCTGACCTTCTAATAAACGGATTCTAATTTCACTCAGAATATTGTTTCTATGTTTGGGACACATAAAAGTAGAGAGATGAAAGATTTCTTCCACAGCATCTGTCATTGTCAGCAATCTGTTAAAAACTTCCCGTGCATCTTTTCTTGTATTGACGATAACAAGAACCTTTTCATATTCTGCTACCTGCCGAACCAATTCATCGTATGTAAGTGAATTCGGAATATATTCAATATTTACACGCCTTACTGTTTCATATAACTTCTCTGGATCTGGTATTATTTCTCTAACATTATCAAGCGCTTGTTTTTTTAAATACTTCTTATTATTTAAAGCTGGCTGAGTCGCAGTACAAAGAACAGCAGAACAACCATAATTTTCAACAAGCTCCTTAATTACTTCGAGACAAGGCTTCATAAACTCAGGAGGAAGCATCTGTGCTTCATCAAAAATAATTACACTATCAGCTACATTATGTAATTTTCTGCATGATGAGCTTCTATTATTGTAAAATGATTCAAAAAACTGAATATTCGTCGTAACAACAATAGGAGCATTCCAGTTTTCACAAAGCAATCTATTTCTAAAATCCTCTTTTTCCGGTTCAATATTGCTGTGATGCTCAAGAACATTATCAGAACCAAAGATATTTTTAAAAACAGCTGCATTCTGACTAATTATACTCGTATATGGGATAACATATATAATCCGGCGTAAATCATATTTCAGACAATGATCTAAAGCAAACGCGATTGAAGATTTTGTCTTACCGCCTCCTGTTGGAACCGTAAGTGAGAAAAGACCTTGCGTCATTTTGGCAGCTGCCCTGCACCATTTCAAGATATCAGCTCTTACTTTATTTATACCTGTATAATCAGTATATGAAGAAATATCTTCATCAAGAAATCTTATTAATTCATCAATACTACTGGAATTATTCCTTAGACGATTCTTTTCAGGATGCATAAAACTTTCTGTATCAAGAAAATCAGCATCAACTAGAGTTGAATAGAGCATTCTTATTAAAAAATGCATTTTAATTTTACTATTGGATTTTTTCGTTAAATAGTTGCTTATATTTATTTCATTTGGAAGAGGTAATTCATCCAGATTCATTTCATAGTCAGGAATATTTTTTTTTAATCGTTGAGATAAGCAAGATTGATGCTCGTCAATACCATTGGGCAAGCCGCCATGATGCCCCATAATTGAATAAGCTAAAGGAATTCCAGCATCGCCATATTTTTCAACAACAAATTGTCCGCCTGAAGTTGCATGGTCTACTGTTTTCACATGAGCATCGGGATCATATCCACTTTTCCCAGCAATTCTTTGCTGAAAAGAATTGCTGGCTTTACCAATATCATGAACCAGACTTTGTATTGTGGATAGTTTCCCAAGACCAAATATTCCTGCGAACTCTGTTGCCATTTTGGCTACACAATTGAGATGCTCCTCAAGAGAATGGATTATCCAATCCCCTTGTTTATTCTGTTTTACATGAGCCAGTAATTTTTGATTCTCCATGCTAATATTCACCATCCCAATTATGGTATTTTCGCTATTAATAAACTGAACTTTTTTATAATACTCACTATCTGTTTCACCTAATAAAACAGAAATCAAAAAAAAATATCCAAATGATAATATCTACATTTGTATCAAATACTATCAGAAACTAACCCTTGTTTAAAAAGTATGAATACCTTTCTATACAGATCGATAAAGCCGTACTGTTCTCTCCGCTTCCTCTGCTATTATCTCCCTGAGCCATTCAGGAGCAAGAACTTCCACATCACTCCCCCAGCCCCGGATCCAGGGAACCATCTCCTCCGGGGCGGATATCCTGCATTTCCAGATCAGGAAGCCGTCTTCCCGTTCTTCTCTTTCCTCGCATCGGTGCCAGACAGTAGCACAAACCCTTTTCTTCACGTTTTCAGAAAAAAGAAGTTTTACAAGTTCCGCATCTTCATCTTTAATCCAGATCCCCCATGCATCCTGATAAAAAATATCAAAATCAAAATCATCCGGAATGCTATATTTTTTATCAGTAAGAATTATTTCAGTAATATTCTCAAACTTGAAACTGAGTATTTTTTCTTTCTTTGGAGAATAACCAATAACATGAAGGGAATTACCGTCAGAATAGGGTTCAATTTGATATGGATGAATCAGCAGATTATCTAACTGGTTTTTTCTTCGTGAAAAATAATTAATTTCAACCGCTTTCTCCATTACCATAGAATCAGTTAAAATTTCCAGAAATATACTGGACTTGTTTTCTCTGCTGTTATTATCATAATCAAAAAGTACCGCCGATCTGACTATTTCTTTTGAAAAACTGAATTTATATTTTTCAAGTGTATTCCCCAGCTTTCTAAGTGCTGAAGCTGCTGAAGGGTATGGGAAATGTATGTTTTTGGCAAGCAGCCTGCAGGCAATATGTATAGCCTGTATTTCACCTGCATCCAGACGGACAGTATTTAAGAAAGATTTTTTATCAATAGTTAATAGGCCATAATCATCTTCAATTACAGGCAACTGAAGACTTAAATCATCAACATCTCTTCCAATCGTAGCTCTGCTTACACCCAGCTTTTTTGCAAGATCAGATCTTCTTAATCCTTTGGCATGCGATATTAAAATTGCTTCTATTTTAGATAAACGGGTAGTTCGGGACAAGGACCTTTTCAATTTGTTTTCCTACTTTTGCATTGATACAATTATCATAACAGCTAAAATAGAAAACTGAAAAGATTTTTATCAGGTTTCAATAACAATTTTTAAAAAACTGCCGATTCATACAAAAAAGAACCGGCAGATTTTTAGAACATCAGTAAATAAGCTTCTCTGTATCCCTGTCATAAAAGGAAATCTTGTCCCTGTTAAAAACAAGGTCAACCATGTTGTCCATTGCAAGGGAAGTGAATCCAGATACTTTGACTGTGATATGGGTCTCACCCTTGATTACATTAATTATTGTCTCGCTTCCTGCAGGAAGAACCGAATAGATACGGTAATCACCTGAATCATTTTTAGTTATCGATATATCTTCAGACCTTATACCTGCAATAATCTCCTTTCCAGGAGGGACAGGAGTACTGTCAAGTGAGTTGAGCGGAATGGAAACATCGCTGTTTTTAAAATAGTACTTTCCCCCTTCTGAACTTACAGAACCTGCAAGCAGATTTATCCTCGGGCTTCCAACAAATTTCGCAACAAACAGGTTTGCAGGTTTAAGGTATAGCTCCTCTGGAGCTGCACTCTGCATTATCATCCCCTCATTCATAACAACAATCCTGTCTGAAAGGGTCAGGGCCTCAACCTGGTCATGGGTTACATATACAGATGTTGCATTGAGCTCCTTGTGAAGCCTTTTAAGTTCAGAACGCATATCTACCCTGAGCATTGCATCAAGATTTGAAAGCGGCTCATCCATCAGGAAAATGGCAGATTCTGCAGCTATCATCCTGGCAAGGGCAACCCTCTGCTGCTGTCCTCCTGACAGCTCACTCGGGTACCTTGCGTCATACCCTTTAAGCTGCACCTTATCAAGAACTCTCCTGACTTTTTCATTAATCAGGTCCCTTGCTATTTTCCTTGTTTCAAGCCCGAGAGAAATATTTTTTCTGACTGTCATATGGGGCCAGAGAGCATAGCTCTGGAACATGAACCCGAGGTTTCTTTTTTCAGGGGGGACATAAATACCGGAATCCCTTGAAAACAATGTTTTCCCGTCAGAACTGAGTTCCCCGGAAGTAGGCTCTTCAAGACCGGCAATCATCCTTAGAGTTGTTGTCTTTCCGCAGCCGGAAGGGCCCAGAAGTGTAAGGAATTCCCCTTCATTTATAGAAAGATCCATATCACTTACTGCAGTTACTTTTCCGTATTTTTTTGTTATGTTTTTAAGTTCAATTTTACTCATAGTTTACCCCAAATTCATTGTCTCTTCAGATTTTCTGTTTACAAGCACTTTTATCAGTACATTAGCCATTATAATAATCAGCAGGAGAATAAGGGTCACAGCATTTGAATGCTGTTCCTGCTCCTGAGTTTCATAGGAAAAAATCATTGTTGTCAGCAGCCTTGTAGATGGAGTGACAAGAAGTATTACAAGAGAAAGTTCCCTCATTGCTGTAATAAATGTCAGAATCATTCCTGAAAGGAAACCGCTTTTACAAAGCGGCAGAATAATAAGACGGAACCTCTTCATAAAAGGAATCCCCTGTATACTGGCAGTTTCTTCAAGCGATTTATCGACCTGCAGCATGGCGCTGATACCGGAACGGGATGAGAAGGGGAGGTTTTTTACAATAACAATCAGCACCATAAGGGAGAATGTTCCGTAAAGGGCTGGAATAGGCCCAACCGAGCGTGAAAACATACTCAGATAAATTGCACTGAACGCTATACTGGGAAAAACATACGGAGCAAAGGCTACTGCTTCAATTACCTGTGAGAGTTTAGTCCCCCTGTTCTTGACAACAGTGTATCCTATCAGAAGCCCCAGAAAAGCATTTACAACTGCGGCAATAACTCCCAGCTTTATGCTGTTAATTGTACCACCAATAATTCCCTTATTAAGGAAAACACCAGGTTCACCGCTTGCAATGGTTGCATCGCTTTTTCCTGCCCAGAAATGCATTGTCAGGTTTGAAAAGGAATAGTCATCAGGGAGAAGCATGAAAGTACTCCATGCAAGCATTACTATGGGGAATACAATCAGGCATAGAATAAATATTAAAAGGACAACAAGGAGAAATGGCCTTAATTTTCCAAGTTTCATCGGATTGGATCTGAACCCCTTCCCCTTCATAGTAACAAAACTCTTTCTGACTCCTATTATCTTGTTATTTATGGAAATAAATGTAGCTGCAAGAATAATGAGGACAAGTGCAAGGACAAAACCGTCTCCCATATTTCGTGAATTTATCATGGCATAGATCTGGGTGGGTATTGTAAAAAACCTTACAGGAAGTCCGAGAAGTGCGGGAGTTCCGAAAGTACCCATACTCCTGGTAACTGTAAGAACAAACGAGGAACCAAGCGCCGGAAGTACCAGAGGAAATGTTATTTTCATAAGGATCTGCGATCTTGTAAGTCCCCCTATGGAACCGGCCTCTTCAAGCTCTGAATCTATGGTTCTCAGGGCCCCCGACATGAGAAGAAAAGTATATGAGTAGTAATGAAGGGCCAGACATATTACAATCGGTACAAATCCGTAGGAAAGCCAGTCCGGTATATTAATTCCGAAAAGAGCTGTTATTACCCCTGCCTGCCCGCCTGTCCTTGTATTCTGAAAAAAAAGCTGCCAGGCAAGAGCAATAACCCACGAAGGTATCATGTAGGGAACAACAATTATTGTCTGAAAGAACTTCCTGTAAGGGATATCTGTCCTTACAAAAAGCCAGGCAAGAAGCGATCCGATAATCATTGCTATGAGAGTTACCGATACCCCGACCTTGATACTGTTCCAGAAAGGCTTGAGAAAATGGGATTTTGTCAAATCACTCCCGAACATTCTTTTATAATGGAATAATGTAAATGCCCCCTCCTCTGCCCCTCTTTCAAGCCTGAGGTCATAGGACTGGTATGTCAGTGTCGTATAAATCATCTGTACAAAAGGCACTACAATTAAAAAAGCAAAAACAGCCACAAAGATAATTGACAGAATTATCTCAGGCTTTGATTTTAATTTTGATGTATAGAATTGAATTTTCTGCTGCATCTCAACTTCCCGTTATTTGCCGCTGTTTCATGTTATGACTCTAACATGAAACAGCGGCTGAATAATCCCGCTTGCCGGGGATATAAAATACTTTAATAAAAAAGAGCCATCAATTCAGACAGCTCTTTGTCGTTTAATTTACTCAGCTGTTTCCTTCATCCAGAAGTCCTGAACCTTTGGTCCGTCATACCACATGAACTCAGGATCAACAGTCCACATATTCATCTTGTCCCAGTCTACTGCATCAGGAGCTACAGGCATGTTTTTCATCGGGCTCATGGCACCTGCAAAGTAGTACGGGGCCATTCCCTGAAGTATTTTAAGGGATTCACCTTCAGTATATGGTTCCTCAATTTTTGTATCACTTGTTGCATCAGGATTACCGAGAAGGTAAGCTGTAAAGAGTTTTGCAGCGTTCGGATGGGGGGCCTGTCTTGCAATTGACATGTATGTTGGATAGATAACTCCGTCGGCCGGTTCAACAGGATAAATCAGACCGTTAACATAACCCTTGTTCCTGTTATAACTTGCACCGTAAGCAAGAGGACCTATTGAAACAGGAGCATTATCCTGACCTTTCTGTCCAGAAGCCTGGGCAACCTTCCCCCCTGATTTAAGGATTACTATATCATTGTGTATAAGCCTGTAGAGCCATTCATAACCGGCATCAGGAACTCCCTCTGAAAGAACAAGCTTTTCTCCTGTCAGCTTTTTATATGCTTTTTCCATTTCATCAGCATGCTGTACAATAGTAGCAATACCCATGAGGTTTGAAAGCGATTCGGTCGGGTTCTTTATTACAACTTTTCCCTTGTATTTCTCTGTTGTAAGTTCCCAGAGGTTTTTAATCGGCGGGGTAGAATGATTTTCTGTGTTGTACATGAAAACTATTGCTTCATTTATCCTTACAAGAAGTGGATCCTTAAGTTCCTTGGGGATATTGTCAGCATGGGTTGAAGGAACAAAGTTTACAATTCTGTTTTTCTTCAGCAGTTCAAAGTAATAGTTACCGCTTCCCCCAGTTGTAATGATATCTGCATTATAAAGTCCTGCATCCTGCTCCTGTATTGTTTTTTCAAAAGTCTTTACAGAGCCGAGGTCAAAACTTTCTACTGTTATTTCAGGATATATTTTTGAGAATTCCTCACCTGCACTGGCAATCCTGGAAGAGGAGGAATAGACAACAACCGTTCCTTCCTGTTTTGCTTTTTCTATGATTTCATCCCAGTCCTGGTTTTTGTCATATTTTCCGAGTTTTGCCTCTTTTGCCCAGGTATCCATTTCCGGAGGGTAAGCTGCTACTTCCTCTTTTTCCACTTTTTCTTTTTTACAGCCTGTAAAAAAGAATGCGGGAATCAACATCAGAAGCACAAGGAAAAACAATACTGATTTTTTCATATGGAACTCCTTATTTAACAAATAATTTATTAGTTATAATTAAATGATCATCCCACAAACTGTATTTGTCAAGAAAGTTTCCGTATATAAAGTTATGTGAAAACATTTTTCCAGATAGAGCTGTTTCCGGATTGTTCAGGAAAAGTCTGATTTAATTTTCCAGATAGTATTCTATTGTGGACACAACCCGCACTTTTTTATAAATCTGATCCTCTTCACTGGCAGCAGAAGTCATGTCACGTGGAAGAATGGAAAAAACCCCCTGATTTGCAGTTCTTATTCCCCTTACAGAGGCTCCTGTATTACCGGCAAATGTATCAGCTGCTTTCCGGGCATTCCTGACAGCTTCTTCAAGCATTTCAGTCTTGATGGAGTTAATTCCTGTAAACAGAAATGATGGGCCTGAATAGTTATCGCTTAAAACAACACCAAGCCTGACAAGCTCCCCTGTCATCCTGCTCACCCTGTCTACAAGCCCTACATTGCCGCTTCTGAGTATAACAGAAGTCCTGATACTGTATCTTTCAAAATTCTGCCCCTTTTCCGGGTAATATCCGTATGCAAGCTTATCATTCATCAGGAGCCTGCCCGATACAATCTCATCTGATGAGAATCCTTCATTTTCAAGAAAATCAATTACAGCTTTCCTGTCTTTTTCAATCTTTACCTGGATCCCGGCAGGATCATTTCCCCCTGCGGAAAAATTAATTTCCCACACTGAAAGATCAGCAGACACTTCCCTCTCCGAAAGACCTTTCACAACAACAGACGCTTTTTCATTCCTCGCATTGAAAAATGCTGATCCCAGAATAACAGATGAGAGAATAATCGATAGAGAGAGAAGAAAAAGACCGGCCTGTGTTTTAATTATATCTTTTTTATTTTCCATTGTTTAATCCTTTTTATTTAAATAATAACGGATTAAAAACAATCATAAAAGATGAAAAGTTACTGCTTTTTTATTCTGTTGACAAGAAGCGCGCAGACAATCAGCTGGTAAGGCTGGTAAAAGAGTACCGGCATTAATGCATAACCGATCAGCTCCGGTTTTGAAGCAAAGTAGGTCGCAAGAAGAGGAAGCCCCATTGCAAGTGTTTTCTGGGAACCTGTAAACATTGAAGAGATTCTGTCCTCCCTGTCAAATCCCGCAGCCTTTCCCGACAGGTAAACCAGAAAAAGAACAAAGGGATAGGAAAAAGAAAGCAGAATAAAAGGGAAGACAAGTATTTTAAGTTTATCAGGGGAAAACATTTTACCGCTCCCTGCTATAGCAAAGAGAAGAATAATGAGAATAATAATATTTGATAATATATTCAGCCTTTTTCTGTTCTCTTCCGCAAATTTCTTGACATACTGCCTGAAAATCTGCCCCCCGATTATGGGAAGAACCATTTTTACAAAAAGGCTGACAAGTATCCTTATAATTTCATCTGCAGGAAGGGATTCTCCAGAGGTACTTAAAAGAAGCGAGATAAGAAGGGGGGAGATAAATACTCCTGATATATTTGCAAGAGCTGCATTGAACATTGTTCCTGAAACATTCCCGTGTGCAACACTTGTAAATACTGTACAGCTTGATACAGAAGTAGGCAGGGTTGAAAGGGCATATATTCCTATCACAATCCTACTGTCGATAAAGGGGGAAAAAATCTTCATAAGAAGATAAAAATAAAGCGGATTAATTATAAATATAAAAGACTGGGTAAAGAGGTGGAGTCTGTAGTTGGTAATACCCTTTATAATATTTTCTGTGGGAAGCTTGAATCCCTGCACAAAGAACAGGAGTATTACAAGTACCATTACAGTTCTTCCGCCGGGATTGAAAGTTGTTACTGCTTTTGAAAATATACTTCCCGCAATAACTGCGGAAAGTATTCCTGTAAGAAAATAGTTTTTAATAAACCAGTTTTTTATCATTCATCATTCTGCAGCGTTTCAAGACTGAGTTCAAAAAGCTGATCATCGGAAACCTCTGTCGGAGCACCTGTAAGAAGACATGTAGCTTTCTGTGTTTTCGGGAAAGCAATTACATCCCTTATGGAATCAAGGCCGAGGAAGAGCATAACCATACGGTCAAGTCCCAGGGCTATCCCTCCGTGCGGGGGGGTACCGAACTGGAGCGCATCAAGAAGAAACCCGAACTGGGTTTCCGCCTCATCTTCAGTTATTCCGATAATATCAAGTATCTTTTTCTGAACATCTATGTCATGAATCCTTATACTGCCTCCTCCTGCTTCATGTCCGTTAAGAACTATATCATAGGCATTGGTACTGATTCCATAGATATCGCTGTCAAGTTTATCAAGGTCTTCAGGCTTGGGAGCAGTAAACGGATGATGAAGAACATCAGGACGGCCCTTGTCATTGAGCTCAAACATCGGGAAATCAACAACCCACAGGAGGCTCACATCTTCATCAGTATAAAGGCCGCACTTTTTCCCGAAATATTTTCTCAGCTCGGAAAGGCACTGTGATACTATTTTCTCCCTGTCTGCAAGGAAGATAAGAACATCACCTTTTTCCGCATTCATTGTTTTATAGAGATCTTCAGCTTCCTTTTCAGAAAAGAACTTTATTATTGGAGACTGGGGACCATCTTCATTCATCCTTATCCAGGCAACCCCTTTCCCCTTGAAAGGTTTTACAAACTCTGTCATAAAATCAAGATCTTTTCTGCTCAGCTGACTGCTAAGCCCCTTGAGGTTAATACCCCTTACAACACCCTTCTTTGAAAGGGCATTTTTAAATACAGAAAATTCCGTTCCCTTGAAAACTTCTGAAAGCTCAATTATTTCAAGGGCGAACCTGAGGTCTGGAGCGTCTGAGCCGTACTTCAGCATAGCATCACTGTATGTGATTCTCTGAAGAGGAAGAGAAAGATTCTTTCCAAGGTGTTTTTCAAAAAGGAGCTTGAAAAGCCCTTCAATCACACCCATTACATCATCCCTGTCAACAAAAGACATTTCAAGATCTACCTGCGTAAACTCAGGCTGCCTGTCTGCCCTGAGGTCCTCATCCCTGAAGCATTTTGCTATCTGGAAGTATTTATCAAAACCTGAAGTCATCAGTGTCTGCTTGAACAGCTGGGGGCTCTGGGGAAGAGCAAAAAAACTTCCCGGATGAATCCTGCTCGGAACAAGATAGTCACGTGCCCCTTCAGGAGTTGACTTGTTGAGAATAGGAGTTTCTATTTCAATAAATCCTGCCTCATGAAAGTAGTTTCTGATGGTATTCATCATGCTGCTTCTGAATATTATCGACTTCTGGAGTTTTTCCCTCTTAAGATCAAGATATCTGTGCTTCAGCCTGGTTTCCTCGTTAACACTGTCTGAATGATAGATATCAAAAGGAGGGGTTTTTGATTTGTTGAGGATCTCAAGTTCCTTTACATAGACTTCGATTTCCCCGGTTGCAAGCCTGTCATTAGCCATCCCTTCAGGCCTTTTCCTGACTTCTCCTGTTACAGATACAACATACTGACTTCTAAGGTGACCTGCTGCTTCATGAGCTTCCTTTCCTGCAACTTCCGGGTCAAACACAACCTGTGTCATTCCCCATCTGTCGAAGAGGTCGATAAAAATTACCCCTCCGTGGTCACGGTAGTTTTCAACCCAGCCGCTCAAGCTGACTGTCCGGTCAACATTTTTAAGTGTAAGTTCGCCGCAAGTGGCTGTTCTTTTGATTTTCATTATTATATCCTGCCTGTTATGATCTCTTTTACTTTTTTCGGATCCGCCTTGCCGCCTGATAATTTCATTACCTGGCCTATAAGGAATCCGACCGGTTTCATATCACCGGATTTAATCTGCTCAAGGGCTTTACCGTTTTCAGATAAAACCTTATCAACAAACGCTTCAAGTTCCTCGGAATTGTCCAGCTGCTCCCAGCCGTTTTCAGCAACTACTTCCTCAGCCGATTTGTCCTCATCAATTATTATTTCCAGGACTTTTTTTGCTGTCGGATTATTTATCCGCCCCTCTTCAAGAAGCTTAAGGAGTTCAGTAAATCTTTCCACAGTAAGAAATGTTTCATTTATGCTCTTCTTTCTCACATTCAGGGCTTTTGCTGTGTCTCCCTTCAGCCATGAAGCAGCTGACTGGCTGTCGCATCCATTAGTACAGGCAGATTCGTAAAAATCTGCCCGGTCCCTCTCTTCTGTAAGAAACTCCGCGTAATCGGGTGTAAGCGTATATTCAGATATAAATCTGTTTTTTCTTGCAACAGGAAGTTCAACCTGCGCTTTTTCTATTGAATCCAGGAATTCAGCATCAGGGAAATACGGGGGAAGATCAGGTTCCGGAAAATACCTGTAATCATTGGCATCCTCCTTGCTCCTCATGCTTTCGGTCCGTTTTTTTTCATCATCCCAGAGCCTTGTTTCCTGTATAATAAACTCATTATTTTTAAGCATCTTCCACTGCCGCTTCTGCTCATACTGGAGCGCCAGTTTCACATTCCTTGAAGAGTTGAGGTTCTTTATTTCAACCTTTCTTCCAAGTCCCTTTCCTGGAAAGTTAATTGAGATATTTGCATCACACCTCATGGAACCTTCCTCCATGTTGCCGTCGCAGACACCAAGATACCTTACAGTCCTTCTGAAATTCTGCAGAAAAGCCTCAACCTCCTCACCTGTCCTGAAATCAGGCTCTGTCACTATCTCAAGGAGAGGCGTACCTGTCCTGTTGTAATCACAGTATGAAGAAAGCCCTTCATGAATCATCTTGCCTGCATCCTCTTCGAGGTGGGCCTCATGAATCCTGATCCTCTTAAGCTCTCCGTCAAGTTCGTTTTCAAAATAGCCGTTTATTCCAAACGGATATTCAAACTGTGTAATCTGGTAGTTCTTCGGGAGGTCAGGATAAAAATAGTTCTTCCTGTCAAAAACAGCTTTTTCATTGAGATGGCAGTTAAGCGCCCTGCACATAATATAGGATTTCCTTACAGCCTCTTTATTGAGAACAGGAAGAACTCCGGGATACCCCATACATACCGGGCATATGTTGGTGTTGGGCGGATCGCCGAATGAGTTTCTGCAGCTGCAGAATATCTTTGTATCTGTAATCAGCTGAATATGTATTTCAAGTCCTATATATGTATCAAACACTGTTTTCTCCAAAAAGCTTAATTTTTACTTCACCTTGCAGTTACGATGCCTGCCTGATGTTCCCTTAACCGGATTTATCCGATAATTTCCTCAGCAGTTTTAAATCCCTGGGGATTCATTACAGGGTAATCATTTTCAAAAATCCTTGCCGCATCAAGAAGCATCTTTTCTCCATAGCGGGGGGCAAAAAACTGAAGTCCCACAGGAAGAGAATTGTAATTGCCGGCAGGGAAACTTAATGCAGGAATTCCTGCAAGGTTTGCAGTTACTGTAAATTTATCTGCAACCTTCTGCTGGTACTGGCTCATGCTTTCATCACCGTGCCTGAAAGCGGGAACAGGAAAAGAGGGAAGCATAATCAGGTCGGATGTCCTGAATACATCATCAAGTTCATTCATAATCCTTGTTCTGATTTTCTGGGCCTTCACATAATACCTGTCCTGAAATCCTGATCTCAAAACATAGGTGCCGAGCAGTATCCTGAGTTTGACCTCATCCCCGAACCCCTCATCACGTGTCTTTTTCATGAGTTCAGAAGGAGTTTCCCCTTTACTGCTCCTGTAGCCGTACCTGACTCCGTTGTAACGGGCCAGGTTGGCGCTGGCTTCCGCTGTTGCTATTGTATAATAGGCCGGAACAACATAATCAAGTACAGGAAGTTCTATCTCCCTCACTTCATACCCTTTCTCCCTGAGGAGAGCTGCCGCATTACGGTAAGCTTCATCAACCTCCAATGATAATCCTTCAGGATTTTTCAGAACGCTGAATACAGGTTTTTCAGCAAGCGAAAGACTGTCGGAATCCCTGTATTCTATTGATGTCTGATCATTCAGGTCCTGACCTTTCACAGCATTGAAGACATTTTCTATAATTGATATATCACGTGACATGATACCAATAACATCAAGAGATGAAGCATATGAAACCAGGCCGAATCTGGAAACTGCTCCGTATGTCGGCTTAAGCCCGTAAACGCCGCAGAAAGATGCCGGCTGCCTGACAGAACCCCCTGTATCTGATCCAAGTGCAAAAGGGACAAGCCCTGCAGCAACTGCTGCAGCAGATCCTCCGCTAGAACCGCCTGTAACCCTATCAGTGTCCCATGGATTGTTTGTAACCAGAAGTGCAGAATTATCGGTAGAAGAGCCCATCCCGAACTCATCCATATTTGTCTTTGCAACAGGAATACAGCCTGCTTCTTTCAAC
Organism: Spirochaetia bacterium; assembly: GCA_963668545.1. Taxonomy (GTDB): domain Bacteria; phylum Spirochaetota; class Spirochaetia; order CADAEX01; family CADAEX01. The sequence continues at coordinate 3,766,099 of OY764868.1, read as the reverse complement.
CTTTTTACAGCAGTAGCATCATAGGGGGAAACCAGATTTTCAAGCATCCTGGAGCCGCAGGTAAGTTTGAAATCCCTGACAGCTATATTATCCTTGGCGGCAAAAGGCATTCCCGAAAGCAAACTGCCGGAAATCCTGTTTTCCCCCTGCTCACAATGCTCTACGCGGTATTCAAGCATTGAATGGATTCTGTTTTCCCATTCCCCGATATAGGCTCTGTATTTATCAGCATTTTCCCTGCTTCCGCAGATTGTATTCCAGCTCAATTGAATCTCCTGTCTCTGTTATATTACATTCGGAACAACTATAAACCGGTCTTCCCTTTCAGGGGAATTTTCTATAAGCCTGTCAGGCATACTGCTGTCGCCTGAAAATAAATCGTCCCGGGTCCTGTTATCTCTCACAAAAGCATGTGTAGTCGGCTCAAGATCATCTACATCAATTTCATCCATAACAGTAAAGTATTCAATCATTGATGAGACAGCTTCATCAAGCCTGTCTATTTCGTCTTCCCTCAGCTCCAGCCTTGCAAGGCTGGCTGTAATAAGCAATTCGTCTTTCTGCATTTTTTACTCTGTTTATTTAGGATCTGCAATATAATATACTGTTTACAGTATAATCTTCAACATATCATGCATGTAACATTAAACTTTATTAATTTAAGAAGGCTCCCTGCTTGACAAGCAAAGAGCCAGGTAACTTAAGGAGACTGTTAAGAACAAAATCAACAGATACATCATAAAAAGCTGGTCCAGAACTTCTATATGTACCTGTAAAATTTCTCAGCACTGTTCTTCTGATCAGCACCGCTTTCAGAGCCTGTATTTCAGCTCTGTCTGTATTTTAACAGTTGCAGAAATATTAATGCAATATTTGTGCCATGTCAGCATACAAGCCAACAGCAGCCTGTATACAGCCGGATATCATGATTAAACAGGTAGTAGACAGGGATATATGCTGATTATATGTTTTTCAGACAAATAACCTCCTACAAAAATGTACAAAAATATGCGCCATCCTACAAAAATGTAGGGAAAAGTCCTGAAAGCTGGGGGAAAGTCAGCCGGCTTAATACAAACAGGGTTGCATTTGTTAATATTTGCTTTTTACATCCTTTCTTTCCTGCTTTTCTGCATTTAATGCATATTTCAGCACCTATTTTGATGTCTTTCCGCATTATACAATTGACTTGCTGAACATTTGGAGCGATAATTACTTTTAAGGAGGAATATAATGTATATAACTATATGTGACCAGTTTTCAGAAGATCTGCCTGAGAAGCTCTCAAAATACGGCAAAGTTGATACAGATCCCTCTTCATGGAAAAAAGCGGAAGTTGTTCTTGTAAGAAGCAAAACAAAATGTACCAGGGATTTTATTGACAGTGCTCCTGATCTGAAACTTATTATCAGAGGCGGAGTCGGAATCGACAATATTGATACAGAATATGCAGCTGTTAAAAGCATAGTGGTGAAAAACACGCCTAAAGCATCAGGAATAGCTGTTGCAGAACTTGCATTTTCATTTATGGCGGCAGTCTCATCCAGAATTATGGAAGGGGACAGCAGCATGAGACAGAACAGATGGATAAAAAAAGAACTCAAAAGAAATGAACTATACGGAAAAAACCTTTCCCTCATAGGAATGGGCAATATAGCCACAGAACTTGCTAAAAGGGCCGGGGCATTCGGAATGAATATATCAGCATACAGAAAATCCGGACTTCCGTCTGAATATGCAGCTGTCAAAAAGAATCTGGAGGAAGCAGTTAAAGATGCAGACTATATATCAATCCACGTACCGCAAACCCCGATGACAGAGGAAATTATAAACAGAGAACTAATAGAGAAAATGAAAGACGGGGTTGTAATAATAAATACAGCAAGGGCCGCGTGTATAAATCCTGACGATGTTCTTGAATATATCAATAAAGAAAAAATCAGTTACTACTGCAGCGATGTATGGCCGGCAGATCCTCCGGCTGCAGATTATCCCCTGCTTAAATCCGACAGGGTGATAATGACTCCCCATATAGGGGCGAATTCCCATGAAAACCTCAGAAGAATCGGTGAGGAAATAACAGAACTGATTGACAGCTATATACATCATAAACTGATTAAGGGAGCATAAAACTCCTCATATCCCCCTTCCCCCCTGAAGGGAAGGGTTAATTGAAAAGAAATTTAATGTTATTTTTCTCTGTTTCCTATTAAAATAAAGGAAAATGCTTTTTAAAGAATGAGAGAAAAAATGGGAATAAAACTTGATTCAATTAATAAACAGATTATCAACTATCTTAAAGACGGGAGAATTTCATATAAAAAGATTGCAGGAGAGATGTCTCTTGCGGAAAACACTGTAAAAAGCAGGATACAGAAACTGAAAGAGGCGGGAATCATTGATATAACAACTCTGGTCAATCCTGAAATAATGAAAAACCACACAATAGTATTTATCGGGATACAGATAAATAACCTGAAGCTTGTACAGACGGCAGAAAGCATCAATGCACTTAAAGGGGTCATATCAACCAGCGTTGTTACCGGGAGGTATGACCTTATAGCAATTGTCCACCTTTTTCCCGACTTCGGTCTGCTGGAATTCCTGAGTGAAGAGCTGTCAAAGATTGAAGGGATCACCTTAACAGAAACCTTTATAGCATATAAAAACTTTGATTTTAAAATCCCCCATCAGTTTGATATAGAAGAAACTGAATAGCACCTGAAAAAAAGAATACAGGAGAAAAAAATGAGTACTTTTGAGCAAATGGGAATAATGGTTCCTGAGATACTGATACCTGACAGCAGCCGGACTGATATCTCAAAGTGGTCTGTAATAGCCTGCGACCAGTTTACAGCAGCAACAGACTACTGGGATGATGTGAAAAAAATTACAGAAGGCAATTACTCTACTGTCAACCTTATCCTGCCGGAATGCTACCTGAAACAGACAGACATCGATACAGAACTGAAAAAGATAAACAGCAACATGAAAGCCTATCTTGATCAGGGCTGTATGAAACAACTGGAAAAAGGCTTTGTTCTTGTAGAAAGGGAAACCCCCTATACCCCTTCAAGAAAGGGGCTTATCATAGCTGTAGACCTTGAAAAATATGATTATTCGGAATTTGCAGACACCCCCATAAGACCTACTGAAAAAACAGTAGTAGACAGACTCCCCCCCAGAATTAAAATCAGGGAAAACGCATCACTGGACCTGCCTCACATTCTTTTTCTTATTGATGATACAGATTTCACTGTTATTGAAAAACTTTATTCAGAAAAAGACAGATATGAAAAACTTTATGATTTCAAACTTATGAAGAATGGAGGAAAAATAAAGGGCTGGCATATAAAAGGTGAAGAGACTCTCAGGGAAATTGAGAAGTCTTTTTCTCTTCTGGCAGGAAACAATAAAACCCTTTTTGCAGTAGGTGACGGGAATCATTCCCTGGCTGCGGCCAAGGAGGTCTGGAATATAATAAAAAAACAGCCCGGCACTCCTGAAAATCATCCTGCCAGATATGCACTTGTGGAAGTTGTCAATATCAAAAGCGAAGGGATCGGCTTTGAACCGATACACAGAGTTGTTTTCGATACTGACCGGGAAACCCTTCTTTCAGATCTAGAAAAAGCTCTGGGATGCAGCATTGAGGAGATTGGGAGGGAAGATGTAAAAACTCCCCATTCTCCAGATACTGTAATATTTGTAACAGAAAATAAATGGGTGAAAATTAAACTTAAAGATGAAAAGAACCTCCTTTCCACAGAAAAGATACAGGATTTTCTTGATTCATATGAAGGAGATATGGGGGAAATTGATTATATACACGGGGAAAAGGACCTTACAGATCTTGCAGAAAAGAAAGGAAATGCAGGCTTTCTCCTTCCTGAAATATCAAAGGAAACATTCTTCAAAAGGATTGCCGAAAAAGGGGTATACCCGAGAAAAACATTCTCAATCGGGGAATCAATAGAAAAACGATACTATCTTGAAGCAAGAAAACTGCGCTAGTTTCTCAATATTTCAAACAAAAACACTTTCCCGCTAAAGTCTTTAGGGAAAGTGTTTAATAATACCCATCTGTAAATGAATTTTATCAGATCATTAAATCAGAAGTTAGGATAATTTATTGACATAAGCAATTTCTCCCAATATTATTTTTGTTAACCAGGAAAAAAAATTCTCATTATAGAAGGAGAGATCTTTAATCATGAAGAAGGAAATTCCTGGTACACTTATCCATTACAACGAAATAGCAAGAATTATATCAACCAAGAGCTCAAAACTGACAGGGAACAAAAAAGCAATTAATGCCCACGTGGGGGGACAGTTTTTTCTGTCCCCGAACAGGATGGCTCTTGCAGCTCACGTACATCACACACTAAACCACACATCACTTCTGGGGTTTCTGGATGATGAGGCAGAAAAAAGAGGAATGCTGCTTACAGAGCTGTTAAAAGAATTCAGCCCGTTAAACGGTTATTTTATTGATCTGGATAAAGGCTACAGAGATCTATGGAAAAATTCAGACATGAGTCACCTCGGTTTTAATGATTTCCTCGATCACCGGAAAAAACAGAAAATCAGTTCAACCGGATACCTTGACCACTGTCACGGCCAGGAGGAAAGCCTGATGCTGATGAAAAACTATTTCAACAATCAGGGTATCCCGGCTGAAAAAAATCAGGTTGTCCTGGGGACAGGGTTTAAAAATCTTTTTAACACTTTTATAACAGTACTTATGACAAAAGAGCTCAAACTTGACAGCAGCGGGAGAGATTTAAGGGAAAGGGAAAGCGGAAGTATTCTTGTCCCAAGGGGTCACTACCACAGTCTGGTTAAAGCACCTTCTTTTCACAACAGCAGACTCAAAGTAATTGAGAAAATTGATTCAGACAATATAAGGAGGGAACTTGAAAACCGGGGAGATATAAAAGCAATATATTTCAGTGTTGTTGCAAATCCGACCGGTGAAATCATGCCGGAGAAGCAGATCCGAGGAATTGCGGAAGCTGTTCTTGAATACAACAGAAAAAACAGGGACAACCCCGTATTTGTAGTTGCCGACCAGGTATATAACGGGAGTATATTAAAGGAAGGTCTTGATATATTTTCCATAGCTTCAGTCGGGGGAAAATCAGGCAGAATGTTTGATTATACAATAACAATTGTATCCCCTTCAAAAACACTCGGATATGCATCTGCCAGGATCAGTTTTGCAGCAAGCGGCATAAAAATCCCCGGAGACAGAGAAGATCTGATTTCACGAATCGGTTCAACACTGGGAGAGGAAGGATCTGACGGAGTTGAGGTTTCTACAGAAGTTGGAGTTGTAGGAGCTTACGCGTTTTCTTCGAAAAAATGGATAAAAGACAACAGCTCATATATAAAAAGCCAGTTGAAAAGAGCTGAAATGCATGTTAAATCAATCAATAATTATCTTGGCAGGGATTTTTTCAGCATCAATGACCCTGATGCCGGATGGTATATACTTTCAAAATTCCCTCTGAAAAACCTTCCTTCTGGAATAAAGGACAGCGCAGATCTTTTGATATATTTTATGAATTACAGCCATGCAAGCAGCAATACCGGTGTGATCTGCCGTCCGGGGATACAGTTCGGATTTGAAACTCCTCATCTTCCGCCTCTCGATTTTCTGATTCTAAGGTCAACACTTGCAATGGGAGAAGAAGATCTTGATGATTTTTTCAGAAGATTTGGAGAAGGGATCAGGAAACTGGCAATGCTCAGGAAACTTGAAAATATTGAAGCAGAGACAATTCAGTCCTGTCTCGATAATCCGGATACACTTAAGCTGTTTAATGAAAAGGCGGAAAAAGACCTCCTTGTAACATCGAATGAAGACAGAATTTCCTCATTTTTTGTAAAAACCGGAACAGCGGAATCAATAAGGGAAAAAATAATTGAATATACATATAAAGAATTGAGGACTATACTTGAAAAATGAGTTTATCTGACAGTGCAGGCCTGAAATATAAAAAAGAACTGCTTGCAGTTTTTATTCTGATCCTTTGCGGATTTTATCTTTTTTACAGGATATCATTTACAGACAGGGAGTTCCCCTCTGCAAAAAAGGGTACACTTAATTATCAGAGTCTTGCATATTCAGAAAACGGACAGCTTCTTTTAAAAGGGGAATGGGAATTCTACTGGAACAAGTTCTATTTTCCATCTGATTTCAAATCAGGAAATGAATTTTCACTTCCCCAGAGAGAGTTTGTAGATTTCCCCCGTTCATGGAAAAATCTAAATCCAAGGGGGAAAACTGAAAGAACATCTTTCGGATTTGCCACTTACCGACTTAAAATAACCGGCTTATCAAGGCAGAGCAGATACTCTTTAATTGTTCCTGTTATTAATTCATCCTATACTCTCTGGATAAATGGCAGGAGGATGCTGAACTCCGGAATGCCCGGAAATGAAAAAAAACTATCAACAGCAGATGCACATCCACGTACGGTTTCTTTTAAAGCTGATAACGGTGAAACATCAATAATCCTTCATGTTTCAAACTACACACATAAAAGGGGAGGACCGACACGGCATCTGCTTTTGGGGAGAGATGAAGAAGTTGCATCAGCCAACGCTGTAAAAACCATTCTTTCAGGCATGGGTATTATAACAATGCTGATAATAGCTGCGTTTCTTCTTTTTCTCGATTTCAGATACCGCAAATACCATAAAGAGATATTCTCCATACTGCTTCTTGCTGTGCTTTCATTAAGAATTTCTGTATCTGAAAACCTGCTTTTAATACAGATGTTTCCGGATATTTCATGGGAAACAATCTATAAGTTTAAATATATTCTCACATTCAGTATTGCCCCATTATCAATGCTTTTAATAGCAGAACACTTCAAGAGGGAAAATATACAGGTTATAAGCTCCTTACTTACAGGTATTTATCTTTTTCAGTCGCTTGTAATACTGACTCTTCCATGCAGAATCTATTCCTTTCTTGTTTTTTACTTTGATATTTATCAGCTTGCATGCTTTTCCTTCTGCGGCGTCATCCTCTACAGGGCCGGAAAAAAGCACAGGGCTCTCTATAAGCTGAAAGCATCAGAAGCAGTGCTTCTTTTCATAATGTTTATAAATATGAGATTGACAATGGAGGGATTTTTTATTTCAAACGAAGTATCTCTCTTCAGCTTTCTTGATGCACTCTTTAATGATCAGTACCAGACCCAGGCAAGCCCTCCGGTTTTTATATCCCTTTCATTTATTCCTTATTTCATTATATTCAGTTTATACATTTTTATAAAACTGGATCATCTTATCCGCTTTCTGAATGAAAAGGAAACTATCCTGCCGACGAATCATCTGGAACTTTTTGACAGGTTCTGCCTTACAGAAAGGGAAATTGAAATAGTGCAGGCACTTATCAACGGCTGCAGCAACCTGGAGATAGCAGAAAAATGCTTCATATCTGTCGGAACTGTAAAAAACCATCTTTCACATATCTACAGAAAAACAGAATGTTCAAACCGGAACAAGCTTGTAAGGCTGTTTATGGATAATGACCAGCTGTTACTTTAGTCATGCAGGGCTTCTCACGGTATTACAAAAGTAACGATCTTTTCCAACAGTAAAAATTCAGATTGACGGCAAAAAAAAACAAACACTACAATTTTAAAAACAGGAAATATTTCTGAAAAATGGATTGAAGGGTTGTCTGATCAGCACCCTTTAAAAAGGGAGAAATTTATGAAACGAAAACTTTTAACAGTTTTTGTAGCAGTTTTTATGACACTATCTATCATATCATGCAGTAATTCCTCTAATGATACTTCAAAACAGGAGAATGATTCTTCAGAAAAGAAAACAGTATCTGCATCAACTCTTGATGCAGTAAAGGAAAGGGGATATCTGATCTGCGGAGTTAATGCATCAAATCCGGGATTTTCCTACCTTGACCCGAATGGTAATTATATAGGGTTTGAAGCAGACATGGGCAGGGCAGTTGCTGCAGCAATACTTGGGGATCCGGAAAAAATCCAGTTCAGGCCTTTAACATCAAAAGAAAGGTTTGCAGCACTCCAGTCAGGAGAAATTGATCTGCTTATAAGGACCGCAACCCACACAATGACAAGAGATACTGAACTTGGATTGAATTTCACAGTTCCCTATTACTATGACGGGCAGACATTCATGGTAAGAAAAGACAGCGGTATTAAAAGGATTGCAGATCTTGAGGGAGCTGCTATCTGCGTTCTTACTGGTTCAACATCTGAAGGAAATCTTTCAGATATCATGGCAGCAAGAAGTCTTTCCTACAAACCTGTTCTTTTTGAAAATCTTGATGAACTTATGGGTGCTTTTGAAAAAGGAAGAGCAGATGCATGGACTGGCGACAGATCCGGTTTAATGACAAGAATGAGGAATACTGCAGATCCGGCAGCTTATACTCTTCTTGAAGAGACAATTTCAAAAGAACCTCTTGCAATCGGAGTCAGACATGGAGATGACCAGTTTTATGACATAGTAAACTGGTGCCTGTACGGACTCTTTTTCGGAGAAGAGCATAAAATCAGCAGCAAAAATATTGACAGCATAAAACAGTCAACCAAAAAACCGGAAGAACTTGCTTTCCTGGGACTAAGAAGCGATCTGGGATCAAAACTGGGTCTTTCAAACGACTGGGCATACAACATGATCAAAAAGACAGGAAACTACGGAGAACTTTTTGAAAGACATTTTGGCCCTGATTCCGGTCTTTCAATTCCAAGAGGGATGAACAAGCCATGGACAGAAGGCGGTCTGCTTTACTGCCCGCCATTCCGTTAAAAAATAACATCATTATACAAAACCGGTAGATCTCCTGGTTTCTGCCGGTTTGCTTTATTTAAGGATTGCAGATGAATTTAACAAAACTTAATGATGACAGAGTATTGAAAGCGGCATTCCAGTTTGTTTTTGCTCTTGTTCTAATCCTTATCTTTTCATCAATGTACGGTAATACTGTATCAGCTCTGCGAAGCAGGGGAATGCTTCCAAGCTTTAAATTTCTTTCTCTTTCGGCAGGAATAGATATAGGAGAGCACATAATACCTTTTGATAATTCAAGTTCAAATTTCAGGGCAATAATTGTAGGTCTTTTAAACACTGTTTCAATCAGTATTGTTGTGATAATTGTTTCCACTTTTCTGGGATTTATTATTGCCTTGTGCCGCCTGTCAAAAAACTGGCTTCTCAAAAACATTGCCCTTTCATATATAGAAATTATAAGGAATATTCCTCTTCTGGTTCTCCTTCTTTTCTGGTACAGAGCAGTCTTTATGGAACTGCCCCGGTTAAAAGAGGCATTTGTAATAGGAAAGTACATTACAGAGGATGGAATAACAGGGGGAAAGTTATTTATTTCCAACAGAGGGCTTTCAATGTTTTGGCCGTTTCCCGGAAAGGGATGGAATATTTATCAATATATTCTGCTGGCTGCTTTTGCTGTTGCAGTATTTGCAGTAATCATTCTGAGGCAGAGAGGGAAGAAAACGGGAAGAAAACCCATGCTTATCTTCTGGGGGGCTGTTGTATTTACAGGGATAAGCCTGGCTGGGTGGTTTTTCACACCTTTCCCTCCCCTTGTTCTGAAATACCCTCTGCTGAAAGGGTTCAACCTTTCCGGCGGTTTAAATATTTCATCAGAATGGGGAAGCCTTTTTTCAGGGCTGATTCTCTATACCTCTGCATATATAGCAGAAGCAATCAGGTCAGGAATACAGGCTGTCGATAAAGGTCAGCTTGAAGCTTCCTACAGCCTGGGCTTCAGCCACCTGAAAACAATCAGGCTTGTCGTCCTTCCGCAGGCACTTAGAATAACCATTCCCCCTCTGACATCCATATACCTGGGTGTTGCAAAAAACACTTCACTGGGGGTTGCAATCGGGTTCCCGGATCTCTTCAGTGTTATAGGGACACTTATCAATCAATCAGGAAGAGCACTTGAACTGATACTTATTGTAATGGTTATTTATCTCGGTCTAAGCCTGTCTACATCGCTGTTTATGAATATTTACAACAGCAGGATTCAGTTAAAGGAAAAATAAAATGAATAGGAAATATCTGTTCTGGGTGAAAGATAATTTTTTCAATACATGGTACAACACTATAATCACTGTATTTCTCTGTTTGTTTTTATCAAAAACCCTGAGAGCACTTTCAGAATGGCTTTTCTCTTCAGACTGGAGAGTAATACCAACTAACATTAAAATCATACTTACCGGCGCATATCCTCCTGACCAGCTCTGGAGAATATGGCTTATTCTGTATTTTGCAGGATTAATGGCAGGCCTTTCATTCTGCCTGCTAAAAAAAGGATTGAAATGGACACCTCTGCTGCTGATCACCGCACCTTCAGTTATTGCAGGCCTGATATCCAACAGCAGGGCATCTATTTCACTGCTGATACTTTCAATAGTTCAAATTTCCGGATACTGCATCGGGAAAAGAATGAGAAAAAAAGCTGTATTAGTTTCAGTATTTTCAGGATGGACCATTTTTATTCCTCTCATGTATTTACTGACATCAGGATTCAGCGGCCCTGACAGCATTCTTCCTCTTGTAAAAACAAACCTCTGGGGAGGTCTTCTTCTCTCCATGATTATCTCAATAACTTCAATCATTTTATCATTTATAACAGGACTTTTCCTGGCTCTTGGAAGAAGATCAAAACTGCCTGTAATCAGGTATTTTTCCATTGCAGTTATTGAAACAGTCAGAGGCGTGCCCCTTATTACACTTCTCTTTCTGGGGTATCTTATTCTTCCGCTTGCACTCCCCTCTTCCATGACCCTGGGAGTACTTCTCAGGGCAATGTCGGGAATAATCCTCTTCCATGCTGCATACATGGCGGAAAACATCAGAGGCGGCTTTCAGGGACTGTCAAAAACACAGTATGAGGCGGCATATGCAATGAATTTCAGCAGTTTCCAGTCCATGGTACTGATTATTCTGCCTCAGGTCATAAAAAATATTATTCCTGTTCTGGTAAACAGCTTTACAGGTATGGTAAAAGATACAAGCCTCATTTCAATTATCGGGCTTCTTGATCTGGTGGGAATTTCAACTGCTATTGCCGCAAATCCGGAATTCATGAAAGACAGTCAGCAGACACTTTTATTCCTTTCATTGATCTACTTTATTCTCTGTTACAGCATATCAAGAACAAGCAGAAAAATAGAAGCTTCAATGAATTATAACAATAGGGAGATTTAGGAAATGGATGACAACACAATAATAAAATGTACTGATATGCACAAATGGTTCGGAGATTTCCACGTACTTAACGGCATTGATATTGAAATAAAAAGAGGGGAAGTTGTTGTAATTCTGGGGCCTTCAGGTTCCGGTAAATCAACTTTCATAAGGACACTCAACAACCTCGAAGAGCATCAGAAGGGAAAACTGATAATAAACAATATTGAAATGTCCCACAGCATTAAAAATATTAATGCCATAAAGTCAGAAATTGGAATGGTATTCCAGAGCTTCAATCTTTTCCCCCATTATACTGTACTCCAGAATATTACACTTGCTCCCATATGGGTTAAAAAAGTCTCAAAAAAAGAAGCACATGATAATGCCATGGAACTTCTCAGGAGAGTGGGAATTGAAGACCAGGCGGATAAATATCCCGGCCAGCTTTCAGGAGGCCAGCAGCAGAGGGTTGCAATTGCACGGTCACTTGCAATGAAACCGGAAATAATGCTTTTTGATGAGCCGACATCTGCCCTTGATCCGGAAATGATCAAGGAAGTACTTGATGTAATGATTGAACTTGCCCGTTCAAATATGACACTGCTTGTGGTTACCCATGAAATAGGATTTGCCAAAGCAGTGGCAGACAGAATAGTTTTTTTCGATTCAGGCAGAATAATTGAACAGGGAAGTCCTGAAGATATTTTCAACAATCCAAAAGAGGAGCGGACAAAACTTTTCCTTTCACAGATCCTGGAAAGCTGACAACTTTCCAGGGCTGTCCGGGATCTGAACAGACCGGTTTTCAGCTGTCCAGAACTTCTCTTATCTTTTCAGAAAGTTTTTTTAATGTAAGGGGTTTTTCCATAAAACCGCGGCATCCGGCCTCTTCAGCCTTTTTGCGGTCCACCCTTGAACTGAATCCCGTACATATGATAACAGGAAAATCAGGATTGATTTTTACAACTTCTTCTGCAAGCTCCAGGCCTGTCATGACAGGCATCGTCTGATCTGTAATCAGCAGATCATATTCATGCATTGAGGCCTTAAGCAGATTCAAAGCTTCCCTGCTGTCTGATAAAGCTTTAACTGAATAACCGAGAGAATTCAGCATTGATTTTCCCAGTTCAGCAAGCATTTCCTCGTCATCAACAAACAGTATTTTCTCATTTCCTCTGCTGAGCTTTTCTATAATAATCTTTTCTGAAACAGCCTCATCAGGCACTGCAGGGAAATACAGCCTGAAAGCTGTCCCTCCGCCTGTCCTGCTTTCAATCTGGATATTACCGCTGTGAGACTTCACAACCCCGTAAACAACAGAGAGACCGAGACCTGTCCCCTTTTCCGGTTCTTTTGTAGAAAAAAAGGGCTCAAAAATACGGGGAAGAATTGATTCATCAATTCCCGGTCCTGTATCCTCCACTTTAATTACCGAATATACTCCCGGCTGTATTATTCCGGTTACACCAAGGTCCTCTTTTATCAAGGTTTCTTTGCTGAGAGTTATTTTCAATATCCCTTTCTCATCCATGGCACTTACAGCATTTGATGCCAGGTTCATCAGAACTTCATGGATTTTTGCGGAATCAGCAGAAACCGGGCAATCTTCATTTTTGACAACCAGCTGTAATTCTGTTGTAGCAGGAAGGGATGCTCTGAGAAGATCGACAACCTCTCTGAGAACAGGAGCAAGAGATATTATCTTCTTCTCTTCTTTACCCTGACGGCTGAAAGTCAGGATCTGGGAGACAAGCTGGGCAGCACGTGTTCCCCCTCTGATAATGTTTTCCATATATCCTGATAAAGGCTCTTTTCCCTCTGATTCATGAAGGGCCAGCTCAGCATAGCCCAGAACTGCACTCAGAATATTATTGAAATCATGGGCTACGCCACCTGCAAGCTGTCCTACAGCCTGCATTTTAAGTGACTGCTGAAGCTTTTCCTGAATTAGCTTGTGCTCTGTCATATCACGATAAATAGCTACAATAATTCCCTTTTCTGCATCTGCAAGTGAAAGGCTGATATGCCCCTCAATAAACTCCCCTTCAGAGTTTTGATGTCTCCATTCAAAAACAGGCTGATTTCCCGAAAGTGCTTGATTAATTTTCTCACAGGCCACCTCTCTGGAACTCCTTCCGTCAGGCTGCACCGGAGGTGAAAGATCCCACGGTGTTTTTCCTATGAAATCTTCTTTGCGATGATACCTGAAAAGTTTCAGGGTCTGGGTATTACAGTCAAGTATTCCTGATTTATCCAGTATAAAGACACTGTCACCTGCAGATTCAAACAGGATCCTGTAAATATATTCACGGGCTTTGATAATTCTGAGGAGGGACTTTACAAGAAAAAAAATCATCAGTCCGGATGCCAGGACAAAAAAACCCCCCTTCAATGTCTGAATCAGACCCAATAATTCCCCTGAACCGCCAGAAATAATTTGTGCCAGCTTATCTGAAAAGATTATCCAGAGGATGCTGATAAAAATATAGATTGCTGAAATAAACAGAGGGGAATTATCAACAGAAAAAAGCTTTTTTATCTTCTTCATTCAAACAGATCCTGAAGTAATTGCTCGCACCTATTAAACCTCTTCTTGTTATATCAACATTTTCGGGTTCTGCCTGGAAGCTTGCAGGACAGATCATGAATCAGCTGATCCTGCTTATCAAACAGCTGTACTTTGTTCATCCTTTTCTGACACGGGATAAAAGTTTGCATGATCTGACCTGTTTGCCGGTCAGCTTCACACCGGCAGCCTTGACCCCTTTTACAAGATAGTCCTCAATATCAAAAGACTCTTCAAGAACTTTAACTCTCGGTTTCGGTGTATAATTTACCCTGACAGCACCCTTGTCCCCTGTATAGACAAAAAGGACTCTGCAGTTATCAGGAACCAGATCGTAGGATTTATCCAGTATATATTTTTCAATTCTGCATCTCTTTATATAAAGGGAGTTGTTTTTTTCATTTTTATATACAACTGTAAAGACAGTATCAGAAAGGCTCTCTTTTTCAGCAAGCCCGCAGTAAAACATCCCCTTGTCAATAAAGACCTTTTCAGGGACATTCATTACAGAATATATTCCGCTTTTTCTAATTACCAGTACCCTGTCATATGTTGATACATCAAAAAGAAGATCTCCTGTTGATACGGAATGTCCCAGATATCCTGTATCATTATCATACCTCAGTTTCAGGTTTCTCTGGGCCGCCTCCCTGATATCAACCTTTTCAAAGGAAATTATTTCGGTATTTCTGTTGAGATTATCAGAATATTTGCTCTTTATACCGTCAATATAATTCTGGGCATATTCCTTTATATGGGCAAGATGGTATTTGATCTCCTTGAGTCTCTCCCTGATCTCCTCCATTTCATTTCTGGCCTTGTTAATATCATAAAGAGATATTCTTCTGATAGGAATCTTGAGAAGCCTTTCCACATCCTCAACAGTAACATCCCTTTTAATAAGGTTTTTAAAAGGTTCAAATCCGGTTATAACAGCATTTATAACACTGTCATGAGTTTTCATCTGCTCTATTTTCTTGTAAATTCTTTCCTCGATAAAAATCTGCTCAAGTGTTTTTGCATGAAGCTTATCTCTCAGTTTTCTGTCTTCAAGCCTGAGTTCCCTTGTAAGAATATCAATGAGCCGGAGCGCGCTGTGACTTATAACCTCGCTCACAGACATCTGGCAGGGCTTGCCATCCTTTATAACAAGAAAGTTAACTGATATTGATGTTTCACAGTCTGTAAAAGCATACAGGGAGTCAACAACATCATCTGTCTCAACGCCTCTGGGAAGCTTTATCTCAATCTCAACCTTGTCTGTTGTGTAGTCATCTATAGATGCAATTTTTATCTTGTTCTTTTTTGCGGCACTCTCTATGGAGGTAATAAGGCTTTCACTTGTCTGCCCGTAGGGAAGCTCCCTGATTACAATTTTCTTCCTGTCTTTTGTATCAAGCTTTGCCCTGACAAGCACCTTTCCGTTTCCATCCTCATAACCGGAAACATCAACATAGCCTCCAGTCGGGAAATCTGGATAGAGCCTTACACTCTTTCCCCTGATTGCTTCAGATACAGCATCAAGTACTTCATTGAAATTATGGGGAAGTATTTTTGTCGACATCCCGACAGCTATACCCTCCGCTCCCATTACAAGGAGGACAGGGAGTTTTGACGGAAATGCCACAGGTTCCCTGTTTCTCCCGTCATATGACGGGACATACTCTGTCAGCTCGGGATTGTAGAGAATATCCTTTGCAAGGGGAAGTATACGGCACTCAATATACCTTGCAGCGGATGCCTCATCCCCTGTGAGAAGATTCCCGAAGTTACCCTGCTTGTCTATGAAAAGGTCCTTGTTTGCAAGCACTACAAGAGCAGAATAAATGGATGCATCCCCGTGAGGATGATACTTCATACAGTGGCCGACAATATTTGCAACTTTATGGAACTTTCCGTCATCAACCTCAAGCAGGGAGTGGAGAATTCTCCTCTGCACCGGCTTCAGTCCGTCTTCTATATCAGGAATTGCCCTTTCCTTTATTACATAGGATGCATATTCAAGAAAGTTTGTATCAAAAAGGTTTTTTATATATGTCATCAGATCAGGTTCTCCATGATATATTGTTTTCTCATCGGGGTATTCTTACCCATGTAGAATTCAAGAGTATCGGGAATTGTTTTCAGCGATTTTATGCTCACCTTTAAAAGTCTCATATCCTCACCGATAAACTGGCCGAACTCTTTGGGAGATATCTCTCCGAGTCCCTTGAAGCGGGTAACCTCGGATCCGGATATTTCACTTACCGCCTCATCCCTTTCCCGGATGGAATAGCAGTACCTTGTCTCCTTTTTGTTCCTGACCCGGAAAAGCGGGGTTTCAAGAATATATACACGGTTTTCTACAATAAGTTCCTCAAAATAATTTAGAAAAAAGGTGAGAAGAAGGTTTCTGATGTGGAAGCCGTCATTATCAGCATCAGTAGCTATGACTATTCTGCCGTACCTGAGGTTCTCTACATCATTCTCAATTCCTAGCGCCATCATCATGTAGTAAAGCTCTTCATTCTTGTATATTTCAGCCTTCTTCCTGCCGAACATATTCTGGGGTTTTCCGCGGAGAGAGAATATTGCCTGTGTGTAGGCATCACGCGCCCCTACAATGGAACCTGATGCAGACTGCCCTTCTGTAATGAAGATAGTGGAGTTTTCCCCCTTTGCGCCGTCAGGAAGATGGTGTTTGCAGTCCTTAAGCTTGGGGATCTTAAGGGAAATTTTCTTGGCAGCTTCCTTGGCCTCTTTCTTGACTACATTAAGTTCTTTTCTCAGTTTTTCATTATTTATAATCTTGTCTTCAAGCTTTCTGGAAAGTGGCTGGTTTTTATGCAGAAAATCAACAACAGCCGACTTCACTTCATTAACAATCCAGCTCCTGACCTCTGTATTCCCCAGTTTGTTCTTGGTCTGGCTTTCAAAAACAGGGTCTTTCAGCTTTATTGCTATTGTCCCTGCAATGCCTTCCCGTACATCCTGACCGGTGTAGCTTTTCTTGAAAAAGTCATTAATCCCTTTGAGGACCCCCTCCCGGAAGGCAGACAGATGTGTCCCTCCGTCGCTTGTGAACTGGCCGTTTACAAAAGAGAAGAATGTCTCACCGTAGTTCCTGGTATGGGTAAATGAAAATTCCAGCTTTTCTCCCCGGTAGTGGATAATATCATAGTAGACATCATCGCCCACCTCAGAATAAAGGAGGTCAAGAAGACCGTTGTCTGAGAAAAACTTCTGCTTGCCGAGAACAAGTGTGAGCCCCCTGTTGAGATATGCATAATTCCAGAGCCGCTGTTCCAGATACTCGAAATTATACTGGTAATCACCGAAAATTTCCGGGTCCGGGGTGAATTCTATATATGTTCCGTCTTTCTCTTTTGAAGTTGATCCTTTCTTTTCAGAAATAAGGCATCCCTTGCTGAAGACAGCTTCCCTGTATTTTCCTTCCCTGAATGCAACTACACGGAAATGGGAGGAAAGAGCATTTACAGCTTTTGTTCCTACTCCGTTGAGCCCTACACTGAACTGAAATACATCATCATTATATTTTGCACCGGTATTGATCACAGAAACACATTCAACAACCTTGCCGAGAGGAATACCCCGTCCATAGTCCCTGACCCTGACAAGATTTTCTTTGATATCAATAATTATCTTCCTGCCGAATCCCATGATGAATTCATCAATACTGTTGTCAATAACTTCCTTTAAAAGTATGTATATACCGTCATCCTGATTGCTTCCGTCTCCGAGCCGTCCGATATACATACCGCTTCTTAGCCTGATATGTTCAAGTGAACTCAGCGTTTTTATTTTGCTTTCGTCGTATGATTGAGTTTTTTTTGCTGACATAATTAATTTCATAATAGCTAATTATGGTTCATTTGTACAGAAGAGATAATCAAGGCTGCAGCAGCTTGTACAGACACGGCAGATTTCAGAGAGAAAGTTTAGCCGGAAAAGCGGGACTTACAGGGTTTCAGGCTAAAGCTTTGCGCCGCATGAAGGGCAGTAGCTCCATGACTCTTCAACAGATTCCCCGCAGCAGGGGCAGCTTAAAACTTCAGAATCATGGTATCCCGAAGGTCTTCCTGTTCCCCTTAACTGAATATTTTTAAGGTCCCGGTAGCTGTATGAAGTTTTTTCCTCATTCACATTGTAGACAGTGCCGCAGGAGCTGCAGACAACCCTGTACCTGCTTCCCCAGGTAAAAAGCGGAATAAAGAAAAAATGGAACCTGTAGTAATCCCTGAAGAGAATGCAGCCGGATCCTGAGCATTCCCTGCAGACTGTTTCAGGAAGACCCCTTATTTCTTCATTTTTTCTATCAATACCGAAAATACCTATAAAAAACATTTAAAAACCTGATGAAACTGAAAATTATATGATACAGAGAGGAAATAATCCCCCTTTGTTTTTAACTATATATCACCAAAACGCTCAAGGAGCCATCGTCCTTTGTGAAGGGTAAACACACTTAAAGATGTATTATTAATCCTGAGTCCGTTTCTTGCATTGAGTGGGATATTAAGAATTATTCTCAGGAAAAAATTTATAAACCCCCGGTGAGTCACTGCCAGAATATTCTCCCCCTCATGCTTTTCAGCAATGAATTCCATGAATGAGACTACCTTGTCACGGTATTCCCCCCTGCTCTCCCCCTCCGGGATTCTGTAATTATCATCATCTGAAACAAGAAGCGCAAAATCCTCTTTATAATTCTCCCTGACATAATCCCAGCTGTGCCCTTCAAAAACACCCATGTTTCTTTCCCTGAGTCTTTCATCTGAAGTTATTTCAATACCTATACTGTTACTGATCAGGGCGGCAGTTTCATATGCACGTCCCAGATCGCTGGTATAGAGGGCGGAAAAATCCACATCAAGCTCTTTCAGCTTTTTTCCCATCCGTTCGGCATGTTCTTTCCCTTTATCGGTAAGGGGGCTGTCCTTTACGCCCTGCATCCTGTCCCGGGTATTCCAGACAGTCTCTCCATGCCTTACAATATAAAGATGTGTTCCCATTATCCACTCCAAGAAAAAGTTTCAGATTCATGATAAATCCCTGGCAGTTATTTTTCAACTGAATTACAGCTTTACTATACAATGAAATAGAGGAAAAACAGAATGTTATAAAAAATATTTATTTATTGAAGGGAAAGGGGGCAATGATTCATGTTATACTCAGCACTGATGAATGACTTAAAAAATGAAATAAAACTTTCCTATAAAATATTTCTTCTGTCTGTATCTGTTACAGCAGCAGTTTCATGCGCCGGATGCAGCACATCGGAATCGGCAGAAGGGATAACAGCACACAGCACTGGAAATGAAGCAACGATTATTACAGAGTCTGAAGAAGTAAACACTGCAATGGAAAATGCCAAAGAGGCTTACTACAGGGGTGACCTTGAGACATCAGCAGATATGTACAAAGTGATTCTCTCGAAGCAGCCCGGAAACAGGAAAGCTCTTCTTGATCTTTTGAGGCTTCTTTATGAATCAGGAAGCTATAATGAAGCTCTTAAATACCTTTCAGATTACAGGGAAACAGTAAAAAGCAGAAACAATACAGAAACAGGGGATCTTCCTCTCCCAATACCTGACGGGGCTCTCTGGGAAGATCCGGAACTCCCTTTTTTCCTGTCGGGGAATTCACAGGAGTATCTTAAAGCAGTAGATGAGAAATACAGTGAACAGGACAGCAGTGATAAACAATCTAACAATACGGAATTCAGGAAGAGGCTTGAGGGGGAAAGACTATTCTTCTCAGCCCTTGCGTTCATGGATGAAGGGGAACCGGAGAAGGCTGCTGAAATGCTTGAAAAAGCTCTTGATGCAAGGGGGTATTTCCCCTCTGCACAGCTGATTCTGGGACAGCTTTACTTTGATCTGAATGAACCCTCCCTTGCAGCAAAACATCTCAACACAGCACTTAAAGACGATTCAAACCAGACATCCGGAAGGATTACAATAGCGAAAACAATACTTGCAGGGGGAAGGCTTTCTGAAGGGTATGAAGCACTTAAAAAAGCTGCTGCAATAAGACCATGGGACAGGGAAACAGAAGAGTTTCTCAAGAAGTTTGAAGAAAACAATCCTGACATTATTAAAACTGAAAAAAGGATTGAAAAAAGACGACGTATTACAGCTGATGTTCCGCAGGCATCTGTCTTCACACCTGAGCCTGAAAAAATGCCTTCAATAAGGATTGGGCTTGCTGAAAACCTCAGGGAACTTTTCATAAAACCGGGAGGAGATTTCATTATCTCAGACATTTCAGGCTCAATACTTGCAGAAAGGGAAAAAAATGAAGTCCTGAAGATAAGCTTTTCAAACAGCGGAATAATCATTTCAACAGAAGAGGATGAGCTGATAATGAAACATCAGGGATCTGTTGATATTATCACTAAATCAAATTCCGATACTGTTCTGATGTTCAATGTAGTCCACAGCACAGGGTATCTTTCCGCAGGAAGCGAAGACAGGGCCTACAGGGGAAGAATAAGCCTGAGATCAGGCAGCAGAGGGATTACTGTTGTAAACACACTCCCCCTTGAGGAATACCTTTATTCTGTTGTCCCTTCGGAAATTCCCTCCTTCTGGCCGGAGGAAGCACTCTGTGCCCAGGCAGTTGCAGCAAGGAGCTATACACTTGCAAATATGGGTAAGTATATAAAGAAAGGATATGATGTTACAGGATCCATAGAATCACACTTCTACCGTGGATTCACAGGCGAAAATGAAAGAACAACTTCAGCTGTTGAAAAAACACGCGGGAAGGTACTTAAAGCAGAGGGAAAATATCTCAACGCTTTCTACTCTGCAAATTCCGCGGGGAGGACAGAATCTGCTGAAAGTGTCTGGGGGGGGAAATACCCCCTTACAGGGGTGACAGACCCGCAGCTTTCATTTGAGTCAGATCCTCCGTCCCCGTACGAACTTGCAAGGTGGATACTTTCAGAGCCTGAAACCTACAGTTCCCACCCGAAATACTATTACCGTTCCTCCTACAGGTGGCGCCTTATAGTTACTGCAGCTGAAATAGAGGCCAGGACAGGGTACAGCGCTGGAAAAATCAGGAGTATTGAAACAGCAGGAAGGGGAAAAAGCGGGAGAGTGGAAAAGATAATTATTAAGGGAACTGACGGGGAAAGGATTATAAAAGGGGATAAAATCAGGAAAAGCCTGGGGGGCCTCCGGAGCAGTCTTTTTATAATGATGCCCAAACTTGATAAAGAGGGTATGCCTGAATATTTTATCTTTGCAGGGGCCGGCTGGGGACATGGAGTGGGGATGTGCCAGACTGGAGCTGCCGGAATGGCGCATGAAGGATTCAGCTATCAGCAGATACTCAGCCATTACTACCCGGCTGCCGAACTCTCATCAATTTACTGACTTCAACCCCCTTTTACGCATTGACAGCAGTGAATTTAAAGCCATTGCAGAAAGAATCATCCCCCCTCCCGTAAAAGTACTGGATGGGGGAATTTCACCGATAAAAACCCATATCCAGACCGCACCGAGCCAGGTTTCATTCATCATGACAAGTCCCACTTCAGGTGACGGGAGATACCTTGTACCGTGCGAGAGGAGAAGCTGTGAAAAAGGTATTACAGCAAGTCCGAGCAGTGCAAGATAAAAAAGGGATCCGGCAGGGACTGAAAAAGGGGATGCCGGGGGAAGGGCTATAAGCGCGGTTGCAGCACCCCCTATAACCACAGAAGCAGTTCTGCTTATATCCGGATGCTTCCTCAGCAGGGTCAGATTGAGTGCAAGGCAGAAAGGGGCAAGAAGGGCAAAAATATTACCTGCCATATTCCCGGATCCAAGGTCCCCGGCAACAATAACAGCAACACCTGCAAGAGAAACAGCTACAGCTGCAAAAGTTCTCACAGGGATTATTTCCCGCAGCATAAAGTAACTCATTACAGCAGCAAAAACAGGAGAAAGGCTCAGGAAAACAAGGGCATTTGCAGCCAGAGTCATTTTGACCCCCAGAACAAAGAAAAACCCGCTCAGGCCCCAGAGAGAGCCTGAAAACCAGAGGGGGACACCCCCCTCCTTAATAATCTTCAGGGATTTCCCTTTGTTGTTTCGTAAAAACAACAAACCAAGTATGAGGAAAATAAAAAATCCTCTGAAAAATGCAACATCCCAGGCAGGTACAGATGCAAGCCTTATCAGAAGAGAATCAAAACTCATCAGCAGTATTCCGCTGAAAGAGAGGATCAGCCCTTTTGACCTTGTTTCATTTTTTTCCTGCATCTCCGCCTCTTCCCCCTGTTTTCCGGGAGACAGAAGAGGGGAAATTGATCCCCTGAAGTACCCTGCCCCCTTTTTTTACAATGAAGACAATATTATTTAAAAACAAAAAGGTAAATATAAACAGGGCTGCTATCATTCCGAAATCATCAAACCGCAGGGGAAGATCAGGCAGTACAAAAACAAGAAAGCTTTTGAACAGGAAAAAAACCGAAGCAAGGAAATTTACAAGGATGTCAGGAATTATCAGCGCAGCAAAGATATAAATCTGAATCAGGGCGGTAAATATTTCTGGAAGTTCAAGTATGTACCCCACAATAAAAAGATCTGTCCTTGTGATAAACTTAATGAACCAGATTATATATCCTGAAAAGAGAATAAGGAAAACATAATATCTGAGATATCGTCTTTTAACAAGAAAAGAGGCTGCAAGATACAGAATAACAGGGGGAAGAATAAAAGGAAGGGTTTTAAATGCTAGAAGGATGAAAAACCTCAAAGCTATCCTTGCCATCAGAAAAACTGTCCCGGAGATAATTCTTAAAAATCCGCCTGAGGCATCAAGAAGAAGAATAACGGCATAAAAAACAACAGATGCGGAAAGAAGATACAGTACAGATATTGCAAAAAATCCTTTCCTGTCAGATAACAGGATAATTACTTTTTCAACATAACTTTTCATTATACAAAGTTTATTTATTAAACAGGCAATTGCAAATTTATTTACATTAAACAGATAAATAATTCTGTAAAGATAATGAAGGAGAAAAAATGCCCATACAGGAAAATCCTGCATGAGCATCAGTATTGAGGAGAAAAATTATTTATGCTTTTTTCTTCTTTTCATCTCTCCAGCTCTGATAGAGTGGTACTCCGAAAGAGAGGAGGGCTGTAAGAAGAAGAAGGAGACTTACAGGGCGGGTAAAGAACACATTGTACCCTCCCATTATAACTGCCCTTCTGAAGTTTGTTTCTGCAAGTTTTCCAAGAACCATACCCAGAACAATCGGAGCTCCCGGAAAGCCGTATTTTTTAAGAATCCAGCCTGCTATTCCGAAACCTATGCAGGTTGCAACATCAAAGAATGAATACTGGACAGCAAAGCTCCCTATTATTGATATTGCAAGGATGCATGGAAGAAGGATCTTTTTTGGAATAACTGTTACCTTGATCCACAGCCTTGAACCGAACATTCCGAGAGCAAGCATGACTATGTTTGCAATCAGAAGTGATGCAAAAAGGGAATAGATAATATCAGGTCTTTCAACAAAAAGAAGAGGTCCGGGAACAAGATCATGAATCATAAGGGCCCCAACAAGAACTGCAGTTGTTGCACTGCCCGGAATACCGAGAGCCAGAAGAGGTACCAGAGCCCCCCCTACAGAACTTGAGTTTGCAGCTTCTGCAGCAGCGACCCCGTTAGGGTTTCCTTTTCCGAAACTGTCAGGATCCTTGCTTGATTTCTTCGCAAGGTCATATGACAGGAATGCTGCTATTGTTGCACCTGCGCCCGGAAAAATACCTATAAGAGTCCCCAGAACAGAAGACCTGATAATAGTAAGTTTCATTTTCCAGTATTCAATAAAAGTCGGCCAGTGTGTCTTTTCAAATTTTGCCTCCATTCCTTTTTCAAGCTTGTATTCCTCTATCCTTAAAAAGACTTCACTGAGAGCGAAAAGCCCGATCAGGGCGGGGATCAGTGAGAATCCGTCAAAAAGGCGGTATGTGCCGAATGTGAATCGTTTAACACCTGATATCGGATCAAGGCCGATTGTATTTATAAGGAGGCCGAGCATGGCGGCTACAAAGGCTTTTGCCCAGTTTTTTCCCCCGAGAGAAGCAACAGTGGTGAGGCCGAAAACTGCAAGAGCAAAATATTCTGCCGGATGTAGCTTTACAGCAAGGCGGGCAAGGGGAACAGAGAAAAAGATAAGGATTATTGTTCCTATAATACCGCCAAGAGTTGAAGCTACAAGCGAAGTACCCAGTCCCACCCCTGCTTTTCCCTGCAGAGTCAGGGGATATCCGTCAAAAGAGGTTACAACAGCTGAAGGTGTCCCCGGAGTATTTATTGTTACTGCAGTGATTGATCCCCCGTAGTTTGCAGCTATATATATTGAAACAAGAAGAATCAATGCCACCTGGGGAGAAAGCTTGTATGTAAAAGGTACAAGAAGCGCAACTCCCATCGAAGGTGAAAGTCCGGGCATTGCACCTGCAAGTATGCCGAGAATTACTCCGACTACTATTGCCACAACAGGCTGGACACCGACAAGATATCCGAAACCCTGAAAAAGATTAGCTAGTAATTCCATAAATAAAGCTCCTTATCCGAATATCCATTCAATCAGTATCCCTTTCGGAAGAGGGACATAGAGTAGTTTAAAAAATATAAGGTATGAAAAGACAACCCATCCTACTGATATTGTTATCATAACTTTCCAGTTTCTGTAGGTAAGATACATCATACCTCCGATCAGATAGGCAAGAGTTGAAACTGTATAACCTATTATCTGCATTACAATAAGATAAAGTATTGTCATACATATAAAAACAAGAACTTTTTCAGTTCTTCCCCACTCAGGATCAGCCTCTTCCTTTCCAAGAAGTCCTTTAGCCAGTAGAAAAACTGAAAGAAGGAGGATGCCTGTTATCCAGAGGCCGGGTACAACTCCGGGGCCTACCTCATCGGTAGTAGCCCTGGGAAAACCAAGCACCATAATTCCGAAGACAAATGCTGTCTCAATAAGAAACAGGGGTATAATTATTCTCCCTGTATAACTCTTGAGCTTAGATCTGTTAATCATAAATCCGGCAGCAGCAAGAACTGCAGCCATACATATAACCAGGATCCATAATCCGGATCCTTTTCCCAGGTATTTTATTATTTCCATTATTATTCCTGCCAAATATCAAGACCGGTCCATTACATATAAGCACCCCCGTATACCGGAGGTGCCTGAACCAGTCAACTGTCTGTTACTTTGCAGCTGCCTTGTATGCAGCATAATCTTCCTGAACAAGCTTGTTGAATTCATCCCTTGTTTTATGAACAAGCACATTGCCCTGGGGCTCATATGTAGCTTTCCAGTCAGGATCATTTGTAACCTTTTCAAAAAGATCATCGTACCATGCAATGATATTATCAGGTGTTCCGGCTTTTACAGCAAAGCCTCTCCACATGATCTCGTTTTCAAGTCCGTCAAGACCAAGTTCCTTGAAAGTCGGAACATCGGGAAACTGGGGAAGTCTCTTGTCATTGCAGATAGCAGCAATAGAAAAATCCGGCTTACCGATAATTTCCCCGGGATTTCCGGTATATGTAGCACCCTGTTTTCCTAGAAGAGCAGCCTTGGCCTTTCCTCCGCTTTCAAATGGTACCCATTTAGCCTTGATTCCAGCTTTTTTCCATATTGCCTGTGCAGTTACATGGTCAAGACCTCCTGCTGCAGGTCCCAGCCAGAGCTGGTTTCCGTTCTTGGCTTTTGCATCTCTTACAACATCTTCCCATGTTACAACATCAGTTTTATTGTTTGTAATTACACATTCAGGGTCAATCTGAAGAAGTGATATCCAGTCAAAAGTCATCGGATCAAGTTCCGAGTTGGTTTCGACAAGCTTTGAGATATTTGATTTTGTCATATACATAAGTGTATAGCCGTCAGGTTTTGTAGTTGCAACATATTCCATGGCAACAATACCGCCTGCTCCCGGTTTGTTTTCAACTACAAAAGTAGCATCTGTGTACTTGCTTGCAATATCAGTAAACTTTCTGGCAAGAATATCACCTGCCCCGCCCGGAGCAAGATATACAACCAGTTTTATTGGTTTTTCAGGAAAACTTGCAGCAGCTTCCTTCTTTCCCCCTGCAAAAACAGATGCAGTTACCAGAACCAGCATTAAAATCAAGATTTTTTTCATTATTATCCCCCTATTTTAAATTACCTTTAACAGAATCTTTTATAGCCCTAACATAGTTTATGTTTTCCCTTCCCCAGAGTCCAAGCTTTTTGACAGTTTTCTTTACAAGCTCTGTATCAGGGTCTTCTGCAGCTACTGTTACATATTTTTTCCCGTCTATTGTCACAGTTGCATATTCCACTATGCAGCCGTCAACATCATAAAGGTCTCTTACCTTTACAACTTCGACAGGAAGAAGTCTCGGGTTTTCCTTTGCCTCTTCAAGAAACTCCTCAAACGGAACAGGATCAGATTTAAAGGAAGGCATGGAAAGTCTGTATATCTCATATACCTTCTCCATCTCGGAAACAGGAAGCGGGAATTCCACTTTTATAACAGGTTTCCACTGCTCAAGGCCGTCCCTGTCCACCCTCTGGAGAGACTTGACATCCATCTTGTTGTCACGGAATTTAGGGTTTTCGTCTACAACTGTAGAAGGAATATACATCTCTGTACTCTCGACATGACGTGTTTTCTCATATTCTGAAAGATCAATATCAAGTTTGATCTCCTTTGCAAAATGGCGCCACTCCCATCTGGGAATTATCTCGCCCATAATAAAACCTCCTGTATTTTCATTACTGATTTCACCCGGGAATGAATCCCCTGTCAGGGTCCATTACGCCAGTATCCTTTGTGAATAAAGTATAACGGAGAAAGATACAGAATATCCAATTCAAATAAGCTATCAGGTTGATAGCAAATTTGAATCGATAAATCCTTATCTCTTTATTGATTTTTTCTCCAGTTGGGATATCCTTATTCTTTATGGAGGACAAAATGTTAAACCATTTTTTATTTGATTCGAAATTCAGTCTTAATAAAAAAGAAAATGTATGTTTTGTAATGGGTAATGAAGCTGCCGACCTTGACTCAATGGCATCATCAGTTGTCTATGCATATTTTCTGCAGTCCAGGAATAAAGATGACAACAGCATATATCTGCCCCTTATCAATATACCCAAGGAGGATTTCAAACTCAGAACAGAAGCAGTATATCTTTTCTCTGAAGCGGAAATCGAAACAGAAAATCTTATTTTTGCAGATGAAATAAATATAGATGAAATTGCCAGATCGGGAAAACTCAGCATTATCCTTGTGGACCATAACAGGATTTCATCAGGATTCAGCAGCTATTCAGACAGGGTAATAGAAGTTATAGACCACCACAAAGACGAGGGGATCTATGACAGTTCAATAACAACTATTGAACCGGTCGGTTCTGCAGCTACGCTTGTTTCTGAAAAAATTCTTGAAAACAGCAAATCGCTTTTTGATGAAAAAACTGCCCAGCTTATGGCTGGAACAATTCTTCTTGATACTGTCAACTTCAACCCTGATGCGAAAAGGACGACAGACAAGGATGTAAAGGTGACTGAATACCTTCTGAAGACTTTCAGCCTTGACAGGGAAAAACTTTTTGAAAAACTCCAGTTTGAAAAATTCAATACATCCTCTCTCTCTACAAGAGACCTCTTGAGGAAGGATTACAAGGAATGGGTAATGGGAGGGAAAAAATGCGGATTCAGTTCTGCACTTCTCCCTTCAGAAAAATGGCTGGCAAAGGACAGCAGGATTTCGGAAAACACAGCAGATTACTGCAGAAGCAGAAACCTTGATATTCTCTTTATAATGATTGCATATACCGAACCGGTATTCACAAGGGAGCTGATCCTTTTTTCTGAGGACGAAGCCCTGAGAAAGAATATAACTGGCTGCATGCAGGACAACGATCTTCAGCTTGAAGCAATAAGAGGGATCTCAAACCCGGACAGCAGCAGGATGGATATCTTTGCCCAGAAAAATGCTGCGTATTCAAGGAAAAAGCTTCAGCCTGTAATTCAGGAATTCCTTGAAGCCTGAACAGTATAATCAATAAAACTCTGAAGAGGGGGAGAAATTTTCCTGTCTTTTCTGTAGATAAGATCTATATGGCGGTGAGATTTCAGATCTTTTATGGGAACAGCTCTGACCTCCTTCCCCTCTTCAATCATAGACGAGCAGAGCACAGAAATCCCCAGATTATTCCCGACCATTTTCTTTATCATTTCATTATTGGCGATTTCATAGGTAACAGAATATCTGAGACCTTTCCGCTTTATCTCATCCTCGAGCACTTTCCGGGTAAAGGTGTTTTTTCCGGGCAGAATAAGGTCTTCCCCGGCAATTTCCTCGATAGTGACATACTCAGAGTTATAAAGCCTGTGGTCCCTGCCGATGCATGCGACAAGCTGGTCCTTGAGAAGAATAATATTTTCAATATTCCCGTTAAATACAACACCCTCAGGTGAACCGACAAGGCCCACGTGAAGAAGATTATCAAGAACAGCTTTTTCTATTTCAGATGAAAAATTAACCTGAAGGTCTATTTTTATATCAGGAAAATCAGCCCTGAAACCGGCAAGGACAGAGGGAAGGTAATACACACCAGGAAGAACACTTGTTCCCAGTTTTATCCTCCCCTTGCTTTTCTGAAAAGCATTCTGAACATAATAACGGGAC
This sequence comes from Spirochaetia bacterium, assembly GCA_963668545.1. Lineage (GTDB taxonomy): Bacteria > Spirochaetota > Spirochaetia > CADAEX01 > CADAEX01. The sequence continues at coordinate 3,737,599 of OY764868.1, read as the reverse complement.
TCTTCAAACTTGGTAACAAGATCTTCGGCATATGGAAGAAGGAGTTCCGCTGCTTCAGTAAGCTTGATTTTCTTCCCTGTCCTTTCAAAAAGCTCAACATTATAGTAGTTTTCAAGTTCCTTTATCTGGGCGCTTATTGCAGGCTGTGAAAAATACAGCTCTTCTGATGCTTTTCGGAAATTTTTAAGCTTTGCAACTGTGATAAAAGATTTCAGTTTAATCAGATCCATTTTCAGCCCCCCGGTTATCAGGCAGTTCCCGGCCGGAATAGTTCAACAGCTCTGATATGTACCTGTTCTCACCAATTGAAAAAAAATCATCTGCATACTCAGTAATTCTTTCATAAATCCTGCTGTAAAGCCCCTCTCCGGGGCCTGTACCGCAGATTTTCCCGACTACAGATCCTGTCAGCGTTGTGTGCGGAGGTGTTACAGGAATGTATCTGACAGAAGCCTCTTCAATTCTGTATACAAGATCCGATTTCTCAAGAAAGGATAGTGACATGTAAATATTCCCGTTATCTCCTGCTTTTTCAGATACTTCTTCGGCAGTTATTCCCCCTTTGTTATCAAGGTAATTTTCCGCAACAAGAAGATAAATATCAAAAATATCCCTGAACTGTCTGAAAAGCGGCATCTCACTGCTTTTAATCTCCAGTATGGCCCTGTTCTGCCAGACACATGAAATTTCAACACTTAGAAGAATAACCAGCCAGATTATATAGAGCCAGATAAGGAAAATCGGAATAAGGGCTATAGATCCGTATATAACAGAGTATCTAACAGCTGTTGCCGACCATGAAGCGAAAAAATGTTTCACCACCCACATGAGAAGACCGCCTGAGAGGGCCCCTGCAAATGCTCCTGAAATTCTGACCCGGGTTGAAGGGACAGCAAGTATGAGTATGAAAAGATTAAATGAAAAAAAGACTTTGGGAGAAAAGGTAATCAGGAACTGAATAACAAGATTGATTTTCAGAAAAGTGATTTCCGCAGCCGCGCTTTTAATCCATCCGCTTATTACAAATCCGGCCCCTATAAACAGGGTGCTGATAAGAATGACAGAAATATATACTGAAAACTGGTTAAAGAAATTCCTTTTTTTTCTCACATTCCAGATATCGTTGAAATTGCCCTGTATATTTGAAATAAGAAGCACAGATGTCAGCGTGAAAAGAAGAAGTCCCACAACTCCGAGCGTCTTTGTATTTTCTATGAAGATATTAATATAACTTATTACTTCATTCTGCCGTGTCGGAAGAAGCTGTTGAAAGACCAGGGCCTGGATTGATTCCTTAAGCCTGTCAAAAACCCCGAATGCTGTGAGAAGGGAAAAGACAAGAGCACTCAAAGGGACAAGTGCCAGAAGGGAGGAATAGGCCATTCCTGAAGCTCTTATCAGACATCGGTCCCTGTAGAATTTGACAAACACCTTTTTTATGAAATTAATAATTTTTCCAATATTTTCAGGAATTTCTGCTTTATCCATTTTCAGCAATAATTATAACCTGATCAGCTTTTTTTCTGAAGCGATTTTATTTTCATATAGTGGCGGACATCAGCTTTCATTCTCGATATGAAAGTATTTGCAGTAAAAGGCCTTACAATAAAACTGTCAGCACCTGCAACAACAATATTGTTTATGATCCTTTTATTGTCCTTTGAAATTACAGCTGTTACAAAACTGTCCCTGTTCCTTTCCCTGATATTCCTGACAACCTTTTCCCCGGAAACCCTGGGCATTGAAATATCAAGAATATAAAAATCATGGGACCTGCTGCAGAATAAAAGATCTTCAGCTCCGGAGAAATACTCCACATGTCTGACTGCATAAAAATCAAAAAGCGCCTTGTAGCAGCTAAGGCATTGTATATCAACATCAAGAATAGCTATACTTATATTCCTGAGGTCCTTGAGCAGCCTGTCTTCTCTCAGATAAACATCAAAAAACCTTTTAAAGTTTTCGTCACTGATATATTTCTTGTTGATTATATCAACAACCCCGTAGCAGAAAAGCTGGTCGTTAAGACGGAGATCATCATCCTCTGTAAGGGCAATGACAGGCAGGAGCGGCATTTCCATTTCATGCTTTTTCCTGAGGAAAAGCTCCCCTTCCGGATTCTCACTGTCGAGGCCTATAATAATCAGATCAATTTTTTTGTTACCAAGTGTTTGTATAGCCTCATCGCTGACTGAACAGCTTATAAGAGAATTACCGCTCTCCTCAATAATTTTTCTGATAATTCCTGATATCAGACTGCTTTTTTCAATGTGGAGGATATTCATCGGCCGGCTCCTTGGTTCTTTGTCTTAAATTATAATATAAAATATACAAGTTGGGAGACTCTTTTTTCAGGAATGAAAATCTTTTTCACCTCCGGCTGAACCTCTCAACGCGCCCTGTTAAAGCACTTTCCCTGCATAGTTCAAGTATTTTGAGAACCGAGAGGACCTGATCCGGCTTTACCTCTATCTCCCCCCTTCCCCGTACTGCATTGTAAAGATTGTCATAGAAAAGTGAATAATTTCCATTGATTGTCCTGTATTTTTCCTTTCCCCTTCCGTCAACATCCAGGGTTCCCCACAGCTCCTCATTATCTTCCCCCCAGTCTTTTCCTTCCGGCAGGACAAATCCGCCGCTTCTGAGTACAGCCTCCTGAGGGTCTATTCCGAACTTTATAAATGATCCGTTAAGCGCGTTTACATGAAACCTGTGGGAAAAAATCTTTTCCACATATGAACACCTGAGTTCTGCTGTCATTCTTTCATAAAACAGGGTAATTGTAAAAAAGTCATCTATCTTTGTCCCCGGGCGGTTTTCCCTGGCTATGCACAGAACAGATTCAGGGTTCCCGAAAAGAGAGACTGCCTGGTCCACCAGATGGGGACCTATATTGTAAAGCGCCCCTGAACCTTTTTCGCTGCTTTCACTCCATTTTTCGCGGTTGAAATCAACAGAGAATTTGGAGAAGGCTGACCTGAATTCAACAACATCCTTCAGAACCCTTTCTTCAACAAGTTTTTTCACTGTCATGAAATCACCGTCAAAACGCCTGTTCTGGTATGGAGTAATAATCAGACCTTTTTCCGATGCAATAGAAAGAAGCTCTTCCGCTTCATCAGCACTTTTTGTAAACGGCTTTTCAACAACAACATGCTTCCCTGCAAGAAGAGCTTTCTTTGCCATGTCATAATGAAGATAATCGGGAGTGTTTACGACAATAAGCTCTATTTCTGAATCCTCAACCATACTGTCAAAATCAGGGACTATTTCAACTGAACCGGGGAAATCGGGCAGCTCTTTTTCGGATGCATTTCTGATCACAATTTTTTTAAGATCAATATTTTCATTTACAGCCAGAAACGGGTAATGGAAGGCCCTGCCTGACAGCCCGAATGAAGCAAGACCGGCTTTAAGTTTGTTCATATCTGATCCTTTATTTATTCAATATAGTTAAACATAATACTTATCTGCCGTATCTGCCAGTTATTACTGCATTGTTATTTTGCTGTTAGATATTCACCGCCATGCCGTCCCATGCAACTTCAATCCCGTGCTCTTTCATATAAACTGAAAGCCTGTCATGCCCGAAATTCCTGTGGCTTATATGGGTGACTATCATTCTTTCAGGGGCCAGCTCCTTTTTAATCCTTGTTACCCCTTCAATATCGGTATGTCCGATTTTCCCTTCAGGAAGCCTGTCAAATGTGCATTCATAGATCATGCAGTCCGGCTTTGTTTTTTCAAGAATTTCAAGGGTTGTATCAGGAAGATAGGATGATGCATCAACCATATATGCAAGTTTTTTCCCGTCAGCGGAAAAAATGTAGCCATGGCATTCCCTTCTCCAGGGAATAACAGGATGATTCAAAAGGTGGTTTGTATTAAGCGCCTGTATCTCAAGGTCTTTTATTTTCACACTTTCTCCATGGTCAAGTATGTTGATGCTGTAATAAGCGGAATAATCTGTTTCGTTCAGATCAGGCTGGTCAGGATAATACCTCTCATTGAAAGCAGTATGACAGCAGTCTTCAGGCATATAGACTGGTACAGGAGCATTTACAATATGGCCGCTTGTCTTTCTGGAGCCGAAGAGATGATAAAGCCCTCCCGTGTGGTCCCTGTGATAATGTGTAAGCAGGATTGCATCCATGGCATTGTCATCAATACCGTTTGAATCAAGCAGTGAGGCAATCTGCGGAGGCATATCCACAAGTACAGAAGCTCCCCCTGCTTTTATATAAAATGAACTGTTAAACCTTTTGTATTTTCCTTTTTCAATCCTTGCCTCCCTGCAGGTAGCACATTCACACCTGAAAGCAGGAATCCCTTCTGCAGCACCTGTTCCTAAAAATATTATCTCCATACCATGTCCTTATAATTACAGTCTTTCACCCGGTTTTATGGATATAATGTCCGGGAAAACATTGTCCTTTTGCATATTATAAAAAAAGGGGGATTTCAGAAAGCTCTTTCTCATACCCCCCTTTCTTAATATTTTACACTGATCATTATCCGAACATTTTCCTGAAATGCTCAATTGATGATTTAAATCCGTCGATGAAGTCCTTTCCTTCCGGCCGGTAATTTGCTTCAAGGGAAACAACGCCCTCATAATTATCAGCCCTGAGCGCATTACCGATATCAAGAAGGTAAGGGCCTACATCCCCCTGCCCGAGAGAACGGAACTCAACCCTTGCCCCTGCAATATCTATTTTCGCATCTTTTATATGGATGTGGCCGAAATACTTTCTTCCCCTTTCATACCCTTCAGGGTAGGGCCTTTCTGTACAGTACATTGCATTGCAGGGGTCCCAGAGGATTTTAAGGTAATCACTTCCAAGATCTTCAATCATTTTTACGGCAAGAATGTTTGATGTTATCTGCCCTCCGTTGCAGTTTTCTGTAACAATTGTTGTACCCATTTTTTCTGCATATGCAACAGGTTCCCTGAATATTTCAACCTGTGCATCCCAGGCTCCTCCTGCTGTAACCCACTGTTCAGCTCCGTTGTAACCGAAAAGTATCATGTCCTTTTTTCCGCTCATAAGCCTTACAAGGGGTGCTTCAAGTTCATTTGCAATTTCAAAGCACCTTTTGTATTTTTCAAAATGCTGTTTATAGGCTTCAGAACCGATAGTCTCCATTCTGCAGGGGAGACCTGCAAAGTTGTGCCTCGTAAGGCAGTGAAGTTTTACACCGTATTTTTTAAGGATTTTTTTAAGATTCTGAACTGATTCATCGCTCTGGTCCCCGATTTCACCGTCATCAAGAAACTGAAAATCTATATATTCAAGCCCGTATTCTGCCGCCACCCTGCAGGCTACTTCCGGGTCCCTGCTTATTCCGTCTGATATTACTGCAAGTTTCATTTAATATTCCTCCTGTGCTTATCTGCCCTGAGCCTGGCTGCCCTTTACTTCTGTTCCGGCAATCTGTTCAAGAAGCTTTACAATCGACCAGTTGTCCCCTTCAGGAAAGAGGGACTTCCCTGATCTGAAAAGCTCATAAGCTGCAGCTGTTGTAAACATTGCACACCCTTCCTCTTTTGCAAGGTCCATTGAGATGCCCAGGTCCTTGTACATAGTTCCTATGTGTGATCCTGTTTTTTCGAATTTCCTGTCAAGGATAAGCCTTCCGCAGTTTTTAAGGAGGCCTGAACCGACTCCGCTTGAACAGAATACATTGTAAAGAGTTTCAGGATCGGCCCCTGCTTTTGTTCCCAATACAAGAGCTTCGAAGATGGCAGTAAAACTTGATCCGATGAGAGCCTGGAGGGCTGCCTTTATTGTCTGCCCCTGTCCAATTTCCTCCCCCACATGGAAAATGTCTCTACCTACTGCCTCAAGAACATCCCGATTTGCATCAAAAACAGCTTTTCTGGCAGCAGTCATCATAGTAAGAGTGCCGTTTTCAGCACCGCTTTTTCCACCGCTTACAGGTGTATCTATAAGATGAACCCCTCTGGCGGCAGCAGGTTCAACAAGCACCTTTATCTCTGACGGCTTGATTGTTGCGGAAACTATAACTGTTGATCCAGGTCTAAGAACAGACAGAAGACCGCCCTCGCCAAGAACAACAGACTGCACCTGTGCACCGTTAAGAACCATTACAAAAACAGCATCGCAGTCTCCAAGATCGCTTAACGATGAGGCCGCAGTTCCTCCCAGCTCCTTAAGCATGTTTTTTCTTTCTTCCCTCAGGTCCAGCCCTTTGCACTGAAACCCGGCTTTTATTACATTTTTGGCAAGGCCGATACCCATATCGCCCAGTCCGATGACGCCTACCTTTTTCATGGTAAACCTCCGTTTTATTGATTTGCCCGGAAGGTCTTCAATTAATATCTCCTGTCCTGCCAACATCAGGGCAGGAATATATTTAAAATGTAATACTATTAAGCTGGCCGTTCTTACGGTTTATTGACTTATTTTTACGGTATATTGATTTATATTCATCTTTATTATAACTTTTCAGTGTGATTTTGAAATGGGAAGATGAAATATACGGGAAAAAGCATTCCTGCTATGTTCTGAAAAGACAGTCTGAAAAGGTGAGACCGTTCCTGCCTCCTCATATACATGACTACTGTGAAATATTTTTTGTCCAGAAAGGAGACTGTATATGCAGCATCAACAATGTGAAACACAGTGTATCGGAAAACCAGATTATTTTCACACGACCGGAAACAGACAGGCACTGCATAGAATCACACAGTGAGAATTTTGAAATAATACAGCTGATGTTTGAAAAAACTTCATATTACCACCTCAGAAACAGGTACAGCGGAAACGGTATTAACAGTATGTGGGATGATAAAGAGGAAAAATTTCAGCATATTTACGATGTGAATCCCCTTTGGTTTGAATCAAACTACAACAGGCTTCTTACATCAGACGGATCTCTTTTTGAGCTTGAGCATTTTCTGATCAACCTGCTGGATATACTTGAAAATCAGAAATCACTTCCCGGGACAGAAAAAAATGACTGGCTGGATTATGCTCTCGGAGAAATTCGGAAACCGGAAAATTTCAGGAAAGGGGTGAAAGGATTTGTAAGCCTCTGCAACAGAACACATGAACATATTGAAAGAAAAATAAAGAAAAAAACAGGTTATACTATCTCCCAGCTGGTAAACAGGGAAAGGATGTCCTGGGCCTCCTATATGCTGGTTTTTACAGACTACAGTATCCAGGATATTTCTCTTGACTGCGGCTTTAAAAGTTCCGGCCAGTTTTACAGTGTTTTTAAAAAAGCATTCAGGGAATCTCCAGACAGATTCAGAAAAGCCAAAAGAAATCTCGCAGGAATGTACAGAGGAGAGACAATTGAATATCTCTACAATCCTTTTATTCTCATGGAAGAGGAGAGCAGTGAATAAAGGCAGATTCAGACAAACAAATTCTAAACACTACCTGTTAAGTATCTGGTAGGTAAAATAAACACAGGCTAGTGCATCATCATAGTCAGACCTTTCCGAAGGGTATTCTTTAATTGATTCTGCAAGGTAGCGGAAATGCTTTTTTGAATCAACAGAAGCAATCATGCTGCTGCATCTTTTCCATATCTGACTGTAACTTCCGTCTGAAAACCACTTAATAAAATTATCATGTTCTTCATAAAACTTCTTGTGCTCTCTTGCTTCATCAAGAAAATCCCGCAGCCCCTCCCCCCTGGTAAGGTTTCTGCTTTTATATATATCTGACAGGGATGGAGAAAACCCGAGCATTTTTGCAAACAGGCTGTAATAGGTCTGCCTGAATCTTTTATCCTGCCTGCATATTTTTTCAGAAAAGAGGTCTTTAAGAAAAATTCTCTCCCTGTCCATATGATTGAGTGCTATTGCATAATTCATATTATTCCAGAGATCTTCATCTTCAGAAACCTTTTCCCTTACAACATCCAGAAATTTCCGGCTTCCTATCCTTCCCAGGGATTTTGCAGCATTTGAACACACATCAGGGTCCTCATCAAACAGCAGTCTTTCAAGAAGTTCTTCGGTTTTTCTTCCCGGGTATGCTCCCAGGGCAAAAATTGCCTTGAGCCTGTGATATGATGATTTGCTTTCAGCTTCCTTCAGAAGATCATCAAGAAGTTCAATGCGCGGATAGGAAAAAAGGGATTTTATTATCTCCCCCTTGCCTGTTGAAAGGGGACTTGCAAGAACTTCCCGGATCTCTTCAGATGCAAGGTTGCTCTCCTTTTTGCTTATACTGAGAAGCACAGTTCTTCTCTCAACAGGGTCCTTGATCCTGCTCAGGCGCCCTATCTGCCAGAAAGCCTGGAGGTTTGACGGGGAGAACAGTATTGCAAGGGCATCCCTGTTTGAACGGCTGTCAGGCTCTTTAACAAGGAACCCGAAGACCATGGCAACAGAAGCAGTAACAGAGGCAAAAAGAAATGTAAGGCTGTAGCTGTTGTGAAGGGGAATTGAAAAGAGATCACGGCGGTCTGCAAGATACCCCCCTGCAAGGCCTATGAAAAGGGATATAAAGGCAACTATAAAATTGATCATTGAGTTGTACCCGACAGTATCCCCTTCGGGGAGGACCCTTACAATGAGGCGGTTTGTAAGCATGTTGTTTGTATTCAGAAAAAAACCTGTCACAATCCCCATAATCAGATACATATAGAGGGGTAAATCTGCAGGGACAAGAAACCATGCAAAAAAAGATATAACAAGCCCCAGGGATGCTCCCCAGAGAAGTGGTTTGCTTCCAATCCTGTCTGCAAATCCTGTTGTATAGAGACCTGCAAGTATATTTGAAACAGCGGTAATCATTGTAAAAATAAATATCCAGTTGGTCCCGGCTGCTGCATCAATTCTCAGAAACGGAACAAGAAAACCGAAGAGTATAATAAGAGCAATATTTGCCCAGTTCAGAAAAACAGCAATCCTTAGTCCGGGATTTTTCATTGTCTCCAAAAAAATGGATGTCAGCCTGTACCCCTTTCTATAATAGACAGTTTCCCTGCAGGGGATTTTTCCGGCTTCATATGCTGCAAGAGTATTGAGTGTAATTCCTGCATACTGGAGAATAAGAATTCCTGCAATTCCCGCGAACCTGCTGAAAGATGTAAAGGCAAAACTTACCAGCCTTGCAGCTGTAAGGGAAATCTGGAAACTGTTTGAGGACTTTGCAACAACCTCGCCCCTGTTTTTTGATGTGGAAACCATTCTGAGAAGGGGCTGATAAAGGGCAACCCCGATTATGCGGGTTATACAGAAGAAAGTATAAGTCAGCAGTATCACGAAAACAGCCTGTTTCCCGGTAACAACCCATAGAAGAGAATATAAAAGACATACAAGTCCCCTGAAAATCCATGCCCAGTACTGTAGCTTTATAAAATTAACCCCGGCAAAAATACGGGGAACAAAAAGAAGAAAAATTCCCGCAATATACATTACTGATGCTATATAGCCGAGCTGAACATTGCTGGCCCCGAAATGTATGGCAAGAAGCGTCACAGGGGTATCGCCGATGAAATTATATCCAGAACCGTTATACAGCTGATGAAGCAGAAGGTGCCGGAAACCGGTATTCTTTTCAGAAGGCGAAAGAAACTTGGTTTTATACATGTTTTTATAATATGGAACTAATCAAAGCTGTTCAAGCTTTAAAAAATCTGTTTTACAGGGGTATCAGATATTACTGCTGCTTATAAGCTTTGTGAATAGAACGCTTTTATGTAAATCCCCTCTTCTGAAATAGATCAGCAGCATATCAAGATAAAAGAAAAGCATGCTTAATGAAACCGACTGTACCCCTGTCAGTAAGACAGGCAGAAAAGAGAGAGCTGAAAAAAACAGGATCCTTGAAACAGGAGGGGCCTTCTTTTCCATTTTTTTGAATGATGATAATACAGGATACAGAAGAGAAAGGGGTGAGATCCAGAGAATATAGAAATTCCAGTCAGGCACAGCATGGTCAGAAAGGAACCAGAGATAAAACATGAGAGAACCGGCTGCCCCTGAAAAAACAATAAAAAGCATTTCAAAAGAGGACAGGAGCATATAGGCAGTTTTCAAGTGCATCTTTTTCAGATAACATGAGAGCAGCATATATATTTCAGCTGCCAGAACTAACAGAACTGAAATAAAAAAATAATCAGGACTGTTTTTTCTTTCCGGATCTCCAACTGAAGGGCTGTTCAGCACCTTTTTGTATGCTACAAGTTTTTTTCTGCTGTTTCCTGATTTCATTACAGCATTGTCAAACCCTTCTATAAGGGGAACAGGAAGAAAGTATCTCGAGATGCCTGCCGGCCTCCTGTCTGACGGGGAACCCAGAACTAGGTTTATGCCTGTTTTAAGAAGAGGATAACTTTCCAGATAGACATTTATCATATCCCTGAAGGAGTTTTCCCCCATTCCCTCAGGGAAAACAGCATCATTTCCGAAGCATTTTAAAAGGACATCAGAGATACGGGTGGAGCAGTTGTCATTTATAAAATCATATTTGTAATATCTGTTTTCAGGAAGGCTGTTTTCAAGAAGAAATCTGAAAACTGTGTCACGTTCATCCCGATTGAAGTTAAGGACCTGCTCAACAACTCTTCTGTTTTCATAAAGAGAATAGAACCGGTATGCCCTTTTAAACCCGTCTACAGAAAGGTAATAATCAAGCTGCCCTCTGACAAACTTGAAAACAAACATGGGATCATCAAAATCAAAGGTTCCGTAGTTGAACATCCAGTCTATTCCCTTTTCAGGATCATAGACCCTGTAGGAACTGTGGCCGAAAAGGGAATAAATCTCTGTTCCGGGATATACAGTTACCATGCTGATTACAGCGGAGCTGCCTAATTCGGGAAAATCACTGTCACGGATTATTTCAGCTGAAAGGCTTAATACAGGAATAATAACAAGAAAAAATACAAGTGAAAAAAATCTGTTATTCATTAAACCTGATATTCCTCCCTTCAGTTTTTATTATTATTTCCTATTGATTATTATTTTTCAAGCTCGGCAGAAAATATAAAAACCATGACATCAAATGATGATATAATCATGCATAGGCTATTGACTTCTACCTTCCGCTACTTTATAAATACTTAAGAGAGTTTATTTATGCTTAAAAATACTTATAAATTCGGGGAAAAAATCAGGCTGATAAGGGAAAGAAAGCAGATAACCCTGAAAACAATTGCAGAAGCTGTAAATATCAGCGAAAGCATGATCAGCCAGATTGAGAGAAACAAGGTTTCCCCTTCAATTGATACGCTGCTTAATATTGCAGAATTTCTTGAAATAGATATTGATTATCTGTTCAGGGAATTCAAGCAGAATAAAAAGGTAAATATCACAAGGTGCAGCAAAGGAAGATCCCTGTCATCCCCGGACTACAGTTACAGCCAGCTCTGCAGCATTCCGGAAACTGAACCCCTTGCCCCTGTTGAAACTGTCTGGCTTGAAATAGAAGAGGGAAGGGAAAAGGGTGATATTGAATTCGGGCATAAAGGATCTGAGATAGGGATAATAATCAAGGGAGAGGCAACTCTAACATACGGAACAGAAAACTATGTTCTAAAAAAAGGGGACAGTATCTCATACTCTTCAGATATCCCCCATATTATAAAAAACACAGGGGACGGGACAATGAAAGCTGTCTGGATACTCTCTCCCCCGAGGATTTTTTCCTGAAGTATCTGATTTACCTGAATAGTATTCAGAACTGACAGGAGCTGTAAAGACAGCGATTACAGGCGGTAGGACCTGTAACAGATTTAACAGGAGTAAATTTATGGGAAAAACAATTGCTGAAAAAATTTTTGAAGCGCACATTGTTGACCGGCCGGTACCTGAAACAGCAGTAATAAACCTTGATGCTGTTTTCTGTCATGAAATTACAACACCGGCAGCAATACTTGATCTCAAGGCAAGAGGTAAAAAGGGAGTTTTTGATCCTTCAAAAATCAAGGCTGTAATTGACCATGTTACGCCGGCAAAGGATTCGAAAACAGCAACCCAGGGGCTGATTTTAAGAAACTGGGCGAAAGAAGAGGGGATAAAGGACTTTTTCGATATCGGGAGAAACGGGGTCTGCCATGCAATTTTCCCTGAAAAGGGTTTTGCAAGACCGGGATATACAATTATCATGGGAGACTCCCATACCTGCACTCACGGTGCATTCGGAGCATTTGCAGCAGGGGTGGGAACAACAGACCTTGAAGTGGGAATACTGAAAGGGGTCTGCTCTTTCCAGCTGCCGGGAACAATAAAAATAAATATAACAGGGAAACCTGCATCAGGGGTTTATTCAAAAGATATTATCCTTTCTATAATAAAAATGCTGGGTGTCAACGGTGCGACTGACAGGGTTATTGAATTCACAGGCGAAGTAGTGGATGCAATGACTATGGAGGAAAGGATGACACTCTGCAACATGGCTATAGAAGCTGGAGGTACATCAGGCATCTGCTATCCGGACAGGATTACAGCTGAATACCTGTGGGATTTCATAAAGGATGATTATGAATCAGTTGATGAAGCTGTTGAGGATTTCAGAAAATGGATTTCTGACAGCGATGCTGAATATGTCAGGGAAATCTCCTTTGATGTATCAGAACTCGAGCCTGTTGCAACATTCGGATACAAGCCTGACCAGGTGAAAACAATAAGGGAACTAGAAGGAACAGAAATAAACCAGGTATATATCGGCTCCTGCACAAACGGAAGAATTGAAGACCTGAGAGAGGCGGCAAAGGTTCTCAGGGGGAAAAAGATTGCAGACAGTGTCAGGGGTATAGTTTCACCTGCAACACCGGACATTTTCAAGGCAGCACTCAAAGAGGGTATAATTGATGTTTTCATGGAGGCAGGTTTCTGCGTGACAAATCCCACATGCGGGGCATGCCTGGGGATGAGTAACGGAGTACTTGCAGAAGGAGAGGTGTGCGCATCAACAACAAACAGGAATTTCAACGGAAGAATGGGAAAGGGGGGTATGGTGCACCTCATGAGTCCCGCTTCCGCCGCAGCTGCATCGCTCACAGGGGTAATTACAAATTCACCCCTTTACACAGGAAGGGAGTAAGATATGAAGAAATTTGACGGTAAAGCAATTTTCCTTGACAGGAATGATATTAATACAGATGAGATCATACCTGCAAAATACCTTACAGAGGTCACAAAAGCAGCCCTGAAACCCTATCTCCTGGAGGACCTGAAGCTTGAAGGGTTTTCAACAGAGCAGCTTGCAGACAGAAATGCAGTTATTACAAAAGAAAATTTCGGATGCGGCTCTTCAAGAGAACATGCTCCCTGGGCGCTCGAAGTCAATGATATAAACATAGTCATTGCTGCAAGCTTTGCAAGAATTTTCAGGCAGAACATGTATAACTGCGGAATGCTTGCAGTAGAGCTGCCTGAGGAAAATATTGATGAGCTTTTCAGAACTTTCGGGGGATCAGGATGCTCTGTAAAAACAGATCTTGAGAACCAGAAAATAAAGTTTATTTCAGGAAATACTGAACTTGAATATGAATTCAATATATCCGGTTTCAACAAGGACCTTGTTAAAGCAGGCGGCTGGGTGGAATACGCAGATACAAGATACTGATACTGTCAATCAACAGTGTTAAACAATTACCGGCACAGTGTGCCGGTTTTTTTATCCCTCCCCTTTAAACGATTTAATGAAGCAGCTGAAAGCCTTAAGCATAATTTTAATTTATAAATTTCACACAACTGTGCTAAACTTGCCTGATGAAACTTAAAGGTGTTATTTTTGACTTCAACGGGACCCTGTTCTGGGACACTGAAATCCATAACAGGGCATGGGATACATTTCTCTTGAACAGGAATATCTGTCTCAGCGATAATGAAAAGAACAGGAAGATACACGGCAGGAACAATCGGGATATTTTAAACGATATATTTCAGACAAATCTGCCGGAAAATAAGATCAGGGAATTAAGCAGGGAGAAGGAAAAGATCTATCGGGACCTGTGCATGGATTCTGATATGCAGCTTGCACCTGGAGCGGAACAGCTCTTTGCATTTCTCACCGACAGAAAAATACCTTTTACAATTGCAACTGCTTCAGAGGCTGATAACGTTGATTTCTATTTCAGGATGTTCAGACTGGACACTTATTTTGACAGGCTGAAAATAATACATGATGACGGGAAGATGCCTGGTAAACCTGATCCCCTGGTATTCCTCAAAGCAATGGATACACTGGAATTAAAGGGTGGGGAGACTCTGATTTTTGAGGATTCAATCTCGGGAATAACTGCTGCGGAAAAAGCCGGAGCAGGAAAAATAATAATTGTCGACTCATGCAGTAATGATTACAGCAGATGGGATTACCAGACAATAAAAGATTTCTCGGAAGTTGACAGAAGTATTTTTTAATACGGACAAATGTAGAAACCTCAAGCTTTAATACTATCCAATCCACACAGTCTGATATAAAATACGAAGCAGGGTATGGATGCCTTAATAGTATTAACCCCGCATTGCGGAAAATGGACTTATTAAAATGGGAAATATAAAAAACATAGTATTTGATATCGGTAATGTTCTTCTTAAATGGGAACCGGAAAAATTATATGAGACAATGTTTGGGAAGAATGAGTTTGAGAAACATCACTTAGACAAAATTGTCGGCAGCGAGATATGGCTTGAGCTGGACAGGGGAACAATGACTATTGAAGAAGTCATAAGCAAAGTAAAACTGCAGTATCCCGAATCAATAGAGGAAATTGGAAGATTTATCCGCGAAGTAGCTTTTTACATACAGCCTATTGAGGATTCATTTAATTTCGCAGATGAATGCAAAGCAATGGGGATGAAGATCTATCTACTCTCCAATTTCTCTGAAGAAGGATATAATGTAATCAGAGAACGTTTTGACATATTCAACATCTTTGACGGCGGAGTAATCTCATGGGAGGTAAAAACCATCAAGCCGGAAAAAGAAATTTATGAAATTCTGCTTGATAAGTACGCGCTGTCGCCGGAAGAAACACTCTTCATAGATGATGTTTCAGCCAATATAGAAGCGGCAGAAAAACTTGGAATAACCGGTTTTCACATGACTGAGGGAACAGAATGCAGAAAAGCTCTTTCATTATCAGCTGTCAAGAACTGATGATTACGAAAGAGTTGTTCTGTTAAGCGGGCTGGCTGTTTCCCAGAATAATTATGTATTTTGAACGCAACCCCTTCTAAAAAGAGTGGGAATAAAGTATTTCAACTTCAGGATAAAGGCAGATAAATTCCGCAAGTTCCCTCAGGCTCTTATGAAGCTGCCGCCGCCCCGCCTTTCCGGAATCCACGCTGATCTCAATACCGGTTCTAAGATGCTCATTATTGATTGACAGGTCCCCTGCTATCAGGAGAGGGCTCCCCTTTCTGTTGACAAGATAGCTTATATGGCCCAGTGTATGCCCGGGAGAGGATATCGCAAAGATTGAACTGTCCCCAAAAACATCAAGAACCGAGGAAAAGGGAGGCATGGGAAATCCATTTTTAAAATCAAGCGTCCTTATATCTGAAAAATGTTTCATATACTGCCCATTTATCATTTTATAATAGAAAGTGTTTTCCTTTTTCCCGAAAACAAGGACAGTATCCTCCGGGAGGGCATTTAATCCTGAAGTATGGTCAGGATGCATGTGTGTAAGAAATGCAAACCGGGGCTCAAGTCCAAGACGGTCAAGATATGCCTCAATAGAACTGTCATTATCAACAGAATAAACATAACAATTTCTTTTCTGATACTGCCTCATGATAAAGGACAGATCACCGTATTCGGAATCTGAAAAACTTTTATTAAGACCCGAATCAATCAGGATATCCCCTATCCCGGGGTGTCTGACAGCAAAGGCATTGACAGGAGCTTCCATCTCACAGTCAATATCATAATCAGGAGGAAATGATTCCCTGTTGATAAAAGGTCGGGCGCCAGGCTGAGCGACAGATATTCCGGTGTTGAGTAAATGAAATTCCATTGGAGTCCCGCAAAGAAAGACTTTGTCCCAGTCTGATTTCTCCCTGGTCTTCGGGCCTTCCCATTCACTTACAGGATATTTCCTGAACCCGAAACGGAAAATCATCATGATTAATACCGATAAAATCAAAAAAACTGATACTAAAATATAAATTACACCACTTTTTAACATATAAATCTCCTGGAAAAATTATTTATTCTAAATACATAAAGGATCAAACTCCGGGGGAGAGATCCCCATATTTATTGAAAATACCTGTTATACCAAACATGTGATATGAATGAACAAGCCTGAACGCCTGCTTCAGGTCATCTTCGTACTGGTAGAAAGACAGAGCCTCTTCCATCATCTCAATCATTTTTTTGAAAAAAACCTGAGACATCCTAAATTCAATATCTCCCGCATTATCTTTATTTCTGTAAACTGCTTTGAGAATACTGCTTATTTCATCTGCCAGCTGATCAGGAATATTGTTCTGCTTGAAAAGAATAAGGATCTGGTACCTGTTTGAAAAAAGAAATTCTACAAGCTGCTCTGAGTTTAAAATATTCAACTGCCCTTTCCCCCCGGTATCCTTCCAGACCTGAATCTTGTTACGTACCAGTTCCAGAAGATTTTCAAGCAAATCAGACGGAATAATCTCCCTGAGAATAAGTTCTTTCCTTGGGTAGTAACGGTATATGTTACCGACAGAAAGACCTGCTTTGAGAGCAATATCATAAACAGTTGTGTTTTTGAATCCCTTTTGAGAGAAAAGAACCAGCGATGCCTGGTCTATCTGTTTTTTTATATCAGCCTTCTTTACCTGTGGAATATACTTCCCCCTTATTAGCGAATATACCATTCGCTAATAATTTTGTCTACAGTTATCCATCACAGGAAGTTAACCACAGCCGCAGCAATGTTCTGACTTTGTGTTTTACAGAAAAAAAATATCAAAATAAAAAGAACTGTATTATAATATAGAATCAAAATACCTATTGATGCAGATAAAAAATTCCCTGAAGCATGGAACAGGACAGATAATGGATAAAGACCTATTTTATAAAAAGATTAATTTTTTCAAAAACGGAAAATTCAGAATAAATCTGGCATATGATGAAATTGAAAACAAAATACTGTTTCCGGGGCACCGTTTTATCCCTTTCCTCAATCCCGAAATCAACCCCAACAGCATATCCATTTATAACAGTAAAGGGAAACAGCTGAAAGCAAGAACAGTTTCGATAAACCCTGAAAGAATAAAACAGTTTTACTCAATATACGGCCTTGAAAATTTCCTCTTTCTGCTTATAAGGGATATCGAAGAAAACAGCAGTTTAATACTTGAGGAGACGAAAACCCCTAAAAAATTCATGGTAACAGTCTTCAGCCTTGATTCCATTTTTGAAGACAGCAGGGAAAAGATAAAAAACAACAAATATACACTTGAAATGAAAATTGAAGACTGGGAAAAAGGGATATACACAGCAGATTTTACTGATGATTCCGAAGAAAGGGATGATATTCATGTATGGGTGGAAAACCTGGAAAAGGGTCTTTTACGGGCGGAAGAGTATAAATCAGGGACCCATTCGATAGAGGATTATCTGAGTACAGCCTTTTATCTCGGGGGTGAATACCTGATAAAAAACCCGGCAGTAACCCTTGAGGAATTTCAGGTATTTTCAGAAAAAAATTTCATATCAATCTTTCATTCAAAATCAGAGACATCAAGAATACTGGAGAAAAGCAAGCAGGAGCTGAACGGAAAAATTAATTCGCTGATCAGAACACTGCTTTCAATTGAAAACAGGATCTCAGGCGGGGAAATAGATAAGGACCGGGAAAAGAATATTACTCTCGACAAGATATCAAATACCATCAGCACCCTGAGAGCCTTTTCTTCCGAACTTGACAGCCCTGATATCAATGAAGAAAAACTAAACATAATAATCCAGATAATCAATGACTCGGAAAAACTTACCAGGATCTGATTCAGTCTGTATTCTCCAGAGCAAGAGCACACATCATTATTATCCCGTTTTTAATAGCCCTGTCATTAAAATCAAATCTGCTGTTGTGAAGGGACGGATGCTTCTTCCCAAGCCCGAGCCTGAAAAAAGCTCCCGGTTTTTTATCTGTATAGAATGAAAAATCCTCTGCCCCGTATGTTATAACAGCTTCACTGCTCCAGCACTCCTCTCCGAGATATTTGACAGCTGTATCACCGAGACGGCTGACACAGGCACTGTCATTAATAAGGGGGATATATCCCGGGTGATAATCAAACCTGAAATCTCCCCCTGCTGTTTCAGTTATTCCCTTGAGTATTTTAATAATCAATCCTTTGATCTCTTCCTGAAGTTCTTTCCTGAAATATCTGACAGTCCCTTTAAGCTTTACCGAATCGGGAATAATATTATACTGCTGTCCTCCCTGTAAAGTGCAGATTGAAAGGACAATTCTGTCCACAGGATCAAGATACCTTGATGATATATTCTGAAAAGCCAGAACAGCCTGGGATGCCATAATTACAGGATCCACAGCGAGATTGGGCATTGCAGCATGCCCTCCCCTTCCTGAAATCTCAATATCAAAATTATCAACAGCCGCCATCATAGCTCCCCGGCAGCTTTCTATATGCCCTTCCTCAACACCGGGCCATCCGTGAAGAGCATAGACTTCATCCACTGCAGGTTCATCGCGGAGAAGACCTTCTGCAGCAAGTATCTTTCCCCCCCCACCCTCCTCTTCGGCAGGCTGGAAAACAAGTTTTATATTACCTCTGATATTATTCCGCATTTCAGAAAGAATTCTGGCAGCTCCGAGAAGAACAGATACATGCCCGTCATGTCCGCAGGCATGCGCCATACCGGGAGTTTCTGAGGAGTAGGAACACCCGGTTTCCTCACTCACGGGAAGGGCATCAATATCAGCCCTCAGGAGAATTGTTTTTCCAGGCATCCCCCCCCTGATGACAGCTACTGTGTCTGTCTCAATATAGGGCTTCTGTATTTCAAGGTCCAGTTTCCCCAGATATGAACGGATGAAATCCGCTGTCCTGTATTCCCTGAACATTATTTCTGGCATTCTGTGCAGCTTGTGCCTGAGCTCAGTTATGTCACCTGTAACAGAGTCAACTTTTTTTTCAAGCAGTTCCGGTGTAATAATGCTGTCATTCACTGTAGAGCTCCTTTTTTATTTCTTCCCAGCATGTTCCGCTGTCAATTTTGCCTTTAAGATAAAGTGTTATCAGCCCCCTGATTTTGTCGGGGAAATTTATCCAGTAGTTTTCCTGCCAGTCAGGCATACTCTCCCTGAGCCGGGACTGTTCTGTTACAGGCATTTCACCGGAACTGAACCGGAGGAGCTGGTCAATCATTTTAATCACAACATCATTAGGAAGTTTTTTCCCTCCGGAGCTTTTCCTTTCATTTCCGGGATCCGGTGCCCACTGATCAAGGAGAATATTGAGGTCATGATCTGAAATATCAGGAGCTTCCTGCCTGATTGTTTTTATTACGAAATCCTTTACAGTATTCCTTATATATTCTTTCGAAGAAGCAACCTGTTTGCCGAGAGAACTTCCCGCATCATGGGCGACCCTGTTTATATCTATTCCCATGGGGCTGTGATCTCTTCTTTCAATCCGCCTTTTAAGGGCTTCCTTTATCACCTCAAGCTCTCTTTCGCCCGCTTTATTGAGAATATAATCAACTATATTAAAAAGTTCCCTGTTTTCCAATTGTCTTGAATAATAATATCAGGAATATAGAGAAGCAAACCTTCTGTAGGACCTGTCGTATGTTTTTTCAATATCATCAGGAAAAAAACATGCCGGAAGCTGTTTCATTGCCTTGTGATAAGCCACACATTCGCAGCATTTGCCTTTTTTATCACACCCCGGATAGCTGCAGTTGCAGGACCTGAGGTTATCTTTAATATTATGACACTGAGACATTTATTCCTCCAGAAACACAAGTTATCCTAAATTGAGCTTTTTGATCCAAACTTATATAATAATACTTATGAATGATAAACTTAATCCTGTAAAATTGCCAGAGCTTCTTGCTCCAGCAGGGAATCTCGAATCTGCAGTTGCCGCATTTGAAAGCGGGGCAGATGCAGTTTACGCCGGCCTCGGCAGATTTAATGCAAGGGAGATGGGCGAAAACTTCACATTTGATGATATGTCCAGGCTGAAAAACTATACAGTAAAAAAGGGTAAAAAACTTTACCTGACTTTCAATACACTTGTAAAGGAAAATGAACTTGAAGAGTTCGGGTCTATGATCCGGAAAGTGTCACTACTGGAACCTGATGCAGTAATTGTACAGGATACAGGTGCTGTGCAGCTTATAAGGGATAATTTCCCGTCAATAAATATCCACGCATCAACACAGATGGCTATACACAACAGTGCAGGTATAATGGAAGCTGCAGAAATGGGTATATGCAGGGTAATTCTTGAAAGACAGGTTTCACTTGATGAAATAAGGAAAATAATGGGAAAAGCAGCTGTCGAAGTTGAAGTGTTCATACACGGGGCACTGTGCTGTTCACTGTCGGGACAGTGCCTTCTTTCATCATGGCTCGGGGGATTCAGCGGAAACAGGGGGAAATGCAAGCAGCCCTGCAGAAGGCTTTATTCGGAAAACGGAAAAGAAGGTTTCTTTCTTTCGCCGGGAGACCTCTGCGCTGCAGACCTTACATGGGATTTCATAGAAGCGGGAATAAGTTCTTTAAAAATTGAAGGAAGGCTGAAGCGGGGTGATTACATAAAAAACACTGTTTCATCATACAGAAAAATTCTTGATTACTACTCAGAGGGAGGGAAAAACAACCGCATTTTAAGTGATAATATAAAAAGCCTCTCAAGGTCATACACAAGGGAACTTACACACGGTTTTTATAATCCTGTTGAAATACCGGGCCTGATTAAACCGGAAACAACAGGACTGTCGGGGAAATTAATAGGACAGGTTTGCGAAGCGGGGAAGGGTTTTTTCAAAATCAGGCTAGCAGACAGGCTTCATATTGGAGACAAAATCAGGATACACAACAGATTCCGGGAAGAAAAAAACATAATTACAGTGACATCGCTTTCGGAAAACAGCAGAAAGGTGAAATCGGCAGGCAGGGGAAGCATTGTAACAATTGCTACCGGTAAAAGGATTCCTGTAAACGGCAAAGTCTACAAAACCGGTGAAACTGTATCTGTAAAAATAAACAGAAATAAATTTGAACCGTATATCAGGAAAATAAAGGTTGATCTGGCTATTAATTTGTCGGATGAAGGATTTAAAATAAATTTCAGCACAGATAAAAAAAACGGGACATGGGAATACCTCTCTGTTTTTGAGAAAGCTGAATCAAATCCGGCAACACCGGAAATTATTGAAAGTGCTTTCAGAAAAACAGCCTCTGAAAGCCTTGAGGCAGGGAAAACAGAGATTAAAGTTGACGGGGATTTTTTTATCCCTGCAAGTATACTGAAGAAAATAAAGAACAGTTTCTGGAATAAAACAGAAGAAGTGTTTGCAGAAAATATCATTTCATTGAATGATACTGTTTTTAACGCGGAAGAGCTGAGCAGATACAGAAAAACTCCTGATAAAAGGGAGAGGGAGGCAATTTCAGGCAGAACTGTTCAGATATCGGAAAAAACATTATTATCAGAAATTGAAGGAATAAAAGAGGAAGTAACTGATACAGTATTCTGCTCATCAATAAGTTTTTACAGAGACCATCACGAGGATTCTGATTATCCCGCTGTCTCTGAAATTGTTCTTCCCCACTTCTGCAGTGAAAGCAGGCTGGAGGAGCTTGAAAAAGAAATAGACTTCTGCTACAGAAAGGGGATAAGAAAATACAGGATTACATCGCTTTATCAGCTTAAGCTTCTGGAGAAATACAAGGATATCGAAAAAAGCATAACATACCCCCTTCCGGTTGCTAACAGCGCTGCTTCATACTACCTCAGGTCAAGGGGAGTGAAAAAAGCACAGGGCTGGATAGAACTTGACAGGGAAGCGTTAAGAACCTTCTCGGAAAACTCCACGATTGAAACTGAAATCTATCTTTTCGGTCTTCCATTCATTTTTGCAACCAGGGCCATGCTTAAAATCAGGAAAATGATAAGGGATGACAGGGGAAATGTTTTTTATGCTGTTCAGAAAGAGGGAATGACCTATCTTTACCCTGATTCCTGTATCAGGCTGGAAAACAGATTCTGCAGTTTTTCCTTTTACGATCTCTCTGAAAACATACCTGAAACAGATGGAAAGTTTTCAGATTTCAATTTTTCAAAGAATTTCCAGTAATTAAGGCAGAAATCCTGAGAGCTCTTTTATTTGAGGAATAAAATGATACAGGATATGCCTCATTATGATCCATATGTGTCATATTGATACTATTTTTGTTCTGATTATCAGGACAGTGTCAATATGACAAAAATCAGCACAACAACAGTGGTCCCTTAATCCTCCATAAAAAATTTAAATACTTACATTACAAGTACTTATAATATTTTTTTAAAATTGGCACGCTCTTTGCATTATATAAAGTGTAAAACAAAAAAATATTTTTCGGAGGAAAAAAATGAGATATTTAGTAAAACCAGCAGCTTCAGTAAACCTTTTAAATGATTTTGACAGAATGCTTGATTCTTTCTTTGACAACTCAAGGGAATATGATTTTCAGCATCCTGCAGTTGATGTAAGGGAAGAAGAGGATAAATACATTCTTGAAGCAGACCTTCCGGGACTTACAGAAAAAGATATTGAGGTAAAAGTTGATGACAAGCTCCTTACAATATCATCTGTAAAAAACGAAAAAACAAAGGAAAACAAAAACGGATGGCTTATAAGGGAAAGAAGAGAAAGATCATTTTCAAGATCATTTGTAATTCCCGACAATGCAGACAGAGAAAGTATAAAAGCTGAGTTCAAAAACGGAGTACTCAGGCTGGATATTGAAAAAAAGGCTGCCCTTAAGCCTAAAAATATAGAAATCAAGGTTAATTAGACCTTGAGTTAAAACTCCAGGCTGAAAAAGCCTGGAATTTTAATAAAGCTCTGAAAACTTCAGGTCTTTATTAAGATCAGATATGCCGTCTGGTTTTAGAAACCTTTTACTCCTTCTATAAATAATAAATAAGCTGCGGATCTGATCCATCCGCAGCAGTCTTTAAACCGGCTCCACCTCCATGGGCCGGTTTTTTAGTTCCATGGATGGAACTATGCCGGCGAGCCATGGAAGGCAATAAGCCGGCGAAATCAAGGATGGAACTATGCCGGCGAGCCATGGAAGGCGATAAGCCGGCGAAATCAAGGATGTAATTCACCAGTACCTGCGGTATTATTATGCCCTTTAGGGTACTGGCGCAGGTGATCCCAGCCAGACAGGGTTGTTCCATCACAGCTTTATAGTTAGTGAACATAAAGGATTAATAAAAAGACCAAAAATAATTTTATATGAATATTTCTTTTTTCTAATCTAATTTTAATATTTGATGCCCATATTTCCTGCTTAAAAATACGGAACTAATATTTGTTAAAACAAAGAATAACAGGTTCCTGCAGGAGGAAAAATGGTAGGTTTATCTCAAGAAATTTATGACAACGTTACACGAAAAAACAAAGGAGAAATTGAATTCCATCAGGCTGTTCATGAAGTGCTTCACTCTCTTGAGCATATAATTGATGATTACCCCGAGTTTAAGTATCACAAAATTCTTGAAAGGATGGTTGAACCGGAAAGAGTAATTTCATTCAGAGTCCCGTGGGTGGATGACACTGAAGAGCTTCATGTAAACAGAGGCTTTCGTGTTGAGATGAGCAGCGCACTTGGTCCATATAAAGGGGGACTCAGATTTCATCCATCTGTTAATCAGAGCATAATGAAGTTTCTTGCATTTGAACAGGTCTTTAAAAACAGTTTAACCGGGCTCAGCCTCGGAGGGGGAAAAGGGGGAGCAGACTTTAATCCTAAAGGGAAAAGCGACCTTGAAGTTATGCGCTTTTGTCAAAGTTTCATGACTGAACTATACCGTCATATTGGGGAAAACACAGACGTTCCTGCCGGGGACATTAATGTCGGAGGCAGAGAAATAGGATATCTTTTTGGTCAGTATAAAAGAATTAAAAACCAGTTTACAGGCGTACTTACCGGAAAGGGAGTAGAATGGGGAGGCTCACATATCAGACCTGAAGCTACTGGCTACGGCCTTATTTATTTTGCCTGTAACATGCTGGAAACTAAAAATCAGACAATGGAAGGCAAACGATGTCTTATATCTGGTGCCGGTAACGTAGCTCTTTATACTGCAGAAAAATTAGTTGAGCTTGGAGCTATTGTCCTGACCCTTTCGGACTCAAGCGGTTTTATTTTTGACAAAAAAGGTTTGAACAGAGAAAAACTTGATTTTTTAATGCATCTTAAAAATATAAAGAGAGGAAGAATTTTTGAATATGCAGAAAAATATCCCGAGGCAGAATATTACCCTGTTCAGAAAGATAGAGAATATAATCCCCTCTGGGATATCAAGGCTGATTGTGCTTTTCCATGTGCAACCCAGAATGAAATTAATGAGAAGGATGCTGCAAACCTTTTAAACAACGGAATTATTCTGGTAGCGGAAGGAGCCAATATGCCGACAAAAGAGGATGGTATAATGCTTCTGCAGGAAAAAGGTATTCTGTACGGTCCTGCTAAAGCTACAAATGCAGGAGGAGTAGCAGTTTCAGGACTTGAAATGTCACAAAACAGCGCCAGATTGTTATGGGACAGGAAAAGGGTTGATATTGAGCTTCAGAATATAATGAAGCGCATACACCTTCTCTGTCTTGAAAATTCAAAAAAATACAGCAAGGAAGGCAATTATGTTGACGGTGCGAATATTTCAGGATTTATTAGAGTTGCAGAAGCTATGATTGATCAGGGATATGTATGATTTTC
This sequence comes from Spirochaetia bacterium, assembly GCA_963668545.1. Taxonomy (GTDB): domain Bacteria; phylum Spirochaetota; class Spirochaetia; order CADAEX01; family CADAEX01. Next base: position 3,712,702 of record OY764868.1, on the reverse strand, counting down.
ACTTTTTTCTTTAATAAAGTAAGCTGGGGCTGTTTTTAAAAACAGCCTCTTTATTATTCTGAAACATTTTTTCTGAATACTGTTTCAGAAAGCCAGCCATTTGTCTTTGGAATAAAATACAAAATGCCCTGAAGATTATCTGCAGGGCTGAAAAACTTTTTTAAGGAGGAGGAAATTATTAACTTTTATTTATCAGAGAGCAACCCTGCAGTTTTTTGTAAACAAATAATTCTTCGGAATAATTTATGGCCTGATTCCAACTCTGATATATTTACCGGAGGAAGCAGTTTTTACTGCTTCATTTATATCATCCAGACTGTAACTTACTCTTACTATTTCATCGAAAGGATATTTTGAATGAACAGAATTAAGGAATTTTAAAGCTTTTCCAAGATGATCAGGATGATAGTTGTGTATCCCTTTGATTGTGATATACTTTCTAATCAGCTGGTCCGCATCTACCTGATCAAGATAATTGCCTGGAGTAACAAGACCTCCAAGCAGATATCTGCCCCCTGTCCTTAAAGAGTCAATTCCCAGTGTTAAACAGCTTTTAACCCCGCAAAGTTCAATTACAGAATCTATCCCGAACCCCCCTGACAGATTTTTCAAATCTTTTAGAATTTCGTTATCAGATTTTTTTGAAAGATTATAGGAAACTGTTGCTCCGAATCTCTCGGCAAGATCAAGTCTATCATCATTAATATCAGTTATAATTATATTTTCAGCCCCGGCTTCTTTCGCAAGAGCACATGCATTTAATCCAAGCAGTCCTGCTCCCTGAATCATGACAGAGTCGCCCTGTTTGATTCCAACAGACTCAACAGCATTGACAACTGTTGAAAGAGCGCAGTTTGCAGGAGCTGCAATATCATCAGATATTGAATCAGGAACTTTATAAACTCTTGTTCCCGGCATTATATAAATATATTCACTGTATCCACCTAAAAGGGGACTGTGTATTTCATCATCATCAATACTTGTATGACCATATTTTTTTAGACTGATACATTTCTGTGGAATATTTTTTTTACAATAAAAACAGTTTCCGCATGAAGCCATTATTGTCCATGATACCCTGTCCCCGGTTTTTAGTATGTTTCCAAATCCGTCATATATAACTTCACTCCCAAGCGATATTATATTACCCACAATTTCATGCCCGAGGATAAGAGGAACAGGTTCGTTTCTTTTTCCTGTAATAGTATGCAGATCCGATCCGCATATTGTACTGAACCTCACTCTGCATAATATAGCTCCAGGTTCCAGTTTATCCGGGACCTGGAAATAATGAAGTTTTATTTCTTCTCCAACTTTTTCAAATACTGCTGCTTTGCTGTTCATTTTATTCTCCGTAATTATTTTTCTATAGTAGGATCAAGCATGTCCCTGGCCCAGTCACCGATCAGGCTCATGCAGAGTGTTGTGCAAAAAATTACAATACCCGGAATAATTGCAATCCACCATGCAGTAAGAAGATAGTCCCTACCAGATGAAAGCATGCTCCCAAGACTTGAATTCGGAGGCTGGACCCCGAGCCCAAGAAAACTGAGTGATGTTTCTACAATTATTTTCTGGGGGAAATTCAAGGTTGTCTGAACAATGAGAATACTTGAAACATTGGGAAGAATATGTTTCAGATATATTCTTGCCGGAGTTGCTCCAAGCTGTTTTATAGCAACAGCATAACCATGGTTCTGTGCAGAAAGCGCCATCCCTCTTGAAAGTCTGGCAAATCTCATCCATCCCTGAATTCCTAAAAGACAGACAAAAAGAATTAAATTGTTTCCGAAAAAGGCAATAACAAGCAGGGCCATTATCATAAAAGGCATTGAATACTGAAAATCAACAAGAGTCATCAGCACTTCATCCACCCATCCCTTGAAATGTGCAGCAACAAAACCGATAGTTGTTCCGACAATTGCTGTTATCATTGTACCAAGAAATGCAACAAGAAGGCTTGTATGAATTGAATGAATAAGACGGCTCAGAACATCTCTACCAAGCGCATCTGTACCAAAAAAATGATCTGCGGTTCCCCCCATAAAAAATGGAGGAGCCAGTCTGTTTCTCAGATTTGTTGCTGTATAATCATGAGGCATTAATTTTTCTGCAAATATTGCCAGTACAAATATTATTAATAGCCATAGAAGAGACAGCATTATAACAGGAGGAACTTTCCTGAATATTTTTTTAATAAGGATTTCGTTTGAAATAACCCCCACCAGAACTCTTGATGATTCATTTACAGCCATCTGACTAATCCTCCTTCTTTGATATTCTTATTCTTGGATCAACAATGCCGTACATAACATCAACAAGAAGATTTGCTATAACCATACTAATGCTGACGATAATAACAACGCCCTGTACCAGTGCAAGATCTCTAGTTGCAACTGATGACACCAGAAGCCTTCCTACTCCCGGCCATGCAAATACATTTTCAATTACAACTCCTCCGACTACAATATGACCGATACTTGTTCCCACAATTGTAATAATAGGTATTGCCGCATTTGGCATTGCATGACGGTAAATAACACGCATCCGGCTTGCCCCTTTTGCTACAGCAGTCCTGATATAAGCTTTGTTCAATACAGAAAGGACTGCTGATCTTGTAAACCTGGCATACGATCCCATTTTTCCAAGTCCAATCGTTACCATTGGCATAATAATATGCAGCCATGAATCACTTCCCGCACTCGGCATAATTTTCAGCCAGAGAGAAAAAATCAGTATAAGCAGAATTCCAAGGAAAAAATTAGGTATACTGAAACCGAAAACGGAAAGACCCATTGACAGACGGTCTCCAATGGAATTCCTGTGAAGAGCTGAATATATACCAAGAGGAATACCAATACATAAAGAAAACAGAAGAGCAGAAGACATAAGTACAATTGTCTTTGGAAGTCGTTCAGCTATTATTATTCTGACATCTCTGTTATCACGGAATGATTTTCCAAAATCTCCTTTTGCCATATTTATTAGATAGGCAAAATACTGTTCATGAAGAGGTTTATCAAGGCCCCATTCTTTCCGGAAATGCTGATATTCCTCTTCTGTTGCATCTTCAGAAAGTATTGCCTGTGCCGGGTCTCCAGTAACTCTCAGTACAATAAAAACAAATGTTACAACCAGAAGCATTGTAATTACTGCTCTGAGTATTTTCATTAAAAAATATCTATAATGCATTTTCGTGATTTCCTTTATTTACTAAAAAGCAGGCAACTCTGTGATTATCACCTGTTTCAATTAATTCTGGTTCTTCATTAAAACATCTCTCCATCGCATCAGGGCATCTGCTTGAAAATCTGCAACCAGAAGGCAAATCAACCGGACTTGGAGGATCCCCCTCAAGGATGATCCTCTCTTTCTCCCTCACAGGTTTCGGAAGAGGAATTGAAGAAATAAGAGCTTTTGTATAGGGATGAAGCGTATTGGAATAAAGTTCAGCACTGTCAGCCTCTTCAACAATTTTTCCCAGATACATAACCACAACACGGTTACATAGATGCTTTACAATCCTTAAATCATGGCTGATAAACATGAAAGTAATACCAAGCTCTTTCTGAATCCTTTTGAAAAGGTTTACTACCTGCGCCTGTATTGAAACATCAAGTGCAGATATCGGCTCATCGCAGACAAGAAGCTCAGGTTCAACTATTAATGCCCTTGCAAGAACAGCTCTCTGCCTCTGCCCTCCGCTAATTTCATGAGGATACCTGTCATACATGTGTTTCTGCATACTGACTGCATCAAGAGCATTAAGAACCTTGTTTTTTCTTTCTTTCAGGTTCCCGATATTATGTATATCAAGCGGTTCCTGGATCTGCTTTCCTATTGATACGTAGGGATCAAGAGCGCCAAGCGGATCCTGGAAAATCATCTGCATATTCAGCCTCATGGCTCTCCATTTGGAAGGATTTAATTTCGTTATATCTTTATTATTAAACAATACTGAACCGGCAGTGGGGGGGATCATATTCAGAACAAGTTTTGCAGTAGTTGATTTCCCGCAGCCGCTTTCTCCGACTATTCCGACTATCTCCCCCCTGTATATATCAAAACTTATATTATCAACTGCCTTCAGTGTTTTTCTTGAGCCAAAAAGTTTTTCTGCTTTAACGGGAAAGTACTTTACAAGTTTTCTCACAGATACAACTGTATTTTCCATATTATTTTCTTCCATTCCCCCCCCCCTGATCAATACTGCCGACAGGATTGAAACATGCTACTCTGTGTTTGTTCCCTACAACTTTAAGCCCCGGCTGGGCCTTGATACATTCATCTGTTCTTCTTTTGCATCTAGGCTGGAAACAGCAGCCTGAAGGTCTTTTATCAGGAGCAGGGACAACTCCTTCAATAGGGATAAGATCTTTTCCCTCATTTTCCATATCAGGAAGTGATTCAAGAAGGCCCACTGTATAGGGATGAGATGGATTTGAGAAAAGATCTTCAACAGAAGCTTCTTCAACAACAACTCCGGCATACATAACCATTACCCTTGATACATTTTCTGCAATAACCCCAAGGTCATGTGTTACCAGAATTGTAGCCATATCAAGATCGTTATTAAGTTCCCGTAAAAGCTCAAGTATCTGTGCCTGAACGGTAACATCAAGAGCAGTCGTTGGTTCATCAGCTATTAGAATTTTCGGTTTGCCCGCAAGAGCCATTGCAATCATTACTCTCTGGCATAACCCACCGGATAACTGGTGAGGATAATCATTCAACCTGCATTCAGCAGATGCAATTCCGACTTTTTTTAAAAGAGATACTGCAATCTTTTTTGATTCCTCTTTTGTGTAGTTTCCATGAAGTTTAAGAACTTCATTGATCTGTGTTCCGATTTTCATTACCGGATTCAGAGAAACAACCGGATCCTGAAAAATCATTGCAAGATCCTTTCCACGGATATTTTCCATTTTACGATCAGATAGTTTTAGAATATTACATCCGTTGAAATTAACTCTGCCGGTGATTTTTGCTCTTTCGCCAAGCAGCCGCATCGCAGCCATGCAGGTTACACTTTTTCCGCAGCCTGATTCTCCCACCAGGCCAAGTGTTTCCCCTTTTTCAATATCCAGATCAATTCCATGTAAAACCCTGACCACCTGTCCATCGACATTAAAATCGACTTTTAAATCTCTTATGCTTAGCAACAAAATATTTCTCCTGTTATCAGATAAAAGCCCGGCAAATAACTATATCAGCCGGGCTTACTGTTGCAATTTACTGCTTCAAGTTACCTGGACCAAAATCCATGAAATACTGTTCATATGGTGTCCAGTCTATATTTTTATTTTTACCGTAAAAAATGGCATTATTATATAAAATCAGACCTGGAGGGTTATCATCCCAGTATTCAAGCATTTCCTTGAAAGCCTTATATCTTTCTTTCTGATTAAAACTTGAATCAAGGATATTCCCGAGTTTATTAAACTCATCCGCTTTCCAGTTATTATGTTTCTGTGAATCATAGGACGGATTATATGTTCTCCATAAACATGAAGCAGGATCAGGATATAAACCTGTATTGGAAGAATGTCTCATCCCATAAACACGGATTTTGTTTTCATCAGTTGCATTTACCTGAGACCAGTTTTCCTTAACTTCAATCTGAACATTCACCCCTATAGCTTTCCACATTTCAACAAGTATCTGAGAAGTATCAACCTCATTGATATAGTAGTCGTTCTGTATATAGAAAGGTATTACTTCTCCATTGTATATAGACTTCTCAAGAAGCTTCTTTGCAAGCTTCGGATCATATACTGGAGCAGGATTTTCTTTTACATACATATCACCATATGATTTAAACTGCATCCCGTTAGGCACAGTTGTTCTCCCCCCCCAGAGTGTTTCAACAATAAGCTCTCTGTCTATTGCACATGACATTGCCTTTCTAAGATATACATCAAAATAGGGTCTATGCATGTTGAAATATACAACCCTTACATTTTCAATTGCACCACCTACAATTTCAAGAGCCTGCTGATCTTCAACTGTTTTATGAAGGTCAGGAGGAACATCAGTTATGATATGATAATCACCGGCAGCAAGACCGGCAATTCTTGCAGCAGTTTCAGGTACAATTTTAAACATAAGGGTTTTAGCTGCCGGTTCTCCGTCCCAGTAATCAGTATTTGCTTCCAGGAGAAGATATTCACTGGGTATAAATTCTTTCAGTTTATACGGGCCTGTTCCAACAGGATTGAATGACCACGCCTCGAAATTTTCAGCCTCTTCATATGCCCTTTTGTTTATAATGGAATTTCCTGGAAGTGTAAGTCTCTGTGCCATAACAGGATCAGGGGCAGTTGATGTAAATTTCACGGTGTAATCATCAACAACAATAATTTCCTTAAAATTTGGCCAGTTCTGTATCCCTTTTGTATTTCCCACAGCCGGAGTTTTTCCCATGAGTCTTTCTTCGCTGAAAGTAGCAACAACATCTGCTGCTGTAAAAGTATCACCGTTATGGAATTTCACCCCTTTTCTCAGATGAACAAGAAGGGTTTTCTCATCAACCTGCTCCCATGATTCAGCCAGTTTGGGGACAAGACCTGTATTATTCTTAAAATCAGTATCGATAAGCTTCTCGAAAATACTGTATCCAACACGGTACATAGCAACATTGATTTCTTTTCCCGGTTCAAGTGTTGCAGGAAGCTTCTGTATTCCGACAACCAGATTTTCAATTTCACTTTTCTCTGTACCCTGACCACCTGCTTTTTCACCAGTTCCCCCGGCAAAAAGAGATAAGGTTAAAGCAAGCATCATAAGAATAGAAATAATTTTAATTTTCATAGATTCTCCTTTAAATATTTTTTTACCAATAATGGCAAAATCTCAAAATATTTTTTAAGCTTCCCCTGCAAGTTTTTTTGTGTTGTCAATCATTTTCCTCCATGCAGAGATAGAATAATCCGGACCAAATGTAAAAGGGGGAGCTTCGATGCAGACAGTATTTTTAAAATTTATTTTTTTAAGTTCTCTGAAAAACTCATTCCAGAAAAAATTACCATGACCTGGAGCCAGGTGGGAGTCCCTGTCTCCTCCGTTGTCTGCCAGGTGGAAAGCAATAAGATGATCTTTTAATGCATAAAAGACATCCATGGCTTTTTCACCGGATGCAACAAGTGCATGACCGGTATCCATGCAAAAACCGAGATTTTCATGTCTGTTTCTGTTATAAAGCCCTGTCATATGCTCTATATCACAGCCAAGTCTTCCGCCGGTATATGGAAGCATATTTTCAAGAGCAATTTTAAAGCTGAACTGTTCACTGTATTTAAGAAGACCCTGGATTGTTCTGTCCGCCTGACGGTTTATCCGGTCAATTCCTTCAACAGCAACATCATACCCTTTTCTGGACGTGGGATGAATTATTCCGATCTCAGCTCCCAGGGCCGCAGCTTTTTCTATCCACCTTTTAATATTTTCCTCAACCTTTATTCGGTCTGTTTCATAGAGTGTTGCAATATCATCTTTTACAGGATCTCTGAACGGGAGATGAAAAGTCTGGATAACAAGCCCCTCCTTTCTGAACTGTTCCCCGATTTTCTGAAGTTCATTGATTGATTTTCCTTCAAAAAGACTGTTATCCCCTTCAATTCCATAACTTCCGGATTTTTTGCAAATTTCAATAATATCCTGAATTGATTTGCCGTTAGCAGCAAATTTCGCCCCTGTTTCTGCAATGGTGAATCTATAACCTTCTGTTTGATTGTTTTCATGCATAAAGACCCTCCTGAAGATATATAAATTAATGAATATAAGAAGGATTTTAGATATGAGGAAAATACTCATTTAACAGTTTTTCAATAGGCAAATCACCTATCTCAAGATATTGAAACAAACAAATGACAAATACAGAAAGAAGGAATTGCTGAAATCAATAGGGTATACCTGTTTCATCAAAAAATCTTTCAGCACCTGGATGAAGAGGAACAGGAAGACCTTTTCTGATTTGCATTTCAGAGTCAACAACAACACTGCCTGAAGTAAACTGCTTAATTAGATCTGTGTTCTCCCACCACAGACGGGTAAGCTGATATGCAAGCTCATCTGACATTTGAGAAGAACATGCAATGAAATTTGAAGTATTTAACTGATCCTGAGTTTCCTCATTTTTAAATAGAAAATCTTCAGTATAAAAGACAGGATATATAGAAAGGAATTCACGAAGATTTTCATTTTCTGTAAATGGTATAAATATGATTTTATCTTTTTCATACAGATAATTTTCCTCATATTTAATAAAAGCGTCTTCCTTCCCCGGGAGATTGAAATCTTCGAGAAAAGAATTCCCGTATCCCAGATTATATAATATATAATCAACTTCCTTCCTGGAAAACATTTTTTCCCCGATGCTTTCACGTACTCGGTAAATTGTTGTGTTATTACCTGTTATTCCGTTTAATTCAAGCAAATATGCCAGAATATTCCCGTCAATCGACGACTCTGAATAAATGGCAACCTTTTTACCTTTAAGGTCTTTAATTGCTTTTATTCCTGATTCCTCATGGGCAATACCTGTATAAACCGCAGGCCAGAGGCCAAAAAGAGCCCTTATGTCCTGAGGTTGGGTCCAGTATTCCGGATGCCCGTTATAAGCAATATATCCAGAAGGACCTGTAATTATTGCAAGATCAATATTTCCGGATACAAGAGAATCAATCTTCTCATTCATTGTTGCCGGAGAGGCACTGTTTACAGCAATAAAATCAGTATTTGCTGTAATCAATCTTGCCCAGGCTGCACATGCAGCAAATACAGCACTGTTGGCAACAGATGACTGTATATAAAAAAGTTCTTTTTCCAGTGGAATTGCAGTTGGTTTATTTCTGAAATAAAGAAGTGAAACCCCTGCCAGTAAATTAATAATTAAAACAATATATATTATTAGTAATTTTTTATGCATCGATTAATCCTATATTAATTGCATATCTTACAAGTTCCACCATGTTTTTGCAGTTGAGTTTAATCATGATACTGGCTTTATGATTTTCAACAGTTTTTGCACTTATAAAGAGATCTTCAGCTATCTGCTTGACAGGAACTGATTCAACAAGCAGTCTCAGTATTTCCTGTTCTCTTAGCGTCAGTTTCCCATAAAGTGTTTTATTATCCGTTATCTGTACATCTTTTTTATTAATAAGTGACTTTATTACTTTATTGGATATGTGTGTATCAATATAAATTTCGCCATTCAAGACCTTGTTTATACAGTCAATAAGGTTTTCAGATGATGTTTCTTTCAAAATATAACCCCGCACTCCAATGTCGAGTGACTGTAGAATGTATTCCAGCTTTGAATACATTGTAATAATAATTATTTTCAGTTCAGGTATTTTTTTCAGGATCTTTTTAGCAAGCTCAAGCCCTGATAATCCATGGAGGGATATATCAAGCAGCAATAAATCCGGTATTTCAGAATTAATTACATCATAACCATCTTGAACATTGTCAGCTTCACCAATGATTTTCATTTCTCTGTTTTTATTAACTATTGACTTGATACCTTCTCTAACAAGAGCATGATCTTCAATTATGACAATTTTAATTCTATCTGGCATATATATTTTCCTTTATAGGGATTCTGATATCCAGCAAAACAACTTTACCGGGACTTGATTTTCTCTTGATTTCCCCGTCAAACATCCTGACCCTTTCAAGAATTCCTTTTAATCCGGAATGAGCTCTCCCGTCAGATTTTTGAAAAGCTTTATCTTTTTCAAAGCCGATACCATCGTCATCTATTTTAAGAAAGACAAAAGGGAATGAGACAAGCATTCTGATTTTTACATTGTCTGCTTTTGAGTGTTTTATTATGTTTTTATACATGTTTCTTCTTTCTGAATATAAGAGCATATTTAGCCGGCCTTCCTTCATCTGTGCATACAATTTCAAGGATCTAATCATAAAAAAGATATTTTCTGAATATGTTTTTAAATTCTTCAGTCTCTTTAAAAATCTTCAGTTCCCGCTCATAATCTTTCATGAGTTCTGTAATATCCCTGTATCTTCTATTAGAAAATCCGGATTTTTTTGAAAAAACAGTCGGATAATCTTTTGAAAAAAATACAGTATCATATTTAACAATCTCTGAATCAAGTTCCATGATATTTATCATATAAAGGCCTATTGTCTCCGGTACTATATAAATATCAATTCTTTCTGCTGCAAGTTTTTTGAAATTCTGAGCAGCAGTTGTTGCAGGATCAAGCTGGGGATGATACTTTTGCCCATTCCTGGGAGCCGGAAAGACTTCCCAGAAAGCCGGGAAGTATGAATTGCCGTTAACAACACCGACTTTAAGGTTGTTTTTTACAATATCATCAAGAGAATTAATCTGGTATTTTTTCTTTACCGATTTATTGGTAAAAGCAACAAAAGAGGCTGTCCAGACTGCTGTTTCAGGGAAATAAACAGACTCAGAACGATCCATCTGATTTGAAACTGAAAGACCCACATCAGCACGTCCATTCTCAAGCTTATACCAGCACCTGTTCCAGGGACAGATATTGAATTCTGTTCTAATCCCAAGTCTGCTGAAGATATGCTCAGCAACTTCAATATCTATCCCGGTCACAACACCCCTGTCTATATATTTATATGGGGGAAATTCTTCTCCGACAATAACAAGATTTTCATGTGCAAAGACATTAATTGACAGAGATATATTAAAAATGATAGCTAAAGTAAACCTTAATCTCTGCATAACTAGAATTCCTTTATGACAATTTTAATTCTATCTGGCATATATATTTTCCTTTATAGGGATTCTGATATCCAGCAAAACACCTTTACCGGGACTTGATTTTATCTTGATTTCCCCGTCAAACATCCTGACCCTTTCAAGAATTCCTTTTAATCCGGAATGAGCTCTCCCGTCAGATTTTTGAAAAGCTTTATCTTTTTCAAGGCCGATACCATCATCCTCTATTTTAAGAAAGACAAACGGGAATGAGACAAGCATTCTGATTCTTACATTGTCTGCTTTTGAGTGTTTTATTATGTTTTTAAGTGATTCCTGAATTATTCTGTATATACCAAGTTTAAGGGGGTTATCAAATTTGATCCGCTCAATACCGCTGAAAAGATAATCAACTTTTATTCCTGTTTTTAAAACAAAATTTTCAATATAGTCTGTCAGAATTTCAATAATCTCTTTTTCAAATTCAGGCGGCCTGAGATTTGCAGATATATCCCGTATCTGCTGAATAGAATTTACTATCCTGTCTGTTAATTCTGCCAGCTCATTTTCAGCACTGCTTTTATCCCGTGAATTAAGTATTTCCATACAGAGCATTTTGGAAAAAACCATATCCTGGATAATTGTATCGTGGATTTCAAGAGCTATACTATGTCTCTCTTTCTCCCTGACCTTTACTACAGAATCAAGCAGGTCTCTTACTTTTTTTTCGGATATTCTGGATTTTATAAATTTTCGGATATATATAATAAAAAAAACAAAGATAACAACTGTAATGGAAGAAAGAGAATAAAACATATTCCAGTAAAAAACAAACTGTTTTTTATTATAACTTTCAAGCCAGTTAATCATGTTTTTTAATTTTTTATCAAACATTACAGTATCATTTGCAAGCCAGTATATTTGCTTTTCAAATAATTTATAACTGTTCTCAGTATTCAATATTTTAAGGATATAATTTCTTGTATATTGCCACTCTTCAATTATATTTATTGATTCATTGGAAATTTCAGAATATTTATCCCTTATTTCCGTAAAAGACGAATCACTGATAAATATACTCAGGCCGTTTTCGAAAAGTTCCAGGTTTTCAGAGATTTTTTGTTTTACTATTTTATTTTTATCAGAGGTAAGGTAAATATATGTAGAATATTCTGTAATAAGCCATTGCTGGTATAATCTATTCAGTTCCATTCTTTTTGTTATGTTATCATCAATAACTCTAAGAGAAGGGACTGTGATAAAATAAATAAGCAAGAAAATAATTATAACAAAAGCAGTAATAATCATTACAGGATATTTATTTCTAAAAAAACTATTATTAAAGACACTGATAATAAAGTCTCCTTAATTGACTGATAACTGATTACAGTTGTCTCAGATAAACCAGTAAGTTTATTTGTTAAACAATCTCAAATGATTTATTACTATATTATTAATCAGCATACATCATTTTTATGTATTCATTCCTGTTGACAGCTTGAGACTTCAACCCAAGATCAGGATAATATAAAAATCCAATATATTACCCCGATCTATTTCATCATGCCTGACTGGTATTTTTTATGTAAATCACCGATGGAAACCCAAATTTACAAATTAGAATCAGTAATTTAAATTATTTTTTTCTATCATTCTGCTTCTATAATTTCTGGTTCTGTGTTTCCATTTTTCATATTTTCATCTAATTTGAAAAAGGATATTGCCCTTGTCATTTTCTCTGCCTGATTACTCAATTTTTCAGCCATTGAAGACATCTCTTCCGAGGATATTACATTCTGCTGTATAACATTATCAAATTGAATAATTGAACTGTTTATCTGGTCCGCCCCATTATTTTGCTCATGACTTGCAGCAGCTATATCTTTGACAAAATCTGAGGTTTTATTAATCTGAGGTATCAATTCCATAATAATCTTTTCTGCATTTTCTACAAACTGAACACTGCCGCTGGTGATTTCTGTTATTTCTGCAGCAGCCTTTTGACTGTTCTCTGCAAGCTTCCTGACTTCAGAGGCTACAACAGCAAATCCCTTACCAGCATCCCCGGCCCTGGCAGCTTCTATTGCCGCATTAAGAGCAAGCATATTAGTATTACGGGCAAGATCTTCTATTATGCTTATTTTTTCTGCTATAAGACTCATTGCTTCAACGGTCTGTTTAACCGCAACACCTCCGATGCCGGCCTCTTCAGCAGCTTTGGCAGCTATTTCCTCTGATTTTTTCGCATTTTCGCTGTTCTGCAATATGTTGGAGACAAGTTCTTCCATACTGGATGAGATCTCTTCAGTACTAGAAGCCTGCTGGTTAGCTCCTGAAGATATCTGTTGTGCAGAAGAAGATATTTCTCTACTACCTGTTGTTACAAGATCAGAAGAAACTTTTATTTCCTGAATAATTCCGGAAAGATTATTCTTCATATTATTTAATTCATCAACCAGATTACCAATTTCATCTTTTCTTTTATAATCAAGAACAACTGTAAGATTTCCTTTTGCTATTGATTTGGCAAAATTTACGCTTTGATTTATTGGAGTGGAAAGTGACCTTGCAAAGAATAAACCAATAATTCCAAAAATAACAAGGAGTGAAGTCGATATGAAAAATGTAAACTTTATTTGATCATAAACACCTTTAAAGACTTCTTTCTCAGGTATTAAACCTATCAGATTTGCAGTTTCTATTTCTTTATTTTGAGTTACAAGGGCAAAATACTTTTTCCCGTTAACAATTATCCTGTAAAAGCCTTCATTCTTACCAGCCAATTCAGCATAGCCATTACTTGTTTCATCAAGTCTTGTAAAATTCAACTCAGGATTTACAGGATCAGACAATATCTGACCATTCTGATCAACAAGCAATACATATCCGGTTTTTCCAAGCTTTATCTCTTCGATTGTTTTTGTAATGCTCCCAAGAGTAATATCAATTGCAAAAACACCAATCACATTGTCATCAAAATTTTTAACAGCCTTTACAAGCGCAATTACAATTTCAGTACCATCAGATGTCATAAAAATATCTGCAACATGTACTTTATCAACATCTTTTAATGCTTCTTTATACCATGATCTTTCAGAAGGATTGTATCCCGGTTTTCTGTCCGATTCCGGATACATTACAAAACCGCCATAATCAAGTCCTACAAAAACAAATGCATAATCAGGGTGTGGTTCTTTAACATTTTTAAAATATTTGTATAACTCAGCCTCTACTCCTCCATTATCAAGTGGTGTCATAGGGGTTATTTCTTTATTTTGATAATAGGTAGTTACCGAATCATCAATAGTTCGCAATAAATCAGATTGTGAAATCATTTCTGTATTTTCAATGGCTGCTCTAAAATAATCATTAGTTTTACCTTCAGCAACATTTAATACATTTTTGATTTCCTTATATGTATTATCATCTTCAGAATAAAATATCCTCAGAGACATGACTGAACCAATTATAAGAGGAGGAATAAAAGCAGTTAATAATAAAATTGTAATTAATTTGTTTTTTATTGACATATGAATCTCCTTTAACAGGTTATAATTATTATAAAACCACTTTTTATCATAAGTCAATTTATATTTATCATAAATATATTTATATTTCTAATTAATCGTACTTTTTCTTATATATATCATGTTTTTATACATATTTCTTCTTTCTCAATATTCATAATTGTTAAGATCATTAATCTGGTATTTTTTCTTTACCGATTTATTGGTAAAAGCAACAAAAGTAAACCTTAATCTCTGCATTAAATAAAATTCCTTATTAAGCTTCAAATGCCTAAATTACATCTTTTCCCATGATTGAAAGAAGGAAATTATTCCATTACAAGATCATATTCAAAAGTCATTTCCCCTGAAAGCAACCCTTTTTCTGAAGTAAAATCCATCATCAGTTCAGCCTTTCCTTTTGCATCCATCTGCCCCATAAAAACAAGATAACCCTTTCTCGATGAATTACCTTTAATCTTAACTACGTTGGGAAGCATATATTTTTTCGCAATTTTGTTTTCATATGTATTAATAGAAGAATCAGAAAATGATTCTATTTTTTCTTCCATTTGTATTGTTCTTAGCGGTTTATAAAGATTGTTATTGAAGTACAAGCGAACATCCCTGTTATCAAGAACTAATAAAGGAGAGTCATTATTCATAATATTGACTTCAAAAACCAGCATCTGCCTTGGGGTAAATGATAGAGACGGCGCTAAAAATGGATTTTCCTTTAAACCATGTCTTGAGATAATTTCTTCCCTGTCAAGATAAACACACTCAACCTGAATATCATTTGCTTCAGAGATCTGTAAAACAGGAGTTTCTGATTTATGATAAGGATCTAATTGCATGCATGAAGGTAATGTAAGAATTATCATGGATAAAATTGGTTTAAAATACCGCATGTTTTTATTAACCATCAGAAAACCACCTATATAAAGTTCATTAAAAATACAAATTCTTTACCATCTCCACTTTCTCACAGCAAGACACTGTTTATTAAAAAGCTAATACATGGTTTTTAAAAATGAAATAAGCATATCACTTATTTTTTCCTGCCTGCTTGGGTGTTTTCCCCATAATAATCAAGAGTTCACTTTTTTAACTATAAAGACTGGTTTTTCTCCTGAATATTAAACAGTATTACAGGAGAAAAACCAGTTAATGATAGATATTAAAAGGGCTAATTAATCCTTGTACTGATACTGATAAATTTCCTTAAATGCATTGTAAACAGGATGTTTTGTAGTATACTCCTTTATTACAGTAGTATGATTGGCTTTTGAACAGTTGGCATCAAGCTTGAGATTTGTTGATCCTGTTACTGAAAAATACTGAACCAGTCCGCTTAAAGCAAATGTGGTGTCTTTTGCATGTGTCAATGCCGGTTCCTTGATTTTTCCAATATCCTTGAACATGCTTAAAGGATAATTATTTCTGTATGAATTTGTATTAATAACAAACCTGAACTGCCTCTTCCAGCCATCATCATTCTTGTAAATTTCTTCAAGCCTGTCATAAAGTTTTTTCCCGAAATTATCCATTTTGAGATGGTATGTATTGGTTTTAAAATATCTGTTGCCGGATGTATTAGCCATCATTTCCACATACTTTGCTATAGGGTTGAAATCAACATCCCATGCATTGCCATTTGAAGGACTTCCATCTCCGGTTTCAGGTACATATCTATAATTACCTGCAGGGCTGACAGGAATCGGGAAAAAGTAACTGCTTAAATGCTTATCATCATAATTCAGTGAATTATCAGCATGCTTCGCTCTTACTTCAGTTTGAAATTTTTCCAGACTGTCATAATTATCATAAATAATATTGAAATACTTATCATATGATGCTTTAAACTCAGGATGGCCTGAAACCAATGTTCCTGACTGGACCCAGTTTTTTACAGGAAGACCGTTATCATCATGATCATCAATATTAGATGTAGAGGTATATACAGCATTTTCAACAACTTCTCCTGCATCCGAAATATAGTGAGAAACAGTTATGAATTTTGAATGCATCTGCTGGAAGGACTGTGTACCCCATTCAATTTTTCTGCACTTAAGATAATCACCAACCTTTTTACTTGAATCATTTACACATTTTTTCTTCATGGCCTTTTTAAGTGAAAACAGCATATCTTCATTTTTTGAATTGTCTTTGTGGTAGATAAAATCAAAATATACCTGGTTGGATGCTGCTTTTATTATTAAATCAAGCAGATTTTCAGAATTTTCACCTGCAAAATCACTTCCTTTGATAACAGCATATGATTCAGGATCGTCAGGATTGATTCCGATATAAGACTTCTGTCCGATTTTATATATTGCAAACCTGATATAAACCTCTTCTGAAGGATTAGAAATTTTGTAATTGATTGCCCTGTTTACAAGGTCTCCAAACATAAAAACAGGATAATTTTTCTCATCGCCCACATCACGTGAAAATATCCTGACAGAAACACTTCTGCTATCATAATTAAAAACTTTTTCCGGAGAGATGCCTTTTACAGCAGTATCACCGGCGGATTGAGAAAAACACATAAAACCGGTAATAAAAAATATAATTACAAAATAAAGATTTTTCATTAGATTATTCTCCTATAATAAAACCAAATTGATATCCATCATATATAGTCATCTTTTCAACTTATATAGGAAAATTACTCATTTTAAGCTCATCACAATGAGATTTCCCCATATGTGTTACTGTGAAGCTGAATGCTGTCGCAATTATCAGCTGGCAGCTTTTTAAGTTAATTATCCAAAGCTGAATACCAGGTTTTTTAACACACAAAAAACACCCTGAAGGAGATAGAATAAAAACCTCAGGGTGTAAAAATATTATTAATCAAGATATCCGAAAATGGCTTTGTATTCATTGTAAACCGGATGTGCAGAAGTAAATTCTTTAATCACAACAATGTTATTGGCTTTTGAACAGAATGCATCAAGCTTGTAATTTGCCGATCCGGTTATGCTGTAATAGTATTTGGGCCCGCTGAAGGCAAATGTAGTATCTTTGGCATTCGTCGGCACAGGTTCAACCATTTCAACTCCACCATCCGCGCCTCCATCAATATTATTAAAATTGTCTAGAGGATAAACACTCTCGAATCCGTTTGTATTTACAACCAGCCTGAAACCTTTTGTTTTGGCAACAGGATCATTATAAATGTCATCCAGCCTGTCATAAAACTTTTTCCCGAAGTTGTCCATCTGCAGATGATAAACATTTGTTTTCAGATATCTGCTGCTATCAGTGGCCGGGGCTACAGCCATCTCTTCAATATATTTGGCATAAGGATTAAAATCCTCATCCCATCCATTACAGTTAGCGGCAGCTCCATCATCGCCCGGTGTATAAGTTCCCGCCGGACTTTCAGGAATCGGGTAAAAGTAGCTGCTGAAATAAGTATCATCATAATTAAGAGAGGCCCCTGAATGTGCTGTTCTTACAGATGCATGAAAATTTGTCTGACTGTCATAATTATTAAAAATAATATTGAAATAGCTGTCATAGGAGTCTTTAAGTTCTGGGTGTCCATTTATAAGTGTTCCTGACTGAACCCAGTCTGCACCCACCGGAATACCTTTATTATCATAGTCTTCAACATCTGCTGATGTCATGTATACTGTATCCGATACAAGAGAATCATCATCAGATGCATAGTGAGACACTGTCATGAATTTTGAATGCATCTGCTGATATGATTCAGATCCCCAGGTTATTTTTCTTATTCTCAAATAATCACTGACTTTTTTGGAAGGATCTGAAGCACACGGATCGTTCATAAAACTGTTTAAATAAGATTCTGTATTGCCAGAAACATCTTCCTGATAAACAAAATCCATTTTCACCCCGTTATATGCAGCCTTTACAATTAAATCAATCAGATTTTCTGACCTTGCTCCTCCATGATCATAACCTGCTACATAGCCATAAGAAGTAGAGTCTGACGGAGTAATCCCTATATAAGCTTTTTCTCCAATTTTATAAATGGCAAACCTGATTTCAACATCAACAGCAGGATTGGATGCTTTATAATTTATTGCTCTGTTTATAAGGTCTCCGTATTTAAAGACAACAGGATTTATTGCATCTCCAGCATCACGGGAATACACTGTAACCTTTACTGCTTTACCATCATAATCAAAGCTGTTTACAGTGAAACTGGTTTCGGTATATATTTCACCTGTAAAAACAACTGCGCCTTCTCCACTGGCTTCAGAATCACCCGGGGTATCCTGGGCGCATGAAAATAATCCAAGGATAAGTATTGAAAATATACAGACAAATAATCCTTTCATTTTGACCTCCATAGAAAATTTTTAGAAATATTTGCCTTATGCTAGTTTACGTTTATCAGAAATAATATGGGTATTTAACTCATATTTAAATTGATATATAGGAGATTTCCCTTTTTTGATGCTGCTTTTTTATATCCAAACATTATAAAAACGATATTATCTTTACGGTTCACAGGGGAATTAATACTGATATTCGAATATTGCCTTATATTCATTATAAACAGGATGTTCTGTTGTATATTCTTTGACGACAAGAGAGTTGTTTGCCTTTGAACAATATGCATCAAGCTTGAAATTTGCCGATCCGGTGATGGTAAAATATTCCTGAATCCCGCTCATGGCAAATATTGAATCCTTTGCATGAGTGGGCCGGGGTTCTTTTATTGTCCCGATATTATTAAAATTGATTAGTGGATAAGTATTTTCATAAGTGTTTGTATTCACAACAAATTTAAAACTCTTTGTGTCGCCATCAGAAACATTATATATTTCTTCCAGCCTGTCATAAAACTTTTTCCCGAAATTATCCATCTTGAGGTGATATACATCAGTCTTCAAATACCTGCTGCCAGATGTTAAAGCCATCATCTCAACATATTTGGCCACCGGATTAAAACCAGTATCCCAACCGTTGCCGTTAGCAGCCCCTCCATCATCACCCGGAGTATAATTCCCAGCAGGGTTTTCTGGAATGGGATAAAAATAGCTGCTGAAATGATAATCATCATAATTAAGGGAATTAGCAGCATGTGCACTTCTTACAGCTGTATGAAAATTTGACTGACTGTTATAGTTATCAAAAATAATATTAAAATAATTGTCAAAGGAATCTTTAAGCTCAGGATGTCCGTTTATAAGCATTCCGGACTGCACCCAGTCTTTGTCAACAGGAAGCCCCTCATTGTCAAAATCATCAATATTGGTAGTTGTAATATATACCGTATCTGATATTAAAGAGCTGTTGTCAGATGCATAGTGTGATACTGTCATGAATTTTGAATGCATCTGCTGATATGATTCAGAGCCCCAGGATATTTTTCTTACCCTCAAGTAATCCCCGACTTTTTTTAAAGGATCTGTATAACAGGAGTTATTCATAAAACTGCTTAGATATGATTCTGTATTGCCCGATACATCTTTGTGGTAAACAAAATCCACATAAACCTGGTTGTATGCTGCCCTGGCTATTGAATAGATAAGTTTTTCGGAATAAGCTCCTCCATGATCAGACCCTTTAACATATCCGTATGAAGCTGTATCTGAAGGATCAAAGCCGATATAAGAGTTCTCTCCAATTTTATAAATTGCAAACTTTATAATAACACTGATAGAAGGATTTTCTGTTTTATAATTTATCGCCCTGTTTATCAGGTCCCCATATTTAAATACAGGGTGGTTCCGGGTGTCTCCTGCATTCCTTGAATATACAGTTATATTTACAGATTTACCTTCATAGGTAAAATTGATTCCCGGAGACACAGTTTCTGCTTCTATTGCAACATCTGCTGCTTCATTGGTATCCACGCTGCAGGAAACAATCTCCAGTATAAATACCGATAAAAACAAAATAAAAACTTTTTTCACTTCAACCTCCACGGGTACAATGTTAGTGGTCATTACATTTATTATTTCAATGTTAATCAGGAATCATCTGGGTTTACATGGGTAAATAACTCATATTTGATTTAAAAACAGGGGAAAATCCTCTTTTATTATTTAATTTCAAAATCAATTAAGCTGTGTATTTGAAGCAACCTTGTTTTATAAGGAAAAATCAGATGCTCTTTAATAATATTTAATATCAACTAAATGATATTTTCTGAATATTCTCATGAATTACATAATAAATATTTGAAACAAAAATACTGCGATCCCTTTAGCCGTTGATATAATTTACAATATAAATCCCGAAAGATTTTACTGATAACTCTCTCGGGATTAAGAAAATTAATACTGATATTCGAATATTGCCTTATATTCATTATAAACAGGATGTTCTGTTGTATATTCTTTGACGACAAGAGAGTTGTTTGCCTTTGAACAATATGCGTCAAGCTTGAAATTTGCCGATCCGGTGATGGTAAAATATTCCTTAATCCCGCTCAGGGCAAATATTGAATCCTTTGCATGAGTGGGCCGGGGTTCTTTTATTGTCCCGATATTATTGAAATTGCTTAGAGGATAAGTATTTTCATAAGTGTTTGTATTCACAACAAATTTAAAACTCTTTGTGTCGCCATCAGAAACATTATATATTTCTTCCAGCCTGTCATAAAGCTTTTTCCCGAAATTATCCATCTTGAGGTGATATACATCAGTCTTCAAATACCTGCTGCCAGATGTTAAAGCCATCATCTCAACATATTTGGCTACCGGATTAAAACCAGTATCCCAACCGTTGCCGTTAGCAGCCCCTCCATCATCACCCGGAGTATAATTCCCAGCAGGGTTTTCTGGAATGGGATAAAAATAGCTGCTGAAATGATAGTCATCATAATTGAGGGAATTATCTGCATGAGCACCTCTTACAGCTATATGAAAATTTGACTGGCTGTTATAGTTATCAAAAATAATATTAAAATAATTGTCAAAGGAATCTTTAAGCTCAGGATGTCCGTTTATAAGCATTCCGGACTGCACCCAATCCTTATCTATCGGGATACCATTATTGTCATGATCATCAATATTGGTAGTTGTAAGATATACTGTATCTGATATTAAAGAACCATCATCAGATGCATAATGTGATACTGTCATGAATTTTGAATGCATCTGCTGATATGATTCAGAGCCCCAGGATATTTTTCTTACCCTTAAGTAATCCCCGACTTTTTTTAAAGGATCTGTATAACAGGAGTTATTCATAAAGCTGCTTAGATAAGATTCTGTATTGCCCGATACATCTTTGTGATAAACAAAATCCACATAAACCTGATTGTATGCGGCCCTGGCTATTGAATATATAAGTTTTTCGGAAGAAGCTCCTCCATGATCATATCCTTTAACATATCCGTATGACGCAGGATCTGAAGGATCAAAGCCTATATAAGAGTTCTCTCCAATTTTATAAATAACAAACCTTATAACAACATTTGCAGAAGGATTTGCATTTTTGTAATTTATCGCCCTGTTTATCAGGTCCCCATATTTAAATACAGGGTGGTTCTGGGTGTCTCCTGCATCCCGTGAATATACAGTTACATTAACTGTTTTCCCGTCATACACAAAATCTTTTTGTGATGAGACAGTTTTTGAGTAGATACTGCTCGCCGGCAAATCATTTGTTTCAGTACTCTCAAGGTTACAGGAAGCGAAACCAATTACAATCATTGCTAATAATACTGCACAAAATCTTTTCATTTAAAACCTCCGTAATTTAATTACTTTCAGGTTATTACATGATTATTTGGAAAACCATAGGGATAAAACATATATTTGAATTGATAAATAAGGGAATATCCTTTTTCAGCCTCTATGTTATAGTAATTTTTCAGAAAAATTTTAATGGATAAAAATTCATCAAGCCAGAAACAGTTAGAGTGATAATTCATGAATCAGTTATCAGGACTTCTTCACAAGTCAATAATCAGGGACATTATCCTACTATGGATATTCATAAAAAAACTCCGGGAACAGTACCCGGAGTTTCATATATGAGCAGAATGTAGTTGTGGATTCTATGAAAGCTTGAACTTGTTTATTTCATTGTCAAGTTTCTTGATGAAAATATCATTGTTCTTTGTTTGTTCAATCAGCATATCCATGGAATCCTTTATCTTATGTGTTACTGTGTTGATCTTCCCTATGGCTTCTTCTGTCATCCTCTCATTGGATTTGAGGTCCTGAAGGATCTGTCCTATGCTCATTGTCCTCTTGTTTGTATCGAGGGCGCTATCTTCTATTTCCCTTGTAATTCTTGAAAGGTTCAGTGATGACTCTGTTATCTCCCCTGTTCCCGCCGACATTTCGTTCATGTTGGCAGCTATCTCTGAGAATGCGTTTATAAACCTGTGCATCTTTTCATTGATGTTCTGGAATGTGTCCCTGCTTTCGCTTGAGGATGATTCTGCAGTCTTTATCTTGTCTATGATAATGGTCAGGAGTGAGCTTATCTTGTTTGAATTGTCGCTGGTTGATTCAGCAAGTTTCATGATTTCATCTGCAACTACTGCAAAACCCTTGCCGTATTCACCTGCATGGGCAGCCTCGATAGATGCATTCATTGCAAGAAGGTTGGTCTGGCTGGCAATCCCGTTTATAATTTCAAGTATTTCATTCATGTCTGATGCATGCTTTGATATGTCTGAAACAATTGTCTTGGTCTGGTCAATCCTTTCCCCTCCCTCTTCTGCTGTTTCAAGGAGGGTCTGTGTTTCTTTCTGGTTCCTGGAAGCAATCACTGAGACATTGTTTATTGTTGCAGAAAGCTCTTCAAGTGCAGTTGAAGTCTGTGTCACTGCTGTAGCCTGGTCTTCAATCTGGTTTGTCAGGCTGCTTATGTTTCTGCTGATAATTTCTGAAGATTCAGATGTTGTCCCTATTGATAGAGATAGTTCCTTGAACTGGTCTTCAACAGTGGAGAGAAGGTCTGATATGTTGAGTATATCCTCTGATGTTCTGTTTGCTGAATTGATTACCCGTTCGCTGATCTTAACGGTATTTCCTGAAGCATCCTTAACTTCGAAGATCAGCTTCTTGAGGTTGTCGATTGCAATCTTGAAATTGGAAGAGAATTGTCCGATTTCATCGTTCTTTTTATAGTCCGGAACATATGTGAGGTCCCCTTCCGCAATTTTCGAGGTTGACTTTATTATGAGGCTGATCGGTTTCGAGAGTGAGTTTGCAATCCTGATTGATATGAATACAGCTATGATTATACTAATCAGAATAAGGGCAAATGTTATTTGCTGTGAAGCATTCTGAAGTTTTTGCGCTTCAATAATCTGGGTTTTAAGAGCATTTTCAAGCTCATCTGTAATTCGGTTAATTTCTTCTTGTAACCTAAATGAAAGGGGAGCAAAAGTATTTACCCTGTAGCTATTCCCGTAAAATTCCCCTTTATCAATATAGGACTGAGACATCTTTTTCCCTTCGTTAAAAAACTCCTGATAGATGGGTAATGCTGATTCAAAATATTTAGCAATATCATTAAAAGCTGTTTCATGAAGAATCTCAGCTGCATTCGCAATTTTTGGTTCCAGTTTATCTAGAATTGTTTGTGCCGAATAAAGTGTTGTTGTCTCATAGGAAAGGGATGAACTATAGAAAAGAAGCTCAATCTCTTTAATATCATTCTGGATTCCAAGCAGGTTGATTGTAACAGGGACAAGCTGTTCTGTTATATAGTTGATGGTTTTTAAATTTCTTTTGTTTGTATAAAGCATGAATGACAGTGAGATGATGAATATCAGCAGAAGAGAAGAACAACTCAAGAGTATTCTGCTTTTAAAGGTTCTAAAGTTTGATTTTTTCATAATATTTCACCTCTTGAAAAAAGATCATATAAAGAACTGATTGCTATATATGATTGATGACTATTTCAGGGAAAGTTCCCTTATGAGTAAGAATAAGAAGCTATAAAGTGCATGATTGCATGCACTTTATAACCTGATTGCTGAAAAAACATTTTCGATATTGCTTAAAACCTATTACTTACTACACAGTACTGAATATTGGAAAACTATCTTTTCTCAATATTCAGTCAAAAGCATTATAGAGAGACTTTTTTCATAAGTCAATTTATATTTATTATGTATATTAATTAATTTATATATATTTCATGCATATTATTATGATTTATATAAATTGACTTATACCTATAAGTGTTTTATAATTGCCACTCATGAAAAAGGCTGATAAAAAATCAATAAAATCGCAATTATCCAAAATGTTTCTATTAATATCAGCCACACCTCCTCTTCTTGGAGGTTTAAAGATATCGATCAGAATATTTAATTCAGAAGCTGACTCAACTTACAAGGTGAATAAAGATGGATGATAAAATAGATGAAACTATAAAATATCTGAGATATTTAGAGATTATCCAGAAAAAACTGATACAACATGTTTATAATAATAACGACAATCTTATTTCCAATATTACTGAATCACTTCAGTTGCTTATTAATGATTTCTCCAATTATGTATATGGAACAAAGATGGTTCCAATCTGTCAGTCTTTCTGCTGTTTGCAGAGATTAGTTACAGCGCTTTCCTCTGAGCTTGATAAAAGAGTTACATTTTTCACATTCGGAGGAGAAATAGAAATTACAGATTCTTTTTACGAGAAGATTAAAGAACTGCTTATCCATATATTAATCAATATTATAATTCATGATATTGAACATCCTGATGAAAGAAATATTGCTGATAAACCTGCTAATGCGGAAATCACACTTTCTGTAAAAAACTCAGAGGGGCAAATTTTAATTATAATTAAAGATGACGGGAAAGGAATTAAATGGAGGTTTTCAAGAGGACAAATGATCTTACATAAACAACGTAAAGATACTAATCATTTATCAGATGAATCTCTTTTTAACCTGTTTTTAAAAAGTGGATTCTCAACAGCAGCTGCTATTTCCAAAATAACCGACCAGGGAGTGGAAATGGATATAATAGCTAAAGAATTATCAAACCTTCAGGGAAATATAACTTATTCATATAAAAAGAATAAGTATTCCAAAATCATAATTTCGATTCCTTTCCCGGAAAATGTCATTAATATAGATACTGAAATAAAGGAAAACATCATGAAAGAATCAAGTGATCAGTTTTAGAATATTCCAAATAAAACAGATTATTTGTAATCTCGAGCTATTTATTCCCTGTTAGATAGAGAATAGATAATAAAATCCAGAAAAATAAAATAAGGGAATCTATTATGGAAAAAATAAAATATAAATGCTTTGCAAAAGGAAAAAACAACAATATAAGTTGTTCAACAAATACCAGCAACTGGATAATATCGAAAAGAGGATTTTTAAAAATACTTGATAATGAAATTATTTTTAAATCATGGCGATTTAAAATAGAAAATATAAATAAACCAGTTATATATACAATAAATACTTTTCTATTTTCCGCAAAAATACTTTCCTTTGAATATGAGGGAAAAGAATATCAGTTTGGATTAAATCCATGGGTTCATATTGAAAAACATTTACCACTTACTCCAGAGTATATAAATGAACAAATATCCAATAAAATAATGATAATCAGGGTTTTTTTATTAGGATATTTGACTTATTATTTAATCCAGAAATTGTTCAGATAATTTGTTATATTTCTTTAGTATCCTGTGAGTATTTTTGTTATAATGGACTTAAATTTTACCTTTTTCATGCAAATCAGCCTCCAGGAAAATTAAAATATCGCAACTTTATTTATTTTCATATATTCAGTGCAGATAATTCCAGTTGGACATCAGGCAAACGTGCTCTAGAAATTATTCTTTCAGGAGTCAAGAGTTACTATAATTGCCGGATAAACTAGATGCTGTCCAGCATTTCTGGACAGCATTTGAATCAATCAAAATCAGCAGATAATTAGAAATCAGACTCTACAGTAAAATAAATTCCCTTGGTTGCAGGGTTATTTTCCAGAGCATTATATTTAGTTCTGTATGGAACTGCATCTTCGTTAGTTGTTAAATATCCAAGAGTAAATGTTGATTTCCCGGGTTTTACAAATATTCCGAATTCTGCACCTACAAATGCTTCATTGTTATTATTATCCCCAAAAGCAAGCTGCATACCGCCTTCGACACCGAGATAAGAGAGAATATTGTAAGAAGCTGAAGAATAAAGTTTCTGGAATACATCTTCTTTCATTCCCCTGGCATATGTTTCAAACTCTGCTCCATATGCCTTGACTCCGGCTCCGAATGTATAATACCAGTACCAGTCATCTGCAGCATCATTAACCATTGTGTAAATACTACCGACAGTCAGCTCAATATCATCCGTAATATTATCTCTATACTGCGCTTCCATTCCGAAGATCTTTCCACCCTCATCAAGACCTTCCTGACCATAATAAACTGTAGCGCTTATTGCATCATAATCGAAATCTGTTCCTATAAAGTATTCTTTAATATCATCACCCTGATTATCTGCATCCGGATTTGTACTGTCATCATATGCATGAAAACTTGTAACATAATAAGGCTGGAATACTCCCTTAATATCAAGATCAATCCTGATGGCTGGTGTATCATCTATGTACTTTACGTTTCCTCCATCAGCAGGAGCAGAAGGATCATCCTGTCCCTCTTCATTCAACATATAAGCATCAAGGTGGTACATTGTATATGCGCCGACCTTACTGGGCTCAAAAACCTTGTAATAAGAATTCTGCTGTCCGATTGTTGTCTTGATACCTAAACCTAGTGTATCCAGTTCAAAAAATTTACCCCAGTCTGTGATTAGATAACCATAACTGATACCTAAATCGCCAACCATATCATTTTCTTCAACTCTGGCCTTGAATTTATTGTATTCATCAATTTTTGACTCCATGGGAAACCTGAACCTGTTAATTTCTCCCATATACTCTTCGTCACCGGTATTCCACACACCTCCATAACGGAATTGTCCTTTCATAACAACATCGCCAAATGCGGGAAGAACCGTGATTGCAAGTACAAAAAAGAGAACAAGGTACTTCTTCATTTCACCCTCCTAAGATTAAATTAAAAATATTTGATAGGTTAGAAAAATAACCGATATTATCGTAAGTTATGACTATTGCGAACACTATAGGTATATAACTCATTTTTTATTTTGCCATTGGGGGTTTTTCCTATTCAAATATAATTACAAGTTAATTATTGATAAGTTATCTGCCCTTTAATATGAAAATTTTTTTTACCTGATGAGGATTATTGAGTTTAAGAAGATATAATAATGGAAACAGTTGTTTTTAAAAAAGCCTGATTATTTACTCTTCAAGTTCCACTATATATAGAAGAGAATAAAAATAATCTTTACAAGAATAATTGATTTCAGAAAAGTATGTTTCTTATATACCCATTAAGAAATAAAATTATATCTAATACAACTTGTCAAAAATGACAGTAGAATCTGTTGCAGAAGCGCAGGTATTTCCAGTGGTTTAGAGGATTCGATTATAAACTATATATCTGTCAGTTCGGGTAAGAAATTCTCACAATATTATAATTTGATTATCTTACTTATATATTCTATCATCCTGGATTTGTCTGAAAGCCCGTCACTGATATAGTTATTCAGATAATCATCTTTTTCTTTTTCAAAATGATCAAACAACTTTGTAGAATCAGTAGCAAGTCCCAGTAATCTGTCTTTCTCATTTTTATTGTCAGGATCCCCGGGATAAATATGGCTTCCATATCCGTAAATTATCAAATTGTTTTTATCAAAACCTGACCCATGATCTTTGCAGTATTTAAGAGTAAACCTCATTCTGGGACACTGATCAATCAGGTAAAAATCATAATTAGGCTTTTCAATAAATCTTATAAGTTCCTTTAAATGCTCCCTTACAAATTTTCTTTCAGGTTCTTCACGCTTAATTCGTTCTGTATACTCATCAAAACAATGTTTACACACAATATATGTCACTTTATATTTTTCAAGCAGCTTCTCAAGAAGTTTTTTTCTTTCGACAATTAATAGTTTTTTTAGTTCCTTCTGAAGGGGATTTATTGCATCCCGTGAATGTATTTTATCCCTGTAAAAAATATATTCTGGAGGTTCCAGAGTAGATGAGGGTTTTTTGTTTATCAGGTATTTATCTCCGGGGATACTGTCCAGTGTATATAAAAGAAGCCCATAGTTAATATTTTCATAAAAGGGCTGAAATCCGGTAATTTTTCTTGATCGCGCAATATTCAGGAATATTTCAAAATCATCTTCAAATATTTCCTGAAAGTGATAGTTTTTTAATATTACATTTATTTCATCTATGGAAAAATTGAGTCCAGCCCCAATAGCAATAATTTTTTCCCTGCCGGGTGATAATATTTTTCCATTTCTTATATAGTTTATATATGTATTTGATATTCCGGTTATTTTAGAGAGCTCATTCTGTGTGATACCTATTTGTTTTAATTCATCTTTACTGATTATATCCCTGACTTCTCTCACAAGTACACCTTTGTATTTATTAAATATTATTATAAATTAAATATAATATTTTATTTAAATTAAAAAAAGGGCTGAAAAGCCCTTTTTTTAATTAGGTTTTATACCTACCCTGATATACCGGCCTGTTTCAGCTTCATCAATTGCGCCATTCATTTCATCAAGGGAATAAACTTTACCGACAATTTCATCAAACGGGTATTTCTTATAATTCTTTTCAAGGAAAAGAAGAGCTTTTCCAAGGTGTTCAGGTGCATAGTTATGGATTGCTTTAATACTCATATTCTTTCTTGTCAGTATATTCCCATCAAGGTCAATAGGACTTGGTTTTGTAAGACCTGCAATCATATATCGCCCACCGATACGGAGTGCATCTATTCCCTGAGGGACCACACTGGGCGATCCGCTCACCTCTATTGCAACATCTGCTCCCCTGCCATCTGATACATCCTGTGCAACTTTTTTCAATTCTCCATCAGAACTCTCAGCTGTGTTAACCATCCTGGTTGCTCCAAAGCGGCCTGCCATTTCAAGCCGCTTATCATTAATATCTGTTGCTATAACTTCCTTCGCACCGGCCTCCCTGGCAAGGGCAACTGCATTAAGACCAAGCAGACCGCAGCCCTGAATAATAACAACATCATCTTTTTCAATTCCAATGGAATCAACAGCATTTACTACGGTTGATAACGCACAGTTGGCAGGGGTTGCAATCTCATCACTCAAAGACTCGGGGACCTTGAACACCACTGTTCCCGGGATTATATATACATATTCAGCATAACCTCCGACTAATGGTGAATAAAGCTCGGGATCATCTATACTTGCATGGCCATACTTCTTAAGAGAGACACATTTCTGCCTCAATCCATGTCTGCAGTAATAACACTCGCCGCAGGAAGCCATTATAGTCCAGGATATTCTGTCCCCTGTCTCAAGCTTTTCCCCGAATCCGTCACTTTCAAAACCCTCTCCCATTGCAACAATCTCACCTGTTATCTCATGACCCAGAATAAGAGGAACCGGTTCTTTCCTCCGGCCGAATACTGTGTGAAGATCTGCACCGCATATAGTGCTGAATAATACCCTGCAGAGAGCTGATCCCGGCTCAAGCGATTGCGGCAGATTGAAATCAACCATTTCAAGGGCTCTTCCAACCTCATAAAAAACTGCCGCTTTTGAAGTTTTAACCATATCTGTTACTCCTCTATCTTTTCTTTTTTGTATGTAAAATATTTTTCTGTTATCTGAACTGCCAGAATCAGGATAATAATCATTAACCCGATAACATCTGTAATTAATTTTGAATGGATTAAAAGCAGCGCACCTATACCTATCAGAATCCTTTCATAAGCTTTTAATTTTCTAAGCTGATAACCCGCTGTTGCTGAACCGAATATAGAAGCCCCAAGAACTGCCATCAAAAAAACCCGTATTACATTGAAGGAAAAAGGCTGCTGGCCAAGAAGAAGAATCGGGTTCAGAACAAAGAAATAGGGAACTATATAGGCAACTGCTGCAAGTCTTACAGCATTAAATGCTGTAGGCCAGAATTGTCCACCTGATATTGCAGATGCAGTAAATGCTGTAATAGCTACCGGAGGCGTCAAATCTGACATGATCCCGAAATGGAAGCAGAAAAGATGCGCAGCCAGAGGATGCACCCCGGCCTGTATCATAACCGGTACAGTCATGATTGTCATAAGTATATAATTTGCAATTGTAGGAACCCCCATTCCCAGAACAAGGCACATAAGCATTGTGATTATAAGGGTCAGAATTAGATTGTTCTGGGATATTACTGAAATAAAACCTGCAAGGGCAGCTGTCAGTCCTGTAAGTGTTGCAGTACCCATTACAATACCAGCAAGTGCAGCAGGGATTGCAATATGCATGAGGGTCTGTCCTGCATTACTAAGAATGAGAAAAAATTTTTTAATCCCAATGCGGGTATCTTTTTTTATCCAGCTTAATCCTATAGTCAGCCAAAAAGATAAAAAACAGGCGGAAAGAGGAGTTCTCCCCTTTAACAGCATAACAACAAGTACTATAACAGGAATAAACACATATCCGTTAACAAGGGCATATTTTTTCCAGGGCTGGATCTCTTCCCTGGGTATACCATGAGCGCCTATTTTAATTGATTCAAAGTGGACCATTGAAAATACGCCGATATAATAAAGCAAAGCAGGCAGTATTGCTGCAATAAGAACAGAGACATAACTTATTCCAAGGAATTCCGCCATAATAAAGGCAGCAGCACCCATTACAGGGGGGGTAATCTGACCGCCCATTGATGCTGCCGCTTCAATAGCTCCGGCAAGTTCAGGGTTAATTCCTGTTCTTTTCATAAGCGGTATTGTAACAATTCCTGTGGTAGCAACATTTGATGAAGATGAACCGCTGATAGTAGCAAACATACTGCTTGCAACAACTGCCATTTTCGCAGGCCCCCCCGTAAGGTGACCGAACAGGCCTTTGGCAATTCTTAACAGAACATCTGCAACACCTGTCACATGAAGAGCAGAGCCCAGAAGAAGAAACATAGCAACATAACTTGCAGAAACACCAAGAGGAGAGGCCCATATACCTGTGTCATTCAGAATCATATGACGGACAATCATCTTGAAACTGAATCCTGGGTGGTTGAAAACACCTCCGAACAGGTACCCGAACTTGCAGTAAAAAAGCATTATTCCACCGAGAGCAAGGAGAACATATCCGACAGCTCTTCTGGTTGCCTCAAGGACAAGGATAAATACAATTGCTCCAACCACAATATCAATTTTATAGACAAGTCCTGCACGGGATAATATTTCATCAGCGTTTATTGCAACATAACCGCATGAAAAAACTGCCAGTAAAGAAAGAATATAATCATAATAAGGTATTTTACGCTGAATTCGACCCTTTCTGTTTCTGTTGGTAGAAAACCTCATGAAGCACAGAATCAATGCAAAACAGAGATGTATGCTTCTCTGCCTTAGCCCTGTATATAAGCCGAAACCACCAGTATACAAATGGAACAATGAAAAAATAACAGCAATTACAGCAACAACATTCTGATATTTTTTTCCGAGAATCCTTTTACCGGATAAAGATATTTCAAGTTCCTCAGCCTTTTCCTCGATTTCCTTCTTGATCTTCTGTTCCTGTAAATACTCTGCAGTTTCTGTATAATTGTTTTTTTCCCCGTTCTGGTTATTTTTGCTTTCATCTGAAATATTTTTTTTATTGTTCATGATTTTTGTTAAACTCCATTAAATTCCCGGAAATAAAAATCAGCAGAATGCCGTATAGTTAATAAATGCTGGGAATAGCCGGAAATCCTGACACTATTCCCAGTAGCGGTTTCAGTTACTTGATAAGTCCTGCCTCTCTGTAAAATTTTTCTGCGCCAGGATGAAGTGGAATCGGTCCTTTGGCAATCATAGCTGTTTCCAGTTTTACATTCTGAGCAGATTTATGAATTGCATGGATTTCATCAATTCTGCTGAACATTGCCTTGAGATAGGAATATACAAAATCCTCAGAAATTGAAGCATCGCATAATGCAGCACCATAATCTCCAACTGTCTCAACATCTTCTGTCTGTCCATTATATGTGTTGGCAGGTATTGTTATTGGAACAGGCCATACCTGTTTTTTTATCAGCATATCCCGTTCTTTTCCTTTTATTTCAAGAAGTCTGCAGGGATTCTGGGCTGTTGCCTCCATTATGGAACCTGAAGGAACTGATGTCTGATAACCAAGACAGTCAAGCTGTCTGTCCTTGAATGCCATAGCTCTCTCAGTATGCTGCATAGGCTTCCAGGCCATATCGGTCGGTTTTAAACCGAAAATATCATATATTTCAATATACCCCAGCTCATTTCCAGACCCTGCACTTCCGGGGCACATGCTTTTCCCTTTCATGTCATAAAAGGTTTTAACATCACTATCTTTATGTACAAGAGGCTGAAATACTCCCGGCCACAGTGAATACATATATGTGAGGTTTTTATTTGCACCAGCTTTTTCAAAAATCTTTTTTCCGTTATATGATGCATGGGCAACGTTTGATTCTGCCCATCCGAGCTGGTACTCCCCTGCCTGCAGAAGTCTCAGGTTTTCAATTCCGCCCCCTGATGCCTGTACAACCATTTCATACCTGGTATCTTCACTGAGAATTGCTCCAATTTTTGTCGCAACCGGATACCAGCTCCCCCCGACACCTGATGTTCCGAAAATAAGTTCTTTTGTCACTTCTGATTTTTCAGAACCGGATGCTTCTTTCTTTCCGCCGGCAAAAAGCAGTGAAACACTTAGTAATAAAACAAGAACCAGCAATACTTTCTTCTTAAACATCATTTCCTCCTGAATATTTAAAAATCATTTATTCACAGGCTGACTTAAACTTTAATATTATTTTCAAGTCAGCCTTCAAGCCATTAAATCAACAGTTTAATCAAACAATATATCCGCCTTCAATAAGCTCCGGTAAATTCTTTACACTTTCAATTACATGTGTATGCCAGTACTTACCCCATGCAGTAACAGGTCTGGGACCGCTCATAACTCCTATTACTGCCCTGCATCCGGCATTATACCCTTCAAGCATATCAGCAGGAGTATCACCCAGTTTTATTACTTCTCTTACACTCTGGATATTGAAGTGCTGCATGGCATGGAAAATCATGAAAGGGGCAGGTCGTCCCATTCCCCCGGGAACCATATCAAGATCTACAGACAAATCAACAAGACCGTCCCTTACCCATCCAAGGCCATCCATGATTGCTGATGTAACATCATTGTGAAATCCTGTATCGGTAGCCACTTTGATATCATTTTCATGGCACCATCTGAAAACATCACTTGTGCCTTCAACCTCTTTAACTTCTTTTTTATAATGATCAATCATTATCTTTACATATGTTTCATAAATTTCTTTCGCTTCATCATATGTTGCGGGATCAAGATTTTTTTCAAAGTCCCTGAAATCAATATTATTCCCGCGTGATCGGGAAATTAAAAACTGATAAAGATGTATTTTGTTTGTACCCATATGAAGAAGGATCTCATCGGGAGTAACATTGAGTTTATACTGCTGAGCCGCTTTATAAAGACAGTCTCTGACACCTGTATCATCATAAACTGTAGTACCTGACAGATCAAACATCGCCATTTTAATCTCATTTTTTATAGTTGCCATAAATAACCTCCGAGTTTTATATATTAATATTTAAACACTGCTTTTCCTATATGTCAATGTATTATTTAATAATATTTAAACTTTATATTTAAGTTTAATTTATAAAAAGAATAGTTGTTTATGAATTACTGGTAAACTATAATTATAGTTTAGAAACACATCATCATAAAAACAGGAATTTTATTACAATATGAAAAAGCCAGTTTTAACTATCTTTCTTATCATTTTGGCAGGTAAATGCTTTCCTCATCAAACTGTAAATATTACTGTTGGTGAATGGCCCCCATACCTGTCAGAGAAAATGGAAAACGGGGGCATTCTTATGGAAATAATTTCTGAAGCGTTTTCATTGGAAGGAATTAAAGCAGAATATAAATTTTATCCGTGGAAAAGAGCATATGACTATGTTAAAGAAGGGAAACATGATGCGTCTCCGGGATGGACAAAAACACCTGAAAGGGAAACACTGTTCTATTTCAGTGATCCTGTTTTTATAAGCCAGGGAGTTTTCTTTCACCTTAAAAGCAAGCCGTTCGACTGGAAGACAGTTGATGATCTTAAAAAATTCAAAATGGGTGGAACAATAGGATATAACTACGGAGAAATGATACAGGGAGCGGAAGCAACAGGATATATTTCCATGGATCGGGTTGCTACGGATAAACAGAATTTAAAAAAACTACTGGCAAAAAGGATTGATATTTTCCCTCAGCTTCTTGAAGTTGGATATTATCAGTTATCTGAATATTTTGACGATTTTAATGAAAGATTTTCCCAAGAGGAAATTCAGGCAGTAACACATCACCCGACTCCTTATCGCACTGCATCATACTATCTTATTTTATCCAGAGAAAACCCTGAGAATGAAGATATCTGTCACAGATTTAACAAAGGGCTGGAAAGTCTGATAAAAAGCGGAAAATATAAACAAATTTTTTCTAAAATACAGGAAAAACGATTTATTAAAAAATAATATAATTAGTGCCCTGAAAATTCTCAATAATTTTTTTTGCTGCTGTTACAGTAAATCAGAACATCTTTTTTGATGATAAAAGCTTAAATTAATATTTAAAAAAGGGTGTATTTCTACACCCTTTCAAGAAGCCATTCCCTTATATCATCCAGCACTTCATCCTGTTTAATATCATTAAGGATTTCATGCCGGCAGCCCTCGTATATTTTGATTTTTCTGTCTTCAGATGAAACAGAATTATATACATACTCACTGCCTGAAGGAGATGCAAGCCTGTCATCTCCCCCGTGAAGAAGGAGAACAGGTTCTGTTATTTTACAGGCACATTTCTCAACCAGTTTCCTGATTCTGAAAAGCTCTGAAGCAGTTCCCGCCATGACCCTGCCGTTGTAATTAAGGGGGTCTTTTTTATATTCATCAACCACTTCCCTCAAAGATGATATCTTCTCAACTCCGAGTTCCATTGTTTTCAACCCGGGAAGATACCTTGCTGCAGACTCAAGCAGCATGCGTATAGGAAGTGGCGGGTAAGGCAGGGGGTGGACAGCTGCCCCTGATGTTATAACCCCGGAAAGAGAGCTTCCGAATGAAGATGCATAAATCAGGGAAATCCCCCCTCCCATGCTGTGCCCTAACATGAATAGCTTTGAGCAGTGATCCTCTTTATTTATGAAATCTGTAAAATTCTTAAGATACTCTGAGACTGTAACCACATCCACTGCCAAGCCTTTTTTTCCTGCAGACTGTCCGTGTCCCGGAAGATCCGGAGCATATACCTTAAATCCTGAAGCAGAAAGAATACTTCCTGCCTTTTCATACCTTCCGCTGTGTTCAGCATAGCCGTGAACAAGCAGAACCGTTCCCCTGCTTTTTCCCTCCGGTTCCCATAACCTGTAAAAAAGCCTTGTTTTGCTGTTTACATTAAAATACATATAGTTGTTCCTTATACTGATATAATACAATATCCCTGCTTGAATTCATATCGCATGACATAAAATCTGTTCATGTAATATATATTCCCCTGAGTTGTGGAAAAGATTTTGCTTGTTATATCTATATTCAGCTATTATTCTTATTTGTATGACAATAAAAGAAATAATAGAAAAAATGCCTAAAGTAGAGCTTCATGACCACCTTGACGGGGGCTTAAGGCCTGAAACAATTATTGAACTTGCTGAAAGGGAAAAAATTCCTGTTCCGTCAAATAATCCGGAGGAACTTGCATCATGGTTCCACAGGGGCGCTGACAGAAAAAGCCTTGCCCTCTACCTTGAAGGGTTTGCAGTTACTGTTTCACTCATGCAGAATAAACAGGCTCTTAAAAGGATAGCCAAGGAAGCCATAATTGACAGAGCGGAAGAGAACATTGTATACACAGAAATCAGGTTTGCCCCCTCCCTCTGCACACAGAAAGGTCTGAACCTGGAAGAAATTGTTGAAACAGTCCTTGAGGGGCTTGAAGAGGGAAGCGCTGAAACAGGCACAGTATACGGTCTTATCCTCTGTGCAATGAGAGACCAGAGCGATTCCCTTGAAATAGCGGAACTTGCTGTTTCATTCAGAACAAGGGGAGTTGTAGGATTTGATATTGCGGGAGATGAGTTCGGTCATCCTCCTAAAAGACACCTCGAAGCATTCCAGTATATCAGAAACAAGAATTTCAACATTACAATTCACGCAGGAGAAGCATTCGGAGTGGAGTCAATATGGCAGGCTGTACAGATATGCGGGGCCCACAGGATAGGGCATGCAACAAGACTTATTGAAGACATGACTGTCACAGATTCAAAAATAACAAGAATGGGAACCCTGTCCCATTTTATAAGAAACAGAAGAATACCTCTTGAGATATGCCTTTCATCAAATGTTCAGACAGGTGCTGCAGATTCAATAGAATCACATCCTTTTAAAATATACTACAGCAACGGATTCAGGGTTTCCCTCTGTACAGACAATATTCTGATGAGCAATACAAGCCTGACAAAGGAATTCATACTGGCAGCAGAAATATTTTCACTTGATATTCATGATCTTGAAAAGCTTACAATAAATGCCATGAAATCCGCATTTGTTAACCATGATGAGAGGCTTGATATTATCTATGACATAATCAAACCTGAATTTTCAGAGCTTAAAAAAAACCTGGTTTGACATAGTGTCACAGATGTGTATATAGTAAATATTATGTTTGGAAATAAAAGTTTTATCTATCTTATTGACTCTCTCAGCGATGCGAATGCACCGAAACTTAAAACAGCACTTGAAACAGTGCCTGGAATAAAAAAAGTACTGGTATCCCCTGTTAAAGGGCTGATTGAAGTTTATGCAAAATCAGATGTAACAGACTCTGTAAAGCTTGCATGCGATGTAGCCGGTGTCAAACTGAGGACACAGGTCAAGTAAATTACAGAAAACTGTAAAAAACTGGAAATGCAGCCTGAAATATGAGGCTGCATATTTTTTATTAAATCAAGCTCTTAAATGGCATGATGCAAAGTGGCCCGGCCTTATTTCCTTCATTTCCGGGTATTCCTTTTCACAGACATCCTTTTTATAAGGACATCTCGGATGGAAATAGCATCCTTTTGGAGGATTGATGGGAGAAGGCACATCACCGAGAAGAATACGCTCTTTTCTTTTGTTTTCAGGATCAATTCCGGGAGAGGCACTGAAAAGCGCTTCTGTATAGGGATGACAGTGGTTTTCAACAAGCTCCTTTTTATCCGCCATCTCAACCACCTTTCCGAGATACATGACTATAATTCTGTCTGAAATAAACTCTACTACAGAAAGATCATGGGCGATAAACAGGTATGTGAGAGAGTATTTTTCCTGAAGATCTTTAAGCAGATTAAGGGTCTGTGCCTGAATTGAAACATCAAGTGCAGAGACAGCTTCATCGCAGACA
Source organism: Spirochaetia bacterium (assembly GCA_963668545.1). Taxonomy (GTDB): domain Bacteria; phylum Spirochaetota; class Spirochaetia; order CADAEX01; family CADAEX01. Next base: position 3,674,979 of record OY764868.1, on the reverse strand, counting down.
ATAAGCTCCGGGTTGAGAGCAAGGGCCCTTGCAATACCTATCCTCTGTCTCTGTCCGCCTGAAAACTGGTGCGGGTAACGGTTCCTGTAATTGACATCAAGACCGACCTCATCCATCAGTTCCTCAACACGCTCCTTTATTTCCGAAGCAGTCCCCCTTCCATGGATTGCAAGAGGCTGGGAAATAATTGATTCCACCCTCTTTCTCGGGTTGAGTGATGAAAAAGGATCCTGAAAAATCATCTGCATCTTCTGCCTTTCCTTTTTCAGCTCGCTGTGTTCAAGGGAAAAAAGGTCTCTTCCGTTGAATGTCACACTCCCGGATGTAATATCATTCAGCCTGAGAATAGTCCTGCCGAGAGTTGACTTCCCGCAGCCTGATTCCCCGACAATTCCAAGGGTCTCGGACTTTTTCACAGAAAAGGAAACTCCGTCCACTGCCTTGAGGATCTGCTTTTCCTGTTTTATGGTTCCAGACTTTATTTCAAAATATTTCTTTAAATTTTCAACTTCCAATAACATATATATCTCCGGAATATTTATTTGCAATCTGATTCATAAATAAAACAGAATTCACTGCAGAGTATTTGTTCTGCATAAATCCATCATGAAGCATCAACACTGCCTCTCCTGAACCAGCAATTTTCAGTTTTAACCTTTCCCTCAGGGGAAAAAGTATTTAACAATTACAACAAAAACCATGGCAGGCAGCAGGTTTGCAACCTTTATCTTCTTTATATCAAGAAGGTTTATTCCAAGCCCGAGAAGAAGGAGCCCCCCTACTGCAGTCAGTTCTGTAATAACATTTTCTGTAAAAACTGACTGGAGTGAAGATGCTGCAAGAGTAAGCGCCCCCTGAACAATAAGGAGTGGAATAATGGAAAAAATTACACCAACGCCAAGTGCTGCTGCAAATGATATGGAAACAAACCCGTCCAGCATGGACTTGATAAGCAGAAGATTTGGCGGATTTCCAAGCCCCTCTTCAAAACAGCCGAGTATTGTCATCGGACCGATACAGAAGAGGAGAAAAGGAGTTACAACACCTTCAGAAAACCTGGCATTATCTGATTTGATAAGCTTTTTAAGGACTTCTCCCGATTTCTCAAGTTTTGCCTCAATATGAATAAGCTCTCCTGTTATTGCCCCCAGAAGCAGGCTGAGCCCTGCTATCAGGAAATTGCCGGTTTTCAAAGCGGACGCCATTCCCACAGCCAGGGTAAAAAGACCTGCTGCCTGAAAAATTATTTTCATGAATCTTTCCGGCAGTTTTGAATGGATCATCAGACCGGCAACTCCTCCGGCAGCAACTGCTGCTGCATTTATTAAAGTTCCTAGCATATTATCTTCCTCTACTGTTTAATCTATGTATTCGTTCCTGCACATTGTCATTTTACTTCACGTTGAAAGGGAAATGGCATCTTGCAATATGTCCTCCCCCGAAATCTGCCATATCAGGGAGAGTACTTTCGCAGATATCCTTTTTCCTCTCACACCTGTTGCAGAAGGGGCAGCCATCTCCAAGGTCAAAAAGGCCCGGGACTGTTCCGGGGATTGCTTCAAGCTTGTCAGCATCCTTGTATTTCTTGTTTGCAGGTATTGAATTAAGAAGACCGACTGTATAGGGATGATGAGGATTATGAAAAATATCATTAACAGGAGCTTCTTCCACCATTATTCCTGCATACATGACAGCGACCCTGTCAGCCATTTCAGCGACAACACCCATGTCATGGGTTATGAGAAGGAGCGACATCCCAAGTTTTTCCTGAAGATTGTTCATCAGGTCAAGGATCTGTGCCTGTATAGTAACATCAAGAGCTGTTGTAGGCTCATCAGCAATAAGCAGTTCGGGATTGGGGGAGGCAAGCGCCATTGCTATCATAACCCTCTGCCTCATCCCTCCTGAAAGCTGATGAGGATAATCATTCACCCTTTTTTCAGGGGAAGGGATACCCACAAGTTTGAGAATTTCAACAGACTTTTCAAGAGAATCTTTTTTACCCAGTTTATGATGATTTATATAAACCTCTGATATCTGTTCCCCGATTTTAAATACAGGATTCAGAGAAGTCATCGGCTCCTGGAAAATCATGGAAATACTGTTTCCCCTTATCCCCTGCATCTCTTTTTCAGAAAGCTTTAAAAGGTCCCTCCCCTTGAAAATGATTTCCCCCGACACGATTTTTCCCGGAGGAGCCGGGATCAGCCTCATAACAGAAAGAGATGTGACAGATTTACCGCAGCCTGACTCCCCTACAAGAGCAAGGGTCTTCCCTTTTTCCACAGTTACTGACAGATCTCTTACAGCTTTGGCTGTTCCTTTATCTGTAAAAAAATATGTATTCAGATTTTTTATTTCAAGCAGTTTTTCCACAATTAAACACCTTTATTCTCAGGGCGGGTCTATTTTTTTTCACAGCTTGCTGCGTTTTTTTATATATTTCACAGGATAGTATTAAACCCGCCATACAATCCATACCCTGATGACAACAATCTCATTATCAAAATGAGATTGTTTTATGACTTTAATCTCGGATCCAGGGCATCCCTGAGTCCGTCACCCAGAAGATTGAATCCAAGTACAGAGAAGAGTATTGCCAGTCCCGGAAAGGTTACAACCCACCATGCCGTGGCAACATATTCCCTGGCAGAGGAGACCATCAGGCCCCATTCAGGTGTCGGAGGAAGCGCACCCAGTCCCAGAAAGGAAAGAGCTGCAGAGAAAATAATTGCATTTGCATACCCGAGAGTTGTCTGAACAATAAGAGGCCCCAGACAGTTCGGAAGTATTGATTTGAAAATCAGTTCCATATCTGATGCACCGAGGGCCCTTTCTGCTGTTACATAATCAGACTCTTTCTCTGCAAGGACAGAAGACCTGATAATTCTGGCATACTGCGGGATACCGATTATACCGATAGCAATCATTGCATTGGGAAGACTCGGCCCCAATGCTGCAACAATTACAATAGCAAGAAGTATGTAGGGAAATGCAAGAAGCAGGTCCATCGATCTCATTACTATATGATCAAGCCACCCCCCGTAATAGCCGGAAAACATCCCGAAAATCAGACCGAAAAAAAGTGATATGCCGACAGAAATTGTACCTATGAGAAGGGAAATCCTTGCCCCGAACATAATCCTTGACAGAATATCCCTTCCGAAATCATCAGAACCGAAAAGATACCCGTTTGTAGCAGGCGGAGAAAGTCTTTTATCAATATCCTGCGCAAGAGGATCAAAGGGGGCAATTACAGGGGCCAGTATTGCAAGGATAATAAAAAACAGAATTATTCCAAGCCCGATCATCGCCGACTTGTTTTTCTTGAGCTGAAGCCAGTTATCATACCAGATTGAATTTTTATTTATCATTTACCATTAACCTTTATCAGAGTTTTATTTTTGGATTTATTACTGCATACAGAATATCAACAACCAGATTTATCAGCACAAAGGTGGAGGAGATTATTATTACACCTCCCTGTACTGCCGGATAATCCCTGGCATTCAAGGCCTGGTAAATCCACCTCCCGATTCCGGGAAGGGCAAATATTGTCTCAGTAAGGAGTGCCCCTGCCAGAAGAGTTCCGAACTGAAGCCCTACAACCGTAATAACGGGAAGAAGGGCATTTTTGAGGGCATGCTTGAATATGACCTTGTTCTCCCCTATCCCCTTTGCCCTTGCTGTTCTGATATAATCCTGCCTGAGGACCTCAAGCATTGAACTTCTTGTTACCCTTGCAATAATTGCAAGAGGAATTGTACCCAGAGCAACCGCCGGAAGGATAAGATGCTTCACTGCTGAAAACAGGTATTTTGGATCTCCTGTCTTAAAGAGATAGATGAATCCGTCAATAATAAAAAAATTTGTGACAGGTTCGAAAAAGTATCTTATATTGATTCTTCCCCCTGTCGGAAAAATCCCCAGTCCTATTGAGAAAATCATAATAAGGACAAGCCCCAGCCAGAATACAGGCATAGACACACCTACAAGTGCTCCTGCCATTGTCGCATAGTCAATTGCAGAATACTGCTTCGTGGCAGATATCACCCCTGCAAGAATACCGAACACCGTAGAAAGTATTATTGCAACAAATGAAAGTTCAAGAGTACAGGGGTATCTTGCCTTTATTTCATCAATTACTTTCTGGCCTGTCTTTATCGACTTTCCGAAATCAAGCCTTACAATTCTTTTCAGGTAAATCCAGTACTGTACATGGACCGGCTTATCAAGTCCAAGTTCCGCCCTGACCTTTTCTATTGCCTCCTGGGAGACCCTTTCCCCCAGCATCATTCTGGCCGGATCCCCGGGTGCAAAAATCATCATAAAAAAGACAATTGTAACTACACCGAATATAGTCGGGATAAGCATCACCAGCCGTTTGAAAATGTATTTAAGCATTAATCAATATCCTGCTTTATATAATTTTATTTTCCGGCATTTTCGCCGGATATGATTGTACCGGTTCAGAAAAAAGAAAAGTCTCCAGACCGGTTAATATCCAGAATTTCAAGTGTATAAAGATAATCAACATCATGACATTATTTCATACAAGCCTTGCAGCTGCTCACAGGATTTAAAAACAAAACTCATAAAAAACAATGAAATTTGGATAACAGGAAATCAGATCATCAGTTCCCCGGATTATCTGATTATATAATTCCCTGAAAACAGACTAATAATTATACATAAAAAGGGGGAGTACTTTAAAGATCTCCCCCCATATTTTTTCACTTTATCCGGTCTTTTTTATTTTTTTAACCAGACTTTGTGGAATACTCTCTTGCTTGTCGGGTAAAGAACAAAATCCATTACCTCTTTTTTCATAGGAGCAACAACGATTGAATGTGCAATAGGAGCCCACGGGCATTCTTCATGGAAAATTTCCTGGGCTTTTCTGTAAAGTTTAACTCTCTTGTCAGGATCAGTTGCTTTTTTAGCTTCTTCAACAAGATCATTATACTCTTCATTTCTCCAGAAAGCATTGTTCATTGCAGGTTTTTCTGCTGCTGCAATTGAAAGGAGCATGTGGAGAAAGTTGTCGGGATCCCCGTTATCACCTGTCCATCCGAGAAAGCACATGTCATGCTCGCCGTTGTCAGTCTTGTCAAGATATGTTCCCCATTCATAGGTAACAAGTTCTGTTTCCACTCCGATTTCCTTGAACTGCGCCTGCATGATTTCTGCAGCTTTGGCAGCATTAACCATGTAGGGACGGGACACTGGCATGTACCAGAATGTTGTCTTGAATCCGTTTGGATAACCGGCTTCTGCAAGAAGTTTCTTTGCTTTAGCAGGATCATATGGATATGGTTTTATATCATCATTATATGACCACATTGTAGGGGGAATCGGGTTCTTTGCAGGAGCTCCGAACTCGCCGTATACACCTTTTATAACATCGTCCCTGTTTATAGCATAGTTGAGAGCCTGTCTTACAAGCTTGTTGTCAAAAGGTTTTCTGTCATTGTTGAATGAAAGATAACCGACATTAAGCCCTTCCTGGGTAATGAGCTTGAGACTGCTGTCTGCTCTCATTTCATCAATATCATCAGGACTTGGATAGTCTATAAGGTCTACTTCACCGGCTTTTAGAGCAAGGTATCTTGCTGTTGCATCAGGAATAGCCCTGAAAATAACTCTGTCAAGATATGCTTTTTCCCCCCAGTATTCTTCAAACCTGTCGATTGTAATTGAATCATCTTTAAGCCACTGAACAAATTTGAAAGGACCTGTTCCTACAGGATTCTGCGGAAATGCTTCTCCATATTTTTCAACTGCTTCAGGAGAAACAATTGCTGCGAAATTCATTGCAAGGTTTGCAATAAAAGGAGCTTCAGGTCTCTGAAGAATGAATTTTACAGTGTAATCATCAACAGCTACAATATCTTCAACAATATTGTTCATGTCCATTGCGCCCCAGTATTTCCATGGGCCCATTTTGTAATAGGGGTGGTCTTCTTTGAGCTGCCTTTCAAGGGAGAAAACTACATCTTCAGCAGTAAAGTCAGTACCGTCATGGAATTTAACCCCTTTTCGAAGCTTAAAAACATATTCAAGACCATCAGCGGAAATATCCCAGCTTTCTGCAAGTCCGGGTTCTATTTCTGTTGTTCCTGCCTTGAACTGTACAAGTGTATCATAAATATTATCACACACCATGTAAGATTCTCCATCAGTTTCCCTGGCAGGATCAAGCCCTGTCGAATCGCCTGAACGTCCGAATACAAGAACTCCGCCTTTCTTTCCGCTGTCAGCAGAAACATCTTTTGATTCTTTTTTACCGCCGGCAAATACAGAAAATGGAAGTATAAGAGCGATAAGCATAAGAACTACAAGAAGTTTTGAAATCTTTTTCATAAATCCTCTCCAATTTTTAGATTTAAAATATAACATTATATTTTATTACTTATTAATGGAGATGTCCATAAACTTTTATTTTTTCCGGCCATGTGTAAAAACACAGCCTTAACCTGTATTAAGCCTGATATAGGTTATTTTCAGATTTTGAGATCGGATGCAGAAACACCGGGATGATGATACCTGCTTCTGTTCTGTGTTTTACCCCTGTAGTTGATCGCATTCACCGGGCACCAATTGATGCATCCCATACAGATTATACATTTGTCATGATACACAGGTCTTCCGTTTTCAATGGTTATATTGGAAACAGAACAGACTTCCCTGCAGATACCGCATCCGGTACAGGAATCAGAGATATTGAATTTTCTGTCAAACCCCTTATACTGCTTCGGGAAAAGTGAACCGGCAATATATGTCAGAGGCCAGCCGGCAATGTTTTTACTTATATTGAGGGAAATGGATTTACTGCTGATTTTCTGAGAAATTGCATTCAGATCTGATCCGCACTTGTCAAGACGCCTCGTAATCTCATCCTTACCCTTTGCTGATGTAGTATCAAAAAGATATATGCAGTTATCAGGCATTACTAAAGTATCAAAGAAGGAAAGCCTGACACCTTTTCCGGAAAGCATCTTTCTCAGGACTGCCCCGCAGCGCCCGGCCGCCCCGCCCATAGTGGCAATGCTGAAAAAATATTCCACCTTCCTGAAATCAGCTGATTTAATAAAATCCCTGACCGGTTCAGGGAGACTCCAGCTGTAGACAGGAAAGACTATTCCGGCAACACTGTCATCTATTACAGGTCCTGATGATATGAGTTTATCTGTAATTTTTACAAGCTCAAACTTTTCCTCTGAAGCCTCTGCTATCTGCTGAGCAGCCTTGAAAGAATTGCCGGTTGCAGAAAACCAGAATATTTTCCCCATAGCATGCCTCTTTTTATAATATAAAGTTAATTAAATACCTTATGATTATAACACGGGGATAAATATTGCAGTCTTGTAATTTTAAAAAGACTTTAAGAGTCCGGAATCAGGTTTTACTCCCTTCCTTATACCTGAAAAATACAAAATCTCTAGACAGAACCTTTTTCTGCAAAAAAAGCCCTTCCTGTAACATCGGGAAGAGACAGATGGGAAGAGTCGGAATCTATTTCCAGTTTCCATCCGTTTGAATCATATTTAAACTTTGAAACAGAACACATGGGAGGATAATCATCATGAACAGTATTATTAAGAAATTTAAAGATTGACTTGATGGGAGATCCATGGCTGACAACAAGTATGCTTCCGGAATATTTATCAAGTATTTTTTCCAGTGCTTCAACTGTTCTTGCATCGAGGTCTTCCCGGGTTTCAGGATAGCCGGCAGCTCCCAGGCTTTTATAATCAGTATTCAGAAGCGGGAATTCCCTGGCAAGCTTGTCAATTGAGTAAAGATCCGGCATAAACCTGAATTCAGAGCTTTTAAGCCATTCAGAAAGCCCTGCTTCCATATTAAAAGTCATACCCTTCTTTTCAGCTATTGAGCTTGCTGTCTGCAGTGTTCTTATAAAAGGCGAAGCAAAAATATAATCAATCTTTTCATTATCAAAGCGCAGAGCAGTCTCTTCAGCCTGCCTGATCCCTTTCGGATCAAGAGGAGGATTGTAGGGGTTTTCCGCAGTATCTACCCAGCCGGGAGTTGTAAAATCAATCCTGATACCATGCCTTACAACCCACAGTATCCTTTCTTTTCTGTTTTCAGCCAAACACTTTCCTCATCCGTTAATATTTACAGCATTATAAACAAATAATTCAATAAAAAAAATCCCCCTTTGCGCCTTTAAGTTTTCCGGCAGCCAGACAGCAAAGGGAGAAAAGGAGGAAATTTATTTTTAATTCAATTTTACTGATTCCGGATTTATGCTTCCTTTTTTTATCATACCGATTATTTCAGGCCATGATGAACCGTTCTCAAGCTCTCTGCACACAGCATTCATCCAGCATCTGTTAGCCTCAACCCCGATTCCGCCGGAAACAATATTTTTTCCCGGATCTGTATTTTCCCCGAAAGAAAGGAGAGTAATTTCTTCAATGTTTCTGATCATATTGTCATTACCACCCTCAAAAATTTCATTACCGGCAAAAACTATATTTTCAGGCTTTATACCTTCAGAATCCACAATATTTCTGGTGGCTTTTTCCTTATTATTCCCTTTCAGAACAAACTTTATCCCCCTTGCTCCGGGGAAAGGGATTACAATCGGTCTTTCCCCTATATCAGAAAGCCAGTTCAATTCCTTCAGTCTTTTTTCCGCATGGGAAATAAGTTCTTTTCTGACACTGACAGCTTTTTCTGTCTTATAAGGCTCTGATGAGATATCACCCAGCATCATCCAGCTGACAGAGCCTCCCCTGAAATAAGTTTCAGAAGCATCAGGATCATATCCCCTTTTTTTCAGAATATCCTTCATTTCATCCAGTATTGAAGTTCCAGACGGAAACCCCTTCTCTTCAAGAAATCTGCAGGCGGAAGCTGTCCTTTCTTCAGCTTCCCCTTTATTCTCTTCTCCCTGCTGCTCAAAAAGTATATCTTTATATTTATCCTTTCCAAGAACAGCTATCCCCTGTGCATCGCTGAAAACAGTCCTGAATCCTTCATCCTCATTCCAGCAGCCGGAGTCGGTGCTGTAATAATATTTCTGACTTCCGTCTCCTCCATAGTAAAGGACATGGGAAAGGAGTTCCTCTGGCAGCCTGAAAAGGATTCTGGGACCAAGCTTTACAAGGGCTACCCCGCTCATGGGAATCCAGGCAATATTGTTTTTCTTCAGAATCTTTATTTTTTCCGAGAGCCAGAGGATCCACTCGTCATCCGGCATAACTCCTGATTCTATCAGTGTGTCATCAATATCTGTCATCCATGCGCCTGAATATACCTTTCCTGTCATATCTAAAATCCTTAATCCGAGTTAATATTTATGTAATTATTTATACGGTGCCGGAATACTTAAATGTATTCCGGCATTTTATTCATCCAGCTATAAGCTTTTTATTTTTGTCATAAAGCAGAATGCTCCCTGACGGGATATGGAGATTAACACTTTCACCTGAAGAAAAATCAACTTCCTGCTGCATCAGAATGTTAAAAATATTTTTACCGACTTCTACCTGCATAACAGTTTCCGAGCCTGACGGAAGGACTGTCTTTACTTTACCCGGAAGCTGGTTATCCTTTCTGTCGGAATTTATAAGAATTTTTTCAGGCCTTACAGCAAAATAGAAATCTTCTGAACTTATTTTATCCCTGCTGTATTCTGTAACCAGAGTATCTCCGCTTTCAATTCCAATCACAGCCTTATCACCCTGTCCTTCACCGGCAAGAGAACTCTTAACTATATTGATTGGAGGACTTCCTATGAAATCAGCGACAAACATTGTATCCGGGTAATGATATACTTTTTTCGGATGGTCCTTGTGTTCTATTTTCCCGCTGTTCAGAATTGCTATCTCGGTAGCCATTGTAAGCCCTTCCACCTGATCATGGGTAACATAAAGTGTAGTTGCTTCAACCTGCTTGTGAATGTTTTTGATTTCAGCCCTCATCTCCATTCTCAGCTTGGCATCAAGGTTTGAAAGCGGTTCATCCATAAGAAAAATTGAAGGTTCGCTTGCAAGCATTCTCGCAAGAGCTACACGCTGCTGCTGGCCCCCGCTCATTTCCTGCGGATATCTTTCTGCCATATCATAAAGCTTCATGTAGGCAAGAGCTTCCTTGACTTTTTTCTCTATCTCACTTTCCTTCATTTTCTTTACACGGAGGCCGAATGCAATATTTTCAAACACTGTCATATGGGGCCAGAGCGCATAACTCTGAAAAACCAGACCGAGCTTTCTTTCCCTTGCGGGAATACATATGCCTTTCTCAGATGAAAATACTATATCATCTCCTATACGGATCTCTCCTGCTGTCGGAGTTTCAAGGCCTGCAATCATTCTCAGGATTGTAGTTTTACCGCATCCTGAAGGGCCAAGCAGGGTAAGAAAGGACCTTTCCTCAATGGAGAATGACACATCATCTACAGCAGTCACACTCCCCCATCTCTTGGTTAAATTCTTTATTTCAACAAAACTCATCATTCCCTCTTTAATTTTTAATCTTCTTCAACTTTGGCTATTTTTCTGGCAGCAAAATTACCAACCAGAACTATCACAATTATCATCATACTTATAGCGCTTGAAAACTGTACATACCCCTGTTCCTGATAACGGAATGTCATTGTGGTCAGGGTCCTTGTATTTGGACTGACAAGAAGTACAATCAAGGCAAGTTCTCTCATGACAGTAATGAAAACAAGTATAAATCCGGATACAGTGCTTCTTATGCTGAGCGGAAGAATAATTCGCCTGAAATTTCTCCCCCATCTTGCTCCGGAAATTTCTCCGGCCTCCTCAAGCTCACTTCCTATCTGCATCATTGAGGAAATACCTGTTCTTGAAGTAAACGGGAGATTTTTTGCAACACTCACAAGAACAAGCAGCGAGAATGTCCCGTACAGAGCAGGCAGAGGTCCTATTTTCTGTGTAAACAGTGCAAGGTAAAGAGCGCCGAAAGCTATACTTGGTACTAAATACGGAAGGAAAGCAACCTGTTCAAGAGTATTTGAGAGTTTTGTATTTCTCCCTTTTACAACAGCATATCCAACAAAAATTCCTATAAACCCGGCAATTATTGATGATATAATTGCGAGTCTGATACTGTTCCAGGCTGATTTGAGAATTGCCGCATTTCGCAATACTCCTGCTTCACCCTCGGCAAACTCAGTACCTCCTTCCCCCAGCCAGAAAAGAACAGTCATATTTTCGAGAGAGTAATTTCCAGGATAAAGAGAGATAGTCTGTAACATAATCATAAAAACCGGAAGAATAACAGCAACAATAATCAGGATAATCACAAGCGTTGTAAAAAGCATTCTTGTTTTTCCCAGAGGAGTTCTGGTAATTCTAAAGCCTTTTCCTCCTATCGTAACATAACTTTTTCTTTTACCGACTATCCGCTGGTTGATAAAGATTATTATTGTTGAGAGTGCCATGAGAATAAAGGCAAGAATATACCCTGTCGCAGTATTTCTGTTGTTAATATTTGAAAAAATCTGTGTTGTCAGGGTAAAATACCTTACAGGTGACCCCAGAAAGTAAGGAGTACCGAAAATACCTATTGTCCTTGAAAAAGTAAGAATAAAACTTGAAAGGAGGGCTGGTATTACAAGAGGGAAAGTAATCCTTTTCAGAATATAACCTCTTGAAGCTCCGAGTATTTCCCCTGATTCTTCAAGCCTTGAATCAATACTCTTTAAAGCAGCTGAAACAAGAAGAAATGTATAAGGGAAGTAATGGATTGAAAGGGTGACTATAATAGGAAGGAATCCGTAAGAAACCCAATCCGGGGGAGCAATACCTGTGAGATACTGAAACACTCCGGCGGCCCCTCCTACCCTGTCATTCTTAAAGAGTGTCAGCCAGCTGAGAGCATGAATATATGAAGGTATCATATATGGAATAACTGCAACTGTTGTTATTGTTTTTCTGAAAGGGATATCTGTCCTTGCCACAAGCCAGGCAAGCAGTCCCCCGATTGTCATTGCAAAAAAGGAGATCCCTACCCCGATGGAAATTGAGTTGAATAGAGGTGTCCATAAAACAGTTTTTGAAATTCTTGATGAAAGTATTCTTTTCCAGTGGAAAAGTGTAAACTTGCCCGGATCAGCATCATTTGACAGCCGGACATCCTCAAGCTGCCAGATAAAAGTATCAATAAACATCTTTAATATTGGTATTACAACAAGCACAACCAATATAACAAGCAGACCAAGTGACAAAACAACATGAGGCTGTCTGATATAGTTTCTGAACCTGCTCCAATAAACATGTTTATTATCTTTTAGTTTTGAAAATTTATTTTGATAAATATTTATTAGTGCCATTTTTTGCTATTATTTCTCCAGTTAGAGTAACAGGCTGTTTTGTAAACAAAACAGCCTGTTTGATTATTTTTTTTAAAGGTTTGAAATCCAGAACTCCAGGATCTTCTGTCCCTCATTCCAGACAAAATCTGAATCAGCTTCCCAGAGATCAAGCTCTGAAAGAGGTTTCATTCCCTTTACAGGGGGATGGTCTGTTCTTACAGAGAAGTTACCTACTGTATTATAGGGTTTATATCCGGCACCGGCCTTTTCATCACCCATCATGTGGTTTATCAACAGCTTTGAAGCATTGGGATGCTTTGCTTTATTAACCACAGCCATGATAACATTGGTAGAAAATCCCATCATTGGAGAAACATCTTCAATAAATGTGAATTTAAGGTTTGGATCTTTTTCCTTGTCCCTGACCCTTGAAGTAGATGTTATACCTACAGGAGGATTTTTAAGATCAGAAAGACCTACAGCTTTAGCCACATCATTTGTTGATCCCATTATTACCAGGTCATTTTTAATCAGCCTGTAAATCCATTCATATCCTGCGTTTTCAATTCCTGGACTCAACTCAAGTTCCTTACCGAATACTTTTTTATAATCAGCTGCCATTTCATCTGAATGCTGAACAACTGTTGAAAGAATTTCTATATACTCTGACAGTTTCTGTGGGTCCGGCATAAGAACTCTTCCTTTCCACTCTTCCTTTGTAAGGTCCCAGTATGAGGAAACAGGAGGTTTATCGTATTTGTCATCATTATAGATAATTACCTGTGTACTTGTATGGTGCACCAGGAAAGGCTCTCTGTATTTCTGCGGTACTTTATCCATCATTGTTGAAGGAACATATTTATAAACCATTCCTCTTTTTGAAAGAACATTCCTTACAGTAGGTCCATCCTTAAGGAAAATCATATCTGCCTCATAATTCCCAGCATTCTGCTCAGCAACAACTTTTGTTATAATTTCAGCAGAATCAATATCATACCCGTTAACCTTGATCCCCGGATACTGTTTTTCAAATGATTCAGCTACTTTTGTAATACGCGAGGAGTAGGAATAAACATTAACCTCTCCCTCAGCCTTCGCAGCTTCATAAAGCGCTGCCTCGTCAAAGGTTTTTTCAGTATATTCACCGACCTTTGCATCCATTGCCCATTGATCCTTGACTTCCGCTGATGCTGTCTCTTTTTTTCCGCCAGCCATCAGCATTGGTGTGATCAATAAAAAAACAAAAACCAAATAGAAATATCTTTTCATTTTCCTCTCCTAATGATATTATTTTTCTATAAAAACAGGATATTCTGGAAATATTCTGCTGTCAAGTGTTATTTTAGAAAATAATTATCATTTAAAAGTTTTTAGAAAATTATTACTATCAGAAGGAACAACATTATGAAAGAAAAAACCGGAGGGGAACAAAATGACATTATGGAGACCATTCATTCAAAGTACAGCGATCTTCCAAAACAGCTTAAAAAAATTGCGGATTATTTAACATTCAACCTGCAGGATGCAATATTCTACTCAATATCCGAGCTTGCAGCAAAGCTTGAAATGAGCGAATCGGCAATTGTAAGGTTCTCAAAAAATATCGGATACTCGGGCTTTCCTGAACTGAAAAAGGAACTGGTTAATTATTATAAATATCACAGCCATCCTGCCCAGAAGATACAGAGCTACCTGGACAAACTGCCTCATGACGATTTCCTCTATACAACCATGATCAAAAAGGAAATCGATTACCTGGGCAAATCTGTCAATTCCATTGACAGGGATGTTTTCTACAGGGCAGTTGATAAAATCTGCTCAGGTGAAAATATCTATATATTCGGACATGGAACATCTGAATCTCTTGCCTGCTTTCTTAATTTCAGGCTTAACAGATTCGATCTTAAAACAACAAGAATTTCAGAGACAGGAAGGAACCTTCTTGAAAAGCTTGTCCATATAACAGAAAAGGATTTTGTCATTGTCTACTGCTTTTTCAAATCATTCTATAAATCTTCCTATGACAATGAATATCTGATGGAATTTCTGAAGAGGGAGAAAATACCCAATCTCCTGATAACAGATCTTCAGTCAAATCCTATACTGAGATCTGCAGATCTTGTACTCTCGGCAAAGAGAGGTCCCTTCGGAACATTCCAGTCACAGATTGTCCCCATGGCAATTACAAATGCCCTGATAATAGCAACAGCTGAAAAACTGGGAAATGGGGCATTCAAAACGCTTGAAAGGCTTGAAAATCTGAGAAGCTATTACAACAATTCAGATATGTCAAGAATGTAGAATTCAAACAATTGAATAAACAGAACAAAAATCTGTTTATTCAATTGTTGAAAACTGCCGGCTCAGTCAACATGATACTGTCTGAACAGTTCAAGAATTGAATCCTGAGGTCCTGTTAAATCAAGAGTTATTCCTTTCCTTTTCAACTGAGAATATATATTAAGAAGAGACTCGATACTGTCCCTGTCAATCTGTTTTATCTCATAAAAATGGAATACAAGATGCTTTGTTCCCTTGAGCATCTCGCTTTTAATAAGCTGTTTTATAAATGGCAAATATGAAAATGTGAGGTTCCCCCGTAGAACATATTCTCCGGGATGTTTGTCATCAATAATGACACTGAAAGGATTAAACCAGTCATGGTCTTCTTCTTTATTTGTCTTTTTCTTTTCAATATGTTCCAGAAGTTCATTGGTATCACGCAGTCTCTGTACCAGTCCCTGTATAAGATCCATGAACCAGACAGGGATGTTATAAATATTATTATAAAATTCCCTTATATCTACATAATATACAGATCCAGGTTTATCTGCCCGTACTGTGGCAGATCTGGGCCCCTGTTTGATAAGAGTCATTTCGCCAAGGACATCTCCCTCACCTGCATTATCAAGAAAAACCTCGCCCTCTTCTGTTTCCATAAAAATAGAAAAACTTCCATTTTTCACAACATATAAACAGTCTCCGAAATCCCCCTGCTTGATAAGGATTTCATCCTTATCAATTTTCCTGGCAGGGGCATTGCTGCTGACCAGAATATCGCTTATTCCTTTGATAGACAGCACTTTATCTTTAATAAGCTGGACATTCTCGATTTGTATATTTGACTGTTTTGTCAGGGACAAGAGATAATGAAGTCCGGAATCATCAATATCAATTACTTCTGAAAAGTCCAGAATCAGCGGATAAACATTTTTCAGAGAAAGCTGTCGGAGCCGGTTTTTTATTATCTCAACCCCTTTTTCTCTCAGGCTGCCTTTAAGATAGACCCGGCCCTCCCTGCTGTTGTCAACATATTCAGCATCAAAACTTTCTATATCTGGAGTTATTTTACATTCTTTATTTTCCGTTTCACTGTCATTATCAAGCTGAGAACTTACTCTCTTTGTAGTTTTCAGTATCCTTTTTACCAGTACCTTTGCAATACTGACAGCCCAGTTTGAAATTCCCAGATTTTCATCAGAAAGAATATCAGGAGTTATCATATTTGCAATAACATCTGTCTTTGCAATTATGGTTGCGCTTCTTGGAATCCCTGACAGGAATGACATCTCACCGATATAATGGTCTTTACCAAGTCTGGTAATCCTGACCATTTTTCCATTCCTATTAATAAATACTTCGACATAACCGGTACGGAGGATATACATTTCTCTTGTATTGTCACCTTCTGTGAAAATGACATCGTCCTTTAAAAACCTAACAAGCCTTGTTTTCATATCTTATCACCAAAGCGTAAGCCTATAGTATGAATAATCAGCTGTCAATTAACTTTGCAAGCATTTTTGCACATATTTTTCATTTTCTTGCATTTATGATACAAATATTGCTTTTTTTGTTAGAATATGCAAGAAATAGTAATAATGAAGGTTAAAAACACAGTATATATGTTTAGATTGTTCCTTTCCGGGATTCTTATCGGTATTGCAAACCTTATTCCCGGAATCAGCGGGGGGACAGTCGCGGTAGTAACAGGTATTTATGACAGCCTTGTTAACGCAATAAGCACTTTTTCATCAAATTCAAGGAAAAACACGGCAATTATTGTTCCAGTCACTGCAGGGACTCTGTCCGGAATTTTTCTGTTTTCAGGGATAATATCTTTTATGCTTGAAAATTATCCTGACCAGTCAGGGTTCATGTTTACAGGATTAATTGCAGGAAGTTTTCCTTTTGTCATAAGAAAAAGCGGGATAAAGCGCTTCAGCCTGCCGCCTGTTCTCCTGTTCACAGCAGCTTTTGTTTTTATAACTGCCCTGAGCCGTGTTCCCCTGTCTCCCTCTGAAAAATCAGAAATATTATTCAGCAGCTCTTCTGCCTTTAAAATATTTCTTTCAGGTATTATTGCCGCATCTGCCATGATTGTGCCGGGAATAAGCGGGTCATTTATACTGCTTTTACTGGGAACTTACGGAACAGTTCTGGAATCAATCAATCAATTCAATATTCCCTTTATTCTTGTCTTTTTTGCAGGAATTGCAGCAGGTCTTGCCTTGACATCAAAAGCTGTCAATTACCTGCTCACTGAATATCATACATCAACATACTTTACAGTCGCCGGCCTGATTGCAGGATCTGTTACAGCTGTTTTTCCGGGGTTCTCAGTTTCAATCGGGGGAGCTTCATGCATAGTCTGCGGTATATCAGGATTTCTGATCAGTTATTTTTCAGGATATTTTTCAAGGCGCTGATTCCCTTTTTCCATAAAAGGGTTAAGGATCCTGATAATATATGACCGTGATCTGGAAATAATTTCTTCAGAGTGGGCAATTCCTCCATAGGTATATTCACAGAAAATATCTGTTATGTACATTATTTCATTTTCCAGTGCGGAAAATTTCACAGACAGTCTTTTTCCGTATTCCAGAGCGGTCTCTGCAGGGGAAGGGACAATTCCTTTAAATCTTCCTTTCAGTTTTAAAAGCCTGTAATACCTTACAGCGGGAGGTGTTCGTCCTTTAAAAAAAGCCCTTTCATATAAAGCTCTGATTAAATGACATACAGCAGCAATAAATCCAGGGAGAATATTTTTCCCGGAATTCCTTTTAACTTTAATCCGCAGGAAACGGCTGATAATCATTCTTACAAAAATATAAAAAAGCAGCACAATTACGGGGAGCATTACTGCAAGGAAAACTACTATGACAATTGTATCAGTGAGATCATTATCAGGAGAGCCCATTGAAATACCGGGAGCATTCCCTGAAGAGAGGTCTGCAATTACCTGTTTCCTGTATTTCAAATCCATAATAAATCTGATAATAGTTACTGCCCATCTTTCAACAGGGGTTGCTGCGGTTCCAATAATGCCTGATCCTGCTGCTGCAATTTCTTTAAGCTCAGGAGCAAAGTTATAAAGAACAGCAAATGTCAAAGTTAATATAACAAGTAAAAAAAGGATGATAATTATCAGTTTTCTGAAAAAATCTGAAACAAATCTTTTCCCGTCTCTGTGTTCATCAGAAAACAGGGTAAGAAGAATAAGCCCTGTAAAAAGATAAAGGAAAAACCAGTCTGTGTATTTATCATAAACAAGGATATCCCCCCCCTTGAATGAAATTATCAGCTTGACAACAAAGAGCAGAAGGAAAAAAGATATTCCTGTATCAAACCTTGCACGGCCTGTTCTTCTGACAGGTTCAGCTCTCCTTATTCTGAAGGCTGCGTGCCATATCAGAACTGTATAAAATATAAGAAGCAGATAATTAATAACTCCCTTAAGGGTTTTGACAGGGAAAAAACAAACAGCACCAGGTGAAATATTCCTGTAATAAAGTGAAGATACAGCAAAAAAAGATATAAGAAGTCCTGCAGATACATAAAAATATCTGAACCTGCTCCCGGAGAAAAGTGAAAAAAATGAATATGAAAAAAGAAGGAGGAGGAACATTGTTTTGAATGTCAGAGGAGGTGATGACAGGGATACTGAAAGAAAAATGTTCCAGGGGTACAGGCAGAACATAAACATTATCATTGAAATAAAGACAGTCAGAATATTTTCTGTTATATTTCCTTTAATAATCTTCATTCTGAAGCAGCCTCATTACCGGAACAGAGATCTCCGGCAAGATAATAATTTATGTCATTCATACTGTAATCATTATCTTCAGAAATGATGTATTTAACAGCGATACCCCTTTTTTTAAAGATTATATCAGCCATTAACAGTTCATCAGTTACTGCTGAAGCAAAATAGACACAGCTCACTCCCCCTGAAAGAAAAGATCCCTTTTCAAGAATCTCAGAGATACCTGTTCCCTCTTCCTGTTTGATTCCTGTCAGGGTTTCAAGAAGTATCATGTGCTGATTTCTGCCTGAGGATACAGGGACAAAAGAATCCCTTTTATAAACTGTCCCGTTTGTAAGCAGACCGATTGATTTTTTCCTCATTCCGGGGATTAAAATAAGGGAGGCTGCTGTTTCAACAGATTGTTCAAACTGTTCATATTTCAAATCATAATTATTAACATCAAAAATAATAAGGATTTTTTCCCTCTCGGCAGAATCAAAGACTTTTTCTTTGAGAATGCTGTATTTGGCACTTGATTTCCAGTGGATATATCTTATATTGCTTCCATTCCTGTAATCTCTCACCCCGTTAATCAGGACCCTGTCGGAAACAGCCCCTTTTCCCCTGGATGTTCCTGAATAGTCGCTTAAAGCAATATCAGGCTGCATGATCCGGCAAACAGAAGGATAAACAATAATTTCAACAGGCTTTCCCTTTAACTGCCGGCTTCTGAATCTCAGGCCGAAAATATCCCCTCCCCTTATTACAGGGGGATAAAGATTGTAGATGCCTCTTGATGCAGAAGAAAAATGAACTGGAAGAAAAGTTTTTTTATAGGGGTAGAGTATTTTTCCTGATACAGCCTGTCTAATGTTTCCATTTTTCAGCACCATGTTTTCCAGGAAAACCTCTGCACTTAAAAGGAGCGGAAGGAATTTATTGTTGGCTGTTTCCAGATTTATCACTATATCCTCACCTGGAAAAAAAGCTTTTTTTCCGCACCTGAAAGAAACATCAAGCTTTTTAAGGCTTAAAAGAGACCATAAAAAAGAAACCGTACCAGCAGCAAGGAGAACTGAGGAGAAGACTGTCAACTCATAAATATTAAGAAGGAAGGAGATGAATAGAAGAAAAACCAGAAATACAAGTAATGGGGTAATGAAAAATATTGATGAAACAGGTTCTTCTTCCAGTGTTGGCATTGCATTTCCTCTTTTTCAGGAAACCGCAACAGTATCTATTAAATCTGAAAGAAGAATTGCGGCGGTTATTCCCGAGAGCAGGGCTCTTTCTTCCACAATTATACGGTGCGACAGTACCGGGAGCGCAAGATATTTCACATCATCAGGCAGGACAAAGCTCCGCCCTCTTATCATTGCCAGACTCTGACATGCAAGCATGAGAGAGATGGACCCCCGGGGACTTACACCGTATTTTATTTTTTCATGCTTTCTTGTTGCTGATGCAATTCTGACAATATACTCCCTTACAGCTGCGGAAACTTTAATATCCCTCCTCTGAAACTGGAGATTGATTATTTCATCAGGGGAAACAACCGGTTCAAGCGTTTTATAGGGGTCATCCCTCTGATACATCTCAAGTATCCTGTTTTCCTCATACTGATCAGGATATCCCGGGGATATCTTGATCAGGAAGCGGTCAAGCTGTGCCTCGGGAAGGGGGAAAGTCCCCTCCAGCTCAATCGGGTTCTGGGTTGCTATTACCATAAAGGGAGACGGGAGATAATAGCTTTCTGAATCAACAGTCACCTGATGCTCCTGCATGCTTTCAAGGAGGCTTGACTGTGTTCTGGGAATTGCCCGGTTGATTTCATCAGCAAGGAGAATGTTCGTCATCACAGGACCGGGCTGAAAAATGAATTCGCCCTCTTTCTGATTAAAAATATTGAAACCGGTAATATCACCGGGAAGAATATCAGGGGTAAACTGGACCCTTCTGAATGAGCAGTTAATGCTTTTTGCAAGGCTTTTTGCAGTCAGTGTCTTGGCCACACCCGGGACATCCTCGAAAAGCACATGTCCTTCTGCAAAAAGAGCTGTCAGCATGAGTTCTATTGAATCTTTTTTACCGACAACTGTCCTGGATATATTTTCGACAATCCTGCTGCAGACATCAGAAACCATATAACAAACTCCTGAAAACTTATTCCCAGTACGCTGCCTGACTATAAATCGGAAAATCAATATATCCGGGTAATTGTTCATAATGAACATTATTATTGTAGTATACGGTGATCATAAACACAATGAAAACTTGACTTGCTGGCCCTTGTTTCAGGAAAACTATAAAGCCCGGCAGCACCTTACCGGACTTTATAATACGGAAGAATAAACTTTTTTTATTAGACTTTTTACAAGAGGAAAAATTAAAAAATCAGTATTCCATTGTTACCATGCTTGCAGCTGAATTCTCATCTGTCTTTGATGTGTTATCAAACCCCTCAGAAGTATCGGTTTCAGCCTTTTCTGAAATTCTGAAATTCTCAACAATACCTGTAAGTTCTTCGATTATTTTTTCGTTGGAATCGCTTAAGTCCGCAACATTGCTGGTATTAATATCTATTTCTTTAATTGCTTTCAAAGCATTTTCAATGTCATGTGTTCCTGTTTTCGAAAGATCTGCAATTTCATCCATTTCACTGCCCATTTCTGTAAGGACCTCTTTTATATCATTTGCAGTACCTTTGAGATCATGGGTAACCTGCCTTATCTCTATTATAGCTTTCAGCATTTCATCACTGCCGGAAGAAGCTTCCAAAACCATCTGCGCTATACCGTTAAAAGCCTCTGCATTTCCTGATACATTCTCATCCACTTTAATAAAAGCTTTTCCGCTGTTTTCACTTGCCACAAGTGCTTTATCAATCTGTTCTACAACAGAATTCAGATAAAGGGATATCCCCTTCACCCCATCTGCAGTTTCTTCAGAAAGCTTGCGGATTTCTTCAGCAACTACACTGAATCCCCTGCCGGCGTCCCCGGCATGAGCAGCTTCAATTGCCGCATTCATTGAAAGGAGGTTTGTCTGGGAAGCAATACCATTTATAAGCTCGGTAAGCTCCTTCATTTTACCTGTACTGTCAGCAATTTCCTTGATAACTGCGTTTGTTTCCCTGATACGGGCATCGCCTTCCCTTGTTGTATTGACCAGGCTGTCAGATATCTTTTTCTTGTCAGCGGTTATACCGGCAATGCTGTTCAGACTTGCTGACAGTTCTTCAATAATCGCACTGATCTGTTCCACTGCTGTGACCTGACCATTTATCCGCTCACTGAATCCATTAATACTGCTGATAATATTTTTTGAAGCTTCGTTTGATCTGCTGATGTTTTGATCCAGATTTCTGAAAAGTTCAGTAACACTGATCATGTTGTCACTGACGATTTCCACAGATCTGGAAGACATATCTGCACTCTCTCTTAACACCTCCCCGACCTGTCTGTTTTTTTCTGATGATTCCTTAATCTGCTCTATGGCACTTTTCAGGTTCAGAACTGTTTTGGAAAAAGAATCGGCAAGTATGCCTATTTCATCTTTTCTCTGAAGCAGTTTATTATCAATTTTCGAAAGGAGATCTCCGTCTGCAGTTCTTTTTGCAATAACGGAAAGGGAATACAGAGGTTTTGTAAGGCTCCAGGAAAATATAAAAAAGGCAACTGAACTTATAATGATTCCCGCTATGATAAAAACAAGGCCGAAAATTGTTTTATTTCTTGAAGCTTTGTACATTGCATCATTTGATTTTTCAGCTATATTTCTGAAAAATTCTTCAGCTTCAAACTGTTTGTTTTTAAGATCAAGACGCAGCCCTTCATTATCATTAAGCCCGATAAGAATACACTGTTCATAATAATTATTTACATATTTCAGATATTCAGCTGTTTCGCCAGCTATATCAAGGGTGTGCAGCTGTGCCATTTCATTAATGGAACCAAGGGCATCTGTTATTTTTCCGCAGTACTTTTCTGATTTCCTGTGAATCAGTTTCATCTCCTGAACCTTGAGGCTTTCAAGCTCTGCATTTATTACAGGGTCATCAAGGTCTTCCAGAATAACAGTCAGGTTATGCCTTACTTCAGAAAACTTTCCTTCAAGCCCGTAATCATTGTACCCGAGAAGGTTATAAGCATTTACCAGGGTTTTGAAGCTTTCATCAAGATTACCGACTATTGATCTGAAACAGCTCTGAAGTACTTCACTGTCTTCTCCCCTGTATATCTTGAAAAATTCATACTCATAATTTCTGAGGGCATCCATAATAGCTTCATATTCCTGAAGATTTTCAGACTTTCCCTCCTCATAATATTCTTCATTTATAATATCATCTATCTGAAAGCGGTTTATAGCGTTGTGGGCTTCTACAAGTTTTCTGGAAATCATAGAAACAATATCCGACTGCCTGTATGATTTGATTATCCTGCCGGTCTGATATTCGCTGAAAAAATGTACAGAGAGCCCGATCAGCAGTAAAATGCTGATTCCAATTATTAGCAGTTTTTGTCCTAGTTTCATTATTTCCCCGGTTTCAGTTAATAATCCGGATCCCAGAATTCTTTTCAGAATCATATGGAGATCCGGATCTCAGCTGGTTCTATATTTTTATCAGTATTCCTGTGTTTTCATTCTTTCAAGAACATCTTCAACAGTCCCAGAAAATGGAGCAGCCTTTTCCATTTTTATACTTGTAAGAGCTGCGGCATAATGTATGGATTCATCTATTCCATGTGTCATTCTTCTTGTTATATAGGAGAGAAAGCATGTGTCTCCACGTCCTGCCCTGCCGTCAAGATTTCTGGCATTAAAAGGTGCTCTGTAGAATTTTTCTCCGTCATATACCAGGGCCTCATCCTTCCTTGTAATAACAATTTCCCTGCCGCCCCAATCATAAAGAATTCTGGCACCTTTTTCCCTGTCATCTGTACCTGTTATAACCTCGATTTCAAGGGAATCAGCTTTCAGGTAATGAAGATAGGGGAGATATTTTTTCTTTTCATCCCAGTCTTTGAAATAAACATCATCTTCCCCTATATATCTGAGAGCTGCCTGAAGATCCATTGCAACCTTTCCCCGTTTGGAAAGCTCAATAAGCATGCTGTCTGGTATTTCCCCGTTAAAAAGAGCAGCTATATGGAAAACTTCTGCTTCAAGATCTGAAGGGATTTCTTCTGCTGAAAATGAATCTGCAAGAGATAAAAGATTCAGTTTTCTGTTGTCCTGGTCTTCTGTTTCAAAAATATTTTCTATAGATGTTGTTGCTTTTGACGGAAGGACTACAACATCAATACCGGCTTCCTTAAGAACATCAAGGCATACTGTATCTTTCTGGGCCATTTTAGTTATTACAAGAACATCTGCACCGGATCTTCTTGCTGCATAAGGTGAAAAATATGCAGCACCTCCTACAAAAGGGGTCCTTTTTCCCATCATAACCCGGACATCATTGGTAATATGGCCTATTGAAACTATGTCATATTTTTTCCCCATTCTAATCTCTCCTGTTTATTGTAATTGTTTTCTGTATACTACTTTTATATATTTTTAATAACTACTTAATGTCTTATACATATTTTATATGTTCCTGTTAATCAAAAGGAAATAGTTTCAATCAGGCTCCGATACTTCTGATACTCAAACCTGATTCAATTTCCTTTTTCAGCTCTTCAACTTTTTCTGAAAGAATATCTTTATCCGGAGCTTCAACAACAAGACGCAGTACCGGTTCTGTACCGGAAACCCTTACCATAAACCACCAGTCTGAAAAATGCATTTTAAGACCTTCTGTCTTAACAGCGACTCCGCCGTTTACAGAATATTTGTTCTCCAGCCTGTGCATGACATCTGCAGGATCCTGTACTCTGAAATTTATCTCTCCTGAAAAGCTGTATTTATCAATATCACCAATAATTTCTGAGAATTTTCTATCTTCATTTGACTGAATAGCCAGCGCCATAAGAACTGCAACCCATGCTGTGTCCTGTCCGTAATAGTCTCTGAAATAATAATGTCCTGCAAGCTCAGCACCTATCAGTCCTTTTTCATTGAGTATTGTCCTCTGCATAATAGTATGGCCTGTTCCTGGTGTTTCAACAGCCCTGCCTTTAAGTGTTTTTTCAACATACTCGGCAACATTGCTTGAACACCGGAGGTCATACATTACACCGTTATCCCCCCTCATCTTTTCGGGGAAATGAACAAAATAGTACCTTGCAAGATATCCGAGAATAATATCAGGTGTAATCTGTTTTCCATTTTCATCAATAAAAATTGCCCGGTCTGCATCCCCGTCAAAGCAGATCCCGAAATCAGCCTTTTCCTTTAAAACCTCTTTAACCAGCGCTTCAGTATTTTCGCTGAAAAGGGGATTTGGACCATATTCAGGAAACGAACCGTCAGGTTTGTCATTGAGAACAATAAACTCGCCGGGAAGATCATCAAGGATATCATGAATAAATACACCGCCTGATCCGTTAAGACATTCAATAACAGCCTTTACAGGTTTTATCCCCTCTTTAAACGGGGAAAGAAAATCCACATAGGCTTTTCTGATATCAAGAAAAGACTTTTTCCCTTTTTTATTCATATCAGGGGCAGGAGGGGCTTTTTTTATCATCTCTTCCAGTTCCCTGAGCCCGTTTTTTGATGTTACATTTACAATACCTTCAGTATGGATCTTCATTCCGTTATCAGCAGAAGGGTTGTGGGATGCAGTTATCATGATTGACCCGGGGAAATTATACTGAACATTTGCAAAATACAGAGCAGGAGTATCCACAACGCCGATATCTGAAACATCAGCGCCGCTTTCATTAAGCCCCCTTGCAAGGTTTTCAAATATTTCATCAGAACTCTTACGGGCATCTCTTCCAATGACAAAGTTGTAAACATTGATGATTTCCGGCAGATAACGGCCAATCCTGTATGCTGTCTCCGAATTCCATTCTTTTGGATATGCACCTCTTATACATCCGGATTTAAATACACTTTCCATTTACCACCTCCGGTGTTTTAAATTCTTCAAGAACTGATACCCAAGGCAGCCCGTTTTCAAGCTGCTCACATACACGGTCCATCCACTTCCTGTTGGCTTCAATCCCGAGTCCCCCGTAAAAGACATTTTTACCGAAATCGGTTTTTTCTCCGACTGAAAGAAGAGTAACCCCGTCAATATTTCTGATCATATTGTCGTTGCCGCCGTCAAAAATTTCATTACCTGCAAAGATAATTGAATCGGAAGAAATATTCATTCTGTCAATCAGGTCCCGTGTTCCCCTTTCCTTATCATTGCCTTTTAAAACAAATTTGATTCCCCGTGCTCCGTGAAACGGAATATGAATAGCTGTATCACCAAGCGATTCAAGGCCGTTGTATTCGGAAAGTATCTCTTCAGAAAGGGAAATAAGCTCCTTTCTCACTTTTTCAGCCTTTTCTGTCCTGTACGGTTCTGCAGAAATATCCCCCAGCATCATCCAGCTTACTGAGCCTCCCCTGAAATATGTTTCAGACATCTCAGGATCATATCCATGTGATGCCAGTCTCTTTTTAAGTATATCAAGAATGGAAAAATCAGGAGAAAAGCTGTTTTCTTCAAGAACTGCTGCAGCTTTTTCCATCCTTGCTTTAATTCCATCATCATCTTCAGATTTTTTTTCCTTTTCAGAAAGTGCTTTTCTGAAATTTTCCCTTCCCAGAACAGCAACTCCCTGGGCATCGGAAAAAAGTCTTCTGAATTCCGGATCAGAACACCATTCACCTGATTCATCATCAAAATAGTAAAGTTCGCTCCCGTCTCCTCCGTAATAAAGTATTCCGGAAGCAAGCTCTTCAGGCAGCCTGTAGAGAATTCTCGGACCAAGCTTTACCAGTGCTACACCGCTCATGGGAACCCAGACAATATTGTTTTTATTCAAAATCCTGATTTTTTCAGAGATCCATTCAATCCATTCTTCATCAGGCATAACTCCCGACTCAATAAGGGTATCATCGATATCTGTCATCCATGCGCCGTTATACATTGATCTCATTTTTAACCTCGACTTTTTCCGGGAAAAGATCATAAAGCTCTTCAAGACTGTCTGCTACAACATCAGGTTCGCGCATAGGGCCTTTGTCCTTTTCAGGATCATAGTTTTTCCCGTTTATAATCACAATTCCTGCAAATCCGGCTTTTCTGGGACCTTCAACATCCCTGTTGGGAGCATCTCCTATATATATGCATTTTCCCGGATCCACCCCTGCTCTTTTGCATGAAAGTTTGAAAATCTCAGGGTCCGGTTTTCTCAGTCTCTCGACAGAAGACATTACAACTACCTCGAAATCATCATAGATATCAGCCTCCCTCAGTTCTGCCGGGACCATTGTTGGGCTTACTGTGTTGCTTATAAGGCCTGTACGGTATCCCCTTCTTTTCATCTCTTTTACTAGAGCTGCAGCTTCGGGGTAAATAATCCTTTCACCCTTCACATGTGAAGACATTATTATGAGCTTGTCAGCATTCATATCAATTTTTTCATAACAGGGAGCATCAAAGAAAAGCCACTTCTTGCACATAACTTCAACAGTTTCCTCGTAGCATTTTTCCAGTGACCATTTCTTGTATTTTTTGTCCCTTTCCTTAAGGGTTTTCCGGAATTCCGATGCATCTCCCTCATATCCGAGAAAATCCATTATTTTTTTTGCTTCTTCAACACCGTCATCCGGATGAGGATCCTGATAACTGAGAGTTCCCCCTTTATCAAAGAAAATAAAATCAATTTTCGAAATATCTATATAATTGATTACCTTCATTTTTATTCTCCTTTAATGCATCTGCTTATTTCTGCAATTTTTTTATCCATTGTTTTTTTATTTCCCGCTTCCACAACAAGCCTGACAAGCGGTTCATTGGTTGACTGTCTAACAAGAAACCACCAGTCGGGATAATCAATCCTGAGTCCGTCAATTTCTGTAAAGCATCCGTCAGAATATTTCTGCTTGAGATCGGAAAAGAGTGTTTTTCTTATATCAGTTCTGAAATTCATCTCTCCTGAAAAACAGTATTTCCGGATCTGGGAAACAATTTCAGATATTGTTTTACCTGTATTCTTAAGAACATTGAGAACCATAAGTGAAGTCATCCAGGCTGAATCTGAGTAAAAATAATCCCTGAAATAGTAATGGCCGGCAAGCTCGCCTCCGAAAACGCCGCCCGATTCCCTCATCATTCTTTTTATCCCGGTATGCCCCACAGGGCTCATAAGGGCTGTCCCTCCGCAGTCTGTAATATGCTCTGCTATCCCGTTCGAACACCTGAGGTCATATATGATTGTTTCTTTTTTTCCCTTTAAATAATATTCTGCAAGAATTCCTATAATCATGTCCGGGGATACGGCCTCCCCTTTTTCATCAACAAAAACTACCCGGTCTGCATCACCATCGAAACACAGTCCTATGTCGGCATTGCTTTTAAGAACTTCTGTTTTCAGCTGCTGAAGATTCTCTTCAAGCATGGGATTTGGTCCATGAGAGGGAAAAGTACCGTCCGGTTCCATGTTTATAAAACTGTAGTTATCAGAAACTGAGGATATAATCTTTTCTCCGAAAACACCGGCTGTCCCGCTTGAGCAGTCGATTACCATTTTCATATCACCAAGGTTTTCGGAAAACTGTCTGTAAAAGGAAGCATAATCCTCTTCAATATCCAGACTGATTATTTTTCCCTTCACATCTGAATAATAATCCTGACTGATTTCTGAAGATGCCAGTTTTTCAAGTTCATTAATCCCGTTGCTGTAGCCGACAGGCCTTGATTCAGATTTTACAATCTTCATTCCGTTGTACTCAGGCGGATTATGCGAAGCAGTTATCATCACACCTCCGTCAAGCTTGTAATGCACAACAGCAAAATATACAGCCGGAGTATCGCACAGCCCTATATCATATACATCCCTGCCTGATCTGGTTATCCCTTCCGTAAGGGAATCAAATACTGTTTCTGAAGTAATTCTTGAATCCCTTCCTACAACAATTTTTTCCGCACCTATAACGCTTCCCAGAACAAGACCTATCCTGTAGGCTGTATCAGCATCCCATTCTTTATTGAACACACCTCTGATATCATTTGAATTAAAAACACCCAAACTTCCACTCCAAGAGTTAATTAATTTCGGCAGAAATTTTCCGCCCTTGTAAAATTATTTCAGGACTGTAAAACCGTTATTCACCAGAATGGCAGTCAGTCCCGGTGCTGCCTCTCCGAATTTTTTAATTTCAGAATTCAGACCGCGTTAACCGCGGCCTGAACAAAAAAGTCATTAAAGACCGAGATCTTTCAAAGCAAAACTCTGAACTCTGTAGTTTTTCTCGTCAGCTACAACAATTCTTCTGTTTGCAGGATCATATGCAATACCTTCCGGCTCTGCCATTTCACCTTCATAAATACCTGCTTTACCGAATGAAGTAACAAAATTGCCTTCAGATGTATAAACATTGATAGCACCGTCTGCTGTATCCATTGCAAAAACAAGATTGTATGGGCCAACAGCGATACCATCTATATCTTCTGTAAATTCACCAGGGTTTGCGCCATGGCCTGCAAAAGACATGATAAGTTTTCCAGTTGCAAGATCATAAACATCAATATCTCCGTCGCCGTCATCACCTGCATAAAGTCTTCCAAGCTCATTGTCAACAGCAAGATATGCAAGAGCTTTTGTTCCCGGCTGTCCTTCTTCTGCTAAAGGAACAAATACGCTTACGAATTTGCCATCTGCTGTGAATTTCTTGATTCCTGTCACTGCTCCTTCATCTGAAACATAAATATTATCTTCAGCATCAACAGCTAAAGGACCAAGATCGCCGAACTGGCCTGCTGCTTCCCCTTCTTCTCCGAATTCTTTCACAAAATTTCCATCTGCATCAAGAATAAGAATTTTAAGGTTTTTGGAATCGCTTATCACAACCTGACCCTTGCTGTTGATTGCAAGCCCTTTTGGATAAAGCCACTGCCCTTTTCCTTTTCCTTTTTCCCCGAGAACGGAAACAAATTCTCCGTCTGCTGTGAATTTTGAAAGGTCAAAAGCTTTTGCCGCAACAAAAATCATCCCATCGCTGTTAACTGCTATAGGTTTGGGTGCTGTAAACTTGTAATTAGCTCCATCATACTCATCAGCCTTTTCACCCATCATCATTACGGGCATTACAACTCCCTGGTCTGCTTCCAATTTTGTGAAATCAGGAGCGCTTGCACAGCCTACAGCTGTTAATACAACTACTGCAGCAAAAAATAATACTGAAAACTTTTTCATTAAATCCTCCTAAAAAAGGTTTCTTTTTTTAATAACCGGCACTCAGGCCGGATTATTACTGTTACTTGGTCTGCACCGTTAAAAGATGCGTTTTTCTGTTTCCAGATCAAAAATGTTATAGGAGTCTTTCTTGACACCTATTTTTATTGTTTCTCCCGGGTTGACCCTTATATAGTCAGGTGAAACCATTGTCGCATCCTCAGATCCTTTTTCAAGGTTGAGTATCTGGGAAGGACCTGTTGGAAGCTGAGTAACTACATTGAATTCGCCGCCGTTGCTGTCAAGGACAAAATCCTCAGGTCTTACTGCAACTTTTACCTTGTGTCTTTCACCAACAGTTTCAGGATCAATTAAAATCTTTATACCTGCAAAGGAGATATAAGTTTTTCCCTCTTCATGCAGAATCGCAGCATCATAAAAATTCATTTTCGGGTTACTTATAAAATCTGCGACAAAAAGATCCGCCGGTTTTTTGTAAAGAACCTCGGGAGAATCCATCTGCCTGATTACTCCGTCTTTCATTACACAGATATGGGTGGACATAGTCATGGCTTCTTCCTGGTCATGTGTAACATAAACAGTTGTTGCACCTGATTCCTGATGAAGCCTTTTAACTTCGCTCCTCATATCCATTCTGAGCTTTGCATCCAGGTTTGAAAGAGGTTCATCCATCAGAAAAATACCGGGTTTGGTTATCAGCATTCTTGCAATTGCAACTCTCTGCTGCTGTCCCCCGGAAAGCTCATTCGGATATCTTTCCCCGAGTTTATCAAGGCTTACATTTTTCAGGATTTTATCAACCTGTTTTTTGATTTCATCTTTGGGTAGTTTCTTCATGACAAGCCCGAATGCAATGTTGTCATATACTGTCATATGCGGCCATAAAGCATATGACTGAAAAATAAGACCTATATCTCTTTTTACAGGATCAACAACTATTTCATCCTTTTTTGAAAAAACAAGTTTGTCATTAATATAAATCTTACCTGCAGTAGGCTCTTCAAGACCTGCTATAGCTCTGAGAGTTGTTGTTTTACCGCATCCTGAAGGCCCCAGAAGAGTTATAAAACTTCCATCCTCTATATCAAGTGAAATATTATTTATTGCCTTTACTTTACCCCAGGCTTTTGTAAGATTTTCAACCCTAATTTTGGTATTCTTTGACATAATTATTCTGCAACTCCTTTAGCAAGATCTTTACCCTGAAACATTTTAATCAGGATTGTACCTCCCATACTCATTACTACCAGAAGCATGGTAATGGCGTCTCCGTACTGATGGTATCCGCCCTCTGTGTATCTGAAAATCATTGTTGTAAGAACCTTATTGGCTGGTGTAACAATAAGCACTATCAGCGACAACTCACGCATAGTTGAAATAAACGAAAGAAGGAATCCGGAAACAAAGCCGCTTTTTGTAAGCGGATAAATAATTCTCTTGAATTTTGTCCAGAATCCGGCGCCAACCAGAGTGGCAGCTTCTTCAAGTGATTTGTCTATCTGCATCATTGCAGAAGATCCTGTCCTTGAAGAAAAAGGCATTCTCTTTGCCAGAGAAACAAGAACCAGCAGGGCAAATGTTCCGTAAAGTGAAGGAATTGGCCCCATTCGCTGGGAAAACATGCTCAAATAAACAGCACCGAATGCAATACCCGGAAAAATATAAGGAGCAAAGGAAAGAACATCGCAGCCTACAGAAAGCTTTGTTCCCCTTCCCCTTACTATTGCATATCCGAGAAGGATACCGAGTATTGCTGCGAGGAATGAAACAGTAAGAGACAGCTTGATGGAATTCCATGCGCCTCTGTATATTTCACTGTCCCTCAGTATGCCGGCCTGGCCTTCTCCAAGAAGAGTTCCCGCCTTGCCCAAAGCGCCTGATTCACCTATCCAGTAGTGAAGAGTGAAATTACTGAGAGAATAATCTCCGTTAACTTCCATGAAGGTCTGCCATGTAAGCAGATAGAGAGGAAGAAAAACAGCGCAGAGAAGAAAAAGAACAACAAGAGCAAAAAGCAGCCACTTCCATTTTCCAAGATTCATCGGCTGTGACCTGAAGCCTTTTCCTGCAATTGTTACATAGCTTTTCCTGGCTCCTATAACCTTTACATTCATGTAAATGGTAAGAGACGAAATTATTATCATTACAATAGCGATAAGATATGCGTCTCCCGCCAGATTATTTTTCACATTGCCGTATATCTGGGTTGCAAGAGTATAGTATCTTACAGGAAGCCCGAGAAATGCCGGTGTACCGAAAGTTCCAAGGCCTTTACTGAAAGTAAGGATAAAGGCGGAAAGAATAGCCGGAAGAACCAGGGGAAGAGTTACCTTCTTCATAACCTGAATTCTTGAAGCTCCGAGAAGAGCAGCTGTTTCTTCCAACTGGGAATCAATAGATGCAAGTGCCCCCGATACAGTTATAAATGCAAAAGCATAATAATGAAGCGAAAGGCATATAATTATAGGCACAGGCCCGTAGGAGATCCAGTCAGGCGGAGAAACATGGAAAAGGTA
Source organism: Spirochaetia bacterium (assembly GCA_963668545.1). Taxonomy (GTDB): domain Bacteria; phylum Spirochaetota; class Spirochaetia; order CADAEX01; family CADAEX01. The sequence continues at coordinate 3,642,819 of OY764868.1, read as the reverse complement.
CTGAAACAGTCCGGCAGATCCCCCAACCTTTGAATTCTTGAACAGAGTCAGCCATGCCAGAGAAATAGGCCATGACGGAATAATGTAGGGGACCATTGCAATATTTGCAATAGCTTTCTTGAACGGAAGGTTTGTCCTTACCACGAGATAGGCAAGAATACAGCCGATAGCCATTGACAATACAGTAAGTCCCAGTGTTACAACAGCTGAATTCATCAGCGGTATGAGGAACATCTTTGATGTAAGCTTGCTGAAGAAAACCCTTTCCAGATGTATCAGCGTAAACTGCCCGGGTACAACCTTGATCCCTCTGTCAATTACTTCAGGAAGTCTCCTGTCAGAAAGGGAAAAGGAAAAACTGGTCAGTACAAGATTTATAGCCGGCATAAGTACAAAAAATACAAGAAGCACCAGCAGAATCATCCCGATAATCTTTTCCGGTTTTGAAAGTTCACGGACTGTCCTCCGCAAAAGAGGACTTCCATGTTTATAAGATACAGAACTACTCATTAAAAACTCCAGTACAAATTATTTTCCGGCGCGAAGCAAATCGCTGCCTGCGAAATCAGCCCAGTCATATATTGTGAATTTGGAATTCCCGCCATCATGTCCTATAACAACCCCATTCGGTAATCCGGGGAGAGGGGATGAGTTTGCATCAACACCGTCATCATCCCAGAGGTAATCGCCGTCCTGATTCAGGGGTACTACAGTCTTTACAAATTCACCTGATACACGGTCATACAGACGGTAAATGGAATAGGTATCAGGAGATTCCCCCTGGTCAACAACAATAATATAACCCTGTCCGTTTCCGGCATCATATAAAGCAAGACCTTCCCTGTCTCTTCTGTATCCGTCTGAAGGGGGAGCGATTATTGCAACCGGCTCAGGGGAAGCATCGGGAGAAGCAAGAAATTTATGGACTCCCCGCCCTTCTTCTGTTTCCTCGGAAACATAGTAAAACCCGAGCTCATCATCACAAACCATGCCTTCTATAACAAGTCCTTCATACTTGAGGTCCCTTACCGGCTTTGTAGTTACTGCAGTTCCTGCCGCATTGCTTTCAATAAGATACTGTCTGATGTTGAATGGTTTGTCGTCAGGGGCTTCAAAACAGTACATTTTGCCTGATTTCCTATCCTTATAAAGGGTAAATCCGTAAGCATTTTTCTGAATATCATTTCCCTCAGATCTTCCATCACACAAAACGGTAAGAACATCATCTCCGGATGTATAGTCGGGGTTAATTGCATAGCAGGCCAGTTTGCTGCCCCCCTTGTATTTAACCTTTCTGAGATTGAGAGCTACAATATCAACCTTTTTACCTGCAAGATCAAAACCGTATCTGACATCGATATTTCCCGGCTTGCCCCAGTTGTCAAAATGTGTCAGCTCTTTCCCGTCAAGTGTCCACACCCATGTTCCTTCACTTTTATCCACTCCGAATACAAGACTTTTTGAAGGGTCTGTCGGATGGATCCAAATCGCAGGATCATCTGCGTTCCCTGCCAGAGTTTTTACACCTGTTCTTCCTGTTGTAACTACAGGTTTGACATGTGCATACTCAGACAAATTCTCTGCCCATGCAGAAATTGTTAACACTGCCAAAAATAAAAAAGCAGTTATCCGTTTTAAAGTCACAAAAACCTCCTTGACTTATCAAAAGAAATTATTCTGTAAAATAATTAAAAATGCCGTTAGTACTTTCTTTACGTTCTTACCTTGATTTTGCCATTATCAGATCAGTGATAATATCAGGAAGCTCAAGCAGATTATTTATAAGATAATCAGGGACAGCTTCCTGACATATATCGCTGGAATTGTTAAGGCTGTATACAATCTGTACAGCAGCAAGGAAACCTGCATTCCGTGCCCCCTTGATATCTTTAAGAGGGCTGTTTCCGATATATACACATTCATCCGGCCTTACACCTGCAGCCTGGGCTGCATGAATAAAAATGGAAGGATGCGGCTTGACCTTTCCGAAAGCAGCTGAGGTAATAACAGGATTGAAATACTTTTCTATTCCGTATCTTTTAAGGTCCCGGGGGACCTGCTCCAGACTCAGAACATTGCTTATGATCCCCATTTTCAATCCTGTTTTTCTCAGTTTCTCAAGAGCGCTTTCCGCTTCAGGGCGGATTTCCCTTGTATGAAACCCGCTTTCTATAAGATAGGTAAGTTTTCTGACTACAGATGATGTAAGAAGCTCCTTTTTAGACTCCTCAAACAGGATATAATTTTTCCACACCTCCATCTCAGGGAGCTCCACCAAAGTCTCGTATTTCCATTTCCTGTAATCATCATTTCTGGCTTTAATATGACTGAAGAACCCCTCACTGCTGTACTTCTCCCGGAGATCTATACCGTTCTCCGCAAGGAGTTCAAGCATCTTTCCTGAAGCTTCTATACAATCCTCATAAACTGCCGGATAAAGATCCAGCGTTCCGCCGAAATCAAAAAACAATGCCTTTAAAGCCACACACCCCTCCTCAGAAAAAAACAATTGTTACTTTATTTTACTGATGCTGTATCCAGAAATCCCTGAATCTCATTACATTTGCATAGAGCCAGTCAGGATTCTCACTCCACAGTTTCAGGTCGTTGAGATCTTTCTGTCCTTCCACTGCAGGAACATCAGTTCTTACAGGCCATGTTCCTGTAACATAGAAAGGTGCGTATCCGTCGCCGCCTTTGTCATCTCCATAAATCCATTTGGTATAGAGTTTTGCAGCATTGGGATGTTTGGCATGAACAGGAATACCTATAGCACTCTGGCTCATGAACATGTTGAAAGGTTCGAGGTCCCATATAACATCAACATAGAGAGTCTGTTCATCTTTAAGAGAAAGTTTTGAAGGACCGGTTATTCCGACAGGTGGTTTTTCCTGGCCTGGTGCACCTACAGAAAGAACTACATCATCTCCCCCTTTTGTCAGTACAATGTTATTGGCAAGGAGTCTTTTTATGAATTCATATCCGGCATTTTCACATCCTTCGCTGAGAACAATATCTTCTCCGAATTCCTTTTTATATCCTTCTTTCATTACATCAGCTTTCTGAATAAACATTGCCATGAGGTTGATGTCAGAACCGCCGAGCATTGGGTCTTTCATGATAAGACGTCCGTTCCATTCAGGTCTTGTAAGGTCCCACCATGAATCAATAGGGCTTCCATTGGGATATACTTCAGTGTTATAGACAACGCACTTTCCGCCAAGCTTTAGAATACCAAGCTGTTCATCTCTGAACTCATCAAGTATTACATTTTTGAGTTCAGAAGGGACATACTTGTAAATTCTGTTGTAATCAACAAATTCCTTGTAAAGGACAGCTGTATTTGAAGTCTGTACTATATCTACATCATAAACTCCTGACTCCTGGAGTCTGGTAAGTTTTTCAAACATATCGCCTGTCCCGATATCATTTGGAATAGCCTTGATTCCGTATTTGTCATAAAATCCTCTGCATATTTCATAGACTTTTGAAGAGTTTGAATAAACAACAAGTTCTCCTTCCTCTTTTGCAGCTTTTTCTATAGCTGCCCAGTCATCTTCTGCAGGGGTATACTGCCCCAGCTGGGCACTTTTAAGCCATGCATCCAGATCATTTTCAGATTCAGCAGCTGCTTCCTTGCCGCCTCCTGCAAAAACTGCAAATGCTAAAAATAAAAAACACATCAGGAAAAATAATTTTCTCATAATCACCTCTCGTAAAAATTTTTTTTCATTTTTTATTATATTGGGCTTTTACATATCTGTAAAGAATTATTTCTTTCTTTTTTTATTATTTCTGCAAAATTTCTTTCATTTTGGGACATGCTGTTTCCATTTTTGACAAAAAATGAAAATCACAAGCAGGATATAATGCTTTTAAAAGATATGTCAGGATTCAATACGGCTGTTCTCTTTCTTATATGGAAGATAAGCCTCCGCCATTCCCTTGTAGTAGCTCCGCCGCTTGGCCCCGATTCTGGAAGTAAATTCAACAGCACTGTCTCCGAGCACTTCTGCAACACCCAGCAGAACTGCACTGATGAAGGCAAACGGGACTGTCAGAGTGTGGTAGTTCTCATGAGGACCTCTGTTTACTGTAATTACCTTGTCAACAGCTTTTACAAGATCAAGCTTTTTATTGTCTGTAAGGAGAAACAGCTCTGCCCCTGTTTCCTGAAGAGCGTTCGTAAGACAATAGTAATCAGGTGACAGTTTCAGAAAATGAAAAATTATAACAAAATCATCCTTTTTTATGAACGGTATAGTTTCCATCATATTAATTCCGGACCAGGGGACCTCTCTTATCTCCTTGCCGAAACGGGAAAGACGGAAGCCCAGATAGCTGACAAGAGGATCATTCCCCCTGCCCAGTCCGAAAATATATATTTTTTCTGTTTTGCAGATTCTGTCGATAAGGTTCCAGAACATATCCTGATTCACGGAATCAATTGTCTCTTCAAGCAGCTTGAGCTCATGCCTCATTACTTTTTCAAAGGAAAAATCCCCCCCTGCAAGTATCTGTATGGAATTCTTAAGTCTCTCCCCGGGAGTAAGAAAATTCTGGTAATAATGAACAAGATCCTTTTTAAGCTCAGGGAATCCCTTATAGCCCAGGTTCTGTGAAAAGCGAACAATAGTTGCTTCACTTATTTCAAGGGCAGAAGCAAGCTTTGTTATGGAAAAGAAAACAACTTCATTGATATTGGAAACAATATAATCTGCAATCTTTTTCTGCTGTTTGGGAAGGGAGTCATAACTGGATAATATTTTCTTATAGCAATTCATTCTTATCTCCTGATCTTGCAAAGGTATTATGGAAATCCGGATTAGCAACAAAACAATATATTATTGAATATAATCAATCTTTCAATTACTGATTATATATAGGAACTCACCATAAATGCAAATAATTTTTCATTTTTTAATCAAAATTAATGACTTTTTGAAAATATTATTGCATATTATATAAAAGAACAGTTTAAATGCTTGATCTGTAATTACCGGGAATACGGAATATCAGAAAAGCACTGAAAATATAAATGGGCTTTTTCCCATTGTAATAAGGGATTTCACGATGAGAATAGGTATTTCACTTCCATGGCATTATGCAGCTGGAATATATGACAGGGACAGAGCAAGCAGAACAGTATACAGAGACTGTTCGTCTGCAGCTGTGTTTCTTGAGAAACTGAGAAAACAGGGATGTTCTTCCATAGAACTCAGACACTGGGTAAATGATCTTACAGAAAAAGACCTTGCAGCATCCTACAGAAATATAACAGAAGCAGGACTTGGCTATTCAATTCACGGAGATATTCAGGAAGACCATGACAATAAGGATATTTTTGAATCATTTCCCTGGCTTAGAACAGCAATGGAAGGTCTTGTAAACAGATCAGGGAAAGAACTGGTAGTTACAATCCATCCTGTTAAAAAAGAGAACGGTGATGTTGCTGAACTGAAAACAAAGACAGAAGCAATACTTGTAAAATACTGCAATGATATTGAAAAGCACTCAATTCCCCTGAAGATAGCATATGAAAACCAGAGATTGAAGGGTTTTGAAGACCCTGCCCTCAAGTTTACTTCAATATCAGAGTCGGTAAAAAAAATAAACAGAAAAGAACTCGGAACATGCTGGGACATGGGCCACAGTTATGCAAATTTCCTTAAAAACAGTTTCAGCGAGCTTCCTGACAGTGATTTTCTGAAATATGCAATACATACCCATATTCATGATCTTTCAGATTCATCAGGAGCAACCCACTGGCCTCTTACCTGCGGTAATACACCGGTTGGAAAATATATAAAACTGCTTAAGGACAATAACTACTCAGGTTTATATAATCTTGAATTCAGTACAGAAAGATTTGATATGCTGAATGTTGAAGAATATATACTTAAAAGCATTGATATATTAAAGGGATATATTAAATGAAAAACAACATCAAACTGATAGCTCTTGATATTGATGGTGTAATCTCAAAAGGGATGAAATCCAATTTCAATTATACAATTCTCAATATCCTTGCAAATATAAATATAAGGGCAAAGAAAAATCCTTATTACCCCCCTGTAACTGTTATTACGGGGCGGCCTCAGCCCTATGTGGAAGCTCTTCTTCAGATTATAAAAGGGTTTGTCCCTGCTGTTTTTGAGCAGGGGACAGGGTATTACCACCCGAAGGAATACACTGTTTCAAAAAATCCCGACCTTAAAAACATGGATATTTTCTATGAAATGAAGAATAAAATCCTTACAGAAATTATCCGTAAAAACAATTCAGTCTTTATGCAGCCGGGCAAGGAATACACTGTAAGCATGTACAGCACAGACAGGGAAGAACATGAAAATCTTAAAAAGGCAGTTCTGGATAAAAACCCGGAATGGGCTGAATATTTTGATTTTATTTATTCATCCAACTGTCTGAATATTATTCCCAAAGGATTTCACAAGGGAAAGGGGATTGATCTCCTGTCTGAAAAATCAGGGGTAGCTGCAGAAAATATACTGGGAGTAGGAGATTCTGATGTTGATGTACCGTTTCTGAAAAAAACAGGATACAGCGCAGCTCCGGCCAACAGCTCGGAAAAGGTAAAAAAAACAGCCGGCTATATAGCATCAAAATACTATGAAGACGGCCTTTTTGAAATACTGGATCATTATTCGCTTCTTCCCTGAACAATATCAGGCCTGTCACAGGGAAGGGATATTAAAAAAACACTCCTTTCCCTGTTCAGAATATTTGACCGGCAGGATTATATTACAATTTCCATTCCGTCATATCCGGTTTCAATTCCCTCAGGTGAAAGTATTGTATCAAGAATATCAGGAGTGTGGTTTGTATGCCCGATGTGGGAAATTATCATCCGCCCTTCCGGAAATTCCTTTCTAAGGACAAGGACACTCTCTATATCACCATGACCGCTGTCAGCCCCCCCTTCCCTGTATGTGCAGTCTACAACCATGCAGTCAGGCTGGTTTGCCCTCATAAAGGAGAGAGTCTCTTCCGGCAGGGTTTCAGCCGCATCGACAAGATAATAAAAATTTTTTCCTCTTTCAGAAAAACAGAATCCAAGCGTTTCATCTCTGCAGGACAGGGGATCTGAAGATTTCATTTTCAGATGATTGGTTTCAAGAGGCATGATTCTGCAGCTTCCGATATTAAAACTTTCAAGAGCCATTACAGTATTGAAATTAAAAACACCTTCAAGCTGTTTTAACTTTACAGGGTCTGAAAGAGCCTTGAACCTTTTTAAAATATATTCTCCTGTGACTATGCCGTTATAAACCTCAAGAGCTTTACCGATTTCTGCCCCTTTTGATTTCTTCAGAGTGAAAAGATAAAAAAGTCCGAGAAGATGATCATCATGACGGTGTGTAAGCAGAAGTGACCTTATATCCCTGTCATCAATTGAACAGGAAGCCAGCTGCGAAAGAAACTGTGGAGGGGAATCGACAAGGATTTTCCCCCCTTTTTCAGGTTCAATAACTGCGCAGCTGTTATCCCTTCTGTACATGCCTGTATCCCGGGCATGCACACATACATCACAGCTGCATCTGAAGGCAGGAATATTCTGGCTTGCGCCTGTGCCGGTAAGAATGATTTTCAATAAAAACTCCTGTGCAGAGACAAAATAGCACAGCAGCCGCACCATATGCAAGTATCTTTACTTTAATCTATTTTATGCAAATATGTTTGCATAAATCAATAGATGCTGTAATCAGAGACTTTTTCCACATTCAGCTTTATTTTAACAGAAGCAGTATATATTCCCGCAGCATAAAGATAATCAGGAGGGGATGCAAAAATAAATTCCCCTTCTATCTTCTGAGGTTTGTTGCGGACCCTGCTTCTCATATAATTTCTCACAGCTTCCCTGACCCCTTTCTCAACAGCATCCTTTTTGGCTGCAAATCCTTTAAGAAAATCCCCCTCTCCCCGCCCCCCTGTCAGGGGAAAAGAGCCTGAGGACCAGTACATTATCCAGCTTCTCATGCTTTCTTCGGGGTAATAGGAAAACTGTACAAGGTTGCGGTTTCCTTCACTCCTTGTGCTCCTGATTTTTAAACCGGGGTCTCCCCATCTGATTTCATTGATCGGATTAATTTCAATAAGATCATCAACATTTCTCCGCTTATCCCCGGGAATGTACCGGAAATCAAAACCATAGATCATTCCGGAGAAAACAAAGACAGCTTCCCTGAAGAGATCTCTTTTCAGCTCTTTTTCAGCAGATTCATTCTTTCCGCTGCCGCCGAATTCAGGGGCGGAATAGAAATCAGGGCTGTTTTCAGCAGGATAAAAAAGTTCAGCGGAATAAACAGGAAGTTCCTCAGCAGCCGCGATAGCTGCTGAGAGCAGTAAGATTGAAGTTAATATTATTTTCAGCTGATTCATTAAATATATCCCCGGGAAAGATCCCTTATGGATATTATATCGGCAGATTTATAAAAAATCTGCCGGTTTTATAGATGCACTTTCTTAATGCAGTTTATATCTCACCATCTTCAAGTATTCTCATACTCTTAAGATCAAAATCAATTCCGACATCACTTCCGGGAGAATATATTTTAATTTCCTGAGGACAGTATGCTTCAACCCTCAGCAGGGAACTGTTGAACCTGATATCATACTGTACATAGTTTCCGTAAAAAACAGCTTTTTCCACTCTTCCGGAGAAAAGCCCCCTGCCCGGTTCTGTAACCTTTATATATTCAGGTCTCATTACAGCAACAGAATTTCCGCTGATTTCTGTAATATGTTTTCCCGGATTAGGTACTTTTACGGTTTTACCTAAAATTTCAACAGCAGCATCAGAAAGGGAGCTGCTGATGATTTTACAGTCAATAAAATTGGACTTGCCGATAAAATCCGCTACAAATTTTGACTCGGGATCCTCATAAAGATCTTTTGGAGACCCTACCTGCATGATTTTACCCTTGTTCATCAGAACAACCTTGTCTGAAATTGCCATTGCTTCTGACTGGTCATGGGTTACATAGAGACTTGTAATACCAAGCCTTTTCTGAAGGCTTCTAAGCTCATCCCTCATATACTCCCTGAGTTTTGCATCAAGGTTTGACAGGGGTTCATCAAAAAGAAGAACCTTGGGCTCAATAACTACTGCTCTTGCAAGGGCAACCCTCTGCTGCTGACCGCCCGAGATCTGGGAAGGGAGCCGTTTTTCCATTCCCTTGATCTGCATGAGTTCTATAATCTGCTCTGTCCTCTCCCTGATCTCTGAAGAGGGAAGTTTCTGAATTTTCAGGCCATATGCAATATTATCATAAACGCTCATATGGGGAAAAAGGGCATAGCTCTGGAACATCATGGCCATGTCCCTTTTGTTCGGGGGGACCGATTCAATTGACTCGTTTCCCAGAAGGAGTTTTCCGGAAGTTATGCTTTCAAAGCCTGCAACCATCCTGAGTGTTGTTGTTTTACCGCAGCCGGAAGGGCCCAGCATAGTTGTAAGTTCCCCTGATTTTATATCAAGATTTATTTTATCCACTGCAGTGAACTCACCGCTGCCGTCAAGGCTCATGAATGTTTTGGTTATATCTATAAGCTTCAAACCGCTGGAATGGGCTCCAAGCTTTTCTTCAATATTGGTATTCATTGTCAGTACCCCCTATTTGACAGATTTCATTCTGTCGAGTCTGTTAACAAGTTTGTTGAGAATAAAAATAGCTGTCATTATTACTGCAATCATCACAACAATATATGCAGCAGCATCGCTGTACTGGCTCACTTCGAAAAGGGAAAAAATCCTTGTTGTCACGACATTCCACCTTGCGGAAATCAGGAAGATTATTGCACTTACAGCTGTCATTGATTTTACAAATGAATATACAAGTCCGGAAAAGAACGCTCCCTTGATAAGGGGCAAAGTAACATCCTTGAAAGTCTGGAAACTGTTTGCTCCGAGAGAAGTGGATGCCTCTTCAATAGACGGGTCTATCTGCATAAGTGCGGAGATCCCCCCCTCTATCCCGACCGGAATATTTCTGAAGACAAAGACAATTACAAGAATTGCGGCAGTGCCTGTAAGAAGAAACGGTTTGTCGTTGAAAGCAAGTATGTAGCTTATACCGACAACTGTACCAGGCAGTGCGAATGTAAGCAGAGAAGCAAGGCTCATATATTTCTTTCCGGGAAACTGCTTTCTTACTGTAAGGAAAGCAATAGTCATACCAAGCAACCCTGCTACAGGTGTAGCAAGAGCTGCAAGCATTACAGCATTCTTGAGAGGTTTCCAGCCTATTGAAAAAACATACCTGAAATGGTCAAGAGAAACAGTACTGTCAACACCCCAGACTTTTACAAATGCCCCGCAGAGTACAGTACCGTAAAAAAGTACAATTACGGAACAGAAGAGGAGACAGACAATAAAAAGGGGAACTACAATAGACTTCTCACTGAGTTTTTCCCTTTTCTGTGAGGGTTTTCCCGTAACAGTTACAAAGCTTTTACCGCTTATCCAGTACTTCTGAAGAAGAAAGGCACAGAGACTCGGGAGAAGCAGCATTACAGAAAGTATTGCACCGGTTTTAAGGTCATACATGCCTGTAATAACACGGTATGCTTCAACACCAAGAGTGGGGTATCCCCCCCCGATTACTGCAGGATTACTGAAATCCTGAAGCGACTGTATAAAAACAAGAAGCAGGGCACTTATAACTCCCGGGAATGAGAGCGGAAATGTTACTGTCCTGAATATTTTCCATCTTGAGGCCCCGAGGTTCAGGGCAGCATCCTCAACAGAGGAATCAATAGCTTCAAGAATACCTGAAAGTGTCAGATAAGCTACCGGAAAAAAAGACATGACCTGAACAAGTATGAGACTGTGAAGTCCATAGACATTGAAATCAGTAATGCCGAAAATCCCGTTTGTTATAAGCCCCTTCCTCCCGAAAAGAAAGATTATTGAAAGAGAAAGAACAAACGGCGGGGATATTATCGGTAGTGTTGCCATTGTCCTGAAAAAGGGTTTCCAGGGAATTTCTGTCCTGGTTATTGCAAATGCATAGATATACCCGACAATAGTTCCCAAAACTGCTGCAATCATACCAAGCTTGATGCTGTTCCAGAAAGTTATCCTGTAACTGCTGTTTGTAAAGGTTTTAATCAGTACAGAGAAAGAAAACTTACCCTCTTCTGTTGTCAGACTGAAATAAAACATCTTGAAAAACGGATATATAACAAAAATTGTCAGTGAAAAGAGAATCATCAGAATAAGAGTCATGAGAAGAGGCTCTTTTCTGATCATACTCAGCTTCCACATAAGATCTTTATATTTCTTAGCCATATTTATGTTTCCTGTGTCAGATCTATTCTGTTGAAAAAGGCAGCCTTAATTCAGGCTGCCTGCGAATATTTCTCTTATTTGAGGTTTTCCTTTGCTGCAACAACTTCGGAAAATTTTTCGATAAGACGTTTTCTGTTATTTCCTGCCCATGTAAAATCATAGTCAATAACTTTAAGATCAGCAATATTAACAGCCCCTTCAGGAACAACTGCATTTTTATTTACAGGAAGTCTGAAGGATTTGTTTGTTGAATAAACATCCTGTCCGGCTTTGCTTAAAGCAAAGTCAATGAATTTTTTGGCATTTTCAACTTCCTCTTCCGGACCGTTTTTGATAAGTGCGATTGCACCGATTTCATAACCTGTACCTTCTGATGGAAAGGAAAGCTCTACCGGGTAGCCCTGAGCAGAAGGCTTGAGACAGTCATGAGAAAAAGCAAGACCGATTGATGCCTCACCGAGAGCAACGTTTTTGGGAGGAGCAGATCCTGATTTTGTGTACTGTCTGATGTTTTCATTGAATTTCTTGAAATACTCCATAGCTTCATCTTCGCCCTTCATCTGAACGATTGTTGCAAGAATTGTATAAGCTGTTCCTGAAGATCCTGGATGAGCCATTGATATCTGTCCCTTGAATTCAGGTTTGAGAAGATCCTCCCATGATGCGGGATATTCAAGCCCCTTTGAAGCAAACCATTCCCTGTCTACAGCAAATGAAAGAGCCCCTACATAAACCGGTGACCAGTATCCATCAGGGTCTGCGTAATTTGCGGGAATATTCTTGAGTTCAGCAGATTTATAAGGCTCGAGAAGATCGGATTTTGCCCCTGCAATAAATGTATCACAGTTTCCTCCGTACCATACACTTGCCTGCGGATTGTTTTTCTCAACCTGGACCTTTGAAAGGATCTCCCCTGCTGACAATCTTACGAAATTGACAGTAATACCTGTTTCTGCTTCAAAAGCGCTGAGATAGCTGGGTATCTCTGACTCGGGAAGAGCACAGTAAATAGTGAGTTCATTGCTTTTTTTGGAACTGCATCCTGTAAAAACAACAAAAGAAACCAGAACAAGACAAATCAGAAGAATTGTTAGTTTTTTCATTTTTTTCCTCCTTTATTATTCTGCAGCAGCATTTTGCTGCAGATGAAATGAGCCGCAATTAAATAACAGAGAAAACTGCTTTGCAACTCACACGTGTGCGTTGCAAAGTATAAAACAAGACCAATTGTTTGTAAAGGAGGAAAGAAGGCAGTAAAATTATTAATTTTTATTTTTTGTAGTTTGATGATTCCCGCTCAATCACAACGGGTGGTATTACTATTCTACGTGACTTGATTTTTTTTGTTCCGGAAAGGAGTTCTATAAGCCTTTCACATGTAAGTATTGAAACTTTTTCAGCCGGCTGTTCTATGGTAGACAGAGATGGAGTGGAAAAATTGCAGAATTCAATTCCGTCATAACCAATTACAGCCATGTCTCCCGGCACAGAAATATTCTCTTCTTCAAGAGCTTTAAGAATTCCAAGAGCAATAAAGTCTGTATGTGCAAAAATACCGTTATATTTTCTGATTCTGGAGATATTCCTTTTTACTGCATCATAACCGGTATAGAAGGAGTCGCCTCCGTTAATCAAATCTGCAGATGTAATCTGTATATTCCTGTCTGATACTGCAGATACAAAACCCTCTGACCGCAGCAGAAATTCACTCCGTGTTTCCATACGTGTTATACACAGGAGTTTTGTACACCCCTTATCCAGCAGATGATTCCCCGCCAGATACCCCCCCAGGTAATGATCACAGTAAACACAATCAACATCTTCACATGATTTATCAGGCATCTGATGCGCAAAGACAAAAGGGATTTTCATTCTCCTCAGATAATTATATGTAGATCTGGAGATATTGGATTTTACAATTATTATTCCATCAACCTTTCTCTTGCTTACAAGCCGTTCTATATTATCAATTCCATTTGATGCGTTGTGGGAAAAATTGATTATTGTATCAAGATCTTCTCTCTCCAGAATTTTCCTGATATATTTCTGGAATCTGACAGAGAAGGGATGCAGATTTGAAGTATCAGAATATTCATCATAGATTATTCCTATTGTTCCTGTCTTTGCCGTACTGAGACTTCTGGCATTGGCATTAAATTCAAATCCAAGTTCTTCTGCTATTTTTCTAACTTTCATGGAAGTTTCTTCAGAATAGCCGCCTTTGTTATTAAGACATCGGGAAACAGTGGAATGGCTTACTCCTGCAATTCTGGCAATGTCCTTAATAGTAATAGGCATCAGTTATTTTACCTCCGTCTGAAAAGCTTATCGGCAGGATTGATGGAAAGGCGGAACATAAAATATATATATGCAAAGGCGAATCCTGCAAGGTGGGTAAGGTGAGCAACCCCGGATACAGGATTTGTTATATGGGAAAAAAGTTCCAGTGCTGTGTAACCCAGAACAAGATACACTGCTTTTATCGGAAAAATACCCATTATATAGATTATTGAATCAGGATAATAGACTGCATAGGCAAGCAGTATTGCAAACACTACACCGGATGCCCCCAGAAGAAATACCCTGTAGTTTCCTGTTGATATATAGACAAAGTAGGAAAAAACACCTGCAGCTATACCGCAGAAAAAATAAAAAAGAAGAAACTCTGTACTTCCCATCCTTCTTTCCACCTGAATACCGAAAAAGAAAAGCCCAAGCATATTAAAGAAAAGATGCTGAAACCCGGCATGAGTAAACATGTATGTAATAAACTGCCAGACAGCTCCCCCCTTTAGAACATAAACCGGGTTCATTGCAAATGTAACCCTGAGGTCAGGCTTCAGGGTTGTAAGCATATAAACAAGAAAATTTATTCCAATCAGAATAAAAAGATAGTTACTGTATCTGTACGGGAACTGTTTTTTTAAAATATTTTTCAAAATATCACTCCGTTATCTATTATATATCAATTGTCCGTCTTTCCATATTATTTTTCATATATCAGTATATTATACATTCTGTTTTCCCCTGCCAGATACAGGGGATTCTGCATATCACTGTTTTATCTAAAAATAAGAAATAATCGAATAAAAGGAAAGCAGGGTATTTACTTTCTGAATGAATCAAACATGAAGTTGACAAGATCAAGGGCTTCCGAGGCTTCATATCTGGAATTTATCCTGTTCCTGGCCTCTTCAAGAATATCAAGGGCCTTTTTTTCAGCACTTTTTATTGCTCCGGCTTCATCCATAAGCCGTATAGCCTCTTCAACAGCATCATTGCCCCTGTCTATGCCCAGAGAGGACGCACTTCTGAAGAGTGACGAGAGATTCTTCAGATCCCCGCCCGCCTTACTGAAATATATTACAGGAAGACTCTTTTTCCCCTCAACAATATCATCCCCCCTCTTCTTGCCGGGATTACCAGTAGTCAGGTTTGTTACATCATCCAGGATCTGGAATGCAACCCCCATCTCCTCGCAAGCGTTTCCCATCTCAACAGCAGCCGCATCACTGCCCCCCCCTGCAGAAACACCAAGCTCAGCAGCCATCCTTGCAAGCGAACCTGTTTTATACCTGCACATCTGAAGATATTCATTTACTTCGGGATAGCACTCATGATTGCTGTGCCACTGGATATCAAGCCCCTGTCCGAGATGCAGGCGCCTCATGTTTTCACAGTAGTATCTGTAAAGCCTCAGCTTGATACCGGCTGAAAAGGATGATTTTTCAATAAGGTATGAGGGGAGAAAATAAAGAAAGTTTCCGCTGTTTATCGCCATGTCAACGCCGTGGATCAGGTGAACAGCTTTTTTCCCCCTTCGCAAATCTGCCCCGTCTTCGATATCATCAATCATAAGGCTCCCGTTATGAGGAAGCTCGACAACAGGGGTGAGGGGAAGAACATCCTGATGTCCCGATTCAAGCTCACAGAAAAGGAGCATCATCATGGGTCGCCATCTCTTCCCGCCCCTTTTTACAAGATCAAGAGAGGGTAAGTTTATATTATTGTAGAAATCCATATCTACGTCACAGGAAACAGGTCCTGCTGCATCAGAAATCCATTCCTCAGAGACAGATTCCGGAAGCACACTGTAAATATGGTGTTCAATTTTTTTCAATCTGTCATTATAATTATTAATCATAATATCTACTTTAAAGGGAATACGGATTTAGTCAATATGGGAAAATCAAATAATCCGCGGGGGGACAACTACTGGACCCAGAAAGCAAAAAAAGAAGGATACCCTGCAAGATCAGTATACAAGCTGATGGAGATTGATAAAAAATACAGGATTATAAAGCAGGACAGCAGGGTTCTTGATATAGGGTCAGCACCGGGAAGCTGGAGCCTATATGTTCTGAAAACAATCAGCAGCAGGGGGCATCTTACAGCAGTAGACCTCCAGGACATGAAAATCAACTGGACAGAAAACAACTATACTTTTTTCAAGGGGGATGCCTTCTCTGATGAAAACATTGAAAAAATCAACAGCTACGGCCCCTATACTGTTATCCTGAGCGATGCCGCCCCTTCAACAACAGGAAACAGATCAATAGATACAGAAAGGTCTCTCCAGCTTGTCTATTCTGTAATTGATACTGCTGAAAAACTCCTAAGCCGGGGGGGAAGCACAGCTATCAAAATATTCCAGGGGGGAAGCGAAAAAGAGGCGGTGGAAAAGATGAAGAATATTTTCAGTCAGGTAAAAATATTCAAACCTGAAGCGGTAAGAAAAATATCATTTGAAACATACCTGATAGGGACTGGGAAAAAAGAATAGCAGACAAAAAATGGCCAGGACAGCTTGATATAAATATTTTTCAGGGAACATTCGATTATAGAAGTATTACGGCGAATTCCAGCTGAGGAGTTAACAGTTGAACAGAATAATATCAACCTTTCTGCTTCCTGCTTTATTATTAATTTCATGCGCAACCACAGAAACAGGAACCCCTTCAGAAACTCTCAGAAATGATAAAGGAGAGATAAGGGAAATTCAGGCTCTTCTGAAAGAAGCTGCATATAAATACATAGGGGCACACTCTCTTACCGTAAAAGGGAAAACATTCAGGACAGACTGTTCGGGGGTTGTTTCTTCCCTTTATTACTATGCAGGAATTGACCTTGAGAGTTATTACCCTGATTATACTGGTTCGGGGACTGAAAGGATATACAAAATGCTCTCTGAAAGGGGCCTGCTTGAAGAGACATGGCTCCCTGAAACCGGCGATATTGTTTTCTGGGATAATACATATGACAAAAACAATAACGGTAAAAAAGATGACATGCTCACACACATCGGTATGGTTGTAGAATGTGACAAATTCGGGAATATCAGTTACATCCATCACAACTATCTTAAGGGGATAGTTATTGAAAAAATGAACATCAGATATAAAAATGAATATACAAGGACAAAAAAGGGAACAGTTATAATAATAAATTCCCCCATGAAGGAAAGGGAGGGAAGCAGAAGAAGCAGGGATAAATGGCTTTCCGGGCAGCTTTACAATTCATCAGGACAGGGATACAGGATATATTAATATGGAATAACAGGAGAGAAACAGGTTAAAACAATTCAGGATTTTTCTTCTTTCTTTTTATCAAGACTGCTCTGCAGAAGTTCAACACAGCTTTTAAAAACAGGAATATTTTTTTCAGAAACCTTCATCAGAGCCTGATGAGATTCCAGCATCATCAATGTCCTTTCCCTTTCCTTGATTTCTGAGGGAGATATTTCAGAGATATCATTGAAAGCTTTTGATGTATCCTTGACTAAAACAAAAACCTCATCAAAACCAACACTTTCCAGAACTGTGTTGATTTCATTATTCGGGGAATAGATTGTAACCTTTTTACAGTATTTATCACTCATGAATTCAGCAATTCTTGCAAGAAATCCCAGATTGGTACTGTCAATATACTCAGCTTCGGACAGGTCAATCATTGCTTCTTCAAAGTTTCTGTCTTTTTCAAGAAGCTGATCAAGAAAAGCATCAAATTTTCCGCTTGATATATATTTCAGGTTTCCTGTCAGCTTGAAAAAAACTTTTTCCCCTTCCCTGGCAAAAAAATATTTTCCTTCAGCCATTTCATCCCCCCTTCCTGATCATAAGAAAGGTAACATCATCCGGGAAAGATGTTCTGTTGTCAAGCCCCATTATACTGACTGCTTTATCTATATCTGTTCCGCCGTGCTCAAGAAGGGAATGGAGGAATGCTGTTTTTTCATCTGTTGTCTTATAATTCAGGATCTCAAGAATACCATCGGAAATCATCATCATGGAAAAGCTGTCAGGCAGTTCAAGCTCTTCGGCCCTGAATATGGGATTTTTGAAAAGCCCCACAGGGGTTCCCTTTCTGGAAATTATCTTTATCCCTGTTTTGTCATGATAGTAGGGATAAGGGAACTGACCGCAGTTCGTATAGTAGAGGCGGTTTGTTTCTGTATCTATTATTCCGTAGAACATAGTAAGATATTTCCCGAAATTCTCTCTTATTAGTTCTTCATTTAGCCTTTTGCATACTGCATCAGGCTTTAGAATCATTGGATTGTTTTCAAGCCTGAATTTCTCAAGAGCATTATCAACAAAATTTTTCAGGAGAACCGTTACAATTGCAGAGGAGACCCCGTGTCCTGAAACATCGGCAATATAAAACCCCACATACTTCTCATTTATTTCAAAGTAATCAAGAAAATCTCCGCTTAATGTAAGGGAGGGATAAAGATGCCTGCTGAACTGATAATCCTGTATTTTCAGTACAGAGTCGGGAAGCAGTTTGTTCTGCATTTTACGCCCTGCTTCCTGGTCCTCCTGAAGCAGGTCAAGTGTATATTTAAGCTTTTTATTTGACTCATTCAGCTCAGCTACCCTGTCTGCAACCTTCTGCTCAAGCTCATTGTTCAGTTCAGAAATTTCATTGATATATTCATAGTTTCTCAATGCAGACACTATTGATGTAAAAAGCTTCTGGGCAGAAAGCTCAGTCTTTTCCTTGTAATCATTTATATCATAATTTATGATAACTTCCCTTTCAGGAGCATACCCCGGCTGGCCTGTTCTCAGTATAATTCTGATATTTTTGTTATCCAGCTGATCCCTTATGTATTCAACCAGTTTCAGTCCGGAGATATCCTCTTCCATTACAACATCAACAAGAGCAAGGGAAATATCATTTTCATTTTCAAGAATTTCCATTGCTTCCCGTGCTGAATAGGCGCTTATAAAGTCAAGCTTTTTATTGTTGTACTCAAGGTCCCTGAGAACCATTTTTGTGACCTGGTGCACCTGGGGCTCATCATCGACAATCAGGATATTCCATATGCCTTCACTCCCTGCTGTGTCACTCTCTTTCTCTTCTGCAAATACAAGAACATCTTCCTGATTCAAAGACTTAACTCCATTTTTTTAAACTTCATAATAATTCTAATACATTTAGAAGTCAATCAGCAAATACGTTTTAAAAAGCTGGCTCCTGTCCGCTCCGTGGGTAATAGTGTTCTGTAATGAATGAACTTTATGTCATATAAAGTTATTAAATTGGAAATCTTTAACATGATTTTTTTATGAATAAATGTTATGCTAATGTTAAAACTTATAAAAATTGGGGGAATTAAATGAATATTCTGATCTTTGGACCTAATGGAAGCGGAAAAGGAACTATGGGCGCTATTATCAAGGAAAAATATAAACTTGCTCATATTGAATCAGGCGCTATCTTCAGGGAAAATATCAAAGGGGGAACAGAGCTCGGGAAAAAGGCAAAGGAATTCATAGACAGGGGAGATCTTGTACCGGATGAAATTACAATCCCTATGATTCTTGACAGACTTAAAAAAGATGACTGTAAAGACGGATGGCTTCTTGACGGATTCCCGAGAAACAAGGTACAGGCGGAAAAACTTGATGAAGCACTTAAAGCATCAGGGATCAGCCTGGATTATGTTGTTGAAATTCTTCTGGACAGGGAAATTGCAAGACAGAGGATCATGGGAAGAAGACTCTGTGAAAATGACAACAACCATCCAAACAATATCTATTTTGATGCAATCAAACCGGACGGCGACAAATGCCGTGTCTGCGGAGGAGCTCTTTCAACAAGGGCAGATGACCAGGATGCAGAAGCAATCAATAAAAGACACGGAATCTACTACGATGCAGAGACCGGAACTCTTGCTTCAGCTTACTATTTCAGGGATGTTGCTGCAAAATCAGGCATTAAATATATTGAAGTAGCAGGGGACAAGGGAGTAAAGGAAGTTTCTGAAGATCTTCTTTCAAAACTTAATTAGATACAGGATAAAAAGGAAACGATACCGTGCTGCAGATTTTATTCTGCAGCATTTTTTTTCTAATTTTAACAGCAGTTAAATCTACAGCTTGTCGATAAGCATTGAACATTTTCCGGAGGGAATTGGAAGTGTTTTTTTCTTTAAACCAAGAATATTGATTGTGAAATAATACAGTTTTTCCGACTCGAGCCTGATTTCCCATCCTCTTCCGCTTTTATTGCCCAGAATAGTAATCATGTTTCTTTTAAGTGAAAGATCTTCAATTCCCATAATTTCCAGGGTGGGTATAATCCAGTCTACAGTTTTCCTCGGGAGGCTTATATAAAGGCCTATAACATTCTCTATCATGAGTGTTATCGTACTCAGAGCAGTGTATGCAAGAAAATTGATTCTGGGAAAATCATCCCTTCCTTCCCATTTTGCAGGGCCTTCTTTAAGGGGGGCATATGCTTCGTATATATTGCCTTTTCTTTCCCCGTCGGGATGAAGTGTATCGAGGATATAGTACAGGTGTCTTATGGAACATTCCCGGGCAAGGTCATTCCTTGCATATTTTTCAAGCCCCTTTATAAGTATAAAAGTAAGATGGGGAAAAACAGAGCCTCTGAACCCGTTTCCGCTGCTGTCAAACAGCTCCTCAGTTGTTGCCAGTGACGGGAATGGATTCTCTGTTCCGAATGTCTCATCTGTCAGTTTTTCTATAAGCGCATTTGCCTTATCTTCATTGGGAATTTCCGCAAGCATTGTCCAGTAGGATGCAATTGTCTGTACCTTAACCTTCTGCCCGTTTTCATCAAGATCATAATAAAACTGATCTTCCTCGTCCCACATCAGGTTATTAATCCTTGTCTTAAGTGAAAAATATTTTCTCTTGTATCTGAAACTTATCTCTTTGTCGTTCAGTATATCCCCTATTGCAGACAGATAGAGGGCATTGACAGCCTGCATTGTATTAAAATCTATCAGATATTTTGCCCCGTCCCGCGGGGTATTGCCCATCTGGACAGCAGAAAGGGGAACAGAATAAAGACCGTTTTCATCCTGAAAAGTATTTTCAATCCATGAATAATATTTTTCAAGAACAGGGACAATATCCTTGAGCCTCTTCTTCTGTCCTATCTTATGATAGATATTATACTCTGCCCATGAGAAGAGGGGGGCAGCAATACCTTCAGGATTATCCTCTGTAAAGACAGGCTTCCCATCCCCTTCACTATACCAACCCCTGATTGCTCCGGATTCTTCCTGCTTTGAATAGAAATTATCAAGGGCAGGCGTTGCCTGAAAAATATTATTACTGTAAACAAGGAAGAAAGTGGAAAGACATGCCTCATACTGGTCTATATTGGTATTGTCCAGATAGTTAAAATACTTTGACTGAAAACCGTTGCTCCTGGTTCCTTTTTTCCAGAAATCATAAAGCCATGTCCAGGTTTTGTTGTAAATATCAACAAAATCCTGGTCATAAAAATGTACAATTGGAAACCCAGTTTTGATCACCTCAACTCCTCAAACTTATATACTACGACAGATATTTTTTTTCTAAGAATAAAATAAACCTGAACAAATTTCAGGCCTTTAAAAATTCCTTCATATATTAGGTAATAAAGCGAACCTGTTCAATAATTGCGTAAGCTATAATTTTTCCGAATCAGAAAAAAATTATTACGGTTCCTATAAACTCTTTGGAAATAACAACTTATTAAATACACAAATTTTTCAGAGAATAATAATATCATACAAATAAAAAAGACAGAAGTCAAATTTTTAAAAAAGAATATTGCTGAGGAGAAAAATTTTCTGTGTACATAAAGAATTATAAATAGTATTTTTTTAGTTATTTAAACATAAATTGAACCGGAAAGCAATGAGTATTTTATATTCTTTTGTCCCCTGATTTGATGTGATGAAAATGTGCAGTATATATTCCCCTTCCGCCATTCCAGATAAGGGGACTGCAGAATAATTCTGCTGCTTCAAGCAGCAGAAATGAGGTGACTTGATGAAAACTTATCTTCCCATGACAGTATCCGAACTCAGGCAGTCCGGTACACATGAGGCTGACTTTATAATTGTCACAGGAGATGCCTATGTTGACCATCCCTCATTCGGCGCGGCAGTAATAGGCAGGGTACTTGAAAAAAAAGGATACAGAGTGGGTATAATTGCCCAGCCTGACTGGAAAGACAAAAACGATTTTCAGAAACTTGGAAGGCCCAGGCTGGCTTTCCTTGTTACATCGGGAAATATAGATTCAATGGTTGCCCGTTATACATCAATGAAAAAGGAGAGGAAAAAGGACCTTTATTCACCTGGAGGGAAAACAGGGCTGAGGCCGGACAGGGCTGTAATTGTCTACACAGCTGTAATAAAAAGCTGTTATAAAAACATTCCTGTAATAATAGGGGGGATTGAGGCATCGCTGAGACGGCTTTCCCATTACGATTACTGGAGCAACAGGGTCAGGAGAAGCATACTGCTTGATTCAAAAGCAGATATTCTTGTATACGGTATGGGAGAAAAAGCAGTAACAGAGATTGCAGGGCGGCTGGAAAAAGGGGAAGAAGTTAAATCAATTACAGGGATCAGGGGGACAGTTACAAGAAGTACAGGTATTCAGGAAACAGGGGATACAATAATTCTCAGCTCTTTTGAAGAGATCAGCGAAAGCAAAAAACTCTTCTCTGAAAACTTTGTAAAATTCTATCAGAACACAGATCCCTTTTCTGCAAAAACTCTTGTTGAAAAGGCTGACAGACAGTATGTAATCCACAACCCTCCCCAGTTTCCCCTTACAACGATAGAAATGGATTCTGTTTATTCTCTCCCCTTTATGATGGCACCTCATCCCCTTTACATGGATGAAGAAATACCAGCTTTTAAAGAAGTTGAATTCAGCATAACAAGTTCCCGTGGATGCTTCGGCAGCTGCAGCTTCTGTGCCCTTGTATTTCATCAGGGAAGGATAATACAGGCAAGAAGCCATGAATCAATAATTCAGAGCGCAGAAAAACTTACTGAATCGGTTAATTTTAAAGGGTATATTCACGATGTAGGGGGGCCGACAGCAAATTTCAGGCATCTTTCATGCAGGAAACAGCTTAAAACAGGGACCTGCCCTGACAAGCGCTGCCTTTTCCCCTCGCCCTGCCCCTCTCTTGAGACTGATCACAGAGACTATATTTCCTTATTAAGAAAGCTCAGAAAACTGGACAGGGTGAAAAAGGTATTTATCAGATCAGGAATACGTTATGACTATCTCCTGAAAGATACAGATGTGATAAACAGAAAAACTGGTAACTTTCTAGAGGAGTTATGCACGCATCATATAAGCGGGCAGCTAAAAATTGCACCTGAACACATTTCGAAAAGAGTGCTAGATGTTATGGGTAAACCGGGCAAAGAGGTCTATCTTGATTTCAAGAGTAAATTTGAGGAGATGAACAGAAAAATCGGGAAAAAGCAGTATATAATCCCCTACTTCATATCCTCCCACCCCGGCTCTACACTGAAAGAAGCTGTGGAACTCGCGTTGTTCCTTAAAAAGGAGGGTTTTATTCCTGATCAGGTGCAGGACTTTTATCCTACCCCCGGGACACTTTCAACATGCATTTATTACACAGGGTTTGATCCTTTTACAGGAGAAGAGATATATGTCCCCCGAACAATTGAGGAAAAAAGAGAACAGAAAGCCCTGATTCATTTTCACAAGAAAGAGAATTATCAGATTGTAAAAAAAGCACTTATAAAGGCGGGAAGGAAAGACCTTGTAGGCAGCGGGAAAAACTGCCTGATACCGGAATATGGAAATGAAAAAAGAAAAGGAATAAAAACAGCTTATAAAGAGAGAGGAGGAAAAAAGGTTTAATCCGGGGAACAGAAAACAGCTTACTTATTTCCTGTCGTAGATCTCGAGTGTGAATTCATCATAATCTTCAGATGAGGTAAGAGCCCATTCTGTTTCATCATATTCAGGGAAATATACATCTCCCGGATAGTTTTTCCTTACTCTTGATATATAGAGCCTGTCTGCATATCTGATTGTGTCCCTGTAAACAGAAGCCCCCCCTATGATAAACATATCCTCATACATATCAGAAGCTGCAGATACAGCATCTTCAAAGGATGTAAAGACAGAGACATTTTCATGATCCTTTATTTCATCAGGAATACTTCCTGGATTTGAAGTAAGTATGAAATTCTTTCTCCCGGGAAGGGGCTTTCCTATTGATTCAAAGGTTTTCCTTCCCATCAGAATAATATTCGACATGGTTGTTTTCCTGAAATGCTTTAAATCTTCAGGGATATGCCACGGGAGATCATTGCCTTTACCAATTATTCCCTTTTCTGTTATTGCCACAATTAAACATATTTTTCCGGTCTTTCTTTTTTCCACAGTATTCCCCCGGATTGTCAGACAGCAACATCAAACTTGATAAACGGCTGAGGATCATACCCTTTAAGTTTAATATCATCAAAACCCAGATCAAAGAAACTCTTGTCAGCAATTTCAAGTGTTGGGAGTTTTCCCGGTTTTCTTTCAAGCTGCCCCTTTATTGCTTCAACATGATTTTCATAGATATGTGCATCAATAAGTGTGTGGGCAAATTCCCCGGGCTTAAATCCTGTTTCCTTTGCAAGAAGCATTGTAAGAAGGGAATAGCAGGCAAGGTTAAAGGGGACCCCAAGAGCAATATCTGCTGATCTCTGGGTAAGATGGCAGTTAAGCCGGCCTCCGGTTACATTGAAACAGAAACTGTAATGGCAGGGGGGGAGCAGGCTTTCTGAAGCATTTCCGGGATGCCAGGCAGATACAACAAGTCTTCGGAGGGCTGGTGATTCTGGATTTTTTTTAAGGTCATGGAGAGAGTCAACAATATACCTGATCTGATCGAAAACCTTTTCTCCTGTTGCCGGGTCGCGGCTGACCCATCTGCTGCCCCATTTTTCACCGTCAAGCCCTTTTTCAGGAACAGGATACCGTCTCCAGAACCTGCCGTAGGCTGTTTCAAGGCGGCCTTCACTGTCTGCCCAGGCATCCCATATCTTTGTATGGTTTCTGAGATTTCTGATATGCTCCTCACCGGACAGATACCAGAAGACCTCTCTGAGCATGGAGTTGAAATAGACCTTCTTTGTTGTGAGAAGGGGGTATCCCTCTGAAAGGGGGACTTTATAAAAACAGGCAAAAGAACTTATTGTTGCAACTCCTGTTCTGTTAACCTTTCTTTCTCCGTTTTCAAGAACATGTCTGACAAGATCAAGGTACTGTTTCATTATATACAACTCCAAATTAAAATATACTATCAGAAATCAGATATTATGGGGATATATTCTGACTGATACTGCCATGTTTAACAGAAAACTGTAAATGCCGATTTTAAACAAAGAGAATTCTCTGACACTGTTTCTTTCTGTTACTGTTTTATTATGACGGAAACCTTTTTATTTAAAAACCCTTAGATAATAACCGTCAAGTACAGGAACAGAAGTATTGTTCATGGATATCACATTATTGAGCTTTGCAATAATAATAAGCCCTGAATTGAGAGGTATTTCATCTTCTGCATTTTTTTTCCTTCTTGCAGGGAATTTATCCTCATATTCACTTCCCTTAACAACCACGACACTCCTGAATATATGAACATCGCTTACCCCTTCCCATTCTCCGTTTACAATAATCAGTTCCACAGTATAATTATCAGGATCATTATCAATTACTGTATAGGAGGATAAAGCTCCGTCAAGGATCAGATACTTGTCTTCAAGAGACGAAAGCCTGTTTTCAGCGGCCATTTTATTGAGCTTTTTCAGTGTTATGCTGAAATCTGCTATTTTATCAAAATCAGAGACAGGAGAAGCAGAGACAAAACCTGATATGATAAAAAAGATCACAAGAAAAGAAAGAATATACACCCTTTTCACGGAAACCCCCATATAATATCTATTATCAAAAATCATTATAACATATTTAATATAATAATAAAAATAACCGATATTAAATTAATACAAATTGAATAATTTATATTATTTGACAAATGAATTAGAAAACTTTATTATAGATTTATTGTTTTCTGTAAAAACATATTACAATTAAAGGTATATATATGACAAATAATGAAATAGTACCTGGATTTGATGACGAAAAAGACGACAGCCTGAAAATAAAACTTCAGAAAGTCGAATCAGATACAAGCTGTCTGGTTCTTTATCTTACAGGTTATATAGATACTTATAACTCGAATTCTTTCCAGAAAAGAATTTCCAGAGCTGTTGATTCAGGATTTATTAAACTCATTTTCAACTGTAACGGGCTGAATTATGTATCCAGTACAGGAATCGGTTCATTTACTGCTTTTTTGAAAACTGTAAAGCCTAAAGGGGGAGATCTTGTTCTCCTTGAAATTCAGCCTAAAGTATATGAAGTATTTCAGCTTCTTGGATTTTCCCAGTTTTTCAATATCAAGGATTCTCTTGAAGAAGCTGTTGAATTTTTCAATAAAGGTAATCCGCAGAAATCATCTGATGTATTTCCGAAGATTTTCAAATGCCCTATCTGCTCCAGGAAACTGAAAGCAGTTAAAACAGGAAGATTCAGATGTTCTGAATGCAAAACCATACTTGCAATTGATAATAACGGTCAGGTCTTTCTGGGATAAAGCAAAAAGCTTTATCCTTTTTTTTATCCAGCCAGTAATCAGGAATTAATAACTCTGCTTATATATGATTTTCTCACAGAGTCTCTTGAACAGCAAATGAAACAGCCTGCAAATACACAACTGATCTGTTGATAGTATTCAGAAATGTCAATCAGAATATCCAATCGTGAGATACAGATTTATCAACTTCCGGAACACCAATGTTAATAACCTGTGGATAATTTTGGTGACAATAAAAACTACCTGAAATTTTGATACTATTTAAGAATTCACGGATAATAAGCATTTTAGAGATTAATCCAATAAGTACTTATATAATAAGTAATTAATCTTGATAAAACCGGAAATTGGAATTCAGCAGCAAAAATATTCTCTGGAATTGTCTGTTGATAACTTGATATTTCATCCACAATCCCGGGGGACAGCCTGTGGATAACCTGTGAACTTATACACAGATATCAACAATATGCTGCCGTTTAAATAAAAAAAGTCTCCCTGTACAGGAGACTTGGAAAATATTTACTATAATTATTAGTATATAAAAATGTCATTTTTCAACAGCAGGAAGAACAATCGAAAATTCACACATCCTGTCTTTTGAAGAGTTTATTCTTATCTTGCCACGGTGTTTTTCAAGCCTTTCCTTTATCATGCTGAGACCTATTCCCCTCCCGGCAGTCTGGGTAGCTTCACTGAGAGTGGAGAAGCCGGGAGAAAAGATATGCCGGGCTATATCTACAGGCTTAAGGCTCAAAGTACCGGCACCTGTACTCTGCTCTGCCAGTTTTTCCTGTATCTTTTTAATATCCAGACCCCGGCCGTCATCGCGAAAACGGTATTCAATTGTATCGCCGACCTTATCTGATGAAATAGTTATTACGCCATGTTCCTGCTTGTTCTTTTTAAGCCGCTCTTCAGGGGTTTCAATACCATGAACTATTGAATTCCTGGTCATCTGAATAAAAACATCTTTAACTACTTTCTTGTAATTATCAGGAATATCTGCACTGCTGAAATTTTTAAATTGGAGCTGGACCTTTTTATTCTGCTTCCTGGATTCTATCTCAAGAACCCTTTCAATGGATTTTTCAATTATTCCCTTGTTTATTGTTGATTCTGATTCCACAAAATCTGTTCTGAATTCAAGAATTTTATTAATGAGATCCTTGATATCATTTATTTCCACCTGAATATTTCTTAAAGTGATTGCAAGATCCAGGATGTCGTCCCATACAATCTCATTCTTTTCAAGAACAGACTTTATATCCTCCTCCACAGAGTGGAGAGTGGCAGAAAACTTCTTAATTCCGAGAATCAGCGAATTACTCTTCATTGAATGTATTGACTGATATACCCGGACAAGAAGGTCTTTATAGTTGCTGTCCTTCTTTTTAAGAAGAGTATTGATGATTTCCATCTCTTCTTCACTGTCTTTGAGAAAATCAATCATCATTTTAGGGTCAACATGGATAATATGAAACAGGTTTTCCATACTCCTGGCATTGCTCCTTGCCTCCTCTTCAAGCTGACGTGAAAGAGCATGCTCATCTGTAATATCCTTTACAGAACCCAGGATATAAACAGATCCGTCATCCTCATAGATATGGCTGAATTTGAAAGCAAGAAAATATTCACTGAAGCTTTTATCATCTGAATCAAGGCTTACAGAAATGCCCTCAAGAGGATTAATTTCTGTAAGAAGCTCAGGGTTTACCCCCTTTTTGAAAAACATCTCAAGATAATCCCTTGTTGCATTAAGATCTTTCTCAGGGATCCTGTTTTCGAGGAGGTCTATAAAATTCATTTTTTCAAGCTGATGATTTGGGAAAAGCGCCCTGAAATAATCAGAATACTGAGATTCAATTTCAAGGCTGCTGTTAAGGAGAAAAATCCCTTCATCCACATTATGCATTATACTGTCTGTCTGCTTCTTTTCACGGCTGAGCTCATCTGTTGCTGTTTCAAGAGAGTTCTGAGTATTTCTCTGGATAATCTCAAATGTAAGACAGAAAATATAGATAAAAATATAGATACTTATTGTCCTGAGAAGAAAGTCAAGAGAATAAGGAACATATCCGCTGAATCCGGTAACATAGACAAGGGTTGAGAAAACAACAAGAGGGAGGGCAAAAAGGGAACCTATAAGAGCACCTCCCAGGAATATGCAGATAATAGGATAGGAAAGGGGCCAGAGTATCCCTGCTCCGTGAACATCCACATTTCTGAGAAGATACAGATTAAAAAGAAACATCACAATTACTGTGAAATAACTTATCATTCTGATGTTTTTGGTTTTTCTGAGCACAATCAGAGAGATAATGTTCGCAGCCACTATACCTGCCATTGCATAGGCAATACCGTATTCCTCAAGCCGGTAATCCCTGACAGCTGAGAATGCAAGAAGAAAAGATACAATTATAAGGATAAGGTTCAGAAAAATCAGACGGCTTCTCTCCCCTGTTGAATAAAGGTCATAAGTGCCTGAAGTAACAATATTATTAAACAGCTTTCTGTAATTCATCTTCATACTCCTCAGTTGACAATCTCATTTGTGATTATATTTTCAAGCCCTACAGCAAGTATAAATTCCCCTTCTTCTATGGAAAACGGGATACCGATAATAGGGATATTCTTTCCAGGCCAGGCAATATTGTGGTCATTACCCTTGACAATTGAAGGAAGTGAAATCATCAGACGGTAAGATTCAAAACCTTTCTTCGCATTCCCGGCTATAATATTTACAACTTCACCTATCGTATCCACAACATCGTCATCAATTTCAGAAATGGAACTGCCGATAAGCCTGGATGTAAGACTGCAGGCCATTGAATCGCTGAAACTTATAACAACAACCCCTCTGGTCTGACCGGCAATACCTATTACTCCTGAAATATCCCAGTCAATGGTTTCTGTCCTCTTTATAAGGTAGGGATTGAGAAGTTCCGGTTTTTCATTGAAAAAATCCATAAAAACCGCTTCTGTCGCCTCGACAAAAGGCATTATATACTCTTTATCCATTATTTCACCTCAGCACAGACAAGCCGCTCTATTTTCTGCAGAAGCTTTTTTTCCGGTACCGGTTTTACCACATAGTCGCTTACTCCTGCCTTCAGGGCTTCAATCACATTATATTTTGCAGCTTCTGATGTAATCATGATAATAGGCAGTGTTTCAAAGGCTTCTATTCTTCTCAGCTTTTTTACAAGATCAAGTCCGTTAAGACGCGGCATGTTCCAGTCAAGAAGAAGAAGATCAATATTGTTGTCTGTTATCTCCCGGAATGCGGTTACACCGTCCTGGGCTTCGAAAAACCTGATTTTACCGTATTTCCTGCTGTTTTCAAGTGTGTTCTTGATTATGTTTCTCATAATTCTTGAATCATCCACAACAAGTATATTCATTACAACTCTCCCTGTCCTTATGCAGACTATTCAGTATATGAGCGGCAGATCCTGAAACCTATGAGCGCGTTATTGTTTTCAGGCCCCTGAAATGAACGGCTGAAAACTGTGATATACTTTGAACTCAAGCTCCAGTTTCCACCTCTTAAAGATCTGAAAGAGCTTTTTTCCGCACCGTAGGGATTGATTGACGGAGATTCATTGTAGTAAACAGGGGAAAAACGGTCCCAGCACCATTCACTTACATTCCCGCTCATATCATATATCCCCAGTTCATTACTTTTCTTCTGGGCTACAGGATGGCTGAGCCTTCTGGAGTTACTCTTGTACCAGCTTATATCCGCAGGGTCATCTCCCCCTGAATAGCGTTTGCCTTCAGAAAAATTCCCCCCCCGTGCAGCATATTCCCATTCAGCTTCGGTCAGCAGCCTGTAACCGCTGCTGTTGAAATTGCAGACAACAACCCATTTCTTCTTGTCATAGGAATTAGTGTTGTTTTTATCTTTTTCTTTCTTGTAGATTGTATAACACGGCTCCAGGCCATCCATTTCACTCAGCTCGTTGCAGAACTCAACAGCCTCGTACCATGTAACATTATCAACAGGGCGCAGCTCGCCGTTTATTTTTGAAGGGTTCTTCCTGAATACCTCTTTCCAGAGCTTCTGTGTTACCTCTGTAGTCATAACCCAGAAACTGGAAAGCTCAACAGGGTGTACCGGCTGCTCTATGCTGTAGCCGTCATCAGATCCCATATTCATTACACCGCCCTCTACAAGGACCATTTCCGCCATTCCGCCCAGCCGGTTTTCTTTTTTTAAAAATTCTTCATAGACATTTTGTGATGATAAAAAGCTGACAGGAATTATAAATACAATAAGAAGCATGATTTTCCTGAAAAAAAACACAAACAAAACTCTCCTTAAACGTTTATTTTCCGTTAGAACTATATTAGAATTTTATTAGTATACCATATGTTCCAATTTTCCGATAAGAAAAAAAAGATTAATCAATAAAAGCATTTTATATATAATAAATGATATGTTTTTCTGCTTTGATTCAACAGTAAAGAGCAGGAAATATTAATTGCATCTGTCAAAATGACGTGCTAGAATTTTTATAAAGATTACAGGCAGAACTTTAACGGAGAAAGCTATAAAAGCAGTAAAAGAAATATTTATAGTCATTGTTATAGTGTTTATCTCATTTTTATCGTTTTATGCTTTTTCATATTACCCGGGGGTAAGCAGCACCGCAGCTTTTGTTAAAGGCAGCATACAGGAAATAATCCTTCTTGCATCAATCCTTTATATCCTTCTTATTTACAGCAGAAAGAGAGAAAATATTTTCCTGAAAGCAGTAACTGTTTTTATTGTTTTTGTCCCTCTTATATTTCTGTCATATCAGTACAGGATAAGCAGTTATTATATCAAAACTGAAACAGATACCAGGAAAGCATTTGCAAATGAAAAAAGCTTTTATGAGAACAGTGATTATTCTTTATACATATCAAAAAGCAGTAATAAAACTTTAAGGGAAGGAATTCTATTTTCAAAAAAAAGCAGTGAAAACCCTTTTCAGAAAATTACAGATACAGAAATCAGAATTGCAGGGAAAAACAGTTTCTATGTTAAACTGGATAACAGCGAAGTCCTCTTTTCCGGTAAGGGGGAACCGCCTGACCTGATGAAATCCCTGTTTGAATTTATTACAAACTTCTCAGAAACATGGGAACAGAAGGCATCGGAAAACAGCATTTTATTTCTGCTCAGAATCAGCATATTTATACTGTTTATCATTTCTCTGACAACAGCAGTATGCATAAGCCCTTACCCGATTATCAATTTTGCTTTTTATTCAGCCTCTGTAGCCGCTGCAATATCAGTAATAACATTATCAGAAAGAACAGTCCTTCCGTATCTGTTGAGGAGCAAACTGCCTGAATCAGCTCATGAAAACTGGGGTTATATACTTATTTTTATTCTGTCATGTCTGCTTGCAGGCAACAGATTATTTTCATCACTGAGTACCCGGATAAGAAAGAAATGAAACACAACAATAAACGGATAATAAAATACCTTTTACTGGCTAATATTATTATTCTGGGCCTTATAGCTGCCGGCGTATTTCTTTTCCCCGGTAAAAAAGAGCTAATTGAATCCCTTGTTCTGCCTTACAGTATAGTAAAAATGTTAATAATATATACAGAAATTTTTCTCCCTGTTTCTGCAGGATCTGTTTTTTTTGTATTTATACTCACCGAAAAGAAGGATTTTTCCCCAGGTTCTGTTAATTTCTTTGTTTCTTCACTCAACATAATCATAATTCCGCTTTTTGCTGTATATTCATTTCTTGTCCTTTACCTGAATCCGCTGCTGATGGAAAAGAAAATCTGGTTTGAAAACCTTTCAGATACGGCAGGATACTACAAATCTGAAATAAACAGAAACAAGGAAAACGATATTGAAAAAGCATATATATTTACAAGCCTTTATCTTTATATTGATCCTGACAGCGAAGAAATAAACAAAATTAATGATGATATCTATATCAGGCTGTTGAACAAAGACGGAAAGATCCATGAAACAGATACAAACAGAGAGACATTTGTTCCCCAGCTGCTTACAGGACAAAAACTTATTGATATTTCAAGAGATTTTCTTGAAAGAAATGATTACAGTTCAGCTATCTACTATTCAGAACTTGCGGGGAAATTCAGTGGTTACAGAAAAAGTTCAGAAAAAATTATAGACAGGGCAGAAACAGTTCTGAAACAGTATGTTGAAACAGATCCCGATAAAAAAATTCTTTACAACGGTAAACTGGAGATAGAAGATCTTTACAGCAGTAAAAACTATATTGAATCCTATTACAGAACTGTTGAACTTATCAGGATGTTTCCGGAGGATTCCGAGCTTAAAACACACAGGAATTCTGTTCTGGAAAAAATAAATGAAATTTCCTTTTTTTATGAAGATATTGAAAGCTTTATCTTTATACCGGGAAAGGAAAATATCATATTCAAGGCAACAGATGATGAAGGGACATTAATAATCAACTTCGGGAAAATTGTCTTTGCAGACAATGATGTCTATTTATTCAATATAAATACTTTCTGCCCGGAAACCGGAAAATCATGGAAAGCCCCGTTCGGTAAACTGGTTGACGGAAATCTCAATATGAACTGCATAGGGATGATGGAAAGAAAATTCTATCTGCCGGAAGTAAAGGGAAGCAGGGAAAAGCTTACTTCAATCCCACTCCGCTATTCAGGAGAAGATCTTATCAATTTCTCCGGAGGACAGGACAGTATAGAAAAAATATCCCTTCACGACCTTGTTACAAAAACAGAAATACTCATAAACGGAAAATTCGGCGCTGATGCACTTATTATGGAAGCATCTGAAAGAATCATCAAATGCATAAATTTCATAATGATTCTGTTTATTTCCGTATATTCAGGGATTTCATTCATGAAAAGGGGAAAAGGGAAAAACTATCTTTCTCTTCTTCTTTTTCCGCTTGTCCTTTTTACAGCAGCTGCCGCTGATTTCCTCCTTTTCAATATCAATGTATCAGTATTTGAAAACCTGATCATGGATAAAGGGAGGCTTTATGCTTTTATATTATTCCCGCTTCTGATCATATTCGAATTTGTAACATCAATTTTTCTTACAGTAAAAAGAAGCAATGCTGAACATGAATAATATCACGGGCAATCAGGAGCATTGATCCGCTCTATTCTGGCCCCGAGAGAAACAAGCCTGCCTACAAGATCCTCATATCCCCTTTCTATCTGATAGACATTCTTTATTTCACTTTTACCCTCAGCGCACAGGGCTGCAATAACCATTGCCATACCTGCCCGGATATCGGGAGAAACAAGTTCAGAGCCTTTAAGTCTTGAGGGACCTGAAACAACAGCCCTGTGTGGATCGCAGAGAACAATCTTTGCACCCATTCCGATCAGTTTGTCAACAAAAAACATCCTTGATTCAAACATCTTTTCATGTATAAGGACTGTTCCCTCTACCTGGGTGGCAACAACAGTCATTATACTTGTGAGGTCTGGTGGAAAACCCGGCCATGGAGCATCATCAATAGTAGGAATCTGCCCCCCCAGGTCTGGTACAACTTTCAGAGGCTGTCCCGGATTGATCCTGATATTTTTCCCGTCACTTTCCCAGTGAATACCAAGCTTGTTAAAGCCGTTTCTTGTCATTCTGAGATTGGAAGGATCTGCATTCTGGATTTCCAGTTCCCCCCTGGTAACAGCAGCCAGTCCGATATATGAGCCCACCTCGATAAAATCAGACCCGATCCTGAATTCCGTACCTGACAATTTCCTTACACCCTGAATATTGAGAATATTGGAACCTATACCTGTTATTTTCGCCCCCATGCTGTTAAGCATCCTGCATAAATCCTGCACATGGGGCTCTGATGCCGCATTCTGGATAACTGTATGCCCTTCTGCAAGCACAGCCGCCATAACAGCATTTTCCGTAGCAGTTACAGAAGCCTCATCAAGAAAAAGATCGACACCTGCGAGCTTGTTAGCAGATACCTTGAAAATCCCGTCAATATCAACCCTTGCTCCAAGCTCTGAAAAAGCGAGAAAATGGGTGTCCAGTCTCCTCCTCCCTATTACATCACCTCCGGGAGGCGGAAAGACAACCTTCCCGGTCCTTGCAAGAACAGATCCTGCAAAAAGGATTGATGCTCTTACCCCTTTCGCTTCTTCAACAGGAAGTTCAGAAGAGATATTCCCTGTTTTAACTTCATAAACACCGTTTTTTATTTTTTTTACGGACGAACCGATTTTTTCAAGTATATCAAACATTACAGCAACATCCTGAATTTCAGGAACATTCTCGAGTATAACTGCTTCATCTGTGAGCAGAGTCGCCGCTATACATGGAAGAGCTGCATTTTTATTGCCGCTTGCCTTTATTTTTCCCTTAACCGGAAAAGAACCCTCAATTATGTATCTGCACATAGGTGAAATCTACATTGTACAGGTGCAGTTGTCAATGACAGATTGGTAATTGATTCGAAAGCCGGATCAGTTGACATCAAAGGAAAAGAGAGGCTGCCTGAACGGATTTGAATTCATGTAAATTTTGACAATATATATTGCTTCTTCCCTGCTTTCGCTGCTGACTTTGACATATGTTGTAAAATTATAAATATTTCTCCTGTCAAAACGGAAAGGGTTCTCAACTATCTCGGGAAACACAAAATCAATCCTGTTTCCGTTTTTCAGAAACATGTTTATATCGGGAAAAAGTTCATTTTCTTTCTTCACAGGATAGAATATTTTTCTGATTATTGTTTTACTGCTTAAATTACGCCCTTTAAGCTCGGAAAACTTGAGAGGTGAAAGGGAAAATCTTAAAAAAGCATCAATATTTTTATCTTCAAGGGTTTTTTCAGCCTTTTCAAGAAATACTCTGAGGTTTCGAACCACACTCAGTGAACCGTCTGATGTGAATCCGCTGTCTGTCAGACTATAGAGGGTTATGAAAGTTTCATACCCCAGTCCCTCTTCAAAAATATTTTCATAGATAAGGATATCCTTAATACCGTCATTATTAATATCTTCAATTCTGCTGAATTCAGACAATGTGCTGTTCATACTGAAAACAGAAAAACTGTTCTTACCGGAAGCGGTGATCAGATTATCAGAAATTCCATCTTCCCCGGAAAATGAAAGAATAACAGCCTTTCGGGAAGAATCTTCAGACAACTCTGTTTCGGAAAAATTCTGAAGCATTGAGCGGTGTTTCAGAGGAAGAATTTTTTTGAGCTTGAGATTACCGGAAACAGGGGAATATACAGCAGCAAGATATTTGTCGGAAACAGTATCTTCTGCCGCATTTCCGGGATCTTCCAGCTGTGACTGATCAGTTACAGAGGAATCATTTCCGAATGCATAGAGGATGAAAAAATCATTTATTCCCGAATCATGAAGATCTGCCTCAATATATTTAAGACGGCCTCTTCTGTGAACAGGGAAAAACAGGGAATCTTTATAAATTATACCGGATTTGAGAAGTTTTTCTGCATGAAAAACTGTTAATTCAAACTTAAGCGGTTCATTTTCAGAAGCAGTATTTACTTCATCAGGAATTTGCTCAGACACTGTTCCTTCAGAAACTCCCTGATTTTCAGAACTTTCAGGGAAACCGGAATTCCGTGGAACTGGCTGGACAGTTCTGCATGATCCGAGAATTATCATAAAAGCCAGGAGAGCAGATATATTTATATAGGAAAATGCCTTATTCAATTTTTCTGTCCTGAAATTATAAAATACAGAAGCTTTCATTTTACTGGATATCACTCTACAGGAGGATTATACTGTATTGAAAAGATTTTTCCAGAACTTTTTTACCTGCCTGAGAATAAAATTAAAGTGTTTTTATTATTTAAACAGGAAAAAATAATCATTTTTGCAGGAATCTGTCCGGATACAAAATTAACTCCATGAAAATAAAGCATAGAAAAAAAATGGATAAAATGCTACAAAGTACTGACAAATCATACACAGAGGACACAAAAATGAAAGTGATGAAATTCGGCGGAAGCTCTGTTCAGGATGCTGAACGGATAAAAAATGCATGCTCAATAGTAGCAGAAGAGGCCGGAAAAGGAAAAACAGCGGTTGTATTCTCAGCCATGAAGGGAATTACAAATCTTTTAATTGAATCATCAAATATCGCTTCAAAAGGAAGCACGGAATATAAAGAACTGATTGAAACGCTCTATTCAAGACAGGTTGAAGCCGTAAAAGGGCTTATAAGCGGAAGTGATGCGGAAAAAACCCTCTCCCGGATAGACGAGATGGTTTCAGAGCTCAAAAACATACTTCACGGAATAGAGCTTGTAAAAGAGTGTTCTCCCAGAAGTCAGGACCTGGTTGTAAGTTTCGGGGAAAGACTGAATAATTTTCTTATAACATCATATCTTAATTCTACAGGGATCAATGCTGAATATATAGATTCAAGAGAAATAATAAAAACAAACAGTCAGTACGGAAGGGCCCAGGTAAAATATGATATTACCTATAAAAATATAAAGAAGAGGTTGTCCGGAGTAAAAGGTATTGCAGTCATAACAGGATTTATTGCATCTTCAGAAGACGGGGCAACAACAACACTTGGAAGAAACGGGTCAGACTTTACTGCATCAATAATTGCCGCAGGAACAGGATCAAAACTTATTGAAATATGGACAGATGTTGACGGTGTATTAAGCGCAGATCCGAGAATAGTAAAAAATGCCTTTGTGGTCCCGGAAATAAGCATAGAAGAGGCCATGGAACTTTCATATTTCGGAGCAGAAGTCATACATCCCTATACAATGATCCCTGCAGTAGAAAAAAATATCCCGATATGCATAAAAAATACACTGAATATCCAGGCGCCCGGGACTTATATTGTTAAAAACCCGAAACCCCACAACAATCCGATTACTGGAATTGCAAGTATCAATAATGTTTCTCTTATAAATATTGAAGGTGGAGGAATGATGGGAATTCCCGGGTTTGCATCCAGAGTATTTGATGTTCTTGCAAAAGCAGAAGTCAATGTAATAATGATTTCACAGGCATCGAGTGAGCATACTATCTGTATTGTCTGCAGGGAAGATGATGCAATAAGAGCACTTGATGCAATGAAAAGAGAGCTTGAGGATGAGATAACTTCCAGAAAAATACAGAACTTTGACCTTGTTAAGAATCTCGAGATTATTGCTATCATCGGGGAGAATATGAGAGGAACACCAGGTATTGCAGGAAAACTTTTCAGCACACTCGGAGATAATGAAATCAATATCCTTGCTATTGCACAGGGATCATCAGAACGAAATGTATCTTTTGTAATAAAAAAAGAAGAGACTGAAAAAGCTCTTAATGTTATACATAAATCATTTCTCGGAAAATAAGGTATCAGTTTAATCCAGGGGGTATGATATGAAGTTTTCAAGTACAAGAAACAAAAACCATATAGTAAGCTTCAAGGAAGCAGTATTTCAGGGACTTTCCCCTGAAGGAGGCCTATACAATCCAATTGTAAAACCGGATCTTTCTCTTCTTTTCAGAGGTATGGATAAAAACACATCCTTTGTTGAAGCATCATCAAAACTTGCAGCGGAAATACTAAAAGAAGACCTCAGCGAAGAGAGGGTATATGATGTCTGCAGAAGGGCATTTCCGTTCAAACCTGTCCTTACAGACACAGGCAATGATATTCAGATAATGGAACTCTATCACGGCCCGTCATGCGCTTTCAAGGATTTCGGGGCATCATTTCTTGCAACATCAATGGAGGAATTCCTCAAGGGGGAAGACAGGAAAGCGATTATTCTTACAGCAACATCAGGAGATACAGGAAGCGCTGTAGCACAGGCATTTCATAAAAAAGATAATATTGAAGTTGTAATTCTCTACCCTTCAGGAAGGGTAAGCCCTCTTCAGGAAAAACAGCTGACAACACTGGGACATAATGTTACAGCCCTTGAAGTAAAGGGATCATTTGACGACTGCCAGAAAATGGTAAAAGAGGCGTTTGTGAGCGAGGATTTAAAACACCTTCCCCTTACCTCTGCAAACTCAATTAACCTCGGAAGGCTTTTTCCCCAGTCGTTCTACTATGTGGATGCAGTTAACAAGCTTAAAGAGGATTATGAAAACATTGTATTCTGCGTACCAAGCGGCAATTTCGGAAACCTCACAGCAGGGATTCTTGCAAACCAGTGGGGTCTTCCTGTCAAAGAGTTTATAGCGGCAACAAACCTTAACAAGGTTGTACCGGAATATCTTGAATCCGGAATCTATAATGCAAGACCCTCTGAACTGACATATTCAAATGCCATGGATGTCGGGAACCCCAGCAATTTTGAAAGACTGAAAGACATATTTGAAAGCGATTATAAAAAGATGGGTGAAAGGATAAAGGGAGACTGGGTCGATGATGAAACAACACTTGAAGTGATCAGGGATTACTACAATGAAAAAGACTTATTTCTGGACCCCCATACTGCGGTTGCATATGAAGCATCAAAAAGATACAAGGAAAAGAATCCTGACAGGAATACTGTTGTAGTTAACCTTTCAACAGCACATCCTGGAAAATTCCTTGAAGTTGTCGAAGAAGCAACAGGTGTAAGACCTCAGCTTCCCCCGCAGCTCAAAAAGATACTTAAACTGGAAAAAGAATCTGTAGTCATAGAAAACACAACAGAAGATCTGAAGACATTCCTTATGAAAACATTTTAAAGACTCGCTGGATGTAGAAAAAATTGTTTTATATTGTGGGGCTGTCCTGTAAGCAGGATCAGCCCCTTTTTTATGGAGTTGATATTGTAAGGTCGTACTTGCTTTCCCTGAACCGTTCATCAAGCGCTTTTATATATATTTCAAATGCTTTTTCATCTGCAACCTGTATTTTATACCTTATTCTCTGCCTGTTTTTGGAAGTTCTGTATTCAATAAATGATGCTCTGAAATTATCAAAACCTTCAATTTCACGGAACAGCTTCTCAGAGAATGAGGACTCTCCTTTAACCTCAAGGGTCAGAATATATTCATTGAATGCGGGAGGTGCCATGCCGAATTTCAGAAAATTCAGAACCAGCATAAGAGATCCGACAAACAGTGTAATAAGGACTGCAACAGCATAGAAATCAAGACCTGAAGCCATGCCGACAACAATGGAAACAAAAATAAAAGACATATCAATGTAGTTTCGTACAGCTGTCCTGAAGCGGATAATTGAAACTGCACCGACAAGACCGAAAGCAATGGCAAGGTTGTTTCCTATTACCATCATGGCACCGGCCAGAATAACAGAGATAAAGATCATTGAATGCATAATAACATGACAGTCCTCTTTTTCCCTGTGGATAACTTTATAAATAAGGGCCAGAATAAAAGTAAGGGCAAAAGCTACAAACAGGCCCATTACCGCATGAAAAAGCGTAAGATTCCCCGGCAGAGAAAAATCAGCCATTTGTTTTAATAATTCATTCTGCATTAAACCTCCGCTGGAATCCGATAAAATCGGTCTTGATAGAAGTATTGGAAATTCAAAGGGAATAATTCTATCCTATTATTCTAATATTATTTTAATATATTAAAATGAAAGGGAAAAGCAATTATTTTTTTATCAATATTACTGTTTT
Source organism: Spirochaetia bacterium (assembly GCA_963668545.1). Taxonomy (GTDB): domain Bacteria; phylum Spirochaetota; class Spirochaetia; order CADAEX01; family CADAEX01. The sequence continues at coordinate 3,602,973 of OY764868.1, read as the reverse complement.
TAAAAAAAGTATTCCTCAGTCATGGAATCATGGCTTAAGCCATGCGGGAATCTCCCCCTCCCTCTCATAAAGGAAATCATCCATCAGTCCGCCTGATTTCATATCCTCTTCAAAAACTGAGTAGCTGTGGTACCTGTTGCTGTCATATTTAACAGCATCTTTAATTTCACTGTAGATTTTATTTTTCTCTGCCCGTATGTTTTCTATAAAAGGATCTGGGTCAATAACTGCATTAGATGTTATTTCATCCTTGAAAACCTGAATATATTTATCCCTTACAGGAGACCCCTCCATCAACAGGCGTCTCATAAGCAGGTTATCTCCTTCAAAAGTATCTGATGCAGATGACACAGGGCTGCCGTTGTAGTTCCTCCTCATGTTAGCCTCGTGGTCCCATGGAAGAAGTGCATACTTCCCGTTGTATACAACATTGAAATTCTTTTTTGCAGTATCTGTAACTGAAAGATAGCTGTGGACAAAAAGATATTTAGCTGTAAGCTCTGCATGGAAATTATCCTCAACAAAATCGAGCCACTCATCTGAAGGCATGTTTTCGGCAAATGAAATAAGCCTGTCAAGGTTTGAAAAATCATCATCTTCTATTATTTTCTTTTCAGAGAGGTAATGAATTGGAAAATCATTGCCCATATCCTCAAATTTGCATTTATACATTTCAGCTTTGCCGAATACAGGACTGAGCATACCCTCTGTATAAAGCTCTATCTTAGTGTAGCACCCGATGTAGGTATCATTAATAAAAAGAGCAACCGCTTCAGTTTCAGGAACTGGAAGCCCCATATAGCGGTAAGCTTCCAGCGCAAGGCGGTTTCTTGCCTGCGAAGGGTCCTTGTAGGAGGCATCGAGAGAGTACTTCTTTTCGTCACTGCCGTATACAAACTTGAGTGTAAATGATTTTTTCGGATATGCCCTTGATAGATCCCCGCGGATTTTTATCCACCCGTCATAAACATTTCCTTCTTCCTTATAGGTGCAGTGGGCATAATCCTGGTCAAAAAGGGTGTTGTAGAGTTTGTTTTTTTCTTCTTCAGAAAGATAAATTTTTATTTTATTGATATCTCCGAGATCAGGCTGATCAGGATCGTCAAACCCGATAAATTCCCCGCATGAGGAAATTACGAGTATAGATAAAGTTATTATTATCAGCCTAAGTTTAATAAATATCATCCCGGCAGCATGAACCTTCATTTTATTTTTGCCTGATTTTATTAATAGTTCTTTTCAACAAGCTCGCAGATTATATGATAAATCATCAGGTGCATTTCCTGAACCCTTGCAGTTGTTTCAATTTCAACAACTATTGAAACATCGCACTTATCTTTCAGCTTACCCCCGTCCCTTCCCAGAAAACCTATAGTTCTGCATCCTATTTGAGAAGCAGCATCAGCAGCCTGAATAACATTTTCGCTGTTTCCGGAGGTTGAAAAACAGATTACTGCATCCCCTTCCTCACCGAACGCCTCAACCTGTCTTGAAAAGATTTTATCAAACCCGTAATCATTCCCTACAGCTGTCAGAATAGAGGTATCTGTAGAAAGTGCTATTGCAGGAAGCGCCTTTCTTTCTTTCTGGAACCTTCCCACAATTTCAGCAGCAAAATGCTGGCTGTCGGCAGCGCTTCCGCCGTTGCCCATGATAATAAGCTTTTTTCCTCTATCAAGGGTATCAATAATTATATCTGCTATTTCCTTAATTTTTTCTTTCCTTGTTTTAACAAAATCCAGTGCATTCTGGTGCTCATCAATTATTCTTTGAATATTTTCCATATATTTATCCCATTATAAATTATTTTCAGATCAATAATTCCGATTCTAACAATTATGAAACAGAATATTCAATGTAATAATACATCTTTTTGACTTTATAATATATTACCTTCTTACCCTGAAATTTATACAAATATTTTATTTTATCAAACAAAAAGATCAGTCTATTTATACATGAAATATGGCCAAAGCAGTTTATTGAAAATACAGCGCCTCTTTGTCTATTTACAGACATCTGTTTTGCAAGTACTATTCTGTTTATCATGGGGAAAAAAAGAATACTTTGTTTATTAATTATATTACTGTTTTCATCAACAATTCTTTCTGCCAATCAATCTTATGATTTAGAGGCAAGATTCTCTTTTGAAACAAATGATGATATAACATATTCAGACCAGTATCAGCTTAAAGCTGAACTCGAATATGATTTCTACATTACAAAAAACTTTGAATGTGAACTGGAGCTGGAAGCTGATAAATATGAAATTGATGTGGAAGAAGTTTTTTTCAGGTTTGAAAGAGGCAGCTATGAGATAAGAGCTGGAAAATACAAGAACAAACTTCTTTTAAACAATATCCTTACTTCAAAAGACAACCCTCTTGAAGCAAAAAATACCCTGTCCAGAATGCTTGTTGACATGAGCTATATTAATCATGCTATCGGTGCCGGGATAGAATCAGAGAATGAATACCTTACAAATGATTATTTCTATTTCAATCTGCAGTCAATAGAAGCACAGTTTTTTGAACCGCAGTTCAACGGGGGGTACCTGCATAAATTTAAAAGTATCTGGGCAGGGCTTACAGGCTGTTATTTCCCCTTTTTTATAAAGGATAATTATATCGGGGACTTCGATGATCCTGATAATAATTACCTTATTAATTTAATTGTATTCAAGCATGACGGGCTTTTTCTGTTTGGAAATGAGATTACTTTAGGGAAAAATATTCAGGATCCTATTGGCCTTCTCAATTCCGGGCTTTATTCAGACAGGGACTTCTTTCTGGGAGGGGATCTTTATGGAGGGGGAAGGCTTTACCTTAATCAAACCGAGCTGATTCCATTATTACGAACTTCTATCCTGTTTCCTGATTCAGAAAACATGGAATGCAATATTATTGACCTGAGTCTCAACAACAAGATAGGGTTTTCTGAAGATATAAGACTTGATTTTGCACTTGGCATTCAGATCATTACCGAATATGATTATAAAGATACACTTGTTACATCTCTTGATCCGCTCTGGAATGTCAGTTTCAAGGTTTTCATATAAAATAAGTAAAGAAAAAGATATCCAATATTTAAACATTTATCATTAAAAAGTCAGGAAATCTGATGATCAAAATAATACAGAATATTCCTAAAAATCAGGAATATGGCTGTGCCTGTTAGTAATAAAATCCTGAATAAAATCTTTCATTTCTGTAAAATCATCAATATCATAATAAAAAATCGGGTCATTTTTAACAGCGCTGTATGATTCAGAATACCATTCATCAATTTTATTATACATTTCATTCCTGAAAGAAGTATCATTCTTAAAACTGTTCATTTCTGATTCATATTCAGTCTTTATTGAGGCTATTTCCAGAATTCTCTTTGTAAGTTCATTGTGCCCGTAATAATTATTGTAATCAAGGTTCATCCCAAGTTCATTATCCCATGGAAGAATAAGCATTTTTCCATAATTATATATATAAAAATTCTGTATTTCGGTATCTGTAACTCCGAAAAAATCATGTATAACCATATAACGTATAAAATCATCAACATCAAAATAATTATTAACCCAGGTTTCCCATTCAGATCCTGACATTGTCATTACATTATAGATAAGTGTTTCAAGTGATGAAAAGTTGTTGTCCTCGGGGAATTTCTTTTCACTTTTCGAATACAGAGGCGTTTCGCTGAAGGAAACCAGATGAACTTTAAAAAGTTCTGATATATTCCCCTTTTTATACAATTCAAGCCCCTCCTGTGTATAGATATCAACTTTTGAATAATACCCGATATACTCATCATTGACGAAAAGAGCTGCAGCTTCTGTTTCAGGAGCTGCAGTAAGTGCTCTGCTGTTGTATTTATAATTGTTGTAGGCATACATCACAATCCTGTTTTTCATCCATGTTCCGGCCTCTGTCATAAGGGCATATGATTCTTCTTCTCCTGAACTGTCTATCAGCTTTAATGTATAGTTTTTTTTAGGCTCAGTTCTTGATGTAAATCCCCTGACCCTCATCAGGGCATCACAGTTTTTACCTCCTATAACAACCCTGCAGGGGACAAAATCCTCCTCCGGTTTAGATGCTGTATTCAGAAATTTCACATAATTGTCTTCTGTAAAGAGAGTGTCTATCTTTAATACATTTCCTGTTTCCGGGGATTCGAAATCATCTGTTCCTATAAACTCCCCGCATGATAAAAGAGTAAGAAATAAAACTGAAAGAACAAGGTATTTAGCCATTAATAATAAGTGTTACACTCCATCTCCACTCAAGCTTTGTTTTAAGCTCATTGTCATCGTAAGTATCATAACGGGTAATAAAACCGGGTCCTCCGTCAACATGAAGCTTCACATTTTCCTTGTAACTCAACTGGTTTGTAAAAAGGATATCGACAAACCTGCATTCAAATTCAGAAACTTCCGGTTCAAGAACAGTCATCCTGATTGCAGGGATCCAGTAAACAGAATCTTCCCTTTTAATAAGGAAGCGGAGTCCTGCATGAAGATCAAGTCCAAGAAATAAAGGGAATTCATCGTCAGGATCATGATTGATAAGCCCTAAAGGAGTAATAAGGTTTGATCCTGCTGTAAACTCGGCACCATATACAAAACTGGCTGTATAATCTGTTAAAAATAAATTAACAAGAAAATTATGCTTATTGGAATATGAATCCTCTCCGTCCCAGGCATCATGATTAATAAAAGGATAATAAGAGGCAAAAACACCTGCAAGCCGGAGATCATCCTTTTCCCTGTTCAGAAAACCGAAGTTGAGCTGGGGTTCAAACTGGGAAGGGATATATATAAAGTGGCCGAAATAACTTATATCATCCTGATATCTGTTCTTGTTTTCATATTTTAACCCGACAGACCTGGCTGTATAACCCTGGCGTTTCAATTCACGGGTGACTATATTTGTCCTTGCAAAAAGGGAGTCAAAATCACCCAGATACTCATCAAGGGTAAGGGAGTTGCCGAATTTGCCTATCTTTAATCTGTTTTTGCTGTTTATACTGAACCTTGCAGAGAGTTCTTCAATATCCACTTCCCGCTTGTCAAGTTCTGTTTTAAAGACAAGATCTATATCATCAGTTGCAGGAAATGTTATTTTAAGGTCCCCTTTTATATCATAAAAATCATCTACAGTCAGATCATCATTTGTTGTGATCTTGAATTCAGGGTCAAAATCAGGGCCTGATCCAGCTGCAAAAAAGGGAGCTGTAAAAAATATAAGAATAAGTAAATTAAGTTTTTTCATATTGTTTTAAAATATACAGGGAAAGGAGTTTTCTGTTAATAGGGCCAAGATAAAGCTGATATTATTTTACAGGGAGCCGGTGATTATGAAATCAATTATACATCTGCTTTATATACTTAATAATTCATTTAAGGCAGGAATCTTATTTTCATTTTTTAATAATCTGAAAAGAAGATGTTGCCGGATCAAGACCTTTAAATCCAATAAAAATATTTTTTTCAAGGATTATTATTCCTCGTCTGCCTTCAGATGTTTTTCTGATACTGATAGGCCGCCTGTTAATATATGATTTACAATCAGTAATTTTTACAGACACAGGATATGAATCTTTATCAAGCGAACCGAGAAAAATAAGTATTCCGGGACCGAAATTCCGCCTGAATATGCAGCCGCTGATAAGGCATCTGCTTATTTGTTCATTACTGCTATTAGGTTCAAAATCTATTCCTGCTGAAGGGAGATGGTTCCCGGTATCTTCAAATACTGAATTTATAATCATCAGATTGTCAGCACTTATAACAGAAATCCCCTGCCTGTAGCAGCCAGAAACATGAATATCCTCAATAAGAATATTTCTGCAGTACTGCAAATCAGAATTTTCTGAAACACCTATATAAATCCCGTCGCCTCCGCTGTCCCTGAGGCTCAAACCTTTAATTTCGATATCAGAACAGCTTTTCAGTGAAATCACGTGTCTCCATTGCCCCTCATCATATGGAGGATAGGTATAATCTGCCCGGTGCATTTTTAAAACTGCCTTATATCCTATTAGACAGATGTTTTCCTTTTCATCCGCTTTGAAAAGGCAGTCTCCCTTATCATAAAAGGAACCCTTTTTCGCTTCAATGACGACTCCTCTGTCAAAAAAAACAGTTGTATTGGAATCAAGAAAGAGAGGTTCTGTTATCCAGGACCGGCCAATATCAGTTATTGTCACAAATTCAGCTCCGGAAGAAAGTGCAGACTGAAGTGCTATTGTATCAGAATCAGTCTTATAACTTCCTTTTTCATCATTAATCCACCATTCTGCCAGAGCATAATTGATCTTACCGGATTTAAGGAGGGAGATATTATGGGAGTCATAGGAAAAAACAGAAAAAGAAAGGAGGACAAGATAAACAAAAACAACAGAGACCCGGCGGAATCTGGAACAGCGAAGAGTCATGAAGAGAAAAATATTTTTCAGATGAAGATGAAACATTAAATATAATTATTATACGAAGAAGCAGAAAAAGAAAGATTAAAGAAGAAAGGCAAAAAAAATCCTGAAATGTTTAAAAACAAATCAGGATTTTTATGTATCCAGACGGCCGAACAAATAAGCAGATCTAAAGGAATTCAGCTTTTATCGTTTCAGCCAGGGCCTCTTTGATTTCGACAGGAGCCTTATAGCCGGTTTCTTCAATTGATGATGAAGTAAAGTGTGAATCTGAACAGAATTTCTTTACCCTAATCACACTTATAGGAAATTTTTTACCTGTAAGTTTTGAAAGAATATCAAAAGCAGACGCGCCTGCTATACCAAGCCACATGGGGAAGTGTATTCCGGAATATTTTTTTCCGAGTGAACTGTAAACAGTTTCAACAAGTGTGTTCATATCGAAATCAGGCTTATCAACATAATTACAGGCAATAAATCGCTTTTCAAATGACAGAAGATGTTCGAGAAATGCTGCAACATTTTCAACATAAGCCATTGACTTCTTATTATTGCCTTTGCCGACCATAAGGAATTTCCCCGATGCAATCTGTCTGAGAAGATTATAGACATTTCCTCTGTTGTTTTTTCCGAACACGACTGAAGGTCTTACAATCTGCAGGGAATGATCTTCAGATTTATTCAGCCAGGACATGTATACTTTTTCAGCCTCATACTTTGTTCTACCGTACTCATTAAAATAGTTAAAATCGCCGTTTTCATCAGTTTCTCCAACAGAATTGCCATAGACGGCTACAGAACTTGTAAATATTATCTTTTTGATACCATTGATTTCAGCTGCTTCACATACATTTACAGCCCCTTCAACATTGACCTGCTGGTAAAGCTCTACCGGAGTAACATTATCCTGATGCTCGGCAGCAAGGTTAATAATCACATCATGTCCTGCAAGCAGCTTTACAAGTTTATCTTTTTCAAGAATATTAACCTCTACTGTAACATCAGGAAAAGCGCTGCTTGTTTTTTTATCAAAAATTGTAAAATCAATATCATGTTTATTAAAATTTCCGGCAAGAACTGTTCCTATAAAACCGCTTCCCCCGATTAATGCTGTTTTCATTTATTTCTCCCTGGCTGAAGATGCATCAGCATATATTTTTTTTATTTTTTCTATTACATCATCTTCATTGAAATTTTCACGGCATCTTTTCTCCGCATTCATCCCCATCTCTTCACGAAGGGAATCATCAGAAATAAGTCTGTATATCCGGTCTGTAAAAGCTTCATCATCATCAAGAGGAACAAGATAACCGCTCACACCATCTTCAATTATTTCATTGGTTCCGACCACATCAGTACCTACACAGGGAATACCATAGAACATTGATTCCATAAGACTTCTCGGTTTTCCCTCTTTTTTTGAAGACAGAACAGAAATGTCTGCAGTATTCAGATAATCCATAAGTCTTTCTCTTCCCACTTTCCCGGTAAATTTAATATGCTCCCTGACGCCCAGTTTATCGGCAACCTTCAGGAGATTATCTGTTTTTCCCTCTCCTATCATTTCAAAAAGGAATTTATCTGTTTTTTTCCTGAGAAGAGCAGCTGATCTTATAATCATCTCATGGTTTTTTACCGGCTCAATTCTTGCAATACAGACAATTTTTTTAACATCTTCTTGAACATGATCTTCTTTCCTAAAAGATGAAAAATTAATACCATTACCAATAAGCTCAAGCCTTGCTTTTCTTATACCTGATTTTTCTGTCAGCTCATATTCATATCTGTTCTGGAAAAATATTGAATCGGAAAAAAAATTCAGCCATTTTTCAACCTGATAGAAAAGCTTCCTTTTAAAACCTTTAAATTTAGTAAAATGGTAACCATGTACCTGATGAATAATATATATTTTATTTCTGTGTGTTCTGTTGTAAAGATATCCGATAAGCCGACCGACAGCCCCGGCTTTTGAATTATGTGTATGAATAACAACAGGTTTCTCCTCTTTGAGAATCCTGTAAAAATCAAGCATCTCCCTGAGAACATTGATAATACCTAGTCCCCTCTCAATACTCATAGTCCTGACATCGACTCCCCCCTCCCTAATCAGGGAGACTTCCTCTCCGTCAGGGCAGACAATTATGTTACAGAACCGGGGATCGGAATTTATCTTATTTACACGGGAATATAACAAGCGCCAGGCTCCCTGGCTGGTAGTTGCAAAATCAATAATCTTTATTTTATCCATTAAATATCCTGTTTTTCCAGAATTGACTCATATACCTGAATCGTCTCACGGGCTGTCTTTTCCCATGTGAATTTTCCGGCCTGTCTGTATCCTTTTTCAATTAAATCAGATCGAAGTCTCTCATCAAAGTATAACATTTCCATTGTTTTTTCAATTTCCTCTACAGAGCCAGGACTCACAAGAAGCGCAGCATCGCCTGCAACCTCAGGCATTGATGAGACATTTGAAGTTACAACAGGAATACCTGAGTACATAGCCTCAAGAATCGGAAATCCGAATCCCTCATAAAAAGTTGCAAAATAAAAAGCAAATGAGTTTTTAAACAAAACAGGACAGTCTTTATCATCAATATAACCTGTAAAAACAACACTCTCAGAGGCATACTCTTCAAGATTCTTCATGCTGCTGTGCATTTTTCCTGCAATAACAAGCTTTATATCTTCTGCCTTATTCTTTTCCCTGAAGCATATAAACGCTTTAACAAGATTTTCCACATTCTTATGAGGCCTCAGTTCCCCAAGATATAGAAAGTATTTGCCAGATGCTTCACTTCCATTATTTTTTTTATTTAATTCAGACACTGAGTTTAAATCAGGCTCTTCCAACCTCACTCCAGAATGAACAGGAACAGTCTTCCGGTCAATAAGACAGCTCTTTTTTCCAAAATATAACATAAGGTCATTCTTAGTCGATTCGGATACAGTAATTATCCTGGCAGCTTTTTTAACAGCATGATAGAAAAGCAGTTCGAGATATTTTTTCTTAAGAAAACTTTTTTTACCAATAAACTGAGGATAAAGAAGAAATTTAAGATCATGAATTGTTACAGTACATTTTTTACTGATAAACAGAGGGAGATTGGAATTCAGGCAGTGGAAAAGGTCATAAGAAAGCTTTCTTTTTAAAAAGAAATATTTAATATCACGCTTAATCCCAATTGCCGGAATATTATGGTATTCGAAAGAAACATCTCTTCCTGAATTTTTAATTATCCTCAGAAGTTCATGCTCTTTTGCAAGGCCTTCCTTTAAAAGAAGATGAAAATGGTATTCTTCAGGAGCCAGACGAAACACCTCTCTAAGAAGCTCCATTCCATACTGGGAAACACCTGTTTTATGGTTATCAATTGAGAAGCAGTCAATAATTATCTTTTTCATTTATCACTCTTATTTTATATATTGCCGATGGATTTACTAACCGAATTTCCTGTCCAGTTCTTCTAGTACCTTATATACAGATTTCTCATCTGTTTTTATAAGCAGCCTTGAAAGATTATCATTATCTGTACTCCACCTTGCAGAGTTCTCAATAAGATAAAGAACAACAGCTGTCTTGCGGTAGTACTGGACAACATGCTGGGCAAGGCTGTCAAGAGATATAAAATAATCACACTTGCCGACACCTGTAATAAATTCACCCAGATTAAAATCAGTAGCAATATTTACTTCATTACCGGATTTCATAGCAGATATAATCTGTCCAATATATTCCTTATCTGCAGGAGCTCCGAAGAAAACAACAGAAAAATCCCTTTCTATAAGAAAATCTGCGGCAGCGGCAAAACCTTCTACCGTCCACATTTTCTCAGAAATAGATGCTATAGGATGAATACCTACTGTTTTCCCATTTTTAAAACTGCTGAAGTATTCTGAAACTTTTTTATCCGTATCTTCAGATACCTGCAGACTGAACTCAGATCTGCTGTCAGTTATACCCAGAACTGAAGCTGTTTCAAAAAGATTATCACTCTCATGCTGAGTATGAATATTATAGTTATACCGGTTTTTTACAAGGTGAAGCTGCTCAAGGTTCTGGTGGAACCTCAGATAACTTGCAGAAGAAAGATATTTTACTCCGCCCTTTCTGTAAAACTTGAGGAAATCCCAATCCCCGTCAAAATCAAAACAGAGATCATGTCCTGCTTTCTTTAACCGGCTGAAGAAGTCCAGTCTTTCAGATTTACTCATTACCTGTTTTTCCGAGCGGCAGTTGTCTTTTTTATTGAAGTACAGGATCTCATCAAAGAGCTGCCTTTGAAATTCGGCAAGTCCCTTGTTCCATACTCCAGTAACAAGAGTTATCCGGGCATCAGGATAATGTTTCTTTATTGAATAGACTGTGGGAAGTGTTATCAGAAGATCTCCTATATGATTCAGTCTTACAAGAAGTATATTTTTAACATCTTCTCCCTGATATTTTTTCATCTGAAATACAGATTGAATACAAAAATAGAAAACCCTGAGCATATATATATTTATAATTTTAAGTTTGTTCATATAATTTATATCCTGTCGCATGATTTAATTATTTTAAGACCAAATCATTATGGCAACTCCCTATAGCTAGCCTTCGATTATTGCCCATTATTCAATACTTCAAATTGTTGCCTAATTCACGATTTTTCAAAAACCAGTCAACAGTTTTTTCAACACCCTCTTTCAGAGAAACTTCAGGTTTCCAGTCAAGAAGTTTTCCTGCTTTTCCAATATCAGCCCATGTTATTTTCATATCAGCTTTGTTGAATTCAAGGTGTTTTACTATACTTTTTTTACCGGTAAACCCTTCAATCATTGTTATAAACTCATTGATGGAAACAGGATTATTTCCCCCTCCGAGATTTATTATTTCAAAGCCGAGGGGCTTAAGCCCTTTTATTGTACCTTCTGCTATATCATCCACATATGTAAAGTCCCGGGACTGTGAACCGTCGCCGAAAACAGTTATTTCCTTTTCATTGAGTATCCAGTTTACAAATCTCAAAGGCGCCATGTCAGGCCTTCCTGCCGGGCCGTAGACAGTAAAATACCTGAGAATTGTCACATCAATATCATAGAGATAATGATAGGTATAGGAAATTGCCTCAGCAGCTTTTTTGGAAGCTGCATACGGGGAAATAGGACTGTTTACAGCAAGCTCTTCGTTATAGGGAAGAGGCTGCCCTGCATAGAGAGATGAAGTTGATGCAAGTACAAACTTCTTTATTCCATGCCTTTCCATAAGCTTTAGAAGGTTCAGCGTACCGTTAACATTAGTTGAAAAATAAATATCTGGATTCTCTATGCTGTACCTGACACCAGCACGTGCAGCAAGATTAATTACAGCATCATATTTCTTATTGCTGAAAAGATCTTCAAGAGCTGAAAAATCTTCAATATCAATTTCATGAAATGCAAAGTTGTCATAATCAGCTTTTTTAAGCTGTTCTAGCCTGTAGTTTTTAAGTCTTATATCATAGTAATCATTGAGATTATCTATTCCTGTTATCTGATATCCGTAAGTAAGCAGTTTTTCACAGGTTTTCCACCCGACAAAGCCGGCAGCGCCTGTTACAAGTATATTTTTCATAATTATTTTCCAGTTTTAAATATTTTAAGCGCCTCGTTAAGAGCTGCAGCAAAATAATCATATCCGCTGAAATCCTCTTCCCGGGAAGGGATATAAACAGTTTTCATTCCAAGGCTTCTTCCGAAAACCATGTCCCGCCCAGTATCGCCAATCATTACAGATTTTTCAAAATCAATCTCAGGATAATCCTTTTTTGCCATCAAGCCCATACCTGATTCAGGCTTTCTGCAGCTGCAGTTATCTTCAGCAAGATGCGGGCAGTAATAAACCCGGTCTATCCGTCCTCCGAAACCGTAAGCAGCGGAAATCATATTCCGATGGATTTCTTCTGCATCAGCAGCACTCATCAGATGCTTACCGACGCCCTGCTGGTTGGTAACAACTATTATTCTCGAAAAAAGCCTGCTTAAGGGGGCAATAGATGTTTTAAAATCCTCTTTAAAAACAAAGTCTTTCCACTCTGTTATATACCATTCAGGCCGCTCATTTATAATACCATCCCTGTCCAGGAAAAGTGTCCAGGAAGAATCAATTTCAATAATGTTATTCATAATCATCTATTTATTTTTTTTGCCTGCTCATCATAAAGCAGCAGGATTATCTGTTAAATCATCTCAATAATCAACAGACTAAATATAATATCCACCGCTTTTTTCAAGGAGTTCATAATACTGCATCATTCCTTTTTCAATTGAACAGAAATCAGCCCGGTATCCCCCTTTTTCCCGCAAATCAGAAAGGTCTGCACATGTATATTTCTGATATTTTCCTTTCAGGGAGGCAGGGAATTCAACTTCTTCTATCATGACAGCATCACTGTTACAGCTTCCGGAATTATCAAACTGGGCTTTTACTGCTTCTGCGACCTCAAAAAAACTCCGGCTCTTTCCGGTACCGCAGTTGAATATTCCGGAAATATTATTTTCAAGAAAGTGAATATTTACTTTTACAACATCACCTGCAGAAATAAAATCCCTTATAAAATCTCTGCTTCCTTCAAAAACATTGATAACACCTGTTTTTTTTGCCTGATTATAAAAGTGGTAAAAAACGGAAGCCATTCTGTTTTTATGATTTTCCTGCGGACCATACACATTGAAATATCTTAAACCTGTAACCTGATTATCTGTCCTGCCGGAATTAATCCTTACATATCTGTCAAACAGGTATTTTGAAAAAGCATATACATTCAGAGGATACTCACACTCAGGCTTTTCAGAAAATCCGTTTTCTCCGTTTCCGTAAACAGATGCAGAAGAGGCATAAATAAATTTAATATTTTTTTCCGCACAGAAACTGAACAGCTCCTTACTGTATTCATAATTATTTTTAATCATGTATACACCGTCATTTTCCATTGTATCTGAACAGGCTCCCTGATGAAAAAAAGCATCAATTTTTCCCAGTTTGTTAAGAAAAAGAGGTAAATCCTCTTTTTGCATGAAATCCCTGAATTTCAGCCTGTTGAGATTAAGATGTTTTTCACTTTTTTTCAGGTTATCTGCAATCAGAATATCTTCATAACCTTTTTCGTTAAGTCCCCTGACAAGAGAACTTCCAATAAAACCGGCTCCGCCTGTAACTATTATCATTATTTATCTTCCCTGATCTTCTTGATAATATTTGTACTTGAATAACCTTCCAGAAAATTGATAAGCCTTACCTCTTTCGCATACTGGTAACCGACGACAGTTTCCACTGTATAATCACCGCCCTTTACAAGAATATCGGGATTAATATTTTTTATTATTTCAATCGGAGTATCAGAATCAAACACAACAACATAATCAACAAAACTGAAACTTGAAATCATGGTAACCCGGTCTTCTTCACAGTTAACCGGTCTGTCTTCACCTTTAAGCCGTTTTATTGAATCATCACTGTTAAGTCCCAGAAGAAGGATATCACCCATCTTCTTTGCCTCTCTCAATACCTTGATATGCCCTGCATGAACAAGGTCGAAGCATCCATTAGTAAAGACAATTTTTTTCTTCTGCTTTCTGAGCTGTTCGATTTTTTTATTCAGATCAGCAAGAGGGATAAGTTTATTCTCTTCCTTACCTGTAACAGCACGATAAAGCTCATCTTTTGTTGCAGAAGCTGTTCCAAGCTTTCCGACAACAATCCCTGCAGCCTTGTTTGCAGTGACAACTGCGTTTTCAAGGGAATTCCTGCATAGAGAAAGTGAAAGAGCTGCAATTACTGTATCTCCAGCCCCTGAAACATCAAAAACCTCTTTAGCCTCTGTATGTATATGAAAATATGAATCAGAGGAAAAACAGCTCATCCCGTTTTCAGATCTTGTAATAAGCAGGTTTTTAAATCCGAACCTTTTTACCACATCATATGCATTTTTTTCAAGTTCTGAGTCTGTATTTGAAAGGGTCTTTCCGGTTATCTCCCTGAACTCCCTGAAATTTGGAGTTATAAGACAACTTCCCCTGTACTTTTCCCACTCAGTCCCTTTCGGATCAACAATTACAGGTATATTTTCTTTTACAGCCTTATCAATCACTTTTCTGCAAAGATCGGTCGAGCAAACCCCTTTTGCATAATCGGAGAGAACAACAATATCTATTTTATGTTCTTTGAAACTGTTGAACTTTTTATCAAATTCAGCAGTAAGAAGTCCGCTGTAATCTACACCGGATTCTTCAATATCAAGCCTTACTATCTGCTGGTGGTCACCGATAACCCTTGTTTTTGTAATTGTAGGGGATTCTGATTTTACAAGGCTGTTTACAATACCATGCTTCTCGAGAAGTGAATCAAGGATTAAGCTGTTGTTATCTTCTCCACAGCATCCGAAAAGAAGTGCTTTTCCTCCGAGTTCTGAAATATTTACAGCAACATTAGCTGCCCCTCCCGGGTGGTACTCTGTTTTTTTTACATTAACAACAGGAACAGGAGCTTCAGGAGAGATCCTCGAAACATTTCCATAATAAAAGAAATCAAGCATTACATCGCCGATTACCAGTACATTTAGATTTGAAAAATCCAGATTTATTTTATCCATCAATCTATTCCAATTAATTTATTTTTCTTTATATCTGCATTGCTGATATTTTTATTTTCTCTCTGCAGTCTTTCTGATCATATCAAGCCAGTAACGGCTTTTAAGTTTCTCATCAAGCTCAGAATTAAATTCAGGGCGGAGAAGAACTTCCCACTTAATCAGGTTGTCCCGGGTAAGCTCATCAACGCGGTTGATAACCACAACAGGGAAATTTTTATAAAACTCATCCAGAAAACCCGATTCAACAATCGGAATACACCCGAGAAGGAGTGCCTCGTAAGTCCTGTGGCAGTCCATACCCACCCCTGCCGGTGAAAATACAAAACTGCATTTCTTCTGCTCCCTCCAGGTATCAAGCCTTGAAAGAGGTCCCGTCTGAAAATGGAAAATATCACTATCCTTGAGTCTGCGGTAAAGTTCCTCTCTTCTTTCAGAATTGAGATTTATATGGAAATTTGAAAAGATTTTCATCTCTTTTTCCTGACTGCTTCCCATAATTTCCTTGAGCTGCTCCTCCTGTTTTTCGGGAGAAATTCTGCGGCTTCCCCAGAAGGGATATGTATAAATTGTGTGATAATCAAGACCTATAGGAAGAGGATGCACTCTCTCATCCACAATATCACAGTTCTGACAGAACCAGTTTTTAAGAAAACTGTTTTCAAGAACAGAATTATAATCAGACGGAACAAGATCTGAATCTCCTGTTACAAGGTTGAAATCCTTTTTAATTTCAGGAAGTACTCTTTCTGTGAAATACTTCATATTATCCAGAGATACATATACAAAATTGTTTGCTTCAGTAATTCTGCTGTTTATATTTCTGTATGATACAAAGTTGAAATAACTCTGCATCAGCTTGAATATTTTCTTTGCTACGATTTTATATGGAAAATAAACAGGATAAACAGCACAAACTTGAGCAAACTTCCTGTTCCATACAAATTCCGCATCAGTGCCTTTCCAGAGCTTATTTCCTTCAAAAAGATATTTATAAAACACAAGGAGATTTCCGAGTGAAAATTTAACAAGTTTCATTATTCCACCTTTGTCCAGTTTTTATCGTCAAACAGATTGTCTTTAACATCATATATCCATTTATATTCAAACTTTCTGTTTTTTGTAATATATTCCCATCTCCAGCTGTCTGATTTAACAGTACGGAGAGTTCGGCTTACAGGTTCGCCCCTGGTAGGATCTGCCGGAAAAGATCTGCCGGGAGCCGGATCTTCAGGAAAAACGCTTCCGTTATATACTGATCCATATTCAGGAGAAATCTCACCCTCTTTTCCTTCATCAAGAGAAGAAAGTATTATTGCCGGTATATCCGCATTGCTCATAAGCCTGATGTCGGTCTTAAGCGCACCTTCCGCATTGAAATCCTTGACCAGAAGAACTATCTGTGCCCTGTTGAATTCCTCAGAAGAGAGTCCTTCAACTTTAAAGTTTTTCTTCATCATCGGATTTTCAGCAACATCATTGCCATGGTCAGCTACAATAATCAGTTTTGTATTATCATAAATATTATTCTTTTTAAGCCACTTTACCCAGTCTGATACAGCCATCATTGCTGACTTTGCACTGTAATATGCATTTCTGCCGTGAATATTATCACCTGCTTCAGGATCTGGATAACCAAGTACAGGTTTTCCTTCTGAACTCATGGCAAATGGTTCGTGTGTTATATAATTATGAAAATACTTGAAAGTATTTCCTTCAGCATCTGCATTTGATACCTCATCAAGAAGATCCATAAATGCCCAGGACTTGAGAGCAAACTTATAGGCATTGTTCCGGACCTCCCCTCCCCCTATGAAAAGCCAGTCCCCCTCATTATAAACAAGAGGTTTCAAAATCAATGGTGCTGCCTTGAACAGGGAAACTGCCAGAAGATATCTTGATGCTTTTGTTTCGGGATTATTTTTTCCAGCTGCTGATTTTTTCTCTGCACCTGAAAAATCGCTGTCATATGATGTGTTTACGCTTTTCCAGTAAGGAAGGTAGTCCTGATTAAATCCTGCAGTTATACCCCTCTTTTCAAGTTCATCTATATTTCCGTGAGGAGTCCTGTAATAATCGGGATCTGTGTATGATGTTTTATAGTTGTATTCAGACAATATTTCAGGAAGAACTTCATAGCTTTCAATTATCTGATCAACAATATAACCGTTATATTCCTTTTCATTGATTGCAGACGGAACATAGCTCCATCCGGCATACATTCCCGGTACACTACTGCTTGTGTTATAGCCTGCAGTAAGGGTATTTGGATACCAGGTAAAACCTGATAGAGTGTCTTCAAGTTCAGGCATTTCCTCAAGAATTTCAGGAAGATATCCCCCTGAAAACATATCGAGAAGAAGGACAACAATATTCTTCCCCTCTTTCGAATAACCCATCAAATCTTTATTATATTCAGGAAGATATCCTTCTCTTGATACAGTACTGATCTTTTTTTCATCATACCCTCGAATACCTATAAGAGAGACTGCAGACTGAACAAAACCTACAGCAAGAAGGATAAGAAAAATATTCCGTATGAGAATCTTTTTCTTATCTGCAAGAAATGAAACAATAAATGCCAATCCAATAAGTGCTGATATTTCTATTATATTTTTAAGAAATCCCTTATTGAGAACTTTTGCATTGGTAAGAATATAATTGTCCAGAGCTCCGTAACTAATATTGAGTATAAAGCTGTAAAAAAATGCACAGAAAGCTATAAACAATGTAATTTTAAGAACAGCAGATTTTAAGCTCCCCCTGAGTACACAGAAAAACACAGGAGAACAGCCTGCAAGAAGCACTACAACTGTAATATTTTTAACAAGAATACCGGAAATCCCGGCCTCAATCTCGCCGGGAGCTGAAGTATATAACTTTACAGGAGAAAACAGTAAAATGACTGAAAGAAGATAAAGAAATGAGAAGAGAAAAAGCTGTTCATCAGGGCTACTGAAAGAAAATCCTTTTTTATTTCTGCCGGATTTCTTTTTTACATATTCAGATAAATTCTTATC
The DNA here is from genome assembly GCA_963668545.1 of Spirochaetia bacterium. Lineage (GTDB taxonomy): Bacteria > Spirochaetota > Spirochaetia > CADAEX01 > CADAEX01. Next base: position 3,584,921 of record OY764868.1, on the reverse strand, counting down.
TTTTTTAGAAATATTATCTACAGCAAAAGGAACTGCTGATAAAACAGAAGCAAACTGAATAAATAATAATATTTTCTTGTATATGTTTGTATCAGCATACATGTTTATTCCGAAAATCCAGTCGGATGAAACAAAAAGGACAGCAATACTTAATAATGAAGTAACAGCAAAACATACTTTTTTGAGAGAAAAGTATTTCCTGTGAGGATCACTATTTCCAGCTTTCCTAATTCTAAAATAAAAAGCAGCTGTCATCAGCAGATCAAGAATCAGCAGAACAGAAAAAGAAACAGCATAAGAAAGTGCCCTGTAATTGGAATAGTTCTGAGTCTTGTAAAACACAAGCATATAAAAAGCGGCAGAAAAAAGGGAAAAAAATAAAGAAAAACTGATTTTTCCGTTTTTTATTCCGATGATTTTCAAATCTATAGTATTCAATTCATTCTCCATTTATTTGCAGAAAAACTTTCTAACACATTCTCTTTGCATACTGCAGCATAATAATAATTCCCGGCATAACAGGAACATCATTCTTCCGTCCCTGCTGTTCCTGAAGTATGTTCAGCATCTACTACTTCTTCTTCCAGTTTTCAGCTTCAAAAAGGTTGTCTTCAACTTCATAAAAATATTCAAAGCTGAATTTTTCATACTTAGAAACATGGTGCCATCTCCAGCTGTCAGCCTTCATTGCTTTCAGAACACGTTTTCCCGGGTTTTCAGTTTTTGTCATATCAGGACCGAAAACATCAATATCAGGATAATCTGAAACAATTATTGCAGGCAGATCAGCATTGCTCATGAAACGCCAATCCGTGTTTAACTCCCCCCTGCTTCCGAAATCCTTTATCATAAGAACTGCATGTAGCCGGGTAAAATCCTCGTCAGTAATTCCCTCAACGTTGAAATTTTCCTTCATCATCGGGCTTGTTGAGAAATCGTCACCATGGTCAGTAACAATTATTATTTTTGAATTATCATAGATTTCATTTTCCTTAAACCAGGAAATCCATCTTTCAAGAGCAACAAGAGCGCCTTTGGCACTCAGGTATGCGTTTTTACCGTGAAAATTATCCCCTGCCTCAGGATCGGGATATCCTTTAACCAGTTCGCCATCTCCTGAAAGAGAGAACGGATCATGAGTGAGACTTGTATGAAGAAATTTGAAAGTATTTTTCTCAGATTCAGTATTGGAAATTTCAGACAGGGAATCAAAAAAAGACCAATATTCCATTTTGGATCTGTATGCAGAATTTGTTTTTTCGGTGCTGTTTACAACAAGCCAGTCGCCTCCGTTATAAACAACTGGTTTTACAACTGCAGGGGATGCCTTGAAAAGGCTTATCATTGCAAGGAGCTTCAACTCAAAAAGCTTCTGTCCCCCTTTGTTTATATTATCATCTTCATGAAACCTGTTTTTATTCTTCCAGTAACCGATATAATCCTTGTTGAAACCTGCTGTTATTCCATGGGATTCTAGTTTTTCAATATCTCCCCGGTATGTATAGCAGTATTCAGGATCAAGATATGAAGTCTTGTAGTTATGCTTCTCAAGAAGCGCTGGAAGAACAAGGTAGCTGTCGCCAATGACATCAGAAAGAGGCCTGCCTTCATTAAAGCTGTTTATTGCATCAGGTGCATAATCCCATCCTGCAAGCATTGAAGGGACACTGCTGCTTGTGACATATGAAATGGAAAGAGTGTTCGGATACCAGGTAAACCCATCATAAACCTCTTTAAGGTCAGGTCTCTCTTTGAAAATATCCTGAACATATCCGCCGGAAAACATATCAAGAAAAAGGACAACAATATTTTTCCCGTCCTTAGAAAAACTCATAAGATCATCGTTGTATGAAGGGAGGAATCCCTTTTCATCTGCAGAAGATACTGACCCGGCTGTATTCCCGGAACTTCTGTAGCTTACAAGCCCCATGCCGGTCTGTGCAAATGCCACAAGATTTATAAGGAGCAGAACAGGAGCAGCTTTTTTTCCCGCTTTTCTGACAAGAAAAACAGAGGCCGCATAGAGAGCTGTAATTAAAAGAAATTCCCTGAAATATGGAAAAACACTTCCGTAGAGCTTCTCTGCATCAGAAAGTATCAGGTTATTCAGAGAGCCGTACTGGCCCGGAATGATGAATGTATTTGTAAAAATTATCAGTGATATGAAAACTGAACTGTAGAGCAGTATATACTTGAAAAACAGAGGAACCTGTCTGTAAATTAATACAGATGCTGCATAAAAAGCTGCTGCGGCTGAAGTTCCGGACACAAGAAGAAGAATTGCAGATAAATGAAAATCAGCTGGAGAAGTCAGGTAAATTGCTGCTGGTGAATAAACAAGAAGAACTGCAGCTGTATAAAAAACAGAAGACCTGAAAATATTGTAAGCAGTACCTGTTATTCCATCACCTGAAAGACCGGTTTTTTGAACTTTTGCGGCTTCCCCTTTTGCAGAAGCTTTAAAAAATCTTCTGCTTTCTGCAGGAATACTGTAGAAAGAATTATCGTCTTTTCTTTTTTCTGAAACATAAAGCCTGACTGCATAATTCAGAAACTGAATCAAAGAGAGCATAAAATAAGAAGCATAAATCCACTTCCTGTAGCTTCTGAGGACAGAAATTATATTTATCTTGAAAACATTGTCAGCCAAAAGATAAATCAGAAAGATAACAATAAAAACTGAAAAGACTGCAGATATTATTTTAAAAACATTCCTGCTGAAATGCACAATAAAATCATGAACAAGAATCACATTGAGAAAGCTAAAACCGGCAAGGACACAGTAAAAGGAAATATACCTGGTGCTGGCAGTTTTATTTACAAGATAATAAACAAGAAAATAAAAAGTAAAAGCTGAAAAAAGAAGGATAAGATTAAGCTTTATCCCTTTTTTCAGCCTCAGATCAGAATCAGTCATTTATCCTCCGGAATTAATCAAACAAGAGACTTCACCTTGATAACATATACACTGATATAGTTTTTCACAAGAGAGAAAACATTGTTAAGCGTCCAGTAAAAAACAAGCGCAGAAGGAGAATTATACAGAAGCACAAGAAAAAGAACTGCAAGAATCCACAGCTGCATTCTGTCATTTTTTCCCAGGTTTGCCGCATATATATAAGATGAAATTATATTAACCACTGTCATAATGACAGGAAGAATATTGAGTTTTATTCCGCCAAATGAAATGATCCTGTCAGGGAGAGAAAGATCGCTTAGAACAAGAAACCTCACCCCCTCAATATCAGAAAAGTGTGAAAGAAAATGATATGCTGCAAAAAAGAATGGAACCTGAATAAGGAATCCGAAACTAACCCGTACAGCAAGAAGAGGATGATAATTGTATCTTTTGTAAACAGATCTTATATAGTAGTATCTTTCCTCTCCCTTGAATGCTTTTTTAATCTTGTCTATCTCAGGCTGCATTTTCTTTTTTATTTCGCGCTCTGCACCCTGCCAGGTTTCTGCAAGGTAATAGAGGGGAAGAAGAACTATGTTTACAGCAAGGCTCATAAAGATAATGGAAAAACCGTAGTTATCTGTAAAGCGGTAAGCCCAGGTAAGTATAAATTCCATTCCACTTTCAAGTGGAAATATAAAAACCATATAAAGAAAATGACCGATCATTGCCTATTCAAGTTCCTTTTTAATAGAAACAATCTGCTGTGCAGCAATTATTCCCGCATTTCCGAAATTATAGATATATTCTTCTATCAGCTTATCAATATTTGCAGGACTGAAACTCTTTAGAGTCTCATCAACCGTTGATGCAATATTTTCAAAATTATCAGCACTGAGAAGTGCACCAAGGTCTTCCCTGATATAAAGCTCCCAGAGTTCATCATGCTTCATGTCTTCAAGCTCAAGACCTGTATCAATAACAGGAGCATCCACAGAAATTACCGGCTTTTTATAGATAAATGAGTAGTCAAAGATAATACCTGAAAGATCTGAGATCATGATATCAGATCTTTTCATTGAATCTTCACCAGAAGGCTTTTCATCCCATTCAAGATCTGCATATTTTTCCCCTTCGCTTCTGATTTCATCAACAAGTTCTTTCTGTGAAATATACATCTGCGGATGCGGACGGAGGATTACCTTATACCTGCCGTCAAGAAGAGGTCTGATAAAATCAAAACCGAACCTTGTAAGAAGACCGTTCTTTCCCCATGTGGGAGCGACAAGAACAACAGGTTTATCATTTTTTTCTGTTCTTTTTTCTGTTGATTTAATCAGTTCATCATAATAGGTACATCCTGTATTGAAAATCTGCTTCTCTGCAGTTCCTCGCATTTTTTCAAAATCCCGAAGGTGCCCTATCTGGTGTTTTCCGACAGCAAGAATTGAATCAAAGTGATCAAATGCATATTTGCCGTAAATCCCCACATCTGTAGGCGCATGGAAAATATATGAGTAATGTTTTACATGTTTTGAACGTTTAATTGTAAGTATATCAAGCTGGGGAGTTGTCATAACAAGAAGATCAGTCTTAAGGTTGTTGATAAAAACAGCAGCCTTTACTCCATCGCCTATGTATTTAGCATCAATATTCTGATATTTCTCTGCCGCTTCAAGGCCGGGATCATCTTCTGTAGAAGTAAGATAGGTGCATTTCTTTCCCATCTTATCCATCTCATCAAGGACAGGCTTGAAAAGATACCAGTACTTGCTTCCTTCAGAATAGAAAACAACATCTTTATCCCTTAGATCATTGGAAACACTGTAGCCCTGACCTGTAATCATCCCTTTAAGTTTGTAGAAGTAGCCTTTGAAAGCATATAAAAGCGCTGCTGAAATACCAACAACAGCATATAAAAGCATACTGCCTGTACCCGGGTCTATGTAGCAGAAAGCGGGGGTCCAGACAAGAAACAGCATGATTAATACCATATATAATCTCATAAACATCACCTTTTGTTTTTTAATTTTATGAAGACGTAATATTTTTCAGGGAATCTGAAAAATCATAGATTATCTGAAAAAGTCTTTCTTCAGCGGATTTTTATCAAGTATTTTAAGTTTAAAAACAATTTTAGCAGTACAAAAATACAATATAAATGTAATTAAAGCAATAATTATTACCTTTACAATGGAAATATCGCTCATTCCAATCTCTCTTCTGAAAACAAACCTTAAAGCAGATCCTGTCAGAATTGTGAGAAAAACTATTTTGACAGAGTCAGAATAAAAAGGGAAAAAGCGGAATTTTTTCCATATAACAATTATCTTGCTCAAATTGAAAACAAGAAGAGTTAAAGCTGATGCAAAAGCAGCCCCTGCAAGTCCCCAGACAGGAATAAAAATATAATTTGTTAAAACAGTAAGAAAAACCAGAAAAAGCCTCAGATAAAGATCAAAATGAAAATATTTTGAAAGAGAAATTATCCCGTCGCTCATCCCTGCAGACAAGTCTATAAGATAACCGCAAGCAATAAAGACAAGAACAGAAGCTCCTCTTACATATGCAGGATCAAGTGCTTTGAGAATTGATTCGGGAAAAGAGAAGATTATAATAAAAATAAAACTTCCCAGAAACATCTGAACAGCACTGTTGCTTCTGTAGACTTTTTCTATCTTGCTGTTTTCTTTGTTTTCCCAGGACTCTGCTATTACTGGATATGCTATCCTTATAAAACCATTTTTTATAATTTTAATAAGCATTGATATCTGAACAACAACAGAATAAATTCCGACATCCTCCATTGTTAAAAAAGCGCCAATCATAAGTTTATCAACATTTTCAGTTACCAGTCCTGTCATCCCTGATGAAAAAGTGAGCCCGCAGTATTTAAAGTACTCTTTAAGAAAGTCTTTTCTGATAAAGGAAAAGCAGGGAAAGGAAAAGTTAATCCACATCTTGAAGAAAAACATATATGTAAAAACTTTAAGAAACAGAGAAGAAATAAGAAAAACAATATACCAGTAAAAACCGATCGATGTATTCATCATGATGAGAAGAAAGGCAAGATGAAGAACACGGTGTACAATATCATAATATATATTACCAATTACAGACTTGTATTCAGCTTCAAAAATATACTGGAAAAAACTTGAAAGGGAGTTTCCTAGGAAGAAAAAGTAAACAGCAGTTATATATCTTTCAACAAGAGCATTATCATACTTTAACAGGATCCAGTCTTTCAAAAAATAGAAGACCGACCCTAAAATGATAAGCATAATAAGAGACAAAGAAATATTAAACAGTATAAAACCTGTCTTAAGCTTTAAATCATCCCGGAACCGGCTGTAGTATCTCCGGATCCCGGAGAGGAACCCGAAAGATACGAAAAAAACAAAGAATATAGCCAGCGTACTCAGTATTGCTGCAACCCCGATTTCCTCCGGGGTCATAACCTTTACCTTGAGAACAGTGTTTACAAATCCCAGAAAGACACCTGAATAAAGGAAAACAAGGTTTAAAAAGCCCTGGCTGCTCAAATTAACCATAATGTATTATTCAGCAATCTTCTTTTTAAAGTATGCTATTGTCTTATCAAGCCCTTCTTCAAGATCAATTGACGGCTGCCATCCAAGTTTTTCCTTTGCCTGGGAAATATCAGGTCTTCTCATCTTGGGATCATCCTGGGGAAGAGGAAAGTATTTAATAACTGATTTTGATCCTGTCAGTTTTAGAACCTTCTTCGCCAGCTCATTCATTGTAAATTCACCGGGATTCCCCATATTTACAGGACCTGTAAAACCTTTTTCTGTATCCATCATTTTTATAAATCCGTCTACAAGATCATCAACATAACAGAAACTTCGAGTCTGCTCGCCGTCCCCATAAATAGTAATATCATTTCCCTTAAGAGCCTGTACAATAAAATTACTTACAACCCGCCCGTCATCAGGATGCATATTAGGACCATATGTATTGAATATTCTTACAACCTTGATATCAACATTATTCTGCCTGTGATAATCAAAAAACAGAGTTTCCGCGCATCTCTTACCTTCATCGTAACAGCTTCTTATTCCAACCGGATTTACCCTTCCCCAGTAATCCTCTGTCTGAGGATGTATCTCAGGATCTCCGTAAACTTCTGATGTTGATGCCTGCATTATTCTGGCTTTTGTCCTTTTTGCAAGTCCGAGCATATTTATAGCACCGTGAACTGAAGTTTTAGTTGTCTGAACAGGATCAAACTGATAGTGAACAGGGCTTGCAGGACATGCAAGGTTATATATTTCATCAACCTCCACAAAGAGGGGAAATGTAACATCATGTCGCATAACTTCGAAATAAGGATTATCCAGGAGCTCTACGATGTTTTCCCTGGAACCTGTAAAAAAATTATCCGCACATATTACATCATGTCCCAAAGAAAGAAGTTTTTTACAAAGATGGCTGCCTATAAATCCGGCGCCGCCTGTAACAAGTATACGTTTTTTCATAGTTTATCTTTCTCCTTAAGTTCTAAAAAGTAATTTTCCTATTTAATCTTTGTCCAGTTGTCAGGATCAAATATATTATCCCTTACCCTGTAGACAAAATCATATTTTATTTCTTTTTCCGTATAAATTGATTCCCATCTCCAGGAATTCGATTTTACAAAATCAAGCACCCTGCCTTCTTCCGGAGTTCCTTTTGTTCTGTCAGGACTGATGACTCCGCCGGTATCTAAACCGGAGCAGATAATGGAAGCAAGGTCCCCGTTACTCATAAACCTGTCATCTGATTTAAAATTTCCTTTTTCCCCGAAATCCTTGACCATCAGAAGAATATGGCTTCTTGTATAATCAATATCTGATATTTCATTAAAGTCAAAATCATCTCTTTTCATGGGATCATGACCCAGATTATTTCCGTGATCTGAAACAAGAATAATCTTTGTATTATCATAAATCCCCTCATCTTTAAGCCACTCAATCCAATTTGAAACAGCCCTGAAAGAAGCCTTTGCACTGTAATAAGGGGCCCTGCCTCTTGAATAATCCTTAACCTCGGGATCAGGATAATCATTTGTAAGATTACCGTCTTTATCAATCGCATAAGGGGAGTGGGTTGTATGATTGTGAAGGAATTTAAAAGTATTTCCCCTTTCATCAACAGATGATATTTTATCCATTGAATCTAGAAATCCCCAGGACTTGAGCACCTGGTTATAGATTGACTTACTGAGATCAGCCTGCCCAATAAGAATCCACTCACCGTTATTGTATATAAATGGCTTGAAAAGGAACGGGGATGCCTTGAAAAGTGATACAGCAAGCAGAAAGCGGTAATTCATGCTTCCGCTATCCTCTATCCGGCTGTCTGCTGTATAGCCGTTTTCAGATTTCCAGAACTGTATATAATCCTTGCTGTAGCCTGCTGTAATTCCCCTCTTTCTTAGTTCAGAAAGATTTCCGTTGGGGGATAGATAGTAATCAGGATTTACAAAAGCACTGAGGTACCCGTAATTATCAAGGATATCAGGAACTACATGATATGAATCAGCAATATGCTCGTAGTATTTCTTGTCTTTACGTTTATTCAGGTTTTCCGACTGGTATTTCCACCCGCCTCTCATTACAGAAATACTCGTACTTGTGTGGTATCCGCTGCTCAGAGAATTTGGATACCATGTAAACCCTGAAAATATGTTATCAAAATCAGCTAGCCCATCCCTGATCTGCGGGATATATCCTCCGGTACACATATCAAGAAGAATAACCACAATATTATTCCCTGTCTTTGAGAAAGTCATGATATCGCTGTTGTATTCAGGAATAAGGTCCAGATTTTCTGCAGACATTTCAGCACTGTTTTTTACCTTAACCATATCAATGACAGAAACAGAAGTCTGGATAAAGGAAACAGAAGCAAGAGCTGCAAAAATGAAATATGCAGCCTTTTTCCTCTTTACTATTAAAAGAACTGTACAGAATACAGACACAACCAGGCAGAGCTCGAAAATGTATTTCAGGATTTCTCCGTTCAGTCTGTATGCCTTTGTAAGGGCAAATTTATTGAGATTACCGAAATCTCCCGGATAGAGGAATGTATAGAAAAAAACAAGTACAGATGCTAAAACTGCAGCAAAAATAAAACTGCTTTTTATTTTGGTTGGTACCGCAAAGAAAACAGCAGCTGAAACAGCTATCCCCCCTGCAGCAGCAGTTAGGGAATAAAGAAACAGGCTCAATAAAGAAATCTCAAGTTCTCCGGGCGCAGAAGCATAAAGCCTTAACGGGGAAAAAACAAAGATTACAAGAACAGCATAAAGAACCGCGGAAAAATAAACACTTTTTTTCCCTGAACTGATTTCTGTAATATTTCCATGCCTTTTCAGTATCAGGGGAAGACTCACCATGTTGAGGGCAAGAAAAAAGGCAAGATAAAGCTTTCTTGTAACACGTGTTGATGAAAAATAATCAAGCTTAAAAAAATAATCAACAGAAATAAAAATTAGAACAGCTGCAAAAATACCTATAAAAGCTGAAGCTGCAATATATCTCTTACTCACTCTGAAATTTATTATTAGAAAAACAATAGAATATAAAGAAATCAGCAGAAACAGAAACATAGCAATTAAAAATGCTGAATACCTTGTCTCTGCATACAGATATTTATAGTGAAAAAATACAAGGTAAAGTGCGGAAAACCCGGTTAAAAGATAAATATAAAAAAGTTTTCTTGAGGATGCAGCCTTCTTAAAAGACAGATTCTTCCATCTGAAAGTTATAATCTTTTCCTTTTCTACAACAGCCCTGATTATATAGTTCTTTACAAGAGAGAAAATATTATTGCAGGTCCAGTAAAGAAGAAGGCCGGACGCAGAATTATAAAGAAGGACAAGAAAAGCTCCTGCCAGACCCCAGAGCTGAATCTTCTCCCGTTTTTCAAGAGTTTTTGCATAGATATATGAGGAGATTATATTAACCGCTGTCATAACAAGCGGCATTATATTCAAAGTATCTCCTGATATCTTAACAACAGCATCAGGAAGTGATAAGTCATCCAGAAACCAGAATCCTACCCCCTCAAGCATCTTGTAATGGGAAAGAAAATGATATGCTGCAAAGAAAAAAGGGACCTGGATAAAGAATCCGAGACTCACCCGGACAGCAGAGAGAGGATTATATTTGAATCTCCTGTAGACAGCAGTTGTATAATAATGCCTCATCTCCCCTGTAAAGGCATTATTTATTTTATCAAGCTCTCCCTTCATTTTTTTCTTTATATCTCTTTCATAATCCTGCCACTTCTCCGCAAGGAGATAGAGAGGAAGAAGAGCAAAATTAACAGCAATACTCATGATTATTACAGAGTATCCGTAGCTTCCGGTAATGAGGTAGGATGTTTCAAGAACAAGTTTCATTCCCCATTCAAGGGGAAAAATAAATAAATAATAGAAAAAACTGAAAATCAAAATTACTCTTCCTCAACAATTTCCCCGTTAACAACTTTGATAACATGGGTTGTGGAAATATCCTTGGTTCTGGGCACAATGACAACTTTACCCTGTTCATACAGGTGGCCGAACCAGTATTTTACATATTCCTCATCATCTGCAGCTACAAACATGGCATCCACTTTATATTTCTCCATAAACTCATCAACTTTTGCAGGATCATGTGCATGCGGGCCCCATGACCTGTCAATAATCAGAGCATCATCTGTATATCTGCATGCCTTTATAATCTCAAGCCGTTCATTTTCATCAAAAATAGGTTTTCTCTTTTCCTGTATTGTAAGTTCGTCAGAATCGATTGTAACAACAACCTCTTCAAACATTTCCCTGGCTCTTTTTAAAAGCCTCACATGCCCTACATGGAAAAGATCGAAAACACCATTTACTGCGCATCTTTTGTAATTCATATTTAATCCTTTTATTCCTTTAAATAATATATTCAGACTCCCTGATCACAGGAATAATACTTATAATAATCTGAGATCTTTAATAAATAATCAGAAATTTATTTTACAAGAAGGATCTCTCTGAACCATGTCCCTTGTTATTTCACCGTTAACTATTTTAATTACATGTGTTGTTGAGATATCACTGGTCCTTGGTACAACCACAGTTCTGTTTGTACGGTGAAGATGGGAAAACCACTTTAAAACATCCTCTTCTGTATCTGCAGCAATGAAGGCAGCGTCAATATTGTGATCTTCCATGAAGCTGTCAACTTTTTTATTCTCAAATGCAAAAGGCCCATAGGAATCATCTACTATTACAGCATCATCAACATATCTGCACGATTTTACTATGTCCAGCCTGTCCTGTTCACTGAATACAGGCTGCCGCTTTACACGGGATGCAAATTCATCTGAATCAACAGCCGCAACAACCTCATTGAATATGTTCTTGGCTCTTTTTAGAAGATTAACATGACCAACATGAAAGAGATCAAAAACTCCGTTAACTACACATCTGTTATATTTCATCTGATAATCCCAATAAGAACTATAAATAGAATCAAAAATATTTTCAGTTTAAACACCTACACCGGTATAAGAGAATCCTGTTTTCTCAACAATTTCACCATTATAAACATTTCGAAGGTCAACAAAAACATTACCTTTCATAACATCCCTGAGCCTTGAAAAATCAAGAGCCCTGTACTGGTTCCATTCTGTCATTATCACAACAGCATCAGCATTTTTACAGGTTTCATATGGATCATTAAAATATTCAACCTTTTCAAGATGTTTTTTTGCTTCATCCATCCCTTCAGGGTCTGTAACCCTGATTTCCGCCCCGCTATTAACAAGCGCAGGAATAATGGTGAGCGAAGGTGCATCTCTCATATCATCTGTTTCCGGCTTGAATGTAAGGCCAAGGACTGCGATTGTTTTTCCTGAAACTTCACCGGAAAGAGCTTTTCGAATCTTTTTTACCATTAGAGATTTCTGTGAATTATTGACATTTAGAACAGATTCAAGAATTCTGGAACTCATACCGTTATCATGGAAAATTTTAACAAGTGCAGTTACATCTTTGGGGAAACAGGAACCTCCGTATCCAGGGCCTGCATGAAGGAATTTTGGACCTATTCTTTTATCCAGCCCCATCCCTTTGGAAACATCTTTAACATCAGCACCGACCTTTTCACATAGGTTTGCAATTTCATTGATAAAAGATATCTTTGCAGCAAGAAACGAATTGCTTGCATATTTAATCAGCTCTGCAGTCTCAAGGCCTGTAATAACCATCGGAGTTTCAAGAAGATATAGAGGTCTGTAAAGTTCTCTTAAAAGCTCTTGTGCCCTGCCGCTTTCTGCCCCCAGAACAACTCTGTCCGGTCTCATAAAATCACCTATTGCAGAGCCCTCTCTGAGGAATTCAGGATTTGATGCAACATCAAAATCAGCTTCAGGATTAGCATTTCTGATAATCCTTTCAACATTTCTTGCTGTTCCTACAGGAACAGTACTCTTGTCAACAATTACTGTGTATCCTTTAAGATGGGACGCGATCTCCTCTGCAGCTGAGTATACATAACTGAGGTCTGCATAACCGTCACCCCTTCTTGAAGGAGTTCCCACTGCTATAAAAACAATATCTGCTTCCTCAACATATGGCTCATATGAAAGAGAAAAGCTGATTCTTCCAGCCTTAACATTTTTCTTGACAAGGGCTTCAAGACCAGGTTCATAAATCGGCATAATTCCGTTATTAAGAGCATTGATCCGTTCTTCACTCTTATCAACACATACAACATTCCAGCCAAATTCGGCAAAACAGGTTCCTGAAACAAGCCCGACATAGCCTGTTCCTATCATTACTATTTTCATTTACAACTCCAGTACATATAAATCTGTAAATTCTGTTTTTTTCCACACAGGATTCAAATGTTTTTCTGTTAATTTAATATTATTCGCATTTAATTTATATTTATTACTGCCTTTATAAAACAGATATTTTTCATAGATTTTTTCTGATACACTGTTGTTGAAAACAGATACCATTTTTTCTTTTCCTGAAACAAGGTAACAATAATATGCTTTTATTATCTGTCCCAACAACATATCAGTTTTTCCAAGCTTTAAATACATATCATCAACAAAAAGGACAGCGCCATTAATTATTGAATTATCGATTTTATCTTCTCTAAAATCTCTGCTTATTACTGTCATTTTCCCCTCACCATCACAGCTAATAACAGCAAGGCACTTTATATCATTTTTATCCTCTTTTATATAGGGAGGTAACTTCCAGTCCAGGGCTGAATACTTATCAGAAGAAAAAACAATATTCTTTGCATTAAGGTATGCACTTACACTTTCAGGTATATAAAAACCATCTTTTAATGATTCCGAAGTAAAAAAATCAGCGCCTGGAAAAGAAAGTTCACCGTCAGAAGCCAGGGAAAAACATTCCAAACTGTATTTTCCCGCCACATCCAGAATATAACTACCCTGCTCTCTTGTACATCTGCCTATAAGAATAAGACGATCAATATCATTGTATTCAGAAAAAATTTTCTCAATTATGTTTATATCCCCTGTTACTTTTATACCATCAATATCTGTTTCCCACTCAATTGATGAAGGAGTAATAATAGAATCTATATCAAATATATAATTATCAAGAATCTTTCTAATACTGTTTTTTTCTGTTTCCCCGAGCTGAAATGATATAATTACTGCTTTTCTTACAACATTTGTATTAGATACAAACTTTTCTTTTCTGCTGTCTATTATAAGGAATCGGAACAGAACCATAGCCGCAGTTGTAAGAAAATATTCGACAAAAATCATTGCAAGGGGCATTCGGGACATATGTATTGGAGAAAAAAATCTTAAAGCAAGAAAAATAGTCGAAGGAAACAAATTGTGCCAGAATATTTTCTTTATATCTTCTATATAAACTTTTTTATACTGGTATGTATATTCCTCAAATAAAACATTGTTAAGAATTCTCGCAAGAAGAACATAAGGCAGAATAAAATATAACCGGTCAAGAGTAAAAAAGAATTCAGTAAACCTCGACCTTATCATCCATGAAGACATGAGAGAAATAAATACAATAAAAATATCTGCTGCAAGCAGAATTTTGTTGGTCTTTTTTTTCAAACTGTTCTCACCTATAGTTTTTTAATAAATTATCAAATTTTTTTACCGATTCAGAAAGAGTATATTGTTTTTCATAAAGATATCTTGCCCTCTTTCCAATTTTATTTTTAATTTCAGGATTTGCCTTTAAATACCTGATATATTCAACAGCAGATTCTACATCATCAGCAAGCTCAAGAACAAAACCAATATCATTACAAATTATGATTTCAGCAATTTCTGAATCAACCGGGCCCAGAAAAAGAATAGGCCGCCCTGCTGCCAGATAACTGTATATTTTAGAAGGGAGAATATCGCCTACAGTCTCTTTCTTCTGTGCTACGACAAGGATGTCGGCATCCTGAAGCGCTTTAAAATGCTCATTATTATCCCTATACCCGGTTATATTAACCCGGACCTCATCCGTTTTCAAGAATATAGATTCAATTTCCCCTTTCCTGTTGCCGCCGCCAGAAAATTCATACAATATATCGGGATCATTTTTAAGTTTCAATACAAGTTTTTCAAGAAGGCTGAAATCATGAGCAATTCCCATATTTCCGGAATAAAACATTTTAAATTCATTTTTTAGTACCGGTTCTGAATATGTAAATCCCTTTTCTGTATACCAGTTGGGGATTTCATAGACTTTATCAGATACTACACCGTAACCATCAGTAATCCGGGCCGTCATTTTACTGCCGAGAGTTATTATCTGGTCAGCCCTTTTAAAAATAAACCTGTTAAGTTTTTTAAGTTTTCTGATCTTTACAGGATCCTTGACATAACCCATGTCATAAAGAGTTTCCGGAAAAAGATCTTCTATATAATATATAAACCTGTTTTTCCGGAGTCTGACTGCGGCTGCTGCAAAAAGTGCAACCATCGGAGGAGATGTCAATGATAAAATTACAGATTTCCCTGAACTGAAAAGAGCTGTAAAAAAAACAGCAAAATAGAAAACTGAATATTCCAGAAGCCTCATTAGAAGGTTTTTTTTCCCGATAGTGGGTGTTGGAAATCTCTTAATTTTAACATTACCAAGACTGTCAGGAAGTTTTTCTGAATTTCTACCGCCCGTATATGCAGTTTTACCGCAGTATACAGTAATATCAAATTCCCGGCTTTCAGCTGTTTGCCTAAGAAGCTCCCCGAGAAGCTGTGACACTGCCGATATATCAGGATAAAAATAGAACTGGAATACTTTTATTTTAATCATATAATTATAATTTATTACTGTTTATGTTTTTTTTGATTATAGAGGCAGAATAGCATAATGCAGAAAAAACAAGAACCAGGTTTGTCCTGTATCTTACAGCTGCTCCGGCATTCATTACCCCCTGAATATACTGTGCAATTGATAACCATCCTGTACAAATAATAAAAAGAAAAAACCACTGGTAGTATTTTTTAAAATACCTGAAAAAGGAGACTGTTGAATCTATCAGAAAATATCCAAGAAAACTAAACAGGGCAGAACTTTCAATAAAAGCAAATAAATGCATTTTAGACATTTTACTTTCAGCTAAAGTCGGTCCCCACATAGCAAGCGGCATAAGATATGGCATTTTCCTGAAAAAATCATAAGGCTCATAAAAAAATCTGGGTCTTGTTGACCTGCTTGAAGATCTGAAATACCCATGCACAATTAATGAATAATCTGAAAAAACAGCCCTTTTTATATATATAATCAGAATATTAATAACAAGAAGTCCTAAAAGAATAAGTAAATCCGTTTTCCAGGACATTTTTATTTTATACCTTAAAAATATATATATTACTATCTGAATTATTCCGGGAGCATACTGCCTTTTTATTACACATATAAGATATAATGCAATAAAAAAGAGAATCCCTGTTTTTACTTTTTCTCCGTTAAAAAATCTTACAATCTGAGCACATACTATTCCCATTGCAAATAATACAATTGTTTCCTTTCCGGCAACAGATGACCAGACATTGAATCCGGGAAGAAAAAAGATAAGCATCAGAATTTTAAAATACCTGTCTTTCTTATCCGGTATTGAATCCAGAAAAACCTTGATTCCGTAAAAAGAAAGAGAAGTAAAAATCAGATGAGTAAGAAACTCACTTTTTAATATAGTAAAAACTGTACCTATTAAAAACTGGGGAATTGGACTTCCTTCGGTAAAAAATTTCATACCGTATTTTTTTAAAAGCGAAAAAGGCTCTGCATACATATAAAAAGGGACATCACCCCTTTTCATAATATTTCTCAAATAAAATTCTCCAACACAGCAGAAAAATATTTTATAGATATAGAGAAATATAAGCATCCCTTTATATGAAATAGCTGTTTTAATATTCTTTTCTATCAATACTTTATCTGTTTCCTTGTATATATTTAAACGTGTTATAAAACAAATCAGAATTGATTTTTTATTTACTATCTTTATATTTAACAATGAACGGGGCAAAACAAAGAGCCATTAAAAGCAGATACAGATTTGTTCTGTATCTTATTGCAGCACCAGGATTCATTACTCCCTGAACATATTGGGCCATAAAGAGCCAGAATGTTCCAATTATATAGATAGCAAAACTCTGATAATATTTCTTATAATCCTTTATTAAAAGGAGAATAACATCTTTTAGAAGATATATCATACCGGAAAAAAAGAAAAAACTTTCAACAAAAGCCATCAGATGCAGTTTTGTAACAGCAGTTTCCTTTAAAGTAGGCCCCCACATTGAAAGAGGCATAAGATAAGGCATCTTTATAAAAAAATCAGCCCTTTTAAAAAACATTCTTTCCCTTGTAGACCTTCCGTCAAAACGGAAATAATCATGAATCCGGAGAGAATAGGTAATAAAAAAATCTCGGAATAAATAAATTAACAGAATGTTTAAAGCTAAAAGAGAGCTAAGTATTATAAAATCAGTTTTCGCTGATATTTTTATCTTCTGTCTGACAACAATATAAAGAACAACCTGCAGAACAGCAGGAATATACTGCTGTTTAATTACAATAATCAAATATAAAGATATAAAAAACAGAAAACCTGTCTTTACTTTTTCTCTGTTAAAAAACCGGACAACTTCGGCGCTAACTATTCCCATGGCAAAAACAACAAGAGCTTCCTTCCCGGCAACAGAAGACCACAAGTTAAATGTAGGAAGAAAACATAAAAAAAGAAGAACTTTATAATGCCTGTCATTCTTACAGGGAACAGCTTTAAGAAAAGCCCTTATTCCCACATATGCAAGAATTGTAAATAAAATATTAGTTATTAAGTAATTATTAACAACAGAATTAACAGCACCTACAAATATCTCTGTAAAATGCGTTCCGTTTATAAATGCATTTATACCCTGATCTTTAATAACTTCAAACGGATTTGTATTAAGGTAATCAAGGGTATCTCCTCTTCTTGTAATATTCTGAATAAAAAATTCCATTGAGAAACACAATGCAATTCTGTACCAGAACAAGACCTTAAGAATAAGTTCAGGAGTTAAATTAGCTAAAAATAGTTTATTAAAATATTTATTTTGCATTTACAGTGTCAGTTTCCCTGATTTTTTCCAGAAAATCAACAGTCGCAATACCGGATTTACCCCGGCAGCACCATCCAGCCTCAATCCATTCTTCTTTAACAGAATTACCGGAAGAAAGAGCTTCTTCAATGATTTTTCCGACATTATCAAAATTACTTCTATCAATTTCATATCCAATTGATTTAAGAGCTTTAAAAATCCACAAATCATCTTTTAATAAATCTCCTGCATCATATAGTCTTAAGTCAATTTCATAATCAGGATAAATAACAGGTTTATTAAAAAGATAGTAATAATCAAAAATTATTCCTGAAAAATCTGAAATCATGATATCTGATCTCTCCATTGATATCAGGTTTTCTGTTTCCCTGTCCCATTCAATGTTACCATAGTCTTTGAGATCATTTTTCAGTTTATTTATCATTTTTATTTCAGATTTAAAGCTCTGAGGATGAGGTCTTATTATAATCTGATATCCTGTATCGGCAAGAGGTTTCAGAAGACTTAAACCAAAACGGCTTAAAAGGCCGCTGCTGCCCCAGGATGGAGAAACAAGAACTGTTTTTATAGAATCATAATTACCGGATTTCGGGAGATCAGATAATTTATCATTAAGAACATCGAGATATGTACAGCCGACAGTTTTCAGAATTTTATCTTTCTGATTTCTTAACTCTTCAAGTTTTTTTAATGATTTTTTCTGAAATTCGCCTGTAATAAGTATCGAGTCATAATAATCAAGACCAAAAAGTCTATGAAGTGTTGCATCTGTCACTGCATGAAGAATAAAAGAATAATGTTTTACTTTAGGAGATCTTTTAAGATGATAAACATCAAGTCCCGGAGTAGTCATAAGTACAACATCTGCTTCAAGCATGTTCATTTTCGCATAAGGTTTAAAACCGCTACCAAGAAATTCAGAAAAAACTGTTTCTGATTTAAAATCAAGACCGGGATCATTTTCATCGCACGTATAATAAACACATTCTAAATTACGATTTGAAAATTCCTCTACAACCGGTTTAAAAACATTCCAGTACTGCTTTCCTTCAGAAAAAATTACAAATGATTTTTTCTCAGTATCTGTTTTTATATTTTCCTTTTTACTAAATATTCCGAAATGTTTTATTTTTATAAAAACATTTTTAAAGAAAAAATAAACAACAACAGCAAGCCCGGTTACTGCTGAAAAAAGCATACTTCCTGTACCTGGATCAATGTAGGAAAAAACAGGAGAAACAGTTATTAAAAGAAATACTAAAACCATATAAATCATACTATTTTACCTTTACCCAGTTTTCAGGATTTTTTATATCTCTTTCCTTAAGCTCTTCGATTGAATCAACAACAAGCTTGTATTCACCGTGATATTCAGCTTTCCAGGGACCTCCATAAATATAAACCGGGTCCATTTTTGCTGAATTATTGATTTCTAAAGAGGAATAGGGATTACTTACTTTATCAAAATGACTGACTGCAAGAGATGGCATATCTGCATTTGTCATAAACTCATCAGATATTTCAAGCTTTCCTTCAGAATTAAAATCTTTTACAAGAAGCACCGGATTATACAATTCAGACGTTGTGCTTTTAAGTTCATTATTATGAAAATACCAGCCATGATCACTTACAATTATAATCTTGGTGTTATTGTAAAGTTTTTCAGCTTTAAGCCATTCAAACCATCCGGTTAAAGCTTTAAAAGATGCTGAAAAAGTATAGAAAAATTTAACATCTTCGACAGATCCAAATCTGGAAATATCTTCATCACTATAGATTATTTCATCTGATGTTAATTCAAGATCACTGTTATGTGCACCAGGATTATGAGTACTATCGTTCATCATGAGATTAAAAGTATTTCCATTTTCAGAGATACTGCATAATTCATTAAGATAAAGAAGATTAGGGTAATATTTTACTGCCTGATTATAATTAGATGATCCTATCATCTTCATCCAGTTGCCGTCATAATAAAACATGCTTCTTGCAACAGGCGGCATTAATCGAAACAAGCTGAATCTTGTTGTAATATCATAATCAAAAAGATTGGAGAAACCTTTCTCAGAAGCACCTCCCTGTTCCTGAATAAAACGGTTTCTGAATATACCTGCTATATTTACAGCAGTTACACCTGGAACATCACTATAGATTGAAGGGTCGGGGATCCATGACAGATTGGAATATGTAGGATCTGTAACAGTTACTTTATATTCTTTTTCAGAGAAAATACGGGGAAGAACCTTTAACGATTCATTGACTTTATCCTTAAGAAGAACATTATCTCTCTTATTTATTTCAGAAGGTCTGTATTCATAACCGCCGACCATTGATGAAAGTCCAACCATAGTATTGGGACCGAATGAAATAGTATCAGGGTACCAGATAAAACCATCAAATTCATCATAAAATTCAGGATATTCTTTTAAAGCAGCTGAAAAAAGATGTCCAGGCGCCCTGTCAAGAAATATCACAAAAACATTTTCCCCTGTTTTTGAAAGATTATACACTGTTTCATTTTGAACATCATTGTTTTTTATTAGGGACAAAACTGAGTTAATTTTATACAAATTAACAGAAGAAACTATAATCGTTGAAATTATGGAAAGAGAAAGAATAGTTTTTAACACTGTAAGCTTTTTAACAAAAATAAATCCGGCAAAAATCACAAGAGGAATAAAAAGCGCAATCACAGTAGTAAGCAGATCTGAAGATCTGTCTACCTGACTCCATTTTTCAAAAACAAATCCTTGAGTAAGCGAACCGTAATCACCCGAAAGAACAAAGCAGGAAAACATTGATGACATCAAAATTAGAATAAATACAGGTGTAATCCATTTTTTCAGATAATCAGGTGAAAAGATCCATATCAAGGAAGGAATAAGAAGAAAGACTGAAGCAGACTGAAATATTGTTTTAACAAGCATTCCATTATATGCTTCAAACTCAGCAGGTGAAGATGCAAACAGAAGAACAGGAATTACCAGTCCAGATAATAAAAACATATTTACAGCAGAAAGAATAAACAGCTGTCTGTTTAATATTTTGTCTTTTATAACTGTTTTGTTTTGTAAAAAATAAACGATTTTATTACGCCCAAGAATTGATACTGTTATAAATGTATTTATCCCTAAAAGTCCGATTAGGTATATTTTCTTGAAATCATTAAACCTTATAAAAATATAAATATATAATCCTATACATGCTGCAATAATACATTTATAGAGTATATCTGCCGGATCATTGAGATATTTTGAACTGTTTTTAACAAGTGAAAATATATTATTAAGAGTCCAGTACAGTACAAGCCCTGAAGGAGAATTATATAAAAAGACAAGGAAGATCATAGCCATTACGATTAACTGGATTTTATCTTTAAGCTGAAGGTTTTTTGTATAAACAAAAGCTGAAACAAGATTGATAACTGTCATTATTACAGGAAGCAGATTAACTGATAATCCGCCTATGCTTAGAAGTCTGTCAGGCTGGCTTAAATTTTGAAGGAACAGAAAAGAGGAATTATGCAGATAAGATGAATGAGAAAGATAATTATATGCTGCAATAAAAATGGGAATCTGAAGAAAAAGACCAATACTTGAACGTATTGAATAAAGAGGGGAATACCCCATCTGCCTGTAATAAGTACTTATTATCATGTGCCGTTCATCACCTTTAAAAACAGCGCGGATATCTTTAAGTTTTTTTCTCATTCTCTTCTGAATATCACGTTCTTCATCCTGCCAGTGGTCTGCTATGATATAAATCGGAAGCAGAAAAATATTAATAGTAAAACTCAGAAGAATAATTACAATACCTGTAGGTTGACCTTTCAGCAGTTTCATAAAAACCATAAAAAAGATTTCAATAAAAAACTGTATAGGCCAGATAAAAAGAGAATGAAATAATTCGCCGATCAAATTTAAACCTCATTAATCATTATATTGCTTAACATTATTAATTATGATTATACTAATATCATAAATATTCAGGAGAATTCAATGTCAATCGTAACACTCGAAGATGTAAAGAAAACATACCCGCTAGGAAAAACAGAAGTTCATGCTGTTAAAGGGGTATCTTTTGACATTGATAAAGGTGACTTTATATCAATAATTGGCCCCTCAGGTTCAGGAAAATCCACAATCCTCAATATGATTGGCTGCATTGATATTCCTACAGAAGGAAAACTTGCTATAAACGGACAGGAAACAGGTATTCTAAGTGACAATGAAATAACAAGCCTGCGCCACTCTGTTATAGGATTCATCTTTCAGTCATTCAATCTTCTTCCTGTTCTGAATGTATATGAAAATATTGAATTCCCTCTATTAATAGGAAAAGAAAAGTTTTCACAGGAAGAGAGGAAGGAAAAAAAAGATTACATTGATTTTCTGATTGAAGAGGTGGGCCTTAACAAGTGGAAAACCCATCGTCCTAATGAACTTTCCGGAGGACAGAGACAGAGAGTTGCGATTGCCAGGGCCCTTGTAACCAAACCTGAAATAGTGCTTGCAGATGAGCCCACAGCAAACCTAGACAGCAGGACAGGGGAAGATATTATCGGGCTCATGAAAAAGATCAATCATGAACTTAAAACCACATTTATTTTTTCAACACATGATCAGAATATTTTTTCAATAGCTAACCATGTTATAAGGCTTAAAGACGGCTTTGTAACTGAAAACTTTAAGCAATAATAATCATTTATATATTATATAATTAAATAAGATTTTTTTAGTTTAAAAACAGCAACAACACCTATATCCTAAAAAGAAGCTGACAGCTCAAGAGACATTACACAGGCAACACGTCTTCCGCTTAAATCCTCATCATCTTCGTTATAGTATCTTGAACCGCTTGTTCCGTAATTTACAGGAACAGCAATATATGCTTTTACAAATTTCCAGGGGGACCATGAAACACCGGGTAAAAATTTGCCGGAATTATCCATAAAACCGTGTTTCCATTCAAGACCGAAATCTACAGGAGATGAAAAAATATTATTATAACCCACCGCAATACCAATACTGTGGTCATCCCCTCCATAGGTTTTTCCGTCAAAGCAGTACTCTCCGTAAAGCTTGAAATCCGCCCATTCACGGAAAAAACCTGCAACAGTCTGGAAAAAATATTCTTCCTTATTGTCATCATATGTGAAAACAAGGTCTGTAAAGAGGTCAGTTTTATAAACCACTCTTTTAAGGGAATTAAGGATCCTCAATCCCTCATATCGCTGATACCTTGCACCAACAGAATAATAGTAACTTCCGATAAGGGTATCAAGGAGAGCTCCGGCAGCAACATCTTTTGACGAAAGACTGCTGTCAGAGGGGATAAGATTTTCATCAAGAAGGGAGACAAAAGAAAGCCCGCTCAATACAGAAGGAAAACTAACCCTGAAAGCAACTCCATCCTCACTTCCCGACATAAGGTTGCCGGGAGAAAAGAGCCTCCCCTGTCCCCAGCTCATTGTATGTTTTCCAATCCTTATGAAAGCTGTATCAAGCCATGTATAATCACAGAAAAGCTCATCAATTTCTGCATCTGACCAGTCAGTATCTCCTGAGCCGGGATCTATTTCTGTATAAAAATTACCAGTCACGGCGAAGTCGGGATCAGGTTTTGCTTGGAATTTTACTCTTGCAAGCGACTTTGCCCCGACTTCTGCATCAAGACCCTTAAGGGGATCTGCAAAATCAGGCGTATCTTTCCAGCCGACAGCGCCTCCTCCTGTTGCAGAAAAAGAACCTGAGAAATTTACCTTATCCTCCTGTTCAAACTGTGTCAGGTGATCAGTTGCTGTATCTTCCACAACAATATCTTCTGCAGGTTCTTCAAAAAGATCATCAATACTTTCATTTTCCTGCTGGGGATAAACCGAAAAGACAAGAAATATAAAAATAATTGAGAAAATAATATTATGTTTAAAATTCACCCTTTTTCCCTGTTTTATCAGCTGTTTACTTTTTCAAGATATTCTTTTGTATAGACAGTATCGGGAAGTTCTTTAAGCGAAGGATTGTCTATTGAGATAGTTGTCCTTTCATAAACATTTTTACCGCTTACTTCCATGTAAATAAGATGATCAAGAATTACAATTTTTTTGGGGACCCATCTTTCACCAACCTTCTGATAGGTGGGAATTGCAGTAGTCCTCATCTTCTGACCGGAAAGACTGTAATCTTCTATCTTTCTTACAAGATTATCTTCAGATATCCATATTTTAATTTTCTGGAAAGATACATCTTCGCTTACTGCATCAAGTTCAAGAAGAAAACAGTCAAACTTGCCCAAAGAGGTTTTCTTTCCTGAAATTACCTGGTAATCCTTATAATAGTTTGACCTTCTGAAGTCGGAATTCCTTGCACTTGAATTCTGAAACCTTTCCCTTGCGCTTGTAAAAGTAAAACTCCTGCCTACAGGATCATAAAGCCACAGATTATCTCCAATTTTAAGATATCCTTTTCCCTTGTCAACAACCGGCTCAAGAATAAGTATCAGAAACTGATCTGTTCTATCCCGTCTGAACATTGCAGCCGCATTTGTAGATGTTGCCCCGTCAGGATCTCTTTTGACAATTGTATATTCGGCTGATAAATCTGTATCCTCAAATGTTACAAGATTGTCAACTTTTTTCAGTAAATTCTGGTAATCTTTCAGAGTCTCAGCAAATATTGATGTAGTAAAAATCATGAAAAAAATTATAAAATTGTTTATTTTCATTAAACCTGTCCTTTTCTAAGTGCTTCTGCAGGAGGCATGAAACTTGCTTTTTTCGCAGGTCCCCATGCAGCGGCAACAACAGCGGCAAGCATAAAAGCTGTATTAAAGACCACTGTCTTAAAATCAAGATAAAAATTAAGTCTCCCGAATGTAGTAAACATATCGGAAGCAGGAATATTTCCAAGATCTATATACTTTGTTATTAAACAAAGAGCTGTAATTCCAAGAACAAGCCCGGCAGCTGACGATATAACAGAAAGAAAAGCAGCCTCATAAAGAAAAAGTTTTCTTACATCATCGCTCTGCATGCCGATTGCCCTTATTGTTCCGATTTCACCTGTTCTCTGATAAACAAGCACGCGGTAGGTGTTAAGTATTCCAGCCATAACTATAAGAAGAAAAACAATCAAAACAAAATAAGTTACAATTAAAAAAGCATCCAGCATATCTTTTAGCTGATCAAGCTGGCTGTCAACAGAAATTACAGCATATACTTTTTCAGTATTTCCAACATTATCAGCCCTTTTCCTCTGAAAATCATTTCTGTCTTCAATTTCAGGCAGAACCGGAAATTTATCAGCAATTATTTCATGGATAAGAGAGGCAATTCTGCCGCTGTTAAGCCCTTCTCTGAGATATAAAGCAATCTCAGTTGCCCATTTTTCATTCTTGTTATAAAATTCATTAAAATCACTTCTTCTAAGGTAAGCAGAATAACCGAATATACCGGTTTCTTCAAAAATACCCTTAACAACCATCACAGCCATATTCTGCTTTCCATGAGAAGTAACAAAGTTTAAAATTACATCATCTCCCACCTTAGCACCGAGCAGGCGTGCTGATACTCTGCTTAAAAGTATACCGTTTTTACCTTCATCTCCAAGCATACCATCAACTCCACCTTCAGAAAAAGGGAGTTTTGCAAGTTCTTCTTTTTCATTTTCAAAATCAATACCTATTGAACGGAGGATTCTTATATATTTACCACCGAAAAACAAGCGTGTTTCTTTACCGTAATAAACAGACCTTGCAGAAACATTTTTTACAGGAAGAGTAGATTTTTTTATCGTCTCAATAAGCGGATCAGCATCCTGTATATCAAACCAGACTTCATCAAGTCCGTATACTGTTATATCTCCGGAATAGTAACGGGAAGCTTTTTCCCTTACAGTTTCCATGGCTCCATTTGAAAGGGCCGTCAGGACGGTGATAAGCATAAATCCCGCAGCAATTGCCATTCCCATCAGAAAATACCGTTTTCTCTGAAGATAAAGGTTTCTAAACGCAAGGAAAAACAATGTATTCATATAACTTAACCTTTTCCCATTACAGAAGCCGGCTGTATTTTGACAGCTACAGATACCGGATAAATCCAGGCAACAGAAGCTATAATAAATGCTGTCGTATAATGAAAGAATATTCCTTTAAGCGTAAAGGCAGGTTTAATAAATTCGCCGCCGAATAAATTAATAAGAACCTCATTGTTCAAAGGAATTCCATTGGCCGATACAATAGCTGACATAAAAATACCAAGAAAAATTCCGGCAAATGCTGAAGTCATAACAAGAATCATTGATTCTGCAACAAATAAAGAGATTATAAATCCTTTATCAGCTCCAATAGCTCTCATTGTTCCAATTTCGCCGGTTCTTTCCAGAACAGAGATTACAAGAGCATTCATAATAACAAGAACAGCTCCAAGAACTATAAAAATCATTCCGGCGTTAAAAGCATTCTGCAGTGCAAACACAGCCTGAGCGCTGAGCCCTGCAGCATCCCGCCAGCCCATTGTTTTAAATTCGGGGAAATTATTATTCATTAGGGAAGAAACTTCTTTTATAAGCTGTTTTTCTCTGCCGACCTGTGCTTTCAGTAAAACAAAACTCCAGGAGGAAGCATCTGTTTTATATAATTCTTCTCCGGAATCATCAGAGAGGGTATTTTCAAGATCATCAAGACTGAAACTTTCTGCATTGTCAGAATCAGAAATATCATCTCCTTCATCAGTGAAAAGATCATCCATTTTAAAATCATCATCACTTCCCAATATATCATCAGAAGATTGATTGTCTGAAACATATGTCAGATTATAATTTGCAAGGCTTCTGACTATAACAGGATCTGTAAGGACAATCCGTTCAAGAGTCTTTGTTCTTCCCGAATATCTATGAACACCTGCAAAAAGTGCAGTTCTTATTCTAAAGCTTCCGTCTGAATACATACTTAAAGTTACAGGTTCCCCTTTTTCAAGAGGTCTTTCTATTTTATCCTCTATTATTTCAAGAAGAGCGCTGTTTATGAAAATACCGTTGTTTTTAAGTTCTTCAATATTTCCTTTTACAATTTCTATATCGCTGCAGACCTTAAAATATGAATCAGGATCCACTCCGAATACAGGAACTGCAGTTTTCTTTCCTTCTACTTCCAGATAACCGGCGCCTGATACAATCGGACTCCATGATTCAATTTCCTCAAGTTCTTCAATTGATTTTTTAATATTCATATAACCGGGAACAGGAGGTATGTTTTCAAATTCTCCAATTATAGGCATTTCATTTCCGAAAAGACTGAATTTTGTTTCTGATTCTGATGCAATCACAAGATCACCTGACAGTGATCCTATAAATGATTTTTTCAGGCCCTGATTTGTACTTTCAAAAAGTGAGTTTGCAAAAAAAACAAAAGCCATTCCGAGTGTAATCAGAGTGGCAAGAAGCAGAGTCTTTTTTGTATGTCTTAGAAGGTTTCTTAGTGCTAGTTTAAATATGAGCATATTAATTATCTTATTTAGATTTCATCAAATATCTGTTTTATATTATTCAAATAATTCTTTTCAGTAAACTTCTTTTCAGCTGTTTCTCTGTTATTCAGTCCGGTTTTCAACATTTTACTCTTATCATTAAAATATTCTGAAATAAGATTATCCAGTACTGACAGAAGAGATTCAAATGAGTTCTTTTCAACATAACAGCCGTTTATGTTATCATTAAAAATATCACAAATTCCGGCATGATCTGTTGTTACAACATTACAGCCGGCGGCATAAGATTCAAGTATTGATATAGGTTGCCCCTCATACTGATAATATGTCGGAAGACAGAAAAGATGGGCTTTTTTAAAGTATTCAAGTCTATCATATCCCTTAACAACACCATGATACTTGATATTTTCAATACTGTTTATCTTTTCCAGAAAATCATTATCATCACCTGATTCGAAACCGCCAATAAATGAAAAAGATATTTTATTCTTATATTTTTCAGATAAATTAACTGCTGCATCTGCAAGTTCTTTATATCCCTTTCCCGGAATGAGATTACTCAAAAAAAGAATATTTATACTGTCTGTATTATATTTTTCTTTGATATCATTTTCACTTATAAATAGATATTTATCTGAGTAATTAGGAACAACAGAAATTCTCTCTTCATCCAGGAATGAATATATTGATTTTAAAGATTCTCCAAGTACTATAATTTTATCTACATGCTTAAGTATTCTTCTGTTTAAGTAGAACAATAAAGGATGTCTCTTATAGATAATATTGGAAATTCCGCCTCCGTGAAGATGAATTATCTGTTTTTTATTTCTTGTAAGAAAAAGAATTATTAAATCCTTGATGTTTCCTGCCAAAGACTGCGATAAAGTCAGATACACAATATCTGTTTTTTTTCTGTTTTTAAAAACTTTTTTTATAATATTAAAAACTTCAAGAATCCTGCCGAAAGAGCTGATACCCTGTTTAAAATCTTTTTTGGAAAAATTTATAATATTGAAACTATATTCATCTTTGAGATTATCTACAATTTTTGCAGATGCAACAGACTGACCAGTCACAGGAGGAGGGAGAGGAGCAATAAATAGTATTTTTTTAGGCATAAGTTTTATTTTATAAGTAATATTAATTAAACTGTTTAAGAACTTCGTTCCAGTCTTCGATAAAATCAACTTCCATACATTTATATTTAGAGATATTTAACGGTTTAATCTCAACATCTTTTTCAATAAGATATTCAATTCCCTTTTCAAAATAATCTGAATCATCACATTTAATTAAACATTTTTTAAAGCTGTTTAGATCTTTTTTCAATATTTTATTTATACCAACAGCTTCACCTTCGCCGTTTTCTACTTTTTTGGAAATCTGAATTATTTTACCGGAATTATCTGTAGTATATTTCACTTCCTCTTCACCGCAGAGACTGGTATTTACAGCAACTATATTGTCCTCATTATCAATAATTTTCTGCAAAATTTCTTTTTCAAATACTACATCCCCATTAATCCATAAAACATCATCATCAAGATGCTCGACAGCTGATAAAAGACTTTTAGATGTATTAGTTATATAATAAAAAGGATTATATTTATAAAAAACATCCGGAAATTTTTCCATAATAAGATTCATTTTAAAACCGACAACTACTATTATTTCAGATATTCCCAGTTCCCTTGCATATTTTATCTGTCTTCCAATAATTGTATTACCATCAGGGAGAACAGAAAGAGATTTAGGGAGTGGCCGGCCAAGTCGGCTTCCGACTCCAGCAGCTAATATTACTAATTTCATTTTTTTACCTCATTAAATACAGCATCACAAATTCTTTTTGAAGAAAAAGAATCTGTATATTTATTCATTTCTGTTAAAATATCTTTATCATAAACTATATCAAAAGAATCACTGCACACTTTTTCAAAAAACATATTAAAATCACTTAAATTACTGATTTTCATTCCCGGCATATAATCAAATAATTTTTCATCGGAAATGAAAAATCCTCTGTCATTTTTATATTCTTCAATATCATCGATAATATAAGCAATTGGTTTTTCCATAATAAGATAATCAAAATATATTGATGAATAATCAGTAATCAATGCATCTGTCTGGCCTACAAGCTGATAAAGCTGGATATTATCTTTAAGTAAATCATCATTAGAGATAAATTTAATATTATTAAGATTTATAAAACCTTTGTTGTTCAGAAAATCCATGCCGTGTATTTTAATTATTAGAAGAGCATTTTTATTCTTAAGAAAAAGATCCAGAGCTGCAAGGTTATCCCTACAAATCAGGGGAAGACCGGTAGCACTCTGCCTTCCTTCTTCCCTGATATCACCAACAACTGATTTTCTGTATGTCGGCATCCAAATAAAAACTTTATTATATTTTTTTAATCCATATACATCATTTTCAGTATCTGCAAATAGGTCATTACGCGGCTGACCTGTTATCAGAACTTTTTCAATTCCAATACCAAATGCTTCTGCCATAATATCTGAAAACATCTCAGATGCAGCAATAGTATAGTCAAAAAACGGTAAATCTTTTTTTTTCTTTCCATCAGGAATTCCAATTTTTTTCAACGGCATTCCATGCCATAAATTAATATTTACCTGACTGCGGGATGTTTTAATTCCTGAATATATTCCGTGTGTGTGAAATATATACTTTGAAGATAGATAGGATAGAATACCGGAAATTGATTTAACCGGATAAATATCAATGTTTTTATAACTCTTTCTTTCAAGATTTGCATTAATAGCTGATAAATTATTCTTATTATTTATAAGCCAGATTAACCTGTAATTTTTATATTTTCCTGCTATATAATTAAATAAAGCATAACTATTATCTGCAAAATCAGGAAAACTGTGAAATACAATTGTATTTTTCTTTCCTACAACTTTATTTACTATTGTA
Source organism: Spirochaetia bacterium (assembly GCA_963668545.1). GTDB lineage: Bacteria > Spirochaetota > Spirochaetia > CADAEX01 > CADAEX01. The sequence goes on along the minus strand of OY764868.1, from coordinate 3,554,988 downwards.
AGAACATAAAATATTATTTTCTTCATTTTATTTTATAAGGCTGCACTCTTTAAGCATTCTGCAAAAGGAATTATATGAATTATCAAAAGTCCAGTTATTGATAATATCCTTAGAACTGTTCTTCTTATCAAGTTGATTATAAAAAACAAGATCAATTTTTTCTGTCAGTTCTTCTACATCGCCTGCTTTAAAAACATATCCGTTTTTTCCGGGATCTATTAGATCCATTGAACATCCGCATTCATCACTTACAATTACAGGAAGTCCGGCAGCCATTGCTTCATTTACAACAAGTCCCCAGGGTTCATCATAAGATGGCAGAACAAGGCAGTCAGCATTATAATACTGTTTAAATAAATCTTCCTGCTTTTCTATGAATTTTATATGTTCATATTTTAGTTTCTTTTGTTTTAAAATATCAAGAAGAGTTTCCTCCTCGTCTCCATCGCCGATTAATAAAAGTTTTATTGAATACCTTGATCTGGAAACAGCAGTAATTAAATGATCAATATTTTTCCGCTTCATGAACCTTCCGGAATATATAATAACTTTATCTTCTTTTTTGCTTTCGTTCAGAGGTTTTACAATTTTAATTTTATCTACATCTACAGTTAATAACTGATTGAATATCCTGTCCGGATAATACCCGATTTTTTTTACTAAATATTCTCTTGATACTGTTCCGTTTGCAAAACATGCTTTTGCAGGACGAACAACTGTTTTTTTAATAATAAGTTTTAAAATATTTTCTTTATTTTTTATTTTTATAGGAGATATTCCATCCATCAAAAAGACATATGATTTATTTGTCAAAGTACAAAGTAACGCAAGCAGAATATTTTTTATGCTGCTGAAACTGCTTAATATTATTATATCATTTTCAAGAACTTTAAAATAATGCCGAACATTGCTAAGCATATATTCATTAAAAGATTCAGCAGTGTTTATAATCCAGTTTCTATCGCTTTTTCGTCCAGCAGTATAGAAGAAGTTAATTCTAAAATTACCTTTCTCAGCAAATGTTTCCAGCTGTCTGAAACGGTAAGGCGCACGGGCATGTGTGATAAATGCAATATTTTTTGTTTTGTTGTTCATATATTTCTAAAGAAATTATTATTAAGTTATAAACTTTCTATAAGATTTTTCAGGCGGTTCTGCCATGCATATACTGTATATTCTTCTGATATTTTTAAAGATTTTTCTGATATCTTATTTCTTAAATCTCTATCATGATATATTTTCTCTATTCCTGATGCTATTCCATCAATATTATTATAGTTAATAATTATTGCATTTTCATAATTTATAAGAGAATCTATTCCTGCCGATTTTGTAGTCATAACAGGACATCCTGCAGATATAGCTTCTATTACTGTTCCGGCCATACCTTCTGCTATTGTAGGAAATACAAAAATATCAGCAGATAAAAATTCTTTTTTCATAGAAGCTTTATCTATTTTCCCAAGAAAATTGATATTCCGGAATTTTTCAGACATAATAACATTAGAATCATCAACTCCAGCAGCTCTGAATTCCATATCGGGATATTTTAATTTCAGAATATCTGCTGCTGATGCCAGATATTCCAAACCTTTTCTCTTATAATCTCCGCCTGCCCAGAAGATTCGGCCCTTAACAGGCTTATTAATTTGTCCATTATAATTTATTGATGATCCGTAAGGCAGTATTTTAACTTTAGATTCAAAATCGGGATATAATCTTTTTACACCTTCTGCAACATATTCAGAAGGACAAAGAATAATATCTGCCAAAGACAATGTTTTATCAAGATATTTATCTTCTAACTCCTGAATACTGCTTTCATTACCAAAGATATCGTACATATCTTTTTTATAAGCAGGAGAAATAAAAACATCTACAACTATTTTCCTGTTATTTTCTTTAGCATATTCGAGAAATTCAAGACTTTCGTGATACATACTGTAAACAATATCAGCATCACGTAATCCCCACTTAATCATCTTTTTTGATAATGATTTATGACCTGATCTAAATCTCTCAAGAGGCTGCGCTTTTTTGTTAACAAGCATAGCAAAAAAAGGTTTATCAGTACTCTTAACTTTATTTTTATCAAGATTCGTTATCCGTTTACTTAAACGTCTGATATTTCCTATTGGTATAAATGATAAATACTTAGACACTTTTCCCATAAAAGAATATTCACAGGAATCTGTATACAATGCAGAGAGCATTCCTTCCGCTTCAAAAGCCTGTGCTATTCTATACTGATGCCTATTGCCATGCTGACAAATAATTACCTTATTCACATCATAAACCTATATCTTCTTTTTATGAAAAACAGAAGCTATTGCACCAATTTTATTTGATATTTCAAATATCAGATGAAGAAAAATAACAGGAAAATTGAATTTATACTTAACTATATTTTTAAACAAATTTCTTAGAGGTAAAATACAGAAAGCCCCAGATGTTCTTATAAATAAATGTAAAAGCGAGTAATCAGTTTTTTTAATTTCTGTACAAGCATACCCGTGAAGAAATCCTCTTTTTATTCTGTATAGAATTTTATTTCTATCGTCCGGAATTAAATGATAAACAGTTAATTCCGGATCATACATAAAATACGGTGCTTTTTTAAAAAGCCTGTAACCCAATTCCGAGTCTTCCCCAAAACCCATTGTTTTTCCAAATATACCGAATTTGTCTGAAAATCCACCGATATTAACAAGATGATTTTTTCTAACTGCCAAATTTAATCCAGGAAATCCATACCGTCCTTCACTTGAAGATAAAAACTTTTTTTCATCTCCTCTGTCGCTTGTGTCAATATCAACAGGAAACCACCATTTTGGCTTTATCTCAAAAACTGGAAAAATCCGGCCTCCTAATGCTGCCATGTTATCATGTGTTTTAAAGTTATCAATAATTATTCTGCACCAGTTTTCAACAGCTTCAGCGTCATCATCAATATAAGCAACAACTTCACCTTCTGCTTCTTTAATAATACGGTTTCTTGCAAAACTTGTACCCTGTTTAGGTTCAAAGTAATATTTGATAAAAGGGTATTTTAAAACATATTCCTGAATTATATCTTTTGTAGAATCTGTTGAATTATTATCAACAACAATAACTTCCATCAAATCAAAATCAATGTTCTGTTTTATCAGTGATTCAATACATATTTTTATAGTTTTTTCTCTGTTATAAGCACAAACTCCGACACTTAAATAAGGAGTTTTAATTATTCGGTTCATTAAATTTCCTTAACATATATCATAACAGTATTCAGAAAGTTCACTATGTATTTTTTCCATGTCATTCTGATTCTTCCATTTTTTCCATTTTCCAATATTTTTAACAGAAATATCCGGATCAAAATACTTTTTTTTATTATTATGATGCTTTTTATCAATATTCAGAAAATTAAAAATATCATCAACAACTTTATCATAGTTATAAATAATATTTTCCATTCTTAACCTTAATACTCTTTCTGTATTTTCATTATCAGGTTTATATTTATGTAATAATCTGAAATATTTTATAAAATCATCTATATCTTCAGGTACCCAGCCTTCTCTGTAGTTTTCTACATAAACATCACGGGGGTCACGGTCTACAACAATTACTTTACAATCGTAAAAGTAATTTAAATATCTATTCACATTATAAGGAGGAACAAGCTGATCAAGATATAAAATTGATTTATTTTTATTCTTTAATAATATTTCTGCCAGTTTATTTAAATACTTTTTTGTTTCATCATAAAAACTTTTTTCAGGATCTGAAATGTAAATAGGATATTTAAAACTCTTTGAATAATCAAATCTGTCTTTTGAAAAGAATTTAAAATAAATTCTTTTAATCATTCTTATAAAACTACTAAAAGGTGATAAGTGATAATCAAAATAATGCCAGAAACCTTCATAATTTAATCCAATCAGAGAGTCTATATATTCATATGATGTTTTCTTAAACTTATTATTAAAAAAATTCTCATATCCTGTCATCCAACCGGCATATGAATAAAAACTTTTCCAGCTTTTAATATTTTTAATTTTAAAGTTGGGTTTCGACAGTTCATCAATATATTTTTTAAATCTGTAAATATAAATTCCGCTTTTTAACCTGTTCCAGTCATCAACAAGAGCATGTTCAAGATCAGATATTCCATCAGGCTGAAACAGAAAATCAAATTCATAATCATCAAGATTTTCAATTATATCTACTTCTTTAAGCAGATCTGTAATTATTCCAGATCCAGTTCCTCCATAACTGGCACAGGTAATTACTGGAATGTGTTTCTCATTATCCAACTTTATATTCCTTGTTTAATTTATTATTTGCAAGAATCAGCTCAATATGTTCATTTAAATCTGTATATATTTTCCATATGTAGTCAACAGAAGAGTCTAATAATCTTTTCTTTTTAAGAAAAGAATTACATGCTTTTTCACTACTGTTCAAAAAATTAATTTCTTTTAATAATTCAAAATTATCATTATCTTTTTCCCAATAGAAGAAAGCCTCCTTATTTATTACTTCAGGTTCAGGATTTCTATTACCCCAGTATATCGGAATACATCCTGAATAAAATGCCTGGAATATTTTCTCAGTAACATATCCATTGCTGTTCGTATTTTCAGGACATATATTAAATTTAAAATCCTTCAAATATTCACATTTATCATCATTAAAATCATTTTTCAAAGAATCATCGTTTTTAAGTAATTTTCCTGCAGAACTTACTGTTTCAATTTTCGAAAGAGATTTATAAATATCAGTTCTTATCCCGTTTTTATCATGTAATGAAACAAGAGAACAAAACTTATTTTTTTTATATTGATGATTATTAAAATCATCAACAATTTTTTTTATATCATCCTTAGTTGAATCATAATTAAAAAAATATAATATCCATATTGGAAAACGCAGGTAATTATGTTTATCTAAATACTGAAAACCAAGAGACAGATCAGAATATTCCAGACAATGATCATTGTATCTGTTATTGTATTTAATTGTTTCAGAGTTTACACATTCTCCTGTATAAAATATTTTTACAGGTGCTTTTGACTTTTTAATTTTATTCTTATTTCCAAAAATTGAATAAAATTCAATATCAGTTTTAAAATTACTTATTATAAGTTTTCTATCCAGTTTATATTCTAGATAATTATAAAACCATATATTTTTGAAAACATTTCTATCTTGTGACCAGAAATTAATAAAATTAATTGTTATATTGTCATTGTTGTTAGATACAAAATCATTGAAATAATCATATACAATTCGTATTTTTTTATTTATTATTTTGAGTAATACAAATATTTTCAATATTAATCTCTTATAGATTTATCAAATACTCTTCAATTTTAGGGATAATACTTTTATTATCAAAAAAATACGCTCTTTCCATTGATTTTTCTTTAAAATCATTTCGTAATGAAGAATCATCAAGCATCATCTTCATTTTTAAATAAAGATCATTAATATTTTCGCTTTCAAATAGTAACCCGTATTTTCCATCTTCGAGTATTTCTTTTGGGCCTGATTTACAATCTGATGAAACAACAGGAACTTCACATGCGAGAGCTTCTATTACTACATTTCCAAAACCTTCACCTCTGGATGGAAGAATATACATTTCAGAATTTCTCACCCATTTATACGGATTTATATCAAATCCGGGAAAAAGAACATAATCATTAATATTTAATTCATTAACAAGTTTTTTCAACTTAATTTCTTCAGGACCTCTACCCAAAATGACTAATTGCTCTTTATATCCATCTTTAATCAGTTTTGAAAAAGCAGTAATTAAAACATCAAAACCTTTTTCATAATCAAGACGTCCCATTGAAATTATATATTTATAATCTGTTTCAAAATCTTCTTTGCTTTTTTTATAAATATTTTGAATAGAAAAAGAATTATAAAACATTACTGTACGGTTTTTTAAAGATTGAAATTTTCCATTAAAGTCAAGCCGGCAATCATTACATATTGTAATAATAGAGTTGTAATATTTAAAAAAAGGGTAGCCTGTTTTTGAAAACCTGCCAGTATCATTATTGACATTTCCATGAATCCAGCCTATTTTTGTATTTTTCATCCCTAATAATAATAAACTGATAAATAAATTTCTCATATTCATGGAAATAACTAAATCATCTTGATTAATTATATTTCTTATCTTTACCCGGTATTGTAATACTTTTAAAAGATAGTATGGAATAGAAAATACCAAAAAGAACAAAGTAATGATTTTTTGAACAAAATAAGGATATTTCTGCTTAATTTTAAATAATTTTTCTTTAACGCTCTTCTTATCAGATTTATTTAAATAATAGACTTCAATATCCTCCGGTATTTCGTTTATAAGGTCATTTTTTCTTTTCACAAGAATTATTCTTACTTTAATTTTGTTTCTATCAAGATTACTTACCAAATTAGTTAAAACTTTTTCAACTCCGCCAAAGATCAGACTTTCCTGTATAATTACTATATTCTTCAAAACTAATATCCAAGAACTTTTTTTAATTTGCTTTTTATTGTTTTGATAGAATTATTAATTTCATCCTTTAAATTAACTAATATTGCTTTTTTATTACTGTATATTTTATGTTCCCTTTTTATTTTAACAATTTCTTTTTCCAATTCTCTATTATTACCGGATAATCCACCAGTACTGAAGTTAGCAAGTACCCTCTCAATCTGTATGAAATCAACTTTGCTGTAATATAATCTCAGCATTAAATCATAATCTGCTGCAATTTTATAATCTGTATTAAATAATCCGTTTTTTTCATATATTTTTTTTGGTATAAAAACAGTTGGATGCTGAATCATTACATTCGGTAAAAAATAATGATTATTTGAATATATATGTGTTTCCCGATTATTATTCCAAACTTTCAATAATCCATAAAATACACAGTTACTATTTTTTTTATATTCGTTGGATATTATTTCAAGAGTATTCTTTTCAAACCAGTCATCACTGTGAATGATACCAATGATATCACCAGATGATTTTTCTATTCCTTTATTCATTGCATAATACAAACCATCATCTTCTTCTGAAATCCATTTTAACCTACCATAAAACTTTTGTTCATATGACTTTACTATTTCTAATGTTCCATCGCTTGATTTTCCATCAATAATAAGATATTCATAATTCTGGTAAGTTTGGTTTAAAACAGATTTAATTGTTTTTTCAATTGTCTTTTCCGAATTATAACAAACAGTTATTATTGTAAATATTGCTTTTACTTCCATTTTATTTCCAGCACTTTCTAATAGCTGTTAACTCAAGAATATTATTTTTAATTTCACTTAAAGCTTGTTCGCATGTAAATTTATTATTACTTATAGTTTTCTCTGCATTCTGCAGAAGCTTTAATCTTTCATCATTATTTATTACTTTTAACATACATTCTTTTATATCATTACATAATTCAGGTTTAAAATAAAAAGCTGCATTATTCATCATTTCTCTATGCCCTTCAAAATCTGAACAAATAACCGGACATCCTATATAAAGAGCTTCCAGTAAAGGCATATTAGTAGGCCCTAGATAAGTAGGCATTACAAGAGATACAGCATTTTTATAAAAAGTATATATATCTTCTAATTCAACAAATCCAGTAATTATAACCTGATCGGTAATATTCAGTTTATAAATTATTTCATTTATATATTCTAAATTCCCTTTATCTGCCCCAGTTAAAACAATTTTTAAATCTGAATAAGTCTTAAGGACCTCTTTAAAAGCTTTTAATAATCCATAATGATTTTTATGCGCCCAAAACTGTGCAGGATAAAAGAAATATTTATTCTTAACCAGATTATATTTTTTTAATATCTGTACTTGTTCAGATTGATTAATTTTTAGATCAACCACTTTGCCGGGGAAAATATGAACTATTTTAACTTTTGCAGGATTGATCCCTGTATATTTAACTAATTCATTTTTCCCGAATTCTGATTCACAAAAAACACAAAAAGACTTTAACAAAGAATTTCTATACCAATTATCTCTTGATTCAAAAGTATTATCAAAAATAAATTCCGGAAAAAAATGACTTGATTTATGGCCGATATCCCAGTTTGTTGTTATATAGGGAATATCTTCAACAGGAGACATTGTCTGTACAGGATAATAAATTATATCAACATTATTATCTTTTAGATATTTAGAATATTTCTCTTTATTATAATCTATTGTTTTATTAAACAAAATAATAAAAAGTTTTCTTTTTATCTTATAAACGAACTTCCATAATATGTTTTTTTTTATCTCAGGTAGATATATTATTGCTTTATTTGTTTTGTTTATTCTATTTTTTGAAATAAATTGAATATCTATATCTTCAAAATTATAATTATCAATCGACTCTATTAACTTGTCATAATAAGAAAACCCGCCTCCAATTTTTTTGCTGTAATCATCAAGCAGCCATACACCTACTTTCATTTTTTTATTACAACAACTCCATACCAAGATTTGTTAGAAAGCTTATTTTCAGTCATCCATTCATATGATTTTACTAACTTCAAGTTGTTTGTTTCACAATAATTAATTATTTCTGGCAGAAATAGATATCTCATATTATGTGTTTCTTCAAATCTGCTAATTTCCCTGGTTTTTTTATCTTCAAGTAATAGTTCAAAATTGACATCTACTATGTTTTCATTTTCTCTTAAAGCTGGTTCAGTTAATCTTGTAATGTTAACTTCATCATCTTCAAGTCGTCTTATCCGAACAACAGGAGGATCTGTTAATACAGCGGGACCATACCAGAAGTCAAATATAAATAATCCATCTTTATTTAAGTGATTACTTACATTTTCAAAAACTTTATTAAGTTCATTATTACATGTTTGATAACTCATTACATGAAAAAGTGAAACAATAACATCAAACTTATGACCAAAGCTGAAATCAGATGCTCTTGAACATAAAAGATTTTCTTCCTGTGATAAATATTCTTTTGCTCTGCTAATCATATTTTCAGATAAATCAACACCTGATACATCAAGACCTTTTTCTTTAAAATATTTAAGGTGTTTACCTGTTCCACATCCAATATCAAGAATAGTTTTATAATCCCCAGATATATTCTTTTTTATCAATTTCTCATATATATAATCAAATTCACTTTTATAATTTTTATCCTTATATAAAAGATTATAATACCTTGAGTAACTTTCTCCAAAAACGTCCATATAACTATTTCCTGTAATTCATTATTTCAGAACAAATTCTATATATTTCTTCTTCCTTTAAACCACTTCCAGAAGGCAGATAAAATCCATTATCAGAAAGGTAGTCTGTAACTTTATATTCACTACTACAATCGCATCCATACTTATTTAAAGCCGGCTGACGATGCATTCCATTAAAAAGAAGTCTTGTATCGATACCTTTTTCTTTTAGAAAAACCATTATTTCATCACGGGATCTTCCATATTGTTTAGAATCTATAACAATAGAATTCATCCAGTTACAGTTTAATGAATTTTCTTCATCTTTCTGAAAAATTATTCCAGGGCAATCCGATAAGTATTTTTTATAATTTTTATTATTATTTATTCTCAGATCCCTATAGAAATCAGCTTTTTCTGTCTGAGCTAGACCAATAGCAGCATGCAGATTACTCATCCTGTAATTAAAGCCGATATCTTCATGAAGATAATTTCTTTTACCATTTACCGGAAAACACATATTTTTAAAGTATTTTGCTTTTAAGTAAATATCATCATTATCTGTTACAACCATACCGCCTTCGCCAGTTGTTATATTTTTGTTGGCAAAAAAACTGAATGAAGCAATGTCAGAATATTTACCTGATTTTATTCCTTTATATTCAGCACCATGTGCTTCAGCAGCATCTTCAATGATATATAAATTATATTTTTCAGCAATTTTTACTATTTCATCCATATTGCACATATTACCAAAAACATGAACAGGCATTATTGCTTTTGTTTTATCAGTAATTTTTTCTTCTATTTTAGTTACATCAATATTCCATGTATCTTTATCTGAATCAACAAATACTGGAACAGCACCTGTATAGCAGACAGAAAAAGCAGATGCAATCATGGTAAAATCAGGAATTATTACCTCATCTCCTTTTCCAATTCCTAATGATGCAAGAGCGAGATGAAGAGAAACTGTACCATTACAGACTGCAACTGCATACTTAGATCCACAGTATTCAGCAAATGCTTTTTCAAATTTTTCAATATAACCACCTGCCGACGATATCCATCCAGTAGATACCGCATCTGTGATATATTTTAATTCATTACCATCAAGTAGTGGTTCACAAACCGGTATAAATTTATTTTTCATTTTTAATTATTATCTCCTCTGAGTTAATCCCTTCAAATCGAGTTTTATCATTTTCTCCAGCATAAGGGCCCTGTTTTACCTCAAACATTTCCAGTTCTTCAAGTACTTTAAAACCGTGTCCTCCAGAAGCAAGAAGTATAGTATCTCCCTTTTCAAGAATCCGGCTCTCAAGATAATTTTGATTATCATCATAAAAATCTACTCTTAATTTTCCTTTCCTGATAAAAAGAACTTCCTGTGTAAAATGAACTTCCCTAGTTACTCTATTGTGAACATGAGGTTCAATTATTTTATTTTTTGGATGAGACATAAAAGCCAACTGCTGAGAAAAATCATCTGGAGTAAAAAAAGATATTCCCTCATTATGGTATTTTTCTTTTACAATGATAGCCAATATCTTTTCTCCATTTATTATTTTTTCTATCATAAAAAATCCTATTTATATTTTTTTTGCCCAAAATACATTATACGATTATCATCGAGTTTCTCAGTTTTTAATATTTCAAAATATTTATTAAAGTTTTTAGAAAAATTCTCTTCATTATACCAATCTGGTAATTTTGGAGCAGTTTTTCCATTCCATAATCCTAGCGGCATATATTCAATAATTATATATTTCTCAGTATATAAACCAACAGATTCAAATATTTCATCATAATCATACCCTTGAGTTAAAAGAAGATGGTGTGTAACAGCTAACGCTATGACACATTCAGATTTAAATCTATTTTCTGATGATATTTCAGAAATTGATCCTTCCCTAACCATAAAATCAAGTCTTACTGGTATAATGCTTTTTTTATTTTTTATTAAGTTTAAAAATAAAGTATCTACAGCATAATAATCATAATCAGTACATATGATTTTATCACATATATTAGAATCATATATTTTTTCAGATAATATACCAGCATTTCCAGCTAATTCAATTATACTCTTTGGTTTTATTTCTGATAAAATATCAATTATTCGTTTAAATCTACTATCTTCAATTATGTTATTATTTGAATCATAATACTCAGAATGATATTCACTCCACATAGTTTTTTTATTAGATTTTAATTTTAATATATGTTTTTTTATTTTTTTTGTATTAATACTTATATTCAATACTTTAATTATCTTATTGTATATTTTTTTTAATATACGTGGATAAGAAAGCTTTTTAATACTTTTTCTCAGTGCAAATAAATCATCTTCAGTTATAGTATCAATTGGTGATGATAGTAAACGATTTGCAAATTTATCAGATCCCTTACTCCATAATTTAAGTGGAAAAACTATTGATGATAAAAAATCTGTTATTGGAAAAGCATTATAGTCTTTTTTTAGTTTAAAAAAACTACCGATATCTACCCATAAAGGATTATTATTTTTAAATACAAAATTAAATAAATGACAATCTTTTAATCCATATCCATATTCTTTTGAAATCTCTACAAGGTTTATATATTTAATTGCTGCAGCTTTAATTACTTCAAATGACCATTCCCGTGGATATGTAATAGGAGAAATAGATTCTTGTTTTATAATTATATCAAATTCTTTATTTTCAATATTTAATGGTTCATCATATATTTCCATATCAGGAATATATTTTTCATTTATAAGTTTGTAAAAAAAACCATTTTCAAACATTTCCTTAATTATCATATTTTTATCAGAAATAAATCTGTAATAATAATTACCATCAAAAAAAACTTTTCCAACAGGATCTGCGCCACTTAATTTAACTTTGTATAGATCCATTTTTAATGCTCCTGTTTATTAAATGCTTTATTAAAATATTTTTCAAAGGTGAAATACTCATCTACACATTTTTGTACATTTTTAATATATTCATCTGTTTGTAACAGAATCTGATTTAAGGCTAAATGTATTTCATTATGAGCAACAGATAATCCAATTTTATTTTTTTCAACAAAAATTTTTAAATTTTCAAAAGGTGAACAAATTACAGGTAAACCAGATGCTAAATATTCGCCCATTTTATTAGACGAAAAACATATTTCAGTAAAATTATCATCAATTTCCTGATAATACATTAATCCAATATCAGCAGAAGACATTGCTAAAGCTAATTCATCATATGTTAAATAATCAAATGAAAAAATAACATTTAAATTATTAGCTTCTTTTTTCATTTTTTTGAAGTAATCTGTATTTTTAGAATCTTTATTCCATGTATGCATTATCAAAATAACATCATTATCCCATAATTTAACATTTTTTATTATTTCAAGACATTGTGCCCATGGCATAAAATTTCCTGAATACAAAACAATATATTTATTTTCATTAATATTGAATTTTTTTCTAAAATAATCAGATTTAGTTTTTAATTCTCTCTTTCTTGGAACAACAGGCAATACATATATATTCTTAAAAGAATATTTATTTATTTTGGAAAAAATCTTAGCTCGATTAAAACTTGTAATTATTGTTTTTTTTGTGTTTTTTAATGCATTGTATTGGTATTTTTTCAACTCTAATTTATCTGAATATAAAGGGTTTTCACTATTCCAATCTAATAACTCCATATCAAAATAAAATATTTCATGATTACTTTTTTTTGATATAGCATTATCAACAGAAATTAAACTATATGCTTCTACAGGCATCAAAATATCTATAGACTTTTTTTTAAGATATTTTTTAATTTGTTTTGAAAAACTAAATATTCCTATATTTTTTTCTTTCCAGCTTATTTTTCTGTTTGGAAGAACTATATTTAATATTTTTCTTTTAATTCTAAATAATAAATTATTTTCTTTGGTAGGTAAAGAAATAATTATATCTTCAAGCCATTGTTCACATGGAGTATTTTTTTGATAATCATCATTAACTAAAACAGTTACGTTGTTGTTATTATCCTTTAACATTTGAATTGCATTAATCAACATTGTAGATACACCTAAAGGATAACCATATAATACAAAAGTAATATTTTTATTTTTTAATATCATAATAATTTACTCTGAATAAGGGCAAGAATCTTCATTATAATAAGTATCTTGACAAACCCATTTACGTAATTTTAAAGAACAAAATATTCTTAAATAATGAAGAAAACAATAAAAATATGCATTCAACCAATAGTCACTTCTTGAATAAATATTTTTATTTTTATTTTTATTTTTATAATAGTTTATAATTGTTTTTAATAAAACAATAAAACGAGAAATGAGTTCTTTTATATGCTGTTTATTATTTTCAATGCCAATTGATCTGAATTTGGAATATGCATCACCTATAGCTCCTCGCTTAGAAATACCTCGAAAATACTTTTCAGTTAATCTATCACTGGAAACAATATGTTCAACACTAGCCAGAGGTTCATAAAAAACAATGAAATTGTCATTTTTATCAATTATTGAGGATAAACCGCTTTCTCCATCCCCTCTATACTTTAAAAGCTTTTTTGGCATACCATCTGGCCTAAAACCACCAAGCTGTACTGCTATTTTTCTTTTTATAGAATAATTACAGCCATAAATATCCATTGCAGATATTTCTTTCTCTTTATTCCCAAGGTCAATTAAACTTAATTCACTTAATTCCCAACGATCTCCATCATTTATAATAAATGATTCTAGCCAATATGGTTTTTTACCTTCCCATTTCGGTTTACATGGTCCTCCAACTAAAACAATATTATTATTTTTATTAAACCTATTAATAATAGACTCTATCCACTTCGAATTTAAAATCACATCATCATCTAAATAAGAAACAATATCAGCTTTTGCAATTTGTAGTCCAAGATTTCTACCAACATGTAATCCAGGTCTTTTTTCATAAATATATTGTAAATTAAGAATTCTATTTTTATATTTTTTTATAACTTTATCTGTATTATCTGTTGATCCATTGTCTATTACGATTACTTCAAAATCATTTTGATCACTGTTTTGAATTGTAATAGAATTTAAAGTTGTATCAAGACATTCAGCTCTATTTAATGTTGGAATTACTATTGATAGTTTAATCATTTAAATCTCGATATATATCATTAAAAAATATTCTAATGGCATTATTTTATAATACCCCACCACATATTTGGCATAGTTTTCTCTTGACTTACTTTGCTTTTTATATTCTCTTCAATAACCTTTTTAACACCATCAGCCCAACCACTATCATGCATTACAATAATCGATCCGCTTCTTAAAAAAGGTGAATAAACATCCCAATCCTTTTTTACACCTTCATACGAATGGTCTCCGTCAATAAAAAGCAAATCAATATTACTTGTTTTTTCCAATATCTGATCTACAACATTATAGCTCCAACCTCGAATCTTTCTAATCTTATTTGAATATTTACTTGTATTATCACAAAATTGTGTATATGTATCTTTATTACTTTCAGACATAGCATCATTTTGCCAAGTATCAATACAGTAAACAAATCCATTTTTTAATCCAGCAGATAAAAAACATGAACTGGAACCCAAATAAGATCCAATTTCTACAATATTTGCATATTCTTTAAAACTTGCAGCTAATAGAAAAAGTTCTTTTTTTTCATCTATCTCTAGATGTGTAAAAATTTTATCTTCTTTATAAAGATTATTTTTCAGTAAATAAAAATTATTATTAATTTTTTTTAAAAGTTTCATTATAAAATCCTCTAGAATTGATATCCAGGACAATAGCCTATATTAAAATCATTTTTTAAATTCAAATAATTAGCCATATATGCAATGCTTAATGTTCTAAACCATGTTGCAAAAACATTACTTTCATTACTAACACTGCTGTTGAGATTATGACCAAAATAAAAATATTCATTTCTATTAAAAACAAAACCGCCATCATTATTTTGATTGGCAAAAACCCATGGGAAAGCTTTTTTTATTGTATTATTTATTTCATCTTTTTTGTAATCTGTTAACTTATTCAGTTTTATTAATAAATCTATACTATCGATATCTTCACAGGCACTTGTATTTAAGACAGCTCCAAATCCACCAAGTACTGTTTGATTTTTTAATGTCAAATCAATGATTTCATTAATATACCTAATATCCCTTTTATCATATAACCATAAAGGATATAAATGATAAGCAAACTGTTGTGCTCTTGATAAATATTTAGGATCATCATCTTTTCCAAATCCCCAACTACCAGTTCCTTTATTAATTTTCTTTTCTAATTCATCAAATAATATATTAAGAGGTTCAATTGCTTTATCATCTGAAAAGAAGTCTCTCTGATATTGAAATATAGTTCCTAGATTCATTATTGCATTATCTGAATCAGTATCAACTATATCATTAAATTCCAGATTATCGAGATATTTAATCAAAGTATCTTTATCATAGTATTTTTTTATATAATTGAATTCATACTTTGGTTTTGTATTTAAATAAGAAAATGCTGTTATTAAATGCAGTGCTATATGCTGTCCGCCCCACCAATTGAGATTATAATAGTTTTCAGATTCAAGTTCTTTATCATAGAAATAGCCATTCTCATTTTGATAAGAGTTAAATAATTCTATATATTTATTTCTATCTACTTCTGATAATTCAATGTTTAATAACTGATTTGTTAAAAAGGAATATACAATTGAATATAGTGTTGGTTTTGAGACAGAATTGGCAAATCTATATATAAGTTTATCATTAGTCGATAATGTATTTAAATAATTAAAAACATCTTTCTTAAAGTCTTCAAAATCAAAATTACAACTTTTTAAAACGCCATTATTCACATATCGGTCAAAAATATATAATAAATCGTCATACTGTTTATTATAGTTATGTAAATTTTCATCAACCATAAGACTCATTTTACATATAGAATCTTTTATTTTGTTCTTAATGTTTAACATAATTAACCTATAAGATTTTTCTCTTTAGTTTGTGTTTTGTTATTTCTTCAATATGTTTACGGACCTGCACACCAAATTTTTCTTCCAACATATCCAAATATTCAGGAGTAGTAAAATACTTATTAAAAGCATCATCTCTGAATTGGAGCACTTCTTTTGCTGAAATATATTTTGTTGGTAATGGCAATGTCTCAAACGAATGCTGAGAATAACCATGCCATTCTTTCGGTAATTCCCAATTCTCATTTAATGCTATATCATATAATTTTGAACCGGGATAAGCCATTGCTGAATAAAAATTCGCAAACTCACAATTAAGTTCAATTGCCATATTCAAGGTTTCTTCCATTGTTTCATGAGTATCATCAGGTAAACCAAAAATATAGTTTCCAATAACTCTTATTCCAGCATCCTGAATACTTTTTACAACAGCCTTAATATCCTTTATATACATTTTTTTTGAAATACCATCACGGACATCCGGATTCGCAGACTCTATACCCAGTGCAAACCAGGTTACTCCGGCTTGTTTCATTTTTTTAAGTACATCAGTTTTAACTGTATCTACTCGTGCATAAACCCAGATATTTAAATCATAGTTTCTTTCTATAATCTTATCGATAATAGTCATATAATGATCTTCTTTTAGAACAAATAATTCATCAACAAATTTTATATTTTTAACATTATATTTATTAACGAGTATATCTATATCTTCTATAACTTTATCAGGATTTCTATATCTGATTGACGGTTTTCCAAATGGAGCATTAATACAGCAGAAAACACATCCAAAAGGACATCCCAAACTTGTATAAATAGCACCATATGGACTTCTATGTTCAATATCATCAAAACAATGCCAATTATGTGCACGGTATTTTTCCATGGGCAATAAATCCCAGGCAGCAGTTGGTAAAAAGCTGTCAATATCTTTTATAATTGGAAATCTTGGAGTATTTTTAATTTCTCCATCAGCTGCAGTCCACCACAATCCATTAATATCTTCATAATTCTCTTTTCCGGATTTTAAATAAGATAATAATAGATCAATAGTTAGTGGTCCTTCTCCATCTATAACAAAATCAACATTCTCTTCTTCCAGTGTTCTTTTTGGTAAAGCTGATGGATGTAATCCCCCGATAGCAACTTTTATATTTGTGATATTTTTTATTTCACTGCAGATTTTTCCAGAAACAGACATATTCTGGGTTGATGCTGAAGGCTGAGATCCATAAACAATAACTATAGCTAAATATGGGTTTATATCCTTTACAATTTTTGCAGTTTCTTCTGGTGTTATATTTTCAGCATTAGCATCAATAACAAATGGATTATAACCTTTTTCTCTTAAGAAAGCTGCTATCACAGCAATCCAATATGGCGGTTCTACTCCGGCAACATCTGAACCGAGATCCTGAAAAACCTGTTTCCTGTCACCCGGATTTATTAAAACAACATCATTTTTCATAATTTTCAATTACCTTTTTCAATAAAATACTTTTTCCAGCATTACAAATTTCATGTAGATAGTCTCGGTCGCCTAATTCAAAATTATATTTATCATTTAACCCTATTGGAATAAAATGCTTTATGATATCAAATTCATTTAATAAAAAAGAAATTAAGCTGTCCAGACCGCCTTTACCGGAAAAACCTTCTTCATAAGTTATAATTGATGAATACTTTTTTAAAATTCTTATTAGACTTTCTTTATCAAAATTTCTAAGTAAAAACAGATCAATTAGACCAACATTTATATTTTTCTGTTCTAATTCCTGAGCTATTTCCAGAGCATTATGTGTCATATAACCTGTCGAAATTATACAAACACTATTTCCTTTTTTAATTTCCGAAAAACCATTATCAATTGTTAAATTATCTGAATCCGTATAAATATTAGTAAGAGGTTTAGCATCCAATCTTATATACTTTGGTTCATTATGGTTAGCCGAATACTGTACAAATTTTTCTACAGTAAATGAATCTGATGGTGAAAAAACTTCAACATTTGGAAGAGTTCTCATTATAGATATATCTTCAAGGCATTGATGAGTAGGTCCGGAAACAACATAACTATAACCAGCACCAACACCGATTAAGTTATATTCATCGGACGAACCTGACTTAATATTGCTATATTAACTCTAATCTGTTCATAACATCGCATAGTAATAAAAGGAGCAATAGCATATGCATAAACAGTATATCCTTCAAGTGCCAATCCTGTTGATACATTTATTAAATTCTGTTCTGCAATACCGACATTAATAAATCGATCTGGAAAATATTCTCTTATTTTATCCAGTACAGGTGAGCCAAAATCAGCAGTAACAAAAAATATTTTTTGATTATTTTCCATTAAAAAAATTAGTTTTTCCAAAAAAACATCTCTCATGGCTGTTACTTTATTATTCATCTTTTTTCCCTTTGAGAAGTAAATCTATATTATCTGCTTTTACCGTAAGAACATGAGATAGATAGTGATTTTCTAAATCAGGTACACCCTTGCCTTTAACTGTATCAAAAATAATTATTTTCGGTTTATGATTTTTCAGCTGCTTAGCATCATTTAAACTGTTCATGACTTCATCAATATTATGACCATTAGCTCTAAAAATATCCCAATTAAATGACTTAAATTTTTCATCAAAAGAAAAATGATTTATAATTTTATCTGTATAATCTAACATTGATATTTTATTGCAATCTAATAGAATGATTAAATTATCAAGTTGATGATGTGCTGCAAACATTATTGCTTCCCAATTAGCACCTTCATAAAGTTCACCATCACCAACCATGACAAACACAGAATTATCAAGTTTTTTCTTCTTAAGAGCTATTGCAATTCCACTGGCAACACCTAAACCATGCCCAAGTGAACCATTTACAGTTTCATATCCTGGAATAATTGGATCAGGAATTCCTCCAAGAAAACTACCCTGACAACAAACTTTTCTTAATTCATCTTTATCAAAGTATCCGCAATCTGCAAGAATGGGATATAAAGAAATTGATCCGTGACCTTTACTTATTATTAGTCTATCTCTATCTTCCCAATATTCATCTTCAGGATTATATTTCAGGATTCCTCCATAAAACAGGGAAACAAATATTTCAATACATGAAAGTGAAGATGCTATTCGAGTCTCAGGAGCAATTTTATGAATCTTTAATGTTTCTTCCCAGACCCATTTAATTTTATTTTCTAATTTATTTTTCATAATATTAACTATATATTTGAATATTTATTATTATTAATAATTTTATATCCCTTAACTAATTCATGGATACCATCTTCCAGAGAATATGCAGGCATAAATCCCATCTTTTCAATTTTATCATTGGATACAATGTAATCACGTTTATCAGGATCTTTACCAATCTGCTCTTCAAGAAAAATAAATTCAGGAATAATCTCTTTAATTTTATTACATAATTCAATTTTTGAAAGATTTGCATCTGATAATCCAACATTATATGCTTCATTTACATTCAGTTTGTCATCAATTGCAAATAAGAAAGCTCGGACAACATCTCTTATATGTATATAGTTTCTTTTAAAATGGCCTTCAAAAACTACTAATACTTTATCTTTAACAGCTCTATATGTAAAATCATTTACAAGTAAATCCAGCCTCATTCTGGGACTCATTCCGAACACTGTAGCAAGTCTTAAACTTATTGTATTTCCATGATCAAATGCTGCTTTTTCAGCATCTACCTTTGTTGTTCCATAAAAAGAAATTGGTCTTAATGGTGTTTCTTCTGTACAATACTTACCTTTTTCTCCGATACCATAACCGCTATTTGTTATTGGTATAATAATCCTCTGATCCTTTGATAATTTTGATGTAAGAAGTTTTACTGCATCTCTATTCGTTGTTTCACATCCAATTTTATCTTTATCACATAAAGGAGCACCAACTAAAGCAGCCAAAGGAATAAAGATATCATGATCCTTTACAACTTCTTTAATTAGTAATTCATCTCTGACATCGCCATTTATAATATTAAAGTTCTTATTATAGCAGCATTCAGATAATGAACTCTGATTAAACATGAAGTTATCAATAACTGTTACTTCATACTCATTTCTTAAAAGTTCAGGGACTAAAACCGAACCTATGTAACCAGCACCTCCAGTAACTAATATTTTTTTCATATTATCTTCCTTTAATCATTTTCAATATTGTTTAAAAAATCACATAATTTTAATATTTTTTCTTCTGTTAATGATGGGAAATTACCAATATAATATCCAAAAAAATGTACATGATCGACAGCTTGATAATCTTCTAATTTAATATCAGAAAACATTCTTTTTATATAAGGTTGTCTTAACTGATTTCCACCGCCAGCACTGCCTCTTCGAAATTCGATATCAGCTTTTCTCATTTCATTTTCAAGTTTATTTCTAAATGTTTCATTTTTTTCATTCAGTATTAAATTAAATGCATAATTACAGGAACCTGTAACATCAAAATCTGTTTTATATTTTTTATTATCAAGATGTTCAAGAAATATTGCAAAATTTCTTTGTCTTTTAATGTTATTTTCATCAAGTCGTTTTAACTGTTTTCTACCTAAAAAACCGCCAATCTCTGTACCTCTAACATTATATGCAGGCATCTCAAATATAAAATCAGGATTCAAATCTCTGTTGTTATCAATGATATCATTTTTTATTTTTTCATTTTTTAATTCACGGACCATTCCATGTGATCTCAACATACAAATAACATTATAAAAATATTCATCATTTGTTGATACCATTCCACCTTCTATTGTACTCATATGATGAGCAAAATAAAATGAAAAATTCGAAGCAAATCCATAGCTGCCAAGTTTTTTATTTTTAAAGGTTGCTCCATGCGATTCACAAACATCTTCTATTAATAAAATATTTTTTTCTTTTAATGTATTAAGCAGCTTATCAGATAATCCGTTAAATCCCTGAACATATGTTAAAAAAACAGCTTTTGTTTTATCAGTAATTGCATCAAGAACAAGATCTTCATCCATACATAAATTATCAGGATTTATATCAACAAAAACCGGTTTGAAACCATTTTGCATTACTGATGCAATATCAGATACCCATGTTAATGTAGGCACAATGATTTCAAAATCATTACCGTGAATATATTTCAATGCAGCCATTGTTATTAAATTAGCAGAAGCACCTGAATTAACATAAACACTATATTTTACGCCAAGCCAGTCTGACCATTCCTCTTCAAATTTCCTGACATTATTTCCCTGAGTTAATCTTGGATTGGTTTTTAAAAAATCTGCTAATGCCGTTAAATCTTCTTCTGGTATATTATTTTCCATTAATGGTAATTTTATTTTCATATTTTCCTCTTTTTAAGTATTTTGATATAATATAATCTTTGAACCTTCATATTCAAATTTAAAAGGAACATGTAACAAGTCGCTCAATTCAGAAATTACTTGTTTTTGCTTATCTGGTTCAACATAAAACATTATAAATCCGCCACCGCCTGCACCTAGAATCTTACCTCCGACAGCACCAGCGCTCATTGCTCTTTTATAGAGATTATCTATAAAATCATTTGATATTTGCTTTGATAAACTTTTCTTAAGTTTCCATGTATCATTTAATAAACTTCCAAAATTATTTAAATCAATATTTTCATCAATTAGTATGTTATAGGCTTTATCAACAAGTTCATTCATTATATGCAGCTGATCTATATTTTTATCTGTGTTCTTTATCTGATCTTTTGCAATATTAGAAGCTATTCTGCTGATTCCTGTATAAAACAATAATACTGATGATTCAAATTCAAGTTTTCTTTTTTTAGAAATAATAATTGGTTTAACATTTATATTACCGCTCTTACTAAACTCAATTACATTCAAACCGCCAAAAGATGCAAATGCCTGATCCTGAGACCCGACATTTTCCTTTATTTTATTCTGTTCAATATCTATAGTTTTTATCATCAAGTCTTCTTTAGATATTGATCGGCCTTCTAACGCTAAAAGACTTAAAAGCAAACCGGTTGTAAAAGCTGAGCTTGATCCCATGCCGCTTCGAGCAGGAATATCTCCATCATGATGTATCGATATACCATAATTTATATTTAGGTATTTTAAAGTTTCACGAACCGAAGGATGCTTAATATCTTCTATATTGTTTACATTTTCCTGAGATGAATAAACAATTCTATGTTTATGATCAAAAAAAGGGGGGAGTTTACGAACATTTAGATAACAGTATTTATCAATAGTTGAACCTAATACTTTACCGCCATATTTCATATAATAATTAGGATAATCAGTTCCACCCCCGAAAAAAGATATTCTATGAGGTGTTCTTGATATAATCATTTATTACCTTCTTAAAATTTCTTACTTAAAATGTTTATTATTTGCTATAAAGTTTGTTTTCCAACTCTGCACAAATAGCATGATAAACTGGTAAGTGATATTCCTGTATTTCAGGAGTATAATCTGATGGAACTCTAATGCAAACATTACAGTAATCTGCAAGTTCTCCACCAGTTTTACCGGTTAATCCAATTATTTTTAATTTTTTGATTTTTGCAATTTTACATGCATTTATAATATTTTTAGAATTTCCAGAAGTTGAAATAGCAAATAAGACATCATTTCTGTTTCCAAAAACATATACCTGTTGAGCATATGCATAATTAATATCTTTATCATTTGCATATGCAGTTAAAAACGCTGTTTGGGAAGATAAAGATATTGCTGGAACACCTTCCTGAATATTTCTTATAATTTCTTCAGAATCTTCAGGATAATGTTCCAGGATTTTATCAATTTTATTCTTTGCTAAATCTCTATTTAAAAGAAATCCTTTTAATAACTCTCCAACAATATGATCTGCATCTGCTGAACTTCCGCCATTACCACAAAAATATAACCTGTTATTGGTAATTACAGATTCATACAAAAGGTTTATTGATTTTATAATATCTGTTTTACAAATATTTAATTCTGGATACTTTAACAAAAGTTTGCTAATAAACATAATTCTAGTTTCTAAATAATCTGTATTTGATTCTATGAAAAAGACTTCTGTTTGTCATTGTTTTTTCAATTTTATTCATACAACTAATCATTTCATTTTGCAATCTCAATATATTTTTATCATTACCGTCGATTTCACCGGCACATTTTAATTCATCTAAAAATTGATCAATTCTTCCAATTTTAAATCTGGAGAATGCAGAAGAAATTAAACTGTTTTTTACTAATTCATTATTTGATTCACCTATGGAATTATTACTTGATTCTATGACTTTTAACTTATCAAAATAATCACTCATAATTTTTTCAAAGCTGTAATTTTTTTTTGTTTTTAAGTAACTTGCTTCAGCTATTTGCTGTCTTTTTTCTTCATTATTTAAATAAAACTCTATCTTACTAATTAACTCATTATCTGAAGAAAAACATTCAATTTCTTTACCTATTTCATAAAAATTTTCAATACCAGGTACATATTCAGATAACAAAAAGCCGCCACACATACAAATTTCAAAAATCCGACCTTTTAACTGAAAGGATTTCATATCTTCTGATTTCATGAAACTTAAATTAATCTTAGTTTCATTAAAGATGTTTATCATATCTTTTGTTGATATTATTCCAGAATTCCATCCCATCCCAAATACATTTACATCAATATTAGCATTTGATATTTTATTTAAATATTTCTCTCTATCAGCAATTTTATTACCAACAAATGATACATCGTAAACTTTTTCTTGTATTTTTTTATTTTCATAAAATGAAAATGATGGATTATTTGTTACAAATTGTGCATTTATACCAAGATTTTTATATAGTTGTTCAGATTTTTTTGAATCACAAGTTATCACATAATCAACATTACCAATAAAATATTTTGAATAATTATTAAACCTCATTTCATCATCAAAAAAGAATGCAATTATTTTAGTTCCAAACTTCCTGATTTTATCAAAAGTTGATCCTAATATTTCATAAGTCATTGACGGCCAGATTGTATATTCAGGAATTTCATCTTTAACTATTTTAATTATCTGATCCTGCACATATTGAGTACCATATTCTGCGTAATCTCTCATAAAATCATAAACAATTAAATCCTTTCCTAATTGTTTAAATCCTTCTACCCAATTATCAAAATCATAGTTACAATGTAAATCAATATATTTATTTAATTTATGATATCTCTGATCTGTAGGCTTTAATAATAATATTTTATTATTTTTCATATACTTCAGTTTTCACATTATTAAGGCTGATTAATCCATCATCCTTACTCAGAAGGTATCCCGTTTTATATATATCTTCAGAAGTGACAAAAAAACTTATGACTTCTTCAAGTTTATCAAGCATTTTAACTTTATTTCCAATAGAAACATTTAAATAATATTTTCCAGGTATTAGTGTTTTTTTGGGTATAAAAAATACAATAGATGCCTTATTTGGAAGCGAGTGTGGTGGTTTCAAAGTCATAAATGTATTTACACCACCAATAACAATTCCTTCAGCGCTTAATATTGAAAATCCTGCAGTATCAACTTTAATATTATCAGGAACCGAATATTCTATTTGCAATTTTACATCTTCACCTTGAGTAAATTCATTGGTTTTAATATCTAATCTATTTTTAAGCCCAATATTCTTTATGTAAGGGTTATATTCTGAATTTCTTCTATCTGATTTTTCAACATTAATTTCATATTCATTTTCATTTTGATTTTCATTTAAATAATAGCTTATTGCTTTTTCAGTTTCTCCATTATAAACAATTTGACCCTTTTTTAATACAATAACTCTGGTGCATAAATTTTTAATTGCACCCATATTGTGACTTACAAATATTACTGTTCTCCCCTGTCCTTTACTTATATCTTTCATCTTTCCTAAGCATTTTTTTTGAAATTCGACATCACCAACAGCTAAAACTTCATCAACAATTAAAATTTCAGGATCAAGATGTGCAGCAACAGAAAATGCTAATCGAACACTCATTCCACTTGAATATCTTTTAACTGGTGTATCTATATGTCTTCCAATTCCGGCAAATTCTATAATTTGTTCAATTTTTTCAGCAATTTCTTTTTTTGTCATTCCCAGAATGGATCCATTTAAATAAATATTTTCACGTCCTGTTAATTCTGGATGAAATCCCGTACCAACCTCTAATAAAGAACCAATTCTACCCTTAATGTTTATTTTACCTTTTGTAGGTGAGGTTATCCGGGAAAGTATCTTTAGAATAGTAGATTTACCGGCACCATTTTTTCCGATAATCCCTATTATTTCTCCTCTATTCACATCAAAACTTATATTTTTTAAAGCTAAAAAACTTGTTTTCTCAGATTCCAAATTATGGTAATCATTAATTATTGAGTTTGGATCATCTCTTCTTAATATTCTTGCCCATAAACTTTGTAAATCCCGATACAATGTACCATGTGAAATTACTCCAAGTTTATATTCCTTAAATAGTTTATCAATTATTAATACTTTTTCATTATTGTCAAACATTGTTTACACCATTTTCTTCTTGATTAAGAATATAATCAACAGCTTCTTCAAGATTCTCGTATTTAATATCATGGTTTTCATATTTCCACTCTGTACCATTACTTTTAACCAAAATTGCTTTCAAACCAGCATTTTTTGCAAGCAAAATATCACATTTCTGATCACCTATAACAAATGACCTTTCAATATCAATATTATATTCATTCTTTGCTTTATCGATCATTCCTGTATTCGGCTTACGGCAATTACATTGAATTTTTAATTCTTTAATCTCTTCCGGATAACCTGAATCTGGATGATGAGGACAATAATAAATATCATCTATAAAACAATTATTTTGACCAAGTATCCATTCAAGTTTATTATGGATATTTTCCAACTCCTCAAAACTAATTAGATTTCTGGCAATAACAGATTGATTTGTAATAATTATTGCTAAATATCTTGAGTTGTTTATTTTTTTAATTGCGGATTCAACACCTGGTAACAATTCAAATTTGTTTATTTCATGTATTAATCCAGAATCCTTATTTATAACACCATCTCTATCTATAAAAATAGCAGGTCTCTTTATATTAAAATTCAAAGATGTGACTTTTCCTGATTTAAAATCTTTTTTAACTTTTTCAAATCTATCCGGTGTTCCCATATCTTTAACATATTCAGGACTTTTATATGCAAAAATTCTATTGTTACTTTTCAATAAATCACTAAATAGATCTTTGCACATATCTTTTTTTTCATCCCCATTTAAGAACGATAAGACCTTTTTATTTAAAAAGTATATTCCTGCACATACACTGTTTCTATAATAATCTTCAGTTGTGTGAGGTTTTGATTTTATTAAACTGACTCTGTTATCATTTTCAAAATCAATAATATCACTATCAAAAGGATGATCGTTTGGATGAACAAAAATAGTTGCTAATGATTTTTTCTCTATATGAAAATTCATCATTTTCATTATATCTATATCAAATATTAAATCAGCATTTAATACTAAGAAATCATCTGATATATATTTTTCAATTTGTTTTAAGCATCCGGCTGTACCCAAAGGTTTGTCTTCTTTAAAATACTTAATATTTACATCAAACAATTTTCCATCAGAAAAATATTCTTCAATTTTTTCTGATAAATAACCAGTTAAAAAATAGATATTTTTTATTCCATATTTTTTTAATTGATTAATTTGATATTCTAATAATGGTTTTTCATTAAATAAAACCATCGGTTTTGGTATATCTGAAGCAACAGATTTAAATCTGGTTCCTTTTCCTCCAGCAATTATAACAGCATCAATCATTAAACCGTATCCATAAATGTTTTTTCAATTCTATTAAACATAATAATACCTGATATTAGTATAAAAAATGTTATGCATATTCCCATTAAATTATATTGAATATTAACAGTTCCAGTTCCCAAATATCCTTTTTTAAATAATTCAATTATTGAAACCATAGGATTTATTGAAATTAATATTTTATATTTATCTGGAACTAATGATAAAGGATAAACTACAGGTGTTGCATACATCCATAATTGAATAAAAAAAGGTAAAACAAATTTCAAATCTCTATATTTTGTTGTAACTGCTGAAATCCAGATACCAAATCCTAAACTTAATAATAATATTTGAAGAATCAAGAACGGAGTTAAAAAAATTAAATTATTAGGTTTTATAGGTGAGTCATTAAAAATATAATATAATAATATAATAATAAATATTAAATATTGAATGGCATATTTAATTAAACCAGTAATTGCAGAAGCAATTGGCACTGTTAAACGGGGAAAATATACTTTACCAAAAATACCGGCATTAGCTATAAAAGTATCTGATGTTTTTGATATAGTATCTGAAAAAAAACTCCAATTAATTACTCCTGACATATAAAACAATAATGAAGGTATTTCATCTGTTGAAACTTTAGCCAATTTTCCAAAAATAATTGTAAACATTCCGGAAGTAAATAATGGCTGAATTATAAACCAAATAGGCCCAAGAATAGTCTGCTTATAAAAAGTAACAAAATCTCTGTGAATAAATAAACCTATTAAATCTTTATAATCCCAAATTTCTTTTATATTTAAAGAAAACAACTTACTCTTATATTCTATAGTTGTTGTCCATTTTTCATTATCATCTAACATATTTATCCTTTATTAATATATTCATTAACAACTTTCTGCAAACCAACTTTAAGAGTAGTATTTTCCTTCCAGCCTAGTGAATGTAATTTATCAACATTCTGAAGTTTTTTAGGTGTTCCATCCGGTTTTGATGAATCAAATTCCAATTTACCAATATAGAAAACTGTATCTTTTATTAGATATGCAAGCTCTTTTATTGTTTGATCTTTTCCTGTACCAATATTTACAAATTCACCTATTTCTTTAGCAGAGTATTTTTCCATTAAAAATAAGCATGCATCTGCAAGATCATCTGAATACAGGAACTCCCTATAAGGATGGCCTGTACCCCAGATAATGACTTTATCTTTATAAACAAGATATTTTTTAAGTTTTTCAGTTATTTCTTTTTCAGTATATTTAGAATATTCCTCTGTTTTTTCATGATAATTAAGATCTTTTTTGATTCTGTCAAAATCTCCTTCCTTAAGAAGTTTACCAAGATAAATTCTTCTTAAAAGAGCAGGAAGAACATGAGAATTTTCAAAATCATAATTATCATTGGGTCCATAAAGGTTTGTCGGCATAACAGATATAAAATCTGTTCCATATTGTTCATTATAATATCTGCAGAGTTTTATTGCTGCTATCTTTGCAACTGCATATGGTTCATTAGTCGGCTCAAGTTCGCCTGTTAAAAGATATTCCTCTTTCATCGGCTGGGGAGCATGCTTAGGATAAATACATGATGAACCGAGATTAAGAAGCTTTTTAACACCGAATTTATATGAAGCATGTATAACATTTGCAGCAATCATCATGTTCTGATAAATAAAATCTGCTTTATATGTATTGTTAGCATGTATCCCACCGACCTTAGCTGCAGCAAGAAATACATAATCAGGTTTTTCTGTTTCAAAAAATTTTTCTACATCACTCTGTCTTGTCAAATCCAATTCAGAATGAGTCCTTGTAAGGATATTTGTATAACCTTCTTTTTCAAGCTTTCTTATCAGAGCAGATCCAACAAGACCCCTGTGTCCGGCTACATAGATTTTACTGCTTTTTTCCATATTCATTAATACCTTTATTAAACCACTCCGGTAGAGGATGAATTTCAAGTTTTGTGTTTTTTTGAATATATAAAACTGTTTTTTCAAAAACAGCATACAATTCCGGTATTCTCCAGAATAACTCATTCAATGCTGCAGTATTCTCATCTGTATTGTCAGGATATTCATGCGCAATATTATTTCTTAATTCCCTAAGCTCCTGCCATAAATTTACGCTGTCAATTATTTCAAGCTGCTCCAGCCTGTTCAGAAGGTCTATAAAGGGCCTGTTTTTAAAATCTTCCTGTAAATTTTCAAGAAGGGAGGGAAACAATCTCAGACCGATACAATCCTGGAGCTTCATAAACCGATAAATAAACTGGTCAATATGCTCAACCTGTTCATCTTTTATATCAGAGACAAAATTTTCAGTAAGGGGAAAAAATATTTTAATTTTTTCTTCAGCAAAAAAGAGTCTTTTGAGATGAATAAGAGCTTCATCTATGCTGTTTTTAAGCTTTTTTTCTTTAAAATTGTCATTCATAGCAAAATACCTGTTTTATACGCTGTTTTTACAATGATCCTTGAATCCTTTTTTCCCTGATCTGTAACAATCAGGTCAATTTTCTGCTCTCCGATTTTCAGTTTAATTTCTGTAAGCACTTTTATTTTTTTATTATACATATCAGAAAAATTACGGTTAAGCTCTACCAGAAGGTCAATGTCTCCCCCTTTTTTATCATTATCCACACGTGATCCGAATAAATAAAGACTGTATTCTGAACCGAACTGCTTTTTAAGGGCGTTTTTTATAATTTTGATCTGTTTTTCTGATAACCTCATTTATTCATTAAACTCAAAATTCCTGAATCCGTTTTTCTTTAAATAAGCATCCCGTTTAGCTTCTTCAATATCATTTTTAACCATATCACTGACAAGCTGCTGTAGATTATGCTCATGTTTCCAGCCAAGTTTTTCTCTTGCTTTGGTTGGATCTCCAAGAAGGAGCTCTACCTCTGTCGGCCTGAAATATCTTGGATCAACTTCTACAAGAGTTTTTCCTTTTTTTATATCAATCCCTTTTTCATCAACACCGGAACCTTTCCATTCAAGCTCTATTCCAGCCTCTCTGAATGAAAGTTCTACAAATTCCCTTACAGTATGAGTCTCACCTGTTGCAAGAACATAATCTTCCGGTTTTTCCTGCTGAAGGATCAACCACATCCCTTTGACATAGTCCTTTGCATGGCCCCAGTCCCTTTTTGAATCAAGGTTTCCAAGATAAAGTTTTTCCTGCAAACCCAGAGATATTCGGGAAGCAGCCCTTGTGATCTTTCTTGTAACAAAGGTTTCTCCCCTTAACGGCGATTCATGATTAAAAAGAATACCGTTGCATGCAAACATATCATATGCCTCTCTATAGTTTACAGTAATCCAGTATCCATACAGTTTTGCTACAGCATAGGGACTTCTCGGATAAAAAGGAGTTGTCTCTTTCTGGGGAGTTTCCTGAACAAGACCGTAAAGCTCGGAAGTGGAAGCCTGGTAGAATTTTGTCTTTTTTTCAAGACCCAGTATTCTTATTGCTTCAAGGATTCGGAGTGTTCCAATCCCGTCAGCATTTGCTGTATACTCGGGAGTATCGAAAGATACTTTAACATGCGACATAGCAGCAAGGTTATATATCTCATCCGGCCTAACATCCTGGATAATCCTTATAAGGTTTGTCGAATCGGTGAGGTCTCCGTAATGAAGAAAAAAGTTTACCCCTTTTTCATGCTGATCCTTGTAAAGATGGTCAATCCTGTGTGTATTGAAAAGAGAACTTCTCCTCTTTATCCCATGGACTTCATATCCTTTTTCAAGAAGAAATTCAGCAAGATATGCCCCGTCCTGCCCTGTAATCCCTGTTATTATTGCTTTTTTACCCATTCTTAATCTCCGTTTCAGCCTTCAAGAAGGATTTTTTTTAAATATTCTTTATTATCTTCATTATTTAAACCTTGAGGAAAGTCATGGTTTTCTGAAAAAATATAAAAATTTTTATTTTCTGCTGTTTCATTGTCAATATCTGTTGCTGTCTTAAATATTAAGTTCTCTTTCATACATGCATGTTCAAGTAGAAAATCAATATCACTCTGTCCTATAAGAACAATTGTTTTATAGCCATCCTCTTTTATTATAGAGACAACATCTTCTATAGCTTCTTTATAAACAACAACATTTTTTATAGTTCGTTTAAAATATTTCAGACTCCGTTTTGATATCTCCTCTATTCCAAGGGGGGATACAACATACTTAATATTCCTGTTATTTACCTTCTTAACAGTAAGAAATCCCTTGTCTATAAGTCTTTTCAGTATTGAATTTGTCATCCCGAGGGAAAGTCCTGCTATTTTTGCAAGGTCTCTCTGCCTTATTGAGTCTTCATTATTGTGGATTTTTTCTAAAATTTTAAGTTCTTTTTCAGGATGGTTCATTATACTTGTTTAAGTGTTCAAAAGATATTGTTAAACAATAAAATTATCAGGACACACCTCTCCCATTGGAAATTTTTCATTTTCTGAAATCAAATTGACCAGAAGACTAAATTACACATATTTCCGGACGCAGCCGCAACATACTGCCCTGAACATGCATAAAAATGTGGATGATTGTTTATTGTTCAAACTTCGAACATTATAGCATTATAATAAGTTTTGGCAAGAGATATTTGAAGTAAATTGTCAAAAAGAAATAGATTTATAATCTATTTTAAAAAACAAAAATTACAAAATTCATTTCCATATTGAAGGCATAACAAATTTTCCTGTCATGACCACCTGTTATACAGATTTATAACCTCATTAAGATCCATCTTCCTGTCCCTGTCATTTTCCCTGCAGTAGTAGTTTCCCTCAAAAGCGATGGGAATTCCCACAGATTCTTCAACTGAAAATATAATATATGCCTTTCCATCTGCTTTTTCAGCTTTTATACCGACAGTCATCGGCGGAGAAGTTTTTCTGTCAAGTTCCTCCCTCCATTTTCCAGTAATAACTGATAAATCAGTGCTTTTAAGACATTTTCCCCTGTCAATAATAATTATACCTCCGGAGGTGTTTGCAAATGAGGTTAATGTCCTTATAGTTTCGGGATAAAAATTGCATACAATTTTTAATCTGCTGTTTTCGCCTTTTTCCAATAATACTTTTAAATCAATTTTTTCCATAATTAAACTCTTTTAATATAATTTTTTATAATATTAAAAGATTATTACAGTAAAAATAAATTTTCAAATTTACTTTAATTACAAAAGATTTAATAATGTTTTTGATAAATATTATAAAAATACTTTAATTTTATAATAAAGAAATATATTATCATACCAGCTTATGTTACAAAGGAATTATATATGCCAGATGTATACGGTATAGGAAATCCGCTGATAGATATCCTTGCAAAAGTGGAAGACACAGACCTTGAAAATCTTTCAATCCCCAAAGGGATTATGTCTCTTATTGATCTTGAAGAGCGTGGAAAAATCCTTGATTACATTGAAAAAAAGCAGAAAGAATATTCCTGCGGCGGATCTTGCCCGAACACAATGATTACCCTGTCTTCTCTCGGCGCAAAAACAGCCCTTGGAGGAAAAACAGGAAATGATGAATATGGAAAGATCTATAAAAAACAGCTTGCCGGACATGAAAACATAACATCATCCCTAAGAACAGGAAAAAGCGCTACCGGATCAAGTATCATACTTATAAGTCCTGACGGTGAAAGAAGCATGAATACATACCTCGGATCAAACCGTGAATTTGATGAAAATGATGTAGATGAAGATGTGCTCAAAAATTCCTCTTTTTTCTATTTTACAGGTTATATGTGGGACACGGAAAACCAGAAATCAGCAATAATGAAATCACTGGATATATGCAGGAAAAAAAGTATAAAGGTTGCCTTTGATGTGGCAGATCCCTTTGCAGTAGGCCGGTACAAAGATGATTTCCTTGAACTGATTGAGAAAAGAGCTGATATTGTATTTGCCAATGAAGAAGAAGCGAAAATTCTTTTCACTGAAGAAAATCCTGAAAAAAATATAAAGGAATTATCAGGAATGAAAACTCTTGCTGCTTTAAAAACAGGAAAAAGAGGTTCGCTGGTAATGGATAAAAATTCCGGGATTATAAAGATACCAGTACTGAATGACAGGGGATGCCTCGATACAACAGGGGCGGGAGATACATATGCTGCAGGATTTCTTTACGGTATAGTATCGGGAAGAGGTGCTGAAAAAGCAGGTGAATATGCTTCAATAGCAGCATCTGCCATAGTTGCTAAAATCGGGGCTCAGTTCAATTATAATGAAATAAATAAACTAAAAAATTCCATAAAATAGCCATTTTTTATATGTATTATAATAAAAGAACTGCCTTCTTTATCATAAAATCAATTCACCCTTTCCCAGTGATCTGCTTCAAATATTGAATCACGAACTTCCCATTGATCATACTCGCAAACCTTAAAATTGTAAAAATGCCTGTATTTACCAAAGGGATTGCTTCCCTTTAACGGGCGTTCAATTTTAAGCTTTTCTTCATCAACAAAATCAATTTCAGAAGCTATAATAGATGAAACATCAGCATTTGTCATAAAAGACGGATCTAGTTGAAAATCCTCTTTTGAATTAAAATCCTTAACCATTAATAGGGGATGCAGAAGGCTGAACATGTTGTTGCCGACTTTAATTCTCAAATCATCATTAAGATACGGATCATCATCTGTTACAGAATTACCATGATCAGAGACAACAATAATCATAGTATTATCATATATTCCCTCTTTCTTAAGCCAGGTGACAAAATCAGATAGAAGCCTTATAAATTCTCTTGCACTGTAATATGCAGACCTGCCGTATACATTGCTTTGAGCCTCTTCATCCGGATATCTGTCATATACTATCTTTCCCGATTTATCCACGGCAAATGGATGATGTGTAAGTTCTGTATGAATATATTTAAATGTTGATTTTTCAGAATCTGTATTGGAAATACGGGGAATAAGATCAAGATAAGACCACATTATCTGGTTTTCTATAGCAACATTTTTCTGGGATTCATCTCTTGATGAAAAAAGCCAGAGTCCCTTACTGTAGATTGTTTTCTTAAATGAGTAAGGAGCACTGTGAAACACCGAAAACATAGAAAGTAAAAGGCTGTTGTTCTGATTCAAATCAGGAACATCATTATTATTGAGCTTGCTCCAGTAGGGCATGTAATACTCTGATCTTGTTTCTGTTACAAGGTCCTTTTTATCAGCTTTCAGGCTGATATACGGATCTGAAAAAGATACATTCCATCCGTTTTCAGCAAGAGGTACAATTATTTCATAATATGCATCATTTGATTTCTTATCATTATATTCATTTTCATTATTATTTAACCCGTCAGGAGTGTAATCCCTGCCGCCGAGTATTGAAGGCATTGACGTACAGGTTCTAGTAGATATTGATAATGTATTGGGATACCAGGTAAATCCGTTAAGATTGTGTATTAGTTGAGGGTTATCTTTCTCTATATCCTTCATATAACCCCCGAGAAACATATCAGGCACAATAAGAAATATATTTTTTCCTGTTTTTGAAAATGAATGAACGGTATCTGATTCTTCAGGAAGAATACTGCTGTTCTGAGCAATATCTGAGCTGTCTGAATCTGTAGAAATTATTTTCCATATAAATTCTCCACCTATTCCTATAAAAAAAGAGACTAGAAGTACTGTGAGCTGAAATCTGAACCGGTCTTTTAAAAATGATGCAATCAGATATAGGTTTGCTATAATAAAAAAATCAAGGAAATAAAATATAAAAGGAACTTCCTTAACCGCTTTTTCATCCATAAGAAAATTAAAATTAAGTCCTCCTCCTTCGCAGGGAAGAACATAAAAATATAAAAGAGTCATAAACACAGCAAGTACTGAAATTCTGATAAGGTTCTGTCTTTTTTTACGGAAAACAAAGTATATAATTATTGAAAAAACAAATGTCAAAACAAGCAGTGGAATATTTCTTAAAACTATATCAGATAAGCTGTTTCTTAAGACAGATCCCCCGTTAAAGAAAGTTATAACAGGAGAAAACAGGAAAAAGAAAAAGCAGAGAAATCCACTGCTAATAATATAGATATTTCTATCCTGTACAGGAATATTTTCCTTTTTCATTTTACAGGGAAAATCTTCAGATTTTAAAACAAAATGAACAGAATATGCATTTATTATCATCTGCATGAAAAACATGAAAAGCCATAAAGGAGCAACTTCATAACCTGTGGAAAGCGGACCGTTTATATATTTATCAACACCCACAAGCATAAAACCTGCCCAGCATATAAGAGGAAGTATTATATAATTGAAAGAAGTTTTTTTAATTAATAATAACTTTATCCATTTAATAAAGAAGACAAGAAATAAAACTGCTCCGAATGCACCTGATGCAAGAACCATTTCCTTTGCATAGTCAATCTTCTTATCAAGAAAGAAAGCCTGCATAAGAAGTATAAATAAAGCTGAAATCCATATAACAGTTGATGTCCATCTGCTTTTAACTATTTCACGAATATCAATTTTATCTTCATTATAAACTGCAACCGGGGGACATACTTTCTTAAGCCATATATTCTTGGGAATTGAAAAAACATTGTTCATTGTCCAGTAGAAGACAAGGCCGGCCGGTCTGTCATATAAAAGAACAAGAAAAAGAAGCGCCATAACAACAAGCTGTACCTTGTCACTTCTCTTGCTTTCCTTTGCATACATGAAAGAAGCAAATATATTAACTATTGTCATTATAAACGGCAGAACATTTATTCCGAATATCAGTTGGTCCTGTTTACCAAGATCAGGAAAAAATGAAAATGATATACCGTTTAATTCTGTATAATGTGACAAACATATGTATGCGGCCATAAAGAGAGGAATCTGTAAAATAAGACCAAAAGTTACCCTTAAAGAATAAACTGACTTATAATTATGAATTCTGTGAACTTCATTAATAAGGTAAAATCTTTTCTGACCAGTATAAACAGCTTTAATACTGTTTATATCTTTTTCCATATTAAACTGGTCTTTTTCCTCCGCCCGTTTCCATTTTTCTGCAAGATAATAAAAAGGCAGCATTATTACTGTTATCTCAAAACTGAGCAGTAAAAGTGATATTCCGTAATTTCCTGTTAAACTGTAGTTAAATGATAAAAGTATTTCTATAAGCTGAATAAACGGTTTTATAATTATCATATTTATGCCCTTAATAATTCTTCAATTTTATCTGCTTTTATTTCTGCAGATTTTCCGAAATAAAGAAGTTCTTCATCTCTGAGTTTTTTTACAGTTTCCTTCTGCTTTTCTTTCGACGAAATAACCTGCTCAATTATCTCATTGATATTGAAAAATTCATCTTCTGTAATTTCTCTTGAAAGTTTTTTGCAGTTTTCAATATCCCAGAAAATCTCAAGATCCTCACCTTCAAATCCCTTCATATCAGGTTTGACATTGATAAAAAGAATAGGTTTTTCATAAATATATGCATAATCAAACAATATCCCGGAATTATCTGAGATAAGAACATCTGCTTCTGCCATACTGTCCATAGCTGTCTGTTTTTTATCGAGAATTATATTTGAACTTGCTGATATAAAATCTTCAATATCTTTGATAATTTCAGAATGGGAAACATAAAACTGCGGATGTGGCCTGAACAATACCCTGCAATCACTCTCTGAAAGGGTTTCAAGAATCTGCTTTCCGTATTTAAGGACAGAACTTCTGTCTCCCCATGTTGGTGCATACAAAACAGTTTTTTCTGTTTTATTTTTCAAAAAAGAATCTGCTGAATTACTTTTATCGTAAAGCCTTTTTTCAAGGTTTTCCTTTTCTTCCAGCATATAGTCATAATAAGTACATCCGGTATAAAATAATTCCTTTTCAGGGAGATTTCTTTTTCTTTCAAGTTCCCGAATCTGTTCTCCGGAAAACCTGGTATTACAAAAAACAGCATCATACCTGTTAAATGCATATTTTTCGTAGGATTCTACAGCTGTCGGTGCATGAAAAATATAAATATATTTTTCCACTTTTTTTGATTTCTTCATCATATATATATCAAGATGAGGTGTTGTTGTTATTACAAGCTTTGCCTTAATACTGTTCATATATGAAATTGTAGCAAGATCCTTACCCGGTCTTACAGGTACAGCATTTTCAAAATGCCTGGAAAGAATATAATCCTTTTCATCAGATGTTATATATGCAAATTTTATATTTCTTTTGTTTAACTCTTTTAAAAGCGGTTCAAAAACATGCCAGTATCTTGCCCCTTCCGAGTGTATTACCAGATCAGGAAGATTTTTAGGAATTGAATATTTGCTGCTGCCTTTATAAAAAATACCTTTAAAATTGTACCATAATCCTCTTAATGAAAAGCAGACTGTAGCTGTAATACCGATTAAGGCATATAGCAGAAGGCTTCCCGTGCCCGGGTCAATGTATAATAACGGAAGCATTAGATTCTCCTGTTTTTTTAAATTTTAGTTTTTTGATTTATTAAAAACTTATAAAATCCTTTGTGTTTAAATATTCTGAATTTTTAGTAATATGTTTATTAATTTTATCATGAAGAATATAAATCCTAAAAATAATTTCATCAATAGGTTGGATTTGTGTTAATTATTATTCATTAAAAAAATACCGGACACATAGGCCCGGTATATAGAAGTATAGCATATAACTTGTTATCCTTTGCCGTCTCTGGCAAATCAACAGAGTATTTTTTGTCAGCTATACAAGTTTTTTAAGCTCATCAGCCTTGTCTGTTTTCTCCCATGAGAACTCATCCCGGCCGAAGTGACCGTATGCTGCTGTTTTCTGGTATACAGGTCTCTTGAGATCAAGAGTTTTTATAATACCTGCTGGTGTAAGGTCAAAAACTTCCTTTACTGCCTTTTCTATCTTTGCCTCATCTACCTTTGCTGTACCGAATGTTTCAACCATTACAGAGACAGGGAAAGGAACGCCTATTGCATATGCCAGTTCCACTTCGCATCTGTCGCAGAGTCCTGCTGCTACAATATTCTTAGCTACATATCTTCCCATGTAGGCAGCTGACCTGTCCACCTTGGAAGGATCCTTGCCGGAGAATGCTCCCCCTCCGTGACGGCCCATTCCGCCGTATGTATCAACAATAATCTTTCTGCCGGTAAGGCCTGAATCACCGTGAGGGCCGCCTATAACAAACCGTCCTGTAGGGTTTATAAAGTATTTTGTGCTGCTGTCAAGAAGACCAGTCGGTTCAAGAACCGGCTTGATTATCTTTGCAATAATATCTTCCTTAAGCTGGTCATAACTAACATTGTCATCATGCTGATGGGAAACAACCACTGTATCAATTCTTTTCGGGGTATAACCTTCATACTCAATTGTTACCTGGCTTTTTGAGTCAGGCCTCAGCCATATAATACCGCCTGATTTTCTGATATCAGCTGCATTGAGAAGTATTTTATGCGCCAGCATGATCGGTGCCGGCATAAGCTCTTCTGTCTCGTTGCATGCATAGCCGAACATCATACCCTGATCGCCTGCTCCCTGCTCCCCTTCAAAAAGACCGGTTCCTGAA
The DNA here is from genome assembly GCA_963668545.1 of Spirochaetia bacterium. Classification (GTDB taxonomy): domain Bacteria; phylum Spirochaetota; class Spirochaetia; order CADAEX01; family CADAEX01. Next base: position 3,516,428 of record OY764868.1, on the reverse strand, counting down.
ACACCCTGAGAGATATCTGGAGACTGTGAATGTATGGCATTAAGAACAGACATTGATTCATAATCAAGACCATATTCAGCCTTGTCATATCCGATCTTCTTTGCAACACCCCGTGCGATTTCCTGTATATCAACATAGGTTTTTGTGGTAATTTCCCCCCCGACAAGAACCATTCCTGTTGTAGTAAATGTCTCGCATGCAACCCTTGAATCCGGGTCCTCTTTTAGACAGGCATCCAGAACTGCATCTGAAACCTGGTCTGCAAGCTTGTCAGGATGACCTTCGCTTACAGATTCTGAAGTGAAGAGATATCTTCTGTCACTCATTTTATTGTTCTCCTTAGATTTTATGGGGATACTGCATCCTTGTATTGTCACAATACTGCCGCAGGCTTTGGTCCCCTGTACAAAGACCAGCCGAAGGTATCAGGGCCTTTGTTATTTTATTAGACCGAAGAAAATCAAAAAGCAAATAACTCCGGTATAAAAAAAATATAGAATAAAGGGGCAATTACCTGCCCCCCTATATTATAAAACTTTTAAAAGTCTTTTAATATCTGTAATGTTCCGGTTTATAGGGACCTTCTACCTTAACACCGATATATTCAGCCTGCTCAGGTCTCAATCTGGTCAGTTTTACACCGATTTTAGCCAGATGAAGCCTTGCAACTTCTTCATCAAGCTCCTTCGAAAGCCTGTAAACATCAGGTTTGTAGCTTTCCCTGTTTTTCCACAGGTCAAGCTGGGCAAGGGTCTGGTTTGCAAAGGAATTTGACATGACAAAGGAGGGGTGTCCTGTAGCGCACCCGAGGTTAACAAGCCTTCCTTCCGCAAGGATAAAGATTTCATGCCCTTCAGGAAAGATATACTTGTCCACCTGGGGTTTGATATTTATCTTTTTAATCCCGCTGTATTTTTCAAGTCTGTCCATCTGAATTTCATGGTCGAAATGCCCTATGTTGCAGACAATTGCCTGGTCCTTCATCTTTGCCATGTGTTCAATTGTAATTACATCCCTGTTGCCTGTTGTTGTAACATATATATCACCTGTTCCGAGAGTTTCCTCAACTGTTGTAACTTCATATCCCTCCATTGCAGCCTGAAGTGCGCATATAGGGTCTATCTCTGTTACAATCACCCTGGCACCCATTCCCCTTAAGGATTGTGCAGAACCCTTTCCAACATCACCGTATCCGCATACAACAGCAACCTTTCCTGCTGTCATTACATCTGTTGCCCTTTTGATTCCATCTACAAGCGATTCCCTGCATCCATAAAGGTTGTCAAACTTGCTCTTTGTTACAGAATCATTGACATTTATTGCAGGAACAAGAAGCTCTCCCTTTTCCGCCATCTTATAGAGCCTGTGAACTCCTGTGGTGGTCTCCTCTGATACCCCTTTCCAGTCCTTCGCAGCCCTCTCCCATTTTGTGGAATCCTTTTCATATATTTTTTTAAGCTCTGCAAGAAGGCACTTCTCATCCGAACTGTGTACCTCTGCATTGAATTTTGAATTATCCTTTTCGCACTCATAGCCCAGGTGGATCATAAGTGTTGCATCCCCACCGTCATCAACTATAAGCTCAGGCCCCTTTCCTCCCGCAAAGGAAAGAGCATCATTAAGAAGGCCCCAGTATTCATCCAGAGTTTCCCCCTTCCATGCAAAAACCGGAACACCCTTCGGGTTATCAGGGGTTCCGTTTTTACCGACAACAACTGCCGCTGCAGCATGGTCCTGGGTTGAAAAAATATTGCAGCTCGACCATCTTACATCAGCCCCGAGGTCAACAAGAGTTTCTATAAGAACAGCTGTCTGTATTGTCATATGAAGGGAACCGGAGATTCTCACCCCTTTAAGAGGTTTTTCCTTTCCGTATTTTTCCCTTACTGCCATGAGACCGGGCATTTCATGCTCAGCAATTTCAATCTCTTTTCTACCCCACTCATAAAGCGATATATCTTTTATCTTATATTCCATAATAAATCCTCCAATCATTATTCCATTAACTCTTTATTTTCCGTAAATATTTCCAGATAAGTGTTTTATTTTTTTCTTTTAAATGATAAATTAATTATCTCGTATGGAAAATATTACAGTTTTTATCATAATAACAGTATTTGCGCTACTGGTGAATACTCTTTTTACACCATTATTAATAAAGCTTTCCCATAAATTCGGATGGTATGATTCAAATGACCACCGGAAAATTCATAAGGGAGATATACCGAGAATCGGCGGTCTCGGTATATTTGTTTCATTCGGTATTACCATTTTACTTTTTCTTATTATATGCAAATTCACCTCCATAAACCTTAATGAAATTTCAAAATACAGACATACATCATTATTTACAGGTTTTTTTATTATAACTGCTCTTGGTATTGTAGATGATTTTATTTCAATAAGGGCCTGGATGAAGTTTTTCATTCAGATATCTGCTGCTCTGATTGTTTCTGCAGGAGGATTCAATTTCCAGTTCTTTTACATTCCTTTTACCGAATACAGTATACCTCTTTATTTATTTTCCCATGCTCTTACTGTTTTCTGGATAATAAGTCTCTGCAATGCAATAAACCTTATTGACGGAATAGACGGTCTTGCCGGAGGGGTTTCTGCTATTGCAGTTCTTTTCTACGGAATTATTTTTTACATAACAGGAAACTATACTGCAGCCGGCCTTTCCTTTTCTCTTTTAGGCGCAATTACAGGTTTTCTTGTATTCAATTTTCCCCCGGCAAAAATCTTCATGGGTGATTCAGGAAGTCTTCTTCTCGGATTCAGCCTTGCTGTAATTCCCCTGGTCAATAACAGACCCCCTGTTTCAACAGCTGTCCTTTTTCTCCCGCTCATTCTTCTGATAATTCCGATCCTTGATATGATCGCTGCCATGCTGAGAAGAAAAAGAAGAGGCGTCCCTATTTTTTCACCTGACAGGGAGCATATCCATCATAAACTTATGGATTTCGGCCTTTCAAACAAAAAAATACTTTTTACCATATATTTTTATTCAATGCTGGCCGGAATAACAGGTCTTTTCTATACAACTCTCAGTCCTGACGGAGGGTTTGTTCTGATGATCGTTTTCTGGGCTGTCTTTATTTCACTTTTTACAGTTCTCCATTACAAGAACCAGAAGAGAAAGAAATCAAATTACTGATTTGCTGCCATCTTTTTTTTAATAATGAAACCTGCAGGAGACTATTCTTATTGAATCTTCTGTTACTTCATAAACAAGTCTGTGTTCATTATCTATTCTTCTTGACCAGCATCCTTTTAACTGATGTTTAAGTGCTTCAGGCTTACCAATTCCCTCAAAAGGATTTCTTTTGATATCCCTGATAAGCATATTTATTCTTTTGAGATTTTTTTTATCTGATACCTGCCAGTATAGATAATCATTCCAGGAAAAATCAGAAAAAATAATATTTTTCATTTTTCAATCAGTTCTTTTTCAAAACCATTTCCTGATCTAAGCTGGGTAAGTGATTTTTGTAAATGATCTGTATTATTATTTGTTGACAATAAATATTGTGTTTCATTTAATGCGTTAAAATCTTCGATGGAAAGAATTACTACGTTTTCATTATTTTTTCTGGTAACAATGAGCGGTTCATGATCATTAAATACTGAATCAAGATATTTTTTTAGATTCTGCCGCAAGTCTGAATAATTTACTGCTTCCATAAAAATAACCTCCTAATAAATAGTACAATATATTGTACAACTAAACAAGTGTTTGTAATTATTATGCCTGTCAGGGTGCTGGTGAGTCACGTCCTGCTTCTACCCTGAACCTGATCACATCCATGTGGGTTCAGGGTACTTCCATCCATGGCATTTACCGAGCATTTCGGGCATCCTTGCCCGCTCGGTATAGTTCCATCCATGGAACTAAAAAACCCGGGAATGTCCCGGGTTTCATTATTTTCTCTTTATATTATATTTTGATTATCCAGAAAAAAGGCAGTATTAATCCCTGTGATTGCTTCCCCTGTAGAGTATTCTCACCTGCTTGAAAAGTCCTTCACCATCACTCTTTGTTGCAATATCATCCATTCCGTTGAGTGTTGTGTGAACTACCCTTCTTTCAAAAGGATTCATAGGCTCAAGAAGTCTTGACCTCTTTGTTTTTCTAACCTGCTCAGCTGTTCTTATTGCAAGCCTGACAAGACTTTCTTCCCTTCTTATCCTGTAACCTTCAGAATCTATAATAACCCTCGGTGAATCAGGATATCTTCCTGCAAATACATTTACAAGAAGCTGTATTGCATCCAGGTTTTTACCTTTTTTTCCAATAATAATGCTTGAATATTCAGATTCAATACTTAAACCGAGTTTCTTTTCTTCCCTGAAATTTATTGTAACCTTTCCGGGAAAACCCATTTTTGCGATAAATTCATTCAGGTATTTAATTACATCATTTTCAAAATCATTTTCCGGGTCAAGAGAAGAATTCTCTTTGACATTAAAGTTGTTTGTATTGAGATGAACTTTTATCTTTACAGTGCCTTTTTTGAAAAACAATCCCTTTTTGGAGGCTTCAAGTATTTCAACATCAAATTCATCTCTGTCGAGGCCGAGTTCGGATATTGCTCTGTCAATAGCTTCCTTTTCGGTCCTTCCTTCAAATTCCATTATCATATATATCTCCTTGCATGAGATTCCTCAAATGGACAGCAGAATCAGAAAATAATAACTGTTTATCTGTGCATTTTACTTTAAACTGCAGCAACAATTCTCAAACAGATATTTGCTGTCCTTGACGGATCATGCTGATTTTTTCTTTCTCCTGCTGTTTATAAACAGCTGCTGTGCTGTTGTAAGCACGTTTGTCATTGTCCAGTAGAGAAGCAGCCCTGACGGCGCATCGTAAAGAATAAAAAGGAACATAGCCGGCATCATGTATGTCATCATTTTCATCTGGGCATTATTTGCTGTTTCCGGCGTCTGCATAATCTTGCTGGAGAATATCTGTGTAGCAATCATCAGAATAGGAAGCAGTCTTATATCACTTCCAATTACAGGTATGGATACAGGCGCAAAATTCCAGATTGTATCAGGTGCTGAAAGGTCTGTTATCCAGGGCACTATAAAATCAGCTCCCCTTAATTCGAAATGGCTGTTAAGAAGTCCGTAAAGAGCTATAAAAATAGGCATCTGAAGAAGCATTGGAAGACATCCGCCCAGAGGATTAACACCCTCCTTCTTGTACAGGGCTGCAACTTCCGCATTCATTTTCTGAGGATTGTTTTTATACTTTTCCTTTATTTCATTCATTTTAGGGGTAAGGCCTGACATCTTGCTTGTTGATTCATAACTTTTGTGTGTGAGGGGAAAGAGTATAATCTTAATAAGAAGCGTAAGAAGTATTATTGCTACTCCGTAGTTGGGAATCAGTCCGTAGAAAAAGTTAAGAAATACCTTGAGAATTTTCTGGAGCCAGCCAAGCATTGCCCCTGAGTCAAGCACCATATCCAGGTCCAGGTTTCCAATATTCCAGCTGTTTCTTTCAGCATCATTATATGACCTGAGTATTGCTCCGCTTTTAGGACCTATATAGAACTTGAATGTATCAAGACTGTTTGAGCTCTTGATTTCAGGTCTTGAAAAGAACATCTGGGCCCCTTCTTCAAAACCGTCAACAGGCAGGTTTGAGAATACTGTTTTATAGAGAGTAGCATCAGGTACTCCGATTACAGTAAAATACTTTCCTGATATTCCGGCCCAGTTTATTCTGTTGTCTATTTCAACAACTCTCTGTTTTTTGGGTGATATTTTTGCCAGTGTTTTCTTACTGTTTGCAACTGTTATATATTTCCTGAACTCTTTTCTGCCGTCAAGTTTTTCAAACTCCGGCCCTATCTGGGGACCGAAACTGAGTGTATATGCGAAATTATCATTATTGAGTTTGATAAGCTTGTTTTCCCTGTTAATCATCTGTATCTGAAGTTCAAAAAGATATTCATCCTGTTTGAAAACATATTTCTTAATAAGTGTAAGCGGTATAATGTTTCCTGATGAATCAGGAAGATCAAGGTCTTTGGAAAACTCAACTATATAATTGCTGTTCTGTTTATATTTTTTCATGTTGAAATATATATTCAGCGGTTTTGATTCATAATCACCCAGATGCATATCGAAAGCAGTCCTGTTATCATCATTCTTATTTATCATCTCCAGGGGCTGCCCGTTTTCAAGATGCTCTTTAAGCCTTATTGATTTAACAGTACCGCCTCTGTTTGAAAAAACAATGGAAAAAACATCTGTTTCCAGTGCCATTTCCTTATAAAAATCCGGGTCAGGCGCTTCGGAAGACATGTTTTGAAGCATGGTGACATCCACTGATTTTACTTCTTCTTTGGCCGGCTCTGTTTTTTCCGGTGCTTTTTCAACTGTTTCACTGATTTCCGGGGCGGGAGGAGCAAAAAATTTCTCCTGAATATAAAAACCTGCCGTAATAATTACAACAGAAAGAACTATTGCTACGATTGTATTTTTTTCCATGTTAACTCCTTAAACTATTTCACGGAACAGGATCATACCCCCCTTTATTAAAGGGATGACACCTGAGTATTCTTCTGACAGAAAGATATAATCCTTTAAATGGGCCATATTTTTTGATTGCTTCAAGAGAATAAGCTGAACAGGTTGGATAAAACCTGCATGTTGGAGGAAACAGAGGTGAGATTAATTTTCTGTATAAAAAAATCGAAGAAATTAATATATATTCAAGCAGTTTCTTCACTATCATTAATAAGACCTGCGTTTTTTAAGAGAGAAAAAAAACTTTTTTCTATTTCTCTGTAAGTTATATCCCTTTTAAAGACAAGAAAAATAAAATCATGTCCCACGGATATTCTTTCTTTATTATTCCTGTATATTTCTTTTACTATCCGCTTTGTTCTGTTTCTCTCAACTGAATTACCGTAACCTTTTATAAAAGTAACTGCAATTCTATTCCATTCCAGCCTGTTCCTGCATAAAATAATTTTCATACAGGAATTTTTTACACTATTAGGGGATTTAAAAACCCCTGCTATTTCCGACCCTTTCCTAAGACGTTCTTTTCTAGTAAGGCTTTTTCTCATCAGCTGCTGAAAGCTTAGCTCTTCCTTTTCTTCTTCTTCTCATAAGAACCAGTCTGCCGCCGACAGTTTTCATTCTTGCTCTGAATCCGAATTTTCTGTTTCTTTTTACTTTACTTGGTTGATATGTTCTTTTCATCTAAGAAACTCCTTATATTGACTCTAACACTGTTAGATTTTTATCTTTAATAAAACACTGATAACTATCAGTCTATTACTTAAATGCCTGCCTGTATCATAAACATTAAAAACAATAATCAGACTGATTTAATATATTTATAAAATAGCTTGCTTAATGTTTGTTAAGTTATGATAATTGTATATTTATTTAAAAAATAACATTTTACAGAATGTAAATATAGTTTATATCAAAGCTTAATGTCAACTGATTATCAATCATTAGATATAAAAACTAAAACTGTTTTTCATATATGATTCAATATGTTTTAAACAATAAAAATAATCCAATATCACTTTTTCTTAAGAGATATTCTTATATCTGTTATTTCCCTGTCAGGAAACATATTATTTATATTGCCTATAATGGATCTTTTTTTAAGTTCAAGTATCTGAAGCCAGCCGGGATGATCTGCTTCCACATAGATAATATCCTTTCTAATATCTTTTATTCTTGTATGTTCAGATAGTTCCTTTCCCGCTATTTCAATCCAGGAGGATATTATTGTCTTTCCCCCTTTCGGTTCTTTTATATTCAGATTCTCAAAAAAATTTTTAAGTATATCACCTGCTTTCTTCATTTTTTTTGATTACTCCGTTATCTACTGAATAATAAACAGCATTCCGTCCTGAAAACAAATGCTCCTCATCAGGAAGAAAAGTAAAAAACGCCTGTTCATATTCAGGAAATGATTCAATAAATCTGATTTTCTTTATTTTATCAAGCTCAAGCAGAACATCATCAAGAAGGATAAGCGGCTTTTTGCCGGTTTTATTTTTATAAAAAACAGCCTGTGCTGTTTTCAGAGCCAGTGAAATAAGCCTGAGCTGTCCTGTTGATGCTATTTTGGTAAAATCCCTCCTGCTTACATAAAACATAAATTTGTCCCTGTGAGGTCCTGAAAGCGACATACCTGCTTCAATTTCAGCGTCTCTCCGTTTTTCAAGTCTTGCTATTATTTCATCATATTCTAAATCGCTTTTCCATGAAGGGTTATATACGATTTTAATACTGTTTTCAATATCTGATACTCTGGAAAAAATTTCTGAAAATGTTTTATTGAATTCCTCAGCTATTTCTTTTCTTTTTTTTATTATTTTAAGTCCAGCCTCCGCTAACTGCTGATCATAAAGAGAAAGATAGTCTCTTTTACTCTCTTTCAGAAGTATATTCCTGTTTCTGATTATTCTGTTATAGTTCCTCAGGTTATCAAGGTAGGAAAGATCAAAAAGGCTTATAGTCTGATTAAAAAAAATCCGTCTTTTTTCAGGTGTTCCGTTTACATACTGTATATCATCATGAGCAAAAACAATACACGGTATGTTGTGTATTATATCTTTTCTGTCTTTAACAAGTTTTCCATTGAAACGGATCTCTTTTTTTTTATCTTTCTGTACATATGAAATACTGTTTTCTGTTCCGGATAAATCACAATATCTTCCTCTCAGAGACATTTCTGTTTCATTTTCTCTTAATATAAGAGAATCATACCTGGTTCTGAATGAATTTCCGTAACAAAGAATATATACAGCTTCAATAAAATTTGTCTTACCCTGTCCGTTTTTTCCCACAAGACAAATATTTTCATAATCAGTATTTATTTCCTGATTATCAAGATTTCTGAAATTATAACAGAAAACAGATTTAAATCCCAAAACAGACCTTTATTTTAATAACTATGATAAATAATAAAATTATTATACATAAAAAAACCTGTGATCATACAGACATCAGGACCACAGGATTATCATATATAAATAATTATATCTGCATCGGCATGACAATATGAAAATAGTCTTTTTCCGGAACAGAATTTATAGTAAGAGCCTTACCGGAATCAGTAAACTTAACAGCAACATCATCTTCATCCATTACCCTGACAGGTTCCAGAAGATACATATAATTAACAGCAATTGATATTTCAGGTCCTTCATATTCGCAATTTATAAATTCCCTGGCTACTCCGATTTCAGTTTCCTCTGTAAATATCTCAATATTTCCTTCAGTGAAATTTATATAAACTCTTTTTGATTTCTGTTCAGCAAGTATTGATACTCTTTTTAAAGCTGAAAGAAAATCATTCTTGTTTATTATAGCTATATAATCCTGATTATCTGGAATTACCCTCTGATAATTTGGAAACTGACCATCTATGAGGTTTGAATATATCTTGTTGTTGTCAAACCGGACAAAAAAGCTCTGATCTGATACTGCAATTGAAAACTCCCCTTCCCCTGAAGCAAGTTTTCTAATCAGGTTAAGTATTTTCACAGGTATTATAATACCTTTAAAAGATTCAGAACTGAACTCGTAGTCTTTTTTAACAGAAGAAAGTCTTCTTCCATCTGTCGCAACCATTGTAAGTTTACCTTCACTTTCCTCAAGATATACACCATTCATAAAATATCTTGTTTCATCATCAGAAACTGCAAATATAGTATGATTTATCATCTCCATGAATTCATTCTGAGATATATTGAAAAACATATCATCAGAAACATTCTTGAGTTCAGGAAATTTATCTGAATCAATTATTTTTAGCTGAAAATCTATTTTATTATCAGATGATTTAATTTCAAGTCTCTGGTTATCAAGGGAAAATATAATATCTCCATCAGGAAGAGACCTTAGTATTCCAAGAAATTTATCACAGAAAACAGTTGTACTTCCTGATGTTTCAACAGATACAGGAATTTTTGTTTCAAAGCCCACTTTAAGATCTGTAGCTTTTATTATCAGATAGTTGTCATCAGCTTCAAGAAGAACATTAGAAAGTATGGAAAGTGAATTTTTAGAAGAAATTATATCCTGAGCTATAGCTATCTCATTCAATATAGCGTTCTTACTGCATGTAAACTTCATTATTTTCTCCTGTTATTCGCAATGCAGGTTTAATATACAGTATATAATACATAAAATATACCTGCTCCTTGCATAATTTTTATATACAAAAGTAATATTTTAGTTTTAAAGATATTAAGTTATTTATATCATTATTACTAATATTATTAATTAATAAATTTAATAATTATAATAATAAGTACAGCCAATATGTGTATAACAGTGTTATTTGCTTATATTAACTGTATTTACATATGTTGATAAATCAGGACGTTTTTGCACAATTTATCAGACTTATCAACAATAATAATTATTTATAACAATACTTCTTAATATTATTAACATATATTTTTTATATTTTATAATAAGTTTATCAACAGATGTTAATAACTTTTTAAGTTAATTATTCTTTTACAAGTCTTATTATATTATGAATTATTGGTTCAAGTGTTGGATCTGATTTAAGACTTCCCTCAATTTTTTGTATTGCATGCATAACAGTTGTATGGTCTCTGCCTCCGAATTCTGATCCGATTTCAGTTGTAGAATATTCTGTAAGCTCCCTTGCAATATACATAGCTATCTGTCTTGGAAATGCTATAGCTTTTGTTCTTTTTCTTCCTTTAAGATCAATATGTGAAAGGTTGAAATATTCAGCAACCCTTTTCTGAATAATATCAACAGATACATTTGAATGCTTGAAATTGGAAAAAACATCAACAAGCTGCTGCTGGGCAATTTCCTTTGTCAGCTTTTTATTTACAAGTTCAGCATATGCAACAAGTTTGGTAAGAGCTGATTCAATATCTCTAACGTTAGAAGTAACATTCTGTGCAATAAGTTCAATTATATCATCAGATATGGATGTATCCATTGATTCTACTTTCTTCTTTAATATGGCGAATCTTGTTTCATAATTAGGCGGTTTAAGGTCTACATTCAGACCCATTTCAAACCTGCTTTTCATTCTGTCTGTAATATTTTTAAGTTCTGATACAGGCCGGTCGCATGTGAAAACCATCTGTTTCTTTGAACCGTAGAGTGCATTGAATGTATGAAAAAGCTCTTCCTGAAGTCCCTCCTTGTTCTGAAAGAAATGTATATCGTCTATAAGAAGAAGATCTACAGACCTGTATTTGTTTTTAAAATAATTTGTATTTTTCTTGTGAAGTGAGTTTACAAACTCATTTGTAAAAGTTTCTGCAGTAACAAATACTATTTTTTTATTCATATCATCTTTGCTGTATATTGAATGGCCAATAGCCTGCAGAAGATGGGTTTTTCCAAGACCTACTCCGCCATATATAAGAAAAGGGTTATATGCTCTTCCAGGATTATTTGCTATTGCAAGGGCTGCGTTTGCCGCAAATGAATTATTTTCACCTATTATAAAGTTATCAAAGGTATAATCCTCTCTCAGATCAGGATGATTCCTTTTTGAAATATTATCTGTAATTTTTTTGAGAGTATCATTTTTTTCTGATATAAGAGTATTTTCAGCTTTTATCGCGTTTTTTGCGGTTTTTTTTGTAACTTCAAATGATACAGATATGCTGCTTCCTGACAGTTCTTCAAGAATTTCTGTTATTCTTGAAAGATAACGCTGTTTTATCTGGTCCATGAAAAAATTGGAAGGAACTGATAAAATTAATTTCTTCTCAGAAGAAGAGGAATAACCTATATTATTAAACCACATTGAGTATTCTTCTTTTGATAATGAATTTTTAATTATGTTTTCTGTTTCCTTCCAGAATACTTCATAATTCCAAGATTCCATATATTTCTCCGTAAGTTATTAACAGTTTATCCACAAATAAAATATTCAAGTATATGTGAAAAAGCGAAAATTTTTTTTCATAATGCGTGCTAAAATTTGTTTCAAATCAAATAACTCTTTGTATTACAAGTAATAATCAAAAAAAACAGGTAAGTGTCAAATGCAGAATTTATATTATATAAAAAAAAAACAATATACAATAAGTTTTTATTAATTTATCCACAAGTTATTAACAGGGTATATTAAAGCAATATATATACTCTGTCACTGGTACTCAGGGACTGGTAAAGTTTAAATCAAAGAGTTGCTATTTGCAAGATAAAAATATATACTTTTGCAGTATTTGATATCAGAAATCTGAATACTGATTCTATGACAGGGGTTGGTTTGAGGGTTTTTAATATTATATAATTTTCCAGGTTTCTGTGATATTTTATTAACAGAAACAAACCGGATACCGGTAATGTATGTCATTTTTATTTAGAAAAACAGATAAAACAAAACATTATGAACAATAATCAGAAAATCTGGAGTATATGGGATATTCCGTATGAATTTCTATGCAATTCAGTTATTTTATTCTGAACTGAGAATTATTAATTAGAAGTACATACTTTAACTTAGGTATCTGCAAATTTTTTATCAGGTAAACAAACTATGGAAGAAAAGTACTCAGCTCAAAGTATACAGGTGCTCAAAGGTCTTGAAGCTGTTCGGAAACGACCGGGAATGTATATTGGATCAACAGGACCGGACGGGCTTCACCACCTTGTATATGAAATTGTTGACAACAGTATTGACGAGGCTCTGGCAGGTTTCTGTGATGAAATCAATGTAGAGATTGAAAAAGGAAATGTTATAAAGGTCTCTGATAACGGGCGGGGTATTCCTGTGGATATACACCCGGTTGAAAATATCAGTGCACTTGAAGTAGTAATGACCAAACTTCATGCAGGGGGTAAATTCAACAAGGGAAGCTATAAAGTCTCAGGAGGGCTTCATGGTGTTGGAGCTTCTGTTGTAAATGCACTATGTGAATGGTGTCATGTAGATGTTCATAAAAACGGGAAAATATATCATCAGAGTTATAAAATTGGTGTTCCTGATGGCGAGGTTAAAATAACCGGAGAGACAGACAGGAACGGAACAGAAATAAGATTTTATCCTGACAGTGAAATCTTTGATTCTCTTGTTTTCAGTTTTGATACTCTTTCAAACAGATTAAGGGAACTGGCTTTTCTTAATAAATCCATAAAAATAAATATCATTGATTCAAGACTTCCAACTCCCAAGGAGCATAACTTTCATTTTGAGGGAGGGGTAAAGTCTTTTGTAAGCTATCTCAACAAGAATAAAAACCCTATTCACAAGGAACCTATTTACATAGAGGGACTGAAAGATGATTCCGAGATAGAGGTCGCTCTTGAATATAATGAAGGTTATACAGAGAATATATTTTCTTTTGTCAATAATATTAATACAAGGGAAGGCGGTACCCATCTTGCGGGTTTAAAGGCAGCGTTAACAAGGGTTTTTAATGATTTCCTTAAAAAGTCAAAATTTTCCAAAAAAATGGATGAAAATCTTTCCGGTGAAGATGTCAGGGAAGGGCTTACAGGTGTTATTTCCATAAAAATACCAGAACCTCAGTTTGAAGGACAGACAAAAGGGAAGCTGGGCAATTCTGATGTAAAGGGAATTGTAGAATCTCTTGTAAATGAAGAGCTTACTGCGTATTTTGAGGAACATCCCCAGACAATAGAAAAAATACTGGATAAAACTGTTAATGCGGCAAGGGCCAGAATAGCAGCAAGGAAAGCCAGGGAGCTGACAAGAAGAAAGAATTTCCTTGAAAGCACAAGTATGCCCGGGAAACTTGCTGACTGTTCTGAAAAAAACCCGGAGCTCTGCGAAGTATACATAGTAGAGGGTGACTCTGCGGGGGGTAGTGCAAAGCAGGGAAGGGACAGACGTTTTCAGGCCATCCTCCCACTCTGGGGAAAAATGCTTAATGTGGAAAAAACCAGGATTGACAAGGTAGTTTCAAACGAGAAACTGCTCCCGGTAATAAATACACTAGGAACAAGTGTAGGAAATGATTTTGATTTAAGCAAACTGAGATACCATAAAGTGATTATTATGGCGGATGCTGATGTTGATGGTTCCCATATCAGGACACTTCTTCTTACCTTCTTTTTCAGGTATATGAGAGATCTGGTTGAGAAAGGGCATATATATATAGCTATGCCTCCTCTTTACAAGGTTAGCTACGGAAAGAATGTGAAATACACCTATAACGAGGAAGGGAAAAACGAAATTCTGAAGGAATTCGGAGAAGAACTTAATGTTGATGAGAGAAAAATAAGTGTTCAGAGATATAAAGGTCTTGGTGAAATGAACCCTGATCAGCTGTGGGAAACAACAATGAACCCGGAAACAAGAAGTATTATCCGGATAAAACTGGAAGATTATGTTGATGCAGATGAAATCTTTACAACACTTATGGGAGAACAGGTTGAGCCCAGAAGAAAATTCATTGAGGACAATGCTCTTTCTGTTACCAATCTGGATGTATGAGAAATGAATTATATATTATCAGTAATAAATATCATTACTAAAAGCAGGAGCATATTTTGAGTGATATTACAGGCAGGGTGATTCCTGTTTCAGTTGAAGATGAAATGCGAGATTCCTATTTAACCTATGCAATGAGTGTTATTGTAAGCAGGGCGCTTCCTGATGCAAGGGACGGTCTCAAACCGGTTCACAGGAGAATACTCTATGCAATGAATGAAATGGGACTTCATTATGAGAGAGACTATAAAAAGTGCGGTAGAATTGTCGGTGATGTACTTGGTAAATATCATCCGCATGGAGACCAGTCAATTTATGATGCTCTTGTAAGGCTTGCCCAGGATTTCTCCATGAGATATCCACTTGTAAAGGGACAGGGTAACTTCGGGTCTGTAGATGGTGATCCTCCTGCTGCCATGCGATATACCGAAGCCAAAATGGAAAAAATCACGGAAGAAATTTTAAGGGATATAAAAAAGGAAACTGTTGATTTCGGACCGAACTATGATGATTCCATGAAAGAACCGCTTGTTCTTCCAACAGCGCTTCCCAACCTTCTTCTCAATGGAGCCAGCGGTATTGCTGTAGGTATGGCAACCAATATGGCGCCCCATAACCTTACAGAAGTCTGCAATGCTGTGGCAGCAGTAATTGATAATCCCGAAATAACCCTTAAAGAACTCATGTCCCATATTACAGGGCCTGATTTTCCTACAGGGGGGATTATCTTTGGTAAAAAGGGTATAAAAGATGCTTTTACAACCGGAAGGGGAAAAATCACAGTAAGATCCAAGTTTACGCTTGAAACAACCAAATCAGGCAAAGACAGGATTATTGTTTCTGAAATTCCTTATATGGTAAATAAGAGCAATCTGATTATAAAAATAGCTGAACTTGTAAAAAACAGGAAAATAGAAGGTATAAGCGACCTTAGAGATGAATCTGACCGTGACGGTATGAGGATTGTTATTGAGCTCAAGAGGGGTGTAATTCCTAAAGTCATCCTTAATCAGCTGTTTTCCCACACAAGTCTTCAGCAGAATTTCAATGTAAATAACCTTGCTCTTGTAAACGGAATGCCTAAACTGCTTCCTCTCAAGGAGCAGCTGACTATATTTATTGGACACAGAAAAGAGGTTATTACAAGAAGAACACTGTTTGACCTCAGAAAAGCGGAAGAACGGGCCCACATTCTCATGGGTCTTAAGATAGCTCTTGAAAATATTGATGAAGTAATAAAGATTATCAAGGAATCCAAAAGTGTTGATGAAGCAAGATCTTCACTTATTAAAAGATTTGATTTTTCAGAAAGACAGGCACAGGCAATCCTTGATATGAGGCTCCAGAAAATAACCAGTCTGGAAACACAGAAAATAATGGATGAACTTGAAGAAGTACTTGCATTTATTGCCTACTGCAAAGATCTTCTTGCCCATGAGGAAAAGATTTATGCCCTTATAAAAGAGGAAACACTTAAAATAGGGGAAAAATACGGCGGTGAGAGAAATACAGATATAATTCCTGATGAAGTTGAGGAAATAAATATTGAAGATATGATACAGAAAGAAGATATGGTTGTTCTTCTTTCAAACAAGGGCTTTATAAAGAGAATCCCTGTATCGTCATACAAAAACCAGGGTCGGGGGGGGAAAGGCTCCTCTTCAGCAAAGCTCAAAAACGAGGATTTTGTAGAACACCTTTTTGTTGCTTCAACTCATGATATTATTCTTTTTATTACAAGTGAAGGAAAAGCTTTCTGGCTGAAGGTTCACGAGATTCCTGAGGCTTCAAAAAGCTCAAGGGGAACACTTGTAAGAACTCTTTTTGCAATTTCTCCGAATGAAGATATAACAGCAGTAATGTCTCTTAATGAATTTAATGATGATAAATTCCTTTTCATGGGAACAGTGAGCGGTCTTGTAAAAAAAGTAACCCTTGATTCATTTATCAATGCCAAGACAAGAGGCATAAGGGCTATAGCGCTTAAAGAAGGTGACAGACTTTCCAATGCAATAATTACAAACGGGGAAGATGATATTGTTATAATTTCCAAAAAGGGAAATGCTTTAAGGTACAACGAAAGCAATATAAGGGCTTCCGGCCGTACATCAAAAGGTGTTACAGGTATGAAGCTGAGGTCTGATGATGAAGTTGCAGGAGTACTTTCAATAAACGAGGAAGAAAAAATCCTTATTGTAACAGAGTATGGTTACGGAAAGAGAATTGATTATCAGCTTTTCCAGCCGCATGGAACAAGAACAAAGGGGCAGATTGCCTATAAAACCGGTGATAAAACCGGTGAAATAATCGGTGTACTCAATGTCTGTGACAATGATGAGCTTATGTGTATTTCTTCTCTCGGCAGTACAATAAAACTGGATGTTGAAACAATTTCCCAGCAGGGAAAAAATGCTTCCGGAGTAAGAATCCTGAATATAGTAAAACCGGATTTTCTTATAAGTATTGCAAAAATCAAGAAAGAAGACGAAGAATAAAATAAACAATTGTTTCACGTGAAACATTCATCAAAGAGGTGTTGTCTGAACACCTCTTTTTTTGTGTACAGGGGGGTAAAAATATATTTAAAAAGACAGCTTTAAGCAAAATTAAACAACAGCATTGTTTCACGTGAAACATTACAGATTTTATTTTTGTGATTTTTAATTATTAAATAATCTGTAGGCGGTTTTTATATAAATATTGATAATATAAATAAATCTGTTTTTCTGTGTGAATAAATTATTTAATTATATCAAGGCATTTATTCCAGATTTCTTCTTTTTTCTGTTTCGGAAGAAATGTTGAATAAATATTGTTTTTTATTAGATTCAATATTTCTTTTTCTGTAAAAATACTGTTCAGATAAAGATTCATATATTCATCTATAAGGTTGATGGAGAAAAGAGTCGGATCATCTGTATTGATTGTGACATTCATTTTTCTTTTGAAAAATTCCTTTACAGGGTGTTCCTCAATTTTGTGCACATATTTTTTTGTGAAGAGGTTACTTGTCGGACAGATTTCAAGCGGTATCTGTTTGTCTCTCAGGTGGTCCATAAGTTTATCGTCCTGAATAGAGCTGATACCGTGCCCGATTCTTTCTGCCTTGAGATGTTTCAGTGTATTCCATACAGATTCCGGCCCCACATCCTCTCCTGCATGGGCAACGACATGAAATCCGTTTTTAATTGCTTTTTCAAAAACCTCTTTATATTCTTCAGCCGGACCCTTGCTTTCCGCACCTCCCAGGCCTATTCCAATAATATATGGAGATCTGTATTTGATTGTCAGGTCCAGGTTGTTCATTGCGTTTTCCGGGCCGAAACTTCTTGATACATCAATTATATACCGGATTTCCCTGTTGTATCTGCTGCTTATGTCTATGGCCCCTTTTTCAAGTATCTTTATTATTTTCCCGAAATCAAATCCCATGGAAACAAATTTGGATGGAGCAAAAAATATTTCAGCATATACAATGTTGTTTTCTTCGAGATAATTAGCAGCATCATCTATCAGGTGTTTTATATCTTCTTCCTGAGTAAAACTGCTTTGTATTACATTTATAAAGAGATCAATAAATTCATCCAGATTGGCAACGTTGAATTTTCTTTCAAGATCTTCTTTTGTCTCGATATCGGGGTGGGATATGTTGTTTTTATTCATCAGAGACCATATCGTGTTTTCTGAAGCGATTCCCTCAAGATGGAGATGTATTTCAGTTTTGGGCAAATCAAGAAGCAATTTTTTAAAATTACTCTGCTCTTCAGTAAGCTTTATGTTTTTATTCATATAGTACTCTGTTTTTTATAATATTTAACCATACAGTTAATGAAAAGTAAATTAAAATAAACTACATATATTAACGGCACATAGAGTCATAAATTTTATAAAAAGAAATATGATTTTATTTTTCTCGAAATTCTCTAAAAAAACCGCCCAGGTAAAGGCGGTTTTATCTGTAAAAAAATCGATTTTAAATCTGTCCCGTTGTAAATGCAATTAAACTGATTCGACAGTAGAAACTTCCGGTATTTTACTTTTAAGGTATTTTTCTACTCCCTGCTTGAGAGTCATCTGTGCCATGGGGCAGCCGTTGCATGCGCCTTTAAGTTTTACAAGAACTTTTCCGCTTTCATCTACACTTACAAGTTCTATATCTCCTCCGTCAGCCTGTAATCCCGGCCTGACATCCTGAATAGCTGCTTCTACCTTTTCTTTTAACATGTCTTTCTCCAAAAATATGATATTCCGGTTTCTGTTTAGATAATCAGGTCTCCGGTTTATACAGATAATTTTCCTAATCAGTCAGAAAAAGATCTGAAATGTATGAAACACTTTTATGAAATAAGAGAAATAATCTTTCTTCCTGTAAAAGATACTACATAGAGAATAATAGTCAAGTTGCTTTTATTGTTAAAGACAAACAAATAAAATTACTGTATAATATTTTTCAAATGGGAAAAATTATAGTATTCGCCAACCAAAAAGGGGGTGTGGGAAAAACCACAACCGCTGTAAGTCTCGGAGCGTATATCGCGGAAACAGGCAGAAAGGTCCTGCTGATTGATTTTGACCCTCAGGGAAATTTGTCTTCAAGTGTTGGTATTGATAAATCAAAAGAAGGAATTTATGAAGTTCTTTCCGGCAAAGCCGGAATTAATTCTGTTATACAGAAAACTGCTGTTGAAAACCTTTGTGCTGTTTCTGCAAATATCAACCTTGCCGGGGCAAATGTTGAACTAATTAATCTGGAAAGCAAGGAATATTTTCTTAAGAATGCCCTGTCTGAAATTGTGGATAACTGGGACTATATTTTTATTGACAGTCCTCCATCCCTGGGAGTTCTCACCCTTAACGGACTTGCTGCAGCAGATTATGTAATAATTCCTCTGCAGTGTGAGTATTTTGCTCTGGAAGGGCTGACTCTTCTTATTCAGACAGTAAAAAACCTCCAGAAGGAAATCAACAGAAAACTCCGTATCGGCGGCATTGTTTTTACAATGTATGATTCGAGGACAAACCTTGCAAATGAGGTTGTGAAAAACGTGACTTCATATTTCGGAAGAACTGTTTTCAGAACAATAATTCCCAGAAATATAGCTTTATCTGAAGCTCCTTCCCATTCGAAACCGATCAGCTGTTATAAAGAGGACAGCCGGGGAGCAAGAAGCTATAAGAAACTTTCAGAAGAGGTTTTAGAGCGTGTCTAAGCAAGCACTTGGTAAAGGTCTTGATGCCCTGCTTGGTCCGGGCGGAGATGATCTTGATATATTCTCTGATGGAGATAATGGAGATTTTAACAAAAACAGCATAAAGGAAAGCTTTGTTGATATTTCTCTGATTGTCACCAATCCTGATCAGCCCCGAAAGGAATTCAAAGAAGAGGCATTACAGGAACTTGCCGACTCTATTAAGGAAATAGGAATTATTCAGCCTGTTATAGTTGAGAAGAAAAACGGCAAGTATGAAATAGTGGCCGGGGAACGGCGATACAGGGCGTCAAAGCTTGCCGGGCTTGACAGGATTCCTGTTATTGAGAAAAGTTTTTCCGAAGAGGAAAAATATGAAATTGCACTTATTGAAAATATACAGCGGGAGGATCTTTCCCCTATTGAAGAGGCAAAAGCATACCAGCAGCTGATAAATAATTATAACCTGAGCCAGGAAGCCTTATCCAGAAAACTTGGAAAAAAACGTTCAACAATAGCAAACAGCCTAAGGCTTTTAAAACTTCCTGAGGATATGCAGGATGCCCTGAACAGCAGTGATATTTCAGCAGGGCATGCAAGAAGCATACTTGCTGTAATTAATCCGGCGGACCAGAGGATTCTTTTCAACAGAATAATGTCAGACGGTCTTTCTGTAAGGGAAAGTGAAAAACAGTCTTCAGATCTCAATAAGGGAATCAGGATGAAGTCTGATTCAGTCAGAAAAGATGATAAGTTTCTCAAAAAGAAAAATCCTGATGTAATGGATGTTGAACAGAGATTTATTGATGCCCTGGGTACAAAGGTCAACCTGAAGGGAAATCTTGCCAAGGGAAGGATTGAAATCACCTATTTCTCAAGGGAAGATCTTGAAAGGATATTTGATATTATTGTTAAAAACTGAAAAGTTTTTGATTTTAAATTTTTTTATGGATAAACAATAGCTTTTTTAAGCAGTAATTTTTCTGTCTTTCTGTTTTTAGTTTATAAAGCTGAACAGGAAAAACTTTTTCAGGAAAAATTATTACATGCTGAAATCTGTTAAAATATATATTTCAGAGGACATACAGTATTATGGATGACACAAAGATTATTAAAAATTTTATTCAGAGAATTATTGAAGATGATATAGCAAAGGGAAAAAACGGAGGCAGGGTTATAACCAGGTTTCCTCCAGAACCGAACGGATATCTTCATATCGGGCATGCAAAATCAATATGTCTCAATTTTTCACTTGCTGCCCAGTACGGAGGAAGAACCCACCTCCGCTTTGATGATACCAATCCTGTAAAAGAGGATATCGAATATATAGAATCAATAATGGAAGATGTAAAATGGCTGGGATTCAACTGGGAGGATCATCTTTACTATGCTTCCGATTATTTTGATAAAATGTATGAATGGGCTCTTGAGCTGATCAGGAATGGAAAAGCCTATGTCGATGATCTTACAGCTGATGAGATCAGGCAGTACAGGGGCACACTTACCGAGCCGGGAAAGGAAAGCCCGTACAGAAACAGGGCGCCAGAAGAAAACCTTGATCTTTTTGAAAGGATGAAAAAAGGGGAATTCCCCGACGGCTCCAAAACCCTGCGTGCAAAGATTGATCTTTCTTCAGGTAATATCAATATGAGAGACCCTGTAATGTACAGGATTGTACGGGCCAATCATCCGAGGCAGGGGGACAAGTGGTGTCTCTATCCCATGTATGACTGGGCCCACGGGCTTGAAGACTCTATTGAAGGGATAACCCATTCTGTCTGCACGCTTGAGTTTGAGGATCACAGGCCCCTGTATGACTGGTATCTTGACCAGCTTCCGGAACTCCACCATCCTCAGCAGATTGAGTTTGCCAGACTTAACCTTAATTATGTGGTTATGAGCAAAAGGAAGCTCTTGCGTCTTGTTAAAGAGGGTTATGTCTCCGGCTGGGATGATCCCAGAATGCCGACTATTTCAGGCTTAAGAAGGCGTGGATATACACCTGAATCAATAAGGGAGTTTTCTTCCAGGATAGGTGTTGCAAAGACAGACAGTGTTGTTGACTACGCACTTCTGGAATACTGCGCAAGGGAAGATCTTAATAAGAAGGCGACCAGGAGGATGGTTGTTCTTGATCCTCTCAAGGTTATTATAGACAATTATCCTGAAGACCAGGTTGAATGGATGGATGGTGAAAACAATCCTGAGGATCCTGATTCCGGATCAAGAAAAATTCCTTTTACACGGGAACTTTATATTGAAAAAGATGATTTCATGATTGACCCGCCGAAAAAGTATTTCAGGCTTTCCCCGGGCAGGGAAATAAGGCTTAAGCACGGCTATTATGTGACCTGTACCGGATATGAAACAGATGAGAACGGGGAAGTAAAACTTGTTCACTGCACATATGATCCTGAAAGCCGGGGCGGATGGACAGATGACGGCAGAAAGGTGAAAGGAACATCCCACTGGGTATCTGCTTCCCATGCTGAGGAAGTTGAGGTTAGGCTTTACAGCTCTCTTTTCACAAAGGAAAACCCTGAGGAGGATGGAGATTTTGTAGAAGCCCTTAATCCTGATTCCCTTACTGTTATTGAAAAAGCCTATGCGGAACCAGCCCTCAAGGATGCTTCTGCCGGCGAAGGGTTTCAGTTCCTTAGACAGGGATATTTCTGTGTTGACAAGGATTCTGGAAAGGGAAAACCTGTTTTCAACAGAACTGTGACTCTTAAGGATTCATGGAGCAAAAAGGCAAAATAACTGGTTTTAAAATTTATAATATGAAAGGGCAATATCCGGCTAATGCTGTTTATTGCCCTTTTTTCTGTTCATTTATTCCGGAAAAAAAGATATATTGATTCTGGAAATATTTTTACAGCATGGAAAACAGACAATGAATTTATATGTTTTTATTCTCGTCCTTTTTGCAGCTTTTACACATGCTTCCTGGAATTTTTTCAGTAAAAAAGCTTCAGGAAACCTGAAGGTTATAATTTCCGGGTTATGGGTTAGTAATCTGTTTCTTCTTCCCTTTTCTGTTTTTATTATATTAAGGGAAGGGTTTAACAGCGATGCTCTTTTTTACATGATAGTTACATCATTTGCCCATATTCTTTATTACTGGAGCCTTCTGAAGGGGTACAGGGCCGGTGATATATCAACAGTTTATCCTGTAGCAAGGGGCTGCGGAGTTGCCGGGACATCTGTCTGTGCTTTTTTCTGTCTCGGGGAGGATATAAACCTGACCGGCTGGACCGGTATCTTCCTGATTATCGGGGGAGTTTTTCTTATATCTTTCAGCAGGAGAATCGGAAAAGAAGATCTGAAAACACTTACTTACGCATTGCTGGTAGGGTTTTCAATAATTATTTATTCCGTCAATGACAAGGTTGGTGTATCTTTTGCCAATCCGGTAGTATATATTAATTTAAAAGATCTGCTTGCTGTTGCTGTCATGAGCCTTTTTCTGTTCAGACCGGGAACCGGGGGAATAAGAGAAACCCTTAAAAGTAACCTGAAATATTCCCTGATAATAGGTTTCGGGGCGCTGGGAACATATCTGATGATTCTTTATGCCTTTACCCTTGAACGGGCTGGTTATGTATCTGCTGTCAGGGAATTTTCCCTGGTGATCGGTTCTGTTTTCGGTTTTATTTTCCTGAAAGAGAAAGTATCCATCAAAAAGATTGCAGGTATTGTTCTTGTTGTTTCAGGACTTGTCTTTATAAAGCTTGCCTGATTTCGTTTCAATGTATAACGACTAAACAAAAGTACTTAAATGATATAAATTGTGGATAATCTGCTTCTTATCAATTATACTACCGGAATTTTTGGAGATAAATAACTATGCCTATACAATGGTTTCCCGGACATATGACAAAGGCTTTCAAACAGATAAAGGAAAGCCTGAAAAAAACAGATGTTGTTATAGAAATTCTTGATGCAAGAATACCGAATTCAAGCAGAAATCCCATGATTGAGGAGATTGTGGCAGAAAAACCGACTGTCATTGTTCTCAACAAATCTGACCTGGGAGATCCTTCTGCAATGAAAATGTGGGAGGACTCTTTCAGGGGAGAAAACAGGGAGGCTGTCCAGGTTTCCGCAATGACAGGAAAAAACATAAACGGGATTGTTGAAAAAAGCAGGAAACTATGTGCAGATGAGGACTGGTTCGGAAAGCGGGCTGTCCGGGTCCTTATTCTCGGTGTCCCTAATGTGGGAAAATCCGCAATTATCAATTATCTTGCCGGCAAAAAGAAACAGGATGTAAGCAACAGGCCAGGTGTAACAAGAAATGTTCAGAAGATAAAACTTACAGACCGTATTCACCTTGTAGATACTCCCGGTGTTCTCTGGCACAAATTCGAGGACCAGTCTGTAGGGGAAAAGCTTGCCATCCTGGGGAGTATAAACGATGCAATACTTTTCAGGGAGGATATTGCAATGAAGGGTCTTGAAATTATGGTCCGTTTTTATCCTGAAAGACTTATTGAAAGATACAGGCTGAAGGAAGAAGATATATCAGAGCCTTCTGACAGGCTTCTTGAAATTATCGGAAGCAAAAGGGGCTGCCTTGTAAAAGGGGGTGTTGTTGATACAGACAAGGCCTCCAGGATTGTTCTTACTGAAATAAGGGATGGAAAACTGGGCGGAATATGTCTTGAGGTGCCTGAATGAGCTATGAAATACTGATAAATCTTTTTCATCAGATAGGGCTTGTTACAATTCTTGCTTTTCTTATGACAAATGCTCCCTATTTCAGAAACCTTTTCAATAAATCCTATTACAGGGTTTCGGATAATATCATAATGATAATACTTTTCGGTTTTATAGGAATACTTGGAACATATGAAGGTATTCCTGTAAAAGGTGCGCTTGCAAACTACCGGGTTATCGGCCCTTTTGTGGGAGGGCTTATAGGGGGGCCGGTAGTAGGGTTCGGAGCAGGCCTGCTTTCCGGATTTCACAGGTGGGTGATTGATATCGGGGGCTTTACAGCTTTTGCATGCATGATCTCCACTATTCTTGAAGGGGTCCTGGCCGGGGTTTTAAGCCGAAAATTCTATGAATCCGAGAAAAAATGGCTGTTTGCTCTCTGGAGCGGGTTTCTTGCCGAGTCAATGCAGATGCTTATTCTCCTGATTCTTGTCAGGCCGTTTGCAGACTCCCTTAATCTTGTTTCAATAATTGCTGTCCCAATGATTTTTGCCAATTCCGCGGGAATTTCAATTTTTGCAGCAATAGCTGATGTTGTAACAAAACAGCGAGATGAACAGACTGCATTGAATGCACATAAAGTCCTTAAAATAGTCAGAATGACTCTTCCCTATTTAAGAAAGGGATTAAGCAGAAAAAGTGCTGAAAATGTTGTAGATATTATTTTTAAAAACCTTGATGTAGATGCTGTATCAATGACAGATACCATGTCAATCCTTGCCCATTCCGGACTTGGAAAAGACCACCATAAACCGGGGGCGGAATTCCAGACAGCCCTGACAGAAAGTGTCATAAAAACAGGAAAATACAATATTGCATATAACAGGGAGATGATCGGGTGCAGAAAAGAATCCTGCCCCCTTTTTTCTTCGATAACAGTTCCTCTTAAAATTGAGAAGCGAATAATCGGCACTCTGAAGCTTTATAAAAGCAGAAATGCAAAAATCAATCATGTTGATCTTGAAACATCCCTGGGGCTTGCTTCAATTTTTTCAAACCAGCTGGAACTCAGTATGCTGGAAAAGGAAAAAAAGGCTGCACGTGATGCTGAATTCAAAGCACTTCAGTATCAGATAAATCCCCATTTCCTCTTTAATGCGATAAATACTATAGTTTCCTATATAAGAACATCGCCCGAAGAAGGGAGAAGGCTCCTTCTGAAGCTGGGGGAAGTGTTCAGAAACAGCCTCAGCAGAACCGCAGATATTGTTCCGGTTTCTGTTGAGCTTGAATATCTGGATTCCTGGCTTGAAATAGAAAAGGCCCGATTCGGTGAAAACCTTGAAATCAGATTCAGTATTGAAGATACAGAAGCGGAAGTTCCTGTCCTTATTCTCCAGCCTCTTGTTGAAAATGCGCTGAAGCATGGAATAGGGAAAATGATCGGGAAGGGAATTGTTGAAATTTCAGTCAGAAATATAAAAAACGGATATGAGTTTTCCGTTACAGACAACGGCTGCGGATTTGATGAAGAGGTTCTCTCCTCTTTTGAAAAAGGGACAATTCAGTCCATTGGTCTTAAAAATACAGATGAAAGGCTCAGAAACCGTTACGGAGATAAAAGCAGGCTGGAAATAGTCTGTCCTCCCGAAGGGGGCACCCGGGTGAAGTTTTTTATTCCGGAGGAAAATGATGCAGTTTAAAACACTGATTGTAGATGATGAAGCACCTGCAAGAACAGAACTTCAGTATCTGCTTGAAAAATACAGTGATATAGAGGTTGTTCATTTATCTCCGAACGGAATAGATGCATCAGGATATCTCAGGGAAAACCATGTTGATATTGTATTTCTTGATATACAGATGCCCAAAGTAACAGGTCTTGAGCTTGCCTCTGAAATAGTTTCAGAAAACAGCGCAAATGTTCCCTATATTGTTTTTGTTACAGCATATGATGAATATGCTGTTAAAGCGTTTGAACTGAATGCAATTGATTACCTTTTAAAACCTGTTGTTCCCGGGAGGCTTGATTCAACAGTGGAAAGGATAAGAAAGCAGATTAAGTCAGCCCGGAATTACAGTCTTCGTGTCGAAGAAAGCATTAGCAGGATATCTGAAAGAAAACAATGTGAAACTGTTACTGTATATTCTGATGGCAGGTTTTATCCCCTGAAACTGAAAAGCCTTATACTGGTTTCCGCCGGAGAAAAATATTCTGTTCTTCATACAGAATACGGCAATTATGAATACAGAAAAATAATATCAGAAGTCGAGATGCTCCTCCCGTCTGAAAAATTTTTCAGATCACACAGGAGCTATATTATAAACCTGGACTATATTGAAACAATAGATTTTGACATTAACAACAGGTTTACAGTCTCTCTCAGGGGAATAAAAACCCTGATTCCAGTATCAAGAAGCAGGACCAGGGATTTTAAGGAAAAAATGCAGATAGCCTGAAACAGTTTATCCCTGCTGTCAGCAGTTCATGTATCATTTTCAACCTTTCATGGAATAATAAAACACAAATGTTCTCCCTCTGCTAATGTTTATATCCGGAAAAACACCTGCCATTTTTCTGATAACAGCTTCCTGAAACGTGTTTTTCCGAATAAATTCAAGGAGAATACAATGATAAGCTTTTTTCTTTCCCTTGCTCTTCTGATAGGGGGATATCTTGTTTACGGAACTATAGTGGAAAAAATTTTCGGAGCAGATTCCGGAAATGTTCCTCCTGCTGTAAGGCTGGAAAACGGAGTTGATTTCATTCCGATGAAATGGTCGAAAATTTTTCTGATACAGTTTCTTAATATTGCAGGGCTCGGCCCGATTTATGGTGCTGTAATGGGTGCTCTTTTCGGTCCTGCTGCATTCCTGTGGATTGTTTTCGGATCAATATTTGCCGGGGCAGTGCATGATTATTTTTCCGGAATGCTTTCAATGCGCCATGACGGTAAAAGTATCTCTGAAGTGACAGGCATATATCTAGGGGAATTAATGAGAAAGGTAATGAGGGTCTTTTCTGTAGTTCTTCTTGTTCTTGTCGGTACAGTCTTTATGGCAGGACCTGCAGGTCTTTTAAGCAATCTCGGTATGACAGGAATTTTTGCCAACAAGTATTTCTGGCTTGTTCTTATCCTTGTTTACTATTTTATTGCAACAGTTCTTCCAATCGACAAGATTATAGGCCGGCTCTATCCTGTTTTCGGCATTGTTCTCCTGATAATGGCTGTAGGTGTAGCTGTCATGCTTTTTGTCCAGGGAAAACCTGTTCCCGAGATACAGTTTACCAACCTGCACCCCAAAAACCTTCCGATCTGGCCAATGCTTTTTATTACAATAGCCTGCGGAGCTATAAGCGGATTTCATGCAACTCAGTCTCCTGTAATGGCAAGATGTCTATCTGATGAAAAATACGGACGCCCGGTTTTCTACGGCGCAATGATCAGCGAAGGTGTAATTGCACTTATATGGGCAGCAGCTTCAATGGCTTTCTTCGACGGCGGGATTGCGGGACTCCAGGCAGTAATTGCAAAAGGGGGGGCAGGTCTAGTTGTTCATGATATTTCAATCGGGCTTCTTGGGGGCTTCGGCGGAATACTTGCTCTTCTGGGTGTAATTGCATGTCCTATAACATCGGGAGATACAGCGTTCAGAAGCGCGAGGCTGACTGTTGCAGATGCCCTTTCCCTTGAACAGAAAAGCATATCAAAAAGGCTTTTTATTGCAGTTCCCCTGTTTGCTGTCGGATTTTCCCTTAATTTCATAAACTTCTCCATTATCTGGAGATACTTTGCCTGGTCAAACCAGACCCTTGCAATGATTGTTCTCTGGACAGCGGCAGCCTACCTTGTTAAAAGCGGAAAATTCCACTGGATAGCTACGGTTCCCGCTGCTTTCATGACAGCAGTTTCTGTAACATATATTCTTCAGGCACCTGAAGGGTTCAGTCTGCCTGTATCTGTCTCTTATCCTGCAGGTTTTGCATCAGCAGCACTTGTTTTTATCTTTTTCTACATGAGATTTATAAAAACAGAAAAACCGGATATGGAGAAAGCAGCATAGTCTCCTGTAAAATTGAGTGAAAATATTTAAAAAGGCCTGCCTGATTCTTATTGAGTCGGCAGGTTTTTTCATATAATATAAAGAGCTATGAAAAAAACAATAATAATATTAATTCCATTGATGATTATGCTTACAGGCTGTCTTACAACCGCACCTGTAAGGGAAACAGCTGCAGCAGCTGCAGGATCTGAAAATCCTGAAGGATTTATCCTTGACAAGCGGGTTGTGTATGAATACAGCAACGAAGGATTGAAGATAAAAAAATATGATTATGATAAAAATAATCAGGTCAAGGAAACTGTGGAATATATATATGAAAACAGCGTTCTGACAGGGAAAAAGTTTTTTGATGAAAACAACAACTATGACAGTTATGAAAACTACCAGTATGATACAGATGGGCGTTTAATCAGGGAAACAGAATACAGGCCTGACGGATCGGTAAAAAACTACAAGGAATATGAATATTCGGAAAACGGTTCATATCTGAAAAAATACTTTGACGATGACGGTTCTCTTTACAGGGTTATTCTGAAAAAATACAACAGCGAAGGGAACGTTACCGAGGAATCAGACAGTATTTCAGAAACAAGATACTATAAATAATATTGTTTGATATCTGCCTTTTTTACGTCACAGGCCTCTGACTTCCTGTGACTTGAATAAGAACTAAACAAAATGCGTCATATGGCGTATTAAATTGAAATATTATTAAGGACATAATAAAGTCTTTAATTCCAAAAAACAAAACAGCTAC
Organism: Spirochaetia bacterium; assembly: GCA_963668545.1. Lineage (GTDB taxonomy): Bacteria > Spirochaetota > Spirochaetia > CADAEX01 > CADAEX01. Next base: position 3,487,303 of record OY764868.1, on the reverse strand, counting down.
AGGACTAAATATGGGTGCACAGTATTATTATCCGGCGGGGTACAGATCCCCTCTCTCTCTTGAACAGACAGAAAAAGCTATTGCAGATATCAAGGCTTTTTTCCAGACCTACCTTTCAGCGCAGCTTAAGCTCAGAAGAGTAACTGCTCCCCTTTTTCTTGAGAAAGGGACAGGTCTTAATGATGATCTCAATGGAATAGAACGCCCGGTTTCTTTTGAACCGAAAGGAATGGGTATAACTGCGGAAATAGTTCATTCTCTTGCCAAATGGAAAAGAATGATGCTTGCTGATTATAAAATTGAAAACAACTACGGCCTTTTTACAGATATGAATGCAATAAGGCCGGATGAGGATCCTGATAATCTTCATTCATACTATGTTGACCAGTGGGACTGGGAAATGTCTATATCAAGGGAAGACAGGACTCTTGATTTTCTTAAAAATACAGTAAGAAAAATATATTCCACAATGCTTGCCACAGAGTTTCTTGTGTATGAAAATTATCCCCAGATAAAGCCGATACTTCCGGAAGAAATAACATTTATTCATACAGAAGAGCTTGTAAAAAAATATCCTGATTCATCACCTGAAGAAAGGGAATCTTCTGCCGCCAGGGAATACGGCGCTGTCTTTATTATCGGTATTGGAGGCGAGCTTTCAGACGGAAAGATCCATGACGGGCGGGCCCCGGATTATGATGACTGGAGCACTCCAAACAGTGAAGGCTACAACGGCCTCAACGGCGATATTATTGTATGGAACCCTGTTCTTGAAAGATGTTTTGAAATATCCTCGATGGGAATAAGGGTGGATGAAACAGCTCTTGAAAAACAGCTTAAAATCAGGGGCCTTGAAGAAAGAAAAGAGCTGATGTTTCACAAAAGGCTTCTCGGGGGAGAACTCCCCTGCTCTATCGGCGGCGGAATAGGACAGTCAAGGCTCTGCATGTTTTTCCTGAGAAAACTGCATATCGGAGAGGTACAGGCAAGTCTGTGGCCTGAAAATGTAAGGAATGACTGCAGAAAGAATAATATAGTTCTAATGTAATATATCTTAAAAATTTCTTCCCCGGCAGATAAAAATGCTTTTTCTGCCGGGATATTTGGATATTCTTAAGATTATAAAACATCTTTAGATATTACGTATAAAAACCTGATTATTCAGTATAATTTAAAGTATTTTCCCTTTCAGATGCATTTAATACAGCCTTCCTGACAGATGGAATCATAACCGGCGCAACAGTAAAATTTCTGCAACCAATATTCAGCAGGTTTTCCGTATAATCTGTATTCTGTGCTAGCTCGCCGCAAAGATATGCAGGAATATTTTTTTCAGCAGCTTTTTCAATAACTGTTTTAATGAATTCCTGGACAACAATATTTCCCTCTTCATAATATCTGCTGACAGACAGCTTTTCCCTGTCTGCTGCCATAGTATACTGAATAAGATCATTTGTCCCGATGCTTATAAAATCACACAGCTTTAAAACTTGATCAAATACAATGACAGATGCCGGAGTTTCAATCATTGCTCCTACAGGTATACTTTTTTCTTCTTTCATTTCTTTCCTGATTTTTAAATACATATCTTTAACCAGAGAGATATCATCTGGAATTGTGACCATTGGTATCATAATTTTAATTTTATATTTCCTGCCGAGTTTTATTAAAGTACGCAGCTGTGTTTCCAGTATTGCCGGATATTTCCTGAATAGACGGACGCCTCTGAGTCCCAGGCTTGAATTATAACGTTCTGTAATATTAATATAGGGAAGTGTTTTATCTCCCCCTATATCTGTCAGCCTGATTATTGATTCTCTTTTTGAAAAGGGTTTCAATGTTTTATCAATTTCAGTAAAAAGTGTTTCTTCATCAGGAAATGTCTGCTGAGAAAGATATAAAACTTCCATCCTGAAAAGACCTATTCCTGATGCATTATAGCGGATGCCCTCCTCTGACTCCTCCGGATTGGAAGCTGCTGCGTTTATGCAGACTTTTTCCCCTTTGTAATAAATAATTTCAGATTGCAATGAATTTTCTGAAACATGTTTGTTATTAATATTTTTTTCAATAAGAGTTTCCGCTTCTTCAATTTCATTCGGTAAAGGATTTATAACAACAGTACCCCTGTCGCCATCAATAATCGCTGTTTCTTCATTGTGATGAGTGCTGAGGTCAAGATTTTCAAGTATTACATAGGGAATATTCATTGCTTTTGCAAGAATGGCTGTGTGTGAAAATTTCCCCCCCTCTTTAGTTACGATTGCCTTTACATTATTTTTATTGATATTTACTGTATCGGAAGGAAGCAGCCGGTTTGCAAAAATAATTGATTCAGACGGAGCCCCTTCAAGAATATGGCTGTCTATTCCCTTAAGTTCCTTTATTACTCTTAATGATATATCTGCAATGTCCTGTGATTTATTTCTGAATACTTCATCGTCAAAAGCAAGAAAGCGCTTTTCCCATCTTTTGAAAACATCCCTTACAATTTCTTCTCCGTTTATTTTTTTTTCATAAAGATCTTTTTTTATTTCATTAATCAGCTGACTGTCTTTCAGAATAAGACGGTGGGCCTGGAAAATCGCAGCATATTCCTCACTCAGATTTTTGTTGACCAGAATTTCCACACTTGAAAGATCTTTTTCTACATTTTCAATAGCTTCTACAATACGGGAAAGTTCATTTTCTATGTTTTCATCTCCCAGGTCATAAGATTCAAGTTCGTGAGACAGCAGGTCGTTGTAAATAAATATCTTTCCCACAGCCTGTCCGCTGTGGATGGGAAGTCCTGTAAAACAGAGTCTTTCCGTGGATTTCTGAATATTTATAATGCTGTTTTTGGGTTTTTTTATTTCTATTATCTTTTTATCCTGATATAGAAATATCTTCCCCCCCCCTTCTGATTTGGCCCTGCAGAGGGATTTATCTGCTGCTGTTATCAGTTTATGATCTGAATCTATCCCGTATAATCCGTAAGCAGCTATGCCAATGTTAATTATATTGGAACTGTCTTTTTTCAGCTTTGTTTTTTTAAACCAGTTCTGCAGATGAAATGCAGCTTTTACTGCGTCATTAATATTTGTTTCACTGAGGATGAGAACATAATGGTTTTTTTCATATGTATATACTGTATCTGTACGCCTTACATGGCTGCTGATATTGGAATAAAAGAATTCAGAAATATCATCAAAAAAGGGATCAATATTCAGGCTGTTTTCTATATCAAACATCAGTACAGAAAGGGGGGAACCATACCTGTGCGCTCTCTCAATTTCAATGTTAATATCTCTTGAAAGATTTGATGTATCGAATGCCTTGATGTTTTTATAAAGGTTTCTGGCGGGATGATGGAGTTTCCTTATCTGAAGACTGTCAAACACCGCTGGAATATGGATTTGATCATTTATGTTTGTGATATAGTCGAGGATAGCTACATCAATCCCGACATCTCTCTGAAGCTGGCTGTCCATAAATTTTTTATGGGACAAAATTTCTCTGCAAATATTATCTGATTCTGTTTCGCTTTCCGAGCAGAAAATGGATTTTATATAGTCAAGGTAATCAGATTCATTATTCTGGTTTTTCTGCAGCATAATTATCCCCGCGCTTTACCTTTTAAAGTTTAGATTATATTGATAATCAATGCAAAATTAAACATTTATCAAAAACTCATTTCCAGGCGCTGTTTAATACCTGTTTCTCTTTCTTTTCTTTTTCTTCTTCAATTCTGTTTTATCCTGTTCTGCATGCAGATTCTTAAGATTATGTTTCCTGAACAGGATTATTACAGCAGCGCCGCTAATAATCATGATAAAACAGAGCAGCTGTCCCATAGAAAAGTTCAGGAAGGAGTCAAGTTTATGAATTGAACTGTTTTTCCCTGAGAGTTCAAGTATAAAGCCGATATCTGCATCAGGTTCCCTGAAGTATTCAATAAAAAATCTGATAAAACCGTAGCCGAGAATATATGATCCGATAAGTTCACCGGGTGCATGTTTTCTTTTTCTGAGTATGAACCACATTACCGCCCAGAGAAAAACACCTTCAAAAAAAGCTTCATAAAGCTGGCTAGGATGTCTGGGCAGATTAATATAGTTTCCTGCTGCTGAAATATCTATTCCTGCCTTACTGGCTGTTTCTATTACCCATTCACTTGATGAGGAAAACTTTTTTGCATATGGAAAAATCATTCCCCAGTCTGCTGCTGTAACCCTTCCGTAAAGCTCGCCGTTTATAAAGTTTCCAAGCCTTCCGAAGGTATATCCAAGAGGTATTGATACTGCAAGCATATCGCCTGTAACAGGTATATCAAGCTTTTTTTTTCTGCAGTATATGACAGCAGCGGTTATTCCTCCCAGCAGTCCCCCGTGGTAGGACATTCCCTGAAGTCCGGTGAACCGGAAATTACTGTCGAACGGCCAGAAAATAAGGAGCGGATTTGACCAGTATCTTCCTGAAGTATCATAGACAAGTGTTGAAAAAATCCTTCCGCCCAAAAGAATTCCCAGAATTATCCAGAAAAAGAGATTGGATATATCCTCATCCCTTATTTCAAGCTTCTTTTCCGACACCTGTTTTTTAAACAGAAAATATCCTGTTAAAAAAGCGGCAAGATACATCAGTCCGTACCATCTCACCGGAAGACCTGGTATTATTTCCGGCTTAATCCATGCCGGGTAATTAATAAACAACTGCATCAGTTTTCTCCTGCTGTGATAACTCTGTCAGATCCTGAATCCCTGCTCTGCCGCTTTTAGCAGTTTGCTTTTCAAAAGGGTGTTTTCCTTTTTAATCTCGGTGATTTCAATCTGCTGGCTTTTGATAATATCAATCATGTCTGATGAGCTTAAGGTTCCGCTGTGAAGAAGTTCCTCCATGGACTGTATTTTGGAGCTGAAATCATTCTGTGCCTCAATTTCCGCATTCAGATATGTTTCATCAAAATAATCCTCATCTGCGCTTGTTTCCGCCCTGAAATCAAGCTGAAGCTTGTCTGCTATCCTGAATACAGCCTGTGAAAGAACTGATCTGGGCTTGTATGTTATAATCGGCAGCCGTGAATTAAGAGCAATGTTCTGAAGTTCATCACGGTATATAACTCCAAGGTGTTCCATATCAAGCCCCAGATATTCCCGGCAGGACCTTCTGAGTTTTGCGGCAATGGCAGCCTGCCTGGGATCTTCCACCATATTAAGCACGAGAAGAGGTGAAAAATGCCTGATTTTTGTTTCAAACCTAGAATAGCTTTCAGGATCCTCTTTTTTGATTGTCTCAAGAATTTTCGGTATATAAATCTTCTGAATCAGGGAGCTGTCTTCCTTGAGTCTGTCAATATAACTTCTTGCAACTGTTTTTCTTCTGAAAGATGAATCCATTATTCTGAAAATGGAATGCTTTATAAAGACATAGGCATTGAGTGTTGCTGTCAGTGCAGGTGTTGTTACAATGATCCCCTGCCCGGATGCAAGAAAAAAATCAATTGTGTTGTAATTTGTTCCTGCTCCTAGGTCAACAATAAGATAATCACAGTCCAGGGAAAAAAGCTTTTTAATAAGGTTTTTTTTCTGGGAAGCCTTGAGGTTTGCCATTCCAGGTATTTCCGAGTCCCCCGGAATGAATTTTACATTTTTATAATCTGTGTCATAAACAATTTTGTCAAATTCCATCTCAGGGCTGTTTATATAATTTCCTATACCGGCATTCAGCCCTGTGCTTCCCAGAACAAGATGCAGATTTGACCCCCCGAGATCAAGGTCTGCCAGAACCACTCTTTTTCCTGCCTTGCCGAGAGCAATTGCCAGATTTGCTGCTACAAGGGTCTTCCCGACCCCCCCCTTTCCGCTTGCTATAGGTATTACCTGCATCTTTATTCCTCTGATTCCTGTTCTTTTCTGAAATATCTGATTACTGTATAGATTATAATTATAAACAATATTCCATCTATAAAAACTATATTAGCCGGATACAGAATCTCGGCAGCTGAAAACGATGTTTTAATAAGAAGTTTAAGAATATAAAGCACTCCTGTAAAAAAACTGAGGAATTTCGCTGCTGCAAGAATTTTAAGATACTGACAGTATTTTTCTGTATCAAGATATAAGAAGTAATAGATGTAAAACAAAACAAGCTGCTGAGATGCATAAAAAAGAACAAGGTCTCCGCTTATTTTTGATGCAGTTGTAAGGTAAAGTGTCGTGAACCTGACAATTTCCCATATTATTCCAGTAATAAATAGTTTTTTCATTTAAATAGTAGTTTACGTTTGATAAAACAGCAGGTCAATAAGCTTTTATTAAAAACAACAGCCGGTAAATAAGAAATAAAATATATTTTCAGGGGATCTCTTTTAATACTGCCGAAAAAGAGATATATAACAGAAAGCGGATCAGAATATTTCCCTTCCAATGCTGACAGAAAAGAAATTGAAATCCCTGCTGTCTTCTCTCATGCTGCTGATATTGATTCCGAAGTCAAACCTCATCAGCACATCTATTTTCTCCGGATATACAACAAGCCCGCTTCCGCATGAAATTCTTGAATCATTTAGATTCACAGTATTTATTGAACTGAAAAGCTGTCCTGTATCAAAATAAAAGGGGATAAATATAAAAGCGTTAAAAGGTTTCTTTATTTTGGCAAGAAACCGGCGGTATTCCAGGTTCAGACAGTACCCGGTTTTTCCCCTTATTTCCCCCTCCGCAACTCCTCTTATGTTTTCCGATGAATCAAAAGGAATCTCTCTTGATGGTGAATTAACAAATACTGTTCTTGCTGCAAAGTATGAGTTTTCAGGTTTCAGAATATCTTCAAAAGAAAAATATACCCTTTCTTCTGAATAGAAGTAAAATTCTGCAGAAGAAGTGCTGTTCATTATTCCGGGTCTTACACGGATTTCTGTTCCTTTTTTTGAATATTTGAATTTTTCAACAGTATTAAAATATAATGAGGGAGATAGTATATATGACGGATTCGGATCATATAAATCATTTAATGAGTAGCAATCCTCAAAATAGATACCTGAATAAAAGCTGTTTGTTACGGGATAAAGATATTCCCCCTCAAATCTGAAGAGCTCAAGCAATTCATAGTTTTCTGTATCATAATATTCCCTGTTTCTGCCGTATTCGATTTCTGTTTCAAGTAAGGACTCTGAACCGAACAATGAATTATCAATGTACTTTAAAAAGAACTTATTCCTGTTTTTTCCGGCTGAGGCGGTAATCATCATAATTTTATTTAACCCGAGGAAATTTGTTTCAATCAATCCGGCAGCAGCAGAAAAGCCTCCCTCAGTGCTGTAGAATGGTATTATATAGGGGAAAAGAGACCATTTTTCTTCGACTCTAATCTTAAAAGTTATTTTTTCATTTTCTATGGAATAACTGATATTTATATCTGAAAAAATTCCTGTATTCCACAGTTCTTTCTCTGCTCTGCTGACTGCCGCTTTAATTTCAGTATCTGCCATTAAAGAGCTGCTGATTAATCCTGATTTTTTTAAAATCAGTGATTCTCTGGTTTTTTTCGCTCCTGTTATTTCAACATTGTCTATTTTATAAAAAACTGTATTTGAAAAGATTGGTATTTGTGTTAAAAAAAACAGAAGAATAAAAATGTTTTTTTTCATTGCCTTTACTTTACAGTATTTTAATATTCTTGACAAATCTTATTCCGGCAATAGAATATTTTATATACAGGGGGAAATATGTTTAAAAAAGAAAAATATTACTGGGTTTTTTTTAGTTTTATAGTATCGGTTGGAATTGTCTTCTTTTCTGTTTCTCCTGCTGTATCTGCCCAGAATGCCAGTCAGGAACGGGTTGAATATATAACAGTACTTGATCAGGTGATGCGGTTTATCCAGAATTATTATGTTGATGATGTTGACCCCAAAAAGCTTTTTGAGGGAGCTATGAAGGGGATGTTTGAAAGCCTTGATGACCCCTATTCAGTATATCTTACAGCGACTGACATGAGTGATCTTTCTGATACAACAACCGGAAAATTCGGCGGTGTGGGAATGTATATAAGCAAGTATTACGGGGATACCAGCTATGATCAAGAGCACCTTCCTTTTGTCAGGGTTGTTGCTCCTATCGAAGGGACCCCGGCCTACAGGCTTGGTGTTTCTGCCGGGGATTACATAATAAAGATAGATGGAAAATCAACAGAGAATATGACTCTTGATGAGGTTATGGGGCTGTTAAGGGGTGAAGCAGGATCAGATGTCAATATTACATTCTTAAGGGGTGATGATATAGTATTTTCTCTTGATGTTACCAGAGAGAATATTGTTGTTCCCACAGTAAGAAGCAGCATGATTGGAAAGGATATAGGTTATCTCAGAATTATCCAGTTTACCCCCATGACTGCCGGAAAGGTAAAGGAAGCAATTGAGGAATTCAGCAGCAGTAACTATAAATCTGTTATTGTTGATTTAAGGGGCAATCCTGGGGGCCTTCTATCCTCTGTCACAGATATTGCTGATTTTTTTCTTTCAGATGAGGTTATTGTAAGCACCAGGTCGAAAATCCCTTCTGAAAACAAGATTTACAGGGCTGAACGAAAAATCATGGTACCAGAAGAACTTCCTGTTGTCGTACTTATTGATAAAGGTTCCGCATCTGCATCTGAAATTCTTTCAGGTGCTTTAAAGGATAACAAGAGAGCATTTATTCTCGGTGAAACATCCTACGGGAAAGGTTCTGTTCAGCAGGTGAGAACAATCGGAGACGGCGGATTCAAGCTAACCATGTCCAGATATTATACACCGGACGGAAAGAATATTGATAAAATAGGTATTGATCCTGATCTTGAAGTGAAGGAAGAGGAATTTACCGATGAGGAATCAGAGTCCTATAAGAATATTATTGAAAAATTTATTATCCAGGATTTTGTTAAGAACAATTCTTCTCCTGATGAAACAGAAATAAGGCGCTTTATTGATAAACTTGCAAAGGACAGGATTGTTCTCAAGGAAAGGATTATAAGAAAACTTATCAGAAATGAACTCAACAAGACAAACAACAATCCGCCTATATATGATCTTGAATTTGACCTTGTGCTTCAGGAAGCTGTAAAAATGCTTGAAGAGGGAAAAGTTGTAAAACAATGACAGTAAATAAAATAGCTGTAAAAACGGATAAGCGTGACGAGTTTGTAAATATAACCTCCAGGGTGAGAAAGATAATTGTTTCTGAAAAATTTGAGAATGGAATGTGCAATATTTATATTCCCCACACAACAGCAGGGATCACTGTCAATGAGGCTGCTGATCCCGATGTTGTAAGGGATGTCCTTTTCAAGCTTAATTCCCTTATTCCCTGGACTGAAAACTATCACCATCTGGAAGGTAATTCCGCTGCACATATTAAGACACTGCTGACCGGGAGCAGCCTGAGTATTCCGGTAATGGACGGCAAGCTTCTTCTGGGGACCTGGCAGGGTATATATTTCTGCGAGTATGACGGACCGAGAAGCAGGTCTGCCCTGATAACTCTTATTCCGGAATAGAAAACAGCAATGAAACAGTTTCTTCTTCCTGATTATTTTCACGGGGAAAGCCATCTCCTCCTTGACGGGGATGACAGCCATTATCTGAAAAATGTCCTGAGATACCGGGATGGCGATATCTTTACAGCTGTGGACAGGTTGGGTGTATCCTGGCAGGCTGTATTTTGCTGCAGGGACGGTAAAATTGCCGAGCTTGATCTCTCCCCTGCAGGCGGCAGCCGGGTTTCTGAAAAAGCAGACGTTTCTGAAATACAGGATATTCGCAGATCTGGTGTTGTTCCTGAGATCATTCTCTGCCAGTGCCTTCCCAAAGGCAAGAAGATGGACCTTATTATCAGGCAGGCAACAGAAGCCGGGATAGCAGAGATCCAGATGCTTGAAAGCGAGTTTTCAATTGTTAAATATGATGAAAAAAGCTGGAAATCAAAGCATGAAAGGTTTATGAAAATTGCACGCGAAGCTTTCCAGCAGTCAGGTTCCGGGATACTTCCGGTAATAAAGACTCCTGTTCCTCTGATCTCTCTGAATATAGAAAAAAACAGTGAAATAGGCCTTTTTTTTCACCAGAAATCTATTGAAAATATTTCCTTACATCAGTATCTTTTTACAGTTCCTGAAAAAATAAAGCTGATTATAGGGCCGGAAGGGGGACTTTCTGACAGGGAAATATCATACCTGATGAAGAACAGTTTTAAACCGGCTTATCTGGGCCCGAATGTTTTAAGGACAGAAACTGCAGCTCTGTATGCCGCTGCAGCAGTTAAAACAATACTTCTGGAGAGAGAAACATGGAAGACAGTCTGATTAGCAGCAGAAAAAGGATAAACCTTCTGAAAATACCGGTTGATGCAGCTACCGGAGATGATGTTGAAAAGATTGTTGAAATGCTTCTTGAAGACGGCAGGACCCATCATATCATTCTTATATCTCTTAAAGATCTTCTGAAGGCAAGGTTTAATACAGAGCTGAGAAATAATCTGGAATCAGCCTCCCTTGTTCTTCCCATATCTGAATCTATCTGTAAAGGTGCTGAAATGCTCAAAAGGGAGCATATCCCTGTACTTAACTACCCTTTTGATTTCGTTCTCAAGCTTCTGGGAATTATAGAAAGGAAGGGAAAGACTGTTTACCTTGCAGGTGGAAAAAGAGGTGTTCTCCAGATTACAGAATCAAATATAAGGACATCGTATCCAGGCTTGAATATTGTCGGAAGATGTACAGGATATTTTCCAAAAGAAATGGAAAAAAATATAATTACAGCGATAAAGAAATCCTCTCCTGCTTTGCTTCTTGCCGGATCCGGTCTGCCGGGCAGCAGATACTGGATTACAAGGAACAAGGGGTTTTTTAATCCGGGTATTTCAATCTGGACCGGCAACAGCTTTGATATTTTTGCAGGAAAGAAAACCCGCCCTGCGAAAACTTCCGGAGGCAGGTTCAGCGAAAAACTCGGAAAACTGTTCAGAAATCCTTTAAGACTGTTCAATGTATTTTTATATATCTGGTATTATTTTCTTATTATTGTTTATAAGCTGAGAAAGCTGTGAACGTTTTATTTCCCTGTGAAGTCTTAATCTGAAGATATTAATGGAGCTTATTCTGCATTTTTTCAGTGTGTTTAATCAGGTTATTAAAAATCATCCTTCTCAAGGTCGTAAAGTTTCAGGTACTCATAGATTTCCTTGAGCCGGTTTTCCATTCTGGAAGTAATTATTTTACCTACTCCGTTTCTGAATACAGGAAAAAACAGAAGGAACCCCAGTGTATCTGTTATAAATCCCGGGGTGAGAAGAAGAAGCCCACCGGTAAGAACACCTGTGAGGCTTATGAATTCCTTTCCCGGATAAATTCCCTCTTTAATTTTTATTTTAAGCGACTTTATAATTGTACTTATTTCATTGAATGCAATCAGAACACCCAGAAGACCTGTTGTTGCTGCTGCTGCAAGCACAAAATAGTTGCCGAAAATTCCTCCGAAGTGAAAAAGGAGAAATGTTTCTGATAGAGGAACAATGGAATATAATAAAGCAAGTAATAACAGTTTTAGAATAAAATCTTTCTGAAATAGGTGCATAATAAAATTTGTATTAAACATGAAAAGATAATAACATGAAGGAAAGCTATATAGCAATAATAAGGAAAAAAGATTTATTAAAATTGACTCCTCTTCCAAAAATTATTAAACTTAACATAGTAAAAATTATATAAAGGAGCTGACTGTGGGTGTTGGTATACTTGATAAGAATTCATTTAATGAAAAAATAATAAATAACGGCGAAACTGCCCTGATCGATTTTTTTGCCAACTGGTGTATGCCGTGTAAAATGTTCAGTCCTGTTCTTGATGCTGTTGCAGAAGAATATAAGGGAAAAGTAAATTGTTACAAAGTTGATGTTGATAATGATGCGGAAATTGCTGCAAAATACAAAATTATGAGTATTCCTGCTGTTCTTCTTTTTAAAGACGGAGAAGTACTGGACAGTTTCAACGGTTCTCTTCCGAAAGACAAGGTAAAGGAATTTCTCAATAAAAATCTTGGAGAATAATTATGGACAATAAAAAGGTAGTTGTACTTGGGGCCAGCAACAATGAGGAGAGATATTCCTACAAAGCTCTTAAACTTCTCGATAAACATGGATATGAGCCGGTTCCTGTTCATCCTACTCTTGAGGAGATAGAGGGATTCAAGGTTGTAAATTCACTTTCTGAGATCAGGGAAGATATAGGAACACTTACAGTTTATGTGGGGCCGCAGCGAATTGCTCCTATGATACCTGAAATTATCAGTCTGAATCCTGGAAGAGTTATTCTTAATCCCGGCACAGAATCTGATGAACTTAAAAAAGCCCTGAAAGATGCGGGTATCAGCTATATTGAGGCCTGTACTCTTATCATGCTTAAAACGGGTCAGTTTGAAGTTGAGTTTTAGTATTTAATACAATAAAAAAAGGCGGGAAATCATAATGATGATCCTGCCTTTTTTATATACACTGAATACTGTTTCAGAGTTTCCTTGTAATAACCGGAAGGTTCTGGTTCTTTTTAAACATATTGAAGATAAAGCTTGCAATAAATCCCATAAAAAGACCGGCTGCTCCTCCGGCTGCTTTCAGGGCATCTGTCTGAAAATGGAATATCTTCCCGCTGAGGAAATATCCGGCTATAAACATGATTAATGGAAAAATCAGTACAACAAAGCTGGATAAAATAGTTTTACCGGGAGAAATATATACTTCAACTGTATCATCTATATTAAGTTCTATATTGCTGCTGTTAAGAGCTTTAAAACGTCTGTCCTTTACATTACAGAATGTTGATGAGCATGATTTACACTGTTCTGATTTTTCACATTTTACAGATACAATTTTATTGTTTATTTTTATTATTTTGCCTGCTTCATACATCGTTCTCATTCTCCGCTTCGCATGATTTGGTTATTCGTGTAATGGATTCCGCTTTTCCTGTTTCGGTATCTATATCCAGGATTACCCCCTGAAGCTCCAGGTTTTCCCAGTAGTCTTTTGATCTTTCAGGCACCTGAGTAAGGAATTTTCTTATTTCTACTTCCGGGTCAAGACCACCGACAGAATTGATGCTTCCGGTTCTCCCTGTATCACATATGACAGCTGTTCCTCCCGGGAGTACTTTTTCATCTGCTGTAAGGACTTTGCTGTGTGTTCCTATCACGGCACTCACTTTCCCTTCAGCATGATAAAACATTGTTTTCTTTTCCGCTGTTGTTGCGGCATGAAAATCAAGAATTATTATATCTGTTTCGTTTTTCAGCTTGTTTACAAGTTCCGGCATATAGGAAAACGGGTTGCTTAAATGCACCCGGTAGAATCCCGAGTTTCCGAGAAGAGAAATTACACCTATTTTAGCCTTTTCTGTCTGGTATATTTTCCATCCCCTGCCGGGAACTCCGTAGGGGAAATTTGCCGGCCTCAGTATATATGGGGCAAGCTGAATATGCTCAACCATATCCTTCTTGAAAAATGTTTTTTCCCCGGTTGTTATTACATCTATGCCGAGTTTTCTCAGGTAAACAGAGTGGTTCTTCCCCAGACCGAATCCCCCTGTCGTTCCTTCCCCGTTGGCAATTACAAAATCGATGTCATGTTCCTGTTTTATCTCCGGAAGAAGCTTTTTAATGCAGAAAAGCCCCGCTTTTCCTACAATTTCGCCGATAAATAGTATTTTTAGCCCCAAATTGATCCACCTCGGAATTATTAACTTAAATTAACAATTTATCATACAATTGGCAATCTTTTTAGGCTAAAGAGATATGGAATAGTTTGTATTTGTCTGACGTATTTAAGAATAATAGTTAAGCAGGGGTTATTGACACCCCCCTTCAGTTGTTTTATATTCATAATTACCAGCTCGGATGGTGAAACTGGTAGACACGCTAGATTCAGGTTCTAGTGGGGGTTGCCCCATGGAGGTTCGAGTCCTCTTCCGAGCACAAAAAAAGCTCCTCAATTGAGGGGCTTTTTTATGCATTTGTAAGACTCGATCCGCAGACTCGGCTCGATTAAAAATGATCGCTATTCGACAGGATCGATAAGTATAATTCTCCGGAAATATCTTCAATATTCCGGCATCAGTATAAAGGTCGTAAGTCCTGTATTTATATCATTCTGAGCAAAGAATTATTTTTACTAATCTTTGTAAGCACTTTTTTTAAAAAATAATAAATAATTAACCTTTTTTAAATTATAATTTATTACAGTTAAAAGTAAATTCTTATGAATCCTTAAAAAGTATAATTTTTTATTACAACGCTGAGGAGGATTTATGAAAACAGGCCGGCTGAAGATAGCTGCAAAGCTGACATTATTTATTTCTATTATTCTTATTTTTGTTATAGTTTTTTTTGTTTCATACACACGTACACAGACTCTGAAACTGGCGAATAAAGATGCCTCGGTTATTGCACAGGAATTTGCCAACCATTACGGTTCTGATGTCCTCAAGTTGTTTCAAAGTGCTATGAGTGAAACAACTGGTATTGCTGAAAGCATTGAATCCATTGTCCAGTCAGACGATGTTGAACCGTCAAGAGATCTTATTACTCTGATTCTGAAAAACTGGTTTATCCGGTCATCAGAAAAATCACAGATTTATGATACCTGGATTAATTTTGAACCGAATGCTTTTGATAATAAAGATGAGGAATATGCAGGATCTGATGCATATGGGGAAAGCGGTGCATACAGTACATGGATATATGATGAAGGTAATGGTGTTATCGGTATTTACCCTTCTGAACTTTCAGGTGATCCTGAAGCTGATACATGGTATACAGCTCCCCGGGACAACGGAACAATAACAATATCTGATATCTATGAATTTGAATATTCAAATGGTATACAGACAGTTGCTACAATAGCAGAACCTTTATATGACATTGATAATAATTTTATAGGTGTTGTGGGGTGTGATTTTGAAGTTGGTTCACTGCATAAAGAGATCAGTGCCGTCCAGATTTATGATAATGGTTTTCTAACACTTGTAAGTGAGGGAGGCACTGTTGTCTCAACAAAAAATGAGACCATGCTGGGAAAGGATATAAGCGAATTTCCATGGATGACAAAGGATATTGAGGAAAATATAAGAAACGGAAAATCCTTTAACTTTACTCATCGTGTCGAGGGAATAAAAGGCTCTCTCTACAGTTATTCAATTCCCCTTAATTTTAAAGGCAGCGTGAACAGGTGGTCAATAATTGTAAGTATTCCCAAACTGGAAATAAATTCAATGGCAAACAGTATGTCTGCGACTGTAATGGTTATCGGGTTTATCATACTTATTTTCACAGTATTATTCATAATTCTCTTTGCCCGCTCCATAACTGCTCCTCTGAAAAAGGCTGTTTATCTGGCGGAAGCTATTTCAAAAGGGAACCTGGCAACTGTCATGGATTTACGGAGAGGGGATGAGCTTGGAGATCTTGCTGAAGCACTTAATTCAATGAGGGAGAATCTCTCAGATATACTCTCACAGATTAAAGATGCTGCAAATCAGGTCGCTTCCGGAAGCAAGCAGATATCCTCATCCTCTTATCAGATATCTTCAGGTGCCAATGAACAGGCTGCAAGTACAGAGGAAATCTCTTCCAGTATGGAGGAACTGGTCTCCAATATAATCCAGAATACTGACAATGCTAACAGAAACCTTGAAATTACAGGTCAGGCTGGAGCAGATATGGGTATTGCCCTTGAACAGGTAAATAAAACAGCTTCAAGCATGGAAACAATAAATGAAAAAATATCTTTAATTCAAGATATTGCAAGAAATACAAATATGCTTGCTCTTAATGCTGCTATTGAGGCTGCCCGTGCAGGGGAAGCCGGAAAAGGGTTTGCTGTTGTTGCCTCGGAAGTCAGAAAACTGGCAGAAACAAGCCAGAAAGCTGCTGTTGAAATTACATCTGAAGCAGAAGCAAGTGTTCTGATTTCTCAAAGCGCACTTGAATCTATGAATTCCGTCGCAGAAAAAGCCCAGAAATCTGCTGAACTTACTAAAGAGGTTGCTCTTGCCAGTGCTGAGCAGAATACAGGGGCTGATCAGATAAACAATGCAATACTTCAGTTTGATTCTGTAATCCAGCAGAATGTATCAGCTTCAGAAGAATTGTCAGCCATGAGCGAGGAGCTTGAGAGTCAGGCTCAGAATATGATTGAAACAATCAGCTTTTTCAATCTTGAGTAAAGAGTAGCAGAATTAAATAAAAAACAGCTGTCCGGAATCTTCCTGACAGCTGTTCAGGAAGGATTGCCACTTGCTATTGAAAGTCCTTTTGTGTGAAGAAAACAATGTTCATTTATTTTCCATAATTAAAAATTCTTCATCTCTTCATTTATAACTGAAACCCATTTCCTGTTTTTCTTTTTATAATGGAGAGGGAGAATTTCATATGAATTGAGTATATTCAGAAACTGCTCATTCGCCTCTTTCTTTTTCCCCTTGTTGAGAAGGAATTTTCCGTAATTATATCTGTACCTGAAGTCAGCGCCCCTGTTTGCGGCTTTCAGATAGAATTCTTCCGCTTTTTCAGGATTGCCTGTCAGGTCCTCTGTTTCCGCCAGCAGGGCGATTACTTCTATGGTTGAATTATCATTCTGTTTATTGTAGATCCTGTATAATGCGGATTTTGCCTTTTCATAGAGAGAACTGCAGTAATAAGTTTCTGCAAGTTTGTATAATACTCCCGCATCATCATTAAAGGGACCTGATAGTGCTTTTTGATATAATTCAGCAGCCTCTTCATACTGTTTTCTCCTAAAGTATTCATCGCCAAGTTTTTTTATATTATCAAATGTGGGAGAAAGCTCTGCCATTGACTTGAGCATTTCAAATTCCCTGTTAGGGGCTGCTGCATGGCTTATTGCATTTTTAGCTTTATATGCAGTGCTGCTCCTGAAAAACTCAGGCAGTATCTCTATTATCAGGTACGCTGCTGCCCCTGCAAAAGGGAGGAATATCAATATATATATCCATATTCTGTCCCGCCCGGTTTTAAAGGCATGTACTATTAAAAGGATTTGAAGCAGTAAAGGAATTGAGAAAAAAAACACTTTCAACCTCCGGAAAGTTTTTAAATATACTTTAACGAATAATTATATCATATTTACAGTTTTTCAAATTAAATTTATAAACCCTGCTTAAATATATTAAATTTTCTTTCTCATCCGTTCCAGGGCATCGCACATAACTGTCCGTGTTTCCTCTGCCAGCTCAGCTGCCTTTATTCCATCCCTGATCTGTACAGGGGGTAGTATCTGTATATGGATTTTTCTTGGTCTGTTTATAACAAACCCTTTTTTAGGCAGAAGCTGGTAAGGCCCGTCTATAACAACAGGAAGAACCGCTGTCTGAGTTGCAACTGCTGTCCTGAATGCCCCTTTTTTAAACAGCCCTATTTCCCCGTTTTTTGTCCTGGTTCCTTCAGGATAAACAAACATTGATTCCCCCTGTTTTATGAGCTTCTCCATTTTCCTTATAGCCGCAAACTGGCTTTTTGTATTTTTCCTGTCTACAAGAAGGTGCCCGCTCAATACAAGGTTCCACCCCACTATGGGTACCAGGCCGAGTACTTTTTTCCCTATCATTTTAAAGGGATAGAAGAGACGGAAAGTAAGAAGTATGTCTATAAGCGACTGGTGGTTCATTACAACTATGAATGATTTTTTTCTGTCGAGGTTTTCCTTTCCTTTTATATCAATGGACCACAGGGGACTCAGAAAAAGGGCAAACGTGCACCATAGTGATGAATTGTAATGCATAACTGCTCTTTTCCTGTCAAAAAGCACTGTAAGAAGAAAAAGGAGAAACTGAAACGGAAAAAAAAGGATAAAGCAGAGAACAATTTCAAACCATGTAAAGAGAGATAATATCAACATTATTATTTTCATTGGATTTTAAGATTACAGAACTGTTCTTTATAAGTCAATCCAAATTATTTATATTTCTGTTAAGGCTAGCCTCCCACCCCTATCAGGGCCGCTCCTGTGATTGAAAGCACGAGCCCGGCGATTCTCGGGCGGGTTAGTTTTTCATGGAGAAATATCTTCTGGAGTATGACTGTAGGTGCAGGATAAAGAGCAGTCAGTATAACAGCAAAAATAAGATACCCGGTCCTTACGGCAAGTATGTAGAAAACATTAGCCGCCATATCAAGGGTACCGCTTGTAACAGTCATTCTCCGGGTTCCCTTTTCCAGGGTCAGATTTGACTTCCTTATAACAGAAAGAAGAATAAAAAGGGGAACGGTTGTTAAGCGGGCTGCTGCCAGGGGCCACATCCCTGAGCTTTCAGATGTCCGTGAAAGCAATATGAAAAATCCTCCGAAAAGAGCACCTGATACAAGACCCAGCTGCAGAGAGCGTATAATATGGTCATTTTTATCACCCTTTTCCCATGAAAGAAGCAGTATTGCTGGAAGGGATATGGCAACCCCTGTCCATGTCAAAAGGGGAGGCCTTTCCCCTGTAAGGAATCCGAAAAGAACCGGGATAGCAGCTCCCGAGAGAGCAGCTATCGGGGAAACAACAGATGCGAGTCCTGTTGACAGGCCGTGAAAAAGAACAAGCACTCCAAGTGCTCCCGATATTCCCCCTGCCATACCCCGGAAAATATCTGTTCCCGCGATATGCTCTGCCCCCATCAGAGGTGCGGCGATAAGAACTGTTAAAAGACCTGCCCCCTGTGACCAGGCAACAGTTACTGTTGTTGCATTTTTTCTTGATGAGAAGCCCCCGAGAAAATCGGCTGTTCCGAAGGCAAAAGCTGACATCAGCGCGTAAAAAATAACCATAACGGATCTTAGCAGTTTTAAATAAAATTAAACAGCATAATAAGCGATGAACTGTTCCGCTTCCCGCATCCTTGATTATTGTCCGGAACAGAACATCCGGAAACCCTGCATTTTATCATCTGTATTGATTCCCCTGAAAACAGCAGCTGTAAAAAAAATTGAGACGTAGTATAATTACAGTATCATCCGGGGAGGGATAATAATTGAATAAAATCCTTGATATAAATATGCTTCCGCAGCCTAATGACATTACATGCGGGCCGACTTCTCTTCATGCTGTTTATTCCTTTTTCAGGAGGGACTATACTCTTCAGCATATAATTGATTCTGTAAGCAGTCTTAAGGACGGGGGGACACTGGCTGTTTATCTCGGTATGGATGCTATCAGAAGAGGCTTTAAAGCGGTTGTACACTCATATAACCTGAGACTTCTTGATCCAAGCTGGAGCAGTCTTTCAGGCGGTGAAATTTCCAGAAAACTTGCAATGCAGAAAGAATACAAGGGGGGCAAAAAATTTTCAGAGGTGTCTGATGCATATCTGAACTTTATTTCAGCCGGGGGAGAAATCTCTTTTCAGGACCTTACATCCGAACTCCTGAAAAACTATATAGATAAAGGCTTTCCTGTTCTTTCCGGACTGAATGCTACATATCTGTACGAGTATTCCCGTGAGCGGACGCTTAATAACAATAAAACAGTATATGATGATATAAAAGGAACTGCTGTCGGCCATTTTGTAGTTATCTGCGGTTATACAGAGAGCTGTTTTTATATTGCAGATCCCTATCGGGACAACCCTTTTTCAGATAACCATATGTACTGTGTTGATTATCAGCGGCTTCTGAATGCAATAATGCTTGGAATAATTACATACGATGCAAATCTTTTAGTAATAGAAGAAAATGATACTCCTTAGCTGTGAACATTTCAGCAACAGACTTCCTTCCGGTTTTTCCCGGTTAATAAATCCTTCAATACTTGAAACACACCGGGGATATGACATCGGCGCGGAACAGCTGTTCAGAAAACTCCTTCCTTTATCAGATGCTGCAGTAAAAGGGAATTATTCCCGCCTTCTTGTTGAACTGAACAGGAACAGGAAAAACCAGGGAAGAACCATGATATACAGCATGCTGGAAGACGGGGAAAGGGAGAGTCTTCTTCAGAAATATCATGATCCCTACTGGGAAGAAGTAATGAAAATATGTATGGAATCAGTAAAGAGGGATGAGGAAATAAAGCATATAAGTATACATACCTTTACTCCTGTCTTTGACGGGAATATAAGAAAATGTGATATTGGTATTCTCTATGATCCTTCAAGGGAAAACGAAAAAGAATTTGCAGCAGTTCTGAAGGAAAACATACTGGAACTGGCACCTGAATTAATCATAAGAAAAAATTTCCCCTACAG
Organism: Spirochaetia bacterium; assembly: GCA_963668545.1. Classification (GTDB taxonomy): domain Bacteria; phylum Spirochaetota; class Spirochaetia; order CADAEX01; family CADAEX01. The sequence goes on along the minus strand of OY764868.1, from coordinate 3,467,053 downwards.
GGGGTGTACTGATTCTGTTACAACATCATTGCGAAAAATCTTCAGAATCGGTTATACCGGAATGGAGATAGAGGTCAATAACAGGTTTTTTACAGAAGGATTTGCCTCTGCAGATAATCTTTCTGATATTCTTTTTTTATCTGTTTCAAAGACCCTTGAAATCACTTAATTATATCTGTATTCAATTTCTGTTTTAAGAAGGCGGCTGTATATGTTTATTTTTCTGTTGAATTCTCCAACCTGAAAAAAGTAAACAGAAAACATTTCCCAGAACAGTACCCATCCTCCTATGAAAAGCCCTTCAGAGATCAGTGCTTTTGAAAGAACTTCATCCCCAAAAAGATATTTACTTAAATTTGCTGCTGTCAGAAGGAGAATGCCTGTAATCCCGTATTTGAACGATTGAAAAAAAGCATTTTTCCTTTCTGTCCGGATTTTTCTCATCCTGTACTTGAAAAAATTCATTATGCTGTTGCTGCTGAGCTCCTCTTTTCTCTTATCCCTGATTTCAGGCGGGAGATTTATTGAAAGAATTGTTCTGAATTTGCTGGGGATTTCATTATAGCATTCTTCAAGGTATTCAAGAAGATCATCATCAAGGTCCCTGTTCCTGACCGGGGAAAAGTCCCATTCATTGTATATTTCCCTGTAATAGGAGAGTGAAATATCTATGTATACAGTCCCTTTTTCAGTTCTGTAAAGTTCCAGAAATTCATGCTTTCTTTTCATGAAATAATTATAAGTTCAATTACTTATTATTGTCATTACATTTTGCTGTAGAGGAAATTATAATAGCTTCTGTCTGCAGTTTCATAATAATTTCAGATAAAAAAATTACAGCGTAATAGAATGGTTCTGTATTATAATTAAAAGATGTGGGATAATATAAAGCCTTACAACGGTAATGATATTGACAAGTCAGTTCTGAATAAAAAAAATCTGGATTATATTTTACATATAGTACCCTTAAGCACTCTGACATATCTTGTTACTGCAACCGGGGTTGCATTTTTACTGAGGAACAGGGTGAGCCGGGGGTCCCTAGTCTTCTGGTTCACTTCTGTTGCTGTCATTACCCTTTCCCGTCTTATTCTTTCTGTTATTTTTAACCGCATGAAAGAGCGGCCGTATAAACAGTTCCACTTTATCTTTATTTTTTTTACAGCCATGTCTGCCCTGGTCTGGGGATTTTCCGGTTTTATTCTGCTTACAGATGATACCTCTGCAAATATGTTTCTTATTGTCTGTATTCTCGGAATAGGATCAGGCGGGACAATAACACTGGCGAGTGATCTGAAGCAGGGGGTAATGTTTCAGACATTCCTCTTCCTCCCTTTTATAACAAGGCTTTCTCTTTTTAATTCTGAGTACTATATTTCAGCAGCAGTTCTTATACTTATTTATTATTTCATGATACTCGGAGCCTGTATTAAAATATACAGGATAATCAATGAAAACATGATCTATTCATGGAAAAATAAGCAGACAATGAATGAGCTTTCCGCAAGTGAAAAAAAGTTCCGGACAATATTCAACCAGGCCCCTATCGGTATTTTTTATTACAACAGTGATCTTGTTGTTTATGACTGCAACAGGGAATTCTGCATAATTCTTGAGACAACCAGGGAAAGGATGATGAATTTCAATATGAATGATGTCAGGGATAAAAGGATTCTCAAATCAATTAATGATGCATTCAAAGGGGAAACCGGATATTACGAAGGAGAATATCACACAACGATATCCAACAGTAAAATCTGGGTGAATATGAAATGTTCGCCTGTTTATGACAGGGACGGCCTGCTTTCCGGTGCGGTCGGAATTATCCAGGACAGAACAGAATACAAGCTTATAGAGGAAAAGGTCCGTCATCTTGCATACCATGATTCACTTACAGGTCTTCCAAACAGAATGCTTCTTAAGGACCGTGCTTCCCAGGCCCTGTCCCAGAGCAGAAGAAACAGATATACAGGGGCAATTCTTTTTCTGGATCTTGATAACTTCAAGGTTATAAATGATACTCTGGGCCATCATGCAGGCGATAAAATGCTTGTTGAAACAGCTGACCGGCTGAATAACCTTGTCAGGGCAGAGGATACAGTGTCGCGGATAGGGGGAGATGAATTTGTGGTCCTTCTGCCGAGACTGCAGAAAAGCTTGGAAGAGGCGATAATTTCTGCAGGAACTGTAGCTGATAAAATTCATGATGTTCTGAAACAGCCTTATAAGATTGTGGAAAAAACCCTTTATACTTCAACCAGTATCGGAATAGCGCTTTTTTCAGAAAAGGACAGCAGTATAGATGATCTTCTTAAGAATGCAGATACAGCAATGTATGAAGCAAAAAAAGAGGGAAGGAGCTGCACTCATTTTTATAATAAAGAGATGAATGCTTCCATCATGAAGAGAATGAAGATGGAAAACAGTCTCAGGAAGGCAGTTGAAAACGGGGAATTTGTTTTGAATTTTCAGCCTATTTATGATATCAGAGAAAAAAAATATACAGGTGCGGAAACTCTTATAAGATGGAACCATCCGGAATGGGGGATTGTCTCTCCTGCTGATTTTATCCCCCTTGCAGAGGAAACCGGGCTGATTATTCCGATAGGAGAATGGCTTATTGAGGAGGTGTGCAGAAGGCTTTCTGACTGGAACCGCAGATATGATAATCCCATAAAATATATATCAATAAATATCAGTGTAAATCAGTTAAAGCAGGACAGCTTCCCAGAAACAGTTATCAGAAATCTCAACAGATATAATATTCCGCCTGAGATGATTGTTCTTGAGATAACAGAAAATGTACTGATAGGCAATTTTGAAAAAGCCTCAGAGACTATTTCCCGTCTGAGAAAACACGATGTCTCTTTTGCTCTTGATGATTTCGGTACAGGTTATTCATCCCTGACATACCTGAAAAATCTTTCCCTGGATATTATCAAAATTGACCGGTCATTTATCCAGGACATAATAAACGACAGGAATGATTCCGCACTTGTTGAAGCAATTCTTTCAATTTCAGGAAATTTTGATATCAGTGTTGTTGCAGAAGGGGTGGAAGAGGCTGAACAGGTGGAAAAACTTTCCATTCTCGGCTGCCGTTATCTTCAGGGTTATTACTACAGCAGACCTTTGCCGGCAGAAGAGTTTGTAAAGATCCTCAATAGTTTATAAAGATTTTTTTGATGTATTTTTTGTTTTATTTGTAAAATCATTATCCATTTGCTATAATTTTTAGGTATATAGATAATTACGGAGGAAGAAATGAAATTAAAGCCATTTTTATTTTTGTCAGTATTGTTTTTTGCATGTTCAGTTTTTATTGTGTCAGCACAGGAAGGTGATGATTTTAATTATGTAGATATAAAAAAGACAAATGATCACATAGCTTTTCTGGAAACAGAGAACGAGAATCACACAAATACAATTGCAGCAAACAATGAAAGAAAGGCATTTCTTGAAAACCGGATCCAGGAATCGGAAGCAAGACTGGTTAAGATTCAGGAAAACATGGATTATACAGTTCAGACAAATCTGGACCTGAACAATCTTTACAGGGAATCAAAAGACATGGCTACCAAGGAAAGGCTTGACCAGTACAGGGATGATCTTATAAGTGTTGTTTACCTTCTGAAAGAGGAAAGGACCCGGCTGGAAAAACAGACAAAGGAAGACAGGGAAGAGGTGGCTTTTCTTATAAAGGATACTTCCAGAAGAGAGCATCTCATAGAAAAAAACAAAAAAGATATTGAAAACATGAAGCAGGATATTTCAAAAACAGAATCCAAAAACAATGAGATTTCTTCAAGGCTTGATGCCATAAAAGGCAAGATTGATAATTTCAGAGGTGAAATTACCAGTGAGCCGACTCCGTAATTATGATAAAAGCCTGTCTGGATATTCCGGCAGGTCTTTTTTTTATTGCTGTTCTGAAAATTCTTAATAATTCATATAAAAAACATGTAAATTAATATATAATTAAAACTGTAAGGTGTAATTTATGAAAGATTCTACAGAACGCTTCGGGGAACTTCTTGTAAGACTTGGTGCAATTACTGAAGAAGATGTAAAGATTATTCTGGATTATCAGAAAAACCATCCTGAACAGAAATTCGGCCAGATTGCCGTTAAACTCGGATTTATTACCGGAGATCTCCTGAGCCGTTACTTTTGAAAGTCCAGATTATTTCAGAACATGAATAACAGAGATTCCAGTTCAGATAAATATATTATTCAGGTATTCGGCCAGAAAGAACTAGAACAGCACTTGAAAAAAGGACAATTTCATCACACACATCTTGTGTCAATCGGCAATCCCCACCTTTATTTCCACCCGAGAATGGAAGATTGTTCAATGCCTGATCTTTTCAATAAGTCCTTTGAAAAAATCCTCAGACTTGCATTTTTTGATGTTGAATGCAAGAAGCACCTGAGGAAAGATATGCATCCGAAAAGAATTCCCCGGCACAGAGATATTAAAAAAATGATTTCATTTTATAAGGAAACCAGAAATGAAGCTTCCGGGTATACAATCCATTGCTGGCAGGGGGTCTCCCGCTCAGCAGCTGTTGCTCTTGGTTATCTTTACATGATTACGGGATCTGAAAAAAAGGCTGCAGAGATTCTGAGAAAAATAAGGCCGGAATCCTATCCGAATCAGCTGATAATTAAATATTTTGACCGGGAACTTGACTCAAACATAACTGCCTGTGCTGAAGAAATCAGGAGAAAGCGGCTGAAGGAATGGAAAACAGAGCTTGATCTCTGTGCGGATGACCTTCTCGAGGAGCTCCCTGGAGAGGATTAGACAGCTTGCGCAATAATTTTTCTCCGCATCTTTTCTACCATCCCGGATATTTTTTTATGAATTTTTCATCAACATCGTTGCATATAAGGTCTTCTGCTGTTTCAGAAATTAGCTGACAGAGTTCAATCTGCTGTTTGTAATCTTCGGGAATACAGCTGCTTCCGTTAAGCGCCCCGAGAATATTCCCGCAGATGCTTCCTGTAGAATCGCTGTCTCCTGAATGATTTACTGCAAGAATAATCCCCTCTCTGAAATTTCTCCGGTGTACAAGAGCGCAGAAGATCCCGATGGAAAGAGCTTCTTCCGCTGTCCATCCTTCTCCGAGTGAGCTGAAAGAGATCTTCCCGGTATTCAGGTTCTCAAAAAGATAAAGAGCGTTTTTCAGCGATTTTGCTGTTTCGTAAGTGTTTCCGGGGTTGATGAAGTCCAGTTTCATGGATCCTGATTCAAGATAAGTGATTACTCTTTTAACTGATTCAATCAGCGGGGTGTTTCTGAGTATAAGGGCAATAATCATTGCAAAAGCACCAGCTGCGATATATCCGGTGGGATGGCCATGAGTCAGAACTGAAAGCTCGCAACCTGAAATAAATGCCTTTACCGGGTCCTGATGATGATATATCCCTGCAGGAGCTGCCCTCATTACTGAACCGCAGCCCTTGCTGCTGTTGGCCGGGTTGGAAAAACTGAATTTTTCTCCGCTGCTGAGTGCATTTATGCAGGTCCTTCCCGGGGCCCTCATTTTGTTGAGTTCCGGCTGTTTTACAAGGAATCCAGAATCAAAGACAGCATCAATCTGCTTCTGGTTCATTTGTTTATAAATTGAGCCTGTACCGGTAAAGACCCCTCCGTTCTGGGTCAGTATCCATCTGTGATAGGACCTGAGCATTACTTCATATGAAGGACATACTTTTCTGCGGACTTTTCTTGTATGCATTCTCAGGAGTCCTTCTGCAGTGAAAAGGCTCAGCTGGGTATCATCGGTAAACCTCGCCTTCCCGTTTGAGAGCTTCAGGGATCTTATCCCCTTTTCTCCGTATTTCAGTCTTATTATTTTTTCAGGAACAAATTCCACAGTACTGCCGAGAGCATCTCCGACGGCTCCCCCTATAAGGCATCCCTCTGCTTTATTGACTAGAATTCTTTTTATTAGCATACGATGAATAAACTTCCATAATCCAAGCTTTGACTGATTTTATCATAAGCAGCTGTATATAGATAACCTAAATTTTTTTTTAATATTCTATTTAAGCTTCTTTTTTTTACCGCAATTATCCTAGAATAAATATATAAGCAGTTTAATAAATACCGGATTAATTCTGCAGATGCTGTGTTTTAAAAAAATATCAGGAGTCTTTGGTATGGGACAGAATGTAGAAAAGCGTGTTGCCGCAATTGAAGAAAAATACAGAAAAATGACTGACAAGTTAATTGATGCCATTTGGGTAATTGATGCAGAAACTTTTAAATATCTCTATATCAGTCCTGATATCAACACAATCAGAGGGTTTTCCCAGGAGGAGCTTCTGGGGACAACAATAGAAAAAAATTTCACCAGGGAATCCTATGATAAGGTAAAGGAACTTTTTCAAAAAGGGAAAAAAGATTTTGCGGCAGGGCTTCATAAATCCTGTACAACAGAAGTAGAGCTATATCATAAAAACGGATCCAGAATTTGGTTTGAAATATCTGCAAAATTTATAAAGGAAAAGAATGAACCACTAAAGATTGTAGGAATAACAAGGGATATAGACAAAAGAAAAAAAGCAGAGAAAAGGCAGGAAGAAATAAACAGGGAACTTAAAAAAGCTCTGAAGGAAAAAGAGGAGCTTTTGAATAAAATCAGAAAACTTGAAAGCATACTGCCTATATGTTCCGGATGCAGAAGAATAAGGGATGAAGAAAACAAGTGGTGGCCTATTGAAAAATACATTGAAAAAAAGGCTGATTCAAAATTCTCCCATACAATCTGCCCGGACTGCAGGGTAATTTATTACCCTGATGCCTGAATAACCATAAATTTTCACACAGATTCATCAATTACGGGATTTGAGAGTATCCCGATTTTTTCAATTTCCACTTCTACAGTATCTCCCCCCTTCATGGGGCCTACCCCTGCCGGTGTGCCGGTCAGAATAATATCCCCCGGTTCCAGTCTGAAATTTTTCGATACAAAGCTTATTATTTCAGGGATACTGAAAATCATCTGCCCTGTATTTGATTTCTGTACTGTTTTACCATTCAGCCTGCATTCAAGATCAAGGTTCATTGGATCGGGAATATCATCAGCAAGAACAAGGACCGGGCCTATCGGTCCGAATGTATCAAGGGATTTTCCCCTGAACCATCCCGATTTGTCGTCTTTCTGAAAATTTCTCTGGCTTACATCATTGAAACAGGTGTACCCAAGGATATTGTCGTAAGCTTCAGCCTTTACCACATTTTTACACTGCCTGCTTATAATCAGGGCCAGTTCCGCTTCATAATCTACCCGGATTGTTTCAAAACGGTAATCCCTGATAAAAGCCGGAATTATAATCGGTTCTCTGTTTTCAACAAGGACATTGGGTGTTTTGGGGAAAAGCACAGGTTCTGATGGTATCTCATCTGTAAATCCCTGAACATTCACCTGCTTGTTTTCTGCTATATGTGTGTGATAATTAAGCCCCAGGGCAATTATTTTTGTAGGATTGACATCATAGTATTTACTGCTGCCTGCGATTGGAAGTCTGATCATATTCCCCCCTTTTAGGTCTGATTGATTTCTTTTATTATTTTAATATCCGCTAACAGGGTATGCAAATGTTTATTTACAGGCATATCTGAAAAAATAGCAGTCTATACAAAAAAAACTGTACTCCTGGCAAAGAGTACAGTTTTCAGAACTCAAAAAAAGAAAGAAAGGCGGACCCTAATGAGCCCATTACGGCATTAAACTATTGATTACAGTATTTGTCAGTATGTGTTAGAATAAAATGAATGAATTGTTAGAATAATGTTAAAAAAAAGCATATGGAAATTTATTTTATTATTTTTTCTTCTTTAAGAAAGTCCAGTATTTTTTCGGCTGCTGATTCAGTTGTCTCCGGTGAAAAAATATTGCCGGCTATCACGTGGGCATTTCTGTCGCCCGGATTTTCTATTTCAATGATTTTTTTTCTTTCAGATCCCCATCTGTCAAATATTTCAAGAGTTTTTTTATGATTTACAATTCTGTCAGCTGATGAATAAAGCATTAATACCGGGATATCAATCTTTGAAAAATCAACTTCGCCTGTATATTTAAGAAGAGCAACTAAAGGGAAAATCATTTCTGTCCTGTATATATAGCTCCAGCTGTTGGCATGTTCGGGAGAAACTATATGCTCCTTTTCCCCTATAATGTCCCCTTCCAGCATTTTTGCAATAACCGGACCCCACCTTCGGGAAAGGAGAAGAATCCTTTTATCTGCAGGCTCAAAATTGGGGGAAATCATAATTATTGCTTCTATATCATCGGGGTACTGCTCAGCAAGCCATGTTGCCAGATCTGTTCCTGTTGAACAGGAAATAATTATTACCTTGTTACCTGTTTTTTTTCCGATTTCAAGGGCTTCCGCAGCATCTTCAAGCCAGTCAGATATATTAACATTCTCCTGTGACCTGAGCTCATATCTCCCGTGCCCTTTCAGCCGTGTATAAAAAAGGTTTGATCCTGTTTCCTCTGCAATAATATCTGAAAGAGGCTCTGTTTCCCTTCTTGATGATGTAAAACCGTGCAGATATATTATGGAATGTTCTGTTCTTAACCCTTTTTCCCCTGCCCATATTATTTTCTTGTCATTATCGGGCCTCATGTCATGGATCAGTGATTCCGAGTCTGATATATAGCTGTCGGGATCACCAATTTCTATAGGTGGCGGGATAATCATTTCTGTAGCAATTTGAGGTCCGGAGAAATAGAGGATTAATAATGCTGTAAAAAATAATACCGGGAATATAGTTTTTTTCATATGATATTTTTCTGATAATCCGCTATAATAGAGCTATAATAAATTATAACATATTAGACAGCAGACGAAAAAGACTGGTTTTTGTTTTTATTGAAATTTTCCGGAAACAGTTACTCTTGATAAATACAGAATTGATTTCCTGATTGATTATTCAGCTGAAAAGACAACGATCATGAGTTTTTTATGATAATTTCAAAAACCGATTATTTAATCCGGAAAAGGAGTAAATATTTATGAATGATACTTTAAAATTTCTTGAAGAATACCGGGGGAAAATATTTAATGGAGAAATCCCCACCCTTCCTGAACTTTTTCTGGTTTCTGAAGCAAGATATCCAGACAGAAGATGCTTTACAACTTATTCTCCTGTTGAAAAGAGCCTTAACTATTCAGAAGTAAAGGAAAAGATTTTCCGCCTCGCAGGCAGTTTGGTTTCTTCCGGGCTTGATAAGGGGGACCGGGTGGCTCTTTCAGGTAAAAATTCTCCTGAGTGGGCTGTTTCATATCTGGCGGTTCTTGCTGCAGGGGGGATTGTTGTTCCTATTGATTACATGATGTCTGAAAGCGAAATGGAAAACCTTATTGAATTTTCAGAATGCAGGATCCTTATTGTTGATGAAGAAAAATATGACTCTCTGATGAGTGAAAAGAATAATATCAAAAGATATTCACTTTCTCCCAGCAAGGACAACTATGTTTATGATGCTGTTGGGCATAAGCTTGATACTCCTGTTTCTCTTGATCCTGATGATACTGCTGCAATACTTTTCACTTCAGGTACTACCGGGACTCCAAAGGGTGTTGTCTTAAGCCATTCCAATTTTGTTTATGATGCTCTTCTTGCACAGGGGAATCTGAAGATATATCATACTGATGTTTTTTATGCTCTTCTTCCCCTGCATCATTCCTACTCAATGCTTGCCGTATTTCTTGAAACAATAGCATGCGGAGCAGAATGTGTATTTGCTGCAAAACTGGTCGTAAAACAGATTCTTTCAGATCTCAAGCAGGCAAAAGTAACAATGTTTCTCGGTGTCCCAATGCTGTTCAACAGGATACTTAAAGGGATACTGAAGGGGATCAGGGAGAAGGGAATTCCTGTCTATCTGGTACTCCGGCTTTTGATGAATTTCAGCGGATTTGTTAAAAGGGTTTTCAATGTAAATATCGGGAAGAAACTGTTTAAATCAGTTCTTGATAAAGCATCCCTTTCCAGTATCAGAATATGTATAAGCGGGGGGGGGCCACTTCCTGCATCAACTTTTAATATCTACAACCAGATGGGGCTTGATTTTGTCCAGGGATACGGACTTACTGAAACATCCCCGATAGCCGCCCTTAATCCTGTTGAACATTTCAAGATAAAATCTGTCGGGAAAATAATTCCCGGTATTGATGTAAGGATACTTGATCCTGATTCAGAGGGGAGAGGGGAAATTGCGATAAAAGGGCCTATTGTGATGCAGGGATATTACAGGAATCCTGAAGCTACCGCGGAGGTAATGACAGAGGAAGGATATTTTCTTACAGGGGATGTGGGATATCTTGATTCTGAAAATTATCTCTACCTGACAGGACGGAAGAAGTCTCTTATCGTTACCGAGGGGGGGAAGAATGTTTTTCCCGAGGAAATTGAGGACAAGTTTCAGCTTTATGATGAAGTTGAGCAAATTCTGGTAAAAGGTTATATTAAAGACAAAAAAAACATGACAGAGGAGATAGAGGCTCTTTTTTATCCTTCAGAAGAGTTCAGAACAGGAAGAACGGAAGAGGAGATTGAAAGAAGGATGAATGAAATTGTTCATGATGTTAACAAGGAGCTTCAGCCTTATATGAGGATTACCAGAACAAGGGTGCTTGAGGAAGCTCTTGAAATGACTACAACAAAGAAAATCAAAAGATTTAAGGTGAAGGACTGATTAAATGCTTATAATACCTGCGATTGATATTATTGATGGAAAATGTGTAAGGCTGTACCGCGGGGATTACAGCCGGGTAACCAGTTATTCAGACAGCCCGGCTGATGTTGCTGTACAGCTGGAAGAGGCAGGTGCAAAAAGGATACATATTGTTGATCTTGATGCTGCCAGGGGAGACGGGAAAAACAACAGAAAAACAATATCAGAAATACGGAGAAAGACAGAGGCTGTTCTTGAACTGGGAGGCGGGATAAGAACTGATGATGATATAAGGGAGATTCTTGATATTGGGATAGACAGGCTTATTCTGGGAACAGTTTTTGCAAGGAACCCGGAGATTGGTGGAGAATGGATTTCAAGATACGGTAATTATTTTATTGCCGGAATTGATGCCCTGAACGGAGAGGTCAAGGTTTCCGGATGGGAGAAAGGCTCCGGAATTGAAGACACTTATCTTGCCGGAAAAGCCGGTGAATACGGGTTCTGCAGCATTATTTATACAAACATCTCAAGAGACGGGACACTGAGCGGTCCTGATGCGGAAAGAACTGCCCTGATTGCAGATTCTTCCTCCCTGCCTGTTATTGTTTCCGGCGGTATAAGCTGCGAAGAGGATTTTAAGAAAATAGCTGAAAACAGCAGTTATAAGGGAAAGATTGCAGGAATCATTACAGGCAAGGCATTTTATGAAAATAAATTCAGCCTGAGCGATGTGATAGAAAAGTACCAGAAGGATGATGGAGCAGTATTTTGAAAGATATATATACTCTGGTAGTTTCAGACAGCGGAAAGAAAATTGTTGATGTTGTAAAGACAAACGAAAAGGGGTTTAAAAAATCGCTTGAAAACATGGTCCTCTGGTTCCTTCATGAGGAAACCGGCCGGCTGGTTCCGTACGGGGATATTTCTTCAGGTGTAAAACTTCTTGATATAAAAAAGGGGAAAGGCTGGATTGAAGCTGTGATTCAGGAGAAGGAAGCGGCAGAAACAGTTCCTCCGGAGGGAGAAAACTCAAAAGCTGTTATACCTGATGTTATTGACCGGCTTGGCATGACAATAAGGGAGAGAGCAGAAAAACTTCCGGAAGGATCATATACAACGCACCTTTTTAAATCAGGCCCCCTGAAAATAAGGAAAAAAACCGGGGAAGAGGCGGTAGAGCTTATTCTTGCTGAAAACAGGGATGAGATTATCTATGAATCAGCAGATCTGATCTATCATATGATGGTACTTTTTCAGGCTGAAAACATAGAATTTAAAAGTGTTCTGAATGAACTTGAAAAGAGGATGTAACAGGGGATATTAAAGTCAGGAGAAGACCAGATATCCCGGCTGATGCCGGGTTTTTTCATTAAAAAGGAAAGGCCGGGATGTAATGGATAATATAAACCATCAAATGACTGATATTTTTATAAATTTACAGTTTGGGCTTTAGAAATTATTTATTGAATTTGATATAACTGATCAGTTATAAATCGGGCAACATGTTTTAACAGGAGATTTCTTTTGAGGAAAAATTATCTGGAAAGAGTAAAGGAAAATATTGTTCTTTTTGACGGTGCAATGGGGACCATGCTTTATGAAGACGGAATACCATTAAGCAGCTGTTTTGAAGAACTCTGCGTATCCAGTCCTGAAATAGTACAGGATATTCACAGGAAATATATTGCATCTGGTGCACATGTAATAGAAACAAACAGCTTTGGCGCAAATCCCATCAAGCTTAAGAGCTATCAGCTTGAAGACAGGGTAGAGGATATAAACAGGGCCTCTGTCAGAATTGCAAGGGATGTTGCCGGCAGTGAAATATATGTTGCCGGATCTGTAGGGCCATTGGGTGAAAGAGTGGCCCCTTTCGGAAAGATTGAAAAGAAAACAGCGGAAGCTGCATTTGAAGCTCAGATTTCTGCTCTGATGAAAGAGGATATAGATCTCATTATTCTTGAGACCTTCAGGGACATTGATGAACTTTTAATGGCTGCAAGGGTTGCAGAGCGCCTTAATCCCGATATGCCGGTACAGGCCCAGTTTTCAATGGGTCCCCTGAATATTGAAGAATATCATAAGGAAGCCCCTGGAGCTGCAAAAAGGCTTAACAGGGAATCTGCTATTGATATTATCGGTATCAACTGTGCTGTGGGGCCTGATCACCTTCTTGAAATACTTATGGCGGTGAAACCTCATGTCTCAAAACCGCTGTCAGTTATGCCGAATGCAGGGCTTCCCCGGCAGATTGACAACAGAAACATGTATCTGGCTTCCCCTGTATATTTCGGGAACTATGCCCTTAAATTCTATGAAGCAGGCGCTTCAGTAATCGGAGGGTGCTGCGGAACAACTCCCGAGCATATCAAAAAAGCGGCACAGATGGTTCTCTCCATAGATTCCGGTTTCAGAAAAGGGGTTATAGAAAATACATTACTTGAAGCAGATGCAAAGGATCCTGTTCCTCTTGAAGAAAGATCAGCACTCGGCAGAGCTCTTGCGCGTAAAGAATGGATTGCAACTGTTGAGCTTGTTCCCCCTATCGGGTGTGATTTATCCGGAATCATAAATAAATCTGCAGAAGTAAAGAAAAACGGTGTATTGTGTGTAAACCTTCCGGACGGTCCCAGGGCATCCTCCCGGGTATCTGTAACAGTAACTGCCCTTGAAATAGAAAGACAGGCCGGAGTAGAAACAATTCCCCATATCTGCTGCCGTGATAAAAATCTGATAGGACTTCAGGCGGAACTTCTGGGTGCACAGGCCGCCGGCTTGAGAAACCTTCTGATTATTACAGGGGACCCCCCCAAAGTCGGAAACTATCCTGATGTGACCGGAGTTTTTGATGTTGATGCTGTCGGTCTCATTTCCCTTGCAAGGAGGCTTAACTGCGGAATTGACCTCGGCGGAAAAGAGCTTCCCGGACCGACCTCTTTTGTTATCGGAGCCGGAGCAAATCCGGTTTCAACAGGGATTGAGAGGGAGATTGAAAGGGCCTATGCAAAAGCCGAAGCAGGGGCAGACTATTTCATAACCCAGCCTGTTTTCGATGCGGATCAGCTTTTATCCTTTCTTGAAAGGATCAGGGGAACAAAACTCCCTGTTATAGCAGGTATCTGGCCGCTTGCATCGTACAGGAATGCACTTTTTCTCAATAACGAGGTTCCGGGAGTGACTATACCTGAAGAGATTATGAAGCGGATGGAACAGGCAGACACGAAAGAAGCTGCAAGAAGGGAAGGCATTCTGATTGCAAGGGAAATACTTGATACAGTCAGGTCTTCTGTCGCAGGTGTCCAGGTAAGTCCCCCGTTCGGACGAATAGAGTCTGCTGTTGATGTTATAAGGGAAGATTTCTGAGAAATTAAAATGATAAAAAAAATCAGTCCGCAGAGGACTGATTTTTTTTGCCTGACAGCTTTGTTATTTTATATCAGTCGTTTCTATTGTTTCTACATTCTCTACTGATTTTACATTTACCCTGTTTTCTGATGTATCAAGCCTGAACCTTGAGAGCTCTTTTTTTATTTCTGCAATAACATCATTGGTTGTGTCTGCAATATGCTTAACATCATTTATGGAATTGTTTATATCATTTGTGCCGTTTGTTATTTCCCTGTAGCTGTTGAATACTTCCGCATTTGTCCTCTTGAACTTTTCAAGTTCCTGGGTAATCTGCATTACCCCGTTGTTCATCTCAAGGGAACCGTTTCTTACAGATTCTGTTATTGTGTTGATGTTTGAAATAGCTTCCAGTATCTGCTTTGATCCCTCTATCTGTTCCGACATTGAATTTTCAACTTCATACCTGAGGTTGTCTATATTTGTTACTACGTCCATTATAAGGTCAAATGTCTCTTCAGCTTTCTGTGATGAATCAACTATCGAATCGATAACCTCTTTAACAGCTCCAAGCTTCTGGGCTATCTCTTTTGACTGTGATGCGGAGTTTTCTGCAAGTTTCCTGATTTCATCAGCAACAACAGCGAATCCCTTTCCTGCTTCCCCTGCATGGGCAGCCTCAATAGCAGCATTCATTGAAAGAAGGTTTGTCTGGGCCGCAATACCGCTTATTACATGGTTTGTTTCCATGAGGTTTGCAGACTGTACTGAAATCTCATTTACCTGGCTGTTTACAATGTTCAGTTTCTTTTTACCTTCGTTGGATGTCTCTACAAGCTGCTTGTAGTTTTCACCAAGAACAGAGAATACCTTGTTCACATTGTTGATGTTTGCAACCATTTCCTCGATAGAGGCAGATGATTCTGTAACGCTTGCAGACTGGTCTTCTATCATTTTGTTGAGGGATTCCATCGCGCGGGAAATCTGCTCTACCGCAGAGGCTGTCTCATTTACACTGTTTTCCTGGTTGTCGAACAGCTTTGAGGATGAGTTGACATTTGCTGCAATTTCGTTGACAGCAGCAGCTGTGCTTTCCATATTTGTCTGAAGGACTTCTCCTGTAGTTGCAAGGCTTTCTGATGATTTCTTGATATTGGAAATCAGCTTGTTCAGGTTGTTTGAAAACAGGTTGAAATTCCTTGATACGTCTGCAATTTCATCGTTTGATTTTATTTCAAGTCTTTTGGTAAGGTCTCCGTCCCCTTCAGCTATCTCGTTGAGAAGGTCTCCTACTTTTAGGATTGGTTTTGTTATTGATTTTGAAAGGATAAGACCTACAAAACCGAAAACTGTAAGAAGTATTACTGCAATTACACCGGTAAACAGTACCTGTGCGTTTACTTCATTGAAAACTTCTTTTTCAGGAATCAGTGCAATAAGGTTGGCAAAAGGATAGCTGCTGTTTTTTGTAACATAGCTGAAATATTTTTTACCGTTGATCTTTAAAGTATAAAGGCCGGGTTCCTTGTCGATAAGTTCTGCATACCCGTTTTTTGTTTCTGCAAGAGGAGTGAAGTTCAGTTCAGGGTTTTTAGGATCTGAAAGGATCTGTCCTTTTTCATCGACCAGTATTACATGACCTGTTTTTCCAATTGAAATATCCTCAATAGTTTTTGTAATACTGCTCAGGGTTATATCAAACCCGAAAACGCCTATAATATCTCCATTGCTGTCTTTTACAGTTTTTACAGGACTTATTACAATGGACTTACCGTCAGAAGTCTGGTAAACATCTGCAATAACCGCCTTATCGGGATTGTTTATCGCTGCTTTATACCATCCCCTTTCAGGAGGATTATAACCCGGCTTCCTGTCAGATGTCGGATACATGACAAAACCCCCTGTCCTGTGTCCGAAATATGCATATGAATATGATGGATGTGAATCAACAGTAAGTTTGAAGAAATTAAAAAGTTCCGCCTCAATTCCCCCGTTTTCCAGAGGAGTCATGGGAGTTTTTTCCTTGTTCTGATAATAGGTTGTTATTGTGTCATCAGCAGATTTAACCAGGTCCATTGACGCGATCATATCTGTATTTTCAATTACAGAATCAAAATACCCGTTGATTTTATTTTCCGAGATATTCAGGACTTTCAGGTAATTTTCATAAGCAGCTTCATCTTCCATAAGCATGATTCTTGTAGATGTTGCAACTGCCAATAAAACCAGCGGTATAAAAGCCGCAAGAATGAAACTGATTACAAGTTTATTTTTGATTTTCATAAAACCCCTTCCTTCTCCAATGAGTTTAAAAAGTATAATCTATAAACTTTTTGTTATCAACAAGTAATAAACGATATAAATAATATATGAAACATTGTCAAATTTATGAGAAACAGTTATTGAATAAATTATATTACACTGTTATCACATATTTTTCATTCATGTACAGGGTTTCCATAAAAAAATTCCTGAAATAATCAATATTGAAATAAGATAATATATTCTGTAAATTATAAAAATGTCGTTAAAATATAAATGCCTTTTTCTTGATCATGATGATACTTCGGTAAACAGTACCCCCGAAATCCATTTTCAGGCGCATCTTGAAATCATGGAGAAAATGAGGCCGGATTTCCCTGTTCCTTCCCTCAACCAGTGGTTTCTCAAGAATTTTGATCCCGGTATTATGGAATATCTGACTGGCGAGCTTGGTATGGACCAGAATGAAATCAAAGAGGAATACAGAATCTGGAGAAGATATACAGAGAATATCATTCCTGAATTCTTTCCCGGGCTTGTTGAAATACTTATTGAATACAGAAACAGGGGAGGGAAGGTTGTTGTTGTTTCCCATTCAGAGGAGGACCTCATTAAAAGGGATTACCTTGAAAACAGCAGAATAACAGGTCTTGATTATACCCCTGATATTATATTCGGCTGGACATATGATGAGACCAGACGTAAACCGGATCCCTATCCTGTAATTGAAGGACTGTCACGTCTTTCTCTTGATAAGGAAGAGGCTGTAATCCTTGATGATCTGAAACCGGGAGTAATAATGGGAAAGAGGGCCGGTGTTGAGATCGCGGCGGCAGGATGGAGCTATGATATCAGTGAAATAAGGAACTATATGACTGATAACTGTGATTTTTATCTTGAAAAAGTGGATGATCTGAGAAACCTTTTATTCTGACAGTCTTAGATTCAGAACAAGCGGCAGATGGTCTGAGTATCCTGATCCGCGGAAGTTTTCCCATCTTACAGGGATATTGTTTTTGTCAGTGAAAAACGGTTTTGAATGAACAGTGCAGGATATGTATCTGAATTTCTCATTATCAAGCAGATTCCTGTTTATGAAAAAATGATCTATTGTTTCCCAGCAGTTTCTGTAGTAATAACTTCCATTATTTAAACTGCCCCATACTGAAAAAAAAATATTCCTTTTTCCTGACAGACCTGTTTCATCTATATTATATGTATAGAAAACAAGGTTGTCCGGGCTGCTCTCATCATGGCTTGATTCCGGAAAAATTGCTGTATAATATTGTTTCCCTGTTCTTTCATATTCATCAATGTTTTCATTGAGATCACCTGCTATGATTATCTCTGCTCCGGGATCATTTTCCAGTATTTCAGATATTCTCCGTGTTATAACAGAAGCTGCAAGTCTTCTCTCGTTTTCTGTGTTTTCAGCTCCTCCAAGCTTTGATTTCCAGTGGTTGTTGAATATATGAAGCATGTTGTCCCCGATAGAAATTTTTACTTCAAAAACCGGTCTCAGAAAACTGCTGTCAGTGGAGGCTATTGCATGGTTCCTGACTTCCTCAAGAGGAAAGCTGCTTAATAGTCCTGTTGTTACTGCTGCCTCTCCTTTCTCCGCAGCTGCAATGTAGCGGTAGTTATCCTTCTTCATTATTTCTGCAAGATCCTCAAGTATTTTTCTGTTTTCTATCTCCTGAAGCAGGATAATATCCCTTTTCTGAATTGAACTGATAACCGCTGCAGTGTTGTTCAGCCGGGTAAGATAAAGGTCCCTGTTCCAGGTTCCTCCCGATGGATCATATTCGGCATACTCTGTTCCGTCATCACTGCTGTCGAACAGGTTGCATACATTCCAGGTTACAACAGATATTTCTTCTGGAATCTCCTCTTCCTGAAAACAGATACATCTTGATGCTGTCAAAAGGATTATTGAAATAAGTAAAAAAAAGGCGGAAAGATTTTTTATCATACCGTTTCTCCTTTATTTCAGGTGTTATGGATATGAAACCTTTCTGCCTAATTCTGGTATAAAAAGATTCCAGTCCTGTTATAAATATGACTGGATTTCTCTCTTTTCCGCTTCAGAATCAAATGACTCTGCCGCAAGTTTTTCTCCGCTTATATTTTCATAGGAATCTATATATCTTTTTGCAATTTCCACTCTTACTTCTTCTGTTATTTCAGGACACTCTCCGTCACCCATATAACCCCGTTCTATCAGCCACTGCCTGAAGAATTCCTTGTCAAGCTGTTTCTGTTTTTCACCGGCATTGTAAAGTTCACTGTATGAAGAGGCATACCAGAAGCGGCTTGAATCAGGAGTGTGAACTTCATCAACAAGAACCAGCTCTCCGTTCAGGAGACCGAATTCATATTTTGTATCAACAAGAATGAGTCCCTGTTTGGCCGCAAGTTCTGTTCCCCTTTTAAAGAGGGCAAAAGCTGCTTCTTCAACCTGTTTCCAGATCTTTTCTTCCACAAGACCTGTTTTGACAATTTCTTCAGAAGAAATAGGCTGGTCATGCTCTCCGAATTCCGCCTTTGTTGAGGGGGTGAGCAGCGGTTTATCAAATTTCTGGTTGAATTTCATTCCTTCAGGGAGCTTGATTCCTGAGACATCTTTTCCTGAAGAATAATCTCTCCATGCAGAACCGGTAAGATATCCTCTTACTATTACTTCCACAGGCAGAACTTCACATTTTTTCACAAGGATCGTTCTTGCAGAAACTACTTTTGAAATATGGTTTCTGATAATATCTCTGGTTTTATCAAACCAGTAGAGTGCCATTTTGTTTAGAACTTCACCCTTGAAAGGGATTGTTGACAAAATCCTGTCAAAAGCTGAAATCCTGTCAGATGTAATAATCAGCATTTCATTTCCAAGATCAATTGTATCCCTTACCTTCCCTTTGAAAAGCTTCGTCCCTGCGGGAACATCCTTTTCTTCAATACCGTAAAATGTTTTATCAAGGTTTTCCCTGATAAACCTGTCTGTCATTTTTAAAGTTCCTCCCTTCTGGAAATTATTCTTGAGACAAGACCGTAATCAAGGGATTCCTCCGCATTCAACCAGTAATCCCTGTCGGTATCTTTTTCAACCTGTTTCAGAGCTTTTCCGGTTTCCTCTGAAATAAGCCTGTTTATTTTGTTTCTTGCTTTTTCAATTTCCTTTGCATGTATTTCAATTTCTGTTGCAACCCCCCGGATACCGCTTAAAGGCTGATGAATGAGGTAATGAGAGTTTGGAAGTGCAAGCCTTCTTTCCCTTGGTGCTGCAAGAAGTATAAGGGCTCCTGCACTTGCAACAAGTCCCATTCCGATTGTATAAACATCCGGTTTAATAAATCTGATCATATCAAAAATTGCATAACCTGCATCAACATCTCCGCCGGGGGAATCTATCATAACTTTAATCGGTTCATCGTTTTCCGCTTCAAGAAGAAGCAGCTGTGAAATAACTTTTTCAGCAAGTTTTTTATTAACTTCACCTGAAAGAAGGATTGTTCTGGTTTTCAGCAGTATTTCATAGGGGCTCTGCTTTTTTTCTTCTTCATCTTTCTTTTCTTCGTCTTCAAATAATATTTCTTTTTCCATTGTCATTTTCCTTGTCTGGTGTTTATCATGTGTTTTATCTCTTGTCAATAAATATAACTTATGGAAGATTTAATGACCATGTTTTTTTAGGCAGGATGAAAATATTTTTCCACAGCAAGACTGATTTGTCCTTTATCATGTCTTCCCTGTTCCATACAGAAAATAAAAAAATAATCATTAAAAATTTGACAAATATATCTTTATTACGTAAATTTTAGATATAGATAAGTTTTACGAACTTAATCCAAAATCTATAAGAAATTTTTTTGGAGAAAGGGGATATGAAACCGCCATACATAAAATCCCGGGAAACCCGGGTTCATATAAGATAATTGAGTTTCTTAGCTATGGAAGAACATAGCTTTTAAGAGAGTGCAAAGCTGTTCAGCTTTTATTCTGTCAGCTTTCTAAAGCCGGTAATCATGCCGGCTTTTTTTTACATGGATGTAAAACACCTGCGCCTGGGCCGCAGGTACAGGTGATACTGGCCTCGCCAGGGATGGCATAAGGGCCGGTAGCAATAACATGGATGGACAATAATTCGGGATATTCATGGATGAAATCACCAGCAATTTAGCTCTGCAGTGGCCTTTTCTTCATAAATTATGCCCGGAACAGCGCGGTTTATTGATTTAATGGAACAAATAGGTTATCAACTGATTATGAAATCAGCATTTATTACAGTATCCGGCAGACCTTCTGCCGGAAAGTCGACACTTATAAACAAAATCTGCGGATACAAGGTATCGATAGTCTCCTCCACTCCGCAGACAACCAGAAATAAAATACGGGGTATTGTTACAGATGAAAGGGGACAGCTTGTCTTTCTTGACACACCCGGTTATCACATTTCTGATAAATTAATTAACACTCAGCTTAAAGAGGTTGCAGAGGATGCAGTGTCTGAATCAGATCTTATTCTCTATGTTGTTGATCCTACCCGTGATCTTGGCGAGGAGGAGAACAAGCTTCTTGAATTCCTGTCAAAAAGCAGTTCTTCTATAGTAATTGCATTTAATAAAATTGATGTTCTTGAAGAGAGGGGAAAAAACAAGCTTGAGTTTATTGAATCGCTTCAGAACTTTTTCCGAAAAAGAATTTCTCCATCCGGATCTGATGATAAAAGAGATATTTCATTTTTTTCTGTTTCTGCAAAATCCGGAGAAGGTGTTGATAAGCTTCTTGATAAGATTTATGAACTTTCCCCCGAAGGCGAAATGATGTATCCCCCTGACTACTACACTGACCAGGATGTAGAATTCCGTATCTGCGAGATAATCAGGGAAAAAGCTATAAACAGGACAAAAGAGGAAATCCCGCACAGTGTATATGTTGAAATTGCAGATACAGAGATGGGCTTCAATCCTGACGGGACAGAAAAGCTCTGGGTCAGGGCATTTCTTGTTGCAGAAAGCGAGTCACAGAAGGGTATTCTCATCGGCAAGGGCGGCGAGAAAATTAAAGCTATCCGTATAGCGGCAAAACGGGAAATTAAATCTATCTTCCCATACACTGTCCAGCTCGACCTGAGGGTAAAAGTACATAAAAACTGGCGGAAGAAAGGCGCGCTTTTAAACCGGCTGATAAAATAATCCGCAGAGTTTTCAGCAAAATAAGTAGTAAAAGCGGTTTTAAGAAAACAGAGAAGCTTAATTTTTTTATGGGGAGTTAGTGTTTGTGTTGACTCCTTTTTTTTGCTAAGGGGAAATGATTACATGAATAAAAAAACAGAAATCATTATGCATCTTTCAGGCTGGTTCTTATTCCTGATATGTGCAGTTTTATTTATTATCTCCGGAATACTTGCCGGAGATCTGCTTATTACAGCAGGAAGCGCTGTGTTTTTTGCAGCATGTATTTTCTTTCTGATTCCGCTTGTCTGCGAATTAAAGAATTCGAAAATCAGGAATTATTGAGAAGCATCTATCTCGCTGAATAAGCAGATTTTTCAGTGCATCAAGTTTTTCTCAGTTAGAATCCCGGTCATGAACATCTGTTTTAATCCTGTAATTTGACAAGAAGCAATATCCATCGGATAATTATTTTGTTATTAACAATAAAAAAAAGTAAACTCAAAAAATATTCTGCATTTTGCTAATAACACCTTAAATCTTATGAAAAGGTGGAATTATGCTTATGTCAAAAGAAAATCTATTAATTTTAATTGTTCTCTTTATTTTTTTTACAGGCTGTGATGAAGGATCAGGAAGTAATGACGGCGGTGTAAAAGGTTATATTTATGTTACAGATACAGGGAATAACCGTGTAATAAGAATGGAAAATCTTAACGGTGACGGCTGGACAGAGCTTACAGAAAGCCCGGATGGAAGTACGCCGATGAGTGGGCCGTGTGGAATTGCATTTGACAGTCAGGGCAGAATGTATATTGGGAAGCATTTGCCTCCTTATATTATACGGGTTGATGATTTTACAGGTTCCGGTTGGACAGAATTCGGTCCTGACGGCTCAGGAGTCAATGAATTCAGCCAGGTAAGATATATTTTTATAGATTCAAGCGATAAGATTTATGTAACAGATTATAATAATGACAGAATAGTAAGTTTTGATGATATGACCGGGACAAACTGGGTCAGTTTCGGCAGTGACGGAAGCGGTGTTAATCAGTTTCAATATCCTACCGGTATTATTAAGGACAGTTCCGGTAAAATCTTTATTTCAGACCAAAGTAATCACAGAATAGTCAGTATTGATGATATGACCGGCACAAACTGGACAGCTTACGGTTCTGCAGGCGGCGGTTCTGCCGGGCTATTTGCATCCCCCAAGTCTGTTCTTTTGGATTCATCCGGAAGAATAATTGTTACAGATGATCAGGGAATTGCCCGGTTTGATGATATGACAGGAACAAACTGGACAGAATTCGGGACTTACGGATCTGGTGATAATCAATTTAAAGAATCATGGGGGCTTGTTCTTTCTTCAAGCAGTTTTATGTATATAGTAGATACTGCTAACAGCAGGCTTGTTAAAATAGAGGATTTTTCAGGAACAGGATGGACTGTCTATGGAGGAAACGGAACAGGGACTAATCAGTATGACTGGCCTACTAATATGGCATTTCATAGTGAATAAGCAATGGTTAAAGTTCTGATAATTAACCCTATGTAAAAAAACATTTCCCGGGGATTTATTTTAATCTCCTCTTAATGTGAAAAGCCCGGTTTCAGATTAACTGATTCCGGGCTTCTGTTTCCTGCTGTCTTCAGGACAGTGTATTATTTTTGCTCTTCAGCTGTTCTCTACAGCAGGAATAATAATTTACTGTTAACTGCTTTCCGTGTTTATCAGCAGGAACTCCTGTTTTTTTATAACTTCAAGTACTAACTGCAGTATTTCTCAAGAATCGGAAGAATCTTCTCCTTTCCTGCTGTCATGATAAATCCTGCAAGCCGGGGCCCTTTTTCCTTGCCGATAAGCACGTTGTAGATAAGTGTGAACATGTCCTTGGGATCCATTCCCTCGTCCTGCGCTGCCTTGTAGAGACCTTCTGCCAGCGTCTGCTCTGTAAGGTTATCCATATCAGCAACAACATCAGCAATATTTGAAAGTACTTTTTTGGAGAGGTCATCAGTTTTAATCATGTTCTCACCGGGAACAGAAAGGGAGAACCTGAAATCTTCAGGTGCAAACTGAGTGATCCAGTTCCATGCGCATTCCGCCCTGTTCCTGAGTCTAGGGACCTGGTCAGCATTTACATCATCAAGACTGCTTATTACTGCATCAATATCTCCTCCCTGTATCTGAAGAAGGTTGCAGAGGTGTCTCAATGGGATCTGGTACGGAAAACTGTCCGGTACTTTATCCACCTGTGAGAGTTCATATATTCTTTTTTCCTTGGCAGATTTTTTCTCGTTTACCGATTCCTTTCCGAAATATATTCTTTCACATTTATCATAGTCTTCATATATCTTGAGAACATCGAGGTCGAATGAAATAGCGAATTCTGTGTTGGGTCTTGTCCCGGCAAACATGTACCTGACAACTTCAGGCTGATATATTTCCAGAACATCCCTTAAGGAGACCACCTCTCCGCTTGAAGATGATATTTTTCCTCCTCTTCCCTTGATGCTTAAAAAATCATACTGGAAAGTTACAGGAGGTTCGTGTCCGTAGATCTGCTTTGAAATTCCTCTTGCAGTATCAAATGATCCCCCTTCTGAATGGTGGTCTTTTCCTGCAGGTTCAAAATCCACACTTTCAAATTTCCATCTCATCGGCCAGTCAATTCTCCATGGAAGCTTTACACAGGAAGTTGTTTTGAGATCTGCTTTTTCCCTGTGTCCGCATGATTCGCAGTGATATTCAACGCCCCATTCCCCGTCCCATCCGTCTACCTTTGTTGTATCCCTGTGGCAGGATGAACAGAAAACAGATACCGGCATCCAGTCATCCGGGAGGGGGGCAGTCCTGTGCTCATCAAGCAGTTTTTTTACCATCTCCCTTTTTTCAAGTGCCTTCCTGATCCCATCGGCATATGTTGATCTGCTGTACTGATCTGCCTGGTAGATATATTCAGGGTTTACCCCTACAAGAGGAAGAAGAGACTCCAGTTCCGCTTCATGTGCCCTTGCATAGCTTTTTTCCTTTTCCCACGGATCGGGAACCATGGTTATTGGAAACCGCAGGTATTTTTCAAGGTCTTCTTTATTAGGCATATTTGCTGGAACTTTTCTGAATACATCATAATCATCCCATGAATAGATGAATTTTACATTTTCCCCTTTATCTTTAAGTGCCCTAACTACAAGTTCAACTGATATTATTTCTCTGAAATTTCCGATATGTATTGTTCCGGACGGGGTGATTCCGGATGCGCAGACATAGGCATTTTTATCCCCAGTTAAAGAATCTTTTCGTTCTCTTATTATTTTGTCAGCATTAATGTCTGCCCAGTGAAATGATTGTGTTTTGTTATTACTCATGTTGATGATTATATATACAAGAGGCCCTGTTGTTCAATTATTCTTTACATGATTAAAGATAACTCCGATAAATAAAAGATGAATAAAATAATGATTTTCTCCCTGTTTTTTCTGTTGCCGCTGCTGCTGTATGCCGAGAGTTTTCAGACAGGTTATGCATCCTGGTACGGAGGAAAATTTCAGGGAAGAAAGACCGCAAACGGTGAAATTTTCGATACAAATAAATATACTGCCGCACACAAGACTCTCCCTTTTGATACTATTCTCAAAGTAGTGAATCTTGAGAACGGTAAAACAGTTGTCGTACGTATCAACGACAGAGGTCCTTTTGTCAAAAACAGAATAATAGACCTTTCATATGCTGCTGCTAATGATCTAGACATGATAAATACCGGGACTGCAAAAGTCAGAATCCAGGTCATAGAGGGAAATGCTGATAGAGCCGCCAGCTACAGTTACAAAATCCAGATTGCCGCATACAGCAGTCTGGAAAATGCCAGAAATGCACAGACAAAACTCAGAGAAAGCGGATTAAAAAGTGATCTGGAAAAATCCGATCATGGAATTTACCGGGTAGTTATTAAAGATATTGATAAAAACAATCTCAGCGGGATAAAACAGAAACTTCAGAACTGCGGTTTCAGCAATGTCCTGGTGAAAAAAGAAGTAAAAATATAGGCAATGAAAAGAAATATTTATAAAATTGATATCTGCCGCGTACGGGTATATTTAATAACAGTATTTCTGTTTATATATACTGTCTTCTGTTTTTCTGAGGAATTCAGGTTTGAACACCTGACAACTGAGGAAGGTCTTGCCGGAAACAGTGTCTCCTCTATTATTCAGGACAGCCGCGGATTCCTGTGGTTCGGAACTCAGGATGGTCTTAACAGATATGATGGAAAAGAATTTATTCTCTATGAACATCTTCCCTTCAGAAAGGATTCTCTTCAGCACAACCTTATTCAGACGATGTATTATGACAGGGAATCTGATCTGATCTGGATCGGAACATACGGAGGTCTTTCCGCATTCAGTCCTGAAAATGGAAATATCAGGCATTATCCGCTGTCAGAGGATTTTCAAAGCAGAAAAAGGTTCTCCCGTGTGATTGTCAGTATTGAAAAAGACAAAAACGGACTTATGTGGATTGGAACTCTGTCGGGGCTTATCTCTCTTGATCCTGAAACCGGAAAAATTGAAGAGTTTTCCAATATCAAAGGGGATGATTTTTCCCTTCCGGATAATTCTGTCAGAGATATTGTGGCAGATGAAGATGGTAAGATATGGGTTGCAACCTACGGGGGGCTTGCTTTCTTCAGGAGCGGAAAGTTTGAAAAAATACACAGAACCGAGCATGAAGAAAAGTTCCCCTCCTGTTACATAATGGATATTGAAAAACTCCAGGATGGTAAAATACTTGTTGCTTCCTGGGACGGTGGAATTTCTCTTTTTGATGAAAAAAACAGAACTCTGAAAACAGTAAAGCTTCCTGACAACAGGTTTTATTTCATAAAGACAGACAGTAAGGGCCAGATATGGGCAGGAACCTGGGGCGGAGGAATATATTTTGCAGAAAGTACCGATGCCCTGTTTTCTTCGGAGTATAAACATATAGCGGCGGATAACAGCAACAGATACTCAGTTTCAAATAATATTGGTTATTCTTTTCTGGAAGACAGTTCAGGCCTTATCTGGATAGGAACCAACGGCGGAGGAATAAACAAGCTTAATCCGGATATAAAGGATTACAGATTTATCTACAGTTCCTCCGGCAATGCGGATTCACTCCCTGATGAACGGATAAAGGATCTGTATATTGATGAAAAGGGAAATTTCTGGCTGGGAACATATTCCAGCGGTATTTATCTCTATGATGTAAAAGGGAAATTTATCAGCCGTTTTTCAAATAACAGAAACAACACTCATTCTCTGAACAATAATTTTATCAATGAAATCATGTCTGACAGCAGCAGAAACATCTGGATTGCAACAAATGACGGGTTCTGCAGATATCTTCCTGAAAAAAGCAGTTTCGAGCGCTATTATATTGAAAATGAAAAAATATTGATGGGAGTTAAACCGGGGCAGGAACATTCCCCTGATATTATTTATGCACTCTTTGAGGACAGCAGAGGGAGACTCTGGATAGGAAGTTATCTTGACGGAGTCTATATCTGGGACCGGAAAACAGGAGAATCTGTTCATCTTCATCCTGACAGTGATGATGAAAGAAAAATCAGCGATCAAATGGTTTTTGATATTGCTGAGGATAAATACGGGAATGTCTGGATAGGAACAAACTTCGGCTTGAACAGATATGACATGGAAACAGGTAAAATTACAATGTACCTGTATGATCCGGGACACCGCGAAGGGATTTCAAATAATGTTATTGTTGAGATGTTCCTGGATTCTGCCGGGGATTTCTGGATAGGGACTTCCGGCGGAGGATTGTGCAGGTATGACTATACACGGAACGTCTTTTTTCATATTACCAAAGAGGATGGCCTGGGCAGCAATAATGTGACGGGTATCTCCGAGGACAGAAGAGGAAACATTATTGTATCAACACATAAGGGGTTATCCGAGGTAAACAGAATTTCTTATGATATCTGTACTCTGACAGGAAGATTCGGCCTTTATGATTATGAACTCAAGGGGGATATAATTACTGACAATGAAGGGAACCTTTATATATCGTCAAAAGGGGTTGTTTTTAAAATAGACAACAGGGAACAGTGCAGCCATTTATATGATCCTGAGGTTGTTATAAGCAGTTTCAAACTTTATGATGAGGATTATATTTTTGAAGAAGGTTCAGATGTTTTTGACCCGGGATTGATATATCTGCCCTGGAATAAAAATTCCTTTTCCTTTAAATTTGTTTCCCTTGATTATTCTTCACCGCTGAATAACAGGTATGAGTATATTCTTGAAGGTTTTGATAAAGACTGGATACATTCCGGAAACAGAAATTATGCTGTTTATACCAATATTTCTCCCGGTAAGTATACTTTCAGGGCCAGAGGAACAAACAGCAGCGGATTGTGGAGCAGAAACGAGCCCTCAATTGATTTAGTGATATCCACTCCTCCTTATAAAAGTATTTTTGCATATTCCCTTTATGCTGCAGCAGTTCTGGTTATTTTTTATTCATTAATAATGATTATCAAGGGAAATGAAAGTGTCAAGAGGCTTAAACAGGAAAAAAAACTTAAGGAAGAGCTTGTTGAAGTCAACAATGAGCTTGACCGGCTGGTGAGGATAGATCCCCTGACCGGGGTATTCAACAGACATCATTTCAGCGAAGCTCTTGATAATGTGTGGCACCTTCATAAAAGACTTGATGTCACTGTTTCCCTGTTAATGGCAGATATAGATTTTTTCAAGAACTATAATGATACATACGGGCATGTAGCAGGTGATGACTGTCTGAAGAAATTTTCCTGCATACTTGGAGAATCTGTTACCCGGAAAACAGATTCTGTGTTCCGGTATGGAGGGGAGGAGTTCATTATAATTCTTTTTGATACGGGAATTGAAGGCGCTTCTGTTGTTGCTGAAAAAATCAGGGAGAAGCTGCTATCAGAAAAAATCAAACACTCTGCAAGCAGTGTATCAGAATATGTGACTGTAAGTATCGGCCTTGTTTCTACGGAAAACAGCGAATATGAAAGTGCAGAAAAAATGGTTATTGATGCGGACAGAAAACTGTACAGCGCCAAAGAACACGGCAGAAATACAGTAATCTGCTGATTTTCCTGGAGGCTTATTAAATTATCTATCATTGTTGACAAACAGGGAATTATTATATATATTTCAAAGGCAATTGATGGAGAGGTGTCCGAGTGGTTGAAGGAGGCGGTCTTGAAAACCGTTGACGTGCGAGCGTCCGTGGGTTCGAATCCCACCTTCTCCGTATTTTTTTTGCTTAACATTCTGGAGAGGTGCGAGAGTGGCCGAATCGGGCTCCCTGCTAAGGAGTTGTACCCCTAAAGGGTACCGAGGGTTCGAATCCCTCCCTCTCCGTTTTTTTTGTGCGGATAATGCACATTTTATCTAATTAGTCTAAATAATGGATTTATTTTAAAACAATATCCCGGATTATGCAGGGATATTCAGGGCAATTATTTTTTCATGTGCCCATAGCTCAGCTGGATAGAGCATTAGATTGCGGATCTAAAGGTCGGAGGTTCGAATCCTCTTGGGCACACTTTTCGTTGGAGAGATGCGAGAGTGGCTGAATCGGGCGGATTCGAAATCCGTTGAGCTGTTTACAGTTCCGAGGGTTCAAATCCCTCTCTCTCCGGAACATTGAATAACGGCTGATACCAGGAGAGATGTCCGAGAGGCCGAAGGAGTGCGCTTGGAAAGCGTATGTACCGCAAGGTACCGGGGGTTCGAATCCCCCTCTCTCCGTATTCCTTCAGTTGTCAGGCCCTGTGCAATTGCTTTTCACCCAACCCCGTCAGGACCGGAAGGTAGCAGCGGTAAGTGACTGAGCAGTGTGACACAGACAGCTTGACAGCTGGGGGTTTTTTTTGCCTTTTCAATGACTTCATGTATCCGGCAAAATCATTTATATATACTGTTGTTTTAAACGGGATTGTCTTAAATGAGCAATTAAGGTTATTATTTAGTTAATAAAGTGACTTTTGTGACATCTTTGTCCTTTATTGAAATATTATTTTAGAGGTATCCTTAAACACATATTATGGCATATGAAGTAACTGCATCCAAAAAAAGACCATCCACATTTGATCAGCTTGCGGGACAGGAATTCGTAGCTACAAGTCTCAGAAAATCTGTATTAAACGGAAGGATAGCCCATGCTTATCTTTTTTCCGGTCCGCGGGGGGTCGGAAAAACATCTGCAGCAAGGATTTTTGCAAAAGCTATAAACTGTGAAAAATGGCCAGCTGAAAATCCCTGCGGAGAGTGTGCAAGCTGCAGGGAGATAAGTGCAGGGAATTCCCTTGATGTAATTGAGATTGACGGAGCTTCCAATACGTCTGTCAATGATGTAAGGGAAATAAAGGATGAGGTCCTTTTCGCCCCGAACAGTTCAAGATATAAAATATACATAATTGACGAAGTCCATATGCTTTCCAACAGTGCTTTTAATGCACTTTTAAAGACGATAGAAGAACCGCCTCCATATATTGTATTTATTTTTGCAACAACAGAAATTCACAAAGTCCCGGCTACAATAAAATCACGATGCCAGCAGTTCAATTTCAGGCTTATTTCTCTTGAGATAATAAAAGAACATCTTGAAGATGTATGCCGTGAGAATGGTATAAAAGCTGAAAGCGATGCCCTTTTCTGGATTGCAAAAGAGGGGACAGGCTCTCTCCGAGATGCGTATACTCTTTTTGACCAGGTGGCCTCTTTTTCTGATAATGATATTACACTGGAGAAAATAAAGGAAAAACTCGGCCTTGTAGGGCTTGATGATATCAATGCTACAGTTGAAACCTTCGCAGCAGGAGGAGCGTCCGACTCCATAAGCTATGTGAATACGATTCTTGACAGGGGAATTTCTGTTGAACAGTTTGTTATTGAGCTTACAGAATACTTCAGAAACATGCTTCTGCTGAAGGCCGGTATAAACAAAGAGGGAATTCTCGGATTTCCCGCTTCAAGGTTTTCTGAAAAAGCTGTGAATTCCTTTTCATCGGAACAGATTGAGTATGCCCTGTCTCTTCTGCTTAAGCTTTACAGGGATATCAGATATTCTCTGAATCAGCGGTTTGAGCTTGAACTTGTTATCAGCCGTCTGTCAACACTTGATAAATATCTGAGTGAAAAAACAATACTTGAAAAAATCAGGCTCCTCAAGGATGAACTTAAAACTCTTGACCTTAAAAGTGTCCGGCCGGACAGTGAGGAGGTTTCCGCTATTGAAGAAGAATCAGCTGCTGAGGATTACACTGTTTACAGAGACCAGGTTGCATCTGAGATAAAGAAACATGATTTTACACTTTCCTCATCAGCATCAAAAAGCAGTATGTGGGAGAAAAAGGATGATACCCTCATTATCTTCTGCAGCGACAAATTCTCGGCAGATACTCTCACAAAAGGTAAAACTGAAATATCTTCTGAAATAGCAAAAATCACAGGAGAAAATCTTAAGGTTGAAATCAGGATAGAGGACAGTAAAGATCCAGTCTCTCTCCAGGAAAACAGCGGTGTAAGTGAGCAGGTTGAGCTGGTTAAAAAAATATTCAAGGGAGAAGTCCTTGAGACCCGTATTTTAAAGGATGACAGTTATGAATTTTAATCCTGAAGAGCTTTTTAAAAATGTACAGGGACTGCAGAGCAAGATGACTGAAATGCAGGCCAAATTTGCGCAGATAAGAGCTTCCGGTTTTGCAGGCGGTGATATGGTCTGTATAGAAATGAACGGAAACATGCAGGTTGTTTCAATAAAGATCTCTCCCGAAGCTATAGATCCAGAGAACAGCAAACTGACAGAAGACCTTGTCCTTGCTGCATTCAATGATGCTATTGCGAATGTCAAGGAAAGAATAAACAGTGAAATCACTTCTATAACAGGCGGACTGGGAATTCCTCCCGGATTTCCCGGTTTCTCCAGCTGATTAAGTCAGGATAATATGACAATTCTTGATATCCTGATAAAAAATTTATCTTCTCTTCCCGGCATAGGGAAAAAAAGCGCAACAAGAATAGCATATCATCTCCTGAAAGCCGAACGGGGTTATATTGATTCTCTCTCCTCTTCAATAAGGGAGGCCCGTGACAGGATCAGGAACTGTTCTGTCTGCGGGAATTATACCGAGGATGATATCTGCCCTGTCTGTTCCGATGAAAGGAGAAATAAAAGCCTTATCTGTATTGTTGAAATGCCCCAGGATATCGGCGTTATTGAATCAACCGGTGCTTATAACGGTGTATATCATGTCCTGATGGGGCTCCTCTCCCCGATAAACGGCATAGGTCCTGAAAATCTCAATATAGGCAGGCTGATCAGCCGTATTGATAAAAACCAGGTCAGTGAGATAATTATTGCCACAAATCCCTCTGTCGAAGGGGATACTACCGCCCTTTATATCAGGCAGAAGCTCGAAGGGAGAAACATCCGGATTACCAAGCTTGCTTCCGGACTTCCTGTAGGCGGTGATATTGAATATACTGACAAACTCACTCTTACAAGGTCTCTTCAGTACAGGATGCCGGTTTAGAATACAGGAATAATCAGAATTACCATGAGAAAACTTACAAATGATGAGGCCCGATTCTGGCTGACAGCATTTATTATATCTGTCTCTCTCCTTGGAGACGGTATGATATATGCAATTCTTCCATCATCTCCCGAATTCTTTAATATCAGAATCTGGCAGATCGGTATCCTTCTGTCTGCAAACAGAATCATCCGTATTATAACAAACGAAATTGCCGGACGGGTTGTCAATAATGATCCATCTCTCCGTCCCCTGATTTTCGCGGCCCTTCTTGCCTGTGTTATTACTTTCAGTTATATAATTCCGTGGGGATTTTACGGTCTTCTTTTTTCACGTCTTCTATGGGGAGCCTGCTTTTCCCTCCTCAGAATCGAGGGGTATCTGTCTGCCCTTAAAGTTTCCACTTCAGAAAACAGAAGCCGTATTTTTGCTGTGTATCAGACAATAACCCGTTTTGGCGCCGGAGGCGGGGCAATGATGGGGGGGATACTGGCGGATATTATCGGTATAAACCTTACTTTTGTCCTGTTCGGAGGAATTGTTTTTATCTCAACATTTTTCATGAAGGGGCAGGATCATCTTTCGGCCGGGAAAAAAGCCGGTGAAAGCGGAAGCAGGATTGAGAGTAAAAAAGATATGAAAATTCTGATATATCTGGGATTGTCTGTTTTTATGATAGTCCTCGTTGACCAGATGCTTACAAACCTTACCGGGCGTATTGTTGTGGACAGGATAATCCCCTCGCTTCCTGTTACCCTGGGTGCTGCATCCCTCACCGGTGTTCTTGTCGGTTCAAGGCACTTTATTACATTTATTGCACCTTTAATAGGCTGGATATGTGACAGAACAGGGCGAAAGAAAGCTCTTATTTATTTTATCCTTACTGAAGTGGTTGTAATTATCTTCTTTATAACAGTTGAAATCTGGTATGTTCTTCTTTTTCTCATTTTTTCACACTTTGTTATTTCATGTGCAAACGGGATTATTATATATTCCTATGCTGGAGACAGGGCGCCCAGAGACAGGCAGGCGATTTTCATGAGCCGCTTTACAACATTCAATGACTGCGGAACTGCCGCCGGACCTCTAATTGGTTTTGCTGTGTATTCAGGAGCCGGTCTTTTCTGGGTAGGGGCTGCTGCAATACCGCTTCTTCTTGCTGTGCTGTTTATTGTAAGGAAAGTATAGTTAAAGATGTATTCAGGAATGTTGGAATTTTAAGGACTTTTATCAATAATTGATCAGTTTCTGTTTTTTCTGATTCAGCATCTGTTCAGGGTTCCCTTTAATGAAATCAGAAAGAAGTTCTGCAGCCTTTTCAAGAAAAAGAGAAAGAACTGCTTCTTCATCTTTTGTAAACCTTCCCAGAACATGGGAATCAACTCCCCCCTTTGACGGCCTTGATATGCCCAGACGCAGGCGGTAGAAACTGTCTGATCCAAGATGCTGTTTAACAGACCTCAGGCCGTTATGCCCGGCTGTTCCCCCCCCCTTCTTGAATGAGGCTTCTCCGAAATCAAGTTCAATATCATCATGGCAGACTATTATGTTTTCCGGGTTCAGTTTGAAGAAATCAGCAGCGGCGCGTACTGATTCACCTGTCAGGTTCATGAAGGTTTCCGGTTTGAGGGAAATACATCCGCCCGGCAGAACCTCTTTTGAAAAGATTCCCTTGAATTTTTTCTGCCAGACCGGGTTTTTGAACTGCGATACAGTATCAAGAAGAAGCCATGAAATGTTATGCCTTGTCATTGTATATCTGTTTCCGGGATTTCCGGGAAAAACAGCCAGCCTGATTTCAGAAATTTCTTTCCTCCCTGATTTTTTCATATGCTGCATTTATTTCCCTGAATTTTTCAGAAGCAAATTTTGTAAATTCTTCAGGAAGACCTTTTGATGCGATTATATCCGGGTGATATTCCTTTACAAGTTTTTTATAGGTACTTTTTATTGTCTCAACAGTATCGCTCCGTCTGCATCCCAGTACTGAATAGTATTTTTCCGTGCTGCTGAAATAGCGCGCTTTCATATTATCCAGGGCTGTACTGCTGATGTTGAAAATAGAAGCTGCCTGGTTTATAAGTTTCTCTTCTTCAGGGCTTAATACCTTGTCGGCAATTGAAACCTGGAGAAGTATGTCCATCATTGTATTTATAAGCTGGGGCTGACTCCTGAAAGATGAATAAAACTGGTGTGCAAATTTTTCAAATGATTCTGAAGAGCCTGCAGCAGTGTTTACTATTCTCATTGCAAACTGCTTTTCCTGATATCCCAGTCTCAGTGTGGATGTCATGAATCTGTCTATTGTATTAATTTCTTCCTGTGTTACATGCCCGTCAGCCTTGGCAAGTTTTCCAAGCATTGAAAAGGTTGCTACAAAAAATGTCATCTGTGCCTGGTCTGTTGCGGTAAAGCTGCCTCCGGCGGATGCTCTTTCTGACTGGCTGTATCCCCCCTGCCCTTCTGATCTTTTATCGAAGCTGTGGCCTATTGCAGCGCCCAGAATTGCCCCGAAGGGGCCTCCAAGAAAAGTAAAGCCGATAGCTCCCCCGATTAGTTTTCCATACCATCCCA
This sequence comes from Spirochaetia bacterium, assembly GCA_963668545.1. Lineage (GTDB taxonomy): Bacteria > Spirochaetota > Spirochaetia > CADAEX01 > CADAEX01. The sequence goes on along the minus strand of OY764868.1, from coordinate 3,432,424 downwards.
TTATGATTTCCTTAGCTGTTATTCTGATTTATTATTCTGTTGACTGTCTCCGCCATTTCTTCAAGAGATACGACTTTGTCAATATTGTTATTTTCAATAGCTACTTTCGGCATACCGAAAACAACTGAAGATTCCATGTCCTGGGCAATTGTAATACCTCCGGCATCCCTTATTTTTCCTATTTCAACTGCTCCGTCTTTTCCCATACCAGTCATTATAACAGCAAGGGCTGCCTGCCCGTACTGCTCTGCAACAGAGTTGAACAAAACTCCTGCCGATGGTGTGTGTCCGTTCACATTTCCGCTTTTATCCAGAATTACAACTGCTCCGAGTCTCTTTTTTTCAACTATAACATGACTGTTCCCCGGTGCTATCAGGACTCTCCCCTCTTTTATCAGATCACCTTCTTCCGCCTCTTTCACTTCCATATGTGTCAGCTTGTTAAGGCTTTTCGCAAACTCTCCGGTAAACCCTTCAGGCATATGCTGGACAATTACTATGGGTGTTTTAAAACTGCTGTCAAGCTTTGAGAAGAAGTATCTCAGTGCGTTCGGTCCTCCTGTTGAAATCCCGATTGCGACAATTTCAATTTTACCTTCTCTTTTCTTTCCTGTTTTAATCTGCTTTTCTTCAGGAAACTGTTTCCGGGCTGCGGGAAGAGCTTCCGGGCCATGTTCAGATGATTTCAGCTTTGCCGCTTCTTTTTTTAATACATATCCCCTTATCATTGAACAGAGCTGGTCAGATACATAACTGATATCTGCTTTCTGTCCGTCAGGTTTTGTTATAAAATCCGAGGCTCCTGCAGAGATAGCTTCAAAAGTAACCTTGGCCCCTTTTTTGGCTATTGAAGATACTATTATAACAGGAATATTTATCCCTTTCCTTGTTTTTTCCTTTAGAAAATCAATACCGTTCATTTCAGGCATTTCAAGGTCAAGTATTATTATATCGGGATTCAGTGATGGTATTTTCTGCAGAGCAAATACTCCGTTCATGGCTTTGCCAACTACAGTCATGTCATCCTGTCTTTCTATTATCTTGCTGATTAATGCTCTCATCAGGGCTGAATCATCTACAACAAGAACTTTAATTTTTTCGTTTTCCACTTCCTGTTTCCTTAAATAAAGATCAGTCTAAAATTTTTGTATAAAAGGTTGCCCAGTCGGTTTTTTTGAATTTAAATTCTGTCTCCATTCCGAAAAGTGATTCAGAATGTCCTATTACCAGATATGAATGTTTATTCAATGAGTTCCAGAATCTGTCTATAACATTTTTCTGGGCGGCTTCGTCAAAGTATATAAGCACATTTCTGCAGAAAATGATATCCAGGTTTGACAGACCGCTGTCAAACTTCAGGTTGTGATAGTCAAACTTTATTTTACTTTTTATACTGTCAATAACCTGATAGCCGTCAGATGTTTTTTCAAAATATCTGGAAAGGTATTTTTCAGGGACTCCTGCCATTCTTGTTTCGGGATAAAACCCGGTTTTTGCTGTCATCAGCGATTTAAGGCTTAAATCAGATGCAGTTATTCTCCAGTCAATATCCGGAGGAAGAAATTCGCTGAACATTATTGCAATAGTGTATGCCTCTTCCCCTGTAGAGCACCCAGCACTCCAGAATGTTACTGTTTTATTTCCGGTTTTTCTCTTGTATTCAACAAGTTCGGGAATAATATAGTATTCAAATGCCTGCATATGGGCCTTGTTTCTGAAGAAACGGGTAAGATTTGTTGTAACAGAATCGAGGAGTATTTTCATCTCCTCTTCCTGTTTTGTTATCTGGTTGTAATAGTCAGAAACAGTTTCAGTTCCGGTTGATTTCAGCCGTTCATAGAGCCTGCTCTCAAGAATAGACCTGTTGTTTTCCGAAAAATGAATTCCGCTTTTATCATATATGAGATTTTTTATCTTGTTAAAATCATTGTCGTTGAGTGTAAAAAACATTATATTCCTTCGTTACACTTAAGTATTATAACTTTAATATTAAAAGTCAATTTCTTTTTTATCATATAATTGCAATGATACTGATTGACAATATTTTAGCGGTATAAAATAATTCAACTTATGAATAAGTATATTTTTGTTACAGGGGGTGTCTGTTCAAGCCTTGGAAAAGGTATTGCTGCAGCATCTCTGGGCAGTCTTCTTGAGAGAAGAGGATTAAGTGTAAGGATGATAAAATCTGATCCATATATAAATGTGGATCCGGGTACAATGAGTCCATATCAGCATGGAGAGGTATATGTTACAGAAGATGGAGCTGAAACAGACCTTGATCTTGGTAATTATGAACGATTTACATCTTCTCCCTTAAGCCAGGCCAATTCAATAACAACAGGACAGGTATATCAGTCAGTTATTCAGAAAGAACGGGAAGGTAGATATCTTGGAAGGACTGTTCAGGTAATTCCCCATATAACTGATGAAATAAAAAACAGAATTGTCTCTATCGGCAGCAAACCGGATGTTGATGTTACAATAATAGAAATCGGGGGAACAGTTGGTGATATTGAATCAATCCCTTTTCTTGAAGCTGCAAGACAGTTCAGGCATGATATAGGAAGAAATAATGTAATATATGTACATCTGACACTTATTCCCGAGGTTATAGGAGGAGAGCTCAAGACCAAGCCGACACAGCATTCTGTAAAAGCATTGAGGGAAATAGGAATTCAGCCTGATATTCTTCTCTGCCGGGTCCCTGTGGAAATGGATAAATCAATGAGGAGCAAGATTGCTCTTTTTACAAATGTTGATGACGATGCTGTTATTTCCGCATGTGATGTTGATACAACAATATATGAAATTCCCCTTGTATACCACAAACAGAACCTTGATGCGATAGCTATACAGAAACTTGGAATTGAAGCCGGCAAGGCAGATCTCACCCCGTGGGAAAACGTTGTTGATACTTTCAAGAATGCAGAGGAAACAGTCAGAATTGCACTTGTAGGCAAGTATATTCATCTTAATGACACCTATAAATCCATTATGGAAGCACTGTTTCACGGAGGAATTGCAAACAAGGTAAAAGTCGATATTGTGAAAATTGACTCCGAAGACCTGGAAAAGATTTCTGATGACAAGTCAGCTATAGATAGTATTTTCAAGGGAATAAAGGGAATCCTTGTTCCGGGAGGCTTCGGTCAGAGAGGTGTTGACGGAATGGTTATTGCTGCTGAATATGCCAGAAAAAACAGTATTCCCTATTTCGGAATATGTCTGGGGATGCAGATCATGGTTATTGAATATGCCAGAAATGTTCTGAAATATAAAAATGCAAACAGCACTGAATTTTCTCCTGAAGCGGAATATCCGGTTATAAGTCTTCTCGAAGAGCAGGTTGATATTAAATCATACGGCGGCACAATGAGACTTGGAGACAGCAAAACATATCTTCAGCCGGATACCGCAATCAGAAAGGCATATGGCGAGGATATTATTCTGGAACGCCACAGGCACAGATATGAATTCTCCAATAAATACAGGGAGCAGTTCAAGGAGGCTGGTCTTGTCCTGAGCGGATTCACTCCTGAAGGGACTCTTGTCGAGTCTGTGGAATGGAGCAGTCATCCCTGGGGAATCGGGGTCCAGTATCACCCTGAATTTAAATCAAAACCTTTTTCTCCCCATCCCCTGTTTGTTGAATTTATAAAAGCCAGCAGGGAGTATGGTAAAAAATAGTATTTTTTCTGTTCTTTTTATAATATTCCTCATGTCATGTTCCCATGATTATGAGGAATCTGTTTTTGATGAAGAGCTTTCAGAGGAAACACCGAATTCAATAGTCGTTAATTTCAGGGAAGTTGTTGTCAGGGAGGGTAAAACCTCCTATATTCTTGAGGCTGACAGAGCTGAAACATTCAATAAAAGAAAATCAACAGTATTTACAGATCTGTATTTTGTAGAGTACAGCAGGACCGGAGAAACAGCTACTGAAGGAGCATGTGTTGAAGCCGAGTATTTTAACGATAATGACAATATTGAATTCCGAAAAAAAGTTATCCTGAATGCTGTTGAGCAGGGTTTTTTTATAGAAGGGGAATATCTTTTCTGGGACAACAGGCAGCAGTCCCTCGCGGGAGGAGAAAATACTGCTGTAAGGATAGGGAAAGAAGACGGCTCTGTTATTGAGGGCCTTGGTTTCTATACATCATCCCCTGAAAGAAGTTTTTCATTCAAAGGGAAAACAAAAGGTAAATATGTATCATCTGATTAGAACTTTAATTTTATTTCTGATAATTTCATTCCCACTCTATTCCGAAACTTTTGAGTTTTCCAGCGACAGCTTTTCCACTGTTATGGCCAAAGGGAGGGAATATACTCTGCTTTCAGGCAATGCGATAATTATTTCCGATTCAACTGTCATAAAATCGGACAAAATTGAGCTTTACGGGGATGAATACAAGTATGCAGGCTGCAGCGGCAGGGTGGAGATGACTGATGATGAAAAGGGAATAAAAATTACTGCAGATTCAATGCTTTTCAACAGAAAAAATGATATTACCCGTTTTGAAGGGGGCATAATTCTTGAAGATCTGAAAAATGAAGTAATTGTCAAGGGCAGTTATATGGAATATTCAGGGGATACAGAGACAGTAATAGTTCAGATCGGGGTCAGGATTTTCAAGGAAGATATGGTAAGCAGATCAGAATTTGCCCGTTATATCAGGGAAGATGAAGTTCTGGAGCTTTCAGGACTTCCCCTTGTATACTGGAAAGGGGACGAGTACCGGGCCCTTAAAATCACAATAAACCTTGATACTGATGAAATTTTCCTGGAAGGATCTGTAAGCGGGACAATTTATACAGAGGATGATGAAGAGAAGGATAATGAAGAAAAAAAGCAGGGTAACTCTGCTCAGGGACTTCCCGGAGATCCTCCATTACCTGCTTCTGCTCCTGTAAATGATGATCAGGATATGGGAATACTGAATGAACAGGAATTGCCGGAATAAGATGAAAGTGTTTTTCCTGGAGGAGTTGGCTGATGCTCGGTAACAAAGGGCTTTCTGTTGAAGGACTGAAAAAAAGATTCGGTAAAAAGACAGCTGTAAGAGATGTAAGTTTCTCAATGAATGACGGTGAAGTTGTCGGGCTTCTCGGGCCGAACGGTGCAGGAAAAACAACAGCTTTTTATATGATTGTAGGTTTTATCAGGGTTACCGAGGGGCGTATTGTTCTTGACGGAGAGGATATCTCAGGATATCCGATGTACAGGAGAGCAAGGCTTGGAATTTCCTATCTGCCGCAGGATGCTTCAATTTTCAGAAAACTATCTGTTGAGGAAAATATATATGCAATACTTGAAACAAGGAAAGATCTTGGTGAGGATGAAAAGAAGCAGCAGCTGGAAGATCTTCTTGATGAGCTCGGGATCAGGGAACTGAGAAAACAGAAAGCCTATACACTTTCAGGAGGGGAAAGAAGGCGGACTGAAATTGCACGTTCTCTTGCCATTAGGCCCCGTTTTCTTCTTCTTGATGAACCTTTTGCCGGAATAGATCCCATAGCAGTTTTTGAAATAAAAAAGATTGTAAAAAAACTTTCTGAAAAAGGGATTGGTGTTCTCATAACAGACCATAATGTCAGAGATACTCTTGAGATCACTGACCGTTCATTTATTATCAATCAGGGGGAGATTGTTGTTTCCGGAAAAAAAGATGAAATACTGTCCAACGAAACAGCAAGACAGATTTATCTGGGGCACCATTTTACAATGTGAATTCTGAAGCGCTGTGCCAACTTTTTTTTAATTTAATATTTTATTGACATTCCTGCCTTCTAAACTTAAATTTATTGTATAAAGTCCCGGAGAATGTGTTGCAGTATCAGAAACCTGTTTTAATACAGGAACAGAAAATGAAATTGAGTCCTCAGATGTTTCAATCGATACAGCTGATGGCTTTACCTGTTCAGGATCTTAAATTCAGGATACAGGAAGAGGTTGACCGGAACCCTGCTCTTGAAATCAAGGAACAGAAAAAAGAACTCTCTCTGGATGAAGTAGAACCTGTAAGAAAAGAGGAATATGATTATTTTGAAAACTCCTCTGATCCCGGGTTTTTTTCAGCCAGCTTTTCAGACAGCGACAGTAAAAGAATGTTTATTGAGGGAGTCCTTTCCCGTGAGGAATCTCTTCAGGAGCATCTCCTCTCACAGCTGCGGGTCCAGCCTGTTCCGGATCAAATATACTATGCGGGGGAACTTCTCATACAGAACCTGGATGAGAACGGTTTTTTTGTTGAAGCCCCTGAAACTCTTGGCGATAATATCTCCCCGGATATTCTTAAAAAAGCTATACTGCTTATCAACAAGCTTGATCCGCCGGGAACCTGTACTGCCGGCCACCGGGAATCCCTTGTCGTCCAGGCTCAGCTGTCTGAAGATAAACCTGAATACACTGTTGAAATACTGGAAAATTATCTTGAGCTTCTTGAAAAGGGGCGACACAGGGAAATTGCCAAAAAGCTGAATATAAAGGAATCAGATGTTGCAGATGCTCTGGATTTTATAAAAACCCTGAATCCTTTTCCTGGAAGACAGTTTGTGTCCGAGGAAACAAGGTATGTTATTCCTGACCTTCTGATAAAGGTTTCAGACGGAGAACTGGTTATAAAGCTAAATGATGAGGAAATACCTGTTCTGGGCATCAGTTCCTCTTTCGAAGGCCTTTCAAACGAAGACTTTGCAGGCGATAAATCAGCAAAAAAATTTGTAAGTTCAAGTATAAAGGATGCAAGGTGGTTTATTCAGACAATAGGGCTGAGAAACCAGACCCTTCTTAAAACAGCTACTGCCATAGCTTTTTTTCAGAAAAAATTCTTTCTTGAAGGACCCCGTTTTCTGCGGCCTCTGACTCTGAAGGATATTGCTGAGGAGGTCGGTGTTCACGAAACAACAATATCAAGGATATCAAACAGCAAATATATACAGACTGACTGGGGGATTTTCCCCTTGAAATACTTTTTTTCAATAGCGCTTGAAAGTACTGATTCTTCAGGCAGTTCTGTTTCAAGGGAAAGTGTAAAATTCATGCTCAGAGAAATTATAGAGACAGAAGGTAAGGACCGGCATCTTTCAGACCAGAAACTGGCTGATTATCTGAAAGAGAAAAACGGAATAAAAATAGCAAGGAGGACAGTCGCCAAGTACAGGAAAGAGCTTGATATTGCTTCTTCTTATGACAGGTAAAAACAATTTCAGGAGGATTTAATGAATTTACAGATTAAAGGTATTCATTACGAAGTTAGTGACAGGACAATTGAACAGATTGAGAAGAAAGTCAGGAAACTTGATTTTGCCAAAGAAATGATAGTGGACCTTTTTTTCAAGATTGAGAGGGATAAATCCGGGTATGTCATTAATTCAGATGTAAATTTCCGATGGGGGTTGAGTCATCATATTAAAGTATCCAATCATGATCTTTACGATGCGATAGACAGTATTATTGAAAAACTGAAGCATAAAATAACAAAGGAAAAAGATAAGATCCAGGAACATTGATTCCGTTTTTTATAATTAAAAAAAATGTATTCAGGAGAGACCGGCGGACTGCCGGTCTCTTCCATTATTTTCAGACTTGATATAATATAGATAACATGAAGAAATTTACAATTCTTGATCTGCTGGATCTTGATTTAAAGGAAAATGACGCCCTTTTTCTCAGATGCATTGCGGGACGGGGCGGACTCGGCCGGGAAATAACAGTTGCCTATCTTGACCGGCCCGGACTGGCACTGGCCGGTTACTTTGACAACTTTGCGTATCAGAGAATACAGGTGTTCGGCAGAGGAGAATATGCATATATTAAAAAGCTGATTGAGGAGGGGAAAACTGATGTCATTGAAAAATTCTTTTCATTCAATTTCCCCTGCTGTATTTTCCCTTATGACGCTGCTCCTGAAAAGAAGTTCATAGAGATTGCTGAAAAGGCAAAGTGTCCGGTGCTTCAGACAAGGCTTTCTTCTCCTGAACTTTCACAGAGAATGATAAGGGTTATTGAGAGGATCTTTGCCCCTCAGCAGGTAGTACACGGAGTTTTTGTGGAAGTTTACGGGATAGGCGTTCTTATAAAGGGCAAGAGCGGTGTAGGAAAAAGCGAATCAGCACTTGAACTTATTGAAAGGGGGCACCGGCTTATAGCAGATGATCTTGTTGAGATCAAAAGTGTTGCAGGGAACCACCTTGAAGGGAAGGGGGGGAATGCTTTTCTGGCGCACCACATGGAGATAAGGGGTCTGGGGATAATAAATATAACACATCTTTATGGTGTAGCTGCAATCAGGGACACAAAACAGGTCCAGCTGATTGTTAATCTTGAAGAATGGGATTCAAGCAAAAACTATGACAGAATAGGTACAGAGGAAAAAACCGAGGAAATACTGGGTGTTCATATTCCCAGTCTTCTGATTCCGATTAAACCGGGCAGGAATATTCCGATAATAATTGAGACGGCGGCAGCCAATGAAAGGCTCAAGAAAATGGGATATTATTCTGCACGGGAATTCAACAAAAATGTTGTAAAATGGCTGGAAACAGATTCGGTCGAATCCTCTGAGCTTTACTGATCTGATAACCGGAGTTTATTTAATGATTGAAAAACAGGTTGTAGTAAAAAACAGGGCAGGTATACATGCCAGGCCTGCGGCAGCTATTGTAAAGACAGCTAATCAGTTCAGCAGTGATCTGAAAATCAGAAAAGAAGATGATGAGATTAATGCAAAATCAATAATGGGAATAATCACTCTCGCTGCCGGGTATAAAACCGAGCTGACAATTGTTGCAGAGGGAGAAGATGAAGAAGAAGCTGCGGAAGCAGTATTTAATTTATTCGAGAATAAATTTGAAGAAGAGTAGCCTGCTTATATTTTTAATATTATTAAGTTTTCCTCTTTATGCATTCAAACTTGACTGCAGTATGGAGAATGCGAAATCTCTTGTCTGTTCTTTTTCCGCTTCCGAGGTCAGGGGAAGAAATATTCTCCGTTCCATGGAAATAGGTCACAGGGCCGAGATCGAATACAGGATTAAAATCTACAAAAAAGACAATGGCCTTTTCAGTCTTTTCGGAGACAGCCTTGTCCGTGATATTTCCTATTCCTATATCGGGAAAAAAGATCTGATCAATGGTCAGTACAATATTGTTTCAAGGGAAGACGGAAAGAAAGTCTATAACAGCGAGAAGGAATTTCTTGAAGATTTTTACATCCTTGACAATTTCAGAATTAATCTCTCGGGTGAAAAACCTGGTGATTATTACATACTTGGAAAGGTAAACCTCAAGGTAATAAAGCTTGTTCCACCGTTTAACCTTTTTTCATTTATAATTCCCGGAATTGTTGAAAGCACCGACTGGATAAAAGCTGATGTTTTCAGGATTGAGTAGTGAAAGGACCTCACCCATTAATTACATCCAGGGCCGGCCTTATCAGTGTTCTGCTTGTCTATGTTTTTATTATTACCCTTATTCTGGTTTTTGCCGGACAGATTTTTTCTGATTTATCAACTGAAGAAATACCATCAAGGGTTTTTCTTGTCCCGTTTGCAGTTCTGCTGCCTGTTTTCCTTCTTGGCAATATAATACTGAACATTGTTAAAATCATAAAAGAAAAAAGGGAAAAAAAAGCCGGTGTTTATTTCAAGATAAAGCTTATCCTTTTTTTCTCCTTTGTTTCTGTTATATCCGCAGTTCCGCAGGCTATAATTACTATGAGTTTTCTCAATACTGCTGTTAATTCCTGGCTTGATCAGGATCATTCAGGCGCTATCAAGGGGGGGCTTGATGTTGCCCTGAATTACTACAGGGAAAGGGTTGACAGCCTTGAAGCCGTGATTTCCTCCCCGTATTTAAATTATTCCTCCCGTTTCCTCCCTTCCAATCCTTCAAAAACATGGAATGAAATTAAAAACGGGTTTCCTTTTATTCATACTTTTCAGCTGCTTGAGGATGGAAAGACTGTCTTTTTTTCAGGTGAAGAGAGTTTTGTTATTCCGGACGGAAGAGTTCTTCAGGGGGAGAAAGGGCTTTTGACCAGAGTTACATCAGAGGGGAGAAGCCTTCTAAGAATTCAGAAGAACCTTGAAAAAGGGGGAAAGAATCTTGTCATTATTCTCGGATCTTTTCTTCCCGAGGATTTTGATAAAAAAGCGGAAAAACTCTCCCGTTCTTTCGATATTTTTTCCCAGCTTGAAAACTATCAGTCCTTTTTCATTATAATAATACTTGTTGTTCTTGTTTTTTTCTCTCTTCCAATATTTCTTCTTTCTCTGATAATCAGCTTCAAGCTTTCAGAAGAAACTCTTCAGCCTATCATCCATCTTGAGGATGCTACTAAAAGGGTTGCAGAAGGAGATTTTTCCTTCAGGATACTTACCCGTCCCGGAGACAGTATTTCGATACTGGTTAATTCTTTCAATGCAATGATAAAGGAACTTGAAACAGCAAGAAAAAAGAATATGCAGTCTGACAAGATCAATGCATGGAAAGAGATTGCAAGGCGTATGGCACATGAGATAAAGAATCCCCTGACCCCTATCAAGCTGTCATCCGAGCGCCTTAAAAAAAGGTATGAGAAGGGGGACCCGAATTTTGAAAAAATACTTGATTCTTCTGTAAATGTAATTGTAACGGAAGTTGACCGGCTTAATAAACTGCTTACAGAATTCAGCAATTTCGCAAGAATGCCATCTCTTGTTTTTGAGCTGTGTTCTCCGGGAGAAGTGATCAGGGAAGCAGTTGAAATGTTTTCTGTAAGTCATAAATCAGTGGAATTTGATATTTCCGGGGTAAACGACAGCGAAAAAATATTTATGGACAGGGAAAAAATCAAGCAGGTCCTTATAAACCTTATCAGCAATTCTGTGGACGCTGTTGACAGGGCAGGTTATATTCAGGTAAGAACAGATATACTTAACAAGGAAAATATCCTCTATTACAGAATACAGATTTCCGACAATGGCTACGGCATCAGGGAGGATATCAAGGAGCAGATTTTTTCTCCCTATTTTACAACCAGAAAGTCGGGAACAGGTCTCGGCCTTGCAATTGTAGAGAGGATTATTTTTGACCATAATGGTTCAATATGGTTTGAATCAGAAGCTGATGTCGGCACCACATTCTATATTGATCTCCCGGTAGAGGAAAACTATGTACAGAATACTGATAATTGATGATGAGGAAAATATCCGCTCTGTCCTTTCCGGAATACTTGAAGATGAAGGATATGAAGTAGATACAGCTGCAGACGGACTTGAAGGGCTGGAAAAAGCATCCGGGGGAGGTTTTGACCTTGTTATCCTTGATGTCTGGCTTCCCGGAATGGGGGGGCTTGAAGTCCTTGAATCGATAAAAAAAATATACAGAGATCTTGAGGTGATAATTATTTCAGGCCATGGAAATATTGACATGGCTGTAAAGGCGCTGAAAAACGGTGCTTTTGATTTCCTTGAAAAACCCCTTTCCCTTGAGAAAGTAACAACACTTGTCAGAAACGCCCTTGCTATTGAAGGACTTAAAAAAGAGAACCGGGAACTGAAAGAGGCTGCTTTCCAGGAAGACAGCATGATAGGTTCAGGTCCTGAGCTGGAAAAGGTCAGAAAGGTGATAAGTCAGGTTGCTGATTCTGATGCAAGTGTGATGATTCTCGGGGAAAACGGTACAGGCAAGGAGCTTGTTGCAAAAGAAATTCACAAGAACAGTTCCAGGTGCAAAAAACCCTTTATAGAAGTCAATTGTGCATCAATTCCTGATTCACTGCTTGAAAGTGAGCTTTTCGGACATGAAAAGGGGGCTTTTACAGGTGCTGTCTCCGGAAGAAAGGGTAAGTTTGAGCTGGCTGACGGGGGCACTCTGTTTCTTGATGAGATTGCTGATATGTCTCTTTCGGCCCAGGCAAAGGTTCTGAGAGCTGTACAGGAAATGAGGTTTGAGAGGGTCGGAAGCGAAAAGACAGTCTCTGTTGATGTGCGAATAGTTGCAGCGACAAACAAGGATATTCTTAAGGAAGTAAGGGCCGGCCGTTTCAGGGAAGATCTTTTTTTCAGGCTGAATGTAATTCCTGTATATCTTCCTCCCCTCCGGGAAAGGAAAAATGATATAAAGGAACTTGTCCTTTATTTTTTCAGAAAGTATGATATACAGAACAGCGGAGAAGAAAGAGAGTTTTCGGATGATGCGTTTGAAAAAATTCAGAGCCACAGATGGAGCGGAAATATCCGCGAACTCAAGAATTTCATACAGAGGATCTGTGTGATGAGCGAGGAAAAGGTCATTACAGGGGAGACTGCCTCCTATTATCTGGAAGATCTGCAGACCGGAAATGTTAAAACAGAGAACGAAATCAGCGGAGATTTCTCTGATGTTTCATTTTCAGAAGCAAAAGAGCTGTTTGAAAAGAATTTTTTAATTAAAAAACTTGAAAAAAACAGTTATAATATAACAAGAACTGCACAGGATATCGGGATGTATCCCGGTAATCTTCATAACAAAATAAAGAAACTTGGAATTAATCTTAAATGAAACGCCTTACAGGAAGACAGAAGGAAGTTCTCGAATTTATTAAAAATTATAAAAACAGAAACTCCTATCCCCCCACTATAAGGGAGATAGCTGAAAATTTCAGTATTTCTGTCAAAGGGGCGTATGATCATCTCAAGGCACTTGAAAAGAAGGAATCAATTAAATGCAACCTGAGAAGATCAAGAGCAATAGAGATTGTTGAAAAGGAACATGACTGCAATGAAATTGCAGAGATCCCCCTTCTTGGCAGTGTCGCTGCCGGGAAGCCTCTTATGGCAGAGGAAAATTTTGACGGGACAGTTCCTGTACCCTACAGCTTTCTCCGAAAGGGAAACCATTTTGCCCTTAAAGTGAAAGGGGACAGTATGAAGGATGCAGGTATCCTTGAAAATGATATTGCACTCTTTATCCATCAGAATACTGCTGAAAACGGAAATATTGTTGTTGCAATGCTGGATGATGAAGCTGTAACTCTGAAGAGGTTTTACAGGGAGAAAAACAGGGTAAAGCTCAAGGCTGAAAATCCTGTATATCCGCCGATTTATACACAGAATGTCAGAATACTTGGCAAACTTATCTGCGTAATGAGGAATTATGACTGACGCTAATTATCTGCTTCTCGGGCCTGAGCTGGGAGAAAAAAAGGAATTTATAAAAAGCATTAAAATAAAAATGGAGAAGAAATTCTCCTCTCCCCCCGAGGAATATACATTTTATCCATATGATACCGAAGCGGGTGAAATTCTTTCAACTTTACAGAATATTTCCCTTTTTTCATCATCAAAACTTGTAATCCTGAACAACTTTTCTGAGATGAAAAAGAAGGATACTGACCTTATTGTCGAATATCTAAAAAAACCTGCAGAAGATTCCTGCCTTGTTCTCTCTGATGACGGGGTCAGGGCAGACGGCAGAATAGAAAAACTTATTCCACCTTCAAACAAAAAAATATTCTGGGAAATGTTTGAAAACAGGAAAAAGAGCTGGATAATGAATTTCTTCAAAAAGGAAAATATCATTATTGAAAGCAATGCAGTTGATTTCCTGAGTGATATGCTTGAAAGCAGCACAGATGTTCTGGCTGAAGAATGCAGCAAGCTTATCCTGTTCTTTAATCCCGGTGAAACAGTTACGGAAGAGAGGATTGAATCCTTTTTTTATGACAGGAGAGAGGAGAATGTTTTTTCACTGTTTGAAAGAATGGCTGGATGTGATCTCCAGAAATCAATAGAAACTGCAAAGAACATATTTCTCTCCGGGGAAAGCAACCCTGTCCAGCTCCTGGCAGGACTTCTCTGGCAGCTCAGAACTCTTTATCAGCTGAAAATACTGACCGATGAAAGGAAACCTTTTCCAGAAGCGTGTCAGGCCCTGAAAATCAGAAGCAAAAAGATGCAGAAGACTTATCAGGCAGGATTGAATAACTATTCAGCATCTGAAATTGAATCCCTTATTTCAATGATTGCAGAATATGATGTGTTTTTCCGAAATGTCAGACAGGAAATCCAGCATATCATGTTTCCAGTCTTTGTTTTTTGTTTTATTAAGAAAAAAGGGGAAGACGCAGTATCCTTGATTGAATACAAATCCTGATAATATCAGCTTTTGCCCTCAAGGTATTTCCGTAACTTTTCAGCCGCTGCAATAGGTATTCCTGTCCGTTCCTTTATTTCATATGGTTCAGCTTTTTTGATATTTTCTATGTTCTGAAATTCATTCATCAGTTTCAGGCTTCTTGAAGGGCCTATTCCAGGGATGCTTTCCAGTGATGAAAACCTGATATCCTTTTTCCTGAGGTTCTTGTTGAAAGAAGTGGCAAACCGGTGGGCTTCATCTCTTACATACTGTAGCAGGTTTCTTGCCGGGGAATTTTCCGCGAGTATTACAGGTTCATTTCTGTCAGGAAGGTATATCCATTCATGCTGTTTTGCAAGCCCTGCAAGTGGAACGCTTTCCATTCCCAGGGCAGTTAATATGGACTGTGCTGCAGATACCTGCCCCTTGCCCCCGTCAATCAGAATAAGGTCCGGTTTTGAAAGTTTTTCGTTAAGCACCCTTGTATATCTCCGGGCGACAGCTTCCCGTATTGATCCGTAGTCATCAATGCTGTTCTCAGGAAGCGATTTAATGTGGAAGTATCGGTATTCTGTTTTATCCGGCCTGCCGTTCAGAAAGCTTACCATGGAAGCGACTGTATGCCTGCCTCCAAGATGGGCAATGTCAAAGCCTTCAATTCTTTTCGGAAGAGACGGGAGAGAGAGGACCTTTTTCAGTTCCCTGAGGGGGAGAAGATATTCTGCAGACTTCTTCTTTTTAAGGAGTTCCAGCTTACCGTTCTCCTCTCCCATTCTTATCAGGGCTGCATCCCTCCTGTCTTCAGGGAGATGAAGCCTGAGAGAGATTCTTTTTTCTTCAAAATATTTCTCAATCAGATCTGTTTCCGGAAGAACATTGACTGTTATCCTTTCCGGATAGCCTTCTGCAGAATGGAAGTTATCTTCTGAAAACCTGCTGTAGTACTGTATGAGAAAAGAGGTCATTATTTCCTCATTCCTGTCGCCTGTTTCTGAAACATAGACAGATTTTCCTGAAAGTTTTCCCCCCCTCATCTGAAGAACTGTAAAAGCGCTGAAGCTGTCATCATTGATCAATGAAATATAATCTCTTTTCTCCCTGTCAAAATCCTCGACAAGCTGGTCCTCATTTATACTCTCAATCGAGTTTATCAGGTCCCTGTATTCTGCTGCTTTTTCAAATTCAAGCGATGCTGCGCAGGAATCCATATTCTTACGGAATTCAGAGAGGAGAGAGCTTACATCCCCGGTCAGTATTTTTTCCACTTCTGCGACCTCTTTTCTGTATTCTCCGGGATCGGCTTTTCCTGTACATGGGGAGGAACACTGCCCTATGTGATAGTAGAGACAGGGGGCATCCCTTTTTTTAAGTTTTCCCCTGCATTTTCTGATTTTGTATCTCCTGTTAACCAGCTCAAGATAAATGTCTATACTCCTTATCCCCGGGAAAGGTCCGAAGTATGATGCTCCGTCATTGATAATTCTTCTGGTTCTGTATATGCATGGATATTCCTCGTTTGATATCTTGATTACTGGAAATGATTTCCCGTCTTTCAGGTTTATATTGTAGCGGGGTTTCCATTTCTTTATCAGATTGTTTTCAAGAATAAGAGCTTCATATTCTGTTGAGGTTGTAATAATTTCAATATCAGCTATTCTTTTAACAAGATATGATGTCTTGAGCTCTTTTTTACCAGAGAAATAGGATTTTACCCTGTTCCTGAGGTTCTTTGCTTTACCTATGTAAATGATTTTTTTATCTGAATCTTTCATCAGATAAACTCCCGGCTTATCCGGAAGATCATCAACAAGCTGATTAAGATATTGTCTATTTTCTTTTGTATCTTTCATTTCTGCCGATAATTCCAATAAGGTTAATTAGGCCGAAAATTGAGAAATTAACAGTTATCTGCTGAAGAATATTTATCTCTTCAGATAATAGTCAGCTTTCATTCATTAAAAGAACTGCTTTATTTTCATGTTCCATGCGCTTTTGATGAAAAAAATAAAACTCTAATTCCGGTCTTATAATATAATAATAATTACAAAGAGATTTTGACCAGTGAAAAAGATAGTATTTTTATTAATAATGCCTCTCTTCAGTCTGTATCCGGCTGACCGGGAATATGAAATTGGAAATAAATTCTGGCCTCTTGCAGAAATGGTGAATATTGAAAAGAAATTCGATATAAACAGCAATATTTCACTTACTGTCAGGGAAAATGAATTTTCACCTGATGCAAAAACCATACTTCTCATGCATTTCAATGAAAATGATGAGTATGATGCAACAGGACGCAGCAGGGCTTCCAATCTGAATATTTCCGTAGATTTGAAGAAACTCGGGAAAGGGGGAGGCCTTTTTAATGAGAACAGCAGCTCCCTTGTTCTGAATACCGAGGGGAGAAGCTTTTTCCCCGACAGGGTTTATTCAGGAGACTTTACTGTGGAATTCTGGCTTTACAGCAGAAATACAAAAGACGGAGAAACCTATTTCATATATGAGAACTATACAGATACTGGAACTTCAACACTTCCCCAGCTTTTCCGCTGTTATCTTGAAGACCGTTGTGTCACCTGGGAAATAAAGAACCTTTTTCTCCCGTTTGAAAAAAGTCCGTTCAGCCTGACCCTGAAAGGGAACAAAAGGATTATCCCCCTGAAATGGTCGCACCATCTTCTCCGCTACAGTTCTGAAACCGGCCTGCTTGAATACCTTTTTGATGGAATTCCCGAGGCAGTTGCATATGTTAACAGGGAAGGGAAGGAGGGAGGATCCACCTATCCTTTCTATGCAGGAGACAGCAGCCGGATAGAAATGGGCAAGAATTTTACAGGGGCTCTTGACGAATTCCGTATCCAGGGCGAATGGGTTGAAAATCTGAGTCTCAGCAGGATTGGTTATCATTCAGGATATTTTATAACAGATATTATTGATTTAAAGCACAGCAAGTCAGAAATCTTTGACGTCGATTTCAGGGACATTGTTCCTCCCGGAACTGATGTAAAATATTATTATTATCTTACTGACAGTCCATCTTTTCCTGGAGCTGATTCCTCAGGCTGGAAACAGCTTGTCAGGGGCAAGGGAAGGCTGTCAGGTGGCAGGTTTCTGTATATAAAGGGGGAGCTTTTTTCTGATGGGGAAAAGAAGTCAAGTCCCGCAGTAAACCAGATCAGGCTTAAATATGATGAAAAAAGCCCTCCACCTCCTCCGAGAGTAGTAAAAGCTGAAGCACTGGATAAAAAAATCAAACTCAGATGGTCATCCGTTCCTGATTCCGACATTGACGGCTATCTTGTTTATATAGGGGAAAAACCAGGTCATTATTTCGGCTCCGAAACCGGTTCTGTAGCATCCCCGGTTGATGCAGGATTGAAAAACAGCCTTGTAATAGATAATCTGGATAACAGCAAGATTTACTATTTTACTGTATGCTCCTATTATAAAACAGCTTCAGCTACCGGAAGTATTATCAAAAAAGGGGGCAGTTATTCTTCTGAAATCAGTGCCAGACCTTCAGCCGGGAGCAGATAAGACTTATGATAGATAAAGAACTGTATGACAGAATTGCCTCTCTGATCCAGATAAATGATTACAAAAAAGCCGGTGAAATAGTCTCAGATGCTCTTGGTAATGATCCTGAAAACGACAGGCTTCATATTACTCTTGGAAATATCTGCCTGATGCAGGGCGAAACAGAGGCTGCTGAACATCATTACCAGAAAGCTGTATCAATAAATCCCGACAATCCTGACAGTTATTCAAACCTTGCTGTTGCATTCAGGCAGAAAAACATGCCGGAAAAAGCACTTTATTATCTTGAGAAAGCGATTTCTCTTCTGCCCGACAGCCCTGAAATCAATTACAACATTGGAAATATTTATAAACAAAACAATGATCTTGAAAATGCTGAAAAATACTTTAAAACAGCAATCCAGCTGAACAGGAATTTCATCCAGTGCTACAACAACCTCGGGACACTCTATCAGAACCTGGGAGAGAATGAAAAAGCAGAGGAAATCTTTCTTGAGGGGCTGAAAATTGATGAGAACAATCCTTCGCTTCTCTACAACCTGGGAATACTTTATGACAGCATGGACCGGGTGGATAATGCAATTGAGATGTATAAGCATGCTCTCTCTTCACAGCCTGTCTGGGTTGAGAGTCTCAATAACCTGGGAATTGCATACAAGAAAAACAGGCAGCATAACCGGGCAATAAGAACTTTTCATGATGCCCTCAGTATCGAGCCTGAAAATCCGATGGTTAAAAACAATATCGGGGCAACATACAGGGACATCGGCAGCAGGGAGGATGCCAAGAAGTATTTCAGGGAGGCTGTTGCAAATAATCCAGGATACATAAAGGCATCAATCAATCTGGGGGAAATATACAGGGAGAACGGGGAATATGACAATGCGCTTGAGGAGCTGAGCAGGATAGAGCTGCTGTCCCCCGGGGATAATGAGATTAAAATACACAAGGCTTCTGTTTATATCGATAAAGGGGAAACAGAAAAAGCTGAGAAAATAATAGAGAAAATAATTGAAAAAGAGCCTGACAATATAACTGCCCTGTCGTCAAAGGGTATGCTTCTTCTTAAAAAGGGGGATATTGAAGAAGCAGAAAAAGTGATCCGGGAGGCAGAGGAAAAGGCACCAGATAATGTGTCTGTAAATACTGCAAAATCACAGCTCTGCATAGTTTCCGGAGACAGGGACTCTGCTGAAAAAATCCTCAGGAAACTTATCAGAAAAGATCCCGGAAATTACCCCCTTTTAATTAATTATTCCGATGTCCTCAAATCACAGGGGCGCTACGAAGAGGCTCTTGATGTTCTTAAATCACTTAAGGGGGATATGCAGAACTATCGTGAAACAATTTCCTCTTTTGTTGATCTCTATAATGTGATAGGAGACAGGGAAAAGTCTGTTGAATATGCAAGCCGGCTTATCGGTTCACAGGATGAGATTGATATTGAAATGCTGGGTAAAGGGATTGAGCTTTTTGACAGGGCTTCAGAATCTTTTGCGAGTCAGAACAGGGATGAGATTAACAGCCGGATAGGGGTATTTATCAAGGAATTTGTCCGTGAGGATACAGGGCAGCCGGAAGCTATAGAGGAAACAAGCTTTCTTATGGATTCTGTTTCCGCGCTTGAAGATGAATATGTTCCCATAATTGATGTGGGAGGAATAGAGCCTGTAATTGAAATAAACGAGGAGGAGGTCAGGGTAAAACTTGATGAAATTGAGGAAGAGTTTGACCCGGAAAAAAATGACGGCTATTTCAAGGAAAAAGAGGAGAAAATAAGGGAGGAAATCACCCGGCAGGTTGAAAGATCAGCTCCTCCCCAGTATACACCGGTTCCTGTGTATATGCCGTCTCCTCCATTTAATCCTCCTGTTCCGGTTCCTCCCGAAGAACATCCTGCAGTGGAAGAAAAAAAGGTGCCGGAGAAGAAGGAGTTGCCTGATGAAAACAAACAGCAGGCAGACAGTGAAGATATTCCGGAAATAGCTGAGGATGAAGGATTCAATGATTTCAGGAATGATTCCGAATATATTAATCCTGAAATTTCTACACTTCTTGATCATCTTGAAAAAATGACTTCTGACCTCAGGAAACCTCTTTACACAAAATTCATGCAGAGCATGACAAAACTCAGGATTGATTCCCTGAAGCTAAGACTGAAAGGTAAGAAAGGGCTGATTGATACTGTAAAAAAAGAGGAGGCTCCGGGTGATTCGGAGAATTCCGGTGAAGTTGACGGAAATTTAACCGAAAATGAAATAGCAGGGACTCTTTCATATATAAAAAATCTTGCCGGATTTCTGCCGGAAAAAGGAACTGGAGAAGCTGTCAGTTCAAGGCTTGAGAATATTCTTGGTAAACTAAAAAGAGGTGAATAATGAAAAAGGCTGATCGGCTGAAAATTGTTTCCAGATATATTAATAATATGCCCAGTCTTCCAGTTACTGTCTCAAAAGTCCAGGAAATCTGTGATAATCCCAAAACCTCTCCGGTTGACCTCTACAAGGTGATAAGTCTTGATCCTGTCCTGATGGGAAAGGTTATGAAGCTTGTAAACTCTGCCTATTACGGACTTTCAGATAAAGTCACCTCTCTGGTCCGGGCGATAATCATGCTTGGAATGAATACTGTTAAAAATCTTGCCCTGAGTTCCGCTGTTATGGGAATAATGGGAAAGGAGAAAAATTTCATAAAACTCAACAGCGACATGTTCTGGGAGCATTCCCTCTGCACAGGGATTATTGCTAAAAAAATTGCCGGGGATTCCACTTCAGGAAAAGGGGAAATAGAAGAATATTTTATTACAGGTCTTCTTCATGATATCGGAAAAATTCCATTAATATCCTGTTTTCCTGAAGAGTATACAGAAATGGTAAGAAAAAGGGCTGAGGGGTTATACAGCAGCATTAATGAAGCTGAAACAGATTATTTCGGCATGGACCACACTTCTACAGGAAAGATGATTGCTGAATCCTGGAACCTCGGAGAGCCTGTCAGAAGTGTAATAGTCTCTCACCATGATCCGGGATCGGCTGATGCAAAATACCTGAAACTGACTTATACTGTTATTATGGCAGATTATTTGGCAAATATATACGGCTGCTATTTTTCCGGAAACTGCTGTCCCCCTGATCCGCCTGAAGAAGTCCTGCGGCTGACCGGGATTGATGAATCATATCTTGACGGGATCAGGGTATTTGTAAAGGAAGAAATGGAAAAAGCCAGAATATTTCTTGAAATAAAAAACTGAGGTTTAATTATGAGAATAAAACTCTGGGGAGTAAGGGGATCTATTCCCAGTCCGGGAGCAGATACAATGAAATACGGCGGAAATACAACCTGTCTTGAAATAGATCCTGAAGACGGCGGGACTGAGATAATTATTGACGGGGGATCAGGTCTCCGCCTTCTGGGAAACCATCTTGTAAAAAAGTATCTCCCGGATAAAAATATTGAACTTGATTTTCTGATAACCCATACACACTGGGATCATATCCTCGGCTTCCCCTTTTTCACCCCTATTTATATCCCTTCAACAAAGCTGAGGTTTTACGGCCCTGTAACATATGAAGAGGGGGGAATTGAGGAAATTATTGGAAGCCAGTTCCAGTATAGGTATTTTCCTGTTATAAAGAGTGAACTTTCAGCTGAAATGGAATACAACCCCCTGAGGGAAACCTCTTTTTATCTGAGGGACGGGATTAAAATAACTACAAAATATCTCAATCATCCTGTCCTGTGTCTCGGATACCGGATTGAATGCGGAGGCAGGTGTTTCTGCATTGCAACAGATTCAGAGCCTTTCAGAAATGTTTTCCCGACAGATCCGGAAGATCCCGACTATGACAGGACAGCGGCAGAGGAAGGGGAAGAAGCTGCTGCAGAGGAGAACAGAAAACTTGTTGAATTCTTTTCCGGAGCAGATATCCTTGTATATGATTCCCAGTATACTAAAGATGAAATGGAAAATGACAAGCTGGGCTGGGGACACTCAAGCTATGAATTTGCTATTGAAAAAGCATTTGAGGCAGGGGTGAAAAAGCTCCTTCTGACACACCATGATCCTGAAAGAACAGATGAAGAGCTTGATATCCTTATCAGTTTCTACCGGGAGAAGTACAGCGATATAAACAGGAAAATGAATTTTTCCCTTGCTGTTGAGGGGCGTGAATATTTTCTCTGATTATCAGGATATTACATCAAGAAAAGTGTTTGCCAGAGCAAGATTCTGTCTTGCTTCTGTGTAGCTGCTGTTTTCTTTCAGCGCCATTTTGTAATACTTCTTTGCTTCAGCATAGTTTTCCTCTGAAAAGTATATTGTTCCGATATTGTTGTAGATGACAGATTTATCATCAGCATAATCCATTGCCCGGCTGTAGCATGATAATGCCCTGTCTTTCTTCCCTGTTTTCTGGCAGGCAAGACCGGCCTCGGTCCAGATATCGGGATCATTATCCCTGATTTCAATTGCTGCCTCGAAAATTTCCAGAGCTTCGCTGTATCTTTCTGTTTTCATCAGTACTATCCCGAGGTTATACAGGATAATATGATCATGCTCACATATTTCAAGTGCTTTTCTGAAAATATTCTCGGCTTTTTCAAAATCACTGTTAAGTGTTGCTTCAACACCATCAATCAGGATCTGATTAATATTTTTCATCAAATACTCCTGCAGGGATTTTATACATAATGATGATTATTGTCGATTGATGGGTATTATTTTCCGTAATGAATAAAAATATTTTTTACATGAAAAATAATATAAACTATAATATGATTAATTAAGTTCGGGGGATTTAATGGACCAGAATATAATTAATAAAAAAATTCTAATTATTGATGATAATGAGTTTATCAGGGGAAGTATAGCAAGGCTTCTTGAAACTGTAGGCTATAAGGTTGTTGAAAAGTCGAACGGTCTCGAAGGGCTTGAGTATCTGGAAAATGATGATGCTGATCTGGTAATTACAGACATCAAGATGCCTGTTATGGGCGGAATTGAACTTCTGAATAAAATTCATGAAAAAGACATACAGAAGCCGGTTATTCTTATTACAGGTTTCCCTGATATAGAGATAGCTTTTGAAGCAGTTAAAAAAGATGCATTTGATATTCTGATAAAACCGATTGATTTTGTAATACTGAAAAAATCTGTCCATAAGGCTCTCCGTTTTATAGAACTTCTTCAGATTGAGGAAAACTACAAGAAGGGCCTTGAGCAGCGTGTTGAGGAACAGGACCGGGAGTTATTCAAAGCTTATGAGGAATTAAAGCTTGCCAATACAGAGACAATCATGAGGCTTGTTTCTGTTTCTGAATACAGGGACTCTGATACAGGGGCTCATATCCTGAGGATGGGTAAAATAGCTGCAATTATTGCAGAAAAACTGGGGATGGACAGGAATTTTGTTGAAACAATACAGCTTGCAGGTATGATGCATGATATCGGGAAGGTCGGGATACCTGACAGTATCCTTCTTAAAAACGGTCCCCTTACAGATGCGGAATTTCAGCTTATGAAGGAGCATACAACCATAGGCCACAAGATTCTCAAGGATTCTGCATCCCCCCAGCTTCAGATGGCCGGGAGAATCGCTCTCCATCATCATGAAAGATGGTGCGGAGGGGGATACCCGGAAGGACTTTCAGGGGAGGAAATCCCTCTTGAGAGCAGGATTGTTATGATTGCTGACCAGTATGATGCTCTCAGAAGTGAAAGGCCTTATAAAAAAGCCTTTGATCACAAAACTGCCTTCAGGATAATTACCCGGGGGGACGGAAGAACAGATCCGTCTTTCTTTGATCCCGATATATTGAAAATCTTTATTGATCTTTCAGATGAACTTGAACAGATTTTTTCGGACAGTCTTGAAAATGAGCATCTTCTCAACTAGATTTCAAGCGGATTCAATTTCCACAGGGCAGTTGAAGTAATTACTGAAATATTCTTTAACCATATTCTCATATCCGGAGATGTGCCCGAAGTCCTGGCTGTATCCTGTTACCCTGACATTATCGTGTGAAACAGATATATAGGCGCCCCCTGCAACCTTTCCCCTGTCAATACCATTGGCATCAGCTATATCCTTATGGTAAAGGCTCCCTTCTCCGTATGTTTTTTCAAATCTTACAAAAAGCTCGGGATCAAAAACCACTTTACCCGGGGTTACAATGAATTTGATATGAACTGTTCTTCTTTTTAGAGTGTCGTGGCTTATTCCAAGTATTTTTTCAGCAAAATCCCTGATTTTTCCGTTCATAGGGTGAGTTTATAATTATTCAGCCTTTTTAAGTCAATAGGGTTATTTAAACTGCAACGAAATAATGAAATATTTAATATCATCGAATGTATGAGAATTGTTTATGAAAGAGCCTGAGCAATAAAAAGCTGATAAATAATCCTGATTTTCCGGTATTTATCAGCTTTAATGCAGATTTCTTTTTTATTCCGTTACCATCTTATTAACGGGGTAATGATGATCTGGTTTGTTTTACTGTATTCTGATTCTATATGGGTAACTCCAAGTGCCAGCTGGAAATTATTAGTGAACAGGTATGATATATTTCCCCCTGCTTCAAAAAGTTTTCTGTCTTCATCCATTGATTCATAATCTCCTCCGTAGGTCACTGCAAAGCTGATCGGGTTCTTGTTGTAGTATTCCAGGTTGATATTGAGACTGACAGCTGATGTTTTAAACCCGGAAGCGTAGAGATATTCTATAAACTGGATTGTTGTATAGCTTATATCTGTAAAATAATAGCTGAATGACGGTTTCAGTATGGTCAGGTTTTCATTGCTCTGTACAGGATTGTTAATATCTTTGAAAACAAGCTGTTCAACAGCAAGCCCTGCACCTATATTGCGATTTACGCTGTAGTTTGCCTGTGCTGAAAACTTAAGGGCTTCTGTCAGTTCCGGGTCAACCGCTGCTGAAATATCTGCAGCAACAGCAAGGTTTTTTACCCCCTTGAAAGTCGCCCCGCCTGAAAAAATACTGTCAGATATTCCGTCAGCTGTAAGAAAGTCATATTTTACCCTCAGGTCCCAAATTTTATTCAGCCTGTAATTCAAGAATGGTGAAAGTTTCAGTCCGAAAACGCCCCCCTCGTAGAAATCCATCTTGACAACTGAAGGAGAAGCTTCATATTTCATGAACTGGGGGAGGGTTGCATAGAGTTCCTTTGCTTCTGGATTTGAAGGTTCCTCTTCAAGGATTTCCAGCAGAACTTCTTCAGCCTTTACCGAGTCATTCATGTTGAAATATATTTTTGCAAGGTTCAGTCTTGCTTCTGTTATGCTGTAGTTGTTTTCTATGGCTTTCTCGAAATATTCAATAGCTTTTCTGTATTTCTTTGACCAGAAATATACACGGCCGAGTCCCATTACGGCATCAAGGTCTCCCTCTTCCTTTTCAAGATACCTGTTGTAGTATCTTATTGATTCTTCATACTCTTTTTTCCAGCTGAGAACCTGGGCCTTTCTGAAGTAAGTTTCACTGTTGTCAGGATACTCTTTTTCCAGCCTGTTGAGGATTATCATGGCTTCATCCATGTTTTCTGTCCAGCTGAGGAGTTTTGCAAGCCTGATAAGTGCCAGGAAGTTTTTATCATCAAGTTCAAGCACCTGTCTGTATACCTTGATAGCTTCATATAAATTATTATCCCTTTCAAACTTTATTCCCCTTTCAACAAGACGGTCCACATCCCTGTTTTCGTAAATATTCTGGGAAAAAAGAAGCTGAAATCCTGTAAATATAAAGATTGTCATGAATATATTTCTTTTATTCATCTTGTCCTCATTACTTTGAAAAAATTGTGTTTATTATTATTTTTAATATATAATAATTAAGTAATCAAATATTTAAGGTATTTTATGAAAAAGAGTTTTTTTTGTTTATTTATGATGTTTTCTTCTCTGATTTCAGGTTTTCAGGCAGTACCTGTTTTAATGGATCAGGAACTTGAGTCTGCATACAGCGAATCTCTCAAATGGCTTAAAGATCAGATAGTCCCGAACAGTACTGTTGACAACCCTTTTCCAGACAGAAGAAAAATGATTTTAAGCTACAGGATACCGGAAAACGACCCCTCATACCAGTATCTGGCAAGGAAGAGTTTTATATATGACAATGCTGTAGCAGCTGTTGCATTTACAATGGCCGGGAAATTCAGGGAAGCGGAATCAATCCTGAACACTCTTTCAAGACTTGTCCGAGAAA
Source organism: Spirochaetia bacterium (assembly GCA_963668545.1). Lineage (GTDB taxonomy): Bacteria > Spirochaetota > Spirochaetia > CADAEX01 > CADAEX01. The sequence continues at coordinate 3,406,567 of OY764868.1, read as the reverse complement.
ACGGAAGCCTCTGGTTCTCATATAATACCCATAACAGCTGGCCGGATGAGAATGATCATGAAGGGGCCATGATAAGAAGCGGGGCACTTGCCTGGGCTGGATATGCCCTGTCCCATTATGTTTCGGTAAGAAATACTGAAGACAGCTCTTTTTACAGGGAAGATGTCGCTGGAAAACGGTATACAGAAGCTGCAGAGAGGATCGCGGAATATCTTCTTTCAAACCAGATTCTTGATAAAAATGATCCAAGGTACGGGCTTGTAACCGGGGGAAGGGGCTCTTACAGAATAGAATATTCAGATGATAAAAAAAGGATTGAAGAAATCTACAACTATGATCCGGTAGGCTGGGTGAGCGTTGAACATAATATAGATACTTACTTTCTGCTTAAAAGCCTTCATCTTGTAACCGGAAGCAGGTTTTTTCTTAACAGGGGAGAACTTGTAAAAAAATCAATACTAAAGGCATTCTGGGACAACAGTTACGGCCAGTTTATAAGGGGAATAAAGTTTGACGGCAGAAGGGATACTGCGCTTCCTCTGGACGGGGCCTCCTGGGGAGCTTTGTTTCTTGAGAGCACAGGGGCAAAAGGCAGGACTGCCAAAGCCCTTCAGACAATGGACAGGAATTTCCTGACCGAGGGAAAGGGGTATAAAGGTTATGCTCCCTATTTTGATGAACCGGTTTACGAGGACAATGCACTTAACAGGCATCAGTTCGGAGGTGAGGAAAGAACAGTCTGGAAGGATATAAATGTTGTATGGTCTGAAGGATCTCTTGGTGCTGCCGCTGCGTGGATCAGGGGGGGAGACCGGGAAAAAGGGCTTGATATTATAAGAAATATGACAGACATGTCGGCGGATGGAGGCCTTATCTATTCTTCAGTTAATCTTCCCTATCTTTTCAGCGATTACCCGTCTGTTGCAGGAACTGCCTGGTTTATAATTGCATGCGAGCTTTATTCAGATCCTGATCAGATTTTCTGGAATGAATAGATATTTTTTTGGAGTGAATAAATGAAAGTGAGATATTTTTCCGTTCTTTTCCTCCTGTTAGCCTCTGTTGCCGCATATTCTGAAAAAGACATAACTGAATCTGTCAGGGCAGCATTGTTCAAGCCGGGAACACTGGAGGGGTATTCAGCGGAATTTACAGCTATGAGAAGAGTCTTTGATATTCAGGGAATACCATACAGAATTCTTGAGAATATTGAAGATCTATTTGATTATGATGTTGCCTTTGTTTCAGGTCCCCTTATTGAGAAAAATATAAGGGCTGACATTATCAACACACTTTATGATTATGTCGAAGGGGGGGGGACAGTTTTTACTGCCGGTGAAATTTCAAAAAGGCTGTATCCCCTTTTCGGAGTAAAACATTATATCCCTTCAAAGAAAAGATACCGTCTCTCTTTCATGGGAAATGATCCTGTCTTTGAATATATTGATAATGAAGCGGAAAAGACAATCTCACTCGGGAACGGGGAGGCTGTTTTTTATGAAGAGGTTATATGGTCTCACGGTTATGAATCTGACAGTCCTGCAGAGGTCCTGGGGAAATTCAGCGACAGGACTGACGGATTTATAAAAAACAGCTACGGCCGGGGGACTGCCTATCTGCTGGGACTTTCCTTTGTAGAGTCAATTATGCTTCCCCAGGTGGGTGATGATTTTGAGGCACAGAGGAAATATGTTAATTCATTTGAACCTTCTGCTGACGCGATAATGCTTGTCATGAAGGCCCTCTACCAGCACTACAACAGGAAGAGCTTGATTATCGGGACAACTCCCGGTCTTAAAAACCCGGTGCTTGTCCTAAGTCATGATGTGGATGCGCAGACCTCTTTTGTAGATTCGCTGAAGTATGCAGAGCTTGAAAAAAAATACGATGTAACAAGCACATTCTTTGAAAATACCAAGTATTTTACCGATTACCTTGATATTGATTATTATAATATCAGGGAAAATGTGGACGCAATAAGGAAACTGAAAAAGATGGGATGGGATATTGGTTCACATACAGTTTCCCATTATAAAAAGCTTTCAAAGGCTGATATGGGTGAAAAAGATGTTACCTACAAGACATATGATCCCATTAAAAGGAAAACACTGAGAGGTGAAGTTGCTGTCAGCAAGGAGCTCCTGGACAGGGATATACCCGGGCAGAATACTGTAAGCTTCAGGGCAGGTGATCTTGAATACCACAGCTCCCTTATCAAGGTGCTTGAGGAATACGGCTATCTTTATGATTCAACTTTTTCATCCAATGATGTTCTGACCGCTTTTCCCTACTTTGCCTTCAGAGAGAGGACTCCCGGTTCTCCTGAAACTGATATTATAGAGATTCCGGTTACCCTTGATGACGCACTCGGCTATCTAACCCCGGAAACAGTTGATAAGGCTGTTGATGTCTGGAAAAGAGTTGTCCGGCTTAACAGCGCAAACTCAGCCGTGACAGTCCTGCTGATACATCCATCAGATACAAGAGACAGTAATCACAAGCTTATTGCCCAGGAGCGGCTGATGCAGTATGTGGCAGAACAGGGCGGCTGGATGGGAAATCTGACAGAATTCGGGGAATTCTGGAGAAAAAGATCTGATATTGATTTCAGTATTACAGAGCAGGGAGGCAGAACAGTTATCAATATCCTCAATAATGATTTTGATCAATCTGCAGGTTTTATACTGTCAGGGTTTGAAAGTGATTCATATTCTGTTTCAGACAGTAAAGGGTCTGTTTCAGGATATGAATTCAGAAGACTGGACGGCAGAGTTTTAATATATAATAAAGAATATGAATAACTCCGATAATAATACGGAGCCCCTGCAATCATTGTTGTTTCCGGATTGTATGTCGCGGTTCCTATTAAATTCAGGAGAATCTTATTGAACAGTACAGTATCAAAAATGAGTGATTCTGTATTCAGAATAGCCCCGGAAGATCTTGAAAAGGGCAGCCTTGTTCCGAATATTTATCTTTCAGTGTGCGGAAGTGAGTCTGTTCTTGTAAATACAGGCCCCTACAGCTGTTTCAGCGAAATAAAAAAAAGCATTTCATCACTGACCGATTTTTCCGGCCTGTCAATGGTAGTTGTTAATTCCGTCTCACCAGATATGATTTCCGGACTCCCTCTGCTTGTGAATGAATTGAAAAACATCAGGGTAGCTGTCCACTGGAGAGGTTATCAAGTCCTTTCAACATGTTATCCTGAATACAAATACTATATTATCAATGAAAACAGATGGGAATATGATATGGAAAACGGAGAAAAAATGCTTTTTCTTCCGGCATCCAATCTCTATTCTCCTGAAGAGATCCATCTGTATCTTGTGAAACAGAGAGTTTTATTCACCTCATCAATGTTCAGCAGTTTTTCATATAACAGTTCTCCCTTTCTTGAAAAAAAAGATTACGGATTGATGAAAAGTTACCACGAGCATTATTTTTCCGATACAGAGCTGCTGAATTCAACAATTGAAAAAATCAAGCAGCTGAAAATTGATCTGATAGCCCCTTCAAGGGGAGGGGCTTTAAACAGAGATCTCCAGTTTTTTTATAACAAGATAAGCCGTATTGACTGCGGCAGTTTTAAAACTGTCAGCAGAAAGGAAATAAAAACAGATGATGATTATTTTTCTGTCTGTGAAGAGGTTATATCAAGATTTGCGGTTATATACGGATTTAATGAAATAAAAACTGTTCTTGAAAGCGGAGGGATCATTATAGATCATGATTGCAGGATAACTGAATCGCCCTGGAATGAAGGGAATATTTTATGGGAGAAGCTCTTTCAGATTATTCTGGATAAAAAGGGAATCAGCTATCTCAGTATGATTGAAACCCTGGTCAGAAAGCTGTCGAGGCAGTATTCAATTGATTATCCCCCCGCATTTAAAAAAATACTTATTAACCTGAAATCAAAGGATATTGCACTTGATAAGGATGCAGTAAGGCTTCATGGAACAAAAAACAGAATGAGAAAGGAACTGGAAGAAGCCGGGGACTCTCTTACAAAATGTCCGGTTACAGGCCTCAAAAATGAAATGTTTTTCAGGAACTATATGGTCAAGGAAATAGCTGGATCTCTTGAAACCGAATCAAACAGTGCGCTCTTTTTTGTAGGTATTGATAATATTATGGATATTAATGCCAGATACGGCAGAGAAGGGGGAGATGAGGCTCTTCGCGGGATTTCATTTCTTATTAAAAACTTTATTTCTTCAGATTACAGGCGGGTAACACATTATCTTTTTAAACTCGGAAGCGCTGCATTTGCATATTATATTCCTGATTGTCCTGTCCAGTATGCACTGGAAACAGCGGAACAGCTGAGAAGCGAGATTGCCCAGTCATCTGCATTTCTGGAAAAAATCACCTCTTCTATAGGTGTTATTTACATGCATGAATATTTCAATGATCCTTTGCATCCTGAAGAAATTATCAACAGAATTATTGATACAGGGTATTCAAGGATTCATACTGCGAAAAAAGGGGGAGGAAATACTATATGCGACAGGACAGAGGAGAATATTGATTTTTTAAGACTGACTGATCCTGTTGTTGTTATTGATCCTGATATAAAGTATGTAGAGCTTCTTACCGGAAAGCTTAAGGAGCTCGGATTCAACAGCAAGGTCCTTGATAACGGCAATGATGCAATAAGATTTATACGGAAAACAAGGCCTCTGGCAATTATAAGTGAAACCATGGTGCCCGGAGTAAACGGTTTTTCAATAAAGGAAAGCATGCTTTCCGATTCAACATTGAGCAGCATCCCGTTTATATTTACATCACATAAGAAGAACGAGGAATATATAGAAAAAGCTGTCAAGCTTAATGTCCTTTTCTATTACAGCAAGCCCTATTCAATTACAGAACTGGCAGGTCTGATTGAAAATCTGTCAAGGAAAAAAGGGGATTAACTCTTGTCGGATTTATATTTCATCTTTTATTCAGTATTGTTTCTTGATATAGCAGCTGTGCTTGTTTTTTTTATTTTTCTGCTTATAAAAAAAACCAATGAGAAAAAGAGGGCCGGGATAAGGAAATGGTTTACTGATATAAGCAGTAAAAGCCTTAATGAAGATTTTGAAAGAAAAATACTGAATGAAAACTGGAAAACAGTATTGAAAGAGTATATTGAACTCAGACAGTCTGTTAAATTCCCCCCCCTTTTTGAGCAGGATTTTTCCGGTATCATGGAAAAGAAGGGTGTTGTCAACAAGCTTCTGAAAATGCTTCTCAGAGGCAGTCTCTATAAAAAAAGCTATGCTGCTGTGTCTCTTGGGTGTATAAAATCCCCGAAAGCTGTGAATGCACTTATGCTTTCACTTCTGAGGGAAAAAGATAATTCTCTAAAACTTTATATAATAAATTCTCTTGTAGAACAGGGAGACCCTGCCGTTATCCCTTCAATTATTGACAGCCTGAAAGGGGTTCCCGAGAATGTGCAGAAGAAAATCAGAAGTGTGATTTCCGGTTTCGGAAGCAGCTTTCTTGACTATTATGAGATACTTAAAAAACGTCCGGAAAATGAGATACAGTTTCTTATTTTGAGCTATGCCCAGTACAATCCCTCATCAGTTTTTGAGAAATATGTTATTGATAAAATCAACTCTGAAGAAGTTCCTGTTTCCCGGATGGCTTTTGAGACAGCCTCACGTAAATATCTCTCAGCCGTAAATATAAATGACTACCTCAATCACAGTGATCTTGAAATAAGGAAAACAGCTGTTGAGTCACTTTCTCAAAATCCTGACCTTAAAAATGTGGGAATCCTTATAAGCTACCTGTCAGACTCTTCTGTAAAAGAAAATGCTGTAATAGCGCTCTCAAATATAATCAAAAAGTCTCCCCAGTATTTCAAGGTTATTTCAGAGCATTTTTTCAATGATATTTCTGAGGCAGTTGCAGAGGGGCTTCTGGGGGTAATCTCCAACAGGCTGGAATATGTTCTGGAATCTCTCCTTTCCACAGATAAAGCGAGAATAGAAATAATTGTTAAAAAGCTTATCTACAGGAAAAAGGTCAGCAGTCTTATAAATTTCCTGAATAAAAACAGCAGCAGAGAACTTGAAGATATAATCCTGTCTGTTCTGAACAGCATTGACAACCCCCAGCTTAAAAGGGATTTTGAATACTATCTGAATGACAGGCTTATTATAAAAGCGGGGCTGAAAAAAAGGACCTTCAGGGAGAAGAAGAAAAAAAGCAGGGAGGAAAGCCGACTTAAATTTCTCTATACCCTGCTTTTCCTGAGTTTTGCAACTACACCTCTTCTCTATCTTGTTTTCCACTGTTTATGGGAAGGGACATATCCCTTTTATTTCCATTTTAAAAACTATTCTGCATTTTTCAGCTGGCTTTTTGCTTTCTATTCCTTTTCCATAAACCTGATTTATCTTTCAGTACTTGTGTTTTCATTCAGGGGGGTTGTAAAGCAGGCCCGTTTTCAGGAGCTTAAGCAGCTTTCATTCCTGTTCAGGGAGAATATTCTTCCTTCTCTTTCAATAGTGGCCCCGGCATTTAATGAGGAAAACACAATTATTCAAAGCATAAATTCCCTTCTCAATCTCCGTTACCCTGATTATGAACTGATAGTTGTAAATGACGGATCAAGAGATAATACGCTGAATAAAGTTATAGAATACTTCGAGCTTGAAAAAACAGATATTTCAATAAAGGAATCACTTAAAACAAGAGGGATAAGGGCCCTCTACAGGGGGAAAAAACACCCTGAACTTCTGCTTGTTGATAAAATCAATGGAGGGAAGGCTGATTCCCTTAACTGCGGAATAAACGCTGCAAAAGGGGAGTATTTTGTAGGAATTGATTCTGACTCGCTTCTTGAAAGGGATGCTCTTTTAAGGATAATGGGAAGCTTTCTAGATTCAGACACTGAGGTTGTTGCTGCAGGGGGGAACATTTTTCCGGTAAACGGCTGCAGTGTCGAAAACGGATATATAAGCAGTATAAAACCGGGCAAATCGCATCTTGTGAGGTTCCAGACAGTTGAATATATAAGATCTTTTATGGCAGGGAGGGTCGGCTGGTCTGAAATTGCCCTTCTGATTATTTCAGGGGCATTCGGTGTTTTCAAGAGGCAGCGTGTAATTGATGTTCATGGTTATCTGACCGGCAGTGAAGTCTATGAAAAGGATACTGTCGGAGAAGATATGGAACTTGTTGTCAGGATAACCAGGATGCTTAATGAAAAGGGGACTGACTACTGCATCAAGTATATCTATAACGCAAACTGCTGGACAGAGGTTCCTGAAGACTGGAAAACACTTGTCAGGCAGAGGGACAGATGGCAGCGGGGGCTTATCGATATTATGACCTATCATTTTAAAATGTTTTTCAACAGGGCATACGGGGCGGCCGGGATAATTGCTTTTCCATATTTTTTCTTTTTTGAAATGATGGGGCCGTGGTTTGAAGTACAGGGGGCTTTCCTCTTTGTTGTTTCCATTGTTTCAGGAGCCCTGGAACTCCCCTCTGTTGCAGTTATTTTTTCCGCATCTGTACTTCTTGGTGTTTTTGTTTCTATCTGCTCTCTTTTCATAGCAGAGTACAGAACCACATATTACAGCATGGCAGATAAAACAATGCTTGTCTTCTATTCCTTCCTTGAAAATTTCGGTTTCAGACAGATCCTCGGATTGGTCAGGCTGAAGGGATATATAAGCAGTCTCAGAAATGTTTCAGGCTGGGGAAAGATGGTCAGAAAGGGATTCTGAACTCATGCTATGGCATACACATTTTTTTATCTTCTTTAAAAATGAAATAATATATTTGTTTTCAATACCTCTTTGAATTATTATTAATTACAAATACATTCTGAGAGGGATAAAATGAAAATCAATCTGAATTCACTGAAAATAAAAATTACCTTTATTGTTCTTGTAACAGTAGTGTTCCTTTTCGTTGTTAACGGATATATAACCTTCAGGAATTTCAGCAGGACACTGCTTGACTCCTCATATAATGAAGCTTCCGGAAAACTTGAGGCAACAGTAAATAATGTTGAAGGGTATCTTGCAAAAAAAATGGCAATACCGGAGGGCATGTCTAAATCGGAATGGATAATTGATCTGATGAGAAAGAAGGAATACAGAGAGTATTTCTATGAATCCCCGATAGATACTGAATATGATTCTCTTCCTGATCATATCAAGAAGCTTGCATCAACAATTAAAGTTGCCACACCTGATATGCCCAGGGACCCTGAAATAATGGAACTTTATTATAATACAGTTGAAACATTCCGGAATATAAAGAAAAGTGATGATTCAATAATGCTAACATATATCGGTTTTGAAAAAACCCAGGACTTTATTGCAGCTCCTGAGGATTATGCCGGAGACAGATATTACTTTCTCAGAAACAGGCCCTGGTATTCCGGTGCAATTGAAAAAGATTTTACATCAATTTCAAGTCCCTATATTGACGGGATTACCGGCACTGTTGTTGTAAGTCCGATTACTCCTGTAGGAGATAATGGGACACTTCTCGGTGTGGCGGCAATCGACCTGTCTATAGACACAATACTCCAGCTTGTGGATTCTTTGAAGCTCCATGATGACAGTTTTGCATATCTTGTGGATAAAGACGGTACTGTTATTGCCCATCCGGACAAGGACCTGATACTCAAGGGGAATCTTCTTGAAAATGATGTATTCCCGGAAGAGATTAAAGGGTCTTTTGACGCTGTTAAAGAGGGAAGCAGGGAAGTAATTGAATATACCGGAAATGATGGAAAGAACTATATTGTTTTTCCGGAAGTTATTGAACAGACAGGATGGCCTGTTTTCCTGGCAGTAAACAGGGACAGTATAATGGCTCCTGTTAGGCAGCAGCTGGCCCAGTTCATCTTTTTCAGCATGATAATTCTTGTAATTGTATCTGTTCTAATATTCCTTTTTGTCAGCAGAACAATAAAACCGATAAAGGATGCTGTTGAGCTTGCCTCATATATAGCCAATGGCGATCTCAGAATAGATCCGCCTGAGGAATTCCTGAGGAAGAAGGATGAATTCGGAGAACTTGGAAGATCCCTTAACACAATGCTTGATTCTTTGAGGAATATTGTAGGAAGGATAAAAGAGGCCGGGGGAAGGCTTTCTTCAAGCAGCGAACAGATCAATGATTCCTCACATCAGATAGCAACAGGCGCTTCCGAGCAGGCTTCCTCATCGGAAGAGGTCTCCGCTTCAATGGAACAGATGAACGCTTCCATAAAACAGAATGCTGAAAATTCGAGGACAACAGGAGACATAGCAAAGAAGGTGGCAGTAGATGCCTCTGTGAATGCGCAGCAGCTTGGAAAATCCCTTGAAGCAATGCAGGAAATAGTAGAGAAGATATCAATTATAGAGGATATAGCCAGGCAGACAAACATGCTTGCACTGAATGCGGCAATTGAGGCTGCCCGGGCAGGAGAACACGGCAAGGGATTTGCAGTTGTTGCATCAGAAGTCAGGAAGCTGGCAGAAAGGAGCCAGGTAGCAGCAAGTGAAATAACAGAACTCTCAACCCAGACAATGGGTACAGCAAAAGAAAGCAGCGATATGCTTATGGGACTTGTTCCTGAAATTGAAAAGACTTCAGAACTTGTACAGGAGATAAGCTCAGCAAGCGGAGAGCAGACAACAGGGGTTGAGCAGATCAACAGGGCCCTGATCGAGCTTGACAATGTGATACAGCAGAATGCTGCAGCATCTGAGGAGCTTTCAGGTACCTCAGGGGAACTTACAAACGAGGCGACAGAACTTATCAGGGTCATAGATTTCTTCAAGATAAAATAAGTTTTACATATTTTATTCTTTGTAATAAATGGCTGTCTGCAATACGGACAGCCATTTTATATTCTACAGGTTGAAGACAATCCCGTTTCCGGTAAAAATTATATTCTGCTTATTGTGTTTATGGAAATATAACCCTGAAAAGAATCCGATGCCTCCTCCGACAACTACATCGGAGAGCCAGTGCCGGTCAAGATAGATTCTCGCAAACCCGGTGGAAACCGGAATCAGGTAAAGCCATCTGCTGTATTCCTCTGCGAAAGGGGTTATTATTGAAGAGGCGACAAAGGTGTGCCATGACGGGCATGATTTTGATCCTATATTGTATCCTTCAAACATTTCAAACGAAATACTGCCGTTCTGGGAGACATACGGTCTTTTTCTTCCAGTCACAGCTTTAAGAGTTTCCACAACTACAGAACCTGCCAGGAATGATTTTGTTGAATCGATTGCTGTATCGGTAAGTCTCTGGTTTCCTGTAACAAGGCCTAATGTCAGAGCTCCTCCAAGTGAAGGGATCATCACACTTGTTTCTCCAAAATTATTGACAATTTCAGTAAAGCCATCAAAATCATCTCTTCTTATAAGATGTGTATGCACTTCCACATTCTGATCAAGCAGGCAGCAGGTGGCAGCAAGCCCTGCAAAAAGAAAGATATTTTTAAAATTAAAGACTTCTTTCCCTGCATCATGGTTTACCATGCTGTCGGATTCCTCTCTGATCTGGTCATTATTATTTACTGTTATTCCCTGAGCAGGGAGAAGGTTCAGAGCGGAAACAAAAAGTAAAGGATACAATAACTGTTTCATATAGTATTTATAGTCCATAAAACGGGAATTTCAATATTTTTTATTGTGATTGTTTGTGTATTGATATATCAGATGGGAGGTCTATATTTAAGAAGAAACATTTGTGAATTTATAAAAAAGTATGAGAAAATTATATGATCATATCACCGATGAGAGGTAAATTAATTATATGGACAGTAAAAATAGATTTTCTGATCGTGTTGAAAACTATGTAAAATTCAGACCCCGATATCCTGTCGAATCAATTGATTTCCTGTTGGAGAACGGGATAAGGAAATATTCAAAAATCTGTGATATTGGATCTGGAACTGGAATTTTGACAAAACAGCTGCTGGAAAGGGATCTGTATGTCATTGGAGTTGAACCCAATGATGAAATGCGTATTTATGCTGAAAGGTTATTGAACAGTCATGAAAAATTCAGGTCTGTTTCAGGTTCCGCCGAAGAAACAACTTTAAGTGATAAATCGGTTGATACAATTACTGCAGCTCAGGCATTTCACTGGTTTGACAAAAACATCTGCAGAAAAGAGTTTTCCAGGATTCTTAAGAATAAGGGTACAGTCTTTCTAATCTGGAACAGAAGAGATAATACAACAAAACTGCTGAAGGACTATGATGAACTGTTGAAAAAATACGGAACTGATTACCGGAAATTGAATCATCAGAATTTGACAGATTCTGATTTTTCATCATTTTTTTACGGAAGTTTTGGTAAGGAGTTTTTTCCAAATTACCAGGAACTGGATTGGGACGGTTTTCTGGGGAGGGCAATGTCCGCATCATATACACCGAATACTGAACATCCGTTATATCCTGAATTTCATGATGCGCTGGAATCATTATTTGAAAAATATGAAAAGGCCGGTCTTGTCAGAATTGAATATAAAACAGAGATTGTTTACGGCAGTATTGAATAATACTGCAGGAGAAGTTCCTTTATTGTGCTGTGGTTGAAATATCATGTAACTATGCTAAAATTGAAATACATTATCAATTTACAGGGGGGGATCCTTCATGAAAAAACGTATCGGGGATTATTTTGTCGGTCTTAATCAGCTTTCTTTTGAACAGTGCGAAGAAGTCTTAAAGTATCAGAAAAAGAATCCTCATATGAAATTCGGAGAAATTTCCATAGAACTCGGATATTTATCTGAAAAGGATATTCAGGAATATCTTGCCCTTGTAAACTGATGTTGATAATTATAATCCCCCTGAATTAAATAATTCAGCCCGGGCTTGTCTTATGCGGGATGAGATGCTATCATTTTATTTCCAATCCAATCTGAATAGTCTATTTAATAACTAATCCTTATATTTACAAAAATCCACAAGAGGTAACTATGGGATCAAAAAAACTGAATTGCTGGGAACACAAAAACTGCGGCAGAATTCCCGGGGGTTCCAGGGTAAATGAGTCGGGAATATGTCCTGCTTATACAGAAGAAAAGACAAATGGCCTGAATAACGGAATTAATGGCGGAAGGATATGCTGGATCATAACCGGGACTTTATGTGACGGTTATAGTCTTGGAATATCAGCGGATAATTTCCTGAAATGCATGAAATGTGACTTTTATAAACAGATGCAGAAGGAAGAAGGAAAGAACTTTAAAAGCGCAAAAGACATTTACTGTAAAGATGTTGCAGCCTGAGTAAAATTATCTGAATGCTGTTTCTTGTTTGGATGATATACCGGCAAAAGACATCTGAAGAAATCTTATAAGAGAATAAATAACAATTTCAACTTCAACAACAGCATTTATCTTCATAATTTATATTAGGGGATTATACCCCCCCTCTAGTCGGAAGCGGGTCTATAATGGGGATGAATTATCATAAAATATGCATAATTGTAGTTTCGTATCATTGTTGCTTTAAATATTGTAAATTCTAATAATTAAGGGGGATATAACGATGCATCTTCTGGAAGAAAACGCTTTATGGGGATCTGTCTCAGAGTTTGTAACTGAGCAGATAGAAAATGCGGGAGAAACAACATCAATAAAGGATTTTCAGTAGAAATGGTTGCTGCTACAATTGAAAAGCGACATCAAATTATAGCTGAAGTGTTCAAGAATTTTGAAAAAGAATAATAAAGTATTTAATCGAAGTTTGAACAAAATACTTTTAATCAAATTAGAAATAATGATATATAATGAGTACTGTTTATAAAATATAAAAGGAACATATGAGAGCTTTTACTCCTTACAAGCATGAATTATATAGTCATATTAAAAATGTCATTTTAACAAATTCATCAGAAAAATCAGCTATAAGTACCAGTACATATATCAATAATAAACTAAGAGAATTAATTGATTTAACAGAAATGAGAGCTTCTGGCACTTTTTTTACTAGTGATAACCTTTCTAAAATATTGATTAGCCATGTTAAATCAATTAATTCTAATTCTGTTATCTTGGATCCAACATGTGGTGTTGGTGATTTGTTATTATCTGTATCGAAATTGCTCCCTGTAGAGCGAAAATTGTCAAAAACCCTAATAACTTGGAATAAATATCTCTATGGATTTGATTTATATGAAGAGTTCGTAGATGCAACAAAATTAAGATTAATTTTGGAGGCAATAAATAGAAATTCAATCCCCGATCTAAATTCTATTGATGACTATATATCAATTATTGATAATATAAGGGTTGGAGATGTTTTTAATAATAACGAGGTAGTAAAAAAAGCAACTCATTTTCTTATGAATCCACCATTTACAACTATAAAATTTGATAATGAAATATCCTGGGCAAGTGGCAAAGTTAATTCAGCCGCTGTTTTTTTTGAATTCTGCTTAAATGAATCAAATAACAATGCTCATTTTTGTGCTATTTTACCTGAAGTCTTAAGATCCGGGACAAACTATTCTAAATGGAGAGATTTGATTTCTTCAAAAATATCAGCAGAAATTAAATCTTATGGTCAGTTTGATCGGAATACTAATGTTGATGTCTTTCTCTTAATTGGGGGAAAAAATAGTATTACTGGGTGTGATTTTAATATTCCAAATTCCGAAAATAGTCTAACTATCTCTGATTTTTTTAAAGTTTCGGTTGGTCCTGTTGTTCAACATAGGAGCAAAGAGGATGGTTCCTTATATCCATTTATAACACCTAAAATGATTAAATCAAATAACATTGTTAATACTGATGATAGCATCGATAAGCGAAAATTTATTGCAACTTTATATGAACCACCTTTTTTGGTAATAAAAAGAACCTCCAGCCCAAGTGACAAAATTCGAGCAAAGGCATGTCTTGTCCTTGGGTCAACACCTGTGCTGGTTGATAATCATTTTATAATTGTAAAGTCAATCAATGACGATATAGCGATTTACAAAAAACTATTAATATTTTTACAGAGTACGGATATTTCACAATATTTAAATAATAATATACGTTGTCGGCATCTAACAACCAAAGTAATAAAAAAGATACCATTAGAGGAGAATTGGATTAATGAGAGAGAAGATTGATGAATTGCCTTTTGAAGTTGATGCTAGAGTAGCCATACAACTAGGTCGTGAAAGTATTTCAAGTTCTCTCATTGCTATAATTGAGCTTGTTAAAAATTCTTATGATGCGGATAGTGGCGAGGTTGAAATAAAGTTTGAGAATTTGAATTCTGATAATCCTCAATTAGTGATAAAAGATAATGGGTCTGGTTTAGATTATAATGAAATAATTAAGTATTGGTTTAGAATAGGGACTAACAAAAAAAGGAAGAATTCTCGTTCTCCTTTGAAAGATAGGATATTGACAGGGGCAAAGGGATTAGGACGACTGGGAATCGATCGGTTGTGTGAAAAAATGACACTTCAATCAAAAAAAGATAATAGCAAAGATGTTTTTGAAATTGACATTGACTGGTCAAAATATGAAAAAGAAGATAATGATCTTTCAAAGATTAAGCATTATGTCTTTAAAAGTAATTATAGAGATTCATTATTTAAAATAAATGAAAGTGGTACTGCTCTTATAATGACAGGGTTAAAAGATACATGGAATGAATCAAGCCTGCTCGAGTTGAAAAAGGAGTTAACACTTTTAATTTCACCATTTAAAGGGATTAATGATTTTAATATTAATATAAAAAGTGGTTTAAATAATAAGGAAATTGATGGAGATATAAAATCAACAAAGTATTTAAAAGCAGCTGATTGGATTGTTAAAGCTCAAATTCACTCAGATAATACGATTTCAATGAAAATGTCATCAGAGATATTCAAAAAACATAAATACCAACTTTCAAAAGTTAAGTGGAAAGACCTCTTTAAAGATTCTTTAGTTGAACCTCGATGTGGGCCATTAAGCTTTGAATTTTATTTTTTTATAACAAACAAGAATAATGAGGATTTTAAAAAACTAAATTTAAATAAAGCAAATACAATAAGTTTTTTGAAGAATAATAATGGTGTACGAATTTATCGCGATAATTTTAGAGTAAAACCATATGGTGATCCAGACGGATTAGGAGATTGGTTAACTTTACAACATAGAAAAGCAAAAGAACCTGCTGGTATTAAAAGAAAAACATGGGTTGTTGCTGGCCATCAAATAGTTGGAGCTGTTTTCATTAGTCGTGATAAAAATCATCAATTGATTGATCAAACTAATAGAGAGGGTATCGTAGAAGAAGCTGCTTTTTATGATCTAAGAAAATTCGCATTACGGACTATACAATGGTTTGAATTAAATAGATATGAATTTGAATCAAAAAGGGTAGATAAAGCTGATAAGGCACGTGAATTAAAAAAAGCTGTTGAAGAGAACGAAGAAGTAATTAATACTATTTTTACATCAATAATGAATGACCTCAAAAATCCTAATAAATCTAAAGAAGATCTATCTGAAGCTATTTCTGATTTAAAAGATAATTTTGATGAAAACAAAAATAAAGTGAATGCATTAGAGAATATCTTGGAATCTGAAAAAAATACATTAGCGAATTTAGCTTCTATTGGTATTTTGGCTGCTTCTTTTGGCCATGAGACCGCAGAGCAAAGTGCCAGCATTGCAACATCTGCTAGAGAACTGAAATATAATTATGATAAAGGAACTTTAGAGTTATTTGGAGATTATAAAAATAACTTTGAACAATACTTAGATATTATTATTGATAGTTCAAAGTTTATTGAATCATTTGCAAATTTTACGATAGGTAACATAAAGACTGATAAAAGACGCCAAAAAGAAATTGATTTAGTTGAAACAATAAATAATATAAAAAATAATATGCTTCAGACTTTAAAATTAAAAAATATTGAAATTGATGCATCTGATTTACCCGGAGAAAAAATTGTATATGTAAAAGGTTTCGAAATTGATCTTGAAAGTATTTTTATTAATTTAATTTCAAATTCCGTTGAAGCGCTAAAAGATATTACAGATAGAATTCGGTTAATTAAAATTAGTTTAGAATATGATAATAAAAATGTCTCTGTATTATTTCAAGATAGTGGATGTGGTTTAGAAAAAGATACAAAGCAACATATTTTTGAAGCAACTTTTTCTACAAAAAGAGATGAAAAAGGGAATTTAATTGGAACAGGTATGGGGTTGGCTATTGTTAAAAGTTTTATTGAAGAACATCTCTTCGGAACAATTACTGTTCAAGAAAAATCCACATTAGGTGGTGTTGGATTTAAGATGACTATACCTCGGTTAGAAAAAGGAATAAATAATGCCTAAAGTTTTATATATTGATGACAATAAAAAAAGTGGTTTTTTATATGGTACAATTCTTAAACGCATGTTTGGCTCTGAAATAGAATTGATTTCTATCCAGCCAGAGTCGAAATTAAAAAATATGGTTACTGGAATTTTAGCTGAAAAAGATCTTGTCTCTTTAATTATTGATGAGCGCATGAATGAAACAGGTATTGCAGAGTATTCAGGCATGGTCTTAGTTGGTGAAATACGAAAAATTAAAGAAAAATTGCCAATTTATATCTTAACTAGTTATCCTGGGGATATTACAGAAAATTTATTTGAAGTTGAATATGTTATTGATAAATCAGATTTAAATAAACCAGAGACAGAAAAGCAATATACATCACGGTTTAGACGGCATACTGGTCAATACAAAGATATTTTAAGCGTTCGGAATGAAATATATAATAAATTACTAATAAAAAATATTAATGAAGGTTTAACTGAAGAAGAAAAAAAAGATTTTCTTAAATTAGACAACATTCGATCAAAAAACATCTATTATGATGATCCTATTATTTCTAAAGAAGTAGAAAAAGAATTATTAAATCAAAATGATAAACTTACTGAGTTATTAAAGCAGATTGAAGATATTGAAAAAAAAATAAAATAATAATGAGTTGAAAAGTGGAAAACATATTTTATCCTGAACTTGAAAGAAGAAAAGAATATAGCAAGAAAACTGATGGTAAATATTATTTGTATAGCCATTATTATGATGAAATTGAAGAGGATTGTAAAAAACGATGTGTATACTGTGACACAACAAAGAGAGAATTAGGTTTTGACAATTTACAATTAGATCATTTTAAACCTCAAGATGATTTCAAGGAATTAATAAATAATCCTTTTAATTTGGTTACCGCCTGTGCTGGGTGTAATCGTTCTAAATCTGCAAAATGGTTAACTAAAAAAACAAAAGAAGAGATCTTTATTGATCCTTTTGAAAGTAATTATAAAGATTTTTTATCCATCGCTGATACTGGTTTTTTGAATCCCAAAAAACCTCCTGCAGAATATTTTATCCATGAATTAAAACTTAATAGACAGGCGCGGGTTTTCACAAGATTGCTTCGAATCATGAAATATAAGGTTGATTGTATTTTAGATAAAATTAAGAACCTCACTTTGAAACTCTATGAAGAATGCAATAGAGAAAATATTGATATTGAAAAAATACGAATATTGTCAGGTGATTTAGTTAAATTAAATGATAATTTGGATCAAGTAAAAAAGGTCCTTAAAAAAATTAATATTTAAACAATTTTAAAATTTCTATCTATATATGCCTATTCTTTTCTTGATGTTGTATTTATCTTTATTAATTTTAAAGATAAATTGAAAGATTATTGAGCTGACAATAGTATTTTGGGGACAAAATAAGTATTTGTTTTTAAAATGTGTTAAAAAATATTACCGGCGATCGGACTTGAACCGATACAGGGTTGCCCCCGGCAGATTTTGAGTCTGCTGCGTCTACCAATTTCGCCACGCCGGCATAATTTGAACTTCTTGTCAGGCATAAATAAAATATCCCGATACCTGATGATTTGTCAATTGCCTGTATCTTTTTGTTTAATCTATCCGATTAACTGATATTTGATTTCAGAGATCTCTCTGTAAGTTTTCAGAAATAAAGATCCTGTCATTTCTTTATTGAAAAATCCTTTCCTTTTTTTTATAGTTTCCAGGTGAATCATAAAAAAGAATATTACAGATCATGCTCATTGTGCCCCAGAAACTGCAGGACTGACAGAACTTCAGGCAGGCGTGGTTACTGCGGACAGCCTGCTGAAATACATATATCTGCTGCTCTACTTCACAGCGGGGAAGAACCCCCCCTGACAGGAGAACACGGCTCGGGAACAGTTTTCTTTACCGGTTGTACGCTGAAGTGCTCTTTCTGCCAGAATTTCCAGATAAGCAGAAACAATATGGGAAGATCAGTATCCTCAGACGAACTTGCAGAAATTTTTCTCCGGCTTCAGGGGAAGGGGGCTGAAAACATAAACCTTGTTACCGGCACCCAGTTTATCCCGTCCATTGCAGAAGCAGTTGCAGAAGCAAGGAAGCGGGGGCTTTCTGTCCCTGTTTTATGGAACAGTTCGGGATATGAGACTGAGGAGTCTGTCGAAATGCTTTCTGACTGCATTGACCTCTTTCTTCCGGACTATAAAACATCCGATCCTGTAATTGCTTCAGATTTTTTCAGGGCACCTGACTATCCGGATTCGGTTTTCCGGGCAATCTCCCTCATGTGCCGGCTTAAAAAAACTGATTTCTCGGTTTTCTCGACAGGCGGAATGATAAGTGAAGGGGTTATAATAAGGCACCTTGTGATGCCGGGATATCTGGAATCAACTGAAAAAATCCTTAAAACATATTCAGAGTATTTTATGGACAGGGCAATACTTTCCCTGATGTTTCAGTATTCACCGGCTGCTGCAGGAAAAACAGGCAGAAATCCCCTTAGGGGAGTTTCCCGCAATGAGTATGACAGGATATTTGAGCTGCTGGACATATATGGAATTGAAAACGGTTTTATACAGGAGCTTGAAGACCCGGAAATTTGTGAATGGGTTCCCGATTTCAGAAAAAAAGCCCCTTTCCCCGGCAGCACTGAACAGAATACTGTCTGGCACTGGGAAAAAGGGTTTTCTGAAATTTAAAAAAAGGGTTTTCCTTTTTTCCTATTCAGGTCCGATAAGTGTCCCTTCAATTTCATCATGTCTGTCCTGAAGGATCAGGTCAAGATTGCTGATATCCTTTCCTCCTGCCACAATTACCTGCATCCCGAGTTCTGATGCCTTTTTTGTAGCTATCGGATCAAATGGTACATTCTTTCCCGGAATCCATTCCTCTCCCACAAGTTTTCTGAAGTCTGCCCAGTTCATTCTGTCCATCGGGACTGCTGCCGGATTTATTTTCGGATCTTCAGAATATACCTTTGAAATATTTGAAAGGTTTATCACAGTCTTTGCATTGAATTTTTCCGCAAGAAGAACTGCATCGTAATCTGTTGAGAAACCCGGTTTCCACCCGGCTGCTACAAGAACCCTGTCGTTGAACTCTTTGACAGCTGTGGGATCAGTCACAACACTGTTCTGGCAGTAATCTGAAAACAGGGATTTCAACAACTCCCCGTTCAGTCTGGTTGCTGCGATTCCTATCCAGTCCTGTCTGTCGCTGGCCGGTGTATCTGCAATTTCCCTGTATGCCCTTTGATAAGAGCGTGCCGGGCCTCCGCCCCCAATGACAAGGATGAGTTTCCTGCTTTTATCTTCCTCAAGATAGCGTTTTATGAGTGAATAGAATTCCTTTAAAAAAACTGTATCAACCTGCTCCGGGGCAACTATAGAGCCCCCTAAAGATATTACTTTAACCATAACAGTTATTATATTCATAAGACTTGAAATCATCAATAAGCAAGCTGAATGGAAGAGTTCGGAAGTTCCTGACAAGGAGGGACGTTTGAGGTCAGAATTCCCTTTACTTTTTGAATTAATAACAATAAATTCTAAGTATCATAAGAGTACATGTTGAAACGGTAACGGGGTGAGTTTAATTGTCGCAGAGTATAAGAAAGCTTCTTGATGAGTGGAAATACGACTCAGGAAAAAATATACGTATAATCAATGACAGCAGAGGAAATCCTGTTATGCAGGTCAGGGAAATGATGGGAATAAGCGAGTTTGTTCTGGAAGGACGTCCTGACGGTAATCATTACAGGGGATTCAATACTGTTCTTGAAGAGGTACAAAACAGAATAGAGGCTTCTGAAAAAAGTTTTAAATTATCTGATAAAGACCTTGAAGTCCTTGATAAGGAAGCAAGGATGTTTTATTACAGGTATCTTCTCTGTTTTCAGATCAGTGATTTCGGAAGAGTTGTCCGGGATACAGAGCATAACCTGAAAATATGTGAAATAACAGAGATTTACGGGGAAGGAAATTTAAGGACCAATATTCTTCAGTACCGCCCTTTTATAATAAAGATGAATGCAATTTCAAGAGCAATGATATCTCTTCAGAAAAATGTAAAGGAACTTGCAAAGGATATTCTTGAAGCTGCCCTGGTGACACTTAAATCTCTTCCTGAAATAAATTCTTCAATATTCATAATGGAAAAAAACCGTTCAATAAATTACCTTGAAACTGCTCTTAAACAGCTTGGCTACTGTAAATCTGATTCAATTGAGTGCATGAAAAAGGAACTGATGACTGCTGTTGAATCTGAAGATTATGAAAAAGCTGCTGAACTCAGGGACAGGATCAAGCAGCTGTCCCTGGATATTGACTAGTATGTCCCCTGCCTTTGCAGGTTCTTGTCTGTTTTCAGGGAATTTCTGTTATCCGGTTGTATAATTGAACTGTTAATATTACAATTCAGAACAATTATCCTGTTTTCAATCAATCTATCTGGAGATATAATTTAACACTGATATGTTCTGGTTTTTTAAACAAAAAGACAGTTATAAACCTGGTACTGCAGCAGAAGAGCGGGCTGAGGAAAAATTTACCCGGTTGCGGAAATGCAGGTTTTCAAACGAAGCAGGTGAATCCTATTCAACAGATATTCAGAGGCACAGACTTGTTTTCCGGCTGCTCAGGAAGAATGTTTTCGCATGGTGTGAAAGCCGCTTTTTCAGCTGCACTGATTTTATCGCTGAAGCGGATTTCAGTTTTGACAGAGAACAGGCATACAGCTCTGCAGGCATTATTTTCAGAAAGGGAAGTGAATTCAATTATTATTATTTCCTGGTATCAAGCAAAGGTTTTTTCAGAATTGACTGTGTATTTAACGGAAAACCCATGCCTCTTATTGAATGGACCCCGTTAAGCAGCCCGGTCGGCAATGATGTCTCTGTAAAGGTTGTGGCTCTTGGGGGGTATTTTAATTTTCATGTAAACGGGGAAAAGATCTGCTCACTTCATGATGAAATTATTGCCAAAGGCGATATCACATTCTGCTGCCAGAATTATGATCTCAACAACACTGCTGATATTATACTTAAAAGGTTTCTGGTAAATTCTGTGGGTTTTGACGTTGAATCGGCCTATTCTGAAGGAGAAGATATAAGCGCTGACCAGAAATTTAATCTTGCAAAATCTCTTTATGAGAGAGGGAAATTCGAGACTGCTGCTGTCTGGGCAGAAAACATAATAAGGAAATCGGAAGGGGAAGATATAGATTACAGTGTATTCAGCTTGTACGGTGAAATACTGCTCAATATGGGTATGTATGAGGATGCATTGAAATGCTTTGACAGGGCCCTGTCAATGGAACCGGAAAACGCAATGCTGATACTTGAAAAGGGAAACCTTCTCTACCAGCAGGGCAAATATCTTGATCTTATTGAGTTCCTTGACATCAACAGGAAATACTGCGGGAACAGTCCTGTGTATTTTGACCTGAAAGGTCATGCTGCCTATTTTCTCGGAAAATACAGGCAGGCGTTTGAGTATTACATTAAAGCGTCCTCCTTTGATCCTGATAATCCGTTTTATATTTACAATGCAGGGAAGTGCTCGGAAGCTGATGATATTGAGGAAGCTGCATATTACTACAGAAAAGCTCTCCTCCTTTTTTTCAGGCAGGACAGGCTTGAGGATGTCCGCAGTTTGTTGAGCTGGTTTGATGCAGCTGAATACAATGATTTTTCAGTTGAAAGTATAAGGGGGAAACTTCTTTTCAGCGAAAATAATTATAACGAATCAGAACGGATTTTCAGCAAGCTTATTGAAACAGGGGAAGCTGAAAGCGATATATATTATCTTTATGCCCTTATTCTTTACAGAAAGGGGGACATCAGCGGAAGTATAAAAAATCTTGAAACAAGCTGCAGTATGGAGCCGGAATTCCCCCTTTATTTTTTCAGGCTTGCAGAATTCCAGTTTTCCTCTTCTGCTGATCCTTCAGGTGCAATAGAAAAGGCGCTTGAACTGGACAGTGAGGATGTCTGGATTAATAATCTCGCAGGGCTTATCTATCTGGACAGAAAGGAATATAAATCATCTCTTGAATGCTTTGAAAAAGCCTGGAGGAGAAATTCTGATGAGAAAATTCTTCTAAACTATGCAGAAGCTTTGAAAAAAGCTGGCGATTTTGACAGGGCCTGTGAAATCCTTGATTCTTCGGAAGGAAGTTCCGTTTTCCCGCTGCAGAAGAGTGACGTCCTGATATCTGCAGGCCGGTATCAGGATGCTTATGAATTACTTGAATCTGCCTACAGGGATGATCCTGATAATGCTGATATTATGAAAAAGCTTGCAGAAGTCTGCTATAATACAGATAAACTGAGCAGAACCGAGGAGCTGCTTTATCTTCTGGAATCCATGACACCTGACAGCAGTGTTTACAATATGATAGGAAATACTGCACGTATAAAGGGGGAATTCTCCAGAGCAGAGGCTGCATATCTTAAAAGCCTTGACCTTGAATTCAATCCGGTTGTTGTTCTCAACTATATAGAAGGGATATGCGAAAAGCAGGACTTTTCAGAAGCTTACAGAAAAATGGAGGAATATTTCAATGAAGCTGAAATTCCTGATAATATATCAGAGCGTTACAGCAGGCTGAAGGAAAGAATACTTAAGGAAGCTGAACTGACATTGAAATGCGCTTCATGCAACAGGGAATGGAAAGTTCCTAAAAATACTGTAATGAACAGGCCGCTCAGGATAGTGGGAGAACCTTCTCCTGAATCTCCTGCCGGGAAATGTCCAGTCTGCGGCAAGATATACTGTGTTGAGTGCGGAGTCAAGTGGCTGGAAGGGAACCGTTTTACATGCCCTGACTGCAGTGAGTTTCTGAAATTAAATGATGATTATCTGAGATTTCTTGTGTCCAGGTATACTGAAAATACAAGTAAATCCCGATTATCTTGACAAACAGGTTTGTTTGAGTAACTATGTTGTTATAAAACCAGACCGGTAAAGCAATTACAATTAACAGAGTAGAAAAACAGAGTGAAAAATCTAAGTAAATATTTTTTAATAATTATTTTTCTCATTATTACCTGTCAGTTTTCCTTTTCAGAGGAAATAATGACCGCAACTGCCTATTTTGATACAGTTTCGGAAAATTATGCAGTTGTAGAGGATTATCAGGCAGATATTGAGATCAGACGTGAAGATTCGCTGATGAAGGGGGTTTTATTCTATAAATCTCCCGATATGATAAGGATAAATTTTTCTGAACCTGAAGAACAGGTCCTTTCCCTGGACGGGGAACTCCTTTCCATCTATATCCCCCAGTACAGGGTTATAATGGAGCAGAAGATAGAGAAGGATGCCCAGGTTTCAGGAGGTGCATCCCTTGCAAGCAAAGAAGGGCTGAAACTTCTTAAAAGGAACTATACAGTAGCCTACCTGAAAAGTCCTGAACCTGTTAACCTTGATGAAGATGATACTTCATCTGAAAAAGTTGTAAAACTCAAACTTATCTGGCGGTCTACAGATGAGAGTTTCAGACAGATAGATCTTTCTATAGGTGAAAACGGCCTAATCCGCCGTATGATCGGTTATGATGAAGAGTATAATGAAATGCAGTTTGATTTTATGAATATAACTGTAAATCAGAATATACCGGATGCCAGGTTTAAATTTGACGGACCGGCATCTGCCAATGTTTATGAAAATTTTCTTTTTGAACCGGAAAATTAGTTTTTAAATTATTGAATATAAAATACAGCAGGAAAGAATATGGAATCAATTGGAGAAAAATTTAAAAAAAGAAGAGAAGAAAAAGGTCTTTTTGTAGAACAGATTGCAAGAGACACAAATATTTCAAAAAAGTATATTGATGCAATTGAAAATGAAGACTTTTCTGAAATGCCTGGCGAGGCATATCTGATAGGATTTTTAAGATCATATGCTGAATATCTGGATATTGATCCTGAAGAAGTTATTTCCATCTATAAAAATACCAAAATCCAGGAACAGCCGATACCTGAAGAGCTTATTCCCGGTAAAAAAGGATTTTTATCAGTTCCTGTAATTGCAGTTATTCTTTCGGCAGTTGTAATTGCTGCAGGAGCAGCAGGATTCCTACTCCTTGGCAGCGGCGGGGAAAAAAGCGTTGAGATGGTTGAAGCAGAAAGTTCCGAGGAAAAAGGGATTGTAGTTTCTGACAGCGGGACACCTGCCGCAGGAAACCGTTACACAATGTCTGATGCTTTTATTGAAAGACGTTTCGAGGAAGGGGATATTATCAGCGTTTCTGTCGATGGTTCTTTCTATGATATTATCTGTTCCTCTATCGGCAGTGTTGTAAAACTCACACTGCCGGACCGGGAAGCTGAAATGTCTGCCGGGTATGATTCCCTTGTTGATCTTACAGGGGATGACAAGACAGATTTAAGAATAATCATCCGTGATATTGATAAAAAAGGTAAAGGTGCTGTAATAAAGTTTGACAGGACTACTGAAGCACCTTCAGTAGCTGCCTCTGAAATTAACAGCCCCGAAGAGCTTTCTGAAGTGTCCCGGATTGCCTCTGAAGTTGCTTCCTCAACAGGAACAGCAAGCCTTGACTCGAGAAAACAGACTACAGTTAAAATCCTTTCAGCTGAAAAAGCTGAGCCTTTTACACTGAATATTGTATTCAGGGGATACTGTCTTATGAGATATCTTGTTGATGACAGCCGTCGGGATGAAAGATATTTTCATAAAGGTGAAACTTTCAGACTGGATGTCAACAGTTCAGTCATGCTGTGGCTTTCAAACGCGGGATCTGCACTTATTGATATAAACGGCCAGGAATATTCTGCAGGCAAAAGCGGTCAGGTTGCAGCCAGACTGATAAAATGGGATAAGGCTTCAGACGGAAGCAATGCTATCCTGTCTGTTCCCATGTATTAGAAATGAAATTCTATATAGAAAACCTTGGATGTGCGAAAAACCAGGTTGATGCAGAGCAGATGATCACTTCACTCAGAAAAAAAGGGTGGGAATACTGTTCTGCAGAAGATTCTGAAATAATAATTGTAAATACATGCGGTTTTATCAAACCGGCCAAAGAAGAATCAATTAATACCACCCTTGCTCTGAAAAACCAATACCCGGATAAAAAAATTATCATGGCAGGATGCCTTGCCCAGAGATACGGCAGCACTTTTGCTGAAAGCTTTACCGAACTTGACGGTATCTTCGGGAACAGGAATCCCGAAGCAGTTTCAGATGCTGTTGATTGTTTTGAGAAGGGGCAGAAGCTTTATTTCCCTGAAATGGATGACAGCTCCCTTGATCACGAGCTGCCTGAAGCTGAAATGAGGAATGAATTCCTTTCCTTTCCCGGGAGTACCTATGTAAAGATAGCGGAAGGGTGCAGCAATAACTGCTCATACTGTGCAATCCCCCTTATCAAGGGAGCTCTCAAGAGCAGAAAGAGAGATAAGGTACTGGATGAAATAAGAGCTCTTGTTGATGACGGTTTCTATGAAATAAATCTCATAGCTCAGGACCTTGCTTCATACGGTGCTGAAAAAGGGAGCAGTGAACTTATTCCCCTGCTTGAAGATATTTCCTCCATGAAAGGTGATTTCTGGATTCGTCTTCTCTATATGCATCCGGACAGGTTTGATCTGAATGTCGCGGAGATCTGCAGAAAGGATCCCCGGATTGTTCCATATTTTGATATACCTTTTCAGCATGCCTCTGAAAAAATCCTCAGAAAAATGGGAAGAACTGGGAACAGCGATTCATATCTGGAGACAATAGCAGGAATAAGGGAAAAGCTTGAGAATGCGGTTGTCCGGTCTACCTTTCTGCTCGGTTTTCCCGGTGAGACAAAAAAGGACCTTGATATTCTGGAAGATTTTATAAGAAAGGCGGAAATTGACTGGGCCGGATTTTTTGTCTATTCAAGGGAAGAGGGTACCCGGGCTTATAATTACAGTAATAAAATCAGCAGATATATTTCTGTAAAAAGGGCTGAAAAGACAAAAAAGCGACTTGAGACAATCCAGCACATGATTACTGAAAAAAGGCTCTCCCGCTTTGTCGGGGAAACATTGCGGGTAATTGTTGAGGAACAGGTGGAAGGGGAAGAGCTCTTTCTCTGCAGGGGATATATGAATGCGCCGGATATTGACGGGCTGGTTGTCCTTCATTCCGGTGAAACAGAACTGAAGCCGGGCGATGTTGTTGAATGCAGAATAATCAAAGTGAATAATGTTGATCTTGAAGCAGTTGTGAGGGACTGATACAGAATATGATTCCCGGGTATCTGAAAGAACTTAATGATATGCAGTATGATGCTGCTGTCCATATGGATACACCTCTGCTTATTCTCGCAGGCGCGGGATCCGGAAAAACCAGGGTAATAACTTCAAAAATCGCATATATGATGGATATCAGGAATGTTCATCCATCCTCAATTCTTGCTGTAACATTTACAAATAAGGCTGCGAAGGAGATGAATGAGCGGGTATCTGCTCTTCTTCACAAGTATTCGGATGTTGAACCTGATTATCCTCCGATGATAAGAACTTTCCATTCATTCGGAGCATGGATCCTGAGACGCAACAGTTCTTATGCAGGTCTTGAGCCTAATTTTACAATTTATGATGACGAGGATGTGCTTACTCTTCTTCAGGGCATCTACAGTACAAGGACAAAAAAAGAACTTAAACCCTATGCTTCCATGATAAGCCGGGCAAAGGATTACGCTCTTCTTCCCGGAGATGATCTTTCATCCATATCTTTTGATCCTGATTTCCCGGATATGTATCTTAATTATCAGACAGAGCTTGATAAAATAGGAAATGTAGATTTCGGAGACCTCATATTGAAGCCCTTTCTCCTTTTTAAAAATCATCCTGAAATCAGGGAAAGAACAAGACAGCGGTTTAAGTATGTGCTTGTTGATGAATATCAGGATTCAAATGTCGCACAGTTTGAAATGCTTAAAGAGCTCTGCGGAGATGGGAAGAACCTGACTGTTGTAGGGGATGATGATCAGTCAATCTACCGCTTCAGGGGGGCGGAAGTCAGAAATATAATCACTTTCCCTGATTCTTTCAAAAATACAAAAATCATAAAGCTTGAGGAAAACTACCGCTCTACTGAAAATATTCTTGATATAGCTTCAGCTGTTGTAAGCAACAATACCGGCAGACTTGGAAAGAAGCTCTGGACCAGGAAGAAGGGGGGGGCAAAGACAGTAATTTCAGTTTTTGATTCCCAGAACGAGGAAGCATCATACTGTGCCTCGCTTCTTGATAAAAACAATCTTAACCGCACTGCTGTCCTTTACAGGACAAACGCGCAGTCTATTGCGTTTGAAACTCTTTTTCCGAGGCTCGGGATTCCCTACAGAATTGTCGGGGCCCTGAAATTCTACGACAGGGAGGAGATCAAGGATATACTTGCGTATCTTTCTTTCCTTCTTAATACCAAAGATATTGTCTCTTTCAAAAGAATAATAAACAAGCCTGCCAGGGGTATAGGAAAGAGCGCACTTGAAAAGATAATTAATGCTTCTCTTGAAACAGGCAGGGACCTGTTAAAAGCAGTCGGAGTTCTTTATCCTTCTCTTAAGGGAAAGGCTGCGAAAGGGATGGAGGATTTTTATCAGATTATCTCTGATCTGAGTGAGGCAATGAGATTTGAAGATGAAAAGAGCGAAAACCTATCCGACTTTATCAAGAAAGTTGCAGTAAGGTCAGGGTTTGCTGATCATTACCGGGAAACTGACAGGAACTCGGATACACAGAAAGTACAGAATATTGAAGCGCTTGTTAACCACTCCTCAGAATACTGCTACAGTATGGATGGCCTTAACAGTCTTCTTGAAGAAATTGAACTTGACAGGACAACTCTTGCATCAGGTGAAAATCAGGAAGATGAAGGAGTTACCCTTATAACAATGCACAACACCAAGGGGTTGGAATTTGACAGAGTAATTATAACCGGCATGGAGGAGGGACTTTTCCCGGGGTTCAGGAGTTATGATTCTGAAGACCTCATTGAAGAGGAAAGGCGGATTTTCTATGTAAGCATTACAAGGGCCAGGAAGGAGCTTTATATCACATCCTGCAGGAGCAGAAGGATCTGGGGCAAGATAAATTTCTTTTCCCCTTCCCGTTTCCTTTCCGAGATTCCTCCAGATCTTTATGAATCATCAGGTTTTTCAGGCAGCACCTTTTCTGCAGCATTCAAATCCGGAGACAGGGTCTACCATGATGATTACGGCAGCGGAGTTGTTGTAAAAACAGAGACAAAAAACAATGAGCCGGTAATTCATGTCGTGTTTGAAAGCGGGAGAACTGCTGTTTTTCTGGAAAAATACTCAAGACTTGAAAAACTTTCCAGTGATAGCTGGTAAAGTCTCAACTTCTTTTTCTCATATTCCCCTTTACTGAAATCTCTCGGCAGAATAAATAAAAAATTTGCATATATAGTAAGTAACGCTCTATATTAATATATAGGAGGCTGCAATGAAAAACAAGATTGAAAGATATCTGAAAATTCTCCGGATTGAACTTGAAGATCTTGAAAGTGATATTGCTTTCAGTGAGGAATTATTACGACAGAAGCATGATGAGCATAAGATCACTGATTATGTTTTCCTTGAAAACCTTTCTACATTCAAATCTGAACTTCTCGGAATAAAGGAAATGGAAAATGAAATTGACAATCTTGTAGACAAATATGACACCCTTGATGATCTTGTTAAAGATGTTTATAAGTTTTTTGAAGAGAGAGTAAAAAATGCGGGACTCCCTGAAGTTGTTTTTGTGCTGATTAAAAGGAAACTTGATAAGGTTTACCAGTATCTGTCGATAAAAACATCCTGAGCAGTCTTTAATATTAATTTCGGAACAGCTGTGATCAGTTTCTGATACATGATGAGCAAAGGATAAGCAGAATAAAACATCTTTTTCTGCATGGTAAAAACTGGTTTTAACTGATATTATCTGATTATGAACAGAGATTTACTGGAAAGACTTCCCGAGATAAACCGTGCCAGGGGGTACCGGTTATACAGTAGAAACGGCGGGAAAATCATAGATTTTTATCAGGACAGCGGACAGGCTGTGCTGGGGCATAGACTGTCCGGTATTTCACTGGCGATAAAGCAGGCTGTAGATAAAGGTGTATTATTTTCATGCAGGACCCGCTATGATACAAGGCTGGAAAATGCTGTTAAAAAATTTGCCGGAAAAGATGTATTTTTTTCCGTGTTTACAGATTTAAGAAAACTTTTTTCATTAATAGAGAGGGATTTTCCCCCTTTTTTTCAGGAAAAAGGAAGCAGCTCCTCTGACACTGTTTTCTGGCACCCTTTTTCAGGTGATAAACTTGAAGATTTTCTTAATAAATATAAATATGTTGTTCCTGTGATCCCTTTTCCCGGGAATCTGTCACCTTATATCGTATTAAGCAGTTTAACATCACTTCCTGTCAGTGAACTGATTTCCCCGGTTACGGCAGCGCCCTTCATTTCTGTAATATATAAACTGACAGATCCTGAAAAAAAGAATATGTATGATTTATGGTTTGCAGAAGATGAAGTCACCGGAAAATTGTGGAGAAGAAAGGGGATATATCTTCTTCCCCTGTATGAAAAAAAGCTCCATGAGAGAGTCTTCTGTTCTTTCCTTGAAAATGGATATCTTCTTTCCCCTGTATATGAAACACCTTCAATCCTTCCCGGGGAGATTTCAAAAGGTGAAAGGGAAAATTTTCTAAAAACAGTAATTAAACTATCGGGAGAATATTTATAATGAATACCCATATGATATCAATGCTTCTTAACAACATATTCTGGGCTGCTGCTGTTTTTATTTCTATTATTGTTTGGACTAAAACAAGAGACAGCAGCTGGATTTTTATTATTCTTTCAGTTATTGCCTTTTATATTTCAGTAGTTTACAGGACCCTGATTTTCTTCGGCATCGTTGTGCCTGATACAGTAGTTTACAGGAATGTTGATGTTATTTCAGTGCTTTCTGAAACTGTTCCTGTTTTTCTCCTTTTAACAGCGCTTATAATTAAATCTGTAAAAAACAGGAACAGGTAGAAGCTTATTATTCTTCAAGTTCCAGATGAAAGGTTTCTTCTGTTTTTATCTGCTTAAATCCTATATGCTTGTAAAAATTGTGGGCATCAATTCTTTTCTGGTCTGAAAGGATGTTCAGACTTGTACACTCCCTCTCCAGGCCCCATTCCCTTGCCTTGTCAATAAGCATTTTCCCTATTTTTCTTCCCCGGTATCTGGGATCAACAAAAAGCCCGGATATGTTGCAGCATTTGTCAGTCAGTATGGAAGCACATACTTCAAGCTGTATCCATCCTGCAACTGAATTTGACGGGTCTACAGCCACTATAACAGTACCGTTTTCAGATTTCATGACGTCCCTGACCCGTTCAGACATGTTTTCATATCTAAGGTTATATCCCCCGATCCCTGAACAGAGTTTTACCAGCTCTTCGATGTCCTGTCTCTTAATGTCTCTGAATTCTATATCCACTGAAATCTCCTTTCCAGAGAAGAAATGCTCCGAATTAACAATATTTTAACTGTAAAGAAACGATTTAATCAAGCAAATTCAATTACTCAGTACTTGACTAAAGAGGATATTTTAATAAACTTTTAGTACTATAGAAGTGCTTTGTATCAGGGGACGGTTAAATTTCCAGAGCTCTGCGATCCCGTTACACTCAGCTTTGCTGTGCAAATGCCGGACCTGAAATAAATAAATAAATTCTAAGTAAGGGCGATTTTTATGAAAACAATTTTCGTAAAGCCGAAAGATGTTGAAAGAAAATGGTTTATTATAGATGCTGAAGGGAAACCTCTCGGCAGGGTAGCTGTTGCAGCTGTAAACCTATTAAGAGGCAAGCATAAAGCATGTTTTGTCCCTCATCAGGCAATTGGAGATTATGTTATTATTGTTAATGTAGAAAAAGCAGTAGTAACTGGTGGTAAGGAAGATAAGAAACTTTACTACAAACATACAGGATATCCGGGCGGATTAAAAGTGGAAAGCTACAGAAAGGTGCTCGAAAGAAAACCAACTTTCCCGATGGAAAAAGCTGTTAGAGGAATGCTTCCGAGAGGGACTCTCGGCAACACTATGTATAGAAATGTAAAAATCTATGCAGGTGCTGAACATCCGCATGCAGCTCAGAACCCTGAGAAATATGAGATATAGGATTAGGAGTATATAAGTGGTAAAAAATCTTGCATTAGGAACAGGACGAAGAAAAACTGCTGTAGCTCGTGTTTATCTCAGAAGCGGTAACGGAGCTATTACAGTAAACGGAAAAGCTGTAGAAGAATATTTTGTAAACCCCGAGCATGTTTATGTCCTTAAACAGCCTCTTGCAGTTCTCGACTGTGAAGGGAAGTTTGATATTTTAATCAATGTAACAGGCGGTGGTATCAGAGGACAGGCTGGTGCATGCAGACATGGTATTGCCAGAGCTCTTGCGCACAATGATGAAACAAATATTTCAACATTAAGAGCAAACGGATTCCTTACAAGGGACCCGAGAATGGTGGAAAGAAAGAAATTTGGTCAGAAAGGTGCTAGAAGAAAGTTCCAGTTCTCAAAACGATAATTTCTCTATTCAGAATATATCAGAAAGGGGATCTGCAGTTGAGATTATGCTCTCTGACAGTTCCCCTTTTTTATTGCTGACTGAAGATTTTAAAGAGTCCGGAATATCTGAAGGGGATGAAATCTCTCCTGAAAAATATTATGAGTTAAAAATTCTTGATGAAAAAAGGTCTGCTGTAAAAAAATCAATTGACCTTCTTTCCATATCTTCCCAGACAGAATATCTTCTCAAGGTAAAACTTCTGAAAAGGGGTTTCTCCAAATTTGCTGCAGAAGAAGCAGTTTCATATCTCAAAAGTAAAAACCTCATCAATGACAGGGAATATGCAGAACAGTGGATCAGCTCAAGGCTTAGAAATAACCCTTCAGGGCCCTATGTGCTCAAGGGTATGCTTTCCTCAAAAGGGGTGGACAGGGAGACTGCGGAGTCTGTAGTAAACTCTCTCTTCACTGAGGAAGCCTCAGAAAAGGCTGTTTCTGCTCTTGCTGAGAAACTACGGCGAAACAGAAATATCACAGATGAAAAAATAATAAGGAAACTTCTTTCAAAAGGCTTTTCTATGAAAGAAATCAGAAAATATTTTTCCAATAATTTGTTAATCTTTTTCTGAAAGACTATAATTTAAATCAACAGAAGATAATAAAGCTGATCCCGTAAAAATGTTCAGTAAAAAAGGAGAACATGAAGATGCAGGAACTGATTTCCTCTGATCCTTATCTTGACCCCTACAGGGAAGACATCAAAAAACGGGTAAGACATTTTACAGCCGCAGAGAAACGTATCTCGCCTGACGGAGATCTTAAAGGTTTTGCTTCCGCACATCTTTACTATGGACTTCACAGGATCCGGGATAAAGCTGTATTCAGGGAATGGGCCCCTAATGCGGAAGAGTTTTTCCTGGTTGGTGATTTCAGCGGATGGAAGCAGTCAGAAGAATACAGATTCAGAAGAGTGAATGAAAAAGGTGACTGGGAACTTAAAGTTGATAAAAGTCTACTCCCCCACAGGACCCTTTATAAATATTACCTTAAATGGCCGGGCGGTGAAGGCGAGCGTATTTCCCCGTATGCAAGAAGAATTGTGCAGGATGAGAATAACCATATTTTTACAGCCCAGGTCTGGGACCCCGAAAAAAAATACAGATGGAAATCTCCATATATAAGAGATAATACAGAAGAAAAACCACTCCTGATATATGAGGTACATGTCGGAATGGGCAGTGAGAATTATGAAGTGGGAAATTTTGTGAATTTTGAAAAAAACATACTTCCTCATATTGTGAAATGCGGATATAACGCTGTCCAGTTTATGGCTCTGATGGAGCACCCCTATTACGGCTCTTTCGGTTATCAGGTTTCCGGTTTTTTTGCACTTTCATCAAGATTCGGGACACCTGACGAATTCAAGTCTCTTGTTGATTCATGTCATAAATACGGTATCCGGGTAATTATGGACCTTGTCCATTCCCATTCTGTCAGAAATGAAAATGAAGGACTTTCAAGATTTGACGGGACATCCTACCAGTATTTTCACGATGGGGGAAAGGGAGAGCACCCTGCATGGGATTCAAAGCTTTTTGATTACAGCAAGCCTGAGGTGCTTCATTTTCTTCTTTCAAGCTGCATGTTCTGGGCAGAAGAATACAGGATAGACGGCTTCCGTTTTGACGGTGTTACAAGCATGATTTATATGAATCACGGCCTTGAAAGCAGCTTTACAAGCTATGACTGTTATTTTTCTGAAAACACGGATTTTGAAGCACTGACCTATCTTACCCTTGCAAATAAGATGATGCACCAGGGGAGGCCGGGATTTATTACAATTGCAGAAGATATGAGCGGATACCCGGGAATGGCCTATCCTTTTGAAAAGGGGGGGATAGGTTTTGATTACAGGCTGGGTATGGGAATTCCCGATTTCTGGATAAAAACCATCAAGGAAAAAAGGGATGAGGACTGGAATATGGAGGAGATCTGGCAACAGCTTAACAACAGGAGATGGACTGAAAAAAACATATCCTACTGTGAATCTCATGACCAGGCTCTTGTCGGGGACAAGACAATTGCATTCCGTCTTATGGATTCAGAAATGTATGACCATATGTCTGTTTTTGATGATTCCCCTGTAATATCCCGGGGTATTGCCCTTCACAAGATAATAAGACTTCTCACCTTCTCCTGTGCAGGTAACAGTTACATGAACTTCATGGGGAACGAGTACGGCCATCCGGAGTGGATAGATTTTCCGCGTGAAGGAAACAACTGGTCCTATCATTATGCCAGAAGACAGTGGTCCCTGGCTGAAAACAAGGATCTGAAATACATGAAGCTTCTTAATTTTGATAAAGCCATGATAGAAAAATGCAGCTGTTCTGTTGATTCAGATTTTGCAGAGCTTATACATATACACAACAGTGATCATGTGCTTGCCTACAGCAGGGGGGGGCTTTATTATTTTTTCAATCTGGATCCTTCAAGATCATATGTTGATTATTATTTCAGGGTTGAGAAGGGAATTTACTCTCTTGTCCTTGATTCTGATAAGGATGAGTTCGGAGGATACGGCAGAATACCTGAGAACCTGGGGATAGAAACAGTTCAGAATAATGAAGGGTGTTTCCTTCCTCTTTACCTTCCGACCAGGACTGTTCTTGTTTTCAGGAAAAGTGAAAAGCATTCTGATGGTGGGTTTAAAGAGGAAAAACTGCTGCAGCAGGTTAAGTAAGGATAAAGACAGGTTTCCTGATACAGGAAATAAATTATTGATATTTATAGGATTTGCTGAAAATGGAAAGAGAAATATTATTTGGCAGGGAATATCCTGTAACAGATATTGAATGGCTTGAAACAGACGGGAGAGGGGGATATGCAGCATCAACAGTTTCGCTGTGTAATACCAGAAAATATCATGGGCTCTATGCTGTACCAGTAAAGGGATTTGAGGGGAGATACCTTTTTTTATCAGGTGTCGAACCTGTTATTGAGAAGGCGGATGCTGTACTTGAATTTTCCAACAGCCAGTATCCGGGGAAAATTCATCCTGAAGGATACCGGATGCTTGAGTCATACAGGGATTATCCCTTTAATGCATGGAAATATACAGATAAAGGTACTGTCTTTGTTATGGAACTATTTATGACAGAGAATTACGGTCTGTTTATAAAGATGAAAAACCAGTCTGAAATAAAGATGACATCTCTTCTGAAACTTAATTTTCTCTTCAGCATGAGAAATATACATCACCTTGCAGAGATAAACTGTAATGCAGATATCGATATGCACTCTGAAAACAAAAGGGATTATTCCTTCTCATGCTACAGCTCTGTTCCTCCCCTTCATATCTGCTTCAGTAAGGAAACTGTTTTTGAAAACGGCCCATGGTGGATCGAGAATACCGAATATCTGAAAGAGATGGAAAGAGGATTTGATTTCAGGGAAGACAGGATCATGCCGGGAACTTTTACAACACTCTTCAGCAAGGGGGACGAGTTTTATATGAGGTTCTCACTTGATCCTCCTGACAGGGAAAACAGTGTTGATTTTGCAGAGGTATATGCTGAAGAAAAAAAGAAAAGGGAAAAGAACAGCAGAAAATTCAGCAGCATCAGTAAAAGCAGTCTGAGGCTGCTTAAGGAAAACGCACGCCACTTTATTATCAGAAATACAGACGGTTTTAAATCTGTTATTGCGGGTTACCCCTGGTTCGGGGAATGGGGTAGGGATACAATGATTTCCCTTCCCGGACTTACATTTTTCAACAGCTGTCCTGAAGATGGGATAGAAATACTCAAATCATATACAAAGCTTATTAAAAACGGGCTTATTCCAAATACCCTTTCCGGAGCACAGGGATTTGAATCTTTTAATTCTGTTGATGCCTCCCTTCTGTATATTTTTGCAGTTCAGCAGCTTTTCAGGTATGTGCGCGGGGGAAAGGAGGCTGCGAAGGAGTTTCATAAAGGGATCACTGAAATCATTGATGCTTTCCTCTCGGGGAAGCTTCCTTCTGCTTCTGCTGACAGCGAAGGGTTTATCATTGCAGGAGATGAAAATACCCAGCTCACATGGATGGATGCAATGGTGGACAATATCCCTGTAACCCCCAGGTCCGGTGCTCCTGTTGATATAAACGCTCTCTGGTATAATTCCCTGATGTTCCTTGCTGAGCTTTCCGGATATATGAAAAAGGATATATCTGACAGATATACTGTAGCCGCGGGGAAAATAAAAAAGGGTTTCAGGGAAAAATACTGGATAGAAGAAGGGGTCTACCTTGCTGATACTGTTAACTCCGGAGGAAAGGATTTTTCTGTAAGGCCGAATATGCTGTGGGCAGCTTCTCTTCCGTATTCTCCTCTCTCTGCAGCTGACAGGCGGAGTATTGTCAGTGTTTGCAGGGAAAAGCTTTTAACCTCATCAGGCCTCAGGACACTGAGCCCTGATCATCCTGAGTTCAGAGGTGAATATTCAGGAAACGGGAGGGAGAGAGACAGTGTTTATCACCAGGGGACTGTCTGGCCGTGGCTTTTCGGTATCTACACAGAGGCAGTACTGAGGGTCTCTGAAAACATCGAATCAGATGCCCAAGAACTTGAGCAGCTGCTTGACAGCTTTCTTGAGAGACATCTTCCGGAAAACGGTAGAGGATTTATATCAGAAATATTTGACGGATACAGCCCTGGTAAAGGTAAAGGGACTTTTGCACAGGCATGGAGCAGTGCTGAAATTATCAGGAGTTATTCATTAATTGACAGGGTAAATAGGGGTATGAAGTTATGAGCGAAAACAACAGTAAATCTGCAGAGAATTATAAAAGTACTGACAAAAGAAATACAGGAGAAAAATCTTTAACATCAAGGCAGGGAGGTGACCCGGCATCCTTTTTTGCAGGTTTTGATGAGCACCTGAGGTTTTCTCTTGCCGTGGACCCTGAATCTGCAAGCCGGTATGACATGTATAATGCCCTGGTTCTTACCATCAGGGACAGGCTTATTGACAGGTGGGTTAAGACAAAAAAACTGCAGGACAAGGCAGAATCAAAACAGCTCTATTATATGTCTATAGAGTATCTGATGGGGCGGGCAATCGGAAACAATGTTATAAACCTGGGATATGAAAATGTTCTTAAAGAGGCAATGGAAAAAAACGGCATACCCTGGAAAGAGCTGAGGGCCCTTGAGATGGATGAAGGTCTCGGAAATGGGGGTCTGGGAAGACTGGCTGCATGTTTTCTTGATTCTCTGGCAACAATGAACTACCCGGCAATAGGGTATGGACTGAGGTATGAGTACGGTATTTTCAGACAGGAGATTGTTAACGGCTACCAGGTTGAAAAGCCGGATGACTGGCTGAGAAACGGCAATCCATGGGAGATTAAAAGGCCTGACATACCATGCACAGTGCAGTTCGGGGGAAGACTTGAGCGGGAAGACAGCGGTGAGATCAGCTGGGTTGCTACGGAAGATATTGTCGGAATACCATATGACAATCCTGTAGTCGGTTACGGAGGAAAGACAATTAATACACTCAGGCTCTGGAAAGCAAGAAGTCTAGAAAAATTCAACTATGACAGGTTCAACAGGGGTGAGTATTATTATTCTGTTGACAAGCAGGCCAGGGCTGAAAGCCTGACTAAAATTCTTTACCCGGATGACAATCTCTATGAAGGGAAGGAGCTCCGTTTCAAGCAGGAGTATTTTTTTGTTTCCTGTTCAATTCAGGATATAATCAGAAG
Source organism: Spirochaetia bacterium (assembly GCA_963668545.1). GTDB lineage: Bacteria > Spirochaetota > Spirochaetia > CADAEX01 > CADAEX01. The sequence goes on along the minus strand of OY764868.1, from coordinate 3,368,930 downwards.
GTTTAAAGGACTCGGTCTTCCGCTGACCAATCTTCCCGATAAAACATCAATACAGCTTAATGATACACACCCTGCCCTGGCTGTTCCCGAACTTATGAGGATTCTTGTGGACAGGGAAAATCTGTCATGGGATGTTGCATGGAGCATTACAAGAAAAACATTCAGCTATACAAATCATACTCTGATGCCTGAAGCGCTTGAAGTCTGGCCTGTCCATATGTTTGAACGGCTCCTTCCAAGACACCTTGATATAATTTACAGAATAAACTATGAGCTTATAGAACATGTCTCTAAAAAATATCCATCTGATCCTTCAAAACTTTCAAATATCAGCCTGATAGGAGAAGGGGGAGGAAAGCATGTCCGAATGGCCAATGTTTCCATTGTCGGGTCACACAAGGTAAACGGAGTTGCAGAGCTTCATACAAAGCTTATAAAGGAAAAGCTTACTCCCGACTTCTACCAGCTGTATCCCGACAGGTTCCTCAACATGACAAACGGTATAACCCAGAGAAGATGGCTTCTTAAATCAAATCCATTTCTTGCTTCTCTCATTACAGAAGCGATTGGGGACAGATGGATAACTGACCTTTATGAGCTCAAAAAACTGGAAAAATTTGCAGATGATTCCTCATTCCTGGAAAAACTTTATAATGCGAAGCAGAATGCAAAGAAAAGCCTTCAGAAACACTGCATTAAAACATTCGGAATTGAACTTGATACAGATACCATCTTTGACATTCATGTAAAGAGGATTCATGAATATAAAAGGCAGCTGCTTAATGTTCTCCGGATAGTTTACCTCTACAGCAGGATAAGAAGGGGGGAGAAGTGTCTCCCCCAGACATTTATTTTCGGAGGCAAGGCAGCCCCGGGTTATTACATGGCAAAGCTGATTATTAAACTGATTAATAATGTCGGTTATGTGATAAACAGGAATCCCCATGTTGAAGAATTTATTAAGGTCCACTTCCTATGGGATTACGGGGTTTCCCAGGCTGAAAAGATAATTCCCTCTGCAGATATTTCCGAACAGATATCAACAGCAGGGACTGAGGCTTCAGGAACCAGCAACATGAAATTCATGCTTAACGGTGCTCTTACAATAGGAACCCTTGACGGGGCTAATATTGAAATCAGGGATGAGGCAGGGGGAGAAAATATATTCATATTCGGTCTGACTGCGGATGAAGTTGCAGAAAGAAAGAAGAATTATAATCCAAATGATCTTTATCTTAATGACCCTGAGATCAAAGATACTCTTGATCTTCTTTTCAACGGTCATTTTGATCTTAATGAACCCGGTGTTTTTGAACCTGTAAAAAACATGCTTCTGCAGCATGATACCTATATGCATCTTGCAGATTTCAATAATTATATAAAAATCCATGAAGAGGCTGAAAAAGCCTATTCCGACAGAAACAGATGGATGAAAATGTCTCTTTATAATATTGCCAATTCCGGTAAATTTTCCAGTGACAGGACAATCATTGAATATGCTGAAAATATCTGGAATATTAAACCGATTGCGGAATAGCTGATAGTGTGAGGTTAATATGGAAAGAAGATCTGTCCCTGTCCTCAGGTTTGAAAAAGGTTCTCCCGATGATGTCATGTTTCTTTATCCCTACAGGAATGAAAAAATAATCAGGACATACAGGGACAGGAACCTTCATCTTGAAATTGAAATAGCCGGAAGCAATCCGGATACTGTAGCTGAAATATATGCTGACTTCCCTGATATGGAGAGAAAAACAAGATGGAAGTATTACCGGATGGAAAACAGCGGAGACCGCTTTTATCTTGATATTATTTTTTCCAGGTGCGGTATATATGAGTTTAAGATAAGGTATTCCCATGACAGGGGGAAAAAATGGCTCTGGAACAGTCTTTCCGACAGAATAATACTTGTAGATCCTCCCGGAATGAAAAACCTGAGAATTTATACCCTTATTCCAAATTCCTCAGGCACTATCACAGAGTGGAAAAAAAAGCTGGGTCATATCAAGAATCTGGGATTTAATGCTGTTCATCTTCTTCCTGTCACCAGAATGGGAAATTCAGAAAGCCCCTATTCAGCAATGGATCTTTTTGATATAGACCCTTCATATACTGATCCTGAAAAGAAGACAGATGTACTTGATCAGTTTGAAGAATTTGTTGAAGAGGCTAAAAAGCTGGGTATCCGTCTTTATCTAGATATTGTAATTAACCATATAAATCCTGAAAGTATCCCTGCTCTGGAATGCAGCGGGTGGATAAAGAAAGACAGTCAGGAGAAAGACGGGTTTCAGCGGGCGGGATGCTACCACCAGAATTCCTGGATAAAGTGGGAAGACCTTGTTCTTATTGATTATGACCATCCGGACTCCCGGGTAAACTATGAGATCTGGAATTATATGTACCATTATGTTGATTTCTGGGCCAATTATGCCGACTACACAGGTGGGGGGCTGAGGTTTGATAATCTTCACAGTTCAAACTCCCTGTTTATGATTTTTCTTTCAGGCAAACTTAAGAATGATTATCCTGATCTTATTCTCCTGGGAGAGTATTTTACTTCAAAAGAGAATTTTCTGAAAAACGTACCTCAGTGGCAGCTCAACCTGGTGCTGGGTAATCCGTGGGAATACCGTCTTCTCCCTGAACTTAGAAAATATCTCAAATCGATCCATAAGGAGGGGGGGCTTAAATACTTCCTTCCTCTTACAACACATGATACAGGTACACCGGCTGTTGAATACGGAAGCCCGTGTTCAACTATCCCGAGATACATGTCTTATGCATTGTGCGGAACTGGCCAGACAGGTATTGTACAGGGCTCTGAAACCGGCATAAGTGAAAAGATAAAATTTATAGGAAGAAACAATACTTCTGCGGATTTCGGAGATAAAGACTATACAAGGGAAATTACTGTAATCAACAGACTGCTTGAAAAAGAGCCTGTTTTTCAGGATATCGGAAATATCAGGTTTGTAGACAATAATCATCCATCTGTTCTTGCCTCCCTCAGAAGCGATATCAGGGGTGATGATGCCTGGCTGCTGATTGCCAATTTTGATATATACAATAATGCTGAAATACAGCTTCAGCAGAAGGATTTCAACCTCCCATTCAGAATGTTTATTCTTGAAGATATCCTGTCAGGAAGGGAGATTTCTGTTTCAGATATGATTTTTGATTTTACGCTGGAGCCTTGCGGCATAATGATTTTCAGGATTAAGGGTTTGAGTGCATGATAAAGATACTGATGGTTACAACAGAGCTTCTTCCCTATGCGAAAACAGGGGGGCTTGCAGATATGGTCACCTCTCTTTCTGCTGAACTTGGAAAAAGGGATATTGATATCAGGATTATAATTCCCAGGTATTACAGCATAGACAGATCATCTCTAAAAAAGCATCCCTATCCACTGGGAATACCTCTTCCATACGGAGAGGAGTGGGCATGCCTGTATGAATCAGTACTTCCCGGGACTGATATTCCTGTATATTTTATTGATCATGAAGAGGCTTTCGGAAGGGACGGGATATACAGCCATAACGGCGAAGAGGGTTTTGCCGACAATGCAAAGCGTTTCGCTGTATTCAACAGGGCTGTTTTCCAGGCCTGCAGGGCAATTGACTGGATCCCCGATATTTTTCACTGTCATGACTGGGCAGCCTCCCTGGTGCCTTATCTTCTGAAAAAGGAGGAACAGTACCGGGAATTTTCATCATCTTCATCAATCCTTACAATCCACAATCTCGGATATCAGGGAATTTTTTCCCTTGATGATGTTTCCCACATTCAGAATGAAAGAGATCTCCATTCTGTTTCAACCCTTGAATTCAGCGGGGCACTAAATTTTCTGAAAGCGGGAATAATGAGCGCTGATGTTATTACGACAGTTTCCCCCACTTATGCTGAAGAGATAAAAACCCCCTATTTCGGTCATGGTCTTGACGGTCTTCTCCGTTACAGACAGGAGGACCTTGTCGGTATTCTGAACGGGGCTGATTATAACCACTGGAACCCTGAAAATGATCAGTATCTCTCTCCTGACAACTATTCAGCATCCAGAACAGCTGCAAGGGGCAGGGTCAAGAAAAGGCTCCAGAAGGAGATGGGTCTCCCTGTTGATTCAGGAATACCTGTTGTTGGTATGGTGACAAGGCTTGCCGTACAGAAAGGGATCAGGGAACTGGCTGCTCCCGGGGAGGGAAGCCTTTTTTCCATCCTCTCTGATTTCAATGTTCAGTTTGCTGTCCTCGGATCAGGTGAAAAATGGTGTGAAAATGAACTTTCATATCTCTCTTCAGTATTTCCCAATCTCTCTGTCTGGATCGGTTACAATGAAAAACTTGCCCACCTGATTGAGGGTGGAAGCGACTTTTTTTTAATGCCCAGCAGATACGAGCCCTGCGGATTAAACCAGATTTATTCCCTAAGATACGGGGCAATTCCCATAGTGAGGAACACTGGAGGGCTGGCAGATACTGTGGAAAACTATGATCAGGAAACAGGAGGCGGAACCGGGTTCATGTTTAATGATCTTAACCCGGGGGTTCTCTACAATGTTCTCGGATGGGCCGTTTCCACCTGGTATGACAGAAGAAGCCATATCACAAAAATGAGAAAAAAAGGGATGGTTCAGGATTATTCATGGAAAAAATCTGCTGACATATATCTGGATCTTTATAAAAAAAGTTTCAAAAACAGTTGAGTCTGTACTACAATTTTTAAAGGGGTGTTTTAATGAATAATGTTTCTTGTGTAATTCTGGGGGGAGGCAAGGGGGAAAGGCTTTATCCCCTTACAAAAGAGAGGGCAAAACCGGCAGTCCCTTTCGGATGCAGCTACAGACTTATAGACATCCCGCTGTCAAACAGCATACATGCTGGTATACGCAACATAAGTATACTGACCCAGTTTAATTCCGATTCCCTGAACAATCATATTGCTTCTACCTACTGGTTTGATTCCTTCTCCAGGGGTTATGTAAAAATAATTGCAGCCAAACAGGCATATGGAAATGAAGCCGGCTGGTATACAGGCACTGCAGATGCTATAAGAAAGAATATTTTTTCTTTCAGGAGTCAGAGACCTGATTATTACATGATACTTTCGGGAGACCAGCTTTACAGGATGGACCTCAGGCAGTTTCTCAGGGAACACCGGGAATCAGATGCCGACATCAGCATTGCTTCCACTCCGGTAACAAGAAGGGACGCCTCCCAGCTGGGTATCCTTTGTATAGACGGTGATGGTTTTATTGACAGCTTTCTTGAAAAACCCGGTTATGAAAAGGATATTTCTGAAATGAAGATGGCCCGTCCCATAAACAGTGATAAGGAATATCTTGCATCAATGGGGATATATATATTCAATGCTGATATCCTTGAGAAGGTCCTTGAATCAGATTCACAGGATTTCGGCAAGGAGATAATCCCTGCTGCAATAAACAATTATAAAGTAAAAGGTTATATATATGACGGTTACTGGGAGGATATAGGGACAATCAGAAGTTTTTTTGATGCCAATCTCAAACTTGCATCAAACCAGCCTCAGTTTAATATGTATGATGAAATGTACCCGATTTATGCAAGCAAGGTGTATCTTCCCCCCACTAAAATCAATTCATGTACTTTCCAGAATTCCCTTGCCGGCCAGGGATCAATAATTACCAATGCCTTTGTAAGCAATTCTCTTGTAGGCATCAGGACTATAATTGATTCGGGGGCAAGTCTTGAAAATGTATACTGCATGGGGGCTGATCATTATGAGACAGAACCTGAGAAAAGGGAAAATCTGGAGAAGGATGTTCCCAACATCGGTATATCATCAGGTACAATAATAAGGAACGCTCTTGTCGATAAAAATGCAAGGATCGGGAGAGGCTGCCGGATAGGTATTGACCGCAAAGACAGAAATGATGGAGATTATAATAATTATTCCATAAGGGAAGGGATAATTATTATAAATAAAAACGCTGTTCTCAGGGACGGGACTGAAATATAGAATATCTGTCTGCAGTGCTGATATTTGAGACCTCCCGGATTCATGAAGTTTTTTCCCGGAGCCGCTGAAATTATCCCAAATATGCAAAATGTTTTTACTCCTGAAAAAAAGTGTTACAGCTGATCCTGATAATATGCTAGAATATTTCTACCTGTATCAGAATCAGGAAGGAAAAGAATGGGAAAAAAGGGGAAAAAACTAAAAATATTCTCTGCTCTGGAGGTTGCAAACCTCTGCGGTGTTGTGAACCAGACTGCAATCAACTGGATAAAGAACGGGTATCTCAAAGCTTTTACAACTCCTGGCGGGCAATACAGGGTTTATGCAGAAAACCTTATTGAATTTATAGAAAACCGGGGCATGATTCTCCCTGAAGAACTCATTCCGTACAAGAGTATCAAAAGTTCTTCCGTAAGGATAATTATAATTGATTCAGATTCACTTTTCGGAGACATTTTATCTGAAAAAGCTGTTCTGGAGAAAAAACAGTATGATATAACAGTTTCTGATGACAGTTTTACATCAGGTTATATGTGCGCGAAAAAAAAGCCTGAAGTTATAATCATGAAAATGTCATGTGAATATACAAACCCTGAAAAACTGAAAAACTTCTTTGAGAGTGTAAAAACGGTAAAGCCTCTTATTATCTCTGTCGCAGATGTGGATAAGGGGCCAGGGGGCGGTTTCAGTGATATTATTATGAACTATCCTGTTGATTTTAACATCATGTTTGACTACATAGATAAAAATACAGGTATCAATCGTAATGGACTTAAAAAGTAATCTGAAAAGATATTCTGTAACTGTAACCGGTACAGTACAGGGGGTCGGTTTCAGGTATTATACAGTCAGGGCTGCTTCCAGATATAATGTGAATGGATGGGTCAGAAACAGGTCTGACGGGTCTGTTCAGCTGGAGTGCGAAGGTCCTGAAGACAATGTGAACAGTTTTTTGAAATGGCTTGAACAGGGGCCTCCCAGCGCACACGTAATCGAAGTCAGGAAACAGGAGCGGCCTTACCAGGGCTATTACAGGACTTTTTCTATCGAATACTGATCCAGTTTACCTGAGAGACTTTCAGGTATTGAAGCTTCAATAATAACAGAATTATCAAGGTACTCTTCATGATAGACTGTCCCTGAAGATTTTATCCCGGCAATTATACTGTATTTTTCAAGGGGTATTTCCAGCCTCACTCTTTTCTCTTTTCTGTTCAGTATACTTTCTATTTTACCGAGAAATAGATCCATGTTTTCCCCTGTTCTTGCAGATATAAAAACAGCATCACTGAACTCATTTTCAAGCCGGTGCCGCAGAAACGAATCTGATTTTGAATCTGTTTTGTTTATTACCTTTAATACAGGTTTGTCAGAAGCCCCTATCTCGGTGAGAACTTCCATTGATGTCCTGTAGTGGCTGAAAACATCAGGATCGGAACCATCCATAAGGAGTATAATAAGATCCGACAGGACAGTTTCCTCAAGAGTTGATTTAAAGGCTTCCACAAGCTGATGGGGAAGTTTCCTTATAAAGCCTACAGTATCTGTAAGAAGGATTTCCTTGCCTCCCGGCAGTTTCATTTTACGGGTTGCCGGATCAAGTGTATCAAATACCCGGTTGTTTGCATCAACATCAGACAGTGTAAGGCGGTTCAGAAGTGTTGATTTTCCTGCATTTGTATAACCTGCAATGGCGCATGATGCAGTATTCCTTGTCTTTCTCAGCTTTCTCTGTGTTGTCCTCTGCTTTTCAACAGATTTAAGCTCTTTCTTCAGCCGGCTGATCCTGTGGAGAATCATTCTCCTGTCAAGCTCAAGCTGTTTTTCCCCTTCTCCCCGGGTTCCTGATACCCCTCCTTTCTGCTTTGAGAAATGTGTCCATGCCCCGGTGAGGCGGGGGAGGGAATATGAAAGACGGGCAAGTTCAACCTGGAGTGATGCCTCTTTTGTTGCCGCCCTGTCTGAGAATATATTGATTATAATCTCCTGCCTGTCGGCAGTCTGCCGGGAAGTGAATCTCTCCCAGTTCCTCTGCTGACTGGGACTCAGCTCGTCATCAAATATAATATAATCAGCATCATGCTCTTCCGCGGCAAACCTGATTTCCTCAGCTTTCCCTGTCCCTACGAGATAACGTGGTGTCGGATTTTTAAGCGGTGCAATTATTTTTTCGACTGTTTCAATCCCGATTGTCTCTGAAAGTGCTTCCAGCTCATCAAGGTGCCTTTTTACAGTTTCACTTTCCCTGCTGTAATCTATACCGACAATTACTGCTGTTGGTTTTTTTTCTTCCATAATTTGTGATGCTATTCTGAAGTATCATCAAGATATAATCAAGGATTGATTTCTTTAAAAATATGGTTTTTAGAGCTCTCCTTATCTGTTATCATGACTTATATGGCTGAGAATAATCATCCACCGGATTGTTTAAAATGTGTATATTTCAGGGTGACCTGGGATAAGAGATTCCCCCGCTCCTGCTCTGTCTTCAATATTAAGAGCAGGGAACTTCCTTCAGTAGTTGTTCTGAGAAATACAGGAAAAAACTGCCCCGCATTCAGGTCATCAGGCAAGGTGAAATAATAAATTTTTTTTAATAATACATCCGTTTTCCGGGTTATAATAATCTGTTCCGGCAATAAACTATGAACAGAAAAATTCTTATATTCTTTTTTGTCAATATTATTAATCTTTCCTTTGCAGAAACAGTGATTGTAATGCAGCTTGATCCCCCTTCTGAGATATCACCCCATGCTTTTGCAGATGAGGAGGGAAATGCTGCCGGTATCATGGTGGACCTTCTGGAGCTGATAGCTGCCAAACAGGATATCAGGGTGGTTTACCGGGTACTTCCACGCAAGAGGGCTGAGATTGCCTTATATGACGGAGAAATAGATGCATACGCATCATCCAGAAGCTATCTGAAGCAGCATGAAAGTTTTTTATGGACTGATTCAATTACTGTCAACCGAGATTATCTGTATTCTCCCAAAGACTCCTTTCTTGAATATAACAGACCTGAAGATCTCTTCGGTTTCAGGATAGGAACAAGGCTTGGGTACAGGTACAGGGACCTTGATCTGTTTTTTGAATCCGGTGAAATTATCAGGGATGATGCACTTAGTGAGTATCAGAGCCTTCTGAAACTACAGAGGGGAAGAGTTGATGCTGCTGTTGTAAATGAGTATGTATATAATCATCTTCTGAAGAGATGCAGCGATCTGTTTGAAACCAAATTCTACAGATCAGGCAGACCTGTCGACAGTGCTGAGCTGGGTATAGCCTTTAACAGAAGATGGTATGAATTCGTCCGGTTTTTCAACTATGAAATAGATATAATGAAGAAAAACGGGGCGTTGCAGGAAATACTTGATAAATACAAATAAGGGAACCTCTACACCCTGCGGGTAGCCTTCGGTTGGTCCCATAAGTCATTTATCCGAAAAAATGGAGAAGAGACATATAAACTGCTGTCCCTGAGAATATGCTTAAAAGTGCATTCCTGAATTTCAGATGAACAGCGACAACTGAGGCTGCACAGATCCACGGAAATAAAAATGAGCTGTCAGCTGTCTTCAGACTGAGTGGAAGGCTTGTCATAACAAGAACTGCCATTACTGCCCCCGGGATAAGCCTTGCACCCTTAATGAATTTCTCAGGGGGCTGTTTCCCGGAAAAGAGAAGAAAAGGGAAAGCCCTCGTGAAAAGAGTTACAAGTCCCATTGCAACTGCAGCGGTTAAAATCCTATTCATTTACTGTTTCCCCCTTTCTGACCATAAGGAAGCATGATGCTGCCCCTATAACAATCCCTCCTGTAAGTGCCTGTTCTGCAAGGCCGGCCAGCGTGAAAATGATGACCCCTGCAGCTCCTGCAAGAAAAGGACCGGGCTGCTTCAATGTCTTTACCTGCTCGACCAGAAGTACAACAAAAAGTGCTGTAAGTGCGAATTCCAGTCCGGGAGCATCCCACATGATGACAGATCCCAGCAGTGCACCTATTGTGCTTCCAAGTGTCCAGTATGACTGGTTGAAGAGGGTTATCCAGAAGTCGAACCTTTCATGGCTGCATCCTTCAGGCGGCTTTACAGTTGTCAGAAGTGCGTATGTCTCGTCAGTAAGACCGTATATAAGGTAGGGTTTTGCCCATCTAAAAACCGAAAAACGTTCTATAAGGGAAAAGCCGTATACCATATGGCGGGAATTCATCAGAAAAACAGCGAGAGCCATTTCAAGAGCGCTTTTCTGCTGGGCGAACAGTGTCAGCGCAAGGAACTGTGCCGCCCCTGCAAACACAAAAATGCACATCAACGGGGCCCAGTACCAGTCCAGACCGGTTTTTACCAGGAGAAATCCGTATGCAATACCTATGGGGATATAGCCGAACATAACCGGTATTGTTGCCTTGAAAGCATGAAAAAGCATCTTTTTGTTTTCTGAATACATATTTAAAAATTAAGAGATTTTACAGGATTAGTAAAGGATTAAATATGATGCAATAATGTACTATTCAACTCCTGTTTATACGGAGTAGTTTTTATTTCAGAAGAAAATATCTTTTAGGATGAGGGGAAAAGGCAGGATGGATATTTTATCATTTATTCTTTACTGTTTTATTGTAACAGCAACACCGGGACCGGCTGTTGTTATGATACTCTCAACAGTCAATAACTTCGGAACAAAAAAGGGAATTGAATTTGTTTTAGGAGTTACTGCTGCATTTGCATCTCTTATTTTTTTATCTGCATCAGTACAGCTTTTCTTTGCCGCAGCAGTAACTTCTATAGGTTTTGTTTCCTGCATGCTGTGGGTTGTCTTCGGTTCAGTATTCAGGAAAATCATGATAAAATACAGAACAATATTAAACCGCATTATGGCTCTGTTTCTTGCTTATTCTGCAGTTGCTGTTTCAGGAGCAGTTGATTTTATTAAGGGGTATTTTTCTGGATAAATTTATCTACAGAAAATTTGATGATATTACTGTCCTCTCCGCAAGTTTCAATGATTTTAAATATAAAAAGCATTGCCATTTGGAATATGCTTTCGGAGTTACGTTGAAGGGAGTCCAGAACTACAACCTTTCCGGTAGTTTTCAATCTTCAACCAGTAACTGTATAATGTTTTTTAATCCTGAGGAAATGCATGACGGCTGGTCATGGGAGAGAAACAGACTTGATTATGTTATGGTGTATATCAAGCCGGATAAATTTCTTGATCTTATCGAAGCCAGAGAGATGATTAAATTCCCGGAACCGATAATTCATAACCGCAAATTACTTAATAATATTCTTGATTTTACAAGTGCTGTTATATATGAACAGGAAGACGCTTTGTGCAGTGAATCCCTTGTTAATCTTATGAATAATTTTTCAAGCCCTTTATTAAGCAGCAAGTGCAGTCCTGATGATTATCTGATAAAAAAGTCAAAAGATATTATTAACAGTTCTCTTTCCAGAGTTCTTAAGCTTGATTATATATCTGCTGAATTCGGAATGTCTAAATACCAGTTTATAAGAGCATTCAAATCCGGCACAGGACTTTCCCCCTACCAGTATTATATCAACAGTAAAATAGAAAAGGCCCGTGATATTCTCGACATGTACAGGGATGTTTATTCAGCTGTCGCTGAACTTGATTTTACAGACCTTACTCACCTGAACAGGCATTTTAAACGAATTTACGGTGTAACTGCTTCGGAATATGTAAGCTGTATAAGCTGAAAAAATTCTTCAAAATTATACTTTCTGCTTAACAGCCCGCTATTATCTGTCCTCCTGAAAACAACAGTTGAAATACTCTCTTTTTGGTTTTAGAATTACTGTATGCTTATAACAGATTTGATTAATAAAAAGAAACATGGACAGGCGCTTGCCGGTGATGAGATAAAATACTTTATAAACAGTTATGTGGACGGATCAATTCCCGACTATCAGGTGTCTGCCCTTCTCATGGCAATATGGTTCAGCGGAATGGACAGGCAGGAGACTGCCGACCTGACAATTGCAATGGCAGAGTCAGGAGACCTGGTTGATCTTTCCGCAATTGAAGGGGTAAAGGTTGACAAGCACTCAACAGGCGGGGTGAGTGACGGCACCACACTGGTAGTTGCCCCGCTTGTTGCAGCATGCGGCGGAAAGGTCGCTAAAATGTCAGGGCGGGGACTTGGCCATACAGGGGGGACCCTTGATAAGCTTGAGTCTATTCCCGGATTTTCCGTAAACCAGTCTATGGAGAAATTCATAAAAACTGTTTCTGAAATAGGGCTTTCTGTTATCGGCCAGACAGATAATCTTGTACCTGCAGACAAGAAACTTTATGCGCTCCGGGATGTAACAGGGACTATCGACAATATCTCGTTGATTGCATCAAGTATTATGAGTAAAAAAATAGCATCCGGAAGTGATGCTATTGTACTGGATATAAAAACCGGAAACGGCGCTTTTATGAACAGGATAAGCGATTCCATAAGGCTGGCTGAATCAATGGTTGATATCGGAAAGCTTGCGGGGAGAAAGACTATTGCTGTTGTAACAGATATGAACCAGCCGCTGGGATTCAGTGTCGGCAATACTCTTGAAGTAAGGGAAGCTGTAGAAATCCTTCAGGGGCAGTACGAATCCGACCTTAAGGTTGTGGCTTTTACACTTGCATCAAGGATGCTGATGGCATCAGGTATCTGCGAAACAGAAAGCGGTGCTGTTGAGAAGCTTGAAGAAGCCCTTTCATCCGGCAAGGCTCTTGTAAAGCTTGCGCAGATGATAGAAGCCCAGGGTGGAAATCCTGATATTGTAAACAATGTTTCACTTATACCATCAGCCTCGGGGGTAATCCCTGTAAGGGCGGAAAAGAGCGGTTATATAGAAGAGATAATTACTCCTGAGGTGGGATATTCAGCAATGCTTCTCGGAGCAGGCCGGGTAAGGAAAGAGGATGAAATTGATCACTCTGTGGGGATATGGCTTAAGAAACGGCTGGGTGAGTATGTCGAAAAGGGCGATACAATAGCTGATTTTCATGTCAATGACAGGACAAACCTGAATGATGCTGTGAAGAGATTTCTGGATGCATACAGAATCGGAGAGGATCAGCCGGATGAGCTCCCCCTTATATATACTATTCTTGATGAATAATCTGACTCCGCCTGAACCGCTGATTATATTATTTATAGAAGAAAAAAATTAAAACCCGTCTTGGGGGGGCAGAATGGATACAGTAATTATTGTTATAGACAGTTTCGGAATAGGAGAACTCCCGGATGCGGGACAGTACGGTGACAGAGGAGCCAATACAGCTCTTCATATATGTGAAAATATTGAAGGGGAAAAGTGGCCTGCTTTAAGGAAAATGGGGCTAGGGAATGCTTCAGAACTTCTGGGGAACATTCTTCCCGGCTGCGGGCCTGTTGCTGACCCTTCAGCTGTGTTTGCTGTTGCCGAAGAAAAATCTCCCGGCAAGGACACAACTACCGGTCACTGGGAAATTGCAGGAATAATCCTTGATAAACCTTTCCGGACATTCCCCCCTGAAAGCCCGTCTTTTCCTGAAGAGCTTACTGAAAGCTTTAAAAAGGATGTCTGCCCTGGATTTCTGGGAAACAGGGCAGCCTCAGGAACGCAGATTATTCAGGAACTGGGGGATGAGCATATGAAAACAGGATACCCCATTGTTTATACCTCTTCAGACTCTGTTTTTCAGATTGCCGCCCATGAAGATGTTATCCCTGTTGAAGAGCTTTATGGGATGTGTGAAAAAACCAGGAAGATCTGCGACAGGTACATGGTGGGTAGAGTCATTGCCCGTCCTTTCACAGGGAACAGCAGGGACGGTTTTACCAGGACTGACAGGAGACGCGATTTCAGCATACCTCTTCCAGGTAAAACAGTGCTTGATTATCTCTCTGAGAATAATGTTAAAACAGTTGCTGTGGGAAAAATAGGTGATATTTTCAATGAACAGGGGATTGATGAAAGCTACCATGATAAAGGCAATCCCCTCTGCATTGAAAGAACACTTGACCTTTTAAGAAACAGGGAAGACAATGACAGGTTGATTTTTGTCAATCTTGTTGATACAGATATGAAGTACGGACACAGGAGAGATATCGAAGGCTATTACAATGCTGTTTCTGATATTGACAGCAGGATAGATGAAATTGTTTCTCTCCTTTCAGACAATGATGTGCTTATAATTACTGCAGATCACGGCTGTGATCCCTCATTCCGGGGAACTGATCATACACGTGAACATGTTCCTGTGCTTTTATACAGGAAAGGAGTTACAGACAGTAATAACAGCAGTATCGAAAAGAACAACGGGGGAATACGAGACACTTTTGCCGACATAGCTGCAACTGTTATGAAACTCTATAATGCGGATAACCTGCCGGCAGGATGTTCTCTGATTTAGTTTTTATGAAAAAAATTACATTATTTATACTCATCATTTTTAAATCTGGAAGTTTTGTATTTTCGGAAGGGTTTGATTATACAACACTGAACGGAGACCTCAGTCTTACTGACATCCCTGTTTATTACGGGGAGGAAAGGTTCCTCGAAAGGATAAACAGCCGGAGTTCTGAAGAGTCTCCTCTGGGTCTTGTTTTTTCAGGTGGAGCGGCAAGGGCTTTTGCCCATATCGGGGTCCTTAAAAAACTGGAATCTGAAAATATATATCCTGATTTCATAGTGGCAAATTCAATGGGCTCTGTTGTTGCTCTACTCTATGCCGCGGGAGTATCTCCCGATATGATTAAGCAGCTGATGATGGATTATGATACTAAAGATCTTTTTCAGATCAGGATGCCTCTTGACGGCGGTGTTCTTGATTCCGGAAAGTTTATGTCTGTTCTTTATGATATACTCGGCGATCTTGATATCAGGGACCTAGGAATACCTGTTGCCATAATTTCCGAAGACCTTGTCTCAAGGCGGCAGGTTGTATTTATGGAGGGGGATTTTTATAAGATTCTCCAGGGAAGTATTTCAATGCCTTTCAGTTTCCCCCCTGTTGATTATAAGGGAATGAAGCTTATAGACGGGGGTGTCACAAACCTTGTTCCTGTTGACGGAGCTGTAAAATATACAGACAGGATTATTGTCTCTACAGCTCTTTATGACCTTGAAAGCAGTTTCAGAAGCTTTACATCAGTCATTAACAGGGCTTTTGATATAGGTAAAACCCGAAAGGGGGTGTACCAGCTTAAAACAATGAAACCTCTCCTTATAAGGTGCGATGTGGAGAATTTTTCATTCATGTCTTTTCAGAAAATGGATCAGATTTCAGAGCGGGGATATGAATCGGCAGAGATTGCGCTAGATACTCTTTCTGATGAAGACAGGAGAAATCTTGCTGAAAACCGCAATATGAAAATGATTGAAAATCTTACTGCGGAGAGAAAGGTCGTTGAAGAGCGCTATTCAGAAAGCAGGAAAAGGTATGCCAGAACAGAGATAATTCCCAGAAAAGATCCTGATCTCTCTTTTTCCACAGGTTTCAAAATGTACAGCGGTACTGCAGATGATTACTACCTTAATAATCTCAACTATCTTAATCTGAAACAGAAATTTGAATACAGAAGCGTTGAGGCTTCTGTCAGTGAATACTGGGGAGGAGCTGATTCAGGGATTGACAACCGATTCAACTTTCTGTTCCTTGATTTTCTAAGACTGAAAAACAGGATGCTTTTCAACTGGAATGAGTGGGAATATGATTATTCCTACTATTACGGGAGGGCTGATTTCAGCCTTTTAGCATCAATGCAGACAGCCCTGATTCCTTTTACTGCAATTGAAACAGAGTTTGACAGTTCCTTTGCCATAGACAAATCAATGCTGAGATCCGGGCTTGATCTCAGGCTCTCCGGGGACCGTTATTATTTTTCAGGATTCTGGTTCAGTGAGGGGGAGGGATTTGAATCTGATTTGTCTTCTTCCGGGATGGGATTCCGGGACAACCTGAAAATCATGTTTTCCGATCATTTGGGAATGAGACAGAAGGGCGTCCTCAGAATGCCTCTTGACAGCAGCGACACACTTGAACTTTACAGGAACGACGGCCTCAGGGGAAGCTGTGTTGACGGGTATTTTGACAGGATAATTGTTACCAATAACAATCTCTCCTTTTTTGCTGATTCTGAAATATCTCTCGGAGAGATACTTATTATCAAGGATATTGAAGCTTCAGCTTTCTGTGATTATTTCAGGAGAGAAAAAGACGGGATTTCAACAGGGCTGGCACTTGACTTTGATGTTTCGTTTATAGGACTTACCTCTGTAGTTTTTTCCGCCTTTGCAGGATATGACTGGGAGGGGGAAAATATTTTCGGAGGTATCACTGTTTCCTCTGATGAATGAAATTAAGCGGGATTGCTGTATTCCAACTGCTTCATGATACTCCGCATCATCATCTTTTTCCGGAATAAACCTCACTGAAAATTCCGGACCGGCAAAGAATCCCCGATATCTATTGACAAAAGTGACTACTCATTTTAGTTTGATTTATAATCATTAAAGGAGAAATGTCATATGAAATTCGGGAAAGCATTATCTAAAACAGTGTTAATCATGATAATTGCATTTAGTGTATTGGCTGTAACTTCCTGCAAAAAAGAGGATAAAGGATCAGCAGCTGCAGAAGAAAAAAGAATCAAGGCAGGTTTTGTATATGTAGGACCTGTTGGTGACTACGGATGGTCACATGCCCATCATGTGGGAAAAGAGTTTGTTGAAAAGAAATATCCATGGCTTGATACAGTATATGTGGAAAGTGTTGCAGAATCCGACAGCTCAAGAATTATTGACAGGCTTGTCCAGGAAGAAAAGGCAGATATAGTATTTACAACAAGTTTCGGGTATATGGATGATACTGTAGCCGCCGGCGAGAAATACCCTGATACAAAATTCATGCACTGCTCGGGATTTAAACAGTCTGAAAATGTAGGTACATATTTCGGAGACCTTTATCAGATGTATTACCTCAACGGACTTATGGCCGGAGCACTTACTAAAAGCAATAAAATCGGATATGTTGCTGCTTTCCCCATTCCAGAACTTTTCAGACATATAGATGCTTTTTCAATTGGTATTAAAGAAGTTAACCCGGATGCCAAAGTATATGTAAAATGGACATATGCATGGTACGGACCTGACAAGGCAAGAGAGGCTGCTGAAGCTCTTATTGCAGAGGGCTGCGATGCTCTTGCTTTTACAGAAGACACTCCTGCAGTAATTGAAGTCGGCCAGGAACATACAGAAAAAGGAAACCAGATTTATACATTCAGCCACTACAGCCCTATGCAGCAGTATGGTGAGGACAGCGTTGTATCAGGCCAGCTTGCAGACTGGGGTGTAATGTATGACAAGATTCTCAAGGACCTTTATGACGGGAAATGGAACAAAGACCTTCTCTGGCTCTATAACAAGAAAGCTGTTGCCCTGGGAGGAAATTTTGAAGAAAAAATCAACAGCAAGTTTGTTGATGACCTTGCAGGGATTAAAACCAACAGCAGGGATTTCGGCGAAATATCAATTCTTGATCTTGTTGAAAAAAGACTTGAGCAGATGGACAAATCACCTGAAGAATTCGATCCCTATGACGGCCCAGTATATGACAATGAAGGAAATCTTCAGGTTCCGGAAGGGGAGAGAGCAGATATCCCGCATCTTATGTCAATTATGTATTATGCGGACAATGTAGCTTCAAAACTTCCAAAAACAAACTAATCAAATAACTGTAAGGATTTTATAAGGTTCCGGATGTTCCGGAACCTGTCAATTCAGAGTTCAGCCGGCTTTGCGGATTTATTTCCGGGGCCGGTTTTTTAAGAGATTCAGCTGCAAGTTTTGAGAGTGCTTTTATTGTATATGGTTTTTTCATGTATAAAATACTGCCTGTATCAAGGAGCTGTTTGAGCCTTTCCGATTCAGAGTAGCCGCTTATAACTGCGATTTTCTGTCCCGGATTTTTTTTCATTATTTCCCTGCAGGTATCCAGACCATCCATTCCTTCCCCCATATTCATATCAAGGAGAACAAGGTCATAGTTTTCGTTCATGAGTTTTTTAAGGGCAGCTTCCCCGTTTTCCGCAGCAGATGTGCTGTAATTTAATTTAGCAAGCATTTCCCCTGCCATTATTCTCTGCTGTTCCATATCATCAACAACAAGTATTTTTTCCCTGTTCCCTTTTAATAAATCCATAAAAACAGGTTCTTTCTGTTTTTCCCTCATCATCTTTATCAGAGGAAAAAACAAATATATTGAAGTACCGTTTTCTTGAGCGCTTTTTATATCAATAAATGCCCCGCATTCTTTTATTGTGCCCCATACTACAGTCATTCCGAGACCGGTTCCCTGCTTTTTCAGTATCTTTTTTGTATAGAATGGTTCAAAAATATGTTCAATATCAGTTTCATTTATTCCTGTTCCATTATCTGTAACTGAAAAAAGACAATATTCTCCTTCGGGAACAGTGCAGAATCTTGAAGGACAGGAGTGTTCAAGGATTATACTTTCTGTTTTTATTCTTACTTCACCTGTTCCTCTGATAGAATCATAAGCATTGATTATCAGATTGGATATTGATTTTTTCAGATGGATTTTACTGCAGGATATTAATGGGTTGTTGCTATCCAGTTCCGGGATAAGAGTTATTTCAGGATGATCTTTTTTAAGGTTTTGAAAAATATCTGTATTGACTGCTGCCAGTATTTCTTCATTGATATAAAGAGGTTCAATATGAAATATCCCTTTCTTTGTCATTATTAAAAGGTCCTGGATTATTTCTGCCGCCCTTTCTCCTGCTTTTTTTATTTCACTTATAAAAGAATAGTATTTACTGCTTTTCTCCATTTCCATGAGCATGAGATCTGGATATCCCACAATTCCTGAGAGAATATTGTTCAGTTCATGGGCGACACTTCCTGCCAGCTCCCCCACCGCATCCATTTTTCTGTTCTGTACAATCTGCTGCTGGGCTTTTTTCCTTTCAGTGATATTCCGGATAATCCCTGTTATGCTTTTCCCTTTCTTTTCATCATTTCCTGCAATATTTATTTCCAGGATAAAATTTTCATTCTGAAAATTTCTGTATTCAAGTTCCAGATGAGAAGTTGATTTTTTGTTTCCCAGAATGTCTGATATCTCTGAGACAAGTTCATCAGAGTCAATAAAATCCCTGATACTTCTGTTCAGGAAAAACTCTGCTTCTTTTCCGGTAATATTCCTGACAGATGGATTCATATATGTAACAGACATGCTGTTGTCAATTATCCATATTATTTCTTCAATGTTACCTGTAATTATTCTGTATTGATATTCACTCCCCTCCAGCCTGTTTAAAAGAACAGCAACAGTAACTGAAGCAGTTCCGTTTAAAAGAATGTAATTGCCGAGAGCAGCATAAGCGTGTGTCGTGCTGATGAAAAAAGGAAAACTGTCAAATATCTGTAGATTAATAATATAACCTGCGATTATCAGTGTAAGTGATGTGGCTATTACAGAAACAACTGCTGCTTTAATTCCCAGCAGTAAAGCTGCTATTACTGCAACAGAAAAAAACCAGGCAGGTGCCCCGCTTATAAAACCGTAGTTCATTAAAACATTAACAGCAGTAATATAGATGATAATAAGAATAACAGCTGATTTTATTTTATAACTTAGTTTACTGAAGTATGACAGGCTGACAAAAAGTATTGCAAATAAAGTGTTTACTATCCCTATGTAAAGTTTGCTGTGAATAATTGAAACAATCATTGAGGGAACAAGGGCAACAGATGAAAGAATAAGTCCGCTTTTAAGAAGAGCATCCAGTATTTTCTGCCTGTATTTGTTAACAGGCTGATAATTGTTTTGAAAATTCATCTCTTTATTTTAATATTGAAAATCTCCTGCTGTCAATTTACAGATATGACCGGATTATAAATATACATATATAAATAACATTATTAAAAAAAGAATATAAAGCTTGACAGGAGCTTTGAGCCGCTGTTATTATTCATATATAAATATTAATATTTATTAAAGAATATGACGCAGCGGAAGTTATAACACAGTCCTGGTATGGCTGAAAAGAATAAATGCTGCGGATTATGGAGTTATAATGCAGAAAAAATACTTATTTGCACCGGGGCCGGTTTTAACTACTGAAAAAGTAAAGAAAGCTGCGCTGATCCCTGATTTGTGTCATCGTAGGGGAGATTTTGAAAAAATATACTCTGAACTGAGACAGGGTATACTTGAAATAGTAAATGCTTCCGAAAAGAACTATACATCAGTTGTTCTTACAGGATCCGGAAGCGCTGCCAATGAATGCGTAATATCTTCAGTATTTTCAGAAGGTTCAAAAGCACTGGTTATCAGTAATGGTGAATTCGGAAGCAGACTTGTAAATTTTGTTGATTGTTACAATATTCCCAGTGTTGTGGTAAATTTTGAATGGGGGGAATACCCGGATATTAGTAAAATAGAAGATGTACTTAAAAATGATTCTTCAGTTACACACTTGCTGATGGTAATGCATGAAACCAGTTCAGGCATGATTAATCCTGTTGAAAAAGTGGCAGAACTCACTAAAAAATACAATGTTCTTTTTCATCTTGATGCAGTAAGCGCTGTAGGGGGGGAGGCAATTAAACTTGATGACTGGGGTGTTGATTTTTGTTCAGGTGTTCCGAACAAGGCGGTCGGCGGGCAGCCGGGGGCTTCTTTTGTTGTTGTAAAAAGGGACAGAATCAGTGAAATAAAAAATACACCTGTCAGAAATGTTTATCTGAGGCTCCAGAAACATATTGAAATTGCAGAATCGATCAATCAGACACTTAATACACCATCTGTTGTTATGTTCAACACCTTCCTTGAATCTGTCAGGGAACTGCTGGAAGAGGGGCTTGAAAACCGCATTGCAAGATACAGGGAAAATGCCGGAATAATCAGAAAGCATGTTGCGGAAATGGGGCTCAGAATACTTCTGGATGAAAGTATCTCCGCAAGTACAGTAACATCTGTTTTTCTTCCCCTGTCAATTCCTGTTCATGATTTCATTGATAAGATGGAAGAGGAAGGATATGTATTATATCTGGGGAAAGGTCCTTTTCTTGAGAAAAACATGTTCCAGATAGCAAATATGGGTCAGATTTTTCCTGATGACTGCAGAGGCTTTGTAAAAGTTCTGGAAAAGGTCTTTAAGGATATGTCGGAAAAATAGGAATTATTAGTTTGGCTGCAATCAGCAGTTATCGTGTAATCCGTTAATTGCTGATTTCTCGAAACAGGCTTGTACTGGTCTGTTAATATTTTAATTTTTAAGTTTGGTTAGGGGGATTATGTGAAAAACAAGAAAGTTGAAAAATTTTTCATTGTTGCAGTACTTACTGCAATGGTAGTAATGGCTTCTTTGATTTTCACCGGCTGCGGTAATAATGCAGGATCAGGTGATGCAGGGGAAAATGTAAAGAAGGAAACAATCCGATGGAGGCTTCAGACATATTGCGGACCTTCAATGAATGATGATGTTATCGGCAATATGATTAAAGAATTTAATGAGATTGCAAACGGTGAAATGGTAATTGAAATTTTCGGAGCAGACCAGCTGGTACCTCACGGAGAACTCTTTAATGCTGTTCAGAGCGGTACTGTAGATATGGCTGTCAGTGATGATGAATCAATGGGTTCACCAGCAGATGTTGCAACATTCTCAGCTTATTTTCCTGCAGCAGGAAGAATAGGTCTTGATATTGATGTTTTATGGAACAGATACGGCCTGAACGAAATATGGAAGGAAGCTTATGATGAGATTGAAGGTGTAACATGGCTTTCTCAGGGAAGCTGGGACCCCTGTCTTGTTGCAAGTACAAAACCTGTAAGAAGTGTAGAAGATCTTAAGGGATTAAGACTTTTTACTTCTCTTTTCAATGGTAAATTCCTTGAAGCAGAATACGGGATTGTTCCTGTAGTAATGCCTGTAGAAGATGTACAGATGGCTCTTCAGACTGGTATGCTTGACGGTGTTACATGGTCAGGTGCAACAGAACTTTATACAACAGGGATAGCAGATGTCTGTGACTACCTCCTGACAAACCCGATTTCAGGTGCATGGTCAGGCGGTTTCTTTGTTAATACAAAATCATGGGAAGCTCTTCCTGATCACCTCCAGAGACTGTTAAAAATGACAATTCAGGCTTCCAACTACTACAGACTTCACTGGTACTGGTGGGGAGAAGCAAAGTACAGAGCTGAAGGTGCAAAAATGGAACTTACTTCAATTCCTGAAGATCAGTGGACAGGTGTAGAAGCTCAGGCAGCTAAATACTGGGATGAATTTTCAAAGAAAAGCCCGAGATCAAAAAGAATTATTGACGCATTCAAAGAATACGCTGAAATCAGGCAGAAAGCTGGCGCACCTTACACAGGCGGATAATAAGAATAAAACCTTGATATTTTAATCTGATTTTTAACAGTTTAAAATATCCCCTGGCTGTATCTTTGCATTATGCAAAGATACAGCATAATTTTTTAGAAGGAATAGAGAAATGGATTTTATAATGAAGCCTATAAAAATATATGTAAAGTCTATAGATTCCATAAGCGCGGCAATCGGCAATGTAATAAAGTTTCTTGTTCTGCTGATGATTGCAGTTCTGGCATATGAAGCTGCATGCAGAAACTTTTTTAATGTTTCAAATAAGTGGTCTCTGGAAATTACTCAGTTTATTAACGGAACCTACTATCTGCTGGGCGGAGCTTATGTATATCTGATAGGCGGGCATGTTCGTATGGACTACTTTTATCATGAATGGTCACAGAGGAAAAAAACTGTCTTTGATATTCTTACTTTTGCATTAAGCCTTGCATTTTTAATATGGCTTTTAATCGGAGGCTTTTCAAGCTCAGCATATGCACTTAAGTATAATCAGACTAATTATTCAGCATGGGCGCCGCCTATAGCCCCGATGAAAATTATTGCTACTGCAGGTATAGCGCTGATGCTTCTGCAGAATATTTCTGAGATTATCAAGGATATTGTTTTAGCATTCGGTAAAGATACATCCTGGATTAAAGACTGGAGGTTTGATGATGAGTTATGAGTATATTGCATTATTAATGTTTCTTACCATGTTTGTTACTCTCTTGTCAGGACGTCATATATATGCTGTTATCGGGGGAGTTGCAAGTATTTTTGCCATAGCTCTCTGGGGTGCCGGCGGAATGGAGATGGGGTTCCATTCTGCTTTCAAACTTATCAACTGGTATCCCCTCGTAACACTTCCTATTTTTGTATTTATCGGATACCTGTTTTCTGAATCAAAAATATCAGAAGATCTGTATAAACTGATACATATTCTAACAGGGCCTCTGAAAGGGGGGCTGGCAATCGGGACTATTTGTCTGATGGCTGTTATATCCGCAATAAACGGTTTAAGTGTTGCCGGGATGAGTGTAGGAAGCAGCGTTGCTCTTCCGGAAATGCTTAAGAGGAACTATGATAAAAAAATGGTAACAGGAGTAATCCAGGCCGGAAGTTCTCTCGGCATTCTGATTCCTCCAAGTGTAGTTCTTGTTCTTTACGGAATGATTGCAAGACAGCCGGTAGGGCATCTATGGCTTGCCGGTGTTTTTCCCGGTCTTCTTATGTCTGGAATGTTCATTGTATATATTATTGTCAGATGTCATTTTCAGCCTGAAATGGGACCTGTACTGCCGAAAGAAGAATGGGACCTTCCGTTTAAAGAAAGGGTTAAAGCTCTTCAGGGCGGTCTTCTTCCGTTGTTTATCATTTTAATGATGTCAGGTCTTTTTCTTCTGGGAGTAACAAGCCTTGTTGAGAGTTCTGCTATAGGTGCAATTGCAACTGTAATTGCAGCAGTTATCAAGAAAAGATTCAACTGGAAAATTCTGAACAAAGTTCTGACACAGACAGTAAGTGTCAGTGTTATGTTCATGTGGGTTGCAATGTCTGCAATGGCTTTTGCAGGTATTTTTGACGGTCTTGGAGCTGTCCATGCTATTGCATCACTGTTCTTAAGTCATGGTTTCGGCCCTATAGGTACTATTATTGCCATGCAGGTTTCATTCCTGCTTCTTGGAACCTTTCTGGATGATACTGCAATGCTTATTATTGTAGCTCCGCTTTATATACCGCTGGTAGTTAAAATGGGTTTTAATCCGATATGGTACGGAGTTCTCTATACAATAACATGTCAGATAGCTTACCTGACACCTCCGTTTGGATATAACCTGTTTCTTATGAAGGCAATGGCACCTAAGGAAATCACACTAAGCGATATCTACCGTTCCATTGTTCCTTTCATACTGCTTATGATTGCAACCATCGCAATTCTTATTATTTTCCCTGGAATTGCAACATGGCTGCCTGACCTGTATTTTGCAAAATAGAGAAATTCAGAGAAGTTTAATTTTTCTGTTGGCATTGTTATACTGAATTGGAAACTTCTGTAGTTTCTTCTGCAGAAGTACCGATTCTTTGTGTTTTTATAAAATATTTTTCAGTAAAAGCATCCATCTTTTATGGAGCTGCGGATTGAAAAGAACCTGATATAAAAAAGTATTAAAACAGACTGTACATGGAAATTTCCAACAATTATCTAGAGGTTCATATGAATGAATATATTTTATCTATTGATCAGGGAACAACATCAACAAAAGTAGTCCTCTATGATCTGGAAAGTAATGAGAAAATAAAAATCATAAAACCATTTAAAACAATTACACCAAAAAGAAACTGGGTTGAACATATCCCTCAGGATCTTTTCTCAAGCATTGTTGATGGAATTAAAGATGTTTTTATAAACACTGATGTTTCTCCTGAAGAAATCATTGCTGTTGCAATAGACAATCAGGGGGAAACAATTATTCCGTTTAACAAAACAACTCTCAAGCCCCTTTATAATGCCATTGTCTGGCAGGATAACAGAACTTCAGAGGAATTGAAAATCTACGGAAATCCGGATATTGAAAAATATATTGAAAAAACAACAGGGCTTTTTCTGGATTCCTATTTTTCAGCTCCCAAAATGAAGTGGCTTATAGATAATGTCAAAGAAATAGATTCTGAAAATAAAAAAGACAACCTTATTATTGCAACTTCTGAAGTCTGGCTTATTAATAAACTGGTAAAAAAGAAAAATTATTTCACAGATGTGACAACAGCGTCCCGGACACTTCTTTTTGATATTGAAAAATACAGATGGGATGAAAAACTTGTTGATTTTTTCGGATTAAACAGAAATTCTCTTCCTGATATAACCTCAACAGTTTTCGAGTATGGAATAACCGATCCGGAAATCTGTTCAGGAATAGAAGCTCCCATTATCTCTTCAGTTGTTGATCAGCAGTCTGCCCTGTTCGGGCACCGGTGTTTTAATAAGGGGGAAGCCAAGCTCACACTGGGGACAGGGGGATTCCTGCTTGTTAATGTCGGTCCGGAAATACCTTTAAAAAAGGAAAAACTTATTACAACTGTCTGTCCCCAGCTGGGAGATGAAAAAGGTTATATTATTGACGGCGGAATATATACAGTAGGATCAGCAGTTGACTGGCTTAAAAACAAGATAGGGCTGTTTGAATCAAACAGCGAACTTGCAGAAATAGTGAAAGAACCTGACAGTGATGTGTTTTTTGTTCCGGCACTTGCCGGCCTGTCAGTCCCATACTGGACAACAGAAAGCAATGCCGCATTTACAGGTATGGGGCTTGATACAGGGAGGAATCAGCTGGTTAAAGCTGTTCTTGAGTCAATAGCATTCCGTATCTACCAGATAGTCAAACTGATTGAGAAAAATGGAATACAGTCAATTTCATCCCTGTCTATAGACGGGGGGGTGACCAATAATGCTTTTCTGACAGATTATCTTTCGAGGTTATCAGGTATTGAGATAATCAGGCCGGAAGAGAGTGAAATAACAGCACTCGGCGGTTGTTATCTTGCCGGGCTGGGACTGGGACTCTGGTCAGATCCTGAACAGATAAAAAAGATTAAAAAACAAAAGACTGTTATTAAAAATGAAATAAATATGGATAATGTACGTAAGTTTGAAAGGTGGGAAAAAACTGTTGACAGGATAATCAGCTGTTAGAATTTTTTAATTTGCAATAATTTATATATAAACTACTATTATGTGTCTGTCCTATTGTAAATGAGGTAATATTTATTTAAGTTGTTAACAAATTCTCCAGGTATTGAATTCAGGTATTTATTCCAGGGATTATGTAAATATATATAAGAGGTGGCTTGTATGAATATAAACTTGCTTAAAACATTTTATTATACTGCAAAGTTTAAGAGTTTCAGTAATGCTGCAAAATATCTTGAAACATCACAGCCTACTGTAACCAGACAGGTCCAGGATTTTCAGAACGAACTTCAGTTATCTTTAATCAATAAAAGTAAAAAAAATGTGGAATTGACAAACGAGGGAAACAGGATATTTGAGATTGCACAGGATTTTTTTGAAAATGAAATAAAAATAACTGCAGCAATAAATG
Source organism: Spirochaetia bacterium (assembly GCA_963668545.1). GTDB lineage: Bacteria > Spirochaetota > Spirochaetia > CADAEX01 > CADAEX01. Next base: position 3,342,436 of record OY764868.1, on the reverse strand, counting down.
ATCTGATAAAAAAAAATCAGAACCGGATAAAAATATATTCAACCGAAACATTTGCAATACATTATTTTTCCTATATTTACCCCGATTTTCTTGCTGATAATCCTGAGAATTATGTATCTCTTGATATACTCCCGGACAGTCAGGTCATCATGAATTTAATTGATCTCAAATGCGATTTCGGAATCCTTTCAAAGAAAATAAAGGATTCCTGCCTGACTGTAAATGAGATACTTGAAGACAGGATTGTTCTCATATGTCCCAGGGACAGTAAATTTTCAAATAAAAATGTAGCAGAACCAGAGGAGATTAACGGACTTGAGAATGTTTTTTTTATGGAAAAAAACTGCGGAACCATAGAAGCAGTAAAAAAATTCCTTTCAAGAAACAGAATAACTGTTAATGTTACCGGTGATTTTTCAAACAGTGAAATGCTGAAGAACTTTGTAAAAAGAGGGCTGGGATTCGGATTTATAGCAGAAAATGTTATTAAAAATGAAATTGAACGGGGGGAAATCCACGCTGTGAGAATTAATGATCCCGAGCTTAAAAGGAAGTTTTATCTTGCATACAATTCGCAGAAGATCATGAAAAAACCTGTAAGCCGTTTAATTGAAAACATTTTTGACTGGGGAAAAGATTTTAACCTTTCAAAATAGTTGTCAGCTCCCGTTTTTATCTGAACTTAAGCAGATTTCTATATCTCAATGTAAAAAACAGAGAATGCTCTTTTCTTTATTCTTGATGATTTTCAAATATTTGAATATTATTTGTTATTATTCCCGGTAATGCTATATCTTTATCTGTAAGTGATTTATTTCTCTTATACTGTTTTATTTGTTTCCGGGTCTTTTTCCATTACAAAATCAGGAGAAAATCTTGTGCATAGAATAAAAACCCTTGAAATGAGGGGAATTTCCAAATCCTTTCACGGATTTTATGCAAATAAAAATATCAACCTGAAGATCAAATCAGGAGAAGTTCTGGGGCTGCTCGGAGAAAACGGTGCAGGCAAGACAACTCTGATGAATATTCTGTACGGCCTTTATAAACCTGATGATGGTGAGATTCTGATCAATGACAAGTCTGTCAGGATAAAATCTCCAAAAGACAGTATGGGCTCCGGTATCGGGATGATACATCAGCATTTCATGCTTGTTCAGAACCACTCAGTTGCAGAGAATATTGCCCTTGGATTCCAGGATGTACCCTTTTTCTTTCCAAAGAAATATATCCGTGAAAAGATCCTCAGAATTTCCAGACAGTACGGGATGGAGGTTGATCCGGATAAGAAGATCTGGCAGCTTTCAGCAGGGGAGCAGCAGAAGGTGGAGATTCTGAAAGCACTGTTTCTTGAAGCTGACCTTCTTATAATGGATGAACCTACCAGTGTTCTTACTCCTCAGGAATCGGATGATCTTTTTGAGATTATTCGAAGGATGACAGAGGAAGGTCATTCAATAATTCTTATAAGCCATAAGCTTGATGAGATTATGAGTATATGCAACCGTGTAACTGTACTGAGAAAAGGGGAGACTGTCGGGGAAGCTCTTGTAAGTGATATAGATAAAAAGGAGCTTGCCAGGATGATGGTTGGAAGGGATGTCTTTCTGACCTTTGACAAGAAACCCATGCCTCAGGGGGATAAAGTTCTTGAGGTAAATAACCTTGTGGTTCTCGGAGACAGGGGTAATAAGGCGGTAAACAATCTCAACTTCTCGGTTTACAGAAACGAGGTTTTCGGTATAGCCGGTGTTTCCGGGAACGGCCAGAGAGAGCTGGTTGAGGCGATTACAGGGCTCAGGAAAAGCCACTCGGGAAGTATAATGCTTGAGGATGATACAATTACCAATGAATCTGCAAGGGTTGTAAATACACGGGGCATTACACATGTTCCGGAAGAAAGGATCAAATTCGGAATAGTCCCTAACCTTTTTATCTATGAAAATGCTATCCTTAAAAAACACCATTCAAGCCCTTTTTCAAGGCTTCTTTTTCTTGACTATGATCTTATCAAGGAGCATACAACCAATATTGTAGAGAAATTCAATATTGCAGCCCCGTCAATCAATGTCCCGGTAAAATCCCTTTCAGGGGGGAATATCCAGAAGCTTATAATCGGGCGCGAGATTGAAAGCAAGCCTGCTCTTCTTGTTGCCTCGCATCCGACTTATGGACTTGATATAGGTGCTACAGAATATATCAGGAAGCAGATTCTCAACCGGCGGGAAGAGGGGGGAGGTGTCCTCCTTGTCTCTGAAGACCTTGAAGAACTTTTTGAAATCTGCGACAGGATTGCTGTAATTTTCAAGGGTGAGTTCATGGGAGTACTTTCTGCAGGTGATTCCAGTATCAAGGATATTGGACTTATGATGACTGGATCCTTGAGGCTTGATAGTGAGAATAACTGCAGGACAGATAATAAAGATAACGGAGCTGATAAATGAAAGGCATAACTGGTTCGCTGTTAAATTATAAGATTGATGTGGCTCCCCGGGAAGAGATAAAAGGGTGGGTTTCATCACTTATCGCTCTGATTTCTCTTCTGGCCGGTCTTTCAGTAATAGGACTTATTTTTCTTCTGAAAGGGATAAATCCCTTTTATGCAATATTCAGAATATTCTCAGGTTCTTTCGGCAGCATGTACGGATTCAAGGAAACTATAACCAAGGCAATTCCCCTTATACTGATAGCAGGGGGGCTTACTGTAGTTTACAGGGGGAAGTTCTGGAATATCGGAGCGGAGAGCCAGCTGCTTGCAGGAGCTGCAGCAGCTACATGGATAGCTCTGAGATGGGGCCCCTTCCTTCCGGGAGGAGCTGCTGTTCCTCTGATGTTTGCAGGGGGATTTGTCGGAGGTGCTCTCTGGGGAATAATCCCGGCTCTTCTCAGGGTCCGTTTCGGGATTAATGAGGTTATATCCACCCTGATGCTTAACTATGTTGCAGCAGAATTTATCAAGATGCTTGTAATAGGGCCGTGGAAAGGAAAAACCCAGTTCGGTTATCCATATACAGATGATTTTCCTGAATCTGCAATGCTTTCAATACTGCCCGGATCGAGGATACATATAATTACTCTTGTAATTGCTGTTGCTGCAGTTGTTTTTCTTTTCTTTCTTCTGTTCAGAACACGATTCGGCTATGAGGTCCGCGTTATCGGGGAAAACCAGGAAGCTGCCCGATATGCGGGGATAGACTTTTTCAGGACAACTGTTCTTATGATGGTTATAAGCGGCGGGCTTGCTGGTGTAGCCGGGGTGGGCGAAGTTGCCGGAATTCATCATCACCTGACATACCCCGAGTCAATCAGCTCCGGTTACGGTTTTACCGCAATTATTGTTGCATGGCTTGCCCGGCTTAACCCTGTGCTTGTTATAATATCGGGGCTTTTCTTTGCAGGAATCCTTGTGGGGGGAGATGCGATACAGATTTCCCTGAATCTTCCGGCAGCCACTGTTAACGTGTTTAACGGGATAATTCTTGTCTTTCTCATAATGGGGGAGTACTTCCAGAGAAACAGGATTTCATTTATCAGGATAGGTAAAAAATGGAACAGATAATTATATCAATATTAAAAAGGACTCTTATTGCAGGGACCCCTCTTCTTCTCGGAACTGTAGGAGAAGTTATAACACAGCGGGGGGGTATAATGAACCTGGGAATTGAAGGGATGATGGCAGTCGGGGCTGTTTCAGGCTTTATTGTAACTTTTACAACAGGGAACCCCTGGCTGGGTATGTTTGCTTCCATTGTCATGGGTGCTCTGATTTCTCTTGTCCACGGTTTTGTAAGCATTACGCTGAAGGCAAACCAGGTTGTCTCAGGGCTTGCCCTGACTATGCTCGGGCTTGGTATCAGCGGCCTCTGGGGGAAACCTTATATCGGCAAACCACTTGAAATGAAAATGTCTGCTGTAAAGATTCCTGTTCTTGGTGATATCCCTTTAGTGGGAGATATACTTTTTAACCAGGATCCCTATTTCTATATTTCAGTCTTTCTCGGAATTGCTGCCTGGTTTTTCCTTTTCAATACAAGAGGCGGCATAGCTGTAAGGACTGTCGGGGAGAATCCCAGAGCTGCGGAAACCCAGGGTGTTAATGCCTCGGTTGTGCAGTATCTGTGCGTAATGACAGGGGGGGCATTTTCAGGGCTTGCAGGATCCCATCTTTCAATTGCCTACAGCAAATCATGGATAGAGGGTATGACTGCAGGAAGGGGCTGGATAGTAGTTGCACTCACTATTTTCGCCATGTGGGACCCGAGAAAGGCATTTGCGGGAGCCTATATATTCGGAGGCATTTTTGTTCTTCAGTATCTTCTCCAGCCGCTCGGGATCTCTCCCAACTTTCTCGGAATGCTTCCCTACCTGACAACTCTGGCAGTTCTCTTTATTTACGGTATCAGCAAGGAGGGGCACAGGAAGATGAATGCTCCGGCCCATCTGGGTGAGCCCTATATCAGGGGAGAAAGATAATATACAGGTTGTTTTAAAAGGGCTGTCTAAGACAGCCTTTTTTTATTGTTTCGGTTTTTCCAGCTTTGCATTGCAGATCATGTAAAGCAGTGTTCTCATCTCATCAGGATCATGTCCCTGATCAGGCTTCTCTTTTTCCATCCTGATGAAGAGATCAGAATAAATAAAAGAAAAAGGTATAATGTTTTATTTCCTGAAAAATTTCTGGAACTCATTTCATTTTTTTACGGCTTTAAAATAAAAAACTGCTCCGTTTATAATATTATATTCTGTGAAACTGAATCCTGCATTGGTAAATACAGTCTCAAGTTCTGCTGCAGAAGGAAGTGTTCCCCTTATAATGCTTTTTGCCGGTTTTCTTTCAGGGACAGGGACACTGCAGTAAAATGCACCGCCTGGTTTTATTATTCTTTTAATCTCCTCTGCAGCCGCTGCTGTATCCTGGAAAAAATTAAGAGAAAGATTGCAGATGCAGATATCAAAATAATCATCTGTGAAAGGGAGATTAGCAGCATCAGAAATATAGAATTGCGGCTTGTCAAATCCTGCAGATATGAATTTTTTGAAAGCAATTCTTATAAGTCCCGGACTTATGTCAACTCCTGAATACCGGTTGTTCCGGTTCAGAAGATTTGACAGATTTCCGCTGCCGCATGCTAGTTCAAGAACTGTTGAGTCCTGTATTGCGCTGTAAATGTTTTCCAGATTTTTTTCATGCTTTTTGATATCCGCATTGAATTTTTTGGGAAAGATTGATTTTTTCATTATTGCATCATAATGGAAGGATAGAAGGTCCCCCAGCCATGGTTTGAATTTCATGATTTTTCCATCAATCTTCAGATAGTTTATTTCTTTTTTCCTTACAACAGAAATACCTTCTTTAATCATTATCATCCCTCTTTTATTTCAAAGTTTCTCCCTGCCAGAAATTTTTCCATTATCAGGGAACTGATAATTATCAGCGGAATCGAAACAAGCAACCTCACAAGGGTAAACTTCAGTCCCAGAAAGGAGGCTTCAAAAGTTGTCATGGGAATCCTGCATACGGCAGAAGCTCCTATATATGTAAATATGACTGAAAGCCTTGCCCCCTTTTTATAAATTGTATATGCGACGGGAAAAGCGAGGTAAAGCCCCCCCACAGTTGTCCCTGCAAGCAGGATGACCCAGAGGTAGCTGAGAAAAGAGGATTTCTCTCCGAGATGTTTTTCAACTGTTTCCCGTTTTACCCATACCTCGAAAAGTCCCAGCAGTATGAAAACACATGGAATAATGCTTACCATATCTGATAAAAAATGTGAAAAAGTTTTTCCGATTTTAATGCCCGGAGTAAAATCTGTAAAAAAAGACCATGCAAGAAAGCATCCGTAAAGCAGTATAATTATAACTTTGATAATCAAATTCTTTTTCATTGCATGAGTTCTCCGAAAACAAGTCCTGTTGCAAGAGCAACAATAAGTGCTGTAGCAAAACCTGCAAGATTTCTTATTATTGTTACTCTGTTTCCGAAATAGGCTTTTTCAACAGGGTAGGTTAGAACTCCAACCATCATCAGTGTTGTGGTGAATGCGGAAAGCACTGTGTATGTTACCCCTTTTTGGAGAAGAAGGCCGCACAGTGGATAGGTTATAAATCCAGGCATGAAAGATACAGAACCCAGAAGAGATGCAAGTATCACTGAGAGAAGGCGGTTGTCATTGTCGAGTATCTTAAGGAGTGCTTCGTCAGAGAGAAAATAAAGTACTATCGATATTGCAATTATCATTGTAAAAAAAGGGGGAACCATTTTCTCAAATTTCTTAAATGCTTTCTTAAAAGCCTGTTTTGTTTTTTTTCTGTCTTTTACAAATGATGCAATGACACAGGCTGCAGTTAATATGAATAGAATTTTCATTTTCAGTTATTCCTCCGGATCCATACTCATCATGAGAAAGCCGCAGAATGCTGCATTTGAAGGGGAGAGTGATTCTGAAACCTCTTTTTTCATGCTGTTTATTACATCTCTGTATTTTCTGTAGAAATCAAAATCCGGTCTTGGCCTGTAGACTGGATCATCTATTTCAAAGAAGGAAAGAACTCCTTTTGCGGTTGTCGGCTTTACAAATATTTCCCATCCGGGATTGAAATATTCCGGTATTACTGTTATCACAGGCCATTTTGCAATTTTTCCAGGTGTAAGAATATCCACCATTGCAGAAAATCCCGCTTCCTGATCATTGTAGAGAAAATCTTCAAGCCCTTTTGCAAGAATCAGTTTTTCTCCTTTATCCAGTGATCTTACGTAATCCCTGAATCTCGGTTTTTCAAATACAGAAACCATTGAAGACCTTGTTACTGTTTTTATCATGTTTTCCGTAATCTGCTGAGTATCTGAAAAGACTTCCCTGCTGAACAGTTCCCTTGCCATCCTGTGCATCTTTTCCGGCTTGTGCTTCCTGGCTATTTCCTTCATCTCCTGTGAATCAAACCCTTCCGGATATTTTCTGAAAAATAATTTTTCAGCAGTTTTCAGTTTTTCTGTATTCAAAATTACTCCCCTTCAGCATTTGTGAATCAATTTAAAAAAAAGCTTTTTAAAAAAGCTGAAGTATTCAAATTCATGGGTTTTTCCTTTATATTATTTTATCCCCAGACAGGAAACTTGTATACACCAAACCTGCTGTAACAGAAATAGAACATGACCGGAGAATAAATGGCATACAGAATAATTACTCACAATGGTAAAGCTCATATGGATGAACTGCTTGCAATATCGCTGATAGCAGTATACAGAAACGAACTTCCCGGGTCTGTAGAAAGAGTCAGCCCCCATGAGGCGGTATCTCTTGCCTCTTCACTCGGATCTGAAAAAGATACATATTTTATCGACTGCGGTCTTGTTTATGATTCTGAAAAGCTGATGTTTGACCATCATCAGGATGCTGATCTTCCCTCTTCGGCAGGGCTTGTTTTTGAACAGTATTTCCCTCTGCTTTCAGAAAGCCGGTTACATGAATATATAAAGCTTGTATCAGCAGTAGATACAAAAGGTCAGAAGGCTCTTGCTGATTTTGAGACATCCTCAGAGAGCCGGAGATATTTTTCCTTTTCACAGAATATTCTGCTGAAATCATTTGAGGAAAATCCCCTTTCCATTGTCAGTCTTTTCATGGAAGGAATCAGGGAAAAAATTGATTTTGAGGAAAAACGGATAAAGGCATCTGAATGGCTCTCGGAAAACGGCAATGTTGAACTGACAGAACACTGCGGTGTGAAAGTCCTTGTTTACAACAGGCGTCCCCCTTCAGGGCTTTTTCAGGCTGCCAGGTCTTCAGACAAGGATCTGGTGGACCATTATGAAGCAGATGCGGTTTATTCTTTTGATGAAGAAAATGAATCGGCAAGGACATTCTACAGGACAAACCATGGCTATGATAACATTGATTTCACCAGGGCTGAAGTTTCTGAAAGGCTGTTCTGTCATAACGGCGGATTTCTTCTGAAATTCGTACCTGCTGCTGAAGATGAATGGACAGATATAATTATGCAGTCTTCCCTTTGTATACAGCCCGGCTGATAATGTATATTGGGAGAAAAGACTGCAATGCAGTTTTAAAAAGGGGCGAAATTGTTTTTCTCAAAGTAATCATTCTGCAGTGATTCCATCTCCCTGCTGAGTGCATTGTAATGTGATTTCTCCCACTCAGACATTGATCTGAAAAATTCCTTTAACTTGATATCATATTCTTCTTCCGCCATGGCTGAATAGAATTTATAAGAATCCATTTCCAGTTTCATCCCTATTGAAATAGCGGATATTTCAAAATGTCTTCCTTCAAGTCTTTCCCTGAAATTCTTTGAAAATATCGGATTTTCCGCATTATCCAGGGTGATTTTTCTTTCAGGCATCTCTATTTTCAATTCTTCGTCTTCTGCGTAGGATTTTAAAATATTCTGAAGAGCCTTTATATGGGAATCCTCTTCTTCGGCAAGAAATGCGAAAACTTCCCTTGCCTTCTCATCACTGCTTTTTTCAGAAGCTGTCCTGTAAAGTTCTCTCCCCTCAATTTCTCCCTGAATTGCTTTTTTCAATACATCTCTCAAATTCATTATTACCTCCTGATTGAAACTCTGTTATTGGTATATGCCTTTTTTCTACCTTATTCCCTCAGTTCATCTATAATCGGTCTTATATTTTCTTTTTCAGTAAAATCAACAGGGTTTTCATAGGAATCAAGCATTCCCTGCTCCTCTTCTGTTTTTTCATTTTTCTTTTCAAGACTCTTTCTGAAAAGTGACATTATGATCTTGTTTGCCGGATTAAGCCGGCTGAAGTCAAATCCCCCTCTGAGGTAATAAAACGAAATTCTGTTTTTTTCTGTTACAGAGAAATTTTTTGTCCTGATTTCACCAAGAACTTTCTCATCAGCCGGGGATGCTCCGCATGCAAAGATAATTACCTTTTTTCCGCTACCCGGGTTAATCTTTTTTTTGAATGACTTGAGTCCTGCAATCCCGGCAGCATGAAGCGGTCCCCCGAAGACAATTGAATCGTAGTTGCTTGAAACCTTTCCTGAAAACTGTGAAAGTTCAAAGAGGTCTCCTCCAAGGTCTTCCGAAATCCACTGGGCATATTTCTTTGTAAAACCTGATACTGATCTGTAAACAACAGCTGTTTTCATTCTTATTCCCCCTGTAAGCTTTCTGGATTCTGTATTCAATTATAAAACATTTTCCCCGGAAACTGAAAATAAAAATTATCTACTGAAATTTTTACTTTCAAGAATACTTATTACATCTGAAATATATTCTGCTTCTGTATATTTCTCTTTTTCCGCTGGTGACGGGTCCTCCATTTCATGCTGCCAGGTAGTGTGAAACGGGATATGGATTGCTGATGCTCCTATCCTTACAGCAGGGAGAATATCAGATTTAAGGGAGTTCCCTATCATTATAAAGCTTTTAGTTCTTATTCCGAGTCTTTCAGTCAGGCTGAGATAGTCTGTCTCCTTTTTATCACTCATTATTTCAATGTGGTCAAAATACTTTTCAAGTCCCGATTTTTTCAGCTTTCTCTGCTGGTCAAGAAGGTCCCCCTTTGTGGCAACCACCATCCCGTACCCCTTTCTGTAGAGTGCTTCAAGTGTCTCTTCAACTCCTTCAAGGAGAATTACCGGCCTGTTGATGAGATTTTTACAGAGATCAATAATGGCACTGATTTTTTTCTGACTGATTCTGTTGCTGCTGATCCTCAATGCAGTTTCAATAAGTGAAAGGGTAAAGCCCTTGGCGCCGAAACCGTATAACGGGATATTGTCTATTTCCGTTTTCAGCAGTTCTCTGTTTGCCTCATCCTCCTGACAGTAATCTGAAACCAGAATGGCAAATTCCTTTTCTGTTTCCCTGTAATAGGGTTCGTTGATCCATAAAGTATCATCTGCATCAAAAGCAATAATTCTGTTTTTCATTTTTCTATTATAGTTTGAGAATGTAACATTGTGTTTAAAAAATCAGAGATAGACTCAGAAATCTGACGACAGGATGTTTTTCCCGCTGTCCTTGCTTTTGTAAAGGAGCCTGTCTGCTCTTTCAATCAGGCTGTTGATGCTGTCACCCTGTTTTACAAGGGTTGCGCCTATGGATATTGTAATCCTCAGCATTTCATCGTTTTTGACAACTTTCGATTCAGACACAAGATTTCTCATCTTTTCTCCCAGATTATAAAGATCGCTGCCGTTGATGTTCCTGATGATTCCTATAAATTCCTCTCCCCCCCATCTTCCGAAAAGGTCAAAAGGGCGTGAATTAGTAACGAAAACTTCAGCAACCTTTTTTAATACCTCATCCCCTGCAAGGTGTCCGTATCTGTCGTTGAATTCCTTGAAATCATCAATATCCGCGAAAAGTATCCCGAACGGAATATTGAAACGCTTTTTTTCCTCAAACCTGCTTTTAAGCTCTTTTTCTATGTAGTGGCGGTTTGCCAGTTTAGTAAGATTGTCAACAAGTGCTATTTTTTCAAGCTCCCTTATTCTGAGTTCATTCACTGTTTTTGTACTGATATCTGTAAAAAGCTCAATTGCTCCTGTAATCCTGTTTTTACTGTCCTTAACAGTGCTTACCCTCACAGATACAGGTATCCTGCTGCCGTTTTTATGTATAATATAAAGGTCACTCTCTCTCGGGATGCCGTCTGAAATTGTTGTCTGTATGGGACACAGGTCTCCGGAAACCATATTTCCCTCTTCATCATAGTAGCTTAAAAAATTTTCAGTGCATGATTTACCGAGTACCTCGTTTCTGGGGTATCCCGTTATCCTTTCAGCCGCCTTGTTCCAGTATGTGATAACTGCATCCTTGTCTACAAAGAAAAGCCCGTCATGGAGATTAGCTATTATTTTTTCATAAATATTGTTTTTTACAGCCATTTTTAAATCCTTATTTATTAATATAGGCCAGATGACAGCATAATTGCAAATATCAGAATAAATATTGACTAGAATTTTCTGCTGTCATAAGCCCAGTGGAGAAGTGCCTGCCTCTGTTTTTTTCTGCACTCAATATCCCCTTTTCTGCAGTTTTTTCTTATCTGCCCGATATGGCGTTTCATTGCCTTCCACCTGTTGATCTGTCTTCTGTCCTCTTCTTCCATCCTCCGCCCCATATAGTAGCGGCAGTACCACTGAAACCATCCCCTGGGATCTGCCGGATGTATCCATCCCCTGTCCTGCCATGCTTTGAGGGGAAGAGATGCATCAACCATGAAAAAGTTTAATGATATGTCCTTTTTCCCGGGAGAAAGCTTTGCTTTTTCAAACCAGTTTTCGGGGAATTCCCCCCTGCAGTCTGTAAGGTATTTCCCTCCGAAGACTCCCAGTTCAAGCATCTCTTTCGGGCTGAGTTCCGGAAGGAAATCTTCTGCAAAGTTTTCCCCTTCAGGTTCTGTAAGATAATAATAACCTTTCTGCATGCTGTCATTTATTATTACTTTTTTATTCACAATATGACTCTCTTCTTTTCAGGTATTATTCCTGAAGTTTTTAAGATATTCAGATACTGACCTGTTCATTTCAATGGAAAAATCCGACATGTACTTGCGCTTGCAGAAAGCTTCAATTGTTTCGGGATTTATCTTTCCTGATTTGTTATTCCTTGCATCATGGTATGCAGAGATTTCCTCTCCTTTAAGTTTTCTGTATCTGTTTTCACTTACAATATAACTTTTTTCAAAACGGACAGGTTTATTTCTTTTTTTCTGGTTTTCTGAAGGGTATCCGTAAACAACCATGGCTGCAGGAAATACATAATCCGGGAGATCAAGCATGTCTCTCACTTTCCCGCAGTTTTCCATGATATCCCCGATATAGCATGATCCGAGTCCCATGGATCCTGCAGCAAGTACTGTGTTCTGGGCAGCTATCAGGGCGTCAGATATTGCCAGCATCAGGTCTCCTTCTCCTGGTTTCCTCGGGCTGCAGCTGCTGAACAGAAACATGTCATACCACTTCTGGTAGTCTGCCAGAAAGATAAGGACAAGTGGGGCTTCAGCAATAAACATCTGGTTATCACAGCTGACTGCAAGTTTATCTTTCAGCTTCTGATCAGTGATATCAATTATGGTGTAAAGCATCATGGAGCCTGCAGTCGGGGCTTCGAAGGCAGACTGCAGTATTTCTTCCTTCACCTCCGGAGGAATATCTTTTCTTTGAAAAATTCTTACAGATTTTCTCTCTTTTATCTGTTTAAGTATTTCATTCAAAATATTTATCCTTTTAAATCAGATTAATACAGAAACACCGGAAATCAAAGAGAATTAATTTTTATATCGGGGTTTTACAGGATCTGTATCATGTTTCAACTTTTTTAAAAATCTGCAATATTGTTTCTGTTTTAACAGTACATGCCGGCGGAGCCTGTGAAAGGATCCCCCGGATAAATCATTATCTGAAGCTGTCCGGGGGTAAGTATTTTTATCTATCCCTGCTTCTTCCGTTTCACTGGAAGTCCTTCAATATAACCCCTTTCTCCGATCGGCATGAGCTGGAATCTCGGACCGTTGTTTTCTGCCCATTCATAGCCGTATATTTCCGGGTTATATTTCTTTATGGAATCCTGTACCTGGAGAATAACCTCCATCATTGTTTCATCACTTTCCTCATAAGGCTCGCTCTGGAAAACCATGTATTCTGATGCGGGTAGCAGTATGCAGTCAAGGTTTTCAGGAACATTTCCTGTATGATCAGCAGCTGTTTCCACCCCCTGTGCATAAAAGGATGTTCCCTGTGTTCTGAAAGGCTCCGGAAGCCATACCCCAACCGGTTCATACAGCGGATTTTCAACCTCCAGAAGGCGTCCCCATATATCGCATCCGAGTTCTTCGCAGTATTCAAAATAGTCTTCCGCCTTTTCCCCGCGCACCAGATAGAGTTTCCTTTCAGGTCTTTCAATAACCTGTGTAAAGACAGTCAGTTTCTTCATTTTTTTCTCCCTTATTTCCAAAGGGTAGACTTTGTATCCCCTTGGCATGAAATGTTTTATTTCCGGTCTGCAGTTCCGGAATTTGAGGGGCGGCATGCCGAAGTATGATGAGAATGCCCTTGAAAACCCTTCAGGCGAGTTGAAACCGTGTGAAAGTGCAATATCAATGATTTTCCCGCCGTTTGTACCAAGCTCATCAGCTGCCCTGATAAGTCTTCTGCTTCTTATATGATCAAACAGGTTTTCCCCTGTCATCTTTTTGAAGAAGCGGCAGGTATATTCCTCTGAATAGCAGATCCTGTCACTGATCTTTTTAAGGGTGATTTCCCTGTCAAGGTGGGTTTCAATAAACTGAAAAATTTCGTTGAGTATATCCTCTTCATACATATTATCTTCCCCTGTTTTCAGGGATTATATATTTACTGTGCAATAATTCCTGACTGCTGTTGATCTGGTTATTTTTTTCAGCTGAAATTCAAGGCAGTTTTTTTTTGAATCCTGTGTTTTTGCCTGAATCTGTTTTTCATTTTTTCGATGTCTGAGTTTTCTCCCCAGAACTGGTAATAAAGCCTGTCAAGCTGCTCAAGGTCGCTGAAGGCAAGTTTTCTTATTTCCATGATCTCTCCTGTATGGTGACTGTTTTTATCTGTTTCTGTGTTGTACCGGTGAATATGTTTATTCCCAACCGTATTTTCTGCCGTAAATATTGTGAATTGCATCATTATACATTATTTCCGAATAATTATTAAAATTTAAGCATGATGGAAGTGTAAAACCATTTGATAAAAAGGGGAATTCAATATATCCTTTTTAAAATTATAATTCTATATGGAGAAACCATGAAAAAGATCACAACACTCTTATTATTAACAGTTCTGATACTGCTTTCCGGCTGCAGTAAAAAGAACGATGAAGCGGCCGCCAGGGCTGATGACAAGACATACGAATTCAATTATGCAGTCTTTTTTCCTGCAACACACTTACAGGCCAGGACAGCAGAGGAATGGGCAAAGGAAGTTGAAGCCCGTTCAAAAGGAAGAATTAAAATAGCTCTTTTCCACGGAGGCACTCTGACAAAGGCAGCTCAGACTTATGAAGCTGTGGAAACTGGCGTAGCTGATATCGGTATGAGTGTTTTTGCATATACAAGAGGAAGATTCCCTCTTCTCGAGGGGCTTGATCTACCCCTTGGTTATCCGGACGGTGTAACAGCCACTAAAATTGCCAATGAAATGGTAAATAAATATCAGCCTGAAGAGCTTTCAGGTGTTCATGTATTATATCTTCATGCTCACGGCCCCGGCATACTTGCAAGCCGCAAAAAAGCTGAATCTGTATCAGATATGAGCAGCATGAAAATAAGGGCTACAGGCCTTTCCGCAAAAATAGTTTCCGCTGTCGGAGGAACTCCTGTTTCAATGAGCCAGGGGGATACCTATGAAGCCCTCCAGAAAGGAGTTGTTGATGCAACCTTCTGTCCGGTTGAAACTCTCAAGGGGTGGAAGCAGGGCGAGGTTATTGATTATGTAATTGATACAAAGGCTGTCGGATACACAACCTCAATGTTTGTTGTAATGAACAAGGCGAAATGGGAGTCACTTCCTGAAGATCTGCAGTCTGTTATGACAGAAGTAAGCAATGAATGGATTATCAGACAGGGAGAAGCCTGGGATGAAAGCGACAGACAGGGGGACGCATTTGTAAAGGAGCTGGGCAAGACTTTTATTTCCCTCAGCGACAGTGAAAACAGCAAGCTTACAGCTGCAATGGAGCCTGTTTACAAAGAATATGTTGATGCTGCTGAATCCAAAGGTCTTCCGGGCTCTGATTTCCTTAAAGATATCAAGGCAATGCTGAAATAGAAATGAAGATTTTTTCCCTTATAAGCAGAATAATTATTGCGCTTGCATATATTGCAGGCGCTGCTATTCTTCTGATGATTGTAATAACAGTTCTTGATGTTGTAATGAGAATTTTCAACACCGGAATTACAGGAGCATATGACCTGGTCAGGGCATGCGGTGCTGTTGCTGTCTCATGTGCTCTTCCCTATCTCACTGCTGTAAAGGGGCATATAGCGATAGAGTTTTTCTATCACAAATGCGGTAGGTTCTGGAGGATAATTCTTGATACCATACTGAGACTTGCCTCTCTCATGATTTTCGGTGTCCTTTCTGTTAAAATATTTCAGCACGGAATTTCACTTTTCAATTCAGGGGAGGTCTTTCCCAATCTGGGTCTTCCTGTTTTCTGGATCCCCATGCTGATCAGTTTTAACTGCTTCCTGATGATGGTTGTTTTTACATATCACCTTGTACACCCCGGAAAGGAGCTGATAAAGCCATGAGTCCTGTTCAGATCGGTATTTTCGGTTGTTTTATTCTTTTTGCCCTGCTTCTTACAAGTATGCCGGTTGCATTTGCAATGCTTGCAGCAGGTGTTATCGGATTCTCAATGATAATTTCGCCCCATGCCGCATTCAGCATGGTTACAGCAGACCTCTTTGAGACTTTTTCATCATACGGGCTTACCGTAATTCCCCTTTTTGTAATGATGGGGCAGGTATCTTTTCACGCAGGTATAAGCAGGAGATTATTCCACTCTGCATATGTCTGGATAGGCCACCTGAAAGGGGGACTTGCAATGGCAACTGTAGGCGCCTGTGCAGGGTTCGGTGCAATATGCGGTTCCGGGCCTGCAACAGCAGCGACCATGGCGGCGGTTGCCCTTCCTGAGATGAAAAGATACGGATATGCAGATTCCCTGGCCTCCGGGACTGTAGCCTCGGGAGGATCGCTTGGAATGCTTATCCCCCCCTCAGTTGTTTTTATTGTTTATGCGCTGATGACAGAACAGTCCATAGGAAGCCTTTTTCTTGCCGGTATTGTACCCGGAATCATGATTACAGTACTTTTCTGCATCAATATATATATAAGGTGTTCAAAAGATAATAAGCTCGGCCCTGCAGGCCCGAAGCATTCCTGGAAAGAGAGGCTTCATTCCCTGAACGGTGTCATTGAAACAATAATCCTCTTCCTCCTTGTGATGGGGGGGATGTTTTTCGGCTTTTTCACCCCCATAGAAGCCGCTGCAATCGGAGCTGCAGGAAGTTTTGCAATTGCTTTTTTCCAGAAAGAACTTAACATGCACAAGATCAGACAGATCATCCTTGAAACAGTACGGACATCAAGTATGATATTCTTTATTGTTGCAGGGGCTGTAATATTCGGCAGGTTTCTTGCTGTTTCCCGTATCCCTTTTGCCGCTGCCGAGTTTTTTGTGTCTCTTCCCCTTCCGGGATGGATGATAATGATGGTTATTATCCTGTTTTTCCTTGCAGCAGGATGCATAATTGATGCGCTTGCACTTATACTTCTCACCATACCGATATTCTACCCTGTTGTTCTTGAACTAGGCTTTGATCCTGTATGGTTCGGTGTAATTGTTGTTGTGATAACCCAGATGGGGGTTATTACTCCTCCTGTAGGTGTTAATGTTTATGTCGTGAGCGGAATGGAAAGGGATATTCCGCTTCCTGTTATTTTCAAGGGTGCGATTCCGTTTTTAATGATGCTTATTATTTCCGCACTTATTCTGATTCTGGTTCCGGATTTATGCCTTTTTCTTCCGAACCTTCTGCATTAGATAAGGAGTTTTAAATGCCTTACAGAAATATTTTCAGTAAAATACTTTTCTGCACAGACTTTAATACTGATGCGATGAAAGCATTCCATTACACACTTAATATTGCAGCCGGAAATACCGGCTGTGAGATAATAATGTTTCATGTTATTCCCGAGCCAGATGCCCAGTTCTGGAAGTCCTATATCTATGAAGTGGATGATGTGGATATAAAGGCAAAGCATGATATCGACAGAAAGATCAAAGAGGATTATGTTCCTCTCCTGCCAGATGGGATCAAATGGTCTACCCGCTATGTAATCGGGAATGTCGGGGAGGAAATACTGAAGGAAGCGAAAAACGAGAAGGTTGACCTCATTATCATAGGAAGGGGAGCGGGAAAGAACATTATTAACAGAATGCTTGGAAACTATACTGAAAAGCTGATAAGGAAGGCTGTCTGCCCTGTGCTTGTAGTCCCTGAAACAGCTGAAGATGTTTAATAAAGAAAAAAAACGGGTACTGTTAGATTAAACAGTACCCGTTTTTTTTAAAGTTCAGCTTTGAGCGCAGCAACAAACTTTTTGTATTCTGCATCTTCAATATATACTTTATTCTCAGGCATCATATCGAAGATTTCTCCCCATTTTACCCCGTCCCTGTATTTTGGAACAATATGAAAATGAATATGTGGCCCTTTGTCCCCGAAAGATGCGTAATTGATTTTGTCGGGATTAAAAACCTTCTGAACTGCATTTGAAGCTTTTGCAAGATCATCAATAAGGTCTTTTCTCTCTTCTTCTGTAAGTTCGAAAATTTCCCCCTTGTGTCCCCTGTTGAATGCAATTATGCATCTCCCCGGATGGGTCTGTTCCCTGAAGAAATAGAAAGTTGATACTTTAAGTTCTGCTATTTCAAGCATAAGATCTGATACCCTGCTGTCCCTCATGCAGTACATGCAGTTTTTATCGATAGCCATGATTTCCTCCTGATGTTCTGATATTACTGTGAGCCTCTCATATCAGGAAGGGTTGTCTTTCTTTTTAATATGGAAGATTGAACTCTGCCTGATTAAATAATGCCTCTATATAATCAGAATATCATACAAAGTACGGGTTATGAATATCTTTTTTAATCTTTTTCAGTACCATGTTCCGATTCCTTTCCATGCTGCCTCAAGCTCTCTTCCGGAGACAGCGCCTGTAAGGAGTGTTATTCCCAGTGCTGCAAGTTCCATGCTTTCCCTGCCCCCTTTTCTGTTCAGTTTTAAACCGATTTCAACAGCTGCTTTGTTTCTGCAGTTTTCGTTGAAACTGCCTCCCGGGGCAAGGGACAAAAAACCTTCTGAATTGCCTATTTTTTCCAGTTTCAGGATCTCTTCTTCTATTTCTGCAGCAGATTCCCTTTTTATTATGGATCTGACAGCATCCCTGAAATATCTGTTTTCAGGAACCCCTTTTCCTGCAAGTTTGTAGAGGGTTTCCCTTGTACCGATTTTTGAAAGGGTTTTATAGGCTTCCTCCCTGGCAGATTCGTATTCATCCAGCAGAAAGCTTTCCGCCATATCTCTTGATTCCTGTGTATTGTGATTTCCGAGCGCTTTTATAGAACTGTTTTTTGTACTTGGGTGAACAACAAGTTTTTTTATTGTCTCAAAATCAATCTGTATATCCCAGTCAGTCAGAGCTGTAAAAGCATAGTTTTTATCTTTTCCTTCCAGTATCTTCAGCATCAGGCCTGAAGCCTCTCTCAGTTTTATTCTCCATGCAAGCCATGCAATCTTTGAATGATACTTCTGCCTGCTTTTATACAGTTCGTCGAGTTTTGCAGTAAGCATATCTGTACCATGATTCAGTACCAGTTTGCCAAGGAGGTCAAGTTTGACCTCATTGCTTTTGTCTTTCACTATGATCGATTCAGCAAGCGGCCCAATTGCCTCCTTACCCTCTCTTCGCAGCTGTTTTTCAGCTTCATCTTTTTTACTTTCCTTTTCCAGTAATTTTATATTCTTCTTGATATTTTTTAAATACGGCATTGCCTGGTTCTCCTTTTAAAGGATTCTGAACTAAGATAAAACAACGTTTTCTGTATCATACAATTGTTTCAGCCAGAAATAAAGAAAACCCGGGCAGAGTGCATTAATTATCATCTATACTCAGAATCACATTACCTGTCTTTGTTCCTGATTCAGCATACCTGAATGCCTCGCTTATCTGATCAAGTGTATATTCCCTGTCAATAAGGGGTTTAAACCGGCCTGTTTCAAGGAGTGATTTCATTATTTCAAGGGTGGCTTTGATATTGTCGGGGTAGGGGAACCTGACTGTTCTTTTTCTGAAAAGAGGGGTTACTAAGGCGAGAAAAACATTCTGTCCAAAATGTCCCAGCTCTGATGATATATAGGCCCCGTCAGGTTCCATCAGATGCCTGCATATGAAAAAGGAACTTTTTCCGACAGTATCAAAAATAAACCTGTATCTTGTGCTGACTTTTGTAAAATCCTCTTTCTCATAATCAATGACATTTTCAATTCCCAGAGATCTGATGCGTTCAATATTCTCTGTTCCGCATACCGCTGTTATATCAGCATTTCTGTTTTTAAGGAGCTGGACAGCCGCAGATCCTATTGCACCTGATGCCCCGTATACCAGTACCTTGTCCCCTTCCCTGAGGTCTACCTTGTTGATGAAATTAATTGCATAGTGTACCCCTTCACAGCTTGCTGCAGCTTCACTGAACGATATGCTGTCAGGCATGTGCTCAATTCCCCCGGTTCCGCTGATGACAAGATATTCCGTATGTGATGCAACACCTGTGTCATTGAATCCGAAAACCCTGTCACCCTTTGAGAATCCCATGACATCCCTGCCTGTCTCTTCCACTGTTCCTGCAAAATCAGTTCCTGTTACATTGATCCTGGGTTTAAGAAGTCCTGTTACCAGTCTCATGAAAAAGGGTTTTGCCCTGACAGTGGCGCAGTCTGTTCTGTTGACTGTTGCCGCATGGATTTTTACAAGAACCTCACTGTCCCCGGGGATGGGCTTTTCAATTTCCTTTACCTTGAGTATTTCAGGCGGTCCGTACCTGTCGTAAAAAGAAGCTTTCATTTCTCTCTCCTTTAATATGTCAGGGAATTGGTTTCTGCATCCTGTGGATCTGCCTGAGGATAATCTTTTTCGGCAGAAACGGAATAAGTGAAATCATTACTTTCTGTGAAAACCTCACACCTGAGACAACATTGAGTTTCCCTTCAAGCATTCCCCTGTATCCGTCCCCGGCAACCCTGCGGGGGGATGCAGGTTCTGCAAACAGACTTGTCCTGTCCATACCTGAAATACTGCCGAAGCCTGTATCTGTCGCACCCGGGAGCAGGGCTGTTACTGTGACTCCTGTGCCGTTCAGTTCCTCTGCAAGTGCATTGCTGAATGATGTTACATAGGCTTTTGTCGCATAGTAAACCGCCTGGAGAGGTCCGGGCATGAGACTGGCAGTTGATGATATATTGAGAATCTTTCCGCTTTTTCTTTTCACAAAACCGGGAAGGAACAATCTTGTAAGGGCAGTGAGAGCTGTGATATTCAGACTGATCATTGCACTGTCTTTTTCCCATTCCCTTTCATGGAATTTTCCCAGGCCTCCGAAACCTGCATTGTTTATAAGGTAATCAATCTCTGTTCCCGAGTTTCTCAGTTCAGTGAAAATTTCCTCCGGAGCTTCCGGCCGGGTCAGATCCTTGACAATAACAATTACTTCAACACCAAAGGACGTTTCAAGCTCGGATTTCAGTTTTTCAAGCCTGTCCCTGCTTCTTGCTGCAATAACAAGGTCTCCGCCTCTTTCAGCATGTATCCTTGCCAGCTCCCTTCCTATTCCGCTGCTTGCCCCTGTGATGAGGGCTGTATTTTTCATATATTTATTTCCCCTGTTAATAAACATATGAAAAGGGAGGTATAAAATCAAATTTAATAAAATAATTCAGGAATTTTTCTTAAGAATAGTCATGAAGAAAAATCTTTAATTAACAAGAAGATATTGTCCTGGCTGAACACCTTTATACCTGATTTTTCAAGCAGGGCAGCAGTTACTCCTCTGCCGGCTTTCGTCATACCTCTGAAGCTGCCGTCATATATAAGGCTGCTTCCGCATGAAGGGCTTCGCTCTGCAAGGACAGCCAGGAAAATATTCTCACTGAGGCATTTATCAAGTGCCAGCCTTGCCCCGTTCAGAAAAGCCTCTGTAACATCTTCCCCTATGTTATTAAGAACCTCTGCTGTTCCTGATAATACATCCTCTCCCTCTCCTCCTGTAATTTCTGCAGGCGGCCTTGGTATGGGAAGCCCTGCTGAGACTTCAGGGCAGAATGGAATAATTTCATGCTGTTCAGCAAGTATCTTAAAGCTGTTATTTTCAGTATTTATACAGCTTCCGTTATAACGGACATTAAAGCCAAGGAGACAGGAGCTTACAAGAATTTTCGCCATTATTTTCTTTCCTTTTTAAACAGCTCTGCACAGGATCTGCCTGATTGTTCAATGCGGTGATATCCTGTAAAAAAATCAGTCTGTTAAATCTGAAAAACTGAATATCACAGGCTTTGCCAGTCTGAAATAGTCTTCAGTAGACATGATGATTGAATCTGTAAGGGAGCCTGCATTGAATGCAATTTTTTCATTTTTTACAATTGAATTGTCAACATAAAGATCAAGATCTATAACAGGTCTGCCAAAAGGGGGAACAGATCCCGGAACAAGCCCTGTTAACCCAAGCAGTTCCTCACTGCTTGCAAAACGGGTTTTTTTAATGCCTAAATGCTTTTTTACAGCTGAGGAATCCAGTTTTCCGGCAGCACTTAAAACAAAAATGCTGAAAGTCTCCCCTGTTTTAAGAACAAGTGCTTTTCCTCCGATTGAGATATCTTCTCCTCTTGCTCTTGCTGATTCCTCCGAGGTTTTTGTTATTCCATGGTGAACTTCCCTGAACTCAGCCGATTCAGAAATAAGCCAGTTTTTGATTTTTTCGAACATCAGGTTCTCCTTCCGCAGCATGTTTTTATAGTATTCTCATTAGGTAATCAGTCAGAATGTCAATAATATTGATTTTATCAGCATATTCATTATATGCAAAAGATAATGTCAGGTTAATGATCAATAATTTAAAAATACCGGTATTTTCTGCCTAGGAGAATTATCTGCATGCATTATAACGGAACCGTTATATTTTTAGCAATAAAACCGGATATCACTTCCAGTTTTATTTACCGGTTAAAATATTTATTTTTTTAAGATAATTTCCACATTGAAAGAGGTAATATATATTCTTATAATTATACTGATATGGAATATATGCTGCCGGGATTCTTTACATCAATACAGATCCTTGTCCTTCTTGGCATAGGGTTTTTCGCAAGAAAGTCAGGGATAGTTGATCAGCATTTTCAGAAATCTGTAAGTGCCTTTTTGATCAGGATAGCTCTGCCCCTTTATTTTTTCACAAAGATGGGCAGCTCTGATATTTCCGTCCTTAAGGGATCCCTTTATATGCCTCTTGCAGCAGTAGTCAATACAGCAGCTGCAGTTCTCTTTGCATTTCTGTTTTTTTCTATTCTGCCTCTTGATAAAAGGGAGAAGGGGGCCGGGATTGCGCTCGGGGCTTTCGGCAACGGCGGGTATATCCCTATTTCCCTGATTGAGATATTTCCAATGACAATGCCTCTCCTGTCGGAATATTTCGGAGGAGACAAGGCTGTTGTCCTGATCGGGATATATCTTTTTATCTACAGCGCGCTGCTCTGGTCTGTAGGGAATTATTTTTTATCCAGCCACAGCAGAAAATTCAGCATAAAAAGCCTGCTGTCGCCTCCTGTATACGGGATTCTTGCAGGGCTTTTCATTCCCCTTTTCAGCCTTCAGCCCTTTTTCTTCAATCCGGGGATGCCGTTTCTTTATATTTTTTCAGCTCTTGAAAAAATGGGGACAATACTTGCTCCTCTGATTCTTGTGACTCTCGGGGCAATGATTGCAGGGATAAAGCTTCACCACTCTGTCAGAAAGCAGATGAACCTTATCCTGACAGGTGTAATTGCAGTCAGGTATGTGCTTGTCCCGATTTTTTTCTACCTGATTTTCTTTCTCATCCTGAAACCTCTCAATGCTGACAGTGCCATTGTTTTTGTTCTTTTCCTTGAATTTCATATACCTCCGGCAAATAATTTTTCCACTATGGCAATGAATGCCGGTGTCAACGAGGACCTTACAGCATATGTCCTTCTGGTGACATACCTCCTCTACATAGTGCTTCTGCCCCTTTTCCTGATGATATTTATGGCTGTGGTTTACTGATTTTATTTATCTCCCGTACACTGTCCCTGTTTCAAAATTTTCCCACTGCAGGCCCTGTAACTTTTCTTTACTGCACTTCCGGTAAATTGAATCCTGCTGCCTGTACAGGCTGATAAAATCGCTGTCTTTCCCGTCTGTATAAGCTGTTTTAATGTTGTCTCCCGAAAACTTCTAAACAAACTTTCTTATCCATTTTTCAAGGTATTCAAGCTGTTCAGGGGTGTGGAAATAATGTTCCCCCCCTTCCATGATATCTTTACTGCAGTTAAACCTGGCTGAAAATGAATCAAGTACACATCTTTCTGTCAGGCTGTCGTTTTCCCCGTACAGTATATGGGTTTTCGTGTTCCATTTTTCAACCGGGTTGTTTCTGACATACTGATAATAATCCCAGGAGAGTTTTTCGCCGAAGGAAGTATCAATTTCCCCCTTATCCTTCAGCTCATCCTCTGAAACATCCGCCCACTGCATCATGGTGCTGATTATTCTTTCCATATCCAGTATCGGGGAAACAAAAAGGCAGTTATCAAGGATAATATTCCTGTATGCTGTCAGGCTGAAAAAGGCTCCGAGACTGCATGCATAGAGGGATATGCTTCTGTATCTCTCCCTGATGAAGGAGTAAATAATTCCCAGATCATGCACCCCGTTCACGGCTGTGCATTTATATTGGCTCCCCTCCCGTTCACCATGCTCCGGCAGGTCAAAACTCAGGACCTGATAACCTGATTCCGCTGCAGTCTCTGCAAAAAAATGAGCTTCCTCTTTTCTTGAATATCTTCCGTGAACAAAAATGTATATTTTTTCAGAATCTTCCCCGTACAGAACAGCCGGTATTCCATCTATCCTGAATTCTTTTTTTTTCAAAATCATGTCTCCTGAAAAAGATAATAGCAGAAAACCTGAGCCCTGTATCTTAAATATTCCCGCTTTTTTATTATCCCTTTCTTTGTGGAGATATATAATGATATTTCAATAAATAAGTTATGATGTAATTTCAATTCTGTTGTTCTCCGGATCAAGTATGCAGCTTTCAAAATAACCGTCTCCGGTATTTCTGGGTTCACTTACAACTTCATAACCGTCATTCCTCAGCTGTTCTGTGTCTGCCTGCTGCCTGCTGAAAAAGCGATATGAATCAGGCCCAGACTCTGATTATGTGGATTGTTTCTGTTTTCAGTGATATCCGGCATTTTCATTAACTCAAGTCTTGTTCCGTTGATAAATGTCAGGAAATATGATTCAAAAGATTTGCTGCTGTTTATGTATTTTCTGTTTGAAACTGCTCCGAAATATTTCATGTAAAATGTTTTCAGTTTTTCAATATCTCCAGCCCAGATTGCAATATGTTCTATTTTCATATTATCTCCAAAAAATAAATTGCTGTAATCCCGGGTATGGGGATCCGGGACCCTATTTCTGCTTCATAATGTTCCGGAAGCGGGTCTCGCTTACCGGGTGATGGCTCAGAATTTCTCCGTTGTAAATAAGCGCGAATGTTCCGAATGGGCTCGGATTTGACTTTGCCCCCTCATGCCCCTCCAGATCAACGACTTTGGGATTAAGTCCCATTTTCTCAGCTGTTTCAGCTATTGCCCTGACATTTTTCTCTGTATATGGGCACTGGGGCGAACGGAGAATAAAGAGCCCGTTGTTGTACCTGTCTGCGGATATATCAAGGAATTCCGGTGTATTTCCGTTTTTTTTGAACTGCAGAGCAAGCAGTTCAAAGTCGGGATTTTTCTTCTCCAGAACCTGAAATCCGTTCTTTGTAAAGATGTCTTTCTTTGCCATGAATGAGCCTTTCCTGGTTATAACAGCAACTCCGTTTTTTCCCAGTTTCCTGGATTCTTCAAGGCAGTTTTCAATAAGAAGGCTGCCGTAGCCATGTCCCTTGTATTCCTTCCTGTAGCCTACGAACATACAGTGAATAAACATGTAGCTGTCAGCCTTAACAGGGCGGTGTGCATATTCTCCGGGGATGTATTCTATCATTCCCTGACTTCCATCTTTCTGCGACATCAGGATATCTATCCTCAGCCCTTTGGGATAGTATTTGCTGTACCAGTCTGCTTTTTTTATCATCTCTCTGTGTTTTGAAGAGTCTTTATAGCCGCAGAACCCGTATTCAAGAATATTGTCCGGATTCAGTGAAATAATCTGTATCTGTTCTTTCTCAGGTATTCTGTTCACTTGTTAAGCTCCTTTCTGACTTTTCCCCGTTATGCTGAATTACTGACTTGCCTGCCGGGATTTGTTTCCCAATTGATGGGAAGCACAGGGGAATATGTTTATTGTATTTTCAATCAGCCCCGGATCAAAACGGTATCCGTGTCCGGGGATAACGTAGATACAGTCCAGGTCTCTCAGATTCATAACAGATGCTTTCCATGTTTCCAGATTTGCATCTGCTGTATTTCCCAGCTGTTTACCTGCCCTGATCATGCATCCTCCAAACAGCAGTTTCCTGCCGGGAAAATATACAGCCACATTGTCAGGGGCATGGGTTTCTCCCGGAAAAATTACTTTTACCTTTTCATTCCCTATTGAAAGTGTGAGGCCTTTATCCAGGCTGAATAAATGGTCAGGAGGGATATATGGAACTGAGGCATGATCATCATGGTATTTTTTATTCGAAGGATCCTCAAGTCCGCTCAATATCAGTTTTCTCATCTCCTCCCCTTTTTCATCCAGTAACTGTACAGTCTTTTCAGATCCGTAAACGGGAATTCCCCTGTCTGACAGGGCCTGATTGCCGCCAAGATTATCCACATGATAGCCGGTATTTATCTCAATGATTTTCTTTTCCCCGAATCTTTTTTCAACCCAGTCAAGAACCATATCAGTTGCTTCCGGTGTGCATGGGGTATCAACAAATACCAGGTCATCTTTTCCGATAAAAACAAGCAGTGAATTCCCTGCCCACGGGAATTTGTGAATAACTACATATATCTCATCAGTAAGCTCCCTGATTTCCAGATCTTTATCCAGTATAATTGTCTCTGGAAGAGAAAAAACAGAAGTTATTGACTGTAAAAAAAGAAGAAGCAGAAACAGCTTTCCTGATATATATTTCATATTATCCCGCTTTTTATAATATTGTTGTGTAAGCATGGAGGTTATTTGACAGAACATTCTGGCTGCACTGTCAGGTGCCTGTGATAATTCTACTTCTGTTATCTTTATTCAGCAACAGAATAAAGTGTAAGTGTCCATGAAGCAGAAGAAAGCTCCATAACCTGTTCTCCAGAAAGATATGTGCATTTTTATGGTTTTAACAGGCTTTCCTTTTCTTTCTGTAAAGCAGCATTTGAATATTATCCAGCCTGGTTACCTCTTTTTCAAGTTTCATGCCAGCATTGACAGCAACTTTTTCAGAGGCCCTGTTCATGGGTTTAATCAAGGCAATAACGCTTTCAAGTTTTTTTTCTTCAAAAGCATAGCTGATAAGGCTCCCTGCAGTTTCCGTTGCGTAGCCCTTTCCCCAGAACTCTCTGCTTATAACATATATTACCTCAACTTCGCTAATTCCCTCCACATCCTTGGAAAGCAGCCCGCAGTGTCCAACAGGCTTTCCGCCGGATTTTTCTACAAGTACCCAGAGATCATATTCCTCCTGAAAAGGATTCCTGATGTTGCTGTCAACCCCTTCCTCCATTCTGCTTATATCCCGGGGTCCGCCCATGTATTGTGTAACTTCCGGATCTGTCCAGAGCCTGATTATGAAATCCCTGTCTTCAGGTAAAATATTCCGCAGCAGCAATCTTTCGGATTCAAGATTCATGATAAATTTGCTGTTTCCCATATTTCCCCCTTTTCCCTGCAGTATTTTCAGTCTTCTTCTGCAGATATTTTGCCTTTTATCATCTTTTAAAAAGCAGTTGCCCTGATTTAATTCAAGCCTGTTTTTCTTGCAATATAAAACCCGTAACTCAGATAATCCCTGTACTTTTTATAAAGCCTTATTTCTTCTTTTTCCCCTTCCACAATATTCTTTGCTATATCAGAATTACAGTGTTTTTCAAGGAAAAGATCAAAGCGCTTTTCCATGGGACTGTAATAATTTTCAATCCAGCTCTCTTGCGGCAGAAAGAAGAATCCTGCAGGAGAAAAGCCGTTTTCCTCAAGTATTCTTATTTTACCGGATGCGGTATCAATTTCAGGATATTCATTTTTCCAGTGTTTATCAATTTCCTCCGGCCTGTATTTAGTGGTCCATGTAATCTCACTTACAGCTATAAATCCCCCAGTTTTTAAAAAATCCTTCCATTTTTTTATTCCCGATTCGAATCCAATATTGTAAATAGATCCTTCAGCCCATAAGATATCATATTCCTCTTTACCGAATTGGAGATCTTCCATGGATTTTTCCAGAGTTTCTATTTTTTCCTGCAATCCCATGCTTACAGCCTTATTTTTTAACTTTGAAAGAAATTCCGGGAATAAATCGACTGCAGTAATTTTGCCTTCCAGGTTCTGTGCAAGAGTTATTGTCTGGGCTCCTGAGCCGCATCCTATATCTGCAATTTTCAAAGGTTTGTTTTTCTCTGTATCAATAAAGCTCAATGCTTTCAACGTATCTGTGGTACTGCCCGGCCCCTGTCTTTCTGCATCAGCATGGAAATCAATAAGCAATTCCAGTTCTGTCATTTTAAACTCCTGTGATATTTATGAATAATTTTTTCTTCACTTAACTGCCTGCAATAATAACCCTGATTATTAATATATATTATTCTGTCTGCTATTGCATTATAAAGGATCTTAAGTGATTTTTAATCAAATAGTTTTTCCGGGAGATAAGTCCTGTTGACTTTGACTGCGGGAATAATTGATAATTGTCTGCAGTGAGGCGGATAAAAATTATTTTCTCTGCAGTTTGATTAAGAAGGGATAGGAATGGAAAGTGTAAATAATGTTGTTGAACCGGCAGTTGGAGCAGGCAGATTCAGGGCCCCCTTTTATCTAAAAAACCCTGTTCTGCAGACTATTGTATCCAGTCTGAAATTCCAGAACAAAAAAAAAGAACAATTTGATCATGCTTCAGTCAGAAAAATCATAGATGCAGGAAACGGTATCCGGCTTGAAGGATTCTATTCAGAAAATACAGATTCAATCCCTGTAAAAAATAATCTGTCCGGATCCGGGAAGAAAAAGCTTATGATCCTTATCCATGGATGGGAGGGGAGTGAAAATTCCTCATATATGGTCAAGGGGGGACGGTTTTTTTACCGGCTCGGATACAGTGTTTTCCGGCTTAACATGAGAGACCATGGCAATTCCCACAGTCTCAATACAGGTCTTTTTTACGGAACTCTTATCGATGAGGTTTTCAGTTCTGTTAAATATATTGCAGGAAATTTCGGAAAAGACAGTGATATCTATATTGCGGGATTTTCCATCGGGGCTAATTTTGCTCTCCGTATTGCCAGTCTTGCGGGAAGTGATGAGCTGCTGGGAAGCTCCCTTAATCTGGTTTTTGCTGTAAATCCGCCGCTCAATCCGCTGACAGCAACTGCCAGAATAGACAGGTATTTCATTATCAGGAAATATTTTCTCAGGAAGTGGAAGAAGAGCCTGCAGAAAAAAGAGAATGTATTCCCTGATTTATACAGGTTTTCAGAACTTCCCGAATATGACAGCTGCATGGATCTTACAGCTGTTCTTCTTGGTAAATATTCTGAATTCAAAAATATTGAAGATTATTTCAGCTGCTATACCCTGAAGAGGGATTTTTTTGCCGGGATAAAAATACCGGTATCTGTTATTACTGCAGAAGATGATCCTATTATTGATTCAAAAGATTTTGAGGAAATAAAAGAAGCTGATAATCCTTTCATAGAACTGACTGTTGAAAAACATGGGGGTCATTGCGGATATATAAAGAATTTAAAAACCGAAACATGGATTTTTGATAAAATTGCTGAAACTATTAACAGGCATTAAAAGAAAAACAGTATTTGTATCACCATTTGTTCCTGTGTATCAGTTCCTCAATATTTTTTCTCGGCCTCTGTCCCGGCGCTTCGTCTGCATAACCGGCAGTAACAATTCCCACGACAAATTTATCATCAGGTATTCCCAGAACCGGCCTTATTTCATCCTGCCTGTACCATGCAACCCAGCAGGTCCCCAGCCCGTTGTCCACAGCTTCAAGTACCAGATGCTCTATGGATATTGCTGTATCCCTGATAATTTTCTTCAATTCAAAAGACGGGGAGTCCTCATTCAGAGAAATATTATCACTGTTTTTGATCCTTGATCTGATATCTGCCACACATACAATAAAAACAGGTGCGCTCAGCATCCAGGTCTGGTTATGGGATACTTCTGTTATTCTTTCTTTAAGTCGGGCATTGTCAACAACAATAAAATGCCATGGCTGTGTATTATTTCCGGAAGGAGCCAGGGAGGCGCTTCTGATCAGTTTCAATATCAGTTCATTATCAACAGCTTTATTTTTATATTTTCTTATACTTCTTCTTTTTTCAATTGATTCCATTTAATGTTCCTTTTTAATTATTCTGTTTTTCCCATATAGTATCTGCAATCTGTTTTAAGATAACGTACTGCTGATTTTACAGTTTCTGCAGATGATTCAATGGCGCCCAGCCCGGAGATTCCGGTTCTGATTCTTTCCAGCTCCATATCCACCCATTAAGTTCTTTTACCGCTGTAAGGATTTCTCCTTTAATCAGATTATGCTCTCTGGCAGTATAATTTTCCAGGGAAACAGCTTTTTTCCCTTTTATATCAAGGATCTGTTTTGGTACCCAGCCTTCTTTTCTGTTTCCCCTGCAGAAAATCCAGTTCGGCCAGTTTCCATCCGGATCAGATTCCTCTATAAAATCAAGAACTTCCCCCTTTACAATTCTGATCGGATTTTCCGGGGCATCATCATATTCTTCTGTTACTTTGTATTTCATAGCTGTATTCTCCCTCTTTTGTGTCAGTTTACCTGTGCTTCTTCTTTTTAGGGACAGGCAGCTCCTGTTCTGTCAGTCTGATCAACTCACTGAACCATTTCCTGTCTTCTATCTGCTCCTCGATGAGAAAACTCATTTTAGCGCCCGGGTAAGGGGGAGCCTCTTTAACCTCTCCTATAAACTGTCTTCCGGCTTCTGTTGCTTTGACAAAAACCTGGTTATCACAGATCAGCGCGACAACTTTCCCGTTGGAGTAGAGCGCATATTCTCCGAACATCTTCCTTGATGTTATTTCTCCTGCATTTTCAATCTGGTCTGTTACAAACTCTACAAAACTTTTATCTGATGCCATTTCTTCTCCTTTTAATACTATTATGATACACACAGATGTATGGAATATAATGCAAAATAAATACTTTCATACATTTTTAACTTCCCGGAGTTTTACAGAAAATGTTTTATCCTCAATCAGCCCATTATTAAACCGGGTATTTTTGATTATTAAAAGTTTGTTTCCACTACCGGTCGGATTACCAGTTCATCCAGACATGACTCACTGTTGAGCATGATGAGTGAGCAGACTGATTCAGCTACAATTTCCGGTGATAAATACTGAGGTCTGGGTTCTGATCTGAAACCGGTATTAACGCCTCCCGGATAAACTGAACATATTTTAACATTGTGCTTCCTTGCTTCCTTTCTCAATACTTTAACCAGTGCATCAAGTCCGGATTTTGAAGCAGTATAGGAAGCTATCCCTTCATTTGAGAACCTGCATACAGTTGATAAAATATTGATAATTGTCCCGCTCCTCCGCTTTATCATCTGATTATATATCTCCCGTATGAAAACAAAGGGTGCAATTAAATTGACATCAATCATCTTCCGTAATTCGCAGGTTGATATTGATTCTACGTTTGCCCGTTCAGAGTTTATTCCCGCACAGTTGATCAGAATATCAATATCGCCGATGCTGTTTCTACTGTCTTCAATAAATGAGAGAATGCTTTCTTCATCTGAAATGTCGAAAGCTCTGTAAAACTGTTTTGACTGATACTGTTCTGTTTCCCTTGAAAGGGCCTGCAGTTTCTCAGGGGATTTTCCGCAGAAAGCTATATTTGCCTTATGAGACAACAGTTTTTTTGTAATTTCCTTTCCAATTCCTGAAGTAGCTCCGGTAATCAGAATATTTTTATTTTCTATCATTTTAATCTCCACCTTTATCTTTTTCAGACCGCAAAACACATCGTCAGGTGCGGATCCCTTTAACATTCAGGGGCAATCAGTGTGTTAATCTGTACTCCCCCTGATTTGTTCTTCCTTCGCATTATTACCACGAACCGGATATTTTATTTCATATGATTCCTCCGGAAACCCATAATAATCACAATAGAGCAGGGGATTCTTACGCAGGTCCTTCTTCCTCCTGTTAAGCTCTTATTGCTGTTATGCCTAACTACTTCAGGAAGTTTTTCCTGGAGTAGTTATGAAGGCTCAGGTATCTATAATTTTTTCTTCAGATAAACCATGTCGACAAGCTGTATTCCGTCTTCAAACATCGGGTGGTCGTAATTGTCGGTGAAAAAATTCCTTACAAAGTGGGATTTTTCAAATCCGCAGCTTTCATAAAAAGAGATGATTTTTGGCGTTTCTCCTGTCCCTACAAGCATTGTTTTGTATCTGTTTTTGTAAAAATCAAGAATGAATTTTATCAATGCTCTGCCGTACCCCCTGCCTTGATATCTTCTGTATGTAGCTATGTTTTTCAATTCGCAGGTTTCGTTGTCTATCCCTGCAACAACACAGACAGCCTTGAGGTCCTCATCGTACAGCGCAAACATATCGCCACTTTCCAGATATCTGTCAATCATGTCCTCCTGCTCGTCTGCCAGCAGCAGTAATTCAAGGTATTGCTTCCTGTTCTCTTTAATTTGTTCTATTCTCATTATTATTTACAGCCTTTGGATTGTTTTAATCATCCTGTAGTTTATTAATTCCACACCTTTAATAACAACATGGTTTTCCTTTAAAATACTGTACCCAGTTTAACTTCATTTACTTAACTATATTCGCCCTTCATCCGGAGGTTCGGGCAGTGGGCCCCGGATGCAGAACAGCCGCAGTCTCTTTAGATCATATTTTCTGTGCTATTAAGAACAAAGAATCCGAATCCTCAAATTCCCGGTAACTCAGTGCCGATAATATTTTAAAACTCCTTGAAATAATATCTGTTATTTCTTCATTGCGATAATATGTAAACAAGAGTCCTTCCATTTCCTGGTCTTCCTCTCCTGTCCAGAATGAATGGGCAATAATGCCATCAGCGGATAGAACTTTTGATTGGTTCAATAGCGATAATAACAGATTTTCCCGGGTCAGATGGTGCAGGACTTTATTTGAATAAATACAATCGAATCTATCCTTTACATTAATATTCTTTGCATCAATTTTCAGAAATGGAATATTCTGGTATATGTTTTTCAGCCGGGAGATAAATTCTTCTGATAAATCTGAACCGGTTACCTGATAATGAGAACTGAGAACGGGTATATCCAGCCCAGGTCCACTGCCTAATTCAAGAATTGAACTTCCCTCTTTCAAAAACTTTTTTAACTCCTGATAAATAACGCTCCCGTCGTAGTCCCTGCACATTTCAATGTACTTATCAACATTTTCAGAGTTGTCATAGAATCCCATTTTACCACCTCTTTTTGACCTGTTATATATCAATCTGTCAGGGATTGATGTGCATAAGCTTTTCTGAGTGAAGTAAGCGAAATCATTTATTCTTTTCCCTGTAGTATGAAATCCACAGCAGTTGATATTTTATCATGAATACTGCCATCCTTGAGCCTGCGGAATAATGATATATCCTGAAGTTGAACCGTTACCCATGTCCTGGTTGGACACAGTGTTCCCGCTCTTGACAAGGCCGCACTGGGCCGGACTTCTTATGTCAGGCAGTTATTCTATTTATTCTCATTTTATCATAATTAACTATATTTTTTCAGAAATCCATTTTGCTATTTCATGCCACCCAAAATCAATATTTCCTCTTTCCTTGCCAAATCTGCAGATTATTAGATTTTTTCCTGGGCAAATATAAATGAGTTGTCACAAATGGCCCGATGCGAAAATATTGTTTTCATGATTAGTCAAATAATGTCCCCACCATTGATAGCTGTAATAGATATTCTCGCCCATCTCTGTATTTTTGTATAAATCTATTTTAGAAATATCCAGTTTGACAGATTCCTCAATCCATTCTCTTGAAACAATCTGCTGCCTGTTAAATATTCCTTTATTAAGTATTAATATACCAATTTTTGCAAAATCAATTGCTCTTGCATTAAATCCTGAAGGAACTTGCTCAAAGGCATTTTCTTCACTGTCAGTACTCCAATATGCTTCATATTCAGTTCCAATTTTTTTCCAAAAATATTCCTGACAATATTCAGATATTGTCATTTTACTCGCTCTTTCAAGTATTATTCCCAATAATACAGTACAATAATTATTATACAAAAATGTCTTTCCAGGTTTTTCAATAATTTTTAAATTATTTAATGTATATTTTCTTACATTTGGCTCGTAGTATAAATGCGCACCATCGCACCAGGGTAGTCCATTATCGGTAAATGCAAATCCTGATTCCATATTAAGTAAATGCTTGATTTGTACTTCCCCATATTTTTCCTGATCCAATTCTTTTATATAAACACAGATAGATTCATCCACACTTTCAATCAATCCATGATCAATTGCTATACCAATCAGAATTGACATTATTGATTTCGCAATTGAAAAAGACCTGTTAACAGAATCTCTTGAATATCCATTTGCATATTTTTCTATAAAGATTTTGTTATCTTTAATGACGATAAAAGCTGTTGTATTTGTTTTTTCAATCAAATCATCAATATTGTCATAATGTTTTCCGCCTTCAAAACTGTATTCAATTTGATTTATTTTTTTTCACATTCTAATAAATCACTGGTTTTTGTATCAAATAAAAATGGGTATTCAGATGAAAGTATTGTTTTTGATGGGAATAATTTATAATCTTCTATTCCGGAGGAATTCCAGAATACCAGTCTATAAATAAAAGTTATATTTGCTGATATAAATATAAAGATTATTGCAAAAAACATTAACACTGTTTTTTTCATTATTTTCTCCTCGCCTGTCAGCCGGATGTCCGGGCGATTTTTCTCTTGCAGAAACATTTCTGATAATATTGCAACAATGTATGATGTCTAATACAACGTGCGGGAAACAGGCATATTTTATCAGTTAAGTGACAAGGCTGGCTTTTTTTGATCTTTTATTAATTTTATCATTGATATATCTTTTTTTTTGCCATTGTTCTCCGAATCCTATAAATATGAAAATTTAATAATAAGTGAAAAATCAACATCACAACAGAGTTGATCTTATTTGTTTCATTGTCATTCCAATGATAAATATAACGTTTCGAATGAGATTCATCCTCACAGGCGTTTCCTGGAAGGTCTCTGCACGATTCGATTTGTTAACTGTTCAGAGTTAAACAAACGACACAGAACTAACTGGATATCTTATAAAGTAAGAATATTAACTGTTATGCAGTTTTCTGATATAATCCAGAGAGTCTAAAGTGTTTAATCAAAAAAATGTAAAAGGGGATCATCCTCTTCCCCATCCTCTGGTAATGGTTTAGAAGTGATCATGATCACATCACCTTCTATTTTCAGTCCATATTTTTTCAATTTAGAAGCATTATGATTCAGACATTCTCCCGTTGAAAGATTAAATTTCCATCCATGACGCGGACAGGTAGCTACATCACCGGAAATATGACCTTTAGTTATATCTGCCCCCTGATGCTTGCAGCCCACTTCAATTGCATGAAATTCTGAATTTTGATCCTTTATAATTCCAACTTTTCTGCCCAATATGTTAACACTTTTGATTCTATTATTCTTAAATTCATTAACATTAGCCGCTTTTATATAATCCAATTCTGTTTATCCTGCCTTGTGTTTCAATACTGTATCAGAGGTCAGTATCCTGTATTGAGCCCTTGGATGGGCATCGGACTTTTCACTTAACGTTCTGAGAATCCCCGAAGATGTCGGATGCTCCAGATCTGGAATAATCATATACCCACCAGATTCCACATGCAATAAGAAAAAATTCCGACATTTGGTGTGAACTGCAGTTAAACCGCAACGTTTTTCTGCTTATGCCTGAACCTCGTAGCCGCTGTTTTATGAGGTGCTTGGCGTCGTGCTATCCTTTTTCCAGAATTTTCTTTAAATCATCCATATCGGCAAGAAAGGCTTTTTTCATACCACTCGTCATAAATGAAAAAAGTACATTTAAAAGTCTTGCCGTAAACGTAGTTGCTGTTCCTGAAAAATCAATTGAGACTGTGGTTTTACTGCCTTCATCGGTGAATTTCCATTCTGTAACATAGTGCATTCCATTGGACAGTGCTTCTTCCTTGAAATAATCTGGGGGGGAGAATTGAGTAATTTCCATTGTTTCGCTGGATTCTTTTCTTTGATCCATAACATAAGTCTCCTTCCATGGCATTTTTTCCTCTCTTTTTTATTAATGGTTTCGGAAAGATTCCTGTAAAAGTGTTGACAATCAAATAAAGGTTTCGATCAGTGGTCAGAAATGATGGGTGATGAAATCATGACAACTGCAATGTTTGACCGGCTTTTGCATCATGCACATGTTTTCTCCCTTGAGGGAGATTCATGTAGAATACAGAAAAAAAGGGGGTATATTTTTTTCTACTGGTGGGGAAAATGACTTGCCATTTCCAGTTTTTAGAATACATTTTTTTAGTATCCAAGCTGCTTCATTTTATTAATCACTTGCTCTTTTGTAGTATAAGTTGGAATTGATTCTATTCCTTCACCATTAATCCCTTCAAAAGATATGAAGGTGCCACCAAAGCGATCAATATTCTCAAGGCAATCGCAATAAATATTTGGATTATCAAAAATGGCTAAGTCATAAACATATCCAGTAAAATCATAATGCAATGAAAAATACTTATACAATACGAATAATTCCTTTTCTATATCTTTATCGATGTTCATCCAAAACACATCAATGATTTCTGGATATTCAGACTCGCCAATAATACCACCAAGGCTAATATCACGGTAATAATCAACATCATATTGTTTCATATATATGCGCCCAATTATTTCTGATGTATTTTCTTTATCTCTTGGAATATTATAAAATGCTATAATTGATGGATACCTTGTATCCCATTCATCTGTTTCAATTATTTTATATGTTAAGATGTCTTCTGTTGATTTAACCCTTTGAACATAATCTGTAGCTGATTCATTTTCTATTCTTATAAAATCGTCTAATTCTTGTGTTAATAGAACTATTGGCAACATAAAACAAACTATAGGTATTACAATTTTCTTCATGATTAGTTCCTAAGACATTCTAACAAATTAAATAGATAGAAAACTATATATCACATGTATAAAATTTATTATACAGCAAATTCTACTTTCTTCGCCCGTCGGCCGGAGGTCCGGGCGATCTTCCTCTTACGGGAACTTTTTTGATAACGTTCCGGGTTTACCTGAAGCTGTCAGGGTCCCCCGAAGGCTTAATCTCATATTCGCTGTTTTTAATGATCTTTATGTATCGCTCATCTTTCTTGTACTTAACCTTTCCGGGATTTCCTTCTGCACGGAAAACAATACCTGTATTAAGCTCAAAAACAGATGACCAAACTGTATCAAAGTTACATTCTTTTTTATACTGACACATAAATCCATAGTTTCCACTTAGAATATTCTGGCTGAAATTAATTTTATCATCATTTTTCTCATTCATCAAAGCATTATAAGCAGTATTATATCTTTTACTAGAATTATATTCACCATCTCCTAAACTAGCATCATATTTTTTCATCTTATGTGATGTAAAATGGTTTACTGTAATAATAAATACTCTGTCAGATTTATTGTGTTCAGGTTCGCGAATATTTATTTCACGTGGATGACATTCAACTACTACCATTTTACCACTTATATCTGTTAATAGAATATTGCAGCTGGACGCAATAGGCAATTCATTTAAAACTTTTATACCTTCATTAACATCCCTGCATTTTTCAAGAATATACCTAACAAGGAATACAGAGTTAAATCCAGGATTTATCTCATCCAGATTGGGCATAACAAATGTCATAGCCACAACCAGGCCATAACTGTTTATTCCTTCTTCCCCATTAATAAATGATGAAGTATTTAGAAGAAAACTATAACCTCCATGCGGTTTATACAAAATGCTTTTAGATACCTCTTTAAGAAAAGGTGGTAAATCGTTATCTCTTCCATATATGATTGTCCCATCCTCAATAAAACTGAATGCGGTACATCCTCTTACTTCTAAATTGTCAATTCCTTCAAGATTGTATAAACAACAGCCCATGCACATCATCCATGCAACAAATTCCTTTTTATTGATTCCTAAAACACTTACTATCCCTTCAATTTCAGAATATGCTTCCGGAAAGTATTGTTCTAAAATCTTTCCACTTTTTGTTCCATGTTCCAACTGAAACTGGTCTAATCTAATTGGAAACCTTGTATTACTATTTTTAATTATGTTTCCGAATTTTACCCCCATCTCATAATGGGTTCCTTTAAATCTAGGGTGATACATTTCTTCCTCCTTGATATCCATTTTGTAATAATAAATTTTAATGTCAAGCGGATGAAACTGAATGAAAATTTGCGCATAACGTTTCAGAAATGTGCCGAAGGCCAAGGAGCAAAGCGACGAGCATATATTCCTTGATAATCATAAGGACCCCTGTTTTATAGTAAAATAATTAAACCAATCTTTATTTTACAAAGGAGCCCTTATGAGATTTTATACAAATCAACACAAGTATTATTGTGGTATCGATCTTCATACAAAGAAGATGTATATCTGTATTATGAATCAGGACGCTGAAATCGTCTATCATAAAAATCTTACCGCAGATCCTGAGCACTTATTACTGGCAATAAAACCATACCTTGAAGATGTTGTAATCTGTGTTGAATGCATATTTACCTGGTATTGGATTGCAGATTTTTGCGCAGAAAAAAACATCTCATTTGTTCTTGAACATGCATTATATATGAAAGCTATAAGCGGTGGAAAAACAAAAAACGATAAAATTGATTCAGAAAAAATAGCGGCGTTACTTCGAGGCGGAATGATTCCTATGGCCTATGTATATCCACAGGATATGAGAGCAACAAGGGATTTGTTCAGAAGAAGAATGTATTTTGTAAGAAGACGGGCTGATATTCTATCCCATATTCAAAACACCTATACACAATATAATTTCGATTCTATAAAAAAAGGGATTTACTCCTTAACAAGCAATTATAAAAAGGAAATATTGAATAATTTTACTGATAATAATATCAAGTTAAATGTTGCTGTTGATTTATCAATAATTGAAACATTATCCCTGCAGATAAGAAAAATTGAAAATCATGCTCTCAAATCTGCAAAAAATTATGATCCAGTTTCATTAGTATTATTGCAGACCATCCCAGGGGTTGGAGATATCCTTGCATTGTCAATTCTTTATGAAATACATGATATAAACCGTTTTAAACGAGTGCAGAACTTTGATTCTTATTGCAGAGTTGTTAAATGTCAAAGAGAATCCGGAGGAAAGAAGTTTGCTTCTAAAAACAAAAAGATCGGAAATCCCAATTTAAAGTGGGCCTTTTCTGAGGCTGCTGTACATTTCATTAGATACTGCCCGGAAGTAAAAGTGTATCATAAAAAACTGATTCACAAATATGGAAATGCAAAGGCATATTCAATAATGGCTCATAAACTTGCACGTGTAGTTTTTTATGTGCTTAAAAGGAGAAAACCTTTTGATGTAGAGAAATTCTGTTCAACAAAATGAGCTGGGTAAGTAAGCTCTGCGCATAACTGTAAAGATGAAATATAAAAATGCTTATTATTCTATAAAACAATTATGAAAAGCGTTTCTGTTAAATATTTTATTTCGTTTCGCTGATTGGATGCTTACTCAGGCTCATACATTATATATTTACTTTTCTGATACATAATTATTCTGCACCAGTCTGAACATGTAAATAACTGGCCTTATCAAGAAGCCTGATTTATTGATTATGACAGATTTTTCTATAAATCCGGAAAAGATTTCTGGGGAAATAATATCTATATGTGTTTTGAGCAGGAATAATTTCTGCAGCCTTGATAGAAACAAGACAGAATAAAAATGTATCAGAGGAGTAAGTATTTTTTTAATAGCTTCCGAGGTTTTTCAGAAGCTGGGGATAGCTATGTCCTTGACAGCCGGGGGCCTAATTTGTGTTATAGGAAGTAAGCTCAGGAACGGCTGATGCGGTGAGAGAGGGATGTCTAATGGTAAATAAAAATTATGTAGAAAATTAAAATTTATGATATTGTTATTAATATAGTATATATTCATTAAAATAAATAAAAAAAGGAATTTAAACAGTGATTAAAAAAGTCTTTTGTTCAATACTTCTTATGATTATAATGATTTTAGTTCTTACATGTGACGCAGAACCCGATGTTGAAATATTTACAGATCGGTGGATTGTTGATGATAATTCTTACTTAAAGCTTAGTACAAATGATGAAGCTCATTGTGGACATTACTTCCACGCTTGGCGTGAAGTTGCTACATATTCAGTTAATTCATTATCAGCAATTGTTAATAGAAAATCTGGATCTAATAATCATGGTTATGGAATAACTTTTGGACATCAAGATATAAATAATTATTATAGAATCTTAATCAGTTTAAAGGGTAATTTTATATTTTATAAAAAAGTCGATGGAGTTGTAACTAATCTCATACCTTGGTCAAATGGCTCTGGACTTCTTGAGGGTTTAAATAAATCGAATGAGATTGAAATTGATAAAACATCTGGAAGTTTTAAAATATTATTTAATGGTGTAGATTCTGGATATACTATATCTGATAACAGTTTTACTACAGGTCATATTGGTTTTATAACAAACATAGGAGATCAAGGAGATGAGAATTTTCCAAATGTACCAAATGATACACGTTTCAAGTTTACAAATCCTGATATTCCATCAACAAGCTTTTGACCATCAAGAGTTTTAATAAATGATTATTTTAATCAAGTTTCAGCACCCGTGTTTAACTACAGTTTTAAAAAGATGTTGGCAATAGCTTTTTTAGTTCTATTTGCTTATCACACCAAGGATTGTAAGTTCTTCTAAATATAATAACTTAGGCGCTTGTTTCCTATAACGTTCTGAGAATACCCGAAGATGTCGGATGCTCCAGATATTTCATTAATCATATACCCACCAGATTTCACACGCAACAACAAAAGTCCCGACATTTTGGGTGAACGGCAGTTAAGCCCCATACTTTTACTACTTATGCCTGAAACGGGTATTCTCTGTTATGTATAGTTCCTGACCATTAAGATATTTCATTCTCAAAAGGACATGGAAGTCCTTTTTAGCCAGTAAAAGGTGAAAGTATAACTAAAGTCAGAATATTTGTATTTTCAACTCTTGACACCCTATTGAATAGGGTTTATTAATCATGACACGAGAATTTGTGTATATGTCAACATTCGAAAAACAGTGGGCAGAAGCCAATTTGACAGATGATGATCTCAAAGATCTTGAGATATTGCTTTGTGAGAATCCTGAAGCTGGAAAAATGATTCAAGGAACAGGAGGATTAAGAAAGCTTCGATGGTCAGTTCCTGGAAAAGGTAAAAGTGGTGGAATAAGAACACTATATGTTGATTTTGCATCATTTGAACAGATTCATATGATTGCCTGTTTTAGAAAAAGTGAAAAGCAAAGTCTTACGAAAGGTGAAAAAAACAATATTAAGTCTTTGATAGATCAGATTAAGAATAATTTACGAACACACGGAGGGCAGAAATGAAAAACGATGATAAAAATTATTATAACTCAATTATCTCCGGACTCAATGAATCTCTTGAATATAGTAAAGGTAAATTACCTTCAGTTAAAAGAAGGAAAGTCAGTATTTCTCCAATTCCAAAATATGATGCATCCAAGATAAAACAAATCCGGTTATCATTGAATTTATCACAGACTATTTTCGCAGAAGCACTTGGTGTATCTGTAAAAACGGTTGAAGCATGGGAATCCGGTAGAAACAAACCTCAAGGACCAGCTTCTAGATTTTTGCAGTTGTTAGAAATGGATGGTAATATTCTGGAAGATCATAAAATACTAAGTGTTTAATATATTATAAGCTTTTCTATTTATTCACGAGCCATGGATGGCGAGTAGAAAAGCATCTTCTTGGGCAGGAATTATTCATAACGATGCTATGATAAATACAGATACGATTGATGGTATAATCAATAAGTTCTGTAAATAGAACGAATGATGGCTGCCGCGGGGCTGGGACATTTATGATCCCGTACTAACGATTAGCAGCCACCAATCGTATCTGAATATTGGGGAAGCCTCTACACTTACCCCGTATAGACGTATGATTATTATACCTTCACTTTTTGCAGAACACAATAAAAGGGGGAATAATATGCAGTTTATCGGTATTGATTTACATACTAACTGTTTTACAGCCTGTTTTCTTAATGAAACAGGAGCAAAATCAATTTATTCTTTCAGTATAAATTCTGAAGGGATTTCAAGCTTTCTGAATAAAGTTGATAATAATTCATATGCTATCGTTGAGGCTACAATCAATTCCTTTTGCTTTGTAAATCTCATTAAATCAGATGTAAAGCAGATCATAGTCGCTAATACTTTTGAACTAAAAACAATATCATTTACAAATAAAAAAACAGATAAAGTAGATGCTTATAAACTAGCAAGAGTAATTAAATCTCAAATATTAAGTGGAGAAGAACAGATTCATCCTGTTGTTATTCCACCAATGCATATCCAGAATTTAAGATCACTTTTTACAACTTACAGGTTAGAAAGAAAGCAGGTAATTTCTGTTAAAAATAGAATACATTCGCTATTAAAACAGAATTTATATCCTTTTACAAAAGAATATATCTTTGGTGTGAAATCAAGAAAAATAATCAGGAATTTATGCAGTGAGAATCCTGTTTTGCATTTTCAGATAAATTTGTTAATGGATCAACTGGAAAGTATTGAGCAACAAATAAAAACTCTTAAGGAGCGAATATTATTAGAAGGAGCTGTATATATTAAAGAGATTAATATTCTTACAAGTATGAGAGGATTAAGTGTTTTCACAGCAATAGCAATTATTTCAGATATTATTACTGTCAGGAGATTTCAAAATAGTAAAAAGTTTTCATCTTATTTGAGAAGCACTCCTCGTGTTGAGAGTTCAAATGAAAAAACAATAATAAAAAGTACCAATAAATCAGGGAGGAAAGTGGCAATAACTCTTTTAAGCCAGGGATTAAATCATTTCCGAGATAATAATCCAAATATTCGAAGATGGCATGATCGATTAAGGGTCTATAAAAAACCTGGCATTGTACGTATGGGATTATGCAGGAGAGTGATAACAGAAATTTATCAAATGCTTAAAAAAGAAGAATATCATTATTTCAGGGATCCGGAAAATCATAAAAAAAAGATGGTAGAATATATAAAACTTCTTGTTAAAAATGGTATAGAAATTCCAACAAATATTGATATTGCGGCTTGATTTTTCTCATAGACGTCCCGGGGTTATGTGATGTACGGCGTAGCCGTATGTGGCGAAGCCCGAGGAGCGTATAGCCCCTGTTATATGCTGTTTCCTTTTTGACTATTAGCGTACTCCATAGACAAATACATGGATGTATTTGCATTTTAATATATCCTTTCATTCGCTTTCTTCAATATTTCTTTATTCATTTAATATATATTTTCATAAAACATACTGTGAACGGTAGATGCTCAAACTTTTTACTAAATGTTTCTTTAAAACCATAATCCAGATACCAACTCTTTAGTTGTTCATTCTCGTTTATAATTGCTATTCCAGCGGAAGTTCCTTTCCTTCTCTTTATTTCAGAAATTGCATAATCTATAAGATTCCTGCCTATCTTATTATGTCTCTTTTCTGGAATTACGGCTAACCGTTCTATAAAATAATTTTCATCATTATTCTTATCTGATTCGATAGCTATACATCCAACATTCTGCAAATTATCACTTGCCAAAAAGAATTCAATGCCAGATTCTACTGATTCCTTCAACCTCTCTAATGTTATATATGCCGGATTAGTTGGAGCATTTTCTTCAGTCAGATTGAACTCCCTTGCAACCGTTAGAAAAGATTCTCTAATTATTTTATGCAGAACTTTTAAATCTATTGAATCATCTACTTTACTAATTTCAAACATTATCAATCATTCTATACTTTACTATGTCAACCTCTATTTGCCATCGTTAAATCTCCGAATCCCCATCCGGTTGAATTAATCTCATCAATAATGAAATAATTTTCTTCAATATAATTATTCAAGAGCGAAGACATTAACTCCTTGGTTTTCACCTGCATTAATGCAATTTCATCAGGATTAGTTGTACCTTTTGAGACTTTGATATTCACAAAACTAACAGAGTTCTCTGGACTTATCGCTTTTCCACCAATAGCCCAAGACGACGG
Source organism: Spirochaetia bacterium (assembly GCA_963668545.1). GTDB lineage: Bacteria > Spirochaetota > Spirochaetia > CADAEX01 > CADAEX01. Next base: position 3,298,955 of record OY764868.1, on the reverse strand, counting down.
TTTTATTTCATCTATTACGATAGTAGTTAAACTTTTTTCACGATTCATTACTTCAACTACTAAATCAGTTAATTTCTCAATTAATTCCTTCTTCTTCTCTTCTGTAAATTGATTTTCAACTACCTTCACACTAATAAACGGCATTTTACTTATCTCCTCTTTCTCATATATCTTTAGCTAAAAGAAATTACATATAACGTTCTGAGAATACCCTAAGATGTCTGATATTCCAGATATTAAAATAATCATATACCCACCAGATTTCATTCGCAACAATAAAAGCTCCGACATTTTGGGTGAAAGGCAGTTGTTCCCAAGCTTTTACTGCTTATGCCTGAACCGTGGTATTCTCTGTTATCAGATGTGTTCCCGCTCTTCTCCAGACCGCACGACGGAGTCAAGGTCTGGTCTCTTCCATTTTAACATAACAATACGTTATACGCTTTCGTTATAACTTGGTTCATGAATCTCTTTATCATTTAGTAAATATCTCTGAACACCAAGCCATAAATAACCTTTTGTCTCTTTCTTTATATCAAATACAATATTCTTCTTTCTATTCTTCAGTAATTTAGAAAAATCAAATCCTTCTTTTATTAAAACAAATTTAGCAATACCGGGAGACAAGGCTTTTTGAGGACAAATATATAAACATTGCAAACAAAGAGTACAATTATTTTGAAATAGAGGCTTATTACTCTGCAACACTATATTTCCAACTGGACAATTTTTTTCACAAATTCCACAACCATTACAAGTCTCATTTACTATAATTTTTTTCCCAAATTGAACTGCTCCATATTGCTCTAATTTACCAAGCATAGAAATAAGGCGATTCCCAATTCCAGGGCTATATAAACATTTCTTCATATTTAAAATATCATCTATATAATATGATATTTTATAAGGTAATACATCAAATAATTTATTAACTAGTATTGGTTTTGTTGGAACTATCCAATTTGACGGCATTACTATCATCTTTTCATAAAATACTGAATAATTCTTCTTAGTTAATTTCTTCTTCAATAATAAACGACATGCTAAATTTGGGGTTACTTCTCCTCCTCCCGAAACAGAAATAATGGCTGTTGGAACATTATCTGATTCTTCGTTATTATTAACCCAATCAAGAACTGGCTTTGGCGCATTACATGCATGGACTGCATAACATATAATTAGTAAATCGTAATCCTTCTTACTATTTGAAATGTCCTTACCAATTCTAATCATTTGAGCAGAGTGATTTCTAGCTTCAATTTCATTCTTGAATGATTCAGCGACAAATTGTGTACATCCAGTTCCGGAGAAATAAGCTATTTTTATTATCATTTATCTTCCTTATTATTCATCTCTAAAAAGCGAATTCTGTTTTAAATTACATTTTTTCTTCGCCCGTAGGCCGGAGGTCCGGGCGTCTTCCTCTTGGCGGGTCCAACTTCAGGACATAGGTAACAGTCCCCCTTCAAGACATGGGTAACGGTTTTCTTAAATTGCCCTTATTAAATTTCACAATAGACTCAGGCTGTAATAATCCTGTATCCATATCCAAAGATCCTAAAAAATAATCACCGAACCAGACATTCTGCTGTCAGTCCTTTTGCGGTCTTATACCTACATAATAACCCATGAAAGGATTACCAATAAAGAACATTCGTCTTTTAATGCTTATATAACCCCTGTTATTTACCAACCGTGTCCTGAATGTTCCGGGATATTCCAAGTCCTCAATGATTCCGTCATATTTATTTTCTGATGCAGTATAAACCATAGCAGGAGTTTTCATTCCTAAAGCTTCATGAGGCCTCTCGTTATTGAACTCTTTACGCCACCTGTCAAACTCTTTCTGGTGCAGCAGAATATTTCCTTCGATACAGCTTTCAAGTTCATTTTTCATATCAAGGTGCATTCGTTCATGGCTTCCATTTTGCTGAGGTTTACCTGGTTCAATTCTATCTAATTGAATACCTAAAGCCATCCACCAGACTGAAAGCTTTGTTAAGCCTAGAAGACTCATTCTTGATGCAAAGGGAGGTCCATTATCTGATCGAATGACTTTAGGAAGTCCAAATCTTTTAAAAAGAACCTCAAATTCAGCCTTTACAGAAGCTGTATCCCCTTTATCAAGAGCTTTTATGCATAAAATGTATTTTGAAAAATCATCTCTTACAGTTAACGGATTCACTTTTTCTTTATCTTGGGTATACCACCAACCTTTAAAATCTACTGTCCATACATCATTAGGCTTTTCAGCTACAGCATTTGTTTGAAGTCTAATTCCACTGCCTGTCCGATTCCGCTTTCGTTTTTTAATAAGACCTGCTTTTCTTAATATTCTTTCGACACTGGTAAGACATGGTATTATTTCATCAGGATGTTTTTGCCTGTAAATCTCTCTTATTTTCTTTGGCCCCCAGTGTTTTTTCTTTATTTTTAATTTTATTATCTCAAGTATCGTCTCTTCATCTATTTGAGTTGGTGAATTATCAGGTCTTTTCGACTGATCAAAAAGGCCTGCAAAACCTTCTTGTATAAAACGGCTTTTCCACTTATATCCTGTCTTAGTTGAAATGCCGTATTTACTACAAAGCTTAGTAAAATTGCAGAGAGGATCCATTGCTTCCAGTACGAATTCTTTTCTTTGATCCATAACATAAGTCTCCTTCCAGGGCATTTCTTTCCTCCCTTTTTTATTAAAGGTTTCGGAAAGATTCCTGTAAAAGTGTTACCTATGTCCTGAAGTTAAATCGTTACCCATGTCCTGGTTGGACAATTTTAGCCTTGCAAATAACGTTTCAGAAATATATGTAGTTGCCAGACCGCTCTATATGAAATAATCTTACACCTGCTGCAACTATACAGAAATAGAAAACGTTCTGGCAATTTGGATGAAAGCTGTTTTCTGTCATTTACTCTTTTCCAGCTTGAATCATATATTTCTTGTTATCTGAAGTGTTCCCACTCTTCGACCAGACCGCACGGCGGAGTCAAGGTCTGGATCTTTTCTGTCTACATAAAAAAATTGTACGGAAAATATGTTAATAATATTTTTTTGAAAGCTACTTAATTTTTTATTTTTAATAATAATTTTATACTGTCTATCCCGTGATTGATTAAATTGCTTATTTAATTATTGAAAATATTCTTTTCCAAATCAATGGATGACATAGTTTTGAACTTAAAGAAATATTGGGAAGATACCAGGCTAATTTAGAATTTTCTCTACCTTGTCCAATTTTTATCTTAACTAACAATGCAAAGTCATTTTTACCAAACATTTTACCAATTTGAGATAAGTTTGTTCTAAAATAATAGCTTGCAGCTTTTGTTCCTTCTACACCAATACCCATTATAACAAAACATTTTTTCTGTGTTGCTGGATTTGTAGCTTTATATATCAGTCCGAAATCATTATTATCTTTAGAAAAAAATAATTCACTGTGGTCATTAAATTTAAAAGAATTATTTTCTGTGATTTCCACGTATTTATTATTTGACAATTCAAATATTTTTTCAGTTTTATAATTGCCTCCAATAGATAATATGTTTTCTGACCACAAATCCCACTCATTTTCAATTGATCGAAAAATAATATTTTTTCTTTTTCCTATTTGTCCAAGGATGTTTGTAAAATCCGTAGCAGCTTGGAAATCTGAATTAGCAATTACAAATGGAATATTCTGCCATTCTCTTTGAGTATTTTTCGTATAAGGTGGGAAAAAATTGGGTTCATTTGATAGATATTCATAATTATGTGAGTAAAGGTTTTTTAAAAAGATACTACATATTTGTTCGTCATTTGCAAAATCACCAACAACTTTTCGAACTGGTAGTTGTTCTTTAATTTTAAATATTATTCCTTTTAAAAATGAAAAAAATAACATAAACAAAGCAGAAATAATTGCTCCAATTATAGCTCCAATCCATATTTCATATGAAATACTATTAAAATAGGAAAAAATATAATTTTTAATTACAAGCATGAGTTATATACTCCTTGATAATTCCTAAAATATTGAATGATCTAATTTCCTGAAATTGTTTCATCATTATTCTTTTTTAGCATATCAAACTTTCTTTTAAGTTGTTCGATTCGATCATTGAAAGAAAGTTTAAAAACCGTATTTAAAGATTGAATGGTATTGTATATTGTTATAAATGTAGTTTCCATCGCAATAGAATCTCTTGAAACTTGAAGCTCTTCATAGCCATCTGCCTCATATGCTTGTATTTGAAGAAAACTTTCCATAAAATCAGTGTTATGTGAATTACGAGAAAAGTTTCTATACATAATATTATATATGCTTTCATGACCAGTTAATTTTGCTTTTTCTTCTACTGATACCATTGAAAATCCATATCTACGTAATTTCCGGATATCATCAATTGAATATCTTGACTTGACTTCAGACTCCCATTTTTCAATATCTAATTTTATGTTTTCTGGGACGCCGTCATAATTAGAAGCCCTTAGTTGCTTTGCTTTTTCAATTATGAGACTATCTATAATACGACGACCAGCTATTTCAGGTTCTGTTTTTAAAATATTTGTAAAAAAACTAAAATCCAATAGTAGCTCAAACATTGTACGTACTAATATTTGGCCTTCTTCATTAAAGTTATTTTTATATAATAAAATGATCCCTGCAAGTGTCCTATTCACTTTAAAAAGATATGCATTCAAAACTTTTTTTATTATATCGTTATTTCTTATAGGCCGTATTATTTTGTCAATATCATGAGTTAAAATATAGGCACTTTCTAAAAGATCTATCCAATATTCTATATTTTCTCGCATAAATAATTTCCTTGAAATTTAACTAATTATTTTCACAATCCTCGCCCGTCGGCCGGAGGTCCGGGCGATCTTTCTCTTGCGGGAACATTGCTGATAACGGCACGCGTATATCCGAAGATGTCAGCCGCTTTATTTTGATTAATGATACACCTGCTGCATTTACTCTGCAACACAAAAAGTCCTGGCATTTTTGGCGAAGGACGCTTTACCTTGGAAATACACCCCGCAAGCCGGAGCCGGATATACGCTGTTTTCGGAAGTGGCGTGAAGAAAACGAAAGAGAGTAGGTCAGGACAAAATCTGACTCAGCCCTTTGTGCTTATCAATATCGGAACTGAAGAGAAGTGAAACTGCAAAAATATAAAAACTTATACCAATAAGAGTCATGAAAAATCAAAGAATTAAGTTCTTAAAGCAGAACTGAAAAAGTGCAGTTGAAACCGATGAAAGAGACACAAAACCAAGGAAAAAAGGCTGAGACAGATTTTCGTGAATAATGAATGAAGTTGTATGTCAGCGCCATTTCCGAAAACGTTCTGAGAATACCCGAAGATGTCGGATCTTCCACGTATTAAAATAATCATACAACCACCAGTTTCCACCTGTAACATAAAAAGGCCCGACATTTTGGGTGAAAGGCAGTTAAGCCCCAAACTTTTACTGCTTATGCCTGAACCGGGTATTCTCTGTTATCGGATGTGCCCCCCTCTCTTGTCCAAGCCGTACGACGGAGTCAAGGTCTGGCTTTTTATCTATCTCTCGATTATATTTCAAGATAACATTATTTTTAGATAATCTTAGTTTAATCTATCTGTTCTATAATTTCTTTTGCATTATCCGTCTCTTTATTACAATTTGGTGATTCTATAAGTCTTTTATAAAAATTCTTTACGTCTAAATCACCTAATATATACCATACTTGACTATTTTTATTTCCTATTTCTAATAACATTTCTATTTCTTTATCTGTCCAATCTTGAATATGTTTAATCTTATCAATAACGGTATGAGTATTCGTAAAACTAAGACTGCTTTCAAGTGCTAAAATACCATTCAATCTTTCTTTATTTTGTTCTTGAGTCTTTTTATCATATGATTTGTCATTATCAATTTGTTCTAAAATATTTTTTGAATGAAAAACTTCAAGTTGCTCATTGGAAACAGTTCTTACAATTATTGCTTTTATTAATTTGTCCAATTCTGAATCTTCAGAATAATCAGCTGGAGAGAAATATTTAATTCTATTTTCCCTCATCATTTTATAAACTTTAGTTTTATCCTTTGTTTCAACATTATATACGCCTATTGAATGCCCCCCATAAGAATTAACTAATTTCATACACGGGATATCAGTGTCACTATCACCAATATAAATTATATTTCTGAATGGCACTCTAATTTTATCTGATGAAAAGCTATCATTTACACTTTGGTCATTAATATCCAAAACACCTTTTTCTATTCTGAATAAAAACTGAGTCTTATTTGTATAATTTATTGCTTGAGCTGGCCACTTTGCAATATCATATTCATCAAAATAAAAAGAACTTGCATATATTTTTTCAAATTCTTTTGCAACTGATGTTCCTTCAATCATTTCTTTTAAACCAGATGAAATTATATAATGTTCAATTATAACATCGCGTTTAATGCCATAATCTCTTATTCTTGAGAACCAATCTTCTACTCCAGGGAAAAGAGTAACTTTTTCACCATATTCCCTTAACACTTTTTTTGTTACTAACTGCATCCCTACTGATGTTTGAAGCATTGTATACATATATGCTAGATTTTGATCCATTTCATTATCAGTAGCAAGCTTATTTGATCTCTCCCAAAAAGTTTTTATATCATATCCAACTGACTGTATAAATCCTTGAGCTTGCATATCGTCAGGAGAAAGGGTTTTATCAAAATCATAGCAAATCGCTATAACGGGGTTTTCTTCCTTTTTTCTTCTTGAGAACTGCTCTGACATATCTGTAGATCCTCCTCTTTACTTTTTTGTAGTCTAATTCAATTCATAATCATTATAATCTTATCGCCCGTCGGCCGGAGGTCCGGGCGATCTTCTCTTGGGGGGCATTTACGATAACGTTCTGAGAATACCCGAAGATGTCGGGTACTCCAGATATTTAATAAATCATATATCTGGCCGATTTCACACGCAACAATAAAAAGACCCGACATTTTGGGTGAAAGGCATTTATTCCAAAGCTTCTACAACTTATGCCTGAACCGTGGTATTCTCTGTTATCAGATGTGTTCCCGCTCTTCTCCAGACCGTACGGCGGAGCCAGGTCTGGATTTCTTTTAAAGATTCTATTTACGTTTTTTTTCTTCTATTGAAATTAATTTAATATTATTTTTTTCTATATTTGAAAAAACATCTGGATTAAAGTCATTGTTTTCTTTATACCAATCAAATTTTTTAAAATAATTTTGCAAATCTTTTGATTTGAAAATATAACCATCTTTTGCAAAGAATGCATTTCTATAAAGTCTTAATTGATTATCATTTAAATAAGTTAGTTCATCTTGTTTAATATTTTTTTCCCCATAAATATCCCAGTAAAAATCAAACATTTCATCAAAATTATTCTTTAATACAATTTCAAAATACTCTGTAAATTCGTTTGGATTCACATCTTTAAAGATTAAATCAATAACATTGTTTTTATTTGAAAATTTATAGATTTTTTGATCACATTGGAATCGCTTAATCCATTTGTTGCTATTATTTATTATTTTTACATCTATATCCCAAGATTCTTTCGCCCAAGTTTTACCTGTACCATATAAATATGGTACAGATTTATGACCCATTCCTCCATAGGTTGCATATTTACTCTTATATCTTATTTCAGTTGTTGTTTTTGACTTAGAAGGAATGTATACCTCTTTTGTTAAAAATTCAGATAGTTTATCATATTTTAGTATTTTTTGAATTTTAGAATCAACTTTTTTACCATTAACAAATGTTTCAAAATCTATAAATTCAGTATCTGCTTTTTCATATGGAAATCCGGTCCAATAAAATTTAGGAAAACCTATAACTGTATTTACATCATTTCCATGATTGTAAAAGTTGAATAAAACATCAATATAGTAGTAGTCTTTTTCTAATTTAACTGTGATTGTTTCATTGATTAATTCAATTTTATTATGATCCTCATTAATTTTTATTGGGGAACCACTATATGCGTTATAAATCCATGTGTCATTTGCTGAAACTAATGTATTAACTGTCAATAATAGTATTATTAAATATACATTTTTCAAATTATTATCTCCTTTTTCATTATTGTTGAATTATCTTCGCCCGTCGGCCGGAGGTCCGGGCGATCTTCCTCTTGCGGGAACATTTCTGATAACGTTTCAGAAATATATGAAGTTGCCAGACTTCTTCATATGAAATAATCATACACCTGCTGAAATTACTCTGCAACAGAAAACATTCTGGCAATTTGGATGAAGGCTGTATACTTTCTTTTTTACTTCTCCAGCCTGAATAATATATTTCTTGTTAGCCGTTGTGCTCGGCTATCCTCTATCTAAATATACAAAGTATATGGATGTACTTTTTTATCCGGCGGCTCCTTCGTTATTGACTTTAAAAGAACCATCAGAAAATCGCTCAATTACTAAGAAATGTATGCCGCTAGGCGCCCAAGGTATGTAGTTTTTATATAGCTTTTCATTTGGAAAAAGGTTTGATGGATTTACATCTTTTTTCATAATTAATACAAATGTTGTGCTTCCATCAATGGTTGGTCCGAATAACCCAGAATGTCTATATACTTCAGCTATTGATAAAGCATAGAAATCATTTATATGTGCTTTTTCAAAACCCATATCGGATTTCTTTGATCTTGAGTTATAGTGTTGTGTAAGTGCATCTGAAGCAATTTTTATGAGTATTTCTGTCTCATTTTCAGTTAAAACTCGCACAATAAAAGGAGTTGCGCCAATCATCATATTTCCATCCCAAAAAACTTCAGGGTATTTCTCTGTCTTCAATGTGAATTCTGGAATAGTAATTCCTGATGGTAAAGTTATTAATTTCGGTAGTGGTGGTAATGCAACCTCCTTTCTCCACTTTAACAAATCATCCATATATTTTTGGATTTCAGGTGAATAATCATCAGCTACTAACGATAATGAATTAAAACAAAATATTGCAGATAGAAAAATTGATAAAAAGATTTTTTTGTGCTTATAAAGGTTCATTGAACTATATCTCCCTACTTTTAATATTACTTACAAATCGAGCTATGGATGGCGAGTCAAAAAGGCAAGCCGAGCATTATGGCTAACGTTTTGCGGTTATATGACGTTTGGCGCAGCCAAATGTGCCGTAGGCCGAGCCCGAAAGGGCGAAGCATATAGCCGCTGTTATAAGCAGTGTTTCCGCCTCTTCGACCAGACCGCTCGGAGGAGTCAAGGTCTGGTCCCTTCTCTTCCATACTGTATGTTATACAAATTTGCTCATTGTTTTATATTACATCATCAGACTTGATTATTTCTTATGATGTTTTTGACTATACCTCGATCTATACCACGATTAATCTGGAGCTTCTGAGAAAACTAAAAACAGGAAAGCATAGTTGTGGTTTGAGCAATGGTTGTAATCTAAAAATCTGAAACTTTAAATACCAATTTGTTCCCTAAGAAACATTAATTCTTTGACAAACTCCAATATCACTTAGTTTTTAAATAAGGCAGTTATTGTTGTGATAAATTTATAATCCTTATTGAAAATGATTATTCATCATAATCAATCAATAAACCCTTTTGCTTGGGTAATTCTATAAAGCGAAATTTGACGTCGTTTCTACGGTGCTCGAGTTTATGTTTAAGTATAGTAATTTCGTCCTGTAATTCCAGGATTTGGTCGCGCATTTTCAGGATTACCTCTATGCCTTCCTTATTCACTCCAAGACTCTTGTATAAATCTATAATCCGCTTGATATGTTCAAGATCATCAGCCTTCACACATTCGGTATTTTTATACTCTTGAATATTGATGAGTTCGTATTCGGCAAAATCTCTTAGTATAGTAATATTAATGTGACAAAAATCGGAAACGTCCTGGATAGGGATATATATTTGACTTGTCATGTTTATATTTCTCCCCTAATTTTGGCCAGTTCCATTATTAATTCCTTCTCTTTTACAGTCAGCTTTTTGGGTACATCCAGAACCAGCTTTATATATAAATCTCCAAATTCATCTTTTATCCTGTACAAAGGAAATCCTTTTCCTTTGATGCGTAGTGTTGTCCCTCTTTGGGTCTCGGGAGCTATTTTCACTTTTATTGAATCTGATAATAATTTAATAATTTGTTCGCCGCCAAGCATGGCTTTGTAAACACTCACACCAAGTTCCATAATCAGATCATCTCCCTCCCTTTTATAGATAGGATGGGGTTTTATTTTCAGGGTAATAAATAAATCACCATTAGCTCCGCCATTAATTCCTAGGCCGCCCTTACCCTTCAGTCTAATGACCTGGCTATCCCTGACGCCAGGTTCAAGGGTGATCTTGATATTTTGTCTGTTTATAGAGAGTGTCTTAACAGTTTTTTTATAGGCTTCTTCAATTTCGAGATATAATTCAGCCTGATAATCCTGCCCTTTTCTTGCGTAATTTTTAGCCGAACTGCCCGGTCTTTCCTGGCTGGACGAAAAAAAGCTTTGGAAAAAATCCGAAAAACCGCCTTCTCCAAACATATTGTTCAAGTCGTCCTCTGTAACTGTATACGATTGAGTGCCTGCTCCTTTACCGTATTGTGTCCAATCGAATCCCTGTGGTTGTGAGGCCCTCTGGGAGCCGGTACTTTGATACTGCTGCCAGTCTGAACCCAGAGCATCATATTTCCTGCGTTTTTCGTCGCTGCTTAACACTTCGTTTGCTTCATTGATATCTGCAAACATAGTAGTAGCTTTTTTATCATGGAGGTTTATATCTGGATGATACTTACGCGCAAGTTTGCGGTATGCCTTTTTTATATCATCTTTTGTTGCATCCTTGGATAGGCCAAGGATTTTATAATAGTCTCTATATTCCATAGTTGTTAAGATAATGATAGATACAGTAAAAATCTCTGTCAAGGAATATATTCAATATTATTGGTTCAATAGATTAATATTATAAAATCAGAAATATCACAAAACTATCACTATTAATCACGAAAAAGTCAAGTTTTACCATCTATGATTTCATTTTAGTTCTTTCTGATAAACATATTCTTTCGTATCATTCAATACATAGATACTTTCATTTTATTTTGAATTTATCATAAATTTTAAATCTTCGCCCGTCGGCGGAGGTATGGGCGTTCTCCTCTTAGCGGAAACATTGCTTATAACGGCACGCGTATATCCGAAGATGCCAGCCGCTTTATTTTGATTAATGATACACCTGCTGTATTTACTCTGCAACACAAAAAGTCCTGGCATTTTTGGCGAAGGACGTTTTACCCTGAAAATACATCCCACAAGCCGGAGCCGGATATACGCTGTTTTCGGATGTGGCGTGAAGGAAACGAAAGAGTGTAGGTCAGGACAAAATCTGACTCAGCCCTTTGTGCTTATCGATATCAGAACTGAAGAAAAGTGAAACTGCAAAAATATAAAAACTTATATCCATAAGCGTCATGAAAAATCAAAGCAAAATGTTATAAGAGCAGAACTGAACCAGTGCAGTTGAAACCCAAGGATTAGACACAAAACCTTGAAAAAAGGCTGAGACAGATTTTCGTGAATAATGAATGAAGTTGTATGTCAGAGCCATTTCCGAAAACGGCACGCGTATATCCGAAGATGCCAGCCGCTTTATTTTGATTAATGATACACCTGCTGCATTTACTCTGCAACACAAAAAGTCCTGGCATTTTTGGCGAAGGACGTTTTACCCTGAAAATACATCCCACAAGCCGGAGCCGGATATACGCTGTTTTCGGATGTGGCGTGAAGAAAACGAAAGAGTGTAAGTCAGGACAAAATCTGACTCAGCCCTTAGTGCTTATCAATATCAAAACTGGTGAGAAGTGAAACTGCAAAAATATAAAAACTTATACCAATAAGAGTCATGAAAAATCTAAGCAAGAAGTTGTAAAAGCAGAACTGAAAAAGTGCAGTTGAAACCGAGAAATGAGACACAAAACCATGGAAAAAAGGCTGAGACAGATTTTTGTGAATAATGAATGAAGTTGTGAGTCAGAGCCATTTCCGAAAACGTTTCAGAAATATATGAAGTTGCCAGAGTGCTTCATATGAAATAATCATACACCTTCTGAAATTATCCTGAAACAGAAAATATTCTGGCAATTTTGATAAAAACTGTTTGCTTATATTTATTCTAATTCAGTTTTTATCATATATTTCTTGTTATAAGTAGTTGCGCCTACCTTCACTAACAACATTATTTAAACTTCTCATAGTTTTACTTTGATATATTCTTTAATCAAGAATAATACTATTTATTATGGTTTTTGCAGTTTCAAGAGTGTTTTCAAATATATCATCAGTAGCATCAAATATTACTCTGGCAGCCATGTCTTCATATTGTCCAAGCATGATAAGAATTGTATGGTTCATATTGTTTATCTTAAGATCTTTATAGCTTTGACAGGCTACAAAAGTTTCAATAGAGTATTGTAAATTGACTCCATCGACTTTTTGACCTGTTGATATTGCTTTGAAATGACTTTTTTCCATGTCATTCAACAAACTTATCAATTCACTCTTTGTATCAAAGGATTTGTATTTCTTTTCAATTTGAATTGTTAAATTAGGTATTATATTTCTATTATAAGTTGATGATTTCACTTCAGGAAATTTTATATTGAGAACTTCTCCAGTATTATTAGCGTTCCAATCAACACTGTAATCGGCACTTGGAATATAGAGTGCAAATAATCTAGCTATTTGAGATTGAAATCTCATATTCGCTTCTTGAGGAAAAGCACAAAAAGCTACTGTTATAAATATCAAACTTATTATAATTTTTTTCATATATCATCCTTTATTATTAAACCATTATATATCAAATATATTTATATGTAATTATTGTAAATATAATATCTATATTAGATTTAATTAGCGCAATTTCTTATAACGTTCTGAGAATACCCGAAGATGTCGGATGCTCCAGATATTTCATTAATCATATACCCACCAGATTTCACACGCAACAACAAAAGTCCCGACATTTTGGGTGAACGGCAGTTAAGCCCCATACTTTTACTACTTATGCCTGAACCGGGTATTCTCTGTTATGCGTAGTTTTCAGGCTCTTCTTCAGACCGTCCGGCGGAGCCAGTTCTGAATTGTTTATAACTTGTCGCAATATTTTAATTTCCTCTTTTAAAATAAGTAAAATCTTTTTTATAAATTGCATCTGTCATTTTTTTTATGTATCGCGAATATCCATCTAAACCAGGAAAAAGAGTTACAGGATTGATATTCATTAAATTTAAGTCTTGAATAACACTATTTTTTTCTATTTTTGGAATATTAATTTTTTTAATAATTCCCATATCTTCTAATAAGCCCATTTCGATAAAATTTGTAGCTAGTGATTGATTAATGTTTCCTGTAATTAAAAATGTCCCTTGTTGTTTTTCGAATCTTTCATTCATTATAAAAGGTTCAATAGGATATACCAAATATTTATTATTTTTCATTAATTGGGGAACATCATCATCTATATACACTTCATTAGCTAATTGCTTCAATTTGTAGCTTTCTACTGCCCATACTGTAACATATTTGTAATTTTCAAAGATATTTTCAAAAGCAAAGAATGTTGCAATATATGGAGATTTAGTAAAATCAACTAAACGAGTTGGAGCTCCGTAATGTTGCATTAAGGCCATCCATTCAACCAGTTTTGCAGGAATCTGGTTTTGATTTAAATAATTGGGAGCAGCCCTTTTGAATTCGGATATTAATTTATTTTCTATCGAAGAATTTTCTTGGTCACTATATCTTAATTCTCTTTCTATTGTTGAAGTTACTTCCCAATCCGGATTTGACTGACCTCTAAAAATCCAATGCGAACTTTCTTTACACAAATTTATTAAATATTGTTTAGCTGCATTCCATGTTCTTTTATTTATTTCCTCATAAAACATTTTTTTCTCCTGCAAAATAAATATTTTTTAAATCTTTTGCCCGTGTCGTCCGGGAGGTCCGGGCAATATCTTGCCTGAAAATTACGAATAACGGCACGCGTATATCCGAAGATGTCAGCCGCTTTATTTTGATTAATGATACACCTGCTGCATTTACTCTGCAACACAAAAAGTCCTGGCATTTTTGGCGAAGGACGCTTTACCTTGGAAATACACCCCGCAAGCCGGAGCCGGATATACGCTGTTTTCGGAAGTGGCGTGAAGAAAACGAAAGAGAGTAGGTCAGGACAAAATCTGACTCAGCCCTTTGTGCTTATCAATATCGGAACTGAAGAGAAGTGAAACTGCAAAAATATAAAAACTTATACCAATAAGAGTCATGAAAAATCAAAGAATTAAGTTCTTAAAGCAGAACTGAAAAAGTGCAGTTGAAACCGATGAAAGAGACACAAAACCAAGGAAAAAAGGCTGAGACAGATTTTCGTGAATAATGAATGAAGTTGTATGTCAGCGCCATTTCCGAAAACGGCACGCGTATATCCGAAGATGCCAGCCGCTCTATTTTGAATAATGATACACCTGCTGCATTTACTCTGCAACACAAAAAGTCCTGGCATTTTTGGCGAAGGACGCTTTACCCTGGAAATACACCCCGCAAGCCGGAGCCGGATATACGCTGTTTTCGGATGTGGCGTGAAGGAAACGAACGAGTGTAGGTCAGGACAAAATCTGACTCAGCCCTTTGTGCTTATAGATAACAAAACTTAAAAAGTGTGAAAACTGCAAAATATAGAAACTTAAACCAATAAGAGTCATGAAAAATCAAAGCAAGAAGTTGTAAAAGCAGAACTGAAAAAATGCAGTTGAAACCTGTGAAAGAGACACAAAACCATGAAAAAAGGCTGAGACAGATTTTCGTGAATAATGAATGAAGTTGTATGTCAGAGCCATTTCCGAAAACGGCACGCGTATATCCGAAGATGCCAGCCGCTTTATTTTGATTAATGATACACCTGCTGCATTTACTCTGCAACACAAAAAGTCCTGGCATTTTTGGCGAAGGACGTTTTACCCTGAAAATACATCCCACAAGCCGGAGCCGGATATACGCTGTTTTCGGATGTGGCGTGAAGGAAACGAAAGAGTGTAGGTCAGGACAAAATCTGACTCAGCCCTTAGTGCTTATCAATATCAGAACTGAAGAAAAGTGAAACTGCAAAAATATAAAAACTTAAACCAATAAGAGTCATGATAAAGCAAAGCAAGAAGTTCTAAAAACAAGAATGAACCAGTGCAGTTGAAACCTGTGAAAGAGATATAAAACCCTGAAAAAAGGCTGAGACAGATTTTAGTAAATAATGAATGAAGTTGTATGTCAGAGCCATTTACGATAACGTCTCGCGAATATGCGAAGTTGCTTCGGCCCCTTGTGGGCTTGATAAAAGCTGGGAAAAGTATAACATACTTTTTTCAGCTTTTATCAAAGAAGCAATTTGGGTGAAGCGAAGCGTAACCGCATATTCGCTGTTATGTTTAGTGCCCATTTTTTTTGGTGTAGTAAAGATTCCAAAAGTACCACGGACGGTACTTTTGGACAGTATTACGATAAATTATCTGTATTACTATTTCTCCGCTTCTTGGCACAATAAGGACACCATGTTCCTTGTCGAATATTACCGAGTAGCGCTTCCCATTCATGTCCACTGGAACAACGCCACTTGAGCTTTGTTTTTGCATTTATATATTTTCTTGAAATGCAAGTTCCTTGATTTTTCTTTGCTAAATCAACCGCTTCATTATAAAATCTTGTCTCTTCTTCAATCTTGCGACATACAGGACACCAATGATTTGCAGTTATAACATTACTTAGTGATGCTTCCCAAGTATGTCCAAAATTACATTTCCATTTAAGCTTTTCATTTGCTCTATTGTATTCTGTCGATAGACATTTCCCTCCTCGCTCTTTTGCAAAATCCTGAACTTGTTCTAAGGTATATTTAATATTTCCAGCACATTCTGGACACCATTGTCCATTAAAAATCATATTAGGAGATGTCTTCCAGATATGCCCTTCTTTACATTTGAACTTAAGTTTAGTCGAAGTTCCGAGATATCGGTTGGAAATTAATATTCCTCCTTTTTCTTCAACAGCTTTCTGGAGACGAATATAGAATTCTTCGGTTTTACTTGATGAATATGCTATATTCAAATCAATTGATATTGCTTTTTCATATTTGAATGGAATCTGTAAATCCTGCAATTTTTCAATAATAAAGTCTTTGACTTTATCCAACGGTAATAATGCTGGAATCTCTGGAACCTCAATTAAGTGTATGCCTCTTTTTTTACAAACTTCTTTTTTAAGCTCATCCCTGTTCTGCTGATCAATAAAGTCCTCATTAGATGAATGGAAAACTTTTAAAAATTTGTAATGCTGGACGCCTTGGTGTTCAAACGCAATTTTTAATCTTTCATTGTATCCATCCAATTCAAGCAACGCTCCTCTTTCTGAAACCAACCAATCAGGATGAGCTTTATTAAACTTCTTTGCAAAAAGTGTTTCAAAGAAATACCTACAAACTCTTTCTCCTAAACCCTCTGAGCACTTTGGGCACCATGTACCTCTACTAATGGCATTTGGTGTGGCTTTCCATGTGTGACCGTATTTGCACCGCCACTGCAATTTTGTTTTGTTATTTCCGATATCTGTTGATAAAAGTTCTCCACCTCTTTTATTGGCAATATCTGATAGAGACTCAATTGTAATTCTTGCACGATTAGCACAAAAGGGACACCACGCACCATTTTTAATATTATTTGCACTGGATTTCCATTCATGCCCTTCTGAACATTGCCATAACAATTTTGAACTATTGTTCTTATATTTTTCAGAAAGACATTTACCGCCTTTTTCTTCTGCTAATCTTTTCAAGTCCTGAATATCCAATTTTGCCTTTCCGGCACAATAAGGGCACCATTGACCTTGTCTAATTTTTCCGGCAGTGTTCTCCCAGTGGTGACCTTCTGAACATTCCCATCTCATTGTTGTTTTGACATTGATATACTCTTCGGAAAGACATTTCCCACCTCTTTCTTTAGCAATTAATTGTATTTCTTTTAACGTTAATGGTGCAGAACCTCCGCATATAGGGCACCATCGACCAGTATTTTTAATTGAATCTGGAGTTGCTAACCATCTATGGCCTTCAGAGCATTCCCATTCCAATTTACTATTTTTATTTATATATTTCTTTGAGATGCATTTGCCACCACGACTTTTAGCAATATTTTGCATTTCCTCAATTGTTAGTTTCTTCGACACTTATATTTACCTTAATTATTTCCTCTTACGAGCCCATGGACGGGCGAGTTCAAAAAATGTAAAAAAAATGGGCATTGAACATAACGTTTTAGAAATATATGACGATGGCTGAGGGACGAAGCCATTGTGGCGAAGCCCAAATGAAATGCCGCATATATTTCTTGTTATCTGATGTAACTCGGGGCGGTTCTTGTCGTTAATCATGTGCCATGACAATATCCCATAAGCTACACCGCTTCTTTGCTGATCTACCGCTGGAGCCAGTTATATTAAATTTTCTTAGCCCCGAGTTATTTCAGATGAACTACATTTATCTGTATTGCATGATAATTTTACGGTTTGTTTGCTGATAATTCAAGCAGAATTGCATTTCTCCTGTTAATACATAAAGGAGGACGTGATTTATGAAAAATTATCTTGATGATTTTGTCAGAGAGATGAAAAACCGTAATTATTCCCGAAATACAATACGGATTTATTCAGGTCATTTAAAGCATTTTATTGAATTCTCTAGGCGGACAGATTTTGTGCCTGAAAAAAGAATTGCGGTCTTTCTTGAAACTGAAGAAAAATCTCCCGAACAGAGACGGCTTGCGTGGTCTGCCGTAAAGCTGTTTTATTCTGTTGTTCTTGATAAGCCGTGCCCTTATAAACTTGACAGGGTAAGGTCAAGAAAAAGGCTTCCTGATATTCTGACAAGGGAAGAGATCCTTGAAATTCTGAAAAATATAAGCAATAAAAAACATCAGCTTATGATCTCCCTTCTTTACGGCAGCGGCCTGCGTGTTAGCGAGGTTTGCAGGATAAAGATAAGGGATGTAAATTTAAATAATCTTTCAGTAAAGATAAGAGATTCAAAGGGTAATAAGGACCGGTTTTCTCTGCTGTCCGAAAAATATAAAGAGGACCTCCGGAATCTTATAAGCGGGCGAAGTGCGGCTGAATTCCTGTTCAGGACAATCAGCGGAAAAAAATATTCTGTGAGGACTGTTCAGAAGATATTCGAAAATGCTCTTAACAAAAGCCAAATACAGAAAAGCCCCACATGTCATACCCTGAGGCACTGCTTTGCAACTCATCTTGTTGAATCAGGTATTGATATTAAGACTGTAAAAGAGCTGCTTGGACATAAATCTGTTAAAACTACAATGATCTATATTAATCTTGCAGATCCGATATCTAAAAGGATTAAGAGCCCTTTATAATGATACGAATTTCACGATAAGCAGGAACATGGGACGTTTTCTGTATTACATGATAAGCTGGAAAAAAAGAGGGGACCCTTATTTCATATCCTCTCTTACCGGCGAGAACACATCAAGTATCCTGCAGTCTGTTATCGCCCTTCCTGTATGGGGAATATTTGAAGGTATTACAACTATGTCGCCCGGCTCTATAATCTTTTTTTCGCCCCCGACAGTCAATTCGAATTTCCCCTCAAGAATGTTTACAACCTGTTCATGGACATGCGCATGCTCAGGGAGGGAAGCTCCCCCGTCAATGTTCCAGTAGGCATGTGTCATGTTTTCCGAGTGTATAAATCTTCCCCTGAACCCTTTTACAACTTCCCTTTCTTCAATTGAACTGAGATTTATATCTGTCATGTATATCCCCCTGATAACATAATCATAGCATGTTTTTCAGCATCAGTTTGACTTAATTTATTCTTCTTCCCTGCTCTGCCTGTCATGCTCTTCAATATCATCCGCGTCCCAGGGGTAGCAGCACCAGTAGTCGGGAATTGTTTCCCCTGTATAGTACTTTGTAATTTCCTCAGGGATAACGCCGGCCTTGGTTTTGTCCTTTTTGTGAAGAACTGCAACTGCAATTTCTTCCGGTTCGTGCTTCAGCAGTTCCCTGAGGCAGTATTCAAGTGTGGCCCTTGAATCATCAACTTCGTCAACAAGAAGTATCTTTTTCCCTTTCAGCCTTTTCTCAACTTCATCAATCCACTGTATCTTTTCAGGTTCGCTCTGGATCTTGTTGTTGCTGTCATAATACTTGACCCCCACTGTAAGGATGGGAAGGTGGAGGAATGTTTTCATTATCCTAGCAGGGATAAATCCTCCAGTTCCTATTGCAACCATGAGGTCCGGTTTGAATTCGGATTCTGATATTTCTACTGAGAGTTTTTTTATTGTCCTGTGTATGTCGTTATAGGTAAAGTAAAGTTTCTGTTCCATAAATAATCCCTGATGATTTCTGTATTCAGGACCTGTTGATTAAAGGTCCGGCTGTCTGCATAGATAAATTAAATATATATCAATAATTTATCAAGTGGAGGAAGGGCCCTCATTCAGAGTATGATCAAAAAGGGAGCTCCGGCTGTGCCGGATTAATTGTGTTTGCTGATCTTTCTTTCATGAGTCTTTCAGGAATGAATTTTCTGAAATCAGTCTCAAGGCTGTATTTATATAAATATCTGTTCATAACTGAATAGAAATCCTTTTTAATATCAGCCCTGACCCTTCCGTTATGGTATGCATTTCCAATCACTGTTTTAAGTTCAGGAGCTCTTATTTCAAGCTGTCTGAAGAGGAGGTCCCCGATATTGCCGGTAAGGTAGAGAAAACCGCTCATAATATAGCTGCAGAGTGATGAAGCTGCTTCTGAAGCAACCTGATGAATCATTTCTTCAGTATCTGAAATACGCGGGATTACAGGAAAGAAGTGGAGCGCCGAATTGATCCCTGCTTCAGAAAATATTTTCAGAGCATTTATCCTTTTTTCAGGGGAAGAAGCGCCGGGTTCAAACAGGGAAGAAGCTTCCCTGTCCATTGTGGAGAGGGAAAATGCAATATTCACATAGGTTTTTCCGGAAAGCTCTTTTATGAGGTCAAGGTCCCTTGTAATCAGGTCTGATTTCGTACTTATTATTACAGGGACTCTGTATTTTATCATAAGCCTGAGTATATCTCTCATAACAGCAGTTTCCTTTTCAGATTC
Organism: Spirochaetia bacterium; assembly: GCA_963668545.1. Taxonomy (GTDB): domain Bacteria; phylum Spirochaetota; class Spirochaetia; order CADAEX01; family CADAEX01. Next base: position 3,278,750 of record OY764868.1, on the reverse strand, counting down.
CTGGTATGCGTCTGTAGAGCCTCCAATATTTATTATCCTGCTGCTGAAGTCCTTTGACATCAGTTCCCTTTCCAGAATTTCCGCAATATTCTCCTTGAACTCTATCCTGCATCTGCTGTTTCCTTCCCTGAGGACCTTTCTGGCATGTGCATAACAGTAGATACAGCTGTGGCTGCATCCTGTATAGGGATTGAGATCTGTTGAGTAGGGGAGGTTTTTCCTTCCGTGATGGTAGAGTGCCTGTTTTGCCCTGATACTGCAGAAGCTGTTCATTTTCCCCTGCTGCTAGACATTGTTTTCATCAATACTTCTGTTCCTGTAGACAAGATCGTCCCTTCTGGCAAACCCTGATTTCTCCCAGAACATGTTCCCATCCTGATTATCTGCAAACACGACAAGGGCTGCTTTTTTTATCCCTTCCCTGTCAAGCCCCTCAAGAGCAGCATCAACAAGCCTTGTCCCTATCCCCTTTCTCCTGCTGTTTCTGCTCACTGCAGTATGGTATATATATCCCCGCCTACCGTCATTTCCGCAGAGTATTATTCCTGCCACTTCACCTTTTTCCCTGCAGATGAAACATGTATCAGGATTTCTTGCAAGAAACTTTGATATTCCCTCCCTTGAATCATCAAGAGACCTGAGTCCCATCCCCTCTGTCTCTTTCCAGAGCCTCAAGGCATCATCATAGTCCTCTATTCTCATTTTACGGATCTCAATATGGTCCATTATCTCCCCCCTCTTCTGTGCAGTTTTTTTACTGCTTTCCCGGCAGATATAAGCAGGAAAGATGAAGCAAACACAATCAGCGAAATGAAGGGGAACCAGTCGCCGTGCCTGGTGTAGAAAGTGAGGCTGCGGCTGACTTTTATGCTGACAGGTATTTCCGCGTTAAGGTAATGCTGCTCATAAAAAGGTACAGTCTTTTGAATCTTTCCCGTTCTGTCTATTACTCCGGTCAGACCTGAGGCCGTGCTTCTTACCACATACCGTCTGTTTTCCACAGCCCTGAAAAGGCTGTTTATGAAATGCTGCATCCCCTCTGTTTCCGTGAGGGACCAGTAGTCGTTTGAAATATTGATAATCATGTCAGCCCCGCCGGTGACAAAGCCCCTTACATAGTCGGGGAAAAGGTCTTCAAAGCATATGGGAGTGGAAAATGAAAATTCCGGATGTCTGAAAACAGTCCTTGTTATCCCGGGTTCCCAGAGATTGACATCCATTTTCATAAGTATTTCATACATCCATGGAAGCTGTTTTCTGAACGGGAAATATTCTGTAAAAGGTACCAGTTTTATTTTTCTGTATGTATCAAGCCTTTCTCCCCTGTCTGAAAAATAAACAGAAGCATTATACTCATTGCGGGAAACATCCCCGTTTTCATCTGTGATGATTTCATAGTCATCGTTGCCGGTTAGGAGAAAAAATCCCCCTTCCCTCTGGTAGTCAAGGAAGCTGTGGGTTAGCCTTGTAAGAGCGTTGTAGTCCCTCTCCATCGATCCCCATCTTCTGATGTTGGGAACATAGGCAGTTTCCGACCATACTACAAGATCGGTTTCCTTTTCCCTTCTTGCTGCATCGGTAAGTTTTTTAAGGACCTCAAAGCTTTCCTCATAGCTTGTTTTTCTCGGGTCTGAATTCTGCTGTATAAGAGAGAGTGAGATGGTTTTATCAGCTGCAATCTTTCTGTCCCTGCTGATTTCAGATATTCCGAACAGTGTTACTGCTGCTGTAATGACAGCTGCAGTGATGAGGGGATAAAGGGCTGCAGACCTTTTTCTCCTGCGGCGGATTACAGGGTAGAGAGCTTCTGTCAGGGCTGTATTGATAAGTACAGCAGTGAATGATATTCCCCATATGCCTGTAACCGAGGCTATCTGGATAAAGGGAAGATATTTATAGAGTGCAGATCCTGTCAGGCACCACGGGTATGCAGAGAACCCTGATGATCTTGCCCATTCAAAAACAATCCAGGCGAAAGGAAAGAGGAGCCAGCCTGCCCTTGATTTTTTATAGATGAAAACTGCAAAAGACATGAAAAAGGTGAAAAGCAGTGTGTAGAGGACTGTAACAAACTGGAGTGATACCAGGCTGAATGTGGCAAGCCAGTAATTTATTATCATTGTCTGAAATATACCGAAGACTATTCCGTAGAATATTCCCCTCCTGACTGAAGTGTTTTTCAGCACAGTAAGGAGAGGAATGAAAGATATGAATATGAGAAATCCCCAGCCATCAATATTCAGAAAAGAGGGAAATGAGAAAGCATAGAGGAGAGACGAGAGCAGGGTGAGGGGAAGATTCATGTTATCAGGGGAAAAAATCTTTTTCTTTCCGAATTTTACAGCTGCAAATATATCTGCTGCCAGAAGGGGAAGAAAGAGAAGTGCTGTAAGGAGTCTTTCCGTTGAAGTATCAGGGGCAAAGCTCAGGACATCTGAGGTTTCAGCAAATCTCTGGACATATTCAAGACCTGCATTCGCGGCAAAAAGATAGTTGAACAGAAAAAACATGAGTGTTGTTGAAATAAAAAAATCAGCTGACTTAACTGCCGCATTGTTCATTTTTTTCCTGGAAAAAAGAATTGCCGGAATCCATAGAAGGTGAAGGATGACAGCTGCTGCAAAGAGTATATCTGAGATATCTTCTATCCTGAATTTAAGTGCAGCTTCACTGCCAGCTATAAAAGGTGAAAACAGGTAGATCAGTCCTGAAACAGCAATAGATGCAGTCAGGAAAGAGGCAGCCCGGAAGGTTCTTTTACTGTAGGTATTTTTAAGCATGATGATCCTAATTTTAGCAGAATACTGGCAATTGACAAGAATATTCAAACCGAAAATAGAATGTATTTATGAGAGGACCTGTGTTATTATAAGTTATGGCAGACAGGGATTCTCTGAGAAATATGAATTACCGTTTTTCACTGAAAAGCAGAAAATACCTCTCCTTCTGTACCGGTCTGGTACTTTCGGTTCTGGTAATTTACCTGCTGGAGAGCCTTGGAATAACAAGGGATATTGTCGAGATTTATACATCTGTAATTATATCATATGTTGTTTTTTTTACTGCATATATACTTGCCAGGGATTTCCGTTTCTATCTTGCTTCGGCAGGACTTTTTCTTCTTTCATTGGCCTATTTCTGGGACGGTGCTGAAGAGCTTGTTTTTTTCAATGAGAACGGATTTATTGACAGGGTGGAGGATATGGTTTCCGATTACCTTGTACTTGCTTCAGTGCTTATTATATGCTTCGGTTTTATCAGGATGCTCACCCGCAAGGAAAACAGCCTCAACTGCCTTAAGCAGACTTCCCTGATGGACCCACTTACCGGGGTGTACAACAGGAGGGCGCTGTTCCAGATTTACGGAGATAAGGAGATAATCGACCCTGTGACATTCTGTTATATCGACCTTGACGGTTTCAAGGAGATAAATGACAGGAACGGCCATGAGACCGGGGATGTTGTTCTGAAGGATTTTGCGGAAATAGTAACACGGTTAAAGAGGGCTTCAGACCAGTTTTTCAGGATAGGAGGGGATGAATTCGTCCTTGTAATTGATACTCTTGAGCTTGAAATTGCAGGTAATATTATCGAACGGCTCAATTCAACTGTAAGGGATGAGCTTCAGGAATATATGCTTGATTTCACATGCGGCTATGTCCCTGTCACGGAACCTGTTTCACTTGACGAAGTACTTAAAAAGGCTGATTCGGCAATGTACAGCAACAAAACCCATAAAAGAAAGTAGGCTTTCAGGAATGGCAGTTTCTCTCAGCTGTTTTCCTCTCCTTTGCCTTTTCCCATAGTTCAGATACAAGAATACCTCCGATTATCAGTCCCATTCCTGCAAATTTGGCTGCAGACTTTGATTCGTTCAGAATAATAATTCCAAGAAGGACTGAGAACAGGGGCTCAAGCGAGTAAATAATAACTGCCTTTGTCGGGGTAGTATATTTCTGAAACCTGTTGATAAGGTATATTGCAACACAGCTTCCAAGGACTGAAAGATATGCAATTGAAAGAACAAGGTTTGAGTCAATAATGATAAACATGTCTTCCGCAAAAGGGGCTGTAGCGAGCCCAAGCATCCCTGTTACAAGAAACTGTACAGTTACCAGGAAGCCGGCCTCTCCGGCAGATGAATAGACGTCAATATACACTATATAGAAGGCATAGGAAAATGCGCTTGCAAGGGTAAGTATGTCACCAATGTTTATCCCTTCAGCTTTAGGGGACGTAATTATCATCATCCCTGCAAATACTATAAGCAGGCCTGTTATATTTCCCGCAGTCGGTTTTTTACCTGTAATAAGGTACTGGAGCGGGGGGGTCAGGACGGAAAACAGGTATGTGACAAGGCTTGATTTTGCAACTGTGGTATATTCAAGCCCTATTGTCTGGGCAGCATATGCCACATAGTTTAAAAGGCCCAGCACACAGGCATGCTTCCACATTGCTTTTGATGCATTCCTGAATGATTTCAGGTTGAAGAGAAGCATAATCAGAAATGCTGCTGTGAAACGTATCCCGATAAACAGAACAGGGGATGAGCTTTTAAGCCCCTCCTTTATTATAACAAAGGTTGCTCCCCATATAAGTGTTGCAGCTGCAAGGTATATTTCCGCTCTGTATTTCTGCTTCATGACGAGTAGAAATCTAGCAGATTTTCATCTGTTGTACCATTCCCTCCCCGGGGTAAAAGAATGTTTTACTCTTACCGGGATTTATTCTATAATCGCTTATCACCAGTGTTTTTAGTATAAGGATATTTTAATGGATCTAGTTGTTGATTTGCATTCCCATTCCCCCTATGCCGGCGCCAGCGGAAAGGTTGATTTTGAACGGCTCCGTTTTGTGATGGGGGCAAAGGGAATTGATATATACGGTAGCGGAGACATACTTCTTGAAAAATGGGAAAACGAGCTTGATGCTGAGTTTGAATTTGACGGGAAAAAGCAGCTCTGGAATATAAGCCGGGGGGGGCGGGACCTCTATCTCTTTCCCCAGACAGAGGTGATTGTTACTCTTCCCTACTCAAGGGATGAAAAAAAGAGAAAACTCTTTCATATGGTTATTCTTTTCAGGGACAGGAAAAGCATTCCCGAAGCAAGGAAAATGTTCCTGTCAAAGGGAAGCAAGCTCGGAATAGGGCGCCCGTTTGTCAAGTTTGAATCAGCCGGGGAGATGCAGCAGTTTTTCTCCGATTTCAAGAAAAAAATACCGTCCCTTCTTATTCCTGCCCATGTTGTAACTCCGGACGGGATACTCGGCGGAAAGAACCCTGTTGATTCTGTTTACGAGATATGGGGGGAATGCCAGAACCTTATTGATGCTGTCGAGTCGGGGCTGAGCGCCGACCCAGAAATGCTGTCCTCAGTATCAGGTGCATTATCTGTACCTGTAATTTCATCAAGCGATGCCCATTCTGCAGCGTTCAACAGGCTGGGAAGGGAGTTTACAGAGATTGAGGCTGATGAGGCAGGTACCGAGGCAGTTTTCAGTTCAATTAAAAATTCAAAGATAGTCAAAACTGCTGAATTCCCCCCCTTCGAGGGAAGGTATTATCTGACAGGCCACAGGGGCGACAGGGAAGGGCATCACGGAGAGGATGTCTTTTTTACTGATAATCCCCCTGAGATCTGTCCTGTCTGCGGAAAGCCTCTTGTGAAAGGGGTTAAGGAGAGGACTGAATTTCTCTACAGGGGAATTGAAAAAAATGTTCAGCCGTTTGTCTACCAGATTCCGCTGATTGAGGTTATTGCTGAAAGCCTTTCATGCGGAGCAGGGACAAAAAAGGCAGCTGATATCTACATGAATATCATAATGCAGACAGGGAGGGAAAGCTCAATCTGGCTCGGTGATGAAATGCCTGAGCTGAAAGGGGTCCCTGATGAGGTTTGCGAGGGGATAAAAAGGATAAAAAACAATTCCTTTGATATTGTCTATGGATTTGACGGAAAGTACGGCAGAATCATTCTCTGATTCAGGCAGATGAGCAGCTTTTTTAAAAAATATTTTACAGACAGGATTAAAGGATATAGTGTATAGGCAGGCATAAAGACATTTTCATGTCTGTTCCTCTTTTTTATTGAAAAAAACGAAGATGACTGCGGGGGGAGTTATGAAATATGAACCATTCAGGCTTGAGAGATATTTTGCGGAATATGAATTTTCCGTTTCAAAACAGCTGAGCTGTTCCGACTGCGAGACACTGTCGCTCAACAGGATACTCAATCTTCTTGATAATGAGGAAAGGAACGATTTTCTGAATATGAATCTCGGCTATACAGAATCAAACGGTTCGGAATCTCTCAGGCAGGAGATTTCAGAGCTTTATTCCGGGTTTTCCGCTGATGAAATATTTGTCGCAGCTCCAGAAGAGTGTATATACCTGACCCTCAACTCCCTGCTTGAAAAGGGAGACAGGGTAATGTTTCTTAACCCCATATACCAGTCTTTTGAATCAATTTCCGGTTTCCTCGGATGCGATCTTGTAAAGTGGAACCTTGAAAACAGGGATGGGGAGTGGTCCATTGATATAAATGTTCTGGAAAAAGAGGCTGAAAAGGGGCTCAAAGCTCTTTTCATCAATTTTCCCCACAACCCCACCGGATTTATCCCTTCACTTGATGAATACAGAAGTATTATTGAAATAGCAAGAAAGCATGATATTTTTATCTTTTCAGACGAGATGTACTGGCTCCTGGAGCATAATTACCGCGAGCCTCTTCCTGCATGCTGCACAGTATATGAAAACAGTGTTTCCCTTTTCGGTCTTTCCAAGTCATTCGGCCTTCCCGGTCTCAGGATAGGCTGGATTGCTCTTAAAAACAGGGAGCTTTACGGGAAAATTGCCCATATGAAGGACTATACAACAATCTGCAACAGCGCTCCTTCCGAGGAAGTTGCCAGAATAGCTCTTCGGCACCGTGAATACCTGATTACCAGGAGCAGCGACATTGTAAGGGGTAATCTTGATTATGCAATCTGTGTCTTTGAGGATCTTGAAGATATTGTACAGTGGAACGAACCTTCAGGCGGCTCTGTAGCATTCCCCTGTTTCAGGGGTGGTGTTTCAGCAAGCAGTGCTTCTGATAAGCTGATCAGGGAGTTTGACCTTCTTATGCTGCCCGGAAAGCTGTTCGGTTATGATGACAGATATTTCCGCATAGGACTTGGCAGAAAAGACTTCAGCGATTCTCTCTATACATTCAAGAAGTTTGCAGAGAATAACTACCGCTGAAGTTTTTTCTCCGGCAGAAAGATAATCGGGGTGTATATGGAAAGACTGGTAAAAAAGCTTATAAATTCTGATTACTGTGTTGTTTTTACAGGGGCCGGTGTTTCAACTCTCTCAGGGATCCGGGATTTCAGGGGAAAAAACGGTATTTACAGGGAAGAGGATGCTTCAAAAATATTCGACATAGGATATTTCAGAAATAATCCCAACTATTATTATCAGAAGTCCAGGGACCTTATATACAACCTTGATGAAAAAGAACCTTCCATTGTCCATACCGAGCTCGCAAGGCTTGAAAAAAAAGGTATTGTAAAAACTGTTATTACCCAGAATATTGATCTTCTGCATCAGAAGGGGGGATCTGAAAATATCATAGAGGTCCACGGTTCCCCTTCTGTTCACAAGTGTGTTTCCTGCGGTACGGAAATGGAATATGAAAAAGTATGCAGAATTGTAAGGACCGGCACATATCCTGTCTGTCCTGAATGCGGTAATGATATCAAGCCTGATGTTGTTTTTTTCGGCGAGATGCTTCCTGAGGCAGCTCTTGAAAAAGCAGTTGAAGAATCGTTAAAGGCGGACCTGATGCTTGTACTCGGATCTACACTTCTTGTCCAGCCTGCAGCATCATTTCCTCTCTATACACTCAGAAGCGGCGGTGAAATTATTATTGTGAATAATATGGAAACCCCGCTTGACAGCTATGCAGCTCTGAGATACAGGGAACTGGAAGAAGTTTTCAGATATATTTCTGCAAATATCGGTTAAGCAGCAGCATCTGTATCAATTCTGGCCATTCCTGACCTTTTAAGAACTCTTTCCTCACTCAATACCTTTTTAATCAGGAATATTTTTTAAGCTTTTCAGCCAATCCAGGGATCAGATAAAAAAATGAAAAAAGATATTTTTATCTGATTTAATCTATTGACCGGATAAACAATCTGCCGTATAATACAAATATACATGATAACCATACAAAAATATTTATATATATGTATCATAACAATACATAAAAACAGGTTGGAGGTTTGAGATGACAGTAGGATTAATAATAACACTTATCGGAATGGTAACAGTATTCTTGCTTTTGGCTGTTATGATCGGAGCAGTTAAGCTTCTGGCCCTGTTTGAAGAAGGAAAACTTTCATTCAGAAGAAAAAGCGACAGAGACAAGGATATTGCAATAGCAATTGCAGCCCTGAGACATTCAATGGGTTAAGCTGAATTAAAAGATAAAATTATAATGCCCTGAAGGTGATTCCGCCTGCAGGGTATTTTTATAATCACAGGGTGTTTTTTCCCCCTGGAAGCGCTGTCAAGGCGCAGATTCCCCCCCGGATGTTCTATCCTTAAATGTGTGATTTAATAGAACAGCTGTTTTGTGAAGTATATTGAGATCCTTAAAGGGTATTTACTTCTTATAAAGGGGCACAGAAATAAATAACAAGGACAGGATTCATAAATGAAAAAGAAGATTGATTTTATGGTGACTGCCTTCCGCGACGGATTTCAGTCTTATTTCGGAAGCAGGGTAAAAGGAGCTGACATACTGCCGGCATTTGAAGCAGCATGTGAAGCCGGTTTCAGCCATTTTGAAGTTGGGGGAGGAGCGCAGTTTCAGTCTCTGATATTTTACTGCAACGAAAATCCTTTCGAAATTATGGATAAATACCGTGAGATAGCAGGTCCTGATGTCAACCTTCAGACCCTTTCCAGGGGTATCAATGTAATAGGCCTTGAATCACAGTCTTCAGATGTGATTGACCTTCATGCTAAGCTTTTCAAAAAACACGGTATAACAACAATCAGAAATTTTGATGCTCTCAATGATGTCAATAATCTTGTTTATTCAGGAAAGTGCATCAGCAGTGCAGGGCTCAATCATGAAATCTGTATTACAATGATGGATATTCCGGAACCTGTAAAAGGTCTTCATGATAAGGAATTCTATATTAATATTTTAAAAACAATCCTTGCCGAAGGTATTCCTTTCACATCGCTCTGTTTCAAGGATGCTGCAGGGACTTCTACACCCAGAACAGTTCATGAAACAATTAAAGAAGCAAGAAAGCTTATAGGCGATGAGAAAAAGATTGTTTATCACAGCCACAGTTCTGCAGGGACATGCCTTTCCTCATATATGGCAGCGGTAGAAGCAGGAGCTGACCAGGTAGACCTTTCCATTGCCCCTGTATCGGGGGGGACTGCACAGCCTGACGTTCTTTCAATGGCACATATTCTCAAAGGTACGGATTATTATCTTGATATTGACTATGCAAAGGTCAGGAAAGCGGAAAACGCACTTAAAAAGGCATTATCAGATTATGTATTTCCTGTAGAGGCAAGAAAAACTGATCCGGATATTATCTCTTCTGCTATGCCGGGCGGCGCCCTTACAGCAAATACCAACATGATGAGAGACATGGGTATTGAAGAGGAAAGATATACAAAGGTAATGGACAGGATGAATGAGGTTATTGCCTGCGGCGGGGGGGGAACCAGTGTTACTCCTGTTTCCCAGTTTTATTTTCAGCAGGCATTCAACAATGAGTTTTTCGGCCCCTGGGCAAGGATTGCAGACGGATACGGTAAAATGATTCTCGGTTATTTCGGAAAAACCCCGGTAAAACCTGATTCTGAAATTATTAAGATTGCAAAGGAAAAGCTGAATCTTGAAGAGTTTTCCGGATCTGTACTTGAACTCAATGATAAAGACAAAAACAAGGGAATCCCTTCTGCCATGGAGATGCTTAAGCAAGAAAACCTTGAAGAAACTGAAGAAAATGTATTTATTGCAGCAGTATGCGGCGAAAAAGGTGTTAATTTTCTGAATGGTAAAGGTGAGGAAAAGGTTTTCAAGGTGGTAAGCACCCCTGCCGCAGGCAGCGCGGCAGAAGCGGTTCAGCCTGAAGAAAAAGGCAGCAATGAATATGTTGTCAATGTAAACGGGAAAGAGTACAGGATAAGGATGGACGGCCAGAAAGCCATTGTAAATGATGAGCTTATTGATGTTGATATCAAGGCAATAAAGAAAGCTGGGAAACTTGAAAAGAAGGGCCGGAAAAAAGAGGAAAAGGGAGCTTCAAAGCCTGAAAAAACCTCTTCTGATGATTTTGACGGGGTATTGAGGTCCCCCCTGCCCGGTTCAGTTGTTGATATCAGGGTTAAAGAGGGTGATGAGGTCTCAGATGGTGATGTTGTATTGATTCTTGACAGCATGAAGATGGAAGTAGAGGTTAAAACCTATAATCCCGGAGAAATAGTAAATATCAATGTAAGAACCGGCGATCAGATAAAAACCGGTGATGCACTGATGGTTATTGAGGCTTAACTTATGGAATTTATTGAAGCGATAAAAAATTTCTGGGCGTCAAGCGGTATCTATAATTTTGACATAAAGACAATAATTATGATAGCAATCAGCCTTCTTCTCGTTTTTCTGGCTATTGTAAAGAATTTTGAACCTCTCCTTCTTCTCCCAATAGGTTTCGGAGGGCTTCTGGCCAATATCCCTATTGCAGGGATAGCCGGTCCTGACGGATTTATCGGTCAGATATATCATTTCGGTATTGAATCAGGTATGTTCCCCCTTTTCATATTCATGGGTGTCGGGGCAATGACAGATTTCGGTCCCCTTATAGCAAATCCTACTATGTTTATTCTCGGGGCGGCAGCACAGTTCGGTATTTTCTTTACAATATTCGGGGCAATAATGCTTTCAAAGCTTCCGTTTATTGACTTCAACCTTTTTGATGCTGCATCGATCGGTATAATAGGGGGTGCGGACGGGCCTACCGCAATCTTTCTTGCCAGCCGGTTTTCGGAGCGTTATCTGGGGGCAATTGCAGTAGCTGCATACTCATATATGGCTCTTGTCCCTATTATCCAGCCCCCTATAATGAAACTTCTTACAACAGAGAAAGAGCGGAAGATTAAAATGGTGCAGCTCAGGGAAGTGTCCCAGCGCGAGAAAATACTTTTCCCTCTTGTTGTTTTATCTATAACAATACTCTTTCTCCCGACAGCAACACCTCTGGTCGGGTGTCTGATGTTCGGTAATATCCTGAAAGAAAGCGGTGTAACAGACCGTCTTGCCAATACAGCCAAAAATGAGCTTATAAATATTATTACAATAATGCTTGGACTTGCTGTTGGTTCCAAACTTCAGGCTGACAAATTTCTTAATCCTGAAACCCTTGCTATCCTCCTCCTGGGGCTGATTGCATTTGCAATCGGGACTGCTTCCGGTGTTCTCCTTGCCAAACTGATGAACAAATTCAGGAAGGATCCTATTAATCCCCTTATCGGGGCTGCCGGAGTTTCAGCTGTTCCAATGTCAGCCAGAATTGTTAATAAAGTTGGTCAGGAGGCAAATCCTGAGAACTTCCTCCTTATGCATGCAATGGGGCCTAATGTGAGCGGTGTTATCGGCTCTGCTGTAGCCGCAGGTATCCTGCTCGCTATTGTCCCTGTTCTTGCCTGATGTTGTTAAAGGTGAAGGGCCGGATTGGGGCCGGCCTGAAACCTCCTTCCGCTTCAGATTATAGCGGATATATATTCCCATTCTGCAGTCCCGGATTTTTGTTATATCTAAACTGTTTTTAATACTGTATAATATAGATGAAGCAGATACGGGAATCCGGGTCTGGTTGCATAAATATATTTTTTGAAATACAATTTTCAAACTGCAACTGCCGCACTCCGGATGGATATTCCGGTTAAGATTCACGTCTGTGGGGAAAACAGCTCCTTATTATTATTTCGGGGGTGTGAAAATTAATATTGTGAGAACGATATATGAATCTAGATAATCTGAAATCATTTTATTACACAGCGAAATTCAGCAGCTTTACCAAAGCTGCAGGACACCTTGATATTACACAGCCCTCAGTAACACGTCAGGTGCAGGACCTTCAGGAAAAAACCGGTCTTACACTTATCAACAAGACAGGTAAAAGATTTGTTCTCACTGATGCCGGGGTCATGATTTATAACATGGCTGTTGATATTTTCGAATCTGAAGCCCGAATTGAGGAAAGCATAAGAGACTATAAGCGGCAGAAGAAGGGGAATGTTGTAATAAATACCATCAACAGTTTCAGTTCATACTATCTTCCAGATTTCATGCCTGATTTTCTTAACCAGTTTCCTGACATCAAGGTGGCTGTTTATGCGATGCCTAACGAAAATGTAATCAATACAACTGTCAGGATGGAAAATGATTTCGGAATAGTCTCCCATAAAGTTAAAAATCCGAAAATAATTTCACGCGAAATATTCAATGAAAACTTTGTCCTTATATCATCTCCCAATTCCGAACTGGCCAGGCACAGCAAGATAAACCCTGCCGAGCTTGACAGGCTTCCCATGATTCTTTTTGAAAAGGGGAGCGGAACAATGGATACTGTTGAGCAGTTTACAAAAAGAAACAAGATTAAATTCAAGACTGTATGTATTCTTTCAGATACAGAGGCTGTGAAAAACATGGTCATGCACGGCGCAGGTTATGCTGTTATTTCCAGAAAGGTTGTAGAAAAAGAGGTCCAGACAGGTGAGCTTGCAGCCCTTCATATTGATGATTCAGATTTGAGCAGAAAATTCTATATGATTTATCATATTGACAAATATTTTTCCGACAACCTGAAGAACTTCATAAATATAATGTTTGCATGGGCAAAGGGATACAGCAAGCAGTAGCTGGATTCTTCATTGACTAGCAGCGAAGCAGTTTTTTATCAATACTTCCGTCTGGAAGCATGCAGTCAGGGTGGTATTCCCCCCTTTCCTCCAGCTGATAGCGTATACAGCTTTCCCAGTCACCCCTGCAGTACAGCTCAACCCATTTCCTGCTGAGTTTTCCCTCATCTGTGAATCTTTTCATGGGACAGACCTGATACCATTTGCAGTCTCTGTTCAGAACTTTCATTTTAAGGTATCTCCTGCTTATCCCCTCCCTGTAGAGGCTGTTGTGAAGAATAGCTGCAGGATGGTGGAGGGGGAATACTTTTTTTATTCCATTGTAGAATATTTTACCATAAATCTTATTTAAGTCATGTCTTTCAGGATCGAGAAGGGCGTATTCTTTAAGTATATATTTTGACGCATAATACCCGAGAGGAATCAGTATATATGGATTTATTATTCTTATTTCCTCTTTCAGGAATGTTGTGCATGTTTCTGTCTCTTTCTGTTTAGGCCTTCTGTTTTTCGGGAGCATGCATTTAACAAGATTTGTCATGTATATCTCTTCCCTGCCTACTCCGGCATTCCCGAGAAGTTCATCCAGAACCACACCTGAGGGTCCGGTAAACATTTTATCTTCCCTGTCCTCGGTTATTCCCGGCGCCTGGGCTATGAGCATGATTCTTGCATACAGATTCCCTTCGCCGCAGACAGCGTTTGTCCTTGTTTCTGACAGGCTGCATTGTGAGCAGTTTTTTACAGACTGGTTAAGTTCCTCAATTGTCATAATTCTCAAGTCTCTGTTCCAGGAAGTAAAGGAAGAGAGCTGTTGCAAGAATATCTGCGCTTCCGCCGGGGCTGATGTTTTTTTCCGTAAAGTCTGAATCAAGTGCATTCAGTTTTTCCATTCCGCTGTCTGAGAAAACCCCTCCATCATCCAAAAAGCTTCTCATCTTCTCCCCGGCATATGAAAGAGCCTCAATTGAAATTCTTCCGGGAATATTTGTATCAACTGTTTCTGATATTATGCGGGCAAGTGTATCTGCAAGCGACTGGTTGAAGTCTCTTCCCATGCTGATATGTTCCTTGAGAATTGATAATGCCCTGAGAGATGTTTTAAAGCCCCCTTCTGCTTCTCCCCTTGCCCCTTTTATCCCGTGCTTTCTGTAAAGTTCTTCCCCTTTTGTAATTGAAGATGAACTGTTTTCAGTCTTTTTGAAATCCCTTTCTGTTATTCCCCTTACTATTCTGCTTCCTGTTTCACATAAAATTTCGGCTGTTATTCTCTCCATGCTTTCTGAAGCCAGGTATCCTGCAGCACCAGAAAGTATCCCGATGGAAAAGATCAGCCCTTTCTGAGTGTTTACCCCCCCTGTTATACTGAACATCTCCCTTTCCCCTTCAAGCCCGATTTTTCTCAAAGGGTTAAGCAGTCCTGTAAGATCTTCCTCCTCCTGTTGATCCCTGTATCCGGATCCGCATAATGCCATGTCATGGAATGTCCTTACAAGTGCTGTTGTACTGTCTGCAAATGTGAAAATATCCATATCCGAGTGGGCACCTGAATTGGCCCTGTCAACCAGTCCCGGCTTGGGGGTTGCCAGGACCTCTGTAATCATTGCCCTTGCCGCAGTTGATGCAATTCTCCAGAACAGCGAATGGAAGTATTCTTTTGCATCTTTATCTATTTTTTCTATAACTTCGGAAAGGGGATGTTTCCTGCTTCTTGCGCATTCAAATGCCGGCCTTTCACATATAAAGCATTTTCTCATTTCCCTCCCTGATTTAATCTGATCAAGGTTTTTGTCAAATATATCAATATCATATATTCTGCCGAGAGGGTGGTTTTCTTCTATTCCGGATGTGATCATTTTCACAGAGATGAGATCGGGGTTTCTGAAAGTAATATATGCCTCGGGACCAGTACCCTGTTCTGGAAATGAAATCTCACTGATTGAATATTCGATTTTATTCTTTCTGAAAGAAGCTGTAACTGCCCTGATTCCGGCCCTGAAAACCTTTCTGTAGAGGGGGGAATCCTTTATACTCCCTGGTATATTAAGGGTAAAGAGGATTATTCCGTCTGCACCGCATTTTAAATAGTCAGATGTTTTTTCTATTCTGAGGTCCCTTGCTCTGCATATCTGAGTAGTTGTTATTTCCTTAAGCTCCATTCCTGCTCCCTTTTTCTATTCAGTAATAATAAAGCTGCATTGTAAATTATAATACCAGATGAAATTCTTTTGATGCAAATAAAAAGGGGATTGTTAAATCCCCTTAATTGTTAATCCTGACAAGTCTGATGCACATTATTTAATCAGGAAGCTGTTTTTTTTGCTTTGCCTTTAACAACAGCCGCTTTAATAAACGGATACAGTATTGAGACTATTGTAAGGATGAAAAGAACCAGTGATATGGGAGATCTGAAAAATATTCCCAGGTCCCCGTCAGCAATCTTGTAGGCGCGCCTGAAAGACTGTTCCATATTGTTTCCGACAATAACTGCAAGAATCATTGGTGTAGCCGGAATATTAACCTTGCCCATTACAAATCCCATAACTCCGAAAAGAATAAGGAGGTAGAAATCCATAACGCTGTAGCTGATTGCGAAAGCACCTACAAATGAGAGCCCCAGAACTATCGGGTAGAGTATCCTCGGAGGTACAGACAGGACCCTTACAAGGGCACCTGCAAGGGGGATATTTACAACAGCAAGTATAATGTTACCTATAAACATACTGGCGATAAGTCCCCATATTATTGTTGACTGCTGCTGGAAAAGGAGAGGCCCGGGCTGGAGACCCAGCATGAGGAGTGCCCCCATCATTACTGCTGTAGTACCTGATCCGGGAATTCCGAGTGTAAGCATAGGTATCATTGCACCTACAGATGCGGCATTGTTTGCCGCTTCAGGCGCTGCAACCCCTTCTATGGCCCCTTCACCGAACTCTTCAGGGTGCTTTGACATCTGTTTTTCATTATTGTATGCCATGAGGGCTGCCATGGTACCACCTGCTCCGGGGAGGGCCCCTATAAAGAATCCCAGGGGAGAGCTCCTCAGGATAGGCCATACAGATCTTTTCCATTCCTTCATGGAAATCCAGATCCTTCCGAAATCCTTCTGCACCTTTTTTTTGCCCTCTGCAATGTTTTTAAAACTCTTGAAAACCTCTCCAAGAGCATAGACAGCAATAATTACTATAAGGAAATCAATCCCTGATTCAAGCTCAAGTATTCCGAGTGTGAATCTTTTTACCCCGGACTGGCCGTCTATCCCTATTGTAGCTATCATCAGGCCCAGGGTCATTGATATAAAACCCTTTATCCTGTTGCCCTCTGTCATTGAAGCTGTTGCTGCAAGTGCGAAAACAAAGAGCTGGAAGTATTCTGCCGGGCCGAACTTGATTGCAAATCTTGCAACCGGAACAGAAATAAAAACCATTATTACAGTTGCCAGTACACCGCCTATAAAAGAGGCTATTGCAGATATTGCAAGGGCAGCTTCCGCTTTACCCTTCAGTGTCATGGGGTATCCGTCAAATGTTGCTGCAACAGCTGCCCCGTCGCCGGGAGTGTTTATAAGAATGGATGCACGGGATCCTCCGAACATTGCCCCGTAGTAGACCCCTCCCATTGTGATGAGAGCGGCAACCGGCCCCATTGTAAATGTCAGTGGTAATAATACTGCAACTCCTGTTGCAGGTCCGAGTCCGGGAAGCATCCCTATTACTGTTCCCAGCACACCGCCGATCGTAACCCACATGATGTTCATCGGCTCAAGCGCTACAGTAAAACCGTGTAAAAGAAGTGACAAACTTTCCACAATTACCTCCTAAATCCAGATGAACGGAGTTGCCGGCAGATATACTCCCAGCAGTTTGTTGAATAGAATATATATTACAAGACTGAATGAGAGAGCAATTACAGCGCAGGATTTCCATTTTTTGATTCCGCTGAAAAGCACAAGTTCGAGTCCTGTAAAAAGGAATGTTGAAATTACATAGCCAGCTTTTGCAAAGAGAAAAGAATAAACAAGCGCGTTTAAGACAGTTAAAGAAATATTCTTTAAATTAGTGTCGAATTTAAAAACAGCATTGTCACCGGTTGATTTTTCTTTTTGCCCCTTTTTAACAAGTTCCTGTCCTATAAGGGAAATGCTCAGGATAATCATCAGTGCTCCGAGAGCAAGGGGAAAAATCTTCGGTTCATTTGCTCTTCCGACTGATGCGGCAGGCAGGTGTACTGCTGCCAGTGTGTAGCTCATTCCTAAAATAAAAGTTACTAACCCTGTAAGAAGTGATATACTCACGTTATTCTCCATTTATAAAACTGCCCCGGAAACAACACCCGGGGCAATCTTTATTTATTTATTGTTTAAGCATTCCTATATCGGAAAGAATACCCTTGTAATCTTCGTTAACTTCTTCGAGGAATTTTCCGAAGTCGGGTCCGTCAAGATAGGCATCGTCCCATCCGTTTGTCTTTCTTGCTGCTGCCCATTCATCTGTTTTAACCATTTTTGCAAAGACATCTCTCCAGTATGAAACAGCATACTCAGGCATTTCAGGTGGTCCGAAAATACCTCTCCAGTTTACGAATGTCGCATTGATTCCCTGTTCCTTGCATGTCTGGATTTCTCCTACAATGCCTTCTCCAACTCTGTGGTCAGCTGACTGTGCAAGTGCCCTGAGGTCTCCTGATTCGATAAGTCCGAGGACCTCTGAAAGCCCTGTTGAAAAGAGGTCGATATGTCCTCCGAGAACCTGTGCAGCACCTGAATCATCAAAACTTACATAATCAACCTCTTTGAGATTTTTGATTCCTGAAGCTTTTGCCATGATAAGGAACTGAATATGGTCCATTGATCCTGCAGAGGAAGCACCACCGATTTTAACGCTCTTTATATCTTTTTTGAGAGCATCCATAACATCAGACATTGTTTTGTATGGTGAGTCAGCCTTTACAACATATACGGCATAGTCTGCAATAAGCCTTGCAAGGGGTGTTACATCCTTGTAGCTTAATTTTGTTGTCCCTGAGAGGTTTGTAAGGATAAGAGGTGGTGAATAAACTGTGATTGTCTTGTCTGTCCCTTTCATTTCCTGGAGACTTGCAAGGTGAACAGATCCGCCTGCTCCCGGGTTGTTTCTTACAGGCATTGGTACCTTTACAAGTTTTGTGTCTTTAAGGACTTTTGCAGTTGTCCTGATTGTAAGGTCCCATCCGCCGCCTGCTCCACTGGGCGCTACAAAATCAAAGTTGCCTTTGGGATAAACAACTTTGCCTTCACCTTTTTCACCGGATCCGCCGGCGAAAACTGCAGATGCTGAAATAATCAGCATGATTGTAATGATTGCAGTGATTTTTCTCATTTTGATCTTTACTCCTTTATTTTTTTTCTGAATAATCAGAAATAGATACTTTGGGAAAACAGTCCATTTGTAATGGCTGTTTCTCTGTTTCCTGCACTGTTGGCGCAGTGCAGGAAACCTTTATTAAAAACAGATCAGTTTTCAACCTGCCTTATTACATCAATTATTGTTCCGTCCCTGTATTCAACCAGCCCCACAATTTTTTTCCTGAATTTTATGGGATCCGGTTTACCTACAATTTTTTCAGCCTTTTCCTTGAGATCTGTAATTGAATAGACAGGAAGTCCCGCTTTCATGAATCTTGCCTTTATTTCCTCGCGCCTCGGGTTTACTGCTATTCCCCTGTCTGTAACAAGTACATCTACTGTGGATCCCGGTGTGATTACAGTCTGTACAGAATCAATTACAGTTGAGGTCCTTCCCCTTATCAGGGGTGCTACTATTATGGAAAGACCTGACCCGATAGCAGTATCGGAATGCCCTCCGGAAGCTCCTCTGATAACACCATCAGATCCTGTTATTACATTGACATTGAAGTTTGTATCAATCTCAAGGGCGCTTAGTATTACAACGTTAAGTTTATTAACAGCGCATCCCTTGTTCAGCGGGTTGGCATAATATGATGCATCTATTTCAGAATGATATCTGTTTGCTCCAATCGATCTTATAGCTTCAGTATCAAAACTCTGGACATCAAGAAGCCTGTTGATAAAGCCGTCCTCATGCAGTTTTACCATCGGGCCTGAAATCCCTCCCAGTGCCCAGCTTGCCTTTATATCCCTGTTTTCCATGTGCTGCCTAAGGAAACGGGTGGTGGCTACAGAAGCCCCCCCTGACCCGGTCTGGATGGAGAATCCGGGTTCAAAATATCCCGAGTTGATTACAACTTCAGAAACAAGCTCTGCAAGGAGAAGGTCTCTGGGGTTCTTTGTAATTCTGACTGCATCGGTTGAAATCCCTTCGGGGTCTCCAACTTCATCCACTACAACAATTGCATCAACCTGGTCCTGGTGTATGCTGAATGGAGTGTTCGGGTATTCAACAATATTATCAGTAATAAGAACAACCTTTTCGGCATAGGCCGCATCCACCCTGGCATATCCGAGAGATCCGCAGGCTGATTTTCCTGTATACCCGTTTGCATTTCCGTAAACATCGCATGAAGGAACACCCAGAAAAGCCACATCAATTTTAATCTGGCCTGTTTCTATTCCCCTTGCCCTTCCTCCGTGTGAGTGGATAAGGACAGGTATATCCATAAGGCCGTTTGATATTTCCTCTGCAAGCCTTCCCCTTATACCTGAAGTTATCAGCCGCTTTACAGTTCCCTTTTTAATATGTTCAACAAGACCTGAGTGTGCAGATGTTAGTGAGCTTGCTGCTATTGTAAGGTCTTTTATCCCCATTTCAGATATCACATTCATGACCATGGGAAGAATCTTGTCTCCGTTTCTGAAATGGTGGTGAAATGATATTGTCATTCCGTCCTTAAGTCCTGTTTTTACAATAACCTCTTCTATTGAATTTATGAGTTTATTCAGTTTCGGAAGTTCCCTGTTCCCTTTCTCCTTTTTTACCAGAGGGGTGTGGGAATATGCCCCTTCAAACGGGAGAAGCTTTCCTATGTGATCTATTTTCTTGGGGATCATCCTGCCCAGTTCATTTTCAGTCATTTTCCCCTTCCTTTTCATCCTTGAGAACGCCTGAAGCTTTTGCAAGTTCCAGAATCCTTTCAGCCCGTTCTACAAATGGTTTGTCAACCATTTTGCCGTCAACAGATATAACACCTGACTTCTTCTTTTCAGCTTCCCTGATTCCCTCAATAGTCTTTCTGGCGTATTCAATCTCCTTTTCGGTAGGGGCAAATATCCTGTGGACAGGTTCAATCTGTCTTGGTGTTATAATGGATTTCCCGTCAAATCCGAGCTGTTTGATGTGCTTGATTTCATTTATAAAACCCTCTTCATTGTTGAGGTCTGAATAAACAGTATCAAGGGCATATATCCCTGCTGCTCTTGCAGCATTGAGGATCTGGCTTCTTGCAAAGAGAAGTTCTGTACCTCCGGGAGATCTTGTTGTCTTGAGGCATGTAACATAGTCCTCTGCTCCAAGGGCAATTCCGATCAGCCTTTTGCTTGCTGTCGCTATAGAATAGGCATTGAGGACCCCCAGAGGTGATTCAATAGCTGCCATAAGGGCAACAGTACCGGTTTCATAACCGCAGTTTTTTTCTTCCCTTTCAATAAGTGATTCTATTTCGTGAATATCATCTGCTGTCTCTGTCTTCGGCAGCCTGATAACATCCGGCTTAGCCCTTACAATCGCTTTTACATCCTCTTCTCCGAAACCGCTTTCTATGGAATTAATCCTGACAACAGTTTCAATTCCTTCATAGTCCAGTGTCTTGAGTGCCTTGAAAACAAGAAATCTTGCAGTATCTTTTTCATTCACAGATACTGCATCCTCAAGGTCGAACATTACTGAATCTGATCTGTAGATGTGGGCATCCTTTATCATTCCCGCATTATTTCCGGGAACATAGAGCATGGTTCTTCTGAGTTTAGCCATTATAAATTCTCCCAGTCATAATCTGATTTCCCCGCTGCCCTGTAGACTGCTGCGGCCAGACGTGCTTCAATTGTGCAGTCGAGAGCTCCCCTGTCATTGATTTGAATCAGCCCCTCTTCAACTGAAAACCTTTCAAGAAAATTCTGAACAACTTTTCTTATCTGGTTTCCGAACTGTTTTTCAACAATACTCTGGAGGTGTATTTCAATCCCCTTTCCGTTATTGTCTCTGACAGTAATCATCACATCGCTTGATTCAAGTGTTCCTGCCATCCCTGTTTTTACAATCTTCATTATCTTCCCTTTCTCTGTTCTAATATCTCTTTAATTCTGTTTCCTTTTTCTGAAACAAGAAAATTATATGTTGCTTCAGGGACTATCCTCTTTATGCCCTCATAATCTCCCGATACAAGAAGATTTCTTACACGGGAAGCGCTTACCGGTTCTCCTTCATTCTCAAGTCGTTTTATTATTTCAAATTCAATTCCTTTTGAAGGAAGTATTTCACTCATGAACCTGTTGTAGTTGGATGTTACAGGGCACAGAGGCTCATCCCCTGCAAACCTTTTGTTTATACCGAGTGCAGGTGCAATTTTTTCTGAAAATATACCAAGATCAAGGCGTGCATGGAGATCAACAATTGTTTTTGTGTCTTTAATGAAGTAGGAGGGAAAGGTTGAATTGGAAATTATATAATTTGAACCGCTGTGAAGAACAATGTTTTTAATATGCTGTGTCGCTTCCCTGACAAGATTGTATCTTACTGAAAAAGGGAATACAGACCTGTCTTCCTCTACAACAAAGAGGTGGAGGATGTCCGATTCTGATGAAGCTTTTTCTATAAGATAAAGGTGCCCGTTTGTAACAGGGTTGCAGTTGACGACTATACAGCCTATCCTTTTTCCTTCAGCCTTTTTTTCTTCAGTTTCCCTTATCAGCCTCTCTACATACCCGGTAAGCCCTGAGGGATTGTTTTCCATAAGAACAACATTGTCCCTGATTTCATGGACAGGGTAAAATCCCAGCTGCCTGAATATTTCCCTGTTTCCCGGTTTTGTGAAAAGAAAGAGATCGGTATTTCCTTTCTGGTATTCCCTTGAAATGAGCTGAGTCAGGAGATTCCCTGTAAGGTTCCTGTTTTTGAATTTATCGTTGACAGCTATGCACTTAAGCACATTCCCGGAGATTGATCCTGTTGCTGCCGCTTCCCCTTCAATATTTATAAGAAGTGTTTCTTCAATATCTGGTTCATATGTCAGACTGTTTTCTTCAAGCAGCTGTTTTATTATAATGAGAGTCCTTTCATCAGGATTTTTTATAAAAAGTGATTCTTCAGGATTGTTCATGTTATTGACCCTGATAATAATTGTAAAACGGAATTTTCCGGTTGTATGTAGGTTTTTTTAAAATTCCCCTGTAGGAATAGTCCTACAGGACTGTTTTGTATTCAGCCTTATTTACTGAAGAAGGCTGTTTATAAGGTTGTTCTTGATAGCATAGTAGGTCAGGTCAGAGTTTGTGTGAAGGTTCATTTTAGCCAGGAGTCTTGTTCTGTAGGTGCTTACAGTTTTTATACTGAGGTTAAGCTTTTCAGATATCTCGCTTATGGTTTTTCCTTTTGCAAGCTGAAGCATTACCTGGTATTCCCTTTCTGAAAGCTGTCTGTGAGGAAGGTCTCCGCCGGATTCATCTGTTATATTATTGAGAAGTATTTCACTGACTGCATCGTTAAGGTACCTGCCGCCTGACTGGACCTTCTTGATGGCTTCGAGAAGCTCCTCGGGGGCAGATGCCTTGTTAAGGCATCCCGATGCTCCGTATTTAAAGGCCCTTACTGCGTACTGGTTTTCAGGCTGGATGCTCAGCATGAGAACAGCTGTTTCAGGATGCTGTATCTTTACATCCTTCAGTATTTCGATACCGTCTTTTCCCGGCATTGAGATATCAAGGATAAGGACATCAATTTTCTCCTTTTCAAGCTGCCTGAATACTTCAGTACTGTTTCCCGCTTCATATACATTTCTTATATATCTGCTGTCAGCCAGTATCTGCATGAGTCCCTTTCTGATCAGGGGATGGTCATCTGCTATAAGTATATTCATCTGTCTTCCAGTGTATCATATAATGTTTTGTTGACAGATGTTTTTTTCCTTTTGACTTTTTTATCAAGCGGGATAGAAAGTTCTATATCTGTCCCGTGTGTTTTTATGTCTGATCTGATCTTCAGTTTTGCCCCAAGCATATTGCTTCTTTCCTTCATCCCAATTATTCCGAATGAGGATGTACTCAGCAGTTTATCTTCCGGTATCCCTTTCCCGTTGTCCATTATTTTCAGAAACAGGTTGTTGTCAATTTTCCTGAAAATTATCTGAACCCTGTCAGCACCTGAATGTCTTATTATATTTGTGAGTGCTTCCTGGAATATCCTGAATATAACAGTAGCTGTTTCCGGATCAGGGCCTGTATCTGTTTCTTCAATGTCTGAAAAGCATTTTATCTCTGTCCTTCTCTGAAAATCCACAATCTGCCACTGGAGTGCTTCTGAAAATGAAAGGGTATCAAGAGCTTTAGGCCTCAGCCTTGTTGAGAGGTTTTTTACCGATTCAAGAGCCATGTTGACAAGGGAAAGCATGCTTTCACGCTTGTCATTTTCTTCTGATCTGAAAATATCAATTTTAAGAGCAGTGAGAAGCTGCCCCAGTTCATCATGCACCTCCCTGGCCACCTTTTTTCTTTCCTCTTCCCTTATTTCCAGTATATGTGTGGAGAATTTTCTCAGTTCCCTGTTGTGTTTTTCAAGTGCCATGGTCCTTCTTCTGATTAACGCTATAACAGCTGCAGATAATGAAATGCCTGCTGTGATTTTGAAATACAGTGTCTGCCAGAAATACGGGAGAATTTTTATATCAATCTCGAGCATGTTTGCTGTTTCATTGCCTATATGGTCTTTACCCTTTACATGGAGTGTATAGTTGCCGTGCGGGAGCGAATCAAAAGTTACAGAATTTTTACTTCCCCTGAATTTCCATTCACTGTCATGCCCTTCAAGAAATGTATAATACCTGTTTCTTCCCGGCGAGGTGAAATCAAGTATTGAGTAGCGGAATGTGAACAGCTTGTCGTTCTGTGTCAGTATAATTTTATCTGTCTCTGTTATTGATTTCTCCAGGATCCTCCTTCCCTTGATGAGAGTGTTTATCCCGATTTTCCGGTTTAATATGCTTAGCTCTGTCATGACTATTTCAGGGTGTTTTTTACCTGTCTCTATTTCATCAGGGTTGAAAAAATTTATACCTCCTGTTCCTCCCGCATATATATACCCGTCTGCAGAGGAACATACTGCCTTGTGGGTGAACTCATTGCTTAAAAGACCGTCTTCCCTGCTGAATGTGTAGATGCTTCCTGTTGATGTTTCAAGCATGTTGAGCCCGTTGTTTGTTGTTATCCACAGGTTACGGTTCCTGTCTTCCGTTATTCCCAGTACATTGCTTCCTGCAAGCCCCTCTTCTGAATCATAGGATGTGAAGGTCATTTCCCTTTCGTTGAAGAGGTTCAGTCCCCCTCCTGTTGTCCCTATCCATATTCTCTGCTCTGAGTCCTCAAATATAAGGTTGACGCTGTTGTCGCTGACTGTTATATCTGATTCAGGGTCAAAAATGAAACGGGTGAATTTTTCCGTTTTCCTGTCAAAAAGGTTGAGCCCGCCGTCCCATGTACCTACCCATATTCTTCCTTTTGAGTCTTCAATAACATCCCTGACAGAGTTCCCGTTGAGGCTGCTGATATCTTTGGGATCGTATTTATAAGTTGTGAATATGTTTTCCTTTCTGTTGAAAAAGGAAAGACCGCCCCCTTCTGTCCCTATCCACATATTCCCGTCCCTGTCGTGATATATGTCCCAGACAGTATTGCTTTCTATTGTATTCCCGACAGAGGAAATGTAGCGCTTCAGCCATTTGCCTGAGGAGGGATCATAGGATGAGAGCCCTCCGCCGTCAGTACCTATCCAGATAATCCCTTCTGAATCCTCTGCAAGGGAATAGCACTGGTCGCTTCCAAGATTTCCCCCGCTGTTTTCGTGGTTGTAGTTTACTGTTTCACCTGTTCGTCTGCTGTATACGGAAAGACCCCCGCCGTCAGAGGCATACCAGATATTCCTGTTTCTGTCTTCCATTATTTCCCTTATCTGGTGGCGCCCTGAATTCCCCTGTTTCTGCGGTTCTTCCTGGAGTGTCATGAATTTTGAGGCTTCAGGGTTGTAGAGATTTACCCCCCCGTCTCTTGTTCCTATCCATATAAGATTATTTCTGTCTGAATATATTGATCTGATAGTATTGCTTGAGAGGGTGAATCTGTCTGTATTTCCCGCTTTGATAATCTTCCAGTACCTGTTTCTGAGGCTGTAAATACAGATACCCTCTTTTTCAGTTCCTATCCACAGGTTTTTGTTTCCATCTTCATAGAGGGCCCTGACAGATACTGATTCCTGATTTTCAAAGAAAGGTATAACCAGGGGGATGAATATTCCCTTTTCAGGAACAAACCTTGCAATACCCCCGTTCTGAAGTCCTATCCATATATTGTTTTCAGAGTCTTCAATAATTGATCTTACAGTGTTGGACGGGATGGAACTGCTGTTTTTATTTTTTGTGTAGGACTTGATTATTATCCGGCCTCTTTCCCCCTTTCTTATTACGCTTAATCCCCCCCTCTCTGTTCCTGCAAGAATAATTCCTGAGGAAGCTTCATAGAGTGTCCTTACTGTATCGCTTTTAAGGCCTGTTCCCGGCTGGCCGGATTTTCTGAAAGAGAGAAATTTACCCTCTTCAAGCATCTTGTTGATTCCCCCGCCGTCTGTTCCTATCCAGAGGGTCCCTTCAGAGTCTTCCATTATGGAATAAACCTGGTTGCTGCTTATGCTGAAAGGTTCAAATGAATCATGTGTATATGAAATAAAACTATCTGTTTCCGGTATATATCTGTTAAGACCCCCGCCGTCAGTCCCTATCCATAGTCTTTTCTCTGAATCCTCATAGACAGAGAATATCAGGGAACTTGTAATACTCCCCTGACTGACTTCAGGGGAATAGACTGTAACCTCGTTTCCGTTGTATTTGTTCAGCCCTGAAAGGGTGCCTATCCACATGAATCCCTTTGAATCCTGCTGAAGGCAGAATGCCAGATTGCTGGACAGACCCTGTTCCATTGTAAGGTGAGTGAATTTGAAATCTGATGAATATATAAACGCAGTGTTCAGGAAAATTGCTGTTAAAAGAATTATCCCTTTTTTTAAAATATGATTCCCTGTGATAGTATTCTCCTGTCCATTCCCTGATTCGCTGCCGAGGCTGATGTCCTTCTTCTGATCCGGGTTCTATGTATTGATTTTTTTTATACGGTTTAAAAAATCGTAATAATGTTTTCCCTTCCAGTATATTTTACCGCATTTGCTGCAGATTTTAAAAGCATTATAATAGAGGGCTGTCCTTTTCTGCAGCCTTTCCGTAATATCTTCTTTTTCAACAGCTTCCAGCAACCCGTTGCATTCCGGGCAGCGGGAAAAAGCTCTTTCCTCACCTTCCAGATGAAATCTTGTTATAACCTCCAGATACTGTTGCTTTGCATTCTCATTTCGTATCCAGTATCCCCTTTTTACATTTTTTCTTTTCAGAAGCCCCCTGTCCCTTGTAAGTACAATCCTCCCTTCCTTTTCCGATATCCCGGCAATTACCCTGTCTTCATAGCTGTTGCTGTAAAGAGAGTCAAAACCTGAAAATCTTAAATAGCGTGCCAGTTTCCCCAGATGCACATCAAGTATGAATTTTATATTTCTAAGCGGTCTGTCTCTAAGAACTGTTGTCCCCCTTATATCGAAGGATTCAAACACTGGATAAACCGATATTCTGTCGGTATTTTTTACCCGGTAACTGAAATCAACAGCTTCACCGTTTACAAGAATAAGGTCAACCTCTGTATGGGGAACATTATGTGATTCAACAAGGTCCTTTACTGTCTGCCCCGGAGAGACAGCTGTGCTGAAGGGGATTTTTTTTCTTTCTTCAGGGAGGAAGTCGTTAAGTTCTTCATAAAATCTTATTACAGCCATTAATCAGATTATATAACATGGTTAAAAATAATCACAATTTTACTCTAAATAGGATGATTAATATGAAACAAATGTTTATAAATATCCATAAAACGACTGATAATGTTTAAAATGAAACATATGTTTAATTTTGATTAATTTATGAAATATTTATTGACAAAAATAACAACCTGCACTTAGAATAATATCAACCAGAATATTTTTTTAATATTTTTTACCGGCATACTCTGTTTTTAACAGGGTTTGCCGGGCACCTTATGTAATAATTCCGTGATAAAATGTTTTGAATCAGTTTAACAGCAGGGTAATACAGCAGCTGTATTTATTCATTGTATTCCGCGGGATAGACAGGTGTAGAAAAATAATGGAGGATTTTTATGAAAAGAACGGTTCTGATTTTATTGATTCTTGTTCTCCCGTGTATGATTTTTGCCGGCGGAAGCAAAGAAGAACCTGTAAAAAAAGAAGCAGCAGCTGCTGCAGTTGTTGAAGAAGACTGGGATGCAATTTATGAAGCTGCAAAAGAAGAGGGTAAAGTTATAATTTATGCTCTATCGTCAAGAATTTTCGATGCAGTTGAGGAATTCAAGACACTTTATCCTGGTGTTGAGGTTGAGGCTTCAGACCTTCCGACAGTTCAGCAGGTTGAAAAACTCAAAAGGGAACAGGCTGCAGGGCTTTATAATGCGGATGTTCTCCTGCTTGCTGATGAGACAACAATTTTTTACGATATATTAAAGAAGGGACTTGCTGAAAATTATGTTCCTTCAACCCTTATTGATGGTAAAAAGACTGAAGAAGTTATTCCTGAAACATACAGATCACCAGCACTTCTCCATTCTGTTGAAGCAAAAGTTATTTTCTACAACACAGAAACCAATGCATCATCACCAGTAGACAATCTCTGGGATTTTACAAGACCTGAATGGAAAGGCCGGTTCCAGATGAAAGATCCTATGCAGGCTGCTGAAAATATGAACTTCCTTCAGATGGTAGTAAAACATTCTGATGATATGGCAAGCGCATATGAGAAGGAATTCGGTAAAAAGCTTGTTCTTTCACCCGGTATTGAAAATGCAGGTTATGAATGGATTGACAGAATAATAAAAAACCAGATTGTTCTTACAAATTCTGACGGTACAGCTTCAGATGCAGTCGGCGCTCCCGGTCAGCAGAATGCTCCTCTTGGAATCTGCGTTGCATCATCAAAGGTGAGAAACAACAAAAAGGGACAGAAACTCGGTATTGCATGGGATGTTGCCCCTAAATTCGGTATTTACAAGGGTAACTACCTCCTCATGGCTAACAAAGCTCCCCATCCGAATGCAGCAAAACTTCTTATCAGATATATGCTCGGCGATGCAGAAGGGGGCAAAGGGCTTAAACCTTTCTATGTACCCGGACAGTGGTCAGCAAGATCTGATGTAAAACCTCTTACAGACCGGTCATTTGAAGATGTGACAAAACTTGCCTGGGGCATTGATATGGATTTTGTTTACTATGATGGTCTCAAGATAAGAGATTTCTGGCTGGCCCGATAAGATAATCCCGGGAGGAAAGAGCTGATGCAGTTTAAACAATCAATAATGAATCTTAGAAATATGAAGCCGGAAGTGCTGTGGGGGTGGATAATTGCTTCACTGCTGCTTGTCCTGGTTCTCGCTCCTGTACTGTTTATGAGCTACGAATCATTTGTATTTGATGAAAACGGGCCCAGAATGGTTAGGGGGGCAGAAACCGGCGCTTTTACATTTTTTAACTGGAAACGTACTGCTGCAAGTGAACTGTCAAAAGCGCTGCTTTATCAGCCTGCGCTTAACAGCCTTGCTATAGCAGTGGGGATGACCGCTATTGCCCTGATTATGGGCTCCCTTTTTGCCTGGCTTGTAGTCAGGACCGATATACCATATAAGACATTTTTTTCATCTGTTCTTATAATACCGTATATTGTTCCGTCATGGACTGTTGCCATGGCATGGATAGGGGTTTTCAAGAGTGAACAGTATGGCGGGGCACCCGGCTTTCTTAATGCTGTTTTCGGCATAAATCCTCCCCAGTGGATAATTTACGGGTATATTCCTATAATCATTTCACTTGGTGTTCATTACGTCCCTTATTTTTTCATTATGATGAGGGGCGCACTTGCCAATATTGATTCGAGGCTTGAGGAAAGCGCAGAGCTGCTCAAGGCCTCGAAATCTGAGATACTTGTAAAAATAACCCTCCCGATGGTACTTCCTGCTATCGGTGCAGGGTTTATTCTGACCTTCAGCAAGGGGCTGGGGGAATTCGGAACCCAGGCATTCCTGGGGCTTCCTATCAGATATTATACTTTTTCCACTAGAATATATTCTGCCCTGAATAACCAGTTGTACGGGGAAGGCTATGTTCTTGCACTTATTCTTATTATTGCTACAACATTTGTAGTAATCCTTAACCAGATGGTTATCGGAACCAGAAAAAGATATGTTACAATCAGCGGAAAGGGATCTGTCAAGAAGCAGATTGAACTTGGCAAATGGAGAATCCCTATGACTGTCCTTATGTTCTCGTTCGTAGCTGTTTTCATATTCGGACCGCTTCTTCTCCTCGGACTTCAGACACTAATGCTTCATGAAGGGGTCTACAGCCTTGATAATTTCACTCTCCATTACTGGTTCGGTAAAGCCGGCACAGATATAGCTATGGGGCAGCCGGGTATTTTCAGGAATTCCTCAATCCTTGATGCAATATGGAATTCTCTGAGACTTTCCGGTGTGGTTGCGATATTAAGCGGTGTTATCGGTGTTCTGATCGGATATACTGTAGTAAAGGGGCGAAAAACTATTCTGTCCAAGCTTATTGAAAATCTGACATTCGCACCATATCTGATTCCGGGAGTAGCTTTCGGTGGTATTTATCTGACAATGTTTGCCAAGCAGATAGGGCCTATTCCAAGCCTTTACGGTACTTTCGCCCTTCTGGTACTTGTCAGCCTTGTTAAACATCTCCCGTTTTCCTCTTCTGCAGGTATTACCGCAATGCATCAGATTGATCCATCTCTTGAAGAGGTCGCTGTTGTTCATGGTATAGGCTGGGGTACAAGATTCAGGAAAATAATTTTTCCACTTGCCAAAAGCGGGGTGCTTTCAGCCATGCTCCTGAATTTTATAACTACAATGAGGACTCTTGACCTGGTAATCCTCCTTGTAACCCCCAAGACAACTCTCATGACATCCGTAATTTTCAGGTATTCTGAACAGGGATTTGTACAGCATGCTTACGGAGTAATGATTATGATTATTTTTATAGTAATTTCAGGCCACCTTATTCTCTCGAAGATCGGCGGAAAAGTGGAACTTTAGAGATAATGTTGAGACAAAGGCCCGGAGCATATTGTTTCAGTTTTAAAACATCCGGGTAATTATACCAGATTACAGGTTTATGAAGGAGATATAGGAATGAGTTATATAAGATTTGGTAATCTTGTAAAAATATTTAACGGCAACCCAGCTATAAAGGGGATAAATTTTGAAATAAACAAGGGGGAATTTGTTACTTTCCTCGGCCCCTCCGGCTGCGGCAAGACAACAACCCTCAGATGTCTTTCAGGTCTAGAAACACCTGAAGATGGAGATATATGGGTAGGGGACAAGTGCCTCTTTTCAAAAAAAGGGGGAGTTAACCTTCCTGCAGGCAACAGGGGCCTTGGTCTTGTATTCCAGAACTATGCACTCTGGCCTCACATGACTGTAGAGGGAAATATCGGTTTCGGCCTGAGGAAGCTTAAAATTCCCCAGGAAGATAAGAATAAAAAAATACAGAGAGTTATTGATGCAATGGACCTCCAGTCACTTGAAAAGAGATATCCCCATGAGCTTTCAGGGGGACAGCAGCAGAGAGTTGCACTTGCAAGAATGATTGTCAATGAGCCTGGAATCCTTCTCTTTGACGAACCGCTTTCAAACCTTGATGCAAAACTGAGAATGAAGCTCAGGTCTGAGCTTAAAAGGCTCCATACAGAACTTGAAGCAACTTCAATTTATGTAACTCATGATCAGGTGGAGGCTCTTGCACTTTCAGACAAGATAGTTGTTATGAAGGACGGGGTAATTCAGCAGATTGGAACACCTTACGAGGTATACCATGACCCTGAAAATCTTTTCGTTGCAGACTTCATGGGTAACCCTGAAACAAACCTTGTAAAAGTAAGCCTTTCAGGCAGCAGAACATTTGTTCCTGATTCAGATCCTGAATGCAGTATCAGTTTTTCAGGAAAACTTGAATCTTCTGCTTCTTCAGGGATTACTGTCAATGCAAGGCCGGAGGATATAGAAGTCAGCTCATCTGAAAAGGGTAATTTCTTTATCTATTCAATACAGCCGATGGGTTCAGAAGTAATGGTTCACCTTAAATCTGTAAACAGAAAACTTGATATGATTGTAAAGGGGCCTGAAGAACATTACCTGAAATATAAAGTTGAGGAAAAGGTTGATCTTACTGTGAGGCGTGGTAATATTTACAAAACCGATACCGGTGAAAAAGTTGAGTCTTTCAGGGGATAGTTGTCAGATGAAGGATTGTTATCAGGAAATACAGAACAGATATGATTCTTTTCCAAGGCAGCAGAAAAAGATTGCTGATTTTATTCTTACAAATGTTTCCGAGGTGATATATTATCCGCTTTCAAGAATTGCTGAAGAGATTGATGTAAGTAAAGCTTCAATTGTCAGATTTGCCAAAAACCTGGGATTCAGGGGATTTCCTGAATTCCGGGAAAATCTATTTTCCAACTATAAGGAAATATTTTCTCCGGGAAACAGGGTGAGAAACCTTATTGATGATTTCAAAGGGGAGGAACTGACTTACAAGAGCATAACTGAACAGGAAATCTATTATCTGATGAAATCTGTGAATACTGTTGATGACAATTCATATCACGGAACAATAAACCTTATCTGCAACGCAAGAAGGGTCCATGTCATGGGGGTGGGCCCGAATGAAATGCTTGGGCGGCATCTTTCATTCAGGCTGAACAGATTCGGGGTTGATGTAATGCTCCATCGTGAGGGGGGCATCCATCTGCTTGAGGGGATGGTTTCCCTGAAAGAGGGTGATGTTGCGGTTGCCTATAATTTCAACAGGATTTCCGATGATCTGAAAATGTTTACCAGTGTCATGAAAAGAAACAGGGTTCCGATTATTCTTGTTACAGATATACTCACCCCTGCAATAATAAAGGACTGTGAATATGTTCTGTTTGGAGAAAGAGGCCCTCACGGGGCTTTCCATTCCCCCCTTGTCCCCATGGCTATAACAAATGCTCTTCTGATCGGGGTTGCAAAGAAACTGGAAACAGATGCTTATCAGAAACTCGATCTCCTTGAACAGTACAGGCAGGATTATTATTTCAACTATTGCGGAGATGGAAACAATGAAAATTGATATGGTTTTTTTCGATTTCGGCGGTACCCTTGATATTTACCCGAAAGACAGGGCATCTGTAGATCTTTCCTGCAGAAAAATGGCTGAAATTCTCATTGAATCAGGTGTTTCTGAGATTTCAGAATATACAAATGACAGGTTCAGGGAGAAAGTTCTTGATGGTCTCAATCGGTATAAAAAATGGCGGCTTGACGGTTTGATTGAGCTCAGTCCTGAAGAACTGTGGAAAGATTTTATTCTTGATGATATTAAAATCAGCCAGAGTGTTCTGGATAATATCGGAGAAGATCTCACATTCCTTATCGATACAGGCTTTTTCAAGCGGAGGGCCAGGGAGGAAACCCGGGATGTTCTTGAAGAGATAAGAAAAAAGGGTTTCAGAATGGGTATAATCAGCAATGTGCTTAGCAGGGGGCAGGTCGGCCATTCTATGAACGAGTACGGAATAACTGATTATTTTGACACAGTTGTAATGTCCGCCTCATTCGGGAGGAGAAAACCCCACCCTGAAATATTCAACTATGCCTGCAGAAAAGCTAATGTTGAACCTGAAAATGTTGTGTATATAGGAAACAGCCCTTCAAAAGATATCAGGGGGGCAAAAGATTCAGGTATCGGATGTGCTGTTCTTATCGATTATGAATTCAATTCTCCGCAAGACAGGGGGCCTGAACCTGATTACAGAATATCGGATCTGAGAGGACTTCTCCCTGTTCTTGATAAGCTTTCTGCCTGCAATACTGATAATAAAATATTGCAGAAAATATAAAAAGGCTTCAGGGAAACAGTCCTGAAAATTGAACAGCAGCCTTCAGGCTGCTGTTTTTTTACAACAGATCTGCATACCAGTGCTTAAGTGGATTTATAAATACCGTGTTTTAAAACAGAAAAAAAGAACTCCCAGTTTTCCTGATAATCCTTTTTAACTTCATCTGCATTGTGGGCTGCATCCAGCCTGACAAGAAAATCATATCTTGTTTTCAGCAGAAGCCACATGAGAAGATCAAATATCCTGTCTTTATCATATTCGATTGAGTCATCCTCAATAGTTCCGAAAATGGACATGAATTCAGATGTGAAAATGTTTTTAACCTTGTTTTCAATTCCCACATCATGAATTTTATAGGTCTTGACAATCAGTTTTACATATTCCGGGTGATCAATATAGAAATCAATTGCAATGTCTGAAACAATTTTGAATCTGTCCAGGATATCTTCAGGAAGAGGGGAATGTTCAAGATTAATTTTTTCCCTCAGATAGCTGTAAAGTTTTTCATATGTGTAGTTTACGATATAAAGATAGAGTTCCTTTTTTGAATCAATATATTCATAAAGACCCCCTTTTGAAATTCCGGCCCTTTTGATAATATGTTCTGTAGAGCTTTTTTCATAACCGTTTTCACAGAATTCATCCACACAGGCCTTTATTATTCTGTTTTTTTTGGCATCTGGCAGATTATTAAATGTCTGTTTCATTATTACCTCTCTGTATCTACCGTTCCTGAAAATATCAAATTCCGGAAGAGTGTTTCCTGTTTCTTTCAGCCGGGGAAGCAGGATTTGCCTATCTATAGGTATTTTAGCGTAAAAAAAACTGTTTTTAAAGGTTATTTTTAAAAAACAGCCGGGATTAAGAAAGTCCCGGCTGTGAAGATAGTTACAATAGGATATTTAAGACAGTTAAACACCTTTGAATGATTTTTCAACTGTTTCCGGGTTTTCTACCTCTGTATAGAGGCTTACAGCAACTGTGAAAAGGGCTGAAACAGGCAGTGCTATAACAAGAGGGTCAACAAAGGGCCAGACCCCTCCAAGTAAAGTTGTTTTTCCGAAAAACATTTGAGAAATTCCGAAAACCTTTGCTTCACTTCCATGCATGAAAAGAAACATCAGGACTGCAGTGGATACTCCTGAAATAATTCCTGCGATTGCCCCCTTCCTTGTAAGTTTTTTCCAGTAGATAGCCGCTGTGTACGGGGCCAGAAAACTTGATGCCATGAGACCGAAAAATATTGCAGTTGCTCTTGCTATTATTCCGGGTTCCATTTTTATCCCAAGAAGAACTGTCAGTATTATACTGACAAGTATACCTGCCTTTGTTATAATGACATCCTGGTTCCTGTTTGTTGATTTTCCTATAATAATGTCCCGCCCGGCTGCAGTCCCTATTGTATGAAACTGGGAGCTCAGTGTGGACATTCCTGCGGAAAGTATAACAAGCATGAAGACATATCCGAACCAGGAGGGCATTGCTTCCCTGATGAAAAGAGGTATGATTTTATCAGAATTCCCTTTTGCATACTGAATTGCAATCTCCCCGAATTCCCTGAAGAAATAGACATTTGAAAGAGCTCCCACTATAAATGCTGTCCCTGTTGTCATGAGGATAAAGAGGCCTCCTATTGCTACAGCCCTGTTAAGCTCCTTGTTGCTTTTAACAGTCATATATCTTACAACCAGCTGAGGCTGTGCAAGTACTCCGATTCCGACACCCAGCACAAGTGATGAATAGACAATCCACCATAAAGGTGTTCCTGAAGCAGGAGAGGCTGTCCATCCCTGGTGCCCGATTGCCCTTAGTGAGTCAGGAACTTTGTCTGCCAGTGCTGTCAGCGATGTATGAGCATCGAGGATGCCGCCGAGTTTGAAATAGATAATGAAAAGGAGAAAAATCATGCCGAAAAACATGAGGCTTCCCTGAAGAGCATCAGTATACATTACTCCCTTGAGGCCTCCCATAATCACATAGAATGCTACAAGTATGGAAAATACTGTTATTGAGTAGAGATAGGGGACTCCCAGAAGCCCCTCAATTATTCTTGAGGCTCCTATAAGAACAGCAGCTGCATAAAGCGGCATGAATACAAAGATTATTATCCCTGCAAATCTCTGTATAAATATACTGTCGAGCCTTTTTCCCAGAAATTCAGGAAAAGTATGTGCATCAAGGTTAAGCCCCATTCTTCTGGTTTTTTTACCGTAGAAAATAAAAGCAATAAAAATACCTGCACCTATATTGAAAACTGTAAGCCATAAAAGGCTCATGCCGAAAAGAGCTGCTGTACCGCCGAAACCTACTATTGCTGATGTTGATATAAAGGTCGCACCGTATGACATTGCCATTATGTATGGATGGATATTTCTGCCGCCGACCATGTAATCTGCCGCATTTTTTGTTTCAACGTAACCCCTGTAACCAAGATATGATATTACAGTAAGATAAATAATAACCAGCGTTGAAAGTAAAAACATGTTCATAATTATTTCTCCTAAACCTTTTCCTCAATTTCCAGCTCTTCCCTGAGCCATGTTTTTTCTTCCTGAATTTCCTCTTCACTTATTTCACCTTCCCTGTTCCATTTCAGGAGCCCGTAAGTGATACAGGTAAGGGCAAGCAGAAAAACCAGACTGTATGAGAGAAATACTGAAAAATCTGATAATCCAAGCATAATTTACCTCGCTTTTTATTAAAATACCGACCAGATAGTCGGTAGAAGTCCTGTATAAAGATTCTTTTCTGTTGAACAGGAAAATAATTTTAAAAGTATTCCCGGTACAACAATCGCAAAAATAAAGAGAA
Source organism: Spirochaetia bacterium (assembly GCA_963668545.1). Lineage (GTDB taxonomy): Bacteria > Spirochaetota > Spirochaetia > CADAEX01 > CADAEX01. Next base: position 3,242,779 of record OY764868.1, on the reverse strand, counting down.
TATTGGGCCATATTTCCCTTTTTTAACGATGAGACGTAATTGGAATCCCTTTTTTCTGTTTTCTGCAGAATAATAATAATTCATTATGTTATTTACTATTTCGAGCAGAAATCTATTTATGAAATATGAAAATTCTGAAAACCGACCGCAAAGTCGGTAATAATGAAATATATATCAGTGAGGTTTAATAGTCAATCATTTTTTAATGGGGAGTATCAGTATAGTTCCAGATATTTTTCACTGACCTCTGCAATTTCATCCTCAATAAGCATGAAAATATCCACAAGATCAGGGTCAAACTGTATGCCGCTGTTTTTAAGAATATGGTCTCTGGCTTTTTCATAGGTCCATGCGGATTTATAGGGTCTGTGGCTCCTGAGAGCATCAAAAACATCGACAAGCCCGACAATTCTTGCTGCAAGAGGAATATCTTCCCCTTTCAGGCCGTCAGGGTATCCTGTTCCATCCCATTTCTCATGATGGTAGCGGGCAATATCTGCTGCCATTTCCATTGTGGGGACCGGTCTGAGTATCCTGTCCCCCAGGACTGTATGGTTCTTAATCAGCTCGAATTCTGTGCTGCTGATATTTCTCTGTGCAAGAAGTATACCGTCAGGGATACCTACCTTTCCTATATCATGGAGAGGGGAAAAGATGCTTATGTTTTCAATAAATTCATCATCCGCCCCGATTTTTCCTGCAAGTATTGTTGAATATCTGCTTATTCTGTTGAGGTGCATCCCTGTTTCATTGTCCCTGGTCTCGGCCAGATCTGCTATTGCTTTATAGCATTTTATTCTTATGTTTCTTTCATGCCTTCTGAGTTTTTCCTCATCCCCGATTATTCTCATCCCTACATCGATAAAACGACGGAGAACCCCGAGGGGTACAGGTTTTGAGAGAAAATTATAGGCTCCTGAATCTATTGCAAGCTCAAGGTCATCCCTTTCTGTTTTTGAAGTGAGAAGTATTGTGTATATGAATTTTCCGCATCCTTTAAGCTGTCTGCAGATATCCACCCCGCTCAATCCGGGCATTACCCAGTCCAGGATTGCTATTCTGGGGGCATTATCTGAAAGAAGATAGCTGAGGGCTGTTTCTCCATCCTTGCACGATATTACTTCGTATCCCCACTGCCCGAGTGCTTTTTCGAGAACAAGTCTGACTGTTGCGCTGTCATCAGCAATTAAAACTTTGTATTTCATATCAGTTTTTAAGTGTGTCGATTATATCACAGTATAGTCAAAATACTGATTATTTTCCCCTGTGTACAGTAATTTTTTTGCTCAGCATCCTGTCTGAATCAAATATAAACCAGCCCTGTGTGAAATTCCCGTCAAGAGCTTCAGGCAGCCAGTAAATATCATCTTCCCACATTTTTTCATATGGTATTTTGTCGAGAGGACATAAAAAGGGATCTGCTTCATCTGTTTCCTTAAGATTACCGTCATATCCTTCAGCCAGAAAAACATGCCCGAAAAGGGAATATCCGTCCTTGAAAATAAAGGAAAGCTCTGCCCCCCTTTTGATTCCAACGGGAGTTACCCCGATCTCCTCCCTGCATTCCCTCACAGCTGCTTCTTCGGGAGTTTCCCCCTTTTCAATACGCCCCCCCGGCGCGTTGACCTTACCTGCTCCAAGCCCTGTTTTCTTATGTATAAGTATGAGGTTGTTATTTACCTTTATGTATACTATTACGGCTTTTTCTTCCGGGACCCAGTTTCCCCAGTCCACCTCATCCACATTATCAGGAATAATATTCATATAATAAGCTCCATATTCTGTTTCTTATTTCAATTTCAGGAAACATTGTGAGCATTATTGCACTTATTTAATAAAAAATCAGCTGAAGACAGTCATTCATGCAGGTTCAAGATTTAAATTATTTTAAAAATATCAGGTAAAATCCGTATTGTTTTGCTATAATGTCTTTCATGGTAAACAGCATTGAAAATATCAGTTTTATGAAAAGTCTGGGATTTCCCCAGCTCAAGATACATCATTCCTTTAATCATTTTGATTTTTCAAAGCCCTGCAGGAGGATTCTTGTGATAGGTCCCATGGGATCGGGCAAGACAGAATATTCCTCCAGGGTGTGGAGAGATTCCCGTGTTATAAAGAAAAAATCATATCAGGTTGCTGCAATGACAACTTTATTTGATGCTGACAGGCGGAATGTCTTTTTTGTACGGACAATGCTTGATAAAAAACGCTTTCCTGATTACCCGGATGATGCACTTGCGTTCAGAGGCGGCTTTGAGAGGTGCGGGAAGAATATTGCTGTGATAAGGGATTCCTTTGACCTTGAAAAAGTAATCAGGGAAAACCCTGAATGCGGAACATGGATAATTGATGAAGCTACATTCTATGATGAACGCCTTGCATATATAATCAAGAGGGAATCTGAAGAGAGGGGCCTTGTATTTATTTTCCCTACACTGATACTGAATTTCAGAAAAGATATTTTTAATTCCACAGCCCAGCTTCTTCTTGAAAACAGCACTGACCTGTTTTCTCTTACCGCATACTGCGAACATCCTGACTGCATGATTGATTCATTCTATACCTACAGATATTACATGATAGATGGAAAAGAATGCCCTGCACTCTATTTTGATCCCCTTATTGTAATCGGGGGGGACAGTGAAGGGGAGGGCTCTATTGATCCCAACTACTGCACAAGGTGTGATGAACACCATTATCTTCCCGGAAAGGAATACACATACCTGATACTGAAGCCTCTGGGACAGAAAGCGGGAGAGGGGAATATCGGACCGCTCAGGGATGAACTCCTGAATATAAGAAGCGATATAAAAAAATCCGAGCTTTTCAGCCTTTTTCATAAAAAGTATGTGGATGATATGGATGGCGATGTAATTAACATGAATGCACTTAATGTTGAGTATATTGCTGAAAAAGCTCTCATGTATCTCTTTGCAGAACAGAACCTTGTCACAGAACAGCAGCTCAGGGAAATTTCATCCCAGCTTGAGCTTGACAACAGCTATATGCAGAACTGTCTCAGGGATAATGGGAGAAAGGTATCTCTTCTCCAGTAATGAAAAAGCCTGTTTATTAACTGTTCAGTACAGAAATAATTGTTATATACCGATATTAATGTAGCAGCATGCTTTTTCCGTCTTGATTACAGTGCATTATAACGGAGGCAGTTTTCATGACAATTGAACAACTGAGAAAAAACGATATTATTCTTGTCTGCGGACTTCCCGGTTCAGGGAAATCCCATTTTGCCAGAAAATATTTCAAAAAATCCGGAAGAAAAAGGATAAACAGAAAGGAAATCCGGAAACACCTCTATGAAATGTTCAGCTTTAACGAGAAATGGTCGGAGGATATGTTCTGTGAAAATGAAGAGCTTCTTGTAAAATATATTGAAAAAAAGATAATTGAACATCTTCTTTTCAATGGTGAAAAAATTCTTATCGACAATATCAGTGTTTCAGAGAAATCAAGAATTGATTATATAAATACAGCCTCAAAAATGAAAAAATCCATTGCAGCGGTTTTTGTCAATACAGATCTTTCATTATGCATGGAAAGAAACAGGGAGCGGGAGGAATCTGACAAGGTCCCTGAAAGCCTTATTGCGAACCTATCTGCAAGAACTGTACTGCCTGAAAAACGTGAAGGTTTTTCTGAAGTGCTGATTCTGAAAAATACGGAATAATCCTCCATATTGACCTTTTATCCTCCTTTTAATAGCATACCTGAATTGTAGAAACTCGTTAAAATAAGATATATACTTGAATTATTCTTATAAAAACAATAACTGGAGAATTAAATAAATGGGTCTTAACTGCGGCATAGTAGGGCTTCCCAATGTAGGGAAATCCACAATCTTTCAGGCAATCACTTCCGCCCCTGCGGAAGCTGCCAATTATCCTTTTTGTACGATAGAACCTAATGTCGGGATGGTAAGCGTCCCTGACAGAAGACTTGATAAAATCACTGAAATCTATTCACCTAAAAAAACAGTCCCTGCTGTTGTTGAATTTGTTGATATTGCGGGGCTTGTCAAAGGGGCTTCAAAGGGTGAGGGACTGGGAAACAAATTCCTCTCACATATAAGGCAGGTGGGTGTTATTGTCCAGGTTGTAAGATGTTTTGAAGATGATGATATCACACATGTCAGCGGAACAATCGACCCCCTCTCGGATATAGAGACAATCAATATTGAGCTTGCTCTTGCAGATCTTGAAACTGTTGAGAAAAGAAGGGTGAAAACTGAAAAACAGATGAAAAGCCTCAGCAAGGAATCTGCAAAAGAGGGGAAACAGCTGATGGAACTCCTTGAAAGGCTGACAGCTGTCCTGGGTGAGGGAAAACCTGCAAGGACCCTTGATCTTAATGATGACCAGATGCTTCTTCTCAGGGACCTTCACCTCATTACAATGAAGAAGCAGCTTTATGTCTGCAATGTAGATGAGGAGAGTGTTGTAAGCGGAAACAGCTATGTGGAACAGGTTCAGAAACTCGCCGAAGAGGAAGGTTCTCAGGCCATAGCAATCTGCGGTAAGCTTGAGGCTGAGATTGCATCTTTCGAGACACAGGAAGAAAAGGATGAATTCCTGAGCGATGCCGGTCTTGAAGAGTCGGGGCTTGTAAAGCTTATCCATGCAGGGTATCAGCTTCTCGGCCTCCGAACCTATTTTACAGCAGGGGAACCTGAGGTAAGGGCATGGACATTCCATGAGGGGGACAAAGCTCCCCGTGCTGCAGCTGTAATACATACTGATTTTGAAAAGGGATTTATCAAGGCTGAAGTTTTTCACTATGATGACCTGCTCCAGTACGGTTCTGAGCAGAGTGTGAAAAGCGCCGGTAAACTGAGAATAGAAGGCAAGGAATATGTTGTGAAAGACGGGGATATAATGCATTTCCGATTCAATGTATGATGCTTTCAATAGATATGAAGAAGAATTTACATGGCTGAATACAGATACTTTATGACCTGCCCCGGGGGATTTGAAAATCTCCTTGTCAGGGAACTTGAGACTCTGGGTATTTTTACTGCATCTGAAAGCAGGGGGGGAGTATATTTTAATGCTTCCTTTGAAGAGGGGATGAATGTCTGCCTCTGGACAAGGCTGGGGGGAAGGCTTCTTCTTCAGCTCAAAGTTTTTGAGGCTGAAGAAGAGAAGGATATCTACAACGCAGTCCTTGAAACTGAATGGGACCGATGGTTTTCCCCTGACAAGAGTATTTTGATCGATACAACAACTGTTTCCTCGAAATTCCGGAATTCATCATACCTCTCTCTCCTTGTTAAGGACGGAATAGCAGACTATTTCAGAAAAAAGACAGAAGAGAGACCTTCCGTAAGCAAGGACCATCCTGATATCAGGATAAACCTCTTTGCAGAAAAAGATCAGGCAGTTTTAAGCCTTGATATGTCAGGAAACAGCCTTCACCAGAGAGGCTACAGGATAGAAAGGACAGAGGCGCCCATAAAGGAAAATGTTGCAGCCGGTATACTGTTGCGAAGCGGTTGGGATGAAATGTCTCTTCATGGCTCTGCATTTCTCGATCCGATGTGCGGAAGCGGTACATTCCTGATTGAAGCCGCGTTTATTGCTGCAAATATTGCCCCTTCCCTGAAAAGGGATTATTTCTGTTTCAGGAATTTCAGCATTTTCAATGAAGAAGAATGGGAAAACCTTAAAAAGACAGCGGAGAACGCATCCTCCATGGATATGCTCTCAAAATGCAGGTTTACCGGCTATGACCTCAATATGAAAGCGGTCAGGGCATCCCGTGCCAATATTGAAAACCTCAATCTCACCCGCTGGATAACAGTAAAGCAGGGGGATATTCTCAAATTACCTGAGAACTACAGAAACAGGAGCAAGAAAGGGCTGATTGCGTTCAATCCCCCCTACGGGGAACGTCTTGGAGAGGTCGAAGCACTTAAAAACCTGTACAGGCAGACAGGGGAGATACTCAGGGAATCATTTGACGGATGGAAAGCAACTGTCATAACAGGAGAAGGGGAGCTTTCTAGAAAATTCGGGCTCAAACCTTCCCGGGTCAACACTGTATACAACGGCCCGATCAAATGTACTGCCTCAGTATTTGAACTTGACAGCAGTTACAGGAAGGAGAGCAGGGAGGAGAAGGACAATACAAAAGGTTCTGTTGTTTTTGAAAACCGCTTGAGAAAAAACCTTAAAACTGTAAGGAAATGGGCCGGAAAAGAGGGAGTTTCCAGTTTCCGCATATACGATGCAGATATACCTGAATATTCAGCCGCAGTTGACCTTTATGAAAACCAGTTTGTATATCTGCAGGAATACCAGCCTCCGAAAGAGATCCCTGCCGGAAAGGCTGAGAAGCGCCTTATGGATATGGTCAAAAAACTATCATCTGTTCTGGATATTGAAAGGGATAAAATCTTTATCAGACAGAGAAAGAGGCAGAGATCCTCATCCCAGTATATCAGGCTTGACAGCTCTGGAGAGTTTGAGGTCATGAATGAGGGGGGCCTCTCTTTTTATGTGAATTTCAGGGATTACCTTGATACGGGAATTTTTCTGGACCACAGGATTGTCAGAAACATAATCAGGGAAAAGTCTTCAGGAAAAAGCTTTCTGAACCTCTTTGCATACACATGCACAGCTTCTGTATATGCGGCAGCAGGCGGTGCATCAAGGACTGTCAGTGTGGATACATCATCGGGGTACCTTGAATGGGGGATAAAAAATTTCCAGCTGAACAGGATTTCTCTTGAGAACACTTTTTTCCAGAAACAGGATTCAATTGAATACCTTGAAAAGGGGAAAGAAAAATTCGACCTTATTTTCATAGATCCCCCCACATTTTCAAATTCCAAAAGCAGGGAAAATGATTTTGATATACAGAGGGACCACGCAGAAATGCTTGTCAGTGCAGGAAAAAGGCTTGCAAATAAGGGTGAAATAATATTTTCTAATAACTATAAAAAGTTTAAAATGGATGAGAAACTTCAAAATGAATTTTTAATAGAGGATATTACCGAAAAAACTGTGTCTGCTGATTTCAGCCGGAACAGGACAATCCACAGATGCTGGATAATGAGAAAAAAATAAAACTGCAAAGCTGTTTGACAGCGATATTAACCGGGGAGTTGTATGAAAAAGAGAAGATTTGTTTCAGACGGACATCTTATTGACTCAGGAATGCTTGCGCAGATCCTCAACATGATTATTGAAGAGGGCGCTGATTATGAGATAATAGGCTTTCAGGTGGGAAAGACAAATGCCAGGGAATCACATCTTGAGATAGATCTGTTAGCTGAAAATGAGGAAAAAATTTCTGAAATGACTTCAAAACTGATTCCTCTCGGCTGCTATGAAAAAAATACCCCCGATGCTGTTTTCAGGACAGCGGAGAAGGATAAATGTGTTCCTGAAGATTTTTATTCAACAACCAACCACAGGACAGAAGTATACCATGAGAAAAAGTGGCATCCTGTTAACAATCAGAGAATGGATGCTGTAATTGTGCTTTATGAAAACAGCTTTGAATGTATCAAGCTCAGGGATGTGAAAAAGGGAGACAAAGTGCTGTGTCTTTCCGATTCAGTAAGGGTATTTCCCCCTGCAAGAGACAGGGAAGGGGAGGATTTCGGATTTATGTCAGGAGATGTCTCTTCTGAAAGGTCGGCAGACTGCACAGTCACCAAGATAGCAGATGAAATTCTCAAAATGAAGGAGAACGGGGAAAAGGTTGTTGTTGTTGCAGGGCCGGTTGTTGTCCACTCAGGGGGAGCCTCTGCCCTTGCCGCACTTATAAAGGAAGGATTTATTGGCGGTTTTCTTGCGGGAAATGCTATTGCAGTACATGACATGGAATCTGTTTTTTTCGGAACATCTCTTGGAGTATGCCAGAAATCGGGAAAACCTACCCGCGAAGGTCACAAAAACCATATGAGAACTATAAACAGGATAAACACATACGGGTCTATTGCGAATGCAGTTGAAGCCGGGGCCCTCGACAGGGGGGTTATGTATGAAGTTGTAAAGTCAGGAATTCCCTACTGCCTTGCAGGTTCCATAAGGGATGACGGTCCTCTTCCTGAAACAGTAACAGATATGATAGATGCCCAGAAGCAGTATGCTGATATAATAAAGAATGCATCCATGGTTATCATGCTTTCAACAATGCTGCATGCTATCGGAACAGGCAATATGATGCCGTCCGAAGTAAAAACAGTCTGCATTGATATTAATCCGGCTGTTGTTACAAAGCTTGCAGACAGGGGGTCAAGCCAGGCTGTGGGTATTGTAAGTGATGTGGGGCTTTTTCTCAGGGCGGTTGCACAGAAATGTGTACCGGGTTTTTCTGCATAAAGATATAGTATTTCTCCCCTTTTTTATGCATAATTTGAACAGAAAATATCCATAAGAGAAATAATTCTCCAGATGCCGGAATAACGCTGATTCCGGCAGAATATTTTTGATTTTAAACAGGTACAGCCCTGTTTTCCATATTTTCAGGAAGCGCTTTTTCCTGTTCATTGAATGAACACCTGCTTCCGTACCCTTAACAGGGTCTTAAAGAAACCTTTAACTGATAATTGGGTCAGAGGTTTCAGCCCTCCCTCCGGAGGGTCTTCCGGGAATATACCGGAGCAATAAAATTAGATAGGAGATAGACATGGATCTGGACATCAAAAACCTGCATCCACTGGAAGTCAAGGTCCTGCTTAACTGCAGAGAGGGTGCTTTGACATCTGAAAGGCTGATCAGTGAACTCGGCTTTAAACTCGGACAGTGTAACCAGGCATTCAGCTGGCTTGCTGCAAAAGAACTTATTGAGGAAAAAAACAGAACTCTTAAAATATTTTTTGAAATTACAGATTTTGGAAGGGACTTTCAGAAGAACGGAACTCACAGGGAAAGGATCTTTTCCCTTATCAGGGAAAAAGGGGCAATGACTCTTCCTGAAATTACAGCTGAACTCGGTTTTGAAAACAAGGATACAGGGACTGCTTTCGGGGCAATGTCCAAAGAAGGTATCCTTGAAATGGATTCAGAGAAGAAGGCTTCCATGAAAAGCGGAGAGATTTCCCTTTCAATGAAGACTGAAAGGGTTCTGCTTGACAGGGCTGCAGCTTCAGAATCCGGTGAAATTCCGGAAACTGATCTCAGTGATGATGAAAAAAAGGTAATAGCAGGAATAAGCAAGAAAAGAGGGGCTTCTTCCTCCCCTTTCAGGATGGTTGAAAGAGAGGATGTTGTTTATGAAGTAACTTCAGCAGGAAGGGAAGCTTCAAAGATACTTGTAGAAAAAGGGGTAACAGGCGAGGAGATCGGCTCCCTTACTCCCGAGATGCTTGCAGACGGGAGCTGGAAGAACAAGTCATTCAGAAGCTACAATGTAAACACTCCCCCCTCAAGGGTACTCCTTGGAAGGCATAATCCCTACTCACTCTTCCTTGACAGTGTAAAAGACAAGCTGGTTTCCCTCGGGTTCGAGGAATTCGACGGCCCTCTTGTTGAGACAGAGTTCTGGAACTGTGATGCTCTTTTCATGCCTCAGTTTCACTCCGCAAGGGATATTCATGATGTGTACCATGTAAAAACTCCAACCCGTGCAAAGGAAATTGAGCAGCCCTACCTTGACCATGTTGCAGAAGCACACAAAAACGGATGGAAAACTGGCAGCCGGGGCTGGGGATATGAGTTTGACCGTGATTTTACAAAACGGCTTATACTCAGAAGCCAGGGAACAGTTCTTTCCGCCAAGCAGCTTAAAAGCGCCAAGATACCGGGCAAATATTTCGGAACTGCAAGATGTTTCAGGTATGACAAGGTGGATGCCACCCACCTTTCCGATTTCTATCAGACTGAAGGTATTGTCCTGGGCGAGGATGTTAACCTTCAGACACTTCTGGGTCTTCTCAAGATGTTTGCCGAGGAGGTTGCAGGAGCAACTGAAGTAATGTATGTACCGGGCTACTTCCCGTTTACAGAACCTTCTGTCGAGGTTCATATCAAGCACCCTGTACTGGGCTGGTTTGAGCTTGGTGGGGCCGGAATTTTCAGGCCTGAAGTAACAGAGCCTATGGGTGTAAGTGTACCTGTTCTCGCATGGGGGCTTGGTATCGACAGGATGGCTCTGATGTCTCTGGGTCTCAATGACCTGAGAGAGCTTTTTTCAAGCGATATTGAACACATCCGGTTAAGAAGGAGTAAATAGAATGCCTAAGATTGAAGTATATGAAGATACGCTTTACAGATATATGGGAAAGAAGGTGGAAGGCGATGATTTTATCACACTCCTCTCTTCAGCCAAAGCAGAACTTGACGGAAAAGATGATGATATTCTCAAGATAGAGCTCAATGACACAAACCGTCCTGACCTCTGGTCTACTGCAGGCCTTGGAAGGCAGCTCAGGGTCTATCTGGGGGGCAAAAGGCCTGAATACGGTTTTTTCTCAAAAGCAGGAGATGAAAAAGACTGCGGGGGAAGGACCGTGGATGTTGATCCGGGGCTTGAAAATATAAGGCCCTATATTGCCGCTTTTGCTATAAGGGGAAAAGGTATTGATGACTCATCATTGAAGGATATTATCCAGACACAGGAAAAACTCTGCTGGAATTTCGGCCAGAAAAGAAAGGCAATTGCAATGGGTGTTTACAGAAGCGATCTTTTCTCCTTTCCTGTTAAATACAATGCTGCTGATCCTGATGCGACCAAATTCGTTCCTCTTGCATTTGACAGGGAAATGTCATTAAGGGAAATTCTCAAAAACCATCCCAAGGGGCAGGAGTACGGACATATTGTTGAGGGATTTGAAAAATATCCCCATATAACAGGATCAGAAGGTGCTACTTTAAGTTTTCCCCCCATAATCAACAGTAATGATCTCGGCGCAGTTGAAGTGGGTGATGAAGAGCTTTTTATTGAAATGACAGGGACAGAGCAGTACTCGCTTGTGCTTGCCGCTTCAATAGTTGCATGCGATCTTGCTGATGCGGGATATGAAATACTTCCAGTCAAAACAGTCTATCCCTATGATACACCCCTTGGAAAAGAGGTTACAGTCCCCTTTTATTTCCAGGAACCTGTAGAGGTTGAGATTGCCTATGTAAACAAGCTTCTCGGGGAAAAATTCTCTCCCAAAGAGGCAGCTGCTCTCGCTGAAAAAATGGGCTGCAGAATAGAGGTCAACGGCGATATCCTGAAGCTTTACCCTTCTGAATACAGAAACGACTTTCTCCATCCAGTTGATATAATCGAAGATATCATGATCGGTAAGGGTATGGCCAACTTTAACCAGATAATGCCGGATGATTTTACAAAGGGTGCACTTACCCCTGAGTCTGTTTTTGCAAGGGAAGTAAAGAATATACTTGTAGGCCTGGGGTTCCAGGAGATGGTTTACAACTATCTCGGGTCCGGAAAAGACTATATTACAAAGATGAATATTGAAGGGAGCGATACTGTTCAGATTTCAAACCCGATGAGTGAAAATTTTGAATATGTACGGCCTTCTGTTATACCATGCCTTCTCAATTCAGAATCTGTTTCCGGTAATGCGGTTTACCCGCATAATATTTTTGAAACAGGAAAGATTGCCCTTATCAATGATGAGGAAAACTATGGTGTGAGAACAATCAACTCACTCGGATTTCTTACAGCAGACAGGGATGCCAACCTGAATAAAGTCAGTTCCCAGGTATCAGCCCTCTTCTTCTATCTTTCCAAAGAATATAAACTTGAAGAAGCTGAAGATCCCAGATTTATTCCCGGTAGATGCGCCAATATAGTATCAGGCGGGAAGATTGTAGGGATTATGGGAGAGGTCCATCCCGCAGTTCTTGAAAACTGGGGTATCGGGATGCCGTGTACAGCCTCGGAAGTGAATCTTGACCTGATTATGTAGGAAGGAGTTCCCTTTTAAATAGCTGTACAGTCAGTATACAAGCCCCCCTGATATATTCCGATTTCAGGGGGGATTTTTTATATATGAAAGTCTTTTGAATCTGTATTTAAAGCGGGTTTTCAGTTAAATTGTTTTATCAGGATTTCCGGATAAAATTATTGAGATAAAAAACAGTATTATAAGTTATAATAAACCCCGGAAACTGCAGTAATAATGACTGCCCGCAGAGAGCGGGATTTAATTTAAAAAAAACGGAGGAATTTTTATGGATTTAATGTTAAGGACAGTGCAGATTGATATACCTGAAAACAGCAATGTAATTTTCGGTCAGGCACATTTTATCAAGACAGTTGAAGATATTTCCGAGATCCTGATAGGGTCTGTTCCAGGAATTGAATTCGGGCTTGCCTTCTGTGAAGCATCAGGCCCCTGTCTTATCAGAAGCGAAGGCAATTCAGATGAACTTGTGGAGGCTGCTGTTGCAAACGCTGAAAAAGTGGCAGCAGGACATACATTTATTCTCTTTATAAGAAATGCCTTTCCCATCAATGTACTAAAGCAGATACAGAGCTGTCAGGAAGTAGTAACAATATTTGCAGCTACTGCAAATCCCCTTCAGGCCCTTGTCGCGGAAACTGAACAGGGCCGTGGTGTTACCGGTGTTGTAGACGGTTTTCCACCCGGAGGTGTTGAAACAGCCGGGGACAAGGCAGACCGGAAATCCCTTCTTAGGAAATTCAGCTACAAGTTTTAACATTGTAATTCAGCAGAGACTGGAAAAGGAATCCATGTTTCTCTATGATTCTGATATAAAACTGATATAAAATTACAGGAATGGAATATATTGAATAAAATAGATGAAAAAACAGTTTTGTTTAATCTTCTTGACAGAATAATGCCTTTCAGATTTCTGTCTGTGAAGGAAAAGGACAGGCTTGTTTCAGAGCTTAAGGAAATAAAATACCACAAAAATGATATTATCTATCATAAGGGCGATACTGATGATGTTGTCTATATTCTGAGCAGGGGTGTTGTTGAAACTGTTGATGAAAAGGAAGACGGGACAGAAACCCGTGTTAATGTTATTACCGGAGGACACTACTTCGGGGAAAGGTCTGCAATCTTCAACCAGAAAAGGCTTTCAACTGTCAGGGCTCTTTCAGATATCAAATGCTACAGTCTTTCAGGAAGAAAATTCAGAAACCTTCTTCATACTTCACGGCAGTTTTCAAAGGCAATGAGCAATATTCTGAGAGACAAACAGGGAATATTCTCTGCTTTTGACAGGTTTAAGGCGGAAGTTGTACAGGGACTGGCAAGGGAGCATATTGATATTCAGGACCTGATTCCTTTTTACAAGGCGATGGAGCCTGCTCTTCATTCTAAAGTGCTTGATAATGAAATAATAGATTTTAATGCACTTGACTATGCTGTTAAGAGACTTCCCTGCAATGTTACAGAAAACTTTATATTTGTTCTTATAGATGAGCTCTATGAGCATTACTCTGAACCCTGGAAGCTGTTCAGCCCTGTTCCTGCCGAAGCCAGAAGGAGGAGGGGCTGGAAAATGCTTCCGGGCCAGACAATGATGCTTTACAGACCCGGTATTACAGATATTCTTGATCTTATCACCTGCCTCTGCGTATTTACTGTTGAATCTGAAAAGATAAGAAGGAGGCTTTCTGATTACAAGCTTATCCTGATGATAAAAAAGCATCTTGATGAAGGATCGGGAGCTGCAAAGGATGAAAAAAGGCTTTTCAATTATCTCCCCTTCAACAGGGAGGAGGTGGACGGGCTTAAAACAGTCTGGCAGGATAACACAGTTGAGCAGATTTTCAAGGTTGTAACCCACAGCGGAATATTCAGCCTGATAATCAAGAAACAGGTTGACCTTTATAATACAAGAAGGTCTGAGATGTGGCTTTCCCAGATCGGGGATGCTGCAAAAAAGCTTACCGGTTACAGCCCTACAGAGCTTCCTGAAAATATCAAAATCCATATAATAAGCAGCAACACACACTCTGTACTCAACTGCCTGAATCCCGATCTTTCCGAAAGTATTGATTCAATCCTTGAATGGGGAAGGGAAACAGGGCATCCTGCATTTGATGAGGAATGGGAAAACAGGTTCGACCTCCTTTATGCTATTCTCCGCGACTATGAACAGGATGATGATGAACCTGAAGGAGAGAATAAAACTGCTGAAGGAGCAGGAGAACCGGGAGACAGAAAAAAGAGGAGCGGCAGGAATGCTGTGAAAAGCTCCTTTGAAGGTATAATAACGCTTGACAGAACTGCTTCGACAGGAATAAAGGTCCAGCTTTTCAGTCTTAAAAAGCTCAAGAACAAAAAGCTTGATCCTGATCTTGTCCCAATATCTAATGATACAGAATCAATAATACTGAATATCGACTATGCTTTCGGCGAGCAGGCGGGGGAGATTATGAGAAACCTCCTTCTTCTTTTCGGAAACAACATAGGAAGTATAAATATACTTGGTAAGGCAGGATCTCTGGTTGGAAAAAGAGGGGATATTCTTCTTCCGACTGCTTTCGTTGAACAGTCCGAAGACCTCTTTCTTCCGGTTGAAAACAGGGCTCTTGAGAGAATTAATCGTTTACAAACAAGACTGCCGGGGCGTAAAATATATAAGGGACCTATGCTTACAGTAGCAGGAACATTGTTCCAGAACAGAATGATGCTTTCCTTCTACCGGCATATGTGGGACAGTATAGGCCTTGAAATGGAAGGAGTTTTTTATCTCAGGCAGATAGTTGAAGCACTTCAGCATAACCTGATTCCCGACAAAGTCCCGATGAATTTCTATTATTATGTGTCTGACCTTCCGGCTGCGGAGGGGAACCAGTTATCCATGAAAATGGAGCTTTCAGAAGGGATCCCCCCTCTTTACGCAGTAACAAGGGAGGTCCTTTCAGATATCTTTACTATTGAGGCGGAGGGGAAAACTTGAAAAAAGTATTGATCATTGATGAATCGCAGATGTTCAGGGAATATCTCGGGAAAAAGTTTGCAGAAAACAATTTTGAAGTCGAATACGGGGTAAACGGCCTTGACGGCTCTCTTAAACTCAGAAAGGTCCTTCCTGATCTTATAATAATGGACCACCTTCTTTCAAGGAAGAGCTGTCAGGAAATTCTTGCGGAAAAACAGTCAAATCCCAATACAAGGGAAACTGCTGTTATTCTTATATCAAACAAGATTGATAAACGGAAAATTGCAGAATATGCAAAATACGGTGTCAAGAAAATATATCCCAAGCCTGTAAAGATGGACCTTCTTTTTCAGGGAATTTCAGAAGTGACCGGGATATCGATTGAAGTTGATGATACTCCATGCATTATTGAAGCCCACCTTAATGATGAGATTATTTTTCTTGAAGTGGCAAAGGGGCTTAATACAGAAAAAATTGAGCTGCTCAGGTATAAAATCGATGAGCTTCTCAAGCTCTACCAGACAGCTGTACCAAGGTTCCTGCTTATGATGAGCGGTCTCAATATTGATGATAAGCAGATATACAAGCTTAGAGCCCTTCTTGAGACAATACTGGAGAAAAGCAGAAATAAGCCTGAGTATATTAAAATACTTACAAACTCCGATGTTGTTAAGGAATATGTGAAATCAACACCTGAACTCAAAAAAATTGGGCTGACAGACAATTTGGGCGATGCACTTGATGAGCTTATAGGAATAAAGGGTGACAGTTTTGCCCAGGACAAGATAGTGGGTGAGGCGCTTCTTGCAAGTGAGCAGGGAAGTGCAGACAGTGATAATTTCCAGATGAGGTTTGATAATGAAAAGACATTTATGGAACTTGAAACTTTCGGGGATGATATAAATATTGCTATTGTTGATGATGATCTGGTAATAAGGCAGCTGGTGAAAACAGTATTCAGAAACCTCAAGTGGAATATCAGCCTGTTTGAAAACGGAAAACAGTTTGTGGATAATGTACCTGACAATAAATATGATCTTGTATTCCTTGACCTCATGATGCCTGAAATGGACGGTTTTTCAGTGCTGAAATATCTCAAGGACAACAATATTACCAATCCTGTTATTGTTCTTTCAGCCCTTTCAAGGAAGGAAACAGTACTGAAAGCTGTAAACTACGGGGTAAAGAGCTATATGATAAAGCCTTTGAAACCTGATGCAATTCAGCGTAAAACAGCAGAAGTCCTGAGTTCCGGTATTTAGAAAGGCATTTGTGATGGATGCTCTGAACAAGTCTCTTTTTGATTTTTTTCTCAATTCGTCATATGGAATGATGGTCTTTAATGAAGATGAGAAGATAATTGTGCATAACAGGTCGCTGATTGATTATATATTCTGCGACAGGAAGGAGCTTACAGGGGCATCAGTTTCCGAATCTTTTGTTGAAGATTTCTACAGCGTTTTCAGGGATGAATTTGCAAAAGTCAGGGAAACCCCTTCATTAAAAAACAAGTTTGAATATCTTTACAGTAAAGCAGGGGCGAATGAAAAGTGGGTAAGCATAAGGATCTCATCCGGACCGTCATATGAAGGCAAGATACTTTATATAGCCTATTTTGAAGATATTTCTGACCTGAAAGAAGACAGGACAAAGCTGGAGGCGGCAAAAAAACTGGCTGAGCAGGCTACAAAGACAAAATCTGAATTCCTTGCAAATATGAGCCATGAAATAAGGACACCTCTTCACACAATAATGGGGATGACAGAGCTTCTTCTGGAAACAGCCCTTGATGTTGAACAGGAAGAGTACGGCGAGCAGATTTTCTTTTCGGCAGAGGTCCTTCTCAACCTGATAAATGATATTCTGGATTTCTCCAAGATAGAAGCCGGAAAGCTGGTGGTGGAAAATATCTCGTTTGACCTTTATGAAACTATAGAGGCTGCTGTATCGCTTATATCAATGGAAGCCCATAAAAAGGACCTTGAAGTAATCCTTTCGATTGCCCGTGATGTTCCTGAAATCATTACAGGCGATCCTGTGCGCCTGAGGCAGATAATAATTAATCTTCTCAACAATGCGATAAAATTTACATCCCGGGGGGAAATATCAATCAGCTGTTCTGTAGCCAAAAGGGTAAAAGGGCGGGTTGTACTCCAGTTTGCTGTGCGGGATACAGGTATAGGGATTCCTGAAAGCAGGAAAGACAAGCTTTTCCGTTCATTCAGCCAGGTTGATTCCTCTGTAACAAGGAAATACGGAGGGACCGGACTGGGGCTTTCAATCTGCAAGAATCTTGTGCATCTTTTTAAGGGAAAGATCGGTGTCGACAGTATTGAAGGGAGGGGTTCCGTATTCTGGTTTGCCTTCCCGACAAAGGAAATAGAGAGTAAAACAAGAAAATATTTCCTGCCTGAAAAACTGCCTGAAAACTTTGAAGTCCTGATAGTGGATGACAATGCAAGAAGCCGCAGAGAGCTGAGAAAATATGTGGAAGAGCTCGGTGCTGTTGTATATGAGGCTGTATCCGGCCAGGCCGCTCTGGAATTTCTTGCTGATCCCTCCGGCAGCGGTTGCCAAAGTATTGATCTTATAATGATTGACAAGAAAATGCCTGGAATGGACGGATGGCAGCTGGCCGGGGAACTGAATGCTGATCCGGCATTCAGGGATATTAAAAAAATACTTATGACACCTGTCGGTAAGAGCGGTGATGAGGCAAAAATGAAACTCCTCAACTGGTTTGATGAGTACCTGAACAAGCCTGTCAAGAAATGGGAGCTTTACAAGGCAGTGTATAAGGCCCTTGATATTGTTGTGGACCTGGAGACAGAAAAAGGGGACAGTTCTGAAGAGGAACAGAACATTATCAGGGAACTGCTGGCAGCCAGCAGGAAAAAGGTCCTTCTTGCCGAGGACTATTATGTCAACCAGA
This sequence comes from Spirochaetia bacterium, assembly GCA_963668545.1. Taxonomy (GTDB): domain Bacteria; phylum Spirochaetota; class Spirochaetia; order CADAEX01; family CADAEX01. Next base: position 3,225,001 of record OY764868.1, on the reverse strand, counting down.
AGCTTTTCAAGACAATCCTGAACAATATTAATATTGATGTCACAGTTGCAAACAACGGCCTTGAAGCTTCAGAAGCTGTTGATTCAGAAACTTTTGACCTGATTTTCATGGATATACAGATGCCGGTCATGAACGGTTTTCAGGCAACAGAAGCTATAAGGAAAAAGGGGGTTAAAACCCCTATTATTGCTGTTACTGCAAATGCTGTAGCAGGGGAAAAGGAAAAATGTATTGATGCCGGGATGGATGATTTTCTCACCAAACCGTTCAAGAAGGGGGATCTTTTCCCTGTAATAAATAAATGGCTTCTCGGAGACGAGGAAGTTGCTGAACTTGAAGAGCTTGAACAGGCAGATGAGGATAACTCTCTTGATGAGCTGACTGTTGATGATGAAATCCGTGCTGTTCAGATGAGTGATGAAAATGATGAGCAGGACAACCGGAATGAAAGCCCGGGATCTGTTTTCAGCTATAATGATGCCCTTGAGACATTCATGGGGGAAAAAGAGGTCCTTGATGAGGTTCTTTCAGAATTCCGGGAAAGGGTTGCCGGACAGCTTTCTGTTATGAGGGAACTCCTTGATCAGGGGAAATTCGAAGACCTTACAAGAGAGGCCCACTCAATAAAAGGGGGGGGGTGGAATCTTTCAATGGAAAGGCTTGGAAATGCCGCTGCTCTTCTTGAACAGAGTGCCAGGGGAAGAAATATCAGGGAATCCGGAAGGCTCATTGAAGAAGTCGGAAAAGAGTTCGGGATTCTCCTGTTACATCTGGACAACCGGAAAGGATGATTGAAGGTTCAATCATCCTTTCCGGATTTTGCTATTCAGCAATTATATTTTTGATATGCCTGTAGAGCTCTTCATAGTTGTGAGCAACAGGGAGATCTGAATTATCAAGGACTATCTGCTCGGGAGGGCAGAAAAGCACGCCTCCGTCAGCTTCCCTTATCATTGAAAGATCATTGTAAGAATCGCCTGATGCTGCAACTTTCAGCCCCATTGAATGGAAACCCTGAACCGCGAATTTCTTTCCGTCTTTCTGTCTGAGCCTGTAGTCTGTTATCTGGTCATCGCTGTTGACAATGAGATCGTTGCAGAAAAGTGTGGGCCATGCAAGTTTCCTCATCAGAGGTTTTGCAAACTGTCTGAAAGTATCTGAAAGTATTACAACTTGTGTGTTTTCCCTGAGTTTCTCAATAAAATCAAATGCCCCTACAAGAGGATCCATAGTTTCTATAACATCCTGAATATCCTTGAGTTTCAGTTTGTGTTCATCAAGGATCCCTATCCTCTTTTTCATTAGGACATCATAATCTGAAATATCTCTTGTTGTGAGTTTCAGTTCTTCAATTCCTGTTTTAAGGGCAACATTGATCCAGATTTCAGGAACCAGAACTCCTTCAAGATCAAGGCATACGACATACATAGTATTCTCCAGTTAAGTAGTATTAAGAAACCTCTGTAAATCCCGCACTGTATCTGATGGATGTCAGGTATTTTTAAAAAGGTCTGCTGATATGATGCAGGACACAGATATTCATCATTCGTTTCTTAATGGTATATAAACAAAAAATAAGGAATTATACAACAGGTCCATGCAGGGGGAGCAGTTTGTCATTACAAAAAGTTATTGTTATCAGGTTTTTGTTTACTTTTATTTCAAAATAACATCCTCCGTTATTTACTGCATCCAAAATTATTGATTGCTTTTAACAAGGAAGTACCCTAAAATAATTATATTCGGATAGAAACATGGCTAATAAACTAAAACGCCTGATAGGTTACAAGATCAGGGGAACAAGAGTTGTTCCAATTACAATTAAAATTACCGGATTGTTTATAATTCTGCTTCTGCTTTCAAATTTCACAACAAATTATATCAATCTTGTTCTCAACAGAGGGGTCCAGATAAAGCTGATGAATCAGCTTCTGGTCCGTGACTTGAAAGATCTTCATACATTCAGCAACAACCAGTATGAAATATATACCTATAACCAGAACAGGGAAGAAGCTGTCGGGTATATTAAAGAAAGAGCACTGAAGGAGCTGAAAGGTGAAAAATCTGTTTTCCTCGGATATGCCCCTAACGGGGAAATCCTTTTCAGCGCTTCCCCCGGCAGGCCCCCAGGCAAGAAGGATCTCGGTGATCTTGAAAAGAAGATCAGTGTTCTCATCAGTGATAAGCAAAATGAAAGTTCTCTCAATTTCTCCATGGCGGGAAGTGATTATTTCGGTGTGACAAAGTATAACCAGAAATGGGATGCATACCTGGTAAGGGCGGAAGAGGTCAATGAGTTTTATCACCAGACCAGAATTGTATTTATCAGGATATCAATAATCATTATTTTAATAACAATCATATGCGGTGCCCTGGGTATCTATCTTGTAAGCCACATTCTGAGGTTTGTCCCCAGGATGACTGACCAGATAATGAAAATGAGAGAGGAGCAGAAATTCGGCCTGGTTGATCTCGGAGATGCTCCCAATGATGATATTACCCTTCTGGGAATGTCTTTCAATTCCCTTTCAAGCAATATAGACAACCTCATGACAATATTCAGAAAGTTTGTAACTGCCGATGTTGTCAAGAAAGCCTATATGGAAAAACAGATCCGGCTTGAAGGCGCCTCAAAAGACCTGACAATTATTTTTTCAGACATAAAACAGTTTACAAATATGACTGAAGTACTGGGTACTGATATAATCAATCTCATCAACATGCACTATCAGAATGCAATAAAAGAGGTCCATAGAAAAGAGGGTATTGTGGGTTCCATTATCGGGGATGCCCTGCTTGCAATTTTCGGGACTTTTGATGATCTTGCTGAGAACAAGTCGGTCGAAGCACTTCAGGCATCTTACAGAATACAGGAAGTTGCTGCAGACCTCAGGAAAAAGATGATTGACAAAAGGGAGGAGATTGTCAAAAAGAGGGGAGCGCTGACCAGGGCGGAAGAAATCGTCTACAAGGCTGTTCTTATCGAAGTAGGAGTAGGTATAGACGGAGGAGAGGTTTTTTACGGCAATATCGGATCAAATGAGCGTATGACCAATACTGTAATCGGGGACAATGTTAACTCAGCTTCACGTCTCGAGGGGCTGACAAGGATATATAAAGTACCTGTAATCTGTTCGGAATATATTAAGGATGATGCATCAGGTTTTACTGAAGATTTTTATTTCCAGGAACTTGATATAGTCAGGGTAAAGGGAAAAAATACAGGCAAGAGAATTTACTGGCCTGTTCCGGTGGAAATCCTTGATGATGAACTGGAAGCAAAGCTCAGGACCTTCAGCACAGCTCTTAAGGAATATTATAAAGGTGACTGGAGAAGTGCGGAAAGGAATTTTTCAATTTCCCGCCTTCCTGCCGCTGACGTATTTATAGAAAGAATTTCCGGCAAGACCCCGCCGGAAGGGTGGAACGGAATATGGACAATGACAGAAAAGTAAAAGATATAGTAAGTCAGAGCAGAAAAACATTTCTTGACTGGAAAAATCTGGAGATAGGCAGCAAGGACCTTTATGATCTTGAGAAAGAGTTTTCTGCAACAAAAAAGAACAGGAATTACCTTGTAATTATCACAATACTGATATTTCTGATTGTTTTTGTAGGGACAGCCTATGCTGTAACCAGATATATTCAGGCATCCGGAAGAATAGTCCCTATAGAGATAAAGGATTTTGAAGATGTAAACCTCAAGGATATCCTTGATGTTGCTAAAAACTATGAGCAGAAACTTGAAAGGGCGAGGAAAGAACTGAAGCTGCTTAAAGAGGAATACAGTGCAGCAGTTGCAGAAGCAAAAAATCAGAGGGAGAGAGAGTCTTTAATTGTAAGGGAAAGCAATAAGAGTGATGAGGAAAAAAACAGGGAGCTTGCAGCCCTGAGACGGAAGGAATCCCGTACAATTGCATCTCTTGACAAGGAATACAGCAAAAAGATTGAAGATAAGGAAAAAGAGATAAGTGAAATTGAAAAAGCAATAGCATCCTATGATGCCACAGTTCTGGAACAGGCAAGAAAACAGGAAGAGCTTCTTAACAGCCAGCAGAAAAAGGCTGAAATAGAAATGCAGAATACTGTTGATATGTATGAATCCAGAATTGATGAAATGGAAAACCGCTATGACAGCGAAATTTCCACACTTCAGAGAGACAACAGAAGGCTTGTCTCTGTTCTTAAAAGCAGACACAAAAACGAGCTTGAACAGATGTTCAACAAGTATAATCCTGTTTTCGAAGAAGACAGGTATCTCGGGATTCTGGCAGATAAAAATGATCCGGGTATCACTGAGTATGCTGCAGATGAATCTGTTATTATACTTGACAGTAACAATGTTCTTACATCTGATGAAATAAAATCTGTAAGAAAGGATGCTTCCGATGTGGAGACTATCCTTGAGCGTCTCAAAAGAATAGGGTATGAAAATTCTGTTCCGGAAGCCCTGGACAGGCTCTATGAGAAAGGAAGCCGCATTATCAGCAAGTATGAAAAAGGCTGGGAAAGAAGTGCAGAAACACTTAAACTCAGGAATGAGCTGATATCCTCTTTCTCAACCGCTTTTGACCATTATATCACTGAGACAGGAGTAAGCGGTTACATTCTGTTTGTTGAAAACAAAGACAGAATATCTGTTTACATGAACAGAATTCTGGAATTGGAAGACGGCGACAGGGGATATGTTTTCCGCTCGGACAGCGAAATGATTGGTGAGATTGAGTTTTATCATGACGAGAATGTTGTTTTTGCCAGGCTTTTACCTGCTGAAGGCGATGCAGCAGGCAGCAATGATTCAGAATCAGCTGTAAAGCCGTTTGACAGAATTCTTGTACATGTGGAATAGGGAGTTAAAAATGAAAAAGATAATAATATTTATACTGGCTGCAGTTGTTTTTGCTTCTCCGCTTGCTTCTCAGGAAATCACTGAAAAAGATGTCAGGTTTGAATTGATAAGTGAGAACGGGCTTGAGCTTTACAGGGTTATTCTCCCCGGCGTTGAGAATGTGACCCTTAAATCTGATTCCAAACCGGGAAAAGCGGAAAAAGAGGTTATTACCCGTTTTTATAATGAGCTTGTTATGATTGAAGGGCTTGAAGTGAAGCAGGCTACAATAATTTTCAGTGAGACAGGTTTTGAAGCTGTTGTTATTCCGGAGAAATTTGTTTACGGTGAGATTGATTTCGCCCCATATCTTCCTGCTGGCCTGAGTTTCATGTACAGGACATATACAATGTATGATTTCAGGATGCTCAAGGACCGTTATTTTGTCAGGATCAGAGGTGAATATTTCAGCCCTGAAGACCTGCTGGAAAAGATGAAGTCTGCGCATGATGATCCTGTCAAATATATAGTATCACACAATCCTGAATATGTTGTAACACAGCTCGGCAAGCTTGATCTTGAAAACTCAAATCAGTCAAGTACTCTTGACAAGCTTGAAAAAGAGCTTGAAGAGCTTTCACAGTCCCATGAAGAGCTTATGAACCAGCATAAGGCTCTGCTGGATGATTATGATAAACTCAGATTCGCTTTCATAGCTGCTGTTAAAAAGGGTATATACGGCTCAAAGACAGCTGTCCCTCAGGAAACCATAGACGAGGTGCTAAGTATCAGCAAGGCGAATCCGTCATTTACATACAATGAAATCTATACAGAAATGAAATCAAAGGGAATAAAGATTACAAAGGGAAAAGTTGCCCTGATTCTCAATACTTATCTGGGTGATTTCTAGAAAAATATACAGTACAGATTTATAGCGGCTCCTGTTTAAGGCGGGAGCTTGTAATATAAGATGCCTGAATCCTGTCCTTCAGCAATCATTTTCTTTGAAAAATGCTTTTGAAACATACAAAAATTGATATTTACAGCTGTTTTAACAGTATTAAACTGTTGTGATATGTTAAAAAAAGCGTTTGATACTTGAAATTTAGCTATAAAATCTGTAATATTGCACTCCATAAAGTAATATACAATCTTGTGCTGCTTACTTCCTGCAGCAAAAAATTAGAAATTAGCTTATGCATCCAAGGCAGACGCGTGATTTTAATACCCTGTGAGTGGTCTGAACCGTATAATGAGGCCCGTAACAGGGAATATATAGATTAGGAAATGAGGTTAAACAATGAGTTTAGAAAGCAAATTGAGAAATATTGGTATAAGCGCTCATATCGATTCCGGTAAAACCACTCTGACAGAAAGGATCCTTTTTTACTGTAACAAAATACATGCTATCCATGAAGTAAGAGGTAAGGATGGTGTGGGTGCAACAATGGATTCCATGGAACTTGAAAAGGAAAGGGGAATTACAATTGCATCAGCCGCTACCAATGTTGAATGGAAAGGCACACCGATAAATATTATTGACACTCCCGGTCACGTTGACTTTACAGTTGAAGTGGAGAGAGCATTGCGTGTTCTTGACGGTGCTGTTCTTGTATTATGCTCAGTAGGGGGTGTTCAGTCCCAGTCGATTACTGTGGACAGGCAGCTTAAACGATACAATGTCCCGAGACTGGCATTTGTAAACAAGTGTGACAGAACAGGTGCAAATCCTTACAAGGTAAAGGAACAGCTCAAGGACAAACTGGGGCTGAATGCAGTCATGATGCAGGTGCCGATAGGTCTTGAGGACAAGCACGAAGGTGTTGTCGATCTTGTATCAATGAAGGCACTCTATTTTGACGGCGGGGATGACGGAATAAGCCAGGTAGTAAAAGAGATACCTGCAGACCTTGTGGCAGAAGTTGAGGAAAAAAGGGAAGAGCTGATTGATGCGCTTTCAATGTTTTCAGATGAACTTGCAGAACTTTTCCTCGAAGGGGAGGATCTTCCTGAGGAGCTGATACATGAGGCAGTAAGAAAAGGCACTCTTGCAAGGGAATTTGTCCCTGTTTTCCTTGGTTCTGCATATAAAAACAAGGGAGTTCAGCCTCTCCTTGATGCTGTTAACAGTTATCTTCCGGCCCCCAGGGATGTTGACAATATTGCACTTGACCTTGACAACAATGAGGAAGAGATTGTACTTAAGTCAGATCCTGCAGCTCCAACTGTTGCTCTTGCATTCAAACTGGAAGACGGGCAGTACGGCCAGCTTACATATGTAAGGGTTTACCAGGGAACAATGAAAAAGGGTGATGAGCTTTACAATGTAAGGACAAGAAAGAAATTCAAGATAGGGCGTCTTATCAGGATGCATGCCGATAAGACAGAAGATATCAATGAAGCAGGCTGCGGAGATATTGTGGCTCTTTTCGGTATTGACTGTTCTTCAGGGGATACTTTCTGCAAGACAGGACTTAACTACTCAATGACATCTATGTATGTTCCTGAACCGGTAATCTCACTGGCAATCAATCCTGTGGACAAGAAAGCAGCTGACAACATGGCAAAAGCTCTCAACAGATTCACCAAAGAGGATCCAACTTTCAGAACATATGTGGATGATGAGTCAAACCAGACAATCATTCAGGGAATGGGTGAGCTTCACCTGGAAGTTTACATAGAAAGAATGAAGAGGGAGTACAAGGCGGAAGTTGAAACAGGAATGCCGCAGGTAGCTTACAGGGAAACAATCAGCAGGATGGCTCCGTTTGATTATACTCACAAGAAACAGACTGGCGGTTCCGGACAGTACGGTAAGGTAGTAGGTTTTATGGAACCTCTCAAGGAAGGTCACTACGAGTTTGTAAATGATATCAAGGGGGGTAAAATACCTACTGAATATATACCTGCATGTGACAAGGGATTCCAGGCTTCTCTCAAGAAGGGAAGGCTCATCGGGTTCCCTGTTGTAGGGGTAAAAGTTACAATCAATGACGGACAGTCACACTCTGTTGACTCATCAGATATGGCGTTCCAGTCTGCTGCAATCGGTGCCTTCAAACAGGCTTATGAAAAAGCAGCCCCTGAAATACTTGAGCCTATCATGAAAGTTACAGTGGAAGGACCTACAGAGTTCCAGGGCAACATATTCGGAAGCATCAACCAGAGGCGGGGTGTTATTGTAAGTTCGGTAGAAGACGGAAACTACTCATCTGTTGAAGCTGAAGTTCCATTGAGCGAAATGTTCGGTTATTCAACTACACTGAGATCTCTTACACAGGGTAAGGCCGAGTTTACAATGGAATTCCTGAAACACGGAAAAGTACCGAAGGGAATTCAGGAAGAACTTATCAAAGAATTCCAGGCAAAGAAATAACTGGTCAGCAGTTATATAGTGTAGTAATATTTAGATGAGGAGATCAAAAAATGGTTAAATCAGAGTTGATAAACAGAAGTCCCCTGAGGATCCTTGAAAAATCCATACAGGGCGGTGTAGGCAAAGGAAATATAGGCGTAATTGCATCAAGAAAAGGTGTCGGGAAAACAGCATGCCTTGTCCATATTGCAACAGATAAACTTTTCAGGGAAAGACATGTTATACATGTATCCTTTTCCAAAAGGACAGACCATATAATCAGCTGGTATGAAGATATTTTCAATGAAATATCCAAAAAAAGAGAACTTGTTAATGCTGTTGAAGTTCATGATGAAATTATAAAGAACAGAGTGATTATGAATTTCAGCCAGGAAGGTGTTGAAATTTCACAGATCCTCAAAAGTCTTGAAGCCATGATTGTAAGTGGAAATTTCAAGGCGGATTCTGTTGTAGTTGACGGTTTTGATTTTGATAATATTTCTGATGAAGATCTTGACCTTATCAAGGATTTTGCAAAAGATCTTGATCTTGAAATCTGGTTCAGTGTATCCCTCAAGGGGGAGGAACCTATTTTTGATGAAGAGAATTTTCCTGTAGAGCTCAAATCTATTATTTCAAAACTTGATGTGGTTCTTACATTGAAATATGATGATCAGAGCATAAGGATGGATGTTGTAAAGGACCATGACAGCGACATGAAAGAGGAACTCCACCTGATGCTGGATCCCAAAACACTTCTTATTATAGAAGAATAGCTGATAATCATTAAAAGAGATATCTGAGGCTGAAGTTGACCGCTTCAGCCTTTTTAAATTTGCATACTGATTTTTAAAATTCTATAATGATATGTAATGAAATTATTACATTCTATTATTGGTAAAAAAGTACGGTATCATATAACAGTTGTTACAGGTGTACTGGTTATTATTTCTGTAATGGCATTTACAACTGTTTCTATGATTCTTTCAGTAGCACGCGATTCTGCAAATGAATCAGCTGCAAATAATTTCAAGGTCTCGAGTCTTACAGCGCTTGAAAGAACAGAAGCACTTCTTCAGCCAGCACTTCATCTTTCATCAATGACTGCAAGAATCCCTGACATTGATGTACCCCCAGTCTCGGAAAGCGGTATAGAACATCCTGCTTTTCTCTTTTTTTCCAGAATGCTTCATGAATACAGTGCTTTTTATTCAGTTTATATAGGGCTTGAAGACGGAAGTTTTTTTCAGGTGATAAATGCTGAGGACCGTCCCCTTGTAAAAAAAGCTCATAATGCGCCTGATGATACAGATCTTATTGTGCGGACAGTATATGCTCAGGGAAAATACAGGATTCAGACCTTTTCCTTTGTTAATTCAGGAGGAGAAATAATAAGGGGAAGGACATCTGATGATTTCGATTATGAGCACAGGGAGAGAGGATGGTATAGAGACGCATTGGAATATGATGAACCGGTACTTTCCAATCCATATATCTTTAATTCTCTCAATAAACCGGGAATAACTGTTTCCTGCAGGATACCGGGCGGGAGCGGGGTTGTGGGAGTTGATCTTACAATATCCCGCCTTGCATCATTTGTTTCTGATCAGAAAATATCGGAAAATGGAGGAATAGCACTTTTTACAAATGACAGGAATGAGATTGCCTCTTCGGAGGAGATAAAAAATTATTTTAAAGTTGCAGATGCAGTTAATCCTGAATCGGAAAAAATATTTTCAGAACCTGTTGAAGTAGTTGATAATAATATTCTTTTCCAGTCTGAAATATGGAATATTGCGGTAAACAGAAAGCTTGTTTTTATGTCTGCTGCCCCGATTGATGATTTCATGACTGGTGCTGTTGCAATGCAGAATAAAATTATTATATTTTCCATTTCTATTCTGATAATAACTGTGCCTGTTGTTATTTTTCTTTCAAAAAGGCTGGCCCTTGCCCTTATTGAGCTTACATCTGATGCAGAGCTTGTAGGTCAGATGAAATTTAACGGAGAGCTGAAGGTTAAAACCCCTATTTATGAGTTCAACAAGCTGGCTTCGGGATTTACAGTGATGAAAGCTACTATAGCCGAAAGAACAGCAAGGCTTCATGAAACACTTAAAAAGCTTGAAATGCTTGTTGATATGGGAATAGCCATGTCGGCGGAATTTGATATTAAGAAACTTTCTGAAATGATCCTTTCAGGTGCCAAGAAGCTATCTCATGCGGAAGGGGGAAGTCTCTACCTGCTTGACGAGAGTGAAAAGTATCTTGAATTTACAATAGTGCTCAATGACAGTCTTGGATTCAGCCAGGGGGGGACAAGCGGCAATCCTGTAACAATGCATCCTGTACACCTTTATAACGAAGATGGAAGTGAAAACCACTTTAATGTTGTTACAAATACTTTTTTCAGCAAGAAAACAGAAAATATACCTGATGCGTATCATAATGACAAATATGATTTCTCCGGGACAAGGGAATTTGATGAATTCAACAACTACAAGTCTGTTTCCTTTCTTACTGTACCTTTGAAACTCAGGGGAAGCAATAAAGTCCTTGGTGCACTGCAGCTTATCAATTCAAAAGATCCTGTAACAGGTAAGATAATACCTTTTCATGAAGAAATTCACGGGTTTGTCGAGGCTCTCGCCTCTGCAGCTTCTGTAGCAATACAGAACTGGACCCTGCTTGAGAGGCAGAAAAAACTGTTTGATGATCTGGTTAAATTTGTTGCAACTGCAATTGATGCCAAAAGTCCCTATACAGCAAGGCACTGTGCAAGGGTCCCTGTTATTGCACAGATGCTCTCTCTTGCTGCTGAAAAATCAGATGAAAAGCCGTTTGAGTCATATAATCTGGACGTTTTTCAGAAGCGGGAATTTGAAACAGCTGCATGGCTCCATGACTGCGGCAAGGTCACAACACCTGAATATGTCATAGATAAGGCTACAAAGCTTGAAACAATTTACAACAGGATACATGAAATAAGAACAAGGTTTGAAGTTCTGCTCAGGGATGCTGTTATTAAACGGCATGAAGCAGTTCTGGCGGGATCTGATCCTGAAAAAGAAGATGCTGTTCTCCTGGAAAGGGAAAACCAGCTATATGAAGATTTCGCTTTTATAGCAGAATGCAATATAGGCACCGAATATATGAGCGATGAGAGCCTTGAAAAACTTGACAGAATTGCTTCAACCGAATGGCTCAGGTTTTTTGACAACAGGCTCGGATTGAGCTGGTCGGAGGCTCAGAGACATGAGAAACTTGAGCATGACAGCCGTACTGATCTCCCTGTCCGTGAAAAGCTTATCAGTGACAGAAAGGAACTTATTATAGAGAGGGAAAACTTCGGCCAGGACTGTTATGATCTGTATGACTTCAAATTCAAGGTACCTGAACATCTTTATAACCGGGGAGAACTTTACAATCTATCTGTACGGAAAGGGACCCTTACCGAGGAAGAAAGGTTCAAGATTGACGAGCATGTGGCCCAGACAATAATAATGCTTGAAAAACTTCCCTTTTCGGAAGATCTTAAAAAGGTTCCCAAATATGCTGGCAGCCATCATGAAACAGTTGACGGAACCGGATATCCGAGACAGCTTACACTGAACCAACTTACAATCCCTGAACGGATACTGGCAGTTGCAGATATTTTTGAAGCACTCACCTCTGTTGACAGGCCATACAAGAAAGATAAGACACTTTCCGAGATTATCAGTATTATGTATAAAATGACACAGACCGGCCAAATTGACACTGAAATATTCAATCTGCTTCTTAAATCAGGAGTTTATCTGGAATACGGCAGAAAGTTTCTGAAGCCTGAACAGCTTGATGATGTTGAAGTTGAAAAATATCTGAATTCAGAACCGGTCAGCGGCTGATATCATAACAGATGCAAAAGCCTCAACAGCTTCCCGTCTGCCTGCTGCATCGCACTGCTCATTTGTTTTTGCCTTGACTGAAACATTTTCAATATCTGTTTCAAGATCTTCAGAAAGTGTTTTCCTGATGGAATCAATATAAGGTCTCAGTTTCGGTTTTTCAAGGACAACAGTTGTATCAATATTTGATACTGAATACCCTTTTCCCTTTATCAGCTTTATAACTTTTTTAAGCAGTATTCTGCTCGAAATATCTTTATAAGCGGGATCTGAAGGGGGGAAGTGGCTTCCTATATCTCCTTCTGCTGCTGCTCCGAGGATAGAGTCGATTACAGCGTGAATAAGCACATCTCCGTCAGAATGTGCCACTGCTTTTTTATCAGAAGGTATTCTGACACCGCCTATATAAAGGCAGTCTCCATCTTCAAGCCTGTGAAGATCGTATCCCTGCCCTGTCCTGATCATTCTATTTTTCCCTCCCAGTTCCTTTTCAAAGAAATCAAGGTCGTTCTGATATGTTATTTTTCTGTTTTTTTCACTTCCCTCTACAGTAAATACTTCCCCTGCATAACGGGTGTAAATTTCCGTATCATCAGTGTAATCCCTCCCGTCAGCTTCAGCTTTTTTGTGGCTGTCCAGAATAGTACTGTATTTAAAGCCCTGGGGTGTCTGTATTCCCCTGTATGAACTTCTTTCAGGGTGGGAAACAATTATATCGCTGTCTGTCTCCTTGATAGTATCTACCAGCGGAACAACAGGAGCTGCAGCATTTCTTTCTGATGCTTTTCTGAAGACTTTTTCGATTATACCAGCGGAAACTGCGGGACGGGCGCCGTCATGGATAAGAACAATATCCGGCATCACACTTTCCATGGCAAGCAGCCCCCTGAAGACAGACTTCTGCCTGGTTTCTCCCCCTTCAACAGGAATTACCGGTTTTCTGAAATTCCCCGAACTGATAATCCGGTTAAATTCATCTTTTCTGCCTTTAGTGTATGTTACATAAATTGAATCTATAAATTCTGAATTGTCAAAAGCTTCAATTGTGAAGAGGATGAGGGGTTTGTTTCTGAATCTTATGAATTCCTTCTTGTTTCCCCCCATCCTGCTGCTGCTGCCTGCCGCTGTTATCAGGGCTGATGCTTTTTTTTTCATAAAGGAGACTCCTCTCCCCTGTAATCTTTTTCTGCTGCCGGGCTTGTTATGTCAGGAAAAACTGTCTGTCTGCAGGTTGTTTTTTCCCCCGTGCCTGAAACAGCACGGGGCGGGGAAATGTCAGGAAAAGTTTTCATTTTCTTTTTTATTCAGCTTCCAGTCTGCTGAATATAATCTGTTCGCTTTCATCCTTTGATTTATCGAGAGAATAGGAAATCTCGTCAATCAGGAGTTTGATAGCATTATCAAACAGTTTTCTTTCAAGAATCGGAAGTTCCTTCTGTTTGCTTCTGTGGTAGAGAGATCTTACAACAACAGCTATATCTGTAATATCACCTTTTTTAAGGAGATCAAGGTTCATCTGATACCTCATTTTCCAGTCTGTTGTAAGCGGCTCATCAGGAGCAGCAACAATAACCAGGGCTTTTTCTGATTCTTCTTTAGAAACAATAGGCCTTATTCCTATTGAGTCAGCCTTATCAACCGGTACCATGACAGTCATATCAGATACTTCAAAATAGATTATGTAGTAGAGTATCTCGTTGTTTTTGAACATCTTTTTTTCGATTGACTGAATGGTCCCTACACCCTGTATAGGGTATACAATATGCTGATTAACTTTAAAAACAGTGTCAAATTCAGTGTTATTGCTCATAAAGTGCATTATAAAGAAAAAACACGTTTGCGTCAAAGGGAGAAGAGGGACTATAACCTTCCGTTATGTAATAAATAATAAAAGTTCTTGAGTATATTTTATTTTTTGCATACGACCCGGGTGCTGTCTATCTTTTCACAAGATAGGGATGAATCTGTTTTCCGGGATAGCTGAAATACTTCACCGGGTGTATATCAAGGGGATTCGGATACCATCCTTCAAACTTCTCCCTGTTTACAAGATTTACCGAAGGGGTGTTGCTGACAGGTATTACTGCCGCGTCATCCAGCAGCCTTTTCTCCGCGCTTGAAAGGAAGCTGTAGCGTTCATTGCCTGAAAGGCTCATTGATTTTTCAATATCAGCATCAAATTCACTGTTGCTGTATCCCGCATCATTCAGGTTGCTGTCTGATGTCCACATCTGAAGGAAGGTTAAAGGATCCGGAAAATCTCCTATCCAGGATATTGTTGCCAGTGTATAGTTGTTTTCTGAAAGTTCTGAATAATAGCTGTTGTAATCTGATTTGCTGATTTCAGCACTTCCCCCTGAAAAATCCTCCCATGTGTCCTTTATGAGTTCTGCCACCCTTTCACTTTCAGGGTTGTCAGGTATCTTGATGACAATATTTTTATCTTCATCCTGTAAAGTGCTTTTAAGCAGCTTTTCAGCCTCTTTTTTATCCTGTTTTCTGTATCCTTCTATCTCCGGGTAATTGGGAATGAGCGGGACCAGTGTGTCTGCCGGGTAGTAGAGGTACTTGCTGTTTCTTATTCCTTCCAGAGGAGCAGACAGAATGAAAGCCTTTCTCGCATCAGCTTTGTTCCACGGACTTTTCCGGCAGTTGAAGAAAAAGTAGTTTGTGGCAAATGTGGGATTGAAAACAATATCTGACCTGTTGAGCACCATTGAAGAAATAAAATTGCCGGTGGCCCAGTCTATATCCCCGCTGTTGAATTTTTCTGTTGTTATCACAGGATCATCTATAAAGACAAAATCAATGGCTTCTATTTCAACATTTACGCTGTCCCAGTAAAGTACATTTTTAAGAAGACTGATTTTTTCTGATGACTTTTCGTAAACATAATAGGGACCGTTTCCCGGTGCAGATGCCAGATCGGACCAGTCATCCTTGTTCAGGAAGGCCGGGTGTATCGGAACAAAACTGTGATGACACAGAATCTTGAGAAAGTGTTCTGCCGGCTCTTTCAGTGTGACTTTCAGTTTGTATTCAGATACTGTTTCAATAGCAACGGAATTTTCATTTTCTGTTATGCCGGTCCTGTACTCTTTTGCCCCTTTGATTATGTCAAGGAGAAATGCATATTGCCCCGATGTATCCGGGGCAAGCATTTTAAGCCAGCTGTTTCTGAAATCCTCTGCTGTGACATTCAGCCCGTCCCAGTAATATGAATTTTTCCGCAGCGTAAAGGTATATTCCTTTTTGTCGCTGCTTGTTTCCCAGCTTTCTGCAACTGCAGGCACCGGCTCAAGTGTAAATGGGTTGTATGTAACAAGCCCTTCATATATTGCTGTATAAATCTGCGCTTCTGTCGCTGTAAATGTGTGCAGGGGATTGTATTCAATATTTGAAGGGGAAAAGCTTATGACAAGAGGTTTCCGGCCGGAAATCAAGCTGCCTGATTCTTCTGCAGATGAATATTCAGATGTAAAAATCATTATGCAGATTATAGCTGCCAGAAGCCTCAGATATTTCATATAAAGATTATCTTTTAATTCATCAACAAAATCAATAGTGAAAAAAACAGCAGCCTTGAACAGGCTGCTGTTTACTTTGTCAGAGACCGAACCCTTCAGGGTTCAGTACAATTATTTTACCCCTGTCTGTTCCTGCCAGAATCATATCATCCGCAAAAACCGGACGTGTTTTTATTATACCGTAGTCAAGAGGTACTGTTCCGACCTCCTTTCCTGTAAGGCAGTTGTATATTCCGAGTTTTCCGTCTGTTTTCCCTGTATAGAACAGGTTCCCGCTGCAGAGCGGCGGGGTTGCAGACCTTATCGGCTCAAGAGCTTTTGTCCCGTCTGATTCGTTCAGGATATGGATTTTGTTTCCTGTGAAAACAAAAAGTCTCCCCCTGTTCACTTCAAGATTGGTGAAAATATTTATCTTTTCCTCCTGAATCTCCTGTTCCCATATAAGTGTTTTTGATGAAAAATCCACTGCTGCAACCTTGCCTTTTCTGTTTGCAA
Source organism: Spirochaetia bacterium (assembly GCA_963668545.1). GTDB lineage: Bacteria > Spirochaetota > Spirochaetia > CADAEX01 > CADAEX01. Next base: position 3,208,909 of record OY764868.1, on the reverse strand, counting down.
AGTATCCCCTGTTTCCTGATACTGTCATGCTCAGTGCAATAGGCTGGAATGCTGATGTTTTAATTGATCCTTTAACCTGTTTCGAGGAAGGATCTATGATATAAACAGTACCTTCCATATCCGCTATTACAATATTGCCGTTCCATACTGCAGGACTCATTCCTGAGTCAGACGGGAGGTTTATTGCTGTTTCTGATGCACCATCTGTAAAACTGCTTATTGTGAGTGTCCTGTTTCCCGGATAAATGTAGCTGTCGTTATAGGGTATGATTGTTCTTCCGAACATATGGGCAGTATTCTGGTCAAGGGCTTTGCTGTAATTGAGTTTTCCTGATGCAGCTTCAAGTGTTACCATTTCCCTTGCCCCGGACATGAATACATAACTGCCTGCTGCAACAGGAGATGAGTTTGCATTCTGTGTATTTTTTGTTGCATATTTCCAGCTTGATTTCCCTTCAAGTGTTGCCGAATACATATTCCCTGATGAGTCTGCCGCAAAAAATCTGCCGTTCCGGTATGCAATTTCCTTTATAACAGGGTTTGTAAAGGGGGACAGAACAAGCTCGACAGGTTTCAACTTGAGGCTTACAGTATACTCGGGCTGAGTATTTTCATCTATCTGCAGCTTGAGTATTCTGTCCTCGTACCCGTTTCTGATTACTGTGAAGGATGCGCTGCTCCCGTATTTAAAATCAAATACAGCTCTGCCTGTTCCCGCTTTTTTCCCCTGGAACATTATTGCAGCATCTGTAGGGTCTGTTTTTACAGTTATGCTTTTAACCCCTTTCTCGAGAATTACTTCATATAATTCCTCAGTATTTTCATTCACAGTAATTTCCAGAAGTCTGTCGTCATAGCCTTTGCCTGAAACCATTACTTTAAGGAGAGATCCCTCTTCAAAGCTGTCTTTAAAGGACCCTGTCCCCTTTTCTTCCCCGTTGATAAATATACTGGCTGATTCAGGAACAGCTTTAAAGCTTATTTCCTTTTTTGGTTTTTCCGGTTCAGGCAGCTTTTTAAGTTCCACCTTATACAGTCTTGCAGTGTTTTCAGTTACCTTGAATTCCATGTTGTAAGGTTCATATCCCTCTTTTGTTATATGGAATTTGAGAATTTCACCTTCCTCGAATATACCTGAAAAACTGTTTCTCGCCAGTACTCTCCCGTCCTTTTCTATTGCAGCCCCTTCTGTGAGTGAATTGATTGCAACTTTATAAAGCATTATTGCAGGCTCTGCAGGTTTTTCCTCAGAACCCTCTTGAGCTGCAGGTGCCGGAGCAATTGCAATCATCTTCATATGCTCAACCTGTTTGAGGTCTTCAGCTTTCTCTGCGGAAATTTCCTTCGGTTTTTCTACTGTCTGTACAACTTCATCTTTCTGTTGATCTATGACTTTGTTGAGCTTTTTTACAATTTCCTCTTCAGATTCAGATGAATCTGAAGCAGCATTAACAGCTTCTTCAATTTTTTCAGCTGCAATTTGTGTCTCTTCAACCATCTTTGTGTCAAGTTTTACCTCTTCGTTTGCTTGCACAACAGTGGCTGATTCTTCAATTCTATTTATTGCTTCTTTTACAGCATCCCCTTTGTCTGCAACTTTTTCCTTGAGTTCATCTATATCGACAGATTTCGGGAGAACTGCTACAGCCCCTTTCTTTACAGCAAGAACAGTGTCAGCTTCTTTCGAACTTGATACTGAAAATTCAGTTCCCCTTACACCGCAGACAGCTGTCTGTGTTTTGACCTTGAATGATTCATTCCCTGTCAGTTTCTGGACTTTGCAGAGTACATTGCCCAGCTTCATATCAAGTGTGACTTCTGCATTCCCTTGTTCCAGTGATACCCGTGCGAGGTTTATTTCCGAATTTTCCTGGATTTTTACAACTGCTGTATTGCCGAACTGTACTTCACAGAAGGAATCAGATTCGACTTTGACTATGTTTTTTTCTGTTACAAAATCCCCGATTTCAATGGCATACCATTCACCTTCTTCAAAAACAGTTACATCTCCTGAACAGTATGTGATTATCCCTTCAATTTTTTCAGGTTTTTTGACAGGAGTGAGTATTTCAGTTTCCTTTATCTGCTCATCTTTTTCTGCTATTGTTATTTCTTCTGTAACACCAGCTTCAGGCTTTGCTTTTTCTGTTTCTTCCTTTGAACAGGAAAAGAGCGGCATGAGAAGTATCTCTATGATAACAAGAAATATCAAAGCCTTTTTTCTAAAGACTTTCATATATGGACCTCCCCGGGTTAAGTTGTATAGTTTTTGTATACAGTTATAGAATACTACATGTAGGTACAGGAATCAATTGTGCTCAACTTAAGTGTGTGAAAAAATATTACCGCTTTCTGTCCCCTTTAACCTGATTCCCGATGAAAGCCGGTCGAGGCGGTCTGTTATTTCCTTATTTATCAGGCATTTTTCAGAAGCAATCAGCTCTTCGATCTGTTTTCTGTTTTTTGCCCCTGTCAGGACAGAGTCAAGCCATTGCTTTGATTTTCCCCAGCTGATAAGGAGCTCAATTATTGAATATCCAGTCTCAATGGAAATGTTTTTCAGTTCATACAGGGTTTTCCTGATAACAGCTTCATTGCTGTTTCTGAAAAAGACAAGGTTTCTTCTCCTGTCGTCTGTTCTTTTTCCAATAAGGCTTATGTCCCTGTCTGTAAGTATACCCTGGGCAAGGAAACTGTATGCAATAACAGATATCCTGTTTTCAATGCAGAACGGTATAACATCATTTTCATCCCTTCTCCATAAAAAACTGTATCCGGTCTGGCAGAAATCTATGGAGCCTTCTTTCATTGCAGTCCTGATTTCATTTACACTGAAATTGCTTACTCCCGTATGCCTGATTCTGCCGGAATATCTTGCCTTTTCCATGCTGTTTACAGCCTGTTTTATTGTTTCACTGTCAGAAGGCCAGTGGATATAGAGAATATCTATATAATCAGTGTTCAGCCGTTTCAGGCTGAGCTCTATTTTTTTCTCAAGACCTGATACATTTCTCCTGTCAATCATTATTTTTGTTGAGATGACACAGTTGTCACGTTCTTTTCTGAGCCTCTGACCAGTTATCTGTTCTGATTTCCCATTGCCGTAGCTCTGGGCTGTATCGAAATGGGTTATCCCCCCGCGAAGGGCGGCATCAAGGGTTTTTAATGAGTCTTTTCTGTCCTGGCCTCCTCCCCAGTAGGATTTTCCGGGATTATCTGTAGCTGCTTTATCTTCAGGTTCTCCGAATCTCCAGCATCCGAGTCCTATGAAGCTTAGTTTTTTTCCGCCTGTGGTTTTGATGTAATCCATAAATGCCTTTCAGTAGATTTTATTCATATCCTGTCTCTATAATATAATTTTTACTCTGAAATCAACATTGTTACTGCGTGAAATAGTGGAAAAAACCCTAAAAAAAAGGGTTTTTTTATCGGCACAAGGGGCTGTAAACTTGACTTCTCTCTGCTATTTAAGTATATATTTTGACGATTTGTTTTAATTATTATTGTTTAAACAAGCATTCGGGAGGCCTATAATCAAACGGGTTATATTTATTATTCTTGCTGCGCCTCTTCTGCTTTCCATAAGCTTTCTTGAAGGAAGCACAGATAAAAAAGAAGATATCGCAGTTATTAAAAATGTTGTAAAGGCTGAAAAGCAGCAGGGACTTAAAAACGGGGACAATACTCTTTCTTCCATGACCGACACAGCGATAATGGAAAAAGAGATGTACAGAAACATATATACAAAGAATTTTGTTGTTGACTATTATGCTGAAATCGCAGGTTCCAGAGATATTGCGGAATTGATACTTATGTATGCAGATAATTACAATCTGCCGTACAGCAAGGTTTTTGCGCTTGTCTGGACAGAGAGCAAATTCCTGTCAGGGGCTGTAAACTATAACAAGGATTCTGTTGACAGGGGGCTTTTTCAGCTTAATTCCAGGTCTTTTCCAGAGCTGTCTGAATCTGATTTCTTTGATATTGAAAAAAATATTATGTACGGGACAAGATACCTCAAGTGGTGTTTTGATAACGGGGAAAACTATATAGTGGCTCTTGCTATGTATAATGCAGGTAAAAGCAGGGTTGAAAGAAACAGCACACCGCGTATGACTCTTGATTATATATCAAGGATATTGAGCAAGCAGCAGGAAATAGAATCAGGATTCAAGCAGCATCTTTCCGTGTGTATGAGGAATACTCAGATAGCCCTTTTTGCAAACTAGTCTGAATTCGCGAATTACTGCAGTTCCTGCTGTTTTATACCGGGAGCTGCTTTGTTCTCTTCATCTTCAATGCCCAGAGCTTTAAACTGCCTGTATTCCTCTTTCAGGTTTATATATTCCTGGGCCTGCTGTTTTGATTTTATAATAATGTTTTTCAGTGCATTGTTTTCTATGACAAATCCCTTCAGCTGGCCTGATTCAGCAGATTTCTTTATGTATTTATCTATGCCGCCTGTCTGGTAGGTAAGAATTTTCAGTTTCATATCAGCATTATCAATAAAATCCGAGAGATAATTCTCCCTTCCTTCAGAGGTTTTTATGGCTGTAACTTCTGCTTTAAGCTTGTGGGGTGATATTTCCGCCTGAATTTTCTGGATCTTCCTTAGGAAATCGGATTTATCAATTTTCTCCACTTTTCTGGATCCTGTAATATCATCTATGTATTCGATTTCAAATACAACATTTTTCGATGTATCAACCTTGAAGATTTTTGAAAGGATTTTCATAAGCGGGCTTATATTGGCTTCACTTAAAACAGAAACATTTGTATTTATTTTTTCTGAAAGCGACTTGAGCTGGGAAGAGGCTGAACAGACTGTTAGGGCCGCATTCATCAGAATGTTCAATGAAGGGGGCTTTACCTTTATCTTTTTGTCCTCTTTTTTTTCCTTTTTTACCGCATTCTGGGTAAGCTTGAATAAAAGGTCCTGTCTGAGCTCTTCTGATTCTGTTGAAAATTCCTCTTCAAGTATCTCCTTTATTAAATCTGAAAGGAATTTCTCTTCAACCATTGTTTCATTGAATTTCTTTCTCATGACAGAAAGTGTTTCTTCTGTACTGTTTTCAGATGCATATTTGTAGATTCCGGAATTTATCATCACCCTGTCCCGGACCTTTAATTTGTATGCCTCTTTCTGGAAGTTTTCAATATCTTTCAGATAATCCTCAATTACCTTCTGAAAAGTTGCAAGCTGGTTGATGGATGTATTAATTATGGATATTGCCAGCTGGTCATTGCCGTTTCTTATTTTCGCAAGAATGGATGCCAGGGATCTTGTAGTGGGGTTCTGGGAGGTTTCAGCAACCATTTTCCAATGGATATAATTTACAAATTTCTTGAGAAGCCTGATTCTGTCTGTATTCATATAATCTACGGAAAACACATAATAGCTTGTGATATGTTCAAGCTGTGTATCGTAAAATGAGAGCCTTGAACCAAGCTGTACAGCTTTTTCATTTTCCATGATCTGAGTCAGCGGAGGAATGGAAATCTCTGATATTTTCTGATCATGCTTGTAGGGATCTTCTTTTATAAGCGCCTTGTTCAGCATGAGGTTTACAATAGACTGAAAAGCTGACTTGTAGTTTTTAAACATATCCTTGAGCTTGGGAAGTATTTCTGTTTCAAGGAAATCCCGTCTGCATTCAACTGCATATTTTAATTCTTCGTGAAATTCCAGTGCCTTCTTCATTATATTTGTATTATGATGTAAAATGATTTATATGACAAGGAGAATGTTTTGGGAGAGATAAAACCATTTAAAAAACATAAACTTGTAATAGCGGTCCTTTCCGTGCTTCGCGACAGGGAAGGGGAGATAATTAATGCACTTGCTGAGGAATTCGGTCCTGTTGACTATAAAAGTAATGTAATCCCTTTTTCATATACATCATACTATAACAGCGAAATGGGAGAGGATATTGAAAGGTTTATAATCTCATTTGAAAAACTCATTTACCCTGATGAACTGTCTGATGTTAAAATACATACAAATTACCTTGAAAAGTTCTTCTCAATCCAGGAAGCCGACAAGCTGACCCGTAAAGTCAATTTTGATCCGGGCATACTTAATCTGAGCCACCTTGTTCTTGCATCAACCAAGGACAATGTCCACAGGATACCCCTGAAGGAAGGGATTTACGGGGAGGTGACCCTCGGGTACAGAAACAATGCCTTTGAACCTTTTCCCTGGACCTATCCTGATTACAGAAGTCCTGAATACGGAGAGATCTTCAATTATATCAGAAATATATATAAACAGGACCTTGCAGGTAACGGCAATTGATCTGTTTTTATCTGCCGTCAGGGGAAAACTGCTGTAATGTGATTTGATCTGAAGCAGGTTTTCAGATACTGCAGTTACAGACTGTATGAGACAGCTTATTCTGCTATCAGCCTGTCTTTTCCTCGCTTCAGGCTGCATTTTACGAGATACAGTAGAGATAGATGTTGTAATCCCCGAATATCCTTCCAGCTGGGATGCTGTTGAGGGCAATGCCCTGATTGAGCTTTCATACTTTTCAGAAAACCGCATTACGATGCTTTCAGGTCTTGAAGCAGGGAGGGAAATAAAGCTTGAGATAGAAAAAGGGGTCTGTCCCTTTGCAGCATATCCTGTTCTGAATTCAGGCGGTGTAAGGCTCAAGCCTGCAGGGGGAATATTCCCTGCCGATTTTGACGGTGAAAAGCTTAATCTCTCCTGGGAAAACGGGTTTGCTTCTGAAATCATACTAAAGCTTTCAGAAAGGGGGATCTGTTTCTCAAATTTCAATGTTAGAAGATTTGAAGACTGCCTGCTGGAAAAATCAGGAGGAAACCCGTGGCGGGTCTCGGAAACAGTCCTTGCTTTTTACCTTGCCTCCGGAATATTCAATTCAAACCATGTAACTCTCCGCCCCTCGTTTGATATCCTGATGTCGGACAGTTTTCTCTCAGGCCGATGGCTGCTTGCAGATCCTCTTGAATACAGGGAAATTGATTCGCCTGAAGGAAGCCTGGAGCTGGAAGACATTTATACCGGGCAGCATGCTGTTTTCAGCTGCAGCTCTCCTGAATTGAAGTATGCTGAAATTTTTGTTGAGGATGAGATGTGGACAGCTTTTTTCAGCGGGGGATCGGGAGGTCTTTCGGGAGAGCTGTGAGAGAAATTTTAAAGCCTTATTATTCTTGAGTTTGTAAGCTTTTTAAACCCGGTTTCTGTTATCAGGTAATCGTTTTCAAGCCTCACCCCCCCTGATTCAGGGCAGTAAATTCCCGGTTCAATTGCAAGGGCCATCCCCGGCCTCAGTATTGTCTCAGTTTCTTTAAGTGTTTTGAGAACTGGAGACTCGTGGACATCAAGCCCTATGCCGTGACCCAGTGCATGGGGCATTCTGAAGCTGTTTTTTTCAAAGAGTGAAGTCACTGCTTCTGTGAGGGCGACTGTGGAAATACCGGGGGCAAGAATGTTTTCAAATATTTCTGTGGCTTCAAGTACCAGGGAAATCATTTTTTCCTGCCTTTCTGTAAGCTTTCCGTATGCAACTGTAGTTGTCACATCTGAGGTATATCCCGCGTATTTATGCCCGAAATCTATTATTGTAAGCCCGTCTGCAGGGGCTTTTCTGTCTGAATAGGAGGGGAAGGGGTGGATTGAAAAGCTTCTTTCAGGTGATGCTGCAAGTGTTTCAAAACCTGTACCTTCGGCCCCTGCTTTTCTCCCTTCTGTTTCTATGAAAAGGGCAATATCTGTTTCTGTAAGCTCTTCTCCAGCCGACAGGTACTGTTCAAGCCTGAGAAAAACTGAATCTGTTATTGATGCCGCTTTTTCAAGAAAAGCTGTTTCCTCTTCCGATTTGATTATCCTTTCTGATTCAAGAAAGTTTTCAGAACCATTATAACTGCAGAGTACAGAAAAATTTTCAAGTTCCTTTTCTGCCTGAAGTATAAACGGGTATGGAGAGGAGGAGGGGAATTCGATAACCGGCCTGACAGATGTTTCAAGTACTGTTTCTTCATGTGCCGGGCTGTCTTTTCTGTTTATATCAACGAACACCTCTTCCCTGTCAGGTGAAAGTTCCCTGAGAAGCAGCTGCCCTGAAGCAGTCTTGAGCTTTCCGGAGGCAGTGCTTCCGACTGCAAGGAGGGAATTCCTGTTGAAGTCTGTAAACGGCTTTATTTCAGAAACTGATGCAAACTGGCCTGCAAGGTTGACATCCCATGGGATCAGGACTGTTTCTGAATCAGCAAATACAACCAGAAGGGCATCCATGGGGTGGCCTGAAAGATATCTGAGTGATGAATTCCTGGAATTTTCAAAGTCCGAGATAACAGATGCGAAAATCCCCTCCCGCTTCAGGCGGGAGGAGAAACTTATCTGCCTTTTCCTGTATATATCCGGTCCTGATTTACCTGGCAATGATATTCACCAGTTTGTCGGGAACAGTAATAATCTTTACGATCTTTTTACCTTCTGTAAGCTCTTTGATCCTGCTGTTTTCAAGTGCTGCTTTTTCAAGTACCTCTTTTGAGCTGCCTTTGGGCATTTCCACCTTGCTTCTGTTCTTGCTGTTTATCTGAAGCACGATTGTTACTTCGCTTTCAACAGTTTTAGCATCATCATATTCAGGCCAGCTTTCAACAGAAACAGCAGGTTTATTTCCTGCTTTTTCCCAGAGCTCTTCCGCTATGTGGGGTGCATAGGGAGCAAGAATTTTTATGAATTTCTCCCACATGCTTCTGTAGAGTTTTGTGTCCTTGTAAAGTTCATTGATAAATATCATCATCTGTGAGATAGCAGTGTTGAACTCAAGATTGTCTGTATCGTGTGTAACTTTCTTGATAGTTTTGTGGAGCAGCTTATCAAGCTCTTCAGGTGCATTTTCATCGACAAGCTTTCTTTCCTCGGAAAGTCTCCATACCCTGTCAAGGAACCTGTGAACACCTGATATCCCTGTTGTTGCCCATGGTTTTGATACACTCAAAGGGCCCATGAACATTTCATACATTCTCATTGAGTCAGAACCGAAATCCTTGATAACATCATCAGGGTTGATTACATTTCCGAGGGATTTAGACATCTTTACTCCCCCTTCTCCGAGAATCATCCCCTGGTTTACCAGTCTCTGGAAAGGCTCGACTGTGCTTACAGCTCCTATGTCATGAAGTACCTTGTGCCAGAACCTTGAATAGAGCAGGTGAAGAACAGCGTGTTCGGCACCCCCCACATAAAGGTCTACAGGCATCCAGTATTTTTCCTTTTCACTTGAAACAAATTCCTCTGTGTTGTGAGGGTCTATGAATCTTAAATAATACCAGCATGACCCTGCCCACTGCGGCATTGTGTTTGTTTCCCTTTTTGCCTTGCCTCCGCATTCGGGGCATGTTGTGTTTACCCAGTCCTCAATAGCAGCAAGGGGTGATTCCCCTGTTCCTGTAGGAGTGTATGATTCAACCTCGGGAAGTGTGAGGGGAAGGTCTTCCTCTCTTAGCGGAACAATACCGCATTTTTCGCAGTGTACTACCGGAATAGGTTCTCCCCAGTATCTCTGCCTTGAAAAGATCCAGTCCCTCAGCTTGTAGTTGACAGTTTTCTTTCCGCGTCCTGTTTCCTCAAGCCATTTAATCATCTCTCTGATAACATCAGGGGTTTTCATGCCTGTGAACTGAGCGGAATTGACAGCAACACCATCCTCTTTTGCGACATACGCCTGGTCAAGCTCGTAGAGTGAGCCGTCTTCAGATACAACCTGAATAACCGGGAGGTTGAAAAGCTGGGCAAATTCAAAGTCCCTTTCATCATGGGCTGGAACAGCCATGATAGCCCCTGTGCCGTATGTTATGAGAACATAGTCACTTATCCATACAGGGATTTTCTCATCATTGACAGGATTTACCGCATAGGCGCCTGTGAATACACCGCTTTTTTCCTTTGCAAGGTCAGTCCTTTCAAGGTCTGATTTGTGGCTTGTCTTTGTTATGTATTCCTCAACAGCTTTTTTCTGCTCATCTGTTGTGATTTTCTGCACAAGGGGATGTTCCGGTGCAAGTACCATATAGGTGGCCCCGAAGAGGGTGTCAGGTCTTGTAGTATAGACTTCTATTGAATCGGATGAGTTTTCAAGCGGGAAGATCACATTTGCCCCTTCGCTCCTTCCGATCCAGTTTCTCTGCATTGTCTTTATGGCATCTGACCAGTCAAGCCCGTCAAGTTCATTGAGAAGCCTGTCTGCATAGGCTGTAATCCTGAGCATCCACTGTCTGATGCTCTTTCTTATCACCTGTGTCCCGCACCTTTCGCATTTGCCATCTTTTACCTCTTCGTTTGCAAGACCTGTCTTGCATGAAGGACAGAAATTGATAGGCATCTCAGACTCGTAGGCGAGTCCTTTTTCGAAAAGTTTAAGGAAGATCCACTGTGTCCATTTGTAGTAGTCTGCAGTGTGTGTCGATACTTCCCTGCTCCAGTCATAACAGAACCCGAGAGACTTTATCTGCTCCCTGAATTTATCTATGTTTCTGTTTGTTGACACTTCGGGATGTGTCCCTGTTTTTATTGCATAGTTTTCTGCAGGCAGTCCGAATGAGTCAAATCCCATTGGATGAAGAACTGCATATCCGTTCATCTTAAGGAACCTGCAGTATATATCAGTTGCTGTATACCCTTCAGGATGGCCTACATGAAGCCCCGCCCCTGACGGATACGGAAACATATCCAGCACATATTTTCTTTTCTCTACAGGAATTGATTCATCTTCTGTAACCTGGAAGGTGTTGTTTTCCTCCCAGTAGTTCTGCCATTTTTTTTCGATTTCGTGAAATGGATATTTACTCATGGAAGCATGATACATTTTTTGAATTGTTTGAGTCAATCAGAGAAGAATAAGGCTTTCTGTTCAATATATAAAAAAAGTCTTTATGATAATGCCCTTATTTATGAACAAAGATTAACAAAAAATAACATTATAAACTTACTGTTATATGGTGTAACAGCATATTGGTTTCTGATGTTTTTTATATTAGAAAGGAAAACATGATCTGCCTGAAATTAAAGAACAGGCAGATCTGCAGTTTCTCCGGTTGTACCTGAAAACTTCTGCCGGAATATCTATCGCATATGATGCTGTCTCTCCTGAGACAGCATCATTGTTTTTCAGGCATTGAAATTTTCAGAAGTAATTCAGAGATTCATCATATCAAGGCAGGCTATTCCAGGTTTCAGAATAATCCCTTTTCTGTCCTTGCCGTCCACAAAAACCTTTATCGGCTTTTCAAACCTTATATGCCTTATGAAATCATCTTCATAAAAAGCTTCCTGCCCGGAGAGAAAATCAAGATCTATAAATCCGTCTTTATATACAGGATTGATAGTGAAGTAGGCTATATTGAGTGATGTTATATTATGGAAAAAATGTGTTCCCTGGCTCGGTTCAACCTGGAAATTCTTCAAACCTGATTCAATTATGACCCTGGCATTGCAGATCTGTGCCCAGCTGACAGGGATTCCCAGCCAGGGATCTGATGATCCGAGCCTTCCCGGCACTTCAAGAATATAATACCTGTCTTCATCAATAAAGCGGCTGTTGATCCGGTCGAGTGTCTCAGCCATGGTTTTTGTGTAGGCAGGATCAAAGCTTTCATGCTTGATATAAACAAAGTCATGGATCTGCTCATATTTACCGTTGCCCAGGGCCTTGTCTGAATGAATGATCTTATCATCCGGGGTGTAGTTGTTTATGTTGAGGTCAATCGCCTCCAGTCCTTCAACAATGGGACGGATCTGCAGAAAACTGAATTTGTGGGGAATTTCCGGGTTGGGGCTTAAATTCACTGCAAACTCAATTTCAACCGGGCATTTCATTGACTCCTGGCCTATATGAAGAAGCTCCTTGAGAATATCTGCAAGGGGAAACATTCTGTATTTAAGGATGCCTGCAAATGTAACGATCTTTTTGCCCTGCACATTTACAGAATCCTTGATTGCATTATTCTGCATGTCAAATGTTGAACCAATGTACTTGAATGTCGGGTTTGAAAAAGCTTTTTCAACATCAAGAAGCGGAATATTTTCCTCCTGGTCTATTGATGGAGTAAAGCTGTAGGGGCTCATATCAAGTGCATGAAACACTTTCTGGCTTGATCTGACAGCATTATCCACTGAAGAGTACAGAAGGTTCTTTTTAGGGTGGGCAGGGGAAAACCTGAGTCCTGTTCCCCCCTCAACTACTGTTTTTCCAAGCCCCAGAGCTATATCTGCAATCCCCTCTTCGGTTTTTTCATTTGCAAGGGGATAGTAGTTGTAGGACCGTGCAACCCCTGCGAAATCGGGATAAAAATATTCTCCATGAAGCTGTCCTGTAGCTTCCTGGATTATTACCCCCATTTTTTCCTCATCAATCACATTCTTTGTGGCTGCAATATAGGCCTTGCTCTTTGTTGAATAGGTTGAAGCAAACACACTTTTTATTGCCTGTTCAAGCTGGAGACACCTGATTTTAAGGTCATCGTTATTGTTCGGAAGCATGTATGTTGCATAAACCCCGGCAAACGGCTGATAAAGTGAATCTTCAAGAAGACTTGAAGATCTTACTGCTATTGGTCTTGTAACAACAGTGAGGATAGTTTTTATGATTTCATGCATGTATTCGGGAAGCTCCGCCTGGAGAAATGCATTCAGAATAAGCTTGTCTGTCTTTATTGAATGTGCTGCGCTGTGAAGATTGTTATGCTCCATGAAATCTTCAAACACAGATGTTGAGAGAACAATTGTCTTTGGTATGCTTATTGTTATGTTCTTGTATTTGAAGAGAAGGTCATGCTTTTTAACTATATTGTCAATAAAAGCAAGACCCCTTGCCTTGCCTCCCAGGGACCCGTCTCCTATCCTTGCAAAAGAGGTGAAGTCGTCAAACCTGTTGTTGTCGAAACTTGCAATAGAGCCTTTTCCGGTCTGTTTCCTGTAGAGTTTTATTATTTCTATAAGGTATTTTTTTGTCTCAAGCAGGGACCCGTCAAAATCCTGAAGCTGTATAGGCTTGAAAATATCTGCAAGGGGGAAAAGGGCCCTTGCCCTCATCCATTTGGAAAAATGGTTCTGCTTTATATGGTGCTCTACAGAGTAATTCGGGACTATGGCAAGTTTTTCCTGAAGTTCCTTCAGGTTCTTGGCTTTTTCAAGTGTCATCCCGTCCGGGTCCCTGAATATGAAGTCTCCGAACCCGTAGCTGTCCTTGATATAGTCCCTGAGTTCCTTGAGAAGGGTTTCCGAGTGTTTATATATGAATGAGGCGTTGTATCTGGCTGCCTCCTCCTTGAGATCAAGCTGGGCAGACTGGAGAAGTATTGGTACTTCGGTGTTCACCTTTCTGATCAGCTTGCAGAGCTTGATCCCCGCTATCGGATCTTCAACTCCCTCCCTCTTGTAGCCTATGTCTGAGATTACTCCCAGCATGTTGTCCTTGTATTTTCCGTATAATTCAATAGCTTCCTCATAGGATGTTGCAAGGAGAATCTTGGGCCTTCCCCTCATCCTTGTGTTCTGCTCATATTCATTAAGTCCCTCTTCCATGATTCTTCTGGCCTGCTGGAAAAGGAGCCTGTATATATTGGGAAGATAGCTTGAGTAATAGCGGATTGAATCTTCAACAAGGATTATAGTCTGTACTCCTGCAATTTTTACATCATGCTCGACATTCATCCTGTCCTCGATAAGCTTTACAATGGCAAGAAGAAGCCTGGCATTTCCGAGCCAGGAAAATATATAGTCTGCCTTGATATTGTCAAGTTCCTGTAGCTTTTCTGATATGGCTTTTGAAAAGGGGCTCAGGACAACAACAGGGATATCGGGATATGCTGTCTTGATGTTTTCGGCAAGTTCCAGAACAAGGGTCCCCTTGAAGTTGAGCATTGTTATTACCAGGTCAAATTTCTCGTTGTAAAGCTTTTCAAAAGCTTCCTCCTCTGTTGATACATGTGTGAATCTGGGAGGATAGCGGAGATTTAAGGATACATATTCCTGGAACAGCTGTTCATCAATCCTTCCGTCTTCATCAAGCATGAATTTGTCATATTTGCTGCATACAAGAAGAATGTCGTTGATTCTCTTGTCCATAAGCTGTTTGAAAGGAGTTTCCTTGAAATGAAATTTGGATGCAAGGGGATTGTTCATAATAATTCCTTTAAAGAATGTTTCTAAAACTAATAATAATACAGGCTCATGATAAATATCAATATTTTTCATAAAATCACCTGTATAGATGTATAGATAGGCCATGTTTAACTCTTGATTAATATATAAAATAGGAATTATATATAGATAAGTAATACCGTCCTGAGAGGGGGGTATTAAAATGTTTTAAGGAGCTGTTAGAAATGTATAATCTTGACGAGTTTATGGCAGAACTGGAAAGAAAAAATCCAGCACAGCCAGAGTTTATTCAGGCTGCAAGAGAAGTTATTGAATCAATTATTGATGTTGTAAATGACAATCCTGCATACCTTAATGCTAAAATTCTTGAAAGAATTACTGAGCCGGACAGAACATTCATGTTTAAAGTTGAATGGGAAGATGACAACGGTGAAGTACAGGTGAACAAAGCTTACAGAGTTCAGTTCAATAACGCAATTGGTCCATACAAGGGGGGCTTGAGATTCCACCCGAGCGTTACACTTGGAACTCTTAAATTCCTCGGTTTTGAGCAGATCTTCAAGAACAGTCTTACAACTCTCCCGATGGGTGGAGGTAAAGGCGGATCTGACTTCAATCCCAAGGGAAAATCAGATGCTGAAATCCTGAGATTCTGCCGGTCATTCATGACAGAACTTCAGAAATATATCGGTCCACAGACAGATGTTCCCGCAGGAGATATCGGAGTAGGCGGAAGAGAAATCGGTTTCATGTACGGACAGTACAAGAGACTCAGAGCTGAAAACACAGGTGTTCTCACAGGTAAAGGCCTTAACTGGGGCGGATCTCTTATCAGACCTGAAGCAACCGGTTTCGGTACAATGTACTTTGCTGATGAAATGGTTAAGGCAAACGGCGATTCAATGAAAGGCAAAACAATAGCTCTTTCAGGTTTCGGTAATGTTGCATGGGGTTCTGCAATCAAGGCAACTGAGCTTGGAGCAAAAGTTGTTACAATATCAGGTCCTGACGGATATATCTATGATGAAAAAGGTATCAACACTCAGGAAAAATTTGACTACATGCTTGAACTCAGATCTTCAAACAATGATGTAGTTGCACCATATGCTGAAAAATTCGGAGCTAAATTTGTTGCAGGAAAAAGACCCTGGGAAGTAAAAGTTGATATGGCTTTCCCATGTGCAATCCAGAACGAGCTTAACCTCGAAGATGCAAAAACTCTTCTTAAAAACGGCGTAAAATATGTTGTTGAAACTTCCAACATGGGCTGTACAGCAGATGCGGCTGTTGAGTTTGTTAACAACAAGATTCCTTTCGGTCCAGGTAAAGCTGCCAATGCAGGCGGTGTTGCAGTATCAGGTCTTGAAATGTGCCAGAACTCAATGAAATACAACTGGAGTGCTGAAGAAGTAGATGCAAAACTTAAAACAATCATGAAAGATATTCATGCTGCATGTGTAAGGGAAGGAAAAGACGCATCAGGTTATGTAAACTACATCAACGGTGCAAATATCGCAGGTTTCAAGAAAGTTGCTGATGCAATGCTTGACCTCGGTTACTAGGATATAAAAAAACAGTTTATCAACCGTCCACCAGGGGCGGCATATAAAAGGCCCTGCAGAATTAACTGCAGGGCCTTTTTATTTTTTAAATCTTTTCAGAATGTGGGAGGAATCCAAAAAGTTTCTCTTGTTATCTGCAGATACAGGTGGCTGTCTGCAGCTTGAAAGGTCTACCTTTCATCTATTGTTAATCATGCTGTTTAATTACAGACCTTCCTGACTGTCTTACCAGTCCCAGCAGTTCGGCGCTGTTTTTCCGTCTTCAATAAATGCAGCAACAACTCCTGCTGCAATAACCATAATTACTAAAGCGTTAATAACCAACATAGCGGCCTCCTTAACAAGATTATTGATAACCAAAGTTATCAATAATATATAAAAGATAACCAAAAGAGTCAAGTATGGATATGGAGTTATCGATAATAATATATCTTAAATGCATGATTTATATTCATTGAAATACTGAGGTCAGGTTATTGATAATATTCACGGGTAATTTAAAATGAAAAATCCGGTAAATAAAAAAAGACCTGCAGGTTCGACTCCCTGCAGGTCCTGATTTTTAAAGAAGGTAGAGATTATAATAAGGTGATTAGAATCTCATTGAAAGAACAGTTTCAATTGATTTTCCAGTTGCATCGGCAACTGCCCTGATTGAAAGCCCTTCTTTCTTGATATGTCTCTGTCTGCCGTTAATAACCGGTCTTTCTGCTAATCTGCTAAGTATTTTTTTCATCTTGATCTCCTCAAAATAAGATTTTTTATTTATTTACCAGTCTATTCCGTTTGGAGTTACCCGACTGTCTTCTATGAAAGCATAAACTGCTCCAGCTGCAATTGCAGCAACAACTAAAAATTCAAACATAATGCCCTCCTTGAAATATTTTTTCTATTTCAATATCTAACTATCGATAATATACTATCGACATAAAAAAATGTCAATATAAGATATGAAAATATCGATAAAAGTTTATCTACATGGTTGCTGGTAGGTATATAGGTATATATGTTAAAGGTCTTCTGATGGCAATTTCTGGAAAAATCTTCCGGGACCAAAATCATCGCTTTAGTGACGGGAAAATAAAAAACCTGTAATGAAACTCATTACAGGTTAAAAATAACAACTCATTATTATCGGAGGTAATAATGAAAAAAGAACCTGCTGCAAAACTTGCAGCAGGTTCCCATGAATAAAACTCTTTTTAGAAGGTTAGGAGGAATCTATAAAAAAGTCTTAGTTTATTATTGCATCTGCTGTTTATATTTGCCGGAACAGCTGATGCAATATTTAATTGAAAGGTCCTGCATCTTTCAGAATCCTTTCGAATAAATGCTTTTTTAAAACATAGGCTTTTTGCCCTGTATTTATAGATAACATAATATCGAAATTAAAAAAAGTCAATATTGGATAACAAAATATCGATAATATTTTATATAGAAAATTAACATACTGTATATAAGATATTCTGATAATATCTCCGGTATAAAAGGTTTATAGCAAAAAAAATAATATTTTCTTTGACATAGCCTGTTTCCGGATAGTAAATTTTAATAATGACTGAAAACAGACCAATACTGATGAGTGAAGAGTTCGGGGATTTTATAAATATTTTTTCCTGCCCCTTAATTTCCTATGCCAAATATGCTCTGGCTGAAAAAGATAAAAGCAATATAAATAATTCCATCTTTTTAGGAAAAACACATTCAGTGGCATCAAGGCTGGAAGAGATCCTTGATTATTATAATGCATTGAACAATACAGACTGGCGAACTTTCCGCGAGAACACTGCTGCCATCAAGCTTTTTACAAATATGGCTTATATAACACTTCACCTCAAATCATCATCTCCAAAGTACCAGCTTTTAAACGGTATTGATGTTTTTCTTGAAGATACAGAAAAGGTTCTGGATGTTCTTTATTCAGCAATGAAAAGCAGCTTCAGTGATTTTATCAGATCAGGCAGGGAGAAAAATCTCGATGAGTGTTCAGACCGGACCCTTCCCCTCTCTTTTTATGTAACAGCTCCTTCAGGAATACTTGAATCCGATATGGAAAAAAGGCACATCAATGCTCCTGAAAAGGTTATTGTCAATCTTGCTACCTCTTATCTTAACCTTGCAAGTGACAGTGTTGTTCTTAAAGATATTAATAAAGAGGAAATAAGGAATTATCAGCATCTTATTCCGAATGTGATAAATGAAAACGAGATTCGTATACTTGAGACAAAATACCATAATCTTCAGAGTAAGTATGATACCTATATTGCAAATACCGATATTGAAGATATTGATAAAGACCTGAAAATGATCAGGGGTCATGTTTCAATTGTTTACCATCTTCTTGAAGCTTCAACCAGCATGATTCATTACTATGAGAGGCATGTAATGAAACTGTCGGGGCAGACTTCCTTTTATTACAGCCCGCCTCTTACTTCAGGGGAAATACGGGGAATCCTTGTGGATTATTTCCTTAACTATGCAAACCAGTTCCTTACTTCAGGAGAAAACCTCTGCCGCGATGTAATAAAAAAATATGCGGAGGAGGGATCTGTTACAGTAAATGTCCCTGAATACAGGGGGTTCCATGTAAGGCCCTCGACACTGGTTGCAAAAATCATCAAGCATTACGGCAGCGAAGTATACCTGATACTTGATAACGAGAAGTATGATGCTTCCCATCCAATGGAGCTTTTTCGTGTAAATGAAAAGATAAATGCTGAAAAAAGAAAAAACCTGGCCCAGGTTATATGCAGACTCCGGTCTGCGGCAGCTTCAGTAAGTGTAAGTGATTTTGAGCAGGCTCTAAAAAATATTTTTTATGAACTTCTTGAAGAAAGTAAAATAATAAACTACTCTCCGGAACTTTCCATACCTGATTTCAAGCCGGTTGATCAGGAGACCCTTGTTGAGTTTGCCAACAGGGCAATTGCCTTTCTCCTCGCCCAGGGTAAAATTGACCTTAAAACAGACCTTACAGTCACTTTTACCGGCGACAAAAGGGTGCTGGCAGATATTGAACTTCTTGCAAAGTGCGGCTACGGAGAGGACAGCTACGGGAACAATATATTTCTCCCTAAGGAACTGTCCTATATCAGGCGGTGAGTGGAGTAGTATTCTGTATCTTAAATATTAATTCAATAAATATAATTTTCTTAAGTAAGAAAAAGATCGAATACAGAATATATTGAATACCATTACAGGATTTTGATTATCTGAAACTATTAAATTGACTTATTAAGTTATACGCAGCATAATTTTATTTGTAATATAAGTAAACTATGAATGTATCAGATTTCCCTTTACCACAATCGTCATCCCTTCCAGTCTCGAAATTCCAGACAGTTCTTGACCTTAAAAACCTCAATAAAAGCTATAAACCGTTCTGGCTGTGGGCGATTATCTCCCTTGCAAAGGATAAAAAATATTCCAGGGATTACAGCGGTACGTATTATTTCGATACAAAAGATATAGTCAGAAAAATGCTTACCCTTGCCTGGGTCCCGGTCGTATCTTACCGGCTTAATCTCGGGTATCAGGACCAGCTCGGTGAGATTATCAAAACTGTTTCATCTTCAATTTCAGGGTTAAAAACAAACTGGGATTATATCAGAATAGAAAAGGAAATTGAGAGATATCTTGATGGGAACAGGGGTGTTTACAATGATCTTCTGAGGTTTGTCCCTTACAGGCTCTTAAGACCTTTTTATGATGCTGAACTCAGAGGTGTTCCTGATAAAAAGATAAATATGGCTGTTAAGGAGCTTGCAGCAGGTAATCTTCAGTTTTATTCATTTAATGATGACTTCATAGTCATGCCTGAAAGATGGTTTCATTATCTGACAGTAAATTTCAGCATAATTGAATCGTGGATAAAGTATAAACTTGTCCATTATCTTGAAAGGAGAAATCCGGGAATTCCGGCAATAAGCATGAAACTTGATCTTTCTGTAGACAGGAACCTTACAGCCCGGAGGAAATACTGGCTTGAGTTCATGAAAAATGATAATGCTTTTGATATTATTACCGGAAGCAGGGTCGATCCAGGCAATTTTCACCTTGACCACTATATACCTTTTTCCTTTGTCCTTCACAACCAGATATGGAACCTTGCCCCACTAGAACCTGTGAGTAACCTGGAAAAGAGCGACATTCTTCCCGACTGGGACAGTACCTTTGAGATCTTCTCAGACAATCAGTACCGGTTTTACAGCTGGGTGCAGGAAAAGTCCCGTAAAACTGTACTTGATGAATACCTCAATGTTTTAAAGGACAGGGAAGTTTCCGGATATTCTGAATTTGCATCTTGGCTTTCAGCAACTCTCAAACCCCAGTGGCTTGCCGCCTCCGGCATGGGGTATTCTTCCACATTTTGAAACCGGATACAGCAGCCAGTCTGATTTGTTCAGTTTTTAAACAGCGGCAACAGTATTATAAAAGACACACCGCCGGGAGAGTTTTCTCCGGAAACTGTGCCGCCGTAGCTTTCAACGATTGTTTTAACAATTGAAAGACCAAGGCCATGATGCCTTTCCTTGTCAGTTTCCCTTGATGTATAAAAACGGATGAATATCTTTTCCTTATCCTCTTCCGGAAGCTGAGGACCTTCATTGAATATTGTTATTTTAAGCTTGTGCCTCTCTTTTTGTATGGATGTAATAATCTTCCCGTCCCGGGGGGAAAAAGAACAGGCATTTTCATAAAGATTGACAAAAATCTGACTGAGCCTCTCGGGATTTGCCAGAATAAAGACCCCTGTTGTTGAATTTTTAGTAATCCAGTTCCTGTCAGAAAAAGTAATTCTGAATCCTTCGAGTATGATGTTTAAAAAATCTGATATTTCAATCTGCTCCTTTTTCTCCCTGTCCAGGGATGAATCAAGCCTGGAAATTTCCTCAATTCCGTTCAGCAGTGATTCCATTCTTGCTGTATTCTGGTTAATCAGCTGAATAAACCGTGTCTGCTCCTTTCCTTCTGTCCTTTCAATCATCTCTGCAGAAGATCTTATTACTGCCAGAGGGTTTTTAAATTCATGGCTGATATCCCTTGAAAAGCTGTCAATAAACTGTATATGGCGGTCCAGGCGGTCTGTTAGATCTTTAAGTGAAAAAGAAAGAGATCCTATTTCATCTTTTAATTTGAAAGAGGTGAATGTACCTTTAATCCTTCCCCTTCCGGTTGTTATTGACTGTGCCTCTTTTCTGAGTTTTTTTATTCTGAAAGAAATTGTTCTGGACAAGAACAGGCTGATGCAGAGTGCAGCTATTAATGAGGCAATAAATATCTTTACTATAAATAACCGGACTTCATATAAATCTTTTAGAATTCTGTATGTAGATTGACTGCTTAAAACAGCGCCTGCAACTTCATCTCCGTCAAAAACAGGTATTGCTGTATAGAGGGTAACAGATCTCTGGCCTCCCCTTGATAATCTTGTAACAGCGCCGTATTTCCCTTCAAGCGCAGCCTGGATTTCCTTACCCATGAGCGGTTCGGTTGAGTTGTAGAAAGTTTCATTTTCTACAGAGACAGGGGGATTGAATAATTTTCTGTATACCCTGATCGGGAAAATTGTAATCCTGTAAAGGAGTGTGTCCTCTTTATGAATCATGATTTCTTCTGAGTTGTTACTTATATCGGAAGCCGGAGACGGCTGATCCGGTAAAAAAACAGTACTTGTATCGGCAAGTAAAACCCCTTTATTGTCAACAACCCTTAGCCTGGTCTCTGTCCTCCCTGCGAGGTTTTTCAGAATAAACTCAGCATTTTCTTTTTCAATTTTACCCTGGTTGCTGAGCGCTGCAGACAAAAGCCGCCCCTGCTGGACCATGGATTTTTCCTGTGATAAAAGAAGTTTTTCCTCGTATACATCAAGATAGAGAACAGCAGCAATTGGAAGGAAAACGAGAAGTATATTAAATAAAAGAAGTCTGAGCGATATACTATGCAGAAGGCTGTTTGTATCTGTAGCCCACTCCGTAAACTGTTTCAATTTCATCAAATGATTCATCCATTTTCTGTATTTTTTTTCTCAGTCTTTTTATATGTGTATCAATTGTTCTTGCAGAGACATAGGTACCCTCGGGGTAAACCTGGTTCATTAACACTTCCCTTGTTTTAACAAATCCGGGATTCTGGGAAAGTATTTTGAGAAGGAGAAATTCCGTAACAGTCAGTTCAATTAACTGGTCTTTCCAGAAAGCCATATACTTCCCGTAATGAAGAATGAGATTCCCAAGCTGATAAATATCTTCTGTTTTTGAATTTTCCTGCCTCGCTTTCTGCCGCCTGAAAAGCACCTTGATTCTGACCAGCAGCTCCCGGACAGAGAACGGTTTACACATGTAATCATCGCCGCCGATTTCCAGTCCAAGGATACGGTCAATTTCATCATCCCTGGAAGAAAGAAACAGAATAGGTACTGTCTCGGATATTTTTCTGATTCTCCTGCACAGTTCCAATCCGTCCATTTGAGGCATTGATACATCAAGAATAACAAGATCAGGAAGTTTTTGACTGAAGGCCTTCCATGCATGAATACCGTCCCTGAAGCTTTCACAGACATACCCTTCATGGGTAAGGGCATAGGAAATAGTTTCTCTCAAGTCAGGTTCATCATCAACGACTGATATTTTCATATCTCTTAATTTAACATATCAAACATGTAAAAACCAAGACAGATGTTTTCAATGTCATAATATTGCCACATTTATGCCCTTTTCCTGCCAAATATTAAAGTCATACTTCCCCATATCAAATAAAAAAGAGGTTAATATGGGTGATAACAAGTTAATGAACAGGGTGAAATTCAGGACTAGCAGCCCCATTGCAAAGCTGATGGTAACTCTGGTTATAGCAGCATTTCTTCTTGTTCCGGCTTCAGCGATAAGCAATCTTGTAAGAGAGCGTGAAAACAGAAAGGAAGGTGCCGAAATCAGTGTTATAAATCAATGGGGAGGAAGACAGCATATTGCAGGACCGGTTCTGGCAATACCGGTAGAAAAAAAAGAGATAGAATATGTAGATGGTAAAGATTTTATCCGTTTATCAAGGAAGTTCCTTTATATTCTCCCCGATGATCTGAAAGTTGATGGTATTCTTGAATCTCATACAAGAGAAAAGGGAATTTTCGAAATTGAGCTCTATAAAGGAAATTTTACAATCGAAGGGAATTTTGGAAAAAATATTGATGAGGTGTGGAAGGCTGTCAGGGGGGAGGTTCTCTGGAAAGAAGCCAGAATAATTCTCGGCCTGGGAGATATAAAAGGACTTAGCCAGTCTGTCGACCTGGACTGGAACGGGGAAAAATCCGATTTCCAGGGAGGAACATCAGGAGCATCAATATTTCCTGCAGGAATCAGCGCATCTGTCCCTTTCTCCGGTTCGGAAAAAAATGTGTTTAAAATATCTGTTAATTTAAAAGGGGGAGGCGCTCTGACCTTCTTCCCTCTGGGAAGGGAAACATCTGTATCAGTCAGCTCCGACTGGATCAGCCCGGAATTCTCGGGTTCTTTTATTCCTACAGAAAGAGATATTGATAAAAACGGGTTTACTGCCCAATGGAATGTCGGGGCTCTTGCAAGAAACTATCCCCAGAGCTGGATGGAAAATAATTATGACTGGAATTATATTTATGACAGCGGATTTGGAGTGGACTTTATTACACCGGTAGACAGCTATTACATGAGTCACAGGGCTATGAAATACTGCTTTCTTTTTATTTTTCTCCCCTTTATTATTCTTTTCCTGTTTGAAGTACTTACCATGAAAAAACTTCATCCCCTTCAGTACATCATGATTGGCTTGTCGGTGTGCATGTTTTTCCTCCTGCTTATCTCCATTTCTGAACATACAGCTTTTTTTCCGGCCTATATGGCATCTGCAGGAGCATCGGCAGCACTTGTATCGTTTTATACAGGAACAGTCCTTCGAAGCGCTCTGAAAGGTGCTGTCATGGCTTTTTTGAATATTCTGCTCTACCTCTACCTTTATATGGCTCTTGCTTCGGAAGATATGGCTCTGCTGATCGGATCGCTTGGCCTTTTTGTAATACTCGCAGTAATAATGCTGCTGACAAGAAAAATAAACTGGTATGAAATTGGTACGGGAAACAGGAACTGCTGAAAACAGGGGGCGGGGATGTTTTCAGCTCTATAATCAGTACCAGCATTCCCCCCCGGTTCTTTTTTAGGATTGTGATGTTTTTTCTTTGAAATTATTAAATGCTGTTGATTGAACAAGGAGTGATTATGAAAAAAGCATTGATATTTATCCCTTACTGTTTACTTATTGTATCAGTTATTATACTGGCAGATATCGGCAGGCTGCCTCTCTTTCTACTGTTTAAAATACCCCATTATGACTGGCTGGCCCATGCTGTAT
Source organism: Spirochaetia bacterium (assembly GCA_963668545.1). Classification (GTDB taxonomy): domain Bacteria; phylum Spirochaetota; class Spirochaetia; order CADAEX01; family CADAEX01. Next base: position 3,184,834 of record OY764868.1, on the reverse strand, counting down.
TATATGGATTTTTCTGCATATTTCTTGATTATTTCCTGCAGAAAAAAGAGGTATACATCATAAAAAAGAATATTTCCTTATCTTTCATGCTTACATCAATTCTGATAATTGCTGAAGAGTTTTCACAAATATTATTCCCGTCGAGAACTTTCAGTTTTATGGACCTTCTTATGGGATTTACAGGAATCATGTTCTTCAGGATGCTGGCAAAATACTTTGTATTTTTGCATGCTGCAGGGAATAAGGAATGAAACCTCACTGCCTTGAATATTTCTCTCCCCGTGGGGATTGATATGGGCTGCGGAATGTGCGCGGTAAAGACAGACCTTTCCGAACTTGAGAGGGAAACTGCTTTATAGAAATACAGAGAGGATCAGACTCCCGTATATGTTTCATGCTTCATACAGGAATATTGACTCTGTAATGGAGAAGCAGAAAGACCTTTTAAGGCTTGAACCGCTTGCTGTTATGAAAGGGTGAATAAAAAATCTTTATCTGGTAATATTCCTGCCGGGAAAGCTGATTTTTAATGCAGCTTACCGTTTCCGAAAAAATAATACTTCCATAACGGAATCTGCAGGAATTATGAAGAACATAGAAAAAAAACTTAAATATATTGAAGAGGACCTTGAAAGAATCATGGACAGGGCAGATACCCTTGAATCAGATTACAGTTTTCTACTTGAAAAGGTTCATCCCCGGTTCAGAAAAAGCGCATCAAATCTTGTCCATTATCTTGCCTTGAGAACATTCAGGCTTGAAAAGCTTCAGAAGCGGATTGAGGAAACCGGGCTTCTAGGTATCAACCATATTGAATCCCATGTAATGAGGGGGCTTTTCTCTGTAATGAAGGTTGTATTATACCTCAATGAACAGAAACATCCTGAGAAAAAGAGGAAAGGGATTTCAGCCGAGAAAAGCAGGAAGACAATAAGAAAGAATACAAGGGTTCTCCTCGGGCGGAAACCTGATAAAAGAAAAACACGCATCATGGTTACAATCCCCTCTTCAGCAGCAGAAAACAGTGAAGAGGTTAAGGAACTTCTGAGGGGGGGGATGAACTGTGCAAGAATCAACTGCGCCCACGACAATGCAGATACCTGGAAAATGATGATTGACAATATAAGGCAGGCTGAAACTGAACTTGGAAGAAAGTGTTCCGTGATTATGGACCTTGCAGGCCCCAAGATAAGGACAGGAAGGATCAGCTGCGTATCATCAGGTGACAGGAAAACTCAAAAGGATTATATAAGGCTTAAAACAGGAGACAGCCTTTTTATCCACAGGGATACAAAAGCAGGCGAAGGAGCTTTGTATGATGGAAATAATACTCTTCTGTCCCCTGCACATGTCTCCTGCACACTCCCTGAAATTATTGATTATGTAAAACCGGGTGAATCAGTTTTTTTTGATGACGGTAAGATTGAAGGTGTTGTTTCAGATAAAAATGAAGAAGGGATAACAGTTGTAGTTGAGAATACGGGAAAGGGGAGTGCAAAGCTTAAGTCAGACAAGGGAATAAATTTCCCCGATACAGATTACTGTGTTTCAGGATTCACGGAAAAGGACAGGGAAGACCTTGCCTTTGTTGCGGAATATGCTGATGCTGTAAACCTTTCATTTGCCCGAAACATGGATGATGTTGAAAACCTTGTTGAGGAACTTGAAAAGAGAAATTCCGGGGCAGGTGTTATCCTGAAGATTGAAACAAGGGAGGGCTTCAGGAATCTTCCCCTTCTTCTTCTGACTGCAATGAAAAGATATCCTGCAGGTGTTATGATTGCCCGGGGCGACCTTGCTGTTGAAACAGGATGGAAGAATTTTGCAGTTATTCAGGAGGAGATAATAAGGGTCTGTGAAGCTGCCCATGTCCCTGTTATATGGGCGACTCAGGTACTTGAAAACCTTGCAAAGAAGGGGGTACCCACCCGGTCGGAGATTACAGATGCAGCCATGGGGCACAGGTGCGAGTGCGTGATGCTTAACAAGGGGCCGTATATTCTTAAAGCTGTAAAGATGCTGGACAGGATACTCAGGCGTATGGAGGTTTACAGCGACAAGCAGAATGTGCTTCTCCCCCGTATTGAGGAATCTGAAAACCTCAGGCTTTTCAGCACTGTCTCTGAGTGATGATTTATTTTTCTGGAATTTGATTTTTTTCATGACAGGACTATACTATTTAGATATGTATTCAGTTTGAGCCGAGGAGGTATATCTTATGGTGAAAAAGATATTATTTGTAATTATTTTTTTAGGCGTTCTGTTTCCGGCAGCTACCCAGGAAAGCGGGAAAAAAGTCCTGCTGGCAATGGAAAACACAAAATTCAAGAAAGCGCTTATGGAAGAGATGAAGATTCAGCTTGAAAAGAGGTCTCTTGAAGTTACATTGGTAGAAGACCATAAAAAAAACCTTAAAAACTTTAAAGCATCTGATTATGATTATGTTTTTATAACCAATTCAGGTGTCAATTCAAAGGTCAGGCCGTGGGTAGTTGAATGGCTTGATAAAAACAGCGGCAGTAAAAACATACTGCTTCATACCACAAAGATAAAGAAGTGGGAGGAAAAGGTATCTGTCGATGCTGTCTCTTCAGCTTCTGATACGAAAATAGCTGCTGATCTTGCAGAAGAATATATTAAGCTTCTTCTCGGGGAATAGGTTATTGCTGTGGATAACCGGGAAGGGATAAAAAGGTATTTAAGGCTTTGCCTTACTCTTGTTTTTTTCTTTCATCCCCTCTTTTTTCTGAACCTTTATCTTGCCGGGAACTGGTATTCCCTTTTTCATGACTATACGCTCGGAATGGTTTTCGGTATAACAGGATACTGCTTCCTCTGTTTATCACTTGTTCTTTCTTCAAGAATACCTTTCCTTGAGAGAATTTTCGGGCAGGCGGGGCTTTTGAAACTCCACGGAATTCTTGCAGCTTCTGGAATATCTGCAGGAATTATCCACTTTATCCTCAAATATTCATATCTTTCATCTTTATCTCTCCAGACCGCAGCAGGAGGAGTGGCGCTCTCTGTTTTTGCTGTTATAATGTTTCTTACTTTTCTCTTCATGGTGGAAAAACCCCCTGTTCCTTTTCCCGGATTCATGAAGCTGAGGAAGATTATCAAAAAACATCTTGAAATTGATTATTCTGCCATGAAAAAGCTGCATAACTTTTTTACACTTGCACTTTTTTTTCTTGTCATCCATGTACTGGCCTCATATTCAACTGCAGAGAATAATACAAGAATGACAGCTGTCGGAGGGTTGGGAGGCGTTTCCCTTGCATGCTATCTCTACCATTCTGTTTTCAGGAGGATTTTTCTCAAAAGGAAAAAATTTGCAGTTACAGGTTCTGAAAATATTTCCCCCTCTGTATTACGGATAAGATTTTCCCCTGAACAGGAAAGGGTCTCTTTCCGGCCCGGGCAGTTTGCATATCTCAGGTTCTTGTCAGAAAGTATCCCCCCTGATGAGCATCCGTTTACAATTTCATCTTCACCTGCAGAACCTGAAATAGCTGTAACTGTAAAAAGTCTTGGGGATTTCACCGAAAAGCTGACTCTTCTGAAGAGGGGGGACAGTGTTGTGTTTGACGGCCCCTATGGTCTTTTTACCCCGCTCCCAGACGGGCGGGAGAAACTTTTCATAGCAGGCGGCATAGGGATAACACCCTTTCTTTCAGTGCTCAGGGACTGGGAGGCCGGAAGTGTCCCCTTTTCAGCCCTTCTGCTGTGGAGTGTGAGGTTTGAAAGTGAGCTGACAGACATCCCTTTTCTTGAGAGGGTGGAGAATAATGTTCCCGGCTTTTCTTTTCGTGTTTTTGTAACAGGTGAGCACTCTTCCATTTTCAGACAGAAAAGGATTTCCTCTGATGATATTATCGAAGCTCTCCACCCGGGTGCACTTGAAAAGACAGATGCCTATATATGTGGTCCGCCTCTTTTCCTGTCTGATATCAGCAGGATGCTCAGGGAAGCCGGTGTTCCCGGAAGAAATATCCTTTCAGAAAGTTTTTCAAGCTGACTGAAGAGCCTTAATCAGTTCCCTGATAACTGGCGGTTTTTTTCATTCCTGCTGTAGAAAATGGAATAAAGGGCAGGAAGAAGCACGAGGGCTGATGCAGTGCTGAAAACAAGCCCGAATATTATTGTATTTGCCATCGGCTGCCAGATCACTGACTTTCCGCCCAGACCTGCCGCAGTGGGAAGAAGACCTGCAATTGTTGTTGCTGAGGTGAGAAGTATAGGCCTGATTCTTGTCTCTGAGGCTTTTATAACAGCATCTCTTACTGATTCGCCTTTCCCCCTCAGAATATTGATAAAACTTACAAGTACTATTGAATCGTTGACAGCAATCCCTGCAAGAGCGACTCCTCCGTACATTACAGTTGTTGAAAAAGGAGTCCCTGATAAAAGAAGATAAAGTATTATACCTGCAAAACCTGCCGGTACTGAAAGCAGTATAAGAAGTGGCTGGGTATATGATTTAAACTGTGTCCCCAGAATAAGATACACCAGAAAGACTGCAAGAAGGAAGATCCTGGCAATTTTCTTTAAAAGATCCTTAAATTCCTCAAACTCTCCGCCTGATTTTATTTCAAGATCAGGATAAAGAACCCGGAATTCCTCTTTTGCCTGTTTTATAACCTCTTCAGTTATTCCCGGTACTTTTTCCTTTGCATATGCTCCTGAGGAAACTGATGCTGCCCTTTTACTGTCAATTCGTCTTATTGTGTTTATGGAATTCTCTGTTGTAATCCTGGCAAATGCACTGAAAGGGATACTCTTGCCTGAAAAAGGTGACGGAACAGACATCTGATCAATGGAATCCGCACCTGTCAGTCTATTACTGTATTTGACTATTATATCAACTGGTTTGTTGTCTATAAGGACTGTATCTGCTTTTATACCGTCAATAAATGATCTGATGTAGTTTCCTGTATAGAGGATATCAAGTCCGTAGCCGGCTGCTCTTTCATTGCTTACTGTGATTTTCAGTTCAGGGGAGCCTCCGCTCAGAGTATCTTCAATATTTACAAGCTCCGGGTAATCCCTCAGCCTGTTCCTTATAAAAAGGACACTCTTCTCAAGCCCTTCAAGGCTGCTTCCTGTAACTGTTATATTGAGGGGCGGATCTTTTGGAGGCCCGTTAACAGCTTTTCTGAAATATATGTTTTCAGCTCCCGGAATGTCTCTTGTTATTGTTTCAACTTCCCCCATGATTACAGATACCGGTCTTCCCTGTCCCGCTTTTTTTCTGTTCAATTCAACCATAAGCTGGGCAGTATTGCCTTTTTCAGAACTCTCTCTTTCTGTTGAAAGAAATCCTATAAAGCTGCTTACAGAAACAATTTCTCCATTTCCGGCAAGGGGTATCAGCCTTTTTTCAAATTCCTCCACAAGAGAGTTTGTTCTCCCGGCAGATGTACCCGGAGCCATTTCAATATCTATGTAAAACACCGGATAGTCTTCGGCGCTGAAAAGGTCCTGTTTCAGGCTACCTGCAAGAGAGAATACAATAATTATTACTGCACAAAAAAGGGCTGCAGCGGTTTTTCTTCTTTCATATACTGCTGCGATGAAGCTGCTGTATTTTTCCATGATTCTGAAATTATCTTTTTTCCTGGTTTCTGTATTTTTACCCGGCCAGTCTGCATAGTGGGAAGGTAGAAAGAAAAGTGCTTCCAGTGTACTTGCTGCAAGTGCTATTGTCGCAGTGAGCGGAATGATCCTTAGGAATTTGCCTATTGTGCCGGGCAGTATCATCAGAGGAACAAATGCAGCTATTGTAGTTAATGTTGCTGCTGTTACAGGTAGGACAACCTGATCAGTTCCCCCGACAGCAGCCTGTATATGTGTTTTTCCCTCCTGTCTCAATCTGTAACAGTTTTCAATAATTACAATTGAGTGGTCCACAACCATGCCAAGTACAAGAACAAGGGCAAACAGAGTATTTGAATTGAATGTTTTTCCTGTAATATTAAGTATTATGAATGTAATGGCAAATGTTACAGGGATCCCGAATGCTGTTATCAGTGAATTTCTTAATCCTATGAAAAAGTACAGTGTTATAACAAGAAGGATAAAGCCCAGTAATGCATTGCCAGCCAGAACATCAAGACTTGATTTTATTTTAATTGTTGAATCATTAAGAAGTTTGAATTTAATTACAGGGCTTATATTCTTCCTGTTTTCCGACAGAATTTCCTTTACCGAATTTACTATTGCAACTGAATTTCCTCCGGGAATTTTTGTCACCCTTAATGTTACAGATTTTATTCCGTTGTATCTTGAAAAACTTTTTTTATTTTCATAGATATCTTTTATATCTGCAGTATCCCGCAGGTAAAGAAGCCCTTTCCCGTCTGATGGTTTTTTTATGACAAGACCTCCGAGTGCCTCTGGCGTTACAGCCTCTCCCCCTGTCCTTACAAGATATTCTGTATTTCCGTTATCAATACTTCCTGCCGGAATGTTCAGATTTGAACTCCTTAAGGTATTTACAATGTCAGTAATTGACATGGAATGGTTTTTAAGCTTTTCCAGGTCAGCTGTTATTGAAATTATTCTTTTCCGCCCCCCTATCATTGTTACATCAGAGACATCTTTTACAGTTTTTATTTTTTCACGTATTTTTTCAGACACCTCAATCAATACTCTGTAATCAATATCCCCGTATACGGAAATATCAATAACAGGATTGAAGTCGTTTGAGGAAAAAGAGTCGATTGTTTCCTTTTCTGCACCCTCGGGGAGGTCTGCTCTGCTGAACCTTGTAATTACCTCCTGATACAGTTTATCAAAGGTGGACTTGGTAATACTGCTTTTAAATCTTACCTGGATACTGCTTAATCCGGCAGATGAAACAGACTGTATTTCGTCAATTTCATCAAGTCCCTGCATTTCCTCTTCTATTGGGATTGTAACCTGTTTTTCTACATCTTCTGCCCCTGCTCCTGGATATGGCACTGTAATTACAGCCCAGAAGAATGGAACTTCTGAAAATTCCTCTCTCGGCATTTCCCTGAAACTGAAAAACCCGAATACAATTAATGTAATCATGAGTATGTTCACCAGTACAGGGTTTTTAACAGAGATATTACCGACTGTCATCTGAACTGCCTTTGACAAATACTTTAACCCTGCTTCCGTCATCCAGAGAATTTAATCCGCTTGTAATCAGGATTTCCCCTTTTTCAAGACCGTCTGTTATTATAATCCTGCTGCCGTATCTTTTTCCTGTTTTCACCTCTCTGAGAAGTGCTTTTCCCTTTTCTGCTGTAAAAACATATTTTTTGCTGTTCCGTTCAGACAGCGCAGATGAAGGAATAATTATATGTCTGTCTCTTTTCGCTGTTTCTAAAACAAGGGATGCACTGCTTCCTGAAAGTATTTTAAAATTTCCCCTGTTTTCCCATTCTGCAATTACCTGAAAACTTCCTGTTTCAGGATCGCTGCCGGTCCCGACAGCAGTAATGACAGCATCAAATTTCTCCATATCACCATTAATCTCTGTATATACTTCAGCTTTTAAACCTTTTTCAAGGTTATATGCCTGTCTTTCTCCAACTGCTGTTTCTATATAATACACGGAACAGTCTGTGATCATTGCAATACGGGTTCCTGTGTTGATAAAACTCCCTTTTTTGATGTCTGTGTTGAAAATAGAAATATCTCCGTCAAACGGTGCCCTTACAGTCCTTTTTTCAAAATCATTTTCAGCCTGAATATAATCTGTTTCCTTTTTAAGGAGGTTGGAATATGCATTGTTATAGTCGCTTCTTGAGATCCCCCCCTGCTTGTATGATGATTCAATCCCTCCAAAGTCTGTTTTTGCAGCTTTATAAAGCTGATATGCAAGTTCTTTCTGAATTCCGGGAATTCTGTTTTCGATTTTCAGAAGTATGTCCCCTTTACGTATTGTTTCTCCAGGAATCCCTCTTACTTCTGTAACAATCCCGGCTGCTTCAGAGATCAGCCATACCTCGTTTTTGCTCCTGATTATACCTGATGTTCTGACTTCCGGTACCATGCTGCCTTCATTAACTGTAACTGCTTCTACCGCTTTTTCTGCTGTATCTTCCGGTGTCTCCCATGTGGCAGAGGTCTCTCCATCTGTTTTCCCTGTACAGCTGACAATTAAAATTGAAAATATTGCAAGCAGAGTATTGAATATTATCTTTTTCATATAAGCTCCGGTTTTAATTATAGAAAAACGCGGTGAGTATTTCTAATGTTTTTTAAATTTTTTTACAGGATAAATTCCATCTGAATATCAGCCCATTGAATGGAATTCATATGAATTTCTTCCTGCATTCTTTGCCTTGTACATTGCGTTATCAGCAGCTGTGAATATTTCATCAGCGCTGCAGCCGTCGGCGGGAAAAATGCTTATTCCTATGCTTATCCCGATTCTGCATGCATTACCTGATATTTTAATTTCTTTTCCGACATTGCCTATTATTTTTTCCGCTATTTTTATGCAGTCATTCCTGTCATTGATATCAGATATTATTGCAAGAAACTCGTCCCCTCCAAGCCTTCCCACTATATCGTTCCGCCTGAGGCTTTCTGTAAGCCTTCCCGCGGTTTCCACAAGAACTTCATCCCCTGTCTCGTGTCCGTACATATCGTTGATCTCCTTGAAAAGATCAAGATCCATGTAGAAGAATGCAAGTGAACTGTCAGAAAGCTTCGATTTTTCTATTTCCATTTCAATAAATTTGTCAAGAAGCCTTCTGTTCGGGAGCCCGGTAAGGGGGTCATGGTTTGCAAGGTATTCTATGCGGCTGTTCGACTTTTCAAGGTCTGATTTTTCACACTTAAGAAGACTGTTCAGGTGTACAACTTCCTGGTGTATGGAGGAGTTGGCCATTGCTACCGCTATATATGAACCGAGTGCTTTAAGCATGTTGAGGTGATTCTCTGTATAGATGTTTTTTTCATAGCTCTGGACAGTTATAACCCCGATTATTCTTTTTTCAATCTTCAGAGGTATATAGATCAGTGAATTTATTCTGTCATCCCCTTTGAACAGTTCAGGATCAACATATAATGACTGCTCCCCTTTCAGGTCGTTGACAAGAATTCCTGTATCTTTCCTTATACAGTAGCCGGCAAAGCTGTCATTTGCATCAACTGATTTTTTCCAGCTCTCAACTTCCCTCTCCTTTTCCCTGAAATATTTATATTCAATTTCCCTCTCTTCAGAATTATAGACAGCTACCCCGAAAACAGATGCATCCATAAGCCTGTTGACATTTTCATAGATTGCCTTGCAGATATCATTCAGATCAAGAAGAGATGTTATCCTCTGCCCGATTTTGCTTATGGTGGATATGTTTTCATAAAGATTCTGCAGATCTTCTGTATTTTTCTTGAGTTCCACATTTTTAAGGCGGTATATCTCTTTTTCAGATTCAGCCTGTTTTATCTTTGAATCAGCAGAAAGAACTGAAAGTTTCTTTTTGATGTCATCAGAATGGATACTCTTGAGTGTTTCATACATGAGTTCGTGGTAATGAAGGGCTTCTTTGTAGTTGCCTGATGATTTTTCTATTGAATAGAGATTTTCATAGATTGATGACAGGTGTATGTTGTTTCTGAAATCTCTGGTCAGATCAAGGGCTTTAAGAAGTATCTTTCTTGCCTCTTCATGGCTGCTGTTGAGGAAGTAGAGTTCTCCCAGCGAAATATAGTTTTTTATCAGGTTACTCCTGAGGTTCTGCTTTTCCGCACTTTTTATGCTTTTGCTGAAAAACTCTTCCGCTTTTAAATATTCCCCTTTCTCCATGTATGCTTTTCCCAGCACATTAAGACATGTTGATTCTACTCTCTTAATCCTTTTACTGTGAATAATTTCAAGAGCCCTGTTCAGGCTGATCAGGGCAGTTTCAGGCTGTCCTGATTTAAGCAGAAGTTCTGCGAATTCTGTAAGGATTACTGCTGTGTGTTCAGGGTGCCCTGTCTTTTCTGCAATATTCAGGGCTTCCTGGAAGAAAATGGCTGATTCATTAATATTTCCTGTCTGAAAATAGAGATGGGCTATATTTGAGAGGCTTGCTTCTTTTCTTGTAAGGTTCCCTGTTTTTACGGAAAGTTCATAAGCTTTAAGATAGTATTCAAGCGCCTTTTCGTGGAATCCGGCCTCTATATATGCTGAACCTATTCCGTTCAGGCTTTTCATTATTCCTTCATCTGAATCCAGTTCAGTATAATAGCTGAGTGCATTTTTGAAATCCTGCTGGGCCTCCTCAAGATTAAGGAGCTCGCTGTGACACCATCCCCTGTTAAGATATGCATCTGCAATCCCCCTTTTGTAGCTGATTTTTCTGGACAGATTTATTATTTCATCTGTCCTTGCTACTTCATCTTCGAGGTCTGTCCCGAGGTTTTCCCATATCCGGCTGTTTGTTCTGTCTATTTCATCAGTTACTGTTTTTTTCTGTTCTGAAGACTGCATGTAATATCAATCATAATTCCACTGCACTTTCTGGTCAAGAAGAGATGACAGCACCGAATGCCCATCCTGCAAGAGCTGAAAGTGAAACAACAAGAATGACATATACTGCGGTTTTTCTCATTCCCAGCTCTGCATTGATTACAAGTATGGAAGGAAGAGAGAGCGAAGGCCCTGCAAGAAGGAGAGCAAGGGCAGGTCCTTTTCCCATTCCCGCTCCAAGTAGCCCCTGGATTATAGGAACTTCGGTAAGGGTTGCAAAATACATGAATGCTCCTGAAACTGATGCAATAAGGTTTGATAAAAATGAATTCCCCCCCACCAGAGATGCTACCCATGATGTCGGGATCAGCGCGTTGTGTCCCGGCCTTCCCAGAAGAAATCCTGCAAAAAGCACACCTGTAAAAAGGTAGGGGAGAATCTGGAGGGCAAAGTCTCTTGTAGAAATTACCCAGATCTGCATATCAAGCTTATTGAACCATTTTACAAGGGAATAAATCAGGGCTGCTGCAAATGCTGCAGAGATATAGTATTTATAGATGTATATTGAATCCCATATGCGGCTTCCCCCTTTTGAGTCTGCCCAGTTAACAAATACAAGTATGCCGATCATGGAAAACATGAATACAGACATCTGGAAGAGAGTTCTTTCCTTTTCCTTTTCCCTGTACCTGAACATTTTCTCATCTTCAAGCCTAGCCTCATCCTCTTTTCTGAATATCACCTGCATCAGTAGGCCTATTACTACTGCAAACAGGACAGCCCCTGTCATTCTTGCAAGACCCAGCTTCCATCCGAAAACCTTATAGGACATGACAATGGCAAGTATGTTTATTGCCGGGCCTGAATAAAGGAAGCTTACTGCTGGTCCCAGGCCTGCCCCTTTCCTGTATATTCCCTTGAAGAGGGGGAGTACAGTGCATGAGCACACCGCAAGAATTGCGCCTGAAACAGAAGCAACACCGTATGCTGCAAACTTGCTTGCTTTTGGGCCCAGGTATCTGATGAATGCTTTCTGGTTTAAAAATACTGTTATTGCCCCAGCAATAAACATTGCAGGGACAAGGCAGAGAAGGACATGCTCCCGTGCATATTCCCCGAGCATCATGAAAGCTTCGAGTATAGCACCGCCTACTTCAGGTGAATCGAAAGGTATTAAATACGCTCCGAGAAACACCAGAAAAGTGATACCCAATGCGCTGTTAGGTGATAACTGTTTTTTTGCCATATTTTAACCTCACTAAAAAGTTCCAGGATATTTAAAATAATATTTCCCGGGATGTTTTCCTTATTTCAGAGTCTATTTTTTCGGCAGCAGCGCTGACAAGTTCATCAGTTATTTCGGTTTTACCCTTTTCAACGCCGTATTCTGATAGAAGTATATGTATATATTCAAGGTCCCTGTTTTCCATGATTTTCTTCCCGCATGCTATAGGGCAGCCGTCAATTACAATGTTACTGTCAGCTGCTTTTGCCGATGCAATGAAACCTGAGAGGTCCGCTCCGTCTGAGCAGCATGGACAGTTCATAATTTAAGCCTCCTTGAGGATTTTCATAATTTCATCTTTTGTAAGAAGCTTTCCGGCAGTTTTTACATCTCCGTCTACTGCAAAGGCAGGTGTCATCATTACGCCCATGTTGAAGATTTCATCGATATCTGTGATCTTTTCTGTTACTGCATCAATACCCATGCTTTCAATTGCTTCTTTTGCATTTGCTTCAAGCATTCTGCATTTGGGACATCCTGCCCCTAAAATCTGTACTGTCATTTGTTTCTCCTTCCATGCCTTTTATCTTTTTTAATACAAATTTAAGGCATTACTTAATAATCAGACTGATACTTCAGTCATGACTGTCTTTATATTTATGTATCAGTAAAAAAAATTGTTTTTAAAACAAGTTATCCTGTTTCATTGTTTCCAAATTATGAAACTTTGAAACGTTTTTGTCAATATATAATTGACAAAGTTTCCAAACATTGCAACAATATATTCAGGAGATCTAATGACAGAAGAGGAAAAAAAACGCTGTGAACTGAGGGCCCACATGTTCAAGGCTCTGGGACATCCTTTAAGGGTTTTTATACTTGAAAAGCTTAAAGAGAGACCGAGATGTGTCTGTGAACTCGCGGATGAGATTGGAATAAACAAGTCTGCAGCATCCAAACATCTTTCCCAGCTTAAAGAGGCAGGACTTGTTGATGATGAAAAACGGGGAACACTTGTGGAATACCGTCTTACCGCCCCATGTGTTCTTGACCTTGCCGCCTGCGCGGAAACAACAGTACTTCTGAACAGGAAGAAACAGCTGGGTTTGTGAAAATACAAATCCTCCGTCCCCGAAAAAAAGCATAATAATTCAAATTCTTCATAAAAACACTGCTATTCTCTGAAATTCTCTTAATTATTTCTTATAATAATAGTAGGGAGTGTTTTTTTCATCATGATTATCTCCCTAATGGTCCTGAACAGCTCAGGACACCTCCTGTCTCAGTATTACAGGACAGGGAGTTTATCTTTCTGCTGGTTCCGAAACTCCTGAAAGAGCATTTTATGAAAAAAATGATCTTTTTGTTTCTTTTCATCCCTCTTTCACTTTTCCCGTTAAATCTTTTTGAACTCATGAAAAACGGTGATGTTGAACAGATAAAAAGTGCAGTGAAGGAAGGGGCAGATGTAAATATTCGAGATAAAGGGGGCTGGACCCCTATTATGTACTCATCAGCATATTTTTATGATGAAAACCTGACGCGGCTTTTTATAGATGCAGGCGCAGATATTTATGCCAGAAACAGCAAGGGGGCCACTTCTCTTATGATTGCATCCTGGAATAACACAAATACAGCTGTTATTAATTCTCTTATTAATGCAGGTTCTGATGTCAATGCTGTTAAAAATGACGGTCTTACTCCTTTGATTCTTGCTTCAATGAACAACCGTAATCCCGAAGTTATCAGGACACTGATAGAGCATGGTGCGGAAACAGATATAACCTGTAACGGGTTCAGCCCTTTAATGTATGCTGCCCTGAGAAACAGTAATCCTCTTGTAATTTATGAATTGATAACAGCCGGTGCAGATGTGAATTTCTGTACACAGGACGGAGGTTCTGTTCTTATGGTTTCTGCCGGCAATAATACAAATCCCTATGTAATCTCTCTTCTTATAAATATGGGTGCTGACGTAAATGCAAGGGACAGTAAGGGACTGACCCCCCTGATGGTTGCTGCAATGTTCAACAGAAATCCACAGGTTGTTGATGTCCTGATTCACGCAGGTGCTGATGTAAATGCAAGGGATAATCTGGGAAATACTGCTTTTGATTTTATCAGAGACAATGAGGCTCTTCAGAATACAACTGCCTACTGGGCCCTTGAAGAAATGCATTACTGATATTGAAACTAAATATTGAAATAATTATTTTTCCGTCTGATATTTTGAAGATATTATCAGTAGCTGTATATATCGCTTATCTCTGAAAAATCATTTATAGTCTCTTTCGAAACAGGGAAACTCAGTGTCAGGGCTTTTCCAGGTTTTATATTTAGAATATATATTTCCTTAAATTCCGGATCCGGGATAAATTCCACTGATTCTATGTTTGAAAAAGGGATAAATGTGTAGTTATAGCTGTAGTCAACTTCCCTTTTTTTTCTGATTCCTTTGTTTCTGTTTACTGCAACAAGCTCTTTTTCTGTTCTCATGAATATATAGCTCTGAAGTTCAAACCTGTAATTCAGCATGATATAGTCTTTTAACTTCATGTTTTCCTTTCTGGCCGGTACAGCTTTTTGAAAGTTGACTGGTATGAGATGTTCTTTTTCACCTGAAATATTAATAAGATTTCTGAAAAGCTGGTCAGTTATCTCTCCCTTGTATTCTGTCATGATCCGGCAGGATTCGGAATTCTGAAGATACCTTCCCCTTATTATTGCAATGACATTGTTGATAATGTCTTCAGATACTGAGCTGTATCTTACAGAGTAATTCTCCTCTTCTGTATAGATGGTCAGTTCCGCCTCCAGCAGGTCAATCATATTTTTCAATGCCCTGATATTAATGTAGCTGATTTTCTTGATATTTATTTCTGTCCATGATTTTTCAAGGATCTGTATTTCATCCCTGTTGAAAGATATTACAGAGCGGTAGAAATCCATTCCCTTTTTTGCCTGTCTTCTGTCCATCGGGACAGGTATTTTTAAAGCGCATACTACCGAGCTGTCAAAAGTGTACTGCCTTCTGAAAAGATCAGGAACATCTTCCTGTGATTTTATTTCCAGTATCCAGGGGCCGAACTCCCTGTATTCTTTTTCCAGTCTGTCAATCATCCTGTATTAATATTAGTGTCAAAGAAACAGCAGCGTCAAATAAAAATAATGAAAATGAGAGAAAACAGGGGAATAATATATATAGTTTAAACTGCTGTAAAGAAACACATCCATACAGCAGTTTAAATACCGGTTTTTTATAAAGGTTTTACCGGTATGTGAATAGCTATATGGTGCCTCTCTTCAGGGTCTTCCCTGGGATCGTTCAGGTAAAGCTCATAGCATGGGCCGTCACTGCACTGGTATCCGCTTTCAGGGAGCCAGTCTCCGCATACAGTGTTCCATGCATCCCCGTACTGGCTGACATCAATCTTGAATTCTGCAACAGCATATTCCCCTTTTTCAAGAGCCATGTACCCTATTTCCCCTTCTGTCTCTGTTCCTTCAGGAACAGTAATGCATGCGCTTATTCTGAGTTTATCCTCATCCGTAATATCAGGAGAATCATGATAAATTGTCAGTGTCTCTGTTTCCCCGAAGTTGAGGAGATTTCTGGCAGATGCCCATTTGAACAGCTTAGTAAAGAGGCTGTCAAAAAGTTCAGAATCTCCGGCATAGGGCCCTGTATGTCTGACATATGCAAGGTGCTTTTTTTCCATCTGCCTGACAATTACAGAATACTCAAGATTTGTTTTTTCTGATTTCATTGATACACTCCATTTTTTTAATCTGGTATCACTGTAATCCGGATTTACTGTCAAATCTTTGCATTCCTTGCTGAGCTGTTGATATCTGTTGCTCTGGAGTTTGCTGTTCTTGCTGTACTCAATATATCCTCCGTCTCTCCATTCACTCGGGCTCATTCCGAACCTGGTCCTGAATACCCTGGAAAAAACCGCGGACGAGGAAAACATGTATTTATATGCAATTTCTGTTATGGGAGTGTCCCTGTTCAGCGCTATTTCTCCGGCAGCTTTTTCTGTTCTGATCCTCTGGATATACCTTGAGAGGGGTTCACCTGTTGCGGAGGAGAAAATCCTGTGAAAATGGTATTTGGAGAAATTGGCCTGGTCTGCTATTTCCTCCAGGGTTAGGTCTGAGCAGATGTTTTTGTCAATGTAGCTTAAAACCTTGTTAATGCGCCTGGCATATTCGCTGTTCATTTGTGATTTTTTCTCCGTTTTTGTAAAAAATAACTGATCTTTTTGCCTTATATCTTACCATATCTGGAGCAGTTCAAAGGTATTCATTTTATGGTAATTGCTGCAAATACTAATAAAAATTTCTCTTTCTGCTGTATTTGAAGCAGACTACGAAAATAAAATTCTTCAAAAAAATAAAAAAAATATTCTGGCAGTCCTGATAAGTCCCTGCTTTGTAAATATATAATCTGTTTGACAGCATTTCAGAAAAACCTTGACAAAAGTATTAATATAGGAGGATAATTGTTAACGTAAACAGATAACGTTAACAGATAGCGTTAACAATATTGGAGGAAATTATGAAAATCTTTAAAAGATCAGTGTTATTCATCTGTATTTTTCTGCTTATCGGAGGACTTCTTTTTGCAGGCGGAAAGAAAGAAGCTGAAGAAAAAGTAAATTCACCAAGAGGCGGACAGGTAAGTAAATTCAATCCTGAATTCGGTAAAATTCCTGTACCAAGCAAAAAATGGAGAATCGGTGTAATGGAAAAATCCCTTATCAACGATTTCTGGCTTGATGTAAAGAACGGCTATGAAGATGCTGCAAGAGACTACGGAGTTGAAGTTGAAATCTTTGCTGCTCCTACAGAAGGTGACCTTCAGGTTCAGGCCAATACACTTGAAGATATGCTTGGAAAACAGTTTGATATCCTGTGTGTTTCCCCAATCACAGATACAAACCTTCTCAAACCGCTTGCTAAAGCTTCACAAATGGGAATTCCTATAATCAATTCAATTGATGCTCACATTGATGAGGTAAACCAGGAAAAACATGATATAGATATTGCTGCTTTTATCACTGTAGATTTCAAGGAAAATACAAGAATGTCTGTAAGATATATTGCCCAGCAGCTTGGTGAAGAAGGCGGAGAAGTAATTCATATCATGGGTATCCCCGGCGGGCGATGCGCAGAAGAAAGAAAACAGGGTTTTGTAGAAGAAACAGCAAAATTTCCTCAGCTTATAAACGTAGGCGTTTATAACGGGGACTGGGACAGAAAGAAAGCGATGGATGTAGCTGCTGATGTTCTTCAGTCACATCCCAACCTTAAAGCTATTACTGCTGCTAATGACAACATGGCTATGGGAGCATATCAGGCTGTAAAAAATGCAGGACTTGCTGGCAAGGTAATTATCACAGGCGTTGACTCTACACCTGACGGAATTAAATCAATTATGTCGGACGACCTCAGTGCAACTACAGCATTCTTCCAGTACGGTCTTGCATACCTTTCAGTTGAAGCAGCTATTCTTTATCTCGAAGATCAGTTTGACGACAAACCGAAAGTTGTCTACGGGCCTCAGGAAATCTGGCACAAAGGCAATGTAAAAGATAAAGTTTCTGAATACAGGGAAATGTATGTTGGACTCCAGAATATGGAATAAATAAAGATTATAACTAAAAACGGCAGCTTTTTAAGCTGCCGTTTCTTTAAAGGGTAAAAAAAATGGTCAAACTGATTAAACGGACATTTAACCGTTACTGGGGCGTTTTACTAACGCTGGTTATAATAAACCTGTTTTTTTCATTTACATCTAAATATTACTTTACTATGTACAATGTGCTGAACATCCTGGACCATTCAGCAATTTCGCTTGTCCTTTCTGTAGGAATGGTTTTTGTGCTTGCAACAGGAGGGATTGATCTTTCAGTAGGATCAAGTCTTGCTTTTACAGGAATTATTGCGGCGCTTCTTTTTAAAGCCGGTATTTTCTGGCCTGTTGCAGCACTTGCTGCTGTTCTGCTCGGTTTTGGGATCGGCTTTCTTAACGGTATTATAATAACAAGATACAGACTCCAGCCGTTTATTGTAACTCTCGCCATGCTGAGTATTATCAGAGGTCTGGCTCTGGTCTTTTCAGGCGGTAATCCGATAATTGGAATGCCTGAATCTTTTCTCACCTTTTTTGCAGGATCCTCCCTTCTCGGCAATGGTGTGTGGTTTGCTGTTATAATTGCTGCTGCAGCCGGTTTTATTCTTGAAAAAACCAGGTTCGGGGCCCATATTAGGGCAATCGGGGGCAGCGAGGAAGCGGCTTTTGTCTGCGGTATTAAAACAAAACGGATAAAAATTATTGTGTACGGCATTGCAGGTTCTCTTGCAGCGCTTGCTTCTTTTATTTTTATGGCGGGAATGGACGCAGCAGAGCCTATTGCCGGTCTTACCACTGAATGGCTGGAAGCAATTGCAGCTCCTATTATAGGTGGTAATTCAATGGACGGCGGAAAGGCGTTTATTATCGGTACAATTATCGGTGTTTTGATTCTTTCATGCATCAAGAGCGGTCTTAACATGATTGGGGTAGGGCAGCATTTTCAGCAGATAGCAATAGGCGCTGTAATTATCGGGGCTGTTCTGATCGATTCCTTAAGGAACAAGGGGTAGCACATGAATAATGAAGCATTCATCCGCATGTGCGGAATATCAAAACGGTTCGGAGGAATAAGAGCCCTGAATAATGTTGATCTCGATATTTATCCGGGAGAAGTCCTTGGGCTTATGGGAGAAAACGGGGCAGGAAAATCAACGCTTATGAGAATTCTCTGCGGTATCCAGAGCCATGATGAAGGGACCATCCGTGTTTCCGGAAACAAGGAAAAAATAGCATCGCCCCAAGATGCCCAGATGCTTGGAATAGGGATGATACCCCAGGAACTTCTTCTTGTTGAAAGCATGAGTGTGGGGGAAAACATTTTTCTCGGATATGAACCTGTTCTGAAATCAGGTCTTGTGGATAAAAAGGAAATTTATTCCCGGTCTGCAGAACTTCTTGAAACTCTGGGATGTTCTTCAATTAATCCTGATATGGAACTTCATCTTGTTTCAAAGGCAGACCAGCAGATGATTGCCATTGCAAGGAGAATGATCCAGGGGGGGGAAACTTTTATAATGGATGAACCTACTTCATCCCTGACAGAACAGGAAACCCGGAAACTTTTCAATGTAATACGTAATCTCTGTGATGAAGGGAAGTCTGTAATTTTTATTTCGCACAGGCTTGAAGAAGTCCTTGAAATCTGTGACAGATTTGTAATTCTTCGAGACGGTGAGAATGCCGCAGACCTTCCCAATGATGAGAAAATGAATAAGCAGATGCTTATTACCCATATGATAGGTTCAGAGCTTGTAGAGGAATATCCTCATGAAGAGGGGAGCGTGGGGGAAGAGCTTCTTAAAATAGAGAACCTTTCTTTTGTTACAGCACAGGGTGAAACAATTGAGAATGTAAGCTTTACAGTTAATGCAGGGGAAGTTCTTGGAATTGCCGGTCTTGTAGGTGTCGGAAAATCGGAACTTGCCCAGACAATGACCGGGATAAGGAAGAGGAAGGCGGGTTCTTTTTATATGAAGGGGCAGGAGGTTAATATCAGCTCTCCTGTAAAAGCAGCAGAACTTGGAATCGGTTATGTTACAGAAGACAGAAGGGGAGAAGGACTTGTTCTCGGATTAAAGAGTCTTTACAACATGACTTTAAGGGCCCTTAACAGGGTTTCTGCCGGAATTTTCATCAACAGCAGAAAGGAAGAGGCTATAGGGCTTGATTATGCAGCCAAACTCAATATGAAGAAGGAATATCTCGGAATTGATGCCGGAAATTTAAGCGGAGGCAATCAGCAGAAGGTTGTTGTCATCAAACAGATGGTAAGTGATTCCAGGATAATAATTTTTGATGAGCCTACAAAAGGGGTGGATGTAGGGGCCAAGGCCGAAATCGCGAAACTTATAAACAGCTTAAGCAGCGACGGTAAGGGAATATGCATTTTTTCATCAGAACCAAGGGAAGTCCTGGGCATCAGCGACAAGATTTATGTTCTTACACATAAGGGAATGTCCGGCCCTTTTAAACGGGGAGAAATAGATTATACATCATTGATGGAGATTGAATTCGGAGGTGTGGAATGAACCGTGTACAGAGATTTATTAAAACAAGTTCATTAAGCGGTCCGGTTATTGCGATATTGTTTTTTTCACTGCTGCTTTCTGTATATTCCCCTCATTTTCTTCATGCAGCGAATTTTATAAATATAAGCAACCAGATTGCTATTAACATTATTCTTGCGGTAGGAATGACAATTCTTATTACAAGCGGCGGAATTGATCTATCTGTAGGGGCAAATGTTGCTATTACAGGAGTACTGATTGCTCTTTATTTCAGAGGATCTGAAACAGGCGGAAATGCCTTTGTAGGAGTTCTTATAGGGCTTGGAAGCGGAGCTTTTATAGGTTTCGTCAATGCACTTCTCGTAACTGTTTTAAAGGCGCCTCCCTTTATTGCAACGCTTGGTACTATGAGTGTCTTCAGAGGGCTTGCTCTTGTCTTATCAGGCGGAAGGCCTCTTATGGGAATAAACGAAACTTTTGTGGGGTACTTCAGCGGATTTGTTGGATCTGTGCCTCTGCAGTTTATTATTGCACTTTTAATAGTGGGATCAGGATATATTATTCTGAATCATACACAGATAGGCCGCTATGCTCAGGCAGTAGGCGGTAATGAAAAAGCTGTCAGGGTAAGCGGTCTTCCTGTCAACAGGATAAAGACAGCATTGTATGTGCTTACCGGAATTCTGGCTGCAGTTGGCGGTATGGTTTTAACATGCATGATGGAAGTTGCAGAACCCATCGCCGGAAACCTGTATGAGCTTGATGCAGTTGCTGTTGTAGTAATGGGTGGAACACTTATGCAGGGGGGCAAAGGATCTATCGTCGGAACTCTGCTTGGAGCTGTGCTTCTTGGTATTGTAAGAAACGGGCTTAATATTGTCGGAGTTCCTGCAAATTATCAGCAGCTTTTTGTGGGGCTTATAATAATGATTTCGGTTATTGCAACCAGCAGAAAGCATCAGTAAAAGGAGGATTTTATGGGTGTTGATGTAGCTTCAACCGGTACGCTTGCTGTTGATTATTTCGGCTTTGTTCCGGTGCTGACTCACGGCGGGAAAACAATGGCCCGCACTTATGAGTATCATCCGGGAGGTGTTGCCGGCAATGTGATTACTCAGCTCGGAAGACTGGGAAGCAGCGCAGGCTGGTTCGGTAAAATCGGGGATGATGATACAGGTAAAATACTGCTTGATGAATTTCATAAATATTCTCTTGATACATCCCATGTGGAAGTTGTTGAGGGAAAGAATTCAATGTTCTGCTGGATACTTGTTGATGAGCAGGGAGAGCGTTCAATTACTATGTTTCCCAATGTCCTTAATGAACTTACTGCAGAGGATGTAAGGCAGAAGCATGCAGATTTTATCAGGGGTGCAAAAATCCTTATGGTGGAAGCCTGTGTAATGCCTCTTGCCCCGATGATTGAGGCAATGAAGATTGCAAATGAAGCAGGTGTAAAAGTTGTATTTGATATGGATGTAACTCTTAATGATATACTTATTACAGATATGGGAAGCGAGGCAGACCTTCGTGAAGCTGTTGAAAGAGCTGATGTTTTTATTCCATGCAAGGCTGCAGCCGCAGAACTTTTGGGAACATCTGATATAAGGGGATCAATAAGGAGGCTTCAGGCTGAAAAAGAACAGATTGTTGCTGTTACAATGGGCGATAAAGGCTGTCTGATCTATGACGGAGATAAAATACATGAAATCCCCGGTTTTAAGGTGGATGTAATTGACACCACAGGGGCGGGAGATGCTTTTCACGGCGGATTTGTGTACGGACTTTTAAATAATTTTTCAATCGATAAAATCGGTGAGTTCTCAAATGCCTGCGGTGCATACTGCTGCACAGGAGTAGGGGCCAGACATTCAGGAACACTTGAAAAAATTAATGAAATTATTTCTAATAATACAAGGACTTAGGTTATAATCATCCTTTCAGTCTTGCATGCGGAAATAATTACTTCATAAAGACAGTATATTCTGCAGAGGCAGTCTGAAGTAAAACAGCTTTTGAAAATTGTGTATTTTATAAATATTGTTTTTAAAGGCGAAATAATAAGCTGTTTGTATCAGGACTTAAAGATTTCCAGGGGGAAGTAATGGGCGTTACTATAAAAGATGTTGCAAAAGAAGCCGGCGTTTCTTTAATGACAGTATCGCGTGTAATAAACAATAAAGAGCATATTGCATCAGCTACACGGGAAAAAGTGCAGGCAGCTCTTGAAAAGCTTAATTATATGCCCAATATAAGTGCGCGTAATCTGGTCCTTCAGAAAACCGACTTTCTGGGTCTTGTAGTGCCTGATATAAGCAATCCCTTTTTCGGGGATCTTGTTAAAGCAGCTGAAAAAATTGCAAAAAGAAGAGGCTATTCAGTTATTCTCGGCGACAGTGACGGAGATATCGAAACTGAAACCGAATATATAGAAGCATTCCGGGGAAGAATGTGCGAGGCAATTATTCTTGTAGCACCGCGGTCTGAAGACTGTGTGCTGCAGGAATTAAACAAAAAAATCCCTATTATTCTTGTAGACCGTAAAATAGATGATGATGAAATTATCCAGGTTTATCTTGATAACGCGGGAGGTGCTTACAGCGCGGTAAAACATCTTATTGAACTCGGCCACAAAAGAATAGGATTTGTTATGGGCCCTGAGAATGTACCCAACAGCCACAGGAGAAAGGCCGGATATATAGAAGCTTTAAAAGAGTCCGGGATTGAATATGATCCGGAACTTGAGTATCAGGGAGAATTCAAGGTTGAAACAGGGAAAGAGGCTTTTAAAAAATTCAGCAGACTTAAAAATCCTCCTACAGCTGTATTTAATTCCAATGATTTAATGGCATTCGGTTTTGTTATAGCTGCACGGGACGCGGGGTTTTCTATTCCCGGTGATTTTTCCGTTGTGGGATTTGATGATATTTTCCTGTCCTCTCTTATGGAGCCTTCTCTGACAACTGTAAAATACCCGTTTGTTGAAATGGGAACAGAGGCAATAAATATGCTTCTGGATTCTTTTAATACAAACAGCAAAGTAGCAATTAATGAAAATCTTAAACATGAATTAATTGTAAGAAAATCAACCAGGAGAATATAATATGGCTAATAATTTATTTATAGATATTTTTAAAACATCAAAACCGATAATTGGTATGGTCCATCTGAAAGCGCTTCCGGGAACAGCCGCTTATGATGAAAAGAAAGGGATGGAATGGCTTATTGATCATGCTGTTTCAGAGGCAAAAAAACTTGAAGCCGGCGGAATTGACGGTATTCAGATTGAAAACCAGTTTGACAAGCCGTTCTGCAAACCGGAAGATACCGGCCCAGAAATAGTTGCCGCAATAACAGCAGCTTCCATGGCGATAAAAAAAGCCGTAGATATCCCCTTCGGGATTAATGTACACCTCAACGGTGTAAAGCAGGCATTAGCTATTGCAGCTGCAGTAAACGCGGGCTGGGTAAGGGCGTTTGAACTTGCAAATGCGTATATTTCAAACTCGGGTCTTATAGAAGCAGCAGGACCGGAAGCTGTAAGGTACAGAAGAATGCTTAATGCTGATGATATAAAAATATTCGGCGATTTCCATGTTAAGCACGGAAGTCATTTTATTATAAGCGACAGGACTATAGAGGAACAGGTTGATGATGTGAGGACAAGCGGCGGCAGTGCTGTTATTCTTACAAGTACAACTACAGGTAAGGCCCCTACAGTTGAAGATGCTCAGAAGATCAGAAAAGCAACAGATCTTCCTATTCTTATAGGAAGCGGATTTTCAACAGCAAACGCAACAGATCTTCTTTCTGCTGCTGACGGCGCTATTGTCGGAAGTTCTTTAAAAGTAGACGGAAAAATTGCTAATGATACAGATATTGAAAGAGTTAAAGAGCTCATGGATATTGTAAAATCAGTAAGATAATTAAAAAATAATTAAAATTGACCGCTAACACCTCATCATCATATAATGTTGGTGAGGTTTATTATGAAAAAGAAAGGAATTCTGCACAGTGGTTTACTTGAACTTATAGCGTCAGCTGGGCATGGAGATCTGATTGCTGTAACTGACAGAGGTTTTCCTCTTCCTTCAAACTCTGGAATAAAAGTTATTGATCTGGGTATTGCGGAGGGAATCCCTTCATTTATAGATATTGTATCGCTTGTCTCAAATGAACTTGAAGTTGAAAAAGTAATTCATGCAGAAGAATCTCTTAAAAGCTGCCCTGATTTTGTTACAAAAGTTAAAAAGCTTTTTAATTCTGAAATGCCGTATGATGTTATTCCCCATAAAAGATTTAAAGCTCTTGCTGTAAGCGGGAAAGACGAAGAACTGGGCCGGATTATAGGTTTTGTAAGGACCGGGGAATTTACAGCCTATTCAAATGTCATTCTCAAAAGCGGAGTTGTGTTTTGATAATCCGGGCCTTCCAAGTTCCAAATAAACTGTAAAGATTTTTTGTTATATCAATGTAAAGAATTATTATCCTCTTCATTTTTTAAATTAATATGATTCAGGAAATTCTGTTACGAATCAGTAATATTATCATTCTTAAAGCTTTCAACTCTGTTTCTACCGTTTTTCTTTGCCTTATAAAGCATTTTATCAGCTTTTTCTATGATTACAGGTTTATCAGAATCTTCCGGCTTAATTTCTGCTACACCAAAGCTGCATGTAATGGTTTTCCCGATATTAAAATCTGACTGCTCAATAATTCCTCTTATTTTTTCTGCTATATTGATGCCGTCATCAATATTTGTATTTGGAAGCAGAATTACAAATTCTTCTCCTCCCCACCTTGCAGATGTATCACTTTCCCTGATGTTCCGGTTTAGAATTTCTGCAAACTGTTTTAAAACAGAATCACCCTTATTGTGTCCGTAATTATCATTAATTTCTTTAAAGTGGTCGATATCTGCAATTATAAGGACAGAATTAATATTATACCTTTTCATTCGGGATATTGTCTGATTTAAGATTTCCAGAAACATATGCCTGTTGTAAAGTGATGTAAGTTTATCCCTCATAGCAAGTTCTTTCATCTTTATTCTAACCCATATATGGTATTCAATTAGACAGAATAAAAGCAAAATAATAATACTTAGAAGAAATAACTGCTGGGCAGTGTCTTTTTTAAGATGTATATATTCATCAGATTTTTCAATTGAAATAAGATATCCGACATGATCTTTTTTGAAATTTTCCAGCTTTACAGCAATTAAAAGAATATTTTTACCGGAATTCTCGAATGCATAAATAAAATCCTGACCAGATGAAAAATCAGTATTAAGATTTTTCAATGCCCTGCTGTTCCGGTTAAGTATACCCTTTAAAATCCCATAATTTTTTACTGAAATCTCTTTGTCCATAACATAGCTGCCGGATAAAAAACTGGTTTCATAGTTGGATTGTTCAGATTCAAATACTTTTTCATCTACTACTTCTTTTTTCAGCATAAATATATACTCTTTTTTAAAAAGCCT
This sequence comes from Spirochaetia bacterium, assembly GCA_963668545.1. Classification (GTDB taxonomy): domain Bacteria; phylum Spirochaetota; class Spirochaetia; order CADAEX01; family CADAEX01. The sequence goes on along the minus strand of OY764868.1, from coordinate 3,159,541 downwards.
TTTAAGAGCTTCAATTACTGCATTAAAAGATATGCTTATCTCAACACTTCCAGAATGAATGTCTTTGTAAAAAAGAGGATATATATATCGGTATCCATTGAAGATTCTTCCCTCTTCAAAGCCTGATACTGTCTTTTTGTACAGGTTCGCAGCAGCAACAGTTTCTCTTACTGACTTAAGTATATCCCCGTATTTTTCAGGTCTGTGCATTCGTAAAAAACTCTCGGTATCCGGTAAATGAAAATGAAGCTGTCTGTATGCGTATTTTTTTATTTCTGAATAAATATCGTCCATCTGCTTTTTCAGTAATACGCGGTTTTTGTCTTTTTTTTCAGGATTTTTCCAGCTTTCATAAAGCAGTTCGGCTGCATCTGATTTTTTTATACTGTTATCATATAGGAAGTCTGAAAACCTCTGGTAAATACCTGTTATAAGATCAGTTTCTCTTCTCAGGTTTGAAGTTTTTTCTATCCTGAAATTTTCGACCTGATGACTGTACATTATTAAAATAGTGATTATAAAAGCTATATAGAGTGCAAAAAGAGGCAGTGCCCCCATTATCATAGGTTTAAATCTACCGCTTGTCATTTCCTGTTATCCTGTTAATAAATAGTAAGTCATCAGCGTCTTTTTGGAAATAATTTTTTTGAATTAGTTAGTAATTGATTATTCAAGGGCAGTAATTTTGTCCAGTCTTCTCTGATGCCTGTCTCCTTCAAATTCCGTATCTATATATTTATCTATCATCTGCTCAACACTTACATCTCTGTAATCAAGTCTTCCTCCGAATGCTATAAAATTTACATTGTTATGAGCTTTGCATTTTTCAGCAGTAAAAAGATCATGTATGAGACCGCACCTGATACTGTCAATTTTGTTTGCAGCTATTGAAATACCTATTCCTGTTCCGCAGCAGACAATTCCGAACTCATAACCCCCTTTTAGGTATTCCCTGCAGGCATTTTCCGCCATATCGGGATAGTCGACAGATTTATCCTCATGGACACCTGTGTCTGTTACTTCGTAACCCTTTTTTTCCAGGTGCTGTTTTATTCTTTCCTTGAGCTGGTAAGCTCCGTGATCTGCTCCGATTACAACCTTCTTCATTTATCTGTTCCTCTTTATAATTTCTGATATCTCTTTGACAATATTTGCTGTCAGTCCCCATATTATTATACTCTCGTATTTGTAAACGTAAATACTGGGTTTTCTTCCTTTCCATGAACTGTGGTATTTTTCCGGCAGTCCCAGTTTTTCAGCAGGAAAAAGTTCAATAATTTCTCCGTTCTCATCATCATATTTTGATTTGATTTCTATCTGCAGTTTATACTCTTCCGGCTCATTCTCAAGAAAAAAATCTACAGGAATCATATGAATACTTTCAACTTCTTTTCTGCTGGGATCAAGGTCAGATTCCCCTTTAATATCAAGCCTGCCTGTGTATATATCTACTGTAGCCCCCATGTTGGCAACCAGATAACCGAGGTGATGGTCAAGTGTGACAAGGTGTTCTGCTATTCCAAGCTCTTCAACAGTTTCCCTGACTGCTGTGTCTGAAAAATCTCTGTCCCTTTCCCTGTCAAAAATCCCTCCGGGGAAACATATTTCCCCAGCCTGCCTGATTCCTGATGCCCTTTTTTCAAAAAGTATATATTCTGTCCCCCCGATTTTGATGAAAGGGACAAATACTGCGGCTTTAAGCCCTGCCTCCCTTCCTATAAGGTAGGGGGGGCGTGGTGCATTATTAAGGAAGAGACTATAGTTATCAATCATTATTATAGTATAACATTCTGTAATGATTATTTCATCCCCTGATCTTCCGATTTTATAAATTATATAATGCAAAAACTGTGTACAGTATGTTATTTTGTATTCTATAATGCGGGGTGTACTTATGTGTAGAAATGCTGTCAGCCTGCTGCAATCTTTGCTTATTATTAAAAAATATTATGAGTTTATATGGGGTTTTAATCTTTTAAAAAAATATATTTTCGTATAGAATATATATACTTAGGTAGATATGTAGAAATCTGTATAGGGGGAAAATATGAATAAACAGGCTATTACAGCTGTTGCAAACTCAGTAAGGACACTTGCTGTCGATCAGGTGCAGAGTGCCAAATCAGGGCATCCCGGTCTTCCGCTCGGCTGTGCTGAACTGGGAGCTTTACTTTACGGTGAAATAATGAATCACAATCCGGCAGACTCAAGCTGGATAAACAGGGACAGATTCGTTCTCTCAGCAGGACACGGATCAACATTTCTGTATGCTCTTTTACATCTTTCAGGCTACAAGCTTTCAATTGAAGATCTTAAAGGTTTCAGACAGCTTGGAACTCTCACTCCGGGACATCCTGAATACGGATGGACTGACGGTGTTGAAACAACTACAGGTCCGCTTGGAGCAGGATTTTCCAATGCTGTAGGTATGGCAATTGCAGAGGAAATGCTTGCTGCAAAGTTCAATACCGGTAAAAGAAAAATAATAGACCATTACACATATGCTCTCTCAGGCGATGGATGCATGATGGAGGGGATCACATCAGAGGCCGCATCTCTTGCAGGACATCTCGGTCTTGGAAAGCTTATTGTGTTTTATGATGATAACGGCATAACAATAGAAGGTTCAACAGAGCTTGCCTTCACAGAAAATGTTGCAGCACGTTATGAAGCATACGGCTGGCAGGTTTTAAAAGGCGATGCGTATGATCTTGACGGCATTGTAAAGCTTGTTGAAAAGGCAAAATCTGTCAAGGATAAACCATCCTTTATTGTTCTTAAATCAATAATAGGAAAAGGTTCTCCTAATCTTGCTGGTACTCACAAAGTGCACGGCGCTCCTCTCGGAGATGAAGAAAGAAAGCTTATGAGAGAAAGCCTCGGAATACCGGTTGATCAGGATTTCTATGTTTTTCCTGAAGCCTATAAATATTTTGAGGAAAAAAGAAAAGAACAGGCTGCAAACTATGATGCATGGAAAAAAGATTTTGCTTCATGGCAGGGAGAAAACCCTGAACTTGCCAAACTCTGGGACAGATTCATGAGCGGTGCAGCTCTTTCAATTGATGATGCTGATATGCCTCAGTTTGGAATCGGAGAATCAGTTGCAACAAGAATTGCTTCAGGTAAATCACTTGTTTCATCATGTGCCGCGGTTCCCAATCTTGTAGGGGGATCAGCAGACCTTGCTCCTTCAAACAATACTGTAGTTCCTGACAACGGCGATTTTTCAAGAAAAGACAGGGCAGGCAGAACACTTCACTTCGGTATCAGAGAGCATGCGATGGGAGGAGTGACAAACGGTATTGTTCTTCACGGCGGACTCAGGGGATACTGTGCAACATTCCTTGTATTCGCAGACTATATGAGACCTACTGTAAGACTTGCTGCAATAATGAAAATCCCCACAACTTTTATATTTACACATGATTCAATCTATGTAGGCGAAGACGGACCTACACATCAGGCTGTTGAGCAGGTTGAGTCACTCAGAATTATCCCGAACAACTGGATGTTAAGACCCGGTGATGCCCAGGAGACAGCTGTCGCATGGCAGATGGCAGTTGAAAGACAGGATGGTCCTGTATGTATGGCTTACACAAGACAGAATATTACTGTTTATGATAAGCATGACAGCAACTGGAAGCAGAATATGAGAAAAGGTGCTTACATAGTCAAGGACTGTGCAGGAACTCCTGATGTAACTGTTGTTGCAACAGGTTCTGAAGTATCCCTTGCTATAGAAGCATCTGCACTGACTGATAAAAAGGTGAGAATTGTTTCAATGCCTTCAAGAGAACTCTTTGAAGCACAGGATAAGGCTTTTAAAGCAGCCCTTATTCCTGAAGGGGGAAGAGTTGTTGTTGCCGAGTGCGGAGTATCTGCAGGATGGAGAGGGCTTGCTTCTTCAGAAGAGGATATTCTCGCAGTTGATGTGTTCGGGGAATCAGGAAAATATACAGATGTTGCAAAGAAATTCGGTTTTTCTGCTGAAAATCTTGCTGCAATAATCAACAGATAGAAATTCATATCTTCCGGTAAGCAGTTCCTGTAAGGAACTGCTGCCTTTTTGTCAGAAGCTTCCGGGGAATAACTGGCAGTATCCCTGCTAAGCTTTAACAGCTGATGCATCATATCCATGTGTTTTTCCGGGATATACCCTTTACGGTGCATGGCTGCAAGAAAGACGGGGGACGGAGGATTAGATATTTTTTACAGGTGAAAATGTTAAAAACAGGATGTTTTTATGCCGGACAAGGCAGGGATGCCTGATAGTCCGGCGGAAGGCAGGATGTTTTTATGCCGGACAAGACAGGGATGCCTGATAGTCCGGCGGAAGGCAGGATGTTTTCCCTTAGGGGAGAGTACCGGCTGTGCCGGTAAAAGAGCTGTGCCGGCATTATGTCCGGTACAGCCTTTTTTTTGCAGAATCAGAAATATGTATTTTCATGGTTTAATTAAAAAAAGCTTGTCAGTTATAAACAGCCCTTTTGCCGCTTGATATCAGTATTTTATTATAATCTCTTCGTTCTCATTATTATGCTGAAGTTTTATCAGTACTGAGTTTGTCTCTTTCTGGTATACCCAGCCTGCTGAGTATCTCTCAAAAGAAGGATCGCTTACCCAGTCTTTACCGTATAGCTGGAACCCTTTTACTTCCGGTACTCCCTGAATTACTATATATTCAACAGACCCTGCCGGAAATGATGTTTTTATCTTTATTTCTCCAGGCATTTTTTTGATATCAACATTTTCAGAGCATGTCGCTATCCATGCACCCGGGCTGAGTTCATTTTTAAGGCTTATAAACCTGGGCATGTATCTGTAGCTTCCGAGATACATATATGCTTTTTCCGGTTCAAGATACCCTGTTGTGTTGCTTACCTTGCTGTTCCTTATAACAATTTTTTCAGGGAGAAATCCTTCCGAGTTGGAAAAAGGAAGCAGGGATGAAATAAGTTTTTTGCCTATCATATTGATAACAGGCCTTGTATTGAAAATTCCTGATTTTATAAGACAGTCTGCAGCTTTCAGGGTGAAAAGAGTGTCTGAAATATCCTTGTAATCACTGTCTGTCAAGAAAAGTCCTTCATCAGCCTTGATGATATTTCTCAGAATAAGATTGTCAATAATATGATTAAACCTTGAAAGGGAGAGTTCCGGTTCGATATTCAGCGCTGTGAAATCAAGATAGGCAACTGCTATCCCGAGCCTTATATCTCTGTCAGGTGAGTCGAAATTTCTTTCAGCCATCTGAAAAAGTTCCTGGGTAAGTGAATATGGTCCTCTGTCCACAATTATTTTTATAAGGTTTCTGATTTTGAATACATCAGCATCCTGCTGTTTTATCATGCTGCTTATTCTGTTGATAAGCTCTATATCTGTTTTCTGAAACTCTTCATAAGTTTTTACAAGGTTGCCGTTTGCAAGGGCTGCTTCCAGAAGAAAAACCTCTTTATTAAGTACTCTGGAAGCATTGAAAAGCCATCTGTTCCTTCTGAACTCGTTTCTTCTGAACGACTCTGATGCAAGGGCAGATATTATTTCGCTGTTATATACTTCAACGCCGTCATGTGTTATCCATTTACCAGTTTTCTGATTGAAGCGTGGTGCTTTCCATCCGTCATAGCCTTTATCAATGTATTCAGCTATAAGGGTTTCCCTGTCTGTCGCCTTTTCATTGTCAATCATGAAGCTGGAGAACCAGAATGAGTAGGGATCGGAAATCCCTTCTTCCGCTTCATTTATCCTTATTCGTATATTCTGTTCGCTGTCAGGAACAGCTGTGATAATTTTTTTTACAGTATCTATTTTTGACTGAGGTGTTGCAGCTGCAAAGAACAGATTTTCCCCCTCGGAAAAAGAGAATACCGGGAAAATTTCAGTAGGGGTGAGATCCTCGGGGTTAACAAGACTGAAAGGAACAGATACAGATTTGATATTGCTGTTTCCTGACGGGAAGACAGGAATCAGGCAGAATCCTCTTTCTGATTTGTTATTCTTTTCTATCCTCAGCTTCACGTTGCCTGTAAGGAAAAGCTCCATTCCGCTTTCTGTCTTGTTGTAGCCCCTGATAAAAATTCTTGTCTTGTTTCCGTCAAGAGTAGTAAGGATAATGGGTTTTTTTGAAGACAGAGGGAGAATGAACCCATGAATGTTTATATCCATGGCTGTAACAGCTGTTGCCCTGTCATCGCTGTTTGCCCTGGTTTCTCCAGTGATCTGAATTGTAGAAATATTGTCAGAAAAATCAGATGTAGTTGAAAACTGCATGTAAACAAGCAGTGAAATTATCCCGATATAGATTACCGGTATTATATAATATTTTTTTTTAATATTTATGCCCATAGTGTGGTATTTTAGCAGTATGAAAATAAAAAAGCAACCTTGAGTAATATTGCTATTGCAGGGTATAGTTATGAACACCTGAGGGTCTCATACATTAATAAAAATCCGGAGTATAATTTATGACACGCAGACTTTACTTCCTGTTTGCAGCATTAATGCTGTGTTTGATAGTTTCCTGTACTTCTGTCACAAATGTGACAACTGCCGGAAAACATCCGCTAACAGAAGAAAAACCTCTGATGGAGAGAGTTGAAGAGCTTGTATCTAAAGGTGACCTGAAAGGAGCTCTTGAGCTTTATGAAGCAGAAAACGGAGATGATAAGCTGCTTTATGCAATCCTTCTTTTCAACAACAGCAGGATAGATGACGCGGAATCTGTTCTTAGCGGTTTCCTTGTTTCGGAACCTGAAAACCTGGATGCTCTTTATTATCTTTCTCTGATATATAATATGAAAGGGGAAAGTGATAACGAGGAAAAAATCCTGAAACAGATTCTTGCAGCTGATCCTGACAATGAAGAGGCCAATCTTGCTCTCGGGAAGCTTTATTACAGTAAAAAGAATTTCAAGCAGGCGGAAACAGCTTTTAAAAGGGGGCTTGAAAGCGGGTCTCTTGATAATGAAGCCAGATTCGGATATGCAGTCCTTCTCATGAAGCAGGAAAAAAATGATGAAGCACTGAAGCAGTATGATACAGTTATAAAAAATGATCCCGAAAATATGTTTGCATATATTGACAGAGGCTATCTGAAATCACTCAAAGAGGATTATGAAGGGGCAGAAAAAGATCTTGATGTAGCTGTAAAATTAAACCCGGATTATATATGGAATTATGTTGACAGGGGACGGACAAGGCTTTATTCAGGGAAATATGAAGAAGCTGTAAAGGATTTTGACAGGGCAATAGAAATGGACCCAGATATTTTTATCTGTTATGCCCACAGGGCAAAAGCTTTTGAGGCCCTCGGGGAAAATGACAGGGCACTTGCAGATTATAAAAAAGCGCTTTCTGAAAACAGTGACTATTATTACGGGTATCTACCCACTGCAATGCAGCTCTACAGGGCAGGGGAGTATAAAGCTGCTTCTGAGTATTTTCTGAAAGCTTATGATGCAGAACAAAGCCAGACATTTATCCTTCTTGCAGCAGCTTCAATGATGAAAGATGGTGATAAATTCAATGCAAAACAGCTTGTAAAGAAACATATTTCTGAAATTCCAAGGGATGACCTTATGTACCATATCTCAAGGGTTTATATTGATCCCCCATATGAGGGAATTGCAGTCAGGAAGGTTGATGAAGAAAAAATCCCCCTTACAAAGCTTCAGGGATATTTCTATCTTGCAATATACTATGATACATTCGGAAAAAGTGTTTTAAGTGAAGACTTTTTCAGCAAGGTAGTTGAATTTGATTTTCCTGAAACTCTGGAACACCGAATTGCAGAATGGAAGCTGAACGAGATTGGAGAATAAATTGTTAGTAGTTGAAAACAGCGATACAGTTACAAGGATAAAAGAGGATGACAGGGAGATTGTATTAATCGGAACTGCCCATGTATCAAAAGAGAGTGTTGATGAGGTTTCTTCGATAATCAGGGAAGAAGCCCCGGACAGAGTTTGCGTTGAGATAGATGCAGGCCGTTATAACTCGATGAAAGCGGGAAACAAATGGGAACATCTTGATATTTTCAAAATATTAAAGAAAGGGCAGGGTTTTCTCATGCTTGCCAATCTTGCCATGTCGTCTTTTCAGAAAAAAATCGGTGAAGGTCTTGATGTCAAACCCGGGGAGGAAATGAAAGCTGCAATTGATACTGCCCAGGAACTTGATATCCCGTTCAGTTTTTCCGACAGGGATATTCAGGTTACACTGAAAAGAGCATGGGCTAAAAGCGGTTTCTGGGGCAAGAACAAGATGCTGGCTTCACTTATAGGGAGTGTCTTTTCAAGGGAAAAAATATCGGGCGATGATATTGAAAAGATGAAGGAAAGAAGCGCGCTTGATGATATGATGAGTGAATTGTCTGATTATCTTCCCTCTGTAAAGGAAGTTCTTATTGATGAAAGGGACAGGTATCTTGCAACCAATATTTTTACTGCAACCGGTAAAAAGGTTGTTGCTGTTGTTGGAGCGGGACATGTTCCGGGAATGATTAAGTGGTTTGAGAAATTTTCATCCGGCAGTGAAAGTTTTGATCTCAGGGATATAATTGAAATACCGCCAAAAAGTGTTTTTTCCAAAATACTCCCATGGCTGATCCCTGCAGTTGTTATAGGGCTTGTAGGAGCCGGATTTTTCAGATCCGGATGGGACAGAAGCCTTTCCATGCTTCTTGGCTGGGTTGTAGTAAACGGGACATTCTCTGCTGTGGGGGCCCTGATAGCTCTTGCTCATCCTCTTACAATAGTTCTGGCATTTCTTGCAGCTCCTGTAACATCCATGAACCCAACTATAGGAGTCGGTATGTTTACCGGACTGCTTGAAGCAGTACTCAGGAAGCCAAGAGTAATAGACCTTGAAAATCTCGGTGATGATATCCTCAGTGTCAAGGGATTTTTTCGAAACAGGGTAACACATATACTTGTGGTTTTTTTCCTTTCCAGTGTTGGAAGCGCAATCGGAACATTTATAGCACTGCCTTACCTTACATCGCTGCTGGGCTAGCCTGGGATGGAAAAGGGGGACGGAGGATTATTACAGAAATAACATTGTAAAATTGAAGCAGTTGTTGAGTCTTTCTGTTTATTATGAATATGAGAAGGCCAAGACAATTAAAGGTTAATGCAATTTATCATGTGACAGCCAGGTCAAACCGAAGTGAATTTATTTTTGAACCAGATTACATTAAGGAAATGTTTCTTGATGTCCTGAAAGCTGCTAAAAAAAGGTTTAAATTCAAACTGAAAAACTTCTGTATAATGAGTAATCATATCCATCTTATTATTAAACCGCTTCACAAAACTGATTTATCAAAAATCATGCAGTGGATATTAAGCTGTTTTGCAGTAAGGTTTAACAGCTTTTTCGGATATCAGGGACATGTCTGGTATGACAGGTTTAAGAGTGTTATATTTGAAACGCTGAGACATTATATCGCAGCTTATTATTATATAAATAACAATCCTGTAAGGGCAGGTCTTGTTGAAAAGCCTGAAGATTATATATATTGCGGAATAACTTATCTTAAAAACAAGGTATATGAGATAATAGATCCTCCCGGATTGTTGTTATAAAAGAATTTCTTCCAGAATCTGATAATTAAATTCCCCATCTTTATTTATATTCAATATTGATTTAATAGAATTGAGTTTCTGCTTAAATAATTAAACAATTGAGTGATATTCTAGATTATTCAGTAGTTTAATTTTTTTTCTGCATGTTTTCCTGAACAGTATTCCTTTTCCCTGAATGGTAAAATCCTGAATCATTTAAAAGCAGTTATTTCAGCCGGAATAGAAAAAAACAAAGCCTCCGTCCCCTCTTATTATTTGTCTTTCTACTGTCTGTTGAAAACGTCCCTTACAGCATCTTTTATATTCCTTACCTCAGAGTACGAAGTCTCTATTTTCTCATCGCGGTAGAGTGCTCCCGGTGTATAGAATTTTTTAATGCCGAACCCTGAAGCTGTGTTTATCCTTCGGTCTGCTGCAGAAACCGGGAGGATCTCTCCTGTAAGTGAGAGTTCTCCTGCTGAAGCTATTCCTTCGGGAACAGGTATTCCAGTCCTTGCTGAATAAAGGGCAAGGGCAGCCGGGAGCTCAATCCCCACCTCTCTTATCCTTATGCCACCTGCAACATTTATATAGATATCCTGGTCCGAGAATTTAAGTGATGCATGTTTTTCAATAACAGCAGAAATCCTTGATATCCTCTGGCTGTCTATCCTGTCTGAGTAGATCCGGGATATCCCCCCCTTGGCAGGAACTGTGAGTGCTTGTATTTCTACAAGGAATATTCTTGAACCTTCATGGACAGGGGCAATACAAACCCCGGGGGGAATCTCTCCCTCCCTTTTTACAAGAAAGGCGTTTTCCGGGTCCCCTATCTGCTTCAGCCCCTTATCCCCCATTCTGAACAACCCCAGTTCATCGACAGATCCGAACCTGTTTTTTGCCGCTCTGAGAACTCGCAGGTCATTACCTGTATGTTCGAAATACAGGACTGTGTCCACCATGTGTTCGACAACTCTCGGTCCGGCAATTACCCCCTCTTTGGTAACATGTGCGATGAAAAAGAGAGCTCCTTCAGTCTGCTTGACAAGGTCAGTCAGTTCCTGTGCGCAGTATTTGAGCTGGCTTACAGTTCCGGGTACTGACCCGATTTCTGTGCTGTAGATTGTCTGTATTGAATCAATGATAATAATATCTGCCCTGGATGAACGGATTGCCTTCATTATTGAGTTGAGTTCAGTATTGAAGAAAAGTTCAAGCTTCCCTTCTTCTTGACCATTAATACGTTCAGACCTTCCCTTGATCTGGGAAGGTGATTCCTCGCCAGAAATGTAAAGTACTTTTTTGGAATTTGAAACTGTTCTGCACAGCTGCAGCATCAGTGTGGATTTACCGATTCCCGGCTCTCCTCCGATAAGAACAACAGAGCCCGGGATGATTCCCCCTCCCAGAACTCTGTTTATCTCGTTTATTCCTGAATCCAGAGGCTCTGCAGATGATGATTTAATCTCTGATATTTTAAGGACTTTCCCGTCATCCGCTTTGCCGGAAACTTTACCCCCTTTTTCCTGCCTGACTGTAGTTTCTGAAAAACAGTTCCAGTTCTGGCAGGAGGGGCATCTCCCTGCCCATTTAGCCTCTTCGTGTCCGCATATATCACAGACAAATACAGTTTTACTTTTTTTCATTCTGTGATTTACTGAAAATCTATAAGTTCCACTTCAAATACAAGGTATGCATACGGAGGGATTACTCCGCCTGCACCGGCGCTTCCGTACCCCAGTTCAGGGGGAATGATAAGGGTCCTTTTCTCCCCCTTTTTCATATCCATGAGAGCTTCATTCCATCCCTGTATAACCTGACCGACCTGGAACTCAAGAGGTTTCCCTCTCTGGTAGGAGCTGTCAAAGATCTGACCGTCAAGGAATTTGCCTTCGTAATGTGTTTTTACCCTGCTTCCCATAACGGGGGATGCAGAACCTGTTCCTTCCTTTCTTACAATATACATGAGGCCTGAATCGGTTTTTTCAGCATCCGGCCAGTTCTCTTTTATTGTTATCAGATCTTTTTCAATTTTATCCCTGAATTTTGCAGCTTTAAGTTTTTCCTGATTTTTCACCATGTCATCAAATGTTTTCTGGTCATTTTTGAAATTTTCTGCCTTTTCTCCGACCCTGATGATTTTGATTTTATTTATCTTGTCATTCTGGGCAATTTTATTGACAACATCCTGTCCCTCAACCACATGGCCGAATACTGTATGTTTGCCGTCAAGCCATGGTGTGGCAACATGTGTAATGAAGAACTGGCTGCCGTTGGTCCCGGGGCCTGAGTTTGCCATTGAGAGAATACCGGGGCCTGTATGTTTGAGTGATGGATCAAATTCGTCAGGGAACTGATATCCGGGGCCTCCTGTTCCGTTTCCTCTCGGGCATCCTCCCTGGATCATGAAGTCAGCAATGACTCTGTGGAATTTGAGCCCGTCGTAGAAAGGTTTTCCCTGTCCCTGGCCGCCGTCAATCTTTCCTTCTGCAAGCCCTGTAAAGTTTGCAACAGTCATAGGTGTTTTTTCTGATTCGAGAGACAGAAGAATTTTGCCTTTGGATGTGTCAATTTCCGCATAAAGGCCCTCTTCAAGGTTGTTGTCAGTTCCGCATGAAGCAGACATGCTCAGTAGTGTAAACAGCATAAGAATTATTACTCCTTTTAATGGAAAATGTGAAATTTTCATATTCAGTTTAGCCTCCAATAGATGCAGGTTCCGGCAGATATTATTCAGTAAAAAAAGTGAGCCCGAGGAGTTCCTGACTCTGTTTCCTGTTATCAGGAGATGATGTCCTGGATTAACTGTCAGAATATTGCCGCATTCGCTTTTCTGAAATTACCACAGTAGAATACAAAAGGCAACCTGAAACTGTTTAACCTGTTTTCCCCCCCCTGAAAAGATATTGTTTGTGCTGTGACTCCGGTTAACCCCGCTTCTTAACATCATATCCTTTTATTTCCCCGGCTTTATTCCGGGAACAAACACCTGGACACAATTACTGATGAACAAGAACTCATGTGATGGTCAAAAAAATCAGGCCGTCCAGATGAGTGAACGGCCTGACAGCTTTTTTCAATAAAAGCAGATTATTTATTGATAATTCTTACAGAAATTATTCCGTCAATACTTTTAAGTTTGTCGATGATGTTTTCAGGTATTTCTGATTCAACATCAATAATGTTATATGCATAATCATTTTTATGCTTGTTGAGATATTCTGAAATGTTTATCCCGTCTGCGGCAAGCATTGATGTTACCTGCCCGATAATATTCGGAATATTTCTGTTTGTGATAAGCAGCCTGTTGCTGCCGTTAAGCTCCAGTCTGCAGTCGGGGAAGTTTACTGAATTCTTGATATTTCCTGTTTCAAGGAAATCCTTCAGCTGTTCTGCTGCCATCTTTGCGCAGTTTTCTTCAGCTTCGGCTGTAGATGCTCCGAGGTGGGGTATTGCTACTACATTTTCCATTTTTATAAGCTCATCATCCGGAAAATCGGTAACATAGCATGCGATAACTTCATCTGCAATTGCCTGTTTAAGGTCTTCATTATTGACAAGTCCTCCCCGTGCAAAGTTGAGAAGCCTTACATTCTTTTTCATGATACTGAACTTGTCTCTGTTGAAAAGTCCTTTTGTACTGTCGTTGAGAGGCACATGGACTGAAATATAATCGGAATCTGCAATAACGCTGTCAAGGCTTATTCCCTTTCTTACATCCCTTGAAAGTCCCCATGCGGATTCAACAGATATGAAAGGATCATAGCCTGTTACAGTCATTCCAAGAGCAGATGCCGCGTTTGCAACCATAACACCGATTGCCCCGAGTCCGATTACCCCAAGTTTCTTGCCGGCAATTTCAGGACCGGCAAACATGGATTTCCCTTTTTCAACCATTTTAGGGACTTCATCCCCGTTTCCTGCAAGTCCTTTGCACCATTCAATTGAATCTGAAATCTTTCTGGAAGAAAGAAAAAGAGAGGCTATTACAAGCTCCTTGACACTGTTGGCATTTGCCCCCGGTGTATTGAATACAACAATCCCCTTTTCTGAGCATTTCTCTATAGGTATGTTGTTGACGCCAGCACCTGCCCTTGCTACAGCAAGAAGGGATTCAGGAAGTTCCATGTCATGCATTTTAAAGCTTCTCAGGATTATTGCATCAGGATTTGCGAGCTCAGATGCTATTTCATAGCTTTCTCTCGGAAGTACATCAAGACCAACGCTTGAGATCTTGTTTAAGGTCTGAATTCGCGCCATTACTTATTTTCCCCTTCGAATTTTTTCATGTAGTCAACAAGTTTTTCAACACCTTCATACGGCATGGCATTATAGATACTGGCTCTCATCCCGCCTACAGACCTGTGTCCCTTGAGTGCAACAAGACCGTTTTCCTTTGCACCTGCGAGGAATTTTTCATTGAGTTCGTCTTTCGGAAGAACGAAAGGCACATTCATCAGTGATCTGTCCTCTTTTTCAGCAGTTCCGGAATAGAAATCTGATGAATCAAGGAAGTTGTAAAGAAGATCAGCTTTCTTTATGTTGTTCTTTTCAAGCACTTCAACCCCGCCAAGCTGTTTTGCCCATTCGAGAACAAGTTTGAGTATATAGATTGTCCAGCAGGGAGGTGTGTTGTAAAGAGAACCTTTGTCAGCATGTATTTTGTACTGAAGCATGGTTGGTGTGATGTCCATGTGTTTACCCAGCAGGTCGTTTCTTACAATTGCAAGTGTAACACCTGAAGGTGCGAGATTTTTCTGTGCCCCTGCATAGATTACCGCAAATTTTGTTACATCAATTTTTTCAGACATGATATTTGAAGACATGTCGGCAACAAGAGGAATATCACCTGTTTCAGGTATCCATGTATATCTTGTCCCGTAGATTGTGTTATTCATTGTAATATGTACATAATCAGCATCTTTTGAGAAGCTGTCTGTTTTCGGGATATATGTGAAGTTTTTATCTTCTGATGAAGCAATAATGTTTGCAGTACCGTATTTTGCAGCTTCTTCCGCAGCTTTTTTGCTCCATGCTCCTGTAACAATATAATCAGCTTTTTTGTTTTTTCCGAACAGGTTAAGCGGAATCATTGCAAACTGTGTTGACGCGCCTCCCTGAAGAAACATTACTGAGTAGTTGTCTGGAATTTCAAGAAGCTCTCTCATGAGTTTTTCAGCATCTTTTACAATCTTGTCAAAGTCTGCTGATCTGTGACTCATTTCCATTACAGACATTCCTGATCCATTGTAGTCAAGAAGATCTTCCTGTGATTTTTTTAATACATCAAACGGTAAAGTTGATGGACCTGCTGCGAAGTTAAAAACTCTCTTCATTTGTCTTCTCCTTTTATTTATCTTCAGTTGCAATCAGCGCCGAAAGAAGTCTGATTTCCTCTGTAAGATATATGTTTCTTACGATTATATTGTTTTCAGGGTTTAGTATTACCGGGGAATAGTTGATTATTCCCTTTATTCCCCCCTTTATAAGTTTTTCAGCTGTTTCCTTTGCCTTTTCCGGTGGGACTGCAATAATGCCGAAATCAATAGACAGTTCCCTGACTTTTTCCGGGATTTCATATGTCGGATAAAGGGGAACGTCTGTGTTCATCATCTCCATCCTGTTGATATTGCTGTCAAACCCGGCAGCTATTTCATAGCCTGCAATTTTCAGCTGGGTGCTGTTCAGTATTGCGCTTCCCATCATATCAAGACCCACTATGCATGCCCTGAGGGGGATTTCAAAACTGAAAGTCATGCTGATCAGCTTCATAAGGTCATCTGTTCTGTATCCTTCCTTGCCGCTTTTTATACTTCCAAGCTGGCTGATATCTTTTCTGACTGTATGTGCCGGTATTCCTGTTTCCTTTTCTATTGCAGCGGATGAAACTGTTGCAATATCTTCATCCTTTAGCCTTCCAAGCAGGCTGTAAACCTTGCAAAGTCTTTCAATTGTAGGTTCAGGTATCTGTTTCCCCATATTTTCCTGCACTATCTGTGAAAAATTTCACAGATAGAGTAGTTCTTATTAATATTATTGTCAAGTCACCTGTGAATATTAGGTTACTGTAGATGTTCAGAGAATTGATTTGCTATTATTGGTATATTTAACTATTCTTTATTATAATGAAAAAATTAAAAATTGTATGTATCGGGAATTATCCTCCCCGTCAGTGCGGTATTGCTACATTTACAATGAATCTGATTGATTCCCTGGTTAATAATAACAGAGAAAAAAATATTAAGGCAGATGCTTTTGTTGTAGCTTTAAACGATCCTAATCAGGAATACCAGTATTCGAAAGATGTTACCCATGTAATTAATCAAAATCATCCTCAGGATTATCTGGAAGCGGTTAAGTATATAAATTACAGCGATGCTGATATTTGTATTCTGCAGCATGAGTTTGGTATATTCGGTGGAAATAGCGGTGTTTATATTTTACCTCTTATTTATCGTTTAAAGATCCCTCTTCTAGTAATTTTCCATACAGTTTTACAGGAGCCGTCCTATGATCAGAAGAATATTGTCCGGGAGATAGGAAAAAGAGCTGCTAAAATAGTTGTAATGAGCAAAATCGCTGTTGATTTTTTAACAAGTATTTATGAAATATCGGTGGAGAAGATAGAGGTTATAGAACATGGTGTTCCTGATTTTGATTTTATGCAGAATCTCTATCATAAAAAAAAGTTTCATGTCGAAAAAAAGAAAACTTTGATAACATTCGGCCTTTTAAGCAGAAACAAGGGGATTGAGACTGTTATAAACGCACTTCCTGAAGTTGTAAATAAACATCCTGATATTTTATATGTAATACTTGGAAAGACCCATCCTGCAGTAGTAAGAGTATCAGGAGAAGAATATCGAAATTATCTTAAACTTCTGGTGCGAAGAAATAATCTCATGGAGAATGTTTATTTTGATGATCGTTTTGTGAGTACTGAAGAATTACTTGGTTATCTTTCAGCTGCAGATATTTATGTTACTCCATATCTGAATGAGGCGCAGATAACTAGCGGTACACTTTCATATGCTATCGGAGCAGGTGCTGCTGTTCTTTCAACCCCCTACTGGCATGCTGTGGAGCTTCTTGCTGAAAACCGAGGGATACTTTTCGATTTTAATGATTCTGTTAAGCTTTCAAAAGTTTTGAATGAATTACTTGATAACCCTCATAGATTAGCTGCATTGAGAAAAAACGCCTATGATTACGGGAGAAAAACAATATGGCCGGAGATAGGACTTAAATATCTTAATCTTATGATCGGGCTTATTGAAACAGAACCTGATACTGTGACAAAAGAAGACTCTGTTATCAATCCTTTGCTTCTGCCTAAGTTTGATCTTAGCCACATAAAAAGATTGACAGACAGTACTGGTATTATTCAGCATGCCAAGTATAATATTCCCAGATTCAAAGATGGATACTGTCTGGATGATAATTCGCGTGCACTTTTGATGGGAACAATGGCATACAATCTGCTGAAGGATCAAAAAGCTCTGGATCTAATGTCATATTATTTAAGTTATATTCAATACATGCAGAATGATGACGGTACTTTCAGGAATTTTCTAGGCTTTGACAGGAGGTTTCTTGATCAAATAGGGTCTGAAGATTCATTCGGAAGAACAATCTGGGCTCTGGGAAATCTTGTCCGATATCCCCCGAATGATACATATTTTGAAATCGGAAAAGAGATGTTTCTAAATGCTTCTCCCAATTTTAAAAAATTATCCTCACTCAGGGGAATATCAAATACTGTGCTCGGAATCAGCAGTTGGCTTCACCGCTTTCCGGGGGATGAAGAAATGATCAGCATACTTAAGGATATGATAGTTAAAATTACTGAAATGTACAGGAATCAAAGGAGTGCAAACTGGCACTGGTTTGAACCGGTTCTTGCATATGACAATGGAATTATACCTTTTTCTCTTTTTCAGGCCTTTGAAATAATCGGGGATGAGGAGGTTTTTAAAACTGCAAAAGAATCAATGGAGTTCCTTGATGAGACAGTTTTCAGAGAGGGATACATTTCCCTGATAGGAAGTGACAGGTGGTTTAGAAAAGGGGAGATAAGATCTCAGTATGATCAGCAGCCTGTTGATGCTATGGCAATGGTTCTTATGTTTAATCAGGCGTATGTTGTTACAAATGATAATCAGTATCTTAAAAAAATGTTCAGGTCATTTATGTGGTTTTTGGGAGAAAATGACCTGCGTCTGCCGCTCTATGACTTCGAAACATATGGCTGCAATGACGGGCTTGAGAGCACCGGGGTAAACAGAAATCAGGGAGCTGAAAGTACCCTTTCATATTTAATAGCATATTTAACTGTTATTACAGCTTATGAAAATGATTTATAGGGGGGGAGGAATGGCTCTGATAAACAGATTTGAAGGAAATCCTGTTTTAACAAAGAAAGATGTTCCATATCCTGTTTCAACAGTTCATAATGCAGGTGTTGTTAAGTATGAGGGCAGATATATAATGATATTCCGCTCCCATTTACATAATGGCAGGAGTATTCTGGGCCTTGCTGAAAGTGACGACGGGTACCATTTCAGTGTTTCAGATAAACCTTTTATGATCCCGGCAGAAACCGGAATTTTTAAGGAATATGAAGAGTATGGTATAGAGGATCCCCGGATAACATTTGTTGGTGGTGAGTATCTCATAACCTACAGTGCATATTCCCGGCATGGTGTGCGAATTGCACTTGCAAAGACAAAAGATTTCAAAACAGTTGAACGTTTTTCTCTTATAACAGAAGCAGATTACAGAAACATTGTAATTTTTCCCGAGAAATTTAACGGCCTTTATGCCAGACTTGACAGACCTCACTCTGAAATCAGCCCCTGGTCGATATGGATATCCTATTCTCCAGATTTGCGATTTTGGGGAGAGTCCAGGGTAATTATGAAACCTGTTAAATATCACTGGGATGAGATGAAAATAGGCCCCGGGGCTCCTCCCTTTAAAACAAAAGCGGGGTGGCTGCATATCTACCACGGAGTATTTCCTACTATGGACGGCTGTGTTTACAGGATTGGTGCTGCACTTCATGATCTTAATGATCCGTCGATTATTATCGGGGTAGGTGACAGCTGGATACTGCAGCCGGAAGAGGTATATGAAGTTACCGGATATGTTCATAATGTGGTATTTACCTGCGGAGCAGTTCCTGAAGGGGATGGAAATGTAAAGATCTACTGGGGAGGGGCGGATTCTGTAATGTGTGTCGGAACAGCTCAGATTGATGAGCTTGTTTCTCTTTGCCTTAACAACTCGAGATCTCCAATCTAATGTTGAATAACTGAGTATCTAAACAATTTTCAGTTTTTCCGGATAATTCAGATAGAAAATGAAGGAGAATTGAAATATGAAAGTAGCTGTATTATCACCAATATGCTGGAGAACTCCTCCCCGGCACTATGGTCCCTGGGAGCAGGTTTCATCAAACATAGCTGAAGGGCTTGCTGATAGAGGGATTGATGTCACACTTTTTGCAAGTGGTGATTCAATCACAACTGGAAAATTGAAATATATATGTAAAACTCCATATGAAGAAGATAAATCTCTTGATCCAAAGGTTTGGGAATCTCTTCATATTGCAAACCTGATGGAGAATGCTGCAGAATTTGATATTATTCACAATAACTATGATTTTCTTCCTCTTACATATTCCTCTCTGATTAAAACTCCTCTTGTTACAACTATACACGGCTTTTCTTCTCCAAAAATTATTCCTGTATATAAAAAATACAATGACAGTTCCTATTATGTCTCTATCAGTAATTCAGACAGATGTCCTGAGCTTGATTATGCAGCTACTATTTATAACGGATTGAAGCTTGAGGATTTTACTTTTGTTGAAGATGCAGGGGAATATTTGCTTTATTTTGGCAGAATTCACAGTGATAAGGGGACTGCTGAAGCTATCAGGATTGCAATAAAAGCCGGGATGAGGCTTATCATTTCCGGTATTATTCAGGATGAAAATTATTTCAGGGAAAAAGTGGAACCGTTTTTAAATAACGATGACATTGTTTTCGTAGGCCATTCAGGACCTGAAAAGAGGGACAGCCTGCTTGGTGGTGCATTTGCACTGCTTCACCCTGTTAACTTTAATGAGCCGTTTGGTTTAAGTGTTGCTGAATCCATGCTCTGCGGAACTCCTGTTGTTGCATTCAATAAAGGATCAATGCCTGAATTAATCAAAGACGGGAAAACCGGATTTCTAGTTAAGACAGTTGATGAAGCAGTAGAGGCTTTAAAAAGCATTAAATCAATTGAAAGATTATTTTGCAGAAGCTGGTCTGAGGATAAATTCTCGCAGGAAAAAATGGTTAGCAATTATATTGCTTTGTATCGTGAAATCCTATATGGTCGGATCAGGAGAGTTTAGCAAACAGTTTGTCAAGAGATACTGATGCAAATGATGATGCTGAATCTGACATTCCATATGGAATTATAAGTTCATTATTGTGAATTAATGATCCGCATGAATACACCACATTGGGAACATATCCTTCTCTTTCTTCATCATTCGGTATTAAAAGAGGTTCTTCCAGCTGACAAAGAACCTTTTCCGGATTTTCAAGATCAAGAAGAGTAATTCCCAGGCAGTATTCTCTCATTGGACCAACTCCATGTGTTATAAGCAGCCATCCTTTTTCTGATTCAACCGGAGATCCGCAGTTTCCCATCTGAACGAATTCCCATGGATACTTTGGTTCCTCTATTTTTTTTGCCTGCTGCCATTCCTGGATATTTTTCGAAAACATGATGTAATTACTCACACCGTCTATACGTGAGACCATTGCATATTGTCCATTTATTTTCCTGGGGAAAAGAGCCATCCCTTTGTTTTGTGCGCAGTTTCCAAGCAGCGGCTTTACAGCAAAATGATAAAAATCCTTTGTTGTCAGTATTTTAGGCAATATGGCAAATCCATTGTAAGCCGTAAATGTGGCATAATAGTTTACACTGCCATCCTCCTCTGTAAATTTAACAAATCTGGCATCTTCAATACCGTTTTTTTCTGCACCAGAAACAGGAAATATTACCCGTTCAGAAATAGCTGTATCAAGAGAAAATGTCATTTCGTAATGAGCGTTTGCAAGCCAGACCAGGGAATTGATAACATTTTTCTTTGAGTATGATAATTTCACATCCTTAACACACTGATGTATACTTTCCTGGAGTTCATTATAGGAAAAATTTTCACCAAGCCTTTTCATTATCAGCTCAATAATATCTTTGTGAATATCCATTTCCTCCAGTTTTATATTAAACTGATTTTTATTATATAATGATTTTTTTATAATTTCCGGTTGCTCCACATAATCATTGACCGGTTTAAAACTAATATTATTATTTTTATCTATTATCCCACTTCTGAACACTATTGAGGAAATATGTCCTTCTCCGGTTGCCCGGAAGCTGGCTATAATTCTTTTATCCCCTTCTTCAAGGTGAGATTGATCAGGGTCTTCTATAATGGAGGGGTTGAAGAACGCAGCAGATTCAATCGAATATTCGTGGGAGAAATATGAACCTATTAGAAGCTTTCTTTCCGGGGAAAGAGATTTCTGAGATACATTAAGATCCTTCAGAATATGTGCGATATAGTTGAAATGTCTGTCAAAAATCTTTGTAATGTTTCTATGTCTGTGTGCAAAGTGTCCCAGTGTCCGTTTAAGGATATTTTTAACTTCATCCTCTGAAAGGGCAAGTACTTTTTTTATTATATATTCACCTCTTTCATTTCCCCCCGGCAGGTAGAAGCGGGTGATGACCCTTTTAGGGTCGGGATAAAACCTGTTTGACATTCTTTTAACTGGTATTGCCATAATGAATATGTTATCCTAATTTTTCTCTATATTTAAAGTTATAATCTATTATAGTGCTAGTTACAATGAATAATAAGATTCTGTAGTCTATTTTATGAATATTTGGCATGAAATACTTATATTATAATTATTAACTGTAGAAGGTAATTAAAAACCCAATAACTTGAATTTCTGATATTTTTATTGGATATGGCGGAAATAAAATAATGGCGGTGAATTTTTGTGAATAATAATGTTTTAAAAATGTTTAACAGTCTTGACTGCAGGATAAAAGATTTAATCAAATTTATTCTATTTGCAGCTTTTATGGTGTATATAATTGCCGAGGGGGCAGGAACTCTTCAGTATGACTGGCAGTGGTTCAGGGTCAGGAAATACCTTTTTTCTTTCAACGAAACCGGATTTCATCCGGGACCCCTTTTGAAAGGTCTTTTTGTTACATTTGAGATCTCTTCAGTAAGCCTTATACTTACCATGCTGTTCGGGCTTGTTTCTGCAGTAATGAGACTGTCAGACTCTGTAATGGCCAGATTCACATCAAGGTTTTATCTTGAGGCGGTAAGGAATACCCCTCTTCTTATTCAGCTTTTTTTTATCTATTTTGTGGTTTCTCCTATCTTTAATATATCAGCGTTTGCTTCAGCTGTACTTGCCCTTTCCCTCTTTGAGGGGGCCTATACCTCGGAAATTATAAGGGCAGGGATACTTGCTGTTCCCAGAGGACAGTGGGAAGCAGCAGAAAGCCTTGCAATGGGCAGATTTTCAATATACTTAAGAATTATTCTCCCGCAGGCCTTACGCCAGAGTCTACCCATTCTTGTGAGCCAGATTATTTCACTTATAAAGGATTCCTCTCTTGTCAGCACAATTGCTATTTATGATCTGACTATGAGGGGGCAGGAAATTGTAGCAGACACATTTCTTACTTTTGAAATATGGTTTACAGTTGCTGCTGTCTATCTTGCTGTGACAACTGGATTGAGTGAATTTGTAAATTTTCTTGAAAGAAGGCTTAACAGGAAAACAGATAAAAAAATGTTTGATTCTGAATGCTGATTATCCTATCTTAATAGTATAGATTTAATATGCTTTATGCAGCCTGGTACAGGCAGTAAGAAATGCAGGAAGCATTTAAAAGGAGTTAAAAAGTGAAAAAAACAGTATTGATATTATTGGCAGTAATTTCCGTATTCCTGGTATCATGCTCGGGAAAGGCAGATCAGTCAGACGGTTTTATACAGACCAGCCTTATTGATGAGATACAGCAGCGGGGGACACTCAAGGTCGGGATGTCTACATTTGTTCCCTGGGCAATGAAAGACAAGGACGGGAATCTGGTGGGATTTGAAATTGACGTTGCCAGGCGCCTTGCAAAGGATATGGGTGTTGAAATTGAGTTTGTCCCTACTAAATGGTCGGGAATAATTCCTGCCCTTCTTACAGGTAAATTTGATGTAATTATAGGGGGGATGGGGATAAGGCCTGAAAGGAATCTCAAGGTTAATTTTTCAATACCTTATGATTATACAGGGATGTCTATTGTTGCCAGCAGAAAATCAGTTCCGGGACTGACTAAAATAGAAGATTTCAATAAAAAGGGTATAGTTATAGCAGCAAGGATTGGTACCACAGCTGCCACAGCTGTTAAAAAAATGATGCCTGATGCAGAGCTCAAGCTTTTTGATGATGAATCACAGGCTGTGCAGGAACTCCTTAACAGCAGGGCAGATGCTGTTGTCGCATCAGCCCCTCTTCCGGCATATCAGGCCCTGAAATATCCTGATAAGCTTTATCTTCCTTTTGAGGAAAACTTTACAAGAGAACCTATCGGGTTTGCTCTCCGTAAGGGAGATGTGGATACACTTAACTTTTTCAACAGCTGGATAACAGTGGTAGATTCTGAAGGCTGGCTTTGGGAGACAAAGAGATACTGGTTCAATACAAGGGACTGGGCATCACTGATTGAATAGACTTATCTGATTAAAACACCTGTCAGCCCTCCATCCGGAGAGCTGACAGGCGATTTATGAACTGAAACGGAAGATACCTGATATGAATAAAAAGCTTGATGGAAAAGGGCTCCGCTTTACATGGATTGATTTTATTATACTTCTTGTGATTGCAGGGGCTTCTGTTTTTGCTTTCTACAGAATCAGGGCCGGGCTTCACTACAGGTGGAGGTGGGAGATACTTCCCCAGTATATTCTCAGAAAGGAAACTGAAAGCGGAAGGACTGTCCCCGGTCTTCTTCTTTTGGGATTTTTTGTTACACTCAAAATAAGTATATGGTCAACCATCCTTGCAACTGTTATCGGAACAGTTATGGGTATTATCAGAAGCAGTTCCGGCATTTTTTCAAAGATATCAGGCTGGCTTTATGTTCAGCTGGTTCGAAATATCCCCCCGATAGTACTTGTTTTTATTTTCTATTTCTTTTTCAGCAGCTATATCATTGAATTTTTCAGGATTGAGCAGTGGGCCGCCTCCCTTACCCATTCAGGAGAGAGAGTTCTGTCCTTTTTCTTTGTCTCGCCATCTCTTTTTTCTTCTTTTATATCTGCAGTTATTACGATGAGTATATATGAAGGTGCTTATATTACAGAAATCGTTCGGGCAGGTATCAATTCTGTTGCTCCGGGGCAGTGGGAAGCTTCACGTGCACTTGGTCTTGACAGAATTCAGATACTCCGGTATGTCGTACTGCCGCAGGCTATGAGGAATATTCTCCCCCCCCTTGCAGGGCAGTTTATTTCAACAATTAAGGATTCTGCAATTGTATCAGTAATCTCGATCCAGGAACTGACATTCCAGGGCCTTGAAATTATGGCCTCCACTTATCTCACTTTTGAAATATGGATTACAATTACTCTTCTTTATTTTTTCATGACATTTACGTGCTCTATTGCTTTTGAAAAACTTTTTATATATTTTAATAGAAGCTGAAAATGATTGAGCCTTTACAGGCTGGTGCTTGTAAAGGAGAGGATATATCAGCTTTTCATTTAAAAGATTGTCTGAATAAATTATAATATGACAACATTGATAATTGAATTTAAAAGGATGTAAAATGATCTGGGTTGAATTTTCTGTAACAGCAATACTGGTAATCTTTTTTGGATACAAGCTTTCCGAAAAAGCCGACAGACTTGCAGAAATAAAGGGATTCGGAAAGGGGATTGTCGGTTTTATACTGCTTGGCTTTTCAACATCTCTTCCGGAACTTATTGCGACTGTTTCTGCAACCCTCTTCCTTGATAACCCGGACCTCGGCGCAGGAAATATAATCGGGAGCAATAACGCAAACCTTTTTATACTTGCGGTTTCTCTTCTTTTTGTTCTTTCTCTCAGGAAAAAGAACAATGCCCTTGATGTTGAAAGCCTTGTCTCCCTGTCGTTCTGTTTTCTTACAACATCAGTTTTTTTTGCATCTGTACTTTTTGCAGGGAAACCTTTTATCGGAAAAATTTCTGTTTACAGCATTCTTCTTATTATCCTTTTTATTTCAAGTATTAATGCCCTGACAATGAACAGTTCTGATGAAAGAAGTGGAAAAAGGGACCCCGGCCATGCCGGTCCCCTGTTTTATGCACTGCTTGTGATATATATACTTGTTCTTGTTGCTGTCAGTTATTATCTTGCCGGGGTTGTAGACAGGATAAGCACTCTTACCGGGTTAAGCGCAGGTACATCAGGTGCCATATTCCTTGCATGGGCCACTTCGCTTCCTGAACTTGTTGTTACTGTCTCTGCAATAATTATCGGAAGCAGTGAAATGGGGATCGGAAATATTCTGGGAAGCAATATTTTTAATTTTTCCATTCTTTCAGTTGCTGATTTCCTGTCAAAAAGCAGCAGGTCGCTTTATGATGCAGGTGACGAGATTCCTGTTCTTACGGCAGTTCACTTTTTCATTCTTTCCCTTCTTCTTTATATGGTTTCTGCCAGAAAGCTTCCCCGTTTGTGGAAGATCTCCCTGCTTACTGTTCTTATTGCAGCAGTCTATATTTTCGGGCTTTTCCTTATTCTGTAACAGAATACCGGATAGTCTCTTTTGTCATGATTCAGGCAGTTGATAATAGCAGTTTTATTTTGTGAATTTCCCCACAATAAAATTATTTTTATGTAAATTAATGCAACTGCTTTTGTTTATTCTGAAAACTCCTGTTATTTCTTTTCTTTCACCTTGACTTTTTTCAGGGGGCTATTAAAATTGAAATATAAATAACGACTCTGTGCGAGGATGATAATGGAAGTCCAACTTAAGGAACTAATTGAAAAAATTAAGAAAGACGGCGTTGAAACAGCTGAAGGAAAAGCTGCGCAGATTGTAAAAGATGCGGAAGCCAAAGCTGCAGAAATTGTAGCAAAAGCGAAAAACGACGCTTCTCAGATTACAGCAAAGGCAAAAGAAGAGGCTGTAAAATCTGAACAGACTGGCGGGGAAGCTTTAAAACAGGCAGGTAGAGACCTTGTTTTAAATCTTCAGAAACAAATTACAGATCTTTTCGATATTATTATTAAAGAAGAAGTTGCTTCTGCAATGGATGAAAAGGTCCTTGAAGAAACTATTGTTAAGCTGATCAGCTCCTGGAAGGGGGATGTGTCAAAAATTCAGGTTCTTGTGTCTGAAAAAGATCTTAACAATGTGGAAAAAAATCTGAAAGCAAAACTTGCTGACAAAATTAAAAAGGGTTTTGAAGTAAAAGCTTCCAAAAACCTTGATGCAGGATTTCTTGTTTCAGAGAAAGACGGTTCTGCTTATCACAATTTTTCAGCTGAAGGTATTGCAGAAGTATTATCAGATTATCTGAACCCCAAACTGGCAGCGCTGTTAAGCGAAGGGGTTAAGGGAAAAGCGGAGGCATAAGCCTTGGCAAATCAGTATTACTACACAGTATCTTCTTTGCCCATGTTGTTTTTTGATTCTGAAAAATTCATGTCACAAGAGGAATTTTTCGAATGCTGCGAAACTACCATATCTGAAAAAGATTTCGATACTCTCAAATCCGCCAAAATTTTACCGGAAAAAAATCCGCTCAATAATAATGTTCTCACAAAATGGAACAGCTGGGAAATCAGTTTAAGGGATGAGCTTGTAAAATTAAGGGCTGCAAAAAAGGGTGTTGATGCTGACAAATATGTAAGCGGAGACTCAGGTGAATCAGGTGTTTATGAGCTTGCGAGGGATGCATTCAATGCATCAACACCTCTTGAGGCTGAAACACTTCTGAACAGGGGCAGGTGGGAGTATCTTGAGATGCTTGAATCCGGTCATTTTTTCGACCTTGGAAAGCTGATTATCTATTATCTTCAGCTTCAGATTCTTGAAAGAAAATCTCAGATCGACCATGAAAAAGGGCAGCAGAATTTTAAAACCCTTTATCGGACTATTCTTGGTAAACAGGAATCTGAAGAATAATTCTATGTTCAGTTTTAAGGGTAATAGAAGGACTGATTGTTGTAGAGGTAATTTATGAATAAGAGTACAGGAAAGGTTGTCGGTGTAAACGGCAACATGGTAACTATCGAAGTTGAAGGTGACGTCCTGATGAACGAGGTGGGGTATATAAGAGTAAATACCCCCGAAGGCGAAAAAAACCTTAAATCCGAGGTTATCCGAATCAAAGGAAGCAATGCGGATTTGCAGGTTTTTGAGATGACCCGTGGAATCGGAATCGGCGACAGCGTGGAACTTACACAGGACATGCTTGCCGTATCCCTTGGTCCCGGTCTGCTTGGTAAAGTATATGACGGTCTTCAGAACCCGCTCCCCGAGCTTGCAGAGGAATGCGGATTCTTCCTTGACAGGGGGGTATATCTCCCGGCGCTTCCGGAAGATGTAAAATGGAAATTTACACCTGCTGTAAAAGCTGGGGATACAGTATTAAGGGCAGATACATTGGGAACAGTACCTGAAGGTATTTTCAATCACAGGATAATGGTTCCTTTCAATATGTATGATACATATACAGTGAAATCTGTAGCATCTGAAGGTGAATACACAGTTAACGATAAGATTGCTGAAATTGAGGATTCAAAAGGCAATACATATCCAGTTACAATGAAGTTTGACTGGCCGGTTAAAAGAGCAATTGATGCTTATGCCGAGAGACTTAAACCGGTTGATCCGATGGTAACAAAGGTAAGGCTTGTAGATACATTCATGCCTGTTGCCAAGGGGGGTACATACTGTATACCAGGACCTTTCGGTGCCGGTAAAACAGTACTACAGCAGATTACAAGTAAGAATGCTGAGGTTGATATTGTAATTATAGCAGCATGCGGAGAGCGTGCCGGTGAGGTAGTAGAAACTCTTAAGGAGTTTCCTGAACTTACAGACCCGAAGACAGGCAGATCCCTCATGGAAAGGACAATAATTATCTGTAATACAAGTTCCATGCCTGTAGCAGCGAGGGAAGCTTCTGTATATACAGCAGTGACACTTGGTGAGTACTACAGACAGATGGGACTCAGTGTTCTTCTTCTTGCTGACTCAACATCACGTTGGGCCCAGGCGATGAGGGAGATGTCAGGGCGTCTTGAAGAGATACCGGGTGAAGAAGCATTCCCTGCTTATCTTGAATCTGTAATTGCTTCTTTCTATGAAAGAGCTGGTCTTGTAAGACTTAAAGACGGTTCAAAAGGGTCTGTAACTATCGGAGGAACAGTATCACCTGCAGGCGGTAACTTTGAGGAACCTGTAACCCAGGCAACACTCAAGGTAGTAGGTGCATTCCATGGTCTTTCAAGAGAGAGATCTGATGCAAGAAAGTATCCTGCTATTCATCCGCTTGAAAGCTGGAGTAAATATAAAGGTTCAGTAGATGCTGATAAGACAGAATATGCCCGAAGTCTCCTTTTCAGAGGAAATGATGTAGGACAGATGATGAAGGTAGTAGGTGAAGAAGGGACAAGTACAGATGACTATATCATCTACCTCAAGAGTGAGCTTCTTGATTCTGTTTACCTGCAGCAGAACTCATTTGATCCTGTTGACAACTCGGTAACTGTAGAAAGACAGAGACATATTTTTGAAGTGATCCTTAAAATTCTGACTGCAAAATTCGATTTTACAGTTAAGGATGAAGCCAGACAGTATTTTAACAATATGAGACAGCTTTTCCTTGACTATAACGGTGCTCTCTGGGGTTCTGCCGAATTTAAAGCCAAAGAACAGGAATTGCTTGATCATATTGCTTCAAAACAGATCGGTGTTGAAGAAAACGCGGCTGAGCTGCTGGTAAATAATAATTAAGGGGCAGAAGGAATGCGTAAGGTTTACAGTAAAATAGAATCAATTGCGGGTAACGTAATTACAGTTTCTGCTGACGGGGTGAAATATGATGATCTTGCTGAAGTAACATCAGCTCATGGAAAATCTCTTGCCCAGGTTATCAGGCTTAACGGTGATAAGGTTGCTCTACAGGTTTTTGCGGGAGGTAGAGGTATTTCTACCGGGGATGAAGTAAGGTTTCTCAACCATCCCATGCAGGTTTCATACTCTGAAAATCTTCTGGGAAGAATTTTTGACGGCGGTGGAAAACCGAGGGACAACGGACCTGAACTTAAAGAAAACATGATTGAAATCGGGGGGCCTTCAGTTAACCCTGCCAAGAGGATTATACCTAAGAATATGGTAAGAACAGGTATCCCGATGATTGATGTATTCAACTCTCTTGTTGAATCACAGAAACTTCCTATATTCTCATCCTCAGGGGAACCATACAATGAACTTCTTGCACGAATAGCGATGCAGGCGGAAGTTGATATGATTATCCTTGGCGGTATGGGTCTTAAATATGATGACTATCTCTTCTTTAAGGATACACTTGAAGAGGGTGGAGCGCTGAGCAGAACAACCTTCTTTGTCCATACTGCTTCAGACCCTATTGTTGAGTGTCTTCTTGTTCCTGATATGTCTCTTGCTGTCGCTGAGCAGTTTGCTCTTGAAGGAAAGAAAGTTCTTGTACTTCTTACTGATATGACAAACTTTGCTGATGCCATGAAAGAGGTAGCTATTACCATGGAACAGGTGCCTTCAAACAGAGGTTACCCCGGTGACCTTTACAGTCAGCTGGCTTCCAGATATGAAAAAGCAGTAGACTTCGAAGGGGCTGGATCAATTACAATCCTGGCAGTAACTACAATGCCTGGTGATGATGTAACCCACCCGGTACCTGATAATACAGGTTATATCACTGAGGGACAGTTCTATCTTAAAAACGGAAGAATCGAGCCTTTCGGCTCCCTTTCAAGACTTAAACAGCAGGTTAACAAGGACACAAGAGAAGACCACAGAGCTCTTATGGACGGTATGATTAAGCTGTATGCAGCATACAAGGAATCTCTTGAAAAGAAATCAATGGGATTCAGGATGTCAGACTGGGACACAAAACTCCTTGAATACGGTTCAATATTTGAAAAGGAACTCATGGATCTTTCTGTGAATATTCCTCTGGAAAAAGCCCTTGACAAGGGCTGGGAAATATTTGCCAAGTGTTTCAAGCCTGAGGAAACAGGTATGCGAACAGAACTCCTTAAAAAGTTCTGGCCGAAGGAAGAGAAGTAGAATATGGCTAATATCAAACTGACTAAAAATGAACTCAAGAAACAGAAAGATGCGCTGAAGAGATATACAAGGTTCCTTCCCACTCTTATGCTCAAGAAGCAGCAGCTCCAGCTTGTTATGAGACAGGTCGAGGCGGAAATCAGGGGCAAGAAAGAGTCAAGGGACCGGTTTGAAAAAGAGATCTTTTCATGGGTTGATGTTTTCGGTGAAGAGGTCGGTTTTGATAAGCTTGTAAAGGTAAAATCTCTCGAAATAGAAGATGGTAATATCGCAGGTGTTGATATCCCGATATTTAAAGGCATTGAATTTGATTTTTCAGAATATGATATTTTTGAAATGCCTTTATGGGTTGATGCGGCAGTAGACAAAGTGTCAAAGCTCCTTGCTTTTGATGAAGAGGTGAAGGTGCTTGAAAGACAGCTTTTCCTTCTCGGAGAAGAGCTCAGGACCACCACACAGAGGGTTAACCTCTTTGAAAAGGTTAAGATTCCCGAGTCAAAGAATAATATTCGAATGATTCAGATCTACCTTGGTGACCAGCAGACTGCTGCAGTAGTACGGGGGAAAATGGCTAAAAATAAACTGGTGAAGGTGTCGTAGCTATGATAGTAAAGATGAAGAAAGTTTCCCTTGTTGTTCTTGATTCGGAAAGAAGCAGTACTCTTGACAGGCTCCGTGATCTTGGTGTGATGCACATTGAGAGGGAGTACAGGTCAAGTGATGATCTTACATCTCTTCTGGAAAAGAAAGCTCTCTTTGAAAGGTGTCTCTATTCACTTAAAGGTGAAGATGAGAAAAATCCTGAAAAGATGAAAAGTTTTTCGGATGCGGAAGATGCTGTAGCTAAAATCAGTGCTGTTCTTGAAAAAATCAGAATACTGGGCGAAGAAAAGGAAAAGATAAAAAAAGATATCCTTAGCCTGGAACCCTGGGGTGATTTTAATCCTGCAGATGTATTTGAGCTTGGAAGTAAAGGGATTGGCCTTGGATTTTATGAGCTTACAAACGGACAATATTCAAAAGTATCGGGGGATATTGATTTTTTCCCGGTAAAACATTTAAAAAATCTGCACTATATTGCAGTTCTTGAATCGGAAAAGAGCAGAGAGCTTTTAGCCGGAGCCGGAATTGAAGCAGTAAAGATTCCTGAATCCGGTCTTGCTGATCTCAGGAAAATGCTTCTGGAAAAGGAAGCCGGGATTGAAAAAGCGGAAAAGGAACTTGAAGCTCTTTCTGTTAAAAAACAGATTATTGCAGATGGTATTGAAGAGCTTGATGAAAGGGTTGAGTTTGAATCTGTAAATGCAGACATGGGTCTTGAAGATGCATTTGCATATATTTCAGGTTATGTGCCTGTCGACAGAATTGATGATCTTAAGAAAGGGGCTGCTGACAATAAATGGGCCCTTCTGCTGAAAGATCCTGAAGAGGCTGAGAATCCTCCCACACTCATGAGAAACCCCAAATGGGTAGGCATTATCAAATCACTGTTCAGTTTTCTGGATATTACTCCGGGATACAGGGAAGCAGATGTCAGTCTGTTTTTTCTGATGTTTTTTACAGTATTTGTTGCAATGATTGTCGGGGATGCAGGGTACGGCCTTATCTTTCTTGGACTTACAGTTCTGTTCAAGATAAAACTTAAGAATATGCCCAATCAGGTCTTCGCGCTTCTTTTTGTGCTGAGTTTTGCAACGGCAATATGGGGCGCTATAACAGGAACATGGTTCGGTTCGGTTGAGCTGGCGAATAATCCTGTGCTTAGCAGAATGATTATTCCCGAGATAGCAAGTTTCAGTGAACAGGATACAAGCAACCTTATAAAAGAGATATGCTTTTATCTTGGGATGTCTCACCTGATCATAGGGCTTTTAATAAGTTTTATCAGGAAGATGCCGTCACTTGTTGCAATAGCGGAAATCGGGTGGATTCTTATTCTCTTTGCAGCATATTTTATGGCTAAATATTTTGTTCTCGGAATACCGGTTAACCCGGTTACTCTTCCTGTCTTTATTGCAGGATTTGTGCTTGTTGTTCTTTTCTCGGAACAGAGCGGGAATGTCCTTAAGGGGATATTTCTCGGGATAGCATGGTCTCCGATGAAACTTCTTGACAGTGTGAGCATGTTTGCTGATCTTGTTTCCTATATAAGGCTTTTTGCTGTAGGGCTTGCAACAGTTGCAGTTGCCCAGAGTTTTAATACTATGGCAGCCGGTATAGATATGGGAATTGCAGGGGTAATTATTTCTGCCGTGATTCTCTTTCTTGCCCATACTTTTAATATGGCTATGGCTCTGCTTTCCATAGTAGTTCATGGTGTTCGTCTCAACACACTTGAATTCGGAGGAAAAGTAGGCCTTGAATGGAGCGGCTACGGCTATGCTCCGTTTAAAAAAAATAAATAACTATCCTTAAACCGGCAGGTGTCGGTAATGGATGGAAATCAGGCAGCTGAGATATAACTCAGAGGACTGATATAAAAATATAAACTAAAAGAAAGGGAGCAGTCTTCTATTTGGAAGTATGCTTCTACTTGAAGGAGTTATATATGAATTTAGGACAGATGGGAATTGCAGCAGCTTTTGCTCTTGCAGCAGCTGGTTCAGCTATAGGTATCGGTATTGCCGGTATGTCAACAATCGGAGCATGGAAAAGATGCTATGCCCAGAATAAACCTGCACCTTTTATTCTTCTTGCTTTTGTAGGTGCCCCTTTTACACAGACTATCTACGGGATGATCCTCATGGGTCAGCTTAAAGCTGCGGCAGCAGGCGTGGATCCCGGTATTATTCTCGGTGCCGGTATTTTCGGCGGAATCGGTATGGGTATGTCTGCATGGTTCCAGGGCGCAGCTGGTGCTGCAGCATCAGATGCTCTTACAAGCACAGGTAAAGGTTTCAGTAACTACCTTATCATCCTCGGTCTTGTTGAATCTGTAGCGCTCTTTGTTATGGTATTCCTCATGGGACTTCTTAAATAGTACTTGAAGGAACCCTGATCAGAATCTGATAAAGGTTCCAGTTATTTATTCAGGTTTATCAGGCCTGAATAATGAGCAGGGCAGATATTTGATCTGCCCTGTTTTTTTTGCAGTTTTTTTCTTATTCTCCTTTTTCTTTTCGATAAAATATTATAGACTTTCAGATTAAGAAATCCCTGATTTTAGGTTTTGCAGAAATTTCCGGAAAACTTACCGGAATTTGGGGCTTTTCATGATTTTTTATTATGACGGGATCTTCTTATATATGTTTTGAGATACTAAAATAAATTATATATACAGAGGAGGTCTGCATGAAATTATCAAGCCTTCTGAACCCGGATAACATTATTATAGGAAGCAGTGTCCGGAGCAAGGAAGATGCAATTATTGAAATCTATAAACAGATAAAGAAGAATTACAGGTTCAGGATGGATACTGAATTAATTAAACAGACTATTCAGGAAAGGGAGAATCTCGGGGGAACATCTTTTGAAAGCGGGATAGCAGTTCCGCATGCAAGGCTTGATGATTTTGATGATCTTTTGATAGGTATTCTCATTCCTGATTCTCCTATAACAGATAACGGGATAGAGCTTAAAATGGTTGTGCTTATTCTCACATCCAAAGCTGTTTCAAATATCTACCTCAATACTCTTGCCGCATTTATTAAACTTTCCAGAAACAGCTCTCTTTTCAGTGATATCATATCCCATAAGACCGGTGAAGAGCTGGTTTCATATATTGAAAAGCAGAATATTAAAGTGAAGGAAGAGGTTACTGTTGCTAATATCATGACAGAGGATGTTATATCCCTTACTCCGGATGCAACAATAAGGGAGCTTGCTGATACTTTTTATAAAAACGATATAGGTTATGTTCCTGTAGTAACTGATAATGGTGAGTTTGCAGGAGAGATTAACCTTGTTATGCTTATAAAAGAGGGTATTCCTGATTATGCTTCCCAGCTTGGTCACCTTAAGTTTCTTAAATCATTCGAGCCTCTTGAAAGGCTTTTCAGAATGGAAGATGAGATTGTTATAAGGGATATAATGAAAAAGCCTTCAGTTACATTCAGCAGGGATACATCAATTATTGAAGCAGCGCTTGAATTTACAAATACAAAAAGAAGGCATATCCCGGTAGTGGAGGAAAATAAGGTTGTAGGAATTGTTGCTCTTGCAGATATTCTTAACAGGATTTTAAGGAGTTAGTGTTTTATGTCCATGATGTTTGTTGCCCTGGGAATATTTCTGGTCCTTTATATTATTATATCGACCGAAATAATAAATAAAACTGTAGTAGCGCTGTTCGGCGCTTCAATATATCTGGTACTGCATATAATCGGCGAAGAAGAAGCATTTCAGCATATTGACTGGAATGTGATATTTCTTCTTGTAAGTATGATGATTATTGTAGGAATTACAAAAAACACCGGGCTTTTTCAGTTTATAGCAATTAAGGCTGCAAAATTTGCTAAAGGGGAGCCTGTTGCAATACTTATACTTCTTTCTCTTATCTGTGCATTATTTTCAGCCCTTCTTGACAATGTAACAACTGTCCTGATTATAGTTCCGGTTACAATACTTATTGCTGTTGAGCTCGGTATTTCGCCTGTTCCGTTTGTTATAAGTATTGCAATTGCATCCAATATCGGCGGTGCTGCAACACTTATAGGTGACCCGCCCAATATCATGATAGGAAGTGCTTCAGGTCTTGATTTTATGCAGTTTTTAGTGAATCTCGGGCCGCCTATTGCAATTTGTCTGTTTTTTTTCACAATTATACAGATACTTGTTTTCAGGAAAAAGCTGAGGGTTTCCACAGAGAGAAAAGCGAGAATCATGGAATTTGATGAGTCGAAAACACTTGAAGATATTCCTCTTCTTGTTAAATGCCTTTCTGTTCTGGCGCTGGTTATAACCGGTTTCCTTCTTCATGGCTTTCTTCATCTGGAAGCATCTGTAATTGCAATGTTCGGTGCTTCTCTTCTGATGCTTATAACAGGTGTGAAAGAGGTTGATGAAGTTCTCAAGGATATTGAATGGGGGACAATTTTTTTCTTTGTCGGGCTTTTTATTCTTGTAGGGGGACTTGTTGAGACTGGCGCAATTAAAATAGCGGCTGAATATATATTGGGTCTTACAAAAGGAAATATAAAAAGTACTTCAATCCTTATTGTCTGGGTATCAGGTATTTTCAGTGCTTTTGTTGATAATATACCGTATGTGGCAACCATGATCCCCCTTGTCAATGATATAGGTAATACTCTGGGTAGTGAAGCTATTGTTCCTGTCTGGTGGTCTCTTGCTCTGGGATCATGTCTCGGAGGAAACGGAACGCTTGTCGGTGCATCAGCAAATGTTGTTTCGGCTGGTCTTGCATCAAAGAGCGGTTATAAAATCAGCTTTATTGAATTCACAAAATACGGCTTCGGATTCATGCTTGTAACACTTGCAGTATCCACAGTATATGTCCTGCTGTTCTTTTTATAAAAAAAATAATGAAGGTGTATAAAAAAGTATACACCTTCATATCCTTTCTTAAGATTACGTTTTTTTTGAATGAGTAAATCCTTATATTGCAATGAATTAATAATAACTGAAGGAACGCGTAGTTGGCACGAAAAATGCATTAGTATTTACGGTTGATTTTGTACCAATTTGAGGAGCTTTCAGTTGGAAAGAGTAATTGCTGCTATAGGCAATAAATATAATACAGACAAACTTGATGAACTTAAAACAGAGCTGGTGAGGAAAACCATTCACATGGCTATTTCCCTTGTACCGCTGCTTGCCGCATTTGATAAGGGTTTTGCATTCGCTCTTCTGGCTGGTGGAATTGTAGTATACACATATTCAGAAATACTCAGAAGTGAAGGCAGGTCAGTGGCCGTAATTGCAGGTATTAAGGAGCTTGCACTTCGGGAAAGGGACAGAGACCAATTTGCAATGGGACCTGTTACTCTGGCTATGGGTGCTATGGCTGCGCTTTTCTTCTATCCGGAACCTGCAGCAGCTGTTGCAATATATGCTCTTGCATTCGGGGACGGATTTGCCAGTCTTGCAGGGAAGTTTGCAGGGAGAAAAAAGGTGCCTTTTACCGGAGGGAAGACCTATGTGGGAAGTATTGCATGCTTTACTGCAGTTTTCTTTTCCGCATTCAGGATAACAGGAAATCTGAATAGTTCACTGATTATAGCGTCTGTTGCAACATTGACTGAAGTCATGCCTCTTGGTGATTTTGATAACCTGATGCTTCCGCTTGTCACAGGATATACTGCAACGGTACTCCTGTTCTGAAACAATAAACAGTTTATTTATTCTTTTTGAGATACAGACCGGAATTAATAATCCGGTCTTTATTTTGAGAGGGATCTGACAATATAAAGGGATTAGCACTGCAGTTGTTTATACAGCTGCAGTGCTTTTAAATTCAGGATGAATTTATGCCGAGTGGACATGCGTTTGTCCCTTTAGGGAGATGTCCGAAAACGAGGCATTGCATGGATGTAACTATCCTTTAAAAGTGTTCTCTATATTGATATCAGTACCATGAATAAATCTGGTGGACCTTGTTTGAGAAGAAAAAAGTTCCTGCTGTGAGAAGTAGAAGTGCTGATATGAAAATCACCGGTTCCGAAAAGAAAAATGAAGTTTCCCGCCCTGCAAAAATCAGAATCATGCTTAAGGAAAGAGTAAGATGTTCCCTGTTTCCTGACTGAAGATAATTGAATAAATATATCAGCACTGTAAGGAATTCGATCGAAAGAATGGAAAATGCAAAGTAGGTGAAATATCCCGGCTGCTGTATCATTGTTGCCAGCTTATATGTTGAAAAAGGGATTGATGAGGAAAGCATATATGATAACAGCAGAATAACTGCGGCAGTTGTTTCTGCTTTTTTTGTTTCAGCTTCTGAGGTGAAAAAAGCAGAGACAAAAAGTGATGCAAGGCCGAAGAATTTTCCGAAATAACAGACCCTTGAAGCGTAAATATTATAGTACTCAGGTATCCTGAAATATGTAAAAACAGCAATATAGGATCTTGAAAGATCAAATACAAGACTGATAAGGAAAAGTGAGTAAAAGAATATTTCAGTGCTGTTTGTTTTCAGAAACGAATAACGGATAATAAAGAGGCTGATTACTGCAAATAATGCAAGAAGAACAGGCATAAAGAAATCAGGTGAATAGAGAATTACAGAAAACGGTATATCAGTTTTTTTCTGAATCACAAAAGGAACTGACAGTGTTAATGCTGTAACTATCAGAATCATTAAAGTGGAGCTTAGTAGAAATATATTCCTTTTTGTTATTGTCATGTCTAAATAATACAATAAAATTGAGAAAAATCCAGAATGTGCCTGTAAAAAAAATTTATTAAAGGGGGAAAATGTTCGATAAATAAAGTAATGTAAGGAGTAAGTATGCGAAGGATTGTTGTCTGTTTAATAATATTGGTATTATGCAATACCGGACTTTTTGCCGGTGATATCGCGAATTTTGTAAATCTCGGTTTTTCCGGTGATTCAGAGCACTTCATGTTTGCTCAGTACGGGGTAACAGATAATGAAATATATTCTGAACTGTACACTGTGAATGTAAAAAAGAATTCATTTGTAAATGAGGGAATTATTAAAAAAGAATTCAGTCAGGCTGTAACATCACAGGAAGATGGTACAGGTGCTCTTTACAGTGCTATAGCTTCTGTATCAGGTTTTGCTGCCGGAAAAGGAATAAATTTTGTACGCAAGGGAAGGTGTCTCTACCTCAATATAAACGGGGATAGTGGAAAATCTGTAAGTTTCAGGGATTTCAAGACAGAAAAAAACTATGATGTTCAGCTTTCGCAGAATGTTACAGGCAGCGGTGTTTCAGCCGTGTCGTCTTTCAATATTGATTTAAAATTAAGTGATAAAGCGGGAAAGACAATGGACTACCGGATTGGCAATCCGGCTTTTACAAGAAAAGGAATCAGTGATTACCGCATCAGAAAAGTATTGCTCTCCCCTGATGAAAAAGGCCTGGTTTTCGTTGTCGAGAAAAAAGTGGAAAATATAGATGGTGTTTCTGTAAGGTATATGATTGAGACTCTTCGGTTTTGATGTGCGTTCCCTTGTAATACTCTCCTTTCTTTTTTTATCTGCATTATTAACAGGATGTTTAAAATCCTCTCCTGATGCTGCTTCGACAGGGGGGGAGGAAAAAAAAGAAACTCATGGTTCATATTATTCAATAAACAGTTACCCATCAGAAGAAAGCTCTGTCCCTTCCGGTCCAGGGGAACTTCTTCCCTGGACAGAAAAGCACCGTGTTGCGGATTATACATCTGCAGGCGATTTTCTTTATCTTGCACTTAATAATACAGGAATTCTAAAGATACCTCTTGATGATCCGTATCACGGAAATATGGATCTGATTGAAAATGATTATTATTTATCCGGAAATACCATGAAATCTCTTTTTTACTATAAAAACAGTATTTACTGTCATATATACAGGGATAATTTTTTTTCGGGAAAGTCAGGCAGATATTCACATTCACCCCTTGTCAAGCTTGATAGTTCAGAAGATAACCTGGTTTCTGATTTTGTAAAAAGCAGCAGTCTTGAAAAATATGAGGCAGTTGATTTTATTTATTCCGGAGGCAGATGGATCTCTGCCTGGAAACATACAGATAATAATTCAAGCAGCTTTACCTACTACAGCCACGATGT
Source organism: Spirochaetia bacterium (assembly GCA_963668545.1). Classification (GTDB taxonomy): domain Bacteria; phylum Spirochaetota; class Spirochaetia; order CADAEX01; family CADAEX01. The sequence goes on along the minus strand of OY764868.1, from coordinate 3,120,862 downwards.
CCGGGGATGTAATCTTTCCGGGATAACTGAATCTGAATACAGAAAAAGCCTTACAGGTAATAATGGAAAAAAAACTGATGTTACAGATCTTGAGAAAATTCTTGGTTTCATACAGACAGTATCCTCTCCGGCCGGCATATCAGATCTTTCCGTCAAATACCTTAACTGCAGTACTGCTGAAAATTACAGGTTTGTGAATTCTTCTGATGACAGCGGCAGCTATCTTTCCGTGCCTGTGTATAAATCAGGAAGCACTTACTGGTTCACGTTTGAAGACAGGGTATACAAGTTATCGGAAAAATCAGTTCTTGAAAAACTTTTACTTGGTCCGCTTCCTGAAGGATATAATTATACCGGTGTATGCTGTGAAAGGGGAAAACTATATCTTTTCTGGGAGTATCAGTCCTTTTTCTACTCGGGAAACAGCGGGTTTTCCATTATTGATGAAAAAGGGGTTGATAAAATCAGGATTTGAGATATTAATTATTTAAGTGATGTTGTTTAAAAAAATATTAGTTACAGTTTTTATTATATTACTTATCCCTTTTTATGCATCAGGATTTGAGTTTCAATCCTACAGCATTGAAGGGGGGCCTCTATTCATGCTGAATACTGATGATGAGGGGGCTCCTTCTCCACTTCTTCCCAATATTGGTGCGGGTCTTGAGATGGAAAGCGGTTCGGGATATTTTATGCCGTCAATAAATATAAGCTGGAATTATTACCAGCTTTCTGAAGAGGACGCTGATGTTGTTCAGCCTGCGGAAATCGAATATGCAGATTCTCTGCTGCTTATGAATATTCTCATCGATTTCCCTTATTCGATGCGCTACAGCCTGAAAAAGCAGATTGATCTGGGCTGGCTTGTTTCACCTGCATTGATGCTGAAGATTCCCCTTAAGACATGGGGTGAAGGTGAAACTCAGAAAAGTGATATTCTGGGATATTTCTATGGAGGAAGATTTGTTTTCCTTGAAGCCGGAGGTTATCTGCTGTGGAACTATTCCGAAAAAAACAGTTTCAGAACATCCCTCTCTGTTTATCTGCCGGTTTATCATTTATGGGACGGCCGGCCATTCATGGATGAAATGATGCTGAAGCTGGGATTCGGTTTCCTGTTTAATCGTTAAGTAAAATATTTTTATGACTATTGCAATAAAAAAGAGAGCTGATTTTAATCAGCTCTCTTTTTATATGTATTGATTTATATGAAATCCTTGATTTCTATATCTTTCTGAATGTTTTCATATCTTGCAACAAGCATTGCCGAAATACCGGCAGTCATCACATCAAGAAGAACGCTGAAACTCAGCAGAAAAGGTATAACCGGACTGAAAATCAGAAAACCGTCTTCAATTCCATGGCCATATGCAGAACATATTATTGCAAGAGCAGTAACTGTTCCTGCTGCAGGGACTGTGCAGAGCAGAAATGAACTCAGGAATACTGCTGTCAGAAGCCAGAGGATCTGCTGAAAAGTTATCCCAATACCTGAATATGAGTTGAGTATTATTATGAAGCAGATTGCAGTAACCATTGCTGTACCTGCCCGCCCGAATATTGTAAAAATTGATATTGTTACTGATCCTGATTGTCTGGGAACCCCCAGATTTTCGTGGGCATGCTTTATGAGAATGTTATTTGCCAGATAATTGTCACCTGTCAGAAATCCTGTAAGTGCCGCACCTGTAAGGGCGAAAATGTATTTATATGGTTTTTCCTTCATTCCAAGCATATAAAGGGCAGCTGGAAAAATCAGAAAAATCAGAAATACTGAGTTGATAAGCAGTATCAGAAAAAGCTGTTTGTAAAGTGCAATATGCTGGATTGATGATATTCTGAGTACAAGTATTGCTGAAAAAACGATAATACCTGGTGCCATAATTTCCATAATAAAACTGTTTATATGATAGAAAATCCTGTTGAGCGAGTCACAGAGCTGAACCACCGGTTTTGTAGCTGTCCTGTCATAATTAAGGTTTAAACCGATAAGAAAAGCCAGGAAAATAACCGGAAGAATAAAACTTCCGCTGCTGTTGAAGGCTGAAAACAGATTTGTCGGAAATATTTCCAGCAGGTGCTCTTTGAGAGTCAAAAGCCTTATTGTTTCTTTTTTTTCCAGAAGCACGGGGATCCTGTCAGGTGAGAAGATTAATGTACTTATTATTCCGATTACTGTCAGGGAAAGGGTTGATATAACAAGAGCAATTATTGATTTCCAGTGAATGGAAAGGAATCTCCTGCTGTTAAGGAGTTCATGTACAGCAATTGTAAGAGAAAAGAATATCAGCGGGAAAAAACAGTATCTCCCGATATTGATGAATATTTCAGCTGCAGGGGTTAAAAACTTCAGGGCTCCCTGGTGACTGTTTGAAAATATAAGTGCAAGAACAGTCCCGGTTATTATTCCTATTAGATACTTTATCCATATTTTCATAGTTAAAACAATATAATATTAACACTCTTCAAGTCAATCAAATTGATTCCCGTAAGGTACTTAAGTATGTTACTGCCTGCCTGAAAAAGAACTGAACAGGGTATTCATCTGAAGCGGTTTCAGCCACTTCCCTGCAGTTTTTCTTTCTTTCTGCAGTATATTGTAGAAGTACTCGGCAAACTGTTCAGGTTCCTCAAAACTGTTTTCTATACCGTTGATAAATACTGAATCACAGCTGCTGCTGATTACTGAGTTTATAAATGACTTGTAAATTGATGTATAAAGGTCATCCCTGTTTCTGGAATTCAGAATGAGATACAAATAAGATCCGGGTTTTTTCCTGAGATCATTGATAATTTCCTTGGTAATTGTCACGAGGCTTCTGAAATAAAAATCAATTGATTTCTGAATTTCAATATGGGTCTGGTTGATAAATGACTGTGCAGCTTCGGGAGGGGTGAAAACAACAGCTGCTGTTGTAAATTCTGAAAAATGTTTTGACTGCAGTATGATATTTTTCGGAGATATAGTTGAAAAGCAGTTCCAGTCCAGTCTTGAAAGCATCTGTTCCCTGCTCTCTTCTTCATTATCTTTTTCTTCTTTTAATGGTTTTTTATTTACAACTGTCTGAATAACTTTAATATTATTCATAAGAAGTTTGTCTGTTATTTTTTTCCCGCAGCGGGAATCCTGATCAGCAATTAAAATTGAGTTGTTCATCCTGAAATGATTGTATATTTTTTTATAAATAGTTGTCAATTAAATTGATATTCAACACATAATATATAACTGTCAGTAAGAGATGAAAATTTGTTTTTGTTTTCTTTGATGTTGTGATTTTATTTTTTTTGAAGTATTTTATTTATGCGGTAATCAGTATCTTCCCGGATACTTGGTCGCAGCTCAAGGGGGATGAAAATGAAAATAGCTTCAGTTCAGATAAATACAAAGATTGGCGATTTTGAAGCAAACAGGGAAAAAATCCTGAAATATGCAGAACTGGCTCTTGATGAAGGGGCAGATATGGCTGTATTTCCTGAACTTTCAATATGCGGATATCCTCCTCTTGATCTCCTGGACCAGAGTGCATTTTATGAGAAAAATATTGAATCACTCCGGTGGCTTCAGAAAGAGCTCCCCGGAGGAATTGCTGTTGTTATTGGCCATGTCGGTGAGAACAGCAATTCCTCCGGTAAACCGTATTACAACTGTGCAACAGTGATCAGAGACAGGCAGATAGTACACACACAGGAAAAAACACTCCTTCCCACTTATGATGTTTTTGATGAATCACGCTATTTCGAACCTTCTTCGGAAAGGAAGATCTTTGATTTCTGCGGTTTTAAAATAGGATTTGCAGTCTGCGAGGATCTCTGGTGCCAGTCATCTGTGGGTAAACAGGAAAGGTATCAGATTGATCCGGTTAAGGAACTCCTTGACAGGGGAGCTGAAATAATAATCTCTCCCTCTGCATCACCTTTTTTTGCGGGAAAAATAAAGGACCGTCTTGAGCTTGTTGAAACAATTTCCAGAAGAGGGGGGGTGAGTGTTGTTTATGTTAATTCTACAGGTGGTAATGACAGCATAATATTTGACGGGAATTCTCTTATAACCGACAGGAAAGGCAATCTGATAATGCAGGGTAAGAGCTTTGAAGAGGGGCTTATTGTTTTCGATACAGAAAAGGATTATGCAGAAATCTCCCTCAGAGATGATTATTACGGGGATATTGAAAAAGCACTTATAACAGGACTCCGGGATTATCTTTTCAAATGCGGTTTTTCAAAAGTGCATCTGGGCCTTTCCGGCGGTGTTGATTCTGCAATTGTCGCTGTTCTTGCAGTTAAGGCTCTCGGCAGGGAACATGTCAGGGTATTTGCCATGCCTTCCGAATTTTCTTCAGAAGGGAGTGTGTCGGATGCAAAAGCTCTTGCTGATAATCTTGGACTTGAACTTGATCTTATTAAAATAAAACCTCTATATGATAAATATCTTGAATCCCTTGATCCGTTTTTTGAGGGACGTCCTTTTGATCTTGCAGAGGAAAATCTCCAGGCCAGAATCAGGGGGACTCTGATGATGGGGTATTCAAATAAATTCAATTCCCTGCTTCTGACGACAGGCAATAAAAGCGAGCTTTCTACAGGTTACTGTACTCTCTACGGTGACATGGCTGGAGGGCTGGGTGTTATTGGAGATCTTTTTAAAACGGATGTTTACGGTCTCTGCAGGTATATAAACGAAAGGGACGGGGAGATGATTCCTCTGTCCATACTTGAAAAGGCACCTTCCGCTGAGCTGAGGCCTGACCAGAAGGATGAGGATTCCCTTCCTCCTTATGATCTTCTGGACAGGATTCTGACCCTTTACATTCTTGAAAACAGATCAAAGGGGGAAATAGTAAAGAAGGGGTTTGACCCTGATACAGTTGAATTTATTATCAAGCTTGTTGCAAGGTGCGAATACAAGAGAATCCAGGCCCCTCTTGTTCTCAAGATATCACAGAGGGCGTTCGGTATCGGCCGTCGTGTCCCTCTTGCAAGAAAGATATATGAATCCTGACTGTTTGTGTGATGAATAAAAAAACTCCGGGAACAGTACCCGGAGTTTCATATCTGAGCAGTATGTAGTTGTGGATTCTATGAAAGCTTGAACTTGTTTATTTCATTGTCAAGTTTCTTGATGAAAATATCATTGTTCTTTGTCTGTTCAATCAGCATATCCATGGAATCCTTTATCTTATGTGTTACTGTGTTGATCTTTCCTATGGCTTCTTCTGTCATCCTCTCATTGGATTTGAGGTCCTGAAGGATCTGTCCTATGCTCATTGTCCTCTTGTTTGTATCGAGGGCGCTATCTTCTATTTCCCTTGTAATTCTTGAAAGGTTCAGTGATGACTCTGTTATCTCCCCTGTTCCCGCCGACATTTCGTTCATGTTGGCAGCTATCTCTGAGAATGCGTTTATAAACCTGTGCATCTTTTCATTGATGTTCTGGAATGTGTCCCTGCTTTCGCTTGAGGATGATTCTGCAGTCTTTATCTTGTCTATGATAATGGTCAGGAGTGAGCTTATCTTGTTTGAATTGTCGCTGGTTGATTCAGCAAGTTTCATGATTTCATCTGCAACTACTGCAAAACCCTTGCCGTATTCACCTGCATGGGCAGCCTCGATAGATGCATTCATTGCAAGAAGGTTGGTCTGGCTGGCAATTCCGTTTATAATTTCAAGTATTTCATTCATGTCTGATGCATGCTTTGATATGTCTGAAACAATTGTCTTGGTCTGGTCAATCCTTTCCCCTCCCTCTGGTCTGGTCAATCTGCTGTTTCAAGGAGTGTCTGTGTCTCTTTCTGGTTCCTGGAAGCAATCACTGAGACATTGTTTATTGTTGCAGAAAGCTCTTCAAGTGCAGTTGAAGTCTGTGTCACTGCTGTCGCCTGGTCTTCAATCTGGTTTGTCAGGCTGCTTATGTTTCTGCTGATAATTTCTGAAGATTCAGATGTTGTCCCTATTGATAGAGATAGTTCCTTGAACTGGTCTTCAACAGTGGAGAGAAGGTCTGATATGTTGAGTATATCCTCTGATGTTCTGTTGGCTGAATTGATTACCCGTTCGCTGATCTTAACGGTATTTCCTGAAGCATCCTTTACTTCGAAGATCAGCTTCCTGAGGTTGTCGATTGCAATCTTGAAATTGGAAGAGAACTTGCCTATTTCATCATTCTTTTTATAGTCCGGAACATATGTGAGGTCCCCTTCCGCAATTTTCGAGGTTGACTTTATTATGAGGCTGATCGGTTTCGAGAGTGAGTTTGCAATCCTGATTGATATGAACACGGAAAGAACAGTGCTGAGGATGACAAGTATTAAAATTATTTTCTGGGAAAGTTCCTGAAGTTTTTCAGCCCTTTTTATCTGAAGATCCAGGCTGTCTTTCAGTTTCATTGCAATTGTATCTATTTCGCTTTGAAGTCTTATGGAGAGGGGAGCAAAAGCCATCCTTCTGTAACTGTTGCCGTGATAATCCCCTTTTTCAATATAGGCCATGGCCATTTTCATTCCTTCATTGTAGTATGTTTCATATACATCTTTGGAAGAAACAAAGTAGGATGAAATATCGGAAAATTCTGAATCCTGGAGTTTCTTTCCTGCATATTTCATTTTTTCTGACAGATTGGAAAAAACATTTTCTGATGTCTCAAGCCATATTTTTTCATGTGAAAGAGACGCACTGTAAAAAAGAAGCTCTATTTCCTTGATATCTTTCTGAATATCCATCAGGTTGATTGTAACAGGGACGAGTTTTTCTGTTATGTAGTCTATTGTCCTGATATTTCTTTTGTTTGTATAAAGCATGAATGACAGGGAAATCATGAAAATAAGTATGAGTGAAATGCAGCCTGTAAGGATTTTGCTCTTAATTGATTTGAAATCGGCCTTAATCATATTGTCCTCTCCTGGATGTAAATTGTTTAATATTTTACACTATTTGTTGAAATTGGCACAGAATTAATTTTATATGAAATTAATTTATACTGATTATATGATTATCCTACTATGGATATTCATAAAAAAACTCCGGGAACAGTACCCGGAGTTTCATATCTGAGCAGTATGTAGTTGTGGATTCTATGAAAGCTTGAACTTGTTTATTTCATTGTCAAGTTTCTTGATGAAAATATCATTGTTCTTTGTCTGTTCAATCAGCATATCCATGGAATCCTTTATCTTATGTGTTACTGTGTTGATCTTTCCTATGGCTTCTTCTGTCATCCTCTCATTGGATTTGAGGTCCTGAAGGATCTGTCCTATGCTCATTGTCCTCCTGTTTGTATCGAGGGCGCTATCTTCTATTTCCCTTGTAATTCTTGAAAGGTTCAGTGATGACTCTGTTATCTCCCCTGTTCCCGCCGACATTTCGTTCATGTTGGCAGCTATCTCTGAGAATGCGTTTATAAACCTGTGCATCTTTTCATTGATGTTCTGGAATGTGTCCCTGCTTTCGCTTGAGGATGATTCTGCAGTCTTTATCTTGTCTATGATAATGGTCAGGAGTGAGCTTATCTTGTTTGAATTGTCGCTGGTTGATTCAGCAAGTTTCATGATTTCATCTGCAACTACTGCAAAACCCTTGCCGTATTCACCTGCATGGGCAGCCTCGATAGATGCATTCATTGCAAGAAGGTTGGTCTGGCTGGCAATCCCGTTTATAATTTCAAGTATTTCATTCATGTCTGATGCATGCTTTGATATGTCTGAAACAATTGTCTTGGTCTGGTCAATCCTTTCCCCTCCCTCTTCTGCTGTTTCAAGGAGGGTCTGTGTTTCTTTCTGGTTCCTGGAAGCAATCACTGAGACATTGTTTATTGTTGCAGAAAGCTCTTCAAGTGCAGTTGAAGTCTGTGTCACTGCTGTCGCCTGGTCTTCAATCTGGTTTGTCAGGCTGCTTATGTTTCTGCTGATAATTTCTGAAGATTCAGATGTTGTCCCTATTGATAGAGATAGTTCCTTGAACTGGTCTTCAACAGTGGAGAGAAGGTCTGATATGTTGAGTATATCCTCTGATGTTCTGTTGGCTGAATTGATTACCCGTTCGCTGATCTTAACGGTATTTCCTGAAGCATCCTTAACTTCGAAGATCAGCTTCTTGAGGTTGTCGATTGCAATCTTGAAATTGGAAGAGAACTTGCCTATTTCATCATTCTTTTTATAGTCCGGAACATATGTGAGGTCCCCTTCCGCAATTTTCGAGGTTGACTTTATTATGAGGCTGATAGGTTTCGAGAGTGAGTTTGCAATCCTGATTGATATGAACACGGATAACAGGATACTCATTCCAATCAGGATGAATGTTATATTCTGTGACATTTTCTGTAGTTGGTCAGCTTCATGTATTTTTTCATCAAGTGCTTTTTTTATTTTTACAGATATTGTATCTATCTCTTCCTGAAGTCTCTGAGACAGCGGGGCAAAGCTCATTTTTCTGTATGTGTTTCCGTAACTTGTCCCTCTGTTGATATATGCTTCAGCCATAATTGTTCCTTCATCGAAGAACTTCTGGTACATTGTTGTTGAAGCGTAAAAATAATCAGCAATATCGCTGAAAGCAGTTCCCACAAGGCTGTCTGCTGTCTGAAGCATTTTTGTCAGGGTATCTGTGGTCTCCTTTTCTGCTGAAAAAAGTATTTCTGTGTCTTTTGACAGTGCAGCACTGTAGTAATTAAGTTCTATTCCCTGAATTTCCTTCTGAATTTCAAGAAGGTTAACTGTAACAGGAACAAGCTGTTCTGTAATATAATTGATAGTTTTTAAATTTCTTTTGTTTGTATAAAGCATGAATGACAGCGAGATGATGAATATAAGCAGAAGTAAAGAGCAGCTCAGGAGTATTCTGCTTTTAAAGGTTCTGAATTTTGATTTTTTCATGAAAAATAGCCCTCTTGTAAAAAGATCTTATATTGTAACTTATCTTTCTGAAATTGGCACGTAACTTCTTTTCTTTGATACATTTTTATATGCCGGTCTTATAATTCTTCCTCCGCTTACAAGTTCCTCCAGCCTGTGTGCTGACCATCCGGCCATTCTTGCTATTGCAAATATTGGTGTATAAAGGGCAGTGGGAATATTAAGCATTCTATAGACAAATCCGGAGTAAAAATCAACATTGGCTGAGATTACCTTTTCAAAACCCCTTTCCTTTAATAGAGCTGCAGAGGTAAGTTTTTCCACACTCATATAGAGGTTGAATTCCTTTTCCATCCCTTTTGCTGCTGCAAGTTCTCTTGCTTTCTGTTTCAGGAGAACAGCCCTTGGGTCTGATTTTGTATAGATCGCATGCCCGTAGCCGTAAACAAGGCCTGCCTTGTCAAAAACCTCTTTTCTGAGGATTTTTCCGAGGTATGAAACTATTTCATCATCATCATTCCAGTCACTGACATTTTCCATTATATTGTCCATCATCCTGAGTGCTTTTTTGTTTGCTCCACCGTGTCTCGGCCCTTTCATTGAACAGAGAGCCGCTGCAATTGCTGAATATGTATCAGTGTTTGTTGATGTGACAACATGGTTTGTGAACGTTGAGTTGTTACCGCCTCCATGTTCTGCATGGAGGATCAGGGCAAGATCAAGGACCTGTTTTTCAAGTTCTGTATACTGGCTGTCCGGCCTTATAAGGTGAAGCAGGTTTCCTGCTGTTCCTATTCCCTTTTTAGGTCTGTGTATATAGAGACTTTTCCCGTCATGATAGTGGGATTTTGCCTGGTAGCCGTAAGCTGCCATTGTAGGAAGCCTTGCAATAAGTTCAAGACACTGTCTTGTTACATTTTCTATGCTTATATCATCTGCCTTGCTGTCGTAGGAATAGGAAACAAGGACACTTCTGGCCAGCTTGTTCATTATATCCCGGCTTGGAGCACGCATTATCATATCTTCTGCAAATCCGTCAGGGAGATATCTGAATGAATCCAGAAGTTCATTGAAATTTTCCAGTTCCGATGAAGTTGGAAAATCACCGAAAATAAGAAAAAAAGCAGTTTCCTCAAAACCTGTTCTGTTTTCAGATATTATATTTGTGACAATCTCATTTATATTGACACCTCTGTAAAGGAGTCTTCCCTCATCAGGAACCCTTTCCCCCTCATCAAAAATATATCCGTGTACATCTCCGATTTCAGTAAGCCCTACAAGTACCCCTGATTCATCCCTGTTTCTGAGACCCCTTTTTACATGATACTTTGTGTAAAGGGCCTGATCAATTCTCTCTCTTTTGGAAATTTTTTCTTCAAGTGTTTTAATAAATTCTGTCATAAAGGGTGCCTCCTGGAAATTCCTGACAAAAGTTTAAGATTTGCATGAATATTGGTTATGTTAATAATTTTCCAATGATAATACAAATTCCCCGAACAGTACAGTTGTTTTAAGCATCTGCAGGCTTAAGGTTCGGGAGGCCTGCTCCGTGTATGTTCAGGGGCCAGATCATCTGCAGTTTTGGGCTATAAAACAGCGTTATTCAGTTTTTTTTAATAATTCCTCTCATGTTTTGCGAACTGTAAAAATGATTGAAATGACAGATTTATGGTTAAAAAAGGGCTTTTTGATAACTCTGAGTTATCAAAGATATGAATATAAATAAGTTGACTTTATGCATGAAATAAACTAAGTTTTGGTTGACTTTAATAAGCTAATTATTACCTGAATATCGTAACTTGAAAAACATTTGGTAAAAGGTATTAGACTTTTATAGGAGGAGAAAGAATGGATCGTAAACCATTGATCCAGCGAAAAACAATGATCTCTTATAAAACAGAAGAAAAAACTGTTTTAAGAGGTTATAACGTAAGTGATCTTGCGGAAGCTGGTTACACATTTGCTGACGGATTGTTTATCCTTTACCAGGGTAGAATTCCTTCAGAAAACGAAAGAAGAATGCTCGACTATGAGCTTGGGGAATTCCTTGAACACTCAATGTCACCTTCAGCTGTATCATCTATAGCTGTAATAAACGGGCACCCAATGCTTCCGGCTGCTGTTGCTGCTTCTATCATGACTTTTGGCGGCGCTCACGGACCTGGAGCTCAGCACGGTTACATGCTTAAAAAATACCTCGACAGAGCTGCTGATGAAGGTAAGACTCCTGAAGAAGTTGCTGTTGAATGTGTTAACGAATACATGGATTCTGGAAGAGCAGTAATGGGAATGGGACAGCCACAGCACCTTGACGGCGACCCACGAGCAGAACCTACTCACCTTACACAGGAAGCACTCGGAGTAGCTGGTGTATACCTCAGATTCCAGAGAGCTCTTGAAGAAAAATTCTATGCAAGAAGAGCAGAAGAAGGAAGAAGCTATGTTGCTGTAAACATGGTTGGTGCCGGTAACACAGCTCTTGCTGATATCGGATTTGCTCCTAACGCTGCATGGGCTCTCGGCTGTACAGTACGAGGATACAGCTGTGCTGCACACGCTCTCTACACACTCAAGAAAGGTAGAGCATGGGCTGCTTCAAGAAACGAGCCGATGGTTCAGATGCTTGACCTTGCTATGATCAAGTATATTGGTCCGGAAGACAGAGCTGTTCCTTCTCAGGAAGAAAGAGCAGAATATGCTAAGAAAGAGTTAGAATCAGGAGAATTCAGAAAATGGCTAATTTAAAACATTCTGATGACAGAATCGCGCAGATGAAATTTGTCAAAAGGAAAGTTGAAGGTACTCTCAACGATCCAAGACTTAGATATGATTATTCAAACAGAGAAGTTGGAACACTTCCTCCAGATGGCAGAGAAGGGTTTAAATGGGTTTCTGAAGTAGCATACAAAAATATCCACAGAATCGTTTCCAGAGGTTATGATACAACTGAGTTCGTAGAAGCTGGTTACGGAATGACTGATATGCTTTTTGTTGACTACCAGGCAAGAATTCCTTTTGTTGAGGAAAGAGAAGTACTTGACTACCTTCTTGTTATCATGCTTGATGATGGTCTTTCAAACCCTGCTCTTCTTGCAAGAGCTATTGCAAGAGGTAAAAACTATATCACACAGTCATGTGGTGGTTCAGTTCTTGCTTTCGGTCATGCTTACGCATCTTTCGATGCTACAGGCAAGATGATTGCTAAATACTATGCTATGGTTGAAGAAGATGGTATGAGCATCGCAGATGCTGCTGCACTTCTTGTAAAAGAATGTGCTAAAGAAGATCATTTCGGCATCAACGACAGATACCTTAAAGATCCTGCAGCAAGAAAAATTCTTGACTATGTTGAGAAAAAACTTCCAGCAGTAAAAACCATCAAGTATGTTCCATTCATGAAAGAAGTTGTTAAAGCTGCTAAAGCTGCTCTTGGTAATGTTGATATTGACCTTATCGGTGCTATGACAGCTGCAATGATGGATCTTGATTTCTCACCTGAAGCTGCATGGTGTATAATGTCTGTAACAAGAGCTTTCGGTGCTTCAGCTCACGCTATTGAAGAGCTTGAAAGAGAAAGCTTTGACTACCTCGGTTCACAGCTTACACCTAAGGAATGGTATGACGGACCTGCTGACAGGCCAGTACCATCAATTTCAGAAAGAGCTGGTTTTGCTGGTGCTCAGGCTAAAACACCTAAAGAATGGCAGGATGCCTGGAAAGAAAAAGAAAAACTTTTCGGATCAGGATATGCGATTAAGTTCTACATTGAAGATCCAAGAAAGGTTGTTTCTAAAAAGAAATAATATCTGGAATATCAGTCCCCTGCCAGCAGGGGACTTTTCTATTGATTCAGGGAGTGCCTCCTTTCCTTTATTTATCTTTTAAAAAAAATAAATGAAGTCAGTATTAGGTTCTGTGACTGGGATAGGATTATTTCTCTGAAAAAAAGAAAACAAACAAAAAAACCCTGATTTCTGTTATCAGGGTTGTGGTGCGTTAAGGAGACTAATAAATATGGCTGAAAATGTAAAAGACCTGTATGAAAGAGCCAGAAAAGCTTTTGAAGTGATTGAATACTGGCCGCAGGATAAAGTAGATGAAATGGTAGCTGCTGTTGCCTGGAAACTCCAGACAAAAGCTGTTGCTGAAGATGTTGCTAAAATAGCTCATGAAGAATCAGGAATGGGTGTTTACGAACATAAGGTTAGAAAACACGGAAAGATCAAAGGTATTATGTATGAAATGAAAGACAAGAAAACCTGCGGTCTTATTTCTGATGACAAGAAAAGAGGTATCAAGACTTATGCAAAACCAATGGGTGTTGTTGCAAACGTAGTTCCCTGTACCAACCCTACAATTACTACAGCTTTCATAGGTCTTTCACTTCTTAAAACTAGAAATGCGATGATCTGTTCACCGCACCCCAGAACAAAGCAGTCAACTGCTAAAACAGTTAAATACGGAAGAGAAGCTCTTAAAGCTATCGGTGCTCCTGAAGATCTTTTTCTCTGTATTGAAGAGCCTACAAACGAAAAAACTGTTGAACTTATGTCAATTTGTGATTTCGCTGTAGCAACAGGCGGAAAGGCTCTTATCAAGGTAGTTCATGCTGCCGGTACTCCAAGTATAACTGTAGGTGCCGGTAATGTTAGAGCTATCATCGATCCTTCTGCAGACCTTGTTAAAGCTGCTACATGTGTTATGCAGTCAAAAACTTTTGACAATGCTACATCATGTTCATCAGAAAATGCTGTTTCTCTCCATGAATCAATCTATGATGCAGGAATTGAAGAGCTCAAGAAAGTCGGCGGATATATGTGTACATCTGAAGAGAGAGAAAAACTCAGAGCTGTTATGTGGCCTGACGGACACACTCTCAACAGAGACATTGTTGCAAAACCAGCTCTTACTATTGCAGAAATGGCTGGAATCAGTGTTCCTGAAAACACAAAATTCATCATGGTTGAAGGTCAGAAAATCGGACCTGAAGACATGTTCTCCAATGAAAAACTTTCACTTGTACTTACAGTATGGAAGTGGAATGATTTCGATACAGAGATGAAAACACTCCTTAAGAACCTCAAGTTCTCGGGAATCGGACACTCATGTGCTCTCCACTCAACTAAACCTGAACAGTGGGAAAAACTTGCCGAGTTCATTCCTACAGGAAGAGTTAACATCAACATGCCTAATACAATCGTAAACAGCGGCAGTTTCTTTGCAGGACACGAGTACACAACAACAATCGGTTGCGGTACATGGACTGGAAACAGCCACAGTGACAACATCAACTACAGACATTTCCTTAACACAACAAGGCTTGCTGTTCCTCTTGAAGAGTATGTTCCTACTGATGAGGAAGTTTACGGCGATAACCTTGCTAAATGCAAAGAACTGTTCGGTGAATAATCTTTACTGATTTATATTTCAAGCCCCGGCTGAATCAGCTGGGGTTTTTTCATTAATTGATGAATATATGGCAGGATGATGCAATGAAAATTAAGGCAATAATATTTGATTTTGTTCAGACCCTGGGAACAGCTGCTGATGGGTACAAGGCAGCTGAAGAAAATTCCCAGAGGAAACTTTTTGAAAAACTTTCACTTAATGACTGGGAAATGTATAAGGAAATTTACAGAAAGGAAAGAAAAGATCATTTTCTCCGATCAGATTTCTCAAGAAAAAATGTATGGATAAAGCTTTGCTCTGTTTATAAAAAGGACCCTGATAATGATTTTCTTGAAGAACTGGAAAATGAGTATTGGGATATTGTTCAGAAAAGCATGAAGCTGTTTCCCGAGACACTGGAGGTGCTTGCTGAAATGAAAAAGAAATATAAGACAGGGATGATCAGCAACTCTCAGAAAGACGGAAGTACAAGGGCTCTGGATTCAGATGTCTATGATAAAATGGCTGGGTTTTTTGACTGCATAATAATATCTGCAGAGGGTGATATCCCTGCAAAACCGCATCCAAAACCGTTTGAAATGATGCTTGAAAAACTGGGTGTTAAAGCTGAAGAAGCAGTTTTTGTCGGGGATGACCTTCGTGTTGATATTGAGGGAAGTATTAATGCAGGTATGAAAGCAATATGGCTGAAGCATTATTCTGTTAAAAGAAACTGGCCCGAGAGCAGTTTTGATGTACCAGTTATTGATAACCTCGAAAAATTGTATGATATTGATAATTTATTGTAAAAAGACTTGACGATCCTTAAAGTAATCATTATCATGAAAAATGGTTATGAATCTTTACCATTTAAAGACTTTTTATTATACAGCTAAATATAAGAGCCTGACCAAGGCTGCTGATGTCCTCTGTATCACACAGCCTGCTGTTACAAAGCAGATAAAGCAGCTTCAGAGTCATTATGAAATCAAATTTCTCGATATTATCGGTAAGAAAGTGGTTCTGACCGATGCGGGGAAGCATCTATACACAATAGCAGATAAAATATTTGATATGGAAAGCCAGGCTGAAGAAAGTATAAGAGATTTCCAGAATTATACAAAAGGTAAGATTAATATTTTATCGTGTGAAAGTTTCGGTGCTTATTATATACCTTATATTATAAGGTATTATAATATAACAAATCCGGATATCAATATAGCAATGCAGATCAGCAGTAATGATGACATAATTGAAAATACAGCTGAACTGAATAATGATATCGGATTTATTTCCAAGCCGATACAGAATCCAAAGATATCTGTTCATGAAATTCTGGAAGATGATATTGTCTTTATTGCAAGTCCGAAATTCCCTCTTAACAGGCGGGATACTCTTATTATTGACGATCTTAAAGGCTGCAATATGATAGTGCATGAGCAGGGCTCTGTCACAAGAAAAATAGCAGACAACCTGATCAGGAAATACAATCTTAGCCTGAATATAAGTTATGAGATTTCAAACAGTGAAGCAATTAAGAGGCTTGTGCAGCAGGATCTCGGTGTAGCTTTTATCTCAAAAAATATGGTTAGCGAAGAGGTTAAAAGCGGAAAACTTGTTGCTGTCCCTGTTGAGGAAAAAGGATTCAAAAGAAGATATTATATGATACACCACAGCGAAAAGTATTTTTCAAAGCCGCTGAAAGACCTTTTTGATCTTGTACTTCAGTGGTCAAAGATTTATCCGACACCGATGTTCTGAAAAATATATTATTTATAAAAAAGAGAGCTTTCCCGCCAGGGAAAGTTTTTTTTGCAGTTAGCAAGATGATCCTGATCAGGGGATTATTCTGTTCTCTTTCAGGAGTGAAAACTCAAGTTCAAAACTGTCGGTAAAATAACCTCTACCTATGAGTGTTTCAATTTCTTCAACAGAGTAAAAGCGCCCTTCTGTAACTTCATCATTATCTATATAAAAAGGTCCGTTGTAAACAGTTTTATAGAGCATTGCTATTTCTGTTTCATTGTCATTCTCATGGATATATTTGAAAAGAAAATCAAGTTTATCAGGTTTTATACCCAGTTCCTCTTCCGCTTCCCGTATAACAGCTTCTTCTGGTATTTCCCCGGCACTGACATGGCCTCCGACTGCTGTATCCCATAAACCCGGGTAGAGGTCTTTTGTTTCAGACCTTTTCTGAAGAAATATCTCTCCCTTCTCATTGAATATCTCAATATGTACAACCATCTGAATAAGGGATTTATCAGAATGGCAGACTGACCTTGGGGCCTGTCCTGCCGGATTTCCGTCAAGGTCAACAAGCTGCAGCATTTCATCGTTCATGGGATAATGATAGCAGAAAAGGATAAAGATATACAGAAGCCGGGGGTGATTTTTCAGTCCTAAAAAAAGCTGCCCCTGAAGGCAGCTTTATATATTTTACTCATGGAATAAGTTTTAACTGATTCCGAGAAGTTTTATGGCCCCGATATACATTGCCATGGATACCATCATTGCTATGAGTGGAGTTGTTAACCAGCCGATAACAATATTCATAAGTGTTCTGAGATTGATGGTTTTTACACCTTTTACAAAGCCGATACCAAGTACACCGCCTACAATAGCCTGTGATGATGATACAGGTACACCTACAATAGCATAGATGTTAAGAATAATTGACATTGAAAGTACAGCAATAAAAGCACTGAAGGGATCAAGCTTTACAAGCTTTTCTCCAACTGTCT
This sequence comes from Spirochaetia bacterium, assembly GCA_963668545.1. Lineage (GTDB taxonomy): Bacteria > Spirochaetota > Spirochaetia > CADAEX01 > CADAEX01. The sequence continues at coordinate 3,103,887 of OY764868.1, read as the reverse complement.
GCATTACCCTTTTACTGTAAGTGATAGCACCGAGGCAGATACTTAACGATCCCAGAATAAGCGCCTGTGGAATGTTAAGAAGTCCTGTCTCAATATAGATACCTGTTACATTGGCAACATTATTGGCTCCAAGTGAATATGCACCGTAGCATCCTACTGCAATAAGCCCGAACCTGAGAAGCGAGTCCTGCTGAAAAATGTTAAGTTTCATTTTAGCGAGAAGCTTGCTCAGGACAGGATAAAGGATAATAGTTGCAATTACACATCCTACCGGAGTTCCAACCCAGCATGCAAATACTTTCGGAAGTTTTGAAAGGTCAACATGACCAATAACAACACCGATACCTATAATAGCTCCTACCATGGCCTGTGAAGTAGATACAGGCAGGTTAAGATAAGTCATTACAGTAACTGTCAGTGCAGCAGCAAGAGCTGTTATAAAAGCTGTGTTCAGGTTCTGCTCTACAAGACCGCTCAGTGTATGCATACCTGCCGCACCCTGAAGCATGGAGCCAAGTATAATAAATATACACAGCCATACCAGTGCAGTCTTGAATTTAACCATTCGAGAGAATACTGCTGTTCCAAATATATTTGCAGAGTCATTGGCGCCCAATGACCAACCCATAAATATCCCGCTTAATAGCCTGAACATTTATTAAATCTTCCTTTTTATAATTGCGAGTTCAATTCTGTCTGATACATCTTCTGCATGGTCAGAAATACTACCAATTGTCTTGATTACATCTTTAAGCTGGTTTTTCTCTGCAAGATCCATGTCAGTGCTGTATATGTCTCTGATCAGAGCTCTTTCAGCTGCATCTGATTCCCTTTCCTTGTCGCAGACAAGTTCGCATTTGTTTAAAAGGTCTTCTTCCTTGAAAAGGCAGAATGCAGCATCCTTTGTAAGATTATATGCATCGATGTTTACATTGATAAGGTCAACAAATCTTCCTTTGAAGTTTTCAGGAATTTTAATACTCTGAAAGAATATTATATTGCATACAGCCTGAAAAGTATTGGGAATTGTATCAAAAGATTCAAGAAGACCGAGAATATCTCCTCTTGATTCCGGTATAAGAGCTTTTTTGTAAAGCTCAAGGATTACTGCTCTTCTTTCATTGTCTGCCTGATGTTCAGCCGCATGTACCGCTTCTACTGCATCTGCGAGTGATGAGTCTGCATCGCTGTTGATAAGATCTGCAGCTGTTTTTTTGAAAATGTCTCTTGTTGCATCAGTTTTTTCAAAATAGACTTGAATTTTTGAAAAAATTGATTCCTGTTTTTTCCATAGTTTTGCCATAGAGATTGCTCCTTCTTTATTTTAGTGTTCCTATATAAATTATGGATTTTATCTATTTTGAAAAAAAAAGTCCATACTGAAAAAAAGAATATTTATAACTGATAGTTATTATTTTGGAAGATAGGCTTCTATACAGACATGATAATTTTGCATAAAATGGGGTATGGGATATTTCTTGAGATACAGGCTGAATTTAAAGATATTTCTCTCCTTCATATTGATAATAATCATAACAACTGTTACTGCACTTAGCATAGGTTACTCGACTATAAAGAATTCCCTTGAAAATGAGCAGATGCTCAGGCTTGATGACAGCTTAAGCGCTTATTTCAATGAACTGAAATTCAAGCAGGATGAATGCTATGCTGCTGTGAAAAACCTGTCTGAGGACAGTGATATAGCTGAACTTGTCGCTGAAAAAAATATAGCAGGACTTGAAAAAAGGCTCAGTCCCTATTACAGAATGGGACTTTTTGACATTATTGAGGTTGAAGATGAAAAAGGGGCTGTGCTTATAAGGGCACATGATCCGGATAAAAGCGGTGATCTCAAGATATATCAGAAGATTATCAAGGAGGGGCTTGCCGGACAGATTGCTGTAGGGTATGAGAGCGGGAAATCAGGTATCGCGATAAGGGCAGTGGCTCCTGTGTCCAGGAATGGAGAGATAAAGGGCCTTTTGATGTTCGGAAAGCTTTTTTCAGAGGATTTTGTAAGCAAGATCAAGAAGCTCACAGGTCTTGAAAGCGGAATATACAGGAACAACAGGAAAATTATCTCAACCTATGAGGGAATTGAAGAGCTTGATGATAAACAGAAAGATAATCTTAAATCAGCGGGAACACTCCTTATAAGGAAGGTGGAGGGTAAAAACAGCTGTCTCTATAAATTCCAGGCACTTTACAGCGACAGGGATCAGTTCTGGGGCGCTATTTCCCTCAGGCTTGTTGAAAAGGACAATGAACTTTATTATTCGTATACAGGAAGCCTTCTTTTTCTTATGATTATGATAGGTTTTTTCCTTTCCCTTTTCACTTATATAATACTTGCTGCAAATATAAACCAGTCGCTTGAAAAAATAATCAACGGTATTAATAATTTCAATATAACAAAAGAAGGGACACTGATAGATGTCCATTCAAACGATGAATTCCGCACTATTGCTGAAAGCATAAACAATCTCTCAATCAAGCTTTTCAACTACAACAAGCAGCTTACCAGACTGCAGGATGACATGATCAAGTCTGCAAAACTGGCAGCAGTAGGGCAGATGGCTGCCGGTCTTGCCCATGAAATAAGAAACCCTTTAAGTTCTGTAAAAATGATGTCCCAGATAATCAGAAACAGGCATCTCAGGGATGGAGAAGGGATGAGCGAGATTACAACTGTTCTTGAAGAGATTGACAGGATTAACAATCTTATTACTGATCTTCTTGAATTCTCAAAACCCGGTCCCATGAATTTCAGTAAAAATGATATTAATGATGTAATCAGAAATGTTCTCAAGCTCTATAAATACAATATTGAACACCAGAATATTTCTGTCGAGAAAAAACTTGATGATAATATCCCCCTTACATGCTTTGACGGGGGGAAGATGAAGCTGTGTCTGATTAATTTTACTGTCAATGCAATTCAGGCCATGCCGGACGGCGGAATTCTGAAAGTTGATTCAATACTGGAGAAAAACAAAATATTAATAAGAATCAGCAATACAGGAAATAAAATTCCGGATAAAGATATTGATAAAATATTCGAACCGTTCTTTACTACTAAAAAAGAGGGGACAGGGCTTGGTCTTGCCATGACAAGGCTTATTCTTGAAAGACATTATGGAACTGTAAACGTCAGAAGCAGTGATGAACTGACAACCTTTGAAATTGTTCTTCCCCTTAAGCTGGACGACTATATTACAATTGTTTAGGAGTAACCTTTATGGCATCAATACTTATAATAGATGATGAAAAAAGCATACAGAAAAGTTTTACACAGCTTTTCAACAGCAGATATGAAGTATTAAACGCTTATAATGGTAAAGAAGGGCTGGATATACTTGGCAGTAATGAGGTTGACCTTATTTTTCTTGATTACATGATGCCTGGCGAGGATGGACTTGAAATACTGGAAAAGATCAAGGAAAAAGAACCCGGTATTCCTGTTGTAATGATAACAGCACATGGAAGCTTTGAGACAATTATCAAATCCACTTCTCTGGGTGCCTATGATTATCTTGAGAAACCACTTGATATAGACAAAATTGATATCCTGGCTAAACGTGCGGTGGAATCCAGAAAGATAAGCAAGCATATAAATACAATCCGTGCTGAAAACATTAAAAACTATAATCTGAAAATGATTGTAGGCAATTCAGAACCCATGCAGAATATATTCAAGTCAATAGGACGGCTTGTAAACAATGATGTTTCTGTTCTGATAACAGGAGAAAGCGGAACAGGAAAGGAGCTGATTGCCAAGGCTCTTCACTATAACGGAAAAAGGAAAAATGAACCTTTTGTCGCTGTAAACTGCTCAGGACTTACAGAAACACTTCTGGATAATGAGCTGTTCGGTCATGAACCCCAGGCCTTTACAGGTGCTGTTACAATGAAAAGCGGAAAGTTCGAGGCTGCAGCTGAGGGGACAATTTTCCTGGACGAGATAGGTGATATGCCCCTGAATATTCAGACAAAGCTTTTAAGGGTGCTTCAGGAGAAGGAATTCCAGAGGCTTGGCGGGCTTAAAACTATAAAGCTCAGGGCAAGGGTGATAGCTGCCACAAACAGAAACCTTTCTGAAGAGGTGAAAAAAGGGAATTTCAGGGAAGATCTGTTTTACAGGATAAGTGTCGCCCCTCTGAGACTTGCACCTTTAAGAGAAAGAAAGGATGATATTCCCCTCCTTGTTGATTTTTTTCTTGAAAAAGCTTCAGGTAAGATCGGCAAAAGAGTTACCCAGGTCTCCGAAAACCTGATGAAAAATCTTCTGAACCACAGCTGGCCCGGTAATGTAAGAGAGCTTGAAAACCTTATTACCAGTTTCTGCATCAATGCACAGGGGGAAGTTCTTACAAGCTCTGATTTTCCTACAGTTGATATTCGTGAAAGAGATGCTTCTTCAGGAAAACAGGGGGCAGAAAACGTTGATTTAATAGAAAAACTTGTGGACAGGTATTTTGATGAAAACAGCGGCAGCGAGAATCTTCTCCCGTCTCTTTATGAGGAGATTGAAAAGAAAATGATTGAGAAAGCTTCTGTAAAATTCAATAACAACAAATCAATGATGGCTAAAACTCTGGGAATCAGCAGGGTAACTCTCCAGAAAAAGATGAATCCTGAAAGCTGAAGAACCTTTCCCTTATGTAAAGCTTCTTTTCACCCGGTGATAATATAGTTAACACTTATCATTTATAAATAATAAGATCTGTCTCTCTGTTTTGTAGTCCAATAAATTATATGTAGTATTATTTCCTTGTCATATAAGAATTTACATGTTTCCAGAAAAAATATTTCCATAAAAATACAAAAATGGCACGCTCTATGCATTATATGTTCATGAAGGGGTTTAAAGGAGACAAATATGGCAACTGTATTTGCAGCTGAAAAAAATGGACATGGTTTCTTCTCAAAGAAGAAAACTTCAGGGCAGTTTAGTGTTTCGGAAGGTCTTGAAATTGTCAGATCCATAGTTGATGTTATGGATAAAGAAAATGAAGCTTCTGATAAATTTATTACTGCCAACAGAATTCTTGAGCTTGAGAACAAATTTGAAAACTATGAAAGATCATTTTTAAATACTGTTGAACGGAGGCAGTGTCTTCCAGTCTGCTGGGAGGAGATCTGGAAAATAAACAGGGCTTTAAAAGAACTTGTCAATCATTTTTCAATGATATTCAACAAGGAGCAGATTTTCAGGAATAATGATTCATACTCTGTATTTTATGATTATCAGAAAAAGTTCCTTGATAATGCCAAATCTTTTTTTACTGATTACCTGAAGAACAGAAAATATGTCTATGAAATACTTCTGAATAACCAGCTTGAACTCAAGAATTTTATGAAAATCTATTTCAGCAGAATTAATACTGTAAGCAGCGACAATATTGCTGCTGTGGAATCACGTCTCAAGATTCTTGAAATATTTGAACAGATCAATGAGATAAACGACAGAATACAGAACTCGCTGAATAAGATTTATGTTGCGACAGGGTTCTGATTTTTAATAACTGAATAAAATCAGTTTTTTCAAACATGTTGTTTCCCGGTTTTTAAACCGGAAAGCTATAGAGTTGTTCCTATGGGATCTGAAGATTCGTTGAATATGATGATCTCTGATAAATACCGGAATGATTGCGAGTTCCGGTATTTATCACACTTTTTATTGAGGCAGATCTTTCTGCCTGAGGAGAAGAGAAAATGTCAGTTAATGATAAACATATAGATTTACCAGTTTCAGGAGCTTTTTTCTGGCGAAGAGTCAGGCTTGAAAAAATAGCAGAGGATTTCATTGAAAAAGTAGTTGAAATTGCAGAATGCGCGGAAAAGGGGGAGGCTCCTGACTGCCTTGAATCAGCTTTCAATGATCTTTCTGATTATTACTACGGAGTTATTGAATCTCTTGAAAAACATTGTCTCCCTTTCTGGTGGGAAGATTTCTTCAATGTGGAAAATGAATTAAAATCTCTCGTTTCAAATATTATTATTTATTCAAATAATATTAATTTTATTGAGAAAAGAACCCCTTTCGAAAAATTGATTGAGCGGGAGATTTTGATTCTAAAAGATATAAAAGAATTTTTTAAAGTCATGATGTCAGGTAGGGAGGAGATGACTCTTCCCAGAAAAAGCTTTTCAAGTCACGAAAAAGAGTTTTCAGAAATATTAAAAAGCATTTCTGCTGAACAGGAAGACACAGGCAAAAGTGTTCTCTATTTTCCTGTTGTTAATATTTTTGAAAGGATCAGAAGGATTAATGAAAACATTTCAGAGTCGCTTGGTAAAATTACCATGGGAGCGGCTGTCTGATAGCACAGGAGAAATAAAATGAGTATCTGGAACATTTTTGCCCTTATAGGGGGACTTGCAATATTTCTGCATGGAATGATTATGATGAACAAGAATCTCACCTCAATTGCAGGTGAGAAAATGAAGTCAGTAATGCTGACCCTTACCAAGGGGAAGGTGAGAGGATATCTTACAGGGCTTGGAATAACCATGGTGAACCAGTCCTCGTCAGCAACTACAGTTCTTGAAGCTGCTCTTGTAGGGGCCGGGCTCCTTACTTTTCAGCAGTCTCTTGCTGTAACACTTGGCGCTGAGCTTGGGTCAACATTCCTGCCGCAGCTTGTTGCATTCCCGTCAATTACAAAATTTTCTACAATAATTATTGCTGTCGGTTTTTTTGCATCGATTTCTGCAAAAACCAAGAAAGGCAAGCATACAGCTATGACAATTCTCGGGTTCGGTCTTCTGTTCATGGGTATGGACATGATGTCGGGATCTCTTAAACCTCTAAGATCATATCAGCCTTTTCTCAATCTGATGATGAAGGTTGAAGCACCTATACTCGGTATTATTGTAGGCCTCCTCTTTACAATGATTATACAGTCATCTGGAGCTACAACAGGTCTTACAATTGCAATGGCAATGGCAGGTACTATTTCTCTTGAACAGGCAGTTCCTATAAACCTGGGAGCAGCTGTTGGAACATGTATTACTGCAGTCCTCGGAAGTCTTGCCCTTAACTGGGAGGCGAAAAGATCTGCCTACATACATATTATGTTTCAGCTGATTGGTGTAATATGGATTTTCATTCTTCTTTCAATCCCATATCAGGGAGAAAGGCTCTATATATGGCTTGTTAAACTTTTCTGTCTTAAAGTACTTAATACAGACAGTCTTGCAAGGCAGATTGCAATGGCTTTTACTTTTATGCCTGCAATAAACCATGTGATAGTATTTCCTACCCTTAAATGGATTGTTGCTCTGTTTGACAGGATCTGTCCTCCACGTGAAGCTGACAAACCTTTCGGGGCTAAATATGTCAATGACAGCCTGATTGATGAAAGTGTCGAGATATCGCTGGAAATGGCTAAAAATGAAATTGTTCGTGTTGCTGAAATTGTTACAGAAATGTTCAGCGGTGTTAAAAATGCTTTTACAACGAAGGAAGAAAAGGTTATCTACAATCTATGCCAGGAGGATTCCAAAGTTGACCTTCTTCACAGGACAATAATTCCCTTCCTTGCAAAGATCTCGCAGAAGGAACTTGCAAAAGCAGATTCTGAGAGAAGTATGAACTATCTCTATATTGAGAATGAACTTGAATCGATCGGTGATGTTATAGATAAAAATATAATGCCGCTTGCATCCAAAATGATAGAGCATAACCTGACTTTTTCCGAAGAAGGATTCAAGGAGCTTGATTCTCTTCATAAAAAAGTTCTTAAAAACCTTAACCTTCTTCTTGAAGCTCTCAGTAATGAAGACCCTGTAATTGCAAAGAAGATAAAAGAAAAATATGCAGAAATTGACACTGAAAATTTCAAGGAAATGCATATTGAAAGGCTCCATCTTGGCCTTAAAGAATCTCTTGCAACATCATCAATTCATCTTGATCTTATCAACTACTTTACTCTGATAAACGGCCATATCCTTTATGTGGCTGAAAGAATAATGTGGCTTGATTCAGCATTGAAAAAGGTTGTCTGATTATAATGATTCTTCAAGAATCCCCGGCAGTTTTAATCTGACGGGGATTCTTTTTGCAGTAACAGACTTCATGAAATAAAACAGGACTATTCTCCCTGCTGACAAAATAATAATCATCCTGATATTTGAAATCAGGGATGCTGTAAACCTGTTTCCAGATAATTTCCCCGGCTGTTTTCATATATTTTCCATTCCCTGTCAGTTACAGATTTTCTGAAACCTGAGTCATGGCTGGTTATAAGCATTGCGCAGTTTATACTGTTCAAAGCATTTTCCAGTGATTTTATTGAAGAAAGGTCCATGTGGTTTACAGGTTCATCAAGAACAATTAAACATGGGTTCTTCAGTATTTCCATTGAAAGGTAAAGCTTTTTCCATTCACCAGGACTGGGTGAACGGCTTTCAATAAGTTTTACAGGATCAGAACCGAGGCGGGCAAAATTTGAATAGACTTCCCCTTTCATTCTGTCCTGCATCTGATCCAGCCTCGCAAATATCCCCATTTTCATTTTCTCATCAAATTCCTGGGGAATATAGAGAATTCCCGTATTCTCTGTATGGTCTATCAGATACCTTATAAGTGTTGTCTTCCCTGACCCGTTGTTGCCTGTAAGTGCTGTTTTTTCACCCGGCCTTATAATAAGCTCAGGGTAAAACAGCAGCTTGTCTCCGATTTTTATTTTTCCTTCTTCCATGCTGATTACAGTATCTCCGCTTTTCTGTGAATCAGTAATGGAGATACCGGATTTCCGACTACCGTAAAAGCTTATTTTTGAAAGTTCATCCTCTTTCTTTCTGATTCTGCTTTCAATCTGTCTGCTCAGTTTTCCCGCATGGCCGTCTTTTCCTGTAAGCCTTGCAAGGTCAATTTTAGCTTTCGCATCGTGGTCCTTTCTGGAAAATCTTTTTTTTGATTTCTTCCTGTCAGCACTTTCCGCTTTCCCTTTTCTCCTGACTGATTCTTTTTTCAGTTTAACAAGATCCTCTTTAAGTTTTCTGAACTCATTTTTCCTGCTCATGTTTTCAAAATCCAGCTGTTCAAGGACATCAGAAACAGTGCCTTTCCTGTATTCAGCAAAGCCTTTGCCTATGACAACAGTGCTGCTGCATAATCTGTCTGCAATATCCCTGTCATGGCTTACAATAAGCCCTGTTCCCCGGAAACTTGAAAGAGCTTCAAAAATGAACAATCTCCCGTTCTCGTCAACATGGTTGAACGGTTCATCGACAGCAAGAATGTCCGGGTTTTTGAAAAGGGCGCATCCCAGCTGCAGTCTCTTTTTTTCCCCTTCACTCAAGGAGCCTGTATGGAAAAATCCGCTGTCACGTGTTCTGTAAAACCAGCTGCTTTTTATCCTCAGTAAAGATGCCAGTCTTCCTGCATCGTGATCCCTGTTTATATAGGACAGGTAGAAATCTTCCAGATCTGAATTGCTGATATTGAAATCCTGTCCGCAGTAATGAAAACTGCCTGATATGCTGATGCTTCCTGTTTCCGGAATAAGTTCACCTCCAATAAGCTTCAGCAGTGTTGATTTCCCTGATCCGTTGTTTCCTGTTACAGCTGTCCAGCCTTCTGTTATTGATGCGGTGAAATTACTTATAATATGCTGTTCCAGACCGGGATATGAGAATGAAAGGTGTGATATATTTATGGATATATTATTATCGGGCATAGTTCTTCTCCACTTAAAAAGCGGCGCTTCATATACCCTTTAAAGAAAAGTATTCAGGGTAAAGAAGAAAAAATAAGAAAGAAACTGCCGCACCCTGCCTGATTTTTTTATGAGTCAGGGTTTTTTGTTTCTGTCTTTCTTATCTTCTCATTATCCCGGTATACTCCTCTCTGATGGAATTATTATTCAACTGGAAGTATTTTAAACTGTCCCTGAATGTTGATCAACTGTTACAGGATATAATCTCCCGGTTTTTATCATGTTTCAGCTTTTAATCTGATTGCTGCACTTTTCATCCCTCTGCTTTCCGCTTCAAGGATTATTTCACCAGCTTCATTTTCCGCCTGTACAAGTACAACCAGTCTGCCGCTGAAAAGCCTCATTTCCGGCTTGTGAAAAAGTTCAAGCGATGTGGCATCCCCGCTGCATGCTGCTCTGAATCTTCCTGCTCCTTTAACATTGAATGAAACCTGGTTGTCTGCAAGGGGGCATAGGTTCCCGTTTTTATCAACAGCAGAAACTGTAATAAAGCTTATATCCTTCCCGTCCCCTTTTAATATTATCCTGTCTGCTTCCAGTTTTAATGAATCAGGTCCTTCCGCAGTATAAACTGTCTTTTCCATGGCAGGTTTACCGCTGCTGTCATATGCGACAGCCTTAAGTTCCCCCGGTTCATAGACAGTATCTGCCCATCTCAGCCTGTATCTGTCCAGCCTTGAATTCCTGTCCTTTTCCCTTATTCCCTGACTCTTCCCGTTTATGAAAAGCTCTGCCCTTTCATAGCTTGTGTATATAAATACAGGTGTTACCATGCCTGTTCTCTCTTTCCAGTTCCAGTGCGGGAGTATGTGAAGGGTGGGGGATGATGTATTCCACACGCTTCTGTATAGGTAGTACCTGTCCTTGGGGATTCCCGCAAGATCGCATATCCCGAAATATGAGCTTCTCGAGGGCCACGGATCATCATATGGCGTCGGTTCCCCGAGGTAATCAAAACCTGTCCAGACAAACTGACCGATAAGCCAGGGTTTGTCATCTGAAAGGGCAAAATCCTCGTCAGGTATATTTGACCAGCTGCAGGATTCAAGATCGTATGAGGAACACTGAAGGTCTCTGTGTCTGACCATTTTCCCTTCTTTGACCGGGAATTTATAGATTCCCCTTGAACTTACAGTAGAAGCAGTCTCTGATCCCAGTATTAATCCCTGAGGAAATTTTCTGTAAGCCTCATCATACAGGTGTACCCTGTAGTTGAGTCCCGGAAGCTCCACTTCAGAGCCGAAACCTGATTTTATTACAGATTCAACCTGGTCCATCCCGACTGTTACAGGGCGTGTGGGGTCTTCCCTGTGGAAAATATCCTGAAGGAATCTGACAAGTTTTTTACCTCCTGATGCAAGCTGGTCAGGTATTTCGTTTCCGCAGCTGTACATAACTACAGAGGGGTGGTTTCTGACCCTTCTCACAAGGTTTTCAATATCTTTTTCCGCCCATTTGTCAAAGAGCAGGTTGTAGCCGTTTTTCATTTTAGGTGTTTTCCACTCGTCAAAACTTTCAGCCATAAACATGAAACCCATTTCGTCGCACATTTCAAGCATCTCAGGGGACGGCATATTGTGGGAAGAGCGGATCGAGTCACAGCCCATATCTTTCATAATCTCAAGCTGTCTTCTGACTGCTGCTTCATTGAGTGCTGCCCCCAGAGGACCAAGGTCGTGATGAAGGCATACACCACAGAATTTTCTCACCTTGCCGTTGAGGAAAAAGCCTTTATCCGGTATGAATTTTATTTCCCTTATCCCGAATCGTATTTTCTGCCTGTCAATCTCTTTCCCGTTTCTGCAAAGGGAAAGGTCTGCTGTATAAAGGGATGGTGATTCCGGGCTCCAGAGCTCCGGACCGGGAACTCTCAGTATCTGTTCAATAACACTTAAACTGCTGTCTCCCTGAATCTTCCCGACTGCAGAAGCGACAGCCCTTCCTCTTCTGTCATGAATTTCCGTGTGAAGCTCATAACTGTTTCCTTTCACTTCTGAAATAATTTTTACTGTTGCTGATTTTTCTGATATTTCAGGACTTGTTATAAAGGTCCCCCATTTCCTGAATCCCGCCTCCGGTTCTTCTATCAGGTAGACATTCCTGTAAATCCCTGCACCCGGATACCATCGGGATGCCTGTTCCCGGTTTTCAAGCCTTACAGCAATGAGGTTTTTACCCTTTTGAATCAGGGATGATATATCAAAAAAGAAATAGGAATAGCCGTATGGCCATACTCCCGCTTTTTTCCCGTTTATATAAATTTCAGCATTGCTCATCGCACCGTCAAACTGGATAAGGACCCTTTTTCCCATGCCGGGTTGGCTGACTGCGTTGAAATGAAACCTGTACCAGCCTGATCCTGTATGGGGAAGACCGCCTGTCCTTCCGGTCTTAACTGACGGGATCTCCTCTGTATTCTGAAGTATTGCAACATTCTGTCTGTCGTTGTCTTTGCTGAAAGGTCCATAGATTGCCCAGTCATGGGGAACTGTTACAGTCTCCCATTCCGAATCATCATAACCGGCCGATTTCCATTTCCCTTTTTCAGGATCTCCCTTTCTGAATTTCCATCCTTTCTCCAGCCTGAAGACCTTTCTATGCATATTTGATTCAGGGCAGAGTGAAAGCCCTGTATCTGATATAACTGCAGTGGAACTGTTCATATTCACCTCTTCGCCCGGATATTATTGATTTAAGTAATCATTATATTCTTCCTGTATTATAGGATCTTCTGTCTTGAAAGAAAAATTAATAATATGATAAATATTTTGTTAAATTTTACAGGATTGCAGCTGTAAATTGATTATATTTATTGTATTGAAAGGGGATATATATGACAAGAAAGATTCCGGCTGTAATAGCAGCCATGGTTTTCTGTGCAGCTGTTCTGCCGGCTCAAACTGTAAATGAAGCAAGAGTAAAGAAGATGTTCAGCAGCCTTGATTATTACAGCTGCAGTGTCCCTTATACAAAAAACAGCGAGATGTATCTGGGATATGAAAAAACAGGCAGGGCAGTGAAAGGTGTTGCTGTTGAAAAGGCGGATATCTATAAGAAAATAACAATTATTATCGGCATTGACAGATCTGAAAACAGATACAGTATCAGCTACCTGAATGTACCTGATATTAATAAAATTACAGATACAGACAAGAGAAAAAAACTCACAGATATTGTTAACAGATTCAAGGGCTCTTCTGTTGAAATAAACAATGGGAAATATACGGAAGTGGATGCTGTTTCCGGGGCAACAAGATTCGTGGAAAAAGGATATGAAACAATAAACAGATTAATTAATTCAATCATAAGTGAGATGGAAGCAAATCCTGACTGGGAGAAAAAAAAGATAAACAGCTGAGTATTATTGTATAAAGACTGTTCAGACAGGTTTCCCATATTCAAGTCTTATTCTGTTCTGAAACCCGGAAATAACATTACTGTCATGAGTACTTATGATTACAGTGGTTCCGAGTTCCCGGGATATTTTTTGAAGCATCATTATTACCCTGTCTGCAGATTCCCTGTCGAGATTTGATGTCGGCTCATCTGCCAGTACAATTGATGGAGAGTGTATTACTGCCCTTGCAACTGATGCCCTCTGTTTTTCCCCGCCGGACAGGTCATCAGGGTAATTTTTCTTTTTCAGCTGTATTCCCAGTGATGAGAGTATATTGTCTGTATAGACAGCCCTCTGTTTCTTTTTATATCCCAGAAGAACAAGAGGGAGTTCAATATTTTCATATACTGTAAGCTCAGGTATGAGTGCATCATCCTGAAAGACAAATCCAATATTTCTTCTTCTGAAGTCAGTCAGTTCCTTTTCACTGAAACCGGAAAGTCTGAGATTATCAATTACAATATCGCCTGAAACAGGCCGGTCAAGACCGCCTATCAGATTGAGGAGTGTTGTTTTTCCCGATCCTGAGGGGCCTGAAATTACATAACATTTTCCTTTTTCAAAAGAGAGTGTAATGTTTTCCAATGCATTTGTTATATCCGGTTCTCTTCCGTAGTTTTTTGTAAGGTTTTCAAGATTTATCAAAACCATTATATATTCCTCATTCCGCTTACAACCTTCTGTTTTGCTGTTCTTAGAGCCGGGAGAAGAGTAGCGGCTGTTCCTGAAGCCAGTGCCATAACTGCAGGGAAAAGGGTCATTCCCGGTGTCAGCCTTGGAATTATTATGCTGTTTATCGCAAAATTGGGATTGAATGATATGTAGGGTGAAAGGTCAATCCCCCCCAGAAGGGTTGTTATACATACTATAAGAATCCCGGAAGCAGTTCCTGCAAAGCCTGATGCTGCTGTCAGTATCAGTGATTCCGAGAATATGACAAATACTATTTCCCTGCCTCCGGAACCTACAGCCTTTAGTATTGAAAAAGTTTTTTTCCTTTCAATGACAGATGAAACAAGGGTGTTTGCAACACTGAACCCAATGATAAGAATTACCAGAAATATCATTATATACATTGCAAGCCGGTTCAGCCTGACAAGCTGGTATATATCCGGAAGTTTCTCGTCCCATCCCCTGACCGATTCAGAATCTGTATATTTTTTTATATCATTGACTGTTTTTTCCAGCATATCGCTGTTTTCAAGAAAAACTGAGAGCTGATAGAATAATTCCCCTTCTGTCAGGGAACTGATATTTCTCATATCTGTGAAAACCATTGCTGAATCAAAACTTTCAATTCCTGTACTGTAGACCCCTGAAACTGAAGCATTTTTATTTAACACCGGGGAAAAGATTTTTACTGTATCGCCGGTACCGGCACCTGTTCTGTCTGATACTGACCTGCTGATCAGTATGCTGTTGTCTGTGCTGTCAGCATATTTCCCCTCCCGGATTTTTGAGTGGATAGGGGTGATTTTTCTTTCCTCTTCAGGATTTATGCCGGTCAGAAATACCGGTACACTGTTTTTACCGGACATGATTATTACAGGAATTGACACCCTTGTAAGGATTTTATTTTCTCCTGTGTTTTCTGTTATCAGCTGTTTAAGCCTGTCGGCATTTTCAAGTGCTTTTGAACAGCTTCCACTGCTTCCCTCAATCACAATATATCCTGTGTGGAGTGAAAGTGCATTATTTATCATTGTATCATTTACACCGGTCATTACTGCTCCGAGAAAAATAAGCACAGCTATGGAAAAAGTAAAACCTGTAAAAATAATGATGTTTTTCCTGTACCTTCTTATAAGGGAACGGAAAGCAAATTTTATCCAGAAAAGCATCAGAACAGATCTCCTGTCGTATCATCATCTTTGAGAATCAGTTGTTTTATATGTCCAGCAAGTGCATAAAACTGATGTGTCGTGAAACCGGGAACTGTTTCAGGAAGAAGCCTGGCTGCTTTCAGGAAATATCCCGAAGCAAGTTTAAAGCACTCTTTTCTTGCCCTGTTGAAAGCTTTTTCTCTTTCTGCTCCTGTATTTGTATTGATGGCAAAATCAGTAATTCCATCTTTTGATATACTGTACTTTCCATGGCGCATCAGTGAAGCTACCATATTGGGGCCGCCTGAAAGAATGTCTTCCCTGAAATCTTTTATTTCATCAAGAAGCTGGCATCCTATCCCGAAAAGGGAAAGCATTGTACGTGATGTTTCTGCCTCTTCACTTGTTATTTCCCCCATTTCTGTAAGGAGATTTACAGGAGCTTCGAAAAGGGTCCCTGTTTTCCTGTACAGATAATTATCTATCATGATATCGGGTTCCGGATAATCATACTGACTGCGGAAACCCTCCTCCTCATTCTCTTCCGTTCCGCTGTCTGACAGTACCCTGATGACAGATGGAGACAGATTCGAAGCTTTTTCATAGCTGATTGCCCCATCCCGGTATTTCTCAAGCGCAAGTCCTGAAATAATCCTGTCTGCTGTCATTATCATGAAAACTGATTTCATTATCTTCCCGTTTTCACCAAATCTGAATGGAATAACCTCTTTGTATTCATCATCCAGTATATTGTCGCAGCCTGTCACCAGAGCCCTCATGCAATGAACTGATAATGTATAAAACGGTATCAGCTCCCTGTTTATACCGAGATTTATGATAACCGCAGTGAACAATATGGAAAACAGGTTCTTTTCCATTTCAAGCACTTTGCTGTCAAACGGTTTTAATTCTATACTTCCTTTAAGTATAACTCCTGCCCTTCTGTAGAAATCCCTGACTGTTTCTTTGTGAATTTCATATGCCTCTGACCACAAAATGTTTTTGTTAAGAATTTCTGCAAGTCTGTTCATTGTTTCCTTTTTGCGCCTCTGTTACTGTAATATAACCTGAAAATTTTCCTGTTTCCCTGATGTTCAGGAAACCCTTTTCCTTTATAAGGCTTGTAAGAAGCCCTTCTGTGTTCTCCCTTATTTCAGGCTGCCTGAGCAGTTTCCATGCAAGGTAGGATATCAGTTTTCCAGACATGGTATAAGGTATTCCCATATCTGCAATGACAAGCTTTCCCTCCGGTTTGAGGACCCTCCGTATTTCATCAAGTGTTTTTCTTTTTAAATGGACATTAATATGATGGAAGAATAATGCGGATGTTACAGCATCGAAAGTTTTTTCCCCAAACGGGAGGTCCTCCCCAAGTGCCTGTATAAAACAGCAGTTTTCTGATTCCCTTTTCCTTCTGGCTGTTCTTATCATTGAATCAGAGGCATCTATTCCTGTTACCATGCATCCTCTGTATGTTCTTGAGATAAGTGAAGTCATATTGCCTGTTCCGCATCCTATATCAAGGACTTTGTCCCCTTTTTCCAGTTTTAATGATGCGGACACAGCCTTGTTAATTCTGTTTTCCTGTCCGAATGTTACAAAAGGCTGCAAAAAATCATATATAAGGGCTGCTTTGTTCAGTACTCGTCCTTCTGTTTTCAGGATGTTTTTGTTTCTATCCATTGTTAATTATAATATTCAGTATAAAGGCTGCTGAATAAATAACAACAAATTCCAGGAATAATTCCGAAACTATCCCCATGGAATACCCCTTTGTCCCGGCAGTAAGCCCTTTTTTGTAAAGTCTGTATAAATTCTTTGCTGTCAGAATCAGAAAGAGCGGAATCCCGTAGAGCTGCAGGGATGGTATATAACCCATTTTTACTGCGAAAAAGACTGAAGCTGCTGCTGCAAGAGATTCAAAGAGAATAATGTACCTTGAAAATCCCGCGCCTGCAATGATTGAAAGGGTTTTTCGTCCTGCTTCCCTGTCCCCTGTTATATCGCACGTGTTGTTTACTGTAAGAATTTGAGAAATTGTAAAAAAGAGGGGAAGCGATGCTGTGAATGAGGCAACTGAGAATGTTCCTGTCTGAACAAGGCATACAAGCATAAAAAGAACAGTTCCGAGAAACCCCCCTGCAGCAATTTCTCCGAATGGGGTAAATGATATTGGTTTCGGTCCTGCTGTATAAAAGAACCCGACTGCCATTGAAACTGCTCCCAGAGGGATAAGTATAAGCCCCCTCCAGAACGAAAGAAAAATACCCATGATAAATGCAAGAAAGAAAAGGGAAAGAGCTGTTATCAGTGCATTCCCGGGATCAACATTTTCATGGATTAGAACTTTATCCTTTTCAAGGTTGTGTTTTTTATTATCAACCCCCTTGAGATAATCAAAGTAGGTGTTAAAGGCTGTTGTCCCCATATCGACGCATAGTACAGCTGCCAGCATAAGAATTGATGCCCCTGTGTTGAAAACAATGCCTGTTGAATATAAATAGGCAGTTGCAGCAAAATAGGTTCCGATACTTACAATTTTTGTTCTGATTTCTATTATTGAAAAAAACTGTTTAAGAGTCATCTGTTTACTTTAGCATGATATTTCACTGAAGATAAAAAAAAGCCGGAAAGTCTCCCGGCTTTTTTTAAAAACTATCTTTTTACAGCATCAAGATCGCCTGATATTTTCAGGATACTTCCGTTAAGGTCTGCTTTAAGAGAACCTTTCCAGTAATACATTGAATCAGGAGATGCCCCGTCTTTAACTATTTTCCCGGTTTTTTTCCCGCTGCCTGGCGCAACTTCTTTTCCTCCGGGAACAGAAGAATTCCAGACCTTGTTCCAGTCTACTCTGTCTGCAGCTCCATTTGAAGAAAAGTCTTTTGAAATAACCTGAGGTTTTCCCAGGGGAATAAACCCTATTGCCCTTTTTTCAAACATACCGTCAGGCAGTGTTATATTGCCGTTTTTATCTGTTATAATTCTGTAAGCTGTTCCTCTGTGTGCGTACTGGATTGTTATAACACCGTTGACTTCTTTTGCATTGAGATTGTCTATTTTTGCCTGTTCAGATCCTGCTACTCCGAAAAGAAACAGTCCCCTCAACCCGTCTGCAAGAGCATTTTCCCCTT
Source organism: Spirochaetia bacterium (assembly GCA_963668545.1). GTDB lineage: Bacteria > Spirochaetota > Spirochaetia > CADAEX01 > CADAEX01. The sequence goes on along the minus strand of OY764868.1, from coordinate 3,085,808 downwards.
TTACATCATACCTGTAGGGCTGAAACATTTCTGTGGATTTTTTGACCGAAGCTCCGCTAACCGCATCATAATGGTCTTTATCTGCTTCCATGTATCGTATCGGCCCTTTGAATGAAAAATAACTTGTCTTTGTCTTTCCGGATGTATCAACCTGATAATCCACAGAAAGATCTGCTGCAAATACAGAACCCCCAACCAGGAATATTAATAAACCTGCAATTAAAATTTTATTTGTCATCCCTGCAACCTCCGTGACATTTGTAATAATAATTATCATTAAAATTATTAAACTTATATTGATTTATGTCAATTATTTTCATATTATTTCTATAGGAATTATTCCAAAATATTGCAAATTCGTGGACTTTTTATTTATGGTGATTGATAATTATTAGAGTCAGGTTGAATCAGAATAAAAATGTATGGATTTTGAAAGAAATATTATACGGAGAGCTACATGGATACCAGAAAAATTGTAATACTGGGCGGCGGATATGCCGGGATAGAAGCAGCCAGGAAACTTTATAAAAAGTTCAGGAAGGATGAATCAGTTGAGATAACAATAATTGACAGGAATACATATCATACACTTATGACAGAGCTGCATGAAGTTGCCGGATCCAGGGTAGTTCCGGATTCCGTCATGATAAGCTATGAAAGGATTTTTTCCGGAACAGATATTGAAATTGTAAGTGACAATATAACAGGAATTGATTATGAGAAAAAAGTCCTGATTTCTGATTTGAACAGGTATGAATATGATTACCTTGTTCTGGGAACAGGGGGTGCTCCTGAATTTTTTGATCTGCCGGGGATACAGGAAAATTCATTTTCTCTCTGGTCTCTTGAGGATGCAATAAAAATCAGGGAACATATTGAGGAGCAGTTCCGTCTTGCTGCCAAAGAACCGGATATAAAAAAGCGGGAAAAGATGCTGACATTTGCAGTGGCCGGGGCCGGGTTTACAGGGATTGAGCTGATAGGGGAGATTGCAGAAAGAAAAAAAACACTCTGCAGAAGATATCATATTGATAAAAAGTCTGTAAATCTGATTGTAATAGAGGCCCTTGATTCCATTCTTCCAATTATAGAAGAAAATCTGAGAGAGAAAGCACTTAAGTATATGACAAAGAAGGGAATCAGGGTATTTCTTGGAAAGAGAATTCTTGAATCTTCAGATGGAAAAGTGATTCTTGATGACGCTACAGAAATAAATGCAGGCACTTTTGTCTGGACCTGCGGTATACACGGATCAGAGTTTACTTCACAGATAGATATTGCAAAAGGGAGTGAAGCATTCGGAAAATGCAGTATTGCATCAGCCAGCGGGATCCATGGAATGAGCGGAAGCAGGTTTGAAGTTGACGAGGTAAGAGTTGTTGCAAAGAGAGGGCGAATACTTGTAAATAAATATATGCAGACCCCTGACCATCCTGATATATATGCAGTCGGCGATAATATGTGGTTTATTGAAGAGGAAAAGCCCCTTCCCCAGATTGTTGAAACAGCACTTCAGACAGGAAAAACTGCAGCAGAAAATATAATTGCAGATATTGAAGGTCTTGAAAAGAAACCATTCAAATCCAATTATCATGGATTTATGGTCTCAATAGGAAGCAGATATGCTGTTTCCAATGCAGGCGGGCTCAAGCTTTCAGGTTTTTTTGCTATGGCAATGAAGCATCTTGTCAATCTCCACTATCTTTTCGGCCTGGCAGGTCTGAATACTGTATGGGGTTATCTGAAGCATGAATTCTTTGATATGAAAGACAGGCGTACCTTTATAGGGGATCATCTTTCCTGGAAAATCCAGGGATGGTGGGGAGTTCCTCTCAGGTTCTGGCTAGGTATCATGTGGCTTACAGAGGGTATTAATAAGATCGGTGAAGGCTGGCTTTCCTTTTCCTCCGGTTCAAAATCCGGCTGGATGTTCAGCCGGGGGGTTGTCCAGAAAGGGGTTGAAGTTGTCTCTGATGTTTCAGCGGCAACCGGGAGTGCTGATGCAGCAGCTGAATATGCAGCGGATGCAGTCAGTGCGGCAAGCGGAGTGGTGGAAGAAGCAGCCGGTCATGCAGCGGATGCAGTCAGTGCGGCAAGCGCAGCAGCTGCAGGAATGACAGAAGGTGCAATAGAGACAGCATCAGATCATATTGCCTGGATATTCGGTAAAATATGGGATACAGGCAAATCAATTTTCCCTTATGATTCGTTTATTGTTACCTGGTTCAGGGAAACCTTCATGGACCATATGATGGCTTACATCAGCTATCCCCTGTTCCAGTTTATGATAGTTGCTGTTGAGATTGCCATCGGACTGGCACTTATGGGCGGTCTGTTTACCTGGCTTGCAGCAGCCGGATCAATAGCAATGTGTGCAGTATTTACTTTTTCAGGTATGTTCAGCTGGGATCAGCTGTGGTTTGTGTTTGCTGCTTTTCTCATGCTGGGAGGTGCAGGCAGGAGTTTCGGGCTTGATCACTGGGTAATGCCTTTTATCAAAAGATTGTGGAACTCAACATCAATTGCTAAAAAGACCCATCTCTATATAAATGAACCTGTAGTCAGAAAAAGGGTAAAACTGGAAAAGCAGAGATGAGAAAAATAAATTAATGCAAGGACTGGATATTTGGTTAATACAGCATCTAATGGATTAAAGTTGGATAAAGATCTTGAAAGGGTAAGGGAAGTGATCCTCTCAACTGCAGATGGTTCAATTCCTGTTGTAAGGGAATGCATTGAATCAATTGTCGCTTCCGGAGGCAAGATGCTCAGGCCTCTGTTTCTGATAATATCATCACGGATCGGTTCTCCCGATCCTGAAAAAGTTTACAGGCTGGCAGCAGGTGTTGAGCTTCTGCATATTTCTTCCCTTATTCATGACGATATTATTGATGACTCCCATACCAGAAGGGGAAAACCTGCAGTTCACAGGGTGTACGGGGTGAAAAACAGCGTACTTCTCGGCGATTATTTTTTTTCCCGGAGTATATCTCTTCTGACGGAAAAAATGATGATTGAAAAAAGTGATGCAGCTGCAATTACTGTTTCAAGAATATGCGAAAGCGAGATGCTTCAGAATATGGAGAATACTGATAAAGATTTCAGGCTGAGAACCTACATAAGACACATAACCGGTAAAACTGCAGCGCTTTTCATTCTCAGTTTCCATCTGGGGGCAGTTGAGGCCGGATGTTCAAAAGATCTTCAGTCTGTTTTCAGAAAGATCGGATATAATACAGGGATAGCTTTCCAGATTATAGACGATATACTTGATTTCACCGGGTCAGTGAAAAGGGTGGGAAAGCCTGTGGGAAATGATCTCAGGAATGGAATTATTACTGCTCCTGCAATTTTTGCTGTACAGGAAGATCCTTCATTAATTAATCTTTTAAACAGTAAAAGTAGTTTTAATAAAAACAGAATAGACAGGTTTATCAGGAAGGCAGAAAAGAACCGTGCATTTGAAAAATCCAGGAAACTTGCTTCCGTTTACACAGACCGGGCGCTGAAAGAAATAGGCTATCTGCCTGAAGGGGATGTAAAAACAGCGCTCCATGAACTTGTAAGTTCTCTTCTTGTCAGGGACTATTAATTTCCTGATACTAATCCAGGGAGGAGTGAAATATGAATATTTCTGATATTATCAGCAAGAGGCATGCTGTAAAAAGCTTTGATCCTGACAGGAAGATAGGACCGGAAGAAGCAGAGCAGCTTGAAAAACTGCTGAGGTTCAGTCCGTCATCAGTGAATCTTCAGCCATGGCATTATGTTGTTGCCTCTTCCGAAAAAGGGAAAGAGCTGGTGGCTGAATCAGCATCAGGTGACTATTCATATAACAGGGACAAGATTACAGATTGTTCTCATGTTGTTGTTTTCTGCTGTAAAACATCCCTTGAAGACAGCTACCTTGAAAAGCTTCTTGACAGGGAGGAGGCTGACGGAAGGCTGAAAGACCAGAAGGCCAGGGAGCTTCAGCACGGGGTGAAATTCAGGTTTTCCGATCTGCACAGAAAGGATTTAAAGGACAGCTGGGAGTGGATGAAAAATCAGGTATATCTTTCTGCAGGTTTTTTCCTCAATGGCCTTTCCCTGCTAGGGCTTGATTCCTGTCCCATGGAAGGGTTTGACAGCATCCATCTGGATAAAGCACTTGGAATTGAAAAAACAGGATACACTACTGTCCTTCTGGTAGCTGTCGGTTACAGGGACAGCGGTGACTTCAATGCGGAACTACCCAAATCCAGACTTCCGGAAGATGCTGTAATAAGCAGGATCTGATACGGGGTACAAAAATCAGGATAAATTAATAATTTCTGTTTATCCGATCAGACTGCTGAGAATTTTTTTATCCTTAATTCCTATTCCGGGATATCCTGAACCGATTGCTCCTTCATAAATCAGTTCCTTCAATACCCTGTTGAGGTGCCGGAGTGTTGTTCCAAGCATGGAAGCCAGGACCTCCTTTTCCGGAAGTATAACAACATTACTGCTGTCTGATTCAGGCCGTGTCATGATGTAGAGAGCAAGCCTTGATTTTACAGGAAGGATATGTCCAAGTCTTAATGATGTTGAAAAATTAAGCTTATCAACAAGCTGTTCGATGATAAATCTCAGAAAAACAGGATCATCAAGGCCATGTTTTCTTATTATATCCATTGGTATACCCAGAAGGACAGATGGAGCTGTTGTAATCACAGCTGTAGAGGCTGGTTTGTTATTCAGGATTTCAACATCCCCTATTGCAGTCAATGGTTCAGAAACAGCGACAACAGCCAGAGTCCCGTTGGAATTGTAATGTGCACACCTGAGCCTGCCTCCAACAAGCAGAAAGATCATTGGAATTTCTTCCTGCGCAGGGAAAATTGTTTTATAGGATTCAAATCTGAACATTTTCATGTTTTTGATGAGCCTTGGATTGAGGATCTTTTTCAGACTGTATTTGCCAATATAATAACTGATTGTGTTCCCGCTGATCATTTTCCTCCAGATTGAAGATATCTGTATATCACGATTATATACAGATTTGTTCATGCCGTTAAATTCCCGTAACAGAAAATGTATTTCAATGACTATCAACTATAACATTATGACAGCTGTTAAAAAGGACAATTGTCCTGTATCTGTCCAAGCTTGTCCTGATATATTCAAATTATAACTGCTGTTGGAGGCAAATGGAAATGTTAAAGATAATGCCGTTTCTTATATCACTAATTACAACAGAGAGGATGTCTGATAATAAAACGGAGCAGCTGCCGGATTGCAGCTGCGGCAAAAACAGATACTCTCATTATTCTGATATTGCAGAGGGGAATGCTCTGAACGATGCAGAGCGGGAGGCCCGGTCTCTTCTGTACAGGAGGATTTAAACTGGTTTGTAAGCTGACCGGTTATTTTCCTGACAGCCTCATGATTCTTTCTTACTGTATTTTTTGTTTCAGGTTATCTCCTGTTGATATTAAGACCTTCAGACTGGACAGCTCTTGCATAACTGATATCCGGTTTTCCGAATACAAGAACCCCCCCGATTATATGATTTTCAGGAATTCCCAGGCTGCTTCTGAGATAGGGGGCTATGTCTGTCAGTACCCATTTTACCATGCCGTTCCAGAGGGTCGCAATTCCTGATGAATTTGCTGCCAGTTCAAGGTAGCTTAAGGATATTATGCAGTCTTCCATGGCAGTTGTTGCAGTTTCAGGGGCAGATGCAATAACCATATGTGGTGCTCCTCTGAAAAGAACGTCGATATTTTTCTTTTTCCATAGAACCTGGAATTTTGAAAGGAGGGGGAGGTTCCTGTTTCTATTTCCCCTGTCTGATTCATCCCTTACAGCTGAGTAGAACAGCTCCTTGATGTTCATGAAACTTTCCCTGTTGTCACACAATGTCAGCAGAACGCTGTTGTCATTATGGCCTGTCGGGGCAAAGGCCGCAGTTTCCAGAACCTTTTTAATAAGTCCCGGAGCAAGATTTTCATCCTTGTATTTTCTTACAGATCTTCTGGTTTTCATCATTCTGATCAGCAGTTCCGGGTCCGGAAGTTTTTTGTCTACAGTAATACTGTCTTCCGGGTTTTTCCCGAATATTGACAGAGCCCCTTCCGGGCATACTGCGAGGCAGTGCTGGCACCTTATGCAGTGGCTTTCCTTGCCCTCCCTGATATAGGGATAATCCCCTATTGCTATTATCATTGAGGGACAGTCCTGGACACATAATCCGCATCCTGTACATTTTTCTTTGTTTATTGTGAAATTCAGCATGGTTATATAATAATTTATTTATTCAGTAATTCAAGCTGTCAGTGCATATATTTATACTGTTTTTTAATATCTTTGCTGAAAGCTCTTTCTTCAATCTGATTAATAAGTTTAGCAATCTCGTCAGAAAGTTTTTTCATCTCATTTGCAACAACCTTGAAGGAATTACCTTCATGCCCGAGATGTGAAGACTGTATTGAGCCGTTAAGAGCAACAACTCCTATTCTGTCGGAAATATCTGTTATATTTTCAACAATCTCATGCAGCATTTTCTGCCTTTCATTCTGGTCATTTTTTCTTTCAAGTTCTTCGATAATTATAACTTCTGCCAGTTTCTGAAGAGGTTTTACTTTTTCAGGTTCTCCTCCGATTCCGATACAGCCTATACGTTCTCCATGGTATTTGACAACTCCGTTATATCCCGGCAATGCCCCTTTCATTTTTTCCGCCATTTCCCCGGTTATGGAAATTTCATCCTGCTTCCCTGACATGATTATTTTCCCCCCCTCGTGAACAGTTCCTATTCTTTCCGGTTGTGCAGAAGCAGTTATTATACCGTTCTCTCCCATGAAATTAACTTTATTGCCGGTAATTTCATGAAGTATTTTAATAACTTTTTCAGCCAGTTCCAGGGGTACCTTGCATTTTTTTTGAAGCATTTCTCGTGTCATTGTAATACCTGCCAGTAAGAAAAATAACATCATATTATAGCATAGGTTCATATTTATTTTAACTTTTTTATATCCTGTCCAGAATAATAAAAAACCTGTATACAGGAGGATAAGGTATATAATAATTTATTCTAAATATGCCGGAATCTGGGAGCGGAGTGATGCAGCAGGTGAATGGAAATATAACAGGTTCTGTTTGAGTTTATACTAGACTCTCCGGCACCTGGTACATCCAAGGACATGGAGGTGGTTCTTTCTTTTCTGAGTGCTGTCATCAGTACTGTTTACTATGAAGTACCTTCCGACAACATATCCGTTTTCAGGGACCTCTTTTCTGCATACAGGGCATATCCTTTTTTCTGTTCCCCCTGGGGGAATGCAGTGGGGGCAGCCGTAAACTTCCATCAGCTTTTCAATTCCTCCCGGGTATTTACCGTCAGATCCCGGTTTTACAGGATAGGTCGCGGATTTTACCCTCTCCCCCTTTTTAAGGCCGCTGCCGCAGAGGGGACAGAAATTTGAGAACGGACTCTCAATCTTCTCATTCTTTTCATATCTCTGTTTCTGAATTCCTGAAAATCTGATCAGGATGAGCATAATAAGTATTAATAGAGTTATTACCAGGTATTCCATCTGCTTTATTATTCGGCATCAATGATATAATTTATTAAAACCTATCTTCATATATATTCTATATTTATCTTTTGCTGTAAACTGTTCTAAATATAAGATTTGAAAAACAGGTATATACGAGCAGAAAGATGGGTAAATTATATATAGTCGCAACTCCTATAGGTAATCTTGCAGATATCACTTTCAGGGCAGTTGAAGTGCTTAAAGAGGTTGATGTGATTGCATGCGAGGATACAAGACATTCTTCAAAGCTTTTCAACCATTACGGTATAAAAAAACAGCTTATAAGCTATTATGCTGCGGATGAAGAGAGGGGTATTGCCAAAATATTATCATTTCTTGAAGAGGGCAGGGATGTTGCCTATGTAAGCGATGCAGGAACCCCCGGGATAAGCGATCCGGGGAGTACCCTTGTAAGGAAGGTGCGTAAAAAGGGATTTGAAATCGTACCGGTGCCCGGAGTTTCTGCAATGGCTGCCCTTATCAGTGTTAGCGGTATCCCAGGAAGGGGAATATTGTTTGACGGTTTTCCCTCTCCGAAAAAGGGTAAAAGAAGGAAAAGGGTCAAAGAGCTTCTCGAGAGGGATGAAAGTTTCATAATGTATGAATCCCCTTACAGGATTCTGAAGCTTCTGGAGGATATCAGAGAGCTTGATCCAGACAGGATTGTGGTAATAGGAAGGGAACTTACAAAGAAGTTTGAGGAAATAATATCAGGAACAGCCTCCGAAATCCTTGACAATTTATCAGGAAGGGGTAAAATTCAAGGTGAGTTTGTAATTATTGTAACTGAAAAAAAATATGATTAAATTTCATGTTGGTATATGACGATATAGTTATTGTAAGGATGGTGAAGAATGACTATTGATAAACTTGGATCAATTAACCCGATACAGAACTTCAATAAAAGTGAAAAGACAGGGAAAGCTGCGCCGAAAGCTGAACATGATTCCATAAGTGTTTCTTCCGAAGCCAGGGCAATGGGTGAAGTTTTTCAGGTCGCTGAAGCTGTCAGAGAGACCCCGGACATCAGAATGGACAGAGTTGAAGAAGTTCGTGCAAAGCTTAATGATCCGGATTATATCAATGATGCAGTAATCAGCAGTGTAGCTGATAAAATAATGGACATGTTTAATATATAATATTATTCTTTAATAGATATGGAGGGCAGAGAATGGGTTGAATTCTCTGCTTTTTTTATGCCGAGCAGGACCGGTTAAAAAACAGGGGATGCTTTTTATGATTCTGGATATAAATACAAAAATAATCAGCGGACGTACAAAAAAAGAGGCTGTTTCTCTGAATATGAAGAAAAAAAGCCGAAGGATACTTGTTGTGGCAGATCCTTCCGCAGACCAGTCTCTGATAAATACTTTTTCCGAAAATCTTGAGCGGACAGGGGCTGACTGTGTTGTGTATAATGATATTCCGGCAAAACCCACAAGCCGGGTCATTGAAAATATATTTGAAATGATTACCAAAGGATATATTGAAACAGTTGTTGCAGTTGGAGGACTGAAAACCCTGAATCTTGCAAAAACAGCTGCTGCCGCTGCCGGGAGCGGCCTTTCTGTTGATGATATACTTGATGATCTGAAAATTCCTTTTTCCGGTAAAGTTATTGATTATATTGAAATTCCGACTTCAATGAGAAATCCATTGATGTTTACACCCTATTCTGCTGTTGTTGATGGAAGAAACAGGAGTGTAAGGTATATCAATACAGGAATTATGCCCTCTCTTGTAATCTGTGATCCTGATTTTTATGATTCTCTTTCCAGTGTTGTATTTGATTCCATAGTTTTTGAACTTGCACTGAGCTCTCTGGAAGGGATAGCTTCTCTCAGGAAGAGTTATTATTCTGATTCTCTTTACAGGTGTGCTCTCAATGAAGTTTTCAGACAGGAATACAGTATCAAGACTGACCGCACATCTGAAGTAGCTCTATCCGTTTCACTTGCGCAGGCTGTTACAGGACCGGGAATCGGTTTTTTTCTGAGCCGGTATCTCAACTCCAGATCTTCCGTACCCAAATCTGTATTATCTGTAATTCTCATGCCCTGGATACTTGACTGGTATTTTAAGAGGTATCCTGTGCTTATTGAAACTGTAAACAGTGTAGTTGTTTCAGAAGAGGACATGAACAGTGAGGATTTTCTCCAGTACCTGAGAAAAAAGATCAGCATAAAAGGAATTCCCTTAAGACTGTCAGAGGCAGGTGTAAACCGTGATATATTCCCCTATGTTACCACGGCAGTGACTGAGTTTAACAGTTATTCATCCCTTCCTGCAGAAATTTCAGAGGAAGAGGTGTCTGAAATACTGAGAAAAGCATATTAAATCATGTATTTTACCCTTAGAAAGCTCAACCAGATGAACTTCAGGCTCAGGTGCGATAAAATATCCCTGATTCTGAAAAAAGCTGAAGAAGAAATAGGAAAAGGTAAAACAGCTGATTACAACTATATAAAAAATGTATGCGAATCTGCACTTGACGGACTTGAAGAAAAAAACTGCAAATCAGCAATAAGAGAGCTTGAAAAAATATCTTCACCTGATACAGCAGAAAGGGAGCTTCTGTTTTCAATAAACAATCTGAGATATATTTTTCTTTCAGAAATAGGCAGAGATCCTGCAGAATGGGACCTTTCAGCATATCCTGATAAAAATGACAGCAGTAAGCGCAAAATCCTTGATATAAATGTCTATCTGGATAATATCAGATCTCCGTTCAATGTCGGTTCTGTCTTCAGAACTGCAGAATCTTTCTGTTTCGGAAAAGTATTTCTGTCGGAATTCACCCCTTCCCCTGAACAGAACAGGGCAAGACGGAGTTCAATGGGGACATCTGAGATTGTAGAATGGGAAAGAAGCGCTGTGGATATACTCCCGTCCCCTGTCTTTGCTCTGGAGCTGGGAGGTACCCCTTTGGAAAGCTTTGATTTTCCTGAAAAAGGAACTGTAATAATAGGTTCTGAAGAGCTGGGGGTGAGCCCTGAGGCTATGAGAAGGGCTGAAGATGAAGGCGGTATTGTAACTATACCTCTATATGGTCTCAAATCATCTGTCAACGTCGGTGTAGCGTTCGGCATACTTGCCTGGAACTGGGTAAACCGGATAGATAAAAGAAACAGCAGGATATGAGTCGACGTTGTGTCGGTGTAGCGTTCGGCACAATTGCCTATTCTATTTCAGCATTCTGCCTGTCAAAAGCTTCTGAAAGTCTTTCCTTTATAATATTCAGCTGATCCTCGGTTCTTATCTTGAATTTTTTAAGTACTTCTTTTGAAATCTGGTCAAAAACTATTTCATCAGATTCAAGATTTGCTATTACATTTCCCAGATATATTGATTCAACTGTTTCAGTCATTTCAGGGCTTGCAAGATGAGGTTCATGGTGGAATTTGATAGCCTCAATAAGCTGATCAGGGAAATTCCATTTTTCAGCAATAAGTGCCCCGATTTCCGCATGATTGAGTCCTGCCGAAAGATCTTCAAAGAGGTCTCTGTCAATTTCCCTTTCCCTGCATAGTGTCGAGATTTTTTCAAGAAGAACAGGGTGTGCATTGAAAAATATTATCTTACCTATATCATGGAGAATTCCGCCTACATATACATCATCCAGTATATCCCTGTTGCTCAGGTATGATTTTGCAAGGTTGTAGGCGTAGAAAGCTGTCCTGTTTGCATGGTCCCAGTGTTCTTTAAGAGCTTTTTTAAGTATTTTCTGGGTTCCATAGGAGTAAAGCAGGGTTTTCAGGCCTCTCAAGCCCACCATTTTGACAGCTTCAGCAATATTATCCACTTTTTTTGAAAGCATGAACTGTGCAGAGTTCACCAGTTTCAAAAGGTCTGCTGTAAGAGATATATCCATTGCTATATGCTTTGCAATATCAGCAATTTCTGATTCAGGATCATCAATCATCTTCTGGAGCTGTACAATATTTTCAGGAAACTGGGGAAGTTCATCAATTTCCTGAACAATTTCCCTTGAAAGTACATGGAGATTTTCCTTATGGACTTCAGAGAATGGGATTACCAGCTGTGCCACTGTTTCCTCCCCTTCCACATCAATATCAAAAGACTCTTCATCAAGTCCAAGTTTTTTAAGCATAAGGACAAGAATTACAAGGCCCAGTCCGGCACCTTCTGATGAGTCAAGGACTGCCCCCATTGCTTCTTCGAGAGAACTGAATGCCCTTGAGCGGGCTATCCTGTCATATACCCTCATCTGTTCTTTTCTTGATATTTTTACATTGTTTTTTATAAGGAGTTTGAGAGACTCTCCTGATGCATGAAAAACTATCTTGATATAAAGTCCTGCATCCTTCTGTTTATCAAGGTAATAATTTATATTGCTTAAAGTAGCTTCCTTGAATGATGCCATTCCTTCCTGATAGTCTTTTTCATTGCTTATATCCAGTTTCTGCTCGTCAAAGAATACCCTTTTTGTGTTTGCCTTATTTGCATTGACAGCAAGTTCACGCATGCAGTAGGAAATCTGAGGTGTAAGTTCCTGCTGTCCGAATTCCTTCAAAAAGTGGAACAGAATAGTTTCCAGATATTCCTCTGTTTCATGATTCATTTTATATGTTTTAATAGTCAGAGGAAGAGATGTTCTTGCCGCTTTCTGTATTTTTGCAACATCCACTGCTGGTGCCATTTTGCTACTCCTGATACATTTTAAATCCTGAACTTTTATGATATTTTCATATCACTAAAAGTATAGTATTTTAATTTTCATGCTGTCAAGAATTAAAAAGATTCTGCTTTGATCCGTTATAAAGAAACATCTTTAAATAAGACATAATGTCTGGTTCAGGTCCCGGTTTTCTCTCTTTTTCTGTAGTCCGGGATCTATAACAGACATCAAGTCATGAACCGGATGGTTTACTCAATGAACTGAGCTCCTTAAGTTTTTTCTCTGCAAGATGGTTGAATGTGTGCGCGGGGAATGTCCCCTTTCTGCTCTTTTCCCCCGCTTCCATTCCTGTAAGTATTCTTATTCCCTCATCAATAGTTTTTACAGGGTATATATGGAATTCCCCCTTTTTAACTGATTCGAAAACCTCCTTGCTGAGAATCAGGTTCTTTATATTGCTTTCAGGGATTATTACCCCCTGGTTTCCTGTGAAGGCAAGTTCCCTGCAGATTGAATAAAATCCTTCAACTTTTTCTGTCACTCCTCCGATGGGCTGTATCTCGCCTCTCTGGTTAACTGATCCGGTTACTGCAATATCCTGTCGTAGAGGGACTCCTGTTATTGATGAAAGAAGAACATAAATCTCTGTAGACGATGCTGAATCTCCTTCAATTTCTCCATAGGACTGTTCGAAGCAGATGCTTGAATATATTGAAAGGGGAAACTTTGATGAATATCTTGATCGCAGGAAGCCTTCAATTATCATGACCCCTTTATTGTATATCTCTCCGGACAGGCCTGCTTCCCTTTCGATGTTTATAATCCCCTCATCTCCGGGGGCAGTAGTCGCTGAAATCATGAACGGTTTTCCGAATGAATATGATCCCTTTTCATAGACAGCAAGTCCGTTGATAATACCTGTTTCTTCCCCTTCAACCTTTATCCTGATTGTTCCCTCTTTTATCAGGGATGTCAGCTTCTCCTCCTGAAGGCTGTTCAGGTATTTTTTTTCATCAAGCGCCTTTTTTACAGATACAGCTTCAATCTTTCCCGCTTTTGATTCCCCTGCCCAGTAATCCGCCTCTGTAAGAAGATCAACTATCCTGGAGAATTTTGTTGTAAGTTTTTTTCTGTTACCAGCAAGCCTTATGCCATAATCAATAACTGAAGCCATCCCCTTGTCTGAAATTTTCCTTATTTCCTTCCTTTCGCAGTAGCTGTCAATATATCTAATGAATTCTCCAAGGTTTTCATCATTCAGTTCCATGTCCGAGTCGAATTCCGCAGCTATCTTGAAGAATTTCTCAAATTCCTCATCGCTGCTGTACAGTATATCGTAAAGGTGTTCACTCCCGATAATTATTATCTTGGTATCAATCTTTACAGCTTCCGGCTTCATGAATATGTTTGCAGGTATGAGTGGATTTACCTGCTGCTGGATCTGCACTTCTTCGCTTTTAAGCGCCCTCTTGAGATGGTCCCAGGAGTTTTCCTCCTGAAGCAGGTCAACTGCATTAATAACAAGGAACCCCCCGGAAGCCTTTATCATGGAACCGGCCTTTACCATGGATATGGATGTTCTCATCTCTCCGTTTGTATCAATCCTGTTCTCTATTGTTCCGAAAAGATTTGAAATTGTAGGATAGGTTTCAAATATTACAGGAGCATGTTTTTTCCCCGAGTTGTCTACAAGTATATTCACATCATAGCGAGAAAGTTCTGCTTCAATAACTTCTTCATTTTCTTCATCATCATCAATAAAAAGAAAGATCTGATCAAGAATATCCTTTTTCAGGGATTTGATATATTTTCCTATCTCTTTTTCAGGATAGTCTCTGCTCAGATAATCTGTTTCAGATTTAATGATCGGTTCAACAAATTTCTTTTCAAGCTCCACAAGGTTTGTTTCAAGCTCGATTTTATTGTGCTGCATTTTCCTGAGAACTTCCTGAAGAGAGTCGAGATGCAGGTAATAGTTGCTTCTTATGGTTTCATATTCCTTTTCGGAGATTTTACCCGCATCAACAAGTGCATGAAGCTCGTCAAACTCAACAGGCTCCCCGTTTATAGTCGGCATTATATCTGTTATAAGTTCGTTTTCATCTGTTGTCGAATTGACAAGCTGAAAACTGTCTTTTTCAAGACCTTTTTCAAAATTATCAAGGAGAGTCTTTTCAACATCCTCATAATTTTTGATAATTCTGTTTCTCTGTTTCTTGAAACCCTCATTCTCAAGTCTTGTCCTTATCCTTTTTCTGATTGATGTAACAAAACTTGTCATACTATTTTTAAAATTAATTGCCTTGCCCTGGCTGAAGTAGAGAATTACCGGATTTTCCGGGTTTTTAAAGTTATATACGCATGCAATATCTTTAAGAGGCGAATCCAGTTTGAATTTATCCAGTATTTTATTGACAGCGGTATGTCTTCCTGTTCCTGTCTCTCCTGTTACAAATATATTATATCCCTTTTTTCTGAGTCTTGTCCCGAAAACAAGGGCTTTCTCAGCCCTCGGCTGACCTGTTATCAGGAGTGATCTGTCTGATTTCCTCAGTTCCTTTATCTTTTCAGTATCAATACTGTATTCAAGCTGACTGCTTTTAAGTTCAATTATTTTTTCCATTATGAAATAATATTGTAGATCAGCACTTTGTTGTCAAGAATTGTTTTAAAATATATACTGATTTTATGGAGATAAAAGATCTGGATCAATATTTTCGGAATATCCTTCCGATTGATGATATGGAAAGGATTGATATATCATTGAACGGCCTTCAGGTTGCAAATAAATCAGGGATAGCAGAGAGGGCTGCATTTGCTGTTGATGCTTCCCTTGAATCGTTTAAACGAGCGGCTGAGTGGGGGGCTGATATACTCTTTGTCCATCATGGACTTTTCTGGGGAAAGCCGGTACCGGTTACAGGTTCCCATTTTCAGCGGATCAGCTTTCTTGTTGATAACAATATTGCACTCTATGCATGCCACCTTCCCCTTGATATGGACGTGAATCTCGGAAACAATATTTCTGTTGCAAATCTTCTGTGTCTTGAAGAAATTGAGCCTTTCGGTGAATACCGGGGGAAAAAGGTTGGATACAAGGGTATCCTGAAGAATCCCCTGAGCTGTGAAGAGATTATAGAAAAAGCCGGTTTCGAAAAGGACGGGATACTCTCCCTTATGAAGTTCGGCCCAGACAAATGCAGCAGCGTGGGTATTATAACAGGGGGGGCAACTCGTGAAGTTGAGCAGGCTGTAACAGAAGGGCTTGATCTTTTTCTCACAGGCGAAGTCTCACATCAGATGTATCATCAGTGTCTTGAAGAGGAAATAAATGTTATTTCCGCAGGGCATTATGCTACGGAAGTATTCGGTGTCAGAAATGTTTCTGAAAAAGTAAGCCGAGATCTTGGAATTGAGACAGTTTTCATAGATCTGCCTACAGGACTGTAAAACTATTAATCAGGGGAAATAAATTGTCACACAAAAAAACTGTTCCTTTTATTCTTTCTTTTATTGTTATTGCTGCTGATCAGATTACAAAACTGATAATTGTCAGGAATATTGATATATATTCTGTCGGAGCAAGTTATCTTGACGGATTCCTGAGGATAATTCATGTAAGAAACAAGGCAATTGCTTTCAGTATGGGGCATTCACTTCCTGATAATTTCAGGACTGCCCTTTTTTCTTTTCTGCCTCTCATCATACTTATAGTCCTGATTGTGTATCTGTTCAGAAACAGGGACATCACGCAGTTCCAGAGGTGGATAGCTGCAGGTATCATAGGCGGGGGCTTCGGCAACCTTATTGACCGTTTTTTCAGGCCGGATGGTGTAGTTGATTTTATTGATGTCAAATTCTACGGGATTTTCGGGCTTGAAAGATGGCCGACCTTTAATGTTGCTGATTCAGCTGTTGTTGTCTGCGGGATACTCCTCTTTATTTCAATGCTTTTCCCTTTAGGTAAAAGCAGCGGTAACAATGACTGTTGCGACAGCGGAGAAAAAAACGGGTAAAGTCAGTTTCTGATTCTGTTTCTGGTCCCTTTCAGAACAATAAGCAGAACACCTGAAAAGATAAAAATCAACCCTATAGACTGCTTCAAGCTGATTGTCTCTCCTATGAAGATAAATACCAGAATAATTCCGCTTAAAGGAATAAGTGTATTGAATATCCCTGCAGTTGTTCCGCTGACATGTCCAATTCCCCTGAACCACAGAATATATGCTGCAGCTGTAAGCACTGCTCCTGTATAACCTGCAAGAAACCAGAAATTCGGATCGCCTAAAAACCGCTTTTCTCCTGAAATTTCATATACAGCCATTGGCATCATCATGATAAATCCGAAAATACAGACAAGAAGGCTTCTGTAAAGGGGGGGGAGCTCACCGGAAACTTTTTTACTGAAGATTACAAACGCTGATTCTCCCGTAACAGCAAGGAATATCATGCTGTTTCCCGCAAGCCTCATTACAGTCCCTGAAGACTCTCCTCCACTGTTCAGATTCAGTATGAGGACACCTGTAAATGCCAGAAGAAGGGAGGCTGCTTCTTTTCTGCCTAATTTCTCATTGAGAAAGATGACTGAAAGTACAACAGTCATTACAGGAGTAAGGCTTAGTATAACTCCCGCATCAACTGTATTTGTCAGTCTCACACCGTATATGATAAATACCCTGAAAAGTACAACTCCCCAGAGAGTCTGAAGGAAGATATACAGGAAGTCCCTTTTTTCTGTTTTTCTCAGACAACCCTCTATTTTTTCCCATCCTGCGGAAAGAAAGAGAATTACTGCTGCTGTCAGGAAGCTTACAGCCTGAAGACAGTATATTGATTCGCCGAGGGAAATTAATCTGCTGACTACAATTGTGCTTCCAACAATCAGCGAAGCTCCTGTCAGTGATAGTAATGCATTCTTTCTTGTCATTTTTTCCTCTTGCATGGCCTGAAATCAAATACAATATTAAAACGAAAAATTGGCCCCATAAAGATCCAATTATGTTATAGTTTAATGATACCAATTTCAGGGAGAGCTATGTGTATATACAGATAGACCGCAGAAGTGCCAGACCCATGCTGAGGCAGATTTATGACAGCATTAAAAACAGCATACTGGACGGAGACCTCAAAGCTGATGAAGTTCTCCCTTCATCACGAAAACTTTCTGATGAACTTCATGTATCGAGAAATATAGTTGTGGAAGCCTATGAAATGCTTACAGCTGAAGGATATACAAGAACTCTTAAAGGTTCAGGAACATTTGTCAATAAAGCAGTGTCCATATCAAGGCCTGTCATGAATTTAAGGAGTATTGAGGTTAAGGGGATGAAGGATTCTGCAGATCTGATAAGCTTCAGATCAGGTCTTCCCGCTCTTGATTGTTTTCCCGCTTCCCGCTGGCTGAAATGCTACAGGGAAGCTTTATACATGCTTGAAAAAAATGATCTCGGCTATGATTTTTCAAACGGATATCTCCCCTTCAGAAGGACAATTTCTGAATATTTATACCGGAGCAGGGGTATAAAATGTCATGAAGATCAGGTTGTTGTTACATCGGGAGCTGTCCAGGCACTTTATCTTGCTGCAGAATATTTCAGTTCCCGAGAAGGTTCTGTGCTTTTTGAGGAACCTACAACAAAAGGTCTCAGGGATATGCTGGAATTCAATCATAAAGATGTAATTTATTCACAGGTTGATGAAGAAGGTATTATTCCGGCAAAACTTCCGCAGGAGAAAAAGATTTCCTGTATTTTTACAACCCCTTCACACCAGTATCCGCTGGGAGGGAGTCTTTCTGTGCCGAGAAGGATAGAACTTGTAGGTTTTGCAAGAAAGCACGGATGCTATATTGTTGAAGATGATTATGACAGTGAGTTCCGGTATGACAAGGGGCCTGTGGAATCTCTTTATGAACTTGATCCCGGCAGGGTTATTTATATAGGTTCTTTCAGCAAGATTTTTATTCCTGGAATCAGAATCGGATACATGGTCCTTCCGGAACCCATTATTGAAAGTATCTGCAGACTGAAAGCTCTTATAGATATTCACTGTCCCACCATGAACCAGGCTGCAATGGAAAGGTTTATCAGCCTGGGATTTCTGGAGCAGCATCTCTTTTCTGTGAAAAAAATTTACAGAAAAAGAAGGGAATTCCTTCTGAAGAACCTTAAATCGCTTTTTGGTGATAAAGTTGAAATCCTGGGGAGCAATACAGGGATACATGTCACTGCCAGATTTAAAGATACTGTATTTACAGATAATCTTATGAAAAGAATAAAGGAAGAAGGTGTTTATATTGTGAGGGTAAGCGATCATGCTGCAGATCCTTCAGGTCATATGTCTGAACTGATTTTCGGTTACAGCAACCTTAAAGAGGGAGATATAAAAAGGGGGCTTGATATTCTTGCGGAATGCCTGATCTGAAAAAACGGATTATTTAAGTGGGGGGAAAGTTATTCCCCTGAAAACGGTAATGGTTTATTCTGAAAACAGAAGGGGTGGTAATGGTTACAGCTGTTCTCCTTGCAGTTATATATCTGTCTTTTATAAGTCTCGGGCTTCCTGATTCAATTCTGGGTGTATCTGTACCGGCGATGCAGACAGAGTTTGGATTCCCTCTGTCATTCGGAGGTCTTGTCTCAATGACAGTTGTCGGTTCCACAATTATATCAAGTTTTTCCAGCAGTTTTATAATAAGGAAATTCGGTACAGGTAAAGTGACATTTGCAAGCTGTCTTTTAACAGCTGTGTCGCTCATGGGTTTTTCAGTTTCCCCTTCATGTATATGGCTTGCTGTTTTTGCAGTCCCCCTCGGGCTTGGAGGAGGATCTGTTGATACCGCACTGAATAATTATGTAGCTCTTCATTTCAAAGCCAGCCATATGAACTGGCTCCATTCTTTCTGGGGGCTGGGGGCAACACTTGGCCCCGTGATGATGTCCTTCTTTATTGCATCATCTGCTACCTGGAGATCCGGGTACAGAGCTATCTCGATAATACAGATAATTCTTTCATTAATACTTTTTATGAGTTTTCCGCTCTGGAGAATGCATAAATCTCTGGACATTGGAAATTCTGAAACAGATATGGGGACGGAGGATTTGTATTCTGCTGAAAGGGACGCAGAAGATGTAAATGTTTCTAAAATAAGAGGGGTGAAATATTCACTTCTTACATTTCTTTTCTACTGTGCTTTAGAGCATTCTGCAGGATTGTGGGGAAGCAGCTACCTTGTCATTGTAAAGGGAGCCTCTCTTGAGGGGGGAGCCTTCTGGATGGCTTTTTATTACGGAGGGATAACCGCAGGTAGGTTTTTTTCCGGTTTTTTCTCTTTCAGATTCAGCAATCCGCAGATGATAAGGGGAGGACTGATAACTGCTCTTGCAGGTTCAATCTTCCTTTTTTTCCCTTTCCCCGCCCCAGTTACAGGATGTTCATTTGTTCTGATCGGGCTGGGGCTTGCGCCGGTATTCCCTGCAATGCTGCATGAGACTCCTTTAAGGTTCGGAAAGAAGAGGTCACAGGAAATAATAGGCTACCAGATGGGTTTCGGGTATACAGGAAGCGCCTTTCTTCCACTTCTTCTGGGTATTGTACTTCAGAATGCCGGTATGCCGGTATTTCCATATTTTATTGCTTTTACCACAGCTGTTATTCTTTTTTTCTCATCCAGGATTGATAAGTCAGTTTTAAGGGGGAGTGATATACAATAGTCGTGAAAGGAAATCAAATTTTCTGTCAGCCTTAAAGAGATGTATAATAATTATCAGGTATCAATACCCGTCAGACATCTGTATATTGATATCTTTCTTGTAGAGGTCGTTATAGACAAAGCCCCTGTTCCTCAGGATATCCTTTATGGTCTGCGGGAAGGGGATGTTTCTCCAGAATATTCCCCTTACTTCCCTGTCAAGCTTCTGCATACCGTCGCTTTCCTTGGTTATCCAGAGGAGATAGTCTCTGATAAAGTATTCCTTTACATCTCCCCGCATTTTCTGCTCTGTAAACCACTGGTAGTACTTTCCTGTAAGCCCTTCCTCCATCCAGTAATAGGAAGCTGTTTCCTTTGCAACCTGCCACCTCAAGTCGGCGAGTGCGTAAAGTACTGCAGTTTTCAGGTCTTTTGGATAAAGAGGTATTGCAACTCTTCCCCTGCTTGAAGCCCTGTTGAATTTTTCATAGGGTTCCCAGCAGACTCCGAATTCCCCGTAGCATGGAACTATTATAACATATGGTACTATTCTTGATGTCTGTCTCTTGAATGTTCTCTTGAAAAGGCCGGGATCGATTTTCTCAATCTCAGACATGATTGCAATTATATTTTCCCTTGTTGCAAGGTCTCTTATATTGGGTCTCATATACTGCTGCATGAGGATAGGAAAGTGGTTTCCCTTTCTCCCGACGCTCATTTTAGCCATCTGCTTAACAGCCATGAATTCATCGGTAATTGTCTGCCTGTCTACAGTAGAATCGCCTCCCTCCTCTTCCACTTTCCTCTGGAGTTCTTCAACCTTTGCCATGTTTGCTTCATGGTTCTGCGTGATAACTGCTATTTCCCTGTCGTAATTGCCGAGCTTTCTTACCAGTTCCATCATTTCTGTAATTGCGTTTTTCTGGAGCTGGGTGTAGGTTCCCCTGAGACCTGTCCTGGGATTTACTTTGTTGTTCTGAAGAACTGCTATCTTCTGAAGTAGGGCATTTTCCATTTCACCTACTGTTGATGTCTTTGTTTTCAGCTGGTTGAAAGTGGCATCTTTCTGCCCCTTTGCCTTTTCAAGCAGCACTTTTGATTTTGATCCCTGTTTCTGCTTTATGTTTTTTGTTTCATCCCCGGCAGAAGGATTGATATCTCCGGATGCGATTTTCATAAGCCATTCATCAACATAATGGACAGGTTCGCCTGTATTGTTTTCCTCTATTATTGATGAAAGGGTTGCCCGCTGTTCCTTGTTGATAAGTGTTGGAAGAAGTACTCCGAACCTGAGAAGAAGTTTTGCAGGCAGAGGCATTGAAGGGGATACTTTGGATGCTATTGAGATTGCAAGTTCCCAGTAGGCTGTTATCAGTCTTTCCCTTGAAACAGTTCTGTCTTTCGGATTTTCAGCTTTCAGGAAATCTGAAAGAAGGCTGTGAACCCTCTTGGATATTTCCCCTTCACCTGATAGAAGGTTTTTATAATAGGCGGGATCTGTAAAATAGGGTTTCGGTTTTTCTGAAAACTCCTTAACAGTAAAAAAAGTTTCCTTGAACTCCTCCTCGCTCTGTTCAGGTTCCTGAATATCAGTTTTTTCATCTTCAAACAGATCAAAAAAATCGGGATTTGTATTCCCTCCCGGACCGGAATCCAGTCCGATAAGGTCAGCAATTTCCGGATCCAGTTCTTCAGAGGTATTGTTCATGTTAAGAATATTGTCACCCATTTTTTATTTTCCTGGAGGTGGTGGGAATCGAACCCGCGGCCTCGTGAATGCCATTCACGCGCTCTAGCCAACTGAGCTACACCCCCCTTTTGAAAATAACTATAATCCTCCATGGGCTTCTCTGTCAACAATTATAGTTTTTAAGTGTGATCCGGTAAATTATAAATATTTTTGTATTTTCATTTTTTTATCGTAATGAAAGTATTCTTTCAGTTTGAATAAAAATTAAAAAAAGTTTATCATTATTTAATTTTGTATGTGAAGTAGGTGGAAATAATGAAATCGATCAGAAATCTTGTGGAATATGTTGTTAAAGCCGGTGACATGGCCTGGGAAGAGCAGGCAGGGGTAAGCCGTGATGAAAAACATGATGGTTCAGTTGTTACCCATGTTGATAAAAAGCTCAATGATTATCTTTCAGAGGCTATTAATAAACTGTATCCGGAAGCAAATCTTGTGACAGAAGAAAGTGAAAGCAGCTATGACCCTGACAGGGAATTCAGTTTTGCTGTTGATCCAATTGACGGGACTGATCCATATAGCCAGGGAATGCCCAGCTGGTGTGTTTCTGTGGGGCTGCTTAAGGGATTAACACCTGTTGCCGGGATTGTCTATGCTCCTGCCTGGGGTACAAAGGGGGGGACACTTATTGTAAGCGACCTGGACGGTACAGTTGAAGTTAACGGCAGAAAAATTGAATACAATGATGATGAGCCGGATTCAGAGGGTTTTCAGGCTATGGCAGGATCCAAGGTTTTCAGAACTTTTGATCTTACACAGTTCCCGGGGAAAGTGCGGGCTGCAGGTGCTGCTGTGATAAGCATCATAGGGCCGGTCATTCACAGCAATATCAAGGTTTCTGTTATTCCGAAATGTCATATCTGGGATATTGCTGCGGCACATGCCATAGTTAAAAACTATGGACTGAAAACCGGATATATTGATGGAAGAGAAATAGACTACAGACCTCTTTTAAACAGGGAATTTACTGCGGATTTCATTATTTCTGGATTCAGCAGGTACTGTGATATTGCGAGGGAAACATTCAGAAAGAATTAATAACCGGGCCTGTCAAACATTATGCATGCCCCTAATGTTAATTTGTATTCAGGCCGATTGTGTAAATAGATTTAACTACAGGCAGATTATATTGGACAGATCTGCCGGACAGGAAATGAGAGATGAAAGTTAACTTTATCATATACTACACAGAGGCAATTTATATCCCTTCCGGGCTCAAAGGTTCTGATATATCATTTGTGCCTGTCAGTAATGGCCGCGAGGAAGGGTTTGTCCCTTTTTCCGGTTTTCTGCTTGACTATAATGATTATTCTCACCTTTCAAAACTGAATGTCTTCGGAGAAAGCAAGGTACTGCTGTGGAACTTTGAGAGGAAAGAAAAAAATACCGGAGCGGGTAAAGATGATATTTATTTTGAATTCACCTCCTTTCCTGATTTGAAGGATTTCAGACAGATCCTGAAAAACTATGTAGAAAATATAATCCTCTACAGGGAAAAGGACGAATATATTGCTGTCAGAAAGAGAACAGATGATGTTTACAACAAGATACTCAACGTAGGAGTAGCTCTCAGTGCGGAAAGGGACAATCAGAAGCTTCTTGATTATATTGTTGAAAAGACACGGGAAATAACTTTTGCGGATGCCGGAAGTCTCTACCTTGTTGATGAAAACAGGGATAAAGGCGGGGCTTCACTGCTTTTCAAGATTGCCCATAATGATTCCAATCCGACTGATTTTACTGAATTCAGCATGCCTATAATGAAACAGTCTATTGCCGGTTATGTTGCCCTTACAGGGGAAGTAATCAAGCTTGATAATGTTTATGATATTCCAGAAGAATCTGAATACAACTTCAACAGTTCCTATGATGTGAGTACAGGTTACAGGAGCAAAAGCATGCTTACTGTTCCGATGAAAAACCACAAAGGCAAGATAATAGGTGTCATTCAGCTTATCAACAAGAAGGTATCGCCTGAAATAATGCTTTCCGGGGAAGAATCGGTTGAGAAGTATGTCAGGTCATTTGACAGTTCTGATGAAGAGGTTGTTCTTGCCCTGTCATCACTTGCAGCAGTTTCACTTGATAATAACCAGCTTTATAATGAAATAGAAAACCTTTTTGAGTGCCTGGTAAAGGCATCTGCAAAAGCGATTGAGCAGAGAGATCCTGCAACAAGCGGTCATTCTCTCCGTGTTGCGAAATATACTGTTGCTCTTGCAGAGGCTGTATCTGAAGATTCTTCACCTGATTTCAGGGATATTTATTATTCCCCCGACCATCTCAAGGGACTAAGGTATGCCTGCCTTCTCCATGATTTTGGAAAAGTAGGTGTAAGGGAGAATGTTCTTGTAAAGGCAAAGAAGCTCTACCCGGGAATGCTTGAGCTGATAAATATGAGACTTGAATATATAAGAATGAAAAATGAGGCGGCTCTTGTCAGAAAAGCATTTGAAGGAAGTGTAGACAGGGATTCTCTGACTGAATTTATTGATAATGAATATGAAAAAACTGAAATGCTGAAAGAAACAATAAGCGCATTAAACGAAACAAGCGTCTTGAGTTCTGATCCCGAGGAATTGCTTTCAAAAGTAGTATCAGAAAAATATACAGATGAAAACAATAATGAACAATGCATTATCACTGATGAGGAGAGCGGATATCTTGCCATAAAGCGGGGATGTCTCAATAACAGTGAAAGGGATGAGATACAGTCCCATGTCGTTCATACATTCGAATTCCTTAAAAATATTCCCTGGCCGGACTATCTCTCTGATATACCTGAAATTGCCCGGGGACACCATGAAATGCTTAACGGGACAGGTTATCCAGACGGTAAAAAGGGTGATGAAATACTCTTTGAATCAAAAATGATGGCTGTGGCTGACATATATGATGCATTGACAGCAAGTGACAGACCCTATAAAAGAGCAGTCCCTGCTGACAAGGCTCTGAATATACTCAGGGCTGAAGCAGATGCCGGAAAACTGGACAGTAAAATTGTGGATTTCTTTATCAGCAGAAAGATCTATGAAATACCGGGACAGCAGTAGAAACTGCTTTTAAAGATAAAAAATGCCGGCATCAGGATAACTCCGGGCCGGCATTTTTATATATCTTTTTTTGCTTCAGTTACCACCTGATTAGTGTTCCGCCGTAGGTTAAACCGCCTCCGAAACCGACAATAATTATGTAATCACCTCTTTTGATTTCCCCTTTTTCCACTGCTTCGTTAAAAGCAAGGGGAACGCTTGCGCTTGAGGTGTTTGCATATTCCTCAATATTCATATAGAACTTTTCAAGAGGTATTTTTGCCCTTTTAGATACTGCTTCAATAATTCTTATGTTTGCCTGGTGAGGTACAATATATTTAATATCATCAATTTCAAGCCCTGCATCTTCGATAAGTTTATTAACTGTTGAACTCAGCACCTCAACTGCAAAGTTGTATACTCTCCTGCCGTTCATTTCAAGGCATGTCCTTGAATGATCTGTTTTATCCTTTACAAAAGGTTCTGCAATCCCCCCTGCCGGTCTCAGAAGAAACTGCGCCCCGCTTCCCCTTGCCCTCATAAAGCTGTTGAGAATTGCTGATGGATTGTTGTCAGGATCTTCATGTCCTGAAACCAGTGCAGCCCCGCATCCGTCGCCGAACAGTACGCATGTTCCTCTGTCGTCCCAGTTTGATATTTTTGTAAGCTGTTCAGATCCGATAACAAGTATGTTTTTCGCCTCTCCTGTTGCTATACAGTTTTTTGCTATATTAATTGCATAAACAAAACCGGAACATGCAGCTGCAATATCATATGCCGCAGCATTAACTGCTTTTATTTTATCCTGAACAATACATGCTGTTGCAGGAAACCCGATATAATCAGGAGTACCTGTTGCAAGAATAATCTGGTCAATATCTTCAGCTTTAAGATTGCCTCTCTCAAGAGCCATCTTTGCCGCTTCTGCTCCCATATCGGAGGTCAATACATCCTCAGCTGCAAAGTGGCGGTTTTTAATACCTGTGTGGGAATAAATCCATTCATCAGATGTCTCAACAATTTTTGTAAGATCATCATTGGAAACCTTTTTCTCTGGAATATACACACCTAAGCTTTTGATATAAGGAATTATCATTCAAACCTCCATATTTGATTATGGATCTATAATTTATAGATACTTTAGCCGATACTCTTTTTAAGAGTCTATCATGGAATCATGAAATCTATAACTTTTTATCTGTTAAGGTCAAGGGTTGTAAATAAATATGACAATAATTTTACATATGCGGGGATGATATGAGTTATATAGGAGTTATTAATTCAGATAAAAATCTGGAAAGTGAGATCAGGAATCTTCTTGACAGTTCAGGTATCCGGAATACCCAATTTCTGTTTGAAGAGGAAGATATACTGGATTTTATCAGTTTTGAACTTCCCGAACTTATTATTATTAATTTTTCCGAGAAAAATATTGACCTGGAAAACCTCCTGCTGAAGATCAAAGAGGACCCGTGGATGAATTCTTTTGCCATACTCGGTCTTTATGATCCTGATGAGGTCAAGGAGGAGGCTCTCCTTGCAAAATACAGGGAATATAACATTCTCTCCCTGCTTGATTATATCAGAATAAGGTCATCATTGATTAAATGTATAAATATTATCCTTGAAAACAAACAGATAGTATTCAACAAGGACCTTTCCGAGAAACTTTTTGACAAGGATGTAGGATCGTTTGAAATTGAAAATGATCCCCTGGCTGTATCAGTATATGCCGGTATCGCATCATCCATACTTGTTTTAAGAGGTTTTATCAATCCTGATTCCAGGATACATCTTCATCTTGTACTTGCAGAACTCATGATTAATGGTATAGAACACGGAAACTGCGGTATAAGTTTTGATGAAAAAACTGCATTTCTTGATCAGGGAGGAGATATTGTTGATCTGATCAAGGAAAAGAACAGAAATTACAAAGTTGCGGGCAAAAGGGTAAGGTTTGAGTGGGACATCTCCAAGGATTCCTCAAAGTTTATAATAAGGGACGAGGGGGATGGCTTTGATATCTTTTCACTGAAGGAAAAGGTTGAAAAAGAGGGGCCCTATTCCCTTCACGGAAGGGGAATCAGGATGGCAAGCCTCTTTGCAAAGCGTATTGCCTATAACAGGAAGGGGAATGCTGTTCTTGTTGAGATTCAGCATGACAAGGATGCAACACGAAAAGCTCCCGAAGGCTTTATCAATGAGGAAGTAATATCCCTGAAAAAGGGTGATATTGTCTGCAGGGAAGGAGATTCCGGTGATGCCCTTTACTATATCTCTTCAGGCCGGTTTTCAGTTTGGCACAAAGACAGCAAGGTGGGGAAACTTGATCCTTCTGATATCTTTATGGGGGAAATGTCGTTTTTTCTCAACAATGAGAGAAGTGCAACTGTTGTGGCTGAATCTGATGGTATTCTTGTCAAAGTCCCGAGGAAAAACTTTGTCCAGATTATCAAACAGTATCCCCAGTACGGTCTGTTTCTTGCGAAACTGCTGTCCCGCAAACTGGCCAGGGCAAATACAAAGAGCGCGGAGCTTCAGGCTATATCAAATGTCTGAACCTGACTTTATATCTGATATCTCCCGTTTTCTGGACATTCTTATCCTGTTTACTCACATTGCAGCTCCATCATGAATATCGATCTGTAACATTAAGGACTGTAAAAGGTTTTATATCTTGATTGAAATTACCCCGGCCATTGTTTATAGTAACTTATTGAGAGGAAGTTATGAAAAAAACTGATAAAATCATATATATTCTGTTTATTTCGCTGCTGCTGTTGATATTTTTTTCATGCAGCAGGAAAGCTGAGATAGCTGAACCAGTTGTTCTTGATACTGTCATCACATTTGTCTCGGGAGAGGCATATATAATTGATACAGAAGGTGGGAAAAGGGAGGCTGAAATAGGTGAGAGGCTGCTGCCTGAGTACGAACTTGTAACAATGCAGGATTCATTTCTGGAATTCAAAATCGGCAGTTCCGGTGTAATAAGGATGGATTCCGATACAAGTCTTTCCCTTCTGGATTTTTCGGAGAAAACAGCTAAAGACTTTTCCACTTCTGATATAACACTTTCACTTGCTGCAGGGGCAGTTATTCAGAAGGTGAAAAAGCTTACAGGAAATGAAACATATCATGTGAAAACAGCCTCAGCTGCCTTCGGGGTAAGGGGTACTGAATTCCTTGTCAGGACTGACGGCGGGAGTGATACTCTTGCTGTAAAAAGCGGAAGTGTTCTTGCATCGCTGTTCCCCGAACAGCTTGAAAAGCTTAAGGGAAAAGCTGATTCAGGGGATGAAGATTATATAAATATATACAGATCTCTGGAAGAAAGCTTTCCCCTGGTCGGGAAAGGGGAGGAAATTTCAATTGCACAGTCTGATATCGAAGAAGCTTCAGATATTCTCTCTGATATCAGTGTTCTTATAGATAAGGGTGACTCAGGAGAGCTCCCGAAAGATGAAGTACTGGCCGGTATCAGGAAAAGCATATTTTCAGATGCTGTAGCTTCAGCTGCAGCAGGAATTTCCACAGCCCCGGTATCTGAAGAAAACATTATGATGCTCAGGAATACTGACAACTTTCTCCCTGAACAGGAAACTCCTGATACCGAACTTTATATAAAAACAGATCCATCCGGCGCGGCTGTATATTTTGACGGAAGTCTTGCCGGTTACGGAAGTCTTAAAGCCCTCTTTTCAGGTGACAGAGTCATCAGTATCAGGGTTGAGAAAGAGGGTTATTATCCCTTTGAGAAGGAAATCAGGGCTTCCGATATCAAGGATTCGCCGTATCTTATAACTCTTGAAAAGAAGGCCGGTTCTGTTTCCCTGAAAGTAGTTCCCGGGGATTCTGAAATAAGTATAGAAGGAATTGGACGCTTCAAGGGGAAATACAGCGGCAGTTTTAATCCCGGGACTGAAATATCTGTAAGTTTCAGCAGGGAGGAATATATACCGCAGAAAGCTGTATTTCTTATAGAAGAAAACAGTGCTGTAGATAAAGTGATTGTCCTGAAACCCATGCTTATCCCGTTGAGAATTGATACTGGTCTTGAGAATGGATCATTTATCACCAGGGCAGGAGATTTGAGCCTTCTATCGGCAGGAAGCAGGTCCGGCTTTAGCTTTTTTTCAGAAAAAGGTGAAAAAAAATGGAATATTTCAGCTGAATATACAGGGAAACCTGTTATTGGAGGGGGAAAGCTTGTTTTTCTGTCCGGCAGCAGCCTTGACAGTGTAAACCTTTCAGACGGAAGTTCTTCCGGTTCCATTGAGCTTGAAGCCTCAAATTACATGGATCCCGAGTATTATGAAGGGTATCTTTTTATAAACAGCGGAAATGATGTGCTGAAAATAAATCCTGAAATATTTGAAAAAGAGCGTATATATACAATGCCTGATATGACTGTTTCCAATCCCTATTATTATAAGGGAAAGCTTTTCTCTGTTACAGACAAGGGAGTTCTGCATATATACGGCGAAAAGGATGTTGCTGATTCTGCAATCTCTGTAAGCAGGGGTAACCCGGAAGGTATTGATATTGCGGCTTCCGATGATACAGTTTATTTTGCCGGTATAAAAGGGGAAATTTTTGCTATGAATACTGATACTGCGGAGTTCCTGTGGGACGGGGTATTCGAGTCTGAGGGAAAGGTTCCTGAAATAAGGATAGAAAGGGGAAAGCTTGTCCTTGAAACCGGCCGGAGACTGAATTTCTATTCAAAACAGGGGCAGCTCCTGTTCTCTCCTGAAGCAGATATTGATGCATGGACTTTCATGAAATCCGGAGAGATTGCTTATGTAACAGGCGGCAATAATCTTGTTATCTGCAACGGCAGGGATGGGAGCATACTCAGACAGGGGGCTGTTGAAGATGGAATACGTGATCTGACAGTGATTGGTGAAAGGCTGTATGCTGTAAGGGAAAGCGGTGATGTTATTGCTTTGAATCCCGATGCTGTGGAATAAAACAGGAGAAACAACAAAGTTCTTTTCCCGTATATGGACAAATTCCCTGTTCTGAATATATGATAGTTTCTATGGAAAAATACAATTCAGAACAGGAATATATTTCAGAACTTGAAAAAAGAGGAACACTGCCGGAAGGTTTTAAAACAGCAGTAGTGCCTCTTTTTTTTAAGCCGGAGGAAAGACCGGTTGATAAACCGCTCCCCATGAACCTTTCAATGCTCTGCCTCGACAGATCTACATCAGTTTTCGCGGCTGTTTTTACCAGTAACAAATGTCCCGGGGCACCGGTACTCATAGGGAGAAAAATGCTGGAAAACAGCAGTGTAAGGGGAGTTGTTGTCAACAATAAAATAGCAAATGTCTGCACTTCAACAGGGGTTGAAGATGCCGGAAAAGTTGTTGCTGCTGTAGCTGAAGCAGCAGGAGCGGATCCTTCCGAATTCTTCCCCTCTTCAACCGGGATAATAGGTTGGAAAATCCCTGTCAGGGAAATGGCAGCAAAAGCTCCTGAACTGGTTTCATCTCTGAAGGGGGGCAGTGCGCTTCCCCTGGCAAAAGGGATAATGACTACAGATTCATTTCCCAAGCTGAGGTCGGTTGAAATCGGGGGGGGAAGAATTGTA
Organism: Spirochaetia bacterium; assembly: GCA_963668545.1. Lineage (GTDB taxonomy): Bacteria > Spirochaetota > Spirochaetia > CADAEX01 > CADAEX01. The sequence goes on along the minus strand of OY764868.1, from coordinate 3,055,536 downwards.
GCTGTTGCAAAGGGGGCTGGTATGATTGAACCCAACATGGCTACTATGCTCTCCTATATAATGACAGATATCATTATTGACCGGGATGAACTCAGGTCAATTCTTAAAAGGGTTGTCAACAGGACCTATAACTGCATATCTGTCGACAGTGACCAGAGCACCAGCGATACCGTCATAGCAATGAGCTCCTGCATTAAAGATGGTGTTTCCCCTGAGGAGTTTGAAAATGCTCTTCTGAAAGTATGTTCAGATCTTTCTGAAGATATTATAAGAAATGCTGAAGGTACAGGACATGTAATCAAGGTCAGGATAACCGGAGCTGAGGATTTCAGAACTGCACGCGAAATAGGCAAGGCTGTAATAAATTCTTCTCTTGTGACAACTGCAGTTTTCGGAAATGATCCGAATGTGGGCCGTATTCTGTCATCTGTGGGTGACTACATGGGAAACAATAATCTTGATCTTGATAAGGATGAAATGGCAATAAAACTCGGCCCTGAAACAGTTTTTTCAGATGGTGCATTCACTCTTGACGAGGAAAAGGAAATCAGGCTGTCTGATTACCTGAAAGAAAGGATGCTTGATTCTGAAAGCAAAACATATCCGGAACATGATCTTACCGTGGATATTGAAATCCGGATAAGCAGAAACGGAAAAGGAGAGGCTGTGGTTACAGGGTCTGACCTTTCATATGGATATGTAAGGGAAAATGCTGACTACAGGTCCTGATAAATGGATAATGAAAATTTTCGGGAGTTGGTTTTGAATACTGAGAAAACAGAAAATCTTCTAACAATACTGAAAAAAGCTGAAGCTGAATTTGAAAAGGATATAATAGCAGGAAAACCTCTTTTCAGAAAACTTTTCACAGCTTATCTTGCTGGGGGGCATGTCCTTATCGAGGGCGTACCCGGACTTGCAAAAACCAGGGCTGCAAGGAAGCTTTCTGCCCTTTTTGATACAAGCTTTTCCAGAATACAGTTTACTCCCGATCTTCTTCCTTCAGATATTACAGGCAATATGGTGTACCGCCCCTCTTCCGGGGATTTTACGGTGAGAAAGGGGCCTGTTTTTTCAGGTGTCCTGCTTGCTGATGAAATCAACAGGGCCCCTGCCAAGGTACAGTCTGCTCTTCTTGAAGCTATGGAGGAAAGGCAGGTTACTATCGGGGATGACTCATACCAGCTTCCATCAAACTTTTTTGTTGCAGCAACCCAGAACCCTATTGAGCATGAAGGTACATACCGGCTTCCGGAAGCACAGCTTGACCGTTTTATGATGAAGCTGCTTGTTGATTACCCTGATCATGAGGATGAAGTGAAGATACTTGATCTTCATGAAGAGGGAAATAGGGATATAATGAAATCTGATTTAAGGATCAGTTCTGAAGCAGTGGACCTTTTAAGGGAAGCTGTAAATAATGTCGAAGTTTCTGATGCAGTAAAACAGTATATTGTCTCTGTTGTCAGAAAAACCAGGGAAGAAAACCGCTATATCAGTTTCGGGTCATCTCCGAGAGGAGCTGTCTCAATTCTAAAGTGCAGCAGGATAAATGCCTTTCTTGAGGGGCGCGACTGGGTCCTTCCTGATGATGTTAAGTCTGTAACTCCTGATCTTCTCCGTCACAGAATTGTCCTTACCTTTGAGGCTGAAGCTGACAGGATTAAATCAGATGATTTAATAGAAAGAATTCTTAACAGTGTGAATACCCCTTGATATGAACAGGGAAGAACTCCTGGCCGAGATCAGAAAAATAGAAATTACTTCACGAAACAGTTCCCGTTATTCAATGAGCGGGAACTACAGATCAGTTCTCAGGGGATCGGGTATGGAAATATCCGGATTCAAGGAATATTCACCTGATGATGATTACAGGTCTGTGGACTGGAATGTTTCAGCAAGGTCGGGGAAGATCTACAGCCGTATATATCAGGAAGAAAGAGATAATCCTGTTTTTTTTATTATTGATACTTCACAGTCCATGTATACAGGGGGTCTCTATAATGGAAAAAGAAAAACTAAAATTGAAGCTGCAGCTGTAGCTGTTGCTTCAATCGCATTTTCCGCAGTCTTCAATAATGACAAGGCAGGTTCAGTTTTCTGTTCAGATACTGTTGAGGATGAAAAAAGAATAGGGGGTAAAACAGCGCATATTGCAGATATGGTGTTCAGCCTCCTTGATCATGTCCCGGAAAAGCCTGTTTTTGATATTACCTATGCACTTTCCTGCATTCCGTCATCTGTTAAAAAGGGATGCTGTTTTATTATCTCTGATTTCAAATCCCCTCTGCCGGAAGGAATGATGCATGCGGCAGGAAGAAAAACCGATCTTGTTTTTATAAGGATAACAGATCCCTCTGACAGCTTCCGGGAGGGAAGTTTTTCTTTTTCCGCCGGGAATGTAGATACAGCTTATTCATATCCGCATAAGGTTGTCAGGAAAACAGCTGTCAGGGATGAGTCCGGAAGGAGAGCCGGCAGGTCAGGAGGGAAGAGAAGGGGTGAATGCTATTTCAGGCTTACCGGAAACAATCGGATCAAGCTTGAACAGGAAGCGCTTCATTTTCTGGACAGACAGAAATCCCTGATTATCAGAGAAGGGATCTCATTGCTTGATATCTCGACAGAAGATAATATTCTCCCTGCAGTAAATAATTTTTTTCTCAGGCGCAGAATATCATGAGAATAATTTTTGTATTGTTATTTTTATTTCTGTCAATTTATCTGGCTTCGGAAGATCTGATTAAGCTGGAATATGAGTCTCTTGAATACGAGCCTGAAAAATTCAGGACAGGGGATTCTGTCTTCTGCAGGATAAAGGTTTCCGGAATGCCGTTCAATTCCGATGATGCTGCCGGGGTAAAGGCAGAAAAAAGTATTAGTTTTGAAATTACTGATATAAAAATAAATATTTCATCCGGTGAAATACTTGTATGGTTTATCCCTTTTAATCCGGAGGAAAAATATCTGCCTGTAATAAGAAGCCGCAGTTTTCTGCTCGAAAAGGTACCTGTCGAAATTGATGGTTATTACTCGCCGGGGGATTCATTTCCTGAACCTCCTGGAGCTGTACTCCTTCCCGGGACAAGAATATTTCTCGGTTTTATTTTTTTTATTGTCTCGCTTTTTATTTTTTTCGGGTATTATTTTGCCAGATATTTCTACAAACCTGTGAAAGGGGGAATTTTTGCAATTTTCAGGGAAATGGAGATAAGGAAAATTCTGTCTCTTCTTAAATCTTTGAACAGGGGTATCTCCGGAAAAGATCCTGTAAATCTCTGCATGGAACTCAGTACTCTTTTCAGGAATTACCTTGAAAAAAGAACATCCTCCTCCTTCATGCCTCTCACATCGCGAGAAATTTCCGGAAAACTCCTGGTTTCCGGCTGGATTGATTTAGCGGAAGCTGAAAAACTTGGAAAAACACTTTACCTTTTAGACAGGATAAGATTCAGCAGCAGGAATACCACATCTGAAGCAAAGCTCTCCGGAATTGTTGAAAACATAATCAGCACTGTTGATTCAGTTGAAGCTGTTTCAGGGAAAAAGGAGGCTTCCGGTGGTAATTGAAAATCCTTCAGCACTGTTCCTTTTTATCCCTGTTCTTCTGTTTTATCTGTTTTCAGCAGAAAAAAGCAGCTTTAATAACTGCACGGAAGTTTTTCAGGGGAGGAAATCCCTTTTATCTCTTGCCGGCAGAAGCCTTTATATTCTGTCCATATCTCTTGTTATATTTGCCCTTTCTTCCCCATCTATCAGAAATGAAAAGACCAGATACCTCAGTCCGGGTGAAGATTATTTTTTCATACTGGATGTTTCCCCGAGCATGTCTGTACGTGATATGGATGGTATCCCGAGGATTGATGCTGCAAAAAAAATCATAGCTGATTTCAGAAAAGTCCGTGCAAATGACTGTCCCGGTCTGATTCTTTTTTCAGATGAGGCTTTTCTCTCAGTTCCGCCAACTCCTGATTTAAACTGGTTTGACAGGGCGGTTAAGGATGCCTCAGTTATTTATCCTGACAGGGGGACTTCAGTCGGCAATGCAGCAGCGCTTGCTGTTTTTTATCTAAAAAAATCAGTTCATGAAAACAGGATCGCGATACTTCTTTCTGACGGAATCAGCAACACGGGAACAGTTTCTCCCGGGACAGCAGCGGATGCTGCTGCAGAAAACAGAATAAAAATATATACAGTTTCAATAGGAGCTTCTGCTGATGAAACAGTCCTTGAAATGCTTTCATCAGCTACAGGTGCGCTCCATTTCAGGGCGGAGAACAAAAAGGAACTTGAATATGCTTTTTCATTCATCGGCAGCCTGGAAAAGCGTGAGAGAATAACCGAAAAAGTGGTTGAGCTTGAAAGCCTCAGGGACCTGCTGGTTCTGGCTGCCTTTATATCTGCAGTTGTTTCACTGTTTATCAGAATAATTGTTTTGAGAGAGTTGTTTCTATGAAATCAGTAATCATGGAGAAAAACCTGTGAAAAACCCCGGTATGCTTTTCCTTGCCGCAGTTCCTGTATTATTTGCTGTCTTTTATATTGCATTGTCAGGAAAAGCATTTGAACAGTTTTTTAAATACTCTCATCTCAAGGACAAGGGGAACCGGAGGAATGCCTTTCTTGCTGGACGATTCAGTGTATCTTTTCTGATCTGTCTTGGAATTGTTTTCATGGCAGTTTCCCTTTCCCATCCATTTTCCTTAAAGAAAATATTGCCGGGAGTTCCCCCTGCAGGCACTGAAGTAATTGATTATTCCTTCGCAGTAGATATTTCAAACAGCATGACAGCAGATGACGGAGGGATGACGCGTCTTGAACATGTGAAAAATGCACTTGTATCCTTTATTTTTTCAACAGATGAGATGAGCAGATATTCATTGACTGTTTTCAAGGGGAGTGCTGCTGTTGTTATGCCTCTGACATCAGACAAGAACCTGACAGTTTCAATCGTAGAAAAAATCTCTCCCGAAATGTATACATCAACGGGAACTTCAATCGCTCCTGCTGTCGAAAAAGCTGCACAGATTTTTTCCGAACAGGAGAGAAGTCTGAGAAAGCTGTTTGTTTTTACTGACGGGGAAGAGTCTCCTCCGGGAATACTGAGGAAAGATATAAAGAGAATTTCCGATACAATAAACAGCAGGATGATCGAATCAGTTATTGTATTGCCTGATATTCAGGAAGGGAGACTTGTCAATACAGGAGGGGCCGGACACCTGAGCATTCCTGATACAGAACTGATGAAAAAAGCAGCAGATGAGTGGGGAGGGTCAGTTGTGAGTGTTTCTGATTTTTCCGCTGCAGATTTCAGGGCCAGAAGGCAGGGGTATAACAGCGAATCAGATTTTTCAGGACTGTTTCTTCTGTTCTCTTTTATTTTTCTTTTTGCTGCTGATGCTGTCGGGAGAATGAAATTATGAAAAGAGTGATCTGTTTATATGTTTTTTCCTCCCTGTTATTATTATCCTGCAGTTATCCTGAAGCTTGCTACAATAATCTTAAAGGAATTTTTCTTTTTGAAAACGGGAATTACGGGCTGTCGCTTGTGAGCTACAGAAAAGCTGTTTCCGGGAGCAGGGGAAAGTCTGATTATGTTTATTACAATATCAGCAGGCTGTACCGTGATATGGGAGAACGCCGTTCTGCATCCGGAATACTTGATACTCTTAAAGAGAACAGTGATGAGAGACTTGATTACAGGGTAAATTACCTTAAAGGAATTATAGCCTACAATGAAGGGCGTTATGAGGATGCTGTTCTTTTTTTTAAAAAATCTGTCAAAATTGACAATAGTGATATACACTTAATTAGAGGTCTGGAAATGGCTTTCAGGCAGCTTGATTTAAGGAAAAGGGGAAAGAAGATTTCAGCTGAAAAAGGTTTTATATCTTCTGATTCAGAAAAAGATAAGAAAGAAACAATAAGCAATGATGCAGACTCAAAAGTCAGTCATTCAGCGTCAGATATCATCAACCATATGTATACAGAGGAGGTAAAACTGTGGCTCGGAAACGGGGATACAGATCAGGAATATATTTACGACTGGTAATTGCAGTCCTGATATTTTTCACAGTTTTTTCTTTATCTGGTGAAGAATTCACAGGCAGAATAATCCTTGAAAAAACCAATTTCGTGGTAGGTGAGGAGTTTTCTCTCAGTATCCTTGTACCCGGGGCAGCTCCCCTGATGCTGTCGGTGGAAACACCCAAACTTCCGGGAGGAATAAGGCTGCTTAAAGGTCCCTATATGAGACCGGGTAAAAGCGGTACAGTAGTTGATTATTATTTCAGGATTGAAAAACCGGGGCGTTATGTAATTGGCAGTTTTACACTGAAAACTGCTGTTAAAACAGGTTACACACTGCCTGTATATATAAAGGCAGGAAAAAATGATTTTCAGCTCAGCGGTATCGATAATGTTCCTCCGAATATAAAATGGGCAGTCCCCATGAAAACATATTATCCAGGTGAGATAATACCTCTTATTTTTGTTGTCGAGAACCTGGAATCTCCTGATATAAATCTTGAAAGTTCAATCTACAGCAATAATTCAGGTATAGTAAGCAGGACAAGCAGAAACGGGGAAAAAGAGGAACAGACTGTCCTTAAAAAAAATATTCTTACCGGAAACATCTATGATATTCTGTATCATAACCATATTTTCATTCCTGTTTTTCCAGGAACTGTTCCCCTTCCCGGAGCAGAGGTTTTTATCTCAAAAAATGAGAAAAGCTATAATACATTTCTTCCTGAAAAGAATATTGTAATTACACCTGTCCCCTCCAGGATCAGGGAAACAGGTGCTATCGGGAATTTTACTTCAGATTATTCCCTTTCAAATACACTTCTTCACATGGATGAAATAATTGTGGTTAAAAGGGTTATCAGGGGAACTGGTAATTTCTATTTCATTGATGTCCCCCTTCCGTATACTGACAAGCCGGATCTTGTTGAAGTTAATATGCTTAAAAAGAATCTTTCCGCTGTACCTGCAGGAAAATGGTTCAACGGATCGCTTACCGTAAGATTCAGCATCAAGCTTAAAAAATCTGTTCTGAGGGATATTGATGAGCCTGTTAATGTAACTGTCCCTGATATGACTGTAATGAGGATAAATGAAGAGCATGGTGACAACAGGAGATTTGAATTCTACACCCTCAAGGGGGGGGTTGAAAAAATCGATCTGACATCATTAAAAAGGGAATTTGCATATCCTGAAATTTATACAAATAAATCATTAAATCCTGATACAGTTATTATTCTGACTGCTTCTTCTATGATTATTGTTTTATCTGCTGTGCTTGTATTCGGAATAAGGAAAAAAAACAGGTATCTGGCAGCTGCAGCTTTTTTAATTATTGCTGTAATTGCTGTTTTTACAGCAATTGTTATATTCAAAGAAAAAGAAGTTTATGGTATTATCTCACCTGATCCGGATTTTGCCGGTGTCTATACAGTTCCTGAAGAAAACAGCACTGTCAAATACAGCGGTTCTTCGATAAAAAAGGAATTAAAAGTCCCTGTCAGGGGATCATACCGGAACTATTATCTGATTGAAATGTCAGATGGCGGGGAAGGGTGGATAAAAAAAGATAATATCAGGCTTGAAAATGAGTGATTTTGGTAAAATACTTGAACAATGGGAAAAAAAGGGACGATCTGTTTATATAGATAAAGACGAAATACTGAACCCTGGAAAGAGGGATAATGTGTCTGTTCTCCACAGGGTAAAGGATCTTAAAAGAATGAAACCCCAGGATGAGATAGACCTTCACGGGTATACAGCTGCTGAAGCTGAAACAGAGCTTGAGCTATTTCTGAAAAAATCAAAACAGAAAGGTCTTAAAAAGGTCCTGATAGTACATGGAAAGGGAACCCATTCATCCAATGGTCCTGTCCTGAAGGAAACTGTTGATACTTTTCTCAGAAGATGTCCATATGCAGGACTGACAGGGACGCCTGACCATGACTTAGGCGGTTCAGGCGCTGTATGGGTTATAATTAAATAAAACCTGTTATCTATTTTTCTCTGTAGATTATTCTGCCTCGTGTAAGGTCATAGGGGGAAAGGGCAACTTTAACTTTATCGCCGGGTACAATTCGAATGTAAAATTTTCTCATTTTTCCTGAGAGATGAGCAAGAATTACATGTCCGTTTTTAAGTTCAACTTTGAACATTGTATTGGGAAGTGATTCCTTTACAATACCGTCAATTTCAATAGCTTCTTCTTTAGCCAAGAATTTAAACCTCATTTTATATAAAATATTCTTATGATTTATAATATTTAAATAAAAAATCTTTGTCAACAAAGATTGTGGTTGACAATTAGCGATAAATTGTGCAAATTACGTTCCATAACAAAGCGTATGCTTTTCAGAGGTTTAAAAATGATTGATAAAGAATTTAAAGAGAAAATGGAAGAATCCCTTTTAAAACTTAAGGAAGATATCATGAAAAACCTGATATCTGAAAATGATTCATTCAAATCTCTTATTGAAGATATGGATCCGAAAGATCTTGTTGATGTTGCTGCAGATGATATTGACAGAAAAATGCTTGAAGCGGTAAGTTCACAGGATATTAAGAGATTGCGTCTCATTGATTCTGCATTGTCAAGGATTCAGAACGGGAGATATGGCGCCTGTATGAAATGCGGGAAAAAGATCCCTTATGAAAGACTGGAAGCTATTCCATATGCACTGATGTGCATTGAATGTAAAAGTTCTGATGAAAAAAATAAAAGGTAATTTCTTTCGATAATTTCATACTAATAATGTTTTTGTTGTTGTCCGATATTTTAATTGAGGACAATGATGGAAACTTTATCAGTTAACAGATCACTATCTCTGCCGCATATAGTTAAAGCCACTTATTCAGGAAGCAAGATATCAGTACCGGTAAGCCCGGCATCCTCAGGTTATGCAAGATTCAAGCATATTAAGGGAATTCCCTCTTTTGCATCAGGCAGCGGTTTTTCTGTTGCAAAGCTTAAACAGCTTGATACTATGATAGATTTTATCAGCAGAATGAAAAAAGAAACTGTTTCTGTCGACCTCGGGCAGGGCGATGAATCCACACTTGAACAGCTTACACAGGAATATTCAAAACTTGTACGTGAGAACGTGATTTCTCCCCTTTCAAGCTATAATCCGGGAATATATACACCAGGTTCCCTTCTCAACCTGACTGCTTAGTATGTCATTTATTACCTTGTTTATAATTATTGTTCTTGTTTTCTATCTGCTTATACCGGGCGGAGGAGCTTTCTATGTCAGAAACCAGTGGAAAAACTTCCGTTTCAATATAATCAGGGCTGGAGATTATCCTATCCTGGATTATCAGAAATTCAGAAAGAAGAGTGATGATGAATTCCCCGGACTTTACCGTTTCTATGGAAGAATTGAAGCTATCCAGGATGAAAATGAGATATGGCTCAGGCAGGGGAATTTTACTGTAAGCGCAGACCTTCAGGATGTTAAAATATATATAATAAGGAGCAGCAAGGAAGGCTCAGAAGACGATTCCTGTTTTGAAAATGCCGGAATATCTATTGAGGATGAAATGCCCCAGATTATTTCATGGAACAGGATCTTTTCCCTGCCGGAAAACAGCGAGATGATGATTGCCGGACCTCTTTTCAGGAAAAAGGGAAAAGGCATATTCAGAAATACAGAGAAAGAAAAACTCACCGTGATTTTGTTTGACGGGAGCAGGGAAACCCTTCTTAAACGGGCTGTCTGGAGCGGCCGGCACCGTAATGAGTTCTGGAATTTCCTTACACCTGTATCAATCTTAACAGGTTCCTTCACACTTTTTACTGCGACATATACTGTCTCTGCAGGGATTTACTCTGATTTTTTAAGACTTCTCTCTATTTCATTGAGTCTTCTCCCTGTAGTTCCTCTTTTCCCTCCCGGAGTTGTTCTGTTTTTTCTCTACAGGCGGTACTGGCGAGAAGCCCGGTATATCAGGGCAGAAAGGGATATCCTGACTCTTCCTTTGAGATTTTTTTCAGAAGATGATTATTCTCTTCAATATAAAACTGCTGAAATAACAGACGAAGAATCATACAGTTTCAGAAAAATTGAAGGCTGTGAAGCGGCAGAGGAAATCTGCCGGGAAAATAATATCAGGATCAGGGAAAGCTCTGCTGATGTCTGTATGGGTGATGTTTATTTTTATTTTTACAGGAAGGGGCCAGGCACCAGGTATTTTCCTGACGGGGACCCTATGCTGGAAAACATTATTCTCTGCAACAATCCCTGGGTAAGCAGCAAAAAATGCAATCATGAAGCAAGGAAAAAGGAAATACTGTCAATTTTTGTCTTTATCTCAGGCCTTCTTCTGAATTTTGTTTTCACCTTCTACTTTCTCGGACTGGTAATCTGACCTTAGTTCAGCTGTTTCTCTCTCTTTTGGCTGAAGGTTTCTGGTTTCTTGTATTTTTTGCATAACTTAAGCTGAATTTTCTTCCCCTGAAATTCCAGTTGTTGAGTTTTTCAATCAGGATATCCGAGTATTCCGAAGAAATTTCAATAAATGAATAATTATCAAGAATCCTCAGCTGTTTTATGTTTTCCTTATCAATATCCGCTGCAGTTTTAATGATTCTCAGAAGTTCACCGCTGTAAAGCCCTTTGTTTTTTCCTGTGTTGAGGAAAAGGGTTTTTGTTCCTGATATTGAATTCCCTGTACTGCCTGATATTCCTGCATAGTTTTTGAAAAGATAAGCTGTAAAATATTTCCGGAGAAAGAAAGGGACGTTTTTCCTGATAATTCTGTTGAGGCTGTTGAGTTCAACAGGATCTGCATCCTCTTTAATTCTGGTTATTATATCTTCAAACAGTTTGCCGTATTTGTTTTCATTATCATTATATTTCATATTGCTGTTTTCCTCTCCGGTTGTTTCATTTTCCCCCCAGTCTTCCTTGTTTATGATAAAAGGCTTTTTAATCAGGGAAGAAAGGATTTCTGTTCTGCTGCTGTCTTCTGTAAATGCAAAAAACTGCGGGGAAACAGACATTTTTGAAAAGATATATTCAAGGTCTTTTTCAAATCCCTCGTAATCTGTTATATCTGAATCCTCAATAACTGCTGTCTGAAGTCCGTCAAGTACCAGGTTGTCCCTTCTTATATGGTCAATAAACCTTTCCGCAGTCCCTATTATGATATCAGGCTGCTTCTGCAGAAGTCTGAATTCTTTCTTGACATTCTTGTCTGTTCCAATTGTTACACTCTGCAGACTTGTCAGTTTTTTTAAAAAAAGCTTTCTGAACTGATTGCTGATTGATTTAATATTTCTTACAGATGATGCGATTATCATGATTTTAAGTCCCGGATAGGAAAAATCTGTCTTTAGCATTATGGGAAAAGCATAACTCAATGTCTGTCCTGAATGCCTTTCCGAGTGAACAATCAGATTTTTATTCTGAAATGCCGGCGGAAGTACTTTATGCTGAAGAGGTGTCAGTTCCCTGTATCCGCATTTTTCAAGTAATATATCAATTTTCTCTTTGATTTCCGGGTCTATTTTCTGTAGCAAACTAATTTCCTGCAAGAATTTTACTTTGTAGTTAACATAGTATCAGTTTTGAAAATTGTCAATAAAGTAATGATAAATATGGGGCAGGTGAAGGTAAACTGCAGTCTTTCTGATGATTATCCGGCTGAAGGATGATTTTCCGGAAAAATATTATCATTTGAAGAAATTTTATATAGTGTTAGAATTAAGGTATAATAATTAATATTTCATACTGGCAGAAGCCGGACAGGAGCATACGGGATGTTGAAAAAAACAGTACTTATATTAATATTATTTTTCATTCTGCAGCCGGCCTTTTCAGAGACTTTCAGGTACAGGTACAGGGAAGGTGATTTATACAGAATAATCTCGGAAGTGAATGAAGATGTTTATCTTAATAATGTCCATTCGCATTCAGCCCGTGTCCTTAATAAGATAGCTGTTGAAGTTAAAAAGGCTGACAATGAAAAAGGGCTTTTATACGGTACATTCCAGACTTCTGAAAAAAGTACAGGTAAATATTCATCATATTCACTTTCCGGTGAATATGAATCAGTATTCTGGAGGGACAGGAATGGCAAGTATGATATTGAGGATAAATATTTTATGCCGGTTGTGAGAAATGTTCCCCTGTTCCCTGACAGGGACCTGGAACCCGGCGATACATGGAGCGCAGCAGGGCAGGAGGTGCATGACTTCAGAAGAAGTTTCAATATGAGCCAGCCTTACAGTTTTCCCATTGATGTCTCATACCAGTATATTGGAAAAGATGAAACCGGATTGTATGACCTGATAAGTGCTAAATATAATGTTTTCCATAAAACAGACAGGCTGTATTCTTCGTCAATGTACCCGGTCCGTGTCTCCGGGAGATCTGAACAGCTTATAAAGTGGGACAATAAAAACGGACGTCCTTACAGTTATTTTGAGGAGTTCAGCATTATATTCGATCTTTCCACCGGTGACTATGTAGAATATACAGGAAGAGCAGAAGCTGAAATTGTTGAATCTGCTAAACTTGACAGGGAAAGGGTTAAAAATGAAATTGAAAATGATCTTGAATCTTCCGGAATTGAAGATGTAAGGGTTGAGAGTGTTGATGAGGGGGTCAGAATAGTTATTGAAGATATTCAGTTCATGCCGGACTCTTCATTACTTGTTGAACGGGAGATAAGGAAGATAGAGAAAATTGCAGAGATCCTGAAAAAAACAGAGGGAAGGGATATTCTTATTACAGGGCACACCGCACTTGCAGGAACTGAAGAGGGAAGACAGAAGCTTTCTGTCGAGCGGGCAGCATCTGTTGCAGAATATCTTCTGAAGCTGGGTGCAAAGAGTGAAAAAGAGATCATGATAGAGGGAAAAGGGGCGCTTGATCCTGTAGCAGACAACAGAACAGCTGAAGGCATGAGGAGGAACAGGCGGGTTGAAATTACAATACTGGAAAACTGACCTGAAGATATGAAAATCAATAACATAATCAGAAATCTGAAAAAAGGGATATTGCGCACAGGGAATACAGGATATTTTAAAGGCCTGTCTGTGATTGTTTTTGTTTTTCTGGCGTCTGTACTGCTTATTTTTCTGTTTGAAAAAGGGCGTAACAGCCAGTTTAAAACACTTGCAGACAGTTTCTGGTGGACAATTGTAACATTCAGTACTACCGGATACGGAGACAAGATCCCTGTGACTCCGGAAGGGAGGATTCTTACAGTTTTTACAATTTTCTTCGGAATAGCATCAATGAGTTTCCTGTCAGGTATTTTCGCTTCTGTGTTTATTGACAGGAAAAACAGGAACAGGAGAGGGTTAATGGATTTTTCAAGAAAAAAGGACCATATAATCATTTGCGGATGGAAAGAGCAGATGGAGCAGATCCTTAACGATATCATAACGATGGGAGACAGTCTGAGTCCATACAAGCTTGTACTTGTGTCAAACATTTCGTCAGACAGAGCTGCGGCTCTCAGGGAAACAGATACTCTCAGAGGATTGATGTTTGTAAAGGGGGACTATTTTTCTGAAGCTGCTCTTAAAAGGGCAAATGTTAAAAAGGCCCAAAAAGTTATAGTGCTTGCAGATACATATGAAAACAAAACAGAGTCTGAAACCGATTCAAAAACCGTAATGACAGTATTGACTGTAAAAAGTATTGCAAAAGATATTTATACATGTGCCGAGCTTCTTGATCTGAAATATGAAAATTATCTGAGGCAGGCAAGATGTGATGAAATTATATTTCCGAATGAGTTTAACCGCAAGATACTGGCAAGTGCGACAGCTGTAAACGGAATGTCCAATATCATCTTTGAGATGCTTACCAATGCAAACAGCAGTACCAGGCTTCTGACAGAAAAAATACCGGATGATTTTATAGGTAAAAAATACCGTGATTTCAGGTATTCTTTTGATACAAGGGGCAACAGGGTGCTTATTGGAATACTTGAAAATACAGGATCTCCCTATAAGATGAAAATAGAAGCTTTGAGAGAGGCCCAGAAAACATCTGATGTTTCAATGCTTGTGGAAAATTTTAAAAATGTCAAAGGCCTGAAAATAAACAGCCCTTTGTTTGTCCCGGATGATGAATATATAATATCAGCATATTCAATGGCTATAATCCTTGAGAATATCAGGAACTCTGCATGAAAAGAAAACCGGATAATCGAATTATTGATAAAATAAGGAATAATCCTGTTCTTGCAAATCTTCTTCTTGATGAAACATCTTTTTCTGATATTTACATCAGGATTGCTGAAAAAAAGTTTAAGGCAGGCATGATTATTGCACAGGAAGGCGGTAAATCATCATCCATGTATATTCTCCTTTCTGGCAAGGCGGAAATAATCAAGAAGACACCTTCCGGGGATTTATTCAATGCAGGATTTGTTTTTGACAGGGATGATTTCTTTTTTGGGGAATCATCTCTTATAAAAGATGATTTTTATGATTTTTCTGTCCGTTCTGAAACAAATACTGTATGGCTGGAACTTCCCGGAGATAAATTCAGGACATTTGCAGAAGATAATCCATCTGCATGCTTTCCTGTTGTAATGGCTGTGGCTGAAATGATATCTGAAAAAATCAGAAAGGTAAGGAAAGACATGATGACCCTTTATGAGGCACTTGTACATGAAATAAAATCATAATTTTCTTTACTTTAGCTGTCCCTGAAAACTATATTAAGTGTAAAGGAAGTTAATATGCCGTTAGACAGAGAATATAATAATCCGGAAGATCGGAAATCAGAAGCCAAAGATAAAAAACAGCAGGGAAAATGGGGATGGGGCAGCGATAATAATGATCCCGGACCCGGTAAAATACCTTCCATATTTCCTCCCCACATAAACAGGGACCAGTTCCATTTTTCAATCTGGTATTTTGTTGCGGCAATGCTGCTTGTAATGATACTCAACACATATGTCAAGGACCAGATCCAGGAAAAGATACCTTACAGTGTTTTCAAGCAGAAGATAGAGAACGGAGAAATCAAGGTAATCCAGATGAAGCCTGATTATTACTATGGGGTATCAGGTGAATTCTCGGAAGGTACAAACACTGCATCAGGAGAAGTTGTATATAAAACTGTCCCTGTTGAAGATCCAGGTTTTATCGACCTTCTTGACAGGATGAATGTCAAATACGGTGCTATTAAAGAGAAAAATACATATATAATAGACCTTCTTTTCGGATGGCTACTTCCATTTGCAGTCCTTATGTATATATGGAGGATAATGTTCAAAAAGATCGGCGATCCCGGTGCAGGTGTAATGCGGTTCGGTAAAAACAAGGCCCAGATAGTTGCGGAGGGTGATACAGGGGTAACTTTTGACGATGTTGCAGGGGTCGATGAGTCCAGGGAGGAACTGGAAGAGGTTGTTGATTTTCTCAAGAATTCCGGAAAATATCTTGATATCGGGGGGAAAATCCCCAAAGGTGTACTTCTTGTAGGTCCTCCCGGAACAGGAAAGACCCTCCTTGCAAGGGCAGTTGCAGGAACTGCAAGTGTCCCTTTTTTCAGAATGAGCGGTGCTGATTTTGTTGAAATGTTTGTCGGGGTAGGTGCTGCAAGGGTGAGAGATCTTTTCAAGCAGGCAAGGGAAAAAGCACCATGCATAGTTTTTATTGACGAGCTTGATGCAATAGGTAAAAGCAGACTTGCTGTTGCAGGGGGCAATGATGAGAGGGAGCAGACACTTAACCAGCTCCTTGTTGAGATGGATGGTTTTGATTCAACAACAGGTGTTATTATTCTTGCAGCTACCAACAGGCCCGAGGTACTGGATCCGGCCCTCCTGCGTGCAGGGCGTTTTGACAGGCAGGTTGTTGTTGACAAACCTGACCTCATAGGAAGAGAGGCTATTCTCAGGCTTCATGCCAGAAATGTGAAACTTGATGAAACAGTTGATTTCCTGGAAATTGCCAAAGCCACATCAGGATTTTCAGGTGCAGATCTGGCAAATATCATAAATGAAGCTGCCCTTCTGGCAGTACGTGCCGCCAGGAAGAAGATAGGTCAGGAAGACCTCCATGAGGCAATTGAGAAAAATGTTGCAGGTCTTAAAAAGAAGACACGGGTTATGAACAGCCATGAGAGACAGGTTGTGGCATACCATGAAACAGGGCATGCACTTGCAGCTGCATTTACAGAGGGTTCTGACCCTGTCCAGAAAATAACAATAGTGCCGCGTGGGATAGGGGCGCTCGGTTATACTCTTCAGACACCGGCAGAAGACCGTTTTCTCCTGACAAAGGAGGAGCTGCTCGGCAAGATTGATGTGCTTCTCGGGGGCAGGGCTGCCGAAAAGATTGTTTTCGGAGCAGTCTCGACAGGAGCGGCCAATGACCTTACAAGGGCAACTGAAATTGCCCGCAAGATGATAACTGATTACGGGATGAGTGACAAATTCGAAAATGTCGTTCTCTCAAAGAGGGGAAGCGCTTTTCTGGGAGATCAGAGTGTTCCCCAGATGGCCAGGGAGTATTCAGAAGATACCCAGCAGTATATTGACAATGAGATAACAGATATTATCAGTAAAAGGTACAGGCATGTACTTGATATTCTTTCATCA
Organism: Spirochaetia bacterium; assembly: GCA_963668545.1. Classification (GTDB taxonomy): domain Bacteria; phylum Spirochaetota; class Spirochaetia; order CADAEX01; family CADAEX01. The sequence goes on along the minus strand of OY764868.1, from coordinate 3,038,940 downwards.
AAGAAGGAGCTTCTTGAAAAGGTGGCAGCCAGGCTCCTTGATACTGAAACTGTAAATGCAGCTGAGTTTAACAGCTATGTTGATGAATACCGCTGAGAAAACTCTATAATTTCTTTCAGCTTATCTGCTGCGGAACTGAAGCTGTCAATTATATGGTCTGCCCCTGAAAGGTCCTGGTTTCCTGACTCGGGGTTACGGTATGCAATGCATATCATTCCGGCTGACCTGGCAGCTTTTACTCCGTTGAAGGAATCTTCTACAACAATACATTCATCAGCTTTTACACCAAGCAGTTCTGCTGTTTTCAGAAAGATATCAGGATAAGGTTTACCGTGTCTGACATCAAATCCGCTGACAATTTCCGGAAAATATTCTGAAAGTCCTGTTTTTTCAAGAACTGTTTCAATCAGCTTTGTATGGGATGATGATGCTACTGCTGTCTTGAGTTTTTTAGCTATAACAGATTCTATAAAATCCTTTACCCCTTCGATAGGATCAAGTTTTTCAATTTCCGCAAAAAAGGAGACGCGGAAACCTGTATCCTCTTTTACAAGATTTTCAATGCTTTCATCTAGACTGTATGTCTCTTTAATCCTTCCCCACATCTTATCCATTGCAAGGCCTACAAAACTTTCAATTTCTTTATCTGTGATGCTTATTCCCATGTTTTCAAGGAGCTGTTTTTCCACCTTGAAATGGTAGGGTTCTGAATTAACCAGAACCCCGTCCATGTCAAATATAACTGCTTTTATCATTTTCTATTTCCAGATCTCCCTGTAGGTATGCGGTTTTTCACAGTATTTGCAGATCAGTCTGTCCCCGCTTGTCCTTGTAAACATGGCAGCTATACCTTCACCGTGCTTTTCATGACTGATGCAGTCCTCATTTTTGCATCCTATATTTGGAAAATTGTATATCCTGGGAGGCATTTCCAGCTTCAGCTTTTTAATTATTTTCCGGTTTTCAATTATATTGAGGGTACATCCGGGGGCAAGAGCTGCAAGCTGTTTCTTTTTCTTTATACCAGGCTCTTTTTCTCCGGGTCTGAATATTATCCCTTTCATCTGATCTGTCTCAGTCCGGGAATAGCATAACCATTCACCCCCCTTTCCGTAAAGCTTCAGGACCTTTATAATTCTTGCAAGCTGCTCTCTTATCTCCTGTTCATTTTCCCCTTTGCAGATGTGGTCAATAACAATACCGTTTGAGATGGGTTTTATCCCCTCGGCATATTCCTTTATTGTACTTTTTTCCTTTATCTCCTGGGTTATTATAAAGTCTTCATTATCTGCTGTAACTTCCGCAGCTGTTTCAGATGGAGTGAAATCCTCTCCGATTATACCGGCTGTGAGACCAAGAAGTATTATCCTGATTATTCTTCCGTTTATCGACTGCTGTTCCCATCCATTGAGAGCTGTCCTGTCAAGGTATGTGGGGATTGTCGGATGTTCCTTGTGTCTCGGAAGCGGGTGGTAGAAAAGTGTCCCCTCAGGGATTTTCTCAATATACTCCATCCTGAAAGTGATTTTGTCCCTCAGCTCATCCTGCCGTTTGAGTATTTCATCACCCATCCTTTCGAGCTGCGGCCTTGTAAAATACCATACAGGCGCTATACTGTTTTTTTCTATATATTCATCTATCGAATCAAAAACAGTAACTTCATATCCGTTTTCCTTCATTTTTTCTATATAATAATCCGGCATCATCAGTTCAGGCGGCGCTATCAGGTCAGCCTTTACTTTCTTGAATATTTTGAGTCCTTCCACCTTGGAGTGAACAGTCCTTCCGTGATAAAGGTCACCGACAAGAGCTATATGGAGAGAATCCCTGTTCCAGCTGTTGTGTTCCAGAAATGTGAAGTCATCAAGCAGCTCCTGTGTGGGGTGTTCATGCTTGCCGTCCCCGGCATTGATAAAAGCCGGTGCAATCGGGAGGTTGTTCCTTTCTGCAAACAGTTTCCCGTTTTCCTCCAGCCATCTGCAGAGTCCTTCATGCTTGCTCCGTACAATGTATATTGAGTTGTCATATCCGCAGAGAGTATTGAATGTATCTGCAAAACTTTCGCTTTTGTTTATGGAAGAACTGCCTGTATCCAGGTTGCTGAGTTTCACCCTGTGGAATTCAGCTGCATTTTTAAATGATTCCTTTGTTCTTGTTGAATCTTCGATAAATACTTCATAAACTCCGAAATCGCTGTCATTGATACGGAATTTCTCCAGTTCCTTTTTATTGTTCTCTTTCAAAAGGTTTTTAAGTTCTCTTCCCTTTTCAAACAGATAGAGACGTTCTTCAATGCTGAAGTCATTGATAACTGCAAGTGTTCTTCCTGTAAACAGGTTTGCCATTTTATACTCCTGATTATTTTCATGATCATCCCCCCTGAAACAGGGGCTGATTCAGCTGCCTGAATATCTCAGGGAATACAGATTTATTATTTGCTTCTGCTGTCAGGGCAAAAAAAATGCCGGCAATAAATGCCGACATCAATTATCTATATCCAAATAACCAAATCTGTCTTTTCCTGAAATATATACTATCCTGATCATGTTACAGAATATTCTAACCGACAGTCGGAAAAAAAGCAATAAGCCTTTCCGCTTCAGATCAGAGCCTGCATCTTTCAAATATCTTATCAGCTTCTTTTTTCAGGCTGTCTGCAAAACTGCTGCGTTTGACAAGCTCTGTTTCAACAGAGTCAAGAATATCATAATAAAGCTCCCAGCCCTCTTTTTCCCTTTCATATACAGAGGCAAGTTCTGTCCTGTTTTTAAAGAAGTCGAAAGCTGCAGAAAGTCTTTCCGATGCGGAAAAAATCAGCTTTTCAAGACAGGCATGTTTTTCTGCTGCAGGTTTATCCTTTTTAAGTTCATCACTGACATGCAGGAGCAGCCTGAACAGTACAAGGGCGGAAGGGATCCTGCTTATAAAGCTTCCTGTAAAGGGATCTGTTTCCTCTTTTACCATGTCAATATTTCCCCCGACAATATCAGAATATGCTGAAAAGGCGAGTATCCTTACCAGGTCACCAATATAGGTGCCTGTTTCTGCAGTTTTTATTGCATCTGAAATAAATGCCTCTTTGTCATGCCTCATTTTAAGACCCGGCTGGTGCAGGTATCTGAGCAGACTGCTGTTCCTTCTGCTGAAAAGAACAGATAGTATATATCCCTGGTCCTCGGCCCGTCCTATGAATGTAGGTGTGAAAGGCCTGTGTCTGCGGAGGGATTCCAGAAGAATTCCGTTTGTTCCCCCTGTAACATGGTATCTCATCTGGCATATGCCCGGGCTGCTGTATTCTCTCAGGTCCATTTCAGCCTCTGTGGAAAGCGCCATCGGGTACTGCTTGAAAAAGACCCTTTCCTCTCCGTCGGGAAGCCGCTCAGGGTAGGGTACATCCGGTTTAAACAGGGACGTCCCGATATCCTTTTCATTTACAAGTGAACCAGCTATCATTCCAAGTTCAACCTTTCTCCCTTTCCAGTCTGACCCTGAAGCACCCCACATTGGTGTCATCAGATGCTGAAATGCTGTTTTCCCTGTTCCGGAAACAAGTTCCTTTTCAGGGAAAACCTGGTCAAGGTCAATCTTGAATGTTCCCCTGACTTCAGGATCGGAGAGAAGCTGCCACAGAGGGATTACTGCTTTCAGAAAGGAGTAATGCCTGCCGTATTCCCCGTCTACTCCGAAAACTTTTTTCAGGCTTCTTAAATCTCCTTTCCCTTTTTTTTCAGCAGCCGGAAGGAGGATTTTTTCAATTATTTTTTCTGAATCGTTTTCTGTAAAAAAATATATATCAAGGTTTTTGAAATCCGATGCTTTTTTGAGTTCTTCTTCCATATACCTGTGAAGGATATTCTTAAGCCTTCTGTGTGTTACAGATACAGAGATAAACACTTTCATTTTTGATCTTTCAGGGCATGTACCTGCTCTTTTTTCATATTCAAGGGTTTCTGCAAGGTTTTTGAGGCCGTATATAAGTTCATTGCTGCTTATCGGGGTACCTATGGGAACAGGATGGTCAAACCAGTAGTCCTGGCTGTCTTGCATTACCGACCTTATTTCCTTTTTAAGTTCTTCTGAGATTTCAGCATTATCAAGCATCTTTTCCGAAACAGGGACAGTCAGCATGAAGTTTGAAGTAAAAACAATCTGTTTTGCAGGATCTGAGATAGGAGTGCTGTTTAATTCCGTGAGCCTTATTTCCCTCCGCCTTCTAAGCTCTCTGACCCCTTTCTCCCTGTCGTCAGGGAAGAAAGCTGCTTCCGGATGGAGAAGCTCAAGGATAATCCTGTCTTTTTCTTCAGTAACTGAATTCCTTTCTGAACTGAAAATTTCGGTTATAACTTCTCCTGTTCTGCCGGAATCCTTGAAAAGTTCATCAAACTCCCTGAGAGCCTCCTGTGCTGCTCTCTGCATGAAAACAGAAACAGGATCAGTTCCAGGTGAAAAGTGTTCCCCTTTCAGAACAGCCAGGGCTTTTCTGATTTCATCCTCATAGGGATATCCCTTCTCTTTTTCAAGATCCCTGAAAAGGTATTCTGCAATTGCTCTGATATTTTTCATTTCAGTCTCCGGCTTCCTTAAATTGTAATTCATTATCCCATAGCGGTAAATAAATTTGACTTTAAAGAACTATGGATAATAGAATTAATTACAGCAGGCAGTAATTGACTGATTATACCATATCTGTTTGACAGCAGGTCAGAAGCTGTGCCTGAATTGATTTTTGGAGGTTTTTATGGAATACAGGATTGTTCTGGTGAAGGTGGATCAGAGAACAGATGCAGCTGAAATGGTTCAGAAAATACTTACTGATTTCGGATGCAGCATCAAGGTGAGGCTGGGGCTTCATGATGTCCCCTGCAATACCTGTTCCCCCTCCGGGCTTATATTCCTGCAGGTTTCTGGCGATGATGAGCCTGTAAAGGAAATGATTACGGAACTGAATAATATTGATAATGTTACAGCAAAATATGTGACAATATAATCAGTATGGCATAACGGTTCATTATTTTACATGAAAATATCGGCATATGGGAAATTAGTATTGAATTTTATATTTGATATGTGCCGATAAAATTTGTATATGGTAACCCCTGCACTCTGCGGGCAGCCTTCGGCTTGTTCCCATAAACAATACAAAAAGGTTTTTGGAAGATATGATTTTTGGTCCTGAATCTCTTTATAACCATGCTCTCCACATAAGGGACAAATATGATGATAACCCTGTATATATTGTCAATTATCTGAGTGAGCTTCTCAAAAACAACATGCCTGATGATTCCTCAGATCCCTTTATTGAAAAAACAAGAAAAATAATCCTTGATTATACGGAAAATGAAAAATCATCAGAGTCAATACACAGCGATGATAAAAATGAGGACCTTGAAGCAGCTCTTGAAAAAGCATCAAGAGAGATAAAGTTCAGAAGGGAGATCGAGGAATATTACCTTCCTAAACAGCTGGTCAATGCAATCATGGAACTGGGGCATATTCCCGAGAAATCAATTGAAACAAATATCGGTATTGCATTTATTGATCTTGTTGATTACTCATATATTTCAAAATTCCTGAGTCCAATGGAGAACCAGTCAGTTCTCAACGGTCTTTTCTCCGCCTTCAACTGGATACTCAGGAGGCATTCCGGCTATCTGAACAAGATAGAGGGAGACAGCATGATGTTCCATTTCGGAGGGCTTACAGATCCTGTAACAAGGAGCATGGAGGATAAGGAGGGGCAGCTTTACATTGCAAAGGAGCTTTTTCATACATGCGTGGAAATGCAGCGGGCATGTTTCCTCTTCAATCAGGCGGATGACAGCTTCCTTGAGGGTGATGTCAGCGATGAGACAACAGCGGCTATAAGCAGGGCCTTTGATATTATAAGCAACCTGAGAAACAGCTTCGAGCTTTCATATTCAATGAATGCCCTGTTTCAGATCAGGATCAGGATAGGGGCAAATATCGGTGATGTGACTCTCGGCAATTTCGGCCCTGACGGGGCCAAGCAGTGGGATGTAATCGGTCTTCCTGTCATAGAAGCCAAGAGAATGGAATCAACAGCTCCAATCGGAGGTTTGCGAATATCCAAAAAATATTTCGATCTCCTTAAAGAAACCGGTGTTGTTGATGCATACTACAACCAGTTCAAGCAGGATGCCCAGATACAGATGGGTTATTTCAAGGATATCTCGCTTGATGAACTTTTCAGCTATAAAAAGGTTCTTCTGAAGGACAAGAAAAATGCTGTCTTTGAAAGCTACAGCGTCCAGGTTAACCCTGCCCTGCCGGAGGCTCTTTCGGCACAGGTCAGGATTTTTCTCACAAAAGGGGTAACAGGAATTGACAGGATTATTGAGCTGCTTGAATACTACAGGGGAAACAAGTTTGTAATAAGCGCTATTGAATCTGTCTTTATTCAGAAAGGGCTCCATATAAGAAAAGAGGAGATACTCAAGACAATGTATCCTGAAAAGTACCAGATATTTCTTGAGAAGCTGGATCTGGATGATGAAAAGGTCAAAAAATTTATCCGTGAAACATATACCCTCTTTGATCTTTTCTGCAAACTGGGTTCATATCAGGACAGGATAAATGCTATTCCCAATAATGATTTTGATTCTTCAGGGTTCCTGAACTATTCCCAGTATTTCGATAACAGTCAGAAGACAATACTTGATTTCTTTGATGAGAAAAAACTCTCGGTTTTCTACAGAACATATTTCTATGATATGCTTTATCCCTCCTTTTTTCTTCATATAAAGGCAAGTATTTATGAATATCTGTCTGAAAATGAACTTGATGAAGATATTGAGGAAGTGGAAGAAGTTCTTGAAGAACTCTGATCCTTTTTTCTGTCCCGTTTTTCCAATATTCCTGTTCAGAATAGAAAAAAACCGTCAAAAGATACCCTGTTATTTCCTGAAAGTAATAATTCTGCAATAAAATCCTGAAATAAAAATCTCCCCTTGACTTTTAACAATAAGTTGTGATATTTTTCCGCGCTTAAATGATAATAGATTTTTACCTGTGAAACTCCCCTTGCGGAAAGCAGCCAGGTATTCTATTATTTGTAATTTAACTGCAGCTCCAGTTGTAATCAGCATAGTCTGATATTATAGTAATAGTTTATATGGAAGAAATCGCAGTTATGTTGTTTTCATTAGCGCAGGAACTGTGTTCTGTGCTTTAAATGGAGGAAGTATAAAATGGCTAATTGTTTCTTATATCCAGGTCAGGGGGCCCAGTATCCTGGAATGGGCAGGGACCTCTGGGAGAAAAGCGATGAAGTAAAAAAACTTTTTAAATCAGCTTCTGAAAGCACTTCAATGGATCTTGAAAAACTGCTTTTCGAAGGATCAGAGGAAGATCTCAGGGCTACAGATAAGACACAGGTTGCAATTACACTTGTTAATGTGGCTTCTGCAGTTTTTTTGAAAGAAAAGGGAATTGTGAGTGATGTTGCTGCAGGGTTCAGTCTCGGCGAGGTATCTGCTCTCTGGGATGCCGGGATTATATCATCGGATGATCTTTTCCCTCTGGTAAGGGAAAGGGGCAGTATAATGGAAAAGGTCAGCAGATCTCTTGATACGCCTGAAGGTTCTCCCGGTATGGCCGCAGTGATCGGAATGGATTACGACAAGGTTGACAGTATAATAAAGGGTGAAAAACTTGATGAGCTTTTTATTGCAAACTATAACAGTCCTGTACAGATAGTTCTTTCAGGAACAGACAGCGCACTTAATGCAGGTGAAAAGATTTTCAAGGAACAGGGTGCAAGAAGATTTATCAGGCTGAAAGTATCAGGGCCTTTCCACTGTCCCCTTATGAAGGCTGCGGAAGAGGAATATGCTGACCTGCTTAAAGGTTTCAATTTCAGCGATCCTTTAAAGAAAGTCTATTCAAATGTTACAGGGGCAGAAATCAGGACAGGTGAAGAAGCCAGACAGCTCTGTTCCAGGCAGCTGACATCAGGTGTTCTATGGGTTAAGGAGGAAATGGCCCTCCTGGACCTTGGTGTAGACAGATGTTTTGAAGCAGGGCCCGGGAATGTCCTCGGAGGTCTCTGGAAAGCGGTAGGCGGTGAAATTAAATGTTTCCCTGCAGGAACTGTGGAAGCGATAGAAGCTGTGCAGTAATTTATGCCTGCAGAAGCTTATTTTATATTTATGCTGTTTAATTACAGATATTCCTGTCAGGTATAATGTTGAATACCTGATGACGGATCTGAACTAAAAGGAGAATAGAATGTTATTGGAAGGAAAAAAAGCATTTGTAACAGGTGGAGCCAGAGGAATCGGAAGGGAGATAGTTCTTTCTTTTCTTTCAAACGGCGCAAGTGTATATTTTATTGATATTAATGAAAGCGAGTACATGGGAGAGTACCAGGAGCTTGCTTCAAAAAATAACTGCGAAGTTGTTTTCAAAAAAGCAAACGTGGCAGATGAAGAGGAAATTACAGCTGTTTGCGAGGAAATCCTCAACGAGAGCGGCGGAATAGATATAGTTGTAAACAATGCAGGTATAACAAGAGACGGTCTTCTCATGAGGATGAAAGCCCAGGACTGGGATGATGTTATCAAAATAAATCTTACAAGTGCATTTTACATCTGCAAGGTATTTTCCAGGGCAATGCTCAAACAGAGATCAGGATCAATTATCAATGTTGCATCCATTGTCGGAGTTATAGGCAATGCAGGGCAGTGCAACTATTCGGCTTCAAAGGCAGGTCTTATAGGATTCAGCAAGAGCCTTGCCAGGGAAGTGGCATCACGGGGAGTCAGGGTAAATGCTGTTGCTCCCGGTTTCATTCAGACACCTATGACAGATAAGCTCAATGAAGATCAGAAAAAGGCTCTTTACAGTCAGATACCGCTCAACAGACTCGGAGTACCTGAAGAAGTTGCCAAGGTTATCCTTTTTCTGGCATCTGATCTTTCGTCATATGTTACCGGTCAGGTAATAAAGATTGACGGCGGAATGGGAATGTAAAGGGGCTGTATGAAAAGAAGAGTAGTTGTAACAGGACTGGGGACAATAAACCCGATAGGAAATAATGTTGATGAATTCTGGGCCGGTGTACGTGAAGGTAGAAACGGTATAGGTCAGATAACCAGGTTTGACACCGAAGGTTTTGCTTCAACAATTGCCGGCGAGGTCAAGGATTTTGATCCCACCCTCTATATGGATAAAAAGGATCTGAAAAAAATAGATCTGTTTTCTGTTTATGCCATTGCATCCTCAACAGATGCGGTAAAAGATGCAGGTCTCAGGGATGGTGATGTTGATCCTGAAAGATTCGGAGTTATCCTCGGAAACGGGATAGGGGGATTTGAAACAATAGAGGAGGGATATGAAAAACTCCTTGACAGGGGACCGAGAAGACTTCCTGTAATGACAGTTCCCAAAATGCTTTCAAACCTCGGACCAGGTAATGTTGCTATTGCCCTTAATGCCCAGGGACCCTGCTATACAGTTGTAACAGCATGTGCATCAGGAACAGATGCAATCGGGGATGCTGCAAGGTGGATTGAGTCCGGTGCGTGCGACATGATGGTAACAGGAGGGATCGAAGCTCCCATTACAAAAATGGGTGTTGCAGGTTTCAATGTAATCCAGGCATTGAGCACAAGGAATGACTCCCCTGAAACTGCAAGCCGGCCATTTGATAAAAACAGGGACGGTTTCGTCATGGCTGAAGGAGCAGGGATACTGGTGCTGGAAGAGTATGAGCATGCAGTAAAAAGAGGGGCGAGAATCTACTGCGAACTTGCAGGATACGGGATTTCCTGTGATGCAAATCATATAACTGCTCCCCACCCGGAAGGGAAAGGGGCTGTACAGGCAATCAGGATGGCTCTCTCAACAGCAGGGATCAGGCCTGAGGATATTGATTATATCAATGCCCACGGTACTTCCACCCCCCTCAATGACAAGACAGAAACACTTTCCATCAAGAAAGCGTTTGGAGAGCATGCATACAGGCTGAAAGTATCATCTACCAAATCCATGACAGGCCACTGTCTTGGTGCCGCAGGTGGTGTTGAAGCTGTTGCATCAATTCTTGCAATAAGAGATCAGTGGGCGCCTCCTACAATAAACTATGAGACACCTGATCCTGAGTGCGATCTTGACTACATTCCAAACAGGGGTATTGATCTCAGGATTGATTATGCCATGTCAAGTTCACTTGGATTCGGAGGTCATAACGGAATTCTGATTTTTAAGAAAATATAGACTGAATAAAGAATATATTCTGAGGGCCTTTTTTCCTCGCGGGCGCAGAACTCCGGAAAAAAGGCCCCTCTTTTTTTAAAGACATTAATCCCCAATTCTGCTAATATGAATCATGAATCCTGTTTTATCTGTTTCTGATCTTAATTTTACATATCCTGAATATTCATCAGTAAAAAACAGAACTCTGTATAATAACCTGACGTTTGTCGCTGGAAAAGGGGAAATTGTACTTTTTCTTGCTCCTCCTGAATCGGGAAAGACTACTCTTTCGAGAATAATTACATCTCTGATACCAAGATATACAGGGGGGATTCTCGACGGTAAAATCACTGTCTGCGGCACAGATGTTCAGAGCGAAAAACCCTATAACCTGAATGAAAAGATAGGGATAGTTTTTCAGGACCCCGAGGAGCAGATCCTTACACCCCTGGTTGAAAACGAAATCGGATTTACCCTTGAAACAGCCGGAATTGATTATGATGAAATTGAAAAGAGGGTTGAGTCAGCCGTAGATTTCATGGAGATAGATAATCTTAAGGGGAAAAACCCGGCTCTCCTTTCGGGCGGGGAAAAAAGAAAGGTCCTTATATCATGCCTTGCAGCTTCAGATCCTGAATTGTGGGTGCTTGATGAGACCCTTGAAGAGATAGATCCTGTTGCCCGGAAAAAAATACTTGAAAAACTGAAGAAAAGCGGTAAAACAATATTAATTCTTACTTCCAAAATGCTTGATATATACAAGAATTACTGCAGCAGGTTTTACCTTTTCAATGGCAGGGACCTTGTATCTGAAGAAGGAGCTCCCGGAAAGATTTTTATGGAAAAGGCTGAATCTGCCGGGGTATTTCTTAATCATGAAAAGATTGTTTATCCCTCAGGCGGTGAAGGCAGTGTTTCCGACAGAAAAGAGGTACTTATCAGGGCGGAGAATATCAGATACAGATACCCTGAAAGCACTTTCTCGTTATCGGTTGATGATTTCGAGCTGAGAAAGGGGGAGGTTGTTGCTCTTCTCGGACATAACGGATCCGGGAAATCAACATTTGCAAAAATTCTTTCAGGTCTTATCAAACCTGAATCAGGAGCCATATATCTTTCATGCGGGAATGGGGTGAATGAAGTTATTCATAAAGCAGATAAAGATGATGCTGCCGGAAAAAAAGATGTTGAACTGCTAAAATATGCTGATCTTCTTGCCTTAAATCGAAATACTGCATATCTCTTTCAGAATCCCGATTATCAGCTTTTTCTCCCCACAGTAAAGGATGAACTTTCATACGGACTGAAGGGGGAAAAGGCGGCCAAATCAGTGATCTCTGAAAAAATCAGAAGGGCTTCAGGTATGTTCAGGCTTGAAGATCCCGAGACCCCCCCCTCAATGATGAGCTACGGGGCAAGGAAAAGGCTGCAGGCTGCTATCTACTATCTTCTTGAGAAAAAGATAATTCTGATTGATGAGGCAGATTCGGGGCTTTCTTTTGATGACTATGTTTCCATTCTTGATAAGCTTGACAGCAGCAGTTCTCCTCATGCAATCCTTGTGATAACCCATGATGTAAAACTGTCAGCTAAAATAGCAGACAGGATAGTAATGATGAAAAACGGGGAAATCATTACAGAGGATCCTGAAAAAGAGTTTGAAAAACTTGTAAATACGACTTTTTGAGCAGTGAGGACAGATAATTGATTACTGAAACATATCATGAGGGGACTTCCTTCATACACAGGATGGATCCCAGGGTAAAAATAATACATCTGGTTTTCTTTTCTGTTGTTTTTTTTCTTCCTGTATCTGTTCCAAAATATTATGCTGTTTTCTTTCTGATATTTGTTTCCTCATGCACTTCTTCTGGGCTTAAAAATGTAATAAAGCCTGTAAAGGTAATAATGCCTCTGATTTTTCTTATCATGGTGCTTACACCCCTTTTTCATCCTGAAGGGAATGTCCTTTTCCGGGCCGGGGATTATATTCTGCTGACTTCATCAGGTGTCAGTGAAACACTGCTTCTTGTGGGACGTTTTCTGGGTATTACTGTTCTTTTTTTTATATTTCTCAGGACTACCCGGATTGATGATTTTATTCTGGCTCTCAGGTTTTTCGGACTTTCCCATAAAAATGCTGTTGTTATCACAATTACTGTAAGGTATATCCCCTATCTGATGTCAGTATATCTCAATACAGTTGATGCACACAAGATGAGGCTTACTGTAAATACCCTGCTCCCTGGAAGGTGGAATTTTCCGGCCCGATTCAGAAACCTGCTTTCTGTTCTGACCTCGGTTCTTATCCAGGCAGTAAAGGGGATACCTGTTCTGGCAATGGCACTGGAAACAAGAGGATTCGGGCGAATGTCCGGCAGGGGGCGCTTGAAAAGTATGAGGGGAATAAAGGAGCTCATTCCTGATCTTATATTGTCATTAATGGTTTTTTTGGGTATCCTTTATTACATCTTCATTTAGATATTTTTTTATTCAATGATAAAAACAGAGCCCTCTCCGTCAATCAGTCAGCGGATAAAAAAAATAATTATTATAGAAATTGTCGGGAATTAAAGAATATAATTATTCTATAATAAAAAAACAAAAGGGGATCAATCATGCCTGAATCGGAAAAATTTACTAATACTGCTGCATTCAGAGTTGCTTCGATTGCTGTATTATCTGCAATAACAGCTATTTTCACAATTGCTGTAAGAATACCGGTTGCACCGACAAGGGGTTATATAAACCTGGGGGATGTTGCAATCTTTTTTGCTGCATTTATTTTCGGACCTGTGACTGCTTTTATTGCAGGGGGGCTGGGAACTGCAATAGCAGATGTTCTCGGGGGATTCGGCCAGTGGGCTCCTATTTCTTTTGTTGTACATGGTCTTCAGGGATTTGTAGTAGGACTTGTCTATAATCTGCTTCTCAGGAAGGAAGGTGTATCAGGCAAAGGGAATATCCTGATTCACGGATTGCTTACTTTTGTTGCTGGAGCTGCTGTTATGGTTGCAGGGTACTTCATAGCAGGGGTTTTCATGGTAGGTCCGGGTGCTGCAGCTGTAGAAATACCGGGGAATATCTTCCAGAACATAGCAGGGGTTATCGGGGGGCTTGCCCTCACAGCAGCTGTACGAAAAGCTTATCCGCCTGTTATAAAGTTCAGGTGGTAATGAAGCTGAACTTTTCCCTGCCTGAGAATGATATGTCTATGGCAGGTACTGCATCAACACAGCTGAAAAAAAAACTGCTTCAGATAGGGGTTCCTACTGCAGTAGTCAAGAAGGCTGTAATATCGCTTTATGAAGCTGAAATTAATATGGTAATACATGGAAAGGGGGGGGAGATTGATATTATTATCACCCCTGAAGAGATAACTGCAGTTCTTGCAGATAAGGGACCAGGTATACCTGATATTGAACTGGCAATGCAGGAGGGGTATTCCACTGCATCTGATGATATCAGAGAGATGGGGTTCGGGGCCGGAATGGGGCTTCCGAATATCAAAAAAAATTCTGATTACTTCCATATTGACAGCGAACCTGACAGGGGGACAACTGTCACTATCAAGGTATTGATATAGAAAACTATGTGTGTTTTAAACTGCCTGCATTCTGTTACTCTGGATGAAGACCTCTGCAGAGGATGTACTACCTGTATATCCAGGTGTCCCACCGAAGCAATCAGGGTAAGAAACGGAAAGGCCCGGATTATAACAGAAAGATGCATAGACTGCGGTGAATGCATCAGGAGCTGTCCATCCCATGCAAAAAAAGCAATATCTGATCCCCTCTCTGTGATTGAGCAGTTTGATTACAAGGTTGCACTCCCTGCCCCGAGTTTCTACGGCCAGTTCAAGGACAGCATAGGCCCTGACAGAGTGCTTTCAGCTCTTCTTAAAATAGGATTTGATGATATATATGAAGTTGCCAGGGCTGCCGAAATTGTATCAATGGCAACAAAGAAGCAGATAGATTCCGGGGAGTATCCCAAACCTCTTATTTCTTCATCATGCCCGGCAGTTGTTAAGCTGATTCAGGTAAGGTTCCCGGGACTTATTGAGCATGTTATCAAGATACAGTCCCCCATGGAAGTTGCAGCCAGAATAGTCAAAAAATATATCCATAAGGACAAAAAAAATATAGGTGTATTTTTCATATCTCCCTGCCCCGGCAAAGTTTCTGTTGTGAAAACACCTCTTGGTCATGAAAGGTCCTATGTGGACGGAATAATAGCTGTAAAGGATATTTATCCCCTTATCAGGACAGCTTCAAGGGAAATAATCAAACCCCAGCGCTGTTCAAATGCTTCAGCTACAGGTATAAGGTGGGCCCATTCAGACGGGGAAAGCGAAGCTGTGAATACAGAAAGAAGCATATCTGTTGACGGCATACATCAGGTTATTGATGTCCTTGAACAGATAGAAAATCAGGATATACATGATATTGATTTTATAGAGGCAATGGCCTGCCCCGGGGGATGTGTAGGGGGGACCCTTAATGTTGAAAACACCTTTATTGCCCGTTCACGTGTAAAACGTATTGTAAGAAAGAATAAAAACAGAACAGTGAGCAGTGATATTTTTAACAGGCCGGGGTTTGATGTTTCATGGACGAAGGAGATTTATTCACGCCCGGCGATGAAGCTTGATGAAGATATCAAGGTTGCTATGAAAATGATGGAAGAGATTGAAAGGATTACAGAAGAACTGCCCGGCCTTGACTGTGGTTCCTGCGGAGCCCCCTCCTGCAGGGCCCTTGCCGAAGATATTGTAAGGGGAGAGGCAGAGAAAACAGACTGTATATTTCTTCTCAAGGATGAGATCAAAAAGGTGGCAGACCATATGGCAAAACTTGAGAAAAGGATGCCTTCCGCATTCAGCAGTACTGACAGGAAATCCTGAACACTGTCAGTCTTCTGTTTTCCCTGGATTCATATCATTATTTCATTTTTTCTGATATAATTTATTTTATTGCTGGACAAAATCTTTTTGAGATTTTATTTTTACATGTAAATATTATGTGCCAGAATGGTTTAAAAATAAGCAATGTTTTTTAAAGCTGCCGAAATTGTTATTCTTCTCCTGCTGTCTGCGTTTTTTTCATCGACCGAGACAGCATTCACCTCTTTATCTGTTATCCAGATTGAAACCCTGGCGGAAAAAAGAGGAGCGCGCGGAAGACTTGTCAAAAGCCTTCTTAAAAAACCTGAATATCTTCTGATAACTATTCTTACAGGGAACAACCTTGTGAATATTTCACTGACAGCAATTACAACAGAACTTACAATCGAATTTTTCGGAAATACATTCATAGGTATAATGACAGGAATCCTGACCCTGATAATTCTTGTATTCGGAGAAGTAATCCCCAAAAATTTTGCTATTGTACATAATGAATTTATCTCAATTTATTCAGCTCCGTTTATCAAGGGGATTATGATTATTCTGCGTCCGGTGGTCCTTTTTATAAACAGCATAAGCCATCTTTTTATACGCCTGTTTGCGGGGAGCAGGAAAAAAGACAGGATATCAATGGATTCAATACTTCTTCTCATAAGATATGCTGAAGCAAAGGGGATTGTTGAAGATTATGAAAAAGATATGGTGCATGGAGTTTTCAGGCTTGCCCAGCAGAACATCTCAAGCATTATGACTCACAGAACAAAGGTTTTCAGTCTCGAAGCGGGAAGTACAGCATCTGAAGCGGAAGCGGCAATCACAAAATCAGGTTTTTCCCGTATCCCTGTTTATGAGAATGAACCTGAAAATATTACTGGTATTGTCTATGTCAAAGATCTTTTCAAGGATACGCGAAAGAAAAATAAGGAGATCCGGCTCAAGGATGTGGCAACCCCCCCCATATTTGTATCTGAAAACAAGAAAATTGGTGAAATACTTTTTCTGATGAAAAAGAAAAAAAGAAAACTTGCTGTTGTGCTTGATGAATACAGCGGACTTTCTGGAATAGTAACCATGGAGGATATTCTTGAGGAGGTTGTCGGTGAGCTTTATGATGAAAACGAGGTCCGACTGACAGAGAAAATAGTAAAAAGAAATGACAATGAGTATTTTATAATGGGAGATACCCCCATAAGCATGATAAACGACAGGATAGGTACTGATATCTCTGCCGGGAGGCTTTCACAGACAATTGGGGGATATATTGTCAATAAGCTCGGGAAAATCCCCCATGGCAATGAAAAAGTGGACTTCCCCGGAGGAGACCTTCTAGTCTATTCTGCCTCAAGCCGGAGAGTTGAATCGGTAATTCTGAAAATACACGGGAAGGATATCAGCTGATTATCCCCCCACTGATTACTGTTTTTTCGCTCCCGTCTTCAAAGAAAAGTTTAATTGTCGGGTCTTTTACCAGCCCGTCCAGATGTATAAGAGCAGGTGCGTCCTCGTCATAATTGCTCCCTATTGCGAAATGGCATGTTTTAAACGCTTTTTCATCTTCTAGCATATTCCCGCTTATGACAGCTTCAGGGTTGAGGCCTATCCCCAGTTCCCCGATATTTCTGGCATTCCTGGCATATTTCTCCCCTTCTCCTTCAGGGAGTTTTCCCTCTTTCTCAAAGAGAATGGCATTTTTCTCTGCCCTGGTTACGGTATCTTTGAGGATTTCAGCTTCCTCGGCCCCTTTTATTTCCTTTACAAAACCGTCAATAACAGTAACTGTAACAGGTTCCCTTATAATAATATCACCGCTGTTTGTTGATATGCTCCCGTCAAAAACTATTACCCCTTCGGTTTTCCCCACAACAGGGGAAATAAATGTCTCACCTGCCGGAAGGTTTCCTCCTTCACCGGGAGAGGAAAAATCACCGTCATCGCACATTGCAAGCCTGTTTCTGATATCAATTTCTACATCTGTTCCGGAAGGAGCTGTTACCCTGACCTTTACAGCGCTGTCGAGAAGACCTTTGAGGTAAAGGCTGTTTTCCTTCATTTTTTCATAATTAACCGGTATTGTTCTGATAAACATGTCCCTTGTAATCCCGGGGGACCAGAAAGACCGGCATTTTTTAACACCATGCATAAGGTAGTGGAATGTATTGTTGTATTTTTTCCCTTCATACTCAATTGGATTTGCAACAGCTTCCCTGTCCTTGCCAAGCTTGTTTCTGCTTATTGATATAATAACATCAGGCTCTGTTTTAATGGCTCCGACTACACCTGTCTCTGCAAAATCAAGCTGTGTTTTCTCCTTCTGTATTATGATAATGGGGTCTGCCCCCTCTTCAAGAGAAGCGTCAAAAAGCGCCTGGGAAACAGGCAGGGTTTCATCATCAGGGTTTGTAACAATAAGTACCTTTTCCCCTTTTTTTATTTTAAGTACATCCCGTACTGCTACTTTAGCACTCCTTGCAAGCTGAAGATTGCTTTTTACAAGTTTCTGAAAGCTGAATTCATTATTATCCATATATTAATTCCTGTTTATTCCAATTAAAGTTTCAGCCATTATAATCCACAAAACATAAATATGGAATATTTACCTCTTTAAATCTTTATGAGATATATAATTGCCGTACGGGATAAAAATATGTATATTATTTTTCAGCAGTGCTTTTTTTTACCTGTGCCTGACGAACCCGGATTTTCAGCATGAATCCGGAAGGAGAAAGTGCCTGATTACGGAAGTAATCATATATAAAAATTTATTTAAGGAGAGGAACATGGCCCATCACCAGTTTCAGACAGAAGTTTCCCAGCTTCTTCACTTAATTATTCACTCCCTTTACTCACATAAGGAAATATTTTTAAGGGAGCTTATATCAAACTCTTCAGATGCTCTTGATAAACTTAAATATCTGACTCTGACGGATGAGAACTACAAGAACATCCAGTTTGACCCTAAAATTGATATAAGCTTTGATTCAGATGAAAAGAAACTTGTAATTTCTGATACCGGTATCGGTATGGATGAAGAGGACCTTGTTCTGAATCTTGGTACAATAGCAAGATCAGGAACAAAGAATTTCCTCAGCCAGCTGACAGGCGATTCCAGAAGGGATTCCAGCCTCATAGGACAGTTCGGTGTAGGTTTCTACTCGGCATTTATGGTTGCTGACAGGATTGAAGTGCTTTCGAAAAAGGCTGGAGATGAAAAAGCCTGGAAATGGATAAGCGACGGAAAAGGATCATATGAAATCTCGGAGGCTGAGAAAGATGGTAACGGTACGGAAATAACACTTCATCTGAACAATGAAGGTGAGGAATATACTTCAAGATGGCAGATTGAATCCATCATAAAAAAATACTCGGACCACATCCCTTTTCCAATCTATCTTGAATATGAGCATACTTCTTTTGAAGGGGAGGGGGATGAGAGAAAAGAGGTGAAGGAACCCAGGGTTGATCAGATAAACTCAGCTTCCGCCCTCTGGAAAAAGTCAAAATCCGACCTTACTGATGAAGACTATAACGAGTTTTACAAGACAATATCCCACGATACAGATGATCCCCTCTTTTATATCCATACCAAAGCTGAAGGAACCATGGAGTATACAACCCTCTTTTTCATCCCCAAAACAGCTCCATTTGACCTTTATCAGGCAGACTACAAGCCGGGTGTAAAGCTCTATGTATCAAGGGTATTTATTACAGATGATGACAAGGAACTGCTGCCGACATACCTGAGGTTTTTAAGAGGTGTTATTGATTCAGAGGACCTCCCTCTGAATGTGAGCCGGGAGATACTTCAGCAGAACAGAATAATGACAAATATCAGAAATTCATCTGTAAAAAAAGTACTCTCTGAACTTAAAAGCCTTTCAGAGAGCAATCCTGAAAAATATCTTGAATTTATCAGGCAGTACAACAGACCGCTGAAGGAAGGACTTTATTCTGATTTTACAAACAGGGATACTCTCCTTGAGCTGATACGGTTCAAGAGCACTGAAAATGAAGGTTATGTAAGCCTTTCAGATTATCTTGAAAAGATGAAAGATGACCAGAAAGCAATCTATTATATAACAGGCGGCAGTGAGGAAACTTTAAGGAATTCCCCCCTTCTTGAGGCCTACAGAAAGAAGGGAATAGAAGTACTTATCATGGATGATGAGATTGATGATATTGTAATACCAACTATAGGAAAGTATAAGGAAAAAGAACTCAAAGCTGTAAACAGGACAGGGTCTGATGAAGATATCAAGACAGATGATGACAAGGCCAGGGAAGAAGAGGCAAAACCCCTGATTGAAAAAATCAGGGAAGCGCTTGGTGAAGAGGTGAAGGATGTTAAGGCATCATCCAGGCTTTCAGATTCCCCTTCATGCATTGTAGCTGATGCAGATGATCCCACAATGCAGATGCAGCAGATGCTGAAAGCAATGGGGCAGACAGAAATGCCTGACTTCAAGCCGATTCTTGAAATCAACCCTGACCATGAGATTGTCAGGAAGCTTACAGATTCAGAGGACAAAGAGCTTATTGATGATGTAAGCCACCTTCTTCTTGACCAGGCAAGACTTATCGAGGGGGGAGAGATAAAAAGCCCTGCTGATTTTGTGAAACGCCTCAACAGGATAATGGGCAAAGCTGTTTAGCTACAGGATGTAGCTCACCTGTACCTGCGGCATAGGCGCAGGTGATGCCGGCCGGCCATGGACACTTGTCCCGCGATAAGCGGGGTGGCGACGGGGCTGGCGAGCTGTCAGAATGCAGTCCCAGCAGGGGGGGAGGTTTTATACCTGCCCCTTTTATTTTGCTTTTTCAGCATCTCCGCGTCAAGACGGGGTACTTTTCTGCCGATTAT
Organism: Spirochaetia bacterium; assembly: GCA_963668545.1. GTDB lineage: Bacteria > Spirochaetota > Spirochaetia > CADAEX01 > CADAEX01. The sequence continues at coordinate 3,018,961 of OY764868.1, read as the reverse complement.
TCATAAATAATTGATTTTTTAACTGTTATGCATTAGAATTTATCTATTAAACTATAGTCATAAAAAAAATAATTCAGCAGTTTGTATGTATTATATAAAGTTGTACAGTCCTTAAACGGCTTTACAGCCTCATTTAACGGGAGGTGAAAAATGAAAAAGTTTATACCGGTATTATCTATCCTTCTTATTTCAGTTTTAATATCATGTAATAACGGAATGGGCGCAGGAAGCACTGCAGATTCGGAGGATTCATCAGGAGCCCTTGTCCTGACAGATCCCTCAAAAGGGGTGGTTTTTGTAGATGAAGAAGGTTTAGAAACTGTTGTCAAATCAATGGAGGAAGGAGAAGAAATTCTCTGTAAAAGTGTTATTGATTATGCAGTATTTGACGGAGAAGAGTCTGTTTCAAAATCATCTGTAAAAACAACCGGGAGAAAGAGGGCTGTTGTTCTCGGATACAGAAGCGACGGATGCCCCGGGCTCTGGATTGTATATTCGGGGGGAATTGTCAAACCTGTTGTAAACAGCGAAGATATTGAAACTTCAGAGCTGCTTGAGATGGCGGAAGCAAGGCAGCCGCTGTTCAAGCATTTCGGCTGGAGCTATAAAGCCCTCGACATGGCTGTAAATGATAAAGAAATTATTATTGCAGGTTATGCCGAAAATGAGGAAGGTATTACCTGGCTCGGAATTGATCCGGGGACAACAATAGGGGTCTACTGGGCAGTAATAGAAGATGAAGACGGCTACTACCATATATCAAGGGCAAAAGTTGTCGGATACAGGGACAGCGAGTGGTGGAAAAAGTACATGGGTGAAATTACCAGACACTCCCACAGATACAGATTCAGATGGCTTCATTCGCTCAGGCTTTTCTTTTTCGGCTGGTATGACAGATACCTTACAATGACAGAGAGTGTTGAAGTCGGAGAAAACCCATTCGAATACCTTATTAAAGGGACAGATGATGAAGGTGATGCTGCAGTTGCAACTGTAACAGTTAAAAAGGTGATTGGTATTGAAAAGGCACCGGATGATCCTTCAGGCCCTCCAAATCCCATCATAGGACCTGCAGGACCGGTATATTATGTTGAAACAGATTTCAGCAGCAAAGAGGTTGTCCTGGAAATTGAAAATCCTCCTGCTGTTTCAGGACTTGTCTACAAATATACAGTTTCACCTGTAGGTTCCGGCAGCACAATAGAGCTTCCGGCTGAAATCAATCTGGACAGAGTAGCTGATGAGGGTGTTATTGTTCTGACATACAGTGCTGAATATGCGGGGAAGTATGTAACAATAGAGTTCTGGACAGAAAGCGGGAGTGAGTCCAGCACACCGTATAAGCTGATCTTTTATTTCAGATCAACTTGATATCTGAAAACTTTAGAGGCAAACCTTTCAGAAGGTTTGCCTTTTTCTTTTGAATCAGAAATTAAAAATAATAAGTAATAAATTATACATCTGTTGTCGGGTTGCAAATAAACAGGGGTATAAAAATGAAAAATATCATTTTTTTTGTATCAATATTACTATTTCTTCTGGCAGGGTGTGAATCATCATCGGGAAGTTCTGAGGATGAGTTGCCTCCTAATAAGATAACCGGGCCTGCCTCTCCTGTATATATAGAAACAACTGACTCAAACAGGGATGTAAACCTGATAATAGAGGGGGCAGCTGTTCCCGGTCTTGTATACAAATATACTGTAGAACCGGTAGGTTCCGGAAGCACAATAGAGCTTCCGGCTGAAATAGACCTTGGTGGATTCAGCTCTGATGGGATTATAACAGTAACATACAATGCAGCTTATTCAGGGAAATATGTAACTATCGGATTCTGGACCGAGAAGGATGATGAATCAAGTACTCCCTATTCTATAATCTTTTTTTTCAGAATTACATGATGTAACTGATATTATAATTTCTATCTGTAATTTATTTAAAAAAGTATAATAAATAATTATCAATAAACCTGTCAAAACGAATCTTCATCTTAAAATAATGATGAAATATAATCCAAGATACGTTATTATTGTATATATACCGTACAAATCGGGAGATATATGAAAAACCGTGTAATTTTATTTACTGTAATATTTTATCTTATTTTATCTGTGGCAGGGATTCCGGCCCAGAGCAGGATCCCAAAGGAATCCGGCAACTGGCTTGCTTCATCCAACAGCGGAACTGCCGGAGGCTATGACCCTATAAACGTTATTTTTTTCGAGGTCCCTGATACTGAGACTTCATTACTTTATTTTGCAGTCAGAAGCCCGGGTGTAGATGATGCTCGATCAGAGGATCAGGGAGAAATAGGTGCTCCTGCCGGAATCGGTGATGAGGACATGAAATTTACTCTCGTCGGCGGTTCCGGAACAATCAGCAGTGCTCTTTCAAAAAAATACTATTATACAGCATACGATGAGGCATATACTCCGGCTACAGAAACATCCGGATATCTCAGCCAGCTTGTCTATGGAGATGCAGATACAACAGGCGGATGGGTTTATTTCGGGGCAGTATCTCCCAGCCAGGGTGAGCATATAGGAAGCAAGTACTATTTCAAGGTTGTATGCCATGCTACTGATGTTGCAAATGCAAGCGGCTATAAAAACGGGTACCAGCTGGATGTCTCAACTTCAACAGGGGGGTCTCCTACCGGTGTTACGGGGGTAAGGTCATTTGCATATTCCTGGTGCATAAATTTAACACAGACAGTAAAAACATGGGCGCTTTATCCCTTTGTTCCTGAGGATGCTTTTGATATTTCAGCAATTAAGGATAACCAGGTAGTTACCGGTCTTTTTGATTTTGACGATTCAACAGGAAATGTCGGGGAGATTTTTGACAGGGCACCTGAACTGTCAACCACACTTGTACCTAGCAGTGCACCTGACGGAACAGTTCTCAACACTCTGAGAGATATTCTTGACAATACCGAGGATAACGGAACATGGCGGATAAGACTGGATGACGGAAGCGGTGATTACGCGGTAAATACCTCTGAAATCTGGGTCTGGGAAAACGATGAAAACGGTACAACTGCAGTGGGGCAGGTTTATCCCGATGCTGCGACAGACAGGCTGTACAGGATATATGCGGATGCTTATGAAGGCATAACAAGTCCCGGAAATCCTGATAAGGTTGTAATCAATTCGACTGACGGAACAGCCCTTCCTGACGGTATAGACACTGAAAGGATAACATTCCAGCTTGCAGACAGTACCGGCACTCCTGTAAGCGCTGTCAGGACTTTTTCCGTTTCCCTTGATTTTTCAGGAGTTATTGATGCTGTAAGCACAGGAAGCACAAATACATCTCCCACCGCGACAATGGTTACTGATGAAAACGGATATGCATGGATAGATATAAAAGACGGATCTCCAGATACTGTTACAGCCACAGCAACATGGACTGCTGCAGGCTCTTTTTCTGCTGACGGGTCAGATACAGCCCAGGTTGTTTTTACAAATGTGGTAGCACCATCCATATCCTCTGCTTTTAACCTTTCCATGATTGAAGGAGCTGCTCCGTCTCCGGCAAATCTCCCTGACATAATAATAACAGACAGCGGTTCTGTCGATATTACGGCAGGGAATGACCTTGTCATAGAAATTCCCGCGGGGCTTAATGCTATATTCAATACAGGGCAGACCGGCAGTGTAGGAGTTGCTGGAGGAACAGGAGGAGCTGCAGCAGCAGTGAATTTTCTCAGCACTACCAGGGCAAGAATAGATACTACAGGAATATATGACGGAAATGAAGTGATAACAGTTTCCGGACTGGAATTTGTGTGGGCAGGTACAACCGAATCATCCGGTAATCTTGATCTCCATTATAACGGAACGTTCGCAAGTCCTGTCAGTGATGACAAGGTTGTGTCTATTCTGAGTTCAAGTACTGCTACCTCAATAACATGGGACGGGTCGGTAGATACAGACTGGTCTGATCCGGATAACTGGACACCTGCCAATGTCCCGGATACATCAAGCGAGAGCGCTTTGATACCTTCGGCCCCTGCAAATCAGCCGGCAGTTTCAGGTCCCGGCCTGTCAATAGCAATTGATTCGCTTGTCATAGATCCGGGTGCGACACTGACTGTCGGAGATAACTCCTTCGGTGCAACCAGTATCGAGGCAAACGGAACATTCAATGCTTCAGGGCAGGGAGCTTCACGAACTGTCAGTGTTTCCGGATATATTACAGGTTCAGGTACTTTTACTGCGGGAGCCGGAACTGTAACAGCAGGAGGAGATGTTTCTGTTGATACGTTTACAGCCGGTACAGGGGATGTTGATATTGACGGGGCTGTATCTTCTGCAACATTCACAGCATCTTCAGGCCAGACAAATATCGGAGGCAGTTTTTCCTCCGCTCTTACCCATAGCGGCGGACTTATAGTGCTTGACAATACAGCTGATGTACTGATTTCCAATACAGGCAACTACAATAATCTTACTGTAAGCGCAGATAAAACTCTTGCAGCCGGAATAACTGTATCAGGTACCTTGAATATCGGTCCAGGTGCTGCTCTTGATACTGCAGCTCATAATGTTACAGCTGCAACCCTTGACCACAACAACGGCGGATCAATAACCGGTACAACCGGTACCCTTTCATTTACAAATGCCTCCCTCGGAGACAATATTACAAAAACCGGGGGTAATATAAGTTTTACTGCCGGCGCTGTTACCCTTTCTGCAGGGGCTGCTGTCCTTGATACAGGGGCAGCCGGCGGTGATGTTACTCTCGGGAGTACAATTAACGGGAACCCGGCCCTTACAGTGACAGCAGGAACAGGTTCAATTACTGTAAGCGGTACAACAGGGGGGACTACCCCTGTAGGTGCTCTCTCCCTGACAAGCAGTACAGCCATAAATATCGGGGCAAATATTACAACCAATACTGCTCCAGTAACATTGACAGGACCGGTTAACCTTACTGCAGATTCAGTCCTGACCGGTTCGGACATCAGTTTCAGTTCAACAGTTGGCGGAGGGCAGAACCTTACTGTAACAGGAAGCGGAACTGCAACATTTTCCGGAATAGTAAACCTTTCAAGCCTTACCTCGAACGGGGCAGGGACAACAGCGATAAATACAACAGCTGTAACAACAACAGGAATACAGGCATACAGCAATAATGTAACTCTCGGTGCAGACCCTGTACTTGCAGGAACCGATATAACCTTTTCAGGGACAGTGAATAACGGACAGAACCTTACAGTAAACGGAAGCGGGACAACTACTTTTGCAGGTATTGTCGGGGGAGGAGTTAACCTTACAAGCCTTACTACAGATGCAGCCGGATCAACAGTAATAAATACAACAGCAATAACAACAACAGGGAATCAGATATATAATGATCCTGTAACCCTTTCTTCCAACATAACACTAGCAACAACAGACAGCAATGTAAGTTTTGGAAGCACTCTTGACGGTAATGCTGCAGGAAGGACACTTACTGTAAGTGCGGGAACAGGGACAGCCTCGTTTGCAGATACAGTTGGACTTGCCAACAGCCTCGGAGCGGTAAGCATAACAGGCGACGGGATAGATTTTACAGGAGGAGCAGGGAGCGTACACGGAAACAGCACTCTGCTGCTTCAGCCTTCAACAGATGCGACAACAGTCGGAATAGGTGGAGGGGCAGGAACACTTGATATATCTGCAGCAGATATAGCCTCCCTTGCAGACGGCTTTACATCTATAACAATAGGGCGTGCTGCAGGAACAGCAGCAGTAAGTTCAAACGGGGGAAGTTTTACAGATCCTGTCACTATACAGTCCGGCGGAGCAGGTGGAAGCGTAACACTTACAACATCTGCAATAGCAGGAACAGGAAATGCGACAGTCGATATAACAGCCCCTTCAATAAACCTGAATTATGCAGGGAATGCAGTATCGACAGTTAGTCAGAATATAACATTTACCGGGGCTGTATCCCTGGGAGCAGCAACAGGAGTGACAACAGGGGCAGGGACAGCCGGGAATATAACTTTTACATCGACAATAGACGGAGGAAACAACCTCAGCCTTGAGGCGGGAACAGGAAACATCCTTATAACAGGTACAGCAGGGGGAGGAACTCCACTCGGGCAGTTTGCAGTAACAAGCGCGACACAGGTTGATGTAAACAATATAACAGGAACAAACCTGGCAGTAACAGGCGGAAACATAGATCTTAACGGAACCGTGTATACGGCAAGTACAGATGATGTAATATTTACAGGACCTGTAGACCTTGATGCGGGAGCAGCAACAGCAGTGAGTGCTGGAGCAGGAGCCGGGGATGATGTAACTTTTACTTCGGCAGTAAACGGAGGGGTCGACCTTACAGTAAACGGAGCAGGAACAACAACCTTCTCAGGGATAGTGGGAGGAGGGGTAAACCTTACAAGCCTTACCTCGAACGGTGCCGGGACAACAGCGATAAATACAACAGCTGTAACAACAACAGGAATACAGGCATACAGCAATAATGTGACACTGGGAGCAGACCCGGTGCTTACAGGAACAGATATAACCTTTTCAGGGACAGTGAACAACGGACAGAACCTTACAGTAACCGCCTCGGGAACAGCAACCTTCTCAGGAATAGTGGGAGGAGGGGTAAACCTTACAAGCCTTACCTCGAACGGTGCGGGAACAACAGCGATAAATACAACAGCTGTAACAACAACAGGAATACAGGCATACAGCAATAATGTAACACTGGGAGCAGACCCGGTGCTTACAGGAACAGATATAACCTTTTCAGGGACAGTTAACAACGGACAGGACCTCACAGTAACCGCCTCGGGAACAGCAACCTTCTCAGGAATAGTGGGGGGAGGGGTAAACCTTACAAGCCTTACCTCGAACGGTGCGGGAACAACAGCGATAAACACAACAGCTGTAACAACAACAGGAATACAGGCATACAGCAATAATGTAACTCTGGGAGCAGACCCTGTACTTGCAGGAACAGATATAACCTTTTCAGGGACAGTGAACAACGGACAGGACCTCATAGTAACCGCCTCGGGAACAGCAACCTTCTCAGGAATAGTGGGAGGAGGGGTAAACCTTACAAGCCTTACCTCGAACGGTGCCGGGACAACAGCGATAAATACAACAGCTGTAACAACAACAGGAATACAGGCATACAGCAATAATGTGACACTGGGAGCAGACCCGGTGCTTACAGGAACAGATATAACCTTTTCAGGGACAGTGAACAACGGACAGAACCTTACAGTAACCGCCTCGGGAACAGCAACCTTCTCAGGAATAGTGGGAGGAGGGGTAAACCTTACAAGCCTTACCTCGAACGGTGCGGGAACAACAGCGATAAATACAACAGCTGTAACAACAACAGGAATACAGGCATACAGCAATAATGTAACTCTGGGAGCAGACCCTGTACTTGCAGGAACAGATATAACCTTTTCAGGGACAGTGAACAACGCCCGGAACCTTACAGTAAACGGAAGCGGGACAACTACTTTTGCAGGGATTGTGGGTGGAGGAATTAACCTTGCAAGCCTTACTACAGATGCAGCCGGATCAACCGCGATAAATACAACAGCAATAACAACAACAGGGAATCAGACCTATAACGATCCTGTAACTCTCGGGGCAAATGCCAATCTGACAGGGGCAATTGTAACATTCAACGGAACAACTGACGGGAATACAAATACACTGACAGTAACAGGAAACGGAGTCTTCGGAAATGAAGATGCGGATACAGTAACTGATGTATCTGCACTTTCAGTAACAGGGACAACAGCGATAAATACAACAACAATAACAACCTCCGGAAGCCAGAGTTACAGCCTCATGGTGACTATCGGGACAGATGTTACACTTACAGGGACAACAGGGACATTCACAACAGGTTTGACAGGACTGCCGGCAGATACACACAGTCTTACCCTTAATTTTTCAGGAACAACACTGATAGACGGAACATTTACAAGTCTTAATAATCTTACAACAGGCAGCGGCGGTACAACACAGCTTTCAGGCACAATTACGACAGCCGGTTTTCAGAATTATACAGATGCTGCAGAGCTTGTCGGGAATGTTATTCTAAATACAACAGACAGCAATGTAAGTTTTGGAAGCACTCTTGACGGTAATGCTGCAGGAAGGACACTTACTGTAAGTGCGGGAACAGGGACAGCCTCGTTTGCAGATACAGTTGGACTTGCCAATAACCTCGGAGCAGTAAGCATAACAGGCGACGGGATAGATTTTACAGGAGGAGCAGGGAGCGTACACGGAAACAGCACTCTGCTGCTTCAGCCTTCAACAGATGCGACAACAGTCGGAATAGGTGGAGGGGCAGGAACACTTGATATCTCTGCAGCAGATATAGCCTCCCTTGCAGACGGCTTTACATCTATAACAATAGGGCGTGCTGCAGGAACAGCAGCAGTAAGTTCAAACGGGGGAAGTTTTACAGATCCTGTCACTATACAGTCCGGCGGAGCAGGTGGAAGCGTAACACTTACAACATCTGCAATAGCAGGAACAGGAAATGCGACAGTCGATATAACAGCCCCTTCAATAAACCTGAATTATGCAGGGAATGCAGTATCGACAGTTAGTCAGAATATAACATTTACCGGGGCTGTATCCCTGGGAGCAGCAACAGGAGTGACAACAGGGGCAGGGACAGCCGGGAATATAACTTTTACATCGACAATAGACGGAGGAAACAACCTCAGCCTTGAGGCGGGAACAGGAAACATCCTTATAACAGGTATAGCAGGGGGAGGAACTCCACTCGGGCAGTTTGCAGTAACAAGCGCGACACAGGTTGATGTAAACAATATAACAGGAACAAACCTGGCAGTAACAGGCGGAAACATAGATCTTAACGGAACCGTGTATACGGCAAGTACAGATGATGTAATATTTACAGGACCTGTAGACCTTGATGCGGGAGCAGCAACAGCAGTGAGTGCTGGAGCAGGAGCCGGGGATGATGTAACCTTTACTTCGGCAGTAAACGGAGGGGTCGACCTTACAGTAAACGGAGCAGGAACAACAACCTTCTCAGGGATAGTGGGAGGAGGGGTAAACCTTACAAGCCTCACAACAGATGCAGCAGGGACAACGGCGATAAACACAACAGCTGTAACAACAACAGCTGCCCAGGTCTATAACGATCCTGTAACACTGGGAGCAGACCCGGTACTTGCAGGAACAGATATAACCTTTTCAGGGACAGTGAACAACGGACAGAACCTTACAGTAACCGCCTCGGGAACAGCAACCTTCTCAGGAATAGTGGGGGGAGGGGTAAACCTTGCAAGCCTTACCTCGAACGGTGCGGGAACAACAGCGATAAATACAACAGCTGTAACAACAACAGGAATACAGGCATACAGCAATAATGTAACTCTGGGAGCTAATACAGTACTTACAACAACAGACAACAATATAACAGTAACAGGAACTCTTGATGCAGCAGCAGCCGAGACACTGTCAATCGGTGCCGGAACAGGAACGGTTGACCTTCAGGGTAATGTGGGAAGCGGAACAGCTCTTGGAAGCCTTACAGTCAGTGCAAGCGGGACAAGCCGGTTCGGGGGAAATGTAACAACAGCCGGGATACAGAGTATAACCGGAACAACAATACAGACAAACGGGACCCATACAACAACAAACAGTAATGTAACATTTACAGGAAATACAGTGCTCCAGAACAATACAACTGTAAATACCGGGGCTCTGGCCGGTAATGTGGTATTTACAGGAACAATAAACGGAGCAGCAGCCGGAACCCAGAGCCTTACAGTAACTGCGGGAAGCGGAACAATAAGCCTCGGGGGAGTGACCGGAACGACAAGCCTTTCAAGTATAAGCCTGACCTCTTCATCTGCGGCGGTGAACGCGATAACAGTAAGGGATGTAACAACAACAGGAATACAAGGCTATACCGGTAATGTGACACTGGGTGCAAATACAACACTTACAACAACAGACAACAATATAACAGTAACAGGAACTCTTGATGCAGCAGCAGCCGAGACACTGTCAATCGGTGCCGGAACAGGAACGGTTGACCTTCAGGGTAATGTGGGAAGCGGAACAGCTCTTGGAAGCCTTACAGTCAGTGCAAGCGGGACAAGCCGGTTCGGGGGAAATGTAACAACAGCCGGGATACAGGGTATAACCGGAACAACAATACAGACAAACGGGACCCATACAACAACAAACAGTAATGCAACATTTACAGGAAATACAGTGCTCCAGAACAATACAACTGTAAATACCGGGGCTCTGGCCGGTAATGTGGTATTTACAGGAACAATAAACGGAGCAGCAGCCGGAACCCAGAGCCTTACAGTAACTGCGGGAAGCGGAACAATAAGTCTCGGGGGAGTGACCGGAACGACAAGCCTTTCAAGTATAAGCCTGACCTCTTCATCTGCGGCGGTGAACGCGATAACAGTAAGGGATGTAACAACAACAGGAATACAAGGCTATACCGGTAATGTGACACTGGGTGCAAATACAACACTTACAACAACAGACAACAATATAACAGTAACAGGAACCCTTGATGCAACAGCCGCTGAGACACTGTCAATCGGTGCCGGAACAGGTACAGTAGATCTGCAGAGTAATGTTGGAAGCGGAACAGCTCTTGGAAGCCTTACAGTCAGTGCAAGCGGGACAAGCCGGTTCGGGGGAAATGTAACAACAGCCGGGATACAGGGTATAACCGGAACAACAATACAGACAAACGGGACTCATACAACAACAAACAGTAATGTAACATTTACAGGTAATACAGTGCTCCAGAACAATTTAACTGTGGATACAGGTGCCGGTATTGGAGATATAGCATTCAGCTCGGTTATAGATACTGACGGAGCAGCGTATGCACTTACTCTAACAGCAGGCCAGGGTGATATTGCATTGTCAGGCGCTGTAGGGGCTACCCAGCAGATTTCTTCATTTACCGCAGCAGGCAACGATATAACTCTTGCCGGATTCGGCGGGGCAGCTTCAGGTGTCACCGGTAATGTAAGTGTAACCGGAACTGATGCTGCTGATAATTCACGTGTAACACTTAACGGAAGCACCTACTGGACAACCGGAACCCAGGTTTATTCTTCAGGGACAGACCAGTGTGTTGTTTCCCTTTCCGGAAACAGTGATTTCAGGGCAGGCGGGGCAGGTTTCACCTTTGATGATATCTACTTCGACCATCAGGGCTGGACAATCACACTTTACTCAACAATTACTTGCCATCAGTTTGTCTTTTACAGAGGAACAATTGACCTTAACGGTAATACAATTGCAACAACAGCATCGGGCGGCGGGGACTTTACAGTATTCGGAGCTGGATATGATCCTACCGATTCCGACATGGCTGCGACAGATCCCAACAATACATTTTTCGCATATCCCGGTGCAGGGGCTTTTACATATTATCCTGCAGGCGGGACCTATGCAGGGGGGCCTCCTGTAAACTTCTCGACAGCTCCAACAGCTGATTTTACAGCTTCTATTACTGCAGGATCAACCATTACCGTGGGGGGGAATTTCTACAATAACGGTGCTGACATGGACGGAGCAGGCGCCTGGACACTCAACATCCAGGATAATTCAGCTTCCGATCCTGTCACGAACGGTCCGTGGGGATCGCCTTACGCTGTAGCTTTCAACATGAGCGTCACAAACTCAACAGCAGCAGGGGGCTGGGTATCTGCAACTGAAAGCCAGGGAGGAGTACCGGCTGAGACAAACAACAATGTAACAGACTCAGGCGGATGTACAAACTGGGACTTTACAAGACCTCAGATAACATCTGCAGAAACTGTATATGATAATGTAGTAAGGGTAACATTCAGCGAAAACCTCGAAAATTCAAACGGGGAGATAGCTGCACGGGCAGGGAGTGTCCTTCTTGAAAACAATACAATAGCTTTTACAGGAACATTTACAGATCCTGAATGTACAACAGCAACCGGTACAACTGAACCGATAAATATCTTTTATATACAGACAACAAATACTACATGGAACACCGATGCAACAGGTACAAGTCCGGGAGTTATTGATGTAAGTACTGACAGAAGCGGGGTGCAGAGAAATGTAACTGCAGGTGATAATATCACCCCTGATCTTTCCATGCTCAAGGGGATATTCTATTCAGCTGAAGGGAAAACATTTGTACGCAATTACAACAATAATACATATGCAGCCTTTACAGCAACAACAGATGAATGCCGCCCTGTGCTTGCCTCTGTTACAGCAGGCAGGGATGCAGGCACTGCTGAGGCTTATAACTGGCATAACTACTTCCAGCTCAATTACTCAGAACCTGTAAACCTGGGAACTCATGCGGATTTTCAGATTGGCTCAGGAACGCCTGCTGCAAACTTCAGGGCGCAGAGCTCTTTTGCTGCCGGTGAATACGGGGGGAGTATTGAGCAGAACGGTGCAGATGTTGATGTAACAGGTCTTTTTTCATACCCGACAGCGACAGTGACCAAGGGGAGCAGGGATGCTACCCCTGAAATAAACTCGCTCTACAGGGCCAATACAGGAGGCGCTGCAAACAGCACCGGGGACAACGGACTGAGAATATTCATAGCCGGTTACTCGACCGGTGCAGATCCGAATCAGGTTTATCCCGGTTATATACGGACAATAACTGATCCGGTTGGAAAAACAATAACAGTGCCGGCAAATGCCTTAATTACTGACAATGACGGAAATATACTTGAAAATACAGCAGGCAGCACATATGCAAAAGCAGCTGTGGTACTAACAGCCGCCGGAGGGGGCTGGGATATTGATCCGCCTGTTATTTCATCATACAGACCCGGTGGGGTTGCCGGGATTTATCATGAAATACTGACACGTGATACTGATACAAACAACCTTATTGACCGGCTGGAATTTCATGTCCATGATAATTCATCTGATGATATAACCTGGGACTCAACTGGGGATCATCCTGATGCTGCAGGGGCAGGTTACGGTGTAAGAGATACATCAATTATAGATGCAGGTACAGGTTATTCTATTAATAGCATCGGAAATCTGACAGTACGCCCTGCAAGCGGATTTACAATGTCAACAGATGTTGATAATGCTCTTTATTTTCCTGCCGGTCCTCCGTATCAGATCAATACTCAGAATGATATGTATTTTTCATTGAGTTTTAATGATACAGAACTTCCTCTCAATTACCTGACACAGATTATTCTCTCCTATGATTCCAATACAGGTCTGATAACAGACTTGTCAGGGAACCTTCTGCCTGATGAAACAGATATAAACTGTTATGAGCAGGTACCTCCTGATATTACATATACATTGTCAGTAGTAGGTGACAATAAAATCTATGTTAAATTTTCAGAGTATGTATATGGAAATAATACCAAATCCGCAGCAGTTGATGCAGCTGATTTTACAGTTGCCGGGCTTACGGTGAGTTCTGTCATCCCCATTGAAATAAATACCCTTGACAGTCTGGGTGTGCTTACAGCATTTATTAATCTCTCTGCAGGGTTAACAGCAGATGATGCAGTTACCAGGGCGCTGACTCCCGTGGACGGAACGTCTGTTTATGATGCACTCGGAACACCGATGGATGCAGCTGAGACTCACAGAATAACAGATATTGGTATGGGTGTTGTCGAACCTGTATGGGCAGATGACGGGATTGAATCAGAATCAATCCAGAGCGGGGGGACTCTCAAGGTTTTTGACGGCACCGGCAGGATCCATGACAGCGATGTAACAATACAGGCATCAATAAGAGCGGCAGCCGCAGCTGCTTCTCCTGCAAGTATTTTCTTTGATGCTGATGTTCCTTCCTCCTATTACTGGAATGATATCTGGCTTCCTGTTCGTATTCAGGGATTTATTCCGGAAAGCAACAGTGATGCAAGAGGTAATTCAGCCTACAGCTCATCAGGGGCCCTGAGGAATTTTCTTATTCCCGAAAATGACAAGGATATGGAAGCAGGGAAAGATCTTGATTTCCTCATCCGGATCGGGGACCTTTACTGCGCTCGGGCTGCTGATTCTTCAGATCCGAGAACTGTTGCCCCCTGGAGCATGAAGGTGACAGGGGTGAAAAAGCAGCGTGCCGGTGTGACTATTCTCAACAATGTTATAAACCCTCTTGAAGGGGAAAAGACAGTGCTTACATATGACCTTGAAAAATCAGGAACTGTCACAATAAATATATTCAGCCTTTCAGGGGATGTTGTGAAGACCCTTTTCAAGGGAAGGCAGCCTTCGGGAAGCTACCGTTTCACATGGGACGGGAAAAATACAGGAGGGCGTGCAGTTGCCAGGGGGATCTATTTTATAAGGGTTGTAGGGCCTGATATTGATGAATACAGAAAAGTAATGGTTGTAAAATAAGAGAAATCTCTCTGATAAAGGAGTTCCGGTCTTAACAGGCTGGAACTCTTTTTTGTTTTCAGGACTCCTGAAATGCAGACAATAAGTTTTCCTGTCAGGTGATTTTCTGAAACTGGAAATCAGTCTGAGATATAATAGAGCGAAGGTGCTGATATAAGTATGCTGCCTGCATTTTTCAGATAGGGACTTGTGGAATTATCTGGTGCTATGGAAAGTTTTATTGTATCGTTTTCCTGAATCTGTATAAATCTATCAGCTGATATTTTTGACCATGAAGCATCTGTTACAGAAGTAACATCAACAGCTGCAGGGTCATTGTTGATATAAAGTGTTACTGTTTCTGCCGGGAACCTGTTGGGATTTGCAGGATCAGGATTTATATCCCCTGCATCCTCTTTTTTTACATATATGCTGAACCTGTAATTGCCTGATATAAGTTCAGGTCTTCCGGATGAAGTATATGGAACAGTAAGGTCTAATTTATAGGACTGGTCCACCCTTACAACCCTGACATCATCAATATTGCCTGACTGTGAATCATCTTCAGCAGGGATGCTTCCCAGGGAGAAATAGTCTGCACCAGCTTTTGCTGTTATAAGGCTGTCCCTGAAAATATCATAATTGTTTCCTGAAGATGCAACAGTGGTTTTAGGTTTCCATATTCCTCCTGAATACTGTGCTGCATTGTCATTATATTCAAATACAGCTGTCAGGTTCTGGGAAGCTCTGTTGAATTTGAAATTTACAAGGTAATCCGCATTATCGACAGCACTGTCTGCCAGAACCGCATCAAGATTGAAGTGTATTCTCTGAGTTGCATCTAAATTAAAGCGGAGGCTCTTGTTTCCCGGATGGATTGTATTTGCATCCCCTGCAACAATTATTCCTGTTCCGCCTGTTACAGTCCAGTTGTCGGGACTTGCATCTGCATCCCCGTCAAACCCTCCATCGGGAAGCAGGTTGAGTATTTCAAGGCGGGAATAGTCTGTAGTCCCTGCAGGAAGACCTGTGGTTGTTGAAGGTACTACAGCTGTAAAAGTTATATATGTTCCGGTTATATCTGTCCTTACCCAGTTTGTTTCTGCAGCAGGGTCCAGAGGTGTTGATTCAATATAGTTTATCCCCTGGTACTCTGAAAGGTCAGGAGCTGAATCAGAGCAGGAAAAAAGAGTAAGCATAAATAATGTAAAAACAGCAAGCTTCTTCAAAATATATCCTGTTACAATAAATA
This sequence comes from Spirochaetia bacterium, assembly GCA_963668545.1. Classification (GTDB taxonomy): domain Bacteria; phylum Spirochaetota; class Spirochaetia; order CADAEX01; family CADAEX01. The sequence goes on along the minus strand of OY764868.1, from coordinate 3,003,343 downwards.
TATTATTTTTCCCCGATATTGTCTATTTTTAACCATATTATATCATTAATAGGGAAATATCTGTACATCACCCTTTTATTTATCGGCATATAATACAGTGCATCACTGTTATTAAAATATGTCTTTATTAATAAAAAAAACAATTATTGAAAATGTTACAATTGCAATGGAAAAAGGGTTTTTCCCGGCAGAAATAATAAAACTGCTGATCTGTATGAAAATATGACTGTATTAATGGAAGATTGTCTAAGTTATTTTCCGTAATCAGTATCAAACCACTTCCTGAACTATTCCTCCATGAGTATAATATCCTTTGCAGAATTAACTGATAATCATTATCCATAAACAGGAATTATGTACAGAAAAGGCTTTAAATACAACAAAACAATTATAGTTTCCTCATTTATATTTATTCTCGGTTTCCTCACAATAAACCTGCTTCATTTTGATGCAGACATGAAGTTGTTCAGGGAAAAGCTGTTTGATTCGCTGCTGCCATCCTCTGCAGAGATGGTAACAGCATATTTAGACAGTTATAACAGCAAGTATTCACTCCTTTCCAGGGCAATCGCATCAGATATAGACCCATACAGTTTCTATATTGACGGAAGAGAGGATGCTGACCTTGTAATCAGAAAACTCAGAAAAATCAGGGATATTTCAGGGGTAAAAACAGCAGGTTATGTTTCTCTTCTCACAGACAGGTATTACGACAGCAGCGGAACTGTAGTGGAGCTTGACTACGGTTCGGAAAGAGACAGGTGGGTTTCTGATTTTCTCAAGTCCGGTAAGGAGACCAAATCGACCTTTTATGATCCCGATGACAGCAGAGAACTTTTTGCCATATATAACGATGTTTTAATCCATGATGATTCAGGTAAAAGCGCTGCAGTTTTCGGGATAGGCATATCTTTTGATTCCGCGGACAGGAATATAAAGAACACAGGCAGCAATAAAACTGTTTTTTTTGCTGATACTTCCGGGGCAATCCTGTTTCCTGAAACAGCGAGAGGTGAGAATGTTTACAACCGATATGCAATAGACAGAAGTAAGCATAACATTGCAGATGATAATGAAACCCAGTATGAGAAGCTTGTATATCTTCCCGAAGAAGAGAGGCATGTTGTTTTCTATTCCGAATATCTTCCTCTTCAGGATAAAGTACTGATTATTGAGGTAGATCTTTCAGGTATCTACAGTGATATCAGGAATCAGTTTGTTTCATCATTTTTAGCAGGACTTGTTCTGTCTGTGGCAATTGTTGCAGGCAATATCATTATTCTCAATTATTCGAACAGCAGTCATTATAAGAGGGCCTGCAAAGACCCCCTTACAGGTACATACAACAGGAGATATCTTGACTACTGTTTATCAGACAGGAGGAATTCCTTCAGCAACGGTAAAATTTCCCTTATAACTCTGGATATAGATTATTTCAAGGTAATCAATGATACAAAGGGACATCTGAAAGGGGATGAAATTCTCAAGACAGTTTCTGAAGTTGCACAGTCCTGTCTCAGGGATAATGACACTGTCATAAGATGGGGGGGGGATGAGTTTGTTCTTCTTGTCAATGCGGGGATTGAAGATGCGTGTATGATTGCTGAAAGGATAAGGGCAGAACTTGTAGCAGAGAAAGGGGTTTCCATAACTGCCGGTGTTACCTTTCTTGAAAAGGGTGAAGAATTTGAAACAGCGCTTGAAAGGGCTGATTCAGCCCTGTACAGGGCGAAAAATGAAGGAAGAAACAGGGTTTATTCAGCCTGATCCCTGGAGATTTATATTATGCCAAGTCCTGCTGTATCTGTAATCATACCTGTTTATAACAGGAAAAAACTCCTCGCCGAAGCTGTTAAATCCGTGGTAAATCAGAGTTTCAGTGATTTTGAACTTATAATAGCTGATGACTGTTCAACAGAGGATCTTGAGAGTTCTGTTTATTCTATTCCCGGTATTGAAAAAATTGCGATGAAGTGGATAAGGCTGGAAAAGCATTCAGGAATGGCTGGCATGGTCAGAAACAGGGGTGTTGATGCTTCCTCTGGCGGATATATTGCATTTCTTGATTCTGATGATCTCTGGGAAGAATACAAGCTTGAAAAACAGTATAGCCTGATGATGTCGCTTAAAAAAAGAGGCACAAGAATTTCACACACAAGGGAAAAATGGCTCAGAGGTGAAAAAACAGTCTCCCAGAAATCACAGAAACATAAACGCAACGGTGATATATTTGAGGATGCACTCTGGAAATGCATAATAGGTCCATCCACAGTCATGCTGGAAAAGTCCCTCTTTTATGAGGCGGGAGGTTTCAGGGAAGACCTTGAGGTTGCAGAGGATTATGAGCTCTGGCTCAGGATAACAGACCATGAAAAAACCGGGTATATCGACGAGGCGCTTACTGTAAAAAGGGCGGGTGAATGGGAGCAGCTTTCTGAAAAACACGGGCAGATCGAAATCTTCAGGATAGATGCCCTTAAAGGGCTTCTTGAGAAAGGGTATTTTACCGGTGAAAAAAGGATTCTTGCAGAAGCTGTATTCAGCAGGAAGTGCATGATTTATGCTGCCGGATGCAGGAAGCGGGGTAAAGAGGATGAAGCTCTTTATTACGAAAGTCTTTCAGCAAGATACTGATATCTAATCTAAATATACCCTGCAAGGTATATTGCTAATTTATACCTTATAGGGTATAATGCCGTAAGGTGTTAAATGAAATATAATATAAAAACGCCATTACAGCTTTCAGTTGCTTTGAAAAGCAGAAGAAAAGAATTAAAACTCACGCAGAAAGAAGCTGCAGAACTGGTTGGTCTTCTTCCCAAAACCATATCACTTCTTGAAAATTCTCCCATGACAGCAAGTCTTGACAGTTTATATAAATATCTGAGTGCTTTAAATATTGAGATTATGCTGGAAACACATGATAAAGATGATAATAAAGTAAAAACAGACTGGTAAAAATAATGGGAAGAAAAACTTATAGCAGAAAACTTGTTATCTGGATGAACGGATCACGGGTCGCGGACTGGATTATTACAGCTTCCGGAGAGCATCAGCTGGTTTATGATATTGACTGGATAATGTCAGATTATTCAAGACCGCTGTCACTTTCTCTTCCATGTACAGAATCCTGATATTCCACATAAAGGGGTTGTCGTTGAATCATTTTTTGATAATCTTCTTCCTGACAGTATTGATATCCGGAAAAGAATTCAATCCCGTTTTGGAATTGCCTGATCAACTCCTTTTGATCTTCTTGCAGAGATCGGAAGGGATTGTATCGGAGCTGTCCAGCTGCTTCCTGAAGGGAATTTGCCAGGTGATATAAAAAAAATAAAAGGGATAGAATTAACAGAAAGTGATATTGCAAATAAACTTTCTGGTATTATTTCAAACAGAAGAATTTCCGGATATGAAACTGATGATTTCAGAATATCAATAGCTGGTGCTCAGGAAAAATCTGCTTTTCTGTATCATGACGGGAAATGGAAACAGCCTTCAGGGGCACAACCCCCACAACACATATATTTAAACTGCCCCTTGGTTATATAAATAGTATAGATTTAAAAACATCTGTGGAAAATGAGTGGTTGTGTTCAGAAATTATCAGGAGATTTGATATCCCTGTAGCGGATACTGAAATAAAAATGTTTTCTGATAAAAAAGTTCTGTCTGTTACACGGTTTGATCGAAAGTTTGCAGAAAACAACTTATGGATTATGCGTCTACCGCAGGAAGACATGTGCCAGACGTTGGGAACTTCTCCTGGATTAAAATATGAGAGTGACGGGGGACCCGGCATTGTTGATATTATGAAACTTCTACTGTTTTCAGACAATAAGATTTCTGACAGATCTTTGTTTTTTAAATCCCAGATAATTTTCTGGCTGCTTGCTGCTCCTGACGGGCATGCGAAAAATTTCAGCATATTTCTGACTCAGGGGGGAAGTTATATTCTTACACCTCTGTATGATATAATGTCAGCCTATCCTGTTATTGGTAATGGAAAAGGTAAAATACCTCCTCAAAAACTGAAAATGGCTATGTCGGTAATCGGGAAAAATAAACACTATAAATGGAATGATTTTTCAGTACAGCACTGGATTGAAACAGGGAAAAAAGCCGGTTTGCCGGAAAAAACAGTGAAAAATATCATTGATGAATTAAAGGATAAAATACCGAAAGTGTTGTCTTCAGTCTATGATATAATTCCTTCCGGATTTCCTGAAAATATTGCAGAATCAATTACTGAAGGAATAAAAAATACCGCAGAAAAAATATAATAATATTTTATACCCCAAGGGGTATAAAATAAAAATATACCCTGCGGGGTATATAAAAACGAACTGCAGTATCTTAATCAGATGTTTTTATGCAGATTACTCTTAAAGGGATGAGAGAAACTTTACCGCATTAAGCCCGTCAACAGCGGATGATACAGGGTCGTAATCCTTTTCCCTTGAGCACCTTACAGCATCAGTTACCATGTTCTGAAAATATGCAGTCTTTTCCTCTCTTGTATTTCCTGTATCTGAAAGCGACCTGAAACCTGTGTACCAGGGGCTTTCCCCGCTTTTAAGTTCAGAGTATACACCGTTTCCTATCCTTATCATTCCTGATTCAAAACTCAGCTCGAGCTGGAAAACAAGATGGTCCCTTCCTGCTCCCGCTTCAATAAGCACAGGTGTCTTACCCGACCTGCATGATATGAATACAGTCCCCGATGTCCTGTTGATGTTTCCTGCTGTACTTTTCCTTTTAAGCCTTCCTGCTGTCAGATACATAATTATATCAGCCATATGGGTGCCGTCATGCCAGAGAACATTTTTAATTTTCGCATTTTTCCCCATAAAAAGGCTCCCTTTCACTGAAAGGAGCTTTCCGTATTTTTCAATGCGTATCATTTCCCTGACAGCCCTGTAGTCGTTTGAGTAACGTCTCTCATGGTTTGTCATGATTTTTGAGAGTTTCTTCCTGTGGTATCCTGCTATCTTTTTTGCGGATTTGAGAGAGTCTGCAAGCGGCTTCTCGCAGACAATAGTCTTGATGCTGTGTTTTATTCCCTGCTCCACCAGGCTGAGATGGCTGTCCGGGTGTGTTGCTATGAAAAGGATGTCAGGTTTTACATTTTCAAGCATTTCATCCATGCTTTCAAATACCGGGCATCCCCATTTTTCCGAGAACTGCTTTCTTCTTTCAGGATCAATGTCGAAACCTCCTGAAACAAGACAGTCCGGGTTTTCATTGACTGCCCCTGCATGTGTGCACGGCTTTTCCCTTAAAGGGTCATCCTCAAGAAGAGATGCAATCCTTCCAAGCCCGGCAAAAGCGCATTTCAGATTCAGCTCTTCCATAGATTTTCTGTTTCTTCTTTCAGTACTGCTTTAAGTTCGGGATCTGATGAAGCATATTTTATAATTGCCCTCAGAAACCCTGCAGGGGTGCCTGTATCAAGCCTTTCCCCTTCAAGAGGCTTGTATAAAACCTTATTTCTGTCCATCAGCTTCTTCAGTGCATAAACATGGAAATATTCCCCTTTATCTCCCTCTTCGAGGTGCTTCTTCCATCCCTCTTCAAGGAAGCTGAATATATCCGGTGTAAACAGGAACCTTCCTATTGACGCCTCTTTTGAAGGCTCTGTTCCCGGGGCAGGCTTTTCAACAATATCCTTTACATAACCGTTTCCATCCACTGCAAGAACGCCGTACCTTTCGAGGGACGGAGGATTGTGAAGCGTGGACATGACAGAGCACCCTGTCTCTTCATATTTTTTCACAAGCTGACCTGCGAGGGGGATTTCCCCGAAATGAAGGTCGTCAGGGTATGCCACTATAAAAGGGCTGTCACCGATAAAGGACCTTGCCTGAAGCAGAGCGTGCCCTGTCCCTTTCATTTCTGTCTGCCGTTTAAAAAAGATTTCCGCATCATGGGGTTTTATAGTTACAAGCTTATCAAGCTTTCCCTCTTTCTCAAAAACAGATTCAAGTTCAATTTCCCTGTCGAAATAATCATCCATCACCTTCTTCCTTCTGGAAGTGATGATAAGTATTTCCCTTATTCCTGAGGCGATAAATTCCTCGACTATAAAATCTATTGCCGGTTTATTTATCAGGGGCAGCATTTCCTTGGGAACAGTTTTTGTTGCCGGGAGAAATCTTGTGCCGTATCCGGCTGCAATTATTACACCTTTCATAATCCTGATTATGTTTTGCCCGGGCGTAAAAATCAAGTGGGTTTTTCATCTTGACTAAAAAACTGCATTGGAATACCTTTTCTCCATACTGTTAGGGGTGCTGGTCGCTGACCGGCTGAGATATATACCCTGGAACCTGATATGTTTAATGACAACGAAGGAAAACAGGATTAAAAAAGCGGTAATAATTTTTAGGATTATTATCAGATCTTTTCTGATTTATTCTAATCTTTGTCTTAAATCATAACAGAAAAATCTCATAACCACGGAACTGACAGCCTGTCCCTGCTTTATTTCCGGCAGGACCGGTGAAGATCATTTTTATGCGGCCGGGATTTTCTGATGATTTAAGGCTCTTTAGTCTGATTTTTTAATTGCTGTCTTTCACTTTGTAAAGTGAGGAATTATGACTACATTTGACAATCATGCCGGCAGGTATGATGCCTGGTTTCTTGGAAACAGAAACCTTCTTGAATCAGAAGTGAAACTGGTTGCACACTTTCTTAAAGACTGCGGAAAGACCCTTTCCGTGGGCTGCGGAAGCGGACTGTTTGAATCAATCCTTAAAAAAGACTACGGAATTGAAGTCACCCATGGTATTGAACCTTCGAAAGGAATGGCTGAGATTGCGGAAAAAAGAGGCCTTGAAGTCAAAATCGGCACAGCTGAAGATACTGACTTCGGAAACGGGGAATGGGACACTATTCTTTTCAACGGAACCCCCAGTTATATCAGCGACCTTGAAAAGGCATCGGACAAAGCCTTTGCAGCGCTTAAGGAGGGGGGCAGGGTTGTGATGCTTGATGTCTCTAAAGAGGGATCATACGGACTTGTCTACAACCTTGCAAAGACCCTTGGCAGCTGGGACCATCCCCTTCTTGAAGGGACACTTCCCCCTGATCCTTATCCCATCGAATTTGTAAAAGAGGCAAACTGGAGAACAACTGCTGAAAAAATCGGGATACTTGAAAAATCAGGTTTCAAAGACCTTGAATTCGCGCAGACACTTACAACCCATCCGGGGTTTTCAAACAGTGAGGTTGAAGAGCCGGTACCGGGACATACCAGGGGGGATTATGTTGCAATCTGCGCCTTCAAGAAAACAGGGGGATCAGAATGAAAAAAACTGTATCTGATAATCTCTGCAGGGTGAGAGAGCAGTCCCCCCTTGTTCATAATATCACCAACTATGTTGTAATGAATAATTCTGCAAATGCACTCCTTGCTGTGGGGGCTTCCCCTGTTATGGCCCATGCTCCTGAAGAGATGGAGGATTTCCTGAAAATTGATTCCTCCCTTGTGATCAACATCGGTACTTTAAGCAGGTACTGGATAAGCTCAATGAAAGATGCAATGAGATATGCAGCTGAACATGAAATACCTGTTGTTCTTGATCCTGTAGGGGCAGGTGCCAGCTGTTTCAGGACAGATACTGTAAAGGAGCTTATTGATACTGCAGTCCCTGCTGTTATCAGGGGCAACGGCTCTGAAATAATGTCACTGAAAAAAGCTTCAGTAAAAACAAGGGGGGTGGACAGCCTCTCATGTTCAGATGAGGCATCTGCCGCTGCAAGGGAGCTTGCCTCTGAACTCGGCTGTGTTGTATGCGTGAGCGGGGAAACTGATTACATAACTGACGGGCGTGAAGTCCTGACTGTGAATAACGGATCGAAACTTATGGCAAAAGTTACAGGTATGGGCTGTACAGCGACTGCCCTTACCGGAGCCTTTGCAGCTGTTGACAATAATCCCCTTACAGCAGCTTTCAGTGCAATGGCTGTCATGGGTATAGCGGGGGAGATAGCCTGCACAAGGTCTGCCGGTCCCGGTTCCCTTCAGCTTAATTTCCTGGATGTCCTTTACAGTATTGGGGAGGATGAAATCAATGAAAGGCTTTCAGCCGGCCACATATCATGAGAAGGCTGTTTGATCTGAGTCTTTATCTGGTAACTGACAGGGAGCTCTCCTGTCCCAGGTCCCTGTCATATATTGTTGAAAAAGCTGTTTCAGGCGGGGCTACAATGGTCCAGCTCCGTGAAAAGGACAGCTCTGTCCGTGATTTCCTCAAACTTGCAGGGGAGCTCAAAGGTATTCTGGGCCGTTTGAATATCCCCCTCATTATTAATGACAGGCTGGATATTGCGATTGCCTGCGGAGCAGACGGAATACATGTGGGGCAGGATGATATGCCGGTGGAAGATATAAGAAGATGCCTTGGAAGGGATGCCCTTATAGGGCTTTCTGTTGAATCGGCTGAAGATGCAAAAAAGGCCAACAGGCTTGATATTGACTACATAGGTATAAGCCCTGTTTTCACAACAGATACAAAGAAGGAACTGACAAGAGGACTCGGGCTGAAGGGGGTACGTGAAATTTCGGGGATTTCCCGTTTCCCCTCTGTCGGGATCGGGGGGATCAGATTCAGCAATACCCGGGATATTATCAGATCAGGGGCAGACGGTGTTGCAGTTGTTTCAGCAATCTGCAGCGCTCCCGATCCTGAAAAGGCTGCTTCTGAAATCTGCAGGGAAATAGAGGCCGGAAGGTCGGGGGAATATCTTGGGGAACAGAAAAGAGGAGGAATGAGATGGGGAAAAAATATTACAGGGCTCTTACCATAGCAGGCTCAGACAGCGGAGGAGGGGCAGGGATACAGGCAGACCTCAAGACCTTTTCCGCACTCGGCTGCTACGGTACATCGGCTGTAACAGCAGTCACTGCACAGAATACTGTGGGGGTGAGGGCTATCCACCCTGTTCCCCCTGACATGATACAGCAGCAGATAAAAGCTGTTCTTGATGATATAGGTTCTGATGCTGTAAAGATAGGGATGCTTCATTCATCAGAAGTGATTGAGAAAGTTTCAAAGCTGCTTCAAATTTACAGGGTGGAAAACATTGTCCTTGACCCTGTTATGGTTGCAACATCAGGAGATGTCCTCCTTGAGGAAGGGGCAATAGATTCACTGAGAAAAGTACTTGTTCCAATGGCAGATATAATCACGCCGAACATCCCTGAAGCGGAAATACTTCTGGGCGAATCCATTAACAGCCAGTCCCGGCTTCCTGAAGCAGCAGTTAAGCTTTCACAGCTGGGCTGCAGATCTGTGCTTCTGAAAGCGGGGCATCTGAAAGACGATATTCTGATTGATTATTTCTATGACAGTATATCAGGGGAAATGACAGAGCTTCCCTCGCAGCGCCTTTATACGCAGAACACCCACGGGACAGGCTGCACACTGTCATCCGCAGTTGCATCGTTTCTTGCCCGCGGTTTCAGGTCATCAGATGCTGTGAAAGAGGCAAAGCTTTATATTTCTGAGGCTATCAGTGCAGGTAGTGATTATTCACTCGGGAAAGGCCATGGTCCGGTAAAGCATTTTCATAAGTACTGGAGGCTTTAGATGATAAAAGATAGCGGTATTTTTACACAAAAGCTATGGGAGGAAGCTGTATCTGTATTCAATAATATTATTTCCCTCCCCTTCTACAGGCAGCTTTCCTCAGGAACTCTGCCTGAAAAAGTTTTCAGGAATTTCCTTGAGCAGGATATTCTCTATCTGAAGGAGGATACAAAGGCGATAATGATTACATCTGAAAAAGCTCCCCGGGGAAGAGAGAGGGATTTCTTTAAAAAACTTTCAACAGCAGGGATTGAACTTGAAAAATCCCTTCACAGGGAGCTTGAATGCACATTCGGAAGAAGCGGAAGCCGGGAAATGAATACTGCCTGCAGAGAGTACTGCAGTTTCCTGACCGGGACTGCTGAAAAGAGGAGCTATCCAGAAGCTGCCTCGGCCCTCCTTCCATGCTACTGGATATACCAGAATGCAGGGCTCAGGGCACTGGAAACTTCAGTTCCCTGTAATCCGTACAGTGCATGGCTTGATACATATTCAGGGGAGGAATTCACCTCATACACGGAACAGTTTACTGGAATTGTTGAAGCAATTGCTGAAAGGGAGGAGGAAGCTGTGAGAGCCGTGATGTCCGGTTTTTTCCTTGAAGGGGTGAGGCATGAATATTCCTTTATGAAAAGCATTGTTTTGTGAGGAAGATGAAAATAACTATCTGTTATTGTTTTTGAATCCTGTTGACGGTAAAGGCTAATAGGCGTAGAGTCTTTATGATGATTGAAAAGGTTCTTAAAAGTATTTACTGTAAAATTATAACAGCATCAGCCCTGGTTCTGCTTTCCTTTTCCTGCAGCTCAAGGCAGGATATAAATATAGACAGCTCAGGGAGGGGCAGCTGTACAGTCCGTATTGATCTTGACAGTTTTTTCACCGAGTACCTCAGGGACCTCTCGGATGCTGCCGGAAGTTTGGAAGGGGATTTTTATGTCTTTGACAGGCAGGAAATTGAGGAGTCGTTCAGAAAACACTCGGATGCTGAGCTTACAGATGTCCGAATCAGGGGAAGCGGCAGCATTGAACTTGATATCAGTTTCAGCAATCCCGAAGAAATACTTAGGGAAAATGCCATCAATCCGGTGATTGAATACAGCAGGAAGGATGGGATCAGTATTCTGTCCTTCAATCTAAATACAGAAAACTACCAGGCACTTAGCAGGATGACCGGACTTGCAGACAATCCCGTGCTTGCAGCGCTCACCCCCCAGCCGGATAATCCCTATACCAATGATGAATACCTGGATATGATTGATTTTGTCTTTTCTGATTATGAGGGGGGAGACAGGGCTGCAATGACTGTTTCAAAGGCAGAAATGGAAATCAATATTGAAACTTCCGGGGAGGTTCTGAGGGCTGAAAACGGAAAAGCTTACGGAAGCAGGGCTGTTTTCAGGGTTCCCCTGCTGAGGTTCCTTACCCTTTCATCCCCTGTTGAATTCTCTGTATCCTACAGATAGAATTTTCCCGCTCTCTACTGGCAGATATCTGAAGAATTTTTTTTAAAATTGAGGATTTTCCATCCCTTCTGTTTCGCAAGGCATTTCAGCCTGATATCAGGATTTGTAGCTACAGGATTTCCGACTGCTTCCAGCAGGGGCCTGTCATGAATGCTGTCTGAATAAAAGGATGTCTTTTCAAGATCTATTTTATTCTCTGCAGCATAATCAATAAAAAGCTTCTTTTTTTCGTTTCTGAATACAGGTATACCCTCAAAGCATCCCCTGCATTCATTGTTTTCGAAAGAAAACCTTGTAGCGATAATCTCTTCAATTCCGAGATAATCGGCAAGGGGCCTGAGTATTATCTCCATTGAAGATGAGGCTATGATTATTCTTTTCCCCTCATCCCTGAGCTTTTTTATGTAATCAACAGCTCCCGGATAGACTGAGGGTTTTATGTATTTTATGAAATTTTCCCTGGCTATATCGTCAAGGTATTCTTTTCGTATTCCAAGAAGTTCTGGTATCTGCCTGTTGAAATGCTTTTCATCCATCTTTCCGTATTTATAGTTAAGGCATACAATCGGTACTGATTTGAGAATAGTTATGGGTAAATATTTTTTTTTGATCAGAAGCATCAGATAGCTGATTGCTGTCGATTTCCTTGTAATCGTATGATCAACATCAAATAATTCGGTAAAAGTATTTCTTTCCATGACTGAAAATACAGCATACTGAAAAAACAGGATTAAGGCAAGAAATTTAAGAATCAAAAATTGCAAAATGGGGAATATAGCTGCTCAGTGCATATGTGTATAAGACTGTGATGTGAAAAATAATGCAGCCTTTTTTCTACCAGAGCTCAATATGGTATTTGTAGCCCTGTTCTGTCAGGAATTTCTGCCTGTTTGCAGAGAACTCCTCTTCAACAGTGTAGTGGGATACAATACTGTAGAAATATGCGTTCTTTTCCTTGGGGCGGAGTATTCTCCCAAGCCTCTGGGCCTCCTCCTGCCTTGATCCGAAGCTTCCCGATATCTGTATGGCGACTGATGCGTCAGGAAGGTCTATGGCAAAGTTTGCCACCTTTGACACAATAATCACCCTGTTTTCCCCTTTTCTGAATGACTGGAATATTTTTTCCCTCTCTTTGTTGGGGGTCTGCCCTGTGATTATCGGGACTTTCAGGATTTCCTGCATCTTCTTAAGCTGTGAAATATACTGCCCTATAACAAGTATTGAATCTTCGGGGTGGTTTTCAATCAGCTGCCTGACAATTTCATATTTTGCGGGGTTTTCTGCTGCAAGGCGGAATTTCTCTCTCCTGTCTGCAACTGCATAGGGTATTTCAAGTTTTTCAGGGAGCTCTGTCCTTACTTCAAAGCAGTTCGCCTCTGCAATCCACCCCTTTGCCTGGAGCTCCTTCCAGGGGCGGTCATAGCGCTTGGGCCCTACAAGGGAGAATACATCTGCTTCCCTTCCGTCTTCCCTTATAAGTGTTGCTGTAAGCCCGACCCTGCTGATTGCCTGTATCTCTGCTGTCACCCTGAAAACAGGGGCGGGCAGCAGGTGCACTTCATCATAGATGATAAGCCCCCACTTGCTTTTCCTGAAAATGTCAAAATGGGGAAAGTCTGATTTCTTGTCAGGTCTCCATGTGAGGATCTGGTAGGTCGCTATTGTTACAGGTTTTATCTCTTTCCTGTCGCCTGAATACTCCCCTATCTGCTCTTCTGAGAGGTATGTCTTATCAAGAAGCTCATCCTTCCACTGGTGAACAGCTGCAATATTTGTTGTTATTATAAGTGTTTTTGTTTTGTATATATCCATTATAGTCATGCCGACCACTGTTTTTCCCGATCCGCATGCAAGTACTATTGTTCCGAAGCCGTTGCCCGGTTTCCCCCCGCCGTAGAATGTATCAGCTGCTTCCTGCTGATAGTCCCTGACACTGAAATCATACCCAGAGAGTGTTTTATCCCTGAGTTTTATATCGAGAGGGTCTCCCTTAAGGAGGGGTATTTCATCCTTGACAGGATAGCCCGAGCTTATTAGTTCCTGTTTTACTGTTCCCCTGTCCACAAGTTTAAGAAGGAATGTGTTTTTCGCTGCTGTGGGGAGGAGTATTTTCTGGAGCTTCCTGATTGATTTTATTTCATTGTAAAGCCTTTCATCCTCTGTTTTAAGAAGAAGCTCGTACGGGTCATCTGTCGGGACAAGCCTTATTTTTCCGAAAAGCCCGGCGCTTTCCGTAATCCTGAACCTGACGTTTTCAGGGATATCGAACCTGGACCATCTTTCAAGTTTCTTCAGCATCTCTCCGGGGGCTAGCCCTGCAGAGGCAGCGTTCCAGAGAGATATGGATGACAGTCTGTATGTGTGCATGTGTTCCGGCGATTTCTCAAGCTCTGCAAAGACAGATATATCGCTTCTTGCATCTTCAAAAGAAGGATTATGGACATCAAGGAGCATGGAACCGTCACTCTGTACGATAATGGGTCTGAGCTCCTGATTAATACTGTCTGTCATTGTTTTTAACCTGTTTCCCCGGGAATTATATAATGCTGCTGATGTCTGAATGAAGAAAAAATACCTGCAACAGTCTGATTAAAATATTTTTTTATAATTATGTCAAAGGCTTTTACCCGCTTTTATTGATGAGATCTTGTAACATCTCACGATAGAATATAAAATCTTCAATGTTATGTTAGATATCAGATTTATTAAAGAAAACCTTGATGCGGTAAAGGATAATATAAAAAACCGTAATATGAATGCAGATGCTGAACTAGCAGTATCTCTCTATGATGAAAAGAATTCACTGCAGCAGGAGCTTGATTCCCTGAGGCAGAAAAGAAATGAAAATGCCTCCCGGATGAAAGGGAAGCTTGAGCAGGATGAGAGGAATGCTCTTATCGAAGAGGGCAAGCTTCTCAAGGAGCAGATTGCGGAAACTGAAAAGGCTTTTTCCGATAAGGATGCCGCTTTCAGGGAAGCTGTCATGACAATTCCGAACATGGCCCATCCCGATGTCCCTGTCGGAAAAGAGGACAAGGACAACCTTGAAATAAAGAAGGTCGGGAAGGTCCCTGAATTCAAATTCAAGTCAAAGGACCATGTTGAACTTACTGCAGACCTGGATCTTGTTGATTTTGAAACAGCAACCAGGGTATCAGGCACTAAATTCTACTATCTCAAGAACCAGGCAGTTCTCCTTGACCTGGCCCTTACCAGATATACTCTTGATATTCTTCAGAAAAAAGGATTCACCCTTTTCCAGACACCAGATGTTGCAAAAGAGGAGATTGCAGAAGGGATAGGGTTCAACCCCAGGGGAGATGAGAGCAATATCTACACAATAGAGGGAACTGGCACATGTCTTGTAGGTACTGCGGAGATCACGCTAGGCGGTTATTACGCAAACAGAATTCTTGAAGAAAAAGACCTTCCAATCAAAATGGCAGGTATTTCACACTGCTTCAGAAGAGAAGCGGGAGCGGCCGGCCAGCATTCAAAAGGTCTTTACAGGGTCCACCAGTTTACAAAAGTTGAAATGTTTGTCTACTGCACTCCCGATAAATCGGATGAAATGCATAAGTATATTCTTGAAACAGAAGAGGAGATCTTCCAGGGACTCGGTATTCCCTACAGGGTGGTTGATACCTGCTCAGGAGACCTCGGCGCTTCAGCATACAGGAAATTCGACCTTGAAGCATGGATGCCCGGAAGAGGAGAGTGCGGAGAATGGGGAGAAATAACAAGTACTTCAAACTGTACAGATTACCAGTCAAGAAGGCTCGGCATAAAATACAGAACAGATGAGGGAAACAGGTACCTCCACATGCTTAACGGTACTGCCATGGCCCTCTCAAGGGCAATGATTGCTGTTATTGAAAACTATCAGCAGGAGGACGGGTCTATTGCTGTTCCCGAAGCCCTGATTCCCTATACAGGTTTTGACAGGATAAAAGCTTCTGAATAAGCTGTTTAAACATGCCGGATGTAGTTTGACACATTAATCCTGAATACCATGCCGGCTGATTTCCTGCCGGCATATTTTCTGCATATATTGTTTTGCTGTATTTTAAGGAGGAAAGTATGAATATTGTTCTGATTGAACCGATTTCAGTTCCTGATTCTGTTATAGAGAATTTCAGGAGAGATTTTGAAAACCAGGGACATTCTTTTATTTCTTATAACGACAGAACAGAGGATCCCGATGTGCTGATTGAGCGGGGGAAAGATGCTGATGTTGTTGTGCTTACAAACCTCCCGTTTCCTGAAAAGGTGATAAACAGCTGCGGGAAGCTTAAAATGATTTCCGTGGGATTTACAGGTGTCGACCATATTGATACTGAAGCCTGCCGGAGAAAAGGGATTGTTGTTTCAAATTCGGCAGGCTACAGCACAGATTCCGTTGCAGAGCTTGTTATCGGCCATATACTGATGAAGCTGAGAAACCTTATTGAATGCGATGAAGCTGTGAGAAACAGCGAAACAAGGGAAGGCCTTGTAGGGACAACACTCAAGGGGAAGACCCTCGGTATTGTCGGTACAGGCGCCATAGGAATAAGGGTCGCCGAGATCGCTTCTGTGTTCGGATGCAGGCTTCTCGGGTGGAGCAGGAGCAGAAGGGAGGATGCTGAAAAGGCGGGAATTGAATATGTTGAGCTTGAAAGGCTTTTCAGTGAAAGCGATATCGTTTCACTTCATGTTCCCCTTACAGATTCCACAAAAAACCTTGTTTCAGGCTCCCTTATTTCAAGGATGAAAGAAAATGCCTTACTGGTAAATGCTGCAAGGGGACCTGTTGTTGACAGCAGAGCACTTGCAGACGCCCTTAACAGCGGGAGTATCGGGGGGGCATGCATTGATGTGTTTGAGACAGAACCTCCCATTGACCAGGACCACCCGCTTCTCAACTCTGAAAGGACTGTTCTTGCTCCCCATGTTGCCTTTGCAACAGATGAGTCATTCCTTCTGAGGGCTGATATAGTATTCAATAATATAAAATCCTGGATTGAAGGGAATCCCGTCAACAGAATTGTCTGATAATAAATGAATATGGAAAAAAGAAACCGGCTCCAGGAAATGCTTGATAAGTTGAAATACAGCTCCGGAAATAAAGCTCCTTTCTTTTTCGGAAGGCTGGGATACAGGAAAAACAGAAAGAATGCCTGGAAAGAGGGGGATGAAAACCCTTTCAAATACGAGGACATTACAGAGAAGGAGATAGGGACCACCGACTGGACCAGGATCTGGTTTTCCCTTTTTATCGGGCTTGTGTGCGGTTTTGTAGGGGTGCTTTTCAAGGCTTCGGTAGTTCACCTGGGTCGAAGCAGCTATCTTGCAGCGCTTGGAGACAAGGATGCATACTACTCCCTCCCTCTCTGGAGCATACTGATATTTCTTCCCCTTGTAACTCTTGTTTCATCCTGGATTGTATCAAGGTTTGCACCTGATGCGGCAGGGACAGGAAGTTCAACCTATATAAATGCCTTCCACTTCAAAAACGCGGTGATAAAGCCGGTAACAACTGTTGTAAAGTTTTTCTCCTCAAGTTCCATACTCGGATGCGGGACATCAGGGGGTTTTGAGGGGCCTATTGTCCTTATAGGGTCAGGTACAGCTTCCTGGCTTTCCAAGAAATTCAAATTTTCAAAAAAAGACAGCCACATATATATGGTAACAGGGGCGGCTGCAGGTATTGCCTCTGTTTTTCAGGCACCCCTGGGAGGGGCACTCACAAGTATCGAGATGCTCTACAGGGAGGACTATGAGACAAGGGCCCTTGTCCCGGCTCTTCTCGCATCTGTTACAGGTTTTTTTGTTGCAACATGCATAGACAGCAGCAGTTTCATAATACAGAGCCTTGAATATACTTTCAGGGGAATACAGGAACTTCCAGCCTATATAATTCTGACATTCCTCTGCTCAGGTGCGGGATGGCTTCTTGTGAAGATTTTTGAGATTTTCAAGTCAACTGCTGAGAAATCTGCAGTCCCCAATTTCCTTTTCCCCTTTTTCGGGGCAATAGGGGTTGCCCTGCTCGGGCTTGTTTTTCCGCATGTTCTCGGGCCGAGGTTTTCCATTCTAATGGATGTTCTTGAAGAGAATCCGGGTTTTGTCATTATATTCGCGATATTTGCCGCAAAGCTTGCAGCAACTTGCTTTGCAATAGGTACAGGGGGGTCAGGCGGTGTTTTCGGCCCGTCACTCCTTATAGGGGGGCTTCTCGGAATAGGGGCATCAAAATTTCTTTCCGCAGTCAATTTCCCCCTCCCTGTCCCTGATCCCGAGGCAATGATGCTTGTCGGTATGGCAGGCTTTTTCGCTGCAGTATCAAAGGCCCCTTTTGGATCTGTAATAATGGTCTGCGAGATTGCGGGGACTTTCAAGCTCCTTCCCCCTCTCATTATTGTCTGTCTTACTACCATAGTGCTTACAAAGAGCTTTACAATCTACAAGACACAGGTTGAGAACAGGTTCAAGTCTCCTGCCCACAGCAGCAAGCTGGAGGAGAGGTTTCTTGCCGGCATGCTTGTCTATGACTTTATGGAGGATAAAATCCCGGTCGAGGTTTCAGATGAGTCCACAATAGGGGACCTTGTTGAAGACCTTAAAGGGCATGAGGGGAGTTTTCCCCTTGTTATCAAGGATAAAAAGAACAGGATAAGGGGTCTTGTAAAGCTTGAAAAGCTTATTGATTTCAAGTATGTGAGGGAATACCCTGCAACAACATCAATCATGAAGGTGACAGATCCGCCGGCTTATGTTTTTCCGGGGGATGACCTTCACACTGCATCAATGAAGATGCTTGAATACAGCTACAACAGGATCCCTGTTGTTTCTCCTTCAGATCCGTCAAAGATAATAGGGAGAATAAACAGGCAGGATATTTTCAAGCTGTATGCAAAAATCAGGTAAGGGGAGAATAAATTGATATTAAAGGCAGTCATACTCGGAATAATTGAAGGGCTTACGGAATTTCTTCCTGTTTCATCAACAGGTCATCTTATCATAGCAAACAGGTTTTTCAGCTTTGAAGGTTCCTTCGAGGCTATGTTTGATATTGTTATACAGTTCGGTGCAATCCTGGCTGTTGTTGTATATTTCAGGAAAGAGATTTTCCCTTCAGGCCTTGTGAAGGGGAGCGGTATCAGGAATAATCCTGATGTTAAAAGGGTAGTGAGTCTCTGGAAGAAAATCATAATAGGGTTTCTTCCTGCCGCTGTAATAGGGGTCTTTATTGATGAGATTCTTGAGAAATACCTTTTCAATACAACAAGTGTTTCAATTGCCCTAATTACAGGGGCGTTCCTGATGATTATTGCAGAGAGAAGGAAAAAAACTGCTGCAACAGATTCCCCTGAGGCAATTACTGTAAAGCAGGCTCTTGTTGTCGGTTTTTTCCAGTGCCTTGCAATGTGGCCGGGGATGTCCCGCTCAGCTTCCACCATAATAGGGGGGCTTTTCATGGGTTTCAACAGAACTCTTGCCGCGGAATTCTCATTCTTCCTCGGTATCCCCACAATCATGGGTGCTTCCCTTTACAAGCTTATGAAGACAGGGCTTGATTTCAGCTTCAATGAATGGATGACAATCGCGGCAGGGACTGCTGTTTCTTTCATTGTGGCCCTTGCTGTTGTGAAGTTTTTCATGGATTACCTCAAAAAGAGGGGGCTTCTCCCCTTTGCTGTGTACAGGATAGCCCTGGGAGCTGTTATTCTCCTTACAATGCAGTTCTAGAAAACAGCTCCTCAATGTGAGTAATCCTTTTTTCTGAAAAATTATCTCCACTATAAATAAATATGTCACACTTCTCCTTTAAGCAGTGTCTAAGTAATTGAATACATAATTACAGGAGAATTATTTATGAAGATTGTGACTATCATGGGAAGCCCGAACCTAAAGGGTAAAACAGCAGGTGCAATGGAGCTTTTTGAAAAAGAGCTGAGAGCAAAGGGGCATGAAGTGGAGCGTATAAATATCGCGGAGAAAAGTGTGCTCGGCTGCAGGGGGTGTCATGCCTGTACAAAAATATCTGACAGACCTGGTTGTATCCAGAAAGATGACGCGGAATATATATTCGGGCAGATGATAGGAGCGGATGAGATAGTATACGGGTCCCCATTAATAGGCTGGGATATCAGTTCCCAGATAAAGCCGCTTTTTGACCGCCATTATTCCATGGTAAAGGGTTACATGTCGCCGCATCACAAATCATTTATTGAGAACAAATCTGTTTCCCTGCTGATTACCTGTGCCGGGCCGGAAGAGAAAAACGCTGATCTTGTTCAGGTTTTTTTTGACAGGATGGGGATCTATTTAAAAGCGAAAAATGTCAGGAAATTCATTCTCCCGTGGAGCATGAGGGATGATTTTTATTCAAGGGCTGAAATAATGGGTCATAAAATAGTGTCAGAGATGATAAGCTGTTATATATGAAGAAGGCGCTGAATAAAGGATCAGGTATTCATAATGATGATGACTTTGAACTTGTATCGGATGCCCGTGAGGGCAGTTATAAAGCAGTTGAGAGTTTAATTGCGAAACACCAGTCATTTATATACAATATGGCACTTCAGATGACAGGGTCATCGGATGATGCAGAAGATGTCACTCAGGAAATACTGATCAAGGTGTTTACAAAGTTATCAACATTTAATTTCAGATCCAGTTTTAAAACCTGGCTCTACCGTATTGTTGCAAACCATGTTCTGAATATGAAGAGGACACGCAAGGAGGAGTTTGTTTCTTCCTTTGACAGCCACAGAATATTCCTGGAATCAGTACCTGACATGGAATATTCTGTTTCTTATGGCTGTGAAGCGGAACAGAATATTCTGTTTGAAGAGACTAAAAAGCAATGCCTGAACGGGATGCTCCTGTGCCTTGACCGGATGCAGCGGCTTGTTTTCCTGCTGGGGGCAGTTTTCGGTATGGACTCAAGATCAGGGGGTGAAATCCTGGGCCTGAGTCCGGAGAATTACCGGAAAAGGCTTTCAAGGGGAAGAGCTCTGCTTCAGAACTACATGAATGAAAACTGCAGTCTGATAAATAAAAACGGAACATGCCGCTGTTCAAAAAAAACAAGGTATCTTGTAGATAACGGTTACATAAATCCGGAAAAACTGGACTTTTCCCGATATAAAAAAGAGAATTCCGCCTTTAAAAGGGTTGCTGATGAAACGCTTGAATTGACACTTGACGCAGTATTCAGGGACTCTGCTGGCGAGGACTCTGCGGACTACAATCTTTATATAAGGGATGTGATCCGCAAAATGCAGATAACCTGGAACAATCATGGTTTTTCATGAGATATGAAGAGCATAAAGAGTCTTTGAGTCCCTCTTTCCATAATAACCCCGTAGTGTCGCTTTATTACATCCGTAGATATTTGCTGTTATATTTTAACATACCGATAGAAAATTATGTTCAATTTAATCTGTAATTTACTGAAATTGCTGTTGTTTGCAACATTCCGGAATAAAAGATCATTGATCCTAATTATCCTATCACTTAAGAAAGAAAACGAGATATTGAAACGACATCTGAATCTGTCAGAAAAGAAAATAAAAACAAAGAAAGATGAAAGATTTATTCTTACAATTCTTTCTATATTATCAGGAAAGATTAAAAAGCATCTGTGTATAGTTAAACCTGATACATTGCTCAAGTGGTAGAGATATTTCATAAAGAAACACTGTACATATAAAAGAAAGAAGCCTGGTCGACCTGCTTTAACAAAGAAGATTAAACAGCTGATTTTAGAGATGAAGAACAAGAATATGAATTGGGGAGCAAGGCGAATTGAAGGTGAATTAAGAAAACTTGGTATAAATATAGATCATTCTACAATAAATCGGGTTATTCAAACTTTTAGAAAGAATGGTCTTATTAAATCAACAGGTAGTTGGAATAAGTTTCTTAAAGCACATTGGGAAACACTATTTGCAACAGATTTTTTCACTGTCGATACTCTTTTTGGCAAAAGAATGTATGTTTTATTCATAATTCAGCTGAAATCACGTAGATTAGTACAGTGGAGAATGACTGAACATCCTACAAGAGAGTTTGTCAGGCAGCAGTTAATTGAATTTGAGGAGTTTCTCAATAATGAACATGCATACTTAATTCATGACAACGGATCACAATTCTTAGGATTAGATTATTCTGATTATGGAATAACTGACAAGTCTACAACAGTAAGATCTCCGAATATGAATGCTTATGCAGAAAGATTTGTAAGATCGATTAGACAGGAAGCAATTGATCATTTTATCCTGGTATTCGAGAAACAAGTAAAAAAGATTGTGGATGAATATGTCATCTACTATAATAAATACAGACCTCATCAAGGTCTTGGTGATATTCCTGAGAAGAGTTTCTTTTCAAAGGTCGGAGATATTAAATATGATGATGTATTATTTGGTTTACATCATCATTATTATCGGAGTTCTGCATAGAAAAGAGGTGCGGACATAATAAAGCGACACTACGCGGTCATGCGTGGTCTGATCCGGAAAAATCAAACAACCTTGTAAACTTCGCGCTTTTAAAGACCATCAAGCTTACACGTCCTGTTGCAAGCGGGCAGAAATTCGCGGAGATTCTCGGACTCCAGGCCAATCTCTGCGGCGGCGGAAGGGATCATGAGACAGTCAGGCTGAAGTCCTGTCTTTCGCTTTTCAGCAAAACAGTATTTTATTTGCCGCGCTTTTCATTGTAAAGTACCGCAAGCTTGATCCTGTCAGGGACTCCGGTTTTCGCGAGTATGTTGCTTACATGGAATTTTACTGTTTTTCTGCAAATAAAAAGGCGTTCCCCTATCTCATTATTTGTAAGGCCTCTGGCCACAAGTTTTAGAACCTCGATTTCCCTTGCTGTAAGCAGTTCAAAGGGATCTCCCCTGCTTCCGGAAAGAATTTGCGATTTTATTATAAGGTCAGTTACAGTTTTTTCATAGAACGGTTCCCCTGCAAAAACCGACCTTATCGCGCTGGCAATGATATCTCCGCCGACGTTTTTCATCAGGACGCAACTTGCCCCGCATTTAACTGCTTTAAGTATTTCTTCCGGAATCTGGCTGGATGTCAGCGCTATGCAGGGTATATTGCCTGAAATACTCTCGATTACGCAATATCCGTCAGCCTCAGGCATGAACAGGTCGACAAGCGCGACATCAGCTTCGTGTTTTTCGATAAATTCAAGCGCCTCTAATCCATTAGCTGCTTCAAAGACAATTTCCATATCAGTGAATACCGACATGGCGTTTCTGATGCCTGACCTGACAAGAGGATGATCATCCGCGACAAGAAGGCGGATTCTGGAAATTTCACTCATAGGTTTCTTTCTCTCCCTTTTCTCCGCTGTTCTCTGATTCAACGGGAAAAATTACTTCTATCATTACGCCTTTTCCTCCTGGAGAAGTTATGTGAAAGCTGCCTCCTGCTTCTACCGCCCTCTGCCGCATGAGAAGCATGCCGAATCCGGCTTTCCATCCGGGGGCAAGCCCGTTGCCGTTATCTGTTACCAAAAGATTGATAGATTCTCCTGTGGAGAAAATATTGATATTGATAAAAGATGCCCTGGAGTGCCTCGCGGAGTTTGCCGCCGCCTCTTTGGCAATCATATAACAGGATTCAGCTATTTTCCCCGGAATGATAAAGTCCTCGATTGAAATGGCATATCCGGAGAAGGCGCCGGCCTTTTCCCATTTTTCAAGTTCGGATTTTATTCCTGATTCAAGCTGTTTTCTGCCGAATGAATCTGATGAATATGTAAGTATGAGGGACCGCGCAGTCTCAAGCGCTTCTGAAATGCCGTTTTTGATTTCTGAAACCATTCTGCGGTCAGAATCAGGGATTTTAGGGTTTTTTTCAAGTGTTTCAGCTGTAAGAAAAACAGAGAATAAATCCTGCTTGATGGTATCATGAAGATTTCTTGCGACCCTGTTTCTTTCGTCAAGAATTCCCGCCTGTCTGCGGTCTTCCAGAAGCGCAGGCAGTGAAGTATCAAGTTTTTTTATGACATCAGCGAGAATTCCAAGTTCATCCTTGGCCGGGGAGATTTTTATTTGCCCGAATTTGCCTTCGAGAAACCCTTCTGCCGCCTGTCTCAGTATATTAATCCTGTATCCAAGCATATATGTAATTACCGCGCCCGGAACAAGTGTCAAAAGCGCAAAAACAAGCAATACCTGTGTTGTTAACGCTGAAAGATATTGAAGAATGAATTTCCATGTCACATGAGGCATGCTTACACCATACCCGATTGAACCATAGACAATACTTTCCCCCAAGACCGGCGTGGCAACAATAAAGTACTCTGGTTTTACAATCTGCATTGAACTTCCAGATTGAAAAGCCTTGATTAACAGTTCTTTTGCTTCCTGTCTGAAGGTTTTTTCTGTATCCGGTTTTTTCCCCGTTGAGATGACAGGTAAAAAACCGCTTCCTCCGAAATCCCCCATATCCCAGAAAATTGTGCTCCAGTACAGTTCATAGCCCTCTTCTTCCTGCAGCCGCAAATCTTCTTCCCTGGAATAGCTTCTTACAGCGTTGGTAAAGACGTCAACTGCAATTATGGGATCAACCCCTGCCGAAATCAGATCGGAAAGCAAAATGGAAATATTTTCAGTTTCAAGCATGGTATCGCTTGTGATATCCTCCGGCGGCTTGCTGAAGGCCACAAGGATAAGCACGATAGCCAGAACTATGGCCAGAAACGCGGAGATAAGGGTGAAGCGGACCCATATAAAAAACCACAGTCTCAATTTCGGCATCAGTTTCATATTTAAACTATATATATTCTGCATGATGCTTGTAAAGCTTTTTCATACTGGACCGGAGACCAGTTTTAAACAGGCCTGCTGACTGGTATTAAACAAGACGCAGGACCAGTATTAAATCATCCTTGCGGATGATATATTTATCCCGGTAAAAAGGCAGATTTATGAGGTTTTTGATGAAAAACAAACCCGTGTTGATGATAATGATTATTCTGTTTATGTATCCTGGTTATATGACTTTTGCACAGGAGAATAACGCTGGGAGTATAACGCTTGTCGCGGTTGATCGAGACCTGAAGCTTCCGCTTGAAGGTGTGAGAGTATTCTGCGTTGAAGCAGATACAACAGTTTTCACAGACAGCGACGGAAAGGCGCAAATACTGTTGCCGCCAGCCGCTGAAAGAATGGTAATCCACGCTGAGCTTCCGGGTTATACAAAAAGGAAAATACTGATAAAGGATTTTTCCGGGGAATTGCTTGTTGAGATGATGCTGGAGGGAATGATTGAGGGAGAAGAGCTCGTCATAGAGGAAAAAGCGATTGGAAAAACAGATGAAAAGCCCGGGGTCTCAACTCTGATTGAGAAAGAGGTTATTCAGTCCGCAGGAAAAATGGGAATTATTGAGGATGTTATGAATGCAGTTTCAATTATGCCTGGCGTTATTTATAACGGGGGTTTCGGTTCCTATTTCTCTGTGCGCGGAAGTGATCCCGAAGGGCTTACTGCTATCATGGACGGATTTGTTGTCCGTTATCCCTATCACTGGGGAGGCGGCTATTCGATTTTCAACCCGAACATTGTTGAATCTGTAAAATTCTCGGCAGGTGTTTTTTCTCCCAGATACGGGCAGGCTTCAAGCGGATTACTTGAGGTAAGCACTGTCGATCCTTCGGACGGATTGAGGTATTCAATCATCAGTTCAACTTCAACATTCGAGGCTTTCTTTCAGTCTCCATTAGGGGAGAATGAAAATGGGGGTTTTTTGCTTGGGACTCGCCTGACGAATTACGATCTCACCTTTCAGCTTGTCCGTTCCACACTTGAGGATGAAGGGACAACCTTCTCAAGAATACCTTACATTTATGACGGTTATATGAAAGTTTTCTATCGTCCGGCTGAAACATTTGAATGGTATATAAACGGTTTCTGGGGAAATGACGGCATAGGCGTCAAAACTACCGATCCTGACATAAATACTTCCAAAGAAATCGCCAGTGATTTTGATTTCACATGGAAAAATACTGATTTTTTCACAAACGGGGGAATAAAATTTCTGGCGGGCGACAGGCTGTTTATGCACATTCTTGGCGGATATGAATACTGGCTCGCCAGGGCGGACGGATCTTTTAAGGATTACGGCAACCAGCCGTATTCCGAAGAATTTAAGGACCTTTACAGCCCAGCTGGTGAAAGCTATTTCGTGGATACGGAATCTTCTTTTGTAAATGATGTAATAATGCAGAGCTATCAGATGCGCGCCGACTCAGACTATACACTTGGCGATAATCTGGTTCTGCAGAACGGCCTCGGCGCTTCGGTTGATGAGGTTGATTATAAAATCAGCGGGACATACTATGCTATTGATTTTGAAGAAACAGGCCCTGTATACAGGAGAAAAACATATGATCCTGAGCCTGCTGAAAAAAGAATTATCAACTCTTTTGCCTATTCCGGTTTTCAGTGGGATATTTTGCCGGGGGAACTAACGGCAGATATAGGATGCAGGATCGATCACAGTTATTTTGACGGAGAAGGTTTCTCGATAAACACCTATCCTGTTTTGGGGCCAAGGTTCAACCTGACCTATACAAGGAAAAATGAAAAAAGTTTTTTTCAGGAAAATACCTGGAGTCTGGGCCTGGGATTATTTTCGAAAACACCTTTTGAGACACTTGCCCTGAACAGTGAAATGGGTATCGATGATTTTGATATCGCTATCCCGAAGACTCTCATGACTATTCTCGGGTGGGAGACAAAAATGCCTCTCGGATACAGGTTCAGGATTGAGACCTATTACAAGCATGTATACGACAGGTTTTATTACAATTCCTTGTTTGATGAATTGACTGGGGAAGAGGATATACTTATACATAATGACGGAACAGCAAATATTTACGGATTTGACCTGATGCTTGACAGGAGAACATCGAGATATTTCGAGGGGATGCTCAGTTATTCATTCAACTACGCGAGATATATGGATCCCGAGGATGACGGCATTGTTGATGACGATTATGTGAGGGGAAGATGGTATTATCCTGAATTTCACAGGTTTCATACGCTTAACCTTCTGCTGAACATCAAGCCGTACTCATGGATGACCATTACTACAAAAGCTGGATTTGCCACAGGTATTCCCCGGAAAAAATACGGTGAGAAGGAAATGTTTAAGACAGAGATTGAAAACAGCGACGGATCGACTTCGATAGCTGAACTGTATACCCGCAGGTCATTTTACAGTGATACACTGCGCACATGGATATCTCTCCCGCTTGACCTGAAAATATCGGTACATAATTACTACAAAAAATCACGAATACAGTGGGAAAGCTATATCGCTGTTGAGGATATACTTTCTCCCCTTATTAAAAAGATCGCCCCGGAAAACAACATTACGACAAACCAGTATACGGGAAAAGATAAGACTGAACCGTCATCTGATTTCAGTTTTATCATGATTACCATGGGATCAAAAATCAGTTATTGACGGCAGGGAGGCACTGAAAGTGAGAAAAATAATTCCGGTAGTATTGGTTGCATTTCTTATTTCCTGCGCCGGGAACCCGGCAGAATATAAGTCATGCGAAATCTATTCCTTTAACGGCAAAAAAAAGGGAAGTGAGGCTGTATCCTCAATTGTAATTATTAACAATGAAACAGCGGGATTTGACGCAGAGATCACCTCGCCGCTTATACCCGCTTTTACTGTTACTGGTGAGGCCTTTTTTCGGAGTGAAACGATTGTTGAAATAATGGTTGAAAAAGTCGTGGTATTGTCAAACTGGCCGAACGGATGGACATACGGCGAATGGGAGGCGTCAGGAAAGATAACACTTCAAAAAAGCGGCGATGTCTGGATTTGCAGAGTCATGGACCAAATCGAACTCTGGGAAATCATGGCTGGGGGAATACGATACTATGATGATTACTACAGGAAAGAAGACGGTATTCAGAAAGTGAAAAGCAGAATGGACAGAATTAAGGCTGTCTGCAGACACCTTCATGATGAAAATCTTTTTCCTGATATGTTCGGAAGCGTAAAAAAGGATACAAGCCATGGAGCAGGCATGAATGATTTGCTTATGCCATATATGTTTCCTGAAATCGCGGGGAAAAACCGAATGTTTATGAAAAAACCCGGAAGAAGTGAATTATCCACGGTTGAACAGGAAAAAAATTATGTCTACGGTTCAGACATCAGATGGAGAAAGGATTTTACAGGATATATGTTTCCTGAATATCTTCATGAAATCAGAAACAGCGGAACGTTATGGCGGGATTATGAGGAAGCGCCGGAACTGTTCATGTCTGTTTACAATTTCAATAATTATTTGAGAAACGTACTGGACGGAATCAGTTTTGTGAAAGACAAAAAAAGGAAGGATAAAAAATGAGTTTAATGCAATTATTCCGGCTTGGTGGATGGGCCATGTGGCCGCTGCTGGTTTTTTCCGTCACTGTTACAGGAATCATTCTGGAACGGATTGTATTCTTTATGCGGCATGATCTGGGTGTCAGGAAAATCAGGGATTTCGTAATAGAAAAAATAAAAACCGGCGAAGTTGATGATGCGATTGAGTGCTGTAATTCATTACCGGGCAAAACCCTTAGCGCAGGCATATTCCTTGAGGGGATCAGACTTTGGAAGCTGGGCGAGCACAGGATGGAAAAAGCCATGGAAACAGAGGCGTCGGAAAGGATAAATACGCTGGAAAAGGGCTTTAATTTTCTTCTCGCGATTGGATCCATAGCGCCAATCACGGGATTCCTGGGAACTGTGTCAGGCATGATTCAGGCATTCAACTCAATCGCCAATGCCGATGACGTAAATGCCCAGCTTGTCGCGGGCGGTATTTTTGAAGCGCTTATAACTACAGCCTACGGTCTTTCCATAGCGATTGTCGCGGTTTCATCATATTACATTCTTGTCCATCTCGTGGACAGTTTTTCCTTCAGGATAGAAGAGGCAGGCAGCGGGATTATAACTGCCATTATTGTCAAAACGGAAAATCAGAAAAGAAGCCTATGAAAATACGAAGGAAGCAAAGGACACATATTGATCTCGCCGACTCCGGCGCGCTCAGCGACCTTGCGTTTTTACTTATCATTTTTTTCATTGTAATTGCCGTGTTTAATATCAACAAGGGTTTTCTTGTGGAATTACCCGGGAAAGATTCAACCAGAATAGTAAAGAATGATGATCTTTTGAAAGTAATATTAACCAGGGATAATCTCCTTGAGTACAGCGGAGAAGTAATCAGCAAAACTGAAATGGAAAACAAGATAGGCGATATGAGAAGACAACATCCGAACATGACTTTTGCCCTGATTATTAATCCGGATGCAGAGTATCAGGGAGTTGTGGAAATTGTTGAAATGGTGAGAAAAAACGGTATCGAGAATTTTTCCTTTACAATGGCAAGGGATGATCAATGAAAATTGAGAGAAGAAAAACCAAACCGATTCTTCCGATTAATTCAATGTCTGATATTGCATTTCTGCTTCTGATATTTATCATGCTGATTTCCCTGATAAATTACAGAAAAGAGGTCAAGATTGAATATCCCGAGGCTGAGGGAAGTGAAGTTACTCATGGGGATAAAAACCTGGAAATATGGGTGGACATATCCGGAAAGATTTTTATTGACGGGAGCGCTGTTGACCTTGTGTCGGCGGAAGTGGTTATTGCGGAAGCTGTCGCGGAAAATCCATCTGTAAGGATTCATTTAATCGCTGACAGGCACACCAGCTACAGAAACCTGGACGGGATTATGGAAATACTTAAAATCCTTCAGCACAGGGTAGTGTCGCTGGTAATAAAAGAAATAAAACATGAATAGAACATACTGCCATTTACCGGAAAAACCGGTTTGTGCTGATATAACAGATATTCCTGCTCAAGATACGATAAAGTCAGGAAAAAATGTCGTGACTGCAACAGGAAAAAAACAACCCAACGGTAAATCAGGAGTTATTGCGTTTATCATAGCGGCAATTATTCATGCTGTCATATTTTTTACCCTGACATTTCCTGTCCCTGAAAAAAATAAACGCAATGATGTTTCTGTCTTTAAAATTGTTGATATAACGGAATACCGCCCCAGGGAAGAAAAAAAGGAAGAGAAGGAAAAAAAGCTGAATGAAAATACGTTAGAGACAAGAAAACAGCCTGCTGTCGCTGAAACAATTCTCGAAACGGATAAACAGGTAATCGAGTCAGACGACAGGGGAGGGGAGATTGAATTTCTCCCGCAACACAGGATATCAGTCGCGCCTGTAATTCCCGCTGATCTTGTGAAATCAAGAATAAAATACCCGACCCTGGCCAACCTTCAGAAAATCGAGGGAGTGGTTTTTCTTGAATTGTTTATCGATTCAAAGGGAATTATCAGGAAAATAAATATACTTAAAGACCCTGGATATGGACTCGCGGAAGCTGCCGTAAAAGCGCTTGACGGAATTGTCTGCGCTCCTGCGCTGGCTAACGGTAAAGCTGTCGCTGTAAGATACAGGTATCCGGTAAGGTTTGTGCTGAAATAACAACGCCCCGTTTCCGGGGCTTTTTTTAATTTAAAGAACTGGCTGCAGCAGACGGCCCCGGTTTAAGGTTTTGCCGTGGTGGTTGTTCCGGTTATTTGGGTTCCCAGTAGCATCTTTTGGGAGATACAACCACCCCATCGTCTTTAAGCAGTTTAAGCGCCTTGTCGCCGTCTGCCTTTGAAAGCCCCGCAAGTTCCGCGGCTTCACCGGCCTTGAGCGGCTTGCCTGCCTTTTTCATGGCCGCAAGCAGTTTGTCCCTGTTTTCCATGTTTTTTTACTCCTGAATTTTATAAATATTCATGTTTTACAATATACTATTCAGATAATAAAACGTCCAAACAGTTTTACACCGAGACCTTTTTTGTCTGAATTACAGATTTATTTCCGGCGTTTACCGGCAGAAGTTATTTATGAATGACTGCTTTACCTGTCTGGAAAGGATTCAGGGATATGTTTTCCTGAAACCCGTGACCCTGGGCGAGGCAGTTACTGTAAGCGGGGAAGTTCTCCCGTTTTTAAGGTAATGGTAGCCGAGGCCCGCGATCATCGCCCCGTTGTCTCCGCAAAGTTTGAGAGACGGGCTGTAAACAGTAATTCCCTCGAGAGAGGAAAGCGATTTTCTGAGGTAAGAATTCGCGGCAACTCCCCCGCCTGTGACAACAGTTCTTATGCCGGTGTCGTTTACAGCTTTCAGAAGACGCTTTAAAAGCATATCGATCGCAGATTTCTGAAAAGAAGTGGCAATGTTTTCAGGCGTTTTTTCGTATCCGCTGTTATGGAACTGGTCAAGCTGGTTTATTACTGCTGTTTTAAGCCCTGAGTAGGAAACATCATACCTGTGTTCTCCCTTGTGAAGCGAAGGGTCGGGAAAGGAAAACGCGGCCGCATCTCCTTTCTGTGAAAGCCTGTCGATTGCCACGCCCCCGGGATAACCCAGATCATGGAATTTCGCGACCTTGTCGAAAGCCTCACCGCATGCGTCATCTATGGTTGTGCCGAGAATCTCCATATCCTCGTATCCGCGTATAATCGCGATTATGGTATGACCGCCTGAAACAAGCAGTCCGATATATGGATATGATATTTTATTCTCAAGATGGGCCGCGTAGATATGCGCACAAATATGATCGACTGCAACAAAAGGTTTACCGGTCGAAAAGGAAAGCCCTTTTGCGCAAGACAGCCCCACAAGAAGCGAACCGGTAAGGCCGGGACGGTTGGTAACAGCTATACCATCAATTTTTTCAAGTGTGGTTCCGGCTTTCTCAACCGCCTTTTTAACAACCCCTGTAATCCATTCCACATGAGTGCGTGAGGCAATCTCGGGAACTACTCCCATAAAAGGCTTGTGTATTTCAATCTGTGTGGCAACTATATTGGAAAGAAGTTCATTTCCGTCCCTGACAACAGCGGCGGAAGACTTGTCACAGGAAGTCTCTATTCCCCGAACCAGCAAGCTATTCTTCCCCCATGAGGAAATCGCTTGCGTCCTTAAGGGTAAAGCCATCTTCTATAAGGTTTGGGTATATCTGCATCATTGTGTCGGCAAGTTCGGATGACCATACATGTCCTATCATTACCGCATAGCCCTTGTTATCCGCTGTTGTTTTACCTTGATTGAGTGCTTCCATTATCGATTCCCTGTTGTCGACATTATCCAGAAATATATCCCTTTGTGCAATAGCCAGACCAAGTATAGACGCCACTTCATTGCACACTGAATCAGGGGTTGTGAGGCTGTCGATAAAAAGGAGCCTGTTATCTTTGACAAACCCAAGGACTGTTTTCATGATGCGTCTGTCCCTTGTTACAGCCGAGCCCATATGGTTGTTCATGCCTGAAATGCCGGGAAGTGAACTGACATTTTTTTTTCAAGAATGGAGTTGATTTCATTGTCATTCATGTCTGTCATAATGTCATGCGGGCCTGTATTGTTGCCGTTCAGCGCTTCCATCGGCTGGTGAAGGATTACTTTTTTCCCTTTTTCAAGAAGTCTTGCAGATTCTTTAGAATACTGAAGCCCCGGAAGGACAGCGATTGTAAGGTCACCCGGGAATTCAAGGAAAGGCCTCAGGTTCTCGAGGCTGTAGCCTGCGTCATCGATAATGAAAAAAAGCCTTTTTTCCTTCTCCCGCAAAGCTTTAGCAGAATAGCCTGCTGCTGCAGATCCTGCGCCGGAATAAAAGGATGCCCTTGAAGAGGCCGCGATTCTTGCGGCGGACGCCCCGATTGCCCCGGAATCAGATGCATCGAATGCTAGGAAAAGTTATAAATTCTGTCAACGAAAATTTCTCGGATTCGGCATGGATGTAGCCAAAAATCTGGAAAATTAACTAACCTCTGTACATTTTTTCCAGAAAACTGTCAGCTACCATTGATTTTCAAGCTTAAATAACTAATATTTGCATTCTCCTACATCTCCAGAGCAAACCGCTCCTGTAATAGCATAAAAACGAGGAATTAATCTGATGATTTCGAAAAAGCCACACCAGGCGGCGCACGCCCAACCTTCTTTAGATGGTTCAGGATCCTTTTGATTTCAGCCATATCCTGTATTATAGCAATAACCTTCATTTCTGAACCGCACTTGGGGCAAACAAAAAGATCAATTTCATAGATCTTTGCCAGTAACCGAGCCCAGGCTTTTCTACAGGCCTTATCGGAAATATCGCATTCAGTTTCCTCAGACATCTCTTCATCTGCGTACAGATCCTGCTGAGCATTCTTCCAGCCTTCCGGGGCATGTCTTACGATCTCAGGATGTTCAGACCATTTCCCTTTGGTCCTCGATGCATATAACCCATATCTGCGTATGTACTGAATTCCTTTTGGAGGAATATGCTGAGTCAACTCCGCCAGAAAATCAAGTCCTTTAAACATATGCACGTTTTCATTAAAATAATCGTTATAATGGGTATGAAACAAAACTCTGCACTTGAATGGATCATAATTAATCTTTTTCAGACTAATAGGAGCACGTGAAATATATTCCGATAGATTTACTCTTGCTTTGTTAGTCAGAATCTGCACAGAGTTGTCAATACTGAATCCTGAATTCTTCCAGGACAGCAAATTCCTGGCAAAACCTTCGTTTATCATGTCATTATTCAGAAACAGATTAATTACCTTTTGTCTGAAATATTCCGTCATTTTCTTCAAGTCTGAAAAAGGAATATAGACAAAGTTCCCTTCATCATCAAAACCGCCTTCCAGGACGAGGCAATGAAAATGAGGATTCCAGCACAGCATGTCCCCAAATGTCTGATGCGCTGTCACCATCCCTGTTTTAATCTCTTTTTTGGCAGCTTCTTTGTAAAATTCTTTGATAATACTGAAAATCAGGCGGGAAATATCCGCAAATAACTTTCGGTTGTTCCGGAAGAAAATACGCAATGCTTTGGGAACGGTGAAAACAAATTGTCTATGCGGTAGTTTCAGCAGCACATCCTCTGTCAGATGCTCTGCCATTAGTAATGTTCTTTTCTGACTACAGGAAGGATATAGATAGAAACCTTTACAACTGAAAGGTCGAAAGTAATCCTGCCCGCATTCCGGGTTTGTGCAGCGGATCCTTGCCATACCATTCAAATAATCACCGCAAGAGAGAAAATGTTCACCAACGTTCATGATACGGTTAAGATGAAACTTGCCATACTTATCAGCGTATTGCTCTTCGTAAACATCGCAGAAATCAGTGAAATGTTTTTCGAATATAGTATGCAGGATATTCCTGCCACGGAGTATATAGGTGGGGGAATTGGATAAGGGTATTGCTGAAACTGAGCTTGACACATTTGATATACATCAAGAACTATGCTGGTGCTTCATAGAATTGAGAATATAACATTTCGCTGGAGTTGACGCCTTCTCGCCGCTGCGCTTCTGCGATAACGCAGCTCAACTGGGTGTTATCTTCATGAAAATCATGTGTAAACCTTGTACATGAGGGCTTTATAGCGTACAATATATGTAAATATATGTACATGATAGAGGCGGTATGGATAACAAGCCCAATAGTGGATTACCTTATCTCCCCCCAAAACAAGAATTAGAAAATATTAAAATTTTACGGAAAGCTATAAAAGCTAATACTGAATTGGCAAAACTCAACGGTTATTGCTCAACAATACCAAATGAAAACATGTTATTGAATGCAATAATACTGAATGAGGCAAAAACAAGCTCTGAAATAGAAAATATAATAACAACTCATGATGAAATATACAAAGCATTACTTAAAAAAGATGGAAAATATGATCCTGAAACAAAAGAAGTATTAAATTACCGATAAGCAATATGGCAGGGTTATAATTTAATAAAAGAAAAGAAAATACTGACAACGAAAACAATAATTGATATTCAAGAAACATTGGAGAAAAATAAAGCAGGAATAAGAACATTACCCGGAACCGAATTAATGAATGATCAAACAGGGAAGGTGATATATATACCGCCGGATGATGAAAAAGTGATACGTGATTTACTAAGAAACCTTGAGGAATACATAAATATTGATGATGAAATAGATCCGCTTATAAAATTAGGAATTATTCATTATCAGTTTGAATCAATACACCCCTTTTATGATGGAAATGGGAGAACTGGAAGAATAATTAATGTTTTATATCTGGTTTTGAAAGGATTATTAAAATCCCCGATACTGTGTTTAAGCAGCTATATAATGAAAAATAAAGGAAATTATTATAGTTATTTACAGAAAGTGAGAGATGAAGATGATTGGGAAAGCTGGATTATGTTTATGCTTGAAGCAGTAGAAAAAACATCATTGGAAACATTAAATACAGTAAAATCAATAAGAGATCTGATGGAAGAAACAATAAATTACTGCAGGGAAAATCTGCCTAAAACAAGCTATTCAAAAGAGTTAATTGAATTATTATTTGTGCAGCCATATACGAAAATTGATTTTCTTGTAAGCAACAATATTGCAGAAAGAAGAACGGCCAGTAAATATTTATCGCAACTGGAAGAGATTGGAGTATTAGAATCATTTAAATCCTGGAAGGAAAATATTTATATAAATAAGAAATTATATGAACTTCTAAAAGGATAAGGAAGCGGATTGCCCCTCAAAAAGGGAGGACCTTCTGTAGTTGGATTATAATGATAAGGGGAGTGTTGAATTTCTGGAAAAAAGCAGAATATAAACATTAACAGCAATGATACATTCAATGACATAACTCGCTGTCGTCATTTTGAATGCTTTTATGTTGATTTGGTTTTATAAAAAAATAATAGGAGAAAAATTGTGATAAATGAAAAAATAATTGCTGTTTTAATTGATGCTGATAATGCTCCTGCCTCGAAATTTGATTTAGTCCTTAATGAACTGGCTAATGTGGGAATGATAAGTATAAGAAGGGCATATGGCAACTGGAAAAAAGAAAATTTAAAACAATGGGAAAAACTGCTTTTTGATTATGCTATTGTACCGGTTCAGCAATATGATTTAACTAGAAATAAAAATGCTTCGGATATTGCACTCTCGGTTGATGCAATGGAAATATTGTTTACAAAGGAAATTGATGTTTTTTGTATAGTATCATCAGACTGTGATTTTACGCCGCTTGTAACTAAATTACTTGCTGCCGGAAAATATGTTTATGGATTTGGTGAAGAAAAAACTCCGGAACCGTTTAAAAATGTCTGCAGTAAATTCCTGATATTAAATACAAAGAATCAGGAAGAAAAGGAAAATGAAGAGAAAATACAGGTTGATCAGAATGTGAAAAATGGTAATGAATTAAAAAAAGATACAAAACTGATGAATTTGCTGAGAAACGCGATAGAGATTACAGAGGATGAAGATGGATGGTCAAATTTATCAGATATCGGAAGGGTAATATCTAATCAGATGCCATTTGATTCAAGGAATTATGGCTATAGAAGTTTGAATGCCCTGGTCAGGGAAATTGATAAATTTGAAGTAAAAAAGATTAATAATATTTACATGATAAAGGACAAGAAAAAAAACAAATAGTATTAAGAAATCTGAACAGGATGCCAACCCTGCTTGTAGCCGAATGACAGGGTGAGGTCAGAGGCAGCATTTTTCATGCTGCCCCGACATATTTTTTCTTAAGCTGATCTTTACCAGTCAATTGGAAAATAATCTTTAAGGAACTGCCCGCACCAGTGTTTCCCTGTTAATATCCCGTCAAAAAAAGGATCACATACCCTTGCAGCACCGTCAACAATATCAAGAGGCGGCTGAAAATCATGAAGCTCCTGTTTGATCGCTGCCAGGGCAGCGGGATCTTCATCAGTAACCCAGCCCGTATCGACAGCATTCATATATATGCCGTGTTTTGCAAGTTCCCCGGCAGAAGTATGGGTAAGCATGTTAAGAGCCGCCTTTGCCATATTTGTATGGGGATGCCTTTCATCCTTTTTAAATCGGAGGAATTTCCCTTCCATTGCGGAAACATTCACAATATGTTTCTCCCCCGTATAGTCTTTCTTCATAAGCGGCACAAGCCGGTTGCAGAGAACAAACGGGGCTATGGCATTTACAAGCTGAACCTCTATCATTTCCGCTGTATGGATCCTCCCTAACGGAAGCCTCCAGCTGTTTACAGTACGCAGGTCTTTCTGCTGCAGGTCTGCATCAAGTTCCCCTGCAGGAAATACCTTTTCAACAGAATGTTCATCATCATGTGAATAAGGAATCTGGGAAAGTTTTGCAGAAGCTCTTATCCCTATACCCGGAGCCCTGCTGTTCCAGTCAGCAACCAGGGCAGTATCATCAGAAGAGGTGAGATTTTTAAGTGTATTAAGCTTGCCCATGCATTTCTGATAACCTGATAAAAGATGTGCAGCTTCTTCCGGAAGGCTCTCTATTGAACGCTCCTCGTTCTGAAGCAGATGCGCATAGAATCCCGGAGGACGCCTTACTGTCTGCGCCGCATTATTGATAAGAATATCAAGCCTTTTATAATTCTGTTCCACAAAACCGGCAAATATTTCGACACTCGGGGTATGGCGCAGATCAAGCCCGTAAATATGCAGCCTCTCTTTCCATGTATGGAAATCAGGCTCCTTCGAAAACCTGAGTGCTGAATCTACAGGGAACCTGGTAGTGGCAATTACCAGCGCACCGGAGCGGAGCATCATAAGAACAGCCTGATAACCTATCTTGACCCGTGAACCGGTAATAA
This sequence comes from Spirochaetia bacterium, assembly GCA_963668545.1. GTDB lineage: Bacteria > Spirochaetota > Spirochaetia > CADAEX01 > CADAEX01. The sequence goes on along the minus strand of OY764868.1, from coordinate 2,966,567 downwards.
GTGCTACCTTTCCCGCAAGAGGAGCAGTCTGGAATCTTTTGCTGTAATTGAATTTTGCACACTCGGGGCACAGTGAATCGTAAAAAAAATGGAGATTAATATATTCGGCCTTGCAGATATAACAGTTCCGGGGTGAGTTGAGAATTCTCTCTTCATTATTTGTATCTGTATCTTCCGGCAGCTGTAAAGGAGCTGAAAAAACCCTGGCTTCTCTGGCACTTCTGATCCCTGTCATAGCCCTGGCTTTTTTTTCCTTTTCCCTGACAATACTGCGTTCAAGTTTCTGTTTTTCCCTGTTCCGCTTTTTTATCTCACCCTTGTCAGGCCTTGAAATTTTTCCGGCTGCTGTCATCAGTGATATCCGCTCTTCCTCTGATAATTTATGAATCCAGCTGCTTTCAGCGGCCAGATTTTCCATTATACTGATGCAGTTTCTTATTTCCTCAACAGATATTTCATCTGATTTTATATCATGGTTATTCACAGCCGGAAATGTACTTTATTTTAATAATATTATCAACAACTGATCTGAACCCTTATTCTTCAGAATATTTGACGCATGAAAAAATCAGTACTGATAAATCATTCCTGGCAGATACCTTGATAAAAATCAGTTGTTCCACTGAACATTATAAGCCAGGTCATGGGAATAGGTACCTTCTCCCAAAGCTTCAATTGTAATTCCGCCGGATGACCAGTCGCCGCTTTTATTGGCAAATATCGAAGAGCAGGAGGTTTTGCAATTTCTCAACTGTTTACGTGATCTGTCTACTGCTATTTTACAGCTCCTATCTGAAAGATAGGCATATATCTGCCTGAAAACTCTGTAAAGTTCTATAAAGTTACATAAAACTCTTTACAGCTGCATAATATTCCTCTATATTGTGCAGTATGAAAGACAAATTATATACAGTTACAGAACTCACCGGGATTCTGAAACTTCACAGCAAAACAGTTGTAAGGTTCATACACGAAGGAAAAATCAAAGCCCGGAAAATAGGGCGTTCATGGATGGTCTCGGAAACAGACCTGAAAAATTACGTGCATGGGGAACTTTCAAGCCCTGCAGCTGTTCCGGAAACTGTAAACTATTCAACACTGGAAGGAAGAATTACAGTCTCTGCCGTGTTTGAAATAGAGGAACAGAACTCGGAAGAAGCATCAAGAATATCAAACTCTCTGATGGCAATGCTTAACAGCCGGGGCGGGACAGGCGGTAAAACCAGGTTTGATTTCTTCTACTACCCCGAGATACAGAAAGCCAAGTATGTGGTATACGGAAATCCGAAAACAGTAATGGAAGTGATCAGGATATTTGAAATACTCTCTGAACAGAAGGAGAACTAGTTGTCCGGGAGTGTACACCGATCAGAGTACGGGGAAAGCACATATCCTTAAGTTCGGGGACACTTCAAAACCTGCAGTTAACAGACTGGGACAGTGATTCATTGCTGATGTCTGTAAAAATAATGAGAAATTAAAATTAGAATATAATCTGAAAGTGACAGGAGAAAATGATGGATAATTCCTTAAATACGGCAGGTAAAAGCGTTTATGTTATCGGAATAATTTCCTCTTTCATGTTTATTGCCTATGTGCTGGTTACAATTTCAATTTTTGCAGCTGTCGGAGAAGGTTATCCGAAAACAGCCATTGAATGCTTTAACATAATTCAGGAAAACCGTTTTATCGCCCTGCTTTGCCTTGATATTGTGTCTGTTGTGGTAATGCCGTTTTATTATGCCCTGTTCTTTGTTATATACTGGGTATTAAAGGACAATAATGAGTTTTATGCAAAGGCTGCTTTTCTCCTGACATTTGCAGGAATAACACTGTTTATATCTGATATAAACATTTTATCCATACTGCACCTGGCAGACAAATATTCTGCCTCTGGATCAGTGGAGTACAGGCATCAGCTGCTCTCTGCATGTGAAACACTGCTTGCAGGCGATATGTGGATAACTGCATCTGCCAAAATCAGGGGAATAATGATTGAATCAGGTGCCGTGATTTTTTCCGTAATAATGCTGAGAACACAGGTATTTACAAAATCTGTTGGTATTGTCGGTTTACTTGCCCATGGATTTGATCTTTCAAGCGAGACAGTAAGTATCTTTATTCCTGCTGCAAAAGATATATTTACAATGATTGGGGGACCGTTATATTTTATCTGGTTCATACTGCTGGCGGTTGATTTCATAAGGCTGTTAAGAAAAGAACCATCCGCATAAAATATTAAAACAGTCGCTTTATAACAGGGAGCTGAAAGATCAGTTCCTTTTGAACCAGTAAGTGGAATCAAAACCATCGTAAAAATCAGTCGAACGCCTCTTTTTCCTGGACCGTTTACCTGTAAAAGCGGAAACAACAGCTACAGAAAGAAATAATGCAATCATAATCAGAAAGCCCAAAAAACCTCCCAATTGCATAAGCTGAATTATTTAATATCATTTATCCCTTAAAAGTGATTAATTATGAAAACCGTTATCTCAGGGCAAGCCTCAGCGAAGAGACAAACATGACGGCAGACAGCGGTATGAAAATCACCTTCTCGGTCAGAGTCCTTGCAGAAAGGTTTGCAAATATCATGAAGGCGAAATAAGCAACCATTACCCATATAAATATGTCTGCCGTTTTTTTCAGGATGCTGCTGGCTATATACCCTGCTTTGGCAGCTGCGAAAAACAGCAGCAGTCCTGTTATCAGTAAAGCTATTATTTCATATTTGATAACATCATTTCCATCCATGGTGCCTCCCCAGACAATATCCCCCGGAAGGATTTTCGCTGCAACGAGAAGGTGAAAATTCATCAGGAATATCAAAGATGATATTAAGGTAATCCCGGCTGCCTTTTTTGAAAACATTATATTCATGGTAAATCTCCCTGACTTTGCATAATGTTTCAGTGTTAAATGGTTCAGATCAGTAATATGCTGTAAATATTTTACCCCCAAAATTCCTGTTTTTGAAGAGGCTGAAAAGGGATGATTATAAAAAAAATGCTGAAGTTATTGCCTTATGCTAGTGCATGTGGGTGAAAAGTATCCTCAATCCCATGATAATGAGGATGACTCCACCTGCAATCTCAAGCTTGTCCTCGAAAAAGTGGCCGACCCTGTCCCCTATATATACACCTGCAAGGCAGATAACAAAGGTGACAGCCCCTATAATGATGACAGGCTGGATTATGTTAATATGGAGCACTGAAAAGCTTATTCCGACAGCAAGGGCATCTATACTGGTTGCAACCGAAAGCATGATAAGGGTTGTAAAATCAAGGCATGATTTCCTGTTTTCCCCTGTTTCACAGACATCCTTTTTTACAATAGTTGATTCATAGATCATCTTGCCCCCAATAAAGGCAAGAAGTGAAAATGCTATCCAGTGGTCAAAGGATTCAATATATCCCCTGAAGCAGAACCCGGCAGCCCATCCCAGAAGAGGCATCACCGCCTGGAAAAGGCCGAAGAAGAATGCAATCCTCAGTGCATGGGTATACCTGAGGTTTTTTATGATAAACCCGTTTACTACAGAGACTGCAAGTGCATCCATTGAAAGAGCCACAGCTATTGCAATAATATTGATAAGGTCCATTATTCCCCTATAACCTTGAAAACCACTTCCCTCTGCCTGTTCCTTGTATCGCACTCGATAAGGGTCAGGTTCTGCCAGGGCCCGATCTCGAGCTTCCCGTCTGTAAACGGTACTGTTATGAAAGGGGAGAGAAGAGCTGCCTTTATGTGGCTTGACCCGTTGTCATCATGCCAGGTGTCGTGGTGATGATAATGTATGACAGTTCCTGTCTCATCCCTGTAGGGGGAGAATATATCAAGGGCCTCTTTAAGGTCATGGAAGACAAGACCGGGTTCAAACTCCAGGGTTGTGAGCCCCGCTACACCCCCTGTTGTAAAACCGGTAATTATACCGTCTCTTATCCCCTTCTCTTTATAAGCCGCATCAAGGGCTTCCCGGAAATCAGATGTAATATCAATCATCCCCATATGGGCCTTTGTGCTGTATTCTTTTCTTGATGTATATACTGCCATATTCCTATTGTATGATAATCAGCGGAAAATATAAATATACTGTATTATTTTTTTCTCACACTTCTCAGGGTGGAAAAAAAAGATTATTTGGAATATAATTTCCCCTATTAAATTTTATATAAAAAACAGGAAAGTTTTTATGGAAAACAGGGATATGCAGATTTTTAAAAACGGCAGTTATAAATCAGAAGAGGGGCTTTACAGCTACAAACCGGGAAGGCTGCCGTTTTTCAAGGCTGTAAAATATTACATGAAAATAACAGGTATAGTTCTGAATGCCAGAAAAGAAGTTTTAAATGGGAAACCAGGCTTTGATGTTGTTTTCAGGGCAAGTATAGATACATTCAAATGCATAGAAAAAACAGGTGCTGTAATTGAAATAAAGGGACTTGATCATCTCAAGGAGGCTGAAGGCCCTGTTGTAATAGTATCCAATCATATGAGCACCCTTGAAACCTTTGTTTTCCCTTCAATCGTGGGAAGCGTGAAGGAATGCTCCTTTGTTGTTAAGAGAAGCCTTGTCACCGATCCTGTGTTCGGCCCTGTTATGAGGTCGCTTAACCCGATAGCGGTGGACAGGAAAGACCCCAGAAAAGACCTTGATGTTGTTATGAAAGAGGGAACAGAGCTTCTTGGAAAAGGGGTAAGTGTTATCCTTTTTCCCCAGGCTACAAGAGACCCTGTTTTCAAACCTGAAAATTTCAATTCCCTCGGTATCAAGCTTGCAAAGAGGGGGGGGGTAAAAGTTGTGCCATGCGCAATAAAGACAGATTTCTGGGAAAACGGCAAACTGGTGAGCACATTCGGCCATATATATCCTGAAAGGACAGTACACTTTGAATTCGGAGAAGCTGTTGAAATAGAAGGGGCCGGTAAAAAAGAACACAGAGCTGTTATTGATTTCATACAGTCCCGAATTGATAAGTGGAACAGATAGTAATAGATGAATACAATTGAAAACTGGAAAAAGTATATATTTTCTCTTCCCGAGCAGGTGTTTTTTGATGTAATGAGAAACTATCTCGGAGATGTAAAGACACCATTCAACAAGCATGACCTGGTTGACAGACTTACTTCATTCCTGCTGAACGATTTAACGGCAGAAAAGATACTCTCTCTTATTGACAGCTCTGATGCGGAAATTATCACACTGATAAGCATTCTTGAGGCCCCTACAGCAAAGGAGCTTTATTCACTGTTCAGGGACAAAAAGAGTTACTATGACTTTTATCTCAGGCTTCTGAACCTTGAGGAGAGGATGCTGATCTTCTGTGAAGAGGTTGAGTGGGAGAGCCGGCTGAATCTCTCACCGCTGTTTCTTTCACTGTTCAGGGAAAAAGTAATCAACCCCGAACTTGTCCTTACAAGCTGCGAGAACAGGGCCGGCAGGGAAACTGCTCCTGAACTGATCTGGCTTAATGATTCTGTTCTCTTTGCAGTTTTTTCATTCCTTCTGAGGCAGGGCTCGATTCTCAAGATTGACGGCAGCCTGAGGAAGAAGGTGATTGAAGAGCTTGCAGATATATTCCCTGACAAGCTTACCGGAAATACAGATGCGAAAATCGAGCTTATGAGATCAATTATCAGGAGGCTGAAGCTGGCAGTCAACAGGGGGGATTTTCTGGAGCCTGATATCAGCAGGTGGATTGAGCTTGGAAAAATCTCTGTAAGGGAGAGGATTGCGATCTTTCTGGGGGCTGCTGTCTCTGAGAATTATACACTGTACGGTCCATTTCTTCTTTCTGTGGCAGAGACTGTTGTCAGCTGGGGAATGGGATTTTCAGCCGGTTCACTCGGGATGATTATCAGGATGGTTGCCCTTAAAAACAGGATAAGCATTGAATGGGACGGGGAATTCTCTGATATGATTATCAGTACCCTTGAAATACTGGGAATTATAAGAGAGGAGGCTGGTACATTTTATCCTGAAAATGTCCTCCTGTATGAAAACAGCTGCAGGGATGAGGCTTCTGTTATTCTGCAGCCGAATTTTGATGTAATTACAGATCCTTCAATACCTTTCAGCAGCGGAATAATTCTTTCACTTCTCGCTGATGTCCAGAGATATTCAGATGTCATAAGCCTCAGTCTTACCCGTGATACATTTGTAAGGGCGCTGGAAGCGGGATTCACAGGAAAGGAAATTGCGGATTTTTTTAAAAATCACAACAGCCACGGGGTGCCCCAGAATATAATGTTTTCATTTCAGAGCTGGGAAAAGGAATTCAGGAGTATCGAGCTTTTCAACGGCATTGTAATGACAGTTGATGAAAAGAAAAGAAAAATCATCGATAATTCCGGGCAGTTTGATGAGGACCTTGTAAAAAAACTTGCTGACGGGGTATATCTTGTAAAGCCTGAGAATCTTGAAAAGCTTAAAAAGGCCCTTTTCATGTCAGGTGTTGAGCACTTTCCCTCTTTTGAGGCGGGAGAGCTGTACCATGGGCGTGTGAAAACTGGGTATTTATACAGTTTTGAAAATGATGTTGAAAATTTCAGGCAGTGCAGGATACTGGCAAAACCTGATTTCTGCGAAAGGAGCTTTCCGGACAGCTGTGAAACAGATGTGGACAGCTTCATGGAAAGGATTAAGAGTCTCAGTTTTACAGAAGAGCAGATAAAAAACATCACTGAAAGAATAGAGCGCAAGATATTGCTTTTTCCGCAGCAGATTACTGAAGGTTCAGCCCGTTATGAGAAAAATGAGGCAAAGGGACTTGATTACAGCGGAAAGATAAGGCTGGCAGAACAGGCTATTGAAAGCAGGGGATATCTTCTTGAAATAGTTGAAAGAAAAAATGATGAACTTGTTACAAGCCTTGTAAAGCCTGAATTCCTTGACAAGTCTGATAAAGATGTAGTTCTTGAAGGGATTATTCTACCTGACGAGGAAAGGGTCAGCATCAGGATAGGCAAGGCAAGCCTTGTAAAGAAAATAAAGACATCTCTCTTTATGAAATAAGATTTATTATTCCAGAAACAGCTTTTTCCCCAGTCTTGTTATTTCTTCCTTAAACTCTTCAGGAAGACCTGTATCTGTGATAATTATATCGAAATTTTCAAGATCCGAGAAATGGCCTGTCTGAATTTCGCCGAATTTTGAGGAATCTGCGACCAGAATACCTGTGAGGCATGATTCCAGTATAATCTGTTTTGTTGTGCTTTCAAAAAAATTTGAACATGTTATTCCAAGCTTTGTACTTATGCCGCTTGCTGTTACAAAAGCCTTTTTTGCCCTGTTTCTTTTGATCAGGTTTAGACCTTCCTGACTCTCGAATATCATTGAACTTTCATGATAAATGCCGCCGGCAAGGATAAGCGTACAATTGGGCCTCTTGCTTACTATGGTTGCAATATTCAGAGAATAACATATTACAGTAAGGGAATGCTCAGTGGGAAGATTATCGGCAATTAATTCACTTGTTGAGCCGGCATCCAGAATAATTATATCATCAGGTTCAACAAGGCTTGCCGCTTTAACAGCTATACGTCTTTTTTCCTCAATCATATGAGAACGCGCATTTGCCATTGAATAGTGTTCAGACTGGGAATTTTCCTGATAGATAACACCTCCGTGAATTATCTTTATAGGTTCCTTATCTGAGAGAATGTTGAGATCCCTTCTGATTGTCATGTGTGATACTGAAAAATACTCAGCCAGTTCAAGAATTGTTGCCGAGTGGTTGTTCTGTAAATAATTCATGATATTGTCATGTCGCTGTGAACTGCCCATATGGATATTATAGAATTAAAAGTTGAAAAATAGAAGCATTTTGATAAAAATATTACAAATATTGTTAATAAAACAACTAAATGACAATACAGGATGTTAATATGATAAATAAAAAGCTTGACTTGTGAATTAAGCTGTTATAAAATTAACAAAATGTTAAATAATTAACATATAGAGTGACAGGAGGAGAGATGAGTAATCTTGAAATCCGTTCCGACTATCTGCAGCAGGTGGTTGATGGCGGAATGGAAATGGTCAGGCGGGAACTGACTGTCGGCACATGGGGCAATATAAGTATCAGAGATCCTGAAACAGGTTTGATTTATATCAAGCCGAGCGGGATGCCTTATGAATCAATTACACCTGATGATGTTGTTGTCATGAACAGTAATAAGGATATTGTATGGGGAAAGAGGAAGCCTTCTATTGAATATGGAATGCATATTTCTATTCTGAATGCCAGGTCAGATGTTAATGTTGTAATACACACACATCCCATCTATTCAAGTGTTTTTGCTGTAACACTTCAGGAAATACCGGGGATCAGCGAGGATTTTGTCCAGATTGTGGGTGATAAGGTAATCTGCTCTGAATATGCACTGCCGGGAACACCTGAGCTTGCAGAAAACGTTGCAAAGGCTATTGGGGAAAGAAATGCTGTTCTGATTCCGAATCATGGTACTGTATGCGTTGGAGCAAATGTATCTGATACTCTCAAGATCTGCCACGTTGTGGAAAAATCTGCCCAGATTTATATTCTGGCCAGATCAATAGGGACTCCTCATGTTATTTCTGATGAGGATATAAAAGCTATGCAGTATTTTGCCCGGAATAAATACGGGCAGGGAAAATAAATACTTTTTAGGAGGATCTTTATGAAAAAGACAGTAATCAGTCTGCTTGCTGTATTATTTTTACTGCCTTCTGTACTATTTGCTGTTGGACAGAAAGAAGCGTCAGGCACTGAAAAATACGAGATTGTGACTGTAGTGAAAATTACCGGAATTCCCTGGTTCAACCGGCTGGAAGAAGGGGTAAAAGAAGCTGGAAAGGAACTTGGAGTGAACTCATACCAGATAGGACCATCTGATGCAGATCCTGCCCAGCAGGTGAAAATGGTGGAGGACCTGATCAGCAAGGGAGTTGATGCTATCTGTATTACTCCCAATGATGCGACTGCACTGGAACCTGTTTTTGAAAAGGCAAGGGAGAAGGGTATACTTGTATTAACCCATGAATCACCTGACCAGGCAGGCAAGGATGTTGATATCGAGCTGATCGACAATGTTGAGTTCGGCCGCCACAACTGGGATGTTCTTGTTGAAAATATGGGTCCGGAAGGAAAATATGCTATATTTGTAGGGGGGCTTACTGTACCTCTCCATAACCTGTGGGCTGATGAAGGGATTAAATATGCAGAAAAAACCTACCCCGGACTTGAGCTTGTTACAACAAGAATCCCGTGCGGAGAAGATCAGGAACTTTCAAAACAGAAAACACTTGAGCTTCTGAAAACATATCCTGATCTGAAAGGTATTGTTGGTTTTGGGAGCCTCGGCCCTCCCGGAGCAGCTCTTGCCCTTAAGGAAAAAGGCCTTTCCGGAAAGGTTGCTGTTGTGGGTACTGTAATTCCCGGGCATGCAGCTCCCTATCTGAAGGATGGATCAATGAGTCATGGTGTTCTCTGGGACCCGAAGAATGCCGGATACTCCCTGACATATACAGCAAAGTATCTTCTGGACGGCGGAGAGCTGTCTTTGCTTAAAGAAATCCCGGGTGTCGGTGCTGTGGCTGTAGACGGGGATGTTATCAAAGTTGATGCAATGGCTGATATTACCAAAGATAATGTAGACAGTTTCGGATTCTAGGCTGCCTGCATCCAAAAGAAGGCCGGTGCTTTTGTCTGGAAGTACCGGCTTTTTAAAAAGAAAAGGAAGTGGAGGTTTATGGAAACTCTTTTTCTATCAATGAAAAATATTACAAAAGTTTATGCCGGCGTACGTGCTCTTGATGCTGTGGATTTTTCAATTAACAGAGGAGAGGTTCACTGCCTTGCAGGGACAAACGGTTCAGGGAAATCAACGCTTGTAAAGATTATATCAGGTGTGATAAGTCCTGAAAAAGGATCTGAAATAGTTATAAACGGGAGGAAAACTGAACACTGCAGTTCAATTGAATCTATTCAGCATGGAATTGAGGTTATTTACCAGGACCTTTCACTTTTCCCCAATCTGAGCGTTGCAGAAAACATTGCGCTGAATGAAAATATTGCTTCCGGGAAAAAGCTTGTAAACTGGAAAAGATCCAGGGAAATTGCACTAAATGCCATGGACCGGATAGGTGTTTCCATACCTCTTGATACCCGTGTGGAAGAGCTGTCTATGGCTGATCAGCAGCTTGTAGCAATATGCAGGGCATTAACAGGCGATGTAAAGCTCCTTATCATGGATGAACCCACAACTGCCCTGACAAAAAAGGAAATTGATGCTCTTCTGAAAGTTGTACTTGATCTGAAGGACAAGGGCATTTCTTCTCTCTTTATAAGCCACAAGCTCAATGAAGTTATGGAGATATCAGAACGGGTAACGGTACTCAGGGACGGGAAGCTTATAGGCTGTTATGAATGCTCTGAACTTGATGATAAAAAGCTGGAATATCTGATGACCGGGGCAACTTCGGTTTATGAGCCCTACCATTTCAAGCCTGACAGATCAGGCACCCCTGTCCTGAGGACAGAAAAACTGAGTAAAGACCGGAATTTCAGGGATATAGATCTTGAGGTCTATCCCGGGGAAATAGTGGGGATTACAGGATTGCTGGGATCAGGAAGGACAGAGCTGGCACTGTCTGTTTTCGGGCTGAATCCTGCTGATTCAGGCACTATTGAGATACACGGGAAAAAGGCTGTTATAAACTCTGTTGAGAAGGCTAAACAGTACGGGATTGCATATGTTCCAGAAGACCGCCTTCATAACGGCCTTGTAATGGACCAGCCTGTGGGAAAAAATATTGTAGCAACAGTAATTGACCGTTTAAAGGGAAAAGGGGGGCTGGTTGATCCTGAGAAAGTTGACAGCTCGGTAAACAGCTGTATCCGGGATCTGAGTATTAAAATTCCTTCAGTATATTCACCTGTAAAGACCTTGTCCGGAGGTAATCAGCAGAGAATTGTAATAGGAAAATGGATTGCAACTGATCCTGAACTTTTTATTCTTGATAACCCAACTGTTGGAATAGATGTATCTGCAAAAAGCAGTATCCACAGAATTATAAGAAATCTGGCTGAAAAAGGTATGGGAATTATTATTATCTCTGATGAAATTGCAGAGGTTTTGTATAACTGTTCCCGTATCCTCGTAATGCATAAAGGGCGGATTGTAAAGGAATTTGATTCTTCAGATGCTTCTGAAGAGGAAATCCAGGCTTATATTGAATCACCTGCAGATATAGGATGTGATAGATGAAAAACCTGATTAAGACACATGAATTTTGTGTATTTGCTGTAATTGTTGTTCTTTCTGCAGTAATTACAATTATTAATCCCAATTTTTTAACACTGGAAAACGGACTTGATTTGCTTAAAAGTTATTCGTTTATGGGAGTTCTTGCTATAGGCATACTGTTTGTGCTGATATCAGGGGGGATTGATATATCTTTTGCAGCAACTGCAACTATAGCAGAGTATGTAATGGCAGTTGTCTGTATCCGGCTCGGGGGGAATATAATCTCAGCTGTGATTATAGCTTCTTTTACCGGAATAATCCTTGGAACATTCAACGGTATACTTATTTCTAGATTCAGGATACCGCCGATCATTACTACTATTGCCACAATGAATTTGTATTACGGCATACTGACTGTTGTTACAGGGGGGAAATGGATCTATGCTCTTCCTGACTGGTTCCGCTCATTTGCTGAAATAAGGATTATCACCCTTGTTTCTGAAAGTGGTACTCCCTACGGTCTGTCTGTTATAACCCTTTTCTGGATCATAATCACTGCAGCAGCTTTCTTTACTCTCAGGTTTACAATGCTGGGACGTGAAATATATGCAGTCGGGGGGGATATTGTTTCGGCAGAGAGGGTCGGTTTTCCTGTTAAAAGGCTGCAGGTTTTTGTTTATGCCTTTATGGGGCTTATGGCCGGAATTGCAGGTGTTATTCAGGCCCTTCTTGTTCAGACTGTGGCTCCCAACTCAATTGTGGGAAAGGAACTTGATGTTATTGCTGCTGTTGTCCTCGGCGGGGCAAGCCTTGCAGGTGGCAAAGGTTCTGTTGCGGGGACTGTCCTGGGGGTGGTCCTTATTGCTGTTGTTAAAAACGGGATGACTCTTGTGAGGATATCTTCAGTCTGGTCAGATGTTGTTATCGGGCTTGTAATTCTTGTAAGTGTGGGTTTCAGTTCCTGGCAGCAGAAAAGGGAAAAGCAGAAGTCGAAAATTGAGATAGAGGGGGTCGGGTTTTGAAAGTGAGAAATATTCCCGGTAAAAGAAACGAATTGAAAGTTCTCGGAATTATAATGATGGTTTCCTTCATTCTGATGACTGCTCTTAATCCACATGAATTCCTGAGGATAGGCAATCTTCAGGGAATGGCTTTTCAGCTGCCTGAGCTTGGTGTACTGTCCCTTGCAATGATGGTTGTAATGCTTACAGGGGGGATAAATCTTTCTGTTATAGCAACAGCAAATATTGCAGGGATTGCATGTGCCATGATTCTCACATCAACTCCCTCCGGGGTTGATCCTTCCGGTGGACTGGTTGCTGCAGCTTTGTCTGCAGGGCTTCTTGTTTCAGTTATAATAGGGTTTTTTAACGGCTTCCTTATTGCATATATCGGCATTACCCCTATTCTTGCAACACTTGGTACAATGATTCTTTTCAACGGGATCAGTATTGTGGTTACAAAAGGGTATGTGATTTCAGGGTTTCCGGATACTGTCCGTTTTATAGGTAACGGCTCTCTGCTCGGCATTCCTTTTCCCCTTGTTATTTTTGCCCTCCTTGCTTCTGCAATGGCAGTGTTTCTCAACCGTACTTCAACAGGTTTTAATATATATATGTATGGTTCAAATGAATCAGCTACATGCTTTTCCGGCGGAAACAATAGCAGGATTATACTTCGTACATATATTATTTCCGGCCTGCTTTCCGGTTTTGCCGCACTGATCATGATAAGCAGGTTTAATTCCGCAAAAGCAGGTTACGGATCCTCGTATCTTCTGGTTACTATTCTTGCGGCAGTTCTGGGGGGTGTTAACAGTGAGGGGGGATTCGGCAGAGTTTCCGGCCTGGTTTTTGCCCTTGTAACACTTCAGATTATATCAAGCGGTCTTAATCTGCTGAGAGTAAGTTCATTTATGACAATTGCTATCTGGGGATTTGTTATGATACTGGTTATGGTGGTAAACTATTATACAGAGAGACGAAGGGAACGTCTTTTAAAAGCTTTGTCCTGAATGGGAGTTTTATTATGAGTGATAAAATAATCCGCTGTGTGGGTTTTGACTGCGGCAATTCTTCTGTTCGTACTGTTCTGGGTACATTTGACGGTGATAACCTGGATATTGAAGTAATTTCACAAGTCCCCAATTATACTGTTCGTGCAGGTGGATATGATTACTGGGATATTCTTTATCTTTTTGAGCAGATGCAGCAGGGCTTGAAAAAAGCTGTAACTGCAGCCGGAGGGGCTGTTGATTCAGCCGGAATATCAACATGGGGCATTGATTTCGGTCTTTTCGGGCCGTCAGGACAGCTCCTGTCAAATCCTCTCTGCTATAGAAATACTCTCGGCTCAAAAGGCCTTGAGACTCTTGACAGCAGTGAAAGGAAAAAAATGTTTGACATAAGCGGTATACAGAACCATCCCATGAATTCTGTTTATCAGCTGGCAGGTATCCGGGATTATCTTCCTGAATATTATAATCTGGCAGAAAAGCTCCTTTTTACTCCAGACCTTCTGAACTTTTTCTTTACAGGGGAATGGAATACAGAATCCACAATAGCATCAACTTCGCAGCTGCTTAACATGAAAACCCTCGAATTTGATGATGCTCTTTTTGATACTGCCGGAATAAAAAAAGGTATAATGCCCACCCTTGTCGGGCACGGGAAAGTCAGGGGAAATCTTATGAATGAGCTTGCTGAAAAACTTGATATACCTGTTTTCCCTTTTATTTCAATACCTGGACATGATACAGCATCTGCAGTAGTCACAGTGCCTGCTGCCGGGGGCAGTTTTGCTTTTATCAGTTCAGGGACATGGTCTCTTGTAGGAACTGAACTAGCCGCTCCGGTTATAAATGATGATGTTTACAGATATGAGCTTGCAAATGAGGGGGGGTGCTGCAATACAGTTACTCTTCTGAAAAACTCTGCAGGAATGAATATTCTGCAGAAAATCAAGAAAGAGCTTGAGATGCAGAAAAACCGCAGCTACAGCTGGGATGAAATTGTTGATCTTTCAGTTAAAGGAGATGCTTTGGAAAGTGTATCCGAAATCACACTCTTTGATCCCAATCATGAAGATCTTTATAATCCAGACAGCATGATAAGGGCACTTAAGGCTCTTACCGGGGAAAGTGATATATCAAGAATTCTGGCCGGTGTTTATATATCTCTTGCATGTAACTACAGGAGGACAATCCATGATATTGAAAAAACTGTAGAACATGAGTTTCCTGTTATTCATATTATTGGAGGAGGGTCCAAAAACAATTACCTGAATCAGCTTACTGCAGATATTTCTGAAAAGGCTGTTGTTGCAGGGCCTGATGAGGCAACTTCTCTAGGGACTGTTGCTGTTCAGCTCCTTTATCATTATCCTGATCTTGATCTTTTAAAAATCAGGGAGATAATTTCAAAATCAGTAAATCCTGTGCATTTTGAAAAAATCAGGGACAGGTCCTGTTATTACAGGCGATATGAGAAAATGCTTGAAAAGGTATAAAAAAAGAGCTGATGATATGTTTTTATATCATCAGCTTTTTATTCAGTTCTGTTTCTTTTCCTTGTTTTTTGTCTTGGAAAAACTGTATGTAAGCCTGTCTATAACTATTGCAAGGAAAACAATACTGAGGCCGGCCTCGAATCCCCTTCCTACTTCTATCCTGTTTATTGAAAGGAGAACTTCCATGCCAAGCCCCTTTGCTCCGATCATTGACCCGATAACAACCATGGCCAGCGCCATCATTGTTGTCTGGTTTATTCCTACCATTATTGACGGCTTGGCAAGGGGGAGCTGAACATCCAGGAGTACCTGGTTTTTCTTTGCACCGAATGCTTTGGCCGCCTCAATTACCTCCTTGTCAACTGTCCTTATCCCTACATTTGTAAGGCGGATAACAGGAGGCACTGCATATATGATTGTGGCAATAACTGCCGGAACCCTTCCCAGACCGAAAAACATCAGCGCCGGAATAAGGTAGACAAAGCTGGGCATTGTCTGCATTCCGTCAAGTAATGGCTTTATAATCATCTCGGCCCGGTCGCTCTGCGCCATTATTATACCTGCAGGTATCCCTATAAGCAGGGAGAAAAACACTGCTGCTGATACAAGGCTCAGTGTCTGCATCGCCATTTCCCAGTATCCGAAGGTGCCTGTAAGGAAAAGCATTGCTGCAAGTACTATTCCTGTCCTGATTTTCCCCAGGAGCTTCCAGCCTGCGAAAAATACAAGACCTATAAAGATAAACCAGGGGATAAACAGGAAAAATGATTCAATGGCCAGCATGACATTTATAATCACCCAGCCTACTGCATCAAAAAATGGATCAAATGTCTGAAGCATCCATTCCATCACTGTGTCTATCACATCCCTGAGGGGAATTCTGATAATATCGGGAAAATCAAACATGGTTATCACCTCCGTCAGGACTGATTGTCTCAAAAATATCATCTGTCCTTACAACCCCGAGCAGTTTTCCGCTGTCATCAACGACAGGGACAGGATACTTGTTTGCCGTTACTATGCTGAAAAGATCTTCAAGGACAGTATCTTCTGTAACTGAAGGGACCTTTTTTATAACAATGCTTTCTATTTTCCAGGATTTTGTCTCCTCATTTTCATTTACATATTTCTGAAGGCTTTCCCTGTTTGTAACTCCCAGAAGTTTACCTTCCCTGTTGACTACAAAGGCTCCGGGGCGTTTTTCGTTTTTAAGTATAGACAGGGCTGTTTTAGGGCCTTCCCATGAGTAAAGAAGCAGGCTGGGGTCTGTCATGATAGTTCCGGCTGTAATTACCTTTGCAGGGGATGCATCCTGTACAAATTCCCTTACATAATCATCTGCAGGGTGTGTTACTATATCTTCAGGTGTTCCTATCTGCACAACCTCCCCGTCTCTCATGATTGTAATTCTGTCTCCCAGTTTCAGTGCTTCATGAAGGTCATGGGTTACAAATACAATTGTCTTTTTAAGCTTTGCCTGGAGTTCCACAAACTCATCCTGCATCTGCCTTCTTATAAGGGGGTCAAGCCCGCTGAAAGGTTCATCCATCAGAAGGATATCAGGGTCATTTGCAAGTGCCCTTGCAAGGCCGACTCTCTGCTGCATCCCGCCTGAGAGGTTTGTCGGATAATAAGCCTCCCATCCTTTGAGGCCCACTGTCTCGAGCGCCTGCATTGCAATTGCATACTGCTGGCTCCTGTTGAGACCCCTTACTTTAAGTCCGTAGGAAGCATTGTCAAGCACTGTCAGATGGGGGAAAAGTCCGTAATGCTGGAAAACCATCCCGAAATTATCCTTCCTGAAATCAAGAAGTTCATTTTCCTGCATCCTGGTAATATCCTTGCCCTTGATGAGAATTTTACCTGAAGTGGGATTAACAAGCCTTAAAAGGTTTCTTATAAGTGTTGACTTTCCGCTTCCGGAAAGGCCCATGATAATGTAGAATTCCCCTTTTTTGATCTCCAGGTTGATATCCCTCATACCCACTATGCAGCCGGTTTTTTTCTGGATTGTTTTCTTGTCAAGATTTCTGAATTTGTCCCCCAGTATTCTTCTGGGGTCTCTTCCGAATATTTTCCATAGATTTTTTATTTCAATAATTGTTTCTTCAGAATCAGGGACAGCCGCAGCTGCCCCGTTTGTTGAAAGTTCAGACATTAAAGACCTCTACATTTCATTGAGAGCTTTTCTGACTTTTTCTGCTGTCTTGCCAGAAACCCATTTTGTCCATACATCTTCCCTGTTCTTCAGGAACCAGACAGCAGCTCCGTCAGCATCTGTTTTGAGCTCTTCCATCTTGGCAAGGAATTCATTGTTCATGTCTACAGTTGTTGAATAGTTTTTAAGGAATTCAACAACTTCGGGGGCAGATTCGGCAAAATCAGCATTTACAATGATGTTTACATCTGCCGGGGGAAGCTCTGTTCCTTTCAGCCTTATCATGTCAAGCCTTCCCATTATAGCTGTAGGTTCCCACCAGTATCCAATCCATGGTTCTCCCTTCCTGTAGGCTGCATCCATTGTTGCTGCGACAGCATTTGCAGATCCGGGAATAGCTTTGTTGTAGTTTTTATCAAGATTGTATTCTGCAAATACTGCTTCATTGCTTTCTGTTACAGCCCAGCCTGAAATTCCAAGATATATAAGGCCCTTGTCAGGATCTTCAGGATCGGGAAAAAGTTTTGAATAGTTGTTCAGTACATCAATTCCTGTAAGGCCGGGTGCTGCAGCTTTGATTCCCCTTTTTGCATCTCCCTCTACAAGGTATCTCGGGATGTACCACCCCTGAGGTCCGTCAGGAAGGTTTTTCCCGAGGTCAACAATATCTCCTGATTTCATGTACTTGTCATAGAGGTCCTTGAAATTTGAATGCCATGATTCCATATCAATATCAATATCGCCGTTTGCAAGGCCTGTGAAACTCGGTACTGTTCCGCCTGTGACAAAATCAGCTTCATAACTTCCTTCCAGTCCGTTTTCAATAATAAATGCTGCAATCCTGTTGTGGACCATGACACTGTCCCATGACAGATCAGCAAATACTATTTTCTGTGTTTTTTCGCTGTTTCCTGCAGAAAATGCGGGAATAATTAATACCATACTCAGCAATAATGCTAAGAAAGCAAACTTTTTCATTTTTATACTCCTTGTGATATAATAAATATTGTTTAGTGTTCTAATTTATTATAACATATTAATCAAGGGGAATGTTGCTAAATATATGAATAAAAGGGGTCAAAACAGCTATAAAGGGTTTATATAATATTAGAATACTAATATTATGTGTTGTATGAATACTGCCGGCTGTATTTCCTGTTGTGGACAATACTGTATCTAAATGATAAAAACAATTGGAGAAACCATTGGAAAACCAAAGCGATAAAATACTTGCCACACTGAAACAGATAACAAGAGCTCTTGATATTCAGTCAAAAAACCTGACAAGAAAATACGGCTTGACAGGGCCCCAGCTTCTTGTACTCAAGGAACTTTATAAGAACAGCAGTCTGAGTCTCAAACAGGTTGCAGAAAATGTCAGCCTGAGCCAGGCAACTGTTACCAGCATAATGGACCGGCTTGAAAAAATGCAGTTTGTAATGAGGGTCAGGAATATTCATGATAAACGCAAGGTAAATATAAAACTTGCCGAGAAGGCAACAGACATACTCAGCATGAATCCGGGCCTGCTGCAGGAGCAGTTTTCCGAGCAGTTTGAAAAACTTGAGCAATGGGAGAAGAACTATCTGCTGTCAGCCCTGCAGCGTATTGCATTAATGATGAATGCTGAAAATATAAAACATGTTTCTGTCATGGATATTGAAGCACTGGAGGCTGCTGACATACTGGATGGTCAGGGCTGATCTCTTTGATTACAAAGGGGTTTAAAAATCACCCCTGTAGACATAGATATCAGATATCCTGTCTTCTGTATCATAGAACACCTTCATTCTGACAGGGAACCCGGTTTCGTAGCGTGTTATATTTTTTGGATTCATGTAAAGTTCATCCCCCTCTCCGCTTTTATGGGGTTTTCCCAGTATCCTGTTGACCTCTTTCCTTTCCATCCCCTGTCTGAGATCAAAAACTGTACCTGAAAACCTTTTGTCGGCCCGTAGCTGCCATACCCTGTTTTTAAACCAGAAAAGGTAGATGTGGTTTTTGTAATAGAATACAACATCATCCTGCCACTCTTTCTCTCCCCTCATTGTAAAGACCTCTTCCGGGGCCCCCAGTTTTTCATAGGCTTTTTCAGGTGAGATTCCCAGAAACTGCTCAGGGGTTTTAATATCAATAACAGGAATTCCTGAAGATGCTGCTGTATTACCAGTTTCTCTGCTGTTTTTTACCGCTGTGTCTGCAGGCTTATGTTCTGTATTTTCCTGTGAAAAGCCCTGCATAAGTACTGCTGGGAATATGAGCAGAATAAACAGAGAAACTTTGGTATTTATATTTGCTGAATGACTGTATTTCATGAAAATCCCCTTTTCAGTCTGACTGACTGCTGTTTTTCCTGATTGTATGCATCTTTGTATAATAAATTGTAAGAAAAATAAGTCCCAGTATAATAAAAAGAACAGGCCACCATCTTGTTACGAAGCTGACAAATTTGATTGTCAGCAGTTTCAGCGTGAAAGGGAGAAAAAACAGTGACAGGATAATAATTGCCCCGGCAGGTACAAGTATCCTGATCCTGAGAAATCTGTTTTTTCTTATTCCATAGGGGATCATTGAAAGGCCGGTAATCAGCATGAATATCGGCCAGATTTTTTCTATCTCATTGTCGGGAAGTACTGTATTGCATAGAAGCAGGTATATCCCGAGAAGTGTGAGAAATGTCCCCGGAATGGTGTGCCTTTCAGAGCCGTTTCTTGCAAGGGCCTTGTAGAGAAATCCCAGTCCGGGGATTATCAGAAACAGCGGCCAGAGCAGCTGTGTATATGACATACTCGCAGATGTCCAGAGCAGGAGCAGTGATCCTGTAAGGATGAATAAAGTCCCGATTATCAGAAGTCTGGCCGGCAGTTCCTTTTCTTTCATTATTTTCTCTGCAGCCTACATCTTGCTGATTATGCAGTTGCCGAATTCACTGGTTGATACCTTTTCGGCACCTTCCATCAGCCTTGCAAAATCATAGGTAACTTTTTTATCTTTGATAGCTGCAATTATTCCCCTGTCAATAAGGGATGCAGCTTCTTTCCATCCCATGTATTCAAGCATCATCTGTCCCGAGAGAATGAGGGAACCGGGATTAACCATGTTTTTGCCTGCATATTTGGGTGCAGTACCGTGGGTTGCTTCAAAAATACCTATTCCGTTGATAAAGTTTATGTTGGCTCCGGGTGCTATTCCTATTCCCCCGACCTGGGCTGCAAGGGCATCTGAGATATAGTCTCCGTTGAGGTTCATTGTTGCAATAACATCATACTCTGAAGGACGGGTGAGAATCTGCTGAAGGAATGCATCTGCAATTGAATCCTTTATAAGGATTTTTCCTTCAGGAACATCTCCTCCGCATTCTTCCCATGAAATAACCTTGTCAGGGTATTCCCTTTTTGCAAGGGCATAACCCCATTCCCTGAAAGCTCCTTCTGTGTATTTCATGATATTGCCTTTGTGGACCAGTGTGACGCTTTTTCTGTTGTTGTTGATTGCGTATTCAATTGCCGCTCTTATAAGTCTTTCAGAGCCTTTTTTGCTGATAGGCTTTATCCCTATTCCTGATCCTTCAGGTACATGCCATCCGAATTCTGTTTTTAGGAAAGATGCAAGTTTTTCTGTCTTTTCTTCACCTGATCTTGTTTCAAATCCCGCATAAACATCTTCTGTATTTTCCCTGAATACAACCATGTCTATTGCCTGGGGATTCTTTACCGGCGAAGGGATCCCGGGAAAGTATTTTACCGGTCTCTGGCATACATAAAGGTCAAGGGTCTGTCTGAGTGTTACGTTAAGGCTTCTGAATCCTCCCCCGACAGGTGTTGTAAGGGGGCCTTTGATACCCACATGATAGTCGATAAAAGCCTGAAGTGTTTCCCTGGGCAGCCATTCACCGGTTCTGTTATATGCTTTTTCCCCGGCAAGTACTTCAAGCCATTCAATCTTTTTTGATCCGTTATAGGCTTTTTCCACAGCTGCATCCATAACAGCCTGGGCTGCTTTCCATATATCAGGCCCTGTTCCGTCCCCTTCGATGAAAGGTATTACAGGATTATCAGGTACAATAAGTCTTTTCTCATCTTTTAATATTTTTTTCCCTTTATTATCCATATTATCTCTCCTTGAATATCAGGAATCTTAACAAATCAAAGGCTTCTTGCCAACAGCAATCCGGTATGATATACTTGCGGCAATTTCCGATATGATAAAAAAACTGATAAAAAATAGAAATAAATTAATACTGCTTTCAGTTATTATAACACTGTTTGTTGTCCTTAGCTGCGAAAGTCACAAGCATTATCTTTCATTAAGCAGGGATGATGAAAGGGAATTCAGCCGCCTTCATGATGATCTGGAGGAGGAAACTGTCTATGAAAAGAAATTTATAATCATGAGACAGATCCTTGATCTGATTAACGGTAAAATATCGATCCAGGAACTCAATCTGTTTCTTACAACATATGTTGAACAGAATCCGGATGATCCTTTTAACGGTTATTACCTCATGATTGTTGCAAGGAACTACAGGGATGAGCTGGCATACCCGTTTGCAGTCCATTATTATGAGCGTATCCTTAAAAACTACCAGGACCTCCTTGTAAAGGAACAGTCGGTCCACTATCTCTGTCTTAAAGACCTTATCAATCTTGTAGAAGATCCTGAAGTGCGTATTGTTTATTACAAGGACCTTATTGCAAGATTCAGCGATGAGATAAATATAGGGGAGACATACTATTACCTGGGTAATACCTATGCAGATACAGGGGAATGGGAGCAGGCTATCCAGGCATATGTCAAGTTCCTTGATTTTCCTGATGTCTCAATTCCGGGGGATTCCTTTGCAAGGGAAAGGATAAATGGACTTATTGCTTTTTACAATACAGATAAAAACTGGACTGTTGAGACTCTGGATGAACTTGTCGAAAATATTAAGGGTGCCATTTACAGGGGGAAATTTACACATAACGGCAAATATCTTCTGAAATACAGGTCAAAGGTCAACTTTTTTGCAGTTTCATGGGAGGAGCAGCAGAGCAGTTCCGATCCTGATTTTATTGATAACCTGGGGAGTTTCCTTTCGCCCAAGGTAAGGGTCAGCCAGGAGCTTGACAAGGCGTCCAATTCACAGGAAGCTTATCTGAAGACAACCGGCTGGTCCTACAGGATAAGTACCTGGTATCTGTATTTCCGTAAAATTGATTTCCCTGCCGATTCTGAAATACACGGCAGCTGGGAATGGGCAGGTATATATTTTGGAGATAAGACTTTTGCAGATTCTGATGAAGCCTGAGGGTTTGGTTAAAAAATTTTTCCTGTTGCTGTTTATTTCAACTGCAGTATCAGCTGTTTACTGCGGGAGTCTTCCTTTTCCTGCAGGGGTGAATTCCAAAAATGATGATTTTTATTATTTTTCCGTATCAGGAAACAAATCAGGCAGTATAAATCCTCTTCAGACACATTCAGGCGATATTGTTATGAGCTTTTCACCTGAAGGGGAAAGGCTTTATAATTATTACCTTGAAAAGTACAGAAGCCCTGAATGGATAATGTGGCTCAAGACAGTAACAGACAGAGCATCCCTTTATATTGATTTTATAGACCGGGAGCTGGTTGAGAATTCTATGCCGCCGGAGCTCCTTTACCTCCCTGTTACAGAATCCGCATACAAGTCCCATGCTGTTTCTGTTTCCCGGGCAGCAGGCCTCTGGCAGTTCATGACAAACAGCATTGCCCCTTTTGATATAAGGGTGAATGAATGGGTGGATGAGAGAAGGGATTTCTGGAAAGCCACTGAAGGGGCTGTTTCTAAGCTCAGATACAATTATTCAGTGCTTGGAGACTGGCTTCTTGCTATTGCAGCCTACAACTGCGGCCTGGGAAGAATGCAGCGGACAATAGCAGCCTCCGGGATAAGGGATTTCTGGGAGCTTTCAGAAAAGGGACTTCTGCCGAGGGAGACAGCACACTATATCCCCCGTTTTCTTGCAATAAGCAGGATTATGATGTACAGCGGCAGGGAAAGGGTTTCTGACAGCTGGGAGAACCCTGTCAGGTGGGAAAGGATTCTTCTGAAGGATTCAGTCAGTGTTTCAAAGCTCGCAGAAAAGGCATCAATACCTTTTGATATTATCAAAAAAGCGAATCCTGAACTTAATTATGATATTACCCCCCCCGGCAGATACAGCTACTATTTAAAAGTACCGGAAGGCAAGGGGGATGATATTGCTTCTGCATTGTCTGATGATACGAATTCCCTTATGAGGTTTTATTTCTATACAGTAAAAAAAGGGGATACCCTCTATGATCTTTCCCGGCATTACGGGGTCTCTGTATCAATGATCAGGAGTTATAACAGCAGCCTTGATCCTTCCCGTCTTATGATAAATCAGAAAATTCTTATACCTGCGGTTAAAAAAACAGGTTATTATCAGGGAAAGGATGTAAAAAAAGCAGATCTGGACAGCGCATCAATTTATATTGCATCCTACACAGTGAAAACAGGTGATACATTATGGGATATTGCCCGAAGGCATGGTACAGACCCCTATAACGTTGCATATCACAATAAAATAGATATGAACAGCGTGCTTTCCATAGGGATGAAGCTTAAGGTGCCGGCACCGGTTAACTGACAGGGAGATATGATTTGGACCTTTTTTACAGGAATCAGAAAAGACTGATATATTTACTCAGGGAGAAAAAAAACATATATAAAAAAAACGGACTTATGCTGTTTTTTTTCTGTCTGCTTCTTTTCCCTGCTCTTTATGCCTCTGCAGAACCTTCTGTTGAATATGAATCCAATGTAAACTGGAAAAGCATGGAACTGGAAATTGCTGTTGATGTCAGGTATCCTCCCGACAGCGCCAAGCTGAGGATGAGAAATGACAGTGAGAATATTTTTGATGAAAAGTTTTTTGATATTTTCACAAGTTCAATTTCCGAATCATCCGCCGGAAAAGTATATTTTAATTCCACTTATACCATGGAAGACATGATACAGAAAAATCCCGCTATTCTGAACAAAATCGAGTCAATTAAAAACAACGCTGTAATGGTATACAATGTTTATCATGAGGATATGAGCGGAGTGAAAATGCTTTACAGGATTAATATCCTGAGAGATATTGCATCCTGCTTTATTTCCCACAGGAAACCATACCCGGTTCATGAGAAATATCTATGGGTACCGAATGAAAAATATACAGGGGTTGTAATCTATGCTAAAGGGGATTTCCCTGTGAGGGGTGAATCAGCTGTTTCTCCACTTAAACCTTCTGTCTTCCCTTCAGTTTACTCTGCCGGTATGGAAAAGATACTCTCTGCAGAACTTGTTGATCCTGAAGTTCTTGTAAGGTGGGGAACTGCCGGTTTTACAGATATTGATGATGATCCGGTTATAAGGGAACGGGCCGGCGACAACCCGCTTTATACAATGGCAGAGGAAATATTCGGAAGGAACAGGACAGATATCATAGTTCCTTCCGACACTTCAGACCTTCTTTTCTACAGGCGTCTTAATGAAGACCTTGTAAGGGAAGGGCGTTTTGTGATTATTGCTGACCTGCCATAATAAGGGCCATTACAACAGCATCCCCCTGGAGATTTTCCATCCTGCAGTACTCGTTCGGCATGTGTGCTGTTTCATCTATCCTTGCCCACACAGCAGCATCAATCCCCGCATTTCTGAGGTAGGCTGCAACTGTCCCCCCCCCTATCCCGACAAGCTCTGAATCTGTTTTGTATACCTTCCTTATTGTCTCCTGAAGCTTCCTGACAAGTATGCAGTCTGCCGGAGTTGCCTTTGATTCAGTTTTCTGCACATGCTCGTATTCAACCCTGACGCCGTACTTCTCTTCTATAAAAGAGACTACTTTGTCGATTTCGGGATAGATACTGTCAAGCCCGGTTGAGGGAAGTATTCTGCAGTCAAGGTAGAAAACATCCTCGCCCGGAAGCGTGTTTATATTTGGCACATTTGCTTCTTTTTTTGTCGGTGTCAGTGTTGAACAGGGGGGATCAAAAATATCATCATGGTCATTGAGTATTGTTTCTATTTCAGAAAGCCTTACAACCATATCTGATGCTGCTTTAAATGCATTTTTTCCAAGATCGGGACGTGAGGCATGGCACTGCGCCCCTTTCGTTGTGAATTTAAGCCATGCAATGCTTTTTTCAGCTATCTCGACGGTTTTCCCTTCCGGGTCACCTGAATCAGGAACAAGCACGTAATCATCTTTGCTGAAAAGATCATGGTTTTCGAGAAGATATGTAATACCGTATTCAGATCCAACCTCCTCGTCTGCTACAAAAAGAAGTTTGACAGTGTATTCCGGGACAATATTGTTCTCCATCAGGGAGAGGGCTGCGAAAACAGAGGCTGTAAGTCCCTGCTGGTTGTCTTCAACACCCCTGCCGAAGAGCTTTCCGTCCCTGTATTCCACTTTGTAGGGATCGGTATTCCAGAGTGAAAGTTCTCCCGGGGGGACAACATCAAGGTGGGCCATTATCCAGAAATTCCTGCTGCTGTTTTTTCCCGGTACAGTCACTATGATATTGGGTCTTACACCTGATGAGACCCTGCTGTCAGGGGCATTGAAGGTTTCAATATTTTCAAAACCCATTTCCCTCAGCCTCTTTATCAGCGCATCTGCTTTTGCAGATTCTCCGTCCCCCTCCGAATCGGGAGATATTGCAGGGAAAGAGGTCAGAAGCCTCTGGAAATCCACAATGCTGCTTTCCTTTCCCTTTATATATGATTCAATTAATTCTCCTGTATCCATGTTCTGAAACTCCTTAATCTGTCATTAATCATTGATTTATAACTTCTTTTTGTGCAATATTATACACATAAATCCCGGAGGTTTAAATTGAAATTACGGTTGAAACTGATATTGCTTATATTATTCATTATTTTTACTTCTTCATGTACAGGAAAAAGACTTGGTTATGTTGTAATGCTCTGGCCCCCTGAAGATGTAAAAGCTGAAACAGGGGAAATAATAAAGGTTATTTCACAGTCTGATATCAGAAGCGTCTTTGTTATAGAAAAAAAAGAGGACAGGTACAGGGCGGAGATTCCCAAAACCACAGGACGCTTTTTCAAAAAGAAAAAGGATGCTGAGGAATTTGCCGCAGTATTTGATGAATATAAAAATACATTCGGGTATTCAGATAAAAGCATTCCTGTCAGGGCAGAGCCAGAAACCTCCTCTGACAGGGTTTATAAACTGAGGCCGAGCCAGATGGTTAAGATAATTGAGAAAGGGGATAAGGCTGAAACTGTCGGGAACCTTACAGGTTACTGGTACAGGGTCCTTACAGATGACGGTTATGAAGGATACTGTTTTGACAAGTACCTCAGCTTTTTTGAGCTTGATTCGAAAAACCTCGCAGAAAACAGTGAAAAGGACTGGCTGAATGATCTCTATGACAATAAATGGTACCCCGCAAAGTACAGGGAAATTATCGAGAGCGGCAGGATTATAGTAAGCCGGATAAAAACAGGCGAAGGCCTTTTTATCAACCCGGGGAAAAAGCAGTTTGTTATCCAGACTGAAGATGACAGGATTGAGTTTTATTATGAAAAAATATCAAAAGTTGATGAAAGGAGATATTTTCTTGAAGGGACCCCGGTTGAGATCAACTTCTATCCCAACAGGAGCATCAACGTAAAGTATGTTTATAACGGCATAGATTACAGCAGTTTTTATACACAGCTTGACCAGTCAATTGACGAGTATGTCAGTGCTGAAACAGCAAGGCGCAATTCTGCTTATAAAGAGCTTTACGAGAAGGGGGGATACCTTTCAAGCGATCTCAACGGATCAATTGCCCTCAAGAGCAACCGGAAATTCATATGGACAGGTTATGTCAACCTTGTCCCGGATGTAATTCCGTTCGGATACGGAATTACCGGTACTGTGGAAAACCACTATTACCTTTCACGGGAGCTTTCTGCTAACTATGACGGTATATTGAGTTTTGTCTTTGACCAGAGTTCAGGCGAAGTGAGTTTTGTGTATTATATGACAGGGGAGGAGGGGCTTGAGCTGATATACCTGCCCCCTGATTATATTGAAGAGGGGGTTGTTGAAAGGCTCCCTGATATCAAGGAAATCTATTATTTCAGGCAGGGAATGACTCTTGAGGAAAGCCAGGGAATTGAGAAGCATGATGAAGCTTCGGGAGAGGATAGCCCTGATATACCCAACAGTTCTGCCGAAGCCGGTGAGAACGGATCCGAAGCAGGTGATTCAGTGTCCATGGAATCTGAAGGTACAGGCATTTAATGGCATTTCTCCATCTTGCTGCTGTCTCCATGGCTTTCGGGGACAGGGATGTTCTTAAAAAAATAAATCTCAATATTTCCGGCAGTTCCCGAATAGCCCTGTCAGGAGCAAACGGGAGCGGGAAATCAACACTTCTGAAGATAGCCGCAGGAATATCAAAACCTGATTCCGGTTCTGTTTCCCTGCAGAGGGGAAGCAGGGTCTCGTATCTTCCCCAGTCAGGCCTGACATATTCAGGCATGACACTCTACTCGGAGGCTGAAAAAGCCTTTTCCATTTTTGATTCAGTTATAGAAAGGATAGCTGATCTTGAAGCCGAGCTTTCATCCATGACTGACAGTTCTGAAAATATCCAGAGCAGGATTGAGGAGCATCATCATCTTCAGGAAAGGCTTTTGTCAAGCGGGTATTATGACAGGGACAGGGAAATCTACAAAATACTGACAGGTCTGGGGTTTTCGGAATCTGATTTTAAAAGAATGACTGATGAGTTTTCAGGCGGATGGCAGATGAGGATTGCACTTGCCAGGGTTCTTCTTGAGAAACCTGATATCCTCTTTCTTGATGAGCCGACCAACTATCTTGATATTGAGGCAAGATACTGGCTTGAGGACTTTATTTCATCATATCCCGGGGGAGTGGTTATTGTATCGCATGACCGTTTTTTTCTTGATTCAACAGTTAATGAGATAATTGAGCTTTTCAACGGTGAGCTTAAGAGATACAAGGGCAACTACTCTGATTATGAAAAACTGAGGGCGCAGGAGCTTGAAGAGCTTGTCAAAAGATACAGGCAGCAGGAGGAGGAGATTGCAAAGGTTGAATACTTTATCAGGAAATTCAGATTCAACGCATCAAAGGCCTCCCTTGTTCAGAGCAGGGTTAAATATCTTGAAACAATCGAGAGGATTGAAATTCCTGAAAGCCTGAAAAAGATCCATTTCTCATTTCCCTCCCCCCCGCATTCAGGAAAGGAGGTCCTCATGATAGAGAACCTTTCGAAATCATACGGCGGGCTGAAAGTTCTTGACAGTATAAATCTCAATATCAGGAAAGGGGAGAAGGTTGTGTTTGCAGGCAAGAACGGGGCCGGAAAGACCACTCTTCTTAAAATAGTATCAGGTCATGATGAAAAATATACCGGTGAAGTAAGGACCGGAACAGATGTAAAGAGAGGCTATTTTTCACAGGACTTTGAATCAACACTTTCTGATGAAAACAATGTTCTTGAAGAGATTGAAACATCCTCTCCTACGGAAATGATACCGCAGCTTAGAAACCTTCTCGGAGCTTTTCTCTTCAGGGGGGACGATATATTCAAGAAGGTCTCTGTCCTTTCAGGGGGGGAGAAAAACAGGGTTGCTCTTCTCAAGCTGCTTCTCAAGCCTGTCAATCTCCTTGTACTTGATGAGCCGACCAACCATCTTGATATTAATTCCAAGGATATTCTTCTGGAAGCGCTTCAGGATTATTCAGGGACGCTGCTGTTTGTTTCCCATGACAGGTATTTCATAGAAAACCTTGCCACCCGTGTGATTGAGATCTCGGGAGGGGGGGTGACAGACTATCCGGGAGATTATGAATATTATCTCTGGAGGAAGAAATCCCTTGGAGAAACTTCTGAGTCGGCAGGCATTTCCCTTCAGCCGGGAATCAGCCGGGCAGAGGAAAAATCTGTTTCAGCTGCCAGGCTTGACAGGGAACAGGAAAAGGCAGCAAAAAGGGAGAGGAAAAAGCTTGAAAAAAAATCGGAAGAGCTTCTTTCCAGGCTGGAAAAACTCGAATCTGAAGCTTCAGAGCTTGAGCATGAGATGAGCCGGCCTGAAAATTATTCAGACGGTGATAAGATAAGGAAGATAAAAGAGATGCTTGACAGGAACATGGAAATGCAGCATGAAGTATCTCTGGAGTGGGAGGAAGCTGAGACTTCTCTTGCCGAACTGGAGTAAAAATACATTGCAGCTCAATTATTGAATAATATTTATGATTAAAAAAGGATAAAAACATGAAGCTGAAGATTAAATACAATGCACCGGTTACTCTGACCTTTGCTCTCCTTTCCGCCCTTGTTCTCCTTTCTGATCCTGTATTTGACAGGCAGATTACAGCTTTATGGTTTTCTGTTCCCGGATGGGGAGAGATGAATTTTTCTGATCCATTACAGTATATCAGGCTTTTCACCCATACTGCCGGGCATGCAAACTGGAACCACCTTGTAAGCAATTTTACCCTTATTCTTCTGCTCGGCCCTATTCTCGAGGAAAAATACAGAAAATTCCCTTTTCTGATAATGATACTTGTAACAGCAGCTGTGACAGGCTTTATAAATATATTTTTCTCTCCCTGTCCCCTTCTCGGAGCAAGCGGCATAGTGTTTATGATGATAATTCTGATCTCCATAACAAATATAAAGGATGGGGAGATCCCTCTGACATTTATTCTGATAGTAATTCTTTTTCTGCTCAAGGAGTTTGTCTATACTCCTGAGGACGGTATTTCACAGGCTGCCCATATAGCCGGAGGCGTATGCGGGAGCTTTTTCGGGTTTCTCGGCAGAAAGAAAAAAATATCTGAAAGCACGGATAATGAAGAAACATTATGATTATTATTCCATTGAAATCCGGTTTATTCTTGTTATTATGCAGAAATTGGCAGTAAAAACCTGAAAAAGGTGATTATTTATGTAAAGATCATGCAAAAATGTATAAATATCATTTATAAAGTGAGTTTTTGGATGTTTTTTCATGATAAATTGTATCAAAATTATGTAAAAAAGCTGGATGATCGCAAGATACATATGAAAATGTATCAAAATCATAGAAAAATTGACGGAAAAAATATTTTTTTATAAAAAAATGCTCTTTTTTACCTGCTTATTGTATAAACCATATTTAAATAAATTATTTTTCTGATAAAATATGCCAAATCTCAAACAATACACCATGGATATTGGTTTATTGTGTATTGTTCTGTAGGGTGTGGATTGTTTGGCAGTCCATGCGGGCGAATTTATAATTCGCAGTATGCTGAGGAGTATTTAAACCTCCATACGAAAGTATAAGCTGCAGGAGCATATTAATGGCAATCAGAAAAATCAGCAAAATAATGTCAGCAAACAGGGGAGAGATAGCAATCAGGACTTTCAGGGCCTGTATGGAACTGGGGATCAAAACTGTAGCTATTTATTCGAAGGAAGACAGGCTTTCGCTTTACAGAACGAAAGCTGATGAAGCATATAGAGTTGGAAAGGGTAAAAGCCCTATAGATGCATATCTGGGAATTGATGAGATTATTGACCTTGCAAAAAGAAAAGGGGTAGATGCTATTCACCCGGGATACGGTTTCCTCTCGGAAAATCCCGAATTTTCAGAAAAGTGTGAAAAAGAGGGGATTATCTTTATAGGGCCTACAGCTGAACAGCAGAGAATGCTCGGCGATAAGGTTTCTGCAAGAGCGGCTGCTATTGCCGCGGGAGTACCTGTTGTTCCGGGAACACCGGATCCTGTCAAAACGGAAGAGGAAGCTTTCAGGTTTGCAAAAGAAGCGGGATACCCTATCATTATAAAGGCAGCAGCCGGAGGCGGCGGCCGCGGAATGAGGGTTGCAAACAACCATAAGGAACTGGTTGAAGGGCTTCACAGTGCTTCAAGCGAGGCAAAAGCTGCATTCGGAGATGATACTGTTTTTCTTGAAAAATATCTTAAAAACCCTAAACACATAGAGATCCAGATTATGGGCGATACACACGGCAATATAGTCCATTTCTTTGAAAGGGACTGTTCAATCCAGAGAAGGCACCAGAAAGTGGTTGAGTTTGCCCCTTCACTTGCAATATCGGAAGAGCTCAGGCAGGAGCTTTGTGACAATGCCATAAAGATTGCAAAGCAGGTTAACTACAGGAATGCGGGAACAGTGGAGTTCCTTATCGACCAGGAGGGGAAATACTATTTTATTGAGATGAACCCCAGGCTTCAGGTTGAACATACCGTTACAGAGCTTATAACAGGGCGCGACCTTGTCCAGACACAGATAAGGATAGCGGAAGGATATAAACTTTCAGATCCTGAAATCAATATTCCCAGCCAGAAAAGCATCAAAAAAAGCGGATATGCGATACAGTGCCGGATAACAACAGAGGATCCTCTGAATAACTTTGCGCCTGATTTCGGAACTCTCAAGGCCTACAGGTCACCGGCAGGTTTCGGGGTAAGACTCGATGCCGGGAATGCTTTTACAGGGGCAAGAATTACTTCATCATATGATTCGCTTCTCGTGAAACTGAGCGGATGGGGGCTTTCATTCGAGCATGCTGCAAAGGTAATGAAAAGATCCCTTGTAGAGTTCAGGATAAGAGGGGTAAAGACCAATATACCATTCCTTCAGAATGTTGTATCACATCCTGTTTTTCTTGAAGGACAGTGCGATACATCATTTATAGGGGACCATCCTGAGCTGATGGAATTCAGGGAAAACCAGGACAGGGCTACAAAGATACTTGACTACATAGGTGACCGGGTAATAAACGGTACTGAAGGGATAGAGAAACCCTCCGGTTCACTTGTATTTCCTGAAGCAGATGTGCCTGAGATCAGGCTAAGCGATGTAAGGAAAGAGGGGACAAGGGATATTTTCAACAGGCTCGGTCCCGATAAATTCTCGGAATGGATAAGTGACCAGAAAAAACTTCTTGTAACAGATACAACAATGAGGGATGCCCACCAGTCCCTCCTTGCAACCAGGATAAGGACATATGATCTTCTGCAGATTGCAGAGGCAACATCGCATCTTGCGTCAGACATCTTCTCATTTGAAATGTGGGGCGGGGCTACATTTGATGTTTCCATGAGGTTCCTCAAGGAGTGTCCGTGGCAGAGGCTTCACAAGCTCAGGGAACAAATTCCGAATGTCCTTTTCCAGATGCTGCTCAGGGCTTCAAACGCTGTCGGATACACAAACTATCCTGACAATGTGGTTGAAGAGTTTGTAAAGGAAGCTGCTGATTCAGGTATTGATCTTTTCAGGATTTTTGACTCGTTAAACTGGACAAAGGGGATGGCTGTTGCAATGGATGCAGTAAGAAGCAACGGCAAAATCTGCGAAGCTGCAATCTGTTATACCGGTGATATTACCGATCCCAAACGGGACAAATATCCTCTTGAATATTATGTGAATCTCGGAAAAGAGCTTGAAAAAATGGGAGCAAACATCCTTGCAATCAAGGACATGGCCGGACTCCTGAAGCCTTTTGCCGCTACAAAACTAATAAAGGCACTGAAGGAAGAGGTTGGAATACCTGTTCATCTTCATACACACGATACCTCAAGCAACGGGGGTGCGACACTTCTGAGGGCTGCTGAAGCAGGTGTTGATATTGTTGATGCATCATTATCTTCAATTTCCGGTTTGACAGCACAGCCAAACCTCAATGCTCTCAATGCAGCGCTTGAAGGAACTGAAAGGGATCCTCATCTTGATACTGCCGGCTTACAGAAACTGGCAAACTACTGGGAAACAGTCAGAAGCTACTACAAGCCTTTTGAATCAGATCTCAGGAGCGGAACCGCAGAGGTTTATTATCATGAAATACCAGGAGGGCAGTATTCAAACTACAAACCGCGTGTTGCAGGTGTCGGGCTTCTTGATAAATGGGAAGAATGCAAGAAGATGTATCATGATGTCAATGTTGCTTTCGGTGATATTATCAAGGTAACCCCTTCCTCAAAAATTGTTGCAGACCTTGCAATTTTCCTTGTTCAGAATGGAATTGCAATTGACGACCTTATTGAAAAGGCGCCTGAGCTTGCATTCCCCCAGTCAGTTATTGATTTTTTCAAGGGGATGATAGGTCAGCCCTATCAGGGATTTCCCGAAGAGCTTCAGAAAGCGATACTGAAAGGAGAAGAGGCTATCACATGCAGGCCGGGCGAGCTTCTTGAACCGTTTGAGTTTGATAAGGAAAGAAAGGAGCTTGAGGAGAAGCTCGGGCACGGCATAGACAACAAGGAGCTGCTGTCATATGCTCTTTATCCCAATGTGTACCTTGATTTTGACAAGCACAGGAGCCAGTATTCAGATACTTCTGTAATACCGACACCTACATATTTTTACGGACTTGAGCCCGGGGATGAAGTATCTGTAGATATTGATACAGGAAAAACCCTTATAATAAAGCTTATTGCTGTAGGCAGTGTTCATCATGACGGAACAAGACACCTGTATTTTGAACTGAACGGGCTTTCAAGGCAGGTTACAGTGAGGGACAATACTGTTGAGGGCGAATTCACCCAGAAGGAAAAGGCTGACAAGTTCAACAAGCATCATGTGGGTGCGCCCATGCCTGGCAAGGTTTTCAAGATACTTGTCAAACCGGGCGATGATGTTGATACCGGCGATGTCCTTGTTGTAACTGAGGCTATGAAAATGGAAACAAATATAAAGGCTTCCATTGCCGGAAAAGTCAAGGAAGTGCTTTTTGATATTGGCGACCAGGTCGAGAAAGACGACCTCCTTTTAGAGCTTGAATAGCTTATCGGAATATTTTCAATCTGCGGGAGGAACAGACCGTATGGGGATAATGTCTGTTCCTCCCCTTTTTTTTATCTGTAAAAATCATATCGGGTATTTCATCCGCTTTCCCTGTAATTTCCCTTTGATAATTTTCAAATCAATCCTCATATCTGCGAAAAAGATCTGTCTGAAATAATTTATCCGGGTGTTTTAATACGAATCACAGATAAGGCTATTGACAGGACAATATCAGGTTATATTAAAATCCTGAGTAGAGAATTATCTGATTTTATAAGAGGAAAAATTGAACAGCAGTAACTTGAAAAAAGCCCTTATTGTTGAAGGGGGCGCCATGAGGGGAATATTCTCCTGCGGAGTCCTTGACAGCTTTCTTGACCATGACTACAACCCTTTTGATTTCTGCATAGGGGTTTCCGCCGGAGCCACCAACCTTGCAGCATGGATGTGCCGCCAGCGGGGGAGAAACTACAGGGTATATACAGATTATTCCTGCAGACATGAGTTTATATCACTCAGAAAATACCTTCTCGGGGGACATGCCCTTGATCTTGACTGGCTGTGGGAACGGACAATAAGTGAAATAAGGCTTGATCTTGAGACATTCAGCAGACAGGATATTCCTTTCTATGTTGCGGCTACAAATGCCCTGACAGGGGGTGCCGAGTATTTCAAGGGTGAGGCGGAAACACTTGAACAGCTTATAAAGGCTTCAAGCGCTCTGCCTGTTCTTTACAGGGGTTTTCCTGAATTCAACAGCTCTCCCATGTCTGACGGCGGTATCGCGGATCCCATACCTGTAATAAAGGCATACGAGATGGGGGGGAGGGATATTACTGTGCTTCTTTCCCGCCCTGCAGGATACAGGAAAAAAGAGTCCCGCTTCCCTTTTCTTACAGACCTGATGCTGAAGGATAAAAAAGCACTCTCGGCTGCAATGAAGAAAAGAAGCATTGTTTACAACAGGGCGATTGACTTTATAGAGAACCCTCCCGCCGGATGCAGAATAAATGTGCTTGCCCCTCCGTCTGATTTCAGTGTGGGAAGGACAACGACAGACAGGGATAAGCTGGATGCAGGATACATGATGGGGATTGAAGCAGGCAGAGAGTTCTGCAGAACTGCTTAAAACTGATTGCGTTTTTGTCCATGCAACTATATTATTCAGGATATGAAAAAGCTTCCGGTTTATATACAGGTCCTCTACGGTATAGGGGTCAGCTATGCAGTTTTTGACCAGATTTTTGCACAGTGGGTACTGACCTATTATCTCCCGCCTGAGAATTTCAGCTTCAGGCCGTTTCTTTCTCCCGGCTTCATAGCGCTTGCTCTTGTGATTTCCCGTTTTGTTGATATGGTTGCAGACCCTCTTGTGGGATACTGGTCAGACAGGGTGAATACCAGGTGGGGACGGAGGATCCCCTTTGTTTTTGCAGGGACAATACCTCTCGCACTTTCAACAGTTGCATTTTTCTACCCGGTGAAAACAGGGGGGTTCCAGACATTTGCAAACCTCTCAATTGTAGGGAGCCTTTTCTTTATATTCTATACAATAGTTGGTGCACCCTATAATGCCCTAATCCCTGAGCTGTCAAAGACTTCCGATGACAGGCTTAATCTTTCCACCTGGCAGGCTGTATTCCGTCTTGTATATACAGCTGTTGCAATGATACTTCCGGGGGTAATGATCTCCCTTCTGGGAGGAGGGGATGATGAAAAGGGCTTGAGGCTCATGGTTATACTTCTGTCTGCCTTTGCAGTTATAGGGCTTTTCATAACATCTTTTACAATAAATGAAAGGAAATACTCGGGAGGGAAGGTCTCTGATGCTGATTTCAGGAGTTCTGTCAGGCTTGTTTTTCACGACAGGGCCTTTCTTTATTACCTGGGAGGGCTTCTTTTCTTTTTTATAGGATTCAACATAATGAGGGGATCCATAAACTACTATGTTACAGATGTGATGAACATGGGAAGCGGAAGCATTACCACAGCATCTGCACTCCTTTTCGGAGTTTCAGCCCTCTTTTTCTATCCAGTAAACCGCCTCTCCCGTATTTCAGGCTACAGAAAGCTGATGCTTGCATCGCTTTTTCTCCTTATTCTTTTCTCTCTCCTGCTTTATCAGACAGGGAAAATATTCCCCCCTTCCTTCGGCTTTGTTGTTTTTGCACTTTTCGGAATTCCTGTTGCAGGCTCAGCCTTTATCTTTCCCCCTGCCATGCTGAGTGAAATAAGCAGCCGTGTTTCCGATAAGAGCGGGGAACAGATAGAGGGGATCTTTTTCGGGATACAGGGTTTTTTCCTCAAGATGGCGTTTCTTGTATCAATTGCAATACTTCCTGTAATTCTTGTTTCGGGAAACGGCAGTTCTTTTATAGATATGCTTACATCTGTACCTGAAAAACCTGAAATCGAGGGGATTTACAGAACAACAGTATATTCAGTTCTGTTTTTCTCATTATCATTTGTATTTTACTATTTATACCCTGAGCAGAGGGCATTATCAGAAGATGATTAGATTCAGTCTGATTTTAAGGATTATCTGACTATGGATGACAGGAAAAAAAGCAGCCTCAACAATAAAGCTGCATTATATACATCTGAAGGGGAATACCGGAAGGCATCTGAAATATTTGAGCTTTTGCTCTCTTCTGAACCTGATGATACAGGTATTATCTATAATTCCGGCTTCAATTACCTGAAATGGGGTAAAACGGAAAAAGCTCTCGCGGCTTTTGATATGCTTATGCGGAAAGCTGATGAAGATTCCGGGAATAGAGAGGGCCTTCTGGAAGACTGCGGTGCTGCCTGTTATGATGAGGGTTTTTATGAAGATGCTGAAAGGTATTTCAGAAAAGCTCAAAGCCTTGAACCTGTAAACAGCTGTCTCATGAACAGGCTGGGAGTTCTCTGTTTTGTTACGGAACGCCTTGATGAGGCTGAAAATTATTTTGAAAAAGCTGTGGAATATGACAGCGGAAATATTGATGCATGGTTCAACCTTGCTGATGCCTGTGAACTCCTCGGCAGAACTGAAAGGAGTGAATCTGCAAGGAAAAGGTTTCTGGAGCTTGAAAAGAAGCAGAAACTTTAAACCTTTTCTTCTACTCTTTTTCTATCTCCAGGTTATAACCTTCAGATGCTATACTCTTCAGCCAGTCATAATCAGATTTCTTGACTTCTGCAAAGGGGTCAAGGTCTGCCTGAATCAGTGCATCTCTCCCTTCCTCTGAATTTTCAAGGTTCAGGAGGAAGTGTTTGGTTTTTTCAATAAGTTCCTCCCCTATATCTGTATTTACAACAAAGGGGCCAAGTGGAAAGGGGGGGCTTTCGTATATTATTCTGAATTTCTCTTTCAGTTCACTTTCCTGTTCGTTGAATATGAACGAAGCAATTGCTCCCCCGTCAACAGTTCTGTTTAATACTGAGTATATAATTGAGTCCTGTTTCGATATGATCAGGGTTTTGCTGAAGTACTGTAAAGGTTTGATGCCTGCTTTATCAAGCTGATGCATTGGAACAAGGAATGAGCTTGTGGAAAAGGGATCTCCAAATGCAAAAGATTTCCCTTCCAGGTCTTTTATCGAGTGTATACCGCTTTCCTTTTTTACGATAAAGAGGCTCTTGTAGTTTTTATTGTTTTCCTTAACCCTTGCTGCAATGGGAATAAGGTGTGGGGTGTCAATAATCTTGATAAATGAATATGCGTTTATTATCCCCATATCTATCTCTTTGTTCAGGTATCCTTCCTGCATCTCTTCATAAGTGTTTGTAAGTACAAACAGTATTTTTCTGTCCAGTTCCCTGGAGAGGAGATGTATGAGCGGAGCATATTTCTTGAAAATCACTGCTGAATTTTCGCCGTAAGCATGTCCGAATTTTATTACTTTCCTGTTTTCTTCCGCAGCAAGGGAAAAAGAACATAAAGTAATCAGGATAATTGCCAGTATTCTTCGAATTGGAAAAATCATCTGCACAATTATAGATGAAAATCCGGTTTTATTATAGCAAAATCAATGTCAGAAAGGCTCTTTTTTTCTGTGGAACAGGTTTGATAATTACAGTCGGCTGTATAAAAAGGGGAGGAATCCGGTATTTCTGCAAATTCAGGGTCTCAGGCTGTCCAGATCTGTTGTTTCTTCCGCATCTATAGAATACCCGGCCTCTGCAATTTTTTTAAGCCAGCTGTAATCTGATTTCTGCACATCTGTAAAAGGATCTAACCCTGCTTTTAAAAGGGCGCTTCTCCCTTCCTCAGTGTTTCCGATATTCAACAGGAATTCCCTTGTTTTTTCAATATTGCTTTCCCCTATTCTTGTGTTGACAACAAAAGGCCCGAGCGGATATTGGCGTGTTTCATGAATTATTCTGAATTTGCTTTTAAGTTCCTCTTTCTGCTCATTGAATATGAAAGATGCCACAGCTCCTCCGTCAACAGTTTTATTCAGTATTGAATATATTATTGAATCCTGTTTGGGGATTATGACTGTATTGCTGAAGTATTTTTCCGGTTTGATATTGAACATATCAAGCTGGTACATGGGAACAAGAAATGAACTGGTGGAGTAGGGGTCTCCGAAAGCAAATATTTTATTTTTCATGTCAGTTATATTTCTTATACTGCTGTCTTTCCTTGCAATAAAATAGGTGCTGTAGTTTTTGCTGTTTTCCTTGACCCTTGCTGCAATCGGAATCAGGTCGGGCGAATCCATGAGGTATATAAACGAATAGGCATTCAGTATTCCCATTTCAATTTCATTGCTGAGAAAACCTGTAAGCATTTCCCTGTATGTTTTCTTTGGTACAAAAAGGACTTTTTTCCCGAGTTTTTCAGACAGCAGGTTCAGGAGTGATGAGTATTTATTGAAAATTACAGCAGAATTTTCCCCTGAAGGGTATCCGAATTTAATTATATATTCAGGTTCTTCTGAATATGCGGCTTGGGACGAAAGGAAAAGCAGCAGCAGAGCTGCAAAAAAAATCCTGCAAAACGAATAAGACATTGAATAAATTATAGAATAAAACTAAGTTTTATTACAGGGGTTTCTGATAAATAGGAATTTCCTTTTGATAATACTGGAGAAATAAATGAAAATAACTACAAAGTTTATCTTTTCAACAGTTTTAATAGTATTTGTAACAGGGGCAATACTTGTCGGCTTTTCCGCCCATACCCAGAAGAGGCTGATAGAGGAGCAGATAGTAAAAAAGGGATCAGTTCTTGCTGAAATACTTTCAGTATCACTGATGATTCCCATGCTCAACTTTGATTATTCTTCTGTAAAACTTTTTTTTGACACCCTTTTACGGGATACAGATGTTATAGAAGGGGAACTTCTGGATAACAACTATATAGTTAAAATGCACACTGATCTTGACCGTCTGGGAGAGTCTCATACCTATAAGATTAATTTTAACGATGCAGGAGACACAATTGTCCTGAAAAATGATGCAGGGATAAACGGAAGCAGGCTTATCAGCTATGATTTTTTCAGCGCTGTACGCGTTGAAGATGAACAGATAGGTGTTTTCCATATAACACTTACAAACGAGACATATCTGAAAGTGATAAAGATAGCCTGGATAAAAATGCTCCTTCTCGGGCTGTTTGTAATAGTTGTCGGAATTGCAGGCGCTTTCCTTCTCGGTATGCAGATTTCACGTCCGATAAAAGAGCTTGTAAAAGGGGCTGAAGCTGTTTCCGGGGGTAATTTCAAGTGGGATATTGAAATAAGGTCGCGTGATGAGATAGGGATACTCTCCTCTGCGTTCAAGAATATGACGGAAAGGCTTGATGTGAATATTAAATCAAGGATCAACAGTGAAAAGATGGCTGTAATAGGCCAGCTGTCATCTGTACTTGCTCATGAAATAAGAAATCCTCTGGAGCCGATCAAAGGTTCTGCCGAGCTTCTGAAAATTTATTATCCCCGAGAGGAGCAGATACTGAAATTTGCCGGAATAATTCAGGAGGAAGTCCTGCGTCTGATTTCCTTTATAGATAATTTCCTTGATTTCGCAAGGCCAAGGGACCCTGAATTCAAGCAGGTTAACCTCAATACACTTATAGACAAGACATTCCTTCTTCTGGAAAAACTGATACATGACAACAGGATAAATGTTGATTTCAGTCTTGATGAAGGCCTTCCGCCGGTTCAGGGGGATGAATCCATGCTGAAACAGGTCATACTCAATGTCGTCCTCAATTCTATCCAGGCTATAAAAAAAGATCATGGATATATCAAAGTAGCAACTGACCACAGGGCGGGGATGGCTGAACTTAAGGTTACAGATCACGGATCAGGAATTGAAAAAGATGTTCTTGACAGTATTTTTGATCCTTTTTATACGACAAAAGCCGAAGGCTCAGGTACAGGGCTTACAACAAGCCTCCGGATAATTGAGCAGCATGGAGGAAGAATAATTATTGAAAGTGAACCGGGGTTGATGACTGTGGTACAGATATTGCTTCCCCTGTTTGTACATGAGGAAATGAAACAGCAATGAATGAGCAAATATTGGTAGTTGATGATAAAGCAAACATCAGGATGGTGCTTAGGGGAATACTTGAAAGCAGCAGCTACAGGGTGTCAGAAGCTGATAATGGTAAATCAGCCCTTAAAAAAATCGAAGAATCTGTTCCGGATCTTGTATTGACAGATCTCAAAATGGGTGAAATGGATGGAATTGAACTTACCAAAAGGATCAAGGACAAATTCCCCAACCTTCCTGTAATAATAATGACAGCTTACGGCTCGATAACAAGTGCAGTTGATGCTATAAAATCGGGCGGTTATGATTACATTACAAAACCTATTGATTATGATCTTCTCAAGATAAAGATTAAAAGAGCTTTTGAAGAAAGGGCAATAAAGAGGGAAAACAGGGATCTGAAGGAAAAGCTTAACAGGGGATGGAGCCTTGACAGGATTATAGGTAAATCTACTGCAATGCAGAAAATGTTTTCCCTTATAAAAACAGTTGCCCCTGTTGATTCCAGCATTCTCATTGAGGGGGAGTCAGGCACCGGAAAGGAGCTTATAGCAAGAAGCGTATATGTAAACAGCAGAAGGAGCAGCGGCCCATTTGTGGTTGTTGACTGCTCATCCCTCCCATCGGGACTTCTTGAAAGTGAGCTGTTCGGGTATGAAAAAGGGGCTTTTACAGGTGCATCTGCAAGAAAAAGAGGCCGGATTGAGCTTTCAAACAACGGTACGCTGTTCCTTGATGAGATAGGGGAAATGGGACTTGAGCTTCAGTCAAAGCTGTTGAGGGTGCTTCAGGAGAAACAGATACAGAGGATAGGGGGTCTTGAAACAATTGATGTTGATTTCCGTCTAATTGCAGCTACAAACCGGGACCTTGCTGAAGAAGTACAGGGGAAACGGTTCCGGTCTGATCTTTATTACAGGCTTAATATAATAAACATCAAAGTGCCCCCCTTAAGGGACCGCAGGGATGATATCCCTCTTCTTGCAGAGAGCTTTATCAGAAGGACATCTGAAAAAAACAACATACCTGAAAAGAGAATATCTCCACGGCTTATGGAGAAGCTTATAAGCCACAGCTGGCCCGGTAATGTCCGTGAGCTTGAAAACTGTATTGAAAGGCTCATGGTTATCAGTCCGGGAGATACTCTTAATGGAGAATATTTTAATCCTGATACAGGTCGTTCTGAGGCCGGGAATATAGGCGAGAGTTATGATCTTGTTGAGATTGAAAGAAAGGTGCTGCTTGAGGCTCTTGAGAAGGCTGACTGGAACAAGTCCAGGGCAGCAAGGCTGCTTAATATTGACAGAAAAGCTCTTTACAACAGGATTAAAAAATACAATATCAATGTGCCAGATGGCACATAATAACGGAACAGGTGTGTTAAACAGCACAGCAATATGTGGTTTTTCTATTCTTATCACTCATTGTTATAAGAACCAGACTGATGATAATTAACCAAATCAGGTATAAATCCAACTAATCTGCAGATTTTTTTTGTTTATCTGACGGATGGCATCCTTTTTGCATTGAAATATTAAATAATTTTATGCAAAAGGAGATTTTTAATGAAAAAGAGTCTTTTACTGCTGTTACTGGCAGCAGCCATGGTTTTACCTGTATTTGCTTCAGGGGACAAGGAATCCTATCCTTCTGAAACAATAAATATTGTTGTTCCATCAAATGCGGGGGGATCAACAGACACTACTGCAAGACAGTTTGCCCAGGTCGCAAAAAAATTCTGGCCGGAAGCAAACTTTGTTGTAGTAAACAAAGGTGGATCAGGCGGACTTAAGGGTTTTGATGAGATTGCACGGGCAAAGGCAGACGGATATACACTTGGTATGGTTTTCACACCTCAGTTTGTTGCCCATATTGTATCCGGCCGATCACACTATACACTCGACAGTTTTCATATTATAAGCAATGTTGTTGAAGATCCGGGTATTGTAGTTGTACCGGCTTCAAGTGAAATCAATTCACTTAAAGATCTTGAAGCAGCTGCAAAGGCAAAGAAACTTGTTGCGACAGTAAACGGAATAGGAAGTGACGATTATATTGCAGCAAAGGATTTTGAAAGCCTTGCAGGAGTTGAGTTCAACCTCATGCCTACAAAAGGTTCCACAGAACAGAAAACTGCAGTTCTCGGAGCACATGTTGATGTTGCTTTCATGAACCTGTCTCAGATGCTTTCAAACCACAGGGAAGGGAAATGCAAGATTATTGCTATCTGTACCAAAAAAAGATCAGATTTTGAAAACTCCATTCCTACAGGAAAAGAACAGGGATATGAGCTTTACATGACAGCAACAAGAGGATTCATGATCCAGGCAGATACAGATCCCAAGATCCAGAAAGCTCTTGACAATCTTCTCAAAGATGTTCTTTCCGATGCTGACTTCAAAGCAGCAATGGAAAAACAGCTTATTGCTCTTGCTCCGATGGACAGCAAGGAATACACAGAATATCTAGCAGGATTACAGGCTCAGACAAAGAAAGTTTACGATGCCAATCCCTGGTAATAAATAATAGGAAGAATAATGACAAAAAAAATATTTGATTACATCATACTTGTTTTTTGTGTTGTTCTTGCAGTACTGCTTCACC
This sequence comes from Spirochaetia bacterium, assembly GCA_963668545.1. Taxonomy (GTDB): domain Bacteria; phylum Spirochaetota; class Spirochaetia; order CADAEX01; family CADAEX01. Next base: position 2,923,763 of record OY764868.1, on the reverse strand, counting down.
GCAGTACTGCATCTTACCCTGAAATTTGTCAGAACAGCACAGCATCATATGTACGGTTTTTGGCCCTGTGCCTAGCAATCCTGTCAATGGTACAGATTGGTATTAATTACAAGAAGAACGATAATAGTTCTGTTGAAATTTACAAGGATAAAAAAAGGTTTTTTACACTTGTTATCCTGCTTGTTGTCTACGCACTTTTGATATCATATTTCGGTTTCATGCTTTCAACAGCGTTGTTCCTGCCTTTAACAATGGTTTTAATGGGGCACAGACGTAAGATAACAATAATTTTATCTTCAGCCGGACTGATTCTGTTTATTCAGGTTCTTTTTGTTTCAGTACTTCAGGTTCCTCTCCCGGATGGAATTATTTTCGGCTAATCATCTGAAGAGAAGCTTCAGATGATTCAGGAGACTACTGTCTCCGAAATTTGATATTAGGGTAATTAAATGAATATTGATATTTTTAGTATACTAATGACACTGTTCAGCTTTCATAACCTGCTGGCTGTGTTTGTGGGTACTCTTGCCGGGATTGTTATCGGAGGGATACCTGGACTTACGGCAACCATGGGTGTTGCCCTACTTATACCTGTGACCTTTTCTCTTTCCCCTGAAACCGGCTTGATACTCATGGGCGGGGTATACTGCGGCGCTATGTACGGTGGTTCAATTCCAGCAATCCTCCTCTATACTCCCGGAACACCAGCCGCAGCCGCAACTGCACTTGACGGATATCCCCTGTCCCGCCAGGGACACGGAGGCCTTGCGTTAAAGGTTTCTGTTGTTTCAAGCTTTATCGGGGGAATTTTTTCAGCTTTCCTTCTTCTGGTAGTGGCCCAGCCTCTTGCTGTTGTCTCACTCAAGTTCGGACCGCCTGAATACTTCCTTCTTGCCATAATGGGTCTTGCAGGTATTGTATCTCTTGCAGAGGACGATGTTATAAAGGGGCTGGTATCAGGCATTATCGGGCTTGTTATCGCTGTAATCGGGACTGATATAATCTCAGGCCAGCTCAGGTACACAATGGGTTTTCACGACCTTTATGAGGGGGTGTCATTCATGCCTGCTCTTATCGGTATGTTCTCAATTACACAGATGCTTGAGCTTACAGGGTTTGACAAGATTGTAACAGAAAAGGTTGATATCAAATCAATCAAGAGAGAGAAAATGCCCAAGGGATTGGGCAAGTTCATAGGGGTAGGTACTGCAGCAGGTACTGTTGTGGGTATTCTTCCGGGCGAGGGTGCTACAATAGCAGCTTTTGTTTCTTACAACTTTGCTAAACAGATCTCCAAGGTAAAGGAAAAGTTCGGCAAGGGTAATCCTGAGGGGATTGCTGCTGCAGAATCCGGGAACAACGGATGTGTCGGCGGGTCTCTTATCCCTCTGCTTACTCTCGGTATCCCCGGAAACAGTGTCGCGGCTGCTCTCCTTGGAGGCCTCATGATCCACGGTCTTATCCCGGGGCATGAGCTTTTCACATACCACGCGGACATTACATATACATTCATGCTTTCACTTTTCCTTGCAAACATAACTTTCCTTGCAATAGGAACATACTTTGCTCCATATTTTTCAAAAATATCTCTTACTCCGAATGCAGTCCTTATTCCTGCAGTATGTATGTTTGCTGTAGTTGGAGCATATTCAATGAACAACAGTGTGTTTGATATATGGCTTATGCTTATTTTTGCTCTTCTCGGCCTTATACTCAATAAGACAGGGTTTTCAACAAGCGCAGTTGTTCTTGGTCTTATTCTCGGCCCGATAGCTGAGAACGGTTTCGCCCAGGCGCTGACCATATCTGACGGATCAGGTGCGATCTTTTTCGAGAGTCCTATTGCATGGATTCTCTGGGCCCTGATTCTATCGCTTCTGGCTCCTCCTTTTGTCAATATGTATAAAAAGGCAAAGCTGAAGAAGGCGGAAGCTGTATCCGGTTCATAATCTCACCTTTCTGAAAATATATAAGTTAAAAAAATGCCATGGGGTATTATGCATTCAGCATAGTACCCCTTTTTTTGCGTCTTAAGGGTAAATGAAGAAAAAAACTGTTTATATAAGTTTTTAAAGGTAGTATAAAGATGTATAAAAGAAAATAAAGATAAATAGCGTAGTATATTGCATTATGAAGTAGAATAAGGTATTATAGGTTTATGGAAAAGATAATGACATTGGAAGAGGTCGCTGAGTTTCTCAGGGTTTCTGAGAGGACTGTGGCAGAATGGGCGGGAAAAGGTGAACTGCCCGGAGGAAAGATCGGAACAACCTGGAGATTCAGGTCTTCAGATATTGAAGAATGGCTCAACAATAAGCTGTCTCCGAGGATCAGGAAGAATGCTCAGAGTTACGACTCTCTGAAGCCTTTAATCACATCATCAAGAATTGCTGTTATTGATGAAGAATATAAATCTGATGTTCTTAACAGGATGATAGATATGCTTGTTGATGTCCCCGGGGTAAACAGCAGATCTGAGATTGCAAATGCCATATTTGCACGTGAAGATATTATGAGTACAGGTATCGGGCTTTCAATTGCAATACCCCACTGCCGCCTTAACGGTGTCAGGGATATAAGCCTTGCTGTGGGTGTTACAAAAAATCCTGTTTATGATTATGAATCCATGGATGACAAACCTGTAAAGATTGTTGTCATGATACTTGCCGGAAGAAACCTTCACACTGAATATATAAAAGTTCTGGCGCTTGTTTCCTCGTTTCTGAAAAAAGAGGAGGTAAGGGACAGGCTTCTTGAGGCTACTACAAAGGATGAGATTCTTTCCGTGTTTATGGAAGGGGGCGAAGATGCTTGATCTTGAGTCGGGCCTGCTTTTTCTGTTCGGGCTTTCAATTTTCGGTGGGATTATAAGTGCTCTTATTTTCAGAAAGATAAAAATACCTCAGGTTCTCGGTTATATAGCTATGGGGATTGTTATAGGTCAGAGCGGTTTCCGGCTGATATCACAGATTCATATCGATCATCTTGTTACTTTTAATTATTTTGCTCTCGGAATTATTGGATTTCTCGTAGGATCGGAAATTAAATTCGAGGATATGAAAAAGTACGGCAGGCAGTTTTCCCTGATACTGCTTGGAGAAGGTATTCTGGCCTTTCTCCTTGTTGGTACACTGGTTGCTCTGATCCTTTTCAAGGTTACAGCCAATTTCCCGGTTTCTCTTGCCGGAGGACTTGTCTTCGGTGCAATTGCTTCTGCAACTGATCCTGCTGCCACTATTAATGTTCTCTGGGAGTATCGTTCTGCAGGTATCCTTACAACAACTGTGATTGCAATTGTTGCGCTTGATGATGCCCTTGCAATGTTTCTGTATGGTTTGGGAACAAGTGTTTCAACCCTGCTGACAGGGGAAAATGCAGAAGTTTTAAAAGAACTTGCCTCGGTTTTTCTTGAGCTTGTTTATTCTGCAGGTTGTGGTATTCTTACAGGTTTTCTGATTATCTGGACAATTAAAAGGGTAAAAAGCAGGGATACGCTTTTTGTTCTGAGCTTCGGCCTGCTTTTAATATGCATAGGTCTAAGTGTTCTTCTTGATCTTGATATTATTCTTGCAGCAATGTTTGCCGGTTTGACTGTTGTTAATTTCATACCTGCGAGAAGCAGGGATGTTATTGATAATATAAAGGGAATTTCAACACCTATCTATATTCTGTTTTTTGTCCTGGTCGGGGCAAGAATCAATATAGGATCAATGCCTGTATGGCTGTGGATTATTATTGGCGCATATGTCCTCTTCAGGAGCGCGGGAAAATATCTGGGTGCACTTACAGGTGCTGTTATCTCGCATGCAGGCCCTGTTGTGACAAAAAATATCGGGATGACACTGTTTTCCCAGGGAGGTGTCGCTATTGGTCTTTCAATTATGGCAGGTAACCATCTGAGCGGGATTCCTGTTGCTGACGGGCTTTCTCTGGGGGATGTGATTGTTTTCGGAGTAACAACTACAACATTTATTGTCCAGATGATAGGACCTGTCATGGTTAAAGTTGCTGTCAGAAAGGCTGGGGAAGCGGGACGGGATATCACTGTCAATGATGTAATTGCGGAATGGAAGATAATGGACTGTATTGATGAAGGCTCTTTAAGTGTTAATGAGAATGATACAATAAGAGATATTATAAAGATTTTTACAGAATCTGATGCTTCTTTTGTTTCAGTAACTGATAATGACAGGCATTTCAAGGGAATTATCACTTTCAGGGACCTGAAATCTGTTTTTTTCGATTCTTCCACATGGGACTGGCTTGTCGCCGAGGATTTTATCAAAAAAGTCAGGAATTATGCTGTATATAACGGGTCACTGTCTGAAGCGGTGGATCTAATGGATCAGCTTCATCTGGAGCAGCTGCCTGTCCTTTCTGACAATAATACATGCACATGGCTGGGTGTGCTTGACAGGAAGAAGATAATAAAATCCGCCAGGAAAAAGTTATTTAATAATGCTGCATAATCCAATGCAGGATATACCATAAAAAAAGGAGCGGCAGAGAGTAATCCCTGCTGTTCCTGTCTGCATAATCCCTCTGCATTTAAACAGAAGTTAAAAAGCTTCCTGAAAACAGCTTGAAATATAAATTCGTTGATAAATGAATTGATACGAATAATAAAAGCAAAATAAGCCTTGAACCAGTAATTAATTCAATAAAAATAAAATATTTTAAAAATTCTGAAATCAGCATTATAATATCATGTATATAATTATCAGGAGGTGAAAATGCCTGACAGAGAATCTATTTTCATTTGTACAGTAAATAATGAGCCCGGAGTTATGGAAAAAGTTACCGATGTCTTCGGAGAATTAAAAATCAATATTAATTCAGTATGTGCTGCCCCCATCCATCAGATGGGTAAATCGAGCATTGTAATTGTCACAGAGAAAAGCTCAGTTCAGCCGGAAACAATTGAAGAGATGCTCAGGAACAGGATTGATTATATTCTTGTCAAGGATGCTGAAAAGGGTGATATCTATGAAAGAGAGCTGGCTCTTGTATGTGTGAAGTGTGAGATAGGACATACTGCCCATATTATGCAGACTGCAGAGATGTTTGATGCTGATGTGCTTGGAATCGGAAGGGACAGTATGACTTTTGAAATGACAGGGTCTCCTGAAAAGGTGGATGCATTTATCAAGGCGCTTGAGGATTACGGAATAATAAGGCTTACAAGATCAGGCAGGGCAGTAATGGAAAAAGAGGAGGTGAGCTGAAAGTGGTCAGGTCGCTTGATGAAATCATCTCCCTTGCAAGGGAAATGAAGCCAAAAAAAAGGCTTTTTGTGGCAGCTGCAGACGAGCATGCTGCAATGGAATCATGTTCGATGGCCAACAGGGAAGGTCTTGCTGAAATTACTCTCGTCGGAGACCGGGAAAATATTGAAAAAATTGCCAGAAACGACAGTATTGATCTTTCCGGCCTTGAAATAATTAATGTTCCTGATGAAAAAGATGCCCTTGTTGTGTGCATGGAAAATTACAGGGACGGAAAGGCTGATATTATCATGAAGGGGAAAATCAGCACCGGAAAGATGATGAAAACAGCCCTCAAAAAGGAATACGGGCTGAGAACAAACCGCATTCTGAGCCATGTGGCAATTTTTGAGCATGAAGGACGTCTTGTCCTCCTGTCTGACGGAGGAATGAACATAGATCCTGATATCGGACGAAAAGCCGGAATTATTGAAAACTGTGTACAGGCCGCAAATGCTCTTGGTATTGAATATCCCAGAGTTGCAGTTCTGGCAGCTGTGGAAAAGGTCCAGCTGAAAGCAATGCCTGTGACAAGAGATGCAGTAATTCTGAGTATGATGAATAAGAGGGGAGAAATAAAGGGTTGTGTTGTTGAGGGGCCGCTGTCGCTTGATCTTGCCCTGAGCCGCCACTCAGCAGAAACGAAAGGGGTAAAGGGTGAGGTCGCAGGGAACGCTGACATTATTATTGCCCCTGATATTTCATGCGGAAACATGATCTATAAATCAATATCAACCATCAGAAAGACTCCGCTGGCCGGTGTTGTGACAGGAAGCAGGACTCCTGTAATAATAGTGAGCAGGGCTGACCAGACAAAAAGCAAGCTGTATTCTGTCGGTGCAAGCATCTTTTTTGCACATAAATTCACAGAATAAAAGCCTGAGAGTTTTTTATCCAATAAACCTGAAGATCCCCGGTACGGGGATCTTCAGCTGTTTCAAGACCGACCTGTCAATCAGTTCTTTATGATATGGGGAACCCCTCCGAAAGGTTTCCGGTTTTTTATTATCCACTGCAACTGCAATGCTTTCATTCTCATCAATTACCGAAACAGCATTCAGTAAAAAGGCAAAAATAAATTTTCCATATTTTAATTATATTATATAATTAAAATTAACTGTTAGTTTATTCACTAAAATTATATTATAGAACGGCTCTTTCTATAAAAGGTTTTTTATTTGTTTAGTTACCTGAAAAAAATCAGCAATAGTCCCCTCTCCAGGCAGTTGATATACTATATCCTCCTTTTCAGCGGGTTAATGACATTTTCAAGTGCATTTATACAGATTCCGATTGAGCTGAGGGAAAAAAGGGAAACTGTTTTCAAGACAGTTAAAAGAATTGAAGAAAGCTATCTCCCTTCAGTATCTGCCAGTGTGTATAATATCAACGAGGAACTTCTGAATTTTCAGCTGAACGGTATTATTCAGTTTGAATCAGTTGTCTATGCTGCAATTGAAGAAAAACGTGGAGATGGGGTATACCGGGTTTCCGCCGGGGACAGTTCGGCAGAAAAAGATTATTCCAGAATGTTCCCTCTGTTATACAGGGCTGCAGACGGAAGCAGTGTTTACCTGGGTACTCTTACAGTTGTTTTCAATTATGCAGACCTGTATGAAGAGCTTTTCCGGAAGATAGTATTTATAATAATCGAGAACCTCCTTATTGTTCTGATAATATCTGCTGTTATATTTATTCTGACTGAACATACTGTTACACGCCACCTTTTTACAATTGCGGAATATGCTAATAAACTTACACTTTCCGATCTTGATACAGAGCTTGCTCTTAACAGGAGAAAAAGGCATCTTGTAAAATCCGATGAACTTGATGACCTTGCCAAGTCTTTCAACAGTATGAGGCTGCGCCTTCTTAAAGAGATGAAGGACCGGAAAAATGAGCAGGATGAAAAGAAAATCCTTGAGGAGCAGTATCATCAGTCCCAGAAAATGGAATCAATCGGAAGGCTTGCCGGGGGAATTTCCCATGACCTCAATAACCTCCTGACCCCTATTATCGGCTACAGTGAACTTCTGAAGCTTTCCATGGATGAGTCGGACAGTAATCAGGAATTTGTTGACGGAATTTATACTGCAGGAAACAAGGCCCGGCAGCTTGTCAAGCAGCTTATGATGTTCAGCAGAAAGCAGCATGTCAATCTTGTCCCTGCAGACCTTAATAAGATTGTTACAGACTTTTTACGACTTCTGAGATCAACTTTGAGGGAAAATATAGTCATTGAAACTGAACTTACAGACAAGCCCTCTCTGATAAAGGCTGACTCAGGGCAGGTTGAACAGATCCTTATGAATCTTGCGCTGAATGCACAGGATGCCATGCCCGGAGGCGGTCTGCTTACTTTGAAAACAGATATCATGTATCTTGACAATACTTTCTCCAGACACCACAAAGAAGTGGTACCTGGGAATTATATGATGCTTTCAGTAAGAGACAACGGAACAGGCATGGATGAGGAAACCCGCAGGCATATATTTGAGCCTTTTTTCACTACTAAAGGAGAAAAGGGATTCGGGCTTGGTCTTTCAACGGTATTCGGTATTATAAAAAACCATAACGGTTATCTGTGGGTCTACAGTGAAGAAGGGAGTGGAACAGTCTTCAAGATGTTTTTTCCCCTCTCGGAAGAACCTCTTTATGAAGATGAAGGTATTGATATAAACACATATGATGGTAATGACTCCGGTACAGTATGTGTTGTGGAAGATAATGATCAGGTTAGAATTCTTGTTGAATATCTTCTTACAGATCAGGGATATGAAGTCTTTTCAGCTGATAATCCTGACAGGGCTCTTTCATATTTTGAAACTCACAAGGAAAGGATTGATCTTCTTCTCACAGATGTAATTCTCAGTGAAAGCAACGGTATTGAGCTGGCTGAAAAAATCAAAAAAATACACCCGGAAACAAAAGTTATTTTCATGTCAGGATATACAGATGAGCTTCTTCCTGAAGATACAGACCTTGAAGCTGATTTCATCCAGAAACCCTTTTCAAGGGATGTTCTTCTGGGAATGGTAAGGAATAAAATCGGTTGAAATATATTTATCAGAATATGGAGAATGATATGAAGAAAAACAGCATGATACTTGTTATAAACCCCGGTTCAACATCAACCAAACTTGCTCTGTTCGAAGGGGATGCTGTAAGGAATGAAGTTAATATACAGCACAGTCTGGAAGAGGTTGACAGGTCAAAACCGATAAACAGTCAGATAGAAATGAGGACAGAAGCTGTTGAAAAATTCCTTTCAGAGGCAGATATCAGAATTTCCGATCTGGACTGCATCATGGCAAGGGGAGGACTTCTGAAGCCCCTTGAAGGGGGGGTTTACCGTATTGACAGACAGATGTGTGCTGATCTCTTTTCAGGGAACTACGGCGAGCATGCTTCAAATCTCGGCGGGCTGATTGCAGACAGACTCTCTGAAAAAAGCGGGGTTGAAGCATTTATAGCAGACCCTGTTGTTGTTGATGAGCTTAATCCGCTGGCCCGTTATTCAGGTCATCCTGATATTAAAAGGAGAACTGCTTTCCATGCTCTTAACCAGAAGGCAGTAGCAGACCTTCTGGAGAAAAAAACAGGTCTGAAAAAAGAGGAAAGTGTTTTTATCATAGCCCATATGGGTGGCGGTATAAGTATAGGTATTCATGAGTACGGACGTGTTACTGATGTTAATAATGCTCTTGACGGGGAAGGCCCATTTACGCCTGAAAGAACAGGAGAACTACCTGTTCTTGCTGCTGTAAAATATTTCCAGGACAGGAATATGGATTACAATGATATCAAAAATTTTATTACAAGGAGCGGCGGGCTTCTTGCATATCTTGGAACTACTGATTTTGCAGAGATTGCTGAAAAGGCAAAAACCAACCCTTCATGGAATGAAGTTATAGAAGCGCTCGGGTATCAGGTATCAAAGACTATTTCCTCTTTCTCTGCCGTAACATGCGGAAAAGTGGATGCCATAGCACTTACAGGAGGACTTTCCTATTCAAAAACACTTACCGGAATTATCAGAAAAAGGGTTTCATTTCTTGCTCCTGTATATCTGTTTCCTGAAAGCGAGGAGATGAAAGCACTTGCAATGAACGGAATTTCTGTTTTAAATGGTGAGCGGGAGATAAAAAAATACTAGATGATTTTTATTTATGCAGCGCTTCTGTTTCTCATATCGTTTGTTATAGGAATTCTGGCTGTAATAGGGGGAATCGGAGGAGGTTCCCTTTTTGTTCCGGTAATTTCCGCTTTTTTCCCTTTCAGTTTTGATTTTGTAAGAGGGGCCGGTCTTTTTGTAGCTCTAGGGAGTTCTCTTTCAGCCGGACCCAGACTTATTGAATCAGGTTACGGAAAGCTCAGGCTTGCCCTTCCGTTTGCACTTTCAGGTGCTGTTTTTTCCGTTTTGGGAGCAAGGGCCGGACTGCTTGTAGATGACAGGATTGTCGGGTTTCTTCTCGGGGTTATGATGTTTTTTGTTTCCTTTTTTATGCTGTTTAAAAAGGGGGGAAAGAAAGAAGGGGAATTCCGTGATGAGGATTTTTCCTTCAAGGTTCTGTTCAGACCCGGCAGAAGGCTGAAAACTCTTTCTGCATTTATCAGTTTTTCATTTATAGGATTTATTGCAGGAATGTTCGGCCTGGGGGCAGGATGGGCGGGAGTGCCTGTTCTCAATCTCCTTGTCGGACTTCCGCTGAGGATTGCAGCCGGTACAAGTAATATTATCATATCTGTCAATGTCTCTTCGGCAATATGGGTTTATCTGAAAAACAATGCGGTTTTTCCCCTTATAGCAATTCCCTCTTTTCTGGGGATGTTTATCGGGTCAAGGATTGGCGCTTCAATGCTTGGCAGGGTAAAGCCGGGTTTTATCCGTCTGGCAGTTATTCTTTTCCTTTTGCTGTCGGGAATCCGCCTTGTCTACAGTAATGGTATGTTTTTATTTTTTCAGCAGGGAGTTTAGGAAATGGAGAGTAAACTGATAGAAAGAAAGTATCCCCGCTTTTTCTCAGCTGTGGTCAGAATTTTTCTTTTCCTTATGGTATCAGCTTTTATTTTCAATCTTTTCTCTGTTGTTTCTGACAGAAGCTCAGCTGAAAAAGCAGCCGAAGCAGCCATAAGCGGTGAAATCCTTCCTCAATCCATATCTGGAGTTGCTGTAATAGCTGCTGTTAAGCTTCTTTCAGGGTCCCTTATTATATCTTTCTCCTACCTGTCTTTTCTGTTTTTCAGGGGAAGGGAATATATTTTTTCCCTTATCACGGCTCTTCTGGTATTGATATTTTTAATTTCAGCTGCAGCTTCAATATGCTGAAAAATAATATTTGTCATTATTAATTTTTCACTATAAAATAATATTTTCCGGACCAGATTACAGCAAATTTCAGAAAATCTGATATGGAATTCAGATTTGAAAAATACATATATATTTTTTGAAAAAAAAGTTGATTAATGCATATTTATAGTAAATAATTTTTCATTACCAATCTCTGATTCAACAATTATACAGTTGGTAAAAGATAAAGAGTGGTATAATAGTATTAAAATTTCGGCAGGTTTTTATGTTGAGGAAAGTTATAGGTTATTTTGCTGAAAGACATCTTCTTGCTAATTTTATTATACTTGGAGTAATAATCGGAGCAGTTCTGTCCTGGCAGCTTATCGGCAAAGAGGATATGCCTGATGTCACTTTTGATTTTCTGCGCATAAGGACTACATTTAAAAATGCAACTCCGGAAGATGTTGATTTCTTCATCACTTCAGAAATTGAAGATTCAATTAAAGGCTTGAGCGGGATAAAAAAAATTACCAGTACCTCAACAGGTTCCTCAAGTTCCATATCTGTGGAACTTGAAGACAACCCCGGGGAAAGGGCTTCAGTTATCTCAAATATACAGACAGCAGTTCTCTCTGTTGACCTCCCTGATGATGCCGGTAATCCATCTTTCAGGGAGTACAAGACTTCGGAACGGGCAATTATCGATATTGCCCTGGTTTTTACCGAGAGAGAATTCCTTGACAGGGAAGACCGTGAAAAGCTGCAGGATTTTGCGGATTCGCTGAAGTCAAGGCTTGAAAACCTCCCGACAATAAGGGAAGTATCAATATCCGGTGACCTTGCAAAGGAAATCCTCATACAGCCAGATCCTGTCCAGATGGGATTTTACGATATATCTGTTGATGAGATAATCAGTGCCCTTAAAGGGGGAAATGTCAGGACTCCGCTGGGTGTCCTTGATAACGGGAAAGAGATAAAGGTATCAATGATTTCAGAGCTTGATACTATTGATAAAATACGGGACCTGATAATCCGGGGGACTTTTGAAGGTACAATTGTAAGGCTTGGCCAGATTGCCGCTGTAATGGATGATTTTGAGGAAAATACATCAATAGTAAAATACAACGGGCGTGAAGGGGTAAGGCTTAATGTTGTGAAAAAAGCTGAAAGCAGCATAATAGATGCAAACCTTGAAGTTGTTGAAGAAGTAGAAAAGATAAAATCATCAATGCCGTCTGCAGAAATTGATTTTATCCTTATGGATGATGAATCACAGGCTGTACGTGACAGGCTTTCCCTTATTTCCTTGAACGGCCTTATCGGTTTTGTTCTTATCCTTATAATGCTTTTTGTTTTCCTGAGTTTTTCAAGCGGTCTCTGGGTGGCTGCAGGTATCCCTTTCAGCTTCTGTTTCACCCTGCTTTTCCTCTATCTTGCAGGATATACGATAAACAATATGACTCTTGCCGCAATCATTATTGTAATGGGAATGATTGTTGATGATGCCATTGTTGTCGCTGAAAATGTTACAAGGCTGATATCTTCAGGTGTACAGAGGAAAAAAGCTGTTGTAGATGGAACTGACTATGTTGTAAAACCGATTCTTGCAAGTATTATCACAACATGTGTGGCTTTTATCCCGCTCTATTTCTTTTCAGGACATTTCGGCAAATTTGTATCTTTCATACCTCTTGTTATTATACTGATGCTTGGAGGAAGCCTTTTTGAGGCCCTTTTTATACTCCCTTCCCACCTTTCAGTCAAATTCCCCTGGGACAAAAAGGGAAAAGAGAAAAGAAAACACTGGTTTGAACATGTCGAAGATCTGTACGGAAGGTTTCTTGAAATTGTTCTCCGTTTCAGGTTTCTGCTTTATATACTGTTTATAGCTGTGCTTGCAGGATCTGCTTATATAGCAACTGAAAAAATGAAGTTTGTCATGTTTCCAAGGGAGGAGGCAACAAATGTAAGGGTTGATGCATATGCTCCCGACGGTACCGGAAGGTACGAGACTGCAGCCATGGCATCAGCTGTTGAGAATATTTTTCTCCCCTACCTGGGAAAAGAGGTTATTGCTTTCAGTACGGGTATTGCCAGAAGCAGGAGGGGAGGAGCTGTTGAGGAGAACCGGTTTACGATGAATATTGAGCTTGTAAATGCTGACAAGAGGGACAAATCCCTGAAACAGCTTACAAAGGAATGGAACAGGGAGATAGACAAGCTTAAAGGGTTTAAAAAGGTTGAAATATTGAGAAGCAGGTTCGGGCAGTCAAGCGGAAGCGCTGTTGAGATAAAGATACAGGAAAACAGCAATACTGTCAGGGAGAAAGCGGCAGAGAGGGTAAGCTCTATGCTGTCTCTTCTTGATGGTATCTCAGCATCGGAAGTTGAAAAGCCGAAGAAAGACCCTGAATACCATATGGAACTGAATTCATCAGCACTGAAAAGTCTTGATGTTTCTGCATCAGATATTGTTACGGTTCTCAAAACAGCTCTCAACGGGATAAATGTATTTGATATAACAAGGGATGATAAAACAATTGAAGTAAATGTAATACTTCCTGAAATAAATACCGACAGCATGGAGAAGCTTCTTTCACTTACTGTTAATAATAAAAACGGATATCCGGTCCCTCTCTACCGCCTTGTAAGCTACAGAGAGCTTAAAATGGCAAATATTGTAAACCGGGAGGATTCAATAAGAACACTTATGGTTTACGGTGATCTCAAGGACGGGACATCTGTTACACCTCTTCAGATAGCTGAAGTTCTGGAAACAGAGGTTTTCCCTGTTGTCCAGTCGGAATTCCCCACCGTATCAATAAGTTTTGCAGGGGAGATTGAAGATTCAAGGGAATCTGGGAATGAGATACTCTATTCGATAATATCTGTGATATTTATCATCTATATTATTCTTGCGCTGCTTTTTAATTCTCTTTATAAACCATTTATTATACTTCTGTCTGTTCCTTTCGGAGCTGCCGGTGTTGTCTATGCCCTTTACTTTCACGGTATTTCTCTTTACGGTTTTTTCTCTGCAATAGGTCTGATAGGGCTTTCCGGTGTAGTTGTGAATGATGCAATTGTAATGATTGTCAAGCTTGAAAGGGAGCTTGACAGGGCTGCTGCTGTAACAGCAAAAGATGTTGCTGATATTGCTAAGACAAGGCTGAGGGCGGTTTTCCTCACAACAATAACAACTGTTGCCGGGCTTCTCCCGACTGCCTATGGAGTTGCCGGTTATGATTCAATGCTTTCAGACATGATGCTTGTAATGGCATGGGGACTTATATTCGGAACAATCATCACCCTTGTTCTTATTCCCATGATGTACCTTTCCACAGCAGGAATACAGAGGTGGAAACTCAGGAAGGGATATATTTCTGTTTCATATAATGATAAAAGGGAAGTTAATATTCTTCCTGAAGCCGGAAATAGTGCAGCAGAGATGGAGATGGAATAATGATAAAGTTTTACAAATACAACATGATTTTTATCCTGCTGATTATATTTTCAGTAGTAAAAGCTGATGCTGAAAATCTTTCATTTCCAGGTGCTCCCGGGTCAGTACAGGAGCTGACTCTCAATGAATTTATCAGAATAAGCTGTGAGCAGAATCCTGAATTCAGAAAAATAATTATGGACAGACTCTACCTTGAATATGAGGATGATATCAGTCTTGATCCCGGTGAACTGATAGCTGATGTTGAATCGGGATATTATTACTCAATGGATACTGATAAGAGGGGATTTGAGGGGGGGATTTCTGTTGGAAAGCTTTTTCCGAAAACAGCGACTGATGTATCTGCCTCCTACAGCACATCACCCGGTATAACAGAGCGCTCATCCTCACTCAGCTTCAGGATATCACAGGAAATTGCTGAAAACAGTTTCGGTAAAAAATGGAAAATACAGAAAGAGCAGCTGGATTTTAAAAAGGAACTTGTTTTATACCAGATAGCAGAGGCATATGAGGATTACCTTTATTATCTAGTGACATTGTACTATAACTGGCTGAGTGCTTTCCGTGAACTGGAATCAGCGGAAAGATCATTCAGTGAAAGCAAAAAACTCTTTGAAAATATAACCCTGCGGAAAAAAAACAGTATTGCTGACCAGGAAGATGTCAACAGATCAGAGCTTCAGCTCCTTTCAAAAATTGAGGGGGTAAAAAATGCTGAAAACACATATAAAAAGGTTACAGCCGGTGTTTATAATGCATCAGGAATTCCTTCTGAATCACAGTTCTATCCTGCTGATTCAGATTCTGGATTTTCAGGTGCCGGGGCAGATGAAATAAAAAATGAGAGCAGAACATATGCTATCCTTGAGCTGTATGAAAAAATCGGAATGAAGGAGATTGAAATAGGCAAAAACAGCTTACTGCCCGGTATATCTCTTTTTTCGGAATTCTCTGTTTCCGGGAATGATTTCAGTTTTACAGGAGAACCTGAGAGGTCTCTGAGTTTCGGGATATCACTGAATGATATAGGTAAAACAAGAAAGGAAAAGGCTGAAATAAAATCAGCTGAAATTGATCTTGAAAAGAAGAAGCTGGAAAATCTCATTACAAAAAATGATCTGGACCTCACACTTGTCAATTATTCGGAAGATATCGGGAATGTCAGGGAACTTGCTGAACTTTACAGGAGGAAAACAGTCCTTTCTGAAAAAATACTTGATGATGTGAGGAAAAAGTACAGCATAGGAAAGGAGGCCCTGAGCAGCCTGATAGATGCAATTAATTCAGTTGATCTCAACAGAAGAAAGAAGCTGGATTATGAGGCAGAATTGAATATCCTTATCGCAGGATGGCTCAACCTTACAGATTCCCTCATCCGGGAAAACAGGGAAAGTGGTCCTGGTTACGAGCCGTCGTTTAAAAAATGAGCTTTTTTGAATAAGAATCTGTTATTTTATCCCGTGAATTTGTTTTTTAATTCTCAAGGTATTAGAATTTAAAAAAAGGAATCTGTTCAGCAGATTTCAGGCATAATTGTATTCTAACAGGATGGCGTGATGAAATACTGTACTATTACTGATACCGGGAAGATAAGAAAGAATAATGAGGATTATATAGCTGTTTATGAACATCACAGGAAATACGGAATTGATTTGATAAATACTGATGATTACGGGAAACTTTTTATTCTCTGTGACGGAATGGGGGGGCTTCCTGGAGGAGCTGTTGCAAGTAAAATGGCCTGTGAAATGCTTATGAAGGAGTACTATACTTCAGACCATTCTGAGTATACAGAGAGTGATGATCCCGGATATCTTATTTCTGTCATGATCAAGGATATCAGCAGAAGGATAATGATTCACGGATTGAACAATACAATGTATTACGGAATGGGAACAACACTTGTTTCACTTCTGATTAAAAATGATAATGCATATATAAATTCTGTCGGAGACAGCCGGCTGTACAGCTTCCGTGATGGCAGGCTCAGCCAGATTACTGAAGATCAGTCACTTGTGTGGCCCCTGTATAAAAAGGGGATAATTACAAAGGATGAACTGAGGATGCATCCTGAGAATAATATTATTACCTATGCTGTAGGTTCTGAAGTATATCTGACTGCTGAAAATGTAAACAGATATTTCTGCACTCATCATGAAAATGATATTTTCATGATCTGCAGCGATGGTCTTACTGATATGGTATCTGAAATGGATATCAGTGATATTATTCATGAAAACAGTGATCTGGATATATGTGCAGGAAAGCTTCTGGGTGCCGCCCTGGACGGGGGGGGGAAAGACAATATAAGTATTGTTCTTGTACAGGTCTGAAGAAATATCAATACATGGTAAGTTTTCCCGCTTTATCAAGTCCAGGATAATCAAGCTGCCTTAATGCTTCATATGCAATAATTGCTGCGGAGTTTGAAAGGTTGAGAGATCTTGTGCCGCTTTTCATGGGTATCCTGATGCACCTGTCATAATTGCTGTGCAGGAGTTTTTCAGGGAGTCCTCTGGTTTCCTTTCCGAAAAAAAGGTACGAATCATTACTGTATTTAATATCTGTATGGCATTTTCCCCCCTTGGTTGTCACATAAAAACAGTCTTCAGGGTTGACTGTTTTTATAAAAATATCAAGATTTTCATGGACAGTGATATTTACCTGATCCCAGTAGTCAAGCCCGGCCCTTTTAAGGTATTTGTCCTGGATGGAAAAACCCAGAGGTTTTATAAGGTGAAGGTTTATTCCTGCAGCAGCACAGGTCCTTGCAATATTTCCTGTGTTCTGCGGTATTTCCGGTTCAACCAGTACAATGTTTAATCCCATTCAGCCCTCCGTCCGAAAATTATAATCATATTATACCGGAGATAGAAGAGGAAATTGAATAAAGAGAAAAAATCAATATGGTATATTTATATTCTTGAGTGTGCAGACGGAACCTATTATACTGGCATTACTACAGACAGGGACAGAAGACTGGAAGAGCATAATACTTCAGATATCAGAGGGGCCAGATACACCAGGACCAGACGTCCTGTAAAGCTTGTTTATTATGAAGAGGTTGCCAGCCGTTCAGAAGCGCTTAAACGGGAGTATGAGATTAAAAACCTTACAAAGGCCGGTAAAAGAGAGCTTGCCGGCATCTGATATCAAAATGGAGGTTTTTTTGAAAACGATAAATTGCAATACCATTACACAGGGTGATACAGAAGAACTTGTAAAATTATCTTTTTTTAACAATATTGGAAAAAGTATAGCTTCATCAATTACACTTAAGGATACAATTGCACAGGTTATGGAGCATATAGGAAATGTATTTGCTCCCTATAACTGGTCACTGCTGCTTAGAAACCATAATACCGGTGATCTTACATTTTATTCTGTTACAGGAGAATCGTCTGAATTCCTGACAGGAAAAACAGTAAGGAAGGGGCAGGGAATAGTGGGGTGGATTGCTGAAAACGGCAAGTCACTGATTATTGAAGATGTCTCAAAAGACAATAGGTTTGACGGATCATTTGACAGGATGAGCGGTTTTAAAACTGAATCCATTATCGGTGTCCCTCTTAAAAGCAACGGAAAAGTATTCGGAGTAATTGAGCTTATCAATAAACTTGATCATTCCCATTTCACCGCGCTTGACCTTAAACTTCTTACAACAATAGCTGATTTTGCCGCTATTGCCATAGAAAAGGTATACTACCTTGCCCGGCTTAAAAAGATGGTCAATATTGATCCCCTTACAGGTGTATATAACAGGAGATTCCTGCAGTTCTATCTTGAAAAGGAACTCCAGAGAAATAAAAGGGATAAAACAGTTCTTTCCCTCCTGTTTATAGATATAGACAGCTTCAAGAAACTGAATGATACCTATGGACACCTTGCAGGAGATGAAGTGATAAAGGAGATCACTTCAGTTGTTTCTGATTCCATAAGGTCGGCAGATTCCCTTTTCCGGTTCGGAGGAGATGAATTTCTGGTACTGCTTCCGAAGACGGGGAAAGATATTGCTGAAAAAATCAGGGAAAGGATAATATCTACAGTCAGCGAAAGAGAATTCCGCATTCCCTATTCTGTTACAATAGGCAGTTTTGAAGCGGGCTGCAGTTCTTTTGAAGAGGTTATATCAAGAGTGGACAGGGATATGTATATGAATAAAAAAAATAACAGGGAAAACAACGGCATAGATCTATCCCTTCATATTGAAGAAGAGATAGAACTGGAAAATAATTAATAGAAAAATATATAAATATTAACAAAAAGCTGATAAGAAAATAAAAAAGATGGAAAAACACTTAAATCTTGGTATTGATGTCGGCTCCACAACTGTAAAAGTAGCTGTTGTAGAACCTGAAAGCTATTCTCTGATTTATTCAAGCTACAGGCGCCATAATGCTGACCAGGCAGGCACTGTAAGGGTTATTTTAAAGGAAATAGCTGAATATTTTCCTGATGCCGCGTTTTCTGCTGCCGTGTGCGGCAGCGGAGGCCAGACTATTGCCAATATCCTGGGGATGCGGTTTATCCAGGAGGTGGTTGCAAATTCTCTTATAATCAGAAAATTCTATCATGATGTCCGGGTCGCAATAGAGCTTGGGGGCCAGGATGCCAAGGTTGTATTCTTCCGTTTTGATGAAGCCACAAATCAGCTTGTCCCGTCAGATATGAGAATGAACGGAAGCTGCGCCGGCGGGACAGGGGCATTTATCGATCAGATCGCAGAACTTCTTAGTGTCAGAACTGAAGATATAGGTCCCCTTGCTGCGGAAGGAACAACAGTCTACGATATATCAGGAAGGTGCGGTGTTTTTGCAAAAACTGATATCCAGCCTCTTCTAAATCAGGGTGTTTCCAAAAATGATATAGCACTCTCTTCATTTCATGCTATTGCAAAGCAGACCATAGGGGGGCTTGCACAGGGGCTTGAAATCAGGCCCAGGGTTATTTTCGAGGGGGGCCCCCTGACTTTCAATCCAAGGCTTGTTAAAGTCTTTCAGGAAAGACTTTCCCTGTCAGATGATGAGATTATTGTTCCTGAGAACCCTGAACTGATTGTGGCACAGGGGGCCGCTCTTTCTGTGGATACTATGTTTTCAGGGTTTGATACATCACTTTCCCTGACTGACGCCCTGGAAAAACTTGACTGCTGGAAAAACGGGATTTCTTCAGCTGCTTCTGATTCAGCCAGGCCTTTTTTTACAGATAAAAAGAGTTATGAATTATTTAAGGAAAGGCATGCCGACAGAAGTTCATCATATTTATATGTGCCGGAATCAGATGAGAAGCATCTTGATGTTTATCTCGGTATTGATGCCGGTTCAACAACCTCGAAATTCATCCTGCTGGACAGGAAAAACCGTATTGTAGACACATTCTATTCCGGGAACAGGGGAGAACCTCTTAAAGTTATTCAGTATGCCCTCCTGAGGATGAGAGACCGATTCAGAGAGAAGGGAACAGTTCTCAACATTCTGGGTGTCGGAACTACCGGATACGGGGAACTTCTTTTTGCAAAGGCTTTTTCTGCTGATTACCATACAGTCGAAACAGTTGCCCATGCAGAAGCTGCAAGATTTTTTGTCCCTGATGTCAGTTTTATTCTGGATATCGGGGGACAGGATATGAAGGCAATTAATCTCAACAAGGGTGTTGTCACAGGTATTGTCCTTAACGAAGCCTGTTCAGCCGGGTGCGGTTCATTTGTAGAGACATATGCCAGATCCCTCAATGTCCCTGTCGAGAAGATAGCTGACTATGCTTTCCGTTCCACTTCCCCTTCAAAACTGGGCTCCAGATGCACAGTCTTTATGAACAGTTCAATTATTACTGAACAGAAGAACGGGAAAAAAACTGAAGATATTCTTGCCGGGATAAGCCGGTCCATTATTGAGAATGTTTTTACAAAGGTTGTGAGAATTTCCAACTTCAGAACTCTTGGTGATAAAATTGTTGTCCAGGGGGGAACTTTCAGAAATGATGCAGTCCTGAGGGCTTTTGAACAGTATACTGAACGTGAAGTTGTAAGAGCCCCTTTTCCGGGAGAAATGGGAGCATTCGGGATAGCACTGCTTACAAAAAAACATATTGAGGAGGAAGTCCAGGGATCAGCGCCTCCTGTATCATCATTCATTGGTCTTGATAATCTTGAAGGTTTTTCATATACAAAGGAACCCGGTGTTATCTGCCCGTTCTGCTCAAACAACTGCAGCAGAACAGTAATAAATTTCAGCCACGGGGGATCCTATATAACAGGAAACAGGTGTGAAAAAGGGGAAATACTGGGAGAAATCAGGAATCCTGAAATCAGGGAAAGATTAAAGATAACACAGAATAAGCAGGTCTCTGTCCCTGATATGTTCAGGCTGCATAACCGGCTTATCTATAAAGAGGAAAAAGTACCTCTTCTTACCAGAAAGAGGGGCATTACCATCGGAATCCCGGTTACACTGGAATTCTGGAACAGCCTTCCGTTCTGGAAAGCATTGTTCACTTCTCTCGGATTTGATGTTGTTCTTTCCGGCAGATCCAGCTACGACATATTTGAGAAGGGATTGAAATATGTTCCTTCTGATACTGTGTGTTTCCCTGCCAAGCTGCTGCACGGACATGTAGAGGAACTTGCATTGAAAAAAGTTGACAGGATCTTCAGTCCCCTGATGGTTAGGATTCCCAGGGAGAACCCCTCTGCTTATGGAAACCATACATGTGTTCTGCTTCAGGGATATCCCATGATTGTGGAAAAAAGCAATGAAATATTTGAAAGGTACGGTATTCACTTTGATCATCCCATTTTTCACTGGTATAACGAAAAGCTCAAGGCAAAACAGACTGCAGACTGGCTTTGCAGCACATTCGGAATAGACCGAAAGACTGCTCTCAGGGCTGTGGATAAGGGAAACAGGGCATTGGCTGATTTCAGAAGCAGGATGGAAACTGAGGGGGAGAATATTCTCAGAAACCTTGAAGGTACTGATAAATTCGCTGTTGTTCTTGCCGGACGTCCCTATCACTCGGATATGCTTGTGAATCATGGCCTGTCCAATTATTTCACATCCCAGGGGATTCCTGTCATGTCTCTTGATTCCCTTCCTTCCATCCGCTCAGAAGGTGTTGATGAAATAAGGATGGAGACAACAATTACATTTCATACAAGAATGATAGCAGCTGCAATCAAGGCAGCAAACCATCCTAACCTTGAGATAGTACAGATAGTCAGTTTCGGCTGCGGTCATGATGCAGTAATTTCTGATGAGATGGTAAGGGAAATTAAAAACAGATCGGATAAAGAGCTCCTTATTCTGAAACTTGATGAGGGTGAATCATCAGGCCCGCTGAATATAAGGATAAAGTCCTTTGTTGAGACTGTAAGTTCCAGAAGAAAGCAGAATACTTCATCAAAAAAAGAGATACAGAAAGAAAGAAAAGTGATGTACCTGAAAAAGCACAGGAAGGAAAAGGTCATTCTTGCCCCCAATCTTTCACCTGCATTTACAACGCTTCTTTCTTCAATTATAAGCAAAAGCGGAGTCAGGATGGAACCCCTTCCCCTGGCAGGGGACAGGGCAATAGAGCTGGGTAAAAAGTATGTTCACAATGATATCTGCTACCCTGCACAGGTCAATATCGGTGAAGTTCTTGCGATTCTGGAGAAAGGAGATTATGATCCCTCATCAGCTGCACTGGGGCTTGCAAAGAACTGTGAAGCCTGCCGGGCTGGTCAGTATGCTGTTCTTGCCAGAAAAGCACTGGATGCTGCCGGCTATCCTGAAGTACCGGTTGTTACTACCGGTATAGATACAAAGAAGCTTCATCCCGGATTCAGGCTTTCTTTATCTCATCAGCTTCAGTCCCTGTGGGGAATTACTATAATAGATGCATACGAGATGATGCTCAGGCGGATAAGGCCATATGAGCAGAAAGCGGGAAGCGCGGATAATGTCTTCAATATTCACCTTGACAGGCTCTGTAAAGGAATATCGCTTAAAACCGGAAAACTTGTTTCACTTCTTTCAGATGCAGTTGATGATTTCAACAGCATTGAGACAATTGACTCTGACAGAAAGCCGCGTGTAGGCATTGTCGGTGAAATCCTCATGAATTATCATCCAGCTGCAAACTGCTACATTGAAAAATACCTTGAAAAAAACGGGCTTGAAGTTGTACAGCCTGCAATGCATGATTTTTTCAGAAAAACAGCTGTTATTGAAAAGGAAATAGGGAAACGGAAGATGGCTCCCCGGCCTTTTCTGCACTATATGATCCATTCAGCAACTGACTGTGCATATGAATATGTTCACAGAAAAGTCTGGAACCTGATAGGAGAAAGATTTCGCTTTCATACAGTACATGAGAATATCTACAGGATTGTGGAGAATATTGAACCTTTCATTGACAGGACCTATATCGGTGCCGAAGGATGGAAGCTTCCCGGTGAGATAATGTCTATGATACAGGAAGGTGTCAAGTCTTTTGTTATTCTCCAGCCTTTCGGATGTCTTCCAAACCACATTACCGGGAGGGGCATGATAAAAACAGTAAAAAAAGTCTATCCCAATGTACAGATCATAGCAATTGATTATGATCCTGACACAAGTCTGGGGAATGTGGAAAACCGGCTGCAGATGCTTATTCTCAATGCGAAAGAACTTGAGTCTGTCGCTTCTGTTTCAGCTGTAACCTGATAATATGTAATTATCCTTGAAATTACTGCTAAATATTATAAGAGAGATATGGCGATAAATATAAGGGGGACTCTTTAATTATCTGTTCAATCGACAGTCTCTCTAAATGTAAATAAAGGATAAAACCGTTGTGAATGTAATTAAGCCGGAAAACAGATACAGAATTCTCTGGGAAATATTTATTGTTGCTGCAACAATTGCTGTATTCATTAAGGTCCCTCTTTCTGTTGTTTTTAATAACTCAACAGAAAAGCAGATTCTTCTTTTTGAATTTCTGATTTCATTTATTTATATTATTGATATAGTTGTTCAGCTTAATACTGCCCTTGTCATAAAGATGGAGGTAATTACAGACCGTCATAAAATAGCATCTGTCTATTTAAAAAAATGGTTCTGGATTGATCTTGCTGCCGCTTTCCCTTTCTGGATAATTCTTCACCTTTTACCTTTAGCTTTTTCTGCCGGTTTACTAGGCTTTGTGAGGCTTATAAGGGTAATAAAGATATTCAGGCTTATACAGACCATAGGAAAGCTTAAAAGGGTAAGTTATATAAACCCTAATATCATGAGGATGATACTTCTTATTTTCTGGATAATTATAATTGCCCACTTTGTTGCATGCGGCTGGATAATACTTGAGGGTGTATCTGATGAAGAGGGTCAGCCAATGCAGTATCTGAACGCCTTCTACTGGACAATAACAACACTTACTACAATTGGCTACGGTGATATCACCCCATCTGCAAAGTACCAGATAATATATACAATTTTTGTTGAAATCATCGGTGCCGGTCTCTACGGTTTTATAATCGGTAATATTGCAAACCTTATAGCAAATATTGATATTGCCAGGGCCCAGCACAGGAGCAAGCTTGAGAAAATCAATACATTCATGCAGTACCGGAATATCCCCCATTCTCTGCAGAAAAGGGTTGATGACTACTATAATTACCTGTGGGAAAGCAGACGAGGTTATGATGAGTCTTCAGTTCTCCAGGACCTTCCCAGTTCCCTGAAGACATCAGTATCGATTTTTCTGAACAAGGAGATGATAGAGAAAGTGCCTCTGTTCAAAGGGGCGGATGATTCTCTCATCAGGGAGATTATTCTTCTGCTTGAGCCTGTTGTTTATACGCCGGGCGATTATGTTGTCAGGGAAGGCGATATAGGATATGACATGTTTTTTATAAGCAAGGGCTCTGTAGATGTCATGTCGGGAGATGAATCAATTGTATATGCTACACTGTCTGCCGGGCAGTTTTTCGGGGAAATAGCGCTGCTTCTCAGTATGCCGAGGACAGCTACAATCAAGGCAAAGGAATACTGCGACCTTTACCGGCTTGAAAAGGAAATATTCGACAGGGTTATTGAAAGATACCCGGATTTTACTGAAACAATGAAAAAGCTTGCTGATAAAAGGCGGGAAGAGCTTAAAAGATAGGTTTGCTGTTATTCCGGGGATTTTTTACTGACGCCTGGAATAAAAACAGTTTTTAAAGATCTCATGGTATAATAATTTGAGATTAAACACAGGTCCCGGTAACCCTGTAAAAATACCGGAAAATAACTTCAGATCAATAATGGTGTTTGTTTATGGATAATGAAAAGAAGAATCAGATTGCAGCTTATTTGTTCAAGGTTTTTAACTCTGAGAACATAATCCCCTCGGAAATTATTGCATCTCTTTTCAGGATGATGCCCTCTTTTGACCCATCCCTTGCTTCCGGGATTCTCAATGAATGGAAGAGAATTACGGAGATGTACAGGAAGGGGGGGAAGAATCCAAGGGATATCAATAATCCCCTGATTATTACCAGGGGATTTATGGAAGGGGTATCGGATAATAATCTGAAGCTTTATCTTCCTGAGGAGAAAATCCTTATCAACAGGCAGTTATTCAGAAATAAGATCTCTTCAATTAATTTTTCATCTCTCACCCCTGAAACAGAAAGAAAATTAATTGATGAACTTAAAAGTGAATCTGTTGCGCTTTCCGATCAGGAAGTAGTTATCTATTACAATCTTCTCAAGATAAATATTATTGCAAAGCTTTATTCCTCAGGCCAGGGTCAGGTACAGCAGCAGAATGATCCTCCTGTAACAGGCGACAGCTCCGGATTCAGAACAATAGGTGAAGGTGCCGGCAGTTTCCCTGAAAAAATCATAGAGCTGCTTTTTGAGAATTTTGCCGATCAGAAAAAGCTTATGGCAGTCAATGAAAAACGGAATATTGACAGTGCTCTTCTGACAAATGCTGTTAAAAGCAAAATTTCAAAGAGTGTTCATAATCCCCGGATTTACCTTCTGATGTTCGGTTACGGTACTGATAAATACATGCAGTTTGTGAAAGAGTACATAAAGATGGTTGTCTCAAGGTGGGGGGGGAATGAGGATGAGATTTTCGCTTTTTTTACAGCATACCAGCTGCTTAACTCCGCTTCAGATGAGATAATAGGAGAGCTTGATCTTGCGGTGAGTCTCAGGAATTTTATTTCAGATAAGCTTGGAAGGATCCATCCTGTATATTACTGTGCAATACTTTTTGTTACTGTCTTCACCTATATTCTTGTCATGCAGGTTGTGGAGATTTCCGGTAAGTTCGTAAGTTCTCCGGAACCTCAGAAAGCAAAGCTTTTAAAGCTGTATAATTCCGAAGAAAGGATAAATATGATTGTTTCCAATGCCTTCAATATAGCAGCAGGAAAAATAGCAGCATATAAATCTGAATCAAGGGAAATTATTCCAAACATGAAAAAATTCATATCCAGAAATGCTGATCTGGTAAAGCCTGAAGACATGTTCAGAACAATCTACAAATTCCAATAAACGGGGTCTGCGTATGATATTAAAACCGAGAAAAGGATTTTCATTCATAGTTAAGTTTATAGATTTCTTTAATCCTCTGATTGTCCTGCTTTCAATTGCAGGACTGATACTGGAATATACCCGGTACAAGGACTATGTACTTTTTCCAAACAGGATTATTGATATGATCTTTGTTGTTGATTTCCTGTTGAGGCTGATTTCCTTTCCTTCAGGAAGGTATTTCTTCAAATCCTACGGATGGGTAGATTTTCTGGCATCAATTCCCGGGTTTACAGCCTTCATGCAGTTCGGACAGTATTTCGGGCTTTTCAAGGTGATGAGAATCGGACGCTTTTTCAAGATTATTAGGGTCCTGAGGTTCCTCCGTATTTTCAGTTTCCTCAAGAAGATGAAAGGTGATTCCGCCTTTATTCAGGAAAGGATCATGAAAATAGGAGTTACTATTGTAATAGTATTTGTTACCGGACTAGGATTTACTGATTATTTTATTACCCGGGCCTTCATGGACCTCAGGATGGAAAATATAAACTCTGTAATGGAGCTGTCACGGAGCAAGGTATCAAGGCTTTCAGAACGGCTGGATAATGTTGTTTATTATTCGGATAATGGAGTACTTTATAATTCTTCAGGACAGAGTGTTGATTCATATGCTGATTACACAGAGAAACTGAACAGCATGAACAGATGGTATATTGAAGTCCGGTTCTCGGATAATTCTACCGAAAGGGGAGGCCGCCTGATCCCGGTTGAAGGAATACTTGTTTCTGCAGATGATATTATGTTCAGGCATGACAATATAATGCTTATACTTATTTCATCTCTGATAATGATACTTGTAATACTTATTTTCTATATAGGCTATATTTTTGCCAGGGACATGAAGATTGTGCAGCTTATCAATGACTCTGTTGATGCTGAAGACTACTGGCTTCTGAAGGAGGAGGCTAAAAAGTATTCAATTAAAGGAGATCTTGTAATTGAGGAAGGGGAAGATGAAATAATAAGCCTCATCAAGATGGCTGCAAAGCTTGCTGAAAATGCTGAATCTTCAGCCGGTTCCCTGCCTGCAATGGACGGCGGCATGTTTACTGAAGCTGCTTTTACGGATCATACTGCAGCAGAGGATTATGATCTGTCAGCAGGCAGCGGTACAGAGGAAAACCTTTTCCAGGAAGCTGAAATACCTTCGGTTTCTGACGGAAACGGAATATCTCTTTATGCATATGAAAATATCGGCGGAGCGGAAATTCAGGAGATTAATGAAACGATTAATGATGCTGATCTTGAGGAGTTTTCAGATGTAATCCCTGATTTCAGCGGATTTTCAGAAGCAGCAAGTGATACAGCGGATTTAAATATTCCTGATATGGCTGCAGAGGGGATGGGTGATCCTGAAAAGGATTATCCGGAAGAGGGAGATGCCTCCTTAAGGAAAAAACTTGATACTATTGAGAAAGCTGTCAATGAAATCAACAGCAAACTCTCCTCAATTGAAAGTGTACGTGATGATGCTCTTGAAAGTGTTGCAAGGGATGCTGCCTCCCGTGCTGTTAAAATAACATCAAAGTCAATTGGGGAATATATACATAAAAAGCTTTCAGGAGGATGATAATTACAGTTTTTAAAGTTGACCGGCACTTAACATATATAATTATTTGTTATTTTAACCTTAAGGCCCTGTTTATGAAACAGATGATTGTTGACGACTCCCCTGATCTCTGATATTTTATCTTTTATGAAGATAGCTCATATACACAGCGGCGTCAGGGGAATAGCTTCATACGCCCTTAACCTATATAATTATTTTGAATCTGCCGGCGATAAAACACTTATTGTCAGTGAAGCAAAATGGACAAAAAAAAGAATACCTGTCTATGAACCTAAATCATACCTGATCGGGGGAGTGATGCCCTGGGCAAGGAATGTCGGAGAAGTTGAGGATCATCTCAAGGACTTTAATCCTGATATTCTTCATCACCATCATCCTTCAGGTCGTCTTGATTTCTTTACTTCAAGATTCCAGAAATCTCTTGACTGCCCTCTTGTCTGTACATTTCATATGTCAGTCGGTTCCCGGAAATACATGGTTGACAAATGGATGAATGCCTTTTTTATCGCTACAAGGCGTAATTTCAAAAAAGCTGACTGTTATGTAGCTATCAGCAAGTTTGTAAAAAAACAGCTTGAGGAGATAGGGGGAGTCCCCAGGGAAAAAATAGTCCTCCTTTATGCAGGTGTCAATCCTGATGTTTTTGCACCTGTAAGTTATGAAAACCATGATACCCTTAATATTACATTTGTCGGGCAGATCACCCCTGAGAAAGGGATAGATCAGCTTATCAATGTTGTTACGCGTCTGAGTGAATACAGGAAAGTCAAGCTTAATATTGTAGGAAACGGTACACTTAAGCCGTTTTTAATGAAGAAGACACAGCATAACCGGGCTATTAACTGGGTGGGGTTTTTAAACAGTCCTGAAAAAGTCGGTGAGTTTTATGCAAAGTCAGATGTTACTGTCCTTCCCACCCGCTGGGATGAAGCTTTTTCATATATTCCAATAGAATCACTTTCAAGCGGAACTGCAGTTATTGCTTCACGCTGCGGCGGCAATATGGAAGCTATTCAGGAAAATGAAACAGGTTTCCTTTTTTCTCCCGGAAAAGGGGATGAACTTTTTGATATTCTCAAAAATGTTGAAATACCGCGTCTCTGGGACATGGGGGCAAAGGGAAGGGAGTACATCCTTGAAAAACATACTCTCCAGACTTTCGGGGATAAATACAAGATGCTTTATACGGACCTTTTGAAGAATCCGTTTTATCCCAGGCAGATAGATTAAAAAGTCAGAGTAAATTGTAAAAGACTGTAAAAATCAGAATCTCAGCTTTCCTGAAAGGGCGAGTTCAATATCGTTCACTGTCCTTCCGCTGTCATGTCTGTAATTTTGAATATTTATCCAGTAAAAATCAGCTCCCCACGAAAGCTTTTTTTCCGGAAAAAGAACTGTGTGAAGGGCTGTAACCAGCTCTTTCTCAGCTGTTCCTGTGACTGTTGTTTTGCTGCTTGCATCAGAACCTTTGTCATAGGATAGAGGATCATCCAGAGAGTCGTTCAGCTCCCCTTTAAGGCTGTATCTTGCTTCAAGTGATGCTGTATAGATATCCTTGTGAGCATATTCTATTTTAGAGAACATGATTATAGCATCAGGACCGTGTTCATAACCGATTGGTTTGTTGATATATTCGTATCCGTCCGGTTCAATATTTGACCACATCCTTCTCCTGTTAGTGAAACGCGTCAGGGGGTGCCATCTGTTGTAGAAATAGGGATCTGTTAATGCCAATTCGCTGCAGAATGTAATATAGCCTGAATCTACTGGTTTTATATACCTCAACCCGGTAAGCACTCCGTTTGCTCCCGGTCTTGTATCTTCCCCCTCATAGCCCGGAACCTGGAATTCATCAACAGCAAACTGGGCATACAGGCTGAGGCCTCTTGCAGCTGTATAATCCGCTTCCAGTGATATCATTGCATTTGAATACTCAGGGGAAAAGAGGTTGTGAAAAACAAACATGGGATTGAGTTCCGTAATATTCAGATATTTGTTTCCGAAAACAATTGCTTCATTAACTGTGAGATTCAGCCTTTCCATTGTTCTGAATTCAGTTCTGTGGGCAAGGAAAGCCTTGAACTGCTCCTGATAGTTCTCATAACCTCCGGCAAGTCCGTTTTCATATGTGCCGGTATCATTATCAATATCTTCCTCTTCACTTGTCAGCCATGCATCAAGACCTATGTAAATGAATGACATTTTAAAATTATCCCAGTATGTAGTAAACCGGAGAAGATTATAATAGTCGGAATAATCTGAAAGAAGCATGTTTCCTGTTTCTCCCATCCCCCAGTCTGCCTGGTCTCTTCCGAACTGAAAATTCCAGTGATTCCCTCCGAAAGAAACAAAT
Source organism: Spirochaetia bacterium (assembly GCA_963668545.1). Classification (GTDB taxonomy): domain Bacteria; phylum Spirochaetota; class Spirochaetia; order CADAEX01; family CADAEX01. The sequence goes on along the minus strand of OY764868.1, from coordinate 2,894,271 downwards.
GCCCTGAAAGGAAAATACCAGTCAAAATCCCTTAAATTTGAGGGAATAGTTGTGTAGTTGTTATCAATTTCCGTGATTGCCCTGTATTCTTCCTTGAGCGTGAGGTCAAGTGTTGTATAGAGACCTTCTCCGAACCAGCCTTCTATAGGTATTGTCAGGAGGGGATCTCTCTCTTCAAATCCGTGCTCCCATTCTTTTCTGCTGTCATTCCCCTTTATATAGCCTTCAATATTCAGTTCACCTGATATCCTGTAGCATGCTTCTCCCTTTTTCCCGCCGTCAATATCTTCTGAAAGTTCCCTGTCTATTATCATATATGAATATTTTTCCGCATTAGACAGTTTTTTTAAAGGCAGCCTTTCAAGTACCAGTATAGCCTCATCTACCGACCAGGGACGGGCAGTTGAAGGGAGGGCCATGCTGTTGATCAGGTAAAGCCTGTCAATTTCCCTGTACATGGATGATGTGAGGGGGATTATTCTCTGGAAGTTGATATTTTTATCATGTTTATCTTCGGAGGCATATAGTTTTAAATCTGTATATGATGAAAAAAATAAAACCAGAAAAAGCAGTATGGAAAAAGTATTTCTGTGCATAGACCCTGATCTGTTTTTCATCATCATAAATAACTCCTGTATCAAAACTATTGTATTAATATGCCTGCCATTTTCCTGAAAGTGTCAGGATGCTGTTCCATTCATGATCACCTTCAATTTTGTTCTTGTTATGAATATATTCGATTGTCAGTTCAGCTGAAAGCTTTATCCCGTAATACGGGATTCTGTATTCTGTATACAGTGTTGAATCAAGAGTTGTTTCCCTTACTGCTCCATCTACACCATAATCAAGGAATTTATAGTTTTCAACATCCTCTTCATAAAGGCCTCCCATCCCCCATGTAACACCGTCATCATGAGCATGTGTATTAATATCTCCATATGCATCCTGAATAAAACGGAATAATATACCGTATGTTTTATTCAGGTCTGTATCATATCTGAAATCGAATGAAAGCATCTGTGCATTCGGAGGAAGCGTATGGCCAAGGCTGATACCTGTATGGGCATAATTGTTTCTGTGACCATTTACTTCCTTATGTGTATATACCCACTGATTAAGATATGTGTATTCTGTTGTAACTGTCAGGCCATCCATTATGCTGTAGTTCCTGTAGCCCAGTGTAACTCCCATTTCATTATGGTAGTAGGCAGGATTGAAAAGCTGTCCGAAATCCCAGTCATCGACAAAAAGTGAGAGGTACAGATTGGACTGGGCAAACCTAAAACTGAAATCAAAACCACCCATTTTATTGTCAAGGTCACCTCTGTTTACCTCGCTTATATAGTAAAGAGAGAAAGGATTTGCATATGCAAGTTCAAATCGTTCTGAATACACGACAGTTTCATAGAAAGAGAACTGGAACCAGTCTGTAAGCTGATATTCTATTCTGTGTCCAGAGATAAGTTTTTTTTCATCATCATCTCCCTCAATATCGCTTTGTTTAAGAAAACCTGTCATCCATGTGAAATATATTTTTTCTCCCACAGGCATATCAAATGTAAGATACTCATATGGAACTGAGGTCGAAGAAAGTGCAAGGTTTGCAAACTGGCTGGGCCCCCATGATAATGAATTTCTCCCGAAGGTAATAAGCACAATATCTGCGTCTATCGTCGTCTGATTAATCTGGTTCATCCGTATGGAAAGTTCGGGTTCTCCGACAGCCCGGTCTGCATCAAGATTAAAGCTGGTTCCCCCAGTTGAAAGGTTAACTGTATACATATTGAAATCCGGTTTTGCCGGTTCTTCGAATTTTCTGTATGGGGCATCATCCCAGCTTTCAAAGGAAAGGTAGGAATCTGTAGTCAGTCCCAGATATAAACTGTCTCCCGCCTGTATATCTATTTCAAGTTCCGCTCCGGGAGCAATAATTGTATCGTTCAGTGAATCAGGAGATGTATTTATTGATGCATGAGGTGCAATATTCAGTTCTGTCCTGAACTGTTCAGTTTCATTTTTTAAAAGGGAGAAATGCTCCCCCTCAAGCCTCTCCTTATGGGAAAGAAGCTCCCTGATGTCTGATTCTGAAAAAATTTCAGGAGAAGTCTTCCATCTGTTTTCCATCATCCTGAGATATTCAGTTGCTCTTTTTACGGGATAGGGTTTTACTGACGGTATATAATCTATATATCCTTTTGCATATCCCTTATCCAGAAAAAGATATACCGGGTCTTCAAGTGAAATATTCTTCAGGTTATCTGCAGATAATGGTGTAATTACAGCTGCAGAAAGGGCTATGGTAATTATTATTGACCTGATAAATGATGCTGCTGGAATTTCCGGGTATTTCCATTTATTATTTGGTATCATTTAAGGTGTTCTCTTGTTTTATTTATTGCCGCATAGACTGCCTGGTCCATGTTGTAGTATTTATATTCTGCAAGACGTCCGCTGAATATGAATTTCCCGGTATTTTCAAGCTTTTCAATTTCACCGACATATTTGCTGCGCTTTTCCATATTGTCTTCAGTCATGACAACATAATAGGGTTCTCCCGTCTGTTTAGGGTATTCATAGCATATTACTGTCTTTGATGATTTTTCCCCTGTCATGTGCTTGAATTCCGTAATCCTTGTAAAGTCGTAATCATTCGGATAGTTTACTACAGCCGCATTCTGATACCATTCTGTTTCAAGTGTTCTGAATTGAATATCAAGTGACCTGTATTCAAGTTTCCCGAATCTGTAGTCGAAGAAACGGTCCAGTTCTCCTGTATAAACTGTAAGGCCTTTTTGTTCATTGAAAAGTGATGATATATTTTTTCTTATATCAAAATAATCGACATTGCTCATGACAGAGATATTCTCATGGTCAAGCATTTTCTTGACCATCTCTGTATATCCGGCTACAGGAATTCCCTGATACTGGTCTGAAAAATATCTGTCATCCCTGTTTGCTCTGACAGGGATCCTGTTTGCAACATCTGCTGAAAGTTCTTCAGGGTCTCTTCCCCACTGCTTGATTGTGTAGTTTTTGAAAAAAAGGTTGTAAAGTCTTTCCCCGACCTGGGAAACAACAGCATCCCTGAAGTTCTGCGGAGGATTGTTAAAGGAAGAAGCTCTTACCTCCTTATCAAGGAAGTTTCTTACCTTCTCTGTTGTAATATTTTCTCCGAAAACCATGTTCAAAGTATCCCTGTTTATAGGGAAAGGAACTTCCATACCTTCGGCATAGCCGAGGACCCTGTGCTGGAAAAACCTGAAATCAGTAAACTGTTTCAGAAAATCCCAGACTTCTCTTATATTTGTATGGAAAATATGCGGGCCGTATGTATGTACTGTTATCCCCTCAGGGGAGAGAAAATCATGGCAGTGCCCGGCAAGATGGTTGTGTTTTTCCAGAACAAGAACTTTTTTTCCTGATTCTGCAAGTGTTCTCGCTGCTGTACTGCCTGACAGCCCTGCTCCCGCAACTAGGCAATCGAATTCCATTTATAACTCCTGTTGTTATATGCTTTATGTCCTGACTGAACAGAACATTCTGTAATATGTCAGATGGTAATGTTAACACAGTTATTTTTTTTTTTACAGATTAATAAACTCGCTTTAATTACACCTGCTGATTAAATAAACATCCTTCGCAGAGCTTTTCTGATTATTACAGGCTAAACAGAGTTTATTGTGAGAATAGACGGGATTGTACGTATGCTTTTTGCCACTTTTTTAAAATCATCTTTGTTATCTATCTCCATTGTAAAATAACCGCTTAGTCTGTTGTTTTCAATTTCAATGAGCTTGCCTTCAATCAGGTGCCCCCTGTATTTTTTTACAGCACCCTCTATCTCGGCAAAAAGATCATGTGTCCGTTTTGCTGTGACTTTAAACCGCCTTGTTGCTTTCGGGGAAAGAGCTTCCCATTCAACATCAATTGACCTCTCTTTGAAATTCTTTATATGTTTCAGGTTGGGGCATTTCTTCCTATGTACAATAATACCTCTTCCAACTGAAATATACCCGATAATCATATCCCCGGGCTTGGGAGAGCAGCATTTTGCAAAGCTTATCATAAGGTTTTTTTCTCCGTTTACTTTAAACCCTATTTTTTTTGCATCAATTATTTCTGTTATAACCTTGTCGTTTTTTCCGGCAGCTGCCAGGGAAGCTGCTTCAGTTTCAGCAAGTTTCTGTTCTGCCAGCTGCTGCTGATGCTGCTGCTGGATAAGTTTGTTTTTTGCAACTATGTTCTTGCTGATAATAACCGAATCATCATTTTTATTGAGCCACTGCCTTATTTTTGATCTTGCCCTTGTTGTTTTAGCCATCCTCAGCCAGTTCAGATGGGGGTGGGCTGAATTATTTGTGACAATTTCGACAACCTGTGTATTCTGAAGTTCTTTTCCAAGCGGAATAATATATCCGTCAGCTTTTGCTGATACACAATGGTTTCCGACTTCAGAATGGATATGGTATGCGAAGTCGATTGCAGTAGATCCTGCAGGCATTTCAAAGACATCACCTGCAGGGGTGAATACGTATATTGTATCTTTAAGTATCTCTTTTTTAAGGTCATTCAGAAAATTTGAGTTGCTGTTCGAAAGTGTATTCCATTTTTTCAGCTTGGTTACAAGTGCGATGTCTTTGGGATTAAGCGATTCAGGTGTCTGCCCTTTTTTATAAAGCCAGTGGGCTGCAATGCCGTATTCTGCAGTCTTGTGCATATTGTAGGTCCTGATCTGGACTTCCAGAATTTTCCCGTTATCTGTCATTACTGTTGTGTGAAGACTCTGGTATTTGTTTGATTTAGGTACTGCTATATAATCCTTGAATCTTCTTTCTATTGGAATCCAGACATGATGGACAATTCCGAGCATGGCATAGCATTCATTGACAGTCTTGCAGAATATTCTTATACCCAGAAGGTCATATATTTCGTCAAGTTCCTTTCCGCTTTTTGCCATTTTCTTGTATATTGAATAGAAGTGCTTGGCTCTTGTTGTCACTTCAATCTTGATGTTTTCCTTTTCTGCGGCCTTTGTTATTTTATCCTCAATAAATTTAAGGTATTCAGCTCTTTTCTTCTTCTTGAGAGCCAGGAACTGTTTTATCTGTTTGTGAACATCAGGATTAAGGTATTTAAGTGAAAGGTCTTCAAGTTCCGCTTTTATTCCTGAAATACCGAGCTGTCCGGCAAGAGGTGCATATATTTCCAGGCACTCTGCTGCAATAGCTTTCTGTCTTTCAGGTTTCAGGTATGAAAGTGTTCTCATGTTATGAAGTTTATCTGCCAGTTTGATAAGAATAACCCTGATATCCTTTACCATTGCAATAAGCATTTTACGGATTGTTTCAATTTCCTGGACAGATTTGTTCTTGGCTTTCAGGATGCTTATTTTGGTAACCCCGTCAACCAGCTGGGCCACTTCAGTACCGAATTTCTTCTCAAGTTCCTCCCTTGAAATAGCAGTATCTTCAATTGTGTCATGAAGAAGGGCTGCAACTATTGTTGTGGGGTCCAGGTTTATTTCAATCAGGACTGATGCAACTTCTATCGGATGTATGAAATAAGGCTCACCGCTTGCCCTTTTCTGGTCTCCGTGAAGTTCTGCCCCCCATCTTGCAGCTTCCATGATCCATTCTATATCATCATGAACATATTTGTTTTCTGCGAGGAGTTTCTGTAAATTTTCAAGTCCTGTATCAATATCTTTCATAGCTTTTTGCAGTATCCTGTTATTACCCGTTCCCTTCCGGCAAGATCTTTTACAATGGATATATTCATGAAGCTGTTTTCTGCCATTATCTTTTCAATCATATGCATCTGTGAAGGATCTGCTTCATATGCAAGCATTCCTCCCTCTGTAAGATAATCTCCTGCCTGATCAGTTATCAGGCGGATAAAATCAAGCCCGTCTTTCCCTCCTCTCAGCACTGATTCAGGTTCAGGCCAGTTGCCTGAAATCATTTCATTTACATGACTGTCGGTGAGGTAGGGAGGGTTTGATACAATAATATCGTATCTTTCTGTAATTTTTTCAAACAAATTACTTTTTATAAATTTAATTTTTTTTTCATTTAATGAAAAGCAGTTTTTTTTGAAGATTTTTTCTGAAATTTCAGAAATATCAGATGCATCAATAACTGCTTCGGGAATATTCTTCTGGAGAGCAATTGCTATGCATCCGGAACCTGTGCACAGGTCAAGTATTCTGGTTTTTTTATTGAAACAGGTTTCTGTTTTTCCAATAACTGTTTCAACAAGGATTTCTGTATCTGATCTTGGAATCAGTATTCCTTCGGCTACATGAAATGTCAGACCGAAAAATTCCTTTTTACCTGTTATATATGCAACAGGATGTCCCGCAGCCCGTTTTTCAGTCCCTTCAAAAAAACAATATTCATCATCTTTCCCGATTTCCATATCGTATGATGCAAGCAGTTTTTCCCTGGATATATCAAGAATGCTGCACAGAATAACTGATGCATCAAGTATCGGTGTATCTGGCCAGCGGTGTGATATTTTTTCAGAACCCAGTTCTATCAGTTTTCTGACTGTCATAAAAGACTCCGGTATTCCCTTGAGTTGTATTCTGTGTATTTTTGAGATATTTCCTGTTATCCTTTTAAAAGCTGCTCTTTTGCATTCAGCTTTAAAGAATCAAGAATCTCATCCAGAACTCCGTCCATTACATATTCCAGTTTATACAGCGTAAGATTGATTCTGTGATCAGTTATCCTGTTCTGCGGAAAGTTATATGTTCTTATTCTTTCTGATCTGTCACCTGAACCGATCTGGTTCTTTCTGTTTTCAGACCTTTCTTTCTGTTTTTTCGCTTCCTCTATTTCATAAAGTCTTGATCTTAGGACTCTGAATGCCTTTGCCTTGTTTTTAATCTGTGACTTTTCATCCTGACATGTAACTACAAGCCCTGTCGGGATATGTGTAAGTCTTACAGCCGAGTCAGTGGTATTGACACTCTGACCTCCCGGACCGGAAGATCTGTAAACATCCACCTTTACATCATCGGGATTTACCTGGACATCAGTTTCCTCTGCTTCAGGCAGTACTGCAACTGTAACAGCAGAAGTATGCACCCTTCCTCCTGATTCTGTTTCCGGCACCCTCTGCACCCTGTGAACGCCGCTTTCATATCTCAGATTTTCGTAGACGTTATTGCCGGAAATAGAGAAAACAACTTCCTTGAACCCTCCGATACCAATCTCGTTTGAAGACATTATTTCTATTTTCCATTTTCGTGTTTCAGCATATTTGGAATACATCCTGAAAAGGTCAGCCGCAAACAGTGCTGCTTCATCCCCTCCTGTTCCTGCCCGGATTTCCATAATAATATTTTTTCTGTCAAGCGGGTCTTTGGGAATAAGGAGGTGCTTGAGTTCCGTATTCTGCTTTTCAACAGCCTCCTCAAGTTCTTTCAGTTCCTCTTTCGCCATCTCTTTCATTTCAGGATCTTTTTCTTCTGCAATCAGAATCCTGGCATCTTCAATCTGCCGTTCTATTTCGCTGTATTTTTCATAACAGTCAACAATTTCCTTCAAATGTGAGTGTTCCTGCATGATCTCTTTGTATTTTTTTACATCTTTAACAATATCCGGATCTGAAAGTTTCTGTTCATAGTCCCTGTATTTCTCTATCATCTTGTTTATTTTATCTAGCATTGTGTCTTTTCCCTCCGGAATAATGTTTTATATGTTTCTTGTTTATAGTCTGTAAACGGATTTTATTCATATTCAGCAGATAATAACTGCTGATGATTAATTTATTGATTATTTTCAATATTATAAAATACCTGTTCCATTTATCTCATGCAGTGGCTACTCAGTTATAACCAATAATAAAATGTTTTCAGATATTTAAATATATAACATAATGAGCGTTTATATCAATCATCTTGATACAAGAGCGATTCTGTTCATGAAAAAAGGGTATCAGATAGATTTCTGATACCCTTTTTTGTGTCTTATTTATATGGCTTTTATTTTCTTTTTCTCTTTTTTTCTGTTTTTGCCATTTCTATCATAGGGCGTTTTCCCCTCTTCATTGATTTAAATGACTTTATAATTGTTTCAGCATCGCTGTAGGTTGTAGTGACAAATGAAAAAGCATCATAGACCTGGATATCCCTCAGGAAGCGCTCCTTTACACCTGATTTTTTTTCAATCATATCGGCAAGACTTTTCTTTGTAAGGCTGTCCATCCTTCCCATCTGAATAAACAGCCTTGCTTTTCCCTGTTTATCGACAGATACTTTTTTTATTTCCCTGTAGCTGTTCCTGTCCAGTTCCTCTCTGTATGCTGCCTGAAGAACAGCTGCAAGGACCTGTTCATGACTGCTTTTATCAAGGAGCTCCTCTGCCATTTTTTTGAAATCCGGGATGATGTCTTCTGCTTCTATGCTTTCAATATCTGACATTATACGCTCTTTTTTAGCCTGAATAACATCATCGACTCCGGGGATCTGCATCTTTACAATTTCTGTTCTTGCTATCTTCTTTATGAATGTGAGTTTTCTGTATTCATCCGGAGTGACAAATGTTATTGCAACCCCCTCATTACCGGCACGTCCTGTCCTCCCTATTCTGTGAACATAGCTTTCAGGATCCTGGGGAAGGGAGTAATTTATAACATGGGATAGGTTTTCAATATCAATCCCTCTGGCTGCAACATCTGTTGCCGCCAGGATTGTAATCTCCTTTTTTCTGAATTTCTTCAGGATTATTTCTCTCTGTGCCTGGGTGATATCACCGTGAAGAGCTGCCGAATCATATCCCCTTCCTGAGAGTTTTGAAGCTACTTCATCCACTCCCACTTTGGTCCTGCAGAATATAAGACCGTAAAAATCCTCTTCAATATCAATTATTCTGCAGAGCGCTTCGAATTTATCTCTTTCATTAACCTCAAAATATATCTGTTCAGTAAGGCCGGTTACGAGCTGTTCCTTTTCAGATATTATATGCTCATAATCGGACATATATTTTTCACCGATCTTCTTAATTCTTTCAGGCATTGTTGCGGAGAAAAGAAGCATTTTTCTCTCTTCGCCGACTGAATCAAGGATTTCCTCAACCTCGTCAATAAACCCCATGTTCAGCATTTCATCTGCTTCATCAAGCACAATATATGAAAGCCTTTCAAGTTTCATTGTTTTTCTGTTTATATGGTCAATCACCCTTCCCGGTGTTCCTACAACTATATCAACATTAGCTTTAAGCTTGCTTATCTGCTGACTGATTGCCTGTCCGCCGTAAACAGGGATTATTTTTAATGAAGCATCCCCTTTAAGCGAGTTGAGTTCTTCTGACACCTGTATTGCAAGTTCCCTGGTAGGGGTAAGTATGAGGGCTTTTATATTTTTCCCTCCTGATCCTACTTTTTCCAGTATGGGAAGACCGAATGCTGCTGTTTTCCCTGTCCCTGTCTGCGCCTGCCCTATAATATCCTTGTCTCCTTGAAGCAGCAGGGGTATTATTTTTTTCTGTATTCCTGTAGGTTCTTCAAATCCCTTTTTCTTGAGTGCTTTAAGTGTTTTTTCTGACAATCCTAATTCTTCAAATGATTCTGTCTCTTTGATAATATTACCATCCTGTAATTTAATATTGGCTCTCTCTTTCATGAGCTTTCCGCGTTAAAGCGGACGTTGCATTTCAGCTACATGCTGATGCAGTAAAACCGGGAGAAGAATCTTTGGTCAGTTTTAGGCATCTCAGATTTTAGTCTTACTTCTCATCTGTCAGGGGTGTTCAGCAGGGTTAATAAGTAAAAACAGTCTTGAATATCCGGAACAGGGATATGTCCGGTCTTAGATGAACTGACCCGGCAAAAATATTAAAATGCTGTACCGCTCTTCGCCAGGTTCCGTAATTTATAACATAATACTGACAGTTATGATAGATCACAAGTGGCCTCTTTTTATCTTTATATTGACAGTTTTCTGCCGTTATTGATACAATAAAACAGAAAATACAAATTACACTGAAATCGGCAATGAAAAAAACGCTTACCGGTAGGTAGCCCGGCAGGGGGATAACTTGAAACATCTGTCCCCATGTATCCATTCTTTTACTGAATGTCCGTTCATCGCCTTCTTGAGAAATTTAAGGAGGATCAGATATGGACAGGATGGAATTCACTATTTTTTTTGAAAACCCTTTCTGGGTCGGGATCTGTATTAGGTATGGAGAAGACTCTATACTGTCTGCCAGGCATGTTTTCGGCCCGGAACCTTCCAACGGTGAAATAATTCATTTTTATCTTAATTATTTCGACAGTATGAAATTTATTGAATACACAACTGATAAATATCAGTCTAACGGTAAAAATTTATCTTACAAGAAGTCCCTTCAAAAAGGGAAAAGAGAACAGCTGGAAAAAGGGGGCAGGTCAATGGAAATATTCAACAATGCTCTTTCAGCTTCGCTTGCAGGAAGGAGGATTAATACCGGAAAGGAAAAAGGCAGGAGTCTCGAAGAAAAATTCAGAAACAAACAGATAAAGAAAAAGGAAAAGAGGAGAGGGCATTAAGCTGACTGATCCCGGTGGTTTTTAATAAAATCAGATAACAAGAGATGCTGCGCCAAGTATAGCCGCATCCTGTTCCGGCAGGGAAGATGTTGTAATTTCCACCTTGTTGTTTCTGTATGTCGCAAGGACCTCACTTTTAAAGTGCTTCTTAACAGGATCAAGAAGTATATTCCCGCTTTTTATCAGCCCGCCTGAAACTATAATTGACTCCGGAGAGAATATGTGAACAAGGTCTGCAAAAAATGATGCAAGCAGTTTCCCTGTATAGTTGAATATATCAAGTGCTGTTTCATCTTCAATAAGAGCTGCTTCATATATATCCTTTGCGGTCAGTTTACCAGGATTAATTCTGTTCAGAATTGAAGAACGGGTGTCTCTTCCAAGAAATTCAAGTGCTGTTTCAACAAAACCGGTTGCAGAAGCATAACGCTCAATACAGCCTTTTCTGCCGCAGTTGCATTTTCTCCCGTCAGGCACTGCCTTGATATGTCCGATTTCTCCGGCAAAACCGTATTTACCATAAAGCAGTTTTGAATCTGTGAAAATACCTCCCCCTATCCCGGTTCCTAGAGTGACAACAATGAAGTCAGTATAATTCCTTGCCTTGCCGAAATGCTTTTCTCCAATTGCTGCCGCATTTGCATCATTAGTTATGGATGCTTTTATACCGGGAAGAATGCCTGATGTTATATCGACAAGTCCCTGCCAGGGAAGGTTTGGTGCATATTCAATTTTCCCTGTATAATAATTTCCATTTGGGGCGCCTATTCCTATTGCGGTTATTTCCGCATCATTCTCTTCTGCCATATGGTTGATTATTTCACCAAGATGCGCTTTGTACTTTTCCACTTCACTGAAATCAGTTGTCGGAAAGCTCACCCTGCTGATTATTTCACCTTCCTCGGAAACAATACCTGCTTTTGTATTTGTTCCCCCGATATCAATTCCTGCTGTTAATTTCTTCATGTTTTTCCCCTGCTTTTATAAAGCTGTTATTACTGTCAAAAAGGATACAGCAGTTTCTGTTTTCCTTTGCCTTGTATAAAGCAGTGTCAGCCTCTTTAAGTGTTTTTTCCCATCCTGACTGCTTTTCTGAAGGATTATAGTAACTTACTCCTATACTGACTGTAACATAACTGCTAAAAAGAGAGTTTCTGTTCGGGATTTTAAGGTTTTCTACATTTGTTCTCAGCTTTTCCGCAATATTCAGGCTGTCTTCTGAACTGACATTTGAAATTACAACAACAAATTCTTCTCCGCCGTATCTGAATATAATATCATTTCCCCTGTTAAGTTCTATATTCATTGCCTCTGCTGCCTTTTTAAGACAGATGTCTCCTTCCTGATGACCATATGTGTCGTTGAATATTTTAAAATTATCTATATCAATCATTAAGATAGCAGAAGATTCTCCAATGAAATTGTTTCGCTCCCACAGGAGTTTTATATATTCATCAAAGTGTCTCCTGTTTGATACTTCTGTGAGCGAGTCAATATATGAAAGTTTTCTGAGTTTTTCCTTGTCCCTTTCCGAGGTTATAAGAGCGTTGTGAAGCTGCTTCAGCTTGTTGAATGCCCTGATGGAAAGCATTGTATTCCCGGCTGTGAGAAAAAGGATGAAACCTGTAAAAAGAATAAACGGAGCATCAGCTGGTATTCTCAGGTTGTCATCAAGAACTGCTGCGATAAATGCAACTATAAAAATATACATACCCATAAGCTGGGTAAGCGGTGTTGTATCATGGGTTTTGATAAAAAGATAGGTAAGTCTTGATATCAGGTATATTGCGAGAAAAAGGTTTGCAGCTTCAAGGTAAAGAAGATATCTTGAAAAGAGAGAACTCTTAAAGAACAGGACAAAGCATGTAAGAAAAACTGCAGATATTATTATGAAATTATAGGTCCTTCTTCCGAATATTTTTGTGTAGGCACTTTTTATATAGCAGGCAAAAACAGGAAACGGGAGCAGAAATGAAAGATAGATGAGTTTTGCCCTCATTTCACCTGAAAGTTCTGTGAAAACAGTTTTAAGCATCATTTCCTGTTTCAGCCCGCAGAATAATATAATAGTCAGGCAGAGAATTATCAGGAAAATATTATTCAGACCCCCTTTTTTCCTGTTCAGAAAAAGAAAAAGGACATTGTAGAATATTACTGTAAGTGATATCCCCTGAAGTATACTGTTGTATACAAGTTTTTTTTCCCTGTAGTTCTTCAGGGTGTTATATTCTCCGAAATATACAGGTCTGTTGAGTCCCCCTCTTTTTTCCGTAAGATTTCCGACCATGATGCATAATTCCAGCCTGCTTCCGCAGCCTGGAAGAGGTATTACAACAGGACGGCTTTCATCCCTGTATGTCTCGGGTGTATTTGAGATAGTACCCACAGAATAATATTCTCTTCTGTTGATAAAAAGCTTATAGGTATCCATTACATTTGTCAGCTTTACTGCAGGAATTCTGAGTTTATTGCTGTTATCTATTATCAGCCTGTAAATTCCCAGCCCCTGACTTCCGGCTTTCCAGTATCCCGGAACTGATTCTTTTCCTGAAAAATCTTCAGGAATAAGGCTGCTGTCAATTATTTCCGGTATTTCAGGATACCACTCAAAATCCCAATTACCATCCAGCGGGATGAAATCTTCTGTGTAGGTGGAAATACTCAGTTTTCCTTCGGAAATTCTGTCATTAAGGGAAGTATTTTTATCTGTATATAAAGAAATAAAAATAACTGAAACAATAAGTATGTTTATGAGAATAAATGCAGTTATTAGTTCTCTCGCTGAAAAATATTTTTCAGGATCATTATCAAGCCTGCTTTTTGCTGCTGGCATAGTATTTGGGGGCATGGTAATAATGATATTTTAATATTTCCGAATTGGCAAGCTTTAACCTGTATATTTCATCATTCTGTGCCACCATCTGTATTCTGCTGTCTTATACAGGAGGGCTTCCTCATAGGATACATGTCTGAGGCTTTTTCTTATTTCCTTAAGACTCCTGTTTAGAATGTAGAATGACTTTTTGTCATAAAACATGATATTGGCTTCATCGGAAAGCTCCAGCGAACGCTTGTTGAAATTGGCTGACCCTATGGAAAACAATTTATCATCTATAATAAAGGCTTTAAAATGGAGAGGAGAGTTTTCATAGATAAAAACATCTGCCCCAATATCAATAAGGTCCTTGATTCCATAGAAAGATGCATAGTGATATTTTTCCGCATTGACCAGTTCAGAAAGGACAATAAATACTTCAACACCCCTGTCCTCCATCTCCCTGACATAGGTGAGAATTTTATCATCAATAAATGTATAGGGCTGAATAATCCATACCTCTTTTTCCGCATACTGGAACATTCTGTTAACCATGAATTCCATCAGAGGTTTTTTTTCTGAGGTCTCCTGATTAAAAAGAACAATATTTGTTTCAAAAACAGTTGTTTCAGGAATTTTGAAGTAGTCTTTTCTTATATCGTATGGAGAATATCTGTTCCAGTTTTTAATAAATGAATCAAGAAGCTCTTCAGCTGCTCCCGGCGATTCTACCAGTACCATTCCGTCTGTATTACCTCTTTCCCTCGAAGGCTGGAGAGATGTATTCATAATATTGCATCCTCCGAGCAGAACATATTTACCGTCAATAATCCAGTATTTCCTGTGATCCCGGAAAAGAAGATTCACCGGATCTATGAATTTCCTGAATCTGATGGGATTATATTCTGTAAACGGGATATGGTGCCTGTGGAGGTAGATAAATGCTGATTCTTCTCCCATAAAATGGCTGGAGGAATCTGCCATTACATAGACACTTACCCCTTCTTCATATTTTTTTCTGAGAGCTTCAAGAATTACGTGTCCGTACTCATCGTTAAGTGTAAGATAGGTGTTGACTATTATATAGTTATCAGCTTTTTTTATAAGTTCAAGCATCCCCTTTCTCACTTCATTTCCTTTGAAATATAGTTTTGGAAAAGAAGAAGCATAGGGGGGGTTTACTCCGTACTCGGCAGCATATTTTTTTACTATTTTAAAGTCACTTTGTCCGTCAAGAGGCACTGATTTTTCAGAAGTTGTACATCCTGTGATAATCAGAGAAAGTATTATTAAACGGAGGATAAAAAAATGTGTCTTTTCCATAAAATATAGATATTATTAATATCAGTGGAATTCAAGTTAATTATTATCAGTACTGGAGCATTTGACAGTATGTTGGAAAAGAATAATATTAATCAATAATTATTGGGAATATTTATATAGAAAAAAAAGTAAAACATTAGTATATTTTCTTTGATTTTCAGATAGAGAGAGGTAAAGGGTTTTGGAAATAAGAAGAGGGAAGGTTGTTACAATTGATTATTCTCTGAAAGATGAGCACGGAAATGTTATTGATTCAAGTGAATCAAATGGTCCGCTCGCATATCTGCATGGTTATAAGAATATTGTAAGAGGCCTGGAGGAAGCTCTTGAAGGGAAGAAGATAGATGATTCTATTTCTGTTTCAGTCCCTCCTGAAAAAGGATATGGTCTAAGGGATGATGAAATGGTTTTTAATGTCCCGGCTGAGAATTTCAGAAATGATGATATCGAACTGGAACCGGGAATGGAGTTTGATACAGCTGTAAATGGAACTCCCTATGTGCTGACAATACTTGAAGTTCTTGGAGATGAAGTAAAGGTTGATGCAAACCATCCCCTTGCCGGAAAGCCGCTTTTTTTTGATGTTAAAGTACTTAAAATAAGGGAATCCTATACAGAGGAAAAGGTTCTAGGGCATCCTATGGAAGAAAATTAGACATTGTCTTATTTTCTTCCACATAAATAAAGAAGTTATTTATAAAATTTTAATCAGGTAAGCATGAAAGTCAGTCCGAGAAGCAGGCAGACCCTTCCTGTCATTTTTATTGCTCTGTAGTATTTTGAATGTAATTTGTCCCATTTTTCAGGGTCTTTGGGTTTATGCGGCAGAGCTTTGAATTCCACAAGAAAAAAAACAATCCCTATAATTAACATTACAACTGCAGCAGTTTTTTTGAGTATCTGTGTTCCCATTAGATTATCCTTGTTTATCAGTTCTTAGGTGCCTACAATACAGTAAAACATATTTTTTTTGAAGCCCCTGAGCAGATTGTTTTCTGAAACTGTTTATTTATAACTTACAGGATAATTACTGATTAAAGAAATTCCAGACTGTTTTTGTTGTTATAATTATCAATATAATTGTCAGTAATTTCTTTTTCACTGAAAAACCTTTCAAGTTCTGGTTCTGAAAGCTTTTTCTCCGGAGGAGTTTTTATTGTAGAAGGATTTATTTTCCTTCCCCTGAATATTACTTCGTAATGAAGATGGTATCCTGTTGAAGTGCCGGTTGTTCCGACATAGCCGATAACCTGTCCCTGTTTTACAGAGCTCCCCCTTTTTATACTGTTTCCGTAAAGATTAAGGTGAGCATAAAGGGTTTTATACTGATTTGCATGCCTTATAATTACACATTTTCCATATCCGCCGTTCCATGCAGCAAGTTCTACCACTCCATTTCCGGAAGCTATAATTGGAGTGTTTTTGGGAGCTGCAAAATCAAGAGCTCTGTGGACATGTGAATATCCTGATATCGGGTGTTTTCTTCTGCCGTATCCCGATGATATACGGGCACCGTAAATAGGTGTTTTCAGAAGGGTTTTCCTTACACTCTGGCCGTTTTCATTGAAATAATCGGTTTTCCCGTTATCAGTTTTGAACCTGTATATATTAAGCGGTTTATCTCTCAGCTGCATGTCAAGCTGGGCAAATATTATATCTCCCTTTGAGATTATTTCGCCATCCATATTCATGATGTTTTCATAGTACACCCTGAATTTATCACCATGATAGATATCTCTCTGAAAATCCACATCAAAAGAACAGAGATGAAAAAAATCCATTATAGCTGAATCGGGAAGTCCTGCCTTGCTTGCATCAAGATAAAGACTGTCTGTAATTGTACCCTGGGCAGTCTTTTTTATAGAGATTGTCCTTACAGGAACAGTTCTCGCTTCATAAATACCGTTTCTAAGGGATACTCTGGCTTCAGTTTCTACCCCTTCAGCTATTCTCAGGAGTTCAATGAAAGGATGCTGACTGTTTTCCCCTTTATACATTATCAGTTTTATTTTCTGTCCCGGCTTCATGTATCTGGGGTTGTAAAGGGGTGTAAGTTTTTCTATTATCTCTGCTATTTCCGATTTTTTTACTCCGGTTGATTCAAGTATGGAAAGAAGTGTTTCTCCGCTTTTGACTGTTATTTCTTTTTCATATCTGTCAACTTCAACCTTGAAAATATTTTCAAAATCTTCAGGGCCCCTTTTTTTAACAGACTGGCGGCTTTCTGCATACTGAATTGTAATTATTGAAAATACTAGAAAAGTACTTAAAAAAACCGGAAAAAATTTCCATGCAGTTATTTTTTTTAAAAGAAGGATATATCTGTTTTTTTTGAGTTTTTTTAATTCAACCGACAGTCTGGTGATCATAAGGCTCCTCATTCAAGCATGCTGCACTAAAAATGAAATAATAAACTGATTTCAATGTTACATAAAACTGATCCGCTGATATTATATCTGTTACTGGAAATTCATACTGATCAGTTTTTTATATGTTTATTATATCGGATCATTACCTGACAGTATTAATGATAACATAAGTTCAGAATGGCAGCAATAAAAAATAGTTGCAGATGAGGCTTTGAAGGTGTACCATTTTAAGTATCTAATAATGGAGGAGTCGTATGACAACATTAATTATTATTATTGGTGCTGCGATATATGTTGGCCTCTACCTGAAATACGGTAAAAAACTTGAGTCAACAGTACAGGCATCAAACGACAAAGATGCTCCGTCTAAAACCTTTTATGACGGTGTGGATTATGTACCAAGCAAGGCGCCTGTTCTTTTCGGGCATCACTTTGCTTCTATTGCTGGAGCTGCGCCGATCATCGGCCCTGTTCTTGCAATGGCCTGGGGATGGGTCCCTGCGTTGCTCTGGATCTGGTTCGGTAATGCACTTATAGGGGCTGTCCATGATTACCTATCTGTAATGGCTTCCGTAAGATATGACGGTAAATCAATACAGTTTGTTGCTTCCGATATAATAACAAAAAGATCGGGAAAACTTTTCTACTGGATTGTATTCTTCCTTCTCATTCTTGTTGTTGCAGCTTTTGCAGCTGTATGCGGTAAAATGTTTGTAGGAAATCCTGCGATACCAACCTCATATATACTTAAAATATGTGCAGCCCTTATTCTCGGTGTACTTATTTACAGGGTGAAAATGAATTTTACACTTGCTTCAGTAATCGGTGTTGTAATGCTTGTTCTGGCTCTATGGGGCGGTGCAATGATGCCTATTACAGCAAGCTACAAGACATGGCTTGCAGTATTTTTCGTTTATATTATTATTGCAGCTGCTATTCCTGTCAATGTACTGCTTCAGCCAAGGGATTATCTGAATTCATTCCTCCTTTATGCAGGTTTGATTCTCGGAGCTGTAGGTGCTATTTTCAGCTTTAAAGGTTTTTCAGCTCCTGCATTTACATCATTTTCCCCGATAGTTATGGGTGGAAAAGCAACTCCTTTCTGGCCGGCAATACCCCTTGTAATTGCCTGCGGCTCACTTTCAGGGTTCCACTCACTTGTAGGATCAGGAACAACATCAAAGCAGATAGAAAAGGAATCTGATGCCCTTCCGATCGGATATGGTGCAATGCTTACAGAGGGTTTCCTTTCAACAATAGTAGTTGTTTCAGTTGCAGGTTTCGGTTTCGGTATTATGAAAGATGCCGGGCAGACTATCTCAGCTGCAGGATGGGGAACAGAATATACAAAAGCAATGATGGGGAGCTATCCAAGCGCAGCAATGTTTACAGAAAGCTATGCAGTCATGATTGCATCTACCTGGCTGAAGTTTATCCCTACAAATGCTGTCAAGCTTCTTGCCGGTATGTGGGTCTCTTCATTTGCAATGACTACTCTTGATACAACAAACAGGCTCGGAAGATACTGCTTTGCAGAAATAATGCTCCCTATAAAGGACAAAAATGAAAGTGCATATAATTTCCTGACAAATAAATGGGTAGCATCAATTGTTCCTGCAGCAATAGGTATCTGGCTTGCATGGACAGGTAACTTTTCTGTTGTATGGCCGTCATTCGGATCAGCAAACCAGCTTATTGCTTCAATGGCACTTATTACAGGTGCTTCATGGGTAACAACAAAACTCGGAGCAAAAGGATCTGCAGTACTTATTCCTGCATATGCTCTCTGGGTTACAGTTACTGCTGCAATTATATGGTTCTCTGCAGTTATTCTTCCTGCTTCTATTACAAAGAACCCTGCATCAGGAATAACTCTTCTTGTTATTGAGATTATAATGCTTCTCATGAATATTATATTTATAATTGATTTCATGAAATCCAGAAAAGTAGCTGCAAAATAACAGGATATGATGAGCTTGATAAAAAAGATTTACAGATCTTTGGTCTTTTTTATAAAATCAATTGACCAGGCGCACAGAATAAAAGCTGTGGAAGTCACCGAGTATGAACTCCGCGAGCTTGAAAACCTTTTTGTGCTCCTTCTGATGGGATCCTTTACAGGGATCCCGTCACCTTCCACTCTTGTTTCAGCAGAACTTATTCCTGATCTGACAAGGGAAATAGAAGTTCTCAACAAACGAGCTGAGGATGCATTTGATGCATTTAATGAACTGGCAGGAACAATAGGTATAGACTGAAATATGAAATCACTTTTTTTTACCGGAAAGGGAGGCGTCGGAAAGTCGACCCTTTCATCTGCATTCGGATATCAGCTTGCAGAAAAAGGTTACAAGGTCCTTATAGTTTCGCTTGACCCGGCACATAACCTTGGAGATATT
Source organism: Spirochaetia bacterium (assembly GCA_963668545.1). GTDB lineage: Bacteria > Spirochaetota > Spirochaetia > CADAEX01 > CADAEX01. The sequence continues at coordinate 2,874,829 of OY764868.1, read as the reverse complement.
TTCAGTGTAAAGCTGGACAGTAAAGAGACAAGTTTTTCCAAAAATCTTTCGCTTTCAGAAGTTGACCTTTCAAAAGCTTCTAAAAAATACCTGAAGGAAAATACAAAGGTGTTTGAAGAGGTTTACGGATACCTTAAAGTTCTCAACCTTGACAGATATTTCAATATTCTCAAATATACTCCCGGAATGGAGGAGAATGCTGCATTGATTGAGATAGACAGAATTTTCAGTACAGGGGACAAATTTGATTTTATTGTTTTTGATACCCCACCTACAGGTATAACCTTGAGGATTCTTGCCCTGCCGTCAATTACAATCAACTGGCTTGAACAGCTGATCGGAATAAGAAAACAGATACTGGAAAAAAGATATACCATAAGAAAGGTTAGAGAAGGAAATACAGAAACAGAAAAACTGAAATATGATGAAAGTGATGATAAAGTAATTGTAAAACTTTACAGGATGCATGAAAAATACAGAAACCTGGAATCACTTATCAGGGGTAATAACAATACTGTATCTGTTGTATTCAACCCTGATTTCCTTTCAATGAAGGAATCGGAACGGCTTATAAAAAGTCTTGATGAACTGGGAATCCCTCTGCGTCTTACTTTTAATAATAAATTTGACAGCTGCCTTTCTGAAGATGCTGATAAAATTGAAAAATACCTTTTATCTCAGAAAAATGATGTTATTAATCAGCGTATAGGATTTTCTGGAAATAAAAAAAATCCCGGCTACATAATACCTGATGACCTGATTCAAAACTACCTTAAGGGGAATACTGATGTTTAATAATATGCAGATTGTATCACAGCCGCTTTTTCATCTGTTTATTGCTTTTTCAATTATGCTTTCAATTTCCTATTTCAGGGGAAGCAGGAAAAACAAGCGGATATATCTTTCCGCATTTAACAGCATCAGGGATATCATCAAACCCAAAGATGAGATTTATACAAATATCGGAGGCCTTACCGGTTATCATGCAAAATTCCTTATGAAGGGAAACAGCCGGTTCCGTGAGGCTGAAGCTACCATTACAATGCTTCCGCGTCAGTCGGGGCTCTATTACCCGATAAGCCGTTTCCTGATGAAGTTTGACCGGCTGTTTATCAGTTTTTCTCTGGACGGAAGTTTCTCTGAAAATATTACAGAATCCCATCTTATTGAAAAAAGGTTTTCAACCTTCAAGACAGTTAAAATACATAACCCTGAAGATTTTACAATTGATGAAATCAGATGGGGGGATAATGATTTCTTCATATATTACAAGGATGATGAGGGGCGGAAGCACTACAACAGCCTTCTTAAAACTGTTTCTGATCCGGGAAAGATCAGGCATGTTGCTGTTGTTCCCGAGCATAGCAGAATCTTTGTGTTTATGGTGCCTGTATACGGCAGGGTAGGGGAATGGTTTTCCCTTGTTTATCCATGGATAAAGGGATTTGCCGCTTGATTATGAATTGGCCATTGATTTATTAATTATCTTAATAATCCCTTTTTTAAAATTTGGCAGCAGGAATGAAAATATCTTGATTTTTTTCATATTTACGTTATGATAAACTAAAATATAATATAAATAAGGATAAAAAATGAAAAAGTATTTAATTTTATTAGTTGTTTCACTGCTTCTTTTAACAGCATGTTCTACAATTCCTGAACCATCAAAAAATTCAGAATCACTGGTAATAGGTTCTTTTATACTGGATTTTCCCGACGGTTATTTTGACGGTCCCAAAAGGACTATTGATTCTAATGTGACATTGAAATTCTATAATAAAACAACCGGGGAGGATTATGCAAAAAGAACAAAAAACGGGTATTTTGCATTTGTAGCAAATACTTCTGATGAGATTGAATTGTATGAGTATTATTATGAGCATACATCAGGACGTACAACAACCTCTTTGGGCGGTTCTCTGGAGAAAGAGTTTTGTATCCTTGCTGACAAGATCAATTATTTGGGAGACCTGAAGATTACATACAGAGCAGGAAAAGTAGTTTCAGGTGACAGGGAAAGCAGCACTTATCATTTTAACAGGGACTATTCAATAGGTTATAACAGTGCAGCTGCAAAAAATCATCTGGTTGATGAACTTGTAGAAAGTGAATGGCTGAAAGATGATATAATAAATATCGAGTTTAAATAAACAATAACCAAAATCAGCAGATATTTTTCTGCTGATTTTATTCACAGTATATATTGCTATATTGCAGTCCATTCTGCATATGATATCACATCACTTCCATCAAGAATAAATCCTTCGAAATGATCTCCCGGTGATATTTTACCGACTCCTGAAGGAGTTCCCGTCATTACGATATCCCCGTCAAAGAGCGTGAAGTTTTTTTTCACTTCATCTAGTATCTCATCCGGTTTGTAAATCATGTGTTCTTCATCAGAAGCCTGTACTATCCTGTTGTTAATTTTAAGTACAATTGAAAGATCAATGTTGCAGTTTACAGTAACAAAAGGGCTGAAAAGCGCTGATCCGTCAAATGCTTTTGCTTTTTCCCATGGAAGCCCCTTTTCCTTCAGCCTGCTCTGAAGATCCCTTTTTGTGAGATCAAGCCCGAATGCAGCAGCCTTAAAACATCCGTCAATATACATGAATGCTAATTCACCTTCATAGTGTAGAACTTCCCCTGAAAAAACGGTGAGAGTATCTGTAATCGATGAATTAGGCTTCATAAAAAGAACCATTTCATCAGGGATCTCGTTTTTAAGTTCTTCAATATGCCTGACATAATTTCTCCCAACGCAGATAATCTTTGATGGGGTTGTTTTTTTATTATTTAACATGACTTTATTCATTTGGCTGTCCTTTTTATATACACATAAGAACGCAGTAATTCAGTAAATTTGCCTGTTGCATGCTGAAATCCAATTCACAGCTGCTATCTTCCTTATATATAAAATATAACACAAAAAATAATTGTTTAAAATTGTATTTTACAGCTCAGAATAAAGATTTGATTTAGTTCCTGTTCTTTTGATCCTATTAAGTGTATAATACCGAAATTGTGCTTTATTAAGATATTTACCTGATTAGGGGAGCTATATGACAAAAACAGTAAAATTATTGTTGCCGGCAGTATTGGCGGCTTTACTTCTTATATCCTGCGGATTTCGTGACAAGGCTTTTCAGTCTGATTTTGATGCAGTTGTAAAAAGCAAACAGGGAGCAGAACTTATTGAAGCTATAAAAGAGCTTGATAACAAGTATAAAAACAGACTGGTTCTGAAGATAAACCTTTCTGCCCTGTATCTTTCTGCAGGTGAGTTTGAAAAAGCTGTTCCCTATTTTAATGAGGGGCTTAATCTTGTTGAAAAAAGCAGAAAAAGTGATGAGAAATACATGTTCTATGCAAATTATGCTGAATATCTGCTGCGAACTGAGAAATATCCAGAAAGTGAAAGCTATGCAAGAAAATCTCTTGAAAACACCAGGGAAGACAGTCTGGGTACTGCACTCACTCTTGCAAAGGCGATGACTGCCCAGAAAAAATATAATGAAGCATACAGCCTTTTCAAAGAAAGCTGGAAATCCATTGGCCTTCTTTTTACTGAAGAAGATATAAATGCATTTATATTTGTACTGGCCCAGGTTCCCTCGAGCGAAGAAAATCTTATAATTCATGTTACCCTTCTTGATGAGCTTAGGGTGAAGAATCCCCGGCTGAATAAAATCGGGCTTGACCAGGCAAGACTTCTTGAAAGGGCGGGGGCCCCGCTGAGTGCTCTTTTTGCAATATTTTCCGAGCTGGAAATTTCCCGCTATAAAGGAAATATCGATAATGCGGGAATTGAAAGAAATCTTAATGCTATTGCTGATAAATTCAATAATCCTGAATTGAATGAGCTGGGTCAGGCCGGCCTTAAAATTATTGAGGGATATGCTGATTTTATAAATGAAAAATGGGATATGGCAGATGCTGTTTTTACCCAGCTGAAGCCGGAACTTCCAATTACTTTCTATTATTATCTGAAACTGGCATCAAGACTGGAAACAGGTTTCGGTGCAAAAGAGGATTTTGCAGCATATGTTACGCTTGAAAGAAATTATTCTTCCATGCAGGGATATTATTACCATTTCTGGAAAGGGCTGAAAAAAGCAGGTACCGGCTATAATAAGGAATCTGCAGAACCTGCTCTCAGGGGATGTATTGTTGCCTCTCCTTATACCCGTTATGCCTGGGAATCACGTGTGGAACTGGGCAGGCTTTACAGTATTGAAGATGGTGAAAAGATAATTCTTCCCGAAGAGCTTGTATTTATCTATCAGAGTATCATAAGCGGAGCACCCGTTGAAATTCTGGAACCAGTTGCTCAATTTCTCAATATGGAAGACAATGTTTTTATCGATGATGCAATGCCCCTTATCAAAGAGGCATTTTCAAATGAAATAATTTCAGGGTGGTTGAAAAAGAGATCGGAAATGGAAGGAAACGATATACTTGAAAAGCGGATTGAACTGCTGTTTCATGAGCCCTGAAACAGATAATGAGATATTTAATAATTTCTTTACAAACAGTTTTTAGTAATTATACTTAATAGTAGAGATAGTTATTATGGGAAGAATATTGCGGATACTGCTTTTATTGATACTCTTTTCTGCCGAATTATCCTGCAATAAAAAAGATCTCACAGATGAACGTCTTGTAAATAAGAAAGATTCAAGTACACTCCTGATATCAGGTGAAAATTTTCCTCCATACCTGTATGAGGAAAACAGCGTAATTAAAGGTATAAATGCAGAAATCTACAGATATATCTTTAAAGAGCTTGATATTGAATATAGGATTGAAATATATCCATGGTCCCGTGTATGGAAGATGGCCCAGATTGGCCGGATAGATGCTGTTGATTCCACATCGCACAAGAAATACAGGGAACCCTTTCTACTGTATACAGAAGAGCAGAAACATTTTCCGGAAATTATTCCTGGTGATAATCTTTTTATGACTGAATATGTTTTTTTTATCAGAAAAATCTATAAAGATCTGCTCCCCGCTGATTTTACGCTTGAGGAAATCAAGGAAAAAGGGTACAGGATCGGCATAATACGAGATAATTCCTATTTCGAGGATTTCTGGAAATATAATTTTGATATAACAAAATATCCTGATGTTGAACACTCTTTAAGAGCGCTTGCCTCTGGTGAAATTGATCTGTATCCCATTGATAAAACTATTGGTCTTTTTACTGCCGGAAAAACAGGTCTGGATAAAGAGCTTATATTCCATCCAAAAATACTTCATTCAAAACCCCAGTATCTGCTTTTTGTAAAAAAATCACCCAGAAAAGATATTGCTGAGTTGCAGGGGAAATTCAACAATGCTCTGATTGAATTTAAAAAAACTGATATCTACAGGAATATATACAATAAATATACCTATTCCTTTAATTAGATTTTAATTACATAGCTTCCGGGAGACTATATGCAGAGAAATACCGGGCAGTTCAGGGATATTTACAGGAGGTATCTGATTGCTCCGTAAAGATAAGCTAAATACCTCTTTTTACCTTCTGCTTTATCTCCTTCTGACAACCCTGGTCGCAGGAATACTGTCCAGCTACCTGAACTACTTTTATACAATAAACTATATAGAAACCGAAATTGATGAAAATGCAGAAATACTTCTTGCAAATCTTTCAAAGGAACTGGCTGAACCGTTATGGAACCTGGACAGGGAGGCTGTTGAAAGGATTACAGGAAACTATATTTATTCTGCTGATATTAAATCAATTGAGGTTTTGAATGATTTCGATGAGCTGATGTACAGCCTGAGCTTATCGGAAACAGGCAGTTCTTCCTCGGAATATACAATACCGATAATTTTCAATGACAGAAATACTGGCCGGATTATATTCCGGATTTCTCTCGAACGAGTTAATATTGCTAGACAGAGTATCATAAGAACAATAATTGTTGTTATGTCTGCAGTCATAATATCCATAATATCTGTTACTGTTGTTTCTGTCCGGAAGTTCGTAGTGAGACCTCTTGACAGGCTGGTTTCCGGATTGACTCACATAGGGGCAGGTAATTACAAGTATACACTTCAGTTGTCAGGTCAGTATGATATTGACAACATTATAAGATCAGTAAACGACATGGCAGCCCAGATTGACAGTAGAACAGATATGCTGAAAAAAGAGGTTTCAGAGCGGATCCTTGCAGAAAAACAGGCACGGGAAAGTGAAAAAAACCTTTACTTAACACTTAATTCAATAGGGGATGGTGTTATTGTCACTGACATGGAAGGCCGGGTTACTATGCTCAATCCTGCAGCTGAAAAGATGACCGGATGGACAGGTCCTGATGCAGCCGGTGAAAAGCTTGAAAAAGTTTTTACCATAGTTGATTCGGAAAGCCTTGTACCTTCTGAAAACCCTGCTGAGATTATCTTTGAAGAAAAGGAGGTTATCAATCTTCCTCCGAATATAATGCTGATAAGTAAAAACGGTGTAAACTGGCATATAGCAGACAGCGGCGCTCCTATCAGGGGAGATTCCGGCGACATTACTGGATCAATACTGGTTTTCAGGGATATATCCACTGAATATCAGCTTGAAGCCCAGCTCAGGCAGAGCAGGAAAATGGATCTGATCGGACAGCTTGCAGGTGGTATTGCACATGATTTTAATAATATGCTGTGCGCAATCAAGGGGTATAATTCACTTCTCCTTGACAGTCTTGAAAAAGAAAGTGATTTCTTCAGTTATGCCAAAGAGATAGATTCTGCAATTGAAAATGCCAATGAACTCACCGGTATGCTTCTTTCTTTTTCAAGGCAGAAAAAAAAGGTTTACGAAGACCTTGATCTTCACAGGTTAATTCATGAAACAGTCAGGCTTTTTTCCAGATCAACTCCTGCTGCTTTATCTGTGTCGGAAAAACTGGATGCGGAATTTTCCATTATTAAAGGAGATGTTTCACAGCTTCAGAGTGTGTTTTTAAACCTCCTGATTAATGCCAAAGATGCAATGAATGATACCGGGGAAATAAGGATAAGTTCTGAAAATATCAATATAAGCAAAGCTGAGTCAGTTAAGGAATTTATAGATATTGATGCCGGTAAATACATATGTGTTACTGTTTCAGATTCAGGCTGCGGTATTAATATGAAAATTATTGATAAAATATTTGAACCCTTTTTTACCACAAAGCCGGAAGGGAAGGGAACAGGGCTTGGCCTTGCTACAGTATACGGCACTTTAAAGAATCATAAAGGAGCTATTGATGTGAACAGTGTTGTCGGAAAAGGAACTGATTTTTATATATATCTTAAACTGAGCAGCAGAGAGCTGTAGAAGTTTCTCAGTTCTCCTGAAATTGCTGTTGATAAATTTTATCTGCTGATAAACCCGGTACTTATTCAATTCATCACAGTTAAAAATGCATCGTTAAAAAAAATGGAAAAATCAGATGAATAAATGTATTATTATAATAAGCTTCCTGAAATATAGGTATTGAGTTTGATAGGAGATTGTTTTGAAAGAACTCTACAAGATGATTCTTGTTGATGATGAAGATGAGGTGAGGGGGCGGATCTCTTCAAAGATCTCACTGGAAAGCGGTTTCTCTGTGGTTGCAACTGCGGGTAACGGATATGATGCTGTTGAACTGATTGAAAAATATTCACCCCATATAGTACTCACTGATATAAAAATGCCTTTTATTGATGGAATAGAACTGGCTTCCATAATCAGAAGGGATTATCCCACAATACGGGTTGCCTTTATAACAGGTTATGATGAGTTTGATTATGCAAGGGAAGCAATAGATCTTGGTGTTGTCAGTTACCTTACAAAACCCCTTACGCAGAATGATGTCTCAAAATTTCTTAAAAGACTTAAAATTGAACTGGATAACGAGTTCAAGGAAAAATACAGCCTTGAAAAACTTAAAAAACAGTATGAAGAAAGCATATCTCTTGTTATCGACAACTATTTCAGCTCCTGTCTTGTCTATTCGCGGTCTGATAAGGGGGAGGATATTGAAACACTAAAAAATTACGGTGTTTCTCTTGATGACAGCAGCTATCTGCTCTCGTTTATCAGGATTGAAACTGCTGAAATATCCCGGGATATTGTGGAACTCGAAAAAATGAAGCTGTCTGTAAGGTCTGTTATTAATTCAATACTGGAAAGACACAGCTACAGCCATTACAGCTTTATGTTCGGAGACGGGATTGTTTTTATCATAAAGGAAAAAGGAAAACTGTTTCTTAAAGATATAGACAGTGTTTTTTTTGAAATGGTGAAAATGGCTGAAAGGTATCTTTCTGTAAATATTGACATAGGGATCAGCTCCCTGCACAGGGAATTCAGCCAGCTTTATTCAGCCTATGAAGAAGCTTCCAAAGCTATTGCCTACAGTAAATTCCTCAATGCCGGAAGAATTGTTTATATAGAACAGCTTGAAGAAAATCCTCCACGTTACCTGAGTCTGAGCGAGTCTGATATCAGGAATATAGAATATACAGCAAGATTCGGAAGCGATTCAGAGATCCGCAATATCATGGAAACGCTGAAGCTCAATGCGTTGAGAGATAATAAAACTGTTGCCAGTTATCAGCTTTATATCGTAAATATGATGAATGTGATTGTAAATTTTGCAGGTTCCATTGAGGCGGATATCAATGAGATAGCTGAAGGCGGGATTCTTGAAATAATGTCTGGGTTCAGAAGCCTTGAACAGCTTTTTGACTGGGTTCTTTCAGCGCTTATAAGGCTCAGAGAGAAAAATCTTAATACCAAGATGACTAATTCACGTAAAATGCTTGAAAAAACTGTTGCCTATATAAATTCCAATTATCAGGATCCCGGGATATCAATGGAAAAGGTCTGTGAGGAATTCGGGATAAGTGTGTCCTATTTAAGTCTTCTTTTCAAAAAAGACATGGGGACAACTTTTGTAAAATACCTCACAGGTTTGAGACTTGAAAAGGCAAAGGAACTACTGAAGCTTACAGGAGACAGAATTGTCGAGATAGCGGAACAGTGCGGATTTAATGATGTTTATTACTTCAGCCACTGTTTTAAAAAACACACAGGAGCATCCCCAAAGAAATACCGTGAAGAACAGAATACTCTATAATTTTTCAATAGGCCAGAATATCCTCATTACAACCCTGAGTATTGTAATGATTGTGCTTTTCCTTACAAGTGCTGTCTATTATTCTGTATTCTCCAACAGGATCAACTCCCTTATTGAAAGCCAGTCAAGGGAGATTAATAAGCAGATAGTACTCAATTATGAAAGCTATATAAACAGTGTTATTGAAACATCGAATTATATCCAGGCAGCATCGCTCAATCTTGATGTTCACAGGTCATATGAAAAGCTTCAGGATATATACCTTTATAATTCCGAGATAAAAAGGGATGTTGTTTCCATATTTCTGTTTGATGAAAAGGGTGATAAAATACTTGGGAACAGTCCTGATAATATCCGCTTCCATAATATTGCAGGGGAGAAATGGTTCCTGAATGCATTACAGGAAAAAACAACATTTCATTTCTCAGCTCCTCATTTACAGAGCCTTTTCAGCATTATAGAAGAGGAAATTATTTCAGTTTCAAGATCTGTCAAGTACAATGAATCAGGCGTTGAGAAGGACGGAATTCTTCTTATAGAACTTAATTTTGAAAACCTTACAGATCTTGCAGACAAGACCAACCTGGGCATCGGCGGTCATATACTGATTCTGAATGATGACGATTCAATCATCTATATATCAGGAAGGAGAAAGGGTGATGAGCTTCCCGAAAGTATTGATATTGCAGTTAATAATTATCTCGGGGGCTTCAAGACAGAGATTGATTCAACACAGATGTATGTGAATATTAATACACTGAGCCAGACAAGGTGGAGAATAGTAACAATCAACAATGTAAATGAGCTTGCACTTGCCCGCGATGAGATGCTGGTTATTCTTTTTGTTATTTTTATTTTGAGCTTTGCTGTTACTGCATTTGTTTCATTTGTTATTTCACGGAGGATTTCCGAACCTCTTTTCCAGCTTAAAAACAGCATGCTTAAAATAGAGGGGGGCGATTTTCATACCACAGTGGAAGTCAGCGGACAGAAAGAGGTTGTCCGCCTGTCAAGGGCTTTCAACAGAATGCTTGAAGAGATAAGGGCTCTTATGGACCGTGTTGTAAATGAACAGAGGGAAAAGAGAAAGACTGAACTCAAGGCTCTTCAGAACCAGATTAACCCCCATTTCCTTTACAACACTCTGGATTCAATTGTCTGGCTAGCCGAGAACAAGAGAACAGATGATGTAATTACAACAGTAATAGCACTTGCCAGATTTTTCAGGATAAGCATTTCAAAGGGAGCAACATATATACCTGTCAAAGATGAGATTTCGCATATCAGGAATTATCTCACAATACAGAAGATCAGGTATGTCGACAGGTTTGAATACTCGTTTGAAATTGATCCGGGTGTTTATGATTATAAGGTGATGAAGCTTATTCTTCAGCCTATTGTTGAAAACGCTATTTACCACGGAGTAGGAGATGAGACTGAAAAAATCACCATAAGGGCTTATCCTGAAAACCGTTTTCTTGTTTTTGAAGTTGAAAACTCAGGCTATGGAATTACTGAAGAGCGGATTGCCGAAATATACCAGATTCTTAAAGGGGAGCATTCAAAGAGCAGCGTAGGAATGAGAAATGTCTACCTGAGGCTCAAACTTTTCTACGGGGATGATGCTGATATACTAATTAGAAGTGAACTTGATGAGATGACTCTTATAAAACTCCTTATTCCTGTAGATGAGGAAGTTTCGCATATTTCCGGCAGAAAGGGGATTTCCTGATGAAAAAATATTTAAAAATATTTGTTACAGCTTGTATTTCTGTTTTTATGCTTGCAGGCTGCAGTATAAGGGAAAAGACAGCAGGCCTTTTCCTGTATAATATGGATGACCCCTATGTGGATGTATTTGCAGGGCATATCCTGGATTTTTCAAGAGGGCGGTTCAGTGTTGAATCAATGGACTGCAACAACTCACAGATTATTCAGAACGAATACATAGAAAAACAGATAAAAAAAAGAAATGATATAATGATAATAAATCCTGTTGACAGGCTTGGTGCTTATTCTGTGATAAGGAAACTGAAATCTGTCGATATCCCGGTTATTTTTTTTAACAGGGAACCTCTCTCCGAAGATCTTGAACTGTGGGAAAAAGCATATTATGTCGGGGCAAAGGCAGAGCAGTCAGGCAGGCTTCAGGCGGAAATGATTATGGAACTTTTCGGGGGGGATCCTGACAGGCTTAACAGCTATGACAGGAACGGAAATTCAAAAATTGAAGCTGTAATACTAAAAGGGGAGCAGGGGCATCAGGATGCTGAAATAAGGACAGCAGAAGTTGTAAAAACTTTCAGGGAGAACAGATTCAAACTTGATATTCTGATAACAGAAGTAGCCAACTGGAAACGGGAGGAAGCCTATGAAAAGATGAAGCATATTATCGAGGTTTTCGGAAACAGAATTGAACTTGTTATTTCAAATAATGATGCAATGGCTCTCGGGGCTATAAGCATCATGAGACAGTCAGGTATGTTCAGGGATACAAACAGTAACGGTATTATTGATAAGGATGATGATTCCTGGATTCCTGTAGTCGGAATTGACGGTCTAGATGAAGCTGTTGAAATGATTGAAAGAGGATATCTTTACGGGTCAGTCCTGAATGATTCGCTGTCACAGGCAATGGCAATTACTGAGCTTGCAGAGGCTGTTCTTGGAAATAAGAGTTTTGACAGAATGAGCTATCCTCTCACTGATAAAAAGTATATATGGATTGACTACAAACCTCTCAAGTAAGCCTGTTTTGTAGGATCACACAAATTTTGAATAAGATATTACATTGTTTTAATGAAACCCGCTGTTAGAATTGTTACCATAGATATCTTTCACATTTTATAAAGGAGATTTAAATGAAAAAAACAATTCTGATTGCCTTGATTGTTATGATTGCAATTCCTGCTTTGATATTTGCAGGCGGAAAAAAAGAAAATGACAAAATTGTTATTGGAGCAAATATTTACAGTTTTGCAGATAACTTCATGAACGGAGTTATGAAACCTGAACTTGAAAGATATGCCGCAGAAAAAGGTGTAGAAATTCAGGTAGTTGACTCAGAAGGCCAGCAGGCAAAGCTCAATGACCAGGTGGATGTTTTTATTACAAAGGGTGTTGATGTTCTTGCAATCAACCTTGTAGACCCTGCTGCCGCTCAGGCAATTATTGACAAGGCAAAAGCTGCCAATATTCCTCTTGTTCTTTTCAATAAAGAGGCTACTGAGGCCGGTGCTATGACTTCCTATGATAAAGTATGGTATGTAGGTACAGATTCTGCTGAATCAGGAATTATTCAGGGACAGATGATGGTTGCTGACTGGAAAAAACACACTGAATGGGACAAAAACAAAGACGGAATTGTTCAGTATGTAATGCTGAAAGGCGAACCGGGTCATCCTGATGCAGAAGCAAGAACAAGGGAATCCGTAAAAGCTTTTACTGATGCTGGTATCAAGGTTCAGCAGCTTGCACTTGAAGCAGATCCCAACTGGTCAACAGCTCACGGCAATGACAAAATGGCTGCATGGCTTACATCAAGTTTCGGAAAAGATATCGAGCTTGTTATATGCAATAATGACGGTATGGGTTTCGGAGCGATTACTGCCATGAAAGCTGCCGGTGTAAGGCTTCCAATATACAGCGTTGATGCGCTTGATCAGGCTCTCACACACATTGCAGACGGGGAACTTGACGGAACAGTCCTCAATGACGGTGTAAACCAGTCAAGAGCTACTGTAGATCTTGCTGTTAATGCTGCAATGGCAAAAGATGTTCTTGAAGGAACTGACTGGAAAATTGACGGACCTAAGACAAAAGCTGTCAGAGTACCTTATGTAGCTGTAACTCCTGAAAATTACCAGGATTTTCAGAAATAACAATACCGGAGCTGATTTGTACTGCTTTAATGAAAACTACTGCAGTTGATATCAGCTTTCCGGATTAATACAGACAGAGAGGGCTGCCTTCTCTGTCTGTGTGCATAGAAGGGGTGTTCCATTTGGAAGAAGAATATCTGTTAAGTATAAAAAATGTAAACAAATCTTTTTCAGGTGTTAAAGTACTTAAGGATGTATGCCTGAATGTCAGGCCCGGGACAGTGCACTCTCTTATGGGAGAAAACGGCGCAGGAAAATCAACACTCATGAAATGCCTTTTCGGTATTTACAGGCAGGATTCAGGCAAGTTCTATCTCCAGGGTGATGAATTTAACTTCACTGATCCCAAACATGCCCTTGAAAACGGAGTTTCGATGGTACACCAGGAATTAAATCAGGTTACCAAAAGGACTATCACAGATAATATCTGGCTGGGAAGATATCCGGTAAAAGGTCTGTTTGTTGATGAAAGGAAAATGTATGAAGATACAAAGGCTCTCTTCAAACGTCTTAATATCCACCTTGATCCAAGAACAAGGCTTGATAAACTTTCTGTTTCCCAGAGACAGATGGTCGAAATAGCAAAGGCTGTTTCCTATAACGCGAAAATAATTGTTCTTGACGAACCGACTTCATCCCTTACAGCGCATGAAGTAAACATGCTTTTTGACATTATGAAAGTATTAAAGAAAGAGGGGGTCGGTATTGTTTATATCTCCCATAAAATGGAGGAGATTTTTGAAGTATCAGATGAAGTGACTGTTCTGAGGGACGGTTTTTACATAGGAACGGAAACTATTGAAAATCTTACCATGGAAAAGATAGTTAACATGATGGTAGGCAGGGAGCTTGAAGACAGATTCCCTGCGAAAACAAATAAGCCGGACGGAATTCATATGTCAGTCAGGAACCTGACAACCAGATACAAGCCTGTTGTCCATGATGTTAATTTTGATCTGAAAAAAGGGGAGATACTTGGAATTGCCGGTCTGGTAGGAGCGGGGCGCACTGAGCTCCTGGAAGCCCTTTTCGGAGCAAGAACACTGAAAACCGGTGAAATATATATAGATGACAAGCTTATTAATAATTCAGATCCCCATAAAGCTATAAACAACCGTTTTGCACTTCTGACAGAGGAAAGAAGGCAGACAGGTATTTATCCGATAGCTGATATTACATTTAATTCATGTATTTCAAATATCCAGTCATATAAAAACAGTCTGGGATTTCTTGTGGACAGGAAAATGAAGGAAGATACAGATCTTCAGATTAAAAACATGAGAATAAAAACCCCCAACAGGCGGGAGAAAATTCGTGCGCTCAGCGGAGGAAACCAGCAGAAGGTGATAATAGGAAGATGGCTTCTTACAAATCCGGATATACTTCTTCTTGATGAACCTACAAGGGGTATTGATGTCGGGGCTAAGTATGAAATTTACCAGCTGATAATCAACCTTGCTGAAGAGGGCAAATCAATTATTGTTGTATCCTCTGAAATGCCGGAACTTCTGGGTATTACAAACCGTATCATGGTTATGAGCAACGGTTTTGTATCAGGGATTGTAAATACCGATGAAACAACACAGACAGAAATATTCAACCTGTCGACGAAATATTTGAATAATAACAGAGAGGCGGAAGTATGAGCGGACTGAAAACCGATATTCGTAATAATCTATTAAACAGAGATAAGGAATGGTGGAAGGAATTATTAATCAATAATGCAATTTATATAGTAATTTTTGCAATTATTGTATTTATAATTGTAAAGGAACCTGCATTTGTTTCATTTGCAGTATTCAAGAATATTCTAACACAGTCGTCTGTAAGGCTGATCCTTGCATTCGGTGTTGCGGGAATTATTATTCTTCAGGGAACAGACCTTTCGCTGGGACGTATGGTCGGATTTGCAGCTGTAGTTTCTGGATCCCTTCTGCAGAGGGCTGATTATGCAAACCGTTTCTATCCTGACATGGCCCCTCTTCCCATAATCCTCCCCCTGCTTGCTGCAATTGTTCTCTGTTCCGTGTTCAGCGCAATTAACGGCTTTGTTGTTGCAAAATTCGAAATACATCCCTTTCTTGCAACAATGGGTATGATGATTACACTTTACGGTATCCTTTCAATCTATTTTGCATCTGGCGCTCCGGGCCCCCAGCCAATCGGGGGATTTGATGAAAGGTATACCGAGTTTGTTATCGGGTCGACGATGGGGATTCCGAATCTTGTTCTTATTGCCGGTATAACCAGTGTTGTGGTCTGGTTTTTATGGAACAAGACTACATTCGGTAAAAACATGTATGCTGTAGGTGGAAATCCCGAAGCTGCAAAGGTTTCGGGGGTAAATGTAATGACTACATTTCTTCTGGTTTATATCCTTGCTGGTGTTCTTTACGGAATAGGTGGATTCCTTGAAGCTGCAAGGATCGGAAGTGCCAACAACGGGACAGGGTTCGGTTATGAGCTTGATGCTATTGCCGCATGTGTAGTTGGGGGTATCTCATTCAGCGGAGGTATCGGAAAGGTTTCAGGTGCTATTGTCGGTGTTCTGATGTTCACAATAATCAGTTACGGGATGACTTTCATGGGGCTTGATATGTACTATCAGTATATTATCAAGGGAATTATAATTGTAGCTGCTGTTTCACTTGATACAAAGAAGTATCTGAAGAAGTCCTGATCCGGGTTATCTGAAACAATACCTGATTAAACAGGGAAGATTGTTTTTAATAAATATATAAACCCCTTTTAAATACTGAGGCTGCCTTTATTCCTCCGGCAGCCTCTTTTTTATATCTCCTGCCTGGATTTTTCACGGATAAAATAATTTCCCCGCTTATTTCCCTGAGTTTTTATTGCTCCCCTTTTTCTTTTTTATGATCGGTTTCTTACCGATATTTTATCTATGAAAGAAAACAAATTCTGTAATTATCAATATAGTTACAGATCATCAGGAAAAAAGGTGTATCTGTATATAATTTTTATTTTTTTTATGATTTCACTTACCCCAATAGAAATTTCTGCAAAGGAATACTTTCTGGAAGACTGGCAGTGTTATGTTGATATGCCTCAGGGCCTTGATCCTATAGGGATGACAAAAACCAAGGCAACATTCGGCAATGAAAAGGAGAATGTTTTCTTCCAGATTAAAGTATATCCTCAGGATACCTATTCATCTGCAGATGAGATATTTAAAAGTGTAAAAAAACAGCTTAATGCAGAAGGAGAGAAATCTTCATTTATATATAACGGCAGCGAATCAGTTTTTGCAGACTTGAGTTTTAACACAGAGCTTGCCTCATACAGGGCCTACGCTGTTTTTATCAACAGCCCTGATTATGATTTTGCTGTTCTCTCTTTCTGTGAAAAAGAGATTTATGATGATGCCCTTTTCTATATTCTTTCAGCACTTGATTCTTTTTCAGACACATACAATGCCCTTTATTCTCCAGGCCCGGTAAGCAGTTTTTATGAACAGACAGGAGAGAATAACTCTGTGCTTGAATTATCTGTTCCAATTGGAAACGGCAAATTTATATTTGAAGAAGAAAGCAGGGCTGTAGAATCTGCGGAAATTACAGCTGAGCGAGAAGCTCATGTCCTTTCCCTTTTTACGCCGCAGGATACAGATGCCTGGAGCCGTTTTTACAGGATGATATACAGGGACAACTACAGACGCGTTGACGAACTTTTTTATCAGTTAAGGGATACCCTTCTAAACGGGACAAAAGATCCAGTGGAGATTGCATCAAGGCTGCTCTCCTGGCTTCAGAAATTCTCCTATTCAAGGACAGGTACTATTGCAGATTTTTCTCCGCCTCTTACTGCACTTAAGGATTATTCTGCCGACTGCGATTCTCTCGGAATCATGTATATCATTCTTCTTAAAAGGCTTGGTATTGATGCAGTTCTGATGGTTTCCTCCGAATACTCCCATTCAATGGCTGCTGTAGATATTCCGGGAAACGGGGCAAGATTTCCTTTCAATGGTAAAAAGTATCTTGTGGCAGAGCTTACAAAGGATGTCCCGATTGGCCAGATAAATGCCAGAATGGCGGACCCCGCCAAGTGGCTTGGAATTGAGTTCAAGTAAAAATGATTTGATATTGTTCAGGAGAAAAAAAAGAGTGATTGTTCAATTTAGGAGTAAACAAATTTTGAAGAGATGGCTTGTCTTCAATCTTCCAGGTTTAATAATCCTCTCCCTTCCATGTTAAGCTGTCTTGCCGCTTCCCATATATCAGGCCACCAGTAAATCATTTCCCCGCATCTGTAAAGGTAGTCTTTAAAAACAGAAAGAGCTTCTTCTTTTGTGTCATATACCCGCAGCTCGCGAGGCACTACGGAATCATCTTTCAGTGCTTCTTTTTCAAGCAGTTTATGATATCTTTCCATGTCCTCTGCCCACCAGGAAGGTTCTCCGTTATAAAGATCGAAGAGATAATTTATATGGTTCATTGTTTTTGTTAAATATCCCAGTTGCAGGAGTTTCAGCTGTTCTTCAAACTCCTGAATTCCAAGTTTTCCTAATTCCATGATCCTGAATCCGAGTTCCCGTATTTTCCCTTCCCCGTTATCAGAAATCAATATCGATGAATATTTGTCCAGAACAAGTGATGTATAAACACCGGAGTCGAGTGAAATATCATTGAAGTATTCTTTTGGGAATGGTTTTTTTTCAAGAGAATTGTGATACAGCGCATAAGGCATATGAAGGGAAAGCCCCGGTTCAAGGCATCTGTGTATAAGCATTCCCAGGTTTGAATCTTCCCTTCTTCCAAGAGGAAAACAGGGGGGGGTTAAATCTCTGTTATTAATCCAGAATGTTCCTCCCATAAAAAAATCACTGTAGTCAACAACAAAACTTTCGGGGGATACTATGTTAAATCCGTTTGTTTTTATTTTTTCATAGTTTTTAAAATTATCCGGATTGTAAATTATATTTGATCTTCCTCTGAGAAGCGGAAAGTATGGGTTACTGTGCCATCTTCCCCCGCAATATCCTGAACTTGCAGTCCGTATTGTTAATTGATCCTTTTCCAGGAGCATTGCTGTATAAGGAGTAATTGTACTAAGTGATTTTGTAAATGATTCATTATTCTTAAAGTTAGAATTTGATAAATCTATATCCTTGAATTTATTAATGACACTGAAATCGCTGCATTCATGGACATTGTCATTAAGGGTTTTCATATCCGGATAATACACTGCCTCGGAAGTGTAATTTTCCGAGAAAATGAATTTCTCCGGGCTACACTCATTTTTTGAATACACCTTGTATTCAAGGTCATCATCATTTGAACAGGCGGAAAATCCTGCAGTTAAAAGTGTAAACGAATTCCTGTTTCCCCCTGTTTTAACAGCATCAAAGCATCTTTTTTCAAGATTTAATGAAAAACGAACAACACTTTTTGGAACAGATTTTTCCAGAATCCCCTTGATTTCATCAGAAAACTTTATTTTCTTTTCTTTACCAATATAAAATATCTGGCCAGGATAATTACTTTTTATTTTAGATATTGCATCAATATTTGATTCTATTATTTTATTATTTTCTGAATCATCCAGAACAGCAATTTTAATTTTATTGGTAATATAGTCCTTTGATTCGGCTCTTGTCTTAAGCCATCTTTCAAGCATATAAGGACGATTACATGTTATACAGCATGAAATAAAAAGGGCCATGTATGAGCTGTCTTCTGGATACGTGATAAACTTCTCTTTTAATAATAATTTTTCTTCTCTTAAAAGCCCCTCTTTTACCCATTTTCCAACTGCAGCAGATAAAGCAGCATAAGGTAAATTATCTGGATCACTTTCTATTATTGATTCTATATGTTCATGAATTGTTTTACACCCAGTTAAAGTGTTTAAAAGATTTCCTTCTAATTTGCTTACAATACTGGTTTTATCATCGTTCCTGTTTATGATAAAACACTTGCTGTTCCAGATCCGTTTAAAATCAATAAAAGCGGGATAATATCTTTTTTCCAGGTTAATTTTCCTCCCCTTTATTAATTTCCAACGCAGCTTCCCATATCTCCGGCCAGTTTATTAATAGTTCCCCATAATCCTTAAAAAAAGATTTATAAACATTTAAAGCCTTTGGAATCTGGTAATTGAGTCTGAGTTCTTTAGGTACTGCATTTTCAGGAACAGCTGACTGCTTTTGAAGGAGGTCAATATATTTTTCTGTATCAACAGCCCAGTGTTTTGGCCTTCTCCTGTTCTCAATTAGAAGTTTTTCAAGTCTTTCAATTGAATTTGCAGTGTATTCAAGCCACAGATCATGACAGAGAGATAAAAAACTTTTTTCAGAAATACCAGATAGAAATACAAAGTAATTCCCGAGTGTCTTGTATGTTGCTTTACGGAAAAGTGAAAAAAGTTTTTCCTTTATGTAATCTACAATCAGTAATGTCATAATTCCAAAACTGGCTGTGGTGTCTTCAAAATCCTTTTCTGTAAAATCCTTTTTATTTGAAATATCGTGATATATTGCATAAGGTATTTGAGCAATAAAGCTGGTTTCCTCAAGAGCAAGCATTATAGATGCCCATATCCCGTCTTCATTCCGTCCGCATGGGGGGAATGGGGGAACAATCTCCTGTGCATCAATAGCCATGCAGGAAGCAACAAAATAAGGGGCCCTGCTGAGTGTAAGGTGATCAGGAAGCATTAATGAATATGGTCTTTTTTTCAAAAATTCATATTCAGCTTTTTTCTTAAATAAATTATTCCCACCGGGGTTATTTAAATAATAAACCCCGAAAGGATTATCATACCATTTACCGCCGTATATTCCTAACATTACAGCTTTTATTTTACTCCTGCCCTCCGTAAGAGAACCGCAATTTTCCGATGTTAAATCTTCTGTAAAAAGTTGAATTTTCTTTTCGTCTGCATTCTTAATAATGGTGTTTGTTTTTTGTCCCAGGATTTCTTTTATATAACTGAAAGAGTTGAAATCCTTATTTATTATATGTTTTTTAGCTTTTATTTTATCAGGGAAAATATATCTGTCCGGATCTTTTATTGATGATATTTCAAGACAATTGCTGACATTTCTTGATGTGACAAAATTATAACTTGTGTCATCATCAAAACTTATTATTTTCTTACCGGCGTTTCTTAAAAGGACTGCATTCCTGTTTGACCCCGGACCTGCAAGGTGAACATACTTCTTGCTGCCGAAAAGGGCGAATTCAGGAATATTTTTATCTGGTATTTTTTCAGCACAGTTATCATAAAGTATTTTTACTAATTCCTTTTTTTCTTCTTTCCCAAAATAAAAAGTTGCTGTAGCATGTTTTTCCTCTATACTTGATAACGCCTTTCTGTTGTTGCTTATTTCTTTTTCAGATATGGAATCATCAAACAGTTTGATAGAAAGGTCCCTCTTTACATTCACTATTCCGGCGGCAATGCTTTCAAGGGCGGAATTAAGAAGTTCAGATCTTTCACATGATATAACCGCTATTGAGAGATTATTCTTGATTTTGATTTTATCTTCATAAATATATAAAGGATATATCAGTTTTTCTTTTTTAAATAATGACAGAAGTTTTTTATAATCTTCAGAAGAATATTCCTTGTCATCAGTATTCAGGAGATTTTCTAAAAAATGATTTTCTGTCTTTATTCCGGAAAGCTTTGAGTATTTATATGCATTTTTCTGGCTTATATAAAATGACTTTTTTGTAATAAAATTATAAGCAATATAATTTTCTGAGCCTGCTACCTTGAAAAAAGCAGCAGGACTCGAAAAATACTTTGTTATGCTCATAATTACTTATTTCAATAATATTTTTATGAGATTTGTATACATGATGAATAGTATGATGCTGAGATTGTCTTTGTTTCTCCAGGTCTTAATTCAAATTCTTCAGATAATCCAACCGGATCTGAATCACTGCTTGACTGATTTGTAATCAGCATCTTCATTTTTCTTCCCGGGAGTATTGCATCCTGAAAGATTAAATTCCCAGACACACTCCCTTCTGCTTCACAAAGTGTTACCGGTTCTGTAGGATTCCTATAAGCAGTCCCTTCTTCTGTATAGATAAAACTATCAAGATCGTCCGGTTCATAGGCCCTGAAATAACAAGTACTCCATCCTTTATCATTATTTACAGTTACACTCCCGTAAACTGCCCCTAAAAGAGCTATACTTACATTAGCGTTTTCCCCTTCTCCAAGCGTAAATGAATTTGAAAGACCTGCCCTTTCAATATACCAGAGGCCTGAACCTTCTTCATACGATTCAATAAGACATTCCGCCAGAATCTGAAGTGGTTTATCTGACGGTACTCCTGTCACTGTAACTGATCCGCTGGTGTCTGATGATGTATATGAAAATTCACTCTGCCCTGTAACAGACACCGGAGTGGGATAATCTGTTGCATAGGAAATTGTTGCAGATAAAAAGTTTGGTAAAACCTGCATTTCCCCTTCGTTGAAAAACCGGAGTTTCAGTATTGTCTCAACATTAGCTGATGCCTTCATTGTTTCAGGAAGATCAAATGTTATTGATCCTGTGCCGGAATTATTATCTGTAATATAACAGGATATGAAAAATATTGAGACTATAAATATCAATAATAATTTTTTCATAATAGTTCCTCCTTAACCTATGATGGGAGTGGATATACTACTTGCCATTCTACTGTAACAGACCCCGGTTTCGATTCTGAGGCAGAAGGGGGAGGCGGAGAATCAGGCACTGAATTATCGAGCTGGGTTGATGTTTCAACAGTAAATGATTCATTAACTGTTTCAGCAGCTGTTGCAGGGGGAGCATACCCGTTTCCGGATACAGATGATGAATTACCTCCGCTGACTAGTGTTTTCTGTCCTATTTTGTTTTTCTGCTGTATTTTTCCTTTTTCAACATCAATATCTCCTTTAGCACTGCCTTCAAAAACCGTGCCTCGTACTGCTGCTGTTGAAACAGGTGTCATCAAAGTAAAATCATGTTTTAAGCCTTTTGATGTTTTTACATCTGCCTTGATCCTTCCCAGTTTGAGATTCAGTTTCGTGTTTACATTGTTTCCGGAAACAACAAGCTCATCGACTGACATCCTTGTGAGCTGTTTTATGAAAATTGTTGATGAACCGCTTAAGTCAAGCTCTGCAGATGATTTGAATCCTGTTGAAATTAAAGAACCCCGAGAAATTGTTCTGCCTTTTTCAGCTTTGGCCCAGTTTCCTCCCGGTTCCCTTATTTCAACCTTTCCGTTTACTTCTGTTATTGTAATAAGATCTGCTGCATATAGAGGTGAAGAAAAAACAATAATAAGAAGTATTAACAAGAAATACTTCATTATGTCCTCCAATTTTTAAATATTGAATAAAATTATTATGTAAATTTTTAAAAAATGATTAGATATAAAATTATATAATTGTTTTTCGTAAAATGGAATGTTTAAAAACATTATTTGAAGCAAAAAACTATTTGTTTTAAGTAAAAACAGCAGATATTGGAGATTTTTTATGGGAAATAATGGATATTAAGTCAAAATAAAAGAAAAACCCCGCCGGAAATCTGCAGGGCTTTATCGCAGACAGGTGAATATATAAATGCATTTTTTAGTCTCCGCCGCCTATAAAGTAATAGTATTGCACAGGTACCGAGAGAGTTCTTCCCGGCAGAACTTCAAAAACATCTGAAATCCCGATGTAATCACCGTATCCTGCTGTTTCCTGATAAGAAACAAGCATTACCATTTTTTTACCCGGAAATCTTGCTTCAATATTATAAGGATATGAACCGAATTCGGGATAATAGTTGTCGAATTCCGGAAATGAATATGGATCAAAATCTATTTCATCTCCTGAAATTGTTATATAAGATTCTAAAGCAGCAGGTTCAAAGAATCTTGCAACGAAACCATAATTGGCAAGATCATAATCAGGGGCATCGCTGAAATCAACAGTTAATGTTCCCTCTTCTGCATAAACAAGGTCTAAAGATACCTGAGTATTTTCACCAGGTTCAACTTCAAAAGAATCTGAAAGTCCTGCGTGACCAATATAGTAAATACCGGATTCCTCATATTCATCATAAAATTCTGCAAGCAGATTAAGGGGGATGTCTGCCGGTATATCCTGAATTGTCAGTGATCCTGAATCTTCATTTACAGATATGGAAATCATACCGGGAGTAACAGTCTCGGGATAAGCTGTCAGATATGATATCGAAGAAGCTTGATCTACTTCCATTTCTCCATCAGGGAAAAACCTGATTTTTACTTCATAATCATATCCCGGATCGGGGTTTTTCATAATATCAGATGTGATTTTAACAGAAACTGTTCCGCTGCTTTTCTCTGAATTTGCCAGATAACAGGATATGAAAATTGTTATAATGATTAATATTAATAATATTTTTTTTGCCATGACTTATCTCCTTTATATCTTTTCAGGAATAAAGCAATGACCAGTCAAGTGTTACTGCTCCGGATGAAGGTTCTGATGTCCGGGGTGTTAAGGCAGGGCCTGTATCCTCCGGCTGGGTAGATGTTTCAACAGTAAATGTTTCATTAACTGTTTCAGCTGCAGTTGCAGGTGCAGAGTAGCCTCCTCCGGAGACTGATGATGAACATCCTCCTGATACAGTTGTGCTTTGTCCAATTTTGTTTGTCTGACTCATCTGACCTGTCTCTACATCGAGGTCTCCATTTGCTGCTCCCTCAAAAACAGTCCCTCTTACAGCAGCTGTTGATACAGGTGTTCTTAAGGTGAAATTATGCTTAAGACCTTCCGATGTCTTTACATTAGCTCTTATTCTTCCAAGTTTAAGGTTGAGTTCTGTATCGACTTTTTATCCTGAATATCACATAAATAGTATTTTTGTTATATCTGAGCATAGAAGTGGTTAATAAAAATAAGTTTATTTGTTTTCAGTTATGCAGATCTATTATTCCACGATTTTCCCTGTTAAGTCTTTCTGCAGCTTCCCAGATTTCCGGCCACCAGAAAAGCATTTCACCACATCCGTAAAGGTAGTTCTGAAAAACTGAAAGAGCTTCTTCTTTTGTATCATATTCCCTGAGTTCCCGGGGGATAACAGATTTCTCTGACAGGGCCTCCTTTTCAAGGAGTGCGTAGTATTTTTTCATATCCTCTGCCCACCATGGCGGTTTATTTTCATAAAGATCAAGAAGATAAATGATATGTTCCATAATTTTTGTCAGAAAGCCAAGCTGAATAAGTTTCAGCTGTTCTTCAAAGTCCGTTCCGTCCATTTTTCCGAAGTTCCGTAAATAAGCTCCAAGTTCTTTAAAACGTTCTTTACTCTCCTGATGAATAAATGAGGAAGATAGTTTTTCAAGGATCAGTATTGAATATGTTCCTGTATTTACTGAAACATCCTGAAAATTTTCCGGAGTAAACGGCAGCTTTTCCTCCGGATTATGATATAAGGCTATCGGTAAATGGATATTAAGTCCCGCCTCAAGGCAATTCTCAAGCAGAATGGAAAAACATGTGTCATCTCGCATTCCCAGGGGAAAACATGGAGGAAGAATTTTTCTGTTATCCATGCATAATGTTCCCCCCATAAGGGCATCCCCATTAACAAGAGTGTTTTTATCAGCTGACATAATATTAAGCCCGTTATCTCTTATCATTATATATTTTTCATAATCATAAAAATAATCTTCTCTTTCTTTGTTCTGCTGAATCAAAGGCCTGTATGGACTCTGGTACCATCTTCCTCCGCAGTAACCGGCACTTACTGTTCTGATTTTCAGGAGCCCTTTTTCCTGAAACATTGCAGTCTGAGGTGTAATATTATTCAGGGAAACAGAAAGTTTCTGCTCTGGAAATTCAGAAATATCTGAACCGATAAGATTTTCGAAATATGTTATAAGGCTGAACTCATCATGGTTCTTGAATCTGTTTATCATTGTATTCATGTCCGGGAAAAATAGCGGCGATAATATTTTACTGTCAGGAAAACTGTAGCCAGTATTTTCAAGAGGCCTGGAAAAAAAACTGTATTCAATATCATCATCACTTGTATAAATATTATTTCCTGCACTTGTCAGTAAAAGAGCATTCCTGTTTGATCCTGGTGTTTTTTCTCCCTTATACGGATGATTTATTGAAAGTGTGAACGGCAGAAGTCTCTCAGGCACTTCTTCAGGAAGTAACTGCCTGATTTTTTCTGATAGAATAATTTTTTTTCTCATATCAATATAATGGATTTGCCCAGGATAATTTTTTCTATAACTATCAGTAATTTTTTTATTTGATTTTATTATTTTTTCTGCTTGAGTATCATCACAAATTATTATCGGAGTTTTTTTCTCTGCGTAATCTGCCGTATTAACTCTAGACTCAAGCCATCTGTTAAGCATGTCGGGACGGTTTCCTGTAATACATCCCGAAAAAATCATCTCTCCTGTACAGCTTCTTTTGTGGTATTTATGATTCTGTTCAAACAGGAGATTTTCATTCCTGAGAAGTCCTGTCCTGATCCAGTTTTTCATGATTCCATATAATATTGATTCATTGATAATAAATTCATCAGATTCGTTGATGCTTTTCATGTGTTCTTTAATAGTTTTACATCCGGATAAAGATTTAAAAAGATTTACTTCAAAACTGTTTATTATTTGTGTTTTTGCAAGGTTATGGTTTGTTATAAAGTACATTCTTTCCCCTGCTTTTTTAAAAGTAGAATAAGCAGGATAATATCTGTCAGTCAAAATTACAGTTCCTTTTAATACCTGGTTTACAAGCTTCTTCCCAGATAACTGGCCAGTTTATTATCAGCTCTCCATAGTCGCTGAAAAATTTTTTATAAAGCCTGATTGATTCTTCTGTTGAATAATTATCCCTGAGTTCTTTTGGTATGGAGTTTTCAGGTATCATGCCCTGTTCGGCAAGCAAAGACAAATATTTTTCAGCATCTTCTTTCCAGTATTTAGGTTTCCCTTTATATTTAATCAGAAGATTTTCAAGCCTGAGTATTAAATTCCCTGTATATTCAAGCCATAAATCATAACATAATGAAAAAAATTGTTTGTCAGATAGTTCTGATACACAGATTAATTTCTCCCCAAGTAATTCATATGAAATATCAGGAAATATTGAAAACAGCTTTTTTTTGATTTGCTCAATAATTAAAACTGTAATTATTCCGAAACTTGCAGATGTATCTTCAAAATCTTTATATGTGAACGGACTCTTATTTTCTACATCATGAAAAATTGCAAGAGGCAGCTGGGAAATAAATGATTTCCTGTTTAATGCAAGCATTACTGTTGCCCATATTCCGTCTGAATTCCTTCCATAAGGAGGGAAGGGCGGGAGAATCCCTTTTGCATTTACTCCTGCTGCTGTCGCAATAAAAGATGCTGCCCTGCTTAAAGTAAGATGACAGGACATCATAAGATGAATAGGATTTTCCTTAGTCTTTTTATAACTTGATTTATTTTTGAATGACTTTTTCCTTTCAATTCCTTCAGTAAATAAAACTCCGTAGGGTTTGCTGTACCATCTTCCTCCATATATTCCGAAGACTGCTGCTTTGACAGTGCTGTCTGTATCCTCTAAAGAATATCCGGGTTCAGGTCTGAATTTATCTGAAATAATTAATCCATTGTTATTTTCTGCTTTCTTTATGAGAGTTCCAACACTTTTTCCAAGTACTGCATTTGCATAATTCATAGCATCAAAATCTGCATATTTAAAGTAACTCATCATCAGTTTTGTATTAGGAAATATTTTTTTTTCAGGATTTTTAGTATAGGATACTTCAATATCATTGTCGGGTTCAGGAGTTGTTCCGAAAAGGTATTTAACATCATCATCAAAAATGAATATTTTTCTGCCGGAAAGTTTTAGAAGAACCGCGTTCCTGTTTCCTCCGGGACCTTTCATACTTGAAAACTTATTATCCCCGAAGAATGCAAATTCAAGTAAGTCTTTCCCGGCTTCCCTGTTTTTTAATCCGGAGAGAAGGTTTTCCATGAAACAATTCTTTTCTGTTTTCCCGAAATATGAAGTTTTTATTTTGTATTTATTTTCTATATCAGCAGTCAGCTGCCTGTTTTTAATTACATTTTCATCATTCACAGAATCATCAAATATTGTTATAGAAATCTCCGGATTAATTTTCATTAATCTTTCTGCAATACTTTCAAAAGAATTGACCAGAAGGCAGGGCCTGTCACAGGTTATTATTGCTGTTTCATATTCTGCGTCTAAGTTCTGCGTCTCTTCAACCGGGACATCAGACAGAGGGATAAGCAGTTTTTCTTTTTTTAGATAAGATATCAGCTTTTCATATTCTCTGATTCCCCATGACGGGTCTTTAAGTTCCAGCAGATCTTTTAGATGATCTTCATCAGTCTTGATGCCTGAGAGCTGTGAATATTTATATGTATCTTTTCTTTTAATTACAGATATGTCACCGGTTGAAAAATTATAGGCAATATAAAATTCCGGACCTGCAGAAAAGAATGCTGCAGGTCCCGGATATGTCTTCCCATTGTGCATTATAGTAAGCAGCCTTTATAAACCATGTAATCAGCAGTAACTTATACAGTCGTTATTATTATAGGTATAATAAGTAACAGTAACAGATTTTGTTAAACCAGGCTGAAGTTCAAAGGTCCCTGATATTCCGACATCCGGATAGCTCCAGTTATCGATAGTGGAATTTTGACTGACAATAAGCCTGAATTTTCTGCCTGGAAGTATTGCTTCATTTGATATAATATAAGAGCCGCTTACAGTTCCGTAATGTGATTCTATGATTGTTGTTGAAGTGTTTAACTGCTTGATTTCAGATCCGCTTATTGTTATAAAACTGTCATAATCATCAGAATTAAATATCCTGAAGTACCCGCTTGAAAGAGTTCCCTTGTTTACCTTTACAGATCCGTATGCTGTCTCAATGAGAGTCACAGCAATTTCTTCTGATTCCCCGCCTTTAACCTCGAATGTTTCGGAGACGCCTGAAAAGGAGTGATAATAGTCGCCTCCTCCATCATAATAAGGGCCGTCATATTCTACCAGAAGGTTAAGCTGTACACCTGCCGGAACATTTAACAGAGAAACAACTCCTTCCCTTCCATTGATTGGAACAGCATTGTTTGCCAGGAGCGGATCAGGGAGTTCTGTCAGATACCTGATTTCTGATCCTGAATCATCAATTATTGAATCAAGAATTCCGCCTGAGAATACAGCAAGTCTTAATTCTCCGTCATATCCCGGAAGGGCATCTTTTGCCGCAGAGGTATAGAGATTAAGGGTTATATTCCCTGTTGATGTTTCAGGAGCCTGATAACATGAAAATATAAGAATTGAAAATATCAAAATAAATATTAAATATCGTTTCATAAATTACTCCTTAGTTTATCAGGATGGCGGTTCCTGTATCGTCCATGGAACAATCACAGTTCCTGTTGTTGGCGGAGGCGGTGGAATAATAACTTCAGGGACATCTTCTTCCTGCTGTGTTGAAGTTTCAACAGTAAAGCTTTGTGTTATTGTTTCAGCAACCGTTGCAGGAGGTGTAAATCCAGTACCTGATACATTGGATGACCCCCCGCCGCTGACTGTTGTTACCTGTCCGATTTTGTTCGAAAAGCTTATTCTTCCGGTTACAACTTCAAGTTTCCTTACTGATGACTCAAAAACTGTACCCCTTACTGCTGCTGTTGAAACAGGTGTTCTTAAGGTGAAGTCATGCTTCAGTCCTTCTGAAGTCTTTACATCAGCCTTGATTCTGCCCAGTTTCAGGTTAAGTTTCGTGTTTACATTGTTTCCGGAAATAACTAGCTCATCAATTGACATTCTTGTAAGAGGTTTTATGTAAATAGTTGATGAACCGCTGAGGTCGAGTTCAGCAGAAGATTTGAAACCTGTGGAAATGACAGATCCTTCGGGAATAATTCCCCCTTCTTCAGCACTTGCCCATGATTGCCCCGGTTCCCTGATTTCCACTTTTCCATTTACTGCTTTTATTACTATAAGCTCTGCAGAATATAGAGGTAATGCAACAATAATAATAAGGATTATCAGTATATATTTCATTTATCCCTCCATTTTTATATTTAATGGAAATAATTATTAGGCTTTATATAACTAGTATATGACTTTTTCCCTGGAAATAAAAATAAAATCCTGATCAACTTTGAATTCTCCTGAATTGAACAGCTGTAAAACCAATTCTGTTTCACCTCTTACAGGGGCTGTTTTAATAACATCTGTATTTATTATTACCGACAATGCCCCCCTTCATCAGAGACAGGTGCCTGGTAGCAGGAAAAAAGTGATAATATCAGCAGTATTTTATTCACCATATCCTCCATGGACTAATCCATAGCCCCTGACTGTTATCTTTGAAGAGTTTCCTCCTCTGACAGAAGCGCCCTGGCCGATTTTATTTGTGAATTTGATTTTTCCGGTTTCAACTTCGAGATCTCCATGTGCAGATGCTTTAAAAACTGTTCCCTTTACAGCAGCTGTGGATACTGGTGTAATTAATTTGAAGTCATGCTTCAGCCCTTCAGATGTTTTTATTGAATTGAGATATCTATGTATATAGAATAAAACTTTTCACTGCAGTTTTTGGCAGAAATCGCGAAAATTATGGAATATTGTTGTTCTTATTCCGTATTTTCAATTTCACTGCCATATGAATCAATCCCCGGTTTCCAGTCTTCAACTTCATTGAAAGAGAATTTTTCATTCAGCATTTTATGCAGCCACCGTATCAGAGCTTCTGTCCTTCCATTGAAAGCATCCTTGAGCCGTTTTCTCATGAAGAAAAAACTCCCTGTGTCAGCGGTTCCAAGGCCGTAGCATTCCAGCCTTCCGTTTTTTATTTCTGCGGCAAAAAGGATCAGAAGCTTCTGTTTTGTTATGACAGGAAATATCCACCACCTGATATTCTCGATATTTTCAGCCTTGAAGAGAATGAAGTTTTCTTTATTTTCTATTGTATATCTTATCTGTGCAGGTTTGAACGGCAGTATTGTCTGATCTGCTGTAATAATTCTTATGCCGTTTTTATCAGTAACATCCTCAAGAACGGTAATATCTCTGAAAAGGGGATATGTGGAATCATGTCTTTTTGAGTAATAGGGAATATCTGTAAAATTTTCAACATCTGTTAGGATCTTTTCTATATTTGAAATCGAACTGCTGCCCAGAGTATCAGGTATATTGAGAGTGAATGAGGTCTGAGCCTTGAAATTGATATTTCTGTCCAGCAGCCTGTCAATTTCCTGGTGTATTTCCTTCCTGTCCCCGTTATAGAAAATCTCTTCTGAGAAGGATACAACTTTATCTTCCCGGGCGGAAATTCCTGCAGCATAAAAAATCAGTAAAAGTAAAAAGCATCCTGCTCTCAATCCCGACTCCCCCTGACAAATCTGTTAATTGTTTGATTATAACTGGTTGATGCAGAAATATATATAAAAAATATTTAAATATATTTGATTCTGAAGCAGGATGTTTTTTCTCCGGTTATATGGAGATAGCAGAATAATAAAAATTCATATCTGCTGTTCGGCTGAATTGGCCGGGGAGGATCTGTGAAAAAGGATACTTTATCTTTTCTGAGAAAGTTGAATCTGTTTTTCATGTTTATTTGCTGTTTTACACATGCAGTACCGGAGGACTTCAGAGCAGCTCCAGAATATAAAGCTTCGGATATGAAAATCTGGTATGACAGGGCCGATCTTGAAGAAACACGTGACATGTGGCTATCATCAGCAGGTCCCGGATTGTCAGCTTTAAGTGATATCGAACGGAGCAAATCCGTTGATGAGATGAAAAAAAGGCTTTCATCCTGGCAGTGGAAGAGGATTGAAGAGGAAATAAGCCAGCCTGATATCCAGTCACTTTTATCAGAAATTGAGAATAAAAAGAAAGACTATCTGTATCTGTTTGAAAATGGAGAACTATCCCTTGATGAAAACGGAAAACCGGTCTTTAAAGGGCTTTCAGATCTTGATAATGATATATCATCCTGGGAAAGCGAATTAAAGGTTTTCATTAATAATCTCTTCAATGATTGGGAAAGATGCGCAGAGATAAAATATGATGAAGTCCTGTCGCTTGAAAAAGGTTTAGAAGAAAGTGAAAAAGATATCCTGAATGCCTCATTCAGTGAATACAGAAACAGTGTGAAAAGGGAGTTTGAATACCTCTACCTTGCAGGAAGAAAGAACCTCATTACAATGAGAAGCAAAGACCGCTTCTCCATGAAAAAGGAAAGCGAGGATAGGGGTGCTGAGGTTGAGGCCGATAAAAGAATCGAAGAAATTCAGGTTAGTTTAAAAGAAGCATCAGATAGCTTAGAGAAAAACCTGACACTCATGAAAGGTTTGAATACAGAAGAGGCAGGAGCAAAGATAAACGAATGGGAAGAGGACTTTAAAAAAAGCTTTGAGCAAGGGCTTCAAAAATGGGAAAAAGCTGAAAAGGATTTTCTTGCTGAAAGGATGAGATGGGAAAAGTGCGGAAAGGAAGGATATATAGAAGCAGAAAAAGAATGGGACAGCGCTATTGAAAAGTTTACTGAAGCAAGAAGGTCCTGGTCTGTTGAGATGAAAGGAATAATAGATGAGGGGAGGAAATACTGGTCCGAAAGAGAGCTGAGCTTTTTTGAAAGCTACAGGGAAGTAACTCAAAATATAGAAGAGGCATCATTAAAGGAAAAGATACGGTTTGAAAAAGAGCTTACCGGTTATCTATCAGTCTACCGGGAAAGCAGAAACATAGAGAGAATGGCTTTTGAAAACATTGAGTATCTCAAAGGTGAAATAGCCAGAATAGAAAGATATAAAGCTGATAAACAGAGGAATGTTAACAGAGTATATAGCCAGATTGATGATATTGAGGATGAAATAGATGATTATGAAAGATATATATCCTCAGCTGAGAAAACAATACAGAAACTTCAGTCAGGTGAAGACAGGAGAAACAGGATACCCTGGTTAAGACATTCTATAAAACTATATCAGGAAAAAATAAAAGAACAGGAAGTACTCCTTGTTCCTCTTTATAATCAATATAACAGGGCAATCGAGATAAGAGACCTCAAAAACGATGAGCTTTCATCCTATAGAACTGAACTCACCTTCTGGGAAAATGCTTCAGTTAACTATAAAAGATCCCGTGAGGGAGCAGAAGAGAGCCTTTTGGGTCTTGAAGAGGAGATTAAAAGCGGTGTCTACGGGGGAAGTGAGTTTGACTCAGAACTTAATATATTAAAAGAAAAGAGAGACATTTTAAAAAGGAAGCTTGATATCGCGCAGCATGTCTATGAATACTCACTCGACAAAACATCTGACAGGGAAAGAAAAGCGGAAACTGAAAAGAAATATAGAGAGGCACTATCACTTTTTAAAGAAAAAGAGACTTCATATGAAAACAGCATAACTGAACTTGATGATTTTATTGAAAACATCCTTTCCGAAAATGAAAAGTCTCTTGAAGAGAAGAAAACTGCCTTGAGTCTTGCAGAAAAAAAACTCGAAGATGCAAGGGGGGAATATGAGTCTGCAATGGAGATATTCCGTCTTAAGGATTCAAGTCTTCTGGAAACAACAATTTCAAATCTTGAAGATGAGAATGACAGTTACCTTGATGAGGAACTTGAAAACAGCTGGAATGACTACTTTCTTCATATGGAAAAACTTCTTCGAAACGAGAGAAGGTGGGACGCAGATGATCTTCTTGAAGATATTATGGGAACTTCAGACGAAGATAATGCAGAAGATTTATCAAACTTTGAAGATAGAAATAGTTACCTTGAAAATTTAAACCCTGATTTTTCCAATTCCGAAACATCAGATTTAAAAAATGAGTTTACTCTCAAAGGGTTTGATACTGAAAAAGATCTGATAAACAAGTTTTTTTCCTCTCTTGAATCCGGGGACTCAAGAGAGGCTGAGTTTTTCTTTGAACTTGTAAAAATCCAGTATAAAGGAGAACTTGATACAGTTAATAAGGGAATAGAACTTCTTTCTCTTGATGAAAGTGAGAAAAGTTCATCAGACCTGATCAAAGATATAGAAAACTCTTTAGCAGAAAAAAGAAAAGAACTTTTCGGCGATAATTATGATAGTTCCGATATTCTCTCTTTCCTCACCAATAATTCATATGATGATCTTGCCATAGATACTTCAGGTCCGGATGTTCTTGAAAAAATAAAGGAAATTGCTCTTCTTGAAGCAGAAATAAAGGGAATAAATAAATATAGTCCATACTCATCTGCATTTACCCTTCATGAGAGAAATGAACTCTTTGAAAAACTTTCAGATCTTTATTATCTTGCAGAAGATTCAGAATCAGCTTCAATCGGAGTAAGTTCTTCTTTTGAGACAAGGGATGATATAATTGATTTTTATAAAACCCTTAAAACATATAATGTACCATTCTATATAGAAGAGATTACAGGTAAAATCCTTGAAAGTATAATTAAAGAAAAGGGATTTATATTCAGTGAAGATCTCTCTTCAATGGAAAACGAACTCAATTTATACAATAACAGAATTGAAAATTACTCAGCAGATGATCCTCTGTCTCTGGAGGAGTTAGAGGAAAAAAGAGATAAGCTGTCTCTTGATTTTGATACACTTAACGATCTTAATAATTGTTATGAAAGATCACTTGAAAATGAATATTCAAACAGTGAAAATAAAGTATTTGAGACCTTGATAGTAAAAGCTCTCAATATTTTAAAAGACGAGTCATCCATTATTACTACCAGCGACACTGTAAAAGAAAAAAGAGCTCTCATAATATCAAAAGAAACAGAATATAAAGAGAGAAATACAAAGCTTGCTGATCTGAGAAATCAATTAAAAGAGTGGGAAACTGAACAGGCTGCGTATTTCAATGACAATGTTGCAGATAAAAAAGCAGTGCTTGAAGAGGCAAAAGAGGAGATATCCACCTTAAGGACTGAATATCATGATCTGCTTGATGACTTCACATCTCTGACAAACCAGTACAGAGAGAAAAAGACTGCCGTAGATAATGCATTAAATGAGTTTACAATGAGCAAGTGGGACCTTTATGAAGCTGAAGAGCTTAAGGACTTTGCAGATTCTCCTTATAAGCTTGAAAACACAGACCCGGAAGCAGTCCTTGATAGGCGAAAAGCGGAATTTGAGAAGGCTGATGATCTTTACAGCGAAGTACTTAATATAAAAACTTCACTCACACAACGTCCAACAGGTGAGAGATTCAATTCAGAATATCTTGATACACTTAAAGACAAGAAAGAACTCCTTGGCAGCGTCAACTATCTCAGTTCTGCATCTGAAACACTTTCCAGGAATATTGCAAAAGCACAGGAAGAAGCGGGAAGGTATTATGCAGTAATGAAAGATTCCATAGGAAGCATTTTTAAATTCACCCTACCCTTTAAACCGGATGTTGAAAATTATAATGAAGGTGAACTTACAGACTTTAGTAGTTTTTCAAGTGAGACAGATATAAAGAATGCTGTTAATGATTACTTTAACAAAAAGGATTCAGAGATTACCTTCAGTAATGATGCTTTAAAATGGGCAAAAGCAATCTCTGACCTGGGAAGCCACAACTTAAAGAATTTCGGGCTTGCTTTCTATGCTGAGTATAAAAACAAAGTAACCGTTCCGCTGTATTCCGATCAGAATTATGAGAAACTAAAAGATTATGATTTTGCTAGATATGACCCATATAATGATACATTGAATTCAGCCAGAAATACTCTTAATACAATAAAAAACAATCCTGAAACATATAAACTGTATTCATTCTTCAGGGCAATGCACCTGTCGGGAAACACAACCCTTGACTATTCATTCATGGGGAAAGATATAAGCAAGATTTCTCATGACCTGATGTGGAACAGGTGTAAATCAAGGGAACATTATATAAAAAAGAAGCACTGGTGGAGCAATTTCTGGAAGCGAACAGCGAAAAAAATGAAAAAAATGCGCCATAACATGACAGATATTAATGGTAATTATGAAAGAAATATTATCTGGGAGGATATTGCAAAGACTTTTTCATCCCGGGAAAGCTTTCTTGATAAAAAAGAGGAGATCAGAACATTAACAGGCAGTGAAGATGGTAAACTGGTATCATTCGATGATTTTATAGTCTCGCTATCCTCGATTTCAGGGGAACTTCCTGATCAGGCAGGTTCAGGCTTTAAGGATCTTCTGAAAAACATATATGACTCATTAACTGATGATGACAAGTCTTCAAGCTATACCCTTTCTGTTAAGACTTTTGAAAAGCTAAACGAAGCATTAAGCAACAAGACTGCTGAACTTAACATAATTACTGAAAAGCTGGAAAAAGAAAGGGAAGAAAATCTTTTCAAGTACAGGGCAGATCAGAACAATCAGGATGTGACTTCAGATGAAGTGAAAAACCACTTCATCAATCTCTTTTATGAATCAGAATACTCAACTCAGGAATCATCAGAAATGTCATTTTCTGAACTCTTATCATCATATTCAAATGCTAACGACTTAAAAGGAAGGGAAAGAACACTTTCCTTTGCAGCAGATGATTTAATGAGATACTTCTCCTCATCCGTTGACATAAGTAAACATGAAAATGATGAAAAAATAAAACTCCAGTACCTCGAACTCAAGGACAAGCAGGGCCTCTTTGAATCAAGAATCTCGGAGCTTTATGAGACAGGTGTCAAGCAGTGGAAAGAAAGCTTTACAAAGCTTATAGGAAAAAGAAAGAAATGGAGAGAGGATTTCCAGAAAGAAGCCAGCCTTAAAGAGGAACTCTGGAGAGATAAGTACAATATATTAAAAGAAAACAGGAACAACTGGATAGAAGAAAGTACAATAGCTGTTCAGAGAGGAGAATCAAGGCGTCTTTCAAGAGAAATAGGAATAAATGCTGATAAACTCCTGTCAGAAAGCGGGATGATAATAATCCCTGACATAAAGAACTCTCCTGACCTCGAAAATATAGTTGAGGAAGTAACAGATTCTGAAAAACTGTCATCACTGATATCAGCGGCCTCTTATTACAGTAAAAGAAAAGAATCTGATAATATCACTCTTTCATCATACCTTCCAGACATTGGAAGCTTTGGAAGAAACGATATCAGACTTGAAAACTATGCAGAAAATCTTTCAAATGAAGTTAGAAAGAAAGCAGCATTGCTTGAAGCCCTTAAAATGGCAAAGACAGTTACTGAGGTTGAAGACGGGATAGCCGATAATATTGAATCGGCCAACATGAGCACTGAGAAATCCCTTGCCGATACTCTCGAAGGTAAAGGGTACAGGAAAAGAGGGAATATGTTTACAAGGAAAGCTATAATTGATATGACACTTCTGGGCGGCATAGAAGAAGAGCGCCATGAAATAGAAGCTTATCATCATTTTATAGCTCCTGAATTTGAAACAGGTGTAGACCTCTCCCGTGAATCATTATCTTCAATGGGTTATGAAGAAATAGAGTTAAAGGTCCAGAAGGCTGTTACAAACCTCAGAAGATATTCAGATCTCATCTTCGGAAGTAAAACATCCAGGGAAACAGCCAACTGGAAAGGTTTTGATGAAGAGTTTTCATCCTATGTAAAAAATGCAGAGAAATCGTTTAATTCATCCCGCCAGGCATCGGAATACAAAGACACGAAAGGACTCTTCTATATGCACTTAGGGTACGCCCCTGTAATGAAGAGTAAAGACCCTGAAAAGATAAAAACAGCAGGTTACGGCGAATATGGAAGGATCTATGAGCTTTACTTCAGAAACGAAGCAAGACTTGGCCGGGGAATAGCAAGCCTTGATCAGCCATGGTACTCGCAGAAACTGTGGGATGATGACAAGGATAATGACGGAGATTCAGATGGCCTTTTCGGAGCGCCAAGTGTAAGAAGTATCGGAAACATTGCTATGACAATTGTCGCAGGAACAGGGCCTTTAGCATTTGCAATCAACATGATTGATGATGCAGCCTTCACAGCAATGGACATAGGAAGCGGAATAACTGACTGGGATGACGGGATGATGTCTTTAGGAAAACAGACAGCAGTCGGAGCTGTAACTCAAGGGATCGGGTCAAAATATGATAAGTTTAAATCAGACTCATTTCTTGCAACAACCGGAGCGGCAGGGATAAAGACAGCATCCACTAACCTTGCAACAACTGCAATAAACTCATTTGACTTAAGTTCAGGCGGTCTTTATTTCAATACAAATTCATTTGAAAATAACTGGAAATCAGACCTTTACGGCAAAGGCGCAGTGTCAGGTTACATCTCAAGCATGGGAACTGCCGGGCTCAACTCTACCCTCACAGGATTCTACGGAGAAGAGCTTAAAAACGGAAAAGCATTAAGCTCAAGCATTGCAGGGAGCGCCGCAAGCATATATGAATACAACGCGCTTGGAAGTACTACACTGAATGTTCTAAACACAACTGATATATTATCCTTTTTGGGAGCAGATAATCTTATAGATGACTATGGAGGAGTCGGATTACTTGAAATGGGTGTTGGAGATGGAGGAAGCCTCTTTAATTTCGGAACAGAGGGTCAGAATGTAAGTACATCACAGATTGCATCAGCTTACCAAGGGATAAACACATACTACCAGAACGCGAAGATAAGCCTTTCACAGAAGGAAAACATTGCAGAGGCAAAGGTTGCAATGAGAGCCCTTTATTCAAGAGGGGGGACAGATGAAGAGGCAATGAAACTTTACACTAATCTGCTGTCGGGGAAAGATAATTTAAAAGTGGGAAGCACTGGTGGAGAAACAGCAGAAACCACACTGAACAACAACGGGGGAAGGACAATAAGGGTCGCATCCACTGGTAATAACATGATGAGCCGCTTAAGGCTCGGCACAGTTCTCGGCCACGAAGCACACCGTGACGGGGAGGATAGCGGGCAGGAAGTACAGGAATCTGAAACTGTAAAAGCGGTTTATAATCATACCGGAATGGCGCTTGATATGGAGAATGACTACAGCGGTTTGATAGCTTCAGATAAGTCTCTCCTGAAAGATGTAATAAGATTAGGCAGCACTCAAAATTTGAATGATTATTCTGAATCTGTTCTTACAGATTATGATTCAACTAAAGATTACTGGAAAGTTATAAAGCATATAGACGGAAGCATAACAATGGTTGATGACAGCAGTGATGATCTTACTGTTGTCGATGAAGAGACAGGAGCGGAGAAACTGTTTGAATATACCGGGGGGAGTAAAACAGGGTTTATATCATCAGTTCTCGGCTTGAGCCGGGATGAGATCAATTACAGGATGGGACCGGAAGCGGGATGGAGCTATATTGACGGGAAATGGAAAAATGAACTTGATGATAAAACAGTCAGGTTTACACTTGAACAGACAGAAAAGATCAGCCGCCGGTTCAGGGAGCTTAACCTGATTATAAGCAGGCCGCCTGTAACTGAGGGGGTCTTCAGAAAAATCGGAAATGCTTTATATGAAAGCGGCAGCTGGATATCTGAAAAATATAATGCGGTAAGGGAGAGTTTTAATATAAAAAAATATATTTCAAGACTGATTGAGCCTGTATCGGCAATTTCTGATTATTATCCGGGGGGGGCGGTAAAGCCCTCTGAAATAATTTCAAAAGGGGCCGTATCCCAGCAGCCGCATACTGAGTCTACTCATCTTCTTGAAAACTGGTATACAAGGGGACATCCTGCAGTTGATATAGTCGGGGAAGGATCTGTGACATTCCCCTGTGATCTTGAGCTGCTTAAAACAGGGAAAAACAGGAACCGTCTTCTCTACAGAATTGCAGGCAGTGAGGATTATCTTTATTTTACCCATTTAAATCCTTCAGATACAGATGCACTGCAGAAATTACTGGAAAAAAGCGGCAGCGGGAGTGTATTCTATAATAAAGGAACTCACCTGTTCAGCTTTCCGGAAGAAAAAGATGAGTATTCAACAGACTGCCATATACATATTGAGATGTACAGGAAAAGGGAAGACGGCAGCTACGGATTTGCTGATCCCCTTACAGGAGCGTTTCTCCCGGAATTTGATTATGGACAGAGTACAGATGGAAGTGATTACGGCGATTGGATTAAGAAACTACCTTATGAAAAAAGATATTGGCGATAAATATGGAGATTAAAATGAAAAAGTATATATTTTTTCTAATACTTATTGTTCAAACTTCTTTATGTTTAGCAGAAAATAACAATAGTGATATTTTTGAAGGTATATGGTGTATTGATGCTCAAGAGAAGTTTATAAATGATTTTCTTATAATCATGAGGATCGAAGATCAGTATTTGGTTATAACAGCTTATACAGATGATGATAGCTCACAGAAAAGTTTTGCAAAAAAAACAAGTGATAAAACACTTGAAGTTGAATTTAGAGGAAATTTGTACACAATCAAATGGGACAAGGATGGGGATGAAGAATGGCTTGAAATGTATATCAATCCGAATGCTGAAGATTATCCCTATTACGAGCGGGTGGAAAATTTCCCTATTGATAAGTTTTTCTGACAGAACAGTTCCCTTTTTCCGGTTTTCATGTCTTATCCCGGATATATGGTTATTTGGTTCATGACAAACCCTGTTCCTGTTAAAAAAACTGGCAGGGAAGGTGATATCTATTTATAATATAGATATGAGAAAGATAATTATTATTGTTTTCTTCTTTTCTCTGCCGGCTGCTTTTCTCTTTGCCGAAGACACTGTAAAAATTGCCGCTATATTTTCAATCACAGGGGAAGCATCTTCTACAGCTGATGAGCATCTTGTTACTGTAAGATTTGCAGTAGATGAGATAAACAGAAAAGGTGGAGTTCTTGGAAAAAAGATAGAACTTTTAGAGTATGACAATGAAAGTTCCCCACTGGGCGCCAGATACGCAGCAAGGAAGGCTGTTAAGGAAGATATAGCTGCTGCATTCACGGGATCCTGGAGCTCCTATGTACTTGCAATGGCCCCGGTTTTTCAGGAAGCGGGGATACCCATGCTTACCCCTATTGCTACAAATCCCGATGTAACAAAAGCAGGCAACTATATTTTCAGGGTCTGTTTTGTTGACAGTTTTCAGGGAGAAGCTATGTCGAGATTTGCATATAATGATCTCAATGCCAGGAAAGCGGCTGTCCTGACCAATTCCGACCAGATTTTCAGCATAGGGCTATCTGAACAGTTTAAAAAATCATTCACAGATCTCGGCGGAGAGATCACTCTTGTTCAGAAGTATATAGAAAACATGTCTGACTATGACAGCATTGCATCCATGATAAATAATGATAACTGTGATGTGATATTTCTTCCGGGATATTCAAGGGATTCTGCACAGATTATCAAGAATGCAAGGCGGCTGGGCATAACCAGGGTCTTTCTCGGCGGGGACGGCTGGAGCAGCCTGATGTTCAACTATGCTCCTGACTCGCTTGAAAACAATTATTATATTACTCACTGGCACAAGTCATTGGAAGATAAAAAAACCCGGGAGTTTGTAATGAAAATTGCAACGATTTTTCCGGATGACAGAATTAATGCCGGTATGGCATTGTCATATGATATGGTATATCTTCTTGCAGATGCAATTGAACGGGCCGGTTCTTTTGACAGGGAAAAGATCCGTGAAGCTGTTGAAAATACCAGGGACTTTACAGGAACAACAGGCAGAATTGTCTTTGACAGCAATGGAGATCCTGTCAAACCTGCTGTAATAATCAGGTTTTCCGGAGGAAAGTCTGAATTTGTTAGACAGATAGAATAAACCGGAGACATTATTGAAGCTCAGCAAACGAATCAATCTTGTTGTTACTTTTCTTATCACAATTATCATGGTTTTTTCACTTTTCATAGCTCTGCCTGTGCAGAGGGCCCATCTTAATCTGATAAATAAAAAGCTTATAGACCTGATGCAGATTTTTATAACCCGGGATAACAGCGGAATTGCAAATGCAATCTTTGAAAAAAGAAAAAATGCCATTGATCAGAGAATGGAAAAAATACGTGAAATCCCCGATGTGCTTTTTGCTGCGGTATTTGATTCTGATTACAGTATTCTTTCTTCCCATGAAGATTACATTACGCCTGAGGGGCTGGAAAAGAAATTTGCAGAAGCTGCAAAAGAGGGAAAGACTTCATGGACAGACAGCAGCAGCCTGTGGTATCTGCAGAGCATCAGTGTTTATGATGAAAACATGGGATTTGTACTGATACGCTATTCACTGAATGACATGGTAAAAAGGGATGCTATCAACTCTTTAAGTATTATTGCCCTTTATTTGCTGCTGATGACAGCTGTGCTGCTGAGTGTCAGTTTTATTATCAGAAGGATAATCATAAGACCTGTAACCATGATAATAAAAAGTATGGATAATATTTCGGATGACAAGTATGGAGAATTTATTGATATTGAATCAAATGATGAGATAGGGGAACTTGCTTCAGGATTCAATAAAATGTCAAAAAGGATATCAGAGTCCTATTATAATGTTTTCAGTATCCGGAAGATGCTTGAAAATATTATTGATTCCATGAACTCGGTCATCTTTTCAATAGATGATGAAGAAAACATTACAGCCCTTAATACATCAGCAGAGAATTTTACCGGTATGACAAGAGACGGGGCTGTCGGAAGAAGTTACAGAACTGTGTTCAGATCCCTTGCTCCCTATTATGACAGAATATCAGATGCCCTTGAGAATAAAATGCCTCTCATGATAAAGCGGGAAATATTAGGCAGCAGGTATCTGGATATATCTTTGTTTCCTCTGGTTTCGGAAAAACAGGCAGGTGCTGTAATCCGTCTTGATGATGTATCCGAGAACGAGAAGAGGGAGGAGCAGCTCCGCCAGTCACAGAAAATGGAAACCATAGGTACTCTGGCCGGAGGACTGGCTCATGATTTCAACAATGTGCTTACAGGCATAGTTGGCACAGCTTCACTGATGAAACTTAAAACAGAAGAAAGCATTTATAAGCCTGAAGAACTTCTTAATGATATTGATATTCTGGAAAAATCAGCTGAAAGGGCAGCCGGGCTTGTGAAAAAACTCCTGACTATTTCCAGGAAATACCAGCTAGATATTAAAATTATAAATCTGAATGATTCTCTAAAAAATGTGCTTTCCATATGCGAAAATGCTTTTGACAAGAAAATCTCTATTACAGCAGAGTATTATCCGGGAAATCCTGTCATCAGGGGTGACGGAAACCAGATTGAGCAGATGCTTCTCAATATATGCATTAATGCATCCCATGCAATGACAATAATGAGGGAAAACAGGGATTATGGAGGAGAACTGCGGGTTTCAATAAAAAAGGATGCAGGAAAGGAAATCCCGGATGAAAACAGGCACGAAGACAAATCACTGCTGTATTACCTGATATCTGTTTCTGATAACGGTGTCGGTATAGCGCCTGATATAATTGACTCGATA
Source organism: Spirochaetia bacterium (assembly GCA_963668545.1). Lineage (GTDB taxonomy): Bacteria > Spirochaetota > Spirochaetia > CADAEX01 > CADAEX01. The sequence continues at coordinate 2,832,435 of OY764868.1, read as the reverse complement.
TTTGATCCTTTTTTTACTACAAAAAGCCATAATGTCGGAAGCGGTCTGGGGCTGTCAATGGTTTATAACATGATAAAAAAACATGACGGCCATATCAGTGTTGATTCTGAAATAAATAAAGGTACTGTATTTAAAATATATCTTCCTGAAGCTCCCGAAAATATAAGGATGGAATATGAAAAAAAGGAAACCAGCTCTGTTCTCCATGAAAAATCGGGAAGGATTCTGATTATTGATGATGAGGAAATTGTAAGAACAATGCTTACCCAGATGCTTGAAAAAGCCGGATATGAGGTGCTCTGCGCATCTGAAGGTGCGGATGGTCTTGCTCTGCTTGAAGATATGTCTGAAAAAGTTGATCTTGTAATACTGGATATGGTAATGCCCAACATGTCGGGAGATGAAGTATATTCAGAGATCAGGAGAAGGTTTGGTAAAATAAAGGTCCTTCTTTCATCAGGATTCAGTCATGACAGCCGTGTCCAGTCGGTTATAGAATCAGGTGCTGACGGTTTTATCAGCAAGCCTTATAATTACAGGGAACTGACTGCCCAGGTAAACCTGCTGATTACGGGGAAATAATAAGGAATTATGATTGAAGGAGGATTAAAACCTACCTGTCCATATTCTGTACAGGTAAGGAAGCTTCCTTACCTCATATTTCTTACCCTGACTTCGATACTGCTGGTTTCCTTCAGCTTTTCGACAAGCAGATTTGGATCTGTTTCCCCATAGTGATACGGATAGAGTATTTTAGGATAAAAACTTTTTGCTGCTTCTGCTGCCATGTCAGGGTCCATGGTATATGGAAGGTTCATTGGAAGAAAGGCCACATCAATGTTTTTCAGGTTCTTCATTTCCGGGATATTTTCAGTATCACCTGCAATATAGATTCTCCTGTTCCCCAGTGTAAGAATGTATCCGTTTCCTTCCCCTTCCGGGTGGTAGGGTGTTCCGTTGTCTCTTTTATGTACTATATTGTATGCCGGAACAGCTTCTATACCTATTCCCCTTACTGCTTTTGAGTCTCCGTTTTTCATGACAGTTCCCATCCCCAGTTCCCTGAACACTGCTTCCGGGACTATGAAATCAGTACTGGTTTTAACTATTTTATCAAGGGCTTTTTTATCAAGGTGGTCGCGGTGCTGGTGAGTGATAAGGATCATGTCTGCATCGGGGAGAAGCGAATAATCCGCCAGATTGCTGTAAGGATCTATATGAATGCTTATATTGTTGAACAGTATGTGCAGGGACCCGTGTCCGATAAATGTAATCTTTATATTGCCTTCAGAACTCTGAATAAAATCTGATTCGAAACTGTTTTCACTGAATGCGGGAAAAGAGCTGATCAGAAATACTGCAGGAAAAAGAAACAGAAATTTCATCTTTTGCCTCCGGAGATAAACTTTTCTGAAAAATTCTAATCCATTTCCTCTCTGCCGGCAATCTTTTGTTTAGATCTTTTTCTGTTTTTCTTTCAGGTACTGAATACATTGTCGTTAATTGCCGTTTTTTTCAGATACTCCCTTTGAAATCGAAGTTGATTTTTTTCTGCAGGTCCGTGATATTGTTGACTGCATTCTTGAGCATTGCGTTTTCAATATGGGTCAGACTGCCCTGTTCTGCCATATTGTCAGGCTGCCGTCCACCGGATACTGCCTCCGCCTGTTTCCTGAGTCTCAGCTGGTTTAGGAAATCATATACATGTGTAAGTTCATTATGTGTTGTATGATGGATAATTCCCTTTTCCATCAGGGCATCAAGGCGTGAAAATGTATTTGTTTCCTCAATACCGTGTTTGAGGGAATAGAGTCTTGCAAAGTTTACAATCGGAAGAACCAGTTCCTTTACATCAATAATCTTTTTGGCCGCAGAGGAGTCAAAGATTATGTTTCCAAAAAGGTTAACAGGGGCTTTATACAGTGATGAGCTGTTTGCAAGCTGGAGGAAAAACTGTGGAAATGAATTCATTGTTTCTGAAATATGCTTTTTAAGCTCTCCTGAAAGGCCCTGGTCTCCATGTATGATTCTGTAATCAAAGAACATGTTGAAATGAAGAAGTTCTTCCGGTTCAGGTTTTGTGATCCAGTTTGAAAAGCTGTTTTTCCATGCTGAAAGCGTCCTGCACCATTTCCTGTTTTTTGCCATTATCCCCCCGCTGCAGTATGGAAACCCGGCTTTATTAAGCTCATCTGAAACTATTTCCCCCAGGCGGACGAAGTAGTCCCCTGTCTTTTCAAGATCTGTATTGCTTTCAGGCTGGTCGAAAATTATTGCATTGTCCTGGTCCGAGGAAAGTGTCTGTTCAATTCTGCCCAGGCTCCCCGGAGCTATAAACGCGAATTTAACAGGGGGAGGGCCCAGTTCTTCAATTGCTGTTTCTATCACTTTTTTTATAAGTATATCTGTAAAGGTTGTGACAATCCTCATAATATTTCTTGATCTGCTTCCGGTCTCTATGAGGGACTTTATTATATAGGGAACATGACTGAAATATTTCTGCAGCTCACTGAATGAGGATGCGCTTTCAAGTTCTCCGGCAGTGACAACCGCCGGATATTTATGGTATTCAATAAGATCCTTAGCTCTTATTACACATCCGGTCTCATTGTCCCTGTTATCAAGTACCAGATGATTTATATCATATGTTTTCATTACAGATATGGCTTCAAAAATCAGAATTCTGCTGTCGCTTATCCTTACAGGGGACGTCATTATTGTGTAGACAGGGTCCTCCGGATTTCTTTCTTCAGCAAGTGCCCTTGACCGGATATCCCTGTCAGTTACTATCCCGAGAATTTCTCCCGAATCGGATTTTACAAGAAGTGCACTTGAGTTGCTGCCTGTCATGAACTTTGCACAATTTCTTATGCTTGTCCTGAAATTGAGAAGAGGAACCTGCCGGGAGATTTCAAACGCAGGCTCGCTAAGGAAGAGGAGTGAACTCTGAAGCTCGCTGATAAGCCGGTTTCTTCTCAGCTCGGATTTGCTTATTGTAATCCTGCTGCTTATCTCCCTGATGTTTATGATATACCCCTCCCTGCCTGATATATCAATTCGTCCTGTTTCCATAAGTACCGGAAATGTCTTCCCGTCCTTTCCGGTCATTTCTGTTTCTGTCATTGAAGGGGTAATCTCACCCCTCTCAAGCATTTCTCCCAGTATTATGTTTTTGTCCTTTTCATAAGGACCTGGAAACAGGTCTGTTGCTGTCATCATCAGAAGCTCATTTTCACTGTAACCCAGCATCTTCCGCACAGAGGGGTTTGAATATGTGCATTTACCGTTCTGTACAATAAGTGTTCCTTCATTTGTTCTGTCTGCAAGTGCCCTGTATTTTTCATCTGATTTCTGAAGCCTCAGCCTGTTTTCCCTGAGGATTTTTTCTTTTTTAATATTCTGAAGAACTATTATGAGCAGGATCAGAAAGAGAAGCATTGTAATGAACAGGGAGATATCAATGAGATACTTCTCGAGTTTGTTGATTTCACTCATTACATCATCAATATAAATTCCTGTCCCAACTATCCATCCCCATTTTTCATATATTTTCACATATGAGATCTTTGGCGCCACAATTCCTGCTTCATCTTTCCACTGCCACTGGTACTCAACATACCCTTCAGATTTTTCCTTTACAGTCTCAACAATTTTAAGAAAAACATATTCCCCGTTGATATCTGTGTATGAGCTTAAATTGCTTCCCACAAGGTCTTTTCTGTAGGGATGGGCAATCATTACAGGATCAAGGTTTGTTATCCAGAAATAGTCCTTGTTTTCCTTTCCATATCTGATATGGCTAATTACAGCGGCAGCTTTTGATTCCGCTTCCTCAATGGTAATAGACCCGTTTTCAAAGTCACTGTTGAATTCATCCAGAATACTTATTGCAGAATGAGTCAGTTCCTTTATCATCTCCTTTTTCCGGGAGAGGAGGATATTCTCTGTTTCCGGTATAAACAGGTTGAAAATGGAATATGTGAAAAGTATTATACCTGCCACTGCCGGGAAGATGATTTTGAAAAGGGGCAGGAATTTCTGAAGCCTTTCGGATAAGCGGTTTTTCTTTCTGAATACAGGTGTGTATTCCATTTCAGGTCCGGATTCAAAATTCCCCAGGCCATCCCTGAATTTTATCCAGTCCTTTATATCAATATTCAGTACTGCCCTGCTCAGGTGTTTTACTGTTTTTCCGTGATAATCTGTTCCAGCCGATATGAGGAGATTGTTTTTATCTGCAATAGTTTTGAGTTTTTTTTCTGTTTCCCTGCTGTAGGCAGAATACACAGCCTCTATTCCATCCAGACCGTTTTCCTTCAGCTTTATTACAGCTTTTTCAAGCTCCTCCATGTTTTCAGAAAGAGTCAGCGGATGGGCCAGAAATATCTTTCCCCCCGCATTATGGACTAATTTCATGACCCTGCTGTAATGGGGGATTTTTCTGTTTGAAGCTGAAAACTCTTCGTTGAGTTCCCTGTTGTCAATGTCAAAGTTGTATCCCAGGAGATGCAGTTCCCCCCATTCGGAAAAAGCTGTTATTTCTATACCGCTGATAAATCCTATGCCCCTCTCCTTTAAAATACTTCTGAACCGGGGCAGTCCCTCAAGGGTATCATGGTCAGTAAGGGAAGCCACCTGGACATTGTTTTCCGAGAGAAAAGCTGCAAGCTCTTCAGGGCTGAGCTGGCCGTCACTGAGGCTGGAATGGCAATGCATATTTACTGTAATAAATTCCATATATTTTCCTGACTCATAGTATACTATAAAAATTATCACGAATATAATAAAAAAAGCGACTATGGAGTCGGTTATGATCTTGACGTCTAAGATGAAAAAAGGTGATGATAGCTTTAAAAAAGGGGGTATATCTGATGGATCATGGACCAGCAATACAGTACGGGCCGGATAACGCTGCAGGTTACAAGACCAGACTCGGTCTGATTCTGTTTTTTGTTTACGCCTTGGTTTACGGGGTATTTGTACTGATCAATACAGTTAATCCTGTCCTGATGGAAAAGGAAATGATGGGAGGACTGAATCTGGCAATTGTATATGGATTCGGATTGATTATTTTTGCAATACTTCTTGGAATTATCTACAATATTTTCTGCACAAAAAAGGAAAAGGAACTCAACAGTGCAAATGAGGGGGGTGACAAATGATCTATTCAGCATCACCTTTTGCAATAGTTGTCTTTATCATGTTTGTCCTCACAGTTCTCGGACTGTCTTTTTATTTTGCAAGACAGACAGGCTCTTCAAAAGGTTATTACACAGCAGGGGGAACTATTTCCTGGCCTGTTAACGGAATAGCTTTTGCAGGGGATTATCTTTCCGCCGCTTCTTTCCTCGGTATATGCGGTATGATTGCAACAGCCGGCTATGACGGCTTTCTCTATTCAATAGGTTATCTTGCCGGGTGGGTAGTCGCTCTGTTTGTAGTTGCCGAGCCGATGAAAAGACTTGGTAAATATACATTTACAGATGCACTTGATTCAAAATTCAAATCAAGGGGAATCCAGCTTGCTGCAGGAATAAGCAGTATTGTTGTATCTGTTTTTTATCTTATACCCCAGATGGTGGGGGCAGGTGCTCTTGTAACTCCTCTTCTGGGTCTTCCCCATTATGTCGGGGTTCTCATGGTAGGCAGTATCGTAATCGTAATAGTTGCGACTGCGGGAATGAAATCAACAACCTATGTACAGTTCCTTAAAGGTGGACTCCTGATTATTTTCTCAACCATACTTGTTTTCAGTATAGTTGGTAAAGGTTTAAGCAAAAAACCTTCTGATGATTATCATAATTTCCAGAGACTTGAAGCTGAAATAAAAAACGGTGCTGTTGAGCTTTCAGATTCTTCATACGCTGTTTCTGCTGTAAAATCTTCCGCCGGTATTGATTTTGTCAAAACAGAAAAGAACGGCACAGCAAGATGGTGGCAGGTGAAAAAAGAGGGCTCTGGTATTTTTCTCCTTGAATGTCTGTCAAAAACAAAAAAAGGCGACGGTACTGTACTTTATAACGGAGAGCCCAAAGAGGCTGGAAAGTTCTTCTCTGTTGGTCATTTAAGCAGCATCAAGGTTGACGGCAGGGAAATTGACAAAACCGGCAGACTCGGCCCTTTCAGTTTTTTCTCGACAATAAAGGAAAGTACTATTGTCAGATTTCCCCAGACAGTTATTGAAGACGGAAGAGACAGGGTATATGTATGGTACCAGAAGGAAACTGACGGAAGCAGGGTTTTGAGACCGGGACTTAAATTCAAGATTGACAAGGGGTCTTCAGTAACCTCAAAACTCAATTTTGTTTCACTCATGCTTTCCCTCTTTTTCGGAACTGCGGCACTTCCTCATGTTCTGATCAGGTATTATACTGTTCCCAGTCCTGCCGATGCCAGAAAGTCAACAATTGTTGCTATCGGCGCAATAGGACTTTTCTATGTTCTGACACTCTATATGGGTATCGGAGCAATGGTTAACGGTGTTCTTGATGTTGAAAGCAGCAATATGGCAGCGCCCCTTCTTGCAAAAACATTCGGAGTATTCCTGTTTGCAGTTATCTCGGCAATTGCATTTGCAACAGTTCTCGGTACAGTCAGCGGACTTATAGTTGCTGCATCCGGTGCGGTTGCCCATGACCTCATGACCAATTTCATGGGTATAAAGATGAGCGATGCAGGCAAGGTAAAAGCAGGTAAAATTTCTGCTGTTGTTGTCGGAGGTATAGCAATACTTCTCGGGATACTCTTTAAAGGTATGAATGTTTCATTCCTTGTAGGACTTGCATTTGCCATTGCAGCTTCAGCAAACCTCCCTGCAATAATAATGATTCTTTTCTGGAAGAAAACAACAGCAAAAGGGGTTGCATCCTCTGTTGTTACAGGTATGGTAGCATCTCTGGGAATTATTCTCCTTTCACCGAGTATGTATGCCAAATACGGACTCAATCCCGCAGATGCAATTTTCCCGATAGATAATCCGGGGATTATCTCAATACCGCTCTCATTTATTGTACTGATAGCAGTATCGCTGATGACTCAGAAAAAAGAAGCCCCTAAAGCTTCTTGATTATAACCGTTTTATTAAATTTCCCAAATTACTTGTGCAGCAGTTTGTTATGTTATAATGAACTGTTGCCTTTTTATACATACACAATCAGGGACCTTCCGTAAATCAGGATTAAAAATTCACTTCTGTTAAATCAGTAATTAAAAGCTGTCTCTGTATTCGCCTGAAGTGGAATGCCAGCTTTCTCTCCCTGAAAAGGGATAAAATCGTTAAAAATTATTTTATCCATGACAACTTATCAAATAATTGTTGACAGTCTCTGTAAAATAGTATATGTTGCTATCTGTAGAAACGTTACTATGTGTAGTAATTACTAAGGAGATATATATGGAAACCAAAACAAGTTTGAAAACTCTTCCTGACCAGAAAGGCTATTTCGGAGAATACGGGGGAAGTTTTGTTCCGGAACAGCTTACAGCTATTCTTCAGGAAATTGCAGATGAATATGAAAAAATAAAGGATGATCCCGAATTCCAGGCTGAGCTGAAAGGCCTTTACAGAGATTATGTAGGAAGACCGAGTCCTGTTTTTCATGCAAAAGGGCTTTCAAAGAAAATCGGAGGTGCCCAGATATATCTCAAAAGAGAAGACCTCAACCATACCGGCGCTCATAAAATAAACCATTGCCTTGGAGAAGCGCTGCTTGCAAAAAAAATGGGAAAGAAAAAAATTATCGCAGAAACAGGTGCCGGACAGCATGGTGTGGCGCTTGCAACAGCTGCAGCACTTCTTGATCTGGATTGCGATATCTATATGGGTGAAGTTGATATAGCAAAAGAGCATCCAAATGTTGTAAGGATGAAAATACTCGGGGCAAATGTAATACCTGTCAAATCAGGCCTTAAAACACTTAAGGAAGCTGTTGATGAAGCATTTATCGGATATCTTCAGGACCCGGTTAATCAGCTTTATGCTATTGGTTCAGTTGTCGGCCCTCATCCTTTTCCAATGATGGTCCGTGATTTTCAGAAAATTGTAGGGGAAGAAGCTAAAGCCCAGTTTTTTGAAAAAACAGGAAAGAACCCTGATAACCTTGTTGCCTGTGTAGGGGGCGGTTCAAACGCGATGGGTCTTTTCACAGCATTTCTTGATGATGAAAATGTAAATATATACGGCGTAGAGCCGGCTGGAATTGGTTTCAAGGACGGGGAACATGCATGTACTCTCACCTACGGTACTCCGGGAATGATCCATGGTTTTAAGTGCTATGTTCTTCAGGATGAAAACGGCGAGCCTAAGCCTGTTTATTCAGTAGCAAGCGGTCTTGATTACCCGGGAGTAGGTCCGCAGCACAGCTATCTAAAGGATATCGGAAGGGTGAACTATGAATGCATAAATGACAAAGAAGCAATTGATGCTTTTTTTGAACTTTCCCGTGTGGAAGGTATTATACCTGCCCTTGAAAGTGCACATGCAGTTGCATATGCGATGAAGCTTGCCGCGAAACTATCACCTGATGAAACAATCCTCTTAAACCTTTCAGGCAGGGGAGACAAGGATATCGACTTTGTAGTTGAAAACTACGGAGCTGATTACGGTTTATAGATTTTACAGCTTACAGTTAATAAAAAACCCCGGTCATCTGCCGGGGTTTTTTGTTTGTCTGGAAAATACTTTAATGCTGTTATTTTTCCATCTCAAGCATTCCTTTGACAGAATTAATACCGTTTTCAAGATTATAGACTTCATTGAATCCCAGGTCTTTCATAAGTCCAATCGTCTGCCCGCTCCTGTTTCCTGATCTGCAGTAAATAAAATATGGTTTCTCCCTGTCCAGCTTTTCAATTACTTCAGGAAAACTGAGATCGTAAAAATTCAGATTTACTGCCCCCTTAATCCTTCCCATACTGTATTCTTCCGGTGTACGTACATCAATTATAGTAAAATCATCCTGGTTTTCATAACTCTTTATTTTATCAGAGAACATTTCTGCGGAAAGGTTTTTTATAACAGCCCTGCTGTTGTCTCCCCAGAGATTTGAAGAAGCAGTTGCTAAAAACAAAATCATCAATACTGAGTTTAAAAGTATTTTTTTCATATATCTTTCTCCTGTTCTTCATGTAATGTACATAAAATAATATATAAAATTATCTTAGGCAAATTCACAGGATAAATTTGCTCTATCAGGAAAAAGAATTTCAAAAATTGCTGGAAACAAGCTATTCTTTTAGATATCTGTACAAGGGGGTTTATATGGCTGATATCAAAAAAGTCGGAAGACGCAACCGAAATATACGGCTGGGTATTCTTGTATTTGTGCTTTCACTTACTACTGTAATGGGACTGATGCATTCATTCGGAAAGAAATTTAAAATAGCTTCGATTGATTCTTTCTGTCCCTTCGGAGGTCTTGAATCTCTTTATGGCTATTTCAGGGACGGAACTTTTCTCAAAAGGACAAACTTCAACGACATGATCCTTTTAATGGTAGTGACATTGCTTGCTCTTGTTTTCAGGAGAACTTTCTGCGGAAATATATGTCCCCTGGGAACACTTCAGGAGCTTTTCGGAAAGCTTAGGAAATTCTTTCTCAAAAAGAGGCTTGTAATTCCTCAGGCAGTTGACAAGCCGCTGAGATATCTCAAATATGTTATTCTTTTTGCTGTTCTCATATTTACATGGAAGCTGGGTACACTGGTTATAAGGCCTTATGATCCATGGCCTGCTTTCCACCATCTCTATTCAGAAGATCTTCTGGTGGAATTCCCCTTCGGGCTTGCAGTACTTGTAATCTCCCTTGCAGGTTCATTCCTGTATGACAGGTTTTTCTGCAAATATCTCTGTCCCATGGGTGCTTTTCTGGGGATTGTCGGAAAAATCGGTTTTTTCAGGATAAAAAGAAACAGTGATACCTGTATCAACTGTAAACTCTGTTCCAGGGCCTGTCCTGTAAATATTCCTGTGGATATATCAGATGAAATCAGGACAGCGGAATGCCTAAGCTGCAACGAGTGTGTAAATGTGTGTCCTGTGGAAAATACACTTACTGTATCAGGCAGAAAGAAAGGGAAAATCGGTTCCCTTTCCTTTACAGTTGTAACATTTGTCGCAATACTTGCAGTAGTGGGGGTAAGTTCTGTTTCGGGAAGTTTTACATGGCTGATGCCGTCTCTTGGATATGAAGGCACTCTTGAAGATTTTGATCCGGATGAAATACGGGGGAAATATACATTTGAAGAGGTTTCTCAGGCGACAGGTATTCCGGCAGAGGTTCTGAAGGAAAAATTCGATCTTACAGATGAGGAATATGTTCACCCGATCAAGGAATCGGGGAGGGAAACAAGCCTTGTCAGGGAATTTATAAAAGAGCTTCAGAGCCGCCAGTAATATATTTTGAATAAATCAGGGGCTTTCCGGTGATCAGTCGGAAAGCCCTTTTTTATCCCGGCTTTCCTGAACTTTTACAAAACTTTTACAAAACAGAGTTTATTTTCTGAAAGCCTCTATATATATTTTATTGTATGCTGAAATTCTTACGTTATTGTAATCTTCTTTAATTTTCTTATTTAGGGGTGCTATTATGAATGAATCAGTTGGACTCAAGAAACTGACAGTAAAAGAGCTTATCAGAACAAGCAGTGAAAAATATCCGGATCTTCCATGTCTTTCTTTTGTTGATTCAGCTCCCCTTTCATTCCGGGAAGTTTTTGATAAATCATATGAAACAGCTTTTCTTCTCCAGAAAGCCGGGCTGGGAAGGGAAAGCCATGTCGCAATACTGGCGGAAAACAGTCCTAACTGGGGAATTGCATATTTTTCAGCAGCTATTGCAGGCTGTATTGCTGTTCCGATTCTGCCTGATTTTTCCCCTTCAGAAATCAGGAATATTCTTGAGCATTCCGAGTGCGGAGCTGTATTTGTTTCGGAAAAACTCAGATACAAGCTGGATGATATTGCTACCGATATCATAATAATCCGTATCGAGGACTTTTCACCTGAATATGAGGCTGTCAGGATTTCTGTTGAGAATTCAGATATCAGTTTTAAAGAATATGAAACTGGAGAAGATGATGTTGCATCAATTATATATACATCAGGGACTACTGGGCAGTCAAAAGGGGTAATGCTTACAAACAGAAATGTTGTTTCAAATGCTGTTGATGCAAGCCATATCCCTGAAATGACAGAAGGGGACAGGATGCTCTCCATACTTCCCCTCTCGCATACATATGAATGTTCGCTTGGTTTTCTTCTGCCTGTTTATCTCGGGGCAGCTGTTTATTATATCGGCAAACCACCTACACCGACAGTACTCCTTCCTGCGCTTCAGAAGGTAAAGCCTGTTGCAATGCTGTCTGTTCCCCTTTTGATTGAAAAAATATACAGACAGAAAATTCTCAAGACCTTCAACCGTAACAGAATTATAAAATCAGTTTACAGCATTCCTTTTTTCAGAAAACTCCTGAACAGAATAGCCGGGAAAAAGCTTTACAGACTTTTCGGAGGCGAACTCAGGTTTTTCGGTATTGGAGGGGCTAAACTATCTGCTGATGTTGAAAAATTCCTCAGGGAAGCCAGGTTTCCCTATGCAATAGGATACGGGCTCACAGAAACTTCCCCCCTGATAGCCGGGGATAATGCAAAAAATACTATCTATCGTTCAACCGGAAGGATTCTGAAAAATGTCAGTGTCAGAATAGATAATCCTGATCAGGAAACAGGTGCAGGAGAGATTGTTGTAAAAGGCCCGAATGTAATGAAAGGGTATTACAGGAATCCTGAAATGACAGAAGAGGTTTTTACAGATGACGGCTGGTTCAGAACAGGAGATCTGGGTATTCTTTCTGATGGATACCTCTATATCAAGGGTCGTATAAAAAACCTGATTCTCGGTCCAAGCGGTGAAAATATATATCCTGAATCAATAGAGGGAGTTCTCAACAGTTTTGATTTTGTAGAAGATTCTCTGGTATTTGATCAAAAAGGTAAAATTGTTGCTCTTGTACACCTGAACAGGGATGAAATAGCTGCGAAGTTGGAGGGGCTTAAAAAGGAAGCTGCAGAAAGTACCAGGCAGCTGCAGGAATTCCTTGCAGAGCATCTTTCCGACATAAAAAAAAGGGTCAACTCCCAGCTTAACAGTTTTTCAAAAATTACCGACATCAGAGAACAGTCAGATCCTTTTGAAAAAACACCTACAAAGAAAATAAAAAGATTTCTCTATATCAAAAAGGATAAGGATGTCTGAGTCTCCTGCTTGTTTCTGAGTATTCTCTCTTTTATGAAAAGATAAAATGACAAAGTCTCATTATATAAAGGTATTGCTGTCAAGGGACAGCTGTTTTGCTTTTTTCTGGTTTATATTTATGATCTATAATAAATTCATAAAAAAAGGTTTATTAACAAATAAAATATGGAAAAAAACATTGACGTCCGAATAATCACAGTTTAATATTATGTATTCACATGAAAAAAGAAGATTTTTATGTATTGATATCAATTATATTCCTCTGTGTGCTTTTTTCGTTCTCCGGTTCAGGGGATTTTTATAAAAAAGCCTATCATTTTTCACCGGAGCTTGTTTCATTTGTAAAATTTGCTTTTCTTGCGACTTTCGGGGAAATGGCAGTTGCCAGAATAAGGACAGGAAGATATATCCCCCATGGCTTCGGTCTGGTTCCGAAAGCCCTTATATGGGGATTCTGGGGGGGTGCAATTTCACTTGCCTTCAGAATTTTTGCAGGCGGGGTAGGGCTTTTTCCGGTATTTACCGGCAGCAGCTGTGTTTTATCTGTTTTTCTGAAAGCTTTTACTGTTTCTTTTTTTATGAATATCTTTTTTGCACCTGTAATGATGCTGGGGCACAGAATTACCGACCAGCATATCTCTGATGAAGGGGGGAAATTCTCCTTTACCCGGTTTAATACAGCAGCGATCCTTGAAAAGCTTGACTGGGACCTCTTCTGGGGTTTTATTGTGAAGAAGACTATACCTTTTTTCTGGATACCTGCCCATACAATAACCTTTCTTCTTCCTGAGGAGTTCAGGGTCCTTTTTGCGGCATTACTGTCAGTTATTCTCGGCGTGTTTCTGAGCCTTGGAAGCAGCCGGAAAACTGCCTGAAAAGGTACAGTATATCAGTACTGTTGAGTGCTGTTTTGTGTAAAATATATGCCTCCTTTTCTGTTCTTTTACAACTTTGCTGTTTTTTGGAGGTTTGTTAAATCTAAATACAGGAGTTTATCATGCAGGAAGTATTGGTCCTTGGCGACGAAGCAGTTGCGCTGGGTGCTGTTGACGCCGGATTATCAGTTGCTTACGGATATCCGGGAACACCGTCTACAGAAATAATGGAATATCTTATCGATTACAGTGAAAAAAAAGATACCGGGCTTATTGCACGCTGGTGTACAAATGAGAAAACTGCCTGCGAAGGGGCTATCGGAGTTTCTTTCGGCGGGAGAAAAGCTCTTGTCACCATGAAGCATGTCGGCTTGAATGTTGCCTCAGATGCTTTTATGAATTCATCACTGATGAAAATACACGGGGGTCTTGTGCTTGCTGTTGCAGATGATCCTGGTATGCATTCCTCTCAGAATGAGCAGGATTCCCGGTTTTTTGCGGATTTTGCAAAAGTTCCCTGTTTTGAACCTAAAAGCCATCAGGAAGCATATGAGATGACAATTGAAGCATTCAAAGTCTCTGAAAAGTTTCATGTTCCTGTAATCTTGAAGCTTGTAACCCGTCTTTCCCATTCAAGGGCTGTAATACAGCGGGGCGGGACTGCTGAAAAATCCTGTTTTGGAAAAGCACCCGACAGAAAGGACTGGATGGCTATACCCGCCCTTTCCAGGGGAAACTGGAAAGAGCATCTTGAACTGCAGGATGAGTTCAGGAAATATTCTGAAAAAAGCATTTTCAATCCTATCAGCATAAATCCTGGCAGGAAGGATATAGCGGTAATAACAACAGGTCTTGCCGGAAACTATTATATGGAAAATATAAAGGATCTTGATCCTGCCCCTTCCCATCTTCACATAGGTGTTTATCCCATGCCTGAAGAAAAAATAACTGATCTCTGCAGCCGCGCTGAAAAGGTAATTGTGATAGAGGAAGGTTATCCATTTGTCGAGCGTTATCTGAGGGGAATTCTTCCGGGCGGTAAGAATATTGACGGCAAGATGAACAGCGTTGTTGTTCCATATGGTGAACTTGATCCTGATAATGTGAGAAAGGCCCTTTCTCTTCCGCCCCTTGCATCACAGAAGCCTGTAAGCATACCGCTGCCGGGAAGGCCTCCCCAGCTCTGCCAGGGCTGTCCCCATGCAGACAGTTTCAATGCGATAAATGAGGCTCTTGATAAGCTCGGAGGGGGGACTGTTACAAGTGATATCGGATGCTATGCTCTCGGGGCTTATCCCCCGTATAACACAGTAGAGACAATACTCTGTATGGGTGCAAGTGTCGGAATGGCGCGTGGAGCATCAGAGGCAGGGCTTGAAAATGTGGTTGCCACAATAGGGGACAGTACATTCCTTCATTCAGGAGTTACCGGGCTTATTGATGCAGTCTCAACCGACACTGCAATGACACTTGTAATACTTGATAACTCGACAACTGCCATGACAGGCGGGCAGAATACCATCCTGTCATCCAGCCAGATAAAAAATGTTGTTCTCGGCTGCGGGGTAAATCCTGATCATGTAAGGGAATTCGTACCGCTTCCCAAAAACCATGATGAAAATGTGAAAATTCTTATGGAGGAGATTTCACATCAGGGGCTGTCTGTAGTGATTCCTCTCCGTGAATGTATTCAGACACTGAGACAGAAAAAAACAAAGAAGGCATAGGAGGATACAGTTATGGCTGAAAAAATAGATATAATATTATCAGGTGTCGGTGGACAGGGTGTGCTTTCTGTAGGGGCAATTGTTTCCATGGCAGCTATGAAAGAGGGGCTGAAAGTAAGGCAGTCAGAGGTCCATGGTATGGCGCAGCGGGGCGGGGCAGTTCTTGCCCACCTGAGGATTTCTTCGGGAGTTATTGAGAGCGATCTTATTCCGAAAGGCGGAGCAGATGTTGTTCTCAGTATGGAGCCGCTTGAATCACTGAGATATCTTGAATATCTTAAACCTGACGGTGCCCTTGTTACAGCTGCAGAGCCGGTTGAGAATATTCCGGATTATCCTGATCTGTCCATGGTCCACAGGACTATAACTGATCAGGCCAATGCAAACCTTATCGATGCCAGGACCCTTGCAAAAGAGGCAGGTTCCTTGAGGGCTGTCAATATGGTCCTGGTCGGAGCACTTTCTGTTAATCTCCCCATAAAATCTGAATCAATAAAAGAGGCGATCAGGGACAAATTTATCTCCAAGGGGGAGGCAGTTGTTGAAACCAACCTTAAAGCCTTTAATCTCGGCAGGGAAGCAGGAGGCAGGCAATGAGTATCGATAAAGAGCTTAATCCGCTCTTTTACCCCAAACAGGTAGCCCTTATAGGAGCAACATCAAAACCTGACAAGGTGGGAAATATTATACTGAAGCGTCTCATGACTACAAGGGTCGCCCTTTATCCTGTTCACCCTAAAGAAACAGTTATTGAAGGAATTCCTGTTATAAATAATGTCGGGGATCTTCCTGATGATCTTGATCTTGCAGTTATCACAATCGGGGCACTGGCTGCTGTTGAAGCTGCTGAAGCATGCGCTGCAAAAGGTACAAAGGTGATAATTGTAGTTGCAAGCGGTTTCGGGGAAGCTGGAGAGGAAGGCCATGCTCTTGAAAAAAGGCTGGGGGAAATCCCGGAAAAATACGGAGCAAGGGTGCTTGGTCCCAATACTCTGGGAATTTTTCTACCTGAAACAGGAATTAATACAATTTTCGTGGAGCATGGAGACAGGTCTCTCGCCGGAGGAGGAGGAGTTGCCTTTCTTACCCAGAGCGGTTCGGTAGGTTCCGAAGCTCTCGGATATGCATCAAATATCGGTTTCGGAATGAGGGTCTTTGTAGGTCTCGGAAACAAGATTGACCTTGATGAACTAGATTTTCTCAAGTATTTCGGAAAAGACAGAAAAACAAAATCAATAGCTGTATATGTGGAAAGTATTGAAAAGGGAAAGGCATTCCTCGAAGAGGCTGCAAAAATAAGCCTTGATAAACCGGTTATTGTTCTCAAGGCCGGAAGGACAGCAGCGGGACAGTCTGCGGTGAGTTCACATACCGGAAAACTTGCAGGTTCCGACCGTGTTATAGACGGAGCATTCAGGCAGCACGGCATACTGAGGGTTCTTGATGACGAGGAACTATGTGATGCTGCAAAAGTGCTTTCCATGTCCTCCCTTCCCCGGGGCAACAGGGTTGCTGTACTCACAGCAGCCGGTGGATACGGTGTTATGTGTGCCGATTATATCGAGGAAAAGTCTTCAAGGGCCACCCTTTCAATGGCAAGGCTTTCTGAATCCACATCTGAAAAACTCAAAAAGGCAAATATAGGTTTTGCATCATCGAGGAATCCTGTTGATATAACTGCAGCTGCAGACAGTGCAACATATGCTGAAAACCTTAAAATTCTTCTAGAAGATGAAGGAGTTGATATAGTCATATGTGTTGCATTTTTCTCCCCGGTGGGTATGTCTGACGATCTGGTTGAAAGTGTTGCTGAAATGTCAGGTAAATATGACAAACCAGTGATTGTATTCAGTGAGTACGGCCCTTTTACAGACAGCTATCTGAAGCGGTTCTACAATGAAGGTATTCCGGGATATCCTTCCATTTCCAGGGCTGTGAGAGCTGCAAGGTATCTTGTGGAGCGGAAGCAGATTCTTGAAAATCTTGGAGGTAGGGCATGAAAAAAATAACAGCTGAATGGCTTGAAAGCCTCAGGATTCCGGGAAAACCTGATGAATGGGAATCAAAAAACCTTCTTAAAAAGGCAGGGATCAATATTCCTTCCGGCAGAAGGATTCTGCCAGGTGAAAAAGTTGATACCGGAGATCTTGATTTTCCCCTTGTTTTAAAGGTTTGCGATCCTGAAATTCTCCATAAAACAGAACAGGGCGGTGTTAAGCTCAATGTTGCAGAGAATAATTTTTCTGATATCAGGAAGGAGCTTGAACTGAAATTCCCTTCTTCCCCCCTTCTTGCTGAATCAATGTGTGCTATAAAAGGGACAGAGTTTATACTCGGAGGGCTTCTGGATCCGGTGTTCGGACCTGCAGTTATGGCGGGAGCCGGCGGGGTTCTGACAGAGCTTTACAAGGATGCAGTTTTCAGGCTGTGCCCGTGCAGCAAGTCCGAGGCTGTAAGAATGCTTAAAGAGCTTAAAATATCGCCTGTTCTTGAAGGATACAGGGGAAGTCCTCTTGATCTTGATACTCTTGCAGATGCTGTATCAAAGGTGAGTGAATTTTTTGATGCGTTCAGCGGAATGCTGAACCAGATAGATATTAACCCCTTTGTTTATACAGACAATGGCTGGACAGCCCTTGACTGTGTTTTTATCCTGGATAATAAGAGTAAATAAAAATGGGGGAATACCTGAAATGAGTATATCTAAAGAAATCAAAGGCTTTATGGGGAATGCCTCTTTTATCAGAAAAATGTTTGAAGAGGGGAATAATCTTAAAAAAATACACGGGAAGGAAAATGTTTATGATTTCACAATAGGCAATCCCGATCTGAAACCTCCTGCCTCCTTTAAAAAGGCTGTAATAAAGGCTCTTGAAAAAGATGAGCCGGGGTTCCACAGTTACATGCCCAATGCCGGCTATGATTTTGTCCGTGATGCTGTTGCAGGAAGGGTCTCTGAAGAACAGAAATCAGATGTAAAGGGAAAGAATATAATAATGACCTGCGGTGCAGGAGGTGCTCTCAATGTAATCCTCAGAAGCATTCTGAACAGCGGTGATAATGTTATTGTTCCTGTCCCCTATTTTGTCGAGTACAGGTTCTATATATCAAATTTCGGGGGGGTAACACGCTTTGTTCCCACAAAAGATGACTTTGATCTTGATATTGATGAGATTGAAAAAGCAGTTGATTCATCAACAGCTGCTGTTCTTATTAATTCACCCAACAATCCCTCGGGAATGATATATCCTGAATCAACGATAAAAGCGCTTGGAAAGCTTCTTGAAAGGAAAAGCCGCGAGACAGGAAGATCTTTATACCTTCTCTGCGATGAGCCATACAGAAAGATAGCATACGACGGAATAACTGTTCCTCCTGTTTTTCCCTGCTACAGAAATACAATGATTGCAACTTCATGCTCAAAAGACCTGTCGATTCCGGGTGAAAGAATCGGATGGATAGCTGTAAACCCGGAAGCTGATGATTTTGAAGAGCTGTCAGGTGCACTTGTAATGTGCAACAGGATACTCGGCTTTGTAAATGCACCTGCACTTATGCAGAGGGCTGTTGCAGAGGTAATTTATGATACAGCAGATATCAATGAATATCAGAGAAAAAAGGATATTCTGTGCACCGGACTTGGCAAAATAGGGTATGAATTTACCGAACCGAGAGGAACTTTCTATCTTTTTGTAAAAGCGCCGGGAGGGGACGATACTAAGTTTATTGATATTCTGAAAAATGAACTGGTTCTCGCAGTGCCGGGAAAAGGATTCGGGATGCCGGGGTATTTCCGTATCTCATTCTGTGTTTCAGACAGTGTAATCGAAAAATCAATGCAGGGATTTGAAAGAGCATTCAGAAAAATATCCGGGAACTGATTTATAACTGAAAGCGGGCCGGGAGTATGAAAAATATATTGATATTAAATAAAAAATATTAATAGCTTTTTTGATGGAATGACCATATAATGTACGGTATATTATGAAATTTGATGAAGTAAATAAACAGATACTATCAATACTCCAGGAAGATGGTTCAATAACAAATTCCGAGCTTGCAAAAAGAATAGGCCTTGCACCTGCAAGCACTCTGGAAAGAGTGAAAAAGCTTGAGAAGAAAGGGGTAATAAGAAAATATGTTGCTCTTCTTGATTCCGAAAAAATCGGTAAGGAAATTGTGGCATTTGTAGAGATATCCATGAATGAACACTCGGCAGAGGCTATTAAGCTTTTCAGCAAGGAGATAGCTAAAATACCTGAAGTGCTGGACTGTCATCATATTTCAGGGGACAAGGATTTCCTTCTGAAAGTGGTGACTGACAGCATAAAAAACTATGAGAAATTTGCACTGGAAAAACTTGCTGTCATCCCACATGTCGGTAAGATCAGTACGCTATTTGTACTTTCAACTATAAAATCTGAGACTGCGCTGCACCTGGACTGATCTTCTGTTTACCGATTCCGGCATTCTGTGCCGGTTGTTTCAGGAGGTATTTGTTGACACCCGGAAATACCGGGAATAAAATTAATTATTTAGTCTTTTCATTTACGAATTTTTTTAAAATATTTTTGGAGGTATTGAATTGAGTAATTCAAATGAAAGAGAGCAGCTTGCGAGCAGGCTGGGATTTCTTCTGATCTCTGCAGGTTGTGCAATCGGTCTGGGTAATGTCTGGAGATTCCCATTCATTACAGGTAAATACGGAGGAGCAGCATTTGTGCTGATCTACCTGATATTTCTTGTAATTCTGGGTCTCCCTGTTATGATTACAGAGTTTGCTATCGGCCGTGCAGGAAGAAAAAACATTGCAGGTGCGCTTTTGGCCCTTGAGCCGGAAGGATCAAAATGGCACCTGTATGGTAAAATTGCAATTATGGGAAATGTCGTTCTTATGATGTTCTACACCACAGTTGCAGGATGGATGCTTGCCTACTTCTTTTATATGATAAAAGGAGACCTTGCAGGTCTTACACCTGACCAGGTAGGGGGATTTTTCGGAGGAATGCTCGGAAGCCCGGGTACTCTGGTATTCTGGATGTTCCTTACAGTAGTTATCGGTTTCTTTATATGTTCACTCGGTCTTCAGAAGGGTGTTGAAAAAGTAACCAAAATAATGATGTCAGCCCTTTTTGTTATTCTTATTATACTTGTTTTCAGGGCTGTAAGTCTTCCAGGGGCAGGAAAAGGTGTTGCATTCTACCTTAAACCTGACTTCGGCAAGGTTGTTGAATCAGGTCTCTGGGAAACAATTTATGCTGCAATGGGCCAGGCTTTCTTTACATTGAGCCTCGGTATAGGCAGTATGGCTATTTTCGGTTCATATATCGGAAAGGAAAGATCCCTGACAGGCGAGTCAATTAATATCATGGTTCTTGATACAATTGTTGCGCTCCTTGCAGGTATGATTATATTCCCGGCATGCTTTGCTTTCGGACAGGACCCCGGTGCAGGCCCGGGACTTATCTTTGTAACACTTCCCAATATTTTCAATAATATGGCAGCAGGAAGGCTCTGGGGATCACTATTCTTCCTTTTCCTGAGTTTTGCCGCCATGTCTACAGTTATTGCTGTGTTTGAAAACATCATGGCATATGCTATTGATGAATGGGGATGGACAAGGAAGAAAAGCGCACTTGTCGGCGGAGTTGCATTGTTTATACTTTCACTCCCCTGTGCTTTCGGCTTCAATATCTGGAGCTCATTTCAGCCTCTCGGAAAGGGCTCTGCAGTAATTGATCTCTGGGATTTTATTGTAAGCCTCAACCTTCTCCCTATCGGTTCTCTGATATTTGTTATTTTCTGTTCATACAAGATTGGATGGGGATGGGACAACTTTATCAAGGAAGCTGATGCAGGGGAAGGTATAAAATATCCCCAGTGGATAAAACCCTATGTGAAATATGTTATTCCTGCAATAATGATAATTGTATTTATCCAGGGTTATATTGATAAATTCTCAGGTTAATAATCCGGGAAATATTTGAAGAAGATTTCTGATGGCAGCGGTTTTGTTTGCCGACGTTCCAGAACTGCTTCCTCAAATCTTTTTCTTAAAAATAAATCCCCTGAACCTTCCGGTAAAGGGGATTTTTTTAGTTAAAAACAGCTGTTGTAATCTCAGGATCTGGAATCCGGTTTCCATAATTTATCCTTATCAGCTGTTCATGAGTTTTTCAGCAACCTTGATTGCATCAACTCCATCCTTTGAATAATTGGCCCCGATTGATTCAGCCCATTCCCTTGTGACTACAGCTCCTCCAACCATGAAGGGGCAGTCTATCCCCTCTTTTGCAGCAAGCCTCATCACTTCAGGCATTTTTATCATTGTTGTTGTCATAAGGGCAGAAAGGGCTATGATTTTGGGGTTGTGTTCCTTTGCAGCTTCGATAATCTTTTCTGAAGGAACATCCTTGCCAAGGTCAATTACTTCAAATCCGAAATTTTTCATCATCAGGACTACAATATTTTTTCCTATATCATGGATATCGCCTTCCACAGTGGCAAAAATTATCTTTCCCTTGCCTGCCCCCTCATCCTGATTCAGCATCGGCTCAAGAAGTATGAAGCCTTTTTTCATTGTTTCAGCACTTGCAATAAGCTGGGGCAGAAAGTATTCTTTTTTGTCGTAAAGTTCACCGACCCTGATGATTGCCGGAATCATTACTTTTTCAAGGAGATATGATGCTTCAAGTTTTATATCAAGAGCTTCCTGAATAATCTGTCTTATATCGTCCCTTACCCCTTCAATGATAGCTTTTCTGATGCTCTCTTCAGGGCTCAGTATTTTACTGTTCCCGGAAGGGTTTGATATCTTTTCTTCAACGTTTTCCCTGCAGTATGCAATATAATTTGCCGCATCCCTGTCTCTTTCAGTAAGCAGGTCTGATGCATATTTTATATCCATCAGAAGTCTGCTCGCAGGGTTTGCAATAACATGATTGAGACCGCTGTTTACAGCCATTGCAAGGAAGGTCGCGTTTATTCTTCCCCGTTCAGGCAGTCCGAAGGAGATGTTTGAAAGCCCCGCAACTGATCCGAAACCGTTTTCTGAAGCCCAGCTTATTGTTTTCAGAGTTTCCTTTGCCGCTTCCGGTTTTGAAGATACAGTCATTACAAGGCCGTCAACAAGTATGTCCTGTCTTCTGTATCCCAGTTTTTCAGCTTTACTGAAAATTGATTCTATTATATCTATCCTTTTGGCTGCTTCCGATGGCAGTTCATCATCAGTGAGGGGAAGGAGTATGAACATTGCCCCGTACTTTGCTGCAACAGGGAGCAGTTTTTCCAGTTTTTCCCTTTCACCTGATATGGAATTAATAAGAGCCCTTCCCGGATAATATCTCAATGCCGCCTCAACAACGGTGATATCTGATGAGTCAATTACAAGCGGAAGATCAGTCTGTGGAGAGAGAAGGTTTATAATGTCAAGCATTGTCTGTTTCTCATCTATTTCCGGCATCCCTGCATTGACATCTAGAAAATCCGCCCCGTCATTTCTCTGCTCAAGAGCGAACTTTCTTACAGTTGTAAACTTCCCCTCTTTAAGCTCCTCCTGCAGCTTTTTCTTTCCGGTGGGATTGATTCTCTCTCCTATTACCCTTACCGGGCTGTTTTTCCTTGTTATAACTGCTTCCCTTGAACTTGAAAGTGAAAAGCATTCAATTCCCCCTGCAGGGGGAAGGATTGGTTTTTTCCCCATCATACCTCTGGTGAGGGCTTTTATGTGGAGCGGTGTTGTTCCGCAGCATCCTCCCATTAAATTGACCCCTGCATCCCTGAACGCTTCAGCATATGAGGAGAATTCAGCTTCACCCATGGGGAAGACTGTTATACCGTCTACCATTGCAGGCATTCCTGCATTAGGCTTTGCAACAAGAGGTATATCTGCCAGCGGTTTGATTCTCTTTATAACCTTGAGCATTTCTGCCGGCCCTGTAGAGCAGTTGCATCCCACTGCATCAGCTCCAAGGCTCTGCAGTGTTATAAGAGCTGCTTCAGGTGATGTCCCGTTCAGGGTTCTCCCGTCCGGCTCATAAGTCATTGTAACTATTGTAAATGCATCAGGATCAGTTTCCCTGACTGCTATGAGAGCGGCCCTTGCCTCCTGTATATCCATCTGTGTTTCAATTACAAAGAGGTCTGCTCCCCCTTCAATAAGGCCCCTGACCTGTCTCTTGCAGGATTCAACTGCCATGTCAAAATCAAGATCTCCGAAAGGGCTGATAAAATGTCCTGTAGGACCGATATCCCCTGCCACCAGGGTATTTTTCCCGGCGACTTCTCTTGCCATCTCTGCCAGCCTTCTGTTGACCCCTTCAACATCATTTTCACCGTATTCCTCCAGCTTATAGCTGTTTGCCCCGAATGTGCATGTGTAGATGATATCAGATCCCGCATCTGAATAGCTTTTATATATTGATTTCTGTACTTCCGGGTTTTCTATGGCCCATAATTCAGGACATACACCTGCGGGCATCCCTTTTTTCTGAAGTTCAGTTCCGGTTGCCCCGTCCAGGATAAGGATCCTTTCATTAAGCATCTTTATAATTTCATTTTTATGTTTCATTGTGTATCTCCCGAATTTTAATATTATCAACTATAATTATTTACAGAAGTCCAGGATTCTTTTTTACATTAAAAAATGATTGAATTCAACACAGTTGACTGTTCAGCTGATTCCGGTAACTGCTATTACAGATTTCTGCGGTATCATCATGAAGCTGTCAGTCAGTGTTATTCCAAGTCTGTCCAGATTCAGAATGTCATAGACAGTTTTCTGAATTTCAAGGCCCAGGTCTCCGTAGCCAGGAGAAAACCTTCCCGAAAGCAGTTTTTTTGATTCCCTTACAAGGTTTCGTGTGTATAGTGACATGATATAATCAAGGCCTGAATCAACTATTTCCCCTGCTGCTGCATCAATGACAACAGCCCTTGTCATATCTGACTTCTGGTATTCCTCAACAGCCTCCATTACAGCTTTTCCCCCTGTAATTCCCATCAGAAGAACTTCGTTTGAATCTTTAAGAAATTTTGCCAGTGATCTGCTTTTAATTGTAAAATTATTCTCATCCTGCCATGTTCTGAAAGTACTGAGATCGAGAATTACAGATTCTTCTTCCTTCCTGAGTATTTTAATCCTTTCGGCGGAAGCTTTCATATCAAGGAGAAATGCTGTTTCATCAATATATCCTTTAACTTCCTTCAGAAAGGATTCAGAAACTTCAGCAGTTTTTTTCTTGTACCCGAGTCTTACCATAATAGGGTGATAATCAGTTTTTACCGGAATACTGTTTATAAACATGGCTTATTATAACAGGTCTTGAGTAATATTATATATAGAATATCTTAAATAAATGCATAAGCAAGAGGGGAAAAATCATTGATAATTGCAAACATTATCTGAATCAGTCTGCCAGTTCTTTTTTAACCGCGATCCCAATTTTTTCTATTGTGTACGGTTTTTTCAGAAACTGACCTGCTCCAAGCCTGATTGTCTCCTTTACTCTTTCATTTTCCGCATAGCCGCTTGCTATTATTGCTTTCTGCCCCGGTTTTTCATTGAGTATCATTTTATAGGTTTCAAGCCCGTCAATCTTTGGATCTTCAAGTATCATATCAAGAACTACAAGGTCCACCCTGTTGTTTTTTATAAATTCAACAGCTTCTGAAGCATCCTTTGCAGAAAAGGCTTTGTATCCCAGGTTATGAAGTATTTCACAGGAAAGCTCTCTCTGCTCTTTAATATCATCCACAACAAGGATATATTCTCCATTTCCGGTATAATCCTTTTTTTCAGGCGTTCTGATTTCTTCATCAGATTCTTCCCTTGTTGCAGGAAAATAGAGCCTGAATTCAGTTCCTGATCCTTCCTCAGTCTCTACATCAATTGATCCGTTATGGTCCTGCACAGTACCCCACACAACAGCCATACCAAGACCTGTACCGCTCCTTCCCATTACCTTTTTTGTGAAGAAAGGTTCGAAAATATGCTGAAGATCTTCGCTGCTTATTCCAAGACCATTGTCTGCTATTTTCAGAAGAACATAATCCCCTTCATTAACCTGCTGATAACCGGCTACAGGTTTGTCTGCATAAAAATTTTCTGTTTTTATCAGTATATTTCCCCC
This sequence comes from Spirochaetia bacterium, assembly GCA_963668545.1. Lineage (GTDB taxonomy): Bacteria > Spirochaetota > Spirochaetia > CADAEX01 > CADAEX01. The sequence goes on along the minus strand of OY764868.1, from coordinate 2,807,449 downwards.
TTCAGGAAGTGCCTCTGCCGCATTATTTATCAGGTTCATGACAGTCTTCTGAATGTGGATTTCCGATCCCCTTATCTTCATAAGTTGCGGTTCAAGCTCTGTTTCAATAAATACGTTCTGGTGGGCTGTCATTGTCAGGGTATGTTCAGGTGAGCGGAGGTAGTATTCTATTATGCTGTTCATATCAAGAAGAACAGGCTGGGGGACACCCCTCCTTGCCAGTGCCAGGAGATCCTCAACAATTGCAGCTGCTTTTTTTCCAGAGACAAGTATTGTCTGTATATATTTTCTATGAGGATCTTCCTCATCCATTGCCTCAAGGATAAGCTCGGGATACCCAATTACTGCAGAAAGTACATTGTTGAGGTCATGTGCTACTCCTCCGGCAAGCAGCCCGAGGGCTTCCATCTTCCTGCTTCTCAGAAGCTGCTCCTGTGCTGTTTTCAGTGCTTCTTCCGCCTGGTTTCTTTTATCTGTCATCATGTTTGCTGATTGGGCAAGGTCTCTGAATTCCCTGAATTTTATATCATCTGTATTTATTTTCACTGCCTGGTCAGCAGAAAGTCTGAAAAACTCATTGAATCTGTTTATATTTTCTGTAATTGCTCCTGCAATATGTTTGGAAAATCTGAATATGATAAAAAGGCATATTAATAAAACAAGCAATATGAAAATAAAATTACGAAATATTTTTTTGAAGAGCTCATTCTGTTTTTCTGCAATAACATCATTGATTTCATCAATATATATCCCTGCCCCTACTACCCATTTCCACTCATCGATGTTTCTAAGATAAGCTATTTTTTCACCCGGACGGTCGGATGTAGGTCTTTCCCTCCAGTAATATTCAAGAAATCCTCCTCCTTCCTTTTTTGATTCTTCGTACATCTCTCTAAGCATGTAATTTCCGTTCAAGTCTTTATAATCCCAGAGATTTTTACCTTTATATTTGCTGCTGAAATGTGCAAGAACATTTCCCTGATAATCAAAAAGAAAAATATACCCATCATTTTCAAATCTGATTCTGTTTATCCAGTTTAAAGCTTCATTCTGTACATTAACAGTAAAATCCTCAATATATTCTCCAGTTCCTATAAACCAGTTATAGGGGTGGAAAGCCTTCATGAATCCGATTTTTTTAAGCATTCCCCCTGAATCATCAGGCTTATACCAGTGCCATTCCATAAACCCTTCATCCGAATCATTAATCAGTTTTATTGCCCGTTTAATTGTATATAATCCCCTGCTGTCTCTGAGGTTTATAAGATTTTTCCCCTCAAGCTCAGGGGAGGTCGGGAGAAGAATGTTATTCCCTTTCATGTCATATATATAGAAATATCCTCTTCCATGGTTGAATCTGATTGGTCTGAGTGCTTCTCTTATTATATTCTTTATTTCTGAATCTGTTTTCTTCCCTTTATAGCTGGTGTATAAACCTGAAACAATGTTGGCTGCTTCATAAACACGTTCTTTGAGATTTTTCTCAAGTTCATTTCTTGTTTCATGCTTTCTGTATTCAATATAGGAAATTGCCCTGTTTACCTCACTTTTTACTATTTCTTTCTGTTCATTATAATATTTTTCTCTTAATTCCTTTATTTCCTTTCTGGATTTTATTGCTTCACCTGAAATCCATATAGCTCCTGTTACAAAAACTGCTATGAGAGATATTAAAAACATGCTGGATAAAACGGAGTTTTTGAAGCTTTTCAGAAATTTCATTAAAATATTGCCTCCTGCTGATCAGAATTAAGTAATGTATTGTTATCCTCTTCCATGTAAAACATATTGAGATTAGCTTTGTCACTAAACAAAGTATAGTTTTCCATCAATTATTATGTCAAACACTTGCAGTTTCGGGTATTTCCTGCTTTTCCCGTTTTTTATATGGTTTTTTTAATATTTTTGAATTTTTAGTTTTCTTGCTTTATAAGGACTATTGGGTTAAATTTACATCATAAAAGATACAGTACAGTATGCGCAAAGGGAGATAAGTGGATGAAAATAGGCTTTATAGGGCTGGGCAAAATGGGCCTCCCGATGACTGAAAGACTGCTTAAGGGGGGGCATGAAGTTGTTGTATATAATCGTTCCAGGGACAAAGTTGAAACAGCTGTAAGCAGGGGGGCAGAGGGAGCTTCGTCTGTTGAAGAGCTTTCAGAAAAGCTTGAAGGGCGTAAGGTTGTCTGGCTGATGGTCCCGTCTGGAAGTCTTGTTGACAGTATGATAGAAAAAGTTTCAATACATATGAATAATGGAGATATTATAATAGATGGCGGCAATTCTAACTGGAAGGATTCTGTAAGAAGGGGGAAATCCCTTTCAGAGAGAGGTATATGGTATATTGACTGCGGAACAAGCGGAGGTGTGTGGGGTCTTGAAAACGGATACTGTCTCATGTACGGCGGTGAAAAAGAGCCGTGCAGCTATGCAGAGCCTCTTTTTAAAACTCTGGCTCCGGATAAAGGATATCTTCACTGCGGAAAAACCGGTTCGGGCCATTTTGTCAAAATGGTCCATAATGGAATTGAATACGGTATGATGCAGGCTTATGCAGAAGGGTTTGCAATTCTTGAAAAATCCGAATTCAATATAGACAATCTTGCCGTAAGCAGGGTATGGCAGCAGGGTTCTGTTGTAAGGTCATGGCTTCTTGAGCTTGCAGAAAGGGCTTTTACAGAAGATCCTGAACTTGAAAATCTTGAACCCTTTGTTTCCGACAGCGGAGAAGGGAGATGGACTGTTGATGCTGCTGTTGAGCTTGGTGTACCTGCCCCTGTAATTTCATCTTCAATTTTTTCCAGGTTCCAGTCGCAGGGAAGCGGTGATTTTTCAATGAAAATACTCTCTGCTCTCAGAAATCAGTTCGGGGGGCATGCTGTCAGGGAAAAAGGCAAATCAGGGGTGTAGTCAGTGGGAAGTGATTCTATACTAGTAATTTTTGGAGCTTCAGGTGACCTTGCAAAGAGAAAGCTTATTCCCGCTTTTACCAGCCTGCTTAAAAGCGGGGCAATAGGAGTGAATACAAGGATACTGGGAGTGGGCCGGACAGATCTGAGTGATGAGAAATTCCGGGAACTCACTGACTACAGCGGAAAAGATAGTACTTTTTTCTACCAGCAGCTGGATACAGAGGATCCCCTATCATATATAAAACTTAAAGACCGTCTATCCTCTATTGACAGGAACTCTCTGGAGGCGGGGAGGTATATATTTTATCTGGCAGTTCCCCCGGTAATGTATACCAGAATTATCGAAGGACTGTGCCATGTTTCCCTTAATTCTTCAGGGCAGAGCGGGGGATACAGAAGAATTGTAATTGAAAAACCATTCGGAAGTTCTCTTGAAACAGCTGTTGAGCTTAACAGAAAGCTTCATGAAGGATTTGATGAAAAGCAGATCTTCAGGATAGACCATTACCTTGGAAAAGAGACAGTACAGAATATTCTTGCATTCAGATTTTCAAACGGTATATTCGAACCTCTCTGGAACAGGAATTATATCAGCTTTGTTGAAATAACAGCTGCAGAAAGTATAGGTATTGAGAAAAGGGGCCGCTATTATGAAAGGGCGGGGGCACTACGCGATATGGTCCAGAACCACCTGCTCCAGCTTACTGCAGTCGCTGCAATGGAACCGCCTTCAAGATTTAATGCAGACAGTGTGAGGTCCGAGTCTCTGAAGGTTTTTCAGGCTCTCAGGCTGATGAATGATGAAGAAATCCCTGAAAATGTTGTAAAAGGGCAGTACTCTGAGTCTATTATAAAAGGAAAAAAAGTAAAAGGTTACCGTGATGAGGAGAATGTCTCTTCATTATCAAAAACAGAGACTTTTGCCGCTCTCAGGATTTATATTGATAACTGGAGGTGGGGAGGGGTCCCGTTCTATATCAGGACAGGCAAAATGCTTCCTGCCAGGGTTTCCGAAATAGTCATACATTTCAAGCCGACTCCCTATCAGATTTTTTCAGGAAGAGGTCCCGCAAGATGCAGCTGTGAAAATGTTCTCATTCTCAGAATACAGCCTGATGAAGGGGTACTGATGACTCTTGGAATGAAAAAGCCCGGAGGGGGATTTGATATTCAGGAAATGGAAATGGATTTCAAGTATTCAGATATATCTGATTCTCCTTTACCTGATGCCTACGAAAGACTTCTTTATGATATTGTTCAGGGAGATCAGACCCTTTTCACCAGGTCTGACGGAGTTGAAGAGTGCTGGCGCTTTATTGATCCTGTAATCAGATATTGGGAACAAAACAGAACTGCTCCAGTTTACAGTTATCCTGCAGGTACATGGGGCCCGGAAGAAGCAGAAAAGCTTATTAATCCGACAGGAGCCGGATGGAGATATCCGTGTAAAAATTTAACAGAAACAGGTAATTATTGTGAATTGTGATTTTTCAGTAAAAATCTTTGATAATACCACTGATCTGGTTTCCTCCCTTTCGGAAGAGCTGTTCAGTGAAGCTGAAAAAAGTGTTAAAAGCGGAAGGAATCTTAATATTGCCCTGTCAGGCGGGGGAACTCCTGATTTTTTCTACAAGCATCTTTCAGAAACAGGTAATGAGAAAAGTCATCTTTTCAACAGTATAAACTTTTTCTGGGTTGATGAGAGATGTGTTCCCCCTGACCATGAGGACAGTAATTTCAGAAAGGTTAATGAAATACTGCTTAAAACAAAGGGCATTAAAAGTGAAAATATTTTCAGGATAAGGGGGGAGAAATCTCCTGAATCGGAAGCTGAAAGATACAGCAGGGTTCTGAAGGAAAATCTTCCTGAAAAAAACTCAATCCCGTTTCTTGATATTGTTTTTCTGGGAGTTGGAACTGACGGTCATATTGCAAGTCTTTTTCCTGAAGACAGCCTTTTGAAAGTCAGGAAAAAACTAACCGGTGTTGCCATTTCCCCTGACAACGGTGTTAAAAGGGTTACTATTACACTCCCTGTTATAAACAATGCAGGGAAGGTGATTTTTCTTGTAACAGGGGCCAAAAAAAGGAAGATAGTAAGAACACTCTGCAATTATGAGAATCGTTCAAACATACTTTATCCGGCTTCAATGGTTAAAAACAGGGAAAACAAAGTTGAATGGTATGTTGATATATATGCATGGTCGACCTGGGAGCAGGACTGCGACTGAAGTCTTTTAACCTGAAGGATTATAGCTGAAAAAAAGATCCTCCATTTTTTTGTTTATGGATGGAGGTCTTGCTATCATGATTTTTTTATTTCTTTTTACCTGAGTATAAAGTTTTTTTTCTTTTTTGATTTTTTCAACAAGTATACTGTCCTGAATTGTCTTTTCCCTTTTCTTGAAAAGATTCAGTGTCCGGGAAATCCTGAAAGCTGTAATAAGCTCTTCTGTAGAGAGTGACCTGTTCCAAGGATAGGCGGAACTGCCTCTCAGAAGCCCCGGCGCTATATTTCTGAAATAAGCTGTATCAGAAAAATCGGGCAGTCCCGGAACAGAATAAAACATGGATATTCCGGAAATACCGGGGTTTTCAGCAATAAAAACAAGAGATTCAACAACCCTTTCAGGTGTATCATTTTTCAGTCCTGCAATAAAATAAGAGACGGCAGGGACAGACCTGCTGTCTATGTATTTAAGGAGTTCGGAAAGATGTCTGCTGCTTCCTTCTCTTTTTTCACCTGAGATTACACTGCTGCTGACTGATCCCAGTGTAAAATTGAACTGCCTGAAATTCCTTTCAATAAGCTTTCCGCATAAATCTTTCGTGAGCAGATTGTAATCCAGCCCGTTTTCCGCGCTGAAAAGTATTTTATCCAGCTCGGTAAACTCATTGAAAAAATCGGTGAATATATCAATTATGTTGAAAAAATATTCTTTATCGATAAGAAGGTTGTCATCTTCAAAATTGATAAAATATTTTTTCCCTCTGTGGAGATCAAATATATTCTTTTTACGTTCAAGTTCTGCCCTGACTGCTTCAGGCGGTACTTTACGGAAATCCCTGCCGTGTGTCAGAAAATTTGAGCAGAATCTGCATCTTTTGTCACACCCCCTGCTCAGCAGGGCTGATATATTTACAGAAAATTTGTCAGATTTTGCTGTGTTTACAGATAACCTGAAATCCCCCTCTTCTGTGTGCCTTATTCCCTTTCCACATTCTTCCCCCCCGGCATCTGCTGCTGAACAGACCGGTATATTTCTCCCGTTATTTTCTTTCATATCCAGAATAAATTTTCTGAGACCTATTTCACCTTCCCCGGGGAGGACGGAATCAAAAAAGGGGCTGAAAAATTCAGGATAAACCGAAATACCTGCCCCTCCTGCAATAAGGGGCACACCAGGCATTGTCTTTCTCAGCAGGGCGGCCAGTTCTACAGCAGGCTCAGCATAGCAGTATGCGAAAAGAGAGAAAAAAACAGCATCAGGCTGTATCTTTTTAATAATTCTGCTGCATTCATCTAGAGAAGGTCCGTATCGCCTTAAAACTGAGAAAAACGAACAGCTTCCGGTTTCTCCCTCCATCAAATATGGCTTAAGGTATTCAAGATAACGGGGAAGGGGTATCTGTTTCTTTCCCCTGAGGGGAAAGATTATAGTTTCTGTTTCAATATTTCCTGATGATTCAATAATCTCGGCAGCCCTGAGTGCTCCAAGAGCTGCGAAACGGTGATGAGTGAAATAGAAATCTTCAACAGGAGGTATTATTACAGCAGCTTTCATTGTTCCAATTTTAAATAATAATGAATCCTGCTTCAATATCAGGCAGATGACCTCTCTGAAATTTATATGTTTTCCCCTCTTCAATAAACCGGAATGGAGTATTAAAGTATCGCTTTTTACCTGTTTTCTACCGATAGAGTTATTATGAAAAAGATATTTATATTGCAGATACTGCTTGTGCCTGTTTTGCTGGCGACTGCTGCATCGGGAGCCTCCAGGGACAGGAATAATGACGGAGAACCGGATCAGTGGTATGAATTTTCATCTGACGGTAATGAAATTGTAAAGTCGGATAATAACTATGACGGTGCTGTTGATTATGAGCTTGAATACGATTCCAATGGTCTGAAAATCCGGGAATCAGAGGATTTTAACGGTGACGGGGAAATGGACGATTTCTATTTCTATGAAAATGGTGTTCTTGTCCGTCATGAAGTTGATTCCAATTTTGATTCACTCCCTGATATTTGGGTGTATCTTGATGAGGGTGTATATATAAAGAGAATTGAGAGAGACAAGGATTTTGACGGTACTCCTGATTTTGTAAAACAATACTGATATCCGGAGTTAACTTTTTTATTTATTTTCTGTATAACTTCATGGATGCAGTACAGAAATCACGGGATTAGGTTATAGGTATGAACAGCAGAAAAGGGAATTCGGGAAGAAAATCACCTGTAAAGGGATCTGAAAGAAAGGAAAAGAATAAAAAGGATTCCTCCTTTTTATATAAAACCGGCAGAAGCAGAAATGCCAAACCTGAGCCTTTCAGGTCAGGATCTGCTTCAAGGTCAGGAGGAGGGGGTGATCGGTATGATTCATCCTGTGATGTAATTCCGTTATTTGAAACAGTAGTCGGGTTTCATGCCATAGAAGAGGTCCTGAAGGAGGGCTCTTCAGAAGGGACCCTTTTTCTCTCTGGCAGGGGGAAGCGGCACGAGAAGATCGCAGCCCTTGCTTCGGGACAGCATATAAGGATACAGAAGGTTTCTGATGAAATTCTCAAGAGGAAATCTCCCGATATTGATCCGCGAGGGGTTGTTCTTGAGGTTACTGGAAAGAGAAAATCAGGAAGGGACACTACTCTGAAGAGTTTTATGGACAGGCTTGAAAGCCAGGGAAAAGAAAATTGCCTTGTCATTATCCTTGACAGTATTACAGATCCTCATAACCTTGGGGCAATCCTCCGTTCTGCAGACCAGTTCAATGTTGATCTTGTTATTCTTCCTTCGCGGAGAAGTGCAAATGACAATGCAACAGTCAGGAAAATATCATCAGGCGCATCAGAATTTGTTCCGCAGGCTGTTGAAAATCTTTCACGTGCAGTTGACCAGCTTAAAAAAAAGGGATTCTGGGTTTATGCTGCCGATATGGGAGGGGAGGATTCCTGGAAGCTTAATCTTAAAGGGAGAATAGTCCTTATACTTGGCAGCGAGGGGGAGGGTGTATCAAGAATCCTCTCTGAAAAAAGCGACAGTATTATAAAAATCCCTGCATCGGGCCATGTTGATTCGTTTAATGTATCGGTTGCCGCAGGGATTCTGATGTATGAAGCAGTCAGACAGATGTCTTAAGGTTTGTAAAGGGTTTGTAAAGGGACGGAGGCTTTATTGTTACTGTAATTACCTGATATTAAGCTGCCACATTGGTTTTTAGGCAATATTCATGTTCAGATTATTATTATTATTGTGCTTTATAGGCTGTGAGCTTTTAATTATATTAAGAGATATATTTATAGAGCTAAGGAAATTATTGAATGATTTGAATTTTCATAAGAGTATTTTCGGTAACTAAAATGAGAGAGATCGTAAAATAATATTATTTATTACTGTATCTTCATCAAAGAATTACAGGGGGATCGATAATCCTGTAATTCTTTTTTCTGATAAATGATATACCGCTGTAGTAATAGTCTTCAGGTTTTTCAACCAGTCCTGCTTTCACAGGATTGTTGTTTATATAATTCATTGCTCTTATATAGTGGCTGTAGGTTTCGAATATTACACTTTTAAACCTGTCATACCATACATGTCCTTTGTATCCGTAATGTTTGTTATAAAAAACAGCAAATTTGCTTAAAATCCACTGCATTATCCTGGACAGATCATGCTTATGAAGGGGTTTTATAACAATATGGATATGATTGCTCATTATACAGAAGTTTTTTACCGTGAATTTATACTTTATTTTTGCAGCTTTCAGAATCTCAATAAACATTTCCTTGATACAATCCTTTTCAAGGATAAACTCTTTTCTGTTGGCTAATGCTGTTACATGATAGATTGCATTTTCTTTAAGCTCTCTTGGCTTTCTCATGCTATAGTTAACAGGAGGAAGGAGCAGCTTGATTCAAAAAAAGGCTTATCCTGTCGAAAAAACACAAGATAAGCCTCCGTCCCTCTCATAAAAGAGAATTATTATTCAAAGTTCCTGATTATTCTCTCTGCAAGGTGAACTGAATTAAGTACACCCTGTTTTCCTATGCCCATTGTTGCACAGGGGATCCCTTTGGGCAGCTGGAGAATTGAGAGCAGTGCATCCATCCCTGCCAGTTCTCCGGCAACAAGCGGAATCCCTATTACCGGTTTATGTGATATTGATGCAACAACTCCCGGAAGAGCTGCGCTCAGTCCTGCTGCAGTGATAATTATTTTATAGTTATCCTGTTCTTTTTCAAGGAATTCAGTAAGTTCGGGGAGGTTTCTGTGAGCTGAGTATACTTTAAGATCATGGCTCATCCCTTTTTCCTCAATAAGATCAATTCCCGGAGCTATATTTTTTTTGTCTGATTCTGACCCGATGATAAAAAGAATATCCTTCATTCAGTTTTCCCTCTCAAAAAATTTTTTACCTATATCATTTCTGTGAAAACAGTCTTTGAAATATACCTCTTCCACAGCTTTGTATGCATTGCTGTTTGCTGTTATATAATTGTTTCCAATTCCAACAACTGTAAAGCACCTTCCACCCCCGGTTAAAACATGTCCTGATTCATCATGTTTTGTTGCTGCATGAAAGATGACAACATATTTTTCATTGAATTTCGGTATGTAGTCTACAGGGATGTTTTTTTCATATTCTCCTGGATACCCTCCTGCCGCAACAACAACTCCGATAGCGGAATCTGTGGAAATCTTGAGCGGGAAAGAATCAAGTTTTTCTTCTGTGATTGTTTCAATAAGATCTCCGAAATCTGATTTGATAAGCGGAAGTAGAGCCTGGGTTTCCGGATCTCCGAACCGTACATTATATTCTAGAAGTTTCGGTCCCTGTTCTGTAACCATTATTCCGAAGTAGAGTACACCTTTGTAGCCGAGGTTTTCATTTTTAAGTCCCCTGAAAGTCGGTTCTATCAGCTCTTTCTTGATTCTGTCAAGGAGCTCTGATGTGACATGTGGTACTGGGCAGATTGCTCCCATTCCTCCTGTATTTGGGCCTTTATCATTGTCATAGGCCTTTTTAAAGTCTGCGCATGAAGGGAGGATCACATAGCTCTTTCCGTCAGACAGGGTGAATATTGTTGTTTCCCAGCCGACCAGATATTCCTCGATAAGAAGTTTGTCGTCTTTAAGTATATCAAGACCGAAAGCAAGGAGTTCTTCCTTGTCATCCGATTCAAGCACTCCCTTTCCTGCTGCAAGTCCGCTTTTTTTGATTACTATTTTTCCGGTACTGTTTCTGATATATTCTTCAAAATCTTTTTTATTATCAAATTCCCTGGCTTCAGCAGTGGGAATATTGTATTTCAGCATGAAGTTCTTTGAATAAGCTTTACTTGATTCAAGCATTGCAGCTGCCTTGTGCGGCCCGATTGCCTTTATACCGGCCTCCTGAAGGGCATCTACAATTCCTGCGGCAAGCGGAGCTTCTGGACCCACAAAAACAACATCAATTTTATATTTTCTGCATGTTTCAATTACCTTCTCGCTGTTGCACGGATCAACATCCGGCAGATTGTCAGCAAGTTCAGCTGTTCCCGCATTTCCGGGCGCTGCGTAAAGACCTGTGATAATATTGCTTCTAGCAAAACTCCAGGTAATTGCATGTTCTCTTGCTCCTGATCCCAGAACCAAAACCTTCAAATTAATACCTCCTTTTGGCGACTGCTTAGATGCTGAAATTATCCAGAAGTTTCTTGATAACTGCCGGATAGTAAGTATGTTCTATTTTATGTATCTTTTTTTCAATTTCTTCAATAGCTTCATTACCTCTTCGGGAAAAAGATTCCTGCTGTATGACAGGACCTGTATCCATTCCTTCGTCGACATAATGGATTGTTACCCCCAGTTCAGTATCTCCTGAATTGTAGCTTTCTTCAATTCCGTGTGTTCCTGGGTATTTTGGCAGAAGCGCAGGATGAATATTTACTATTCTGTTTTTATAACTCTGGATAAGCAAAGGTGTAAGAAGTCTCATAAACCCTGCAAGTGATATCAGATCAATCCTTTCATTTTTAAGGATATCAAGGATTTCATTTTCAGCTTCCTCTTTCTTCTTATTGTAATAGGAAACATGATAGCTTTTTATACCCAGGTTATCAGCCCTTGTAAAGGAATATGCATCTTTCCTGTCGCAGATCATGCAGGCAACTGTATGCTCGGTATTCATTATATACTCGGCAATTGCCTGGAAATTCGAACCGTTTCCAGATGTAAAAACAGCGAGTCTGGCCATTATTTGAGGTTTCCGATTTTAAGTACTTCTATTCCTGCTTTCCCGCCATGTTCAATAACAGAAACTGCATTTTCTTTTTTTACAACAAAAGCAATACCGATTCCCATATTGAAGACTTTTCTCATTTCGTCTGTTTCAATATTTCCCTGTCTCTGGATTTTCCTGAATATTTCAGGGACTTCCCAGGAGGTAAAATCAATTTCCGGTGTGAGGCTGGCAGGGATTGTTCTTTTCAGGTTGCCGACAAGACCGCCTCCTGTTATATGGGCAGCTGAAAGAATTTTTCCTGTTTTAAGAAGTTCTTTAAGATCTTTTACATAAATCTTTGTAGGTCTGAGAAGTTCTTTTCTTCCTTCAATATCATCTTCTTTTATAATCTTTCGTGCAAGGGAAAGGCCGTTTGAATGAATCCCTTCAGACTTGAGTGCCAGAACTGCATCGCCTGATGATATCCTGTCTTTTTTTGGTAGAATATTATCCTTATTCACAAGTCCGACACAGAATCCTGCAAGGTCGAAATCATCTTCTGCATATACATCAGGCATCTCTGCTGTTTCACCCCCCGCAAGGATGCATTCAGACTGTTCACAGCCTTCAACAATTCCTTTTATTATTTCCTGCATTACTTTTTCATTCAGTTTCCCGCATGCGATGTAATCAAGAAAGTTGACAGGATCGGCACCGCACACAATAAGATCGTTCACGCACATTGCAACAAGGTCAATCCCGATTGTATCGTATTTTTCAAGCTGTCTTGCAATGAGCAGTTTTGTCCCGACTCCGTCTGTTGTGGAAAGAAGTACCGGTTTTTTATATTTTTCAGTATCTATTTCAATACCGCCTGCAAACCCGCCTATTTCTCCCGATACTGCTTTCGATTTGAGAGAAGCGATAAATCCTGCAAATCTGTCCCCTTTTTCTATATCAACGCCTGCATCAGCATATGATTTAATATCCATGATCTAATTCTCCTTGATTTCTACCGGATAATTGCCTGTAAAGCATGCATAACAGAAGTCATCCGGGTTTGTAATACATTCTTTCAGTTTTTCAACAGGGAGGAAAAATACAGAATCAGCCCCGATATGTTCTGCTATCTGTTGTGGTGTCATGTGGTTTGATATCAGTTCCTCTCTGGTCGGTATATCTATTCCGAAAAAGCAGGGATGTTTTATTTCAGGTGATGACAGTCTTATATGCACTTCTTTTGCTCCTGCTTCCCTGAGCATTTTAACTATCAGACGGCTGGTTGTCCCCCTTACAAGAGAGTCATCTACAAGTATGATTTTTTTACCCCTGACAACCTCTTTTACAGGATTGAGCTTCATTCTCACCATAAGCTCCCGCTGCTCTTTTGTCGGCATGATAAATGAACGCCCTGCATAATGATTTCTGGAAAGGCCGTATTCAAGCGGCAGGCCTGATTTTTCTGCATATCCCAGAGCTGCACAGTTGCCAGAATCAGGTACAGACATTACTATGTCGCCTCTTACAGTTTCAACTTCAGCAAGAGCTGCCCCCATTCTTTTCCTTTTTACATGTACGGATTTACTGAATACTGAAGAGTCGGGACGTGCAAAATATATAAGCTCAAAAACACACTGGCTTTTCTTTTTTGTTTCAGCAAAGAATTCGCTTTTTATCCCTGAATCATCAACTGTTATCATCTCGCCCGGCAGCACTTCCCTGAAGTCATCTACCTGGAGTATATCCAGGGCACATGTTTCTGAAGCGAATATTGTCATATCATCTTTCTGGCCCATGTAAAGAGGTCTGAATCCCATAGGATCTCTGACTGCTATCAGCGAATTATCTTTAAGCATTACCAGGCTGTATGCCCCTTCCAGTTCAGAAAGTGTTTTCAGAAGTGCTTCCCTGAATGTCTTTTCCCTCGACATTGATATCAGATGAAGTATTATTTCGGTATCTGTTGTGCTCTGAATTATTGCACCGTCTGAAAAAACCCTGTTTTTCAGCTCTGTAGCATTTGACAGTGTACCGTTGTGGGCAAGGGCGATCTCCCCCTTGTTGCATACCACATGAATAGGCTGGGCATTTTCTATTTTATTGCCCCCTTTTGTAGAGTATCTTACATGTCCTATTCCGGTCTTTGACTGGCGATTGATCTTGAGATAGCGTGACAGAACAGTCGGAACCATTCCGAGATCCTTGTAAACTGTAACACTGTTGTCTTTACGGTATGCTACACCGGCACTTTCCTGACCCCTGTGCTGCAGTGTAAACAGGGTATAAAATAGTTTTTCCGGAATATTTACTGGTGTTTTTGAGTAAATACCTGTTACTCCGCAAAAATGACCTGGTTTTGATTGTATATCTTCCACATAGATTGTTAGCATTCAAATGGTGTCATAGTCAAGATATATAGTATATTAAGTGGCTGTAAAAAATGTTAAATGACTCTTTTTAAAGATACAAAAGTCTGTTGAGGGGGATAGTCTTCGGCTGAATTACAGGCCTCTGACAGCCCTGATTAAATATTGTCTGCCTGTTTCATCAGATAACTCAGTCTTTCCCTGAAAGCATCATGAAATCCCTCAGTACTTCCCTGTATTCATCGGGAGACTGGCAGTGGACAATCCTGTTTCTTGCATTGGCCGACCCTTCCATTCCTTTTGTATAGGCGCAGAGCTGTTTTTTCATTTCCGAGCATGCAATTTTTTCTCCGTTATATCTTACCGAGAGGTTGAAATGTCTCAATGCTGTATCAAGTTTTTCTGCAGGGGTAAGAGCGGTTTTTTCTCCCCGCAGGGCCAGGGTTTTTATGTTTCTGAAAATATCAGGCTGTCCTACTGCTCCTCTTGCTATCATTACAGCATCGCACCCTGTTTCTTCAAGCATTCTTATTCCGTCTTCAGGGGTAAAGAGATCTCCCGAGCCTGTGACAGGAACAGATGAGTTTTTTTTCAGTTCCCTGATCATTTTCCAGTCTGCTTTCCCTGAATAACCCTGGCTCCTTGTCCTTGGATGAAGTGAAATCATGGCAGCCCCTGAGGCCTGGGCAATCTCCGCTGCATGGAGGTAGGTGATGCTTGATGCGTCCCAGCCCGACCTTATCTTTACTGTTACAGGTATTCCTGATTCCTCTTTTACCGCTTTTACAATTTCACCAATAAGTTCAGGAGTCTTCATCAGGGCGGAACCTGCTCCCGATTTAATGATTTTGGGAACCGGACATCCGCAGTTAAGGTCAAGAAAAGCAGGTTTCAGGGGGAGGATCTGCCTGGAAGCCTTTGCAGCGCTTTCAGGATTTGATGTAAAAATCTGCACAGCATAAGATTGCTCATTATCCGCAGGTTTCGCAAGGTCAAGCGTTCTCCCATTTTCCCTGACAAGGGCTTCACAGGAAACCATTTCTGTAAAGCAGAGATCTGCCCCGTATTCAATGCATATCTGCCTGAATGACCTGTCAGTGAATCCTGCCATGGGCGCAAGAAAAATATTCCCGGGCAGTATAACCCGGGAATCAAGTTTTATCTCATGTAATAATGAATCTTTTTTCATGAATTCTGTAAGTCTTGTATGTTTTCCTATTCTGAAATGTTGAAGAAATTCAGGCTGTTCCGGTAAAGGATATCTGCTGTCTCTTCAAGAGAAAGTCCTCTGAGCTCTGCAATAAATTCTGCAGTAGAGTGGATATATGCAGGTTTGTTTCTTTTTCCTTTATAGAATGAAGGTACCATGAACGGACTTTCAGATTCTATAAGCATTCTCTCCATAGGCATGTTTTTGGCAGTTTCATGGAGATTTCTTGCGTTTCTGTATGTCACATTACCGGCAAAAGATATAAAAAGATTGAGTTCAAGTGCTCTCTGTGCATATTCCCAGTTTTCGGAGTAGCAATGAAGAACTCCCCCTCTGGCAGGCAGTTTCTGTGAAAGAATTTCAAGGACATCTTCTCCTGCATCCCTGTTATGTATAATTACAGGCAGATCCAGCTGCTGTGCCATTTCAAGCTGCTTAATAAATAATTCTACCTGTGAATTTTTGTCGCCGAATTTCCGATAATAATCAAGACCGATTTCTCCAATTGCAACTACACGGTCATAGGTGACCCCTTCTTCGATTTTTGCTTCCCAGTCTTTTCCAGGGTGTGCAACTTCTGAAGGAGATACTCCTATACTATGGTAGATATTGGTTGCGGTTCTCAGGTTGTCATAGACAATGAAAAAATCGTGGAGGCTGTTGCAGATGCTTACAATGTGCTCCACTTTTTCATGGCGTGCTTCCTGTGTAATAATAAGCTGTTCTATCGGGTCTTCATTAATAAGCCCGATATGAGCGTGAGTATCAAAGTATTTCATGTTTACACCGTTATTTATTGAAATTATTTATGGAATCTGTTTTTTTAAAACAGGATAGCATGATAGGGGTAAGTCGTCAACAATTATTTGACAAATATTGCCTTGCGTGATACTCTCAGTTTAAAGTAGGAGTAGATTTGTGTCCCCCGTAAATAAATATAAAAAAGTCGAAAATAAAGTAGTCGAAGTTGTCAGCAAGCAGCTGGCGGCATTTTTCGGTAAAATATCTTCAACTTTTAATAATCTTATAAATTCAGGCAAGCAGCGTTTTACTGTTATGCTTATTCCTCATTCAGAAAAAAAGATATTCAACTTCAGGATATCTGTTTTTTCGCTTATAGTAATGGTTTTTCTTCTGGGATGCATGCTTACTGCATTTGTTATTTTCACTACCCAGTTCAAGGGAATGTCGGGGATGCTTGCAAACAGGACAGATACTCTGGAAAAGAAGGAAGAAGACCTTGAAATCATAAGGGACCAGATTGCGGAGCTGAAAAGTGTTTCAAGGGTCTTTGAGGCTTCTCTTTCAAAAACTCTCGGAACACTTGGTATTGATAACAGCAATATGGGGGGGGAGAGACAGAATTTTATCGGTTCTGACTTCAGTGTTAATAAAGGCAGTTCAGATACTTCTGAAATGCTCAGGGAGCTTGAAGACCTCAAGGCTCTGAGTTCCTTTCTGAATGAATCGGTTGAATCCTTCAATGAGATTACCGGGCTTCTGGTTTCCCAGGGGGAACTTCTTGTTGAGCTTCCCACTTTGTGGCCTCTGAAGAATGTTAAGGGAAGAATAACAAATTATTTCGGGCCATCTGTTCACCCCTTTACAAGAAAGTGGTATCTTCATAAGGGAATTGACCTTGCTTATAAGAGGGGAACTCCAATAGTATCAACTGCAAACGGCAAGGTTGTTGAAAAAGGATATGAGCCGCTTGGCTTCGGTAATTATATTGTTATCAGGCACAGGTACGGTTTTTTTACTAAATATGCCCATCTTGACAAAGTCTATATTAAAGAGGGGCAGACAGTAACACAGGGGGAAGTAATTGGTACAATGGGTAATACCGGACTTTCTACAGGCCCCCATCTTCATTATGAGGTTCGTATAGGTTCGCAGGTTGTGGATCCTGAGCGGTATCTCAATATTAAAAACAGGCTTGGTAATTAAAAAATCTGGCTGATTATTTGGTAGGGTAATTCATGAGCAATAATCTTATTGAAGATAGAGCTTTTGTAAATTCGATTGTAGGCGAAGGGACCAGGTTTAACGGAGAACTTGATTTAAACGGCCTGCTGCGGATAGATGGTGACTTCACCGGAACAATAAAGACCACAGGGAAGGTCCTTGTGGGAAAAAACGGCAGGGCTGAGTGTACAATTAATGCAAGTACAGTTGTGATAGGCGGAGCTGTAAAGGGAAATATCTATTCAAGCGAAAGAGTTATAGTTTTATCTTCAGGAATGATACTTGGTAATATTTATACTCCCCGGCTTATAGTTGAGGAAGGGGTGATTCTTGACGGCGAATGTGTAATAGATGAAGATTACAGAAAAGACTCATCTGAAGTAAAAACTGAAACTGAAAAAGCTGAATCTGTTTCATCAGAAAAGGTTCAGGAAAACAGATATTCAGGTGCATCTCCTGTTCCTGCCCCGGAGGTGGATAGTGAGAATAAACCAGCTGAAACAGCTGATTCTTCTGATCATCTGGCAAACAAGCAGTCGGTTGGTTATTTCAACAACTGACTTTAATTCCCCTGATATAAATGGATAGAATAGAGTTAACAGGATGGAATTCTCCCCTCAAGAACAAGAAGGAGAAAAAAACATCCAAAAAAGGATCTGTCTATTCCACATCTCTGAGATCTGGAACTTCTTCTGTAGAAAAAGATTTTTCTCTGTTTATAACGGAACGGGAGATTGAAAATGTTTCTGTTGAAGAGCTCCTTGATAATATCCACGAGGCAGGAGAAAGGCTGATAGAAAAACCTTTCATGTCCTCAATTAAAGAATATAAAAAAGCTGTAAGAAAGTTTGTCGGATATATTGTAAAAAAAGCCTATGAAGCGGAAACTGATATTCAGACAAGACGTTTCCTTAAGAATGGTATTCCTGTTTTTGATGAAAAAAAATGGGTCAAGGTCAGGGTTGTTGATGAAAAGCTTGAAAAACTTGCTTCATATATAGTGCAGAGCCAGAAAAATCAGCTGACCATTCTTAAAAAAATTGAAGAAATCGAAGGGATCCTTGTAGATCTGATGGGATAATATTATGGATGATATACTAGATGATGAAATGCTTCAGGAAGATGAAGTAATAGATGCGGAAGCTGAGAGCGCGATAGCTGATGTCTCTGACCTTCCGGAGAAAATGATAAAGGTTAAGTTTTTAAACTCAAGTGAAACTGAATTCTGTGAATACCCTGCCGGGTTTGAAGTAAATCATGATGATCTTGTGATAGCTTCCGGTAAATACGGTAAAGACCTTGCAAAGGTTCTGGGGAGCTATCTTCTCAGAACAGAGAAGGAAAAACTCATCGGTCTTAAAGAGGTTCAGTTTATTGCCAGAAAAGCGACTGATGATGATCTTGAAAAATATGAAAATAATAAGGAACGTGCACGGGATGCGTTCAATATCTGCCGCGAAAAAATTGCAAAGCATAAACTTGATATGAAACTGGTCTCAGCCCATTACCTGCTCGAGGAACCCAAGGTGCTGTTTTTTTTCACAGCTGATGCAAGAGTTGATTTCAGGGAACTTGTCAAAGACCTTGTTTCTGTATTCAAGATGAGAATTGAGCTCCGGCAGATTGGTGTTCGTGATGAATCAAGGGTTGTCGGGGGACTTGGTGTGTGCGGACGGGACTACTGCTGTCATGGGCTTACAGACAAGCTTAAACCGGTTTCCATCAAGATGGCCAAAGATCAAAACCTCTCCCTTAATTCAATGAAGATATCAGGCCCCTGTGGAAGGCTTTTATGCTGCCTCTCCTATGAGCATGATTTTTATCTCGAGGAAAGAAGAAAATATCCCCCTGAAGGGGCGCGAATCATATATGATGACAAACAGTATAAGGTCAGTGAGATAAATATACTTTCAAAAACAGTCAAGATTGAAAACAGGGATGGTTCCTACCTTCATATTTCACTGAAATATGTAAAATATGATGAAAAAGGGAGAAGCTGGAAAGTGACTGGTTTTTGATGCAGGTAATTATCTTGACACCTTTTAAACTAGTCATTATATTCAACTTGAACAGTTTTAATAAAAAGTCATAGAGAACACAATAGCTTTCCGGCCTGGTTCTGTTGTCCTGCAAAGGACAGGACATGTCGTTCTCCGGAATTCTGCAGCGGAAAGGTTTATTTTTCATCTGGAAAAATTATATATATTGAGTTACTCTTAACATATTTGGAGGATTATTATGGGACAGGTGAGTAAGAATGCCCGTGCCGGGTCAGCTAGTCAGAAATTTTTATGTCCATGTGGCGGTGAAGTAAAAATGAAAGCAGTTTTTGCAGGCGGCAGAAAAAAGAATTATGCTGAATGTGACAAGTGCAAAAGACAGGAAAGAAGACCGAGCGATTTTAAATAGAAACTGGCCGGTATTTATGCTGTAGAGCATGAGTCAGTATTTAAAAAGTGAAGCTGAAGCTCTTAAACAGGGGATGTGAAGCGTTTTTATACTGAATAAATTCTTTTACAGCAAAAAAATATACGGTTTGCGGCTGTGTGCGGATAATCGTATTGACTATAGAGTTTTTATCTGTTAATTTCGAAAAATCAAATAATAAGGAGTGGTCCATTGGCGGAGAAAGGTTCTGCAGCTAAAAGACACAGACAGAGTCTTAAAAGAAGACTCAGAAACAGAACTGCAAAGAGTGAAGTGCGAACATCTATTAAAAATTTTACTACTGCAGTAAGTTCTGAAGACAAAGATGAAGCTGCTAAAGCATACAAGCTTGTTGTTAAAAAAATGGATACAGCTGCTGGTAAAGGTATTTATCACAAAAACACTGTTGCAAGGAAGAAATCCAGACTTGCAAAGATGCTCAACAGACTCAGCGCTGAATAAATCATAAAATAACCCCGTGGAATAAAATTCAACGGGGTCTGTTTTTTTATGTTTAATATAAATACGGGATATTTTCAGAATTATAAAGTATTTCAAAGGCAATAAGGTGTAAGTAAGTGGGTGACAGTAAGCTGACCAAAGCTGAAATAATCGAAAACATTTATGAAAAAACCGGTTTAAATAAGAAAGATATTCATACGACAATGGATTTAATCTTTGATGAGGTTAAACAGGCTCTTATAGAGGACCGGGTCGTTGAATTGCGCGGTTTTGGTACTTTTGAAATAAGAACACGTAAGGGAAGGGAAAAAGCTCATAATCCTAAAACGGGTGAAATTGTATCTGTAGGCGCTCACGGGGTTGCTGTATTTCGTCCGGGGAAGGAGCTTAAAAACAGTGTCTGGTCCAACCGTCAGGAATAAATTTTCAGTAATTTTATCAGATCTTTTTCTACTTACTCTTTCTTCAGTATTATTCGCGTTCTCTTTTCCATCATTTATCATAAGTTCCGGTATACCATTTCTGGCTTTTATATCTCTGGTTCCTGTTTTCATTGTTGTTCAGAGGATGAGCTATATTCAGGCCCCTTTTTACGGGCTTTTTTTCGGCATTCTTTCTTATGCGATTTTTAACTACTGGCTAGCAAGTTTTCATCCCCTGACAATTTTCATCATACCGCTTTTGTATGCGTTTTATTATTTTATCCTCTTCCCCCTGATGAAACTTGCTGTAAAACTCTTTCCCGGAAAAAACTGGATCCTGCTCGCGGTAATCTGGACAGCATATGAGTACCTCAGAACAAAGGGCTTTCTCGGGTATTCATATGGTGTTATCGGTTATTCACAGTACCTTGTTACACCGCTAGTGAGGTTTTCTTCCCTGACAGGTGTCTGGGGAGTGTCGTTTCTTGTTGTTCTTCCCTCATCCTTTTTGGGATACCTGTTAAGCAAGGGCAGAATCAGCCTGAGAGATTTTTCAGCCGGATACGGAAAATATGCTGCTGTTTATATGGTTGTAATGGCCTCTGTACTGATCTGGGGATTTGCCGGAAAGGCAGACTACAGCAGTTCAGTTAAATGGAGAGTTGCAATGATACAGCAGAACATAGATCCCTGGCAGGGGGGAGTGGCGACCTATGCTGAATCACTCAGGCGGTTGATAAGGCAGAGCGACAAAGCGCTTGAAGAAAATCCTGATATTGTGGTCTGGTCTGAAACATCTTTTGTTCCTGCAATAGAGTGGCATACCAGATACAGGACAGACAATGATACATACAGGCTTGTAAGACAGCTCTCTGATTATCTGGAATCTCAGGATGTTCCTTTTGTTGTAGGCAATGATGACGGGCAGCTTATATCTGATGAAAACGGTGATACGTTGAGAATTGATTATAACGCAGCCCTTCTTTTTGAGAATGGAAAACTTGTTGAAAGATACAGGAAAACCCATCTTGTACCTTTTACAGAGCATTTCCCTTATAAAAAGCAGCTGCCCTGGATGTATAATCTTCTTAAAAAATTTGATACACACTTCTGGGAAAAGGGAGAGGAATATACTGTTTTTGATAATAACGGTGTAAAGTTTTCAACCCCCATATGTTTTGAAGATACTTTCGGCTATCTTTCGAGAAAATTCATAAACAGCGGTGCTGACATAATTGTGAATATGACAAACGATTCATGGTCAGGTTCTGTTGCCGCAGAAGTCCAGCATATGATGCATGCAGTTTTCAGGGCAGCGGAAAACCAGCGGAGTGTCATAAGAAGCACAAACGGCGGTATAACATGTGTAATTGATCCCAACGGTGTTATTACTGAAAGAATTGATCCTTTCATTGAAGGGTATCTGGTTGCTGATATCCCTGTTTATAATGAGACAACCACATTATATACAAAATATGGTGACTGGTTCGGTGTTTATGCAGTATTTATTTCATTGGGTATGTTTGTTTTCGGGATTGCCAGAAATCTGTATAAAAAGAAAAACCTCTGAAAAATGCTGTACAGGCTCAATATTTCAGCAGCAGGTTATTGTTTCTTTTATTCACTTATTGTACAGCTGAATACCTTATAAACAGGGTGGAGCAAAAGAAGCAATTGACAACAGCATTGAAGTATAGGAAAATACTATTGGTTGAAAAACACTACTTCTGTATATAAAGGGAAAATTATTATGGATGAAAGACGTAAAATACTGGTTGGATCTTCAGATGAGGTTAACCGGGAGTTTTTTGAAATAATGTTTGACAAACTCGGATTTGATGTCGTTCTTGCGTCAAATGGAGAGGAAGTTCTTTATGTTATACAGAAAGAAAGGCCTGATATCATGATTCTGGAAAGCAGCATGCCTTATATTTCAGGACTTGAAGTTACAAAACTTATTAAAAAGGATGCTGAATATTCAGAATTCTCTGATATACCTGTAATAATGCTGTCTGAAATGGATAACCCTGAAGATGTGATAGAGGGATTCAATATAGGTGTTGAGGATTATATACGAAAACCTTTCAGTTTTGCTGTGGTCTATGCAAGGCTGAAATCGGCTCTGAGAAACAGGGATCTGGCCAGCAGAAAGTTTCACAAGGATGAGGTGATCAAGGTAATTCAGACACTGAACAATACACTGAATTTCCTTAAACAGCATATTGAAGCTCCGGTGAAAAAACTGAATGTTATGGTAGATGAAGTTGAAAAAAACGGATGCGACAACAAGGAAGAGTTCCTGGATGTTCTGAGGGATAATACAATACAGATGCTGGCAGCTGTAGACAGTATTTCTGATGAGATAACCGAGCTGGAAAAAACAAAGGACAAGATGGAAAATCTTGCTTTTGATATTTCAGCCCTTGAAGAAAAGTATAAAAGCCATCTCGCTGAGGCTAAATAAAGGGGGGGCAGTATGGTATCAGCCGAAAAACTGAAAGCTGTTGAGCTTTTTGCAGAAGGGCGTAAATATTATAAACTGATGCAGTTTGAAGAAGCAAAAAACTGTTTTCGGAAAGCTCTTGATGTCTGTGCAGATGACGGTCCCTCACAGGTTTATCTTGAGAGATGCAATTATTATATCGAAAATCCGCCATCGGAAGACTGGGACGGAGTTTACGTGATGACAACCAAGTAAAAGCAGGTAAATTATGGCAAAAAATAATGATATCAAAGGTATTGAACGAATAAGTACAACTCTGGGCAGGGAAACAGTTTTCAAGGGAACTATGAAGTTTTCTGAATCCCTTAAGATTGACGGAAAATTTGAAGGTGATATCGAGTCATCAGGATTTCTTTATATCGAAGAAGGGGCTCTTGTTAAAGCAGATATAAAGGTAAGGGCTGTTGTTGTCGGGGGAATAGTACACGGTAATATTACAGCGTCTGAAAAGCTTGAAATGCTTTCTACAGGACAGGTTTACGGGAACATAAGGACAGCCAAGCTGAGAATTGCAGACGGTGTAGTCTTTGACGGTAAATGCGAAATGATAAAGGGCAATTCCGATATTAATGTTTTTTCAGATACTGTGGAAAAGCTTAAGGATGCTATCCATACTGTCTGATGTTTATTGAATCATGCAGAATATTTGTTCTTGATAAAGGCAGTATTGAAAAGATAATAAAAGAAAGTACAGTTGAAAATCTGTTTGTTGAAACATGTTTTTATAAATACGGGGCATTTATCCGGGCTTCTTCTGATGAAAGAAGCCACGTTGAACTTTTTTTCAGCCGCCTCAGGGAGAAATGCGGTTTCTTTTTTCTTAAAAACAGCTCTCTTCCTGACCATGGAATCTCTTCAGGGGATCTTGCCTGTGATCTTCTGGAAACAGGTGAAATAACTGCAGTAACTGCGGAATCCTGCACCGGCGGTCTTATTGCAAAAACAATAACAGACCGTTCCGGCAGTTCTGCCTATTTCTGGGGAAGTTTTGTCACTTATGACAACAGTGCCAAGATTCTGCTCGGGGTAAATGAAAAAACTCTGGAAAAATACGGAGCTGTTTCTGCTGAAACAGTGTCTGAGATGGCTGAATGCGCACTTGTAAAATCAGGTGCAGACCTGTCAGTTGCTGTATCGGGAATTGCCGGACCTGATGGCGGAAGCGCTGATAAACCGGTAGGAACAGTATGGTTCGGATACCGCGACAGGGAAAATGCGTTTGAGTATAAATTTGTTTTTAAGGGATGCCGCAGCGATGTCCGGGAAAAAGCATCTGAAACAGCAATGCTTATAATTATAAAAAATATATTGAAGGATGCAGGGGTTGACAGTATTATAAGCGGTGATTATATTTAAATTAATAAATATAGATTGCGTTTTTTCATATCCTGTTATAAATAAATCAAAAAACAGTTAGTTGATCAGTTATATTTTTCAATCAGAATTTGACATAAATAGAGTTAAAGAGGAAATATTTCCTTTTTATGCTTGAGTTTTCAGAAAAAGGAAGGCCTGCCCTTGGAAGAAGCAGAAAATAAAGAAATAAATAGTGAAAATTCTTCAGATACCAATGTAGTAGTCAAGAAGAGAACAAGAAAGAAAAAAATACGAGTTGAGCTTATAAAGGATTCTGTTATTTCAGATGAAAATCCTGCAGATGACAGTGAGTCTGACTATAAAACAGATAATTTTGATACCAGTGATGAGGCAATGTCTCAGGAAGAGATGCCCAGAGCCTCTGTAACAGTTAAAACAGATAAAAACAGCCGCAGAAAGAAACAGTCTTCTGCAGAAAATGATAACAGTGATAAGGAAAAACTGAGCATCAATGATCTGACAAGGATGAGTCTTCCTGATTTGAGGGAATCTGCCCTTAATCTCGGGGTAGTTCATGAAAATATAGGTTCCTTGAGAAAGCAGGAACTTATATTCAATATTCTCAAGGCCCACACAGCTTCAGGGGGGGTGATCCATGCTTACGGATCACTTGAGATACTTCCTGACGGTTACGGATTTCTGAGATCTCCCCAGAACAGTTATCTGCCAGGTTCTGATGATATCTATATTTCCCCATCACAGATAAGGCTTTTCAACCTGAGGACAGGCGATACTGTTGGAGGACAGATAAGACCTCCGAGAGAAGGTGAAAGGTTCTTTGCAATGCTTCGTGTTGAGGCTGTGAACTATGATGATCCGAAGGTTGCTCAGACAAGAGTGCCTTTTGACAACCTTACCCCGCTTTATCCTGACGAAAGAATAAATATGGAAACCTCTTTCGGGGATCCCACAACAAGAATGATCAACCTGTTCTGTCCTATCGGTAAAGGGCAGAGAGGACTTATTGTAGCACCTCCAAGAACAGGTAAGACAATTATTCTGCAGAAAATAGCCAATTCAATAACAGCCAACCATCCTGAAGTTCATCTTATAGTACTTCTCATTGATGAGCGTCCGGAAGAGGTGACTGACATGAAAAGAAATGTAAAGGGTGAGGTTATCTCCTCAACATTTGATGAACAGGCGACACGACATGTCCAGGTTGCAGAGATGGTTATTGAGAAGGCGAAAAGACTTGTTGAGCATAAGAAAGATGTGGTAATACTGCTTGACTCCATAACCAGGCTTGCAAGGGCTTATAACCAGACAGTTCCAACCTCCGGAAAAATCCTTTCAGGCGGTGTGGATTCCAATGCACTTCACAAGCCGAAAAGGTTTTTCGGATCTGCAAGAAATATAGAGCACGGGGGAAGCCTTACCATAGTTGCAACAGCCCTTATAGAAACAGGGAGCAGAATGGATGAGGTGATTTTCGAGGAATTCAAGGGTACAGGTAACATGGAAATGAACCTTGACAGAAAAATTTCTGAAAGAAGGCTCTACCCTGCAATAAATATAAAACGTTCAGCAACCAGAAAAGAGGATCTTCTGCTGACAGAAGAGGAACTCAATAAGATGTGGGTTCTCAGAAAGGTGATTAATCCGCTTGATGATATCGAAATTATCGAGTTATTAATTGACAAAATGAGAAAAACCAAGAATAATGAGGCATTCCTGAAATCAATGAATACAACAGGTTCCGGAGATTTCCAGGGCTGATTGGAGGATATAGAAATGAAGAAAGATATACATCCTGAGTATACAGAAACTACAATTACATGTGCATGCGGCAATGTTATCAAAACAAAATCTACTGTAAAAGACCAGCAGATTGAAATCTGCTCAAGCTGCCATCCTTTTTTCACAGGTAAGGAAAAGCTTGTAGATACTGCAGGTAGAGTTGAAAGATTCAACAGAAAATACGGTTTAAACAAAAAGCAGTAGGATTTACACAAAAAAATCAGCACGCCGGGATATTTTTTCGGCGTGTTTTTTATTCCAAATATCTCTAATATATCAATATATGCAGATCTCTCCAATATATTTTTTTTGTTGCACATTCAATAATTTTCTTATATTATTGAAGAAATGGAAAATCTGATTTCCCTTCACCAGAAAGAGCATGTATCAGACCCGGAAGTGATTGTTGAGGCACCAGGCTCAATTACAGTCATGGGAAATCATGTTGATTCAAATGACGGATATATGATTCAGGCTGCTGTTGACAGCAGTGTCAAGATTGCTGTTTCACGGAGAAAGGATAATTCCCTTAGATTTTTCGCTCCCGACCTTTCTGAACGTAAAAGAACAACTGTAATTAACATTAAATACAAAAGAGAAGACCGCTGGGCCAACTACATAAAGGGGATACTATTCTCTCTTGACCACTATGGGTATAATTTCAAGGGTCTGGATGTAACAGTTACAGGCAATATTCCTCCCGGAATAGGGCTTTCCTCTTCTCCTGCAATAGGAGTCGCAACAGCTCTTGCTGTTTCAAAACTGATTGAAAAAGAAATCAAGCATGAAGAAATAATCAAGATGGTATACAACGGTGAGAACAATTTTATCGGGCTGAGTAAAATACCTTCAGGGGCTTACGGTTCCCTCTACGGGGAAACTGATTCATATCTTTTTGTTGATCTGCGAAAGAGGGAAGTGCGTAAAATTCAGTCCCCCTTCAGGGATGTTTCCCTTATTATTACTGTTTCAAATGTTCCCGGTATCCCTATTGATGATGAGATTGCAGAAAGAATTGCTGATACGAGAAAATGTATTGCAGGTCTCAATCAGCTCAAATCAGGATCAGCTCTCAGGGATTATACAATGAGCGATCTCAGGCATGGAATGGGTGTTGTTCCTGAATATATCAGGCGGAGATGTATCCATGTCGTTGATGAAATTAAAAGAACTTATGATGCTAAAACCGCCATGGAAAAGAGGGATTTTCCGACACTGGGAAAACTGATGAACAGGTCTCATGAGAGCCTTCGGGACAATTTCGAGGTTTCCTGTCCTGAAATAGACTGGCTTGTTAAAAGGGCCCAGGAGATTGAGGGAGTATACGGTTCCAAAATCACAGGCAGCGGGTTCGGCGGGTGTACAGTAACTCTTATCAAAAATTCTGCTATAGACAAATACCAGGAAAAACTTGATGAATACGAACGTATTTTCGGTTTCAGAGCTGAGATGATAAAATGCAGCCCATCCTCTGGAGCAAAAGTCATTTATTCTGTAGATTAGAAGACTATGAAAATATTACTTACAAATGATGACGGAATTACCAGTTCCGGTATCAGGATTATTGAAGAAGTTCTTTGCAGAAAACATGAAGTCACAGTTGTTGCTCCTGATTCGGAAAGGAGCGGATATTCAAATTCCCTGACACTGGGGCGGAAACTTATCATTAAAAAAATAGATAAAACCCATTATAAATGTTCAGGAACCCCTGCTGACTGTGTTCACAGGACGCTGCTTGGTGCTGTGCATTTTGTCCCAGATATGGTTGTCTCGGGGATTAATATCGGCCCCAATCTCGGGACTGATCTTATTTATTCCGGTACTGCAGCAGCTGCAAGGCAGGCTGCCCTTATGGGGGTTCCTTCTGTTGCAGTTTCTGTCGCTTCATTCCGCGAGCCTTTTAATTTTGAATTTGCTGCAGAATTTGTTCTTGATAATCTGGAGTATTTCAGAGAAGTCTGGGACCGTAACTGCTTTTTCAATATAAATGTCCCCCAGTCTGTTTCGGCCGGCAGCAATGTTGAAGTGACAAGGCCTGCCAGGCGGATGTATAATGAAACTATTATGAAAAATACTATTGAAGGAACTGACAGTATTGAAGTATCCCTCGGATTGTCGGATATCGGTCATTTTGATGAGAAGCATATTAATTATAATTCTGATTCTGAAAACAGCCGTACAGACTGTGATGCAATTATTGAAGGGAAAATATCTGTAACTCCTGTTTATCTTCATCCGGTAGCTGATCTGACATCAGAACTCTATACAGAAGCAAAATTCGGAGAAAACAATGGATAATTCGCTTAAGAAGGCTGTTTCTCTATATAATGATAAAAAGTATGAACTAGCCCTGAAAGAGCTCTTAAAATGCGATTACAGCCTTGATGACAACACAGATCTCTCCTATTATCTCGGTCTCTGTTATACCAGGCTGAAACACTATGATGAGGCTGTTGTTTTTCTGGAACAGGTAATAACAACACATTCCAATGTTCTTTATATATACCAGTGCAGGATGATACTCTGCTATATTTATTCAGTGACTGAGCAGTATAAACTTGCTGAGTTTGAAATAAAGAGGCTTATAGAGGATGGCTATGAATCTGCGCAGGTCTTTTCTTCATACGGTTATATTGAATATCAGCAGGGGCATATTGACCTTGCAATAGAATATTTCAGGGAAGCTCTTAATCTTGACCCGGAGTATCCCAATGCCCTTAATTCTCTCGGTTATATACTGGCGGATGAGAACATAGATCCTGAAGAGGCTCTTAACTACTGTCTCAAAGCCAACAGTCTTTCCAGAAATCATTATCCCTATCTTGATTCACTGGGATGGGCCTATTATAAAACAGGCGATAATGAAGCTGCGGAAAGTGTTCTCCGTGATGCCTATGGTAAATCCGGAAACAACAGGATAATTGCCCGCCATTTAAAAACAGTAATTGATTCAAGTAAAAACTGAAAACTGCCGAAATTATACTATGAGGACTGAATCGCATGATTCGGAAATATAATAAAAGGTTGTCTGCATCCTGCCGGCTGGTTCTGCTGTTGAACTGATAGATACAGCCGGTGTACTGAATGCAGGAGGCGAAAGATGTTGAGTAGTGTAAATTCTGTTAATATGCAGCCTGTTCAGAAAAATGCTGATCAGCCGTCTGTGCATCCGCATGCATTAATTGACGACAGAAGCATTAAAGGTATTCTCTTTCTCGGCGTTAAGGGTGATATCAGCAGCGTCATAGATACTGAATCAAAAATAGATCTCCTTGTGTAATTTTTTAAAAAACTGCCAATCCAAAGTTTCTGGACAAAAAATCATTCATATTGCATAATTACTCTGTGTTTGGGAAAAAGTCATTTTATATATATTTGTGCCTGTTTTTTTTCATAATTCTCAGCCCTGATATCTGTGCCCAGGATTTTATGGATATCTCTAAAGGAATGGATGAATTCAAATGGGGTATTAAATCTTTCTACAGCGGCTATTACAACAAGGCAATCTTTTCTTTTGAAAAATCAATATCTTATAACCCTTCTGACCTTCTTGCCCGCGAATGGCTGGGGCGTGCCTATTACATGTCGGGACTTGATGACACAGCGCTGAAGCTCTGGAAATCACTTCTTGATGAGGGTAAAGGTTCTGTAAATCTGAGAAACAAGTATGAGATTATCTCTTCCAGAAGACAGCTTTACGGCGATGAAAAGGATAACAGGAAATGGGTGCTTGAGACGGAAATACCGGGGGAAACAGGAGAGGGATTTTATATGTTTAAACGCCCTTCCTCTGTTATTGTATCAGATTCAGGCGACCTTGTTGTTGCAAGTTTTGCTACGAATGAACTGACTGTAATTAACCCGAACGGAAGAATGCTGAAGAAAATAAAAGGGGGATTCAGTGTTCTTAACCATCCTTTTGATCTACTGATGCTTTCAGACGGCAGTTTCATTGTGAGCGAATATGAAGGAAACCAGATAACAAAAATCAAGCCCAACGGTTCAATTGAAAAGCAGTTTTCTTCAAGGGGAACCGGCGAAGGGCAGCTGCTGGGGCCCCAGTATCTGGCAGATGATAAATCAGGGTATATCTATGTTACCGACCTCGGGAACAGAAGAGTCTGCAAGTATGATTATGAAGGCAATTATATTCTCAGTTTCGGCAGAAAAAGCGGTATTTATCCCGGCCTTCTCAGCCCTACAGGGATTGCAGCTGCAGGCGAACTTATTTATGTAGCTGATTCAGAAAGGAACTGTCTCGATGTGTTTGACAGGAGCGGAAACTACCTGGAAAGTACAGCAAAGGGAATTTTTCATAAGCCGGAAGGTATTTCTGTCATAGATGAAAAGAATCTGATGATTGCTGATACCGACAGGATTATTAAATTCAATATAGTCAATGAATATTTCACTGAAATATACAAGGCAGCCAGCGGGGAAAGAATCACCTCTGCTGTTTTTGATATAAATAATGATATAGTGGCAACTGATTTTGATAAAAACAGGATCATATTCATTACAGATATGGCATCTGTATATGGCGGACTGTTTGTAAGAATAGACCGTGTTTCTGAGACTGACTTCCCCGAGGTTAAACTTCTTGTTACAGTTGAGGACCGGGCCGGAAATCCTGTTACAGGTCTTGAAAAAGGAAATTTCCGGGTGTCTGAGGACGGGCTCTATCCTGATAAAATAGATCTGCTTTTTCAGGGTGACAGGTCTGAAAAGGCTGATACTGCTCTTGTTTTCGAGAATTCTGTATATATGAACAGCCTGAAGGATTCTTTGAGAAAGGCTGTAGAGGATTACTACAGCTCTCTTGAGAACGGTGATACTGTAAGACTGGTTGAATCAGGAGAAAAGGCTTCCATTATAGCAGACAGAGATGCTTCTGAAGAGACTGTAATCAAGGGAATTATAAACAGTTCATCATACTCTTCTGAATGTTCACCGGGAGAAGGGATAAGGCTTGGCGGCTCTGAACTTTTAAGCAGTGCAGACAAGAAAGCTGTTGTATATATCTATTCCGGTTCTCCGGTTCGTTTCAGTTTTGACAGATACAGGCTTGTTGATACCATGCAGTTCCTTAAAAACAATAAAATAGGTTTTTATTATATATATCTTGATCCTGACGGCAGAAATGAGGAGCTTGAATACCTGTGCAGAGAAACCGGAGGGAAAAGCTACTATCTTTACAGACCGGAAGGTATAAAAAATATTGTAATGGATATAAAAAAGCAGAGGAACGGGTATTATATGCTCAGGTATTCTTCCAAACAGTTCAGCGAATATGGAAGAAAATATATCCCTCTGAGGGTGGAAGCTGTATATCACAAGAAAAGCGGCAGGGATGAACTTGGGTATTTTGCTTCATCAGAATAGAGCAGAATTATGAAATGGTGGAACAGTCTATGTAAAAAATGCGGTTACTGCTGCTACAGAAAAAAAGTCATCGATGGTGTATGTTTTATTGATATGAATGATCCGTGTGAATTCCTTGATACAGAAACAAGGGAATGCATGGTTTATGAAAAAAGATTCAGTATGTGCCCTGAATGCAGGAAGATGACAGTTTTCCATCCTTTTTTCTGCTCATATCTTCCTGAACATTGCGGTTATGTCGAGTTTTTTAAAAAATTCGGCTGGTACAGGATGCTGAAAAAAAAATTTAAAATATTCTCTTCAGGGAATTAGCTGAAGATCAGTATATAAAATTTTTAAAACTATTTATTATATTTAACAGTAATCACAAGGAACTTAAAAAAATCAGAATGATTTTTCACATATCGCCCGGATTATTCCCGGGAGAAAAGAAATACAGGTCTGATGATTCAGATCGTGGAAAACAGTAAAAGAGAGGTATAGTCATATGGAAAAGATTACTCCTGACAGGGAAAAGGCTTTTGAGCTTTTAACAGAATTCAATCAGAATGACGGACTTATCAAACATGCTCTGTCTGTAGAGGCTGTGATGAGGCATTTTGCTGAATTAAAGGGTGAGGATGTTGAAAAATGGGGAATTATAGGACTTATACATGATCTTGATTATGAAAAATACCCGGAACAGCACTGTGTCAAGGTCAGGGAGATAATGGAGGAAAGAGGCTGGCCCGAAGATTATATCCATGCGGTTGTTAGTCATGGATGGGGCATATGCAGCGATGTTGAACCTGAACATATTATGGAAAAAATACTTTTCACAATAGATGAGCTTACCGGTCTGGTAGCTACTACTGCCCTTGTAAGGCCTTCAAAAAGTGTTCTTGATACAACTGCGAAATCTGTAAAGAAAAAATGGAAAGATAAGCGGTTTGCAGCCGGGGTGGACAGGGATATTATTGCAAAAGGGGCTGAAATGATAAATATGGAGCTCTCTGAAGTAATATCCGAAACAATTGAAGGAATGAAAAAAGCTGCAGATGAGATCGGCCTCAAGGGAAATATCGAGTCCTGAAAATACAGACTTTTATAAACCTGGATAATTGATTATCAGACAGACGGGAGACAGTATGAAAAATTTCAAGGCGGCAAAAACACCTTTTCTGGAATTCGGGGAAGGTTCTGTTTTAAATATCGGGAAGTATATTAAAGGTACAGGGGCCGGTAAGGTCGCCCTTATTACAGGCTCAGAGTCATTCAGAAAGACAGATCACTGGAAGAAACTGTGCAGTGTGATCAGGGATGCTGGTGCGGAAATAATTGATTTTAAAGTGGGAGGAGAACCTTCTCCCGAAATAGTTGACAGTGCAGCTGACGAAGTGAAGAGGTCAGGGGCAGAAGCGGTGATTTCTGTCGGCGGAGGAAGTGTCCTTGATGCGGGAAAAGCAGTTTCAGCAATGGCTGCTTCTTCAGGGAGTGTCAGGGACTATCTTGAAGGTATCGGAACAAAAGAGCCGGACGGTAAAAAGCTTCCCTTTTTTGCTGTCCCTACAACATCCGGGACCGGTTCAGAAGCTACAAAGAATGCTGTAATTAGCAGTATCGGCCCTTCCGGTTTTAAAAAATCACTGAGGCATGACAATTATGTGCCTGATGCTGCTGTTATAGATCCTGCCCTTATTGTTTCATGTCCTGTTTCTGTAACTGCTGCTTCAGGTATGGATGCGCTGACCCAGCTTATTGAATCCTATGTATCAACAGGTGCCTCGGTATATACAGATTCACTTGTTTCCGAAGCAATCAGAATAGCAGGAAGAACTCTTGAAAAAGCTGTTTATGACGGGTCTGATGTTGATGCAAGAGCAGGAATGGCATGGGCGACATATGTATCAGGTATTTCACTTGCAAATGCAGGGCTGGGCGTTGTCCACGGGATAGCATCCCCTGCAGGAGCCTATACAGAAATCCCCCATGGGGTGGTCTGCGGATCTTTACTTTCCGGGGCAACCCGGTATATTATAGCGAAGCTTTCAGATACTGATCCGGAATCGGAAGGACTCCGGAAATATGGAGAGGCGGGAGAGCTTCTTACAGGCAAGAAGGGTGGCTCGGTAAGGGAAAGGTGCATGATTCTTGTTGATCACCTTGATTATCTTACTGAAAAACTTGGGATACCCAGACTTTCTGCATACGGATTTTCTGACAGCATTGTAGAAACTGTGGCAGGAGAATCGGGGGGGAAGAATTCCCCTGTTGCTCTTGATACAGATGATATAAGGAAAATAATACAGTCAAGGGTATAGAATGACAGACAGTAAACTGCATATTGTGTGGGATTATGACGGAACAATCCTGCCGTTTGTTCCCTATGACAGCGAACAGTATCTTCTTGATTATCTTAACAAAAACAGTAATACCTCAATACCTTATTACAAGAAGATTGTAAGCAGACTTGCGATATATGCCGACAAGCGGGAACTTCTCGGTCACTCATTCAAGAAATATTATAACTGGATACTCAAAAGCACAGATTCATCAGTACTTGATATTGTTAACGAGCATCTCGCTTCTTTTATTCCTGATAATCATGTCTCAACTATCAGAGACCTGAATGAGATGGGATATGACATGTCTATAATAAGCTGCGGAACAGGTGACCTTTGTATCAACCCCCTGAAGAGGAAAAATGTTGATCACTGTTTTTCTTTTGTTGAATCAAACTTTTTTAATTACAGGGACAATATGATTCAAGGAATGAAATATAATGTTCTGAAAGGTGAAGACAAGGTCATGCATGCTGAAAAGAGAGGGCTTAAACCGGAAAATACAGTAGTAATCGGAGATGGTTATACAGATGTTCCTCTTCTTGACTGGGCCTCTGTCCCTGTTCTTATTGATCCGAAAGGAGAAAAGAGAAAAAAGCTTTCTCATAAGGATTATCATTTCATTGATGAGATACCTCAATTGACAGAAATAGTGAATAACTATAATTTACAGCTATGAAAAACCTGATAATTTTTGACATGGACGGTGTGCTTGTTGATGTATCTGCTTCCTACCGGGATACAGTCAGAAAAACTGCATACCTTTTCCTTAAGGACTCGAAGGGGGGGGGCAGACTGAAAGAACCCCTTTTTACACTTGAGGATCTCTCAACTGTAAAGCAGAGCGGGGGGCTTAATAATGACTGGGACCTCTCCCACAGGGTTATAACACTTCTCATGAGCCGTGTAGAAGCCTTTTCAAATAACAGATCAGAGTGGGATGTCTCTCAGCTGGCAGAATACATTGAAGGGAAAGATACCCCTCTTGCCGATCTCCTTGAAGCTGAGTATGCCTTTAAATCTCCCCAGGCGGATTTCTATTACAGAAGCGATGTAGGAAGCGGAAATATCATCAAGCAGATTTTTCAGGAAGTATATCTTGGAAAAGAGCTTTTTAAAGAAACGTACGGAATTAACTGCGAATATTTCAGTGAGGACGGCTATATCCTCAGGGAAAAGCTGTTTATAAGACCTGAGGTTATTTCAAGATGGTCAGAAAATAATCTGCTTGCAATAGCTACGGGAAGACCCCGTGCGGAAGCTTTGTATCCTGTCAAAAAACACAATATAGATTATTTTGAAAAAATATATTCTCTTGATGAATGCCTTGAGGCTGAAACAAGGGCCTCTGAAAAAGGGGAGAAAGATGTTTCTTTCAGCAAGCCTCATCCATTCATGCTTGATCAGCTGGCAGATGAGTTTAAAGCTGAAGGAGAAGAATATGACAAGCTTTTTTATGTCGGTGATATGCCTGATGATATGCTGGCGGCAAACAGTTCTTCCCACAATTTCAGGGGGATTGCTGTTCTCTATTCAGCCCCGGATAAAAAGGGATCTCTTGAGAGACTGAAAAATGCAGGTGCATCTGTTATTGTTGAAACTGCCGAAGAGCTTGATGCACTCCTGAGCTGATTTATATAATTTTTCGGGATTTCTGCATTAAAAAGGGCTGCCTTAAGGAAAGGACAGCCCTTTTTATAGTCGATCTGCACAATTACAGTTTTATGCTGTATTCTGAAACAAGAAATTTTATATTGTTCTGTGCATTGTCATACTTGGTTTTACCATATGTATAGAAATCAAAATCAATTGTTGAAACAGTTTTCTGGATAAGGCTCCAGAGGAACCAGTAGATATCGGGAAACGGTTTGAA
Source organism: Spirochaetia bacterium (assembly GCA_963668545.1). GTDB lineage: Bacteria > Spirochaetota > Spirochaetia > CADAEX01 > CADAEX01. The sequence goes on along the minus strand of OY764868.1, from coordinate 2,772,063 downwards.
CATGTCGCTGTAATAAAGTGCTTTATCAAAATCCTTTCCTTCACAGTAGTGTTCAACTATGCTTTTTTCAACTTCTCTGGGAACAAGTATTTCCTGGAACATGTCTCCAAGGTCATAGTATTTCGGACCCATTCCGCCGTATTCCCAGTCAATTATATACATGGGTTTTTCAAACTTGTCTTTATATTCATCTGTAACCATAATGAAATTGTCTGCAAGAAGGTCATTATGGGTGATTACATAATCTTTTTCACTGATGTTTATTATATCAATAAGTTTTTTCAGGTTTGAAAGTGTTCCGTCAAAGTCGAATTCCTGAAAATTTTTGGATGCACCGATATTTTCAAGGATTTTAAACATTTTTACACACTGTTCATAGGGATTGAATATATAGTCAAGAACTGCACCGCTTGAGTGGATCCTTCTGATCGGATCAACAATCATTTCTCTCCAGTCATCTTTAAGAAAATCATTATTTGTAAGGGTGTATCCGCCTGTAATAAATTCAACAATTGTTACGTTTTTTGAAGGCAGGTATTTAACCATTTTTGAAGATATCTGTGCATCTCCCATCTGCTTGAGAGCGCTTGCTTCCCTGTCCCTGTCAATAAACATTTCTGTTTTATCACCGTATATTCTTATTGCAACATCGCCTTTTTCACATTTAGCCCTGTATAGGACATTTGTTATTCCTCCGCTCAGTACAGAAACATCAATATCACACCCTTTCCACTCAGGAATAAGGTCTTCAACGATTTTATCAGTGAACTCAACTTCCAGTAGATTAAGGTTTTCTGTCATCTTTTCCTCCTGATGGTTTTATCGTTTTATCATTACATAAGAGAACCTGACAGCAGGGGTTTAATGCCGCCAGGTTCTTTCATTTTTTAAATATTATAGCATGGTTTTATGAAAATACTAAAAATCTGATGGTAATGTTTCGTATTTTTCTGCTTCAGCAACAATATCAATACCCTGTTTCTTGTTGTAGCCTTTCCACCATACATAGTATATCCAGCAGATTACGAAGAATGCTACTGCGATACCGCCGCCGATAACAACATCGTCTGTTGAAAGGAAAGTAACAATGGTGAAACCGATAGACATTACTATTGTGATAGCTGCCCAGAGTCTTCCGCCCGGTACATAGAAAGGTATAGCTTCTTTGTAGCTCTTGCCGCTGTTCTTGATGTTTGTAAGGTTCATGTATGAAGCGATAGCAATAACGAGCCAGAGAGGGAAGAATACGAAGTTTGCAATTACAGATACAACCCTGATAGCTCCTGAGAGTACACAGAAGAGGATGAAAACACCGGTTACTATGATTGGAACAGTAGGAGTTTTGTGGCCGGGGTTGATTCTTCTGAATGCTGAAGGAAGCTGTCTTTCTCTTGACATACCGTAAAGCATTCTTGCACCGCCGTATACACATGCGTTGGCAGTGGTAAGAGCAGTTGAAATAGCTGCGCAGTTCATGAAAACAGCACCTTTTCCGTCCCAGAGTACTTCCATTGCCTTAACCCATACAGAAGCGAAAGGTCCTTCCGGAGCAAGTGCAAGAAGTTCATTTTCAGGTCTGAGAGCGATAATTGCAAGACCGCCTGAGATGTAGAGAGTACCTGTTATAAGAGTACCTACAAGCATTGCTGCAGGGATTCTTTTTTCAGGTTCAATTGTTTCTTCAGCAGCAGGAAGGATTGTTACAAATCCAACATAGCAGTATACACCGAAGAAAATAGCTGTCATCCAGTCTGTGAAACTGATTGTTTCTTTAAGAACTGTCCAGTAAGTAAGATCAGCTTTTCCTGAGAAAAGAACTGAAAGAGGTACAGCTATAAGACATGACCACATTATGATACCGAGAACTGACTGTGTTTTTGAAGTCATTACTACACCCATGAGGTTGATAATAATGAAAATTACAGTAACAATAAGTCCCCACCAGTAATAGTGGATCTGAGGAAGGAAGTAATAGATATATCTTCCGAGTGCCATAAGCTCTGCTCCGTCGATTGCGATCATACCGAGCCAGAGAGCTACTGCTGTTAGAAAACCTAAAGTATCACTACCAATAATTTTTCTGGCATAGGTAGTAACACTTCCTGCGGAAGGATAACTTGATGCTACAGTTGCTGTTGCAAGCATTGCAATAATTTCTGCAGCCATTCCGATAACATAGCACCAAATCAGGTTGAAACTACCTACACTTGCTACTATGTCTCCGCTCATCATAAGAAAACCAACGCCTGTTACAGTACCGCTGGCAAGTGCAACAAGACCGATAAAACTGATCCCTTTTACCATTTCGTTGCCTTCTCTTGGGGTGGCATCTGCCATAAGACTCCTCCTAAATAAAAATAACTATATTAGTATCCTGTAGAACAGGATAATCTATCACATTTAATAATTGCTGGCATAATACAAATATCAAATCAGTAAATAATCTGTTGATCAATTAATTAAGAAAAGCATTAAAAAACATTATTGTTCATATTGTTCATGATTATTAATATTATGTTAAACCATTATTTCTATTTGTCAAGATTTTTTTTATTCAGTTTCTTTAATGTTTTTTTAACGAAATGCGGTGGAATTATAGCAGAATACAAATATTCTGGATATATTCTTAAATATCACAGACTGGATATATCAGATATAAAAGATGTTTTCATGGAAAATTATGAAATATTATATGCTGAATTATTGATATGGAAATATTATACAAGAAATACCCGGCATTTCTTGTCTTGATGCTGTTGCCTTTGTATCTTTCTGTGGTTAATCTTTTTAATACAGTTTTGTGAACATTATGAACAAAAAATATTTTCTGCTCTGTTCTGCTGATTAAACGAATTCATAGTGTATGGAAAAAAACTTTATTTACTGTTAACAGCTTTTAAAAAAATAAGTATTTTGTTTTAAATCAGAATCTTGCTAAACTGATACTTGTAGTGTATAATGACTCAGTCATATACATATGTAGACAGGTATATATATGTATAAGGAGGCTTTTAATGACAAAAAAAAGGGCACTGATCGCAGGAATAATCGGAGGTGGTGTAGGCGGCATAGTGGGTGCTTATATCGGCAACAGCCATGGTATGGCTCTTGGATACAGCCCCTATTTTATTGCTTTCATGACTGGTATATGTGCAATTGCATTTGCAATTCTTATCAGCAAGGTTATAAGGTGAGGATTTGATGAAATCATTCAGACATCTTGTTGCTTTGTGTATGTTTATTTTTGTTTTTTCTCTTACAGGATGCCGTGACAGGGCGTATCAGTATGTTGAAAAAGCTCCGGAATCTTTCAGACAGATTGTTTCTGAAGGGCTGACTGATAATCTGGAGATAAACAACTGCTATACTGTTCCTTCCAGCGATTATCCCGACAGTTATTATGTGGCGGGGGAACTTTCCGGCGGCAAAATGAGCGGAAGCGTTGTAGGTGTATGGATTCTTGATAACTATGACAGCCCGAAAAATATCCTGAGTGTTGACCAGGCAGCTATTGCATTCTCCAGCTACAAGGCAGCCAAATATGACAAACCTGAAGCAAGAATAACAAATGTCAAGGAAGCCAGGATACTGAAAAAATATATAGAGAGGAAATACTACAGTAAATAGGGGCTCAATTCCCGGATAATAAACTATCCGGTAGATATATCGGCAGCACGGATTCCAGGATCCGTCAAAAATTTCCCGGAGCCGGGAAAAAAACTCCGGATACGGAGTCCAGATTAAACTGAAATATAAATCAGGAGGGAAAGATGAAAAAGGTGGCTATTGGATGTGATCCAAATGCTGAAGAGCAGAAACAGGAAGTAATAAAACTTCTTTCTGAACTCGGTTATGAAGTTGAGGATTACGGAAGCACAGATCCCATATATGCGAATGTTGCAATCAGACTGGCAGAAGCTGTTGCATCAGGAAAGCATGACAGGGGTATCCTCATGTGCGGAACAGGTATTGGGATGAGTATTGCTGCAAACAAGGTACACGGAGCTTATGCTGCTCTCTGTACTGATGTTTATTCAACACAGAGATCAATTCTCAGTAACAATGCAAACATCATGTGCCTCGGTGCTTTTACACTCGGTATTTCACATATGAAAGAGCTTGTAAAAACATGGATGGCTTCAGAATGGGAAGTCGGCTGCAGATCTGAAGATAAGGTTAAGGCATTCAGAGACTACGACGAAGCACATATTAAATAGAAGGGGTAACTGATGTACAAGCTTACAGATGCTGAAGAGCTGGATCTTAAGAAAAAAGCAGTTCAGCTCCGGAAAAATGTAGTAGAAATAATTAAAGCAGGTTCAGCTGGTCATATCGGTGGAGCTCTCTCCGCCACTGAGCTTATGACTGCTTTATACTATAAAATATTAAAGAATGTGGATCCTAAGAATCCCATGAGACCGGACAGGGACAGGTTTTTAATGTCAGCCGGTCACAAATGTCTTATTGTTTATGCAGTTCTGGGAGAACTCGGTTTTTTTGACAAGGAACTTTTCAAGACATATTTCTCTCTTAAATCAAAACTTCCGGGGCACCCTGATATGCACAAGCTTCCTGGAATTGAAAGTAACACAGGTTCTCTCGGACACGGGCTTCCTATTTCTGTGGGTATGGCTATCGGTCTTAAAATGGACAAAAGCGACGCCAAAGTCTACACAATTATGGGTGACGGAGAGCTCGGAGAAGGAACAAACTGGGAAGCAGCAGCTGCTGCAAGCCATCATAAAGCTGACAACCTGGTGGTAATGGTTGACAGAAACAAGTTCCAGCTTGGAGGCCTTACAAACGATGTAATGAATTTCGAGCCTCTTGCTGATAAATGGGCAGCATTCGGATGGAGTGTGAGGTCAATAGACGGACATGATCTTAAAGAGATTGTTGACACCCTTACAGATGCGCCATTTGAAAAAGGCAAACCTTCTGTAATTATATGCAATACAATCAAGGCGAAGGGGATTTCATTCCTTCAGGATACAAAGGGATCACACTACTGGAAGGTTAATGCTGAACAGGTCAAACAGGCAGAAGAAGAATTAGATGCTATGGCAAAGGAGCTTGAATAATGAGTGATAAAAAAGACCCAAGAGTAGCCTTTGGTGAAGCACTTGCGCTGGCAGGGGATAAAAACGACAGAGTTGTAGCTGTATCTGCAGATTCATCAAGCGGTTCACAGATGACAATGTTTAAGGATAAATATCCTGAAAGACACCTTGAGTTCGGTATCATGGAACCCGGTATTACAGGTATCTGTGCAGGGCTTGCAACAACAGGTAAAATCCCTGTATTTGCAACAATTGCTCCGTTTGTAACAGGAAGAAATTACGACCAGATGAAGGTCGATCTCGGTTACATGAAGCAGAATGTAAAGGTAGTGGGAAGATGCGCAGGCCTTTCATACTTCCACCTCGGTCCTACACACCAGTCTCTCGAAGATGTTGCACTTATGAGAACAATTCCCGGAATGACAATCCTCAACCCCGGGGATCCTGTTGAAATCGAGGCAGCTGTGCTTGCAATGATTGAACATGAAGGTCCTGTCTACATGAAAATAGGTGCTGTTGCCATGCCCTTCCTTTTTGACAAGGCTGATTACAAATTTGAAATCGGAAAAGGCATTGAAATGAAATCAGGTTCCGACATAACAATTATCGGAACAGGAACAGTTCTTTCAAGAGCTGCTGAAGCGGCTGAAATACTTGAAAAAGAGGGCGTGAGTGTAAGGCTTATAAATATTCATACACTTAAACCTCTTGATAAAGATATAATTCTTAAGGCGGCAAAAGAGACAGGTAAGATTGTGACTGTTGAAGAACATTACTCACAGGGAGGACTCGGCGGAGCTGTTGCTGAACTCCTTGCCCTGGAATGTCCTACAAAGATGAAAATGGTAGGTGTTAATGATCAGTTCGGAAGTAATGGTCCTTACGATGAGCTGATCGGTCTTTACGGACTTCTCGGTCCGCAGATCGCTGAATCCTGCAGAGAAATGCTTAAATAGTATTTTTAATATAACATTTCTATCAGTGGGCTGTCCGGGTTATTCCGTACAGCCCTTTTTTATTGGTAAAAAGGTGTTATTAACCAGATTCAATTCATTGGATATTATTGGATAAAAGCTTATTGACTTAGTTTTGATTTCAGACTATAAAAAAATGCCTTTCAGTTTGAAAGGCATTAGGTTTGCTTGCAGGGGCACTGTTCGTTGAACAGTGTTCCTGCTTCTTAAAAAAATCCTCCAAATGGTTTTCTGAATGACGCACCGTAAAAATAGTTTATAAGTGTCGTGAAATCAAAAACCGGCCTTTTTGTCACATCCTGTACAGCATGTGCATAGGGCGGCATGTTGGAACATTCGAGAACAATGGAACTTATCTCTGGATGAGACCGGATCATTTCCGATGCTGTTTCCCTCATTTCCTCTTCGATTTTTTCATAATCAAGTTCAGGTTCCTCATCTAGAATCGGAGATCTGAAAAAAGGTTTATCCTCCATTCCCCTAATAACAACACAGTCTTTGTTTTTTACCCCTGCCGCATCAAGAAGGTCGGAGGTGAGTTTTTTCCTGTTTGCACATATGACTCCTATTTTCTGATCCCTCCCTATTGTTCTTTCAAGAAGCGGTATCTGGATAAGAGTTGACATTATTACAGGTATTGAGAGTTCTGCCGCCACCTGCCTCTGGAAATGGATCATATAGCCGCAGTCGCTTGTAATAGCCCTTACTCCCGCTTTTTCCAGTTCCTTTGCAGTCTCAATCACTTTCTGTGTAAGTGAAAGGTCTCCTTTTTCAATAAGACGTTCCAGGGTTACCCCCGGAACAGTCTTGTAAATAACTGGAAAGTCATATGTTGATGCATTTCCCACATCTCCGGGAATAAAAGGGGTGCTGCAGTCTATAAGGAGGATGCCTATTGCATGGCCGTAGCTTTCCACGCCCCGCCTTACTCTGTAAACCATTTTATCTGCTTCCTGTTTTCATGTAATTCTGGAACTGCTCTTTTGAAAGCCCTTCAATTCCCATATCCGAAAGGGTCCTTCCTGTGTTCCATGAATCCACTTCAATAACTGTACTTGCTATTGTTGCGAATGAATCAATAAGAGGTGTTTTTACTCCTGCCAGGCCTGCGATCATTGACCATGGAACCAGTCCGTTCGGGGTGTCCTCTGTAAAATATCTGCTTTTAACGCTGTCTGGCCCTTTGATAAAGCACAGGCCCCTGTTCCCGTTGACCTCTTTCCAGAGGTCCCCCGGGTTTTCAAGGCCTGAGAGAGCCTGGGTCAGAGTGAGAGGTTTATAGCCGTAGGCATAGCCGATAGCCATTCTTTCCTTGTCCATTTCCTCTGTAACCCGGCATACTGTAGGACTGAAGCCCTCTTCATAAAGATAGAATTCCCCGAAAACCTTTTCCATTCTTCCTGTGTTCATTATGCAGCCCGGTGTGTGAAGAATAGGGTTGTGGCTGTGAAGTGCGCATTCAAGAACATCTGAAACCGGAGTGAAGTTGTATGTCCCCTCAAGAACTTCTGCCGCCTTATCTGTCTTTTCTGCCGGGAAAACCCCCAGAAGAAGGGGATCATTCATTTTATATACATATACATCGCCTGGTGCAAGAACCCGTGTGTCATAGGGGAGTGTATTTGTTTCAGCAAGTATCACCTTGTCAAGCACCCCTTTTTCCCTGAAAATCCTTGCTGTTACCAGTGTTCCCAGAGTCCCCGGCAGAAGCGCTATAATCTGCCCCTCTTCAACAAGGTCTGCAAGCTGTGAAGCCATTTTTCTGTGGACAAAAGCCGGAACTGTATAGAATATTATATCAGCGCCTTTTACAGCCTCTGCAAGGTCTGTAGTGACCACAGGAATTTTAATTACTGCAGTACTCCTTTCAGCACCTGATATTCTGATTTCCCTTGTCTCATATACTCTGGATATGAGATTTATATATTCCGGATCCTGATAAAGTCTTACATTGTATCCTTTTTCTGTCATTTCAGCAGCAGCAGCATGTCCGCCGTGTCCGGCTCCAAGAATTGCTATAGTTTTTGACATATTATTTTCCTCCATAGGATCGTTATGTTCATAATCTGTCCTTGAATCTGTCAATGAATTTCTGAACATGGTCCTGTAATAATTTTCTTGTTAGCCCTTTATCCCTTGCTTCAAGTGCAGCAATGATATGTTTCCACTGCAGCAGCTGATCCAGATACTCTTCCCTTGTAAAAGTGAGGGAAAACCAGTATCTGGAGTCTATTGCCTGAAGTTCATGGATAATGCTGATAAGTTTGCGATTGCCTGTTGCCTCATAAAGGAGGTTGTGAAGCTTTGAATCATACATCAAGATATCTTCATCACTTCCATGCAATTCAATTTCCTTTACTTTTTGAAATAATTCTTTGAGTTTCTCTATCTCCCTGTTGCTTATTTTTTCAACAGCCAGCTCGCCCACAACCCCTTCAAGAGGTATTCGTATCTGTGTAATCTCCCTCAGCTGATTGAAATCCATAGGTGCAACAATAGTCCCTGACCTGGGAAACTTCTGAATCAGTCCTTCATTCTGAAGCCGGATAAATATTTCTCTTAAAGGGGTACGTCCTATACTGTACTCCTCCATCAGTTTTTTTTCATTCAAAACTGTTCCTGCTTCAAGGTTGTTCATTATTATTCTGTATTTCAGATTGTTATAAACATCCTCTTTTAAATTTTTTCCTGTATCCAGAGTTCCCATAATCTTTCTCCTGTTGTTAGAAATTTAATCCAAGTATTACTGAAGGCAGCCACTGTGACAATACCGGCAGGTATGTTGTAAAAACAAGTGTCGGCAGCCATGCGAATGCCAGAATATATAGTGTCGGAGTGAGTGTTTCATGTGTTTTTGCCCCGTTAAGCTGTCCGCTCAGATATAATAGCGGAGCTGTGGGGGGAGTTACATTCCCCATTCCAAGGTTCACTCCTACTATTGCTGCGAAATGAATAGGTGTTATCCCGAGCTGTACAACAACAGGAAGCAGAATAGGTGTGGAAAGAAGTACTGCGCTTACATCATCCATAAGCATACCGATTATTACCATGAATATGTTGATCAGTATCATAAGGATGTATTTGTTGTCAGATATTGATGTAAGGAAATTCATGATAAGCCCCGGAAGATCTTCCATTATATACAGCCTGCTAAGCAGCATGATTGTATAGAGCATAATCATGATAGCTCCTGTTGTGATAGCAGATTCTTTTAAAGTTTCCGCAACCCCTTTCCATGTCAGTCCCCTGTAAATCAAAAACCCTATCGGCAGAGTATATATTACAGATATTGCAGCTGCTTCTGTAGGTGTTACAAAACCCCCGTATATACCGCCCAGTACAAGAAGCGGCATTGTAAGGGCCGGTATCCCTTTTCCTGTTCTGGTAAGCAGCTGTGTCTGAAACTCTTTCTTCTGCATCTTCGGTTCAAGTACAAGGTCTTTATTGTTTCTCAGTAAAACCATGTTGACAATGCACATAAGTATTGTAAGGATTATTCCGGGTACAAAGCTTGAAAGAAAACATGCCAGTACAGATGTCTGCCCTACCCATGCATAGAGAATCATGATTGAGCTGGGGGGTATCAGCATGCCGAGTACAGATGCGTTTGCCATTATTGCTGCTGAATGACCTGTGGGATAACCTGCTTTCTCCAGTCTGGGGAACATAATTGATCCGATAGCAGACAGTGTCGCGCACGCACTTCCGGTTATTGACCCGAATACCGCACAGGATACTATTGCAACAGCCCCAAGGCCCCCTTTTATTCTTCCGACAAAAAGTTCAACAAGAGATACAAGCTTGTCTCCCACTTTAGACCTGTTTATAAGCCCTCCGGCAATAATGAACAGCGGTATTGCAAGAATTACTATTGTATTCATTTTGCTGAATCCGTATGGCAGAAGAAAACTGGGGTCATAGTCCCCTGTAAATATCAGATATGTTACTGCGGTCAGAAAAGCAAACGGAACAGGTATTCCGATTACAAGTGTTATAACTAGAATTATCAGTGATACTATTGTAATCATATTTCTGCTCCTTCAATGCTTTTCAGATGTATTCTCAATCCTGAAATTTCTTCAATAAGCTGAAAAAAGAAGTAGACTGTCATCAGTACAAAGCCAATAAATATTGCAGAATGTCCGTAAACAAGAGGGATTAAAAGAGCTACAGATTTCCCCCCCTTTACAAGACTCCAGTGGAAGAATTCCCATCCCCACCATGAATAGAGCAGGGCAAGCAGGAAAGTTACTGAAAGGCTGAATATTTTGACAGAATATACAATTTTAAGGTTTCTGCAGAATGAGCTGAAAATTTCAGCTGTTATATGCTTTCTGGAATGTGTTGCATAGACAGCGCCGATGAAATACATCCAGAAAGCTGCAATGGTGATCAGCTCTTCTGCCCCGTAAAGGTCTTTTTTGAAAAGATATCTGAGTATGGCTCCTGTACCTATCCCTATTGTTACAAATGAGCAGCTGGCAACAAGAATAATATTCTGCAACTTCTTAATTCCGAGATCGATTTTTTGTATGAAATTCATTTGTCGCCTCCTGTTACATCATTTTCCGGTCCTGCCGGTGCATCATGTTAAAGGGTTGAAATGTTCCCTTTTTATGGATGCCGCCGGACCGGAAAAATATTATCAGTAATCTGCCAGCAGTCTTTCTATAACTTCTTTGGAAAGTCTTTCTTCTAGCTGGGGCCAGGTAACCTTTCTGCAGTGGTCTGCCCAGGCTTTGAGTTCTGCATCAGTCATATATGTAACTTCAATTCCCTTTTCTTCGAGTTTTTTCGGGAACATTTTGTCATTTTCTTCAGCAACCTTGAGGCTTTCCCTTGAAATCTCGGCAGTGGCTTCTTCAATTATTTTCTGATGTCCAGGGGAAAGAGAGTTCCATATTTCCCTGCTCATCAGATATGAAGTGTTTTCGAAAAAATTATTATTTATGAGTGCATATTTAATTACATCACCGAACTGGAGGTAGTTGACCATTGCAGGGCCTCCGCTCCATCCGTCTGCAACTCCTGTCTGGAGTGCTGTATAGAGTTCAGCGAAAGGTACAGATACAGTCTGGAATCCCTGGTCGTCGGCAGTAATTTTGAAAACAGCCATCGGAGGTACCCTCAGAAGGATGTTTTTGGCAGCAGCCGGGTCTTTCATGTTGTCAGGTTTTTTTGAGAATCCCAGAATACCGAATCCTTCAACATTGAAACCGAGGAATTTCACGTCAAGATTTGCATGGAGTTCTTCCATTATTTCAAACATGGCAGATCCCTTTGCATATACTTTTTCGGCTTCAGGATAATTCATTGCAAGGTAATGCAGATATGTAACATCGAGCCTCTGGTCAAACTGGCTTGGAACCGAAATAGTTGCCATGTCTATTGTTCCTCTTCTGAGTTCTTCATAAACCTGTGTGTAGTCTCCCAGCTGGTTGGCGGGATATACCTTGATCTCAATCTCACCGTTTGATTTTGCTTCTACAATTTCCTTGAATTTGTACTGGAGTTTTGTTGTTGAATGGTCTGGCGCATACTGTCCTGCCATCTTGAGGGTGATTTTTCTGCCTCCGTCCTCTTTGCTTCCTCCTGCAAAGAGAGGCATGCTGATAAGCATCAGCACGATCAGAACTGTAAGGATTTTTTTCATAGGTTTGCTCCTTTCTGAAAATAAAAATAATTAATGATATTCAACTGATATATCAGATGAATATCATTAATTATTAACCTGAATTTTACAGCTGTCAAGGTTTGATTTTTCATGAATATGGTAAAAGTTGAATAAAATCTTTTTTTAACGGTTTGGAAGAGGCATATGATGAGCTGATCTGCTGAACTGCTTCAACAGATCGGGGGGTATTGAGCTTTGATTTACTGAAATGTAGGGGTAATTATTGCTGCCGGGTTTCGATTCTCATGACTTTGAAGCTGTAGGATTTATCTGTTTTAATATCCTTTATGTAAACTGTAAGTTCACTATCTATTTCATTATTAACGGGAAGTTTTACGATATTCCACCAGTTTCCGTCTCTTCCCTTAATATTGGGAATTCCCTCTTTACCCCTGTAGTCAAAAACAGTATTACCGTTCTTTTTGACTGTGCAGCTGTACCACTTTGTGTTTGCATGCATCAGGTCCTGTCTTCCGATGCTGAGAACAATGTAGCCGTATTCCGGTATCCTTTTATATGCCTTTTCAAAATCTTCCCGGGATGCATTTTTTTTGCTGAGGAGTATGCTGATTTTTTCCTTTTCCATTTCATGTGTAAGGTACTTTATTCCTATATACCCGTAATTGTCCCTGATAAGCTCTTCAGGCTCTATACTGTAGGATATTTTTACTTCCGGAGCCTGAAACGGTTTTTCCGGGACAGGTTCATGGACTGCCGTAGTTTCTGTTTTACATCCGGTCATAAGAAAGAGAAAGAATAAAGAGAAAATAATATTTCTGTAAAAATTGACTGCAAAAATCATTGTAAAGCTCCTGAAACTGAAACAGAACAGATTTCACCAGGAAGGTTATCCTGAAATCAAATTCCAATCATATTCAATATCGACACAGGAAAAAATATTGTGAGTTATAACAGATAAATTATTTTTAAATAATGACAGCTCTACTGGAGGAGTATTTCCGCCTTCTGGAGGTTGTCATCAGAGACCGGAAGTCTGAAGTCATAGTTCCCCCTGATATTGAAAATTATCATATTTTGTACTCCTTTCCGGTCAATAGATATCTCTTCAACCTTGTCCCTGTGCATGAACTGCTTGATCCATCCGTAAGTACCTGTTTTGCTGGTTTTCTGTTTATCTTCCCTGATAAATATCCATTCCTTTTCAAGTCCAAGTATGAGGTAGGGGGTATAAAAGCGGGCAAAAAAAGGGACCTGCTTATCAGAAGAGGCAAAAGGCTTCTGATAAAGGAATTTTCTGATGCTGTCCTTTTCCGATATGGTATCACCTGCAATATTGAAAAGTTTAAGGTTCTTTTTGATAAGAAATTCAAGTTCTGGCGAGTGATAGAAAGATTTATCATGTTCAATCCTTGATACAGCTTTCTTTTCCCTGAAACTTTCAATAAAAGGCACAATATAGTCATTCCTGCAGGAATTGAAATTAATATTATAGATCCTTTTCATGTGATAGATCCTCAGTATTCCTTTCAGAAGTGCAGATGCCCATTCAATAGAAGAAATATCTTCAAAATCAAGAAAGCTGTTAAGCCCCTGTTCCGAGTATTCTATTCCGCTGCTGTTCAGTGTAAGTATTTTTTTTCTGTCTCTCATCAGCTGAAAAGGGAGCGGCGGAAAGAGTATTGAATAATTATTCTTTTTTCCTGCAGTTTCTGTCCTGATATCTGATGGTATCTCTTCGGTATTTTTTATTTTGCTGGGCCAGTAGGTCATTGTATCAATTGAGTTTTTCATTGCTGTTCTCCTTTGACAATTTCTTCAGCCCCTCTGATTTAATGCCCTGTAAATATAAAAAAGAGGCTTTTTAAATAAATTCTATTACCTTGCTGATATGGTGTCAAATAAAGCTGGTTTCCGCTGTTTTTTTCTTTATGGAAATTAATTTAATTTAATTTTTCCGATAATAATTTATAATTTCACATATGTTCTGAATAAGTTATAATCAGGAATCAGGTGTTTGAGACTTGAAGTATCACTTAAACAGCCGGGAAAGACAGGTGAAAGATAAAAGCGGATCAGTAAAACAGGATAAAATAAAAAAGAGCGATTTTTTTTCCTCATTCAGCAGCAGTGAGCTTGAAGTAATAGCTTCCAACAGCAGTATAAGAAAAATAGATCAGAATGATACAGTTTTCTCTGCCGGGGATGAATCGGAAGAGCTTTACATAGTTGAGAGCGGTGAAATTGTAATAAGAAAACCTGACAATGAAAACCGTAATATTGATATTGCAAGGTTTCTGCCGGGGGACTGTTTCGGTGAGCTTGATATGCTTACAGGAACCACTCGGAATGCATCAGCTTTTGCAGAAAGAAAAACATCACTTATTGTATTTCCCGGTAAAGGGAAGAAATTCGGGAGCATGCTTGAAAAATATCCCGAAGTATCAGCCAGAATACTCCATAAATTCCTTGTACAGGTTTCCGGAAGAATCAGAAATGCCAATGATCTGGTCAGCGAGAATTCCCCTCTTGTCAAGGAGCTTTCAAGACAGGTTTACAGGGACAAGCTTACAGGCCGCTACAACAAAACATATCTGGAGGAAAAGATTAATGAATTTGTAGGTTCCTCGAAAGGATCATCAGCATTGATAATGGTTAAACCTGATAACTTCAAGGCGATAAATGATGCCTATGGCCATGATGCTGGAGACCGTGTCCTCATTGTCATGACCAGGGAGCTGCACGACTATCTTCCCGACAGCTATGTTATTGTCCGTTATATGGGAAATGAACTTGGAGTTTTTATTCCCGGGGCTGATATAAATGCTGCTTTAAAAGCGGCGGAAAATATACGCGACTTTCTAACAGCTCTTGATCTGAGTAAGGCCCTTGAGGGGAACCTTTTCAGACTGTCAGTCAGTCAGGGTATTGCTGTTTATCCTGATCATACTGTAGACCCTGATGAACTAATTGTTTTAGCCCATAAGCTGCCTCTGATAGGACGGGCAAGGGGGGGGAACAGGATACTTCTTCCTGATGATGCATATGAAGGCTCCCCGGATTTCTCCGGTCCGGAAAAAAAGGGGACAGCTGAAAGCTCAGACAGAAACGGAGAGGAGCATTAATGGATATAAAGGCAGTTCTCAGAAGTATAGATATTCTGTCAGTTCTCGGGGAAGATGAAATTGAACAGCTTTATTCCCTTATGAAACATGTTCACCTGGAAAAAAGCAGCGTGCTTTTCAGGCAGGGAGATTCCGGAAATGAGATGTTCATTATCATAAACGGGGCAGTTTCCGTTTCAGTCAATACTGCAGACGGAGGAACTGTCCAGGTTGCTGTTCTTGAGGAAGGGCAGTTCCTTGGGGAAATGTCTATTTTTGACAGTGCGCCCAGATCTGCAACATGTGTTGTTGTAAGGGATGCAGAATTCCTTTCATTCAGTAAGGATAATTTCTTCGATCTGATCAGCAATTATCCTGAAACAGCAATAAAAATCCTTTACAGGATGCTTAATACTACTATTGAAAGACTTAATAATACAGGCAGTTTTCTTTCCGACATGGTAAAGTGGGGGGAAAAAGCAAGAAAAAGAGCTGTTACTGATGAATTTACAGGTCTTTACAACAGACGTTTTCTGGATGATTCAGTTAAGGACATCTTTGAAAAAGCGGTTCTCTCTTCAGATCCAGTGTCTCTGGTTATGGTGGATCTTGATAATTTCGGTAAACTGAACAAGGAATACGGAGAATCTGTCGGTGACAGTATTATTCTTGCTGCTGCAGATATCTTCAAGTCTGTTTTCAGGGAGAATGATATCCTTGCCAGATACGGCGGAGATGAGTTTACATTTATTCTCCCTGACACTGTTCCTGAAGATGCTTTAAGGCTCTGTGAAGATTTATCCTCCCGCCTGCACAGAATAGATACACTCAGGGAAATGAATGGTTCTGTCAGAAAGGTAACTGCAAGCATAGGTATTGCCTCATATCCTGATCATGCTGATTCAGCAGAGAAGGTGATGGAAAAGGCGGATAAGGCAGTATACGCTGCAAAGGAATGGGGAAGGGACAAGGCTATTGTCTACAGCAGTGAGGGGAAAGTAAACAAGACAAAAATACCCACATTGAAAGAAAAAAACAGTATAGTGAATAATATAACCGGTGTAATTGATCATGGGGAAAGCTTTCTTGTTCTCGGTCATAAAAACCCTGATGAAGACTGTGCCGCTTCCATTATTGCGGTAAGCCTGCTTCTTGTTAAATTCGGGAAAAAGGTTACAGTTTATGTAAGAAAGGGGTTCCAGAGGAAATTCAGTTTTCTTTATAAAATAGGAAAATACAATTCAATAAATTTTATTGAAGATGATGATGAGGCTGAAAACTTCTACAGTGCTGTAATTGCTGTTGATACTCCCAAAAAATCGATGATAGAAATGGGGGAGAAAATAAATTCGTTGTTTGATAATGACAGGATAATAAGAATTGAATTTGATCACCATCTAGGGGCAGACAGCGGTTATATCGGACTGAAGAATTATTCCCTCGTTGATGAGGCTTCCTCGGCATGTGAAATTATCGGTTACTATGCCCTTAAGCTTGTTGAAAGGAAAAAGCTTCTGGAAAAATATTCTGTTACAGAACTCTTTACCAGAAATTTTGTTCTTGCTCTTATTACAGGTATTATTAGTGATTCGAAAATGGGAAAATACCTCAAATCAAACAGGGAGCGGTGGTTTTACAGCTATTTCAGTTCCCTTTTCAATGAACTTCTTTTCAATAAAACAGATTCAGGTTCAGGCAATTTTTCAACAATGGAAGATGTTTTCAACGAGCTTGAGAAACTTTCCGAAGATGAAGACCGCTGTTTCAGTTATATGTCAGATAGAATAAGAAAGAGTTCCTGTATTTATTATGTAATTCTTGACAGGTCTGATATGGAGTACCTCTACCGCGAATTCCCCGGTGAAGTAATTGTTACTGTTGCAAGATATACTGCAAACCTTCTTTCGGAAGAGAGCGGTTTCTTAAGTCTTGTTATCTATTATGATGATCCTGAAAAATCAGATCTGATACAGTTCAGAATGAGAAGAAACCACGGATATACTGACCTTGATCTCAGGGATATTATTGAGATTTTTAATATAGAGAACGGCGGCGGACATCCCGGAGCTGTTGGATTCAGAATACCGTCTGCTGAAATAGCTGATCTTTCCGCCTATGCAGCAAACCTTATTTCAGAAACTGAAAAAATGATAAAAAACAGATAATGCAGTTTAATACCTGAATCACTGAAATAGACTAATCTGCCATTGTTTCTGAAATTGTCCTGAATAGATTCTCTTTCTCAAGGAACACTTCCACAATTGCCGGATCAAACTGTGTCCCGGTTCCTTCCTTTATAATCTTTACTGATTTTTCATGGCTGAATGCATCTTTATAATATCTTTTTGATCTCAATGCATCATAGACATCACAGAGTGCCATTATTCTTGCTGAGAGGGGAATATCATTTCCTTTAAGTCTGTCCGGATATCCTGTTCCGTCCCATTTTTCATGATGATGCCTAACCAGCTGTATAGCAATATTGAGAAAAGATCTGAATGAAACCTCCTTAAGTGCTTCTTCGAGTATTTTTGCCCCGAGTTCGCAATGCTCCCTTATTCTTTCAAATTCCTTTTCTGTAAGTTTTCCTGGTTTTTTCAGTATGTTGTCTTCAATTCCGACTTTTCCTATATCATGAAGAGGAGCTGATTTTACAAGATCTTCTATATAAGAATCAGAAAGATACTGCTTGAACAGTTTTTGTCTGGAAAGCGCCTCCGCAATAATTTTTACATATTTCTGCGTCCTTTTAAGGTGCTTCCCGGTTTCCTCATCTCTGAGGCCTGCCTGATATGCAAGGGCGAATATAGTAACATTTTCAGTTTTCTTGACCTGCTCTGTAATTCTCTTCTGGTTCCGATATGATTTTGCATACAATGAAAACAGAAGTACATATATGGTTATTCCTGCCAGAAACATTATTATTCTGTTTTTTGCCACAATTGTCCTTGTTTTTTCAAGAAGGGCACTGTCGCTTGCAAATATTTCCACTGCCCCTATTTTTTCGCTGTTGTATAGAACAGGGAACCTGATATCGAAGATGTCTCCTCTGCCTGATGCTGAATAGTGTTTATCATTAAAAACTTCATTTTTAACTACAGTGTAATGAATTGGTTTTAAAATGCTTTCATTCAGGTTAATATCATGGTATTGGCCAATCATGCTTTTTCTGTCGCTCCAGAGAATTCTGCCCCTGTTGTCAACCATTATTATTTTGAATACTGTATCCATTTTAAGTATCATATCCATATGGTCCTGAATCCTTGCCGGTATTTCTGAAAGTCTGTTTGTCAGAAAGTAATTTGCTGTTTCAGGATCCCCTTCTATCATGTGTTCAATCAGAAGTGGGAACATTTCGATATGGGATTTGATTAGATTGTCCCTGTTAAGATTCCCTATCCATATGCCTGTTATAAGGCTTACGAGAAGTGTTACAGTGAAAGTTATAACTGAAAACTGAAAAAGAATATGATTTTTAATTCCCATTTTATTAATATATTGATATGAAACATAATTAGAGTCAATATATGTTTATTGTTATATAGAATTATCGCTGTAATAATATTAAAAGAATTCTGATGTCATTCCGGCAGCTTTACTGTTTCAGATAAACTTGCTTACAAATTCCCTGATTCTGGGATGATCCGGGTCGTTTAAAACCTCTTCAGGGGTACCGTCTGCAAGGATCCTCCCCTCGTCCATAAAGATGAGCCTGTCAGATATCTCTTTGGCAAATGCCATTTCGTGGGTAACTACAAGCATTGTCATCCTGTTTTCAGCCAGCTTTTTCAGTGTTGAAAGGACTTCTCCAACAAGCTCCGGATCAAGGGCGGAAGTGGGTTCATCACAGAGAAGTACATCCGGTTTCATCCCCAGGGCCCGTGCAATTGCCACTCTCTGTTTCTGTCCCCCTGAAATGTGTGAGGGATAGCTGTCTTTCTTGTCAGTAAGGCCGACTTTTTCAAGAAGCTTGAGCGCTCTTTCAACAGCCTCCTCCTTTTTTTCCCTGTTGACAATGACAGGCGCTTCTACGATGTTCTCAAGAACAGTCTTGTGAGGGAAGAGATTGAAATGCTGAAATACCATTCCCAGCTTCTTGTTGAGCCTGAGGATCTGTTTTTTATTTATATGCTCATGCTTACCTTTTTCATCGATGCTTACTACTGCTTCCCCTTCAATCTCAATTTTTCCGCAGTCAATCTTTTCAAGCTGATTTATACTTCTCAGCAGAGTGCTTTTCCCTGATCCTGAGGGGCCTATAATCGTAACCACTTCCCCTTCGTTAACTTCAAGGTTTATGTTGCAGAGGGCGTTTACTGTACCGAACTTTTTATTGACATCTGTCAAACGTATCATATTCATCAATCATATACCTCAAGCTTCTTTTCAAGTTTCCTGAATAATCCTATTACTCCGCTGGTCATGATAAGGTATATTAATGCGGCTATTACAAAGGGGGTAATCCTGAAGTCCCTTGTAAATACCTCCTTTGCTGATCTGAGGAGGTCCCCCATTCCTATAACAATCACAAGGGCTGTATCTTTTACAAGTGTTATTGCCTCGTTGCATGAGGGGGGAAGCGTTCTTTTAAGTGCCTGCGGAAGAATAATTCTTCTCATTGTCTGCCAGTATGACATATTGAGGGCTTTTGATGCCTCATACTGCCCCTTGTCAATTGACTGTATCCCCGACCGGAATATTTCCATCATGTAGGCTGTATAATTGATGATAAATGTCAGTCCTGCAGCAGTGAAGGGTTTAAGTGATATCCCGAAGATAGAAAGTCCGTAGTATATGAAGAAGAGCTGGAGAAGAAGAGGTGTCCCCCTGAATATCCATGCATAAATTCCCAGAGATTTGTCAAGGAGCTTAGGCCCGGATACTCTTCCAAGTGCAAACAGTATTGAAAGGGGCACTGACCCGAGTATTGTTACTGCGCAGAGTTTTAAAGTCAGGCCACATCCCGAAAGGATGTAGCCTGTTGTTGCAATTATATATTCCAAGATTTATTCCTGTTTAATCAAGAACAATATTGTCGCCGAACCACTTGTTTGAGATTTCAGCAGCAGTTCCGTCTTTTCTCATTTCATCAAGCGCATTGTCAATTGCCTGTCTGAATGAATCATCGCTTTTTCTGAATCCGATACCGTATTCCTCAGCTCCGAAATTGTCACTGATAACCTTGTATTTGCCTGGTTTTTTTGCAAGATAGTATCTCAGGAGGATGGCATCCCCTACAACTGCATCAATTCTGCCGGCAGAAAGGTCAAGGAGTGCTTCAGGGTATTTTCCGTATTTTCTGATTTCCCCTGTTTTACCTCCAACAGTCTCATCAGCTGCAATTACATCTTCGCTGGGACTTCCCAGCTGAACCCCTATTGATTTTCCTTCAAGGTCCTTCTTCTCTGTGATATCAGAATCAGCCAGAACAGCTACAGCCTGAGTATTTGCAAGATAGGGTTTTGAAAAATCGATTTTTTCAGCTCTTTCCGGTTTGATTGTCATTCCGTTCCAGATGCAGTCAATGTCTCCCTTGTTGAGACTCAGTATAACACCTGACCATTCTACCGGCTGTATTTTAAGTTCCACTCCGATTCTTTTTGCAGCTTCTTTTGCAAGATCAATATCGAATCCAACAATGTTTCCCGCTTCATCTCTGAATCCCATTGGGGGGAAGCTGTCATCAAGTCCGAGAACAAAATGTCCCTTGGCTTTGATATCTTCAATTGAAGTGTCATTTGCTCCTTTTTCCTTGTTCCCTCCGGCAAAAAGGGCAGATGCTGTTAAAATCATTGATACTGCTAGCAGTACAGCAAGTGCTTTTCTGTTGTTAATCATTTTCCCTCCTGGATCTACCATCTTTACCGGTTCTCTGATTCTGAAAACTGCTGTTTTTCAGTTTCTGTTATGAGTTCAGGGAAAGATTCTTGTAGTATATTATTCTTTATTTCGGAAGCCGGGATTCACTGTACAGAAAAATCTTAACAGTTATCCCGGTCCGTTATATCCGGATATTCCGGAAAACCAGTATAAATTGCAGGTATATAATCTGCCTGATACTTTAATTCTGATAATATAAGAAATGGCCATATAAAGCAATAAACAGCAGTTAAAATGTGTAAACTTTCATAAATGAGGTACAGGTCTTCAATGAAAGAATGAGCTTCCAATCAGGCGGAATTTTGTTGCGGGTCACGGAAATATGATTCTATTTTTTCCCGTTATCAAACTTGACAGCAGTCCCGTATACAAGGACTTCCGCAGCTCCCTGCATGAGAGAGGTTGATGTGTAGCGGATATTGACTACAGCATCAGCTTCCAGTTTTTCAGCTTCTTCAACCATTCTCTTTGTAGCAATAGCCCTTGCCTTGTTTATCAGTCCTGTGTACTCGGTAAGTTCTCCTCCGATAAGTGTCTTGAGTCCGCTCATAATATCTTTTCCGAGATGTTTTGACTGTATGGATGACCCCCTTACAAGGGCAATATGGATAAGCTTTTTTCCGGATATTGTCTCAGTATTTACTAATATCATCTTTATCCTCATTTATAAGCTCTTTAATCCTCTGAATAAGAATTACCGGCATAATAAGGAGAATAGCCCCGATTATTGACAGGGCAGTATAAAGCAGCCAGTCAGGCATGGGTAGGTTGTCAGCTGTTTTTATCAGGAAGAAGCCGTATCCTACAAGAATTGAAGAGAAAATCAGGGTTATGATTACGGGAACAAAAAATCTCACTGAAATTCAATATAAAGTATTTTATTTAGTTGTCAAGCCTTTTAAATTTTTCATGAATTAATGATCCGGATGTGCCGAAAATATTTTATATATGAAAAGGATACTGATATTTTTATTACTTTTATCTGCGGTTTCGGTCAGTGCCGAAGTCACTTTCAGCGGTGTTGATCTTTACAGAGAGGATAAAACCCTTTTTACTGCAGGGGTTGATCTTCCGGGAGACGGGAGGGTCAGCAGCTACAGCACTCTGTTCCAGGCAGACCTTTCAACCAGGCTTATACAGCAGCTCACATTTTTCCCTGAAAATGTGCTTTACCTTACAGAAAAAGGCTATATACAGATCAGCAACAGGTTCGGAGTATTCAGAAGCGACAGGACACTGAGGAAATTCCAGCCTGTTATTGAATTTCCCTCTTTTGTTAACGGCAGTCAGATAAAAACCGGAAAAACTCCTGCCTCTGTATCCTCTCCCGATGGTTCATTCCTTGTATACGTAGTTCCTGAAACAGCAGGATACGGAAAGCTTGTTATATATGACCTTAAAACAGATGAGGAAATAATTGTAACAGAGAGGATTGAATATAAATATTCGCAGTCAAGAATACTCTGGTCATCAGATTCGAGAATAATGATATATGAAAAAGGGAATTCCCTTTATTACTATACTGTGGACAGGGCCAGTCCCGGCAATGCGATAGCCGAAAACTTCAGAAAGATAGGCAGCGGTAAAATAAACAATGTAATATGGAGCGGTGACAGTGTATACTATCTGAAGGATTCCTTTATATTCAAGATAAGAAGTTCAGAACTTTTTGCAAGTTCCCTTTACAGCGATCATATCGATACAGGAGAGGTGAAAGGCAAGATTCCTTTCACATTTGATCCCAGTTTTGACAATTACTGGATATCTCCGGACGGAAATGAGGTTATTGTCTGCAAGGGGGGAAGGGATTATTTCTATTACCGCCTTGACAGGGACACTTTCTTTGAAATAAGTGATGTCAAATCGCTTCCCCATATTTTTCTTCCGCGCAACAGCTGTGTCAGAAAGCTTGTATGGGGAGATAATGGTATTGTGACAATTCTTACCGGAACAATGGTTTCAGGAAAAAACCAGTCGGCAATATTCAGGCTTGACACTTCTGATTACGGTAAATCCCTTTCCTTTACCCAGATAGACGGAACAGGGATTCATGATATATTCCTTTCTGATGACAGCAGGAGAATTGCCCTGATAAGGGACAACAGGGTTGATATCAAGTGGTATGATACATGGAACAATATAAAGGAATATGATTTCATATCTCCTCTCAAGTGTATATGGAAAAGCAGTGAAGAAATAATTATTTTCGGAACTGAATATACCTCTCTGATAAAAACACGGACCGGTGAAAGCAGCATACTCACTCTTTCCCAGGCGGAGAAGTCCGGTTTTGACAAAACTGACAACAGTATAGTTGCCCTTAACAGCGGAAAGTATTATAAATGGAATCCTGACGGTATCTGGGAAGCTACTGAAAAAAGGGATATAAAGGCAAACGGGAATGCCTCTGACAGCTACCGGGTTTATCTTGAAAAATCAACAGGAAAAAGCTACAGAAATATGGTTTTTGTACGTGATATCAATAAGTTCAGGACAGAGCCCCTTTTCCCCCACCCGGTTGTTGAATATGATCCGATTCCTGAAAATGATGAGGCTGTGGATTTCAGCAATTTTACGCATGGTTCCAGGACAAGGGGAAGATATATCTCTCTTGTATTCAATGCAGTGAAAGATGATGCGGGATTGACTGAAATACTTAATCTTTTATCAGATTACAGAATAAAAGGCACTTTTTTCATAAACGGGGATTTTATTAAAAGGCATCCGGGCGCTGTCAAGGAAATAGCAGATTCCGGCCATGAGACAGGCTCACTTTTTTATTACTATTTCAATCTTACAGATGCTTCCCTGAAAATAGACCGTGATTTTATCAAAAAAGGGCTTGCCAGGAATGAAGATGAATTTTTCAATACTACAGGGAAGGAACTGTCGCTTTTATGGCATGCTCCCTATTATTTTGTCAACAGCAGTATAATTGGCGCTGCAGAAGAAATGAACTATACCTATATAGGCCGGGATGTTATAACCCTGGACTGGAAATCGGATTATGACACCAATTACGGAACTGGACGCTTTTACAAACCTTCAGCCGAACTTGTTGAAGATATTGTAAAGCAGAAAAAACCAGGGTCAATCATAGCTGTCACAATAGGTCGGCCGGACAAGGGAAGAAAGGATTACCTTTTCCAGCAGCTCGAAAACCTTATAAACAGCCTGATAACATCCGGGTATAATATTGTGCCTGTTTCTCAGCAGATTGAGATTTCAAGGTAGCGGATTCTTTAATTCTGTGTTATAAAGGAGTCTGCGACTTTTTTAAAGCTCAAGACATTAATGAAATTTGTTTTTAATAATGATACAGGGGAGAGAGTTTTTCTTTTCTGTAAAAACTAAATATAGCGGGGTGATGTATTAAATGGATCCTTTAAACATGTATCGTGAAACTTCTATCAAAACTTCAAGTCAGGGTAAGCTTATTGTCCTTCTTTATGACAAGGCTATCAATTCTATTGACAAAGCAGTAGTGCTTCTTGACAGCGGCGATAAAAGACTTGACCTTGTTAATAATGCAATAATCAGGGCTCAGGAGATAATAACAGAACTCTCTGCCTCTCTTGATTTTGACAAAGGTAAAGATATTGCATCAAACCTTTTCAGCCTTTATATTTATTTCAATCAGCAGCTTATGAGGGCTAATCTTGAAAAGGATTCAAGCCACATCAAACCTGTTCTTTCTATGCTTCAGGACCTCAGGGGAGCCTGGAAACAGATCGAGAATACGCGGGAACAGTCTTCAGCCGGTTCTGTAGGAATTGACGTTGCCGGTTAACAGACTCCTCCAGTCCCAGGAAATCCTTATATCAAAGCTTGCAAAATATCTTCATCTTCTGAATGTGCAGTCTGTTTCTGTGCAGAATGAGGATGTTGACAAGCTTGTCGAGCAGATCGAGTCCGGCAGAATTATTAATGATGAAATTGTCTCCCTGAATAAAGTAGCAGAGGCCCTGTATAATGATTTTAATGAATCAGATCTTTTTACTGATGAGATAAGAATAAAATATGATAAAAACAAAAGTGAATGCGCAGATCTTGTCAGGCAGATTGAAAATGCTGTTTCGGCAAACAGGGATCAGATTTCACGGCTCAGGGAAAAATACAGAACCAGGATTGAAGCAATAGAGAAAAACATAAGCCCTGAAATAAAGGTTTTCAATACTTCTTCTTTTTCTTCTTCATCCTCGTATTTTGATCAGGAAGCATAGCTTCAAATCATGATAAACAGTTCACTAATTATAATATTCGCCCTGCCGGAGTTTATGGATATAGATGTATTATATTTAGTATTGCTGTTTTTGTCGTATGCGATAACTGTATTTACTTTGCCCGACCTTGCCGGATAAGGACATACATGGTAGATATTAATGTATGAAAAAACCTTTTTATATACTTGACGGTTATAGTCTGATCTATAAATCTTACTTCGCTTTTATAAGGAATCCCCTTTTCAACCATAACGGGGAAAACACTTCTGCAGTTTTCGGATTTTTCCGGTCTCTTTTCAGTTTCATGAATGAATACAACCCTGAATATTTTGCAGTGGCAATGGACTCTCTTGTCCCGACATTCAGGCATGAACAGTATGCTGAATATAAAGCTACCCGTGACAAGACACCTGAAGATCTGCATGACCAGATCCCGAGGATAGAAAAAATCCTGGAGTCTCTGTCCCTGAAAACTGTAAGGGTCAACCGCTATGAAGCTGATGATGTAATTGCAACCTATGTGAAAAAATGCAGGAATGAAAAACGCCCCTGCTATATTATCACCGGCGATAAAGACCTTATGCAGCTTGTGGATGATAATGTAAAGGTCCTCAAGTCTGACAAGTCAGGCTATATTGAAATAGATCATGAAGGTGTGATTGAAAACTACGGGGTGAGGCCTGACCAGATAATAGACTACCTCTCCCTCACCGGTGATTCTGCCGACAATATCCCGGGAGTAAAGGGTATAGGACCCAAAACAGCTGCCGGCCTGCTTGAAGATTATGATACTGTTGAGGGAATATATAAAAATATTGATAAATTGAAATCCGGTGCTGCAAAAAAGCTTGAAGAAGACAGGGACAGCTGCATTATGAGCAGGGAGCTTGTAATGCTTGATTCTGATGCGCCTGTTGAATACAGTATTGAGGATTTCTCAACTTCATCTCTTGACTTTCAGTCTGCAAGGATGCTCCTTGAGAAGGAGAATGCAAAAAGCCTTGTAAAATGGATTGATGAAAATCACCCGGGAAGCTCCTATGTTCAGGGAGACCTTTTTTCTTCACAAGACAGGGATTCTGGAAAATCTGTAATTCCAGCAGAGAGTATCTCTTCTTCAGTTAACATGTCATCTGTCCCTGAAAGGGATCCTTCACTGGGCATGAAGGGGGAGTATGAAACAGTCCTCACCTACGAAGATCTTGACAGATGGATTGAAACTGTCAGGAAAGAAAAGATCTTTTCGTTTGATATTGAAACAGACAGCCTTGATACAATCCAGGCTAATCCTGTAGGGTTTTCAATCTCTGTAAAGTCAGGTACAGGATGCTATATACCCCTTATAGCGGGGGGAAAGGAAATACTCTCAGCTTCAATAGTGAAAAACAGGCTCAGGGAAATACTTGAGGATAGCAGTCTCAAGCTTGTAGGACAGAACATCAAGTATGATTACAAAGTCCTGAGAATGTGGGGGCTGAATCCTGTAAATATATGGTTTGATACAATGATTGCGGCATGGCTTGTAAACAGCCTTATCTCATCCTACAGCATGGACAGTCTGGCGGAATTTTACCTTGGTTATCAGACAGTTCACTACAATGATATTGTACCGAAGGACAGCCTTTTTCAGGACATAGATCTTGAAACAGCATCAAACTATGCTGCCGAAGATGCTGATATAACATTCCGTCTTTATGAAGTCCTCCGTCCCCTCATAGAAGAAAACTACAGTGATCTCTTTTATAAAACCGAGATGCCTCTTGTCTATATACTTGCGGAAATGGAACTTGAAGGGGTGCGGGTCAGAAAGGAATCGCTTGAAGCTCTGAGCCGCGACTTTGAAAAAACAATTGCTGAAATATCTGATGAAATTTACAGTCTATGCGGAAAGGAATTCAATATCAGCTCAACAAAACAGCTTCAGGAAGTTCTTTTTACCGACAGAAAACTGAACCCTGTCAAAAAAACAAAAACCGGGTTTTCAACAGACAATACTGTTCTTGAGATACTTTCTGGTGAAGATCCTGTCCCGGAGCTTGTTCTGAAATACAGGGTTCTTGCCAAACTTAAATCCACGTATGCTGATACCCTCCCGAAGCTTATCCAGAACTCCACATCAAGGATACATACAACTTTCAGGCAGACCGGAACCCAGACAGGGCGCCTTTCAAGCACAAATCCAAATTTACAAAACATTCCCATCAAGGATGAGGAGGGGAGAAAAATCAGGAAAGCCTTTATCCCTTCAGGGGGGAAAGTTTTTCTGAGCGCTGATTATTCCCAGATTGAACTTGTTGTCCTTGCCCATCTTTCTGAAGACCCCGGTCTTATAAAGGCTTTTTCAGAAGGTATTGATGTCCACCGGATGACAGGTGCTCTTATCTTCCAGGTTTCTCCTGATGATGTGACTCAGGAGCAGAGGAGGATTGCAAAGACTATAAATTTCGGAGTTATGTACGGGATGTCAGGCTTCAGGCTGTCGAGAGAGCTTAAAATCCCGAGGAAGCAGGCGGACCAGTTTATATCCTCCTATTTTGAACGTTATGCAAATATACGGAAATTTATCGACGAAACTGTAAAACGTGCAGAGGAGAAAGGTTCTGTAAGCACTATACTCGGACGGGAAAGGGTAATTGCCGGAATCAACAGCAGGAACAGGAATGAAAAGAACGGAGCGGAGAGAATGGCTGTAAATACCCCGATACAGGGTTCTGCCGCAGATATTGTCAAACTTGCCATGATAAAAATTGATGAAAAGATAAAAACCTTGAAGCTCAAGTCAAAGCTTGTCCTGCAGGTGCATGATGAGCTTATATATGAAGTCCCCCTTTCCGAGGTTGATGATATGAAAAAGCTTGTAAAGAAGGAGATGGAGAGTGTGTTCACCCTTAAGGCTCCTCTCCGGGTAAGTATTGAGACAGGGGAGAGCTGGGGAGATTTGCATTGATAATAGCAGGGCTTACAGGCAAATACTGTGCAGGGAAAAACACTGTTGCCTCAATATTTGAAGAAAAGGGCTTTCTTCATATAGATGTTGATAAACTCGGACATGATGCCCTTCCCAGGGTAAAGGACAGGATTGTTTCCCGTTTCGGTGACGGAATTCTTGACGGGGATGAAATCGACAGAAAAAAGCTCGGCAGAATTGTTTTTTCAGATCTGAACGAAAAGAAAGCTCTTGAGGAAATAATCCATCCCTGCATGGTGGAAATGGTTAAGGAGAGGATTTCAGAGAACAGAACATCTGATATCCTTATTAATGCTGCAATACTTCATCAGATGCAGCTTGACCGCCTCTGCAGCGTTGTTATCTGGGTGGATGCTCCGATACTGGCAAGGGTAAGAAGAGCTCTTAAAAGGGACAGTCTACCTCCCGGTGAAATACTTAAAAGAATAAGGATTCAACGCAATCTCAAAGCTAATCTAATGAAAAAAAACTCCGATACTTATATTATAAGAAACAGCGGAGACCTTGATAAAATCTCTGCTTCAGTCGGAAATCTGATTGAAAAATTAAAAGAAGGAAACAGATAAAGATATGGAACAGCAGAAAATACTCTGGATAATTCTTTCTGTAGCAGTACTGCTTCTGGTAGTGCTGGGTGCAGGATTATTTATGTTCAGTCCAGCCACAGGGAAGAGCGGAGATGATGCGCAGCTTGCATCTGCTAGGGTAATTACACCTGATGAATTTGACCCTATCGAATGGGCCCAGAAGGATGAGGAATATCCCGGAATAGAAGAGGAAAAGAATGCAGCATCCGATGCTGATTCTGAATTTGTTGTTGTATATGGAGAGACCGGGGAAAAAGAGGCTCTTTCAGCTGAAGACAAAACAGCGGAGGTTGCTGTGATTGCTGCTGAGAAACCTGTCGAAAAGGCTCCTGAGCCTGTTAAACCTGCACCGGTAAAACCGGCACCTGTAAAGCCTGCTCCTGTAAAAACAGTCGTGAATAAAGTAAATGTGACAGAATACTGGATCCAGACAGGATCATTTACATCTGTTGCTTCAGCCGAAAAGGCAAAGCAGACCCTTGTTTCCAAAGGCTTCACTCCCACAATACAGACAAAGGATGTAAGCGGGACTAGCTACTACAGGGTAAGGATCGGCCCTTATCCTTCAAAAGAGGAAGCTGAAAAATTCCTTCACTGGGTAAAAGGGGTAGACGGCTTTCTTGAGAGCTATGTCTCAAAGGTCTATACTAAGCGATAATTCTGAAAGAATGAATCAGATTGATTCAATTAAGATATATCAGGCTGCAGGTCAGGGAATACCTTGATCTGCAGTCTTTTTTTATCCTGGTAAATAGTCCGGATTATTTTTAAAATTGTAAAAATATGAACAATTGTTCAGAACATGAAATTTTATGCTTGATGAAATAAGATATCAGGAGCTGTTCTGATACAAATACTTTTTCCCGTGAAAATTGATTTCTCCTATAAAGAATACTATAATTATAATAAGTAATAAATACTCATGAAAAATAAGAGGGTAAAAATTTATTATTTATAAAACAGAATATATCAGGAACCATACTTAACCTTAAATACAAAAGCAGCGAAAATAAATTGCCTCTTAAATTATAGATGAGGAGGCGGTATTATGTATAAAAAGTATATTAATCTGCTTTTATTAATTCTGATTATTCCTTCCTCTTTTTTATCAGGCCAGGCAGTAAGTCCCTTTTCATTCAATGCAGTCCCCGGTGCTCTTATTCCAATCAGCGACAGCAAGGATCTCTATACAACAGGGGCAACCATAGGCCTGAACGGTGAATACTATTTACCTTTTTCCACAATGTTTTACGGAAAGGGGATGATGCACTACAACATGCTCCCTACACTTGCAGATACAACCATGACTATACTGGATTTCGACCTTGGAGCCGGTATCTGCATACCAGCATCTTCAAGAATGTATTTCAAGCTGGCTGGATCCGGAGGCTACTATGTCGGTATGCTGGATGCTGAATCAGGCAGCGATCCCTGCATGATTCTTGATTCGGAATTCAGGTTTCTTTTCAGCCGCTCTTTCAGCCTCGGCCTTTCAGGGGCCTATCACAATTACCTTTCATTAAGTCAGTCAAAACCGCTTTTCCAGGGAATCGGTGTTTCACTCGGTCTGACATATAACCTTGGCGCATCTTCCAGGGATTCTGAAATTGATTTCCGCCCTTCTTTTGATCCTGTATTTCCTGTTTTCTACAAGTATTATGATGACAATACAATAGGGAGTGCATTACTGCAGAACGGAGAGAGGGGCACTATAAACGATGTAAAGGTGAGTTTCTATGTTCCGGAATTTATGGAGGAACCGAAGCTGTGCAGGGAAATTGAAGCTGTGGGGCGGAATGAGGAGATTGAAGTACCTCTTTATGCTCTTTTTACCGAAGATATTCTCAAAGTGACAGAAGGGACCAAGGTTTCTGCAGAGATTATTGTTGAATACAGGTATCTGGGGGGGAGGGTAACAGGTAAAAAATCTGAAACACTTGTTATAAATAACCGTAATGCAATGACATGGGATGATGACAGGAAGGCTGCCGCATTTGTTACATCAAAGGACCCTGCAGTATTAAGGTTTTCCAAAGCTGTTGCCTCAGACATAAGCAATCACGGAGGAGGCGCTGTCAATTCAAATTTCAGGACAGCAATGGGTCTTTTTGAAACTGTTTCTCTTTTCGGAATAGGTTATGTCATAGATCCGAGGACCCCCTATGCGGAATTCTCTGAATCTGATATGAATCTTGATTATCTTCAGTTTCCCATACAGACACTGACATACCGGGCAGGCGACTGTGATGATCTCTCCATACTGTACTGTGCCCTTCTTGAATCTGTTGGAATTGAAACTGCTTTTATCACTGTGCCAGGTCATATCTACATGGCATTTTCTCTTGGTATAGACAGAAACGAGGCAGAAAAGCTTTTTACAGATACTGATGATCTTATTTTCATAAATAATGAGACCTGGGTACCTGTTGAAATTACACTTGTAAAGGATGGTTTCATCAAGGCATGGGAGACCGGGGCACGTCAGTGGAGAACAAATAACAAGGCAGGAAAGGCATCTTTTTATCTGATTCATGAAGCCTGGAGCACATATGAACCTGTAGGTATGACAGAAGCTGACAGGGGTGTTATATATCCGGAATCTGACAGGATTCTTGATAGATACTGGAAGGCAATGAATAAATTCATTGACAGGGAAATCTTTGAAAGGGCTTCTGAACTTAAAGCTTCAATTGCAAAAACAAGGGATAATCAAAAGCTTGTAAACAAACTGGGGGTTCTTTATGCAAGATACGGCATGTATGACAGAGCAGAAGCGGAATTCATAAAAGCAGCTTCAGGAAATAATTATATGCCGGCATTGATGAATCTAGGAAATATCCACTATATAAACGGAAGGATGGATGAGGCCCGGGGTGCATACCTTAAAGTTCTTGATAAAGATCCCTCCAATTCATATGCGCATATCGGGCTTGCAAAAACCAGTTTTGAACTGAATGATTATAATTCTGTAGTCTCTTCCTATAAAATTGTTGAAAGGAATGATCCTGTGCTGGCTGAAAAATACAGTTATCTGATGATGAGGTCTGAGGATACAGGGCGTGCCTCATCTGCTGTTAAGGAGGATTTCGAATGGGAAGAATAAAAGTGAAAAAACTGATTTACTGTACAGTGATTCTTCTGCTGGTTTTGCTTGCCGGGTGTGAAAACAATCTGCTTGAAACACTTGAAAGGGATGTTGAAAGAGCTACAGGAAGTATAATTACCATAAAAGTTACAGGAAACGGAACTACAGATCCGCCAGGTGAAATAGTTGTTCCCAAAGGGGATAGTTCCCCGGTTCCGATTTCAGCGATACCAGATTCAGGATGGGCGTTTATCCAGTGGCAGGGATCAGGCGTTGTCTTCGGCGATATATATTCGGCAGATACAACAGTAAGACTTACAGGAGGGGACACTACCATAACTGTAAATTTTGCAGACCTTGCTCTCGGAGTTCCTCTTATGATAAACAACAACGGTCATGGCTCATCGGACAAGGACGGCCTTCAGTATGTTACTGTAGGGCAGGTTACAACTGCTGTAGTTTCTCCTGATACAGGATATGAACTTGAAGAAGATGACTGGGAAGTGGGAGCGGGAAATGCTTCAATAAGCAGGACAGCAGCAGATACATTTGAAATAGCTGTAACCCCGAATCCTCTTCCAACAATTTTAAACGCGAATTTCGTACTTATACAGTATACCCTTACTGTTGATGATGACGGCAGCGGTTTCGGGACAACAACCCCCTCCGGGGATGTTACTGTGAATCATGGAAGTCCCTTTTCAATAACTGCAGAACCGGATGGTCTTGATGTATTTTTTGATGAATGGACAGTGGAAAGCGGAAGTGCATCAATTGCAAATGCCTCTTCTGAATCTACAACTGCAACCCTGACTGCCGGAAATGCTGTTGTACAGGCAAATTTCGGTAAATACGGAATATACTGGGGAGACTGGGGTGCCGGGATAAGCAGAAGCACACTTGACTGGGGCAGTATTGATAATATTCACGGCGGGGCTTCTGATATCTGCGGAATGGCTTTTGATACGGAAAATGGCTATATATATTATACAAACAAAACCGGTGTAAGACGGTGTAAAATGGACGGGTCAGGTGCTGAAGATCTTGTAACCGGAGAGAACCAGTCGCATGGAATCTGTGTTGATACTGTAAATGACAAGATATACTGGGTAAATATGTATCAGCTTAAAAGAAGCAACCTTGACGGCAGCAGTGTGGAAATTCTGAACAGCTCTTTTGCTTTTGCCAGAGGGATTGATATTGATACAGCTAATCAGAAAATCTATATATGCGACCGTTCAATGAGACATATATTTGAATATAATATTACCTCAGGCAGTCTTTCAACAAAGGTCCCAAATTGTGCCACTGCTCCCTATCATCTTGCACTGGATCTTGTCAACAGGAAGATATACTGCAGTGATTACCAGACAGGAAGTATTAATGTGTTCAATATGGATACAGGCGGTATGACGGGTTCTTTCCCGACAGGAAGTTACGGATTAAACGGCGTTGATGCAGATCCTGTAAACGGTTATGTTGCTGCTGTACACACTAATTCAAAAATGATTTATATTTTGGATTTTGACGGGAATATTCTGCAGGTAGTTCCCATCGGTGGTTATTATCCCTATGCTGTTGCCTTTAATCCCTGATATTCTTTTAAAAAATATTCAATAATTCCGGGACAATGCTGATATTTTTTGTCCTGGAATACTTAACAGAATCATGCATATCTGTAAAATACCTGTTTTCATAATCTCCCGTATCAGGTAATAATTATCCTGATGAAGTTTGAAAAAATAACAGATCTCAACAGGAACTGTCTCTCTGACGAGTCCCGCCTGGAAGGGAATGCAGATGTCATAGCATTCTGTGAAAGTGTTGAAGATATAAAAAAGGCAGTTTCCATTGCTTCTGAAAAGGGATGGGGGATTACAGTGCAGGGTTCCCGGACAGGAATCACAGGAGGCGCAGTCCCTGTAGGAAACTGCAGAGATGTTGAAGTTTCTGAAGGTTATTCATCTCCTGCAGGGGAAGCTGTCATAAACTTAAGTAAAATGAAACAGCTATACAGCATCCGCCATTTCAGGGACGGGTACAGGATAAAAACAGGTGCAGGCCTTACTCTTTCAGAGATTGAAAACATTCTTCAGGGAGAGGTCATTGATACAGAATTTCTTGATGAAAAATCCCTGGAAAGTCTCAGTAAAATCAGGGAGGGAAAGTACTTCTTTCCTCCCGACCCGACAGAAAAATCAGCTTCAATAGGGGGAGTAGCTGCGAACTGCGCATCGGGGGCAAGAAGCTTTCATTACGGAGCTGCCCGCAATTTTATCCTGTCTCTTGATATCATACTTTCAGATTCATCGCATCTCTTTCTGGAAAGGGGGGATCTGTTTTCCAGAGTGGAAGGGTGCAGCTTCTCTCTTGCAAGTTCTGAAAACAGAAAAATATCCGGAAAAATCCCTGATATGGAAATTACCTGCTGTAAAAATGCGGCAGGCCTTTATATGGAAAAAAATATGGATCTTATAGATCTTTTTATCGGGAGCGAGGGAATACTTGGCATAATTGCAGCTGTGGAATTTGCTGTTATTCCAGAACCTCCATTTATTAACGGCATTCTTGTTTTCCCCCCCGATATGGAATCCTGTTTTTCTCTGGCTGAAGTTTTCAGAAACAGCGGATCTGCTAAATATAACATCAGTGAGGACGGCCCGCCCGGATCAGGAAAAAAGGGACAGGTGGGGGACGACTTCTTTTCCGGTGAAAAGATTACAGGCAATAAACTCGAACTGCCTGAAAACTGCAGAATTGCAGCTGTTGAATATTTTGACAGGAATTCACTTCTTCTTGTAAAGAGGTATATGTA
The DNA here is from genome assembly GCA_963668545.1 of Spirochaetia bacterium. GTDB lineage: Bacteria > Spirochaetota > Spirochaetia > CADAEX01 > CADAEX01. Next base: position 2,737,735 of record OY764868.1, on the reverse strand, counting down.
TGAAGGCCTTTTCAGGACTCTTTTCCCTTTTTCCGAAAACAGCGGGGGAGGGCTTTATATTGAGATACATTCAGGCGATTCTGCAGCTGAGGAGAGCTTTCTTGAAAGAATTTCAGGTTATCTCGAACAGTCGGGAGTAGCTCACAGCTCTGTTTTTATTTCAGATGGTAAAGAGGACCTGGCAAGGATGAAGGATTTCCGCCATTCTGTTCCTGAATCGGTAAACATAACACATATAAGCCCCCGATAAGTCAATGACAAAATAGTATCCGGCCCCGAAAATTATCGTTTCCAGTAATGAGAAAAGAGGAGATGAGAAATATTAAGCCATCCAATTCGAAATTCAAAGAATTATACAGAAGAGGATCTGTATCAAACACATATAGAAGGTCATAATTAATATGCCTTAGAATTGATTCGGTACCTGAATGCTGCCTGATGCAAAAAGATAAGTCCGTATAAACGGCTATAGTTACTTGGGCAGGTCAGCACAGGACAGATCACTGTAATATTTCCTGCAGCTCTTTATATGTAAAAGGATCAGTGTACATGTCTAATCAAACAGACGGGATTCATGATATTCGGGTATGATGGCCATAGGCAGTCATTGCTGCAAATAATTAAGGTCATCAACAACCTCATCACATATTGATCCAGTTATGCGACAGGCTCATGTACACTATCCCTGAAAAATCTATTAGCATCAAAAGGTTCTTTTCGTTTGAGCATGAAATAAACTGTCCTTGCCAGTTTTTGAGCAATTAGAGAAAGAGCTTTCCCTTTACCATATCTTTTACTCAGCTGCTGCAGTAATTTTTTAGCCGGTTCATTGTTCCTCAGAAATAGAACAGCAGCCTCGCTGAAAGCCCATTTAAGATGAGCATTTCCGATTTTATTATGTCCGCCTTTTACTCTTTTTCCTGCAGATTCATGAGAGCATTTAACAAGTCTTGCATATGAGATGAAATTTCCAACCTCTGAAAACCTGTTAATATCATCTATTTCGTAGAGAATAACCAGTGATAAAATCGGTCCAATACCATGAACAGATCTTAAAAGATGGTATGACACCGGATCATGATGAACAGCATGCTTTTTTATATCAGACTCAATACCAATAAGAATTCTGTGATATGAATCCAGAAGCTCCATATCAGCCTCTATACTTTTCCTTGTATATTCATTCTCAAACCGATTCTGTATATTTTGTCTGTTAGAAGCATGCAGAATATTCTTTTCAAAACTGCTTAAATTATATTGGGTATTTGTATTTTGGATATGAGCAAGTAAAGCTGACTGATGATGAATAAAATATTGTCTTCGTCGTAGAAGATCTCTTACAGCTCTCATTTTGCGTGGATATACATATGCCATTGGGAACATCCCGCCGCGGATCATTGTTGCAATTTTAAATGAATCGATTTTATCATTTTTAGTTTTACCACCATGAATAGCTTTCATGTATAAGGCATGACCGAGTACAAAATTGATGTTGTTATCCTCTAAGCAGTCAGCGATCCAATACCAGGTAAATACACATTCTACACCAACGATAATATCATCATTGTATGGAGAGATAGCCTGCAATAAATTGTCAGGATTAGAATCCATATTTTTATGAAAGATTTTGTTTCCGTTATTATCAATGATGCAGATATACATTTTTCTTGCATGCAAATCAATACCGGCATAAAATTGATGTTGTGAATTATAAAATCTCATTAAGCTTCCTCCTGTATGGAATATTGTTATGTGGTAATTATACCGCACCTCGGGTAGGGGGCTTAATGAGTATCAATAGACAGGATCAGAAAGCAGGGACATGATATAACAAAACTCGGGACAGATCTTGCAGTCCCTGACAGGGGATTCCGGGAACTGTTTTCAGCTTATTACAGGGATCTGGGACTATCCGGCCTTGAGAGCGCTGTATTCGGCCATATAGGAAGCAATCATCTTCATGTAAATATTATTCCCCGCAGCCATGATGAATATGAAAAAGGGAAAAAGATCATAAAAAGCTGGGCGGAAAGAGCTGTTTGCCTGGGGGGGACAGTATCTGCCGAGCATGGAACAGGGCGCCTGAAAAAGGAGTTCCTTGAAATAATGAAGGGAAGAGAGGGGATCAGGAAGATTGAATATATCAAATCGCTGTTTGATCCGGGATTTGTTCTCAACCGGGATGTTATGATCAGATACCGGTATAATGCCTGAAATATGTAACTTTATCATCCCTCCCGACAATGATGCATACCGCATCAATGCGGGATCTCTTTCTGATCCTGTTGATTGCAAGATAAATCCCTGCAGTTTTTCTCATCTGGCTGAGTTTTCTCCATGAAAGGCTCTCTTCCGGCATTCCGTGTTTCGAGCTGCTTCTTGTTCTCACTTCAACAAAAACAAGAACATCCCCTTTCTCTGCAAGAATATCAATATCCGAGTGCCCCACGCTGATGTTTCTTCTGATAATCCTGTATCCTCTTCCTTTCAGGTATTTTTCTGCAATATCTTCCCCGCTTCTTCCAAGCATGACTCTTTCACGTGAGTCTGATTTCATCAGGCAATCCCGGGGCGGTACTGAAGAGCTTCAGCAATATGTTCTGTTTTTATTTTTTCCGATTCTGCAAGATCAGCAATTGTCCTTGATATTTTTATTATCTTCAGATATGACCGGGCTGAGAGACTGAAGCTTTTGGAGGCATGAAGCAGAAGCGCCCTTGATTCATTATCCAGCTTTATGTATTTTCTTATCAGCCTGTTTTTCATTTCCGAGTTTGTATGTATCTCTTCTCCTGAAAATCTCTTTTTCTGAATTTCCCGCGCAGAGGTGATCCTTTCCCTTATCTTTTCAGATGATTCAGGCCTGGGAGGGCCTTTCAGACTTTCTGCGAGCTTTTTTATATCAACAACCGGAACTTCAACATGGAGGTCTATCCTGTCCAGGATAGGACCTGACAGTTTTTTCCTGTATCTCGATATCTCCTTCCTGGTGCAGGTGCATTCCTTTGTTGAATCATTCAGATATCCGCAGGGGCAGGGATTTGCAGCTGCAACAAGTATGAAGCGTGACGGATAGGTTACCCTTTCAAGGCTTCTTGATATTGTAAGCCTTCCGTCTTCAACCGGCTGTCTCAATGCTTCAATCACAGATCGGGGGAATTCATTGAACTCATCAAGAAAAAGCACCCCCCTGTGGGCAAGGCTTATTTCACCGGGCTGTGGATGGGACCCCCCTCCCACAAGTCCCGCCTGGGAAATTATATGATGAGGAGATCTGAAAGGACGGGACCTGATAAGCGAACCTCCCGGCGGGATATTTCCGGAACTTGAATATATCTTTGTAACTTCAAGGGATTCCTCATCATTGAGAAGAGGCAGTATTCCGGGTAGAGCCCTTGCAAGCATTGTTTTTCCTGCTCCGGGAGAGCCTGTCATCAGCAGGTTGTGCCCCCCTGCTGCGGCAATTTCAAGGGCCCTCTTTGCCTGTTCCTGACCCATTATTTCGCTCATATCGAATTCAACCCTTATGTGTTCCCTTTTTTCAGTGCTGCTTTCTGAATGAGCCGGAAAAATTGCAGTTTCCGATTTGAAATATGATATAAGCTGTCTTAGTGTTTTCACGGGATATACTTCAATTCCGCCCACAACCGTAGCTTCGTTTGCAGACTCATCAGGAACAAATATCTTTTTAATTTTCTGCTCCTTGGCAAACAGGGCCGCCAGAAGAGCCCCCTTTGTGTGCCTCAGCGAACCGTCAAGTGACAGTTCCCCGAAAAACAGTGTGCTTCCGGGGATTTCAAAGCACTCTGTTTCAGAAAGTATTCCAGCAGCTATCGGAAGATCATAAAATGCCCCGTCTTTAGGTACATCGCCGGGTGCCAGATTTACAGTGATCTTTCTCATGGGAAAAGAAATACCTGTATTTATCAGGGCAGTCCTTACCCTTTCCTTGCTTTCTGCCACCGCCTTGTTCGGAAGACCAATAATATCAAAGGTTGGAAGTCCCCTCTCAGCAATATTCACTTCAACATCTATCTTGATTGTAGACAGCCCTGAAAAGGAAACTGATGTTACTTTGATCAGCATCTCTTTCCTCCCCGGTTAAGATAGTAAAGTCCCCCCTTCTGGATGACCTTGTTACCTATAAGAAGTTTTGTAATATCAGACCCTGTTTCAGAGACCGGTTTTAATGCTTTTCTTGCTATCTCGTCAATGGACAGCGCTTCTTCCGACAAAATCTTAAGTACATAATCCGATTTACTGTATTCATCCTTCTCTGAAAAAGCATCAGGGTTGGTAAAGGGGTAAAACCTGCCGTAAAACCCGAGAATGTCATCAGCACATGTTACTATATATGCACCCTTTTTTATCAGGTCTGCAGTACCCAGTGATACGCTGCTTGTAAGGGGGCCGGGGACGGCAAATATTCTTCTTTCATATTTCTTTGCATAGTTTGCCGTAATAAGCGCACCGCTTTTTATTCCTGCTTCAATCACAAGAAGAGCAGGTGAGAGGGCTGCAATGATTCTGTTTCTTCTGGGAAAGGTCCATCTGGCAGGCTGCATATCCCCCTCATATTCAGATATGGCAATACTGTTTTTAAGCAGCATCTTCCGGTAGAGGGACTCCTGATGTTCAGGATGTATCCTCATTATTCCGCATGGCATTACTGCAACTGTTTTACCCCCTGAATCAACAGCTGTCTGGTGCGCTGCCGCGTCTGTTCCGTACATAAAGCCTGAAACCACTGTTATCCCGGATACTGAAACGGCGGATACAAGATTCTCCGTTATTATCTGCCCGTATCCTGTATTTTTTCTGGAACCGACTACACTAAGTGTTTCCGTGAAAATTCCGGGATCCCAGTTCCCTCTGAAGTAAAGTTTTTCCGGGGGGTCGCTGATCATTTTCAGAAGGGGAGGATATTCACTGCTTTTTATATCGATACAGCCTGCTTTCATCATGATTAATAAACACGTGAATAAGGAAGCTGCTTCAAAAAGAGAATTTTTATAGAAAAGGAGATTCTGCTTCTTTTTTCTTAAATAAAAAAAGGGCTGCCTTACGGACAGCCCTTGTATTGAGAAGGAATGTTTTTAGTCCCTGTCGTTGATTCAATATTATCCTGTAAAAACTGTTCAGGTACTTTTATCCCGGCCATATATTTACAGCCGGAATTATTTAAAGTCTCCAAGTATATCAACAAGAGGCCTTACAATGACTTCTTTTTTCTTCAGATATTTTATAGCTCTTGTAGCTGCATGGGCTGCTGATGTTGTTGTTGTGTATGTCAGCTTCCTGTTTACAGCTTCAATCCTTATCTCATTATCACTCTTTTCAGCAAATTTACCAAGAGGTGTATTGATTAAAAGTGAAAAATTTCCTGCTTTTATGTGGTCAATTACGTTAGGCCGTCCTTCATGGATCTTTAAAACCACTTCTGAAAAGATGCCGTTTTCAAAAAGGAAGTTTGCAGTACCTCTTGTGGCTGCTATATCAAAGCCGAGATTTTTAAGCTCCTTTACAATGGGAAGTATGGTTTTCCTGTCATTCCTGTTTACAGAAACAAAGGCCTTTCCCTCTGTGGGAAGCACTCCTCCTGCAGCATCCTGTGCCTTTGCAAAAGCTTCTCCGAATGTCGAGCCTGTCCCGATAACTTCCCCTGTTGATTTCATTTCAGGTCCAAGTACCGGATCATAGTCCGAGAATCTGTCGTTTGAGAAAACTGCCTCTTTCACAGCCCATCCTGTCTGGGGCTGTCCAACACCTATAAAGCATTCATCGTCTTCAATAAAAAGAGCCCTTTCCTTTGCAAGTCCCTGCTTAACAAGGTCTTTGCCCCGCCATATCCTTACAGCTGACTGTATGAGGTTTATTCCTGATGCTTTGGAAAGGAAAGGAACAGTACGGGAAGCCCTCGGATTAACCTCGATAATATAGAGTTCGTCATCCTTTACAGCATACTGAATATTAAGGAAACCTATGACTCCAATCTCTCTTGCAATCCTTACAGTTGCCTCTGTCATTTCCCTGATTATCTTTTCTGTCGATTTATAAGCGGGAAACACGCATGCCGAATCCCCTGAATGGATCCCTGCAGCTTCAATATGCTGCATTATACCTGCAATATATACGTTTCTGCCGTCGCAGATAGCATCAATATCATATTCAAACGCATCCTCGAGAAACTGGTCTACCAGTATGGGTTTGTCCTCAGATACCTGAATACCTCTCTGGAGGTAAAGGTTCAGTTCCTCCCTGTTATATGCTATAAACATGCTTTTCCCGCCGAGAACAAAAGAGGGACGGAGGAGTACGGGATATCCCATGTCCTCCGCACATTTTTCTATCTGGTCGAAGCTGGTAGCTGTTCTGTTGTCAGGCTGTCTGAGCTGGAGCTTGTTCATGAGGGCAGCGAAAAGCCCCCTGTCCTCTGCTGTGTTTATTGCGTCAACCGGTGTTCCCACAATATTGACTCCCCAGTCTGCAAGTTCTTCAGCCATGTTAAGCGGTGTCTGTCCCCCGAGCTGAACAACAACATCCCTGACTCCCTCTTTCCTGATGATGTTTTTCACATCTTCTGTTACAAGGGGTTCTATATAGAGCCTGTCCGAGACATTGAAGTCTGTAGATACAGTTTCAGGATTAGAGTTCACCATGATTGCCTTGACTCCCTCATTTCTGTATGAAATGGAAGCAAGGGTGCAGCCTGTATCAAACTCAAGCCCCTGTCCGATTCTGTTCGGGCCTGAAGCAAGAATAATTACAGCATCCCCTTCTGATTTCTCCCCTTCATCAATTTCGCCGAAAGTGGAGTAGAAATAGGGAGTATCAGCCTTGAATTCCCCTGCACATGTATCGACAAAGTGGTAGGATGGATTTATATCCATTTCTTCCCTTAATTTTTCTATTTCTTCGGCAGTCTTTCCTGTTATTGCTGCAATTCTCCTGTCTGAAAAGCCGCTCTGCTTTGCATCAAGGAGAAGTTTTCGGGAAAGTTCCCTTGTCTTAAGCTTTGTTTCTATCCTTGCAATTGATGCCATATTGTAGAGAAACCATTTGTCATATTTTGTTTTCTCATAGAGCATATCAATAGCACCGTATCCCTCTTTGAGGAGAACTGTGTAGATTGCATAAATTCTTAACGGGTGAAGCGTTGTAAGCATGGGCTCAAGTTCTTCTTCTGTTATATTTTCAGGAAGGGCAGTGAGTCCCTCTTTCCCTGTTTCAACAGATCTTATAGCCTTGTTGAGTGCTTCATTGAATGTTCTTCCAAGAGCAAGAGCTTCACCTACAGATTTCATCTGTGTTCCCAGTGTCGCATAGCTTGTCGGGAATTTTTCAAGTTCAAACCGCGGTATTTTTACTGCTACATAATCAAGTGCAGGTTCAAACGCGGATACTGTTTCACCTGTGATTTCATTTATAATTTCATCAAGAGTATATCCGACAGCCAGGCGTGCCGAGCATCTTGCAATTGGAAAACCTGTCGCCTTGCTTGCAAGTGCTGATGAACGGGAAACCCTCGGGTTCATTTCAATTACAATCATCCTTCCTGTATCAGGTTTTACTGCAAACTGGACATTTGATCCTCCGCAGTCGATCCCTATTGCCCTGAGTATATCAAGGGAGGCAGTTCTCATTTTCTGGTATTCCCTGTCAGACAGGCTCTGTATAGGGGCAACTGTTATACTGTCCCCTGTATGCACACCCATCGGATCGACATTCTCGATGGAACAGACAATAACAGCATTGTCTGCAGGGTCTCTTATTACCTCCATCTCAAACTCTTTCCAACCGATAAGGGATTCCTCAATCAGAGCTTCTTTCACAGGGCTTTCCGAGAGGGCTTTTTCAACCAGTATTTCAAACTCGGCTTCAGTGTAGGCGATACTTCCCCCCTTGCCGCCGAGTGTATAGCTTGGCCTTATTACAAGAGGAAGCCCCACTTCTTTTTTCAGCTCCACAGCATCCCTGGTTGACTTTGCAACAACAGATCTAGGCACATCAAGGCCGATTTTTTCTATAACTTCCTTGAATTTACCCCTGTCCTCGGCAAGTCTTATTGCCTCAATGCTGGCACCTATTACTTCGACATTATATTTATCAAGGATACCTGCATCATACAGGTCCAGTGAAAGGTTGAGTCCTGTCTGACCCCCTATTGTCGGGAGTATTGCATCCGGCCTTTCCCTGCTTATAATCTCCTCAAGATAAGGTACTGACAGGGGTTCCATGTAGATCCTGTCAGCAATTCCCGGAGTTGTCATTACTGTCGCTGGATTGGGGTTTACAAGGATAACCTCGTATCCGTCCTCCTTGAGAGCTTTCACCGCCTGCGTTCCCGAGTAGTCAAACTCGCAGGCCTGTCCTATGACTATAGGTCCTGAACCAATTATAAGTATTTTGTTTATATCTTTCCGTGCCGGCACGGCTTCCTCCTTTTATTATCCCCTTCAGGGGGTATTATCCCTATTACAGGACAGGAAAATGAAGTCTATTTATTCCCTTTTAAAGCGTATGCTACAAAATCGTCAAATATCCATGATGAATCAACAGGACCCGGTGCTGCCTCCGGATGGAACTGGGCAGTAAGTATTTCAAGTTCATCACAAACTATACCTTCCTGGCTCTTGTCATTCGCGTTTATAAACCTTGCTTCAACATTTGAAGGAAGCGTATCTGTATCCACGGCAAAACCATGGTTCTGTGATGTCACAAATACCCTTCCTGTCCTCATGTCCCTTACCGGGTGATTAAGCCCGTGATGCCCGAATTTCATTTTGTAGGTTTTCCCCCCCAGCGCCTGGCTTATAAGCTGATGACCCAGACATATTCCGAAGAGGGGTTTTTTCCCGATAAGATTTTTTATCATCTCTATCTGATCACCGAGTACAGCAGGGTCTCCGGGCCCGTTTGATATAAGAATACCGTCCGGATTTTCCTTAAGTATTTCCTCTGCAGATGCTGTCGCCGGGAACAAGGATACCCTGCAGCCCCGTGAAGTGAATTCCCTTATAATGTTGGCCTTTATCCCGCAGTCAACAACAGCCATGTGGACTTTCCCATCAGGATTTATTGTCTCTCTGTGTTCTGTTCCCACCTCTTTTATGAGGTTCTGTCCCTCCATCGCGGGAATTGTTGCCATAAATCTATTTACTGCATCAATATCTTCTTCTGTCAGTTCGGTGTTTCTGCTGTCTGAGGGGCGGACAATAAGTCCGTTGGGACTCCCGTTGTCTCTGATATGGAGTGTAAGTCTTCTTGTATCTATACCTGTTATTCCCGGTGTATCGTTGTCTCTCATGAATCTGTCGAGAGTTATTCTTCCTTCCGGAACAGGGCCTCTGTAAAGCTTTTTAACAACAAGGCCTGCAAGTTTGATCCCGGGAAGGCTTCTTGCACCTTCAGGACCTGTTTCGCTCCATTCATTATCATCACCATAGTTCCCTGCGTGGGGATAGGTCATGGTAACTATCTGGCCTGTATAGGAAGGGTCTGTCAGTATCTCGTGATACCCCGACATCCCTGTATTGAATACTACTTCCCCTGAACCCTTTTTCGTAATCTCGAATTTCTCAAGTTCATGTGTTCTGGGGGGAAGTGCTCCGAAAGAATAGCCCGGGAAAATATTCCCGTCAGCCAGGACTAGATAACAATGTTCCTGCATACTCCACCATTTTCAATTAAGATCAGGACACCCATATTTCTGACCGATGTCCCGGTTAAAACAATCCCCGGCATAACCGGGGCATATCCTTATCCGCGCAAATGGAATGAATTATTTTCATCTAAAACATTTCCTGTCAGTCGCGGGATGAATTACTTTCTATCTGCATACATGCTGATTCTTTTATGCACAACCTATAGCATACTGCTGATTAGGTCAATATTAGGAGGCTGTTCCTATAATATCTTTTAGCGATTTATAGCCTTTTTTTTGCATAAATATACAAATATCGCCTAAAATATTGTATAAAGATTCGGGATTTCTGAATATTGATGTGCCGATCTGGAACGCGGAGCATCCTGCCATCATAAATTGAAGTGCTGTATCAGCACAGTCTATTCCCCCGCACCCAACAAGGGGTATTTCAGGCAGCTCCCTGTGTATCATGAATGCTATTCTTAGTGCTGCCGGATACATTGCAGGTCCTGACATTCCTCCGAATATATTCCCCAGAACAGGTTTTCCCTTATCTATATCAATCTTCATCCCCGGAACAGTATTTACTGCAGTCAGTATGTCTGCTCCCGAGTCAACACATGCTTTTGCAACATCAACCGGGGAGGCTGCAGCCGGGCTTATTTTTGCAAGGAGGGGAAGGGCTGTATGTTTTCTGACAGATGAAATTACTTCAGAAGCGGAACGGGGATCGGAACCGAAATGCATTCCCCCCTTTGATACATTCGGACAGGATATATTTATTTCAACTGCATCAATACTGCCGCTTTTTTCAACCCTTTCCGCCAGGATTTCAAATTCGTAAAGAGTGCTTCCTGCTATACTTGCAATGCATACTGCATTGCTGTGTTTCTCCCTGAAAAGGGGCATCTTTTCATTGAGGAATCTTTCAATACCCACATTAGCAAGCCCAATGGAGTTTATCATCCCGCTTTCAACTTCGCAGCAGCGGGGCGGGGGATTGCCCTCTTTTGGTTTTTCAGATACTGATTTCAGAATCACAGCTCCCCAGTCTTCAGGGGGGCAGAAATCATCATATTCTGTTCCGTATCCGTATGTCCCGCTTGCAGAGATTGCCGGGTTTTTAAGTTCCAGTCCTGCTATTGAGGTATTAAGCATGCTGTAATCAATATTGTCGTATTTATTTTTCATGTAGATTCTTTTCTCCGTTTTTCTTCCCCTTTTTACAAAGGGAAGAAAGGCTTTTAAAGGACAACCCTTTCAGCATCAAATACAGGGCCGTCTTCGCATGCCTTTTCATAGCCCCCTTCAGAGAGCTTTACAGCACATCCTGCACAGGCTCCCGCCCCGCATGCCATAAACTCCTCGAGGGAAAGATATGTCTTTATATTATGTCTTGCCCCTGTCTCTTTTACAGCTTTCATCATGCCGTGCGGTCCGCAGGCAGCTATTGCACCGGGTCTTCCTGTTTCAAGCCATTTTTCAAGCACAACAGCAGCGTTTCCCTTTTCCCCTTTTGTCCCGTCATCAGTTGCATACTCAATATCAAGCGGATGGGGATATTTTCCTGGAAGTGCATCAGATGTCTGCCCTGCCCATAACAGCCTGTCATCTGAATGCCCATGTGATTTTCTTGAGCTGCTGAGGAATAGAACTGATGCAATCCCTGTTCCCCCCCCTATCATCCACAGATTCTCCTCTATTTCAGGATAGGTATTTCCGAGCGGCCCGATAATATCAAGTTCAGTCCCCTCTTTCAGAAGAGAAAGAGAATCAGTTACTTTACCGATTCCCCTTATAACAAGGGTTATATAGTCTTTTCCTTTACCTGCAAGTGAAAAAGGCCTTCTTAAATACCTTCCGGATTCTGCCGGGGGAAGAATTGTTATAAAATTCCCCGGTTCCGCTGAAGATGCAATCTCCGGGAGATTTATCTTAAGCTCAAAAAGATTTTCAGCGATTTTAATGTTTGATAGGATTTTTCCGGTTTCTCTGATTTTCATTGGAACAGATTATAGTTTAATCTTTAAGCTGATTCAATATTCAGACTGTTTAATTATTATATCTGAAAAATATAACTTCTCAGTAAGATTGCTAATACAAAAATGGCAACATTCTTTCTGATGAAAAGCTTAAAATCAGAATTCGGCTGTATAAAGCTGTTTGAAAACATGCTGGACATTAAAAGCTCAAAACGATTAATTAGCAACAGGAAGATATATCAGTCTCAATAATCCTCAAGATGCAAAAAGAACAGTGTCTGAAAAAAGAAAACATATCCTTGTTCTGAAAAACAATATTTATATCGGAAAACAGGTGTCGGAAACAGATGATAAAAGAATCCGTGAAATTCAGTATGGAAATTACAGGATTGTATAAAAGCTTAAAGCTGATTCTGCTGATGATGGACTTTGAAAGACATTGACTTTTCAGACTGAAATAGGTTTATACCGGATTTTTCGCGAAACAGTAATCCTGTAATCAAACATATTTTCACTCTTTCCCGGTAATTATGTTTTCCAGCTTCTGAAGTTCCTGCTGCGCCTGGGGGGTGAGCCGATTAATAAGCTCATCGCGTATTTCCACGCGTGGCTCATTAATTGATTTACGCACATTTTTATCATTTTTCCCCACCTTCCTGTTTCTGTAATAGAGGTCCATATCTACAAAACGTTTTCCCCTGCTGTTGAATTCAAGTCCCATTAGAATTCTTTTTATTTTTTCCGGCGGTTCCAGAGAGAAAAGACGTACCTGATAGGCCAGGACAGACATAAGGACAAGTGCATGGTCTCTTGTCCATGTTTCTCCCAGAATCATACCTATATCCAGGTCGGAAAATGCAGTCTGCAGCCTTTCATAATGTATTTCATAGTGGTTTTCCGCATCATAGATGTTTATTCTCATCTCGTACCATTTTTTATCCCTCAATGACTGTGTAATAAGATGTGCTCCCTGTTTTCTGAGGTCTCTGTAAAGAGTGCGGTGATCCTGTCTGATAAGGAGAGGAACGCGGATAATGTCTTCTTCTGTCAGCTTTCTGGAAAGGGATGTATTTGTCAGCAGAAGTATTGTGTCGTTTGCTTCACCTTCAGAAACTGCCAGTTCAATGTTCATGCTTTCAGCACCGTAGATTTCTTCCATTTCCTTCTCAAGTGCTGTTCCGTCGCCTGCGACCCTGACTATGATAATTCCCGCGCCAAGCTGGGTATTTTCTATCATTTTATGAATTTCAGGGCTGAAGAGTTCTGATAAAATCTGGGACGACTCAACAGGCACTCTTATAATTTTCTCTGCATCCTCAATTCTTGTTTTTCTGAGTCCTGCAGGAGTAAGGAACAGAAGTGTCTGGAATTCATCAACTTCTTTCCACCCTTCCTCGAATGTTACAATTTTCCCCTCAAAGTGATCGACAATATATTCGGCCAGGGAATCAATCCTGCCGGATCTGATAAAAACATTACGGGCTGTTCTTCGGATAAACAACATAATATTTTCTCCTTTACAGGCCTATACCAGGCAGCAGCTGAGTCCGGGCGCTGTCAGTTCCCGGCGGATATCTTAAAGTATATGTATTTTTGGTGGAAAGTGAAATAATATTTATATAAGGGATTCCGTTAAGCCTGACAGTCCTGTCATTTACTCTTCCGAGTTCCGGCAAACTGTGGCCGAAGAGATAGAAGTCTGTATCTGTTTTCCGGCTTAAGTATTCATGTGTAAGAAAGAAAGAAAGATCTCCAGCATTGATACAGGTTTTTTCAGGGAGGATTTTTATCCTTTTTGAACAAGTCTTTATAATCTCCTCATCATCATGGTTTCCCGGTATCAGATAGATTTCTTTTACAGGAAGCTTTTCCAGCCTGGCTATGATCTTTCTTGCTTTGTGGGAATATTCCTTTATCAGCATTGGCCTTATTTCAAGCTTTAAATCATCAATAATATCGCCAGTGTGGATAAGTATTTCCGGTTTGAGATTATCAATCAGCCTGAAGATAAAGGGATAGATAAACCCGGGGGTATCGCTTATATGAAGCAGAAGCGGCTTTCTGATATCTTTAAGAGACTGTGTAATATAGGGGCGGTTAAACAGGCTGTAGATCATTGTCATTATTGAATCTCTTTTTGCACCCATACTGAAAATGGTAGGTAAAATTGTTCGGGGAGTCAACAGTGTTCAACTGAAAAAGGAAATAAAAGAGGGATTGGGGGACGGAGGATGTTCCGCGGAATCAAAGGTAAAGGGACGGAGGACCTCTCAATCAAGTAAAGCGAGAAAAGCAAGAATCAAGGGACGGAGGATGTTTCCTAAATTAGTAACAGTAGTCTGAAACTCTATCCGGGTCAGGAATCTGCATATTTTACTATTTTCAGAGAAACGAAGAATAGAAAGTTCAGTTAATATCAAATACCTGTGATATTCTGTTTTTTAATGTTGTTTTCCAGAAATTGTATTTCTCATAGACCAAGTTGCAACTATCTGTTTTTTAGAATCTCCCAGTATATTATATAATAAACTATTATGATGAGATGCCAGGCGGATCAATAACTTCATAGACCTTGTTTTTAAGATATGTAATTCCGCAGAATTCGTAGTTTTCAGGTTTGTCTACCAGACCTGCTTTGACCGGATTGTTATTAATATATTCATATGCAGACTTATAATAAGTGAAGGTTTTGATTATTGAACTTTTAAATCTGTCATACCAGACATGGCCGCAATACCCGTAAAATTTATTAAACCTGACTGCAAAAACACTTAATAACCATTGCATTATCTTTGATAAATCCTGTTTGTTAAGCGGTTTAATAATCAGGTGAATATGATTACTCATTATGCAGAAGTTTTTAATCTTAAAACCAAACTTCTTTTTTGCATCTTTCAGAATGTCTATAAACATTTTTTTGATAATATCCTGTTCAAATATAAATTCCTTCCTGTTGGCTCTTGCGGTTACATGATAAAATCCGTTATCAGTTAATTGCCTGCGATTTCTCATACAACTGTATACTTTATAAATGATATGTATGCTTCAGGATAAGCTTCATATGATGTTATCTTAATAGTTTATGTTCCTCCGTCCCCCTCTCCCCCTCTGATTGACATGAAAACAGGCTGGATTTTTTCACATAATCACTTTATTCTTCTGCATATAGAAACATCCGGGGGGGAATTAATGATTGCAGACAGAATCAGCGGAATGGGAACAACAATCTTTGCTGTGATAAACAGCCTTGCAGCTGAATATAATGCTGTTAACCTGAGCCAGGGAGCGCCTGATTTTGATACGGAAAAGTGGGTGCTTGATATAGTAAAGAGATCATTTGATAAGGGAAGAAACCAGTATGCCCCGCTTCCCGGTGTGCCTGAATTGAGATCTGCAATATCAGAGCTTTACAGGAAGAAATATTCCCTTGATTACAATCCGGATACTGAAATCTCTGTCACAACAGGGGCAACTGAAGCGATTTATTCAACAATTACAGGTTTCATTAATCCCGGGGACGAAGTTATTGTTTTTGAGCCTTTTTATGATTCATATATAAGTTCAGTCAAAATGGCAGGCGGTATTGTAAAGCCTGTTACGCTGAAGTTTCCCGATTTCAGTTTTGACAGATCTGATATTGAAAAAAAGATTTCCCCCAGAACAAAAATGATAATTATAAATAATCCGCATAATCCCGCAGGCAGGGTGTTCCGTCGTGAGGAACTTGAAATTATTGCAGATATTTCTGAGAAACATGATCTTGTTGTTCTGAGCGATGAGGTTTATGAATTCCTCGTCTATGAAAACAACAGTCATATACCATTGGCCTCTATTAATGGAATGAAGGATCGGACTGTTACTGTTTCATCAACAGGAAAGACCCTGAGCTGTACCGGCTGGAAGATAGGATATGCATCAGCACCCGAGCACCTTACAGGGGGTATCAGGAAGGTGCGGCAGTGGACAAGTTTTTCTGTCAACACACCTCTTCAGCTTGCAATGGCTGAAATACTGCCAGTTATGGACAGTCATGTGAGTGCTTTCCGTCAGCGTATGGACAGTCACAGGAAATTTCTGACAGATAAGGTTCTTGAGTGCGGATTCCGCCCGTCAAAGGCGGAAGGGGGATATTTCTTCCTTGCTGAATATGATGAAATATCATCACTTCCAGGTTTTGATTTTGTAAAATGGCTTATCATGGAAAAAAAGATTGCACTTATTCCTGTGGAGGGATTTTATTCCGAAGACAGGGAAGAGGGACGGAGGCTTGTCAGGTTCAACTTCGCAAAATCTTTACCTGTTATTGAAAGTGCTGTGGAAAAGCTTTCCCGCTGAAGTTATTTATGTTAGACAATTGCATTGGTACTTATTAAATTTCAGTGTGTAAACTGATTTTACACTTTCTGTAAAGCAAATTTACATTTTTGCAGCAATTTCTTAATTATAACCTTCTGTTATTGGAAACATGAAAAAAAATCATTGTTAATTTATTTTTAAAGCAATATGGTTATAATATATACCTAATGCCTGTTGCTATAAGTTATTTTGATGGTATTGATAAAATAATGTTTTGAAACAGTGCTCAAAACCACATTTTTTATTTTGTTTTTCCATGTTTCTACCTGTAATAATAAAAAATGGAACAATTATTCTGTTCTTCTTTATTAATACTCATAGTTATAGATTGCTAAATTTTAATTCCTTTTACCTGTTTACTTGACAACGTTTTCCGTTTGGGCGCATAGTTATAAAAAACAACAGCGAGAAGTATTTTATGCAGAAAACAGTTCTTAGTGAAATTATAAAATCTGAAAAAGAGGCGGAAGCGATTATACAGGAAGCCAGAGAAAAGGCTGCTGAAATAATATCAAAAGCTGATGCTGAATATAACAATGCTGTTTCAAAAGCCAGAGAAGATTCACAGAAAAGAATTCAGGAAGAAATACAGGCAGCACAGGGAAAAGCGGTAGAAGCTTTTAAAACTGCAGTAGAGGAAGCTGAAAAGGAAAACAGCGAGTTTTTTGCTTCCAGTGAGGGACGCACAGATGCTGTTGCTGAAAAGATAACAGAAACACTTCTGAAACCTGAATTTGACAAATAACAGCTAAAGGACTTTGAAATGGGGCAGACCAGGTTACAAAAATACGCTTTTATAAATGCCAAGCTGAGGGCGAGAATCAGCAATATCCTTTCGGATGAAGTTCTGGATCAGATGGTAAAGGCGCGGTCGCTGCCTGAAGCAATAAGGGTGCTTCATGATACCCCTTTCCAGATTATTGAAGAGGTCTATAACAGAACAGGGGACCTCAAGCTTGCAGAGCTTGAACTCTACAGGAAGGAAATATCGCTTTATCATGAGCTTGAACGCTATGTCAGGGGAGATGTACTTGAATTTGTTAAAGCGCTGACAAGGAAATATGAGGTTGAAAACCTCAAGGCGGCCCTCAGGCTCTGGTTTGACAGGTCTGTCAGAAAGAGAAATATAGATGATTATACCGGATATCTTTTCCGGGAAACAATCCACTACAATCTTCATGTCGATGAAATAATAAATGTTGAAACAATAGAAGGGGTGATAGAGATACTTTCAGGTACTCCATATGCCCAGATAATAAAAGAGAATTCTGCTCAGCTCGAGCTCACCAGGACTCTTTTTTCTGTGGAAACAGCGCTGGACAGATATTTCTACAAGCATCTCAATGAAAAAGCCAAAAAGCTAGAAAAGCCTGATTTTGATATTACCAGGAGAATGATAGGTGTTGAGATTGATATGGAGAACATCTCCTGGCTTATCAGGTTCAGGGATTTTTACAAGATGACAATGGCTGATGCCCTGAAGAATATGATTCCCTACGGACATCACCTTGACCAGAAAGCACTTGAAGAGGCTTTTGCGACAGGTGATTCTGCTGATATCATAAAGAACCTGATAAGTAAAAAATATACAAATCTTTCATCAATGCTGGGAATCCAGAGTTCAGACAACCAGGGAAAACTCGTGCTTGTAAGCAGACTGCTCGATCAGATTATTCTTTACGAGGTTAAGAAAGTAAAAGGCGGTTACCCGTTTAACATTGGTATTGTTCTTGCCTATTTTGTTCTCAAGAAGAACGAAATCAGAAAGGTAATGACCATACTCAATGCTAAATATTACAATATAAAACAGGATAGAATTAAGAGTGTAATATGATGATGTTTACTACGAAAATGTGCCAGCTTGCAGCAATAGTACTTGATCAGGATGCAGATAATGTGACCAGGGAACTGCTCAGGCAGGGAGTACTCCATTTTGTCAAGGTTACAGAAGTTGATGAGGATGCCAAAAGCATGATTACTTCTGTTTCTCCCAGAGTTTCGCAAAGTAAAATACAGGATACAAGAAAGAGAATTGAAACATTTTTCAACCTGATAGACTACAGTCCTGTTGATATTAAAGAGCTTGATGTTTCAATGCTCAAGCCTGTAAATCTTGAGGAAAGCAATTCAGAACTTGATGTTGTAGCATCAAATCTTCAGAAAATCAGGGACAGGCAGAAATCTGTTCAGAAGGAGATTCACAAGCTTGAAGAGATAGACCGGCAGCTTGACCTTTTTTCCGACCTCGGGGCTTCTCTTGAAGAGAAGGATAAATACGCTTTTCTTTCAATAGTAACCGGTAAAATCGAAACATCAAAAGAGGACGAGCTTGTAAATGCATTCCAGTCCCTTCCATCTGTACAGATCAAGCTTTCAGAAAATGCAGGCTTTTCCAATATTCTTCTGATTACAATGAAGAGGGACGGAGGAAGGGTTGAAAAAATCCTTGAAAAGTTTGAATGGGATGAAATTGAACTTCCCGATGATATAAATGGTCTTGGCAGTGATGCGAGGGCTGAAATTGCGGAAAAACTCAAGTCATTGCGGATGAAGCAGGATGAGATAAATAATTCTGCCAAAGAGTTTGTTATTGAGAAAAAGGATTACCTCGATGAGATGTGGTCAAACCTCAGAATGAATGAGCTTTTTTACCGTATTCAGTCATTTTACAGCAAAACTTCCCGTACAATGCTGTTTTCCGGATGGCTTCCTGCTTCCAAAAAGGAAAAGCTCGAGGAATGCATCAGGGATGTTACTGAAGGAAGGTGTTATCTTGAATGGAGTGATCCAAGGGAAATAAAGAAGGAGAATAAAAAAGAACCTTCAGTTCCGGTCAAGATGAAAAACCCCAAATTCCTTTCCCCGTTTGAAATGCTTGTTAAAAACTATGCTATTCCCGAATACGGTACAGTTGATCCGACTCCGATTGTTGCAGTTGCATATCTTATCATGTTCGGCCTGATGTTCGGTGATGTGGGGCACGGCTTTGTTATAGGGCTTATCGGTATTTTCGGTACAATTATGCTGAGAAAAGAGTCAGGATCTGCATTCCACAAGCTTTTCCAGCTTATGATATGGTGCGGTGTATCAGCAATGATAACAGGTACCCTTTTCGGATCATATTTCGGGTATAAATGGTTTGCTCCCATATGGTTTGACTATCACGGAATTATTGCAGGTCATGCTGGACCGGGACTTATTACCGATATAGGGGGAATACTTCTTATAACTATATATTTCGGTATAACTGTTATCGGACTCGGGCTTGTACTTAACTGGGTCAACTGCATTTCAAAAGGGAACTGGTTCAAGCTGTTTATGGACAAGGGGGGACTTCTCGGAGGATGGATGTATTTTGCAGGAACATATGTGGCATTTTTCTTTGCGCAGCACAACTATAAACAACTTCCTGAAAGCAATCTTCTTTTCTTTCTTGTAGGTCTTCCGGCCCTTATTTTCATGCTGAAACCGCCTCTTGAGTTCTATCTGCACAATAAAATGCATCCGGAACACAGGGAAAGGTTTACAGTGTTTTCAATAATGAATTTCGCAATGGAATGGCTTGTCGAGATGCTTGAAGTATTTTCAGGATATCTTGCAAACACTCTTTCATTCATGCGGGTTGCAGGGCTTGGAATTGCCCATGTAAGTCTTATGATCGCATTTGATCAGATTGCAAAAATGGTAACACCGGACGGGGGTATTAATATCTGGTCCATTCTTGTCCTTTTTGCAGGCAATGTACTGGTAATCGGACTTGAAGGCCTCAGTGCAGGTATTCAGTCATTAAGATTAAATTATTATGAATTCTTTTCCAAATATTTCAGCGGTAACGGCAAGGCTTATGCTCCGATTTCCCTGAAAGGAAACAACTAAAAGGAATTAACAAAAGGGAGGAGGTTTTCTTATGTTTAACCCGAAAAAAGATTTTAAAAGAAAGGTAAGTTTCAGTCTTGTGCTTCTTTTTGCAGCTCTTGCAATGTTTGCTGTAGGAAGTGTTACAGAGGCTGTTGCACAGGACCATGCTGCTGTGGCTAAAGCTGAAATGTCAGAACAGGAAGCAGGTGTTGCAAAATTCGGCCTTGTTGCTGCAGCTATTGCATTCGGTTTCGGAGCTCTCGGTGCCGGTCTTGCTATCGGTAATGTAGGTTCTGCAGCTATGGGAGCTATTGCTGAAAAACCTGAGCTTGCATCCCAGGCACTTATCTTTATTGCTCTTGCAGAAGGTCTTGTAGTATTCGGTTTTATTACTGCGCTTATGATACTCGGTAAAGTGTAAGGGTGCGATGAAATATTTTGTTATCGGCGATGAAGATGCTGTACTCGGATTCGGTCTTGTCGGGGTGAGAGGCGTGAAAGCTGAAAACCCCCAGGAGGCTGAATCTGCCTTCAAAACAGCTCTTGAAGACAGTGATGTCGGAATCGTTATTATAGAAGACAGAATAGCTGATATGATACGGCCCCTTGTCGACCGGTACATTTTCACGGAACAGTTTCCGCTGATCGTAGAAATACCCGGCCGTGAGGGGAGAGATCCTTCAAGACCGGGAATACGGGCTATGGTTAATGAAGCCATAGGGATAAAACTATAAACTATCAGGAATACAGATATGAAAACGTCCAGTGAAGATAGAAGTGAATTAATAGCCGGTATAAGAAGAGATGCAGAAGCGGAAGCTAAAAGAATTATTGAAGATGCTGAAAGGACTGCCTCTGATAAAATGCAGGCTAAGGAGATGCAGGTAAAATCCATTGAAAGGGAAGCTGCAAGGAAAATAGATCAGCAGATTAATATTATAGAAAAGAACAGTATTTCTTCTATCAAGGTAGAAAAAAAACGGATTGCTCTGCAGATCAGGGAAAAGCTGATTAATTCAGTTATAGACAAGGTCCGTGTAAAGGTCCGTGAAAAAGCGGATACAGAGGCATACCGGGAAATCCTTAAGGGATGGATTCTTGAAGCTGCAGTCGGTCTTGGAGAAGAAGAGGTTGAAATCAACGGCTCTGCAGGAGAGCTGAAGATAATGACAGAAAGCTATATTAAAGATGTTGAAAAACAGTACCATGATCTGACAGGAGGAAAAATAAGGATTATGAAATCCGAAAAAAATCCCCTTTTTGCCCAGGGTATTGTTCTTACATCATTAAATCACAAAACAGCATTCAATAATCAGGTGCCTACTAGACTTTTAAGGTATCAGTCTGAAATGCGGAAAACAATTCACGGCGAATTTTTTACCTGATATATGGCGCCTCACGAAGAGCTGGAACAGGTTTGATAAAGTTCTTCCACCGGAAGGAATATCCGGGCTGTAAAATGGCGCAAAATCACAGTTCTAGGCTGTGTGTGGAAAAGATATTCGAAGTGCTCATAATATAGAGGTTCATAATGAAAGAACGGATAATAGGACAGGTTAAAAGAGTAAACGGTCCTGTAATTGAAGCAATGGGTGTTACTGATGCTATGATGCTTGAACTTGTAAGGGTAGCTGATGTACGACTTATTGGAGAGATTATTAAACTTGAAGGCGATAATGCTGTTATTCAGGTTTATGAAGATACAACCGGTATCTGCCCCGGGGACAATATATACGGATCAGGTATGCCTCTCTCCCTTGAACTGGGACCGGGACTGATCGGTACAATCTATGATGGTATTCAGAGGCCGCTTGAAGAGATATACAAGATATCAGGCCACTTTATCGGCAGAGGAATCCAGGTACCTTCAATTGATAAAGAAAAAAAATGGCATTTTGTGCCGGAAGATATAGCTCCGGGAACTGAAGTTTCTCAGGGTATAATCCTCGGATCTGTACAGGAGTCTGAAAGGATAAGCCATAAGATTATGGTTCCTCCGGGAATGAGGGGTACTTTGAAGGCTGTTTCCCCTGAAGGTGATTATACTGTTGAAGAGACAGTTGCCCTCCTTGAAACTGCAGATGGTGAGAAGAATCTCTCCATGGTACAGAAATGGCCTATCAGGTCTCCCCGTCCTGTAAGCGAAAGGCTTCCCCTTGATATTCCCCTTATAACAGGCCAGAGAGTAATAGATACTCTCTTCCCGATTGCAAAAGGGGGGACAGTTGCCATACCTGGCGGTTTCGGAACAGGTAAGACAATGACGCAGCATGCTGTTGCCAAATGGTGTGATGCGGATATTATTGTATATATCGGATGCGGTGAGCGGGGAAACGAAATGACTGACGTACTCACTGAATTCCCCGAGCTTATCGACCCCAGGTCCGGCAAGTCGCTGATGGAAAGAACAATACTTATTGCAAATACATCAAACATGCCTGTATCTGCACGTGAGGCAAGTATATATACAGGTGTTACTCTGGCAGAGTACTACAGGGACATGGGATACCATGTTGCTGTTATGGCTGACTCAACTTCCAGATGGGCAGAGGCATTGAGAGAGCTTTCCGGCCGAATGGAAGAGATGCCTGCTGAAGAGGGATTTCCCGCATACCTCCCGACCAGGGTTGCAGAGTTCTACGAAAGGGCGGGGTATATGAAGACCCTGAATAAGCAGGAGGGGTCTGTAACACTTATCGGAGCTGTTTCACCTCCCGGAGGGGACTTTTCAGAGCCTGTTACACAGCATACAAAACGGTTTGTAAGGTGTTTCTGGGGTCTTGACAGGCAGCTTGCAAATGCAAGGCATTATCCTGCCATATCATGGCTTGAATCATACAGTGAATATCTTCTCGATATCACACCGTGGTGGGAGCAGAATGCAGGGGCTACCTGGGCTGATGACAGAGCTGAGATCATGGAACTCCTTCAGAAAGAGGTAAGGCTTCAGCAGGTTGTAAAGCTTGTAGGACCTGATGCTCTTCCCGACAGCCAGAAATTTATAATTGAAGTATGTACACTCTTTAAAAATTCATTTCTTCAGCAGAATGCTTTTGATGATATTGACAGGTACTCTACAGTTGAAAAACAGATGAAAATGATGCAGATAATACTGATCTACTGGAGAAGGGGATCAGATGCAATCAAGAGGGGTGTTACTCTTGTCAAACTCAAGAAGATGAGTGTTTATCAGGATATTATTAAGATGAAATTCAATGTACCGAATGATGACCTGAGAATGCTTGACAAGCTCTCTGTTAAGCTTGAAAGATCACTTGATAAACTGGAGTCAGTATATGCCTAGTATAGATATGCATGAAAAGCAGAAGAAGCTTAAATCAGGGCTTGAATATATCGGGGTTGACAGAATAGACGGACCTCTTGTTTTTGTAAAAAATACACATCCTGTAGGATACAGGGAACTTGTTGAGGTTGTTGACCCTCAGGGGAATACAAGGCTTGGTCTTGTTCTTGACACATCTGATGATATCGTGTGTGTACAGGTCTTTGAAGGGACATCAGGTCTTACCATGCCTGACACTCATGTAAGGTTCAAAGGGGAGCCTCTTAAACTGGGTGTAAGTGAAAAGATGCTGGGGCGTGTATTTAACGGGCTCGGCCAGCCTATAGACAACGGTCCTGCACCGGTTTCCGAGGCTGAACTTGATGTTAACGGTATGGCTATAAATCCGACAGCCCGTGAATACCCGAGAGACTTTATCCAGACAGGTTTTTCTGTAATAGACGGGATGAACACTCTTATCAGAGGGCAGAAACTACCCATTTTTTCAGGCAACGGCCTTCCCCACAATGAGCTTGCAGCCCAGATTGCAAGGCAGGCAAAAATCAAGGGGTCAAAGTCAAACTTTGCAGTTGTTTTTGCTGCAATGGGTGTTAAGCATGATGTTGCAAGGTACTTTGTAAGATCATTCGAGGAAACCGGCGTACTTGACAATGTAGCTCTTTTTCTTTCACTTGCAGATGACCCTTCAATTGAAAGGACTATTACTCCAAGAACAGCGCTCACACTTGCAGAGCACCTTGCATTCAACAAGGGAATGCATGTTCTTGTAATTATGACAGATATGGCAAACTACTGCGAGTCGCTGCGTGAGATATCAACAATCAGGGGAGAAATACCTTCCAGAAAGGGATATCCGGGGTATCTCTACTCAGACCTTGCAGAGCTTTATGAAAGATCAGGTATGGTAAAGGGTTTTACCGGTTCAATTACACAGCTGCCTATACTTACCATGCCTAACGATGATATATCCCATCCTATTCCGGACCTTACAGGTTATATCACAGAAGGTCAGATAGTGTTTGAGAGAGAGATGAACAGCCGCGGTATTTATCCCCCGGTAGCAGGTCTTCCCTCTCTTTCAAGGCTTATGAAAGACGGAATCGGTGAGGGGATGACAAGGGATGACCATCCCCACCTCGCAAGCCAGCTTTTTGCTGCTTACAGTTATGTTAAAGATGTCAGAAACCTTGCATCTGTAATCGGGGAGGAGGAACTCACACCTCTGGATCATCAGTACCTTGAATTCGGTGAAGCGTTTGAAAGAAGATTTGTTTCACAGAAAATGGATGAAGACAGAACTATCGAGGAAACCCTCAATATAGGATGGGAATGTCTTTCCATGCTTCCTGAAGAGGAACTTCACAGGGTAACTGAAGAAGAAATTGAAAAATACTACGGAAGATAATGAGAAATAATGTTGCTCCTACAAAGACAAACCTGCTCTCACTGGGACAGGAGCTTAAGTTCGCCCGGCTCGGATATGAGCTTCTTGATCAGAAAAGAAATATTCTGATCATAGAACTCCTCAATCTCGTTGATCAGGCCTCAGACCATGAGGAAAAAGTCAACAAGGCTCTTGCCGGGGCATACCGAACACTTGAAGAGGCAGTGCTTCATATGGGTAAGCTTAAAGTTACCCAGGTAGCAAGCGCAATCAATATTGAGAGTCAGGTTAAAATCTCCCAGCGTAAGGTTATGGGAGTAGGGCTGCCTGTGGTAGACACCGATTTTGTGGATTATCCTCCTTACTACAGCCCTATGGGTACAAGCTTCTGGATTGACAGTTCACTTGAAGACTTTAAATCAGTGCTTCAGGTAATGGGAAAGCTCGGCGAACTGAAGGTCTCTATAATGAGACTTGCAAGGGAGGTCAAGAAAACTATCCGAAAGGTTAATGCTCTTGAAAAAATTGCTATACCTGAGCTCCAGGAGACTGTAAAATATATAGAGAACCGTCTTGAAGAGAATGAGAGGGATATGATTATTCTTCTTAAAATGGTCAAGACAAGGCTTGAAAAAAAGAAAGCTAAATTGAAACAAAAATGATTGCACGAATTTGAAAAATTCGGCATGCTACAGGAGATACTATGGATGGACCTGTAAATAGAATTATGGTATATGTTGATGGGTCAGAGCAGTCAATTACTGCAGCTCAGTATGCAGTCTGCCTTGCTCGGTCAACAGGGGCTGAGCTCTATGCTCTTTATATTGTAAACACAAGAGCGCTGTCAGACCTTGTAAATGCAAGAATATTCCTTCAGGCTGAACAGGAGGAATACCAGCATGATCTTGAATCTGACGCAGACAGATATCTACAGCATGCAAAGCAGATGGGACGTGACAAGGGGGTAGCTGTAAAAACCCTCAAAGCATCCGGTACTGTTAATGTTGAAATTAAAAATATGGTCAAGGATAATGAAATTGATCTTCTTGTCATAGGGGAACTGTCAAAAATCAGAAGCCGCCGTGACGAGCTTTATAATGAGACAGAGAGGGCAATGAGAAGTGTTCCATGCTCTGTTCTTATGGTTAAGGATGAAGATTATGTCTTGGATGTTTATAACAAACTTACTTAGGAAGGATGGATAAATGGCTATTATTGATTTAATCTCCAGTGATGTGATTAGAGTTCCTGTTAAATCTGTTACAAAAACAGAAGTAATCAGAGAGCTTGTAGATGTTCTGGATAAAGCCGGAAAAATAAAAGATAAAGACAGTGTATACAATGCTGTTATTGCCAGGGAAAACATGGGAAGTACAGGTCTTGAAAAAGGTATTGCTGTTCCTCATGCAAAAACCGACAAGGTTAAAAGCCTTACAATGGCAATCGGTATTGCTCCTGAAGGTGTTGATTTTGATTCTCTTGACGGGGAACCTTCAAAACTCTTTTTTCTCCTGCTTGCACAGCCGGACCAGTCAGGTCCCCATATTGAGGCACTTGCTGAAATTGCAAGAATAACAAGATCTGCAAGTTTCTGCAGACTCTTACTTGCTTCTGAAAATGCAGACGAAGTAGTTGAGCTTTTTACAGAAGACTGAGCTTGAACTGCCGCAATGAACGGCTGTTAATAATTAATAAATTACAATCCCGGTTTTATGCGATTATTCTATCAGCATAAAATGACGGGATTTTTTTTAATCCTTGATTATTCAGAGTTTAATTAATTCTTATTTCATCCTTTTAAAATAATAATAAATGATGAATAAAAATTATATTACAGGCTGGTTAATTATGTCAGACGAATTTCAGTAATTCCTCTCTTACCTGTGAAAATGCCTGAGAATACTGTTCTTCAAGTTTTGCTGTTGTTTTATGCCTGTATTCCTGGAATTCAGGATCGTTTTCAGGTTTTATATGTACATCCTCCCCGAACTGTTCTTTCAGCAGTGCCTCTTTTTCATGAAGCTTTACTGCGAACTGCTTTTTAAGGTTTTCCGTGAGGTCTTTCCTGTTCTGAACAAACTGATTGAAGAATGCCTCAGTCTGGTTGAAAATATAACTGACTTCCTTCTTTTTTCCTGAAAGGATAATAAATCCTTCTGCCAGTTTTGAGAGAAGTTCCCTGTCTGTTTCATTCTCAGGCAGTTTAAGATTTGAAATAAGGGATGAGGCAAATCCCTTTTTAAAGTATTCAAGTTCCTCACTGCTTTTCCCTTTAATTATCTCTTTCAGCCTGTCTGAACTTATATTTTCCGAAGGGAGATCAGAAAGATATCCTGCTGCTGTTTTCTTTCCCTCCTCTTCAGCATTCTGCTTTGTTATCTGTGATTTATCACTTTTTACATCTTTTGTTCTTTCAAGTGCAAGTTCAAGAGCTGATTTTATTTCACCCATACTTTTTCCCCGATTTTATTTTTCCCGGTCTATACCGTTATTTGTTAAAAGGAATTATTTATCCCTTCAAAAAGAAATTCTACAAATAATCGGAGAAATAGTCAAATAAATGTATTTATTAATATTTCAGGGAAATAATTAAACCTGAAGCATTCAGCTGAGCTTCAGGAGGAATAGACCTGATGTGATAAGAAAAATTCCTGCAATCTTGAACAGAGTAGGCTTTTCCCTGAGGAATACAAACCCCATTACAGATGCAATTACCACCGAAGTCTCCCTTAAAGCAACAATGTAGCTGGCCCTTTCAAAAGTAAAGGCAAAGAGAATAAGTATGTAGGTCCCCACACCCCCGAATCCTATTATCATTGTGTCCCTGAAATTATCTTTGAGAAGTATCAATGATTTCCTGAATCCCTGTGGGAATGCAAAGGGAGTTAGAAATGTTACGCAGATTATATCAATAATATTTATGTATGCAACTGGATGGTAAAGGTTTGCCCCCCTGTTGTCAGCAATGGAATAGGTAAAGATGAAACAGCCTGTGATAATTGCCAAATAATATGATTTTTTATGAAACTGCTGTCCTTTTATCCTGCTCAACCCTATCAGCAGAACTCCTGCCAGTATTGCTGCGATCCCTGAGCCTCCGGTAAATGAAACTGTCTCTCCCAGAAAGGCTATTGATATGGCAGCAGTTCCTGCAACTCCGATTCCCCTGGCAATGGGGTAGGCTGTTGAGATATCCCCCTTTTTGTATGAGTAGAGAAGGGTGTAATAGTACAGGCTGTGGGCAAAAACTGAAATAAGGATAAAGGGAATTGCCTCTGCAGCAAATCCCGATTTTATGAGCTGGTAAACGGTGTACGGAAGAAGAAGCAGGTTTACAATTGCAAGGCCGAACCAGAAGAGAGTGAAGTTACCTGATATCTTCTTGGAAAAGAAATTCCATGATGCGTGTGTAAATGCTGCAAAAAGGACAAGAAGAAATACATATGTCTGCATAAAAAATCCTTATAAATACTATAAAACATTTATATCACAATAAAGTTTAAATGTATATACAAATAATTTCTGCTTTTAAAGCTGAATCAGGCTAGTCCCTATCCGACCTGAAAAGAGAATTATCTGTTACAATCATATCAAGAGAAAAATCATGATCCTCGACAGGGACATATTCTGTTACCTGAAAATCATAACCTATCCCTGCTTTCGGTACTGATTTGTCAAGTGATGAGAGAAACCTGTCATAAAAACCTTTTCCCCTGCCGAGCCGGAAACAGCTGCTGTCAAAGGCAAGTCCGGGAACAAGGACAAGTGTTCTTGAATCTGCAGATTCGGGGTTGAATAC
Source organism: Spirochaetia bacterium (assembly GCA_963668545.1). GTDB lineage: Bacteria > Spirochaetota > Spirochaetia > CADAEX01 > CADAEX01. Next base: position 2,709,406 of record OY764868.1, on the reverse strand, counting down.
CGGATCCTCAGGATCAGGTTCTGCAATTCCCAGCGGATGCATGGCAAAGTCTGAATCTGCTGATGTTATATAATGGAAGCACAAATCATTGTTTTCTATTCTCGGTACTGCCACTTTTTTTCCTTCGGAAATCGCCTTTGCAATTATATTCGCTGTACTGATTTCATCAGGAAGCGACAGGAAGAGAAGTACAGTATCTGCTTCTTTCCATTCAGGAAGGGTTTCAAGTTTTATCAGGACTGCTTCTGATTTTCTGATATAATCATCAGGAGCAAGTTTTTTAAATATCCCCTTTATATCTTTTCTGATCCTCTTTTTATCATCTTTTATATTATTCATGTTTCTGAATCTCCCCGAAAGCCATCTGCCTGTTTTCTGTGTATACACCATATCATAAACCAGCTGTCAATGTCTCTCTGCCAAAAAAAAAGCAGCACTATATGTGCTGCCGGCAATAATGAATTTCATTATATTATTTTATCCTGATTTCCTCTTCCACAGAGTTTAAAATGTCTGAGGCATCAGACTTGAATTTAATATTGAGAAGAAAAATAGCAATAAAGTTTGCAATGAATCCGGGTACAATTTCATACATAACTGACCCGAGGCCGATGTTTTTCCAGAGTACAAGTACTACTGTTCCTGTAATCATTCCTCCCAGCGCAGACTGCCATGATGTTTTTCTGGAAAAAAGGGATACAAGCACAACCGGACCGAATGCTGCTCCGAAACCTCCCCAGGCATATGAAACAAGCCCAAGAACAGTATTCCCGGGGGTGAGGGCAAGAACAATTGATATAACAGCTATAATGAGTACGCACACTCTTCCCACCCATATCTGCTCAATTTCTGAAGCTTCTTTTTTGATGAAATGTTTGTAGAAATCCTCGGTAAGTGCAGATGAGGAAACCAGAAGCTGAGAATCAATTGTTGACATGATTGCCGCAAGAATAGCTGCGAGGAGAATACCTCCAACCCAGGGGTTGAAAAGTTTTTCTATCATGTAGATAAATACTTTTTCCTGGTTGCCGTCGGCAAGCTGCGGAAAAAGGGGAATTGCAATAAGTCCTATTATTACTGCACCTGCCAGTGATATAAATACCCATATAATTGCTATTGTTATTGATTTCGGAAGTTCCCTGACTGATTTGATACTCATAAATCTTGCAAGGATGTGGGGCTGCCCGAAATATCCAAGTCCCCATGCCATTGTTGAAATAATTGCAAGTATTGAAATGGGTCCGTTGCCGTCTGAAAAAAGAGATGTTGATATCTTTTTTGCTGCAATTGCTGCAGATACTCCGTCAACTCCCCCTGCATTTGAAAGGGCCACAGCAGGAACACATATTATTGCAAAGAACATCAATGCTCCCTGAAAAAGATCTGTCCAGCAGACAGCCATAAATCCGCCCAGAAATGTATACAGGATCATTACAACAGCTCCGACTATGACTGCCACTGAATAGTTAATATGAAACATTGACTCAAACAGTTTGCCTGCCCCGACAAGGCCTGATGAAGCATAGATGGTAAAGAATATCAGGATGATTATTGCGCTGATTACCCTTAAAAGCCCTGTAGGGTCTTTAAACCTTTCTTCAAAAAAGGTTGATAGTGTGAGGGCGTTTGTTTTCTGGGTGTATATTCTGAGTCTCGGTGCTACCAGTACCCAGTTGAGCCATGTCCCGATAAAAAGTCCTATTGCTATCCAGCTCTGGTTTACACCTGAAAGGTAGACAGCCCCCGGAAGTCCCATAAGCAGCCATCCGCTCATATCGCTTGCCTGAGCTGAAAGTGCTGTTACCCAGCTTCCCATATTCCGCCCGCCCAGAAGATAGTCTTCAATGCTTGTTGTTTTTCTGTAAAAATAGATCCCTACCCACATCAGAAATAGGAAATAACAGAAAAAAGTAATTATTGTTGGGATACTTATCATAATGTCTCCGATTAATTTAATTATTTGCGGTCATTGCTGTCAGACTGCATCAGCCTAAATATACAGGAAGAGAGTACTCTTTTCAATAAAGAGCAGCCCTGTTGATATTGTCTTTATATCATTTAAAGTGATAATCAGTTGAGCTGGAAATTATATCTGTCTGTTATCTTTATTCTGTATTTCCAGAATTTCCTCTTTTGAAAAATCATAATCACTGTTGCAGTTGAAACATGTCAGTTTAAGAGGAAAAATATCATTTTCAACTATTTCATCTATTTCCTTCCCTGAAAGGGACGAGAGAAAACCCCTGAAACGTTCCTTTGAGCATCTGCATCTGAATGACGCAGGTTTTGAATCAAGTATCTGTATATCTGCTACCCTGAAATGCTCCATGAGAAATGATATTGAGTCATTGTTTTCAGAGAGATAAGCACCTATTGAGGGGAGGTTGTTAATTATATTTTCAGCAATTTCTGTTTCCTCATCATCCGCTCCCGGCATGGCCTGGATAAAAAGCCCCCCTGCACCAATGACATTCCCCCCCCTGTCAAATTTAACACTGAGGTTGAAGCCTGTTTTTATCTGTTCAGAAACCAGATAGTAGTTTGCAAGGTCATTGGCAATATTTCCGTATTCTATCATGACCTGTCCCGAGAACGGCTTCCTGTCGGGAGAGTACCTTGTTACAGTAATAAATCCGGCCTGAAAAATCATTGATGTGTCAAAATTTTCAGGCGCCGCTTCAAGCGGTATGGGATTGGCAAAGAGGTAGCCTCTTGTTTCTCCGTTTGTGTCTGCTTCGACAGAAAGACCTTTTACAGGTCCAGAACATTCTATTTTTATTTTCAGCTTTTCGTTATTTTTCAGTGTAGAGGCCATGAGCTCTGATGCAAGTGCTGCATGGCCCATTATAAAGGTTTCTATTATACCAAGATTGTGTTTTTCCCTGTAGGTATTTACTATTTCTGTTCCTTCGATAAAGTATCCCTTGAAATTACCTTTGTTAAGGATAAAACTGTAGATTGTGTTTTTACTTTTAAATATATCATTCATAATTACCATTTAATTATTATTATCCTGCTTTTGTCAATTAAATAGCTGGGAATTCCCTTTTTTTGATTACAATACAGATGAAAGGTGAAAATATATCGTTTTGAATGCTGATTGATATTTTTAATGGAATACTTGATCTGCCGCAGAACCTGGTTAAAAAAGAGCGGTTGTTTTTATTAAAAAAACAACCGCGGAGGTTTTATGAAAAATTATTCTCAGCGTTTGTAAAACCGGATTGGGGATCTGTAATCCTGTCTTACTTGTGATATCTGTTCTTCTTGAGAAGATGATATCTGCTTGGCTGAAGTAATTTTGCTTACTGAAATATTTGAAATCTGCTTCTGAAAATCATCAACAGGTATTATATTCACATTTCTGATAAAGTTTATTAAATGTATGATATTCATATCATACGCAGCAAACGTTTGCAATCTCCTGAACATGATAATATGCAACAAAATCAGTTTAAATTGACGGAATATTCAATGGTCAATAATATTTTATCATGGCTAAAAAAAATCTTGCAGAATTTCAGAATGGGGATTACTATTATTTATTGGCTTATTTTATTTGTGTATTTTAATAAAATATAGAATAAAACAAAATAAAACTATAGTTTGTACCGAATTATTGTTTGTATTGTGAAGGATAAATGAATCCTTTGAAAAGCACCTTCGTCTTATGCTTCTGAATATATCCTGATCCATGTACTTAAGTTGTATAAATTATGGCAATTAAAAAAAGTGGTAACTTAAGGGGAGTATTTTTAATAAATACAATATTTATTTTTTAAGGAGTTTAAATGGAAGCATTAAACAATTTAATTGGTGCAGTGGGATCTTTTGCATGGGGACCAATAATGATTACATTGCTTTTTGCAACTGGTCTTGTTTTGTCGATTGGAACAAAGTTTGTTCAGTACAGAAAACTCGGTACTGCATTCAAACTTCTTTTCACAAAAGGAGCTGATGCTGAAGGTGATATAAGTCCATTTGCGGCACTTATGACTTCTCTTGCTGCTACTATCGGTACAGGTAATATAGCCGGTGTTGCAACTGCAATTGCAATAGGCGGCCCGGGAGCTGTTTTCTGGATGTGGGTTACTGCTGTTCTCGGCGGTGCAACCAAATTTTCAGAAGCTCTTCTTGCCATCAAGTACAGAGTTACAGATGAAAAAGGTGAAAAATCCGGCGGACCAATGTATTACTGTAGCCGCGGTATGGAGGAAAAATTCGGCGGTAACTGGAAATGGCTCGGCTTTGCATTTGCCCTTTTTGCATTTATAGCTTCTTTCGGTATCGGCAACATGGTACAGTCAAACTCAGTAGCTGCTTCTCTTCAGCAGTCCACAGGTCTTTCCCCCTACATAACAGGTATTGTAATTACAATTGCAACAGCTCTTGTAATAATCGGGGGAATAAAGAGTATCGGAAAGACAACAGAAAAGATCGTCCCTGTAATGGCAATTATCTATACAATTGGATCACTGGTTGTAATATTTGCCAATATCTCATTCCTTCCAAGGGCTTTCGGATGGATTTTCGGCAATGCCTTTAATGCAAATGCTGTAAGCGGCGGGTTTATAGGAACAGTAGTGAGAATGGGTGTTGCAAGGGGTGTATTCTCCAATGAGGCAGGTCTGGGATCTGCTCCTATCGCTCATGCTGCGTCTAAGACCAATGATCCTGTCAGGCAGGGTATAATTGCATCACTTGGTTCATTTATAGACACAATCATTGTCTGTACAATGACCGCCCTTGTTATCCTGATTTCTCCTGTAGTAAATATCGGAGCTGACGGTTTGATGGTAATTAAAGACGGACTTAACGGTGCAGCACTTACAACAGCTGCATACAGTGCTTCTCTTCCGGGTGTCGGACAGTTTATAGTAAGCTTCGGACTTATTTTCTTTGCTTTTTCAACTATCCTCGGATGGTACTATTACGGGTACAAGTCTTTTGAATATCTTGTAGGGGCAAAGGTTGCTTCCTTCTATAAGTGGGCATGGGTTGCTCTTGTTTTTGTAGGCGCAGTAATCCCTCTCAGCTTTGTATGGAACCTTTCAGATGCTTTCAATGGTTTGATGGCTATACCCAACCTTATAGCTCTCATAGCCCTGAGTTCCGTTATCTTCGGAATGCTCAAGGAATATGAAAGCAAGAATAAACAGCAGCTTTAAAAACAAGTTTGTAATATATCAGGGGAAGCTCACATGAGTTTCCCCTTTTTTATCCCTTCTGTTTTATGAATTTTAAAATATGATCCTACTTGACAATTTTTCTAAATTCTGGATAATTTAGCATAAATCAAGGGCCTATAGCTCAGTTGGTTAGAGCACTCGACTCATAATCGAGTGGTCCCAGGTTCAAGTCCTGGTGGGCCCATAAAAAAGGTGATTATCGCTTCAGCGGTAATCACCTTTTTTTGTCTTCAATGGAGGACTTGATACGGAGTTTCGGCGCGAATACATGGAGCGCGAATCATCAGGATGATGATTCAGAAACGGAGGCGGCCTGGAATGAGACAACAGGATGTTGTCGACTGGAAGGCAAGTCCTGGTGGGCCCATAAAAAGATCATCGCTTTGCGGTGGTCTTTTTTTTATCCTCATTTTGGGTGGCTTTTTTTATGCCTGAGCCCTTGTCCCGTAAGGGCATGACTTTCAAGGATGATGCGTATATTATCTTCTGTTTTTAATAATCTCAGGGTTTTTCTTGTGAATGTTGTCTTGGACAATTGTTTTTTCTTTCAGCTTCTGCAATATTTACTATCTATGATAAATCAGTCCAATTAATCCAAAATGTGTTGAAGTGAAACAATAATGATATATAAACCTTGTTTATTTATAATTATTTCTATATAATTTTTATAATTAAATTTATTTAGTGTTTTTCATGTATTTTAATCATTTCTAATTTTTCATATTAATAATTATCATCATATATGATCATAGGCTACTTGGTTTTTTTGCATATTTCTCACTTGAATAAATCCGTAAAGGAGTAGTTATGACTACACAGATATATGTTGGCAATATGAATTATAAGATTGAAGAGGTTGATTTAGGAGAACTCTTTGAACAATATGGCGCAGTTAATAATGTGCGAATAATTTCTGACAGAAAGACTTTGCAATCTAAAGGATTCGGGTTTGTTGAAATGGAAGATGGCGAAGAAGCAAAACAGGCTATTCAGGCACTTAATGAAGCATCCTGGAAAGATCGGATAATTATCGTAAATATTGCCCGTGAAAGAATTGAAAGATTCAACTTCAACTATTGATTATTGTTATTGATGTTAAACTGCCGGTCTTATCGGCTGTTTTTTAATATATTGAGAGAGGAGATAAATGAAATGGGAAAGGTTAATTATTCTTATGAGAAACGACAGCAGGAGCTTAAAAAATTGAAAAAGAAACAGGAAAAGATGCTGAAAAAACAGGAAAAAAAGCTGCAGAAAAAGAATGATACAGATACTCCTCCAGAAGAAAATCCTGAAAAACAAGAAATATGAATTAAATAATAAAAATGTTGAAAATTTGTTCTAATCTATTGAATAAATCTGATAGATACTGTATGGTATTATCAACGCTTAAGTAAAGTATTTTTATAGTTATATGTTGAATTAGTTGCTATTTGTAATTATGATCTAATCCATTTGATTTTGTCCTTATTTCAATCTTCAATTTATCAGCCTTAATAATCAAGAAAAATCTAACTTACTTGTTAATAATATTTTTACCGGAAAAAATCCGGGACAAGGAGTAATTATGTCAAAAAAAATTTATGTAGGAAATATCAGTTTCAATGCACAGGAGCATGATCTTGAAAAGGTCTTTACTCAGTATGGTGAAGTTGTTAGTGTAAAAATTATAGCAGATAAATACACAAATCAATCAAAAGGTTTTGGTTTTGTTGAGATGATGGAAGAAGATGCTGCAACAGCTGCAATTTCATCACTGAACGGAACAGAATTAATGAACCGTGAATTAAGAGTCAATGAAGCAAAAGACAGAAATGACAATTCACGCAACAATAATTACAGATATTAAAAAATAATATTCTGAAAAAGCTGTTCATGTTATGTGGACAGCTTTTTTATATGTCCCGGTATCTTTCATATGACAAGAGTTTTTATGAGATTTATGCATTTAAAATGCAATTGTTCTGCTGTTCTGCAACTTGTTAATTAACCCCTGCTTATAAAAAAAACACCCAAACATATAAATGACATGCCAATAATTTTGAAAAACGTAATTGGCTCAGATAAAAAAATTGCTGAGGCAAATATAACACCGATATAAGCTATGCTGGAAGAGGGATAAGCTATGCTGAGAGGCAGGTTTTTAAGAACACTTAACCAGAAAACAAATCCTGCAATATAACATGCCCCTCCGATTATCAGAAAATGATTACTTAAAGTGCTTTTTAAATTAATTGTCCCATTCTGGAGGACTCCTTTTTTCATCAGTATCTGACCACAGATTGTAAAGGAGACCGTAATTATTATTAAAAAAAAACCTTTCCAAGTCATTATAGAATTCCATCCTTTTTAAAATTAGATACCCGAAATATTACCTGTCAGCACAATTTTCACTAATAAGACTTATTCTTCAGTGATAGTATACACTATTAATATTGAGAAGAAAATATTGGCCGTTTCAATGGTCTGCTTGCTTAACTTGTTGCGTAAAAACCGGTTTTTATTGTAAATAACATGTAAAATCTCTCTATTATCAAAATCCTCCCTGTTCTCTGCTCATAAGAAAGTATACACTGAAATATAATATTTATAGTATGAGCGCCATATTATGCTGGATGTGCTTTTGCCTAAAGAAAAGCTTAATGGGTTAATAAGTTAATCCTTGATATATTCATCACTTTCCTGCATCGATGTAGAAGTGTTGGAACGGATCTTATGTCTTAAATAGTAAAACGAGTATACTTAATTATGGAATGGTTAATTTCTGCAAATCCTACAATATATAATTACTCCGGTTCTTTAAAAAAGCATGGATCCATTGATTGGCGCCAGGGCAGAATAAAATACAATTTAAATGATATAATATATATTTATTGTACCAGCCCAATAAAAAAGATCCAGTATAAATGTAAAATAGTAAAAATTAACGTCCATTATTCTAAAATTCGAAATGATTTTGATTACTGGTTTAATATAAATGGGTATTTAAAAGCACTGAATGGTTTGTATATTCATTTAGTTCTTCTTGAATATGTTGATATAGAAGCTCTTGATTTAAGTAATCTTCAAAAACATGGGTTAAAGCGAGCCCCCCAGGGACCAATGAAATTAAATAGGGAGTTATCAAAGTATATCAATATAATCTTCAATGATTTATCTTCAGATACTATCGAATCATCTTCTGATCTTTATAGATGATTAAATATAAACTGATTATAGTTGTGTGAACAGGTCCAATTCTATGATATAAAAACAGGTGTTATATTTTTGCTCACAAGATTTTTAATGAACTTTTAAATTCTTATTATATTTATTCAATATAAAGTCTTGAAGTTATAGAATAATCTTTTTTATAGATGTTTATGTAAAAATATTTGCCTGAAGTAACGTTAATGTAATGCAAAATCAAGTAAATCAAATAATAATTTCTCTTTGAGAAATTATGTTTCTACGGTTTTACCGTTGTTTTACCTTTCTCTGTTTGCAGAATACCAGACCCTGCTTTATAATTATTTAAAAATAGAGTTTTTAAGTCATACTACATTTTTTCTTTCCCCCTCTATAAAAAGGATATTAAATGACAAAGACAACAGACAGCTTTTATCTGGGTATCGATATCGGGTCCGAAACTGTACACTGCGTGCTTATTGATGAAAACAAAGAGCTTGTTTATTCTCCTGATTCACTTATGCATTTCGGAAACCCTCTGGAAGCAGTTATTGAGGCATATGAAGATATTCTGAAAATTGTTTCTCCCGATTCAATAAAAGCTGTTGCTTACACCGGCTCGCTTTCGAGGATAGCGGCAGAGAAAACGTCAAGTCCTTTTTATTTTGATACACTTGCTGTTTCTGCAGGGGCTGAGATAATAGCGCCTGAATGTGAATACCTTATACATGTGGGGGCAAAAGATCCATACTTTTTCGAAAGAGAAAGAACAGGCAGTCCCGCGGGCATTTTTTTTGTTTCCGACCATGGAACAGGTACCAAATGCGGAGGCGGAAGCGGAATTCTTATCAATAAACAGGTCCGGAGATTTTTTTCAGAAGAAATAACAGAAAAACTCCTCTTATCTGATATTCCTTCATCAGATAAGAGAAACATACAGAGGAAAAACAGAAAAATAATGCAGCATCAGGTCGAAAAGATGCACCTTAAAGCTGCCCAGACAATAATGAAGTCTGACAAAGTCCTTAATGTAGGGGGGCGATGCGGCGTTATTATTCAGTCAGACATGATTCATATGCAGAACTCAGGTGAACAGATAAGAAACATTCTTAAAGGGATGTATGAAAGAATTGCTGCAAATTACAGAAGCGATGTCATAAGGATGCGGACTCTCAACACAGGGAAAAAAACCGCAGCTACAGGAGGTGTTTTCCTTAACAGATATCTTTCAGATATTTTTTCGAGGGAACTTGGTCTTGATATTTATCTTCCTCCCAACTGCGCTAAAATCGGAGCGGCAGGAGCGGCTCTCCTTGCGCTTAAAGAAAAGAAAGAATCATCACTTGATGTTGAAAAGCTTGAACTTGTAAAAGAGGCTGAGATTGAAAAAGTCAAATTTGCCCCTCCGCTTTCAAGTGCACTTCCCCTGGTACATGTTTATGATGATGAAAAAGCCCTGTATTCCACAGAGGGAGGGCTTACAGTTTTTAAAGAACCGAATGGCAGCTGCGGTGCAGTAATAGGAATTGACGGAGGTTCAACAACAACAAAGGCCCTTATAGCGGATTCTTCAACCATGGAAATATTTGCTGAGATATGCATTGATACAGACGGGAAACCGCTTGAAGCCGCACAGAAAATATTCAGGGAAATACAGAATACATATCATGAAAAATTTGATATAAAAGGGGTATGCTATACCGGCTCATCAGGCCAGTTCTACCACAGGCTTTTTACAGATTTTACCAAAACAGCTGACAGCAATTCTACTGATATTGTAAAGGATGAAATTACATGCCACGCAGAGGGGGTGAGGTTTTTCAACAGTAATGTTGATACAATTTTTGAATGCGGCGGGCAGGATGCGAAATTTACAGTCTTTAATCCGGATGGTACTGTCAAAAAAGCCCGGATGAATCTTTCATGCATGGCAGGAACAGGTCAGTCAATGAAAAACATGATTGATATGCTGGGGCTTGATTTCAGGACATTCAGGAATTATGCACTGGCAGCGAAAAGAACACCTGTAACAGATGAAATGTGCGCTATTTTTACTGAAGCTGATATTTTAAAGCTTGTTGCCCTTGGCTTCCCGCTTGAAGAAGTCGCAGCAGCAACTGCATACGGCTTCATGGGCGGATATGCAAACAAGTTTGTCGGAAACGAAAAATTCGGATTTCTTGCATCGGCCCAGGGGGGGCCTTTCAAGGGAACTGAGTGCCTTGCAGCCCTTGCCCTTCATACCGGCACAGAGGTTCATGCCTTCCCCCACCGGCAGCTGTTCGGAGCGATGGGGGCGGCCCTTATAGCCTGGAATAATGTTAAAAAAATAGAGGCTGAGGGGAAAAATCCATCATGCAGATTCAGGGGATTTAAAGTCGCAGATATTGAGTTTGAAAAAAATAATGCTGACTGCAGTAAAATAATCCCTGATTCCTGCGGGCTCAGGGACTGCAAACTTCAGGTTTATAAAATCGGGGATGAAATGGTATTTTCCGGGGGACTCTGCCCCAAGGGTAATACACAAGGGTCTGCAAAAAAAGCACCAGATTATATAGGACTGTATAAAAAAGAACTGGATAAAGAACTGGGTAAATATTCTTCCCTGCCGGAGAAACTCTCTCCCGATGAGATGCCTGCTGTGTATATACCCAGATCTCTTCATTTCCTGAATGAAAGAGGAGTTTTCCTGGTATCTCTTTACAGCTATCTGGGGTTCAGAGTTTTTCTGTCGCCTGAATCTGATGATAATATTGCAATGCTGGGTATCTCAAACTCTCATTCTGAATCGTGCTATCCATCAAAACTTCACTATGGACATACAGCCTATCTCAAGGAATTCATGAGGCGTGGAAAAGATAAAATTCTCCTTGTCAATTATCTGGGCTGCGGTGAAGAGGATGCGCCCCAGAACCAGTCCAAAACCTGCCCTTATGTGTCTGGCGCCGGATTTGCAGCAAAAGACGCCCTTAAAATTGATTCTGAAGATGCTCTTCTTCCCGTGCTGGTTTTCAATGACAGGATCTATAAGCTGGAGGATGATCTGTATAAAGATCTGGAAAGAGTGTTCGGCAGAACTGATATAATGAAAAAACTGACCAGGAAAAATATTGCGCGGGCTGTTAATAAAGCTTTGAAAGCTCAAAGTGATTTTAATGATAAAATCCACAGCATGGGAGCCGGGATCGTTGAAAAGCTTAAAAAAAGAAAAGAGAAGATTTTTCTTGGGATAGGACGGGGCTATACACTTTTTGATAACATGGCAAGCTCAAAAATCCATGAGCTTTTTATTGTAAACGGTCTTCACTTTATCCCCTGTTTCTTTTTAAAACAGCCTGATTATAATTTTTCAGAAATTGTAAGACATATGTACTGGTTCCAGGGGCGGGAAATGACCCGCTACAATATTCTAGCTGCTGTTGATGAGTATATTTACGGAGTCAGGGAAACAAATTTCAACTGCGGACCTGATGCAATGCTTTCATACCATGAAACAAGGATTTTTGATATTGCAGACAAGCCCTATCTCACCCTGCAGACAGACGGCCACAACAGCAATGCCCAGTTCGGCACACGGGCAATGGCTAATTTTGAGGTAGTAAAAAACCACAAACCCAGGCATGTAAAGCTTAAAGAGCTGGAGACAGTATATAAAAATACTGATGACCTTAAAGACAGGCTCCTCGGAATACCTGACATGGGTACAGAATCAGCTGAAATGCTTGTTGCTGTATTCCGTTCAGCCGGATACAGGGCCGAAGTAATGCCGACAAAAACCCCTGAATCTGAAGCCTATGCCAGAAAATACCTGATTACAAATAACTGTCTCCCCATGCATATCCTTTTCGGGGATGTATTCGCATGGGTTCATGACAGGCAGAGGGAAGGTCTTGATCCGAATAAGGATCTTGCAGTTTTTATTCCAATGGCAGGGGGACCGTGCCGGCTCGGACAGTACCATGTTATTGTCAGGCAGTTTCTGGATGAATGTAATTTTAAAAATGTGATGATTGTAAACCCGGCAGCCTACCTTGACTGGGAGAATCTTCCGGTTTCTGTAAGGGAAAGAGGGATAATCAGGCGGAATCTTGCCAAGGCATCAATAGCTTCTGATGTCCTTATGAACGCACAGCTAAGTCTCCGGCCGTATGAAACAGTTAAGGGTTCAACAGATGCGTTTTTTACCGAAATAAGGAAAGAGTTTTTGCAGATAGTTGGAGAGGGCTGTGATTTTAAAAAGCTTACAGCATTTATGAAAAAAGCTTCGAGGAGATGCATGGAAATTGATGTAAATATCAGCAGGCGGTTTCCCCTGGTAAGCATATTCGGTGAAATATATGTCAGAAGCCATAAAGGGGCTAATGAAAATTCTATTGTCAAACTTGAATCGTTCAATCTTGAGGTAGTGCCGAGACTTCTTGCTGATATGTTTGAATATGTAAACAAAATGCAGAGAGCCGCATACTGGAAAGAGAAAAGATACATGCTCTGGGCAGGTGCTCTTGTAAAGGGGTTATACATGATGAAAGTCGAAAAAGGGCTTTCAGTTCATTTCAGTGATATCCTTTCCCATCGACGCTTCCGAAGGCCGATTGATCTCTACAATAAACTAAGGGAGCAGAATATATTTGATATCAGGATAAAAGGGGAAGCTGGAATTTCAATCGGTATTACAAATGACTTTATAAACAATAATTCTGAAGGGATAAGCGGGGTTTACCAGCTTGAGCCGTTCGGCTGTATGCAGGAGTGTATTGCAGCTTCAAAAATACAGTCGCTCATTGATATAAAAAAACAGAACGAAAAAAAGCCTTCCAAAAGGGTTATACCTTATCTGACAGGTGTTTTCGGTGATTCTGAGCTTTCAAACCTTGAGGCGGAAATGGCAATGTTTGCTGAAAAATGCTATGTAAGGCAGACACTTGAAGCAGCCGACAGGGGTGAAGCGGCAAATTAAATTGTCAGCGCTACGTTTCTGCCGTGTTACAAAAGCTGTTTGTGAATATTTTCTGACAAATTATCAATTTTCAATATCAGGATATGCTTAGTTTGTTCTGCAGTTTGAATTTTTCTAAATATTTTTTCTTCACAAGGATTTTTCATGAATAAACAAGATAAGACAAATATAAAGCTTTTTGAAATACTGAATAATGAAATATTTTCTTCTGAATTTATATCAGGTATTGCAGGAGATAGAAATCTAAGCCAGAAAGAAGTTGAAATTTATAAAACATTAATTGATGAGACAGGTGATGACCTTTATGTAAAACTCCTTTTTTATATTACTCACCAGGTTTTTCCACCAAAGGAATCAAAAAAATTATGGGAGCAGATTTTACAGCATAAAAAAGCTATTTCCGGAACACTTGGCAGAAATGTAGATATTTCAGTAGCTACATTGGATTATTTAACTAATATAAAAAGCATGATTAAGAACCCAAAAATAATTGGAGAAGCATTTATTGGTAAAATAGCTGAAATAACATCAATAGATGGATTAACAAAATTATATAACCGGCAGTATCTTTTATTAAAAATGAATGAGGAAATAAACAGGTATAATCGTTATAATGCAACATTTTCAATACTTATTTTTGATATTGATGATTTTAAACATGTAAACGACAGGTATGGGCATCAAAAAGGGGACCGGATATTGATGGACTTCGGATCAATATTTCTTAATTCAAAAAGAGATTTAGATATATGTGCCCGATATGGAGGAGAGGAATTTGTTATTGTCCTTCCCCATACAAATATGACTGAAGCTGAAATTATTGCAGAAAGGTACAGATCAGTTATAGAAAATAAATATAAAAACAACATTGGAGTAACAGCAAGTATTGGAATATCCAACTGCCCTAAAAGTTCCAATAATTTGGAAATCCTGATTAAAAAAGCTGATGAAGCTCTTTACCTATCCAAGGAAGCTGGAAAAAACAAAGTAACATCAGTATGAAGTATTTTCACTATTACATATGTTTTACATTTTCAAGGGAATATTAATATTATAATTATATAAGATTTCTTAGTTATAAATGTAATTAAACTCATCATGATTTGGAAGCTCTATTTTTATCCTCTTAGAAAGAAATCAAAAAACTGTCTCAGGAGTAAAATTATGAATGCTTTATTAATCTATCCCGAGTTCCCTGCAACTTACTGGAATTTCAAATATATTTTAAAATTAATTTCCAGAAAAGCAACCGAGCCCCCTCTGGGGCTTTTGACAGTTTCTTCTCTTCTTCCGGAAAGCTGGAATAAAAAGCTTGTTGACATGAATGTATCAAATCTTAAAGACCGGGACATCAGATGGGCAGACCTGGTATTTATCAGCGGAATAGATATTCAGAAAAACTCATTTGAATATGCATTAAAGAGATGTCACCGGTTGGGAGTGAAAATAATTGCAGGGGGCCCTATGGTTACCCGGAATCTGGAGGAATTCCCGGAAATCAGCCATTTTATACTGGGAGAAGCGGAAAGTGCAATTAAACCTTTTCTTGATGATCTTGCTTCAGGATCGGCAGTGAAAATCTATAAGAATAATGATTTCCCTGATATTAAAGAATCACCAGTCCCTGACTGGAATCTGATTGATATGAATGATTACGCAACAATGGATATACAGTATTCCAGAGGATGTCCGTTTGACTGTGAGTTCTGCAGCATTACATCATTATTTGGAAAAAAGCTTAGGCTAAAATCACCTTTACAGTTTATCACCGAGCTTGAATCGCTTTATGATGCAGGCTGGACAGGAGATGTTTTTATTGTTGATGATAATTTTATAGGAAATATAAAGATATTAAAAACAGAACTTCTGCCTGAAATTATTAAATGGCAAAGAAAAAAACATTACCCGTTTAATTTTAATACAGAGGTTTCAATAAATCTTTCAGATGATGAAGAACTGATGGATTTAATGGTGGATTCCGGCTTTACATCATGCTTTGTAGGTATTGAAACACCCCAGGAAGAAGGCCTCGCAGAATGCGGAAAAAAGCAGAACATGTCAAGAGATATGATGCAATCTGTTAAAGCAATGCAGAGGAAAGGATTAAATGTTTCCGGAGGATTTATTATCGGATTTGACAGTGATAAGGAGGATATTTTTTCAAGACAATTTGAATTTATCCAGAAGAGCGGAATTGTAAATGCTATGGTGGGTTTGTTAAACGCACCCTGTGGAACAAAACTTTATGACAGATTGGAAAAGGAGAGGAGAATCTTAAAATCATCAAACGGAAACAATACAGATGGCAGTTTAAACTTTATCACAAAAATGGATCCGGAAAAACTGATGAAAAACTACAAAAACCTTGTAAAAACAATCTATTCACCGAAAATATTTGCAGAAAGGGTTCTTACTTTTCTTTCTGAATATAAAATGTCTGACCATGTCGTTAACAACAGGGGAGAAAAGAGGCTGACTACTATGATAAAAGTAGTTTTGAAATTGGGTTTATTTCAGTCTCAGGGAAAATGCCAGTTCTGGAAAATGGTTTTCTTTACTGTAAAAAACTATCCCTTAAAACTTGTTCTTGCAATTACATTGTCAGTATACGGACTTCATTTCAGAAAAATCGCCGATTCACTGTAATATATATATGATGTATTAAATTGGGATCAAACCATTATTATACTATAATTAAGTTAAAAAAATGGTAAAGAATATGGGTTTCATTGATAAATTGATAAGACGAATTCTTGCTTTAGTTATTGCTGTTTCCTTTTTTCAGGGACAGATAACAGGGTTTGGCAGCAATAATTTCAGGAGTTATGGCTGTAGTGTTTATTTTAACCGGCACCAACAGCCTGTCCGGAATTCAAGTCCCGGCGGGGCCTGCAACTGCCACTAATATTGAGTGGCTTTTTTTGTCTTCAATGGAGGAACTGAACTGTTCCGACTTTTGCATCCATGCTCCGCTTCAGCTGGATAAAATATCTCGTCCGGTATTTAAACATCAATGTTCATCATTATTAACTTAGTAAGTCTTTTCGGTAAATATAATGTCTGATTTCATATATTATCATTGATAATGTTATTGTTATGTAATTATCATGTTTAATAGCTTATAATAGAATTATCAAATCAAAAAAAATCTTGTTTAAACAGGGAATTAGATAATGAAAAAATGTTTTTTTGCTCTTATTCTGGCTTTTCTTGTTATCTCGGCAGTTTTTTCTGAAAATGGCAGGACTGTATCTCTGGGTCTGCATTTTCTGGCAGGAGGGCGGTATGATAATGTCAGGATGTGTGTGGGATCGGACGAGGGGGTAAAAGGCGGACCTATAATGGATATATATGCTGATCTACGCATTCCTGTTGGAAATAGCGATTATCTTGCAGTAAATCTTCCTGTTATGAGGCCTGTCCTTTTCGGAGCTGTTTTTAAAATGCTTCAGTTTGAACCCCAGATAACTTATGAACATCATTCAGATGTGGATGGATCTTCCCATTCTGTACTGGGCGCCGGTACAGGTCTGGTTTTCCATTACGGGCCTGATTATAAATCATCCAGAGAAAACAGGGGGGATGATTTTTTCGCATTTGGTCCTCTTTTCAGCGGTTTTATAGGAAGAGAGTTCCAGGGAGACAAAAACAGCTGGATGCCGGGTATTAAAGTGTTCTACTCTCCTCTCTTCTCCGATGAATATGATAACGGCAGTGTTTTAGGGGCAGCTGTTGAAATACATTATTTTGATTAAGCAATTGTAATTCCATACTGGAGACATTTCTTAAGAAAAATTGCTTTACTTTTTCAGTAAATATAATCAGGAATTTGCAGTTCCCTGACATTTGATTGTGTAAAGGTATAAAATCATCAACTGTATACAGTTTTATCCCGGTTAAAGCCCGGGTTGTTCAATAGTTATTTAAGAGATCTCATTATTCAGCTGATATTTTTTTGATTTTTACCGTTGAATGTTTCTGTTTATGTAAACTGATTTATCTTTTATTTACCTCTTTATAGCGGAAGCAGTCAGTAATATGATCATTAACCATTCCCACTGCCTGCATGAAAGCATAACATATTGTTGAGCCTGTAAAACTGAAACCCCTTTTTTTCATGTCCCTGCTCATAGCATCAGAGATTTCTGTTCTTGCAGGTATTTCATCCATGGAACTGATCCTGTTCTGTATGGTTTTTCCCTCTACAAAGCGCCACAGATAGGTATCAAATGAACCGAATTCCTCCTTTATTCTTAAAACAGCCTGAGCATTTTTGATTGCTGATTTAATCTTAAGCCGGTTCCTGATAATCCCGGAGTCTGAAAGAAGCCGGTTTACATCATCAACTGTGTATTCTGCTATTTTTTGACAGTCGAAATTATCAAAAGCTTTCCTGTAATTCTCCCTTTTTCTGAGAATTGTTATCCAGCTCAAACCTGCCTGGGCTCCCTCAAGTGTAAGGAATTCAAATAAAAGTCTGTCATCATGGACAGGGACACCCCATTCCTTGTCGTGATAAGAACTATATAAGGGATCATCACTGCACCATGAACATCTGTATTTCATAATTCCAATTGTATCACATATCTGTTTCGGGAAACATCCAGTAACTGTCTCTCTTGATCCGCTTTTCAGCTTTATCGGTATCAGCTCAAGCTGAAAAAATATCTGTATGGCAATATACAGTCAGAAAGCGGCAGATAGTTGCTTACTCCCGCACTACTATCAGGCTTTTTTCAGATTGATCAGTATAAGCAGGACCTGCCTGTTTACAGAACAATAACCCTGTTCCGCCCCTGTTCCTTTGCCATATATAATGCCTTATCAGCTCTTTTAATAAGTGTATCAGTATTATCTTTATTATCTGAAACTGTCATCCCGATGCTTACGGTAATCTTTATTTCCAATCCCCCGGTCGCAGTGACTGAAGATTCTGATAAACTGTTTCTGAACCTTTCAACAAGATGTGATGACTGTTTTATACTGGACTCCGGAAGGAGAAGCAGAAATTCCTCACCCCCCCATCTGCAGAATATATCAGTACTTCTGATAACTGAATGGGCCTTTTTCACCAGTAGTTTTAAAACTTCATCCCCTGCATCATGACCGTATTTGTCATTTATATCTTTAAAGTGGTCAATATCAATCATTATAATGGCAAGTGCCCGGGTATACCTTTTACATCTTTTCAGCTCTTTTTCAAAGAATTTTAAAAAGGATCTCCTGTTGTTGGCTCCTGTAAGGGGGTCTGTTTCCGCAAGTTTTTCAAGCTTCTTTTCCATCTCCTTGTGTTTTGTAATTTCATTGATCATAATTATTGTTCCTGAAAATTTCCCCGAAATATCAAGGGAACTTGAAAAAGATATGTGGAAATACTGCTCTGTGAAATCGTGGTAAAAATCATCAGCTGTTTTTTCTTTTCCGCTTTTTATGAAATTAATGTAGTTTTTTTCCAGCTCTGGAAATCTTTCATAAAAATACATATTTTCATTTATTTCAGAATAATACTTAGATCCGGAGACTGCTTCTTTATTGAACATGTTTGCAGCTGCCAGATTCATGTTTTCAATAATCCCGTCAGAATCTGTAATGATAACTGCAATTGAAAGGCTCTCAAAAATGGTGAGATATTTATTTTTTTCATTTGTCATTCTGCGGTTTTTTTTCTGAAGTTCAGTGATTAACTGTTCCTTTTTTGGAGAGGTCCATGCTTTGCAGAAAGCAATCTCAACCCTGTCAAAAAAACGGTTAATCAATCCTGTATAGTACTGTTTTTTCTCGTTTTCAAATCCTGATTCCCTGATCAGATCCTGATATGACTGGTTATAATACTTCATCAATCCCAGAAACATCTCAAGGCTTATCCCCCGTTCCCTGTGTCTCTGCGCTTCTATAATCCCGAACTGTGTGGCCGGATCACTTTCATAATCCTCATCAGGAGACAGGTCAATATTATCCCCTCTGGATTCAACAAGTTTTACAAATGATTCTGACAAGCCGGATATTGAGAGCCGCCACGGTTCAACCAGGGTGGAAGTATACTTTGTGTAATCCCTCTCTTTTGCATAGGAAAGTATTCTTTCCATCAGCCAGTATTCATTGCCTTTTATATAATCAGTCAGGTTACTTAAAATTTCAGTCATGTGTTATTTTATCATGGTTTTAATTGAAGCTTATCCTGATTTTAATAGTAAAAGATATTATTTATTACAATAACTGAAATACAAAAATCATTATCTTCTCCTGAAACTGATAAACTTTCCAGATGCAATGCTGTTTACCTGCATTCTTCTGATATAAGGCAGCGTATTGTTTTTATATCTTCCTGTTCAGGATAATTTATTCCGAAAATATGGCTTGATGAATTAATAATGTCTTTTTTTATAAGTATTTTTCCCTGTTCAGGAAGGCGGCTGTACATGAAATGAATTTTTCTTCTTAGCAGATTTTCATCTTTATTGATTTCTTCCCAGTGTGTCATGATATTTGCATCAAAATATGATATGGAATCTGCAGTCATTACAATATCGCACAGCTCATTCAAATTGATATCTTTTTTTAAAGATGACGGATTCTGCTTTGACTCCCCGTCGCCCCCGGTTTCATGCCGCAGGATGATATAATTCAGGTCCTCCACAAATCCGAAGGGTATATTTATCCCTTCTGCTGTCAGATCATGGTAAATATTCAATACAGTATTACATGAATTTTTTGAATGTCTCAGTTTGTATTCAGCATACTTTTTTCTGTCAGAATACGATTCTTCATCAATATCAATTCGTGTCTGCGGATATGATCTTTCAGAGTCATGCAGGTGCCCGGCTGTCTGGACAAGAAGCTGTGCATAATTATCAAGTTTTTTTATCCTGCTCAATGTTAAAGCTGTATGTGATGTAATTTCCGCATGCAGATGATCTACAGTCCCTTCCCTTGGATCATCAATTCTGCTTTTATAATATTCTTCTGAATTGAACTGGGCCCTGTGCCTGTTTATAAAATCTTCTGAGCGTATGATTATTCCATTCCCCATGTCCTCAGCTACAAGCTGTTCTGATAATAATACGGTATATCTTTCACTCAGGTATTTAAATGCGGGATCCGGCAGATTAAAGGATTTTCCCTGCAGTTTATCAAGAATCCAGTCCATCAGTATTTTTCTTTCCTTTATATCATTATTTGTCTGTTTCATTTTTCCGCATCGTCAGAATATGATTCTTTCGATCAGGAATGATTTTAATTATATAATCAACTGTTACAATTATTTCCAGTATCTGAGTCTGTATTTATTCAGTATTATTTCCAGTTTACCGTTTTTCCTGATTTCTTTCATCCCTTCAGAAAACAACTTTGCATATTTTTCTGATTTACTATCTTCAGGTGAAAAAGCAATATAGATTTTCTCTCTGTTTACTGTGCTGCCTGCGTATCTTATCTTGTCATATGAATTCATATTTACTGATTTGTAATAAAATACATTGGGATCTGCCACAATAACATCTATTCTGCCGGCCAGAAGCTTTTTTATATTGCGGGTCATGGGATCTTCTCCATGCATATATTGAACTATTAAAGGATTTTCCCTGAAATAAGTATCCAGTTCCCTGCCGTATGAATATGTCTTGATTGCTCCTGTTTTTACCTTTTTCAGAGAATCGAGACTGCTGAATGACCAGCTGTTTTCCTTCAATGTGAAGAATGATATTTCTGAAAGCCCTGCTTCCTCATCCGGAAATATAAAATCAGGTACTTCATTTACAAAGGCTCCTACAACTGCATTATATTTCCCCTCCCGTGTCTCTTTAACAGCACGGGTCCAGGGAACAATTTTATAATCAATCTCATGTCCTGCAGAATTGAAAATAAGTTCTGCAATTTCTATACAGTAGCCCGGTTTATCTGAATCCGGTTTCCCATTGTATGGATACCACAGATCAGCAGCTATTGTTACAGTATCTGCTTTTATCAGTTCAGCTGCAGTTGTAATAGAGAAAAAAAACAAAAGATTGATTAAAAAAGCGGCTTTACCTTTCATCACAGCATAAACCCTTATTTCATATTATTGTAACAGGTAAGTATTATTCTGAAAAATTTTAAAAACCATTGTTGAATAATAACATGACAGTGTGATGATTGTGCAAAAAACTGCTTTTATTTATAAACCTTCCAGGTAAATTGATGTAACCTGTATAGGTAAAAGGGTCTGTCTGTTTCCATTTGATTATTAAATTGCCATATATAAATATATGGGTGTATTTTTTATTAGAAAAATCTGGAATTTAATAAATTCCTGTATACAATTAAAATAAAAGAAGATTTTTTAAGTAATGAAAAAAAATACCAGATTATATTCATTTTTTTTACTGACTCTGATTACAGTGTGTGTATATCCTTCAGACAGGCTTGTTATTATTGGGGAGTCCTACCCCCCATATCTTTTTTCCCTGAACGGAAAAGTAACCGGTATAGATGCTGATGTTGCCGATCATGTTTTCACAAAGCTCGGGATTGACCATGAAATACGGATATATCCCTGGAAAAGATGCTGGAACATGCTTGCCGACGGCGAAGCTGATGCAGGTGTTGCAGTCTCCAATCAGCAGAACCGCTCCGAGTTTGTTTATTTTCCGGTAAATGCTGTATGGACGGCTGATTTTAAAGCATTTACCCTTAATACCACAAAAGAAAGATACAGAATAGAGTCTCTTGAAGATATCAGGGATAACAGACTGAAGCTTGGTATTGTCAATGGGAACTCCTATTATCCCGGTTTCTGGAAAATATTCTCATCCCCCTTCAGGTCAAAGGGAATGTATTATCCCCAGCCTGAGCCTGTTACAACAGCGGAACAGAATTTCAGGAAACTGGCTGCCGGCAGGATCGATATTTTCATAATTCCTGAAACTGTCGGCCTTTATATTCTCAAGTCTCTGGGGCTCAGGTCAGATATTTCAAGCTATGATACAGTATTTTTTTCAAAATCCTATCCCAATGTCTTTTCCAGGAAATCCGGTTTTTCAGCAAGTACTTTTCCTTCAATTTATGAACTTGCCGGAGCATATGACAGTGAACTTGAAAAATTACTGATGAATTCCGGGATATTTTCAGAAAGTACCTCGAAAACTAATCATAATAAGAACATGACAGGGTGTTTTTAATAAAATAATAAGAATGATTCTCATTTTATATTAGAAATCTGTTAATTTTATCTTCAGCTGTAACAGCCATCCCTTCAGCCTAAGCAAGAGAAAGCCTTAATAATGAATTGGATAAGTACCTTGAAAACTTTCTGGAACTTGTAGAACTTGATGATTTGATAACAGTTTCTATTGAAAATATGAGAAATGCGGTTCATGAAATAGAACCTATTGTAGAGGCACTTGAAAAGAATGCACAGTCTCTTAAGGAAAAAAGACTTGAAGTGACTGAAAAAAAGCGTGACCAGTATGACAGCAGCATGGAAGCTGATGAGGAGGACATTCCCGATTTGGAATATACAGAAGCTGCTGCAACTGTAAAAGGATCGGGCCGGAGAAAGATGAGCAGCAAGGATGATTTTGATTCAAAGGAGGGATTCAGGGAGTTTTAGGATAAAATCAGTAATTAATATTTTCTGCTTTCTTTGACATTATATTTCTGATGATTTATCTCGGGATTCAGGACAGAAATATATTATATTGGATTCAAGATAAATCATCTCTTTCAGTGTTTGCATTTTGAAAAAGTACCCATTATAATGTTTTATCTATTTAATAATAATCATGAAAAGCACAGGCTTCAGAGTATTCTGCCAAATAGTGTATCTGTAAAGTACTGATGTTTTGTCCCCTATTTAAAGATTCAGCCTATAAAAAAAGATAGTCAGTTTATTTACAGGAGATTAAATGAATACTTCTTCCTTCCCTCAGAATTCAACGAAGCAGCTGAAATATTCTCTATTTATATATCTTGCATCTGCGCTGCTTGCTGTGACTGTTCTTTTTTCTTTTATTGTTTATTTCATACTGTTTGATCAGCTTAAGGATGCTGAAGAGCACAAGCTTTATCATGCTGCAGAGATGGAGTCAATTGCAGTAAGCCAGTGGGCAATGAGGGCAAAAGATCTTTCCCTTCAGATAACCAGCAGAACAAGGATAAGACAGGAACTTGAAAGGTACAACAGAGGAGAAATATCTCTTGCCAGCCTGACTGAATTTACTAAGCCCAAACTTGATGATGCAATGCATATTGGCAGGGAAATTACCGGTATTGCAAGACTTGATGATGATGACAGAATTGTTTCTCTGAGCGGGGATGCTTCGGTTTTTTTCAGTTATGATTCATATGCAGCTGCTTATGCTGCAGATTCAGTTGAACTTTATCCTCCTGTAAATATTAATGGAAGGGACATAGTTATAGCAAGTGCGCCTATTTTCAGCAGTGATAAAAAGAGGGAAGGAACTGATCTTGTCTTTATAGATACCTATGAGCTCAAGAAAATTGTATCTCCCCCTACAGCTGAAAACAGAATTGATATTTACCTTGCAATGTTTTCAGGAAGCAGTAAGGTTATTCTCGGCAAGATCAGAAATGCAGATGAATATAACAGTATAAGGGGCAGATATTCCGGAATACTTGAAAAAGCAGCTGCCGGGGAAAATGGAATAACATATGAGGGAAAGGAAGTTGTTGTATATTTCCCTGTAAAAAAGTCGGGGTGGGGAATAGCTGCCGTTAGCAACAGAACCGCGCTGTATGCTCCCCTTTACCGGAAACTTTTAATTGCCGGTGTTTTGTTTACAGCTGTTTTTGTTGTTACCCTTTCAGGTTTTTCAGTTCTTATGAAACCTTTTGCAGGAAGGATATTGATGCACAGCAGTGAACTTGAAGACAGAATCAGGGAGAAAACAGAAAGCCTTGAAAATGAAATATCTGAAAGAAAAAAATCGGAACATGAAAAGGAAGCTGTAATTAAGGACCTGGAAGCTGCTGCAGGCAGGATCAGGAAACTGCAGGGGCTTCTGCCTATATGCTCAGTCTGCAAAAAGATAAGGGATGACCAGGGCTACTGGCAGCAGCTTGAAACATATATCAGTGAAAACTCCGAAGCCGGCTTCAGCCATGGGCTGTGCCCTGACTGTTATGAAAAAGCAATGTCTGATGTCAGATCTTTGAATAAAAAAGGTTCATGACAAAAATCAGTCTGCTTTGAGTAACAAATTATCAGAAATTGAATCCCACATTTATATAAATCACCGGCAGTTTCTTTGATTCCGCTTTTGCCGCAGCTGCCTCAATCGGGCCCAGCGGAGTTATAAGTGCAAGGGATGTTCCGAAACTGTATAGTGTTTCAGGGTTGTCCGGAAAGCGGTAGAAAAGTCTGCTGAAGAAGGGGGAGAGCACCATTATCCTGTTCAGGTAGATATTTGCTGAAGCTTCTGCTGATATAACATTTTTCTCCATGATATCTCCGGGATATACCCCTTTGAAGCTTATAAAGTTTTTATCTATATCATTCCGGAACCCCCCTACAAAGAAACCTGCACTCTCCCTTCCGTTGAATTCGGATATTCCTGCTTCAAACGAGGGGTTCAGGGATATAAAACTGAACAGGGGAATGTATAATTCTGATTTTGCTTTTATCTGGAAATAGTCTGTTACATCACTTCCCCCGGACAATGAGAAATCAGAGAAATAATCATCGAAAGAGACATACTCCCCCCTCATGTAAAAAAATATGCCGCTGTCAGGGAACATTGAATTATTTGTTGTATCAAGTTTCAGATATGTCCCGGTGTTGAAATAGGCCACATCCTCATCTATTTCATCAGGAGATATTTCATCTTTCAGGGTAATGAAATTATAGTCGAAGAAAATCCCTGTTTTCAGGCTCTTGAAATAGTCATATTCCAGTGTATTGGATATTGTGTAGAAATCGGAAAAGATCCTGGATTCCTTATTTCCTTCCTCGTCATAGAAATAAAAATCCCTTCTGAAGAGTTTCCCTTCAACTCCCAGGTCGAAATAATCGTAAAGAACAGGTATTGAATATTTAAGCCCTGCAAGATAATTCCTTCCCAGTTTGAGTTTGAACCTTGTGGTAGAGTCTTCAATAAAGAGGCTTTTCGCCCTTGAATTCATGAGAAGACTTGCCCCGTCATAGTTATTGTAGTTAATACCGAATGTATTTACTTCAGAAGGAGCTTCATTCAGATCAAGACTCAGAGTATTGTCCCGTGCTGAATATCTGATAAGATTGAAATCCCCTGTCCCGTAGAGAGAGGAAACAGCTTTTTCCAGTTTTTCCTTTGTTACTGCTGTGTCTTTCTCAATTCCGAGAATCCTTATTATTTTGTTCTCTTCTGTATGTTTATTGCCTTTGATTTCTATCCTTTCTGCCAGAAAAGGTTTTTCCTCCGGCTTTTCTGCAGTTTTTTTTCTTCCCAGCTCAGCTGCCAGGGATCTGAAATATTCTTCGTGATCCAGTAATGCTTCATCTCCTTTTTCCACGATTTCACTGCTTTTAAGAAAACTTGCAATACTGTAATCCTTAAGATCATAGCTTATAACCCTGTCTGCAAGGCTCAGTTCATATTCGTTTGAATAGCTGAATGTAAGCTTTATAAGCTGGTCGAAAACTGTTAAAAGCGATTTAAGTTCCTCTTTTGAATATAGCGGTGTTCCAACATCTGATACAATTGCAATATCAGCGCCCATTTTTTTAATATCTGATACTGGAATATTTCTTACAACCCCGCCGTCAACAAGGAGATGGTTGTTTATCTCTATCGGGGAAAAGACTGTCGGGATTGCCATGCTTGCCCTGACTGCATCTGCAAGATTTCCCCTCTCAAGGACGGCAGCTTCTCCTGTCTGCAGATCAGTGGCAATGCATTTGAAAGGTATCGGAAGTTCCGAGAAATCATCAATTTCCCGTACATGCCAGGTCAGTCCTGAAATAAGATTATAGACATTCTGTCCGTAAACAGCTCCTTCAGGAATGGAAAGCTTGCCCCTGTTGAAATGAAGCATAAGTATATTTTTTTCAAAAAGTTCCCTGTCATTCAGATCTGTTGTTTTCCTTTCCTTCCTGTCGCTTAATAACGGTATCCAGTCAATTGATTTTATTATCTCTTCAATCTCCGAGGCTTTATATCCTGAAGCGTAAAGGGCTCCGATAATTGCTCCCATGCTTGTGCCTGTAATATAGTCGACAGGTATATCATACTTTTCAATCATCTTTAAAACCCCGATATGGGCAATGCCTAGAGCACCCCCACCGCTGAGTACAAGTCCCACTTTTCTCTCTTCCTGCTGTGAAAATGCAGGGGATACAGTAATGTGCAGGAGTATGCTTATCATCAGTAGAAATCTGGTGCAGTATTTATTGAACATATTATTTCCTCCGGGAACCTGCTGTATTATAACATGCAGTACAGCGGCTGTTTGAAATTCATTTTAATATCCATGAAAAGTATATTAAAACTTCGAAAATTTCAAACTGTTATTAAATTCCTGCATCTCATAAAATCAGAAACAGTGAATAATGATTTTAAGTTTATTAATATATGCAGAAATACTAATATTCGGAAGTGTGTATATTGACAAATGAACACTGGTTCATTAGTATTGGGGATGGAAAATTAAAGGAGGAGATAGTGAAAATTTCTGATAACTGCCGGGGCTGCGGTATATGTACAGGGTCCTGCCCTCAGCAGGCTATAGTGATGAAAGGGAGAAAAGCTCTAATCAATAAGGATCTTTGTGCTGATTGCGGAATATGTATTAACAGTTGTCCTTTTAAATTAATAACAAATGACTGATTGAAGCAATGTACAGTTAAAAGGAGATGTAAGTGGCAGTAATTGAAAGTATAAAGATGGATGAAAAAATAACAGGATAATAATACTGGATTAAAAGGATCATATAAATTTTAAGGCATGTTTTATGTAATCTGTCCTGAAATATCATAAAATTTGATATTATGGGTATTTATTTCAATAAATCGGCGGCCTTCAGAATTATTATTTGCTTCATGATTTTAATAGAGGTGATTCCTTCTTATTCCTTGAACAACGGGCCGGAAAAAGATTTTAATGATAATAAAGTAGAAAAAATTACTGCTTCAGTCTGTATCTTTTCCGGGATGCTGACAGGGGGTGCTCATATATTCTGGAGTGCTGTGAAAGATGTGGATACAGGGACTCCTCTTTATCTGGATGTATTTTCAGCATTCCCTTCCCTTGCTGCCGGCTCTTATGCCGGATATATGGTCTCCGGGTGGCTTTCTGAAAAGATGCTTGACAGCAGTAATGATGCTTTTCTTCTTTTTATGATAAAGGGGATATATTACAGTTCCCTTTCAGGAGCCGCTATCCTGACCTCTTCAATCCTTCCCCTGTTTATAACATCCTATTACACAGGGTCTATTGATTTTAATTTTGATTCAGGATCGGGGCTTGCCGGCCCTGTAATTGCATCTTTTGCAGGAGGAGCAGGTTACGGCATGGTGTTCGGTGCTCTGTTCGGTTCACTCTACAGTTTCTGTATTTATATGATAATTAATTGAGTTTTTTACTGTTTTTCTATAATATTCTGATTTGTATTTGCAGGGTCTTTGGAAAAAATCATGCTTCTGTCAAAAGCATAGCCGTAAGAGCTTCCTCTGTAGATACCTGTGTTAAGCCCTTTAAGGTCCTGCGGAAAATCATTTTACCTTTATTATATGATAAGTTTATTAAAAAATGTTTTTAATATCAATTCTTATAGTATCAGGGTCGAGCATTGCATTTATTATTGTAAGGTACTTGAATCTTTTAATATCATTCTTTTCAATTTTAATTTCAGTTATTATTTTCTTATCAAGGAGAAGCTGTCTTTTAGTTCCCTTGAGAAGGGGCAGATGCGGTGTGAAGTATCTCTCTCCGTCAAAGAACAGAATATTTCCGAAGGAAGTATCTGTCACAAGGTTGTTTTTAATTATCAGAATATCATCACACTCTCTACATGAATTCATGAGCCTGTTTATTGCTGATCTGTCTGAGTATTTATAGCTGTAATCGATTCTGTCGCAGCTGACAGTTTTCAAAGTTCTGATCGGCTTTATTTCATATGGGATGAATTCTACAGATTCAATATTTTCTGAATAGACTATTCTGCACTTTATTGTGCCGGAGACTGTGTTTTCATGGTTTGAACAGTATTTTCTGAATTCTTCGGTGACTATTTCTTCCAGGTCAACAGTTTCTGATTCAGGAAAGAAAAATTTCCTGGTTTTTAAAAACCTTGATATGTGGTAAAGAGTGCTGCAGATATTACTGTCTTCTATTCTTATTGTTTCAATAAACCGGCACATAGATTTTATCGATCAGCTCCTGATATTCTTTTTCCGGGTCGCTGTATATGGTGATCCCCCCTCCGCTTTTGAAATACATATTCCCGCTGTCTTTTTCTATGAATCTTATCATAACTGCGCTTACAAGTACCCCCGAGTCATAATATCCGAAAATCCCTGTATAGTAACCTCTTTTATAATTCTCTGCCTGATCAATGATTTCAACTGTTTTCTTTTTGGGGGCTCCGGTTATTGATCCTGCAGGGAGGATTTTTTCAAATATGCTGTCAAGGTTTTCCTCGAAGCCATAATCAAGTTCTCCTGATATAACTGAACTTACCTGAAGAAGCTCCTTGAAATTGGTTTTCAGTCTGTCAATATACCTGAATTTCTCAACCTTCACATTAGCCGAGACCATGTTGAGGTCGTTCCTGAGGAGGTCCACAATAGTGGTATGTTCTGCTGTTTCCTTTGCATCGTTCAGAATAACTTTATCAGCATCAGGGACAGCCGCATCAATTGTTCCTTTCATCGGGTAGGTTGATATTTTTCTGCCATCAATCCTTATAAAGGCTTCCGGTGAAAATACCACAAAAAAATCCCTGTAAAGCAGTTTGAATTTTGCACTGCTTAAGGCGAATATCTGCTTCAGACTCAGGTTTATATCTATCTCTGTTCTGAAGGTGAGGTTTGCAAGGTATGAATTTCCTTTCTCGAGATTACTGTGGACAGAATTGAATGCATCAAGATAATTTTCATACGGGACAGGGTATTTTCTGAATTCAATTTTTTCCGGTTTTGAAACAGGTTCATGAAAATTTGTTTTCCCTTCAAAGTCGTAATAGATCCCGTTTTCTGCTGCCCTGTCAAGTTCCAAGAAATGACGGTGTTCTGATTCATAATCTATGATAAAGAGAAAAGGCCTGTTTTTTTTTATGTAACGGGAAAAACTGCTCATTGACGCTATATGATATTGGAATTGCAGTGAATGTCAATCTCCTCTCTGCATTGCTTATTGGAAATGGTTTGGATGAATTTATTAAATTATGAGTATAAGTTATTCTCATCATGAAAAAAGTTATTAAATATATGTTATTCCCCGTCTCTGCTATTGAAATATAAGGGGAATATTATAATAATCAGGAAAATGAAAAATATTTCAGAAGTCAGGAATATACTGAAAAAAAACTGGGATGCACAGGATTACCATGTAAAAGTTCTGACTATCTGTGTTTTTATAACCTATTCAGCCATATCCTTTTATACCCCCTGGTATCTTGTAAGGTTCGGGTTCAGGATTGCCTTTTTCAATTTTCTGTTTCTTATTCCCTACAGTTTTACCTTCTACCTGATTTATCTTAAAAAATGCCCGTTTGCAAAGATATGGTTTTCAATGGTTTATTTTCTCCATATTCTTTCTGTCACTGTTCTGTTTTTTTCAAGGGAAACAGGCTACCACTATTATCATCTGAGTCTTATTCCGATTTCTTTTATTCTTTTTTCTCCTGATGAGGCGGTATACAGAAGGGCAGTGAATTATATGAATATAGCTGCCTTCTTTTTCAATATTTTTATTGATGTAAATATTATACCCCTTACAATGTCTCATCAGGAACAGATTACATCGTTTTACGCAACCCTTATTTTCAATATTGCAGGTATTACATGGACTCTTTATATTTTTTCTTTTGAGCTGATGAATGCAGAGAAAAGGCTTAAATTTCTGGCATCCTATGATCAGCTTACTTCACTCCTTAACAGACGGGCTTTTATTGAACTGGCAGGGCATGAAATACGGCGTTTCAGGAGGTCGGGAGAGAGCTTCTCTGTAATACTTATTGATCTGGATTTTTTCAAGAAGATAAATGATACTTACGGCCACAGTGCAGGAGATCTTGTCCTGTCTGAATTCAGCAGGCTTCTGAAGGAAAACCTAAGGGAATCTGATATTGTTTCCCGTTTCGGAGGGGAGGAATTTATCTGCATGATGCCGGATACAGGTACAGAAGATGCCTTTAATATCATGGAGCGGATAAGAAGTATGGAGCTGAAGGTACTCTGTAAGGGGAAGACAATAAATTACAGCTTCAGCGCAGGTGTTTTTTCCCCCGAGACTGAAGGGAATGAAGCCGGTGACCTCGAGCTGGATGCTGTCCTTGAAAAGGCAGATATTGCTCTTTATAATGCAAAACAGAGCGGAAGAAACTGTATATCAGTTTTTTCTCCTTAGAATTATAACCCTGAATATTCATTATAAAGATCTGTTATTTCCTCTTCAGTTAAAGGCCGGCTGTATATGAGTATATTGTCTATTGCACCCCTGAAGGTAATGTGGCCGTAGGTTGTGCTGTGCGATTCAGGAAGCTGTGATCCTATGATCAGATCTCCTGCAGAATTTTTTACAGGAAGAAAAGATGAAATATCCAGTTCCCCCTTTTTTATACCGTCAACATAAAACCTGAACCAGCTTTTACCGTCTGCTTCTTCAAATCCCCATGAGGCTGCAAGATGATGCCATCTGTCAAGTTCAAGCGCTGCATCTGATGTTATCTGTTTCTGAACCCCTGCTTCGTTATGAAGAAGTATGGCAGGTTTATATGATGTCCAGTACTGAAGCGACCATGCCTCATCTGAAAAATCCGTTTCTGTCCCCTTGTGAAGTATCCCTGCAAAATCAACATGTTCAACAGGATACACCCATACAGACAGGGCCCCGTTTCCGGGGAGATCAAGATCGCTGCTGTCAGGGATAGAAAGAAATTCACCGTCAGAATCAAGAAAAAGGGCCTTCCCCTCAAGTCCGTCAATCCAGCTGATTTCCCCGTTTGAGCTTATCAGTGCCTCTTCTGAAATATTCTCATCAAGGTTAAGTCCTGCAACTATTCCCTGATCCTGGTCCTGTATAAGGGGTGCTTCGTCAGCCCTTTCCTCTGTTGACAGTGCCGGGCCTGATGCTGAATCGCTTCCTCCTGAAGAGCATCCCAATACAGAGAGACATAAAACTGAAATTATAAATAATCTTATATAAATTCTTTCTTTCATAATATTTTATTATCGGTTTCTGTGCCCTGTAAATTTACATGATAAAATTCCGCCTGTTTTACATGCATTTCAAGTCTTTTCAATAGATACTGCTCATGATATCTGTTGAAAGTGCAGGGGGAGTTTCAGGTATATTATTTTGCATATACGTAAGGGAAATCACTGATCCGGGTTGTGTAGCAGGGTGAAAGCATTTCCCGTCTCATAAGCCATTCCTTCTCTTTTTTTGATGTTCCGGCAGAAAGGCTTGATACAGTATTCCTTCCGTACTTAAGGTTTATATCCCTTACTGCAAGTGTAAGCCTTTTTTTAACCGCTGATTTTTCATCGTCAAAGAGTTCCAGCTGTTTTTCCCTGTTGCTGCAGATATCTGTTATTATTACCCCTGCCTTCCTGTAACGGTATCCCTCCCTGAATATTGCTGAAAGTGCTTTTTCAGCTGCAGCTGTTATTTCAGGCAGATAATCTACAGGAACTTCTGTTTTAACTGTCCATGCCGCCCTGTACTGCCTTTCATTTTCACGGTAGCGGTTTGTTTCAAGGAATACTGTAAATGCTGATGCTGATGAGTCCTGTCTGTGCAGTTTTTCCGCTGCTTCTGAAGCATACCCTGCAACTGCTTCCTTAAGTTCCTCTATTTCCGTTACCGGCTTTCCGAACTGCTTTGAAGCTACTATTCCCTTTCTGGGGGTATTAAGGTCATCCGGTTCGAAAGAGGGTCTTCCTTTAAGTTCGCACTGTGTCCTGTATCCTGTTACTGTCATTTTCTTTCTTATCCACCAGCTCTCTGCATTCATCAGGTCAAGAGCTGTGCGTATGGAATTTTCATGCAGCATGAAGGCGTACTGCCTTCCCACCATCCATATGTTTTCGACTGCTGTTGAAGCAAGGGCGCTTTCTCTGTTTGTGCTGTCTATTATATATATGCCGGGAAGAGGAGCTGCACCCCTTTTCTTTGCCATTCTGTTTGCTATTTTTGCAAGGGTTTTGGTTTCTCCTATCCCTATGGAGATTCCTATCCCTGTGCACTGCTGTATTTTTTCCCTTATCCTGACTGCAAACCGGGTTAATCCTCTCCCTTCAAGTCCCGCGGGGAGTGTTATAAATGCCTCATCAATGGAATATACCTCTACAGAAGAGCACATTTCCCTGAGAAGCCCCATTATGCGTCTTGAAATATCTGCATACAGGGCATAATTTGAAGAAAAAACTGCTATTCCCTTCTCCTCGATGGTTTTTCTCTGCTCAAAAAGAGGCTGGGCCCTTTTTATACCCGCCTCCTTTGCCTCTCCCGATGCGGCAACTATGCATCCGTCATTATTTGAAAGGACAATTACGGGAGAGTCCCTGAGGTCAGGTCTGAATATTTTTTCACATGAAGCGTAAAAACTGTTGCAGTCAGCAAGTGCTACCATTTTATATTATCCTTTCCCTGCCTGAAGTCAGAGTTTTCTGACAAGGCTTACTGCTGTTCCCCAGTATTCAAAGTCGGATTCCTCAGTGAGAAGTACTTCCCTGTAGGCCGGGTTTGCAGGACACAGCAATGCCTGGCCGTTTTTTCTGATGAATTTCTTGAGGGTGAATTCCCTGTCCAGGCAGCATATTATTATTTTCCCCGATTCGAGGGGCAGGCTCCTGTCAACAACAATAAGGTCCCCCTCTGCAATATGCAGCCCCTCCATTGAGTCCCCCTTTACATGGAAGCAGTAAGATGATGCCGGGTGTCTTATTATATATCTGTTGAAATCCATTTCCCTTTCAGCATAGCCTTCGGCAGGGCTGGGGAATCCGCATTTTATCCTGTCCTCGTAAAGCCTGATTCCTGGAAGGTTTTCATTTATTATTGTTATTCGTGATGGATAAGCAGTATTCATATATTAATACTAAACAAGTGTATAGTAAAAATCAAGAGAGATATACAATTGGTTTTACTGAAAACTGATGAATAATTTTATTGATTGACTTAAAATGTCTTTAATTTTTTTCTGTATGTGTATTTAGGGCGCCCTACAGTACCGTACTCGGTATCGCAGATAATCCTGTTCTTCTTGCACAGGTATTCAAGATAATGCCTTACAGAAACTTTGCTCATGTTTAAGCTGTTTGATACATCATCAACTGAAAAATCAGTTTCACAGCTGT
Organism: Spirochaetia bacterium; assembly: GCA_963668545.1. Lineage (GTDB taxonomy): Bacteria > Spirochaetota > Spirochaetia > CADAEX01 > CADAEX01. The sequence continues at coordinate 2,675,598 of OY764868.1, read as the reverse complement.
TGATGAATGATAAGATTTTATCAAGTGTTGTCGGGTGAAGCCCTTTTGGAAGAGAGATCTCTGATATTGGATTATTCAGAAGGGTGTCAATTTCCGACTGGCTTATATCATTTTTGTATTTAAGTGTCTGAAACCTTTTCCTGTAGGACTCCATTGTTGTACTGAACCTGTTGTAATCATACGGTTTTATTATATAGTCTACTGCGCCGTATTCAAGCGCTGTTTTTATTGTTTCTGTATCTTTCAGTCCTGTTATGAATATCACATCTGATTTTATCTGTCTGGACCTCAGGTTTTTTATAAATGTTATCCCGTCCATTTCAGGCATGTTTATATCTGCAATAACAAGTTCAACATTTTTTTTCTCAAGGAAGTCAAGAGCTTTTGATCCGTTTGTGCATTTTCCTTCAACAGAATATCCGTTTATATCATTTATATAGGATTCTGTTATTTCCTGAACCATTGGATCATCTTCTATTATGAGTACCTTTATCACTTGAAATCACCTCGAAATGTTTATTGTGAATAATTACTTAACAGGTATAAATATACTACCATAATTATCGGTATTTGTGTTTTACTATATAGCATAAATATTAAGAGTGTAGGGGCTCTGTCTGAAATGCTGTATGTTAATAAAGAAATTAAAAAAAATAAGAAAAACAAAATTTATCCAGTATAATAAAACTTGGGAGCATGTTTTCTCTATATATGAATATTAATTCCGGGGTTGAAATTGCAAAGAGGGTAAAAAAATGAATGAGAAAAAGAATAATAATTTACCGCTTAAGAGCCATGACCATCCTGAAATGCCGATTAATAACTATGTCTATAATATTTTAAATGCTTCCCATAAATTTAAAAAAATTATTTTTACTGAGCATGATAAAATAAGCCTTGCTGAAAGAAGCTGTCAAATACTCTCTGATATCAAAAACTTTAACAGCATATGGATAATTCTTTTTGCCCCTGGATCAGAGGATATTGAGTTTATAGCAGAATCAGGATTTAAAAGCGGTTCAGAAAGAGTTAAAAACCTTGCAGAAAAAGGTATTTATCCCGGCTGCATAAAAAAAGCTCTCTCCCCGGACAAAACCCTGGTTATTAAAGACCCTCATTTAAGCTGTAATGACTGTCCCATGTCAGGATATTACAAGGGGCAGTCAAGGTTGCTTTCAAAACTTGAAAGCGGTGATAAAGTTTTCGGAATATTATCTGTATCTGTTTATCCTGATTATTTTGAAAACAATGAGGCAGTTTCTCTTTTCAGTGAATTTTCAGATGATCTTGCCTATGCCTTTTCCAGAATTGAAAAGGATGAGCTGCTGGAAGAATACAGATGGCAGCTTCAGCGGGCCCAGTCTGTTGCTGATATCGGTTCATGGACACTTGATCCGGCTACAGGAAAGGTTGAGGCATCTGAACAGGCAAGAAAGATCTACGGACTTTTTGAAACTCATCTGAATGCCTCTCATATTCAGCCGATCCCGCTTCCTGAATACAGAGATAAACTTGATCAGGCCATGAAAGACCTGATTGAACACAATATTCCCTACAATGTTGAATTTAAAATAAGAAGACTCACAGACAGAAAAATAAGATTTATTCATTCAGCTGCAGAGTATGACAGGATAAAGAACAAAATTGTAGGTACTATTCAGGATATAACTGATAAAAAGGAGACAGAAAATAAACTCAAGGAGAGTGAAAACAAATTCCGGAGCATGGCGGAAAATTTCAGTGATTTTCTTTTTATGACAGATCTGGACGGGAAAATAACCTATGCATCCCCTTCAAGCATGAATATATTCGGATATACCCCTTCTGAAATGACAGACACCCATTTCAGCAGTTATCTGAGCAAAGAGTATTTAAAGATTGCAGAGGATGAATTCAGAGAAGTACTGCAGATGCAGAGAAAGGCCTCGGATTTTTTTCTTAAAATAAGAAAAAAAGACAGTTCGTTTTTCATGGGAGAACTTACAGGTTCTGTATTGAAAGTAAACGGTATAATAATAGGTACTCTCGGCATAATAAGGGATGTTACAGAAAAGAGGGAATTTGAAGAGAAGCTTGTATACAGCGAGGAGCGGTATAAACTTCTTTCAGATGTAACAACCGAAGGAATTCTGATACACAGAAACGGAATTGCCATCGATGTAAACTCCAGACTTTGTGAGCTGCTTGGATTTGAGCGGGATGAACTCCTGAACCATGATATGACGGGGCTTGTCCATCCTGACTATATGGATATTGTCAGGGAAAATATTGTAAAAGAAAAATGTTCCCCCTATACAATAAAAATGTTTAAAAAAAACGGGGACTATTTTTATGCCGAGATTGAATCGAGGAATATAAGGACAACAGCAGGGGTTTCCCGAGCAACAGCTGTCCGTGATGTAACAGATCGTCAACTTACTGAAGAAAAACTGATGAGAAGTGAAGATAATTTCAGACTTCTTATTGAAAACCTTCCTGATGAAGTTTTTGTTCACGACCTTGAGGGCAATATTATTTTTGCAAACAGGATTGCTTCAATAAATACAGGTTACTCAAAGGAAGAGCTTGCTTTACTGACTGTATATGATCTTGACCCTGAATCTGAGGAGAGAGAAGATAAAGTTAAATACTGGAAAAAAATCAGCTATAATGAAATTCACCAGTTCCCTTCTAATCATTTGCGGAAGGACAGCTCTGTATATCCTGTGGAAGTTCTTCTCAGCAAAATGAATAGAGGTAAAGATGATTTCATTATTGCTGTTGTAAGGGACCTTACAGAAAACCAGGAATATGAGAGGGAAAGAACAGAACTCCGGAACCAGCTTGAACAGTCCAGGAAACTTGAATCTGTAGGGCGGCTTGCAGGGGGGGTTGCTCATGACTTTAATAACATGCTCAGCATCATAATCGGTAACTCCGATCTTATCTTGAGATCTCTTGACAAAACAGATTCACTTTACAGGAAGATTGAAAAAATCAGCCAGGCAGCAGAACGCTCCGCAGATCTCACAAGACAGCTCCTTGCATTTGCAAGGCAGCAGACAATAAGGCCGGAAATACTTGATATCAATGAAACAATAGGGGCTATGCTCAGAATGGTCAGGAGGCTAATAGGGGAGGATATTACACTCCGCTGGGAACCCGGTAAAAATGTCGGAAAAGTCTGTGCCGACCCGTCCCAGATCGACCAGATAATTATAAACCTCGTAATAAATGCAAGGGATGCAATAGGGCATAAATCCGGCAGAATAATTATAGGAACTGAAAGTATTTATTTTGACAGGGAATACTGTAAAAGAAACACTGAGTATACAGAAGGGGAGTATGTAAGGATTAATATAAGTGATGACGGGTGCGGAATAGAGAAGGAAGACTGTAAAAAGATTTTTGAACCATTTTTTACTACAAAATCAAAAGACAGGGGGACAGGGCTCGGACTCTCAACTGTCTACGGAATTGTAAGGCAGAACAACGGCTATATCAATGTCTACAGTGAACCTGGAACAGGAACAACATTTAAAATATACCTTCCTGTAAGTAAAAATGTAATACATCCCGAAACTGCAGCAGCAGAAAAATCAGGTCCGAAAAAAGGTCATGAAACAATTCTTGTTGTTGAGGATGAAAAGGAAATCCTTGAAATGATTAAAGAATCACTTGAGGATGCAGGTTACAGCATAATAAGCTGTTCAAGCCCTGTTGAAGCCCTTAATAAAGCAAGGGAATACAGCGGTAATATTGATCTTCTTCTTACCGATGTAATAATGCCTGAAATGAACGGAAGGGAGCTTTCAAAAAGCCTTATGTCCTTGTATCCTGGGATCCGGAGACTTTTCATGTCAGGATATACTGCCGATATAATTGCACATCAGGGAATCCTGGAATCTGAAATTAATTTTATTCAGAAACCTTTTGCAATTGACAGGCTCTTCCGGCAGATAAGGGAAATCCTGGATAAAGATATGTAATTAAAATAGCTGCAGCGCTATATCTTTTTATCCCTGAAAAAAGAGGCATATTTCATATCTGTTCCTTTTATATGCCTGACAATCCAGCTGCTTAAAAAATCCATTATAAAAACAGAAAGTCCTATTTTGCCGGAATCATAATCCCTTTTGAAATCTGATACTTTTTTGACAAACTCTTCGTGCTCCTTTTTATGTGATTCTGATTCAGCATAGTTGTATTTATCAAACAGATCTTCCTCTGTCCTGAAGTGTGTTTCTGTATAGTTTATAAGAGATTCAATTATTTCCCCTGCAGTCTCCTGTCCAAGTTTATTCTGCATAGCTTCATTCAAGTCATTGATCATCTCTATAAGTGTAAAGTGCTGTTTATCAATTTTTTCAATACCCACACTCAATTCATCCTTCCATTCCATTAAGCCCATTTAATCCTCCTGACAGGTTATCCAATTTTTTAATATGACCTGTTATCCTGCTCCGGCCAGCAGGTATGATTTTGATGCATCCTGTTCATCCATAAAAGTATTCTTAACAAGAGCTATTTTGTTTATACTTGATATAAAGGCATTTACCACATCAGGATCAAAAAGAATTCCCGCATTTTTCTTTATATATTCCCGGCACTCTGATTCTTCCCATGCTTTTTTATATGACCTCTCTGTTCCGATTGCATCATATACATCTGCAACTGCAGCAATTCTAGCTTCAACCGGAATTCCATCCCCCTCAAGTCCTTCAGGGTATCCGCTCCCGTCATACCTTTCGTGATGTGATTTTGCAATTACTGCTGCAGTTTCAAGCAGCTCATCAGGATATATGATGTTTATATCATCAACAGAGTGTTTTGTCCTCAAAAAGATGTCAAGAGACTGGCTCTTGAGTATTTTCTCGCCATAAATGCAGTGGTTTTTCATTTCACAGAATTCCCCTTCTGTCAGCTTCCCCTGCTTGAGAAGAAGTTTTTCAGGAATACCGATTTTCCCTATATCATGAACAGGGGCAGCCTGCCTTATAATTCCGACTTTTTTTTCCTCAAGTCCCAGGGTTTCCGCAATAATCCCTGAATACTGTGAAACTCTTATAAAATGCTGCCCTGTTTCATAATCCTTGTATTCTGCCGCCCTTGACAGGATACCCACAATCCTGTTCTGGGAATATATAAGTTCCCTGTTTTTCAGTTCCAGTTCCTCTGTTCTTTTTTCAACAAGGTCTTCAAGTTTTTCCCTGTACTCTCTGTTCTCAAGAATCAGTTTTCTTTTTTCCAGTGCATTGGCAATTATTTTTTTTACAGTCTTCAGATCGGCAAACGGCTTCTTTATAAAATCTGAAACGCCTGAATGCAGAGCATCGATTGCAACATCAATATCATTTTCACCGGATATTATTATATAGCAGATATCTGAATTGATTTTTCCTGCTTTCTGTATAAAATCAATTCCCTTCATGACCGGCATATTAATATCAACAAGCGCAATGTCTATATAATTTTCTGATAAAAAATCCAGAGCTTCATAGCCGTTGTCTGTCTGGTAGATTTCATAATCATTTGAAAGATAATCTTTCAGCAGACTCCTTATAAGAGGTTCATCATCAAGTATCAGAATTTTTTCTTTATACATAAATCAATTCCTTATATGGGATCAGATATTGTTTAATCCCGTCTGAAAGAAATCAAACTCTTTAAATCCGTTATCCTCACCGATATCATTATAACTATCTCATTTATAAAATGAAAAAATACTTTATAAATTCTATCTGCTGCATTAATAATTATATGATTTATATATTTACACATAGATTAAAGAAATTAAAAAAAATAAAAAAATTAAAAATATATTATAATAGGGTCTATAATTCAGTTGTTTGAGGGTTATTTTGAAAAAAGTAATTTTACTGCTGTTTTTTATGTTTATTTCCTCTGTGCTGTACTGCCGGGAAAGGGTATCTGTGCTTTTCCTTGTATCTTATGATTCATCTTTTCCTCCTTTTCATATCCAGTATCATGGAATAATTAAGGGCTTTGAAAATAACAATATAGATGTCGACCTCCATATTGAATTCCTTGATTCAAAAAGGTTCCCCTATGATGATGTTAAACAGGGTGTCTACAACTCTTTAAAATATAAAATCCGGAACTGGGGCAGATATGACTATATCATAACTGCAGATGACAATGCCCTCCGGTTTGTAAATGAGTATGAAAAAGAACTTTTTCATGATACCCCTGTTGTATTTTTCGGTGTAAATGATCCTGAACTTGCATTGCGCCAGAATGATAATCCCCTGATTACAGGCTTTATCGAAGAAATATCATATCAGGAGACAGTTCAGTCGATTAAAAAAATTCTGCCGGATGCCAGTGACCTTTATATACTTTATGACTCAACATCAAGCGGATCGGGAGATTATAAAAGAATAATGGAAATAAATGACAGGGAAGCAGATATTAGTATTCATTACCTTTCCCTTTCAGAGATGAGTTTTGAAGAGCTTTATAATAAAATATCCTCTTTTAATGTTAACCAGCCTGTTCTGCTTCTTTCAGCTTTCGTTGATAAAAATAACAGGATACTTGATTTCTATGAAAGTGTAAAAATCCTGTATGAAAACTCCGGCTCTCCTGTGTTTCATCTCTGGGGTCATGGAATCGGCAGCGGCCTTATCGGAGGGAAGGTTGTTGATCATGGCTACTATGGGGAGCTGTCTGCTGAATTGATCAGCAGACTAATAGCCGGAGGTGATATCCGGGAATACAGGGTATCAAAGACAAACAGAAACAGGTTCATGTTTGATAACAGCGTGCTTGAAAAGTTGATATTAAAAAAGACAGCCTTCCTGATCAATCTGTTGTTATCAATGAGAGCAGATGGCTGACTAAAAAAGCGCTGCTCCTTTTTTTATCCCTGTTTGTCATAATAATTGTCTTAACATTTATCATTATTATAATTTCCAGACTGTATCAGTATAAATCATCGGCAGAAAAGGAAATACGAAAGCTTTACAGTGATCTTGCAAATGAACGGGAATACCTTGCAATAACACTCAGAAGTATAGGGGATGGCGTTATTGTCACAGATATAAACAGTAATGTAACTTTTATTAATTTTGTTGCATCCTCCCTTACAGGCTGGCAGCCTGAAGAAGCCCATGGGCATGCTCTTGAGGAGGTTTTTCATATAGTAAATGAGTTTACCGGGGAAAGATGCGTAAACCTTGCCGAAAAAGTCCTTGAAACTGGAAAGATAATCGAACTTGCCAATCATACCAGTCTTTTATCAAGTGACGGATCACGTTATATAATCGAGGACAGTGCTGCCCCGATCAGGGACCGGGAGGGCAATCTCCTTGGTGTAATAATTGTATTCCGGGATTCAACAGAAAAGAACCAGTTAAGGGAGGCATCAAGCAAAAACCAGAAGCTGGAATCATTGGGGGTTCTGGCTGCTGGAATTGCACATGATTTTAATAACTATCTTGGAGGTCTTTTAGGATATATCGAGCTTGCAGATAAGCATCTGAAACTTGAAAACTATCAGAAAGCCGGGAATTATCTTTCAAAGGTCCTTGATGTATCGGACAGGGCAGCATATTTAACACATCAGCTTCTTACATTTTCAAAAGGGGGCGTTCCAATAAGGGAAAAAGCAGAGGTAAAGGAAATGATAGAAAAAAGCGTGCAGTTTGCCTTAAGCGGTTCCTCAGTATCTGCAGTAATTAAAATTGAAAAGGATCTGAAAAAATGCTTTTGTGATAAAAAACAGATTTCCCAGTGTATTGATAACCTTGTAATTAATTCAGTCCAGGCTATGCCGGAGGGGGGGGATTTGACTGTAGAGGCTTATAATGCAGAATCTGTCCCTGAAGAACTCAAGGGTAAGTCCTGTATTGCTGTGAGGGTAACTGATTCCGGAAAAGGCATTCCTCCTGAACATATAAGCAGGGTATTTGATCCCTTTTTTTCAACGAAGGAAAACGGGCACGGTCTGGGCCTTGCAACACTTTATTCAATAATACATAAACATGACGGTGCGGTAAAAGTTGATTCTGTTTACGGGCAGGGATCATCCTTCACCCTTTTTCTCCCGTCTGTTGACTGACATATATAGTTAAACAGATAGATCGTTTTTATATTAACTTAATATTGTATAAATTCGAAAGTATCTAATTAAAGTCATTTAATATATGGTTGAACTCTTTTATTGAGAAGGGTTTATTAAGAGGAATGCATCCTTCATTTATCATCTGAACTATATCATTTTCATTTGTGTTGTAACCTGATGAGAGAATAAACTTCTGATCCGGTTTTATTAATTTTAATTCATCATAAACTTCTTTGCCTGTCATATCAGGCATCATATAGTCAAGAACAACAATATCTGTATTTCTGTATTTTTCAAAGAAATATTCAATACCGGATGTTCCGCTGTTGAATATTCTGGCATTGTGACCAGCCTGTTCAAGATGCTCCTTAAGGACTTCCGCAAACTCCATGTTGTCGTCAATAATTAAAACAGACAATTTCTTTTGAAAATTTTCCCTTATGGAAAAAATTTCCGGGTCTTTCATGCCTGTCGATGAGTTTTCAATACACGGAAGGTATAATGAAAATTCAGTTCCCTTATTCAATTCCGATTTTACTTCGATTGCTCCGTTGTGGCTTTTTATTATTCCGAATACAGAAGCAAGTCCCATACCAGTTCCTTTTCCGACAGTTTTGGTTGTAAAAAAAGGCTCGAAAATTCTGCCAAGCGTTTCTTTGTTCATTCCGTAACCTGTATCAATTATTTTCAGCTTAATATAATTTCCTGGACTTATTAAAAAACCATTTTCAAAATTATTTTCCCTGTCAAAAGCTTCTGATGTAATCTGAAAAAGTATTTTTCCCTTTCCTTCTATTGCATCCCTGGAATTAAGTGCAATATTAAGAACAGCATTCTGTATATTTGTATAATCACCGTTTATATATGCATCATGCAAATCAAATTTTCTTTCTGTTGTTATCCGTTTATCCACAGAGTGGTTTAAGATATCTATTACATCATCCACAATATTAACAATATTTATTGTCTTTTTGTTGTAATTTCCTTTCCTTGCAAATGATAAAAGCTGCCTGGTCAGCAGAGAACTGTTTTCAAGGACCTTTATCATTTTATCTATATATTTTATAAGCTGCGGATCATCTAACTTTTTTTTCAGAAGTTCTGAATACCCCATAATTGCTGCAAGCTGGTTATTGAAATCATGGGCAATACCGCCTGACAGCTGGCCTATGGACTCCATTTTCTGTATCTGGAACATTTTCCTTTCAAACTCTTTTTTTTCTTCTTCCTGCAGTTTGATCTCTGTAATATCCTGGACTATTCCTATGGAATTTATGACTTTTCCATAATCATCACGCATATGTATGCATTTTTCAAAAACAATTCTTGTGTCTCCTGTTTCCCTGTTTATAATCCTGTGTTCAAGTTCATATGAATCTTTGTTTTGCTCCAGAGACTGCATATAAGTGTCATTTACCTTTTTTATATCTTCAGGATGTACCATTGTCATGAACAATTCATAATTTAGTTCTTTGGATTTATCTTTAATACCAAAAATCCTGTAAGTTTCATCCGACCATGTAAGTCTGTTTTCCTTTACATTAAGCTCCCAGGATCCTGTATGGGAAATTTTCTGTGTTTCTGACAGCAGGAAAGATTTACCGTTTATTTCATTTACTTTTTTGATAAGATCTTCCTTGTTTTTTTTGTAATAAATGAAAATAAAACTGAAAGCTATTATAAATTCAAACAGTGTTCCCATGAAAAAACCGACCGGTGCAAACCAGATTACTGTTCTGAGGAAGGGGTAATTCATTTTATGGATACCCCAGAGAATAAATGTCAGTCCTGCAGCTTTATGCTCTGCATTATTAATTGTATGGTCCCTGAAAAAAATGATTCCTGTTTCAATATATATTATTCCCAGAAAAAGGAAGGTCGGAAGTGTAATGTAAATATATGAATAATGAAAGAGTATGCTTATGATTATCCAGAGCTGCAGAGCAATACAGATAAATAACCATTTTTTTATGGATTTTTTTCCAAGAAAAAGCAATGTACCGTGAAGCAGGAATATACCGCTTAATAAAGATGCTGACTGTTCAATGCTTATGAATAAATGGGAAGGAGAATATTTCTGAATTAAAAATGAGAAAACAAAACGTACTGCATATAACCACCAACCTGCAGCCCAGATGCCAAGATAATCCTTTTTTTCATTCAAAAAGAGAAATGTGTATACAAGTGATATTGCAACTGTTCCAACCAGAGTTGAAAGAATTGCAGGCAGGATCCAGTTCATTTTTATTATCCATTTGTTAAAATAAATTAAACACGTATAACAAGTCTGTTTTTAAAAAGTTTATTACTTTTAAGTATATTTGACAAACAAAAAACGCCCTCGGGGGCGTTAATATTTACATGATTTTTCCGGTTTATTTACATCCATGTCTGTATTCTTCTTTAGTTTCGATAAACCCGCTGAATAAGGCAACTCCCTCCTGTTCTGCACATTCCGTCTGAAATCAGGTATAAGTATCTCAATTTCCTTGCCAAACTCCTGTCTTACTCTGGCTGCAGATTCCTTGTTTGAACTCTGAATATATTCAAGCGCATAGTACCTTCCCGGTAAGACATGTTCCTGAATACGTCCTGCATAATAGTGTTTGTTCTTTTATTAAAGCATGATTTTTTTCTCCCAACACAATTATACTATTTTTGCGTTAGAAATTTCCGGGGGAATTACATTTTCCGAAGGAATTAAAACAAATAATAAAGAATTGAAAAATTACATAAATAATTTATTTGAAAACTGCGAAGATATAAAAACAGCCATTAAAGATGTTGATGTTTTATAAGGAGATAATATAAAAATTGCAGATGAACTCGATAAGTCTATCTCTGCTTTTAAACTAAAAAATAATTTTTAAAGTCTCTGCAGATAATTAAGCATCCTTCTTAATTACATTTTGCCAATACTGAGTCAGCAAAATCCGGGTACAGGCTTTTTATGCATTCAGGACAAATTCCATGTGAAATGTTTTCTCCTATTGTATCTATTATTTTTTCAGATGCAGAAGCCCATTGATTATCTTCCAGTTTTATTTTACGGCAGTTAGAGCATATTGTTAAAAAGGATGCTGAAGAGTTATAAGTATTTACTGATTTTTTAAGAAGAGTAACCAGCATGTTTTTACTCAAATCCTTGTTTGCTTCATTTCCCAAATCAATTACTATTCCGCGGATTATTTTAATATCTCCTTCATCTGTAATTTCGGTTACTATTCCCCTGTCCATATACCACCGGTATTTCCCATTGGATGCTTTTATTCTGTAATCAACCTGATAAAGATCTTTTTCTCCGTTTAAAAGGACTTTCATTGCATTCATGGTTTTTTTATAATCTTCCGGGTGAAGTAAATCTGTAAAAACCTGAAAACCTTTGAATTTAAAAACTTCAGGTGCATAGCCAAGCATGGTTGCTTTTTTATCATTAAAATCAACAGTATTATTTATAACATTCCATTCCCACCAGGGATAAGGTGATTTCATCAGAATATCTTTTCTTTCTGTTTTAATATCCATAAATGCTCCGTTTGAAATACAACAATAAATAAGTATATATTTCTTGCTTTAATTTGGGAAATATTAAGAACCCATAAAGCTGTTTTCAGTTTCTGTACAATATCCCTGATGCAGCTGTTTAAACCAATATTCATTTTCTTTTAAATTGATGGTTTTTTATGTTATATAACATGTTTTCTTTCTGGCAGCTGAATTAAGAAACTAAAAAAACTAAAGAAAATAAAAAAAGCAGGGAATTGTCTGATATCCTAATACATCATGATAAAATTTATGATAAGACTGTTGTCATGAAGTCATAAAGTATCTGAAATGGATATACAGATATGAACTTAATAATTCTTTTTAATGGAGACTGGATATGAAGAGAATCTGTGCATGGTGCGGTAAGATCCTTGAAATTGATAAAACCTGTTCTGATGACAGCATACTCTCCCATGGGATATGTTCATTATGCAGACTGGAGATAACAAACTATAAACCCAGAAAAACAAAAGATATCCTTGACTCCCTGCTGGAACCTGTATTTCTGGTTGACTCAACCGGTACTATAATTACTGCCAATAAAAGCGCTGCAAAGTTGTTAAACAAGGAAGATTCGGATATAGAAAACCGCCTTGGAGGGGATGTTTTTGAATGCTCATATGCCAGCGAAGGTGGCTGCGGCAATACAGTTCACTGCATGACATGCGCTGTAAGGAATACTGTAATGGATACACTTAAAAACGGTAAAAACTATGAGAAAGTACCGGCTTTTCAGAGTATCAAAACAGATAATGGTGCAATAACCATGAAATTCCTGATATCCACAGAAATAAGCGGCAGCAATGTTCTTCTCAGAATAGATGATGTGTCGGTACAGTAATTGGCGGAAATCACAATAATTTAAAAGGGTAAACAAAAGAAGGAACAATATTGTCGATTTTTCAGAATCTGTTCCGGAAGGGCGGGGAAGACTGGGACTTCCCGGAGTTCCTTTACAGGCTGCATTTAAAGGAACAGCTCTTCTATCCTGCTTTCCAGGGTTTCCCTTGAAAATGGTTTTTCCATGAAAGCTGTATTTTTCTCATGAGAACTGCTGCTGCTGATGATATTCTGGTTATACCCGGACATATAGATTGTCTTTATTCCGGGGTTTATTAAAGATATTCTCTCCTTGAGTTCCTTGCCGTTTATATCAGGAAGCACTATATCTGTAATTAATAGGTCTGTATCAGGCCCCGGTTTCTGCATCTGTTCCAGTGCTTCTTCACCGCTTTTTGCAGTTTTTACAGTGTGCCCTGAGTCATCAAGCATTTCATACATAAGTTCAATGAGGTTTTCATCATCTTCTACCAGAAGAATTGAATGGCATTTATTATCCCTGTTGTTACAGGAAGGGGAGTATAAAGTCTCTTCAGGTACAGCATCATCACTTCTTCTGAAATATATTTTAAATGAAGTTCCTTTATCCTGTATGCTTTCTGCTTCAATGTATCCATTGTTCTGTTTTACTATTCCGTAGACAGTTGAGAGTCCGAGGCCTGTCCCTTTTTCACCTTTTGTGGAAAAGAACGGATCAAAAATGCGGGGAAGAATTTTATTGTCTATTCCTCTCCCGTTATCATTTATTGTAATAAGTACATAGTTTCCTGATTGTATAATTTCAGGATTTTTCTTTTTTTCATAATCTATTCTGATATTTCCAGTTCTGATCAGTATTTTACCTCTGCCTGTGTCTTTTAACGCATCTTTTGCATTGATGCATATATTTGTTATGACCTGATCAAGATGTGTGGGGTCAATCTCTGTATTCCAGAGATTCTCATCAAGTTCAAGTGCTATTTCAATGTTTTCCCCAATCAGCCTTTTAAGCATGTCATACAGGTCATTTATCTTTTTATTTATGCATAATACTTCAGGGGTAATTTCCTGGTTTTTTGAAAATGCAAGCAGCTGCCTTGTTATATCAGCTGCCTTGTGGCCTGCCTTGTTGATATTTTTTAAATATTTTTCCGCATCGGAAATTCTGAAGCCGGGGCTTGCCATTTTTCTTAGGAGGAGATCTGAGTAGCCTATTGTTGCCTGCATGATGTTGTTGAAGTCATGCGCCACTCCTCCTGCGAGCATCCCTATTGATTCAAGCCTCTGTGACTGATAAAGGAAAGTTTCAAGTTTTCTGTTTTTTTCATTTTCCTCGATTTTTTTTATTGCTGTAAAGAAAAGGTTCCCTGCAAGTTCCAGAAGCCTTATATCTGAATTATTCCACCCTGGGGATTTATCCCTTCTTGACAGGCATATGAATCCTGCAAGTTCATTGTTGAAGAAGAATGGAACGCATAAAAGGCCTTCAATATTTCTGCTTTCAAGAAAAACCCTCTCCCTTACAGCTGTATCAGGTAAATCCCTTCTCTCATTCAGACAGATCAATTCTCCATTCTCCATTTTGCCGGTCCACCAGGCAAGATCTTCTGTGCTAATATCCTCCGGGTTATTGCTGAAATCTCTCTCTGAAAAAAAGGAATATTTCCTGTGAAATGTGTTCTGCTCCCTGTTGCTGGTAATAAGAACTGCATCATCACAGGATATAAGTTTTGCTATTTCCTTTAATGAATCAGTAATTCCTTTGTCTATGTTATAACTGTCAATATTGAGAAAACCTGAAGAAAAGCTTGAATATATTTTTTCTATCTGCAGGTTTTTTTCAAGTTTTTTCCGGTAGCTTATGTTCTGGTAGCTTTTTCTGATGTTTTCAAGCAGTATTGATATATGGGCCGCATCGACTTCATCATAGTCTGATGCTTTGTCTGTAAGAACAATAACGCAGAAAATTTCACCGGAAGAAAGAGATGGAACAGCCATGACTCTTTTGCAGGAAAAGGTTTTGTCAGAACTGTTTTCCTTTGACAGGAAACTTTTTCTTATATTGTTCACAGTAATACTTTTTTTATCTGAAGCAATTTTTTCAAGAAGCCTGTTGTTTTTAATGAAGCTGTTGTCTTTTAAATTTAATAAAAGGCATTTTTTCAGATCATCGGAAACTGCTTTTACAGCAAATTCCTCATTCTCCTTTTTATAGATACATATATATCCGTTTTTACTGTCTGAAAGCTCTATTGCTTCGGCGAGGGCCTTTTCAAGAAAATCTTTAATATTTAAAGGCTCAAAAGAAAGAATATTTACAATGCTTTCCATTTTTCTGATGTTCCTTCTCTTTTTATCCTGTTCAAGCAGAATACCTGCCACAATTACTGTTGCTGCAGGATAGAGGGAAAGAACCGGCAATGCTATTGTTATCAATGCTGTTGTTCTTAAATCAGCAGGAAGGGTATATGTCAGGAGAACCATTAAAACATGAACAATAAAACCGAATAAGAGAAGTCCCGGTATTTTTATTACCCAGGAATTGTTTTTTTTAAGGTAATGGAATAAAGTTCCTGCTGCAAGTGATTCCGTTATTACAAGAACCCCCATCAATGTTCCGGGGCCTCCGAGACTGATCCTGTAGGATATGGCGATAAGAGCGGCTGTGATTCCTGATAAAGGGCCTGTAAAAAGTGCTGCTATCGATATAATTATGGACCTTCCGTCAAATATAAGACCCGGGGCAAGTACAACAGGGATACTCATTCCGGCAATGCATATTATGCCGAAAAGAATTCCTGTAACCAGCTGTTCTCTTCTGCCGTATTTATTTCTTATGGATGTAATGAAGTTATATATGACAGACAGGGAAATGATAAGTGTTATATTTAAAACCAGTTTAACAGCAAACATTGGTTCTCCTGAAGGTTTTAATTATCAGACAGAAGTATATTATACTATGCATATATAATAATATCAAAATAATAATAATTCTCTTCTCTGTTAAAGCCTGTTGGTTTAATTTTAAAGATGCCTGTTCTTAAACAGTATATTTTTTTATTATATTAAAAACATCATCATATTTGAAAGGTTTCTGAAGTATATCTGTAAAGCCGTATTTTACAGGATCTGACATTACAGGTTTATTGGAATACCCGGATGCAGCAATTGCAGTTATTTTACCTGATATTTTTTTTATATCTTCTATTATTTCAAGGCCTCCCTTTCCGCCGGGTATTGTAAGGTCAAGAATGCATATCTTTATCAAATCCTGTTCTGCTGCAGATCCTTCCAGAAGCTTAAGAGCACTGTCCCCTTCTGAAGCAGATACTGCCTGATACCCCATCATGTCAATCATTTCTTCAAGAATCTCTACAATGAATTCCTCATCATCCATTATAAGTATTTTTGTTTTTTTTGCTGTATTATTGTCCTGAGTCTCCAATCCTTCCTTTCCTTTTTTATAATTTTATTTTTATCCAGAAGTACTGCTTATAACAGTACTTCTGATTTATATGTCTTAATGACGGTCCACCAATATTATAGTTCCAATCCCCCAATAAAGAAAGCAAGTCCCTGAAAGATTAAAATTCGCTGAATCCTGAATCATTGTCTGTGAAGTCAAGTCCCTCAGATTCCTTATTCTGCTGTGACTTTTCCTTATCCTGTCTGTTTTTTTGTGAAGACACTTTTTCCCTGTCTGCAGGTTTTCCCTTAAAGGAAGTTTTTCCTATCCTGAAGAAGCTCACAGTTTCAAGCATGAATTCCGATTTTGAGTTAAGCTCCTCTGATGTTGCAGCCATTTCCTCGCTTGATGATGCATTGGTCTGGACTACTTCATTGAGCTGGTTTATTGCAATATTCATCTGGTCAACGCCCCTCTCCTGTTCAGAGCTTGCGCTGCTTATCTCCTTGATAAGGTCTGATGTTTTTATAATTTCAGGGACAAGGTCTTCAAGCATCCTTCCTGCATCAACTGCTTTGTTAACAGTGTGCGAGGAGAGGTCCATAATTTCTATAGCAGCTTTCTGGCTGTTTTCTGCCAGCTTCCTCACTTCAGATGCAACAACTGCAAATCCTTTTCCTGCATCACCTGCGCGGGCCGCTTCTATTGCAGCGTTAAGCGCAAGCATGTTTGTCTGTCTTGCAATGCCGTCAATTACATCTATTTTTTCAGATATCCTTTTAATTGACTCAACAGCTTCCTTTACAACTTCCCCGCTTATTTTCGCATCCCTTGCCACCTTGTCGGCAATAATGCTTGTTTCAGATGCATTTTCCGTGTTCTGTTTGATGTTGGCCGCCATTTCTTCGATTGCAGATGCCACCTCTTCGCTGGATGATGCCTGTTCGCTTGCCCCTGTTGATATATTCATTGCAAGGTTTTTAAGCTCATCACCCCCCTGTGCAACATCTCTGGAACTTGAAATAATATTTTCCATTATTTCCCTGAGCCTTTTTGACATCTCATTCAAAGACGATGCAAGTATTCCTATTTCATCCTTCTGGTCAAGATCTATGGTTGATGTGAGGTCTCCGTCTGCAATTGTTTTTGCAAAAACCACTCCCTTGTTAAGTGATACAGTTATCATTCTTGTAAGGAACACAGCAATGAAGACAGAAACAGCCAGAGCAGTAATCAGTCCGGAAATCACAATCAGTGTTGATGTAACAACCAGTTTAAGCGCTTCCCTGTTTTTTTCAAGAGTTGCTGATATCCCTGCAATTGAAAGTGTTTCAGCCTCTTCTAAAACTTTTAAACCGGCATCATTCCTGGTTTTATTAAGTTCAGCAAGTTTTTTATACAGAGAGAGTATTTCCTCCATCCCTCTTTTATATGTATTTCCCGATTCCTCAATAAGATTGAGCTGTTCAATATTGTTTTTCTGTAATGTTATTTTCCTTATTTCTGCAAGCTCTGTGTCTATCTCTTTGAAATTTACAATTCCGTTTTCCATTATATTATAGTCAACAAGAAGCTGGGATTTGAAGTTGCTGAGCCTCACGCTGTTTCCGTAATCAATAATATTGTTCATAAGTTTCATTTTATAAACTCTTTCTTTCAGTTTATTCCTGGAGCTGCCGCTGTCAATTTCCTGCTTTATCCTTATATCCTGGCTTTCAAGATAATCTTCGCAGTTTTTCATAAATAAAGGGGCAGCATTGTCAAGTTCTACCCTCAGTTCCTTTATTCTGTTTATTATTTTAATTGTTTCCTGAGTCTCTTTATCATAAATATTTATCGCATTATCAATGGAATCTGCATGTTCTCTCAGTTTTGTGAGATGGGATGCTTTTCCCGAAAGGGCTAATGCATTTTCTTTTTCTGTTTTGACCTTTTCGAAATAATCCATTCCCGAAAGAAGGTAGGCGTCACTGAAATTAAGACTGTATCCCCTCATGTTGAACATTGTCTGAAGCGCATTCCTCTCCAGGTTGTTGGATATTTTCACTTCGGGAAGATATTCATTATTCAGGATCTCTGTGCTGTTTTTTATCCTGTTCATGTTAAGTACAGCAATCAGCCCTACAAGAGACACAATCAGGATTGTAGCTCCGAACCCTATAAACATCTTTAAAGAAAGCTTGAGATTTTTCATATTTTCCTCGCTGTTATTTATCTTTTAAAAAAATGTTAGCACACGGGGAAAAAACCTGTTTAATTAAAAAAGTTAAAAAAATAAAAAAAATAAAAAAACTGGATTTCAGAACATAAAATAAATTATATTGATATATAGGACTATACTTCATACAGATGCTGTATACAGAAGATTATACCCGTAATCAGCCTGCAGCTGTCTGATAACAGTCCTGTTGAATATAAATTTTCAGAATGGAGAAATTATTATGCTGAATAACGAGATATCACAATACCTTACTTTTAGTCTTCACAGTGAAAATTATGCTGTTTCAGTCCTCAGTGTCAGAGAGGTCCTTGAAATAGTTCCCATCACCCGTGTTCCCGGTATGCCTGACTTTATGAAAGGTGTTCTCAACCTGAGGGGAAGCGTAGTCCCTGTAATTGATTTGAGAAAGAAATTCGGTATCAAAGAGGAAGAGCAGACAATTGATACAAGTATAATTATTCTGGAGATAAACTCAAAAGATGATGAAGTCATGCTGATAGGAGCTTTCGTCGACTCTGTACAGGAAGTTATTGATATTGCATCAAGCCAGATTGAACCGGCCCCAAGTATCGGGCTTAATCTTAAATCTGATTTTATTCAGGGTATGTGCCAGCATAATGACAGTTTTCTTATTATTCTGGATATCAACAGAGTTCTCAGCACAGATGAACTTGTTCTTCTCCCGAAGAGTAACGATGTTTCAAAGGAAGATAAAAATGACAGCGAAAACAGCTAAGAGCGGCAAGGGAGCTCTGCTGACTTTACCTGCTGAAATAAAAATAAGCAACAATGCAAAGCTTCTGGAAAAACTGAGATCTGTACTTGATAAGGAATATTCAAAAGTCACTGTTGATCTCGGTAAAGTTGAGAATGCAGATCTTTCCTCTCTTCAGATCCTTCTTTCCTTTTACAAGGAATGCATGCTTTCTGATCTGCATGTGGAGTTTAAAGGTCCTCTTGATGAAACACTGAAAAAGAAACTTACAGACTACGGATTTATCAGGAAAGAGGATTTTAGAGAAATCTTATTCCCGTTCCTGGGACGAAAAGGAGCTGAAATTGGAAATAGCTGATCAGATAAAACAGACGTTTATGGATGAAACAGATGAGCTGCTTTCAGAGCTTGAAGGCCTTCTTCTTGATCTTGAAAGCAATCCTGACGACAAGTCCAATCTTGATGCTGTGTTCCGCGTTATGCATACAATAAAAGGTTCGGCAGGGATGGTTGGCGAGGACAAGATATACAAATTCGCCCATATGGTTGAGGATGTCTTTGACAAGATTCGAAACGGTGAAATGTCCTTCTCATCTGAAACAGCGAATCTTGCGCTTGAATCAAGAGATATTATCCTCTCTCTTCTGGATGATTCTGATCCTGAAGTTGATAAAAAAATAAAAAAAATTGAAGACAAGCTGGGTGTGTCGGAAAAAGGGGGGAGGACCTCTTCAAAAAAAGCTGAAAAAAAAGTCTCTGAACATGAGAAAACTTATCAGATAAGGTTTTACCCTGATGAGGATATATTCAAGAAAGGTACAAATCCCCTTCTCATAATAAAGGAGCTTCAGGAACTCGGTACACTGACAATAGATGTTGATGATGCCATGCTGCCTTCTCTCAACGAACTCAGGAACGACAAATGCTATATCGGATGGAACCTGTTCCTCACAACTGAAAAGCCGCTTACACATATAAAGGATGTTTTCCTTTTTGTTGAATCAGACTGTGAAATATCTATTGAAGAAGCGGCTCATGATCTCCTTTCTGACGGAGATGATGTTGCAAAGATAGGTGAAATACTTATCGACAGGGGTGCTGTAACGCCCACTGTTGTCAATGATGTGCTTGAACACAAGAAGAAGATAGGCGAGGAACTTGTTGAAAAAAATATTGTATCAAGGGACCAGCTTGAAGCAGCCCTTCTTGAACAGGAGCACCTGAAGAAAATACACAGTAAACAGGCTGCCAAGCAGAATATAAAGATAAGTACGGACAAACTTGATGACTTTGTAAATCTTGTGGGAGAGCTTGTTACTCTTCAGGCACAGCTTAATCAGTATACCCTTGATACAAATAATTATGAACTTACAAATATTGCAGAATCGCTGCAGCGGCTTACTGAAGAGCTGAGGGACTCTGTCCTCGGGGTAAGGATGATTCCTGTCGGACAGACATTCGGTGTCTTCAGGAGGCTGGTAAGGGACCTTTCAGCAGAGCTTGGAAAGAAAATAAATCTTGTCACTGTGGGAGAGGAGACTGAGCTTGATAAAACTGTGCTTGACAAGCTTAAGGAACCGCTTGTCCACATAATAAGAAACAGTATTGATCACGGGATAGAAAAGCCTGATGTGAGGATAAAGGCGGGAAAAGACGGGACAGGTACAATAAAGCTTTCCGCCGAGCATTCCGGTGGTCATGTAAATATTACAATTGAGGATGACGGAAAGGGATTAAGCAGAGAGGGAATCAGGCAGAAAGCTGTTGAAAGAGGTTTGATAGCCCCGGAAGATACTCTCTCAGATGACAAACTGTATAATCTTGTTTTCCAGAGCGGCTTCTCAACAGCTGAATCTGTTTCAAAGGTTTCAGGCCGCGGTGTGGGAATGGATGTTGTAAAAAAGGAAATTGACAACCTTCAGGGTAATGTTGTTCTCTCTTCAGAGGAGGGAAAAAATACCAGGCTTGTCATTTCGCTTCCCCTTACACTTGCAATAATTGACGGTCTGCTTGTAAAAGTGGACAATGACCATTACATAATGCCGCTTTCCAGTATAGAAGCCTGTATTGACCGCAGTGATGCAGAGGAAAAGAAAGAGGGAAACAAAAGAATTATACATTACAGGGACATGTTTATACCCTATTTATCATTAAGAGGCCTGCTGTCTTACAAGAGCGAGCTTCCCGAGAGGGAGCAGATTGTAATTATCAACACAGAAAACACTAAATTCGGGCTGGTTGTAGATGAAGTTATTGGTGATTACCAGACAGTAATTAAAAATCTGGGAAAGGTGTTTACCAATGCAAAGACTTTTTCCGGAGCAACAATAATGGGAGATGGGACAATTGCGCTTATCCTGAATGTAAACAGCCTTACCAGGACTATATAACAAAAAACCGGATGGATGTACATCAATGAATATTGACGAAAAAAGCTTTTTATACCTGTCAGGACTTGTTCAGACAACAATGGGCATAAAAATGCCTCCTGAAAAAAAGCAGCTGATGGAAACCCGTTTAACAAAAAGGATAAGAGCATTAAAGCTCAGTTCCTTTGAGGAATACTGCGATTATCTGAAAAGGGGTGACAATAATTCAAGAAGAGAGATGGTGGATTTCTGCAACAGTATCTCCACCAATAAGACTGATTTTTTCAGGGAGATAGGGCATTTCAACTATATGAGAGAAACTATACTTCCTGAATATGAGAGAGCAGGAAAAAGGGATCTGAAAATCTGGTCCTGTGCAAGTTCTTCGGGGGAGGAACTTTATTCCATAGCCATGGAGATAGAGGAATATATAAAAAAGCATAATTACAGGCTGAACTATACAGTCCTGGGTACTGATATATCAACAAGAGTACTTACTATTGCCAAAAGCGGTGAATACACTGAGGCCAATGTTGATACTATCCCTTTTGAAGGTTTTAAAAAGCGCTATTTTGATCCTGTCGGGACTGATAAAACCCGGTACAGGGTCAAATCCTTTATAAAAAACAATATAAAGCTTGGAACTTTCAACCTTATGAGCCGAAACTATAATGTACCGGGACCATTTGATATTGTGTTCTGCAGGAATGTGCTGATCTATTTTGAAAGGGAAAAACAGAAATATATAATCGGGAATCTCCTGAATAAAATAGATCCTCATGGATATCTTTTTCTCGGCCATTCGGAATCAATGGCAGGGATGAATTTTAATCTTAAATCCTGCGCCCCGGCAGTATTCCGGAAAACATAAAGTATATTTGAGGATAATATGGAAAAAATTAGAGTCATGATAGTTGATGATTCAGCTCTTGTCAGACAGACCATGCAGGCTGTTCTTCCTGAAAAAGACGGTTTTGAGACACTTGCTGCAGCCAACCCTGTTTTTGCCGAGAAAAGGTTTGAAAGTTTTAAACCGGAAGTTATTATTCTTGATCTTCAGATGCCCCAGATGGACGGGCTTACATATCTTAAAAAGATTATGGCTGAAAAACCATTGCCTGTAATTATCTGTTCCAGCCATACACAGCATAATTCTTCAAATGCCATATCTGCTCTGGACCACGGAGCCATAGAGATAATAGAAAAACCAAAGGTCGGGACCAAGGAATTCCTGGAGGAATCAAAAACCAGGATCCAGGATATTGTAAGGGCTGCTGTTAATGCAAAGGTTAAGACAAAAATTCCTGCAAAAACAATGACTGTCAGTCCCAAACTTACTGCTGATGTAATACTCCCTGCCGGTAAGCCGGGCAATATAAAAACAACTGAAAAAGTCATTGTTGTCGGCGCATCCACAGGCGGTACCGAGGCTCTCAAGGATTTCCTGATGATGATTCCTGAAAATATGCCTCCTATTCTTATTGTTCAGCACATGCCCAAGCATTTTACAAAAGCATTTGCAGACAGGCTTAACAGTCTTTCAAGGGCACATGTACAGGAGGCTGAAAACGGAATGAAACTCAAGCGGGGCGAGGTTTTTGTCGCACCGGGTGACGAACACATGCTTCTTAAGTCTTCAGGGACAGAGTACTATATTGAAGTCAGAACAGGACCTCTCGTAAGCCGGCACAGGCCGAGCGTTGATGTGCTTTTCCGGTCTGCTGCAAGGTACGGAGGTAAAAATATTATTGGTGTTATTATGACTGGTATGGGTGATGACGGTGCCAGGGGAATGAGGGAAATGAAGGAAAACGGCGCGTTTACCATAGCCCAGGATGAAAAAAGCTGCGTTGTGTTCGGTATGCCGAAAGAAGCTATTAAAAGGGGTGCTGTGGATTCAATACTGCCCCTTTCTGCAATAGCACCTAAAGTACTGGAGCTGGTCAGGTAATGAATATTTCTGAATCTCTTGTAGAAATACAGAATCTTCTCGGTGAATCATACTTCAAAATAGGGGATTCCCTGAAAAATCTTAAATCGGAAGTTGACTGCACCCTGGCTGAATCAGAAACAGTTATTAAGGAATTCAGGAACAATCTTGAGAACAAGTCTGCAGGAAGCCTTAGCAGTGTTGTTTTTCATCTAGAAGATAAAGTAGCTTCAGCACAGAAAAGCCACAAGGAGTATACAGAGCAGTTCCTTTCTGTAATGTCCAGGATTTTTAACAGCTTTGATGTACTCAATAATATGCATCAGCCTATAGAGCGTATTATTACATCTGCAGAACAGATGGAGCTTCTAGCCCTTAATGCCATGGTTGTTGCAATACAGGCCGGAAACAAGGGGGGAGGTTTTACCTGTATAACAGACGGATTCCAGAAAAATGCCAGAACTGCCCTGCACCTGGCCGGGGCCCTCAATGATCAGAGAGCACTTGTATCTGATCAGTTCAGTAAGTTGAAAGAGGAATCTGAAAAAGTTCTTGAGCAGCAGAAAAAAATATCGGCTGTAATAAAGGGATCAATGAAAAGTGATTTCATTACACTGAGAAGCCATATAAATTCATCTGTGGATTTTATTGAAGATGTTTATAACGAGGCACAGCAGATGAAGCCTGCTGTCTATGCTGTTTTTGAGGGACTTCAGAATCAGGATATTATAAGGCAGTCTATGGATCACATGCTTCTTTCTCTTGAGGAACTTGATAAAATAAATTTTGAGAAAAACCAGGATGAAGGGATATATCTCAGTAAAAAGCTGTATGACCTCTGTCTTTATGTTCTTGAAGAGGTTACGGGGCAGCTTGGAACTGACAAGAAAATATTGAAGGAAAATACAGACAAGATGATATCACTTCTTTCCGAACTGGAGGAGAGAAAAGAAAAATTCTCAACTCAGCAGTTCGGCACAGATGAAGGTGATGGTAATCTGGTAAAAACCCTTTATGGAATATCTTCAACATTTGAGCATATTGTTGATGACAGCGAAAGTGTCTGTGCAGTGCAGTCCGAGATAGTTAAGTATAAAAACCGCCTTCTTAATTCTCTTGCAAGACTGCATGAATTCATTACAGCTTTTAATGATCCTGTATCACTTTTCAACAATACCATAATCCTGGCAAGGATCGAGATTGCCAGGCAGCCTGTAATAAGGAATGTTGAAACTTCAATCAATGATATTTCAGATGAGGTGGGAATCATTTCAGATGCTGCAAAGGAAATTGAAAATATCTATGAGAATTTTAATATGCTGAACAGGACAATTGATTCAGAACTGAAAAAAATAATAAATGAAAACAATGATTTTACATTGAAATTCAAGAATGACATCAGAAAGCTGACAGAACTTTCCGACCAGTCCGGTAAAATATTCAGGGAGCTTTTAAACGAGCTCAATTTTCTCAACAGTTCATTCAAAACAATTTTCAGTGATATAAGAGCTAATATTGATTCTATTGATACCTCCCGGAATTCTCTGAAAAATATGAAAGAAGATATAAAAAAGGAACTTGAAGGTATAAACAAGTCTTTCAGTATGATTGATGATAAAAAAATGACTGATTTAATGGAAAGCAGGGAGATTGACAATTTACTTAATAAATTTACAATCTTCCGTCATAAGGAAAAAATACTTAATAATGAAGCATCTGCGCAGACTGCTGCAGATAGCAGTATAACTTTGTTTTAGATATATGTATAATAAATTTAACAGGGATGGTGAAAAATGAAAACAATATTGATAGTTGATGATTCTTCAGTTGTGAGAATGAGTCTCAGTTATCTTCTCAAGGAAAACAATTTTAATGTTATTGAAGGTGTTGACGGAGCTGACGGATTTGCAAAATCATCATCTGCAAATATTGATCTCGTTATAACAGATATCAACATGCCGAATATGAACGGTATTGAACTTATTGAAAAACTCCGGGGACAGGAATCTACAAAGTATGTCCCTATTCTTGTTCTTACTACAGAGAGCAGCAATGATATGCTTGATAAAGGGAAAGCTTCAGGTGCTACCGGATGGATTGTAAAGCCTTTTACAAATGAAGGACTTCTTAATACTGTTAAAAAAGTTCTGGACTGATATATGAACACCAGATCCCAGGAGACTGACAGCTGCAGGGAAAAGTTCCTGTGGACTCAGGTCCGCAGGACCCGGGGCTGATGACTATGTTTATTCAGGATTCCTGCCCGTTTTTTTATTTAACATGAAGAAAATATACAACTCGAAATTCGACAGAGAAATAATGCATATCCACCCCGGCGAATATTATATAAGTTCTGAAGATGCAATTTATACAATACTCGGTTCCTGTGTGTCTGTTGTCCTTTATTCCGAGAGGCAGCGTATAGGGGGAATGAATCATTTTATGCTTCCTTCAACCTCTGAATTATTTCCGGAAAAAGATTATCAGGGCAGGTATGGAGTACATGCAATGGAGCTTCTGATAAACGGTCTTATGAAGGCCGGAATTAAAAAAAGGGAGCTTACTGCAAAGGTTTTCGGCGGGGGAAATGTTCTCAATGCTGAACCTGGAAGCCGTTACCATATTGGTATTAAAAATACAGATTTTGTTTTCGAGTTTCTTGCAACAGAGAATATCCCTGTGCTTGCAAGGGATACCGGTGAGGATTACGGGAGAAAAATATTTTTTTTCCCTGAAAACGGAAAAGTTCTTGTAAGCAGAATAGTAAAAACTACAAGTCTTGTTTATCTTGATGAAGAAAAATATATGGATACCATAGAAAAGAAATCAGAGAAACGGGACACAAAGATAATCCTTTTTGATAATGACAAATAGATAATTTTTTAAATCTTTCTTCACCTTGTCTGATTCCATATGATATTATTAATAATTACTTGTTCATCTTATATTTCAGGGCATAGAAATATAAGATGTTTCCGGGTTTAATATGTATAGGAGCGTCTAAATGGATACGGGGTTTGTTCTTGTCTCGGGACTTCTGGGAGGAGTTATTGCCGGGTTTCTTATTGCTTTTCTGATAATGAAGGGACAGGCTGCGAGATCATATAACGCAGGTTATTCAGCTGCGGGAAGTGAAGCAGTTGCGCTCAGGGAAAGGATTTCCGGTTATGAAAAGCGGTTTTCAGAGATTAGTGCTGATTACGATAGACTTGCCGGGAACCTGTCCTCTGTCTCTGAAGAGAAAAACAGGATAAGCTTCCAGTTCAGCGCTGAGGCTGCAAAAAGCAGGGAGCTTCTGAAACAGTCTGATGAGCTGAAAGCTGAAATGGGAGAAAAAAACAGGCGGATAGAACTGCTTTCGGATAATCTTTCAAAAGAGAGGGAACGGAATTCCGTACTTGCTGCTGTTCTGGAGAAGGAGCGCAGGCAGTTTGAAGAGAAGGCCGAACTTCTTCAGAAGGCCCGCATTGAGCTTACATCAAGCTTCAAGGCGCTTGCAGGAGATATTCTGGACAGCAAAAGCAGGGTTTTCAGCACCCAGACAGCTTCTTCCCTTGAACAGATGCTTAAACCTTTCCGGGAACAGATAGAATCCTTCAGCAGGAAATTTGATTCAACCAGGGAGGATGAAATCAGGGAAAGGACATCCCTGAGGAAAGAAATAGAAAACCTGACAAAGCTTAATCAGCAGATAAATGAGGAGGCTGGAAACCTCACAAAAGCACTCAAGGGTGAAGTCAAGACACAGGGGACATGGGGTGAAATGATCCTGGAGAAAGTACTTGAAAAGTCAGGACTTCAGAAGGGAAGGGAGTTTGATATTCAGGAGAACCATAAATCTGAAGGGGGAAAGAGGCTTCAGCCTGATGTTGTCGTGCATCTTCCTGACAGCAGGGATGTTGTTATAGATTCAAAAGTTTCTCTTGTCTCCTATGACCGCTATACAGCAGCGGAAACTGAAGAGGAAAAAACAGCTGCAGGGAAAGAGCTGACAGCTTCCATAAAATCCCACATTAAAGGTCTTTCAGAAAAGGACTACCACAAGCTCCATGGGATTAATTCTCTTGATTTCGTGTTTATGTTTATTGCTGTGGAAGGGGCTTTTTCTGCCGCTGTACAGGCTGACAGTTCTCTTTTCTCAGCTGCTTTTGACAGGAATATTGTTCTTGTAAGTCCTTCGACCCTTCTCGCATCACTCAGAACTATTGAAAATATCTGGAAATATGAATACCAGAACAGGAATGCCCGTGAAATAGCTGTCAGGGCAGGGCAGCTTTATGACAAATTTGCAGGTTTTGTTTCGGATCTTGAGGATGTCGGAAGGGGAATTGAGAATTCACAGAAAAGTTATGACAGGGCTTTGAACAAGCTTTCCACCGGGAGGGGTAATCTTGTAAGGCTCTCGGAAAATCTTAAAAGCCTTGGAGCAGCAGCCAGCAAGTCTCTTCCTGATTCGGTGAAAAGTGATCTGTCTGCTGAAAAGGAAATTTATCCTGGGTAATTTCCTAATAATATTCTTTCTGCTTCCTCAGTTCCTTTATATCGTGGAGAAAAAGAGGAACTGCAAGAAGTGCAGCAATAAAATCCGCAGCAGGTGCTGCCATCCATACCCCTTTTAAACCCCAATAGAGAGGGAAAATTACTGTAAAAGGGATCAGAAAAATTACCTGTCTTGAAAGGCTCATAAACATTGCTTTTCCTGCTTTTCCTGTTGACTGGAAATATCCTGAAGTAACTATCTGAAATCCTACAAGAGGCGTCATCAGGAAAAATATTTTTACTGCCTCCAGTCCCGGCTCAAGGAGTTCTGTATTATTTTTCCCGAATAGTTTGATGAGTTCTGCCGGAAAGAACCTTGTGATAACAAATCCGGTTGTCATTATAACTGTTGCTGCTGAAACTGTCATAAGTGCGGTATGAACAACCCGTCTTAATTTCCCGGCTCCGAAATTATATCCTGTTATAGGCATTGCTCCCTGGTTTATACCGAAAACAGGCATGATCATTACAGTCATTATAGAAAAGACAATTCCCATTACAGACAATGATATATCGCCGCCATAGCGTTGAAGCTGATTGTTTAGCAGTCCGTTCACTGCGCTTGCCGCCAGCTGAATTGTAAACATGGGAGAGCCGAGTATTAGTATTCTTTCTGCTATTGCTTTTTCTAACCTGAAATTTCCAATTTTCAGTTTTATATGCGATTTTTTACCTGTAAAATAATTCAAAACCCATATTGCGCTTATTGTCTGGGAAATAACTGTTGCAATTGCAGCTCCTTTTACTCCCATCCCCAACTCTGCAATGAAAAAATAATCAAGTATGATATTTGAAATACCCCCGATAAGCATTGTAAACATTGCTGTCCCGGGAGACCCCTCGCTTCTGATAAAATTATTGAGAGAAAAAGCTGTTCCGTTAACTACTGAGCCTGCAATAATTATAAGCGCATATTCTCTGGCAAGAGGAAGAATCCTGCTGCTTGCCCCGAACAGATTAAGAAGGGGAGATAGAAAAAGAAAGGATACAAAAGCCAATGCAGCTGTAATAATTAAAATCATTGAAAACGTGTTTCCCAGTATTTTCCCTGCTTTTTTGTCCTTCTTCTCCCCCAGGGTTATTGAGAAAAACGAGGAACCTCCTATTCCCAAAAGCATGGAAAAGGCCATCAGAATAAGCATGAGGGGGAAAACTGTTGTAAGTGCTGAAAGGCCTTCAGAACCGACATACCTTCCTACAAAGATCCTGTCGACAATATTGTAAACTGCCTGAATAATCATACCTGCTATTGCAGGAACGGAAAATTTTATCAGAAGAAGGTGAATCTTTTCCTTTTCAAGGTGTTCTGTTCTTTTATTTCCCTTTTTGCTGTCGTTTTCAGGCAATATTGTTTTTTTCTCTTTACTATCCGTATCCATTCCCTCTCCCCTGTGTTTTGTATGATCAATAACTTGCCTGTTGGTCTTATCATCTGACTGGAAACAATTCCCGGCTGATCAGACAGTGTGTTAATATTTATTATATTTTTTCATAAATTATAAGTGACTGAAGTCACATTCACCATATTTCTTCATTATATTAACTTTTACAGAGTAGTTTTTGATTTTTTATGCGGGTCTTTTTTATTACTTATAGACTTCAGGATTAAGACAGTCCGGCGGCAGCTTTCCACTGAGCATTGCAGTGATATTTGCAGCAGCTTTTAGTCCCATGCTGTTTCTCGCTTCAAAAGTCGCAGATCCTGTATGGGGGCTGATTGCAACATTGTCAAGTTCAAGAAATTCCTTTGAAAGTTCCGGCTCTTTTTCAAATACATCAAGCCCTGCGCCTGCTATTGTTTTTTCCTTAAGAGCTTTTACAAGCTCTTTTTCATCAACAACAGCACCCCTTGCAGTATTGATAAGGTATGCTGACCTTTTCATAAGTTTTATTTCCCTGCGTCCTATGAGTTTAACTGTTTCCCGGGTGGCGGGGACATGAAGAGATACAAAATCAGATCTTTCAAGCAGCTCATCAAGTTCCACCTTTTCCGATCCCTGAAGAGAATCAATGATGCTGTTATTTCTTCTGGCAGTATAAAGCACTTTCATGTTAAATCCCCTTGATTTAAGCGCCATTGCAGTTCCTATCCTTCCTGCCCCGATTATTCCTAGTGTTTTTCCAGCTATTCCGCTGCCTAGAAGGAGAAAAGGGCTGAACTGCTTCCATTGCCCGTTTCTTATATACCTGTCGGCCTCTGAAGTCCTTCTTGCAGCTGCAAACATAAGGGCCCATGCCATTTCTGCTGTTGCATCTGTAAGCACATCAGGTGTATTTGAAACTGGGATTTTAAGTTCAGTTGCCGCATTTACATCAATATTATCATAACCGACAGCATAATTTGCAAACCCTCTTATCCCTTCTGCTGCTTCCATTACCTGCCTGTCTATCCTGTCTGTAAGCTGGCAGATTACACCATCTTTACCCTTTATATTGTTAATAATCTCATCCCTTGTTAGAGGTCTGTCTTTCGGATTTATTTCCACATCAAAATCCCTCTTTAAGATGTCAATGGCATCTCCCGGTATATTCCTTGTCAGGTATATTTTCTGTTTTTTCATATCAAGCCTCCATGATTTAAATGATGTTATATGCGGTGAAAAGAGCCGGTCATGCTTTTTGTCAGCTGTTCAGATCCGCTGTTTTGAGAAAGAGATCTTCTGCTCCGAAATTCCCTGATTTCAACACAACCATGGGTCTGGATTTCCCAAGCGGAAAACAATAGGGTACTCCGGGATCAATCTGCCTGCAGACCTCCAGAGCTTCGATCCGGCATTCCCTGCACACTGCACCCGATGTCTCCCCCCCTGCAGCCACAAGACGGTCAATATCAAGATTTTCAGTAATTATATCTGCCGCCTGTCCCAGAAAAAGGCTGATTTTTTCTCCTGTTTTTTCAGCAGAAAGACCCATTTTTTGCCCCTTCAGCTTCACATTTTCACTGCTGTTGATGCCGCTGTTGGCTACTGTAAGTATTACATTGCCTCCTCTCCTGTATACCTGCTCAGCTTCTGCAGAAACCTGTTCAAGGGAAGCTGTATTTTCAAGTATTTCATAGGGACTAACCGAAATTACTGTAAATCCTGCTGATAAAGCTCTTTTTTTCTGTTTCTGTGTTGTCTCTGAATCGCTTCCGCTTACTATGAGTGTTTTATTTCCAAGCTTCCTCAGCCTGGGATCTTCGTTACAGGTTTTTTTCCCCCTGAAAAAAAGATTCCCTATTGATGAGGATATTCCTGACCCTCCTGTGAGGAATCCGGTGTCGGCATATGATTCTGTTACAGTATCTATATTTTCCTGACAGAGAGCATCTGCAACATGGTATATTATACCCTCTTCCTCAAGCTGCTTTCTTCTTTGAAGGACAGAATCCTTTCCCTGAATTATCTCATTATAGCTGACAAGTCCAACAGGTGTATCAGTCTGGAGGGAAAGCCACCTTACAAGGTTTGAGTCTGTCATGGGGTTGAGGGGATGGTTTTTCATTGATGATTCTGAGAGCAGTTTATTCCCGACAAAATGGTATCCCATATATGTTGTTCTTCTGTTCACCGGCAGGGCAGGGCATACCGGTGTAGAGGGGAAATTTATTACAGTTCTTGCCGCATCAATACTCTGACCGATATTTCCCTCAGCTGTTGAATCAAATGTTGAACAGTATTTGAGCTGTATGAGATCAGAGTTTCTGT
This sequence comes from Spirochaetia bacterium, assembly GCA_963668545.1. Lineage (GTDB taxonomy): Bacteria > Spirochaetota > Spirochaetia > CADAEX01 > CADAEX01. Next base: position 2,644,299 of record OY764868.1, on the reverse strand, counting down.
ATGCTGCTGATACTGCGTTTCTCGTTTTTTCCCATGCTGTATCCGGGGCTGCAGAACGTATACCTGTACCAAGTACAACTACATCAAATCCGGATTTGAGGATACTCAAATCAGCTGTATCCCGGTTCATGAGAAGAACAGCCTTTGCCCCGAATGATGTCAGCATCCCGGCTGCATCTGTTGCCCCTGTATTATCATCTGCAATTATTGTGATTTTCATATTCAACTGCAGCTCCTTACTGCTGATTTTTATTCTGTCCTACATTTTTCTTTCAAGAAGCTCATCTATATCTTTATCCGTGAGCATGCTGCTGTCAAGGCCTGCAAGAAGAATAATCCTGCTGTTCTCTTCAAGTTCCTCAAGTGTATTAAGTGCAAGTTCTGCAGTTTTTCCGAATGTAACTACCCCGTGGCAGGTCATTATTACAGCTTTATCAAGATCTGTATCTTCCATATAACCTATAAGTTCCCTGCTTCCGGGATGTGCATACGGGATAAGGGGAACCCTTTTGCACCTCATTACAAACTGGGGAGTTGCAGAAGGGGAAAAACAAATACCTTTTCCTCTCATCCTTATTGAGAGGGCAATTGAATGTACCGGGTGTACATGGAGAATGCATCCCGCATCCTGAAGCCTTGAATATATTGAAAGGTGAAGACCCTTTTCCTTTGTCGGCTGCCCTCCGCTGATATAATTGCCGCTTATATCAGTGACAGATACATTATTTTCATTTACCTTTCCAAGGGAAATCCCTGTCGGAGTCATATAGACATAATTACTGTCCCTGATGCTGCAGTTCCCGCTGGTTGATGTTCCAAATCCTTTTTCAGAAAGAATTTTTGATATTTCGACAAGTTCCATAATCTTTGATCTGTCAGGCATCAGTTTTTATCCCTCCTGTTTTTCTGTTACTGGTCATGCAAGTCCGGAAATCTTTTTTGCCAGTTCCCTGATTGCAGGTACTGGACTTGAGAGAACAGGAATTTTTCTTTTATCTGAAGGTATTTTATCTACAACCCGGCTCATTGATGCCTGTGCAAGGACAATGCATTCACATGTATCAGAGAGCCTGTAAAGGTTTTCCAGCACTATCCGGTCGTGGGTTTCAGTGTCTCCCCTGAAAAGGGCATCATAGGCCCCCCTGCAAAGAAGGGGTGTGATGTTGACTTTTCTGCCCATCTCTCCGGCAGTTTTTTCAAGAAGCCCTGTTGAAGGAACAAGCGTTCCGGGATTTGTGGCAGTTACCCCTATTTCTCTGTAGTTGAGAACTGCTTCAAGCGCCATTGGCCGGTCTACCGGCATTATGGGAATATCAACAAGAGAAGCTGCACTCTCAATGACAGGTGTAACAGATGAGCATGTAAACTGAATAATATCGGCTCCCGACTCCTCTGCAGCTGCTGCATGGATACAGATCCTTCTTGCAGCATATTTTGTCAGTCCCCCGTTTTTCAGTATCGACTTTATTATTGTTTCATCACTGATGTGGGTTGTTGTATATTCTTCCTTTATAAATTCACTGCACAGTGAATTAAACATCTTTTCAACCCCTGTAATGGTGTTTATAAAACATATATTTATAGCCATTATCATACTCCCCTGTATAGTTTTATCTGTGTCATTGCCTCATCTTTCCATGCTTCCCTCAGCTTTTCCCTCAGTGAAAGATAGTCATTGTCATCCGGATTATTATGATTGTCTATTATTCTCATTCCCCTAACAAGCAGTCCTGAAAAATAATTTATTTTTTTAATGCCACTTTCTACCGCTTTTTTTATATCTGCATCGCTTATTCCAGATGCCCCGTGCATTACCAGGGGAACTGATGATACTGCCCTGATTTTTCTGATCAGATCAAACTTGATATCAGGAGCTGATTTGTAAAGCCCGTGGACTGTTCCAACAGAAACCGCAAGAGCATCTATTCCTGTATTTTCAATAAACTCGGCAACTCTGCCGGGGTCTGTATATGCTGTTTCTCCATTTCTGTTGTCTACAACTTCTGCCTCTCCTTCTTTCCCCTTGATAGCACCCAGTTCCCCTTCAACTCCGGCATCATATTTATGTGCAAGTTCAGAGACTTTCCCGGTGATTTCAATATTTTTTTCAAAACTCTCCTTTGATCCGTCAATCATGATAGAGGTATATCCTGATTCAAGAGCAGTTTTGATAATATCAAGCTGACCGGGCGCTGCATGATCAAGATGAAGTGCAACAGGAATTTTTGCTTTTCTGCAAAGATCGTATATGGAAGGGGCAAATGAAGCTCCCCCTGTTTTTTCCCAGTGCCGGGTTGCTGTCCCTATTATTACAGGGCTTCCCGCCTGTTCTGCCGCAGAAAGTATTCCCCTTGCCATTTCATAGTCTACAACATTGAAGCAGGCAGCAGCTCCTTCTGCTTTGTTTAATATTTCATTTAGGTTTACAATCATTGTTATTATTCCTCTGTATTTGTATTGTTTATTTTCCTTTCAAGCTCAGCGACAGATTTGTATATGCCGCTCTTTTCAAGAGAATTGAAAAGCTCATTGTGTTTTTCCGCAATAATTTTATATATACGGCTTTCCCTTTTCCTTGGTATGAATTTTTTATACAGTGATTCCTTCGCAAAACTCATGTATGCTTTTTCATAACTGCTGAATACTCCGCATGATATGATACTGCTTAAAAATGCTCCGAAGGATGTAGCTTCTGTTTTCTCAAAACGGAGCAGCGGCAGATTGTAGATGTCTGACTGTATCTGGCTGAATAGGTCGGATTTATTCATTCCCCCCGCGACAATTACTTTCTCAATACTGATACCCGGGATATTTGAAAGAAGTTTTATATTTTCCCCTATTTCAATTCCTATTGACTCAACTATTGACCTGGCAATATCGTTTTCCCTGGTTGCCAGTGTAATATTGAAAAACACCCCTTTTGCATCCTGGTCCCAGTATGGGGCTGCAGCGCCCTTGAAATGGGGAAGTGTAATAACCCCGTTTGCTCCCGGGGGGGATTTTTCCACAAGAGAATTGAAAAGGGGGAACTGCAGTTCATCATTGTCCGGATTTTCAATATTCATGAATTCCGATACAAACCATTTGAGAAGACTCCCTGTTGTCAGTATGCCGGCTTCTGCAATCCAGTATCCCGGCAGGGCGGAACAGCTGCACAGGGTCTTTCCTTCAGGATGAAATACAGGTTTTTTTGCTGGAGCAAGAATAAATGAGCCTGTTCCGCTGTTGATTTCCGCTTTCCCTTCTATCATTGCACCAAGCCCCAGGGCAGCAACCTGCTGATCTCCCCCTGCAAGTATTACGGGTGTGCCTTCCTTTATACCTGATATTGACGAGAAGCCACTGTTGACTGCCCCCGCAGCTTCTCCCGGAGAGGAAAGGGAAGGAAGTATGTTCCTGCTTATTCCAAGCGCATTCAGAATATCGCTGTCCCAGTCAAGGCTGCTTATATTGAAAAGAAGTGTTCTTGATGCCTGGCTGTAGTCTGTTGATGTTTTACCAGTCATGAAATGAAAAACAAAATCCTGAACCCCGAGGAATTTTTCCGCTTTGCTGAAAATCTCCCCCTTATTCTCCTTCAGCCAGACTATTTTGGGTCCTGTAAAATAGGAATCTATTCTGAGTCCTGTTTTTTGATAAATTTCATTATCTGAAAAAATCTCCCTTATTTCATTGCATCCTGAGCCCACGCTTTTATCCTGCCACATAATTGCCTTGCAGAGGGGATTACCCTCCTTATCAACAGGGACAAGGGATGCCCTCTGTGATGTGAGGGAAATACAGACCGGCTCATATGAGTTTTCAGAGACATAGGCTGCTGTCTCTTTCATTGTTTTTACAAGGGCTTTTTTCCAGTCTTCCGGATCCTGTCTTGCAGCCCCGTTATTATAATATAACGGGGAATAAATTTTTGAGGATTGAAAAATCTGTTTCCCTGTTTCTGAAAAACAGGATGTTCTCATACTGGATGTTCCCACATCAACAGTGATATATGTTTTCATCAGCTATTCCCTATAAAGACGCTCTCATCTTTTTTATCCATTCAGCAGTTGCCGGATTGTCAAGCACTTCAGGATTGATTATGAATCTTGCTTCTTTTCCTTCAATAAACTTTCTGACATCCTCCATAAGCAGAAAAGGTGATTTTGTAAGGGCTTCTGTTGTTGTCCCTGCTATATGTGTTGTAAGTGTCACATTGTCGAGGGAAACTACAGGGTTGTCATTTTCAACAGGCTCAGTCGGAAAAACATCAAGGGCTGCCCCTGCGATTTTTTTCTCCTTCAATACCTGAACCAGTGCATCAAAATCAACAAGACCGGCCCTTCCTGTATTGATAAGGTATGATGAGGGCTTCATCATTTCGAGTTCTTTTTTTCCTATCATTTTCCTGTTTTCTTCTGTAAGTCTTGCATGGATTGAGACAAAGTCTGATGTTTTAAAGAGTGTCTCCTTGTCAACAGAGATGACATTGAGTTCATCAGCTTTCTTTTTATCAAGGTAGGGATCAAAAACTGCAATCTCAACATCAAAACCTGAAAGTTTTCGCGCCACAAGCTGCCCGATATATCCGAATCCCACCAGACCTATTCTCTTCCCTTTAAGCTGAAGCACATTGTCTGAATTCATGAATGTTTTCCGCCACTCGCCGTTTTTTATGGCATAATGGGCCCTTGCTATGTTTCTTGCTTCAGCTATGATCATGCCTACAGCAAAATCGCTTACTGCTTCTGCATTACGTCCCATGACATTGAATACAATTATTCCCTTCTTTGTAGCTTCTTCAATATTTACGTTTTCAAGCCCTGCCCTGCAGACCCCGACTATTTTAAGTTCGGGCATGCTGTTTATAAGTTTTGAAGAAACCGGGACAAAAAGCCCGAAAAGTATTTCCGCATTATTTCCGGATTCTGTGATTATCTCAGGGACAACTTCAATTTCCGGACCCTTTTTCTCGACTTCAAGCCTTCTGTACTGCAGTTTCTCCCATACAGGTTCCCAGTTGCCTGATGAATAACTCTCTACATAACCGGAAAGGATCTCTTTAAATGCATCCTCAAAGAGATTCTCCGGAATCATTGCATCACCTGCAAGTATTGCTTTCTTAAAATAACCCATTATCATCTCCTCTTTAAAATCATTTTGTATATTGTTTCTGTATCAGGGGCATCCCCTGAATCCAGCGTTTTATCTTTTGTGCTGTGCCACAGCTTTCTGTGCCATTTTTACAGCCTCTATCCCGCTGTCCCCCAGTTTTATGAAACAGCAGACTGTTATTATGTCTATGATTACAAGCTGAATAATCCTTGATAGCATGGCGTCCGGGCGGTATTTTGTTTCACTGCTGCTGCTTAAAAGTGTTTCATCCGATATCCGGGAAAGGGAAGAATGGGCATAACTGGTAAGGCTGATAACAGCAGCACCGTTTTCCCTGGCTTTATCTGCACATGAAAGTATTGATTGTGTTTCCCCTGAATGTGAAACCATTATGAAAAGGTCTTTTTCCCCTGCATGATAGCTCCTGATTGAGATCATGTGGTCATCATTATCTGTTGAGGAGTTGATACCCATTCTCAGAAGCTTGTGGTGGAAATCACCTGCAACAAGGGAGGATGCGCCGATGCCGAAAACAAAAATCCGTTCTGCAGCCAGAATCATTGATGTGCATTTTTCAACTGTGCTGTGATTGATTATATTGGCCAGGTCATTGACTGCTGTTGATGTGGAGCTGATTATCTTTTTTATTATGTTTTCAGCGTTATCATCGGAGGATATTTCAGAAGCTGTAAAATCCCTGGTCTCATTTGCTTCCAGCTGTGCAATTTCAACTCTGAACACCTGGTAGGAGTTGATGCTGATCTTGTTCAGGAACCTTAGAATTGTTGTTTCGCTTACGCCGCATTTTTCCGCGAGATCTGTAATAGTCAGGTACACAACCTTTTTTGTGTTTGCAAGAACATAGTCTGCTATCCCTTTCTGGGCAGGGGACATTCTGTGATAGTTTGTTCTTATAGTGCTCAGAAGATTTGATTTACTGTTATCCAATTTTATGCCCTTCCTTTTTTCCGGTATATATTTTTTCTGTCTGTACTTCTAAAGATTTCCTGTTTCCTTCCAGGGAATAAAATCTCCGATCCTTTCAATATTCGGGGAATCTTTCAGCATTTCATATACAGCTTTTGATACATATATTTCAGAAAGCTCCATTGTGTTTTTTATTCTTATCATTCGTATTGTTTCGTTGTTCCAGTTTCTGATCCCCATTGCTACAGAGAGGCAGTCATCAAGTGTGGGGAATTTCATGGGGATTTTTCCCCTTTCAAGGTAGCTGCTTGTAATTATGTTTTCATAAGTTGCTTTCATATCGATTTTTCTGTACAGTTTCTCGGAAATCATGTCTGCAAGTCCTATTCCTATGGCATTGCCGTGGGATTCCTCTGTTATATCGTCAACTATGATGATTTCAATTTTTGTATCATTTTTAGGAGGCTCAATCCTTATTCCTATTTCACCGATAACGTTTGGATCCATTCCTACTCCGCTGATATTTTTCCCCATCTCATCTATGCACAGGATATCAATATCACTGACAGGAAGCCTTGCCATCAGCTCATTTGACATCTTTAAAAGTCTTGTTTCCTCTGCAAGAAAATTTTCCGGCTCCAGTGCCTCAAGGACAGATGTGTGGTGGTAGGCATTTTCAACAATTGCAAAACCCAGCCTTACATTGGCTTCCTTGATTATTCTCATTGCGGAAGGGACCCTGAGGTCTTTCAGGCCGTGGTTTCCGTAATTATGAATCTCTTTTGCCTGAGCCTGTTTTCCTATTCCGATAGTGCACATTTTCAGAAGCCCGCTTTCTGTTTCCGCTGTATGGTCGGTATGTGCTTTTATCCTGTTGACTACTATAATCCCGTCACATTCGTAGGCATTTTTATCAACAAAGAGCCTGTTTTCAAGTCCGCTCGAATCAAGTTCGACAACTTCCATTGAAGACAGTATGGGAACTCCCATAGTTTTTTCAGTTATTCCATAGCCTTCAAGTACTTCAAGCTGCCCCTCAGCTGTTGCTCCTCCGTGACTTCCCATTGCCGGGAATATTATCACTTCATTTCCGTTGTTCTTAAGGAAAGTGATAATTGTTTTTAGAATTACAACAATATTTGTTATTCCCCTGCTTCCTGCAGCAATTGCTATTTTCTCCCCCGGCTTGAAAAGATGTCTGAATTTTTCGCATTCCTTCAGAGTGTGTTTCCCTATATCTTCGATACAGCTGTCGTTGAAAACCTGTTTAACTTTTATCATCTCAGGCAAAGGTTCCATAAATATCCCCCCTGTTTAAATTAGTAAAAAATTAACTGTTATATAAATATCATAGTAATATATTTACTATGATAGCATTGTTTTACCTTATGTCAAGAGTTGGTGCTGCAGTGATTTGTATAAATATCAGGATAAGTGCTGTGAGGAAAATTAAAGAGACTGTTCCAGAAGTCTGTCCAGTGTTGACCTGTCTATACCAAGCTTCCTTGCTGCAAGGCTTTTATTATAATGGGATTCCCTGAGTGCATTGAGTGCAGCCTTGCACTTTATCTCTGCCAGAGTTCCTGAAAACATTGTATCGCATTTGCTGTAATCGCCGGAAAGCTGGTTTTCACTGATTTCAGGAGCAATACTCTTTATATTATCTGCTTTTATAATACCCTGCCTGATTGTCAGAACTATTCTTTCAATAATATTTTTAAGCTCCCTGACATTTCCAGGCCAGCAGTAGTTTTTAAGTATAGACATTGAATCTTCACTTATGCTTTCAATCAGCAGGGAATGTTTCCTGTTGAATATGTTTATAAAGTGTATCGAGAGGTATTCAATATCATCAATCCTGTTTCTCAGGGGGGGAATATCCAGTTTCAGCAGATTTATCCTGTAATAAAGGTCTGCCCTGAAATCACCCTCACTGACCATTTTTTTCAGGTCCCTGTTGGTTGCGGTAATTATCTGGACATCGATATCAATCAGTTTGCTGCCCCCGATTCTTTTTATACTGTTCTCTTCAATTGTCCTCAGGAATTTCACCTGCATGTTATGGTCCATTTCACCTATCTCATCAAGAAAAAGTGTTCCCCCGTCTGCAAGTTCAAACAGCCCCTTCTTGCCCCCCTTCTGGGCCCCTGTAAATGTCCCCTCATCATAACCGAACAGTTCACTCTCGAGAAGCTGGGGGGGGAGGGCGGCACAGTTGACAGCGACAAACGGTTTGTTCTGCCTTATTGAAGAAGAATGGATGCTCTGTGCAAATATCTCTTTGCCTACTCCGCTTTCCCCCTCTATCAGAATTGCCGCATTTGTGCGGGAAAAATATCTGGCCCTTTCTATTATCTGCAGGACTTCAGGGTCACGTGTAATAATATCGTTGAATGTATATCTGCTTTTAAATCCGCTTATGTATTTCCTGTATTCTCCGTTCTGATCATCCTGGGTTTTTATGCTTTTAAGAGAAGATACAACTCCCCTTGTTTTTTTATCAATTATAATAGGGGTTGTGTTTATGACATATCTCGATGACTTCATGTCAATCTTCTGATATTCCGGCTGGTTTGTTTTCAGTACGTTTGAGATACTTGTTTTTATTGTCTGGAAATATTTGTTATTGCTGTTTATTTCTTCAAGTCTTTTTCCTATGACAAAATTCTGATCGCAGGTTATATAGTTTTCAGCAGATTTGTTGAATATGGTTATTATACCGTTTTCATTTGTTGAGATTATTGCATCCTCAATGAAATCAAGAACAGAACTGACAGGAGATATTTTTGATTTGATAAAATGGCTGTAGGATGAAAGTGCATTTTTAGTTTTATCAATTGCCTGCATCACATCATCTTTGCTTGATTTTATCAGATAAAGGCTTTCACAGAATGACTGCAGATTAACTATTGCGGTCTGGTCTCCTATGATTGTATCCACATTATATTCTTTTATCAGTTTTTCAGCCTGGTGCTTTATATAGTCAAAATTATAGGTCTTTGTTTCATAAGGGACTGTCAGGTCTATTGTTTTAATTCCAAGTATCTTTGCAACAGAATGACATTTATATACAGCGTTTTTAAATCCGACAACCAGTATTGTCTTGTTCTGGTCCCTTAACGGATAAAGTATCTTCAGAATGTCAACATCACTTACCGGAATATCAACAACAGGAATTTTAATATGTTTCCTTATTATTTCTGCAGTTCCACCCCTGCTGATAATTATATCTGCGCCGTTTTTTTCCGCTTCTATTGCAGCAGGAAGGGCAGCCTCTACATTTCCTTCACTTATATTAAGATCAAGATCCATTTCTGTTGAAGACTGCTTGATCAGGCTGGAGAGTTCCTTGTATGGAGAAATTGCATAGGCCTTTTTTGACATAATTAACTCCCTTATTCCGGGGAAAAGCATTAAGCAAGTATTGCACGGGGAATTGAATAGGGCAAGTTTTTTTTAAACTGCTGTATTTTTCATCACATACTGCGGCAAAATACAGCAGCTGTATATACAGCACTAAACCCCTGTTATTAATTTTATAGCTTTTTTTTCATATTACAACAGTATTCATTCGAAAAAAAGGAAATATTATAGAGAAAAGAGAGTTGGCACCAAAATTGCATTATATTTTTATACTGATATTAATCAGGCTGGAAAATTATTTTCGGAAAACTTATTTTATAGGTTTTGTTATAAAAACAGGAGGATTTATAAATGAGAAAAAGATTATCTGTTGTTTTGAAATCTGTGCTGCTTGCATTACTGGTCGGCGGACTGCTGATATCATGCGGAGGCGGTGCAAAATCAGATGCCGGAGGAGATTCCTCTGCAGCTGCCAAAAAAGTAATCAAGTGGAGGCTTCAGTCATGGGCTCCGGCAGGAGATGCAACCTATGAGGCTGCAGAAGAATTTGCCAAGAGGGTAAATATCGCCTCAAACGGAGAAATGGTTATTACACCTTTTACTGCCGGTTCAATTATTCCTGCAGGAAAAGAGTTTGATGCTGTTATGTCAGGATCTGTTGAAGCAGTACACGGTGCTCCTGGCTGGACAATCGGCTATATACCGGGTTCCATGTTTTTTACACAGTATCCGGGAGGTCTTACCGCCAACCAGATGTCAATGTGGATGAATTATGAAGGAAGGGACCTTGCCAAGAAACTTTACGGAGAGCTTGGTGTTCATTATGTCAATATTCTGACATTAAGTCCTTCAGAGGTATGGGCCCACACAACAAAACCTCTTAATTCTGTTGCTGATATAAAAGGGCTCAAGATCAGACTCGGAACAACTGCTCTTAATGCTATTTTTACAAAAATGGGTGCAACTCCCGTATTCCTTCCCGGCGGAGAAATATATGAATCAGCAAACAGAGGGGTAATAGATGGATTTGAATATATTACACCGTCACTTAACTGGGGTATGGGATTCCATGAAGTTGCAGATTATATGTATCTTTCACCTTCAAGAGCTCCTTGTGATGTTCAGGTTGTATGGGTAAACCAGGAAGAATGGGACAAACTCCCTGCACATCTCCAGGAAATTGTTGATGCAATCTCAAATGATGTTGCAAGAAAATACTATACAGAAACAGTAAAGCGGGATGCAGATGCAGTTCAGAAATATATTGACTATGGAACAAAAGTTGAAAAAGTTCCCCAGGATATCATAGATCTTCTGAACGAAAAATCTGAGGAATATTTCAAGGAGGAATCTGCAAAAGATGAAACATTCAAGATGATATATGAAAAACATCTTGCATTCAAGAAAATCTGTGAACAGTTTGATATCAAATAGATTGTAACTCAATTAAAGGCCCGTTATCAAACTATTATTGTGCAGCCTGAAAAACGGGTCATTTTTTCAGGGAGGAGGTTTTTTAAGTGAGTGATGATACAATCAGAAATGATGACTGGATCATTGTCCGGAAAATAGTCGTGGGTATAAACAAACTCAGCTCCGGAACCGGTCATGTAATCAAATTTCTAATATTGGGACTGATTCTTGTTCTTTTTTTTGAGGTTACTTCAAGATATGTATTCGGAAGGCCTACAATCTGGGCCCTGGAAACCTCAAAAATGCTTCTCGGCGTAATAGGTACCTGGGGATGGGCGTATACACATCAGCATCACGGACATGTAAGAGTTGATATCCTGTATATGCTTTTTTCAAGAAGAGTACAGGCAATTATTGATTCTGTCATGTCGCTGCTTCTGTTGTTCCCGCTTGTTTTTGTAATGATCAATGTGGGTTTTAAGTGGGCTGTCAGGTCCTGGGTTACACATGAAAAAATGGTTGAAAGCAGCTGGCTTCCACCTGCCGCGCCGTTCAGAAGCATGCTGGTAATAGGATTTACTTTATTTGCACTTCAGTGCATTGCACAGTTTCTCTGTGATATCTACTACGCATTTAAAAAGAGGGAAATGCTATGATTGAAGCTTTAAATTATTTCTTTTCATCCCTCTCCCCGGAGGCGATAACAATTATAATGTTCGGATCGATATTTGTCGGAATATTAACAGGATTTCCCCTTGCTGTTCCTATCGGGGCAGTAGGTGTAATAATGGGTTATTTTCTGTTCGGACCGAGAGCATTTGATCTTATTTACAGCCGGGTTTATGACACTGTAACCAATTACGGTCTTATGGCAGTTCCTCTTTTTGTTTTTATGGGTAATATGCTTGAAGCCTCGGGTATCGCCAAGAAAATGTATGATGCCCTTTATCTCTGGTTCGGCGGATTCAGGGGCGGTCTTGCCATAGTAAGTATTATAATCGGTACTGTAATGGCTGCTTGTGTAGGGATTATTGCAGCATCCATAACCATGCTTACACTTGTAGCGCTTCCTGCCATGGTTGAGCATAAATACGACAAAGGCCTTGCAACAGGGGCAATATGTGCAGGCGGATCACTGGGTATTCTTATCCCTCCGAGTATAATGCTGATTATCTACGGACCTGTTGCCCAGATATCTGTAGGAAAGCTTTTCATGGGTGCTTTTGTTCCCGGTTTTCTGCTTTCATTTCTTTATATTATCTATTTAAGTATAAGATGTTTTCTCCAGCCCGGCATAGCTCCTGCTATCCCGAAAGAGGAACGTAACGTACCTTTCTGGACAAAGACAAAGCTTGTACTTCTTACAGTAGCGCCTACAGCACTGCTTGTTCTGTCTGTTCTCGGAGCAATCTATTTCGGAATTGCTGCGCCTACAGAAGCTGCTGCAGTCGGTGCAGTAGTTGCAACACTTCTTACTGTTGCCTACAGGAAATTTACCTGGAAAGTTCTTATGGATGTTTCCTTAAGTACAATTAAGCTTACCGGTATGGTTCTTCTGATAGCCAGCTGTTCAACAACATTTGTAAGTGTATTCCTGAGTGCAGGGGGCGGAGGAGTTGTTGAAGGTTTTATTCTCGGTTTTCCGGGCGGCCGATGGGCAGTTTTTGCAATGATCATGGTTGTCTGTTTCATTCTCGGTGCTTTTATTGACTGGATAGGAATTATATTTGTTATGGTACCGATCCTTGCTCCCATTGTGCCCAAGCTTGGATTTGATCCTTTATGGTTTGCAATGATGATAATAGTAAACCTTCAGATGTCATTTCTTACACCACCGTTTGCTTATGCAATGTTCTTTCTCAAAGGGGCAGCGCCTCCCGAGCTTGGAATTACTACAAATGACATTATCAGGGGTATGATCCCGTATGTATTTATTATTGCATTTTCGCTGATTTTACTGATCATGTTCCCTCAGCTTGTATTATGGCTTCCTTCAAAGATGTAGCCGGTTAAGGTTTATAACTGATGGGAAAAAGGATTATTGAAACAGAACTTTCGCCAAAAGCAATCGGTCCGTATTCTCAGGGAGTTGCAGCAGTTTCCGGAAGTTATATCTATACTTCCGGTATTCTGCCCCTGGATGCTGAAACCGGGATACTTGCAGGCGATTCAATAGAAGAACAGACTGCAAAGGTTCTGGAAAATCTCAGCGCTGTACTGGAGGCCGGCGGATCATCTCTTTCGGATGTGGTTAAAACTACTGTTTATATAACAGACATGAAAGAGTTTGAAGCCATGAACCGGATATACAGCAGTTATTTTTCTGGTGATTATCCTGCCCGGTCTACAGTGGAAGTTAGCGGACTGGCAAAAAATGCAAAGATTGAAATAGAAGCAGTCTGCATATCAAGCTGCTGACCGGGGAAAATTTTCAGATTCAAAAGAAGTCCCGGATATTGGGGAATGTTATATGCCAATTGTTGATTCAGTGAAGAACAGGATTATAAGCAGTCTGAATAAGGATGAAATTATGCAGAAAGCTGAAGAAATCCGTTTTTATACAGGTCTTTCCAGCAGTATAAGCGGAAATGAAAGCTTTTCTGAACATAATGCCCTGATAAACATTGCTGCAGTTTTATATTTTAACTATATCTCTCATGATCCTATGAATCCTTTCTGGGATAAAAGGGACAGGGTTTTCTGGTCAGATGCAGAATTTGCCAGTGTAGCCTATTCTGCCCTCGGGCTGAGCGGATATTTTCCTCTTGAAGATTTTATCAGGAGAAGAAAGATTCCATATTTCGATATTCTTCCTGACAGGTTTGTTATTCCAGGGATTGAATTTTCTGTAAGTACTCCCGGTATCGGGCTCGGTGTTGCTGTAGGGGATGCATTATCTGCATTAATAACAAAAAATGAATATGAAGTGTTCTGTATTATGAGCAGATCGGAACACTTGAGAGGAACAGTCTGGGAAGCAGCGGCAGCTGCATTCAGTTACAGGCTGGATAACCTTGTTGTCATTATTGAAAACAGTATTCAGGACAGCAGTGATTGTTTATTGCCTGATTTTCTTGAAAGCAGATATATATCATTCGGGTGGCAGGTTTTTCATGCTGACAGCAGTGATCCTGAGAATGTCATAGATATACTTAAAGCCGGCCGCAGAAAGAATAAGCTTCCATCTGCATTAATTCTGGACAACTGTATAAATAATCCTGATGTGAGAGATACAGTTTCGTCTGATTTCCTCAATGGAAAAACAATTACAGAAAATATTCTTGTCCTTGATGAAGCTGATAAAGCTGATGAGGGGTTGATAAAAAATCATTCGGACTTTTCTGTTTTGTACAGTAGATACGGGTGGAATTCGGGGGATAAAATGAAAGCTGAATTCTTGCCTGTAGAGAAATCCTTAACAGACTATATCCGTATGATAAAAAAGAAAAAAAGCAGTAAAACTGTCTTTTTCGGGAAAATTCCCCCCCTTGCTGATGATGAGATAAACTCTGAAGAAAATGTAATTCTGACTGCTTCAGGGCTGGCTAAGGAGGGTTTGATTCCCTTTATAATCTTCCGGGGGGGTAACAGCCCCGAAAAAAAATATGATCAGCTTAGGAATACTGTCTGTCTTAATAATTTCAATGTCAAATTTGTAGATCTTTACAGGAATCCTGAAAAGATAGAAAGCGGCCGGTTTTCATGCTTTTCTGATGATATTTCCATTGTCAAGTATCTTCAGAATATGATTTCACTTTTCCCTTCAGATCTGATTGAAGCGGAAAAGCTTATAAAGGAAGCAGCAGATAAATTCGGACCGGTATTTATACGGCTTCCGATCGGTCAGCTTCCTCTTGTAACAGGAAATGATTCTCCATGTACAGCCGGCTGTGCAAATGTAATACGCTACAGGGGAGTACGTGAAAATTTCAGGGATGCTTTTGAAATCTGCAGGGGCTCTGATTATGCTGATGAAAAAGAAGACCTGTCAATAGTTACCTACAGCAGGATAGTCCCTGAAGCGATGAGGTCTGCCTATATCCTCAAAGAGGAGTTCTGTATTGAAGCAAGAATTGTAAATATTGTTTCAATAACCCCTTTTGATGAGCAGACTGTCAGGAATGCTTTTTCCGATACAGAAGCAGTCCTTATTGCAGGGGAAAGGACAGATGGGAGTTTCAATGACATTGTAGCTTCCTGTTTGATGAAAATCCGGACAGGCAGGTCTGCTGCTGTTTTAAACTGCAGCGCAGACAGCAGTCTTTCAGCGGAATTTATCTCTGAAAAGGCAGTTGCACTCTATCACATGAAAAATAATACAAACGAAAAATAAGGAGAAGTATATATGGATTATAAAACCAGAGCTGAAAAGCTTCTTGAAAAATTCAAGGGGGAAAAATATCTGTACGGAAGATCAGTTTTAAATAAAGTTGGAAAACTGGCTTCCGGGTCCTGCAGAAAGGCTGTTCTTGTCAGGGACATGTTTCCGGGAAGCGGTAAATATATTGACGAGATAAAAGAGTCTCTTGCAGGTGCAGGGATAGTTCTTGCTGCTGAAGAGGACGGGGCAGGGCCTAACTGTCCGAGGGAAGATCTTGCAAGGATTACAGAAACTGTTAAGAAGGCAGATCCAGATATACTGGTCAGCTTCGGTGGGGGAAGCACTATTGATGCTGTAAAAGCGGCAGAAGTCCTTAGAACAGCCGGAGGGGATATTGAGGACTATTTCGGGGTGGGAAATGTAACAGCTGTACTGGAAAAAAAAGGGCTTAAGCTTACTCCGCATATTGCGGTTCAGACAGCTGCAAGTTCAGGTGCCCACCTGACAAAGTATTCAAATATCACAGATGTTCATACCGGACAGAAAAAGCTTATTGTGGATGAGGCTATTGTTCCTGAATATCCCGTATTTGACTACAGTGTAACTTATAATGCTCCAAAAAGCCTGATGATGGACGGAGCTCTTGACGGGATAGCGCATTGTCTTGAAGTCCTCTACAGCGCAGAGGGAAAGGATAACTATGATTTTGTCAGCGAGGTTGCGGAAACAGGGATTGCCCTGGTTGTCGAGAACCTTCAGAAGGCACTGGAAGATCCTGAAGACCTTGATGCCAGAGACCGCCTGTGTGCTGCTACAGATATGGGAGGGTATGCCATAATGATAGGAGGTACCAACGGGGGGCATCTGACAAGTTTTTCCCTGGTTGATGTACTGAGTCATGGAAGGGCCTGTGCAATTATGAATCCCTATTATACAGTGTTTTTTGCCCCTGCAATTGAAAAATCCCTCAGAATGGTAGGTTCGATTTACAGAAATGCAGGTCTGACAGATGCAGATCTTGACAGTATTTCGGGAAGGAATCTCGGAATAGTTGTAGCTGAGGCCATGTTTGAGCTTTCCTCGAGGATAGGGTTTCCGTACAGGCTTGGAGATGTAAAGGGATTTACTGACAGGCACATTGAGAAAGCCCTGGCTGCTGCCAAAAATCCCCAGCTTGCAATGAAACTTCAGAACATGCCTGTGCCTCTGACAGCAGATATGATAGATGAATTTATGGGCCCGATACTTGTATCAGCAAAAGAAGGCTCTCTTGATAAAATAAAAAATGTATAAGGGGCAGGGGCAATGAATATCAAACTGGCATATGGCAGGGATGGTCTTGATGTTGAACTTCCGGATTTCTGCGATGTTATTGAACCTATATTTGAAGAAGGAAAAAAGGACCAGATCGGAGAGGTTGTCAGGTCTCTTAAAAACCCCATCGGGACTCCCCCCCTGAGGGATATTGTCAAAAGCACTGACAGTGTCGGTATAGTTTTCAGCGACATAACCAGGGCAACCCCCTATGATGTAATTCTTCCGGCAATTTTTTCTGAACTTTCACATGTCCCTGCAGGGAATTTTACCCTTTTCAATGCGACAGGGACTCACCGTGAAAATACAGATGATGAGATTATCCGGATACTGGGAAAAGAGTTTGCGGAGAAATACAGAATAGTACAGAACAACTGCGAGGATATTGAAAGCCACCGTTATATAGGAACTACACGGGAGGGAAACAGAATCGAGATTTTAAGTGAGTTTCTTGACTGTGATGTGAGAATTTTAACGGGATTTATAGAGCCCCATTTCTTCGCAGGATTTTCAGGAGGGGGAAAGGCTGTAATGCCGGGGCTTGCAACTCTGGGAACTGTACAGAGAAACCATAATGCTGTTCATATGGACCACCGGAATTCCATCTGGGGAATAACTGAGGGGAATCTCCTGTGGGAAGAGGTAAAAGAGGCTGCCGGATTTGCAAAACCGAGTTTTCTTGTAAATGTTTCGCTTAACAGAAATCAGGAGGTGATCCGGTCTTTCGGCGGGGACTATGTGGAAGCACACAGGGAGGGATGCCGGTATGTCAGGGAGCATGCAATGGCAGGGGTTGAAAAACCCTATGACATTGTAATTACAAGCAATTCCGGATATCCCCTTGATCTCAATATGTATCAGGCAGTAAAGGGGATGAGCGCCGCATCACTGATTGTGAAAGAGGGTGGTGATATTATAATATGTGCAGACTGCTGGGACGGTATTCCCTCGCACGGCAAATACGGACAGCTTCTGGAAGATTATGATACCCCGGATGAGGTCCTGTCAAAAATAAGGTCACCTGGATACTTTATGCAGGACCAGTGGCAGGTGCAGATACATGCACTTATCTGCAGGAAAGCTGATGTCCATTTTTACAGCGATAATCTTACAGATGAGCAGATTGTTACAGGATACATGACACCCTGCCGGAATATTCCTGAAACTGTAAGGAAAATTATTGAAAAAAAGGGGCCTGGCCTTTCGATCTGCGTCATGCCTGAGGGCCCTCAGACAATACCGTACATAAAATAATAATGAGTTTCTGTTTTATTGCATAAAACAGGAGCTGACAGGGATTAACAATAAAAAAGAGGGTTGAGAATCATTCCGGTTTTCAGCCCTTTTTATTAATGATTTTAATAATCAATTGGATTTTTTTATTTATTATCAGAGCTTTTGATATATCATATCAGTATGGGAAAAAGAAAACATATACTTATAATCGGTGCCGGGGTTGTCGGATGTGCTGCTGCAAGGCACCTTTCAAGGTTTGATATTGATATCACTGTTGTTGAGAAAGAAGGTGATGTTGCTGAAGGGTCAACAAAGGCAAACAGCGGTATAGTGCATGCCGGTTATGCTGCCAAGAACGGCTCAGTCAAGGCTGAGCTTTGTGTGCAGGGAAACAGTCTTTATGATGATCTTGAAAAAGAGCTGAATTTCGGTTTCAGGCGTTCCGGTTCAATGGTCCTTGGTTTTTCTGAAAATGATCTTGCTGTAATAAGGTCACTCTATGAAAACGGAAGGAAAAACAGTGTCCCCTCCCTTGAAATCATTGGAAGGGAACAGATACTTTCAATTGATCCGGGTATAAACAGCGATGTTCTATATGCACTTTACGCCCCTACGGCAGGGGTTACTTCCCCGTATGAATTTGCAATAGCACTTGCAGAAAACAGCATAGCAAACGGTACTAAATACTTTTTCAACACAAGGGTAAATTCTCTTATGCTCCTAGAGAACGGTGGCTATGCTGTTGAAGCGGAAATCATTGCAGACAGAGGTTCCGGGGCGGCAGACAGCAGCCGGATAAAGAAAACTTCAAACATAAGATTCAATGCAGATTTTGTTATCAACGCATCAGGTCTTTTCAGTGATGTGATCTCCAAAAAAGCCGGTTTTGATTATTTTGAGATTTCGCCCCGGAAAGGGCAGTATCTTGTTTTTGACAGGTTCTCCGGAAGGAATCTCAGGTCTGTACTGTTCCAGGTGCCTACCCGAATGGGGAAGGGGATACTTGTAACTTCCACATATCACAACAACCTTATGATAGGGCCTGATGCTCTTGATACTGAAGAAAGGGAATCTCCCGGTACTGACTGGAACTCTCTGGGATTAATTGCAGAAAAAGCCAGACTGTCATATCCCGGTTTTGATACAAAAAAGATAATAAGAAGTTTTGCAGGACTCAGGGCAGTCGGGAGCAGAGGTGATTTTATCATCGAAATACCTGAAGGGGGCAGCTGTTTTATCAATGCTGCAGGAATAGAATCACCCGGGCTTACATCCTCACCAGCCATAGCTCTGAGGATTGAAAAACTTCTGAGAGATGCAGGTCTTGAGCTTAAGCAGAAAAAGGATTTCAATCCCTTCAGAAAAGCAGTGATAAAAAAGAGGGAGGAACTTCCCATGGCTGAAGTTTCAAGGCTTGCTGAACTACCCTCTTCAGATGAGAAGATGATATGCAGGTGCGAGCAGGTAAGGGAAGGGGTAATCCGGGATTCACTCAGGAGGGGAATAACTGTCATATCTACAGACGGGGTCAAGAGAAGGACCCGTGCAGGAATGGGTATCTGTCAGGGGACATACTGCAGAAGCAGGGTAGGAAAGATTATTTCAGATGAATACATGATTCCTGAGGAGGATGTAAAAGTTCCTGACAGGAAAAGGGAGGATTTTTCCTTTCTCAATTCCCGGGAAAAAGGCAGACAGGAGAAATAATATGTATATACTTGTTTATTATGTACCTGAAGAGGCTCTTGAAACAACAAAGGAAGCTCTTTTCAGAGCAGGGGCAGGAAGTATCGGAAACTATTGTGAGTGTTCGTGGCAGGTGAAAGGGGAGGGGCAGTTCAGGCCTGGAAACGGAAGCAGCCCCTATTCAGGGGAAAGGGGGGAGCTTAACAGGGTTTCAGAGTACCGTGTTGAAATAGCTTTAGAGGACAGTATTAAAGACAGTGTGCTTAATGTGCTTCTTGATGCTCATCCCTATGAAACTCCGGCTTACCATTTTTTAAAACCCGGGATTTGAACATCGGTAAATAATTTCTTTTCTCTCTATATAAGATATTTGTTATATTGATTAATGAAAGAAGTATGAAAAAAGAAACAGACCTGACACAGGGAAATATAACCAGCCACTTTCTCAGAATGAGCCTTCCTGCAAGTATAGGGTTTATATTCAACACACTATATAATATTACAGATACCTACTTCGGGGGACAGATCTCCACAGAGGCTCTTGCAGGGCTTTCCATATCTTTTCCTGTTTTCTTTATAATTCTTGCTGTAGGGAGCGGTATTGGTACTGCTTCTGTTGCACTTATATCCAATGCTCTGGGAAGCGGCAACGGGGCAAAGTCTGTTAACTATTTAATACAGTCACTTGTATTTTCTGCAGCCTTATCTGTTCTGCTTCTTTTTTCAGGAAAAACTCTTGTTTCAATTCTTCTTCGAATCATGGGTGCATCGGGAGACGTCTTTTCTCATGCCCTGTCCTATATGTATATAATAACAACAGGGATACCTTTTTTTCTCGTCAATAATGTTCTCAACGCCTTTCTCAACGCAAACGGGAATACATACAGCTACAGGAATGTTCTTGTTACAGGTTTTTTTCTCAATATAATTCTTGATCCTGTTTTTCTATACGGATGGGGTCCTTTTCCTGAAATGGGTATTTCAGGTATTGCATTTTCCACTGTTCTTATACAGGCCGGGGCAACTGTTTATCTTTTTTCTGCTGCTGCAGGTCTCGGAGGGTTCAGAGGCTGTACAGTCAGGTGCTTTATCCCCGACAGGGGGATTCTTAAGGAAATAGTTCTTCAGAGTTTTCCCGCTTCAGTAAATATGATGTCTGTTGCAGCCGGTATGTTTGTTATAAATTATTTTCTTAACCGCTACAGCGGAGGGGAAGCTGTTGCTGCATACGGCATAGGACTCAGGATTGAACAGATTGCTCTTCTTCCTACTATAGGGATAAACACTGCACTTCTTGCAATTACAGGACAGAATGCTGGTGCCTGCAGTTTTAAAAGAGTCCACAGGGCTTACAGAACAGCTCTCTTTCTGGGTTTTATTGTGATGGCTGTTATGCTGAGTATAATAATCCCCCCTGCAGAATATTTTGTTTCCTTTTTCACTGATGATACTGCTGTTTCAGAAACATCTGTCCTCTATCTCAGGATTGTTCTGATAACCTATTACTGTTACATAATACTTTTCAGTTCAGGCTCTCTTCTTCAGGGACTTAAAAAACCCTCATTTATTCTGTGGACAGCTCTTTACAGGCAGATTGCTGCACCGCTTGCTGTTTTCTGGATTTTCTGCGACAGACTGGATATGGGAGCAGGAGGAGTTTTCTGGGGAATTGCCGCAGTCAACTGGTCGGCTGCTGCTGTTATATTTATATACAGCAGGCGTGTTTTAAGCCGTGCCGAATGCAGAAAGAAAGCAGAATAATTTTTCTTGTAGAAATCCAATAGAGAGAAGATCTCAAAAAGGATCCCCTGACATAGCAGGAAACCCTTTTTGATTGTATCAGTACTTTTCAGCTATAAGTTTTTCAACTTCGGAAGAAGACCTGTCAAAAGGACCTTCCTTTTCAAGCTTCAGAGATGTCAGTGCCACTGCCCATTTGAGAGCTTCTGCAGGAGCTTTTGTAAGCCTTGCAGCAGAATAACTTGATATACATGTATCTCCCCTGCCGCTTCTTCCCCTCAGTTCTTCAGGCCTGAATTTTTCTTCATATAAATTCTTCCCGTCATAGACTACTGCTCCATCCCTGTAAGTCAGTATGATTTCCCCGGCTCCCATAGCATAAAGTTTTTTAACAGCTTCATATCTGTCAGAGAGTGATGTTATGAATTCTGCTTCAGCTATATCAACCTTGAGTATATCTATCAAAGGAAATATTGTTTCAGCTTCTGTCCATTCAGCATATACAACCTTGTCCCCTTCCCTGACCCTGATATAGCCCTGTGCATCTATTGCTACCAGGGAATCTGTTTTTGAAAGGTCATCAATAAAGTTAAAAGGTACTTCACCCTTGATTGAAGGTGCAAGAATATATGCATCAGCGCTCAGCCCTTCAAGGTCTTCAATGTCAAACGGATCTGCTTCTGCTGTGATAAGAATTTCCCTTTCGTCAGGATTATCTGAGTAGTAGTTGAGTGTAACTTCAGTTGAATTTTTACAGAACACAGGGTATGTATCAATTTTGTTTTCCTTAAGTTTGTCAATAACACGGCTGTCTTCCTCTGAAAGCTTTGTAATTACAGCTACCTTGTCCATAAAAGTAACTGTAGCCCTTGCCCCGTAATTGAAACCGCCACCGTCAACATATGTTGTAATACCGTTTTTGATTATAGTATCTTTTGTATAGTTTCCAATATGGATAACATCATAATGTTTCATTGCTTCTCCTTGCTTATCTTCCAGGTCTGAAACTGGCATTTATTATATTATAATAATATCAGACATTTTAAAATAAATTCTATACCATAGTTTTTAATTCCTGCTTAATATTTTTAAAAATATTACTGAAATTCATTTTATGTTATTATTTATTATAAGTAATAAGAGCGCTATCATTTGCAGTATTCTAAATTAAAATTGACTATCTGTATATGGAATAATAAAATATTTGCAATAAAAAAAGCATTGTTGTAGTCTTTTTTTATAGATGCTATTCTTAATAAGAGCGCTATCATTATTGATGTAAAAAAGGGGGGGGTATGGTAAGACTTGAAGATGTAGCTGCTGATTCAGGGTTTTCAAGAGCCACAGTATCCAGGGTGATAAATGAAGAAAGCAAGGTGAGGCCTGATACTGTAAAAAAAATTAAGGCTTCAATGGAAAAACTCGGTTATAAACCCAATATGGTGGCCCGGGCCCTTTCCAGCGGAAAAACAAATACTGTTGCAGTACTTCTTCCTGATGTAACCTCTCTTTATTATACAAATCTGATAAGAGGTCTGAATGATGTTGCACAGGACAGTTATTACCATATTATCACAAAATCAATTTCAAAGGAAAACCAGGCAGAAGAGTTGCTGAATTCAAATATTATTGATGGTTTTGTAATAAGGCATTCAAGCTCATCTGAAAAAATCGACAGGCTTCTCAGGAAAATATATAAGAAAAACCTGCCTGTTCTTTTTATCGGTAAACCATTTAATAACAGCACATCTCCCTCTGTAATAGTAGATAATGTGGGCGGTGCCAGAAAAATGGCACATTATTTTGCAGGCAATAAATACAGAAAGATACTTTTCATTGCTGGACGCAATGATAATATTGATTCAAGCGACAGAAAATACGGATTCAGAATGGGACTCCAGGAATGCGGATTTGATATGAATAATCTTTTTGAAGTGGAAGGGGATTTCTCCCGTGAAAGGGGCTATGAAGCTGCTGAAAGATATCTTAAAAACGGGGATTTTGATGCTGTTTTTGCAGCAAATGACAGCAGTGCTATGGGGGTACTACTTTATTTGAATGAAAACAGGATAAAGGTGCCTGAAGAAATATCTGTTGCCGGATTTGATGATGCTTTTTTTGCCGAATATCTGTGGCCCCCATTAACAACAGTCAGGCAGCCGATGTATGAGATTGGTCAGGCTGCAATGAAGAATATTCTTAAAATAATAGACAAAGATACGTCAATTAATAATGAAACCATCTTTTCCACAGAACTTGTAATAAGGAAATCCTGCAGATCCTGAAACTGGTTGCCTGTTTTTTCATAAAAATAATATACATTCTCAGTATATAAACCGGTTGCCCAGTTTGATTATTCAAATACTTCAAATTTGTTAATATTTATCCAAAATGAGAGCGCTTACAAAAATAAGGGGATAAACTGTAAATAAATATATGTATAACAAAGAAATAAAAGATTAATAAATATATATTGCAAAAAATAAAGGTTGATGTTATTATAAATGAGAGCGCGATCATTAAGAATTCTGAAAGTAAATATCAGTTGACACCGATTATTGCAAAGTTGAATTAAATACATGGAGTTATCAATATTCTCAAAAATATCTCCAGCCAATGCAGATCTGTGATCTGAATATTTATTTTCTTGAAAAACTACAGGAGGAAAAAATGAAAAGAGTTTTATTGCTGTTACTTGTTTCAGTAATTGCATGTTCTGCTTTTGCAGGGGGAAATAAGGAAAAGGAAGATGAAAAAGTACTTATCTATGCGGCACTTGATGAAAAGACTGCCAATGATTTGTGCAGGGCTTTTGAAGAAAAGACAGGGATAAAAGCTGAAATTGCTCTTCAGATTGAACAGGCTGGAAGTATAACAGGGAGAATCAAAGCTGAAGCAGAATCTCCAAGAGCTGATGTATTTATCGGGGGAAATTCAAACTATCATTCAGATCTTGCTGAAAACAATTTTCTGGAATCATACAGATCACCAGTAATTGATGAAGAAGGTATTTCACAGGATCTTATGGACAGGTCGAACTACTGGACAGGATGGTATCTCGGAGCACTTTGTATGATCTATAATAATGAAAGATATGAAAAGGAAATTGCTCCGCAGGGGATAAAAGCCCCTTCAAAATGGGATGATCTATTAAACCCAGCATACAAAGGTGAAGTTATTGCATCAAATCCTGCAACAACAGGTGGAGCATACCTGATGATGTGTGCCCAGATTTTCAGGATGGGAAGTGAAGAGAAGGGATTTGATTTTATAAGACAGCTTCATCCAAATGTTGCCCAGTATACAAAAGGGGCTAACGGATCTATTCCTCTTGTAAGCCAGGGAGAAGCGATTGTAGGTTTTGCATGGGGACATGATACACTTAAACAGAAAATACAGGGAGACCTCCCTATAACAGTTGTATTTCCGGAGGATACAGGATTTGAAATCGGAGCGGCATCAATTATCAGGAATGCCCCGAATAAGGAAAATGCACAGAAATTCATAGATTTCCTCCTTTCCAAGGAAGCCGGTAAAATAAATGCCGCAAACGGATACAGGTATCCTGTCAGAGGCGGAGTTGAACTTCCCGATGGAGTGCCTGCTTTTGAAAGTCTGAAGCTTTCAAAATGGGACCTGGATGCGGCTGCAAAAAATATTGACAGCTGGAAAAAGAAATGGGCGGAGATTACAGGTAAATAAGTAAAAGTTATTCATCTGATTTGTGAGGCAGGGTTATTCTCCCCCTGCCTGATTGTATCATCGGAGTTATTATGAAAAAAATATTCAAAGATCCAATACTTCTTCTGATGTTTGTAATTATAACAGTTGCACTGACAATTTTTGTTATCTATCCGATTATAAGTGTTTTCCTGTTTCCTGATATTGATGACTATATAAAGGTGTTTTCTGATTTCAGATACAGAAAAGCTGCTTTTAACAGCCTCTTTATTATGGTTCTGTCAACTATTACAGCAACAGTATTCGGATTTATATATGCATACAGTATTGTTAAAACTGATATTCCATTTAAAAAATACTTTAAAGTTGTTTCAATCCTCCCTCTTTTTTCCCCGCCATTCATGGTTGCTTTCAGTTATCTGATGCTTTTCGGGAAAAACGGACTTATTACATACGGCCTTTTCGGTGTGAGGGCATCAATTCTGGGATGGCATGGTTTATGGCTTGCCCAGACTATTGCATTTTTTCCGGTAGCTGCAATGTCAATCGAGGGAGTGTTGAGATCAATTTCCCCCAGTGTTGAATACGCGGGACGTAACCTTGGGGCTGACGGATTCAGACTATTCAGAACAATAACACTCCCTCTTTCAACCCCAGGTGTAGCAGGTGCAGCACTTCTGGTTTCCATTCTTGTTCTTGCAGATTTCGGAAATCCGATCATGATATCTGGAGATTTTTCTGTTCTTGCAACAGAAGCCTGGATGAGAGTGGAGGGCTGGGGAGATGTTGCCGGTGCTGCCGTGATTTCAATTATTCTTCTTATCCCTTCTGTTGCCATATTCCTTTTTCAGAGGTTCTGGGTACAGAGAAGATCCTATGTGACTATAACAGGGAAGATAGTCAACATAAAACAGAAGCCTACAGTATGGTATGCAAGGATGCTTTTTTTTCTTTTCTGCCTGATTGTTTCTGTCATGATAATGCTGGTTTATTTCGGTATTCTGATGGGTGCTTTTGTCAAAGGATGGGGATTTGACTGGTCACTTACACTGAGATGGATCAGTGAAGTCCTGAACAGGGGAAGAGAGCTTGTTAACAGTGTTGTTTATTCTGTAACTGCAGGATGTATCAGTGCACTGTTTGCTATAATTGCTGCCTATCTTGTAAGCAGAAACAGGGGATTGATTACAAAATACATAGATTTTACATCAATTCTTCCGGCTGCACTTCCCGGAATTTTTATAGGTATCGGGTATTCAGTAACATTTACAAGAGGTGCTGTTGATCTTTACGGTACTGCAGTAATTGTTATTCTGGCAATGATATTCTGGAACATTTCCATGGGATATCAGACAGGACTTAACTCTTTTAAACAGATATCTGTTTCATTAAGTGAAGCGGCATCCAATCTGGGGGCAAACCAGTTGAAAATATTCTGGCAGATAGAAGCCCCTCTGGTTAAAAGCTCTTTTATTTCCGCATTTATAGTTTCATTTATAAGATCCATTACAACACTGAGTGTAATTGTATTTCTTGCAACTTCAGGAAATAAGGTTGCAACATTTACGATCATGAATTTTGTAAGTGACGGATTTTTCGGAAAAGCAGCTGCACTGACAACTTTTCTGCTCTGTATCTCGTTCCTTATACTGGCTGTCGGGAGAAAAATTGCAGGGAAAAAGATACAAATTTTTGATTAGGTAAATGGAGGAATAAATGGATCATCTTGTGATAAAAAATCTTTACAAAAGTTTCGGAAAGACTGAAGTTCTTCATGATATAAATCTTGAAATAGAAAAGGGGCTGTTTACAACATTTTTAGGTCCTTCAGGATGCGGTAAGACTACACTTCTAAGGACAATTGCCGGGTTCTATGAAGTTCAGGAAGGGGAAATATATATAGGAGGTAATCTCATTAATGATGTTCCCACCCATTTGAGAAATACAACAATGGTCTTTCAGGATTATGCTCTTTTTCCCCATTTAAGCATACGAGATAATATCTGTTATGGTCTCAATATAAAAAAAATGGATAAAAAGACAATAAATTCCAGGCTTGAAAAAACAGTATCATATCTTGATATCGGAAACCTTCTCGAACGCTTTCCTTCCCAGCTGTCAGGAGGACAGCAGCAGAGGGTTGCACTTGCAAGGGCCCTTGTTATGGAACCGGAGGTACTTCTTCTTGATGAGCCCCTCTCAAATCTTGATGCAAAACTCAGGATGAATATCAGGGCTGAATTGAGGCAGCTTCAGAAAAAACTGGGTATTACCACAATATATGTTACACATGACCAGGGTGAAGCTCTTGCACTTTCAGACAGGATCGCGGTTATTAATAATGGAAAAATACTTCAGTATGCCTCTTCCCAGGATATATATTTCACCCCCACAGATGAATTTACAGCAAAATTTATCGGAACATCAAATCTTCTTGAAGGGGAAGTTGTAGAAGGGGGAAATCTGTTTGTTTCTGATTTCGGGGATAAGATAAAAATTTCGGGCAATTACATGGAAGGGAAGGGTAAGCTCTGCCTCCGCCCTGAAATGCTCGAGATCCGGGATAATGATGATGGTTCTGAAAATCTTTTCAGGGGAAAAGTCCTTAATTATATATTTGAAGGTGCTTATATCAGATACTGGATTGAGGCTCTGGGCAGTAAAATTATTGCAGACTGCTATGATCCGGGATATAGAAATATTCTGGAAGGTGAAGTCTTTATTTATCTGAAACCGGATAAGCTGCATATTCTTCAGGACAGCTAGGGATCTGGTGGAACAAAATGCTGAATAAACTGACTGTACTTGGAACAGGGACAATTGTACCTGTTACTGATAGAAAATGTTCCGGCTATCTTCTGGATAATAACGATGAACTGATCCTCATAGACTGCGGTCCCGGAATACTTGGGCAGCTGACTGATATTGAAACAGATTTTTCAAGACTGAATAATATACTTATTACCCATTTTCATTATGATCATATATCTGATCTGTTTGCTCTTATACTGTCACTTGATATGAGGTCCAGAGGTAATAACATATTGAATATTACAGGACCGGAAGGTATTAGGAAAATTCTTTATGATGCAAAGAAATGGCTTTTTCCCAGTGAAAACGGGTACCGCCCTGAAAAAATCAATATAACGGAAGTTCTGCCCGGCCGATTTAAAATACTGGATCTTGATGTTTCTGCTGAAAAGACTTTTCATACAGAAAAAAGTCTGTGTTACCGCTTTGATGACAGAAATGGAAGATCATTATTCTACAGCGGGGATACTGAATATAATGGAAATATTGTAAAGCTGGGAAAATATGCTGACATTGCTGTTGTGGAATGTTCACACAGTGAGAAGTTTTATGATAAATCAGGTCATATGACCTGGCCCGGTATTCTGAAATTCAATGAAAGGGCAATGCCTGTGAAACTTGTTCTTACCCATTTTTATGAAGATTTCCTTTCTGAAGAGATATATAAATATCCTTCAGAGGATAAGAATATTGTTTTTGCCAATGATAAAGATATTTTTCATTTCAGCAAATGACAGCTTCTGTTCCTGTTTTCCTGCTGGAAAACAGGATATTTTACGTTTTTAATAAGCAATAAGAAAGGGCCCTTTTTGTTGAAATGGGCCCTTTAAATATTATAATGAAAATTACTGTATATTTTGTAGATTATATGATTGCCTTCATAGCTGTCATATATCCCCTGAGCACTTTCCCTATTTTTTCCACGCCGGTGCTTCTGATAGCATCGTTTACTTCAATAAGCCTTACATTATCAACACCGTTGTCTGATGAGTCCATTCCTTTTCCTATGACATCGGAATCAACAGTTTTCATGAAACCTGTAAGAAGAGGTATGCATCTGCTTGCGAACAGGTAGTTCCCGTATTCAGCAGTATCGGAAATTACAACATTCATTTCATAGAGTTTTTTTCTGGCAATTGTATTTGCAATAAGAGGAACTTCATGAAGTGATTCATAGTATGCAGATTCAGGTTTGATTCCTGCAGAAACCATTGTATCGAAAGCAAGTTCAACCCCTGCCTTGACAAAAGCAACCATGAGAATTCCGTTGTCAAAGTATTCCTGCTCGCTGATTTCCCTTTCAGTTACTGACTGTTTCTCAAATGCAGTTGTATTTGTCTCTTCTCTCCATGTGAGAAGGTCCTTGTCTCCTGCTGCCCAGTCTTTCATCATTGTTGAAGAGAATTCTCCGCTCAGGATATCATCCATATGCTTCTTGAAAAGATCACCCATAAGGTTTTTAAGTTCTTCAGCCATATCAAAAGCAGCGATTTTTGCGGGATTTGAGAGTCTGTCAAGCATGTTGGTAATTCCGCCGTGTTTGAGCGCTTCTGTAACTGTTTCCCATCCGTACTGTACCAGTTTTGCAGCATAGGAAGGATCAACCCCTTTTTCAACCATCTTGTCAAAGCAGAGAAGCGACCCCACCTGGAGCATCCCGCAGAGAATTGTCTGTTCACCCATGAGGTCTGATTTAACTTCTGCAACAAAGGATGACTGGAGAACACCTGCTTTGTCTCCGCCTGTACCTGCTGCATATGCTTTTGCAAGTTCAAGACCATCGCCGTTCGGATCATTCAGCCTGTGAACCGCAATAAGTGTTGGGACGCCGAAACCTCTCTTGTATTCCTCTCTTACTTCTGTTCCCGGAGATTTCGGAGCTACCATGATAACTGTTATGTCTTCTCTTATTTTCATGCCCTCTTCAACAATGTTGAATCCGTGTGAGTATGAAAGAGCTGCACCCTTTTTCATGAGAGGCATGATTTCATTTATTACAGGTGTATGCTGTTTGTCCGGAGTGAGGTTGCATACAAGGTCTGCTGTCGGGATCATTTCTTCATATGTTCCAACCTTGAAGCCGTTTTCTGTGGCATTTTTCCAGGACTGTCGTTTTGTCTCGATAGAGCTTTTTCTTAATGTGTATGAAACATCAAGACCGCTGTCCCTGAGGTTCAGTCCCTGGTTGAGGCCCTGGGCTCCGCATCCTACAATAACGATTTTTTTCCCTTTGAGTTTTTCAACACCGTTGAACTCATCTTTATTCATAAACCTGCACTGTCCAAGTTCTTCAATCTGTAATCTGAATGGCAATGAATTAAAATAATTCATGATTTTTCTCCTGATAATATTGTTTGACATACAATATATCACAGTATTGTATTGTGTTAAATGGTTTAAATAAATTATAATGTTGTAAAATATGCAACGATCCGGAGCGTGAAATGGATATAATGCAGCTGAGACATTTTCTGAGCATAGCAGAGACTCTTCATTTTGGTAAGTCAAGCAGGCGATGCAATCTGAGCCCTTCAGCATTTACAAGAAGCATAAAGCGGCTTGAAGCTGATCTTGGATATGACCTTCTGGAAAGAAGCAACAGATCAGTTGAACTTACAGCTGCGGGGGAGCTTTTTAAGGAATACGCTGTTGATATACTTGAGAAGCTCAAGGAGTTTCAGCATAACGCTGTTATCAATGAGAAGAATCTGAAAGGGGAAATATCGCTTTTCTGTACTGTAACTGCCTGTTACAGTATTCTTCCTGCTATAATAGCTGATTTCAGAGCCCTCTATCCTGATATACATATAAAACTGCAGACAGGAGATGCCGGAAGCACCATGCAGAAGGCCGTAGATAATGAGGTTGATGTCTCCATAACAATGATGCCTGAAAAGCTTCCTGATAATATCCTTTTTGTTCCAGTTACTGTTACACCCCTTGTTTTTATTGCTCCCGCAACAGAAACATGGTTTCTTAAAAAGGAGTACAGCAATCCTGAACTGGAAAAAACACCCTTTATTCTTCCCGAGAGAGGTGTTGCAAGGAACAGGGTTGACAGATGGTTTTCAGATAAGGGAATCAAGCCTGATATATATGCCCAGGTTTCAGGCAATGAAGCGATTATCGCAATGGTGGGACTTGGATGCGGTTTGGGGGTTGTTCCTGAGCTTGTTATTGATAAAAGCCCTCTCAAGGAGAGTATAAGGAAAATTGATATTGAACCTGTTCTTGAACCCTATCTTGTCGGTATATGCATGAATACGAGAAAGCAGAACAACCCCTTTGTCCGGGCTTTTTCAGATCTTGTGCAGAAAAAAAGGGAAAACGGAGATTTCAGTAGCTGAATACCTTCGGGAATAAAACAGTATCAGAATTTTATATCAGACTGTGAGGAATGTTAATGATATCACTGGAAAATGTAACTGTGAAACATGGCAGGAAACTGCTGCTTGAAAATATAACAGCAGATTTTTCCGAAGCAGAATGCTGGGTAATTACAGGCAGCAACGGAAGCGGTAAATCTGTACTGGGAAAGGTCATAGGAGGGATCATCACACCGTGCAAAGGTTCTGTAAACGGATCAGCTGTAACCGGGTATACCTCTTTTGAGCTGCAGGAAAAGATTATGGAAGCTGAAAAGAAAAAGGATGAGTCCCGTCTTATGCATGGTGCTGTTGATGAAGGGACTTCTGTCTGTGATTTTCTATCTGTGGAAAACTACCCGGATCCTGATTTCGCAGCGGAATTAATAAATCTTTTCTCTGTTTCCTCTATTATGAAAAGAGGACTTAAATTCCTTTCAACGGGAGAATTCCGTAAAGTGCTCCTCCTTTCAGCTCTTCTTAAAAAGCCTGATCTGCTGGTTATTGATGATCCCTTTGATGGTCTGGATTTTCAGGCAAGGGAACATCTTGCTGATGTGATAAGCCGGCTGATAAAAAAAGGATGTTATCTTGTCCTTATTACCGGAAGGATTGAGGATTTTCCTGATGAAGCAGAGAGAATGATTCTTTTATCTGACGGTGTTTTGAAGTTTTCAGGTGAAATTGAAAAAGGAAAAGCCCTCTACAGAAAAACTCACATGACAGAAGATGCTGATAAAGACGCTGCTGCCGAGAAGGGTGATTTATTTGCATCACCGCTGTTTTCCGGGAAATCAGACCTTGGTGAAAAGCAGCTGCAGGATATTCTTATTGATATGAATAATGTAACTGTAAGCTACAGCGGCCGGAATATTATTGACAGCTTTAGCTGGAGAGTCATGAGAGGGGAGAAATGGAAAATTACAGGTGTTAACGGGGCCGGCAAATCCACTCTTCTTAGTCTTGTAAACGGGGATAATCCTCAGAGTTATGCAAATGATATAACACTTTTCGGCAGGAAAAGGGGAACAGGCGAAAGTATCTGGGATATAAAGAAAAAGATAGGATTTGTATCCGGTGATTTCCAGTTCAGATACAGGGTAAGATGTACTGTTCTTGATGCTGTTATTTCCGGACTTTTTGACTCTATTGGGATTTATAATGAGATAAATGAAAGCGATATTGAAAAGGGCAGGAGATGGCTGAAATTTGCAGGTCTTTATTCCAGAAGGGGAAATCTGTTTACAGACCTGTCATTCGGCGAAATGAGGCTTGCTCTTATTGCAAGGGCGATGATCAAGGATCCTGAACTGCTTGTACTTGACGAACCCTGTCAGGGGCTTGACAGCTTCAACAGGGAAAGGGTTATCAGTCTTTGTGAAGAAATAGGAAAAGAAGAAAATCACACTATTTTATTTGTAACACATGATATTGGAATTAATCTGAAATGTTTTACAAATTTTCTTGTTATTGAAAAAAAACAGTAATTATCCCGGTATATTTACCGGGATAATTATCAGATAGCATTTCCGGAAAAAAGCTTTTGATGTATCCGGATTACCATTCTTTTTTATGATGTGCTTCCTGTGCATCTTCAATAAAAGCAAGAACAACTGCAGCAACAATTGCTATTACTATTAAAATATTTACTACCAACATATTGTCCCCCTTAACAATTATTTAACACTATACATAGACTAATATATTTGTTTTAAAGAAGGGCTAAAATGGTGTTAGTTATCAGTTAAACAGCTGTATGAGCATTTAACAATTCAATTCCTTTTGTTTTGTTATGTAAATTGATGGAAAAATGGGACTCGATGCCTTTTTTCGAAGCTGAAATGGATTTTTACGGTTTATTTCCATCTGCTTGCTTTTAAAACCACAAGGGAAACCCCAAGAAACATTAAAGCAATTATTACCAGTATCAGAGTTGTTCCCGGCATTTACATACCTCCATTCTGACTGCTGTATGACTGATGCTGATTTTTCAGGTAAAAAACTGCTGTGACAGGCTGACTTTTTCAGGGGACATCTGCACCCTGCGGGTAGCCTTAGGTTGGTGCCCTAATTATTATATTACAGTAATGAAGAAAAAAACATGCTTTCAGATAAAAAAAAGAGGAGTCTTTTTTTATCTGAAAGGAAGCTTTCTGGATAATTCAGAAAATGAGATTGACGCAGAATGATGAAAAGAATGCACCTGCAAGTATAAAAAGGCATGCGGGAAGTAGTCTGATTGTTGTTTTTATGAGATCGGTTTTGAAATATCTGTTTGTCACAATGTTGCAAACATGGACAGGGGACAGCAGCTGCCCGATATGGCCGGATGCATATGCAATTGAAACAGTGGATAACAACACGGCAAGCGAAGGATCAGGCCCTATTATGCTTATTACAATGGGGAAGCTTGCCCCGACAAATCCTATTGCTATTCCTGTTGCAAAACCGCTTATGAGCGGAAGCAGCATTACCAGCATCAGCGGCGGAATCCCTGAAACAGAGAGTTCATTCCTGAGTATTTCAATGAGGAATGTCCCGTCCGGAAGTCTTGATTCTATGAATACACTGTAAATCCTTATGACTCCGACAATAAGTACCATGTCGAATATTTTTCTTGAAAAGATTATTTTCAGCCATTTCTCGAATGAGATCGGCCTTCTGATCTGTGTAGCAATCATGGATATCAGGATACTGAGTCCCATGGGCAAATACTTAGACACTGATTTTATTCCCGGGAAAAATATGCTTATCATAATGTAACAGCCTACAATAATAATTATCGGCATGAGATGAACCAGTACAGGGAGCTTTTCTTCCTGCTTATGTTTCTCTGTTTCAATATCAAGTTTTCTTAAAAGCAGAAGATATCCTCCGAAGATTGAGAAAACTGTGATTGGAAAGTTGACAGCAGCAATCTGCCATATTTCAAGGCCGGTTATCTGTACAGCAAGAATAACACCAGCATAAAGGGGGAACCAGTATTCCCATATGTGGCGGAACCAGTAGTTTATCTGGGATTTCAGTTCATTCTGAATGCTTTTTTCTGTATCACAGTTATCGACAAGCGGGGCTGAAAAAAGAGCGCCGCCAGGCATCGGGATCAGGCCGATAACTGCCGGAACAACTATAAACAGAATTTTACCGGAAAGCCTGCTTTTTAGAGAAGTGACAAGATCCTCCATAATCCTGCTTTCCTTCATCTGGGAACTTAGCCATACCAGCATGAATATCATTATAAGCAGTATTATATAATCAGTACTGAGTACAGTTTTGAATGTGATGTCAGCTGCTGTTTTCAGGTTGTGTCCCGACCATGCAGCAAGTACTGCAATTCCGAATGCCATTGAAAGGGGGAGATTTCTTACAAATTTATCTGCCAGAAGCATTACTGCAAGCGAAGTGAGGATTTTTATTATTACCGGAGCTGCCATGATATATTCCATGTTCCTAATATAGTGGAACTGTTGATAAAAGTAAATCACATACTCTCCCCTTCATAGAAGGAAGGGAATAAACTTTTTGTTATGTCTATTGACCATAGTGTATAGTTGCTATACACTATGGTCACATGGCTGATAAAATTAATCTGATGAGTGGAAAATTTTTCAGGATCATGGAGCTTGTTCAGAAACTTGACAGGAAACCCAGAAAATTCGGAACAGGAAGTTTTCTTACCCATAGCGAGATTCATCTCATTGAAATAATTGGAAACAATCCATGTTCAAGTGTTTCAGATATTGCCAGAATTCTGGGAATTACAAAAGGTGCTGTATCACAGGGCCTCAAGAAGCTGGAACTGAAGAAGCTTTCTGTAAAAGAACCTGATCCTGATAATATCTCCCGTTCTGTAGTTTCTTTGACAGAAACAGGTAGAACAGCATTTAATGAACATAAAAAATGGCATGAAACAATGGATGGCGGGTTTATAAAATATCTTCAGACACTTGAAGATGACAAGCTTGATACAATCAGATCTTTTATGAGCAGGGTAGAGGATTTTCTTGAAAGGAGAATCAATTCATAGAAAAAATAATAACTTAGTGTTTAGCAGGTATACACTTTGAAAGGAGTTTGAAATGATATTGAAAAAGGAGATGACAGATGTGTGCCCTCATTATCTTTCGTTTTTACTTGATAATGGCCTCAGAAGAATGATGCAGAAACCGGAAAACATTGTCGGCGAGTATATCGGGGAAGGGGATACTGCAGTTGATCTCGGATGCGGCCCCGGGTTCTTTACAATTGCCATGGCTGAAATGGTCGGCAGATCAGGAAAAGTTTTTGCTGTTGATCTCCAGGAGAGAATGCTTGAGACTGTGCGGAAAAAAGCCCTGAGAGCAGGTTTGGAAGAAAGGATAATTTTCCATAAAACCGGTGAGGGGAAAATAGGTCTTGAGAGAAACCTGAAGGCGGATTTTATTCTGGCCTATTATATGGTCCATGAAACAGGAGATTATGTTTCATTTCTGGAAGAGGTGAAAATGTTTTTAAAGCCTGGGGGTAAATTCCTTATTGTTGAACCCTCCTTTCATGTGAGCATGAAAAAGTATGGGAAGCTTTTATCAGATGTTGAAAAAATAGGATTTACAGTTCTTGGAAAACCTGAAGGGAAGGGGGGGCGAACTGTACTCCTGACTGTGTTAAAAGAACATGATTAAAAAAGCTGCATACCTGTCCGGCATGCAGCTTTAATGTATAATATCAAAATGCAGTATTATCCTTTGATTTCCGGGGTTGCAAGACAGAAGGATGACAATCTGACCTTATTGTCTAAAATGAATAGACAAACTTTGCCTGGAGAAAGCTGTTGTTATTATATGCTCCGAATGGGGTGTCATTATCTCCGTAAAAGTATGTATAGAGGATATCGAAACTGATATCATCCTTGAGAACAAACTCTGTTTCTGGCCGTATCATGAAATCCTGATCCTCGAAATGGTATGTAAAGGAAAGTTCCGGCCTGATCCTGTCATGGTTCAGCGAATCTTTCAGTCTTGCGATTATAATATTCCGGCTGAAGGTATCATCTTCATCATAATCTACATCCCGGTCAGTATGTGATGCTTCTATTTCCCGGTTGTTAAGGGTATAAAGTCCCTGGGTTTCAATGAGAAGGTTAAAACTGCTGACCGGGAGGTCTTTGTCAAAGCCGAAGACCCACATTATTTTATTGTTCTGGATATCAGGATCGTCCCCTTTTATATCGGAACTCATATAATATGCAAACTCGGCCCGTGAATTGAGACTGAAAAGTACTTTTGCTGCTTCCAGTCCGAATATGTTTGCTCTTTCCGGTTTTATATCTGCAGAACCGTAGCCTGTCCCTGTAAAGCTGTCAAGCTTTGTTGTGGGGAGGGGCATGAATCCGTAACTGTATATAAGGCCGTAATCAAACCCGTTTGATGAGTTTGTATATCTTAAAGCCGCCTGGCTTGAATAGAGTGTTCTGTTATTTTTGTAGCTCACAGTTGTACCGGCTGCAGCTAAACTGCTTAGAGTCAGTGTATCATATGGTGCCCATCTGCCGTCTGATGCACTGTCAAATTCGGGATAACTGGTGTAGGGGATATAAACAAGCTCAAGGAGTCCGTTAAGACCGACGTAATGGTTGACCTTGAACATGGGCGATGCTATTTTTCTTTCAAGAAGATCCTTGTTGTAGAAATCGGAATAGTTGATAGGATTAAGTATATCAACTGCTTTAAGCTCATCCCCTTTTCCCCATACAACCTTCATGAAACCAGTTTCAATGTTGAATTTATCATAATAAACCCTTAAAAAAGCTTCATCTATAACATCTTCATATTCTGAGAACATTCTGTCCTGGCTGAAGACAAGGTTTGCCTTGAATTCTGAATTTTCCCCGCTGTAGTCAAGTTTAAGTTTTACTTCCGGAAAAGATTCAATATCCATGTCTTCTATCCTCTCTGAAGAATCGACATCTGTATAATACCGTGTCTGGAATTTTATTTCACCACCAATATTCAGGGCAGGGGATGCGGAAGTATCTCCTGATACAGCGGAAAAATCACCGAAACTGCTGTCCGGATTTTCTCCGCTGCTGTCTCCGAAATCTTCTGAAAAACCGCCTCCCCCTGTCCCATCAGATTCTCCTTCTGAGAAACCTGAAGAAAAGTCCTGGGAAAATACAGCAGATGCTGTAAACATCAGAAGGAAGAGAATTGATGGGAGTTTATTGCTGTATCTCATTGTTCTTTCCTATCGTCCTGTTTTAAGAAACTGTGTTGAAAACAGGGCAGGGTTCAGGTTTTCGTTGTATACAAGCTTCTGTATTGAAAGTACTGTTGAATGGCCTGTCTGAACATTTTTCATGGTTGTTTTTATTATGGTCCACAACCCCTGTACATTCTCAATCCTGTCTGCTGTAACAACCTTTTCAAGGTTGTTTTTTTTATCATAAAGCTCCATCTTTACAGGTACCCAGGTTTCCTTGTCGATCCAGCTGATCCTCTGTCCGTACTGGCTGTTTTCAGGATCCACAGATACAGCTTTGATTACATAACAGTCATAATTCCCTGTTTTTTCCTCTTTTAAAAGATCGTGATTATCTTCTTCCACTTTTCTGGTTTCCATATCATCATATGTGAAGTCAGTACCCATGAAAGAGTTCCCCCCCTCGCTTGAATCGATTCTTCTTACCTTTTTAAGGGCTGGAAGATATATCCATTTATCATCATCCCTCCCTTCATTTTCAACGACAAGAAACCTTGTGTCTTTAACAGATGCAGGTTTATGAAAAACCATCATCAGTTTATCAAGGTCTTTTTCATCCTCCATTCTCCATGTTTCAACAAGCCTGGAGTTTACAGTTCCATCCTTGTCCACGAGATCCATCTGCATAAGAGCGTGTGATGTGTCTCCTGTATCTCTGTCATGAGCATTCTGTGCAATTTCAGTCCCTGTCAGACAGAATGATGAGGCAGCTGCGATAAATATTATTACAGCAGCAAGTAGTGTAATTTTTTCTGATTTCATAGTTTTCTCCTGAAATTTCATTTATTTGGCTTTTAATTCCTGTTTTTCAATAAAAGCAGGTTTGAATATGTTCAAAAGCACCGGCAGAACTGTCAGTGCTGCTATAGAGGATGTCAGCATTGTAAGTGCTACAAGAAGGCCGATATATCTGAGTGTTGTGAAGTTTGAAAAGCAGAGCACGAGAAACCCGGCTGCAACTGCTGCTGCATTGAAGAGAATAGCTTTGCCGGCTGTCTGCATTGTATTTTCAGTTACAGTTTTTATGTTGTCAGAAAGAAGTCTTTCATGTCTGTATGCACTCAGGAAATGAATTGTATAGTCGATACCGATACCTACAGCAATTGATGCTATCATTGCTGTGACCATATCCAGTCTTATGCGGGCAAAACCCATTACCCCGAAATTGATTACTATTGCAAATGAAAGGGGAATAACCCCGAATAATCCTGCTGATACTGATCTGAAAAAAAAGGAAACAATTATAAATACAAGAAGCAGTGAAAGTATCAGACTTGAAACCTGTGATCCTGTTATCAGGGTTGTCATTGCATTTTCCATATCTGCATATCCTGCAATTGATACATCATATCCTTCAGGAAAATTTTCAGCTGCATAATCTTTTATTATTCTGCTTATCTTTCTTACAGGTACAGTGTTTATAGTTTTCATCTGTACAACCATGATTGCTTTGGAAGGTTCAATAGCATCATCTGAATAGGAATCAAGGTTCCCTGAATAAAGGAGAAGATACTGGGAAACAAGGTTTTTAAGTTCCTCCCTGGTTTCTGCAGGATAATTAGAAGGATCATACGGTATCTCGTTATATTTTTCCCCTTTATAGTTATAGTCTTTAAAGAGTTCTTTAATAACCGAATCAGCATCTGGATTTGTTGTATCTGTTGAAGCAAGTTTTTCAGAAAGAAGTGCAAGAAAATCATTTGCAGTCATTTTTTCATTAAGGAGGGCTGTATAATCTTCTGCTGATACTGCTGTATTTACATTGTCAGTTCCAGTATTATCTTCAATGAAAGATGAAACAACTCTATTTCCCTGTGAAGTGCCGGATTCTTCTGTAAAGAATGAAGAGCCTGCTCCCCCATCTAAAAAGGAAGAGATCCCTGATCCGTCTGAATCCATAAAGCTCATACCTGACAAGTTGTCTGAAGCCAGTGATTCTTCTCCCGGTTCTGGATTGTTTATTGCCGGATAGTTCATGACCTTATTCATTCTTTTGAGAAAATCTGAAAAAGAGATAACTTTTCCAACCTCTTCAAAATTGTTTTCAAGATAGGAATCAAGATTATCCATGGCTTTCAGGATTTCTGGATCTGTAAGGGCTCCCTTTTCCCTGCCGTCAATTACTACATTGAATATCTTTGTCCCTCCGAAATTTTCCCTGATTATCCTGTCAGAAACCCTGATATCTTCTGTTTTTTTGAAGTTTGTAATAAGGATATGGTCAACCACAACTTTTGTGATACCAGCAGCTGAAACAAGGAGAACAGCAATGGACATGATGAAAATAAGAATCTTTTTACTTTCTACCGCTACTGCAAGATATGAAAAAAGGTTGTCGAGAACTGATTCCTTGTTTTCAGATGTGCTTTTAAGAGCATGTTTTCTGATTAAAAGGAGTGATGGAATAAGAGTAATTGTAATAACAAGAGCAGCAATAACCCCTATACTTGAAAAGAGTGCAAAGTGTTTCAAAGGAATAATAGGGCTGGTTGCCAGGGATGCGAATCCTGCAACAGTTGTTATTCCCGCCATCACTATGGGTTTGCCAACCTTGTGAATTGATTCGTAGATTATCCTGCTGTGCTCTTCTTGTGATAATTCCTCCCTTTCTGCTTTAAGTTCAGCATAGTAGTCATTTATAAGGTGTATTCCGTAGGCACTCCCTATGGCAATAAGAAGAACAGGCAGTGTTGTTGAAACAAGGGAGAAATAAAATCCGAAAAGAGCCATAAGTCCCACTGTCCAAATTGTACTTGTAATAACTGTTATTATTGGAAGAAGTACCCCCCCTGTTGTTCTGAAACACATGAAGAGGGTGATCAGTACAACAACAATTACAAAAGGAATAAGCCGGGCAAGGTCGGATTTCATATATTCTTCAATGAGTACAATGACAACAGGATCCCCTGCTAGAAAGTAGTCGACACTGTCATTCCTGTTTTCATTAAGTATCTTTTTTATTTCGTGATATATCACTTCTTCATCTTCAGCAGTTGTATCAACTTTGAGTTTTACAAGGATCTGTGTGGATTTAAGATCCTCAGATATAAGGTTGAGCTCATACATCTCTTTCCATGAGAAAAGTTTCCTTTTCAGCTCCCTGACTTCCTCTTCTGTCCCTGAAAAATCTTCGGCAAGAGGTTTTACTGCCATTCCCTCTGAAGTCCCTTCAATAAAGTCTGCGTTTGTGAGCGATGTAACATCATCAATATTATCAAGTTCTTCAAACTTTTCAGTAAGTCTTTTTATAAGAGTGATATTTTCAGCTGTAAGTATTGCCCCGTTTTTTGTTTTTACAGCAACATCCATTATTGTCTGGCTGCCGAATGTTGCCTTCATTTCGTTATATCCGATTTTGGAACTGTTATCTTCCGGAAGGAAAATATCCACTTCATTGTTGATCAGTATTTTCGGTATCTGCATGCCTAGAAAAAGCGTTACTGCAAGTACAAAAAATATTACAGCTTTTGGGTGCCTGATTATTCTGCCAATCAATTTGTTTCTCCCTTTCTGTTAATACTGTACGAATAAACAGTATTAAATTTTGACTATTTGAAAATTCGACTAAAAACGTCATATGTTCAAAAATTAGATTATATTTTAAAATCAGTCAAGTTAAAGAGATTATTTGCAGAAAAAAAAGTACTGTGCACCAACGGAGCACAGTACTAAAGAGTGTAAATAAAAAGGAGTGTAAAATCCTTTTCAGTTATTAATGATTTTTTTTCTTGCATCTTCAGATGCAATTCCGTAAAAAATAAGATCCAGGAGTTTATCAGCTCTTTTTTCTACATTTTCAAAACTATCTTTTGTCATTAAAGGAAATTCAAATCCCTTCATAGCTGTCAGAAAGGATTCAGCTGTCCATCCGGGATCCAGTTTCCGTAGTTCTCCTGATTCAATGCCGGAATTGAAAATCGTGCAGACAATTTCAAATTCCTTTTTTTCAAGATCGGACCTGAGGTTTTCAAACAAAACCTTTTCTTTAAGATATTCCTCTTTTATCATTCTGCTGTAATTAACAACTTCCCTCAGGATTTTTGCTTTAATGATGATAAAATCCCTGAGCTTTTTTCTTGTATCTTTACTGCTGTCTGCTGTTCCTGAAAGTTCTGATATAAGCCTGTCAGCTTCTTTTCGAAGTACTGCGGAAAAAATTTCCTCTTTATTCCTGAAGTAATAATAAATAAAGCTTTTTCCTTTTCCTAGACGGGAGGCTATATCTTCCAGATTTGCCCGCCTGTAACCGTACTTTGCAAATACATCTTCAGCTTCGCATATAATTTTTTCTCTTGTTTCTGTATCAGACATTATTCCCCGTTTATAAAATCGAAAAATTGACTAAAAGGGTCATTTGTTCAAAAATATATCGAATATTATGGAAAGTCAAGTTAACATAATGTTTATAAATCTTTACATGGATAAAAAAAGCCGGAAAACATACCTGCTTCCCGGCTGAAATATTTACAGATAATTTAAAATACTTTGTATGAAACGCCAATTCCGATTAGAAAGAGTTTTTT
Organism: Spirochaetia bacterium; assembly: GCA_963668545.1. Classification (GTDB taxonomy): domain Bacteria; phylum Spirochaetota; class Spirochaetia; order CADAEX01; family CADAEX01. The sequence continues at coordinate 2,602,588 of OY764868.1, read as the reverse complement.
ACTCAAAGTAATATCTCCAAATGGTGTTTCATAATCCGCATCAAAATAGATAGGTTTGAACAGACCGATGTCAACAGTAAGGTCTTCCATAAATGTAAGGCCAGCTCCTGCTCCAAGTGTGATACTGTCAAGTATAGGAACTTCTGCAGAGTTCTCGTCATCAGCAAATCCCTGTTTTGAGTAGAGTGCTCCGCCTGAAACAGCAATCATATCGTTGACTTTATATTCAGCTCCTGCACCGATTTCCCAGGAATTATCATACTCATTTTCTCCATTTTTAACACCTGTCTCAAATGCAGCGTCTTTATTGAAATAATAGTTGAAACTTAAAGATGAATACAGATTGTCCAGTAACTGATATCCTACCCCTGCGCTTAATACTGCAGGGATGTCCTTGTCATATTTTGTGCCCTCAGCAACCTGCATTCCTGTAAGAAATGCTGCGAATCCATCAGCAGTATCATATTCATATTCAAGTTTTACAATGGTCTGGTACTGAAGAGCTATATCAAGTTTATCAGTTGGATTTACATGAATTCCGAATACACCCCCAACACCTTTGGCTGTGGCTTCTGTATCTGCAAGTTCTGTAGTACCGATTCCAGGATCACTGTCAAGAGTAATTTTCTGTGTTATTTTCCCCTGGACGAAACGGGCTGCAGCTGAAAGAGAAATATATTCATTTATAGCATATGATCCTCCGACTACTTCACCCATGATAATTGCACTGGCATCAAGTGAATGTGCTTGTCCTCGCAGAGGTGGACCAGCTGCGTAAAGTGCTGCAGTTGAAGTATATGAACCATCTTCAAATTCCGCTTTCCCTCCGCCTGCCACTATGCTAAGTCCTCCGAAAAGGGCAAAATTACCTGCGTTCCAGACAATCTCGCCGTTCGGGTATAACAGTATTGGATCAGTTGCGCTGAACTCTTTATTAAATGCTATGTCTGATGTATCGTTTGTATAATCCTTGAATACAAACTGGTTTCCCAGCTCAATATAAAGGCCTTCTTCCATGTATGCAGTCCCTGCCGGGTTGTAAAATACTGCATCCGGTTTTTCTGTTTCTGTGTTTTTACTCGGGTTTCTCATGTACCCTGCTGACATGTTGTTCTTGTTCTCAACACCGCCTGCAAACAGGGATGCTGCAACTGAAAACATCAGAAGCAGTATCAGTACTCTTTTCATTCGTACACTCCTCTTTTTTTTATTTACACTCTTCAGTGCTGAATTTTTTTAAAAATTCAGTGCTTTTTTAATAAAAACGTTGTCTGCCAAATATGGCAAACCTTATATATTATATGTTCCCGATATATAAGTCAATTATTATTTACAATTGAATAACAAGTAACATTATATGATGATATTTACAGTGTGCAAAACAGTTTTTTACTGTCTGGTATTTATCTGCCGTATTTGAGACTGTTGTTAGGGCATACTGATACGCATTCAAGACATTTTGAGCAGCTGAAATTTTCTCCGGGATCAAGCTTGTTCTTTTTATAAAGGCTGTATTTCGGATTGATGGAAGCGATATAACATGTTTTGTCGCATAATCCGCAGTTGAGGCAGCTTTTTGAATCCCTTTTTATTTTAAAAAAACTTACCCTGTTCAGCAGGCCGCTTATCCATGCTATGGGACATCCCATTTTATGGTAATTATACAGATGTGAAGCTCTTTCATCCTTACTTCCCTTCATCATGAGTTCCATAATAAAACCCATTGGGCACATCCATCTGCAGAATACCTTTCCGAAAACAATACCGGTAAGGCTTCCCCCTATAAGTATATACCAGAGGCCGTCAGGGTAATAGGAGATTACCATGAAAACGGCCAATCCTGTTGCCGCCTGTATGAATCTCCTGCTGCTTATTATTGACTTCATTATCTTTCCTTCGTACCGCGTAAATATTTTATATAATATATAGTAATAAATATATATAGTAAATGGGGAAACCAGTCCGGTCAATCAGGAAAAAATGAAGTTCATTCATAAATGTAATTTTTAATAGCGTTAATATATGCGGATCAATCAGTATAAATGTATTTATTGTATGCTCAGCTTGATGAAATCAGCCATGTATTTTCCAAGCCTGATATGATCACTTCCGCTGAAGTGTATACCGTCGATTTCGCTGTTTTTTACAATTTTATCAGCATCAACAAAGTAGCAGTTGTTGTGAGATGCCATATGCTTGATCTCATGTGAAAATCTGCGTGATTTCTCAACTTCGATCTGGTAAATATAGGCCGCTTCAAAATCTCCGTTAATCTGGGGAGGAGATATGATGATTATATCTGCCCCGGGTTTTTCTATCTTGATTCTATGGACCATTTTTTCAATACCAGCTGTTATATGTTTTACTGATTCCTCACGGTTTGCAAAAAGATCGTTTATCCCGAGAAATATGATGATAAAATCAAAATCGGTTTTTCCCAGAAGTGATATCAGGTACTGGTGTCCGTTTGCCGGGTGCTTCCCCGGTATGTGGTCGAGGACTGTTCTTCCGCTGAGCCCTTCTTCAATAATTGTACAGCTGCTTCCCAGTTCAGACTTCATTATGCAGGGCCATCTTGTATCTTCCGGAAACCTTGCCCCTGATTCAGGGTCATATCCCCAGGTTGATGATGAACCGAAACAGAGTATTGTTATTTCCTTGTCAGATGCTCCTTTACCGGGAATCTGCATATTCTGCTCCTGAATTGATAACCTGTTATAAATTATATACAGCTTACTGAATCATGCAATTATGCCTATATTTCAGTTTTCGGAAAAAGAGTCTTTAAAATTGACAATATGAAATTTCTGTAAAAAAGACCTGTATTTATTTTATTGTAAATACAGGGGAAGAATGAGGAATGAGTAACAGCCCGGATTATAATCCGCATGTTGATAGTATTAGACCATTCTTATGATAATGATCACTGCAATAACACAAAGAAGCAGATAAAGCATATTCCCTCCGGTTTATATTCTTTGTCTGTATTATATTACATAATTTATTTTTTTTGAAAGAATAAATATTAATTTTTTAATATCAGGAAAAATTCAGAATTATTCTCTCCTGACTATGGTTTCCCTTGAAATCAGGACTTTTGAAAACAGAAGGCATATGGATATATAAATTATTACCCATGTAAAAGTCAGTGCAGATGATCTGAAATCCAGTATATTAAGTGAGAATTCTTTTATCAGTATGCTTATGTTCAATAAAGGTATATGCCTGTAGATATTCTCTATATTAAGGGGATCAATTACAGATGTGCTGTATCCTGCTGTCATTGTAACCATCATGAGGGGGAGGAAAAGTATCTGTGCTTCTTTTGGCGATCTTGCTGCAAGGCTCAGAAGCAGTTCTGCGGAGCTGAAAAGCATTGTAAGAAATACTGCAGAGATGAAAAGCAGTACTGCAGAAGAGAGATTTAAATAGATTTCCAGCTTTTCAAATCCGAAAACATCCGGGGTGAGTATTGTCGATATTATTATACCTGCAGCAAATGCAACAGTTCCGATTAATCCCATTACATTCAGGCAGAGGTATTTTCCCGCGAGAATTTCAGTTTTTGCAGCAGGTGTTGCCAGCAGCGGTTCAATCGTATATCTTTCCTTTTCCCCTGCACCGGTATCTGATGCAAGAGCCACAGGGCTTAAAGCGGCAAATACAAACATCAGAAAAGGGAGAAGTGTGGATAAAATAAGCATGCTGCTTCCTGTACTGCTGCTGTAAAGAGTCTCCTGCCTGAATATGAAACCTGAACTTCTTCCTACAGGCCCGGATTCTGATACAGCCTTGAAAAGCGCTGCCAGTTCTGCTGCAGCTGTTATTGACTGCTGCCTTGAATTGTCAAAAATGATTGTTATTTCCCGGTTTGCAGAGGCAACATCAGATTTGACTACTGCATAGACCTTGCCCTCCTTAAGTTTGCTGTAGGGGCTGTTTTTTTCAATAGTGAACCTGTTCTGCGACAGTAGAAAATCTCCGGCAAAAGCTCCTTTCTTTTCATCAAGTCCTATTTCAAAGCTGTCCCTGATCCTGGTATTGGCTTTCCTGATATTTGCATCAAGTACACTGAAAATAAGGGGAAAAAGTATGACAGGAAATATTACTGAAATAAAAAATGATCGTTTATCACGGAGAGTCTCTTTAAGCTCTTTTCTGAAGATGACAGATACAGTTTTTATGTTCATCTTCTTTCCCCTGTAAGGAAGTGAAACGTGTTTTCCATATCCATTTTGTATCTTGTTTCAAGCTCATTTCTTGTCCCGGAATCAATAATTTTACCTTTATGCATAATGACAAGCCTGTCTGAGACTTTCATTATTTCCGGCATATTGTGGCTCGAGAAAAGGATGGATTTTCCATTTTCCTTCATATAAAGGATGAAATCCTGAACTTTTTTTGATGCACTCAGGTCAAGCCCGGATGTTGGTTCATCAAGTATCACAATTTCAGGATCATGGATAAGGGATCTTGCAATCGCTGTTTTCTGCTTCATCCCCTTTGAAAATGTTCCGCTTCTCCTGTGAATAAAATCCTCCATCTCAAGTATCTCTGTAAAAAGCTTTATCCTTTTGTGAATTGTTTCTTTTTTCACCTGGTGGAGAAGACCGAAGTATTCTATGTTCTCCCAGGCTGTCAGCCTGTCGTAAAGACCTGATTCCCCCCCCTGAAGGATTCCTATGCTTTTCCTTACCATATCAGGTTCCCTGAGTGAGCAGAAACTGTTGATTGTACATTTTCCTGAGTCCTGCTTCAGAATTGTTGAAATAATTCTTATCAGTGTTGTTTTGCCTGCCCCGTTTTCTCCCAGGAGGGCAACAGATTCCCCCTTTTCAACGTTAAATGTGACGCCGGAGAGTGCCTTTATGTTCGATTTTTTAAAACTCCTGGAAATGTTTTCTATCTGTATCAATTTTATCCCTGTATTGTTTAATTTCAGCAGCTCAGACTGTAAATGATTATATATGATCAGTTGATTAAAATTCCAGTGCATAAAAACCTCAACAGGAACCAACCTGTTTTTTTCTTGACAGCATCCTTTCCCGGTGGGATACTGGAATAAAATAAAGTTATTATTTGAATAATTATTTTTTATCAGATAATAAAAAATGTTAAATGAGTTAAAGTGATGAACAGTAAAGTTTTTATTAATTACGGGTGTAAACCGTTTGAAAATACGGTTTCGCTTCTTGAGCATATGAATGCTGCTTCTTTTATTCCTGAAGATGCAGTTATCGGCATAAAACCAAATATTGAATTTGCAAAAACCTCTGAAACCGGTGCTACAACTGATCCGGGAATTATAGATGCTATAATTTACTATCTTAAATTAAAAGACTTCAAAAATATCATAATTCTCGGAGGCTCCTGTGAATCAGAAAGTACTGAGAAGGTTTTTAAAATATGCGGGTACCGGGATATAGCTGAAAGGAACTGCATTAAACTTGTTGATCTTCAGAAAGATTCAAGTATTCCGGTGAAAACTTCCGGGAGGACTATATTTGTATGCAGCGAAGCTCTTGGAGTTGATTTCATGATTAATGTCCCTGTACTCAAGGGGGACAGCAGGATAAAAATGTCTGCTTCACTTTCAAATATGGCCGGATGTGTTCCGAATGCCGAGAAACGGAGGTTTTCTCAACTGGGTGTTCATGAATCAATATCAGTTGTTAACAGTATACTGAAATCAGATTTGATAATTGTTGACAGTATTGAAGGGGATCTTGATTTTGAAGAGGGCGGCACACCTGTAAACCTTAACAGGATACTGGGAGGACTTGATCCGGTTCTTGTTGATTCTTATTGCGCTTCGCTTATGGGAATTCCAGTAAGGGAAATTGATTATATTACCATGTCTGAAAAACTTGGTGAGGGAAGCAGCAAGCTGAACAAAAAAAACATTATTGAACTTAATAAAAACAATGATTCTGAAGGGATAAAAACGATAAAAAAAATAAGGTTTTCCAAATTTGTTTATGAAAAGGAAGCCTGCCCCGGCTGTTATGCCGGCCTTGTACATGCTCTTTCCAGAATGAGGGAAAATAATGAATTGTCCATTATAGACTCAAGGATATATATAGGCCGGTATTTCAGCAATAAAAGGTCTAAAAATAACGGCATTGGAATAGGTGACTGCTGCAGTAATTTTGACAGATATGTTAAAGGATGTCCTCCTTCTGCCGGTGATATTGTTGATTTTTTAAAAAATTTATGACGATTATCCATTATTATGGGGAAGATAAACCTGACTGTTCTCCAATGTGATAATCAGTCCTTCTAAATATATTCAAACGGATCTGAAATTTTTAATATCCTTCTGAAAATGGCTTTCCCTGCTTACCGCATAATGATAAAAAAATCATTTCCTTGACTTAAACCGGAGCTGATAATATTCTTAGTTTCATGGGAATAGAAACAATTTGCTGCGGAGGCTACGGCGGTTCTGCAGAGGTCCATATACAGATAAGAAATATTTTCCCCGGACTTGGCGGGGTAATAACAACGGAAAAGGATTTTGTGGCAGCCTGCAGAATCCCAAGGGGTACTGATCTTAAAAAAATAAACAATCCCAATTCAGATATAACACTTGAAAGCCTCAGTAACAAGCAGACACTGTCTGCGCTGGGTGTTTTTTTCAGGCATGCCCTTATTAAAAAGCTGGATGATTTCTTTTTCAGGTCGGGAAGATACCGGTTTTCCCATGTCCCCCGTCCTCTCGGGTCAGATGTAGACGGGATCTATTACTATGAATGGGTATTCGGAGATGAGGGCTATTATCCCCAGTTCTACGATGATGATTATGAGAAATGGTTCCCTGTAAAGGTTGATGAATGGGACAAGGCTTCCGGCTGCTTTGATCAGGCCGGTGTAGGTTTCTTTGACGATACAGTAGATACAGACGGATATTATATCAAGAACATTGTAATGCTTGAGCCGAGGGTTACAGATACAGAGGAACAGCTTACCAAGCTGTGGAAAAGGATAGACTTCGGTTCAGAGAGTCTTCATATAGATTTTTACAAACTTGAAAAATACCTTAATGACTACAAGTCGGATCTGAAAAAATATCTCAAGGAGGAGCGTTTTGAAATGATGCAGCTCATGCTCCAGTTTCTGATGAGCTCCTCACTGCCGGCAGATTATAAAAAGATTGACCGTCTCAGTGAACTTGTTTTTGATTACAGGAAGTCAACAACAAGCCATATGAGCAAGCTGCATCACTGCCACATAGAAGAACTTGAAACCTGCAAGACAAGGACGATTAACTACAGAATAGGGCGGAATATAAAGGACCTTGCATTTTCAAAGAGGATCAAGTCGAATTCAGAGTATTCCCTTGATCTTGAAATAAGGTCCGGATTCAGGTCTATTGACGGGATTATCTATACGCTGCAGGAATTCCCTGTTGCAAAGATGAACCTGAGGCATGGAAATACATTCTATTCGGGATTTGATCATTTTGCCCGCCATTTCATCGTAAAGAAGCTTGAGGATGCATTTATATCAGCCGGGGAATACAGTTACCCTCATATACCCAGGCCTCTCGGGTCAGAAGGGAATTCCTACTATACCGAATGGGTGTACGGTTTTCCCAAGTGTCCCAAATCACTCATCTACAGGGATGAACCGAGCAGCAGAACAGAAGGGCTTTACAACTGGCATGAATTCTACAGCCTGTTCTATGAAGCCGGAATCGATATGAGAAGCCGGATGAGATACCAGCAGAGTAAAATGTATGACAATGTATATCATTCAAGGCAGATAATTGTAAGGCAGCCTCTTGCAGATGATAATCCGTCCTATATTTCAAGGCTTTGGCAGAGGGTGGAGTTTGATGAATTTACAACACCTGTTGACTTCGGCATTCTTGAATCATACCTGGAGGACAGAAAGGATTACCTCATATCCAACCTTACTGAAGGGCGTTATGAGACAATGCTTATCATGCTTAAATACCTGAAAGGTGATATGACAGAGGAGGAATTCAAGTGGCTTAAAATGAACCTTCATGATTACAGGATTTCAACCCTCCGCCATCTCAACTACAGCGGTTTCGGTCTTCCCCCTGAGGGATTTGTGGACTTGAGTGTGGATACAGGATTTGCCATGTAACAGGTATTTTAAGAGGAATGTTTTTTTACCGGCAGGCTGTTTTCAGCCTGCCTTTTTTCTGCTGCTGTTAAGTTCCCTTATCACAGATACAGAATATATGATAAGACCTGCCCATATCAGGGAAAATCCAATCATATGGGCCCTTAAAAAGGGTTCCCTGTAATAAAAGATGCCGGTTAGAAGCATAAGTGTCGGAGCTATATACTGAAGAAAGCCTATTGCTGAAAGAGGTATTTTTTTTGCCCCTTCCGCAAAAAGGAGAAGAGGTATGCCAGTAGCAATACCTGACATCATTATAAGAATATCTGTACGGATGGATCCTGAAAAAAGGCTGCTTTCCCCCCTGAATGCAATTACTGTCATAATTACCACTGCTATAGGTGTTACAGACATTGTTTCCGCCATAAGACCGTCTATGGAATCGAATGCAAAATGCTTTTTAAGAAGTCCATATACGCCGAACGATACTGCAAGAAAAAAAGCGAAATATGGGAATTGTCCATAATCGAGAGTCATGTAGAGTACCCCGGATGATGCAAAAAAAAGTGCTGCAACCTGGAGCCGGTTAAGCCGCTCCCGGAAAAAAACCATACCCAGTGTGATGCATACAAGGGGATTGATATAGTAGCCAAGGCTTGCCTCTACAATCCGTTCTGTATTTACGCAGTATATATATGTAAGCCAGTTCATTGAAAGCACTGTTCCTGTAATAAAGACAGAGACAAAGAGCCTGAATGATCTGAAAATGTTCAGGCTGCTTTTTCTTCTGAAAAGAGAGATTATCATAAGAAAAATATAACACCAGATAATCCTGTTAAGCATGATCTGAACAGGGGGGACATGATGAAGTGTTTTCCAGAAAAAGGGTAGAAGTCCCCAGAGTACATAGGAAACTGCTGCAAATGCATAACCTGAGGTACTGCTGTCTGTTTTACTGCTAATATCCATAAAAAGAGAATATCTTATCTGTATGATAACATCAATCTTTTCCATCTGCATGTATGATTTATCTGATTCCAGTCATGGTAATATTTATGAGATACCTGTTTCTGTTTTCAGAGATTTTTATGTTGTTCTATTTTTAAATGCCGGCGTATAATTATCTGGGATAACCTGATATTTACATCAGTACAAGTGATCTATTAATAAACCAAAGGGAGTCGGCCTTATTTCATGATTATTTTCAGAAACAGTATAAGATATGAGCTTTCAAAATACATAGTATTATCCATGTTTTTCTACCTTGCCGCTGTACTCATATTCAGTTTCCAGTATCTCGGCCGTTTTTTTTCCGATGACGCGGAAAAAGAGGCATTGACAATACTCTATGAGACAGATTCCAAGATTAATTATTTTTTTGAAGAGATTGAAAGGATTTCCGAGTCCCTTGTTAATTACAGCGCTGTCTATGAAGTTAGAACAGAAGAAATGAAGGAGCTGTTTGTTGCCAATGTACTTGCCCGAAAAAAATATCTCAGGGCCATATATCTGGGTACAAAAGAGGGGGAAATGTATGAATGGGGTTATGGTGAAGGTTTCAGTGATTATACACCTACATTCCCCGAAGGGTATAATCCTGTCCTCCGTCCCTGGTACAGGAAAGGTTATATTGCAGGAAAACATGCTGTAACTGATCCATATATTTATGCAAGCATCAACAAACTGGGAATTACAAGCGTCAATCCTGTCCATGACAGGGAAAACAGGTTTGTGGGTATTCTGGGAATTGATGTGATGCTTGAATCAATGCGCGATTTTCTTGATGAACTGAAAATAGAAAAAAACGGCCGGGTTATTCTTCTCTCGGATACAGGCCGTGTAATTGCAAGTCAGCTGGACAATCTGGGAGAGGAGCGGGCCCTTCCTATAGAGAAGATACTTTCTCTGCATCTGGCCTCAGACCCTGAAATTACAGAGGGCAGCTTTATCGGAAATCTCGGCGGGGAGGATTACTTTTTTGCCTTTAAAAGAAACAGTCTTACAGGATGGAACCTCAGCATTATATATCCCTATAATTCAATAATCAGCGATGTCAAAAGGGTAATTACCATAATCTCTTCTGTGTATTTTGTTCTTGTCATAATGCTTTTTATTACACTTGTCAGCCTGAGCCGCAGTCTGATAATAAGGCCGCTTGAAGAGCTTTATTCAGTAATGAAGCGGCTGGAATCCGGGGACAGTAATATAAGGGCCAATATAAAAAGTTCAAATGAGTTCGGTGTAATAGGGGAGCAGTTCAACCGGCTTTTTGATGTTGTAAAGGGTTACTCTGAAAGCCTTGAGAAGAAAGTGGAGGAAAGGACCCGGGAAGTGATAAACCTTCAGAAGGAAAACACCAGGCTGAGGATTATTGAGGAAAAGGAAAGGATCCTTCAGGATCTTCATGATTCAATAGGGGCAAAACTTACAAATATAAATATCTGCAACAATGTGCTGCAGGCAATTGAAGAGGGCAGCTCCTCTCCTGAAAGACTTGAAATGATAAACAGAATTTCTGATAACTGCAGTACAGCCATAAGGGAGCTAAAGGATATTGTTGTCAGGGACAGAAGTGAAATATCGGAGACTCTATATGAATATCTTGAAAACAGGATAACAGAAAGGCTTTCCCCAAAAAACATTGATCTGAAAATCAAATGGAAAATAAAACCTGAAATTCTTACAGACCTTCTTGACCTGAGAGCCGAAAAGGAGCTTGTAAACATACTTAAAGAACTTGTAAGCAATGTCCTTAAACATTCAGATGCGAGAAAGGTTTTTCTTGTTATCGGCAGGGAAAAGGAAAGGCTTTTTCTGATATTCCATGATGACGGTTCCGGTGTGAAAGACAGGAAATATCTCTCTTCCGGCAGCGGTATAAGAAATATAAGAAAGAGGATGAGAAGTATCAGGGGGACAGCTCTCTTCGAGACAGGCCGAAATAAAGGAGTCAAGGTGATTCTTAAATTCAGTCATGCGGATTCTGACGCTGTCAGCAACACTGATGATGAAAGTTATTCTGATTAAAAAGTCCCGGCAAGAGGATAATAAAGGGTAAAAATGGACATACTGAAAGTTTATATTGTTGAGGATGAAAAAGAGGTCAGGGAAGGGCTTCGTTATCTTCTTAACCTCTATAATGAAATAAAGGTTGCAAGAACTTTTTCCTGTGCCGAGGACTTGTTAAGTGATATTGAATCCGGAAGAAGCGCAGATATAGTACTCATGGATATCGGCCTTCCCGGTATTGACGGAATAAGGGCAACTGAAAGGATAAAAAAACTCAACAGCAGCATGAAGGTAATAATGCTTACTGTATTTGAGGAGCCGGATAAAATCTTCAGGGCAATCAGGGCAGGGGCTTCCGGATATGTATTGAAGAATACAAAACCGGCACAGCTTGTTGAGCAGCTTAAGACTCTTAGCCAGGGGGGAGCCCCTATAAGCCCTGAAGCTGCAGGAAAGCTTTTCAGCGAAATCCAGAAGGATAATCAGACAGCCGTCAGCAGTATTGGCATCAATAGTGAAAACGGGACAGATGCTGATAATGATTATAAACTTACTGACAGGGAATATGAGGTGCTGGAGGCAATTGCCGCAGGCTACAATTACCGTGAAACTGCCGAAAGGCTTAATATTTCAAGTGCTACAGTGAAAAAGCATATCCTTCACATATACCGCAAGCTTGATGTCTCATCCAGGGTTGAATTCATGAAAAAGGTTATCGGTGAAAATCTTATTCATCCGTAATACTGTTCAGGGGCATAAATCCTTATAAAATATAAAGAAATACACCAAATGGTGTATTGATATCACTGTATTTCCCCCTTTTTATTTAAAAATAGACCATAGGATGTATTTACTTCTCTGAATTCCGGGATTGTAATTATAATCAGGAGGAAACTATATGTCAGATGATATTAAAAAAGGTCCGCTGGATTTTTATTTCAAGTCTAATCTTCTTTTAAGAATCCTTATAGGACTTATTCTCGGTGCACTCGCAGGTATTATTTTCGGGTCTTCAATAGGCTGGGTAAAACCTTTCGGAAGTCTTTTCGTAAATCTTCTTAAAATGATTGTAATGCCTCTTATTCTTTCATCACTTGTTGTCGGTTCTGCCAGCATAAGCCCTGCCACTCTCGGTAAGGTCGGGGTGAAAATTATTGTTTTCTACATGCTGACTTCAGCTTTTGCAGTAGCAATCGGCCTTCTTGCAGGTAATCTCTTCAGACCCGGGGCAGGCCTTGCTCTTGCAGGTGCAGCAGATGCTGCAGGAAAAGCGCTTAACCAGCCCTCGCTGATAACTACTCTTCTTAACATAATTCCAACAAACCCGATCGGTGCTCTTGCAGGAGGCCAGGTACTTCCTGTAATTTTCTTTGCAATTATTTTCGGTATCGGTGTTTCATTCCTCAAAATCAGCAGTGACAGCAGGCTCAAAACAGTCGGAGAAACAATTTACAATGTATTTGACGGTATTGCGGAAGTAATGTACATGATTGTAAAATGGGTTCTCCAGTATGCTCCTATCGGTGTTTTTGCCCTTATTGCAGTTGTATTCGGCCAGCAGGGCGCCAAAGCTTTCGGACCCCTCGGAGTTGTAACTCTTGCAACCTACACAGGGCTTATTGTTCATGTTGTACTTGTTTACGGCGTTCTTCTCATGCTGAACAAACTAAGTTTCAAGAAATTCCTTGTCGGAGCAAGAGAGCCCATGCTTACAGCATTTGTTACAAGATCAAGTTCCGGTACACTCCCTGTAACAATGAAAGCTGCAAAGGAAAACTTCGGTGTAGGGAAGAATATCTACTCATTCACACTTCCCCTGGGCGCTACAATAAACATGGATGGTACAGCTATCTATCAGGGTGTCTGTGCGCTTTTCATCGCTTTTGCCATCGGTATGCCTCTTTCATTCGGGCAGCAGCTGACAGTAATTATTACTGCAGTTCTGGCATCAATCGGTACAGCAGGTGTTCCCGGGGCAGGAGCTATCATGCTTCTCCTTGTACTCAATTCAGTAGGTCTTCCTGTTGAAGCAGGTTCACCTGTTGCTGCAGCCTATGCAATGATACTGGGAATTGATGCTATTCTCGATATGGGAAGAACAAGTGTAAATGTTACCGGTGATATGACTGGTACAATACTTGTTTCCAAGAGTGAAAAAGATCTTGATATGGATAAGTGGAAATAAAGGAATACTGACTGTTAACTATCAGGCAGTAAAAAAGAAAAGGCATCGGGAGAGCTGTGTCCTGTATACATCAGGCTGCTTCCGCTGCCTTTTTTAATCTTGCCCTATCTCTTTTCCTGGATTACAATAACACGACCTTATCCCGAATAATGAGTTCTGCAGACAGCCTGCAGGATTTGCTGCTGAGAAATAAATGAAGCGTAATATTTTAGTTGCTGTTGTTTTAATTCTTTTTCTGAATATCTTTGTTGTCACATTTTATTTTTCCCTCAGTTCGAATGTGAATCTTTTTGATCAGCTGTTTAAAAGAAACATGATCACGGAAGAGGAAAGGGAATACCTCAATAAAAAGGAATTTCTGATATACGGCTCAGACAGAAGCTCTCCCCCCTTAAGGTATGTGGACCATGAAAGCGGTCAGTATATAGGCCTTGTTGTTGATTATGTAAATGCCCTTTCAATAGAACTGGGTATTGAAATCAAGCTGGAACCACTTATCTGGAGCAATGCTCTTGAAAAACTTGAGAGAGGCGAGACTGATTTCAGCGATATGTTCAAATCAAGGGAAAGAGCAGAAAAATTCCTTTTTTCAAATCCTATATATAATCTCCGGGGAATTATAGTCACTTCCGCCTATGACAGTTCCATAAACAGTATTTCAGATCTTAAAAACAAAACTGTCGCCCTTCCTGCAGGTGATTTTGCAATTGATTACCTTAAATCCAGAAATCCTGAACAGAAATTCCTTTTTACAGGGGATAATTTTTCTGCACTTGCAATGGTGAGAGACGGGTTTGCCGATGCAGTGGTTGGCGATGAACCTGTTTTAAGCTACTACATGAATAAACTTGACGGCAGGGAAATACTTAAAATTATTCCCGAACCGGCCTATGAGCAGGATTGTGTTCTGGGTATACCGAAAAATGATAAAGTACTTTTGGGAATAATGAATAAGGGGATAGCCAGCCTGAAATCAAAACGGATGATGCTGAAAATACAGCAGAAATGGCTTGGCGTGACTGCCGGATTTGTGCAGACGGGAAAAGCCGGGCAGGTCCTGCTTCTCCTGCTCATTTTTACGACAGTTACAGCTCTGGTTTTCTATATATTCTCCCAGCTCAATAAAACACTTAAAAGAGAGATTGCAAGGAGAACGGAAGAGCTTGATCTGAGCAGAAATGAATTAAAGATAACTTTTGACGGTCTTGCACACCTGATGGCGACTTTCAATGAAAAATGTGAAATAGTGAACATAAACAAATCTTTCAGCAGGTTTACAGGCAAGACTGCTGATGAGATACTTCAGAAACACTGTTTTTCCCTTGAAAAAAGGTTTTTTGAAAACTGCTCTTCATGCATTATCAAAAAAACATTCAAAAACAACAAAATATATAAAAAAGAGTTCTCTGACAGGGGAAGCATTTATGAACTGAGCAGTTACCCGATTGAACTTGACAGATCAGAAGTGAGGAAAGTTCTTCTGATGGTCAAGGATATAACAACGGAAAAAATCACTGAGCAGAAATTCTTTCAGGAAAACAAGATGGCTGCAATCGGGCAGCTTGCAGCCGGTATGGCACATGAAATCAGAAACCCTCTTGGACTGATAAGGAACTACAGCTATCTCCTTAAACATTCAACAGATCAGAATGATGATCAGATAAGCAGAAGCATAAGCCAGATTGAGGCATCGGTTGAAAAGGCCGGAAGCATTATTGATAACCTGTTGAATTTTTCAAGGCTGGATAATGAGGATAATGAAAAGATATATATAAAAAATTTTATTGAGGAAATACTTCAGCTTGAAAAAAAACTTATGCACAGCAGAAAGATAAAATATGAAATTGACTGCAGCAGTGATATCAGCTACCTGATCAACAGGGAGGTCCTTAAGCATATTGTAATAAACCTGACAGGAAATGCTATTGATGCAATGCCTGACGGAGGAGTCCTCAGGGTGAGTGGCGAGGTCCTTGAAATGAACCTTGTGCTGAAGTTTTCCGATACAGGAACAGGGATAGATGAAAAAGATATGGCCAGTATTTTCAATCCTTTTTTTACAACAAAGAAGCGGGGAAAGGGAACAGGCCTGGGCCTTTATATTGTATACAGTGATATCAAGAGATACGGCGGGGAAATCACTGTAAAAAGTAAAACAGGCAGAGGTTCTGAGTTTACAGTTACACTTCCGCTTGATAACGGAGACCATGATGAATAATTTCAGAATTCTTGTCATTGATGATGAGCCTGAATACAGGGAAGTATTAAGAAATATCTTTGAAATTAATAAATATATTGTTGATACTGCTGAAAGCGGTGAAGCTGCCCTTGGGATGCTGGAAAACAGTGATTATGATCTTGCAGTTACTGATCTCCTGATGACCGGAATGGACGGTATTGAGTTTCTGAAGATTTCAAAGGAAAAATATCCTGATCTTGAAGTTCTTATTGTTACAGGTTACGGATCAGTTAAAAATGCTGTTGAGGCAATGCGTTTCGGGGCTTTCGGATATTTTGTGAAAAGCCATGATCCAGAAGAGCTTATCATGGAAATAAGAAAAATTGAAAGAATTGCTGAACTGGAAAATTCCAACGCTATCCTGAGAACCCAGCAGACTGGTTCAGGTTGTCTTCTGGAGACCCGGAACAGGGCGTTCAGAAATGTTCTTGATATTGCGGGTAAAGTAGCTGCAAATGATACAAATGTGCTTATTCTCGGTGAGTCAGGTGTCGGCAAGGAGGTCCTTGCCAGATATATCCATCAGTGCAGCAGAAGGAAAAACAGCCCTTTTGTAAGCATTAACTGTTCCTCCTTTCCCGAATCACTGGTTGAGGCTGAACTTTACGGCTATGAAAAGGGATCTTTTACAGGAGCCAGCTCATCCAGGACAGGAAGGTTTGAAGCAGCTGACAGCGGGATCCTTTTTATTGATGAGATAGGGGATATACCTCTTCAGACACAGGTGAAACTGCTTCAGAACCTGGAGAACAAGGAAATTCAGAGGATAGGAAGCAATAAAAACATAAAAATTGATTTCAAGCTGATAGCAGCAACAAACAAGGACCTTCAGGATGCAATTGCCCTGGGAACTTTCCGTGAAGATCTTTTTTACAGGATAAGTACTATAATAATCAGGATCCCCCCTTTAAGGGAAAGAAAAGAGGATATTGATTCCCTGCTGTGGTTTTTCATCAGAAAATCTGAAAATGATCTTAATAAAAAAGTAAAGGGACTTGAACCTCGGCTTCTTGATTTTCTGTCAGGCTACAATTATCCCGGGAACCTCAGAGAAATGAGAAATATTGTTGAAAGGCTGGTTGTTCTTGCCGATACTGAAACACTTAAACTGAGCGATCTTCCAGACTACTGTTTTTCTTCAGACCCTGCAAAGAAAACCGGAAGAGGCAGTGTGCAGAATATTTCCCATCTTCGCCCCCTTAAAGAGGTCAGAAGAGAGTTTGAAACAGAATATATAAAAAAGTCTCTTGATAAATGCGGGGGAAATATTTCTGAAACAGCCCGGAAACTTGAAATAAGCAGAAGGCAGCTTACAAACAAGATAAATGAGTATGAATTATAGAACAGCCCTGTTCATTCCCTCATCTCTTCTAGACAGATCCCGGATATTTAATAATTACAGTTGTTTTAATATGTGAATAAAATTTCCCATATGGGTATTTTATTTCTCATATATCGAAGTGTTTTTTATCATGAAAAACTGTTATATCTGTTCTGTTTTATGGTCCTTATTTAATAAATCCTTATAAAACAACAACTTGCTGTTTTAATTTTTCATTGCTTCCTTTTTGGCATAAATCCTGCTTTATAAACCTTGAAATTATTTCACTTTTTATACTATCAGGAGGATTTGATGGAAGAGAAAAAACTGACCTTTTACGGAGGCCGGCTGGTATCATTTATACCGATTCTAATGTTTGTGGCTGTAGCTATTTATATTGCTGCTACAATGAATGAAGTGACAATTCAGGGAATGTGGGTAGGAATACTTATAGGTATAATTGTAACTTTTTTTCTTGCAAAGGACAAAGAGCTGTACGGTGAAACCATAATCAAGGGTATGTCGGCAAGAGTAGCTCTTGTACCTGTTGCAGCATGGATTTTTGCAGGTATTTTCGCAACAGTAATGAGATCATCAGGAATGGTTAACGGTATACTCTGGCTTGCTGTTAAAACAGGAGCAACAGGGACTCCATTTGTTGTTGTTACTTTTATTGCATGTGCAATATTTGCAACAGCTGCCGGAACGGGATTCGGTACAATTGCAGCCGGTATGGGCGTTCTCTACCCGGCCGGTGTTCTTCTCGGTGCACATCCTCTGCTTCTTGCAGGAGCTATAATCGGGGGCGGTGCTTTCGGCGACAACCTCGCAGCAATTTCAGATACAACAATCTCATCTGCAGCAAGTCAGGATACAGATGTGGGGGGCGTAGTTAAATCAAGACTCAGATATGCTCTTGTATCAGCAGGTATTTCAGTTGTGATAATTATAGTTTTAGGTCTCATAACAGGCGGAGAAGCAAAAGCTCTTCCATATGAAGCTCTTGCCCAGCATATGAACCCGATGGGTCTTATCATGTTTATCCCGGCTGTCCTTACAATATACTTTGCAATCAAAACAGGTAATATTATTTATTCTCTTATTATAGGTATTGCTGTAAGTATTGCCTTTGCTCTTGTAACCGGGCTCAACACATTTGCAGGTATTTTCTCGGTAACAGACGGTGCCATATTAAACGGTGTTGCAGGATGGATGGCAGACCTTTCAATCCTTGTAATACTTCTTTCAGCAGGTATCTATATAATGACTGACGGAGGAGGAGGAGAAGTCCTTGTTGAATTCGGCCATAAGATAATAAAGAAATCAGTATTCGGTCTTGAGCTTTCAACAGCAGTTCTTGAGCTCCTTTTTTCAGGAATCATGAGTCTCAATGCTCCTGCTATCCTTGCTGTCGGTCTTTCATTTACAAAACCTCTGGGGGACAAGTTCAAACTTCATCCCTACAGAAGAGCAAACCTTCTTGATGCTTTTGCATGTACAGTAGTTTATACACTTCCGTGGACAGCTGCAGTTCTTTTTGCTAGCGGTCTTTCAAAGGGTGCAAGCGAGGATTTTGCAGGCGTACCTTTTCTCAACCCGGTTTCAATAACACCATGGGTCATCTATTCATGGGTACTCCTTGCAGTTATGTTCTTTGCAGTATTCACAGGATGGGGCAGAACATATATCGGTCCTGACGGGGAACCTACCAAAGAAAAACCCAACTTTGATGATTTATAGAATATAATTATTATGCAGCATCTCATATTTTGAGTATGCTGCATTTTTCCTGACAGCATCTTTTAATCTGCTGAAATTGCGGAGTATAAATAAGCTGCAGTCAGGAAAGATTTAATGATTAAGGAATCTTTTTCAGATCTGCACTTCCATGCAGATTAATAAAACAATGACAGACAGAGACATATATTTTTGCCTCTATGTTTTTAGACAGGAGAAAAAAAATGACAGCTAATAAAGGAGACTGGGTCCGCATTCACAGGGTGGTTATGCCTGAAGGAGAAAGGGCCCCCCAGGTTCCTGAGGATACAGCAGAAGTTCCTTTTGAAATGTGGCAGAAAGGCTTCCTGCTGAATGATAAAGCTGAAACAGGAACTACAGTTGAAATTGAAACTGTGATCGGAAGAAAGGTGAGCGGAACCCTGATTGAAATCAATCCCTACTTTACCCATTCTTTCGGTAAATGCGTCCCGGAAATACTTCAGATTGACCGGCAGCTTAAGGCTATCATGAAGGAGGACGTTCAATGAACAGTGAATACAGCGATCTGATGTCCAGAAAAAACGAGATCATGAAAAAATCAATTGCAATTGATTACAGTAAATTTGAAACAGGAACTATAGCATTTGATTATGAAGCAATGATGAGAGAGGTAGGATATGACCTTGATGAGATAAGATCAATACAGGAGAGGACAGGCATCGGCAGCACCCCTGTTTATGAGCTCAGAAACCTTACTTCCCTTGCCAGGAAATGCAGCGGAAAAGGGAAAGGGGCAAGAATATTTGTAAAAGATGAGGCGGCAAATCCCTCGGGAAGCTTCAAGGCAAGAAGAGCTGCGGTTTCTGTCTACCATGCAAAGAAGCTTGGATACAAAGGGGTAATTGCTGCAACAAGCGGAAACTACGGCGCAGCAGTAGCCAGCCAGGCAGCCATGCTAGGTCTTGACTGTATAATTGTACAGGAATGCTATGATTCAAAGGGAAAGGGTCAGCCTGAAATAATTGAAAAAGCCAGAAAATGCGAGGCATTCGGTGCTGAGGTTGTGCAGCTGACTGTCGGTCCTGAGCTTTTTTTTATTTTCCTTAAACTGCTTGAGGAAACTCACTTTTTCAATGCCTCGCTGTATACTCCTTTCGGTATTGCAGGTGTGGAAACACTGGGCTATGAACTTGTGCAGCAGATGACTGCCCTGACAGGCAGGGCACCTGATGCTGTTGTAGCTACAAACGCAGGGGGGGGCAACCTTACAGGAACTGCAAGGGGAATGCTCAAGGCAGGTGCTGACAGGACAAAGATGATTGGTGCAAGCGTCAACCTTAAAGGACTTCACATGGCAAGCGATACACAGTTCAACCTGAAGTCTTTTACAACAGGACATACCGGGTTCGGAATTCCCTTTACAACACTTCCTGACAGGTCTGATGTTCCAAGGTCTGCAGGGCGTCCTTTAAGGTATATGGACAGGTATGTAACTGTTAATCAGGGTGAGGTGTTCTACATGACAGAGGCACTTGCCCAGCTTGAAGGGCTTGAAAGGGGGCCTGCCGGAAGTACTTCCCTGGCAGCTGCATTTGCAATTTCCAGGGACATGGATGAGAATGAGACCATAGTTGTTCAGGAGACAGAATATACAGGTGCGGGGAAACATATTCAGCCGCAGATGGATTTTGCCAGGGAAAACGGAATTGAAATCAGTTTCGGCAATCCTGAAGATGAAGTTCCGGGAAAGAACATTATTATCCCTGAAAAACCTGAAATGATTTCTGTAAAAGACCTTGATCTTGATAAACTCAGGGTTTCACTCATAAAAAACAGCACAGCAAATCTTGAAGGGGAAGCTCTGGGGAAACTGACAGATACAGATATAAATTATCTTGCAGATGAAACAGGTACATCTGTTTCTTTTGTAAGGGATGTTATTCAGAAACTCATCTGAAACATGATGCTGAGTTAATTTACCCCGTTACTGCGGGATATTTTCAGGAATGAGATGGGTCCTGAGGCAGAATAGGAAGATGAAGGAGCTTTGATTGACAGGTCAGAAAAGGATAAGGGATTATGGTTTTGTTATTGGAAAACTGCCGACAGGGGTAAAAAATTCCATTACAGATGTCGAAGGGGTCAGTGTAGGGCATAAAACACTTCGTGGCAGGGATATTAACACAGGTGTAACAGCTCTCATCCCCCATGAAGGAAATATTTTCAGGGAAAAGCTCATGGCTGCTGTCCATGTTGCAAACGGATTCGGTAAAAGCGCAGGGCTGATGCAGATTGAGGAACTCGGTACTCTTGAAACCCCGATACTGCTTACAAACACGTTCGGAGTAGGAACATGTGTCAATTATATGATAAGGCATCTGCTGAGCGAAAACAGTGATATAGGAACTACAACAGGGACTGTCAACCCGGTTGTTTTTGAATGCAATGATTCGTACCTGAATGATATAAGGGGAATGCATATAAAGGAAGAGGATGCTGCCTCTGCTCTGAAAAAAGCATCGCGGGATTTCAGTGAAGGAAGTGTAGGGGCGGGGGCCGGCATGTCATGCTACAAGCTTAAAGGGGGAATCGGCACTTCTTCCCGTGTTGTTGAAATAGCTGGCATGAAATATACAGTCGGTATCCTTGTCCTTACAAATATGGGACTCCTTGATGAACTTGTTGTTTCAGGGGATATGACAGGAAGTAAAATTGAAAAACTTATGAAGTCTTCCGACATCGAAGCTGACAGGGGTTCCCTTATCATGATTATTGCAACTGATATTCCAATGAGTTCGAGGCAGCTTAAACGGGTTGCAAAGAGGGCTGAAAACGGAGTTGCAAGAACAGGCAACAATATCGCCAATGGAAGCGGTGAAATAGTTCTTTCCTTCTCAACTGCCCAGAAACTCAGGCATGAGGACAGTGACGGGATACTTTCGCTTAAAATACTTAATGAGGAAATGATAGATACAGTATTCAGGGCAGCCGGAGAATGTGCGGAAGAGGCTGTTTTAAATTCCATGATTACTGCTGAAAGGACAGAAGGGATGGGTGGTCATGCAAGGGAGAGCCTTGCTGACTTTATTTATCTTGCAGCTGAAAAACAGCTGTTTTAATGATACAGAAAGGGTGAAACTGGAAATTCCAAAAGAGATTTTTTCAGGGTATTAATGAATGAAAAACCTGCAGATTAGTAGTAGAATAATTTCAGGCGGTAAAATATGAGAGAAATACTTGTATGTTCAGGATGCGGGAAGGAATATTCACCTGATAAAAAAGTTTACAGATGTCCATCATGCAGTTCTCATTTTAATCTCAGGCTTGAGGGGCTTGAATTCGACCCTGAAAAACTTGATGACAGAATGGGATCAGGTATCTGGCGCTACAGAACAGTTATTCCTGTAAAGGATGAAAATATTATTTCCTACAGCGAGGAAAAGACCCCTCTTACAGAATACATGACAGACGCAGGAAAACTCCTGGTTAAGCTTGATTACCTCTTCCCTTCCGGTTCATACAAGGACAGGGGAGCTGCTGTTTTGATAAGCAAGGTAAGTGAGCTTGGTGTTGATTATGTGGTTGAGGATTCATCAGGAAACGCAGGAGCAGCAGTTTCCGCCTATTGTGCAAAGGGGGGAATCCGCTGCTCCATATATGTACCTGCATCAAACTCTGAAGCAAAGCTTTCACAGATAAAATCCTGCGGTGCTGAACTTACTGCGGTAGAAGGCTCAAGGGCCGAAACATCAAGACGTGTCCTTGAAGCAGCGGAAAAGCATTATTATGCAAGCCATATATGGAACCCTTATTTTTACCACGGAACAAAAACATTTGCTTATGAAGTATGTGAACAGCTGGGATGGCAAGCCCCTGATACAGTGGTGCTTCCTGCAGGACACGGCACACTTTTTCTAGGTGCATATATTGGATTCAGTGAGCTCCTTCAAACCGGTGTTACAGGGAAAATCCCCCGTTTTATTGCTGTACAGCCTGCCAACTGCTCTCCTGTCTATTCAAGATGGAAGGGGATTGACAACCCCGGAGCTGCTGAGACACTTGCAGAAGGTATTGCAATAACAGAACCTGTCAGGATTGATGATATTATTGATGCCTTGAATAAAACAGGGGGGGATGTTATTGCTGTAACAGAGGATGAAATAAGGAAGACCCTGATTGAGCTTGCAGGCAGGGGGTTTTATGCAGAACCGACATCTGCCGCTGTGATTGCCGGTGCAGAAAAATTTCTGAAAGAAGCAGAGGAAAAAGGGGATGATCCGGGAAAAACTGTAACTGTGCTTACAGGATCGGGATTAAAGGCTTCGGAAAAGATATATAAACTATTGAAAGGATCTGTTGAGAAATGAAAGGTATAGTAATCGGGGGCGGTGTAGGACCCATGGCAGGAGTTGAACTTCACAGGAAAATAATAAACTGCACAAAAACCTCAGGCAGTGACCAGGACCACATTGATATTGTACACCTCTCTTTTTCCTCTGTTGTGAATGACAGGACAGAGTTCCTTCTTGGCGAAAGCAGTATCAATCCGGGCGATAAAATGGCTGAGCTTGTAATCAGCGGATCTGATATTCATGATAAAAACGGAAAAGGATCTGTTGCCGGGGTTCCTTGCAATACCTTTCATGCGGAAAAGATATTTTCAGTATACAGAGACAGGATAGCAGAGAGCGGCAGGAATATTAAAATTGTAAACATGATAGAAGAAACTGTTGCTTATCTGAAATCCGGATTTAAATCAGGTTCAAAAATAGGCCTTCTTTCCACAACAGGAACAAGAAATACAAATCTGTATGCAGATTCCCTTGCAAAGGCAGGTTTTGATCTTGTACAGGTTGATGAGGAGGACCAGGGAAGCGTCCATGATATTATCTATAATAAAAGCTGGGGGATAAAGGCAAAATCACCGGTAACTTCACTGGCTGTCAACAAATCAGAGTTCTATGCATCTATACTTACAGATAAAGGGGCCTGCTGCATAATACTCGGGTGCACTGAATTCCCCCTTGCTCTTACAGGTGGAGAGTTTAACAGCATTCCACTTGTAGACCCTGTTGAACTTCTTGCAAAGGCGCTTGTCCGTGAAGCAGATCCTGACAAGCTGATGTAATTTATTTTTCCTTTTTGTTTTTAGGATTTGATGATCTTTCAGATTTTATTCTTATGTGTGTTGATAATTATCAGATTGATGAAATAATAGTTTTTAACGGAAGGACCAATGTTAATGGATGTTCCTGAAATGGAATAAAACCGTATTTTAAATAAAATTTCTTTGCTCTTTCATTATAAGAATCAACAATAATACAGTAAACTGCAATTTCGGAGGAAATATTAACAGCACGCAGTAATGCATCCTTAAGAAGTATTGCCCCAAGGCCTTTATTCTGAACACAGATATCAACAGCAAGTTTCCCGATTCTCATTGCCGGTACAGGATATTTCGGGATTCCTTTTTTAAGTTTATCAGGAAGATCATTAAATACAATCTGGGCCATACTTACAGAATAATAACCAAGTACTTTCTCCCGGTTAGTGCTGTTGAATGCTATAAATGTTTTGCTTATGTGTTTTTTATTGTTAACATATGCAAACCGTGAGAGATAAATGTTCAGATCCTCAATGCCGCAATTGAATAGTTTCAGATTATAACTTTTATTAATAGCTTCAATATTAATCTGCAACGGCTACTCATCAATTTCATAAGTTTTTTTCATGAGCTTTTTCAGCTCATCATTTGCCGTCGGAGGTTTGTTGATTAGTTTAATGAATATTTCCCGGTCTGCTTTTCCAAGATAAACATTTTCCATCTCTCTTACATCCTCTTTCGCAGAAGCAAGTGTTTTACTTATAATATAAGAGGATACAGATGTTCCTGTTAATAAAGCAGCTTTTTCAATCAGCTCTTTAATATCATCTGAGATTCTGATATCAATTCTGCTTTGTTTTTTTATTGAATCGCCCATAAACAGCTCCCTTATTTTATTTTAAGACTTTGTACGGCAAATGTCCACACATATGTGGGTGGTCTTGTTGTTTTGTGACCATTACAATATCTTTTCCATTTTCTATAACTGTTAAACACTGATCATTGCTTCAATTAGAAATGCAGTGTAAAAAATCTAATAGCCAAAATAAAATAACAATATTAAAATTATTAAATAATTAATCAAACTTATAATTAAAAACGAGGATTTGAGATGTTATTATTTACACCTAAATGGAACAGTCCTGATCAGAACATCAGAAGAAGAGCTTTAAAAAATATAAATACATCTGATAAGATTTTTAAAGTTGTTCAGAATGGTCTATTTGTAAACACTGTAGAAAGAGCTTTAGAGAAACTTAAAGATTTTACCATAATTGAAAAAAATTTTAATAAAATTAAATCAGAGATTTCACTGTCATTAATCATCTTATGGAAGGATTCATCCGAAGAATGCAGGCAGTTCTGCCTTAACAGATTAAAAGGATCAGATCAGGCATTACATGATCTGGTTCTTATGGATATGAGCAGTTACAATACTGATGAAGATGAAGCACATGAATACCGCATAAAGGCTCTGCAGGAGATTTCTTCGCCGGAACTGATTTCAGATATTGCATTAAAGTCATGGGATTTCGGCCGTCCTGCAGTAGAAATGATCAATAATTTCCAGTCATCAGATAGAATCAAATATCTAAAAAGAGTTGCTGTTTCATGTCCCTTTAAAAACACTCAGCTCGCAGCTTTAAGTAAAATCCTGGACAAAACAGCCCTTAAAGCTGTTTATAATAATTTAAAAGAAAACAGAGAAGATATTCGTAAACATATTAATAAAAAGCTTAATCCGGATCCTGAACAGAACCGGATAGAGAAGATGAAGGATCCTGCTGAATTAATTAATGAAATTAAAAATAATGAGAATCCTGAACTGCGTAAACTGGCTCTTGATTTACTGCCTCCTGTTTATGTTTCTTTTATTAAAATTGAAATTGAAAATTTTGAACAGAGAATGAATGCTGAGAAGCTCTTAAAAAACTATACAGAGGGAGATTCCTTATATATACCGAAATGTCTTGATAATAAAGAAAAGATTAAACTGATACGGGACCCTTCAAAAGGACTTTGTACAGAGCTTGATAATAACGGTTTTCAATATACTGTAACAGAAAATCCGGTTTATGAACCTTTAAAGGATATTGCACTAAATGATAATGATATTCAAATTAGAATTGCTGCTTTGGAAAAACTCAGAGACAGTGATTTTGCATCAGAACTTGCCCTTAAGAGCAGCGATGAAACAATAAGGAAATTTGCTGTTTCTCAAATTTATGATGAAAGTCTTCTCCTGAATATTATTGAAACAGAAAGCGATCCTTATATCCGCGGAGATGCAATAGATAATCTGTCTTCTAAGACTGATCTTTTTGCTATTTATCAAAAGGAGAATGATAAGGATTTAAGAGCAAGACTGATCCGGAAAGCGGCAGGAAACATGGAATGGCTCTCTTCAGCTGATGAGAAAGTTTCAGAAGGTAAGGATTTTGAACTTCTCTTTTATGCAGCGCAGAATGATACGGATATTAATAACAGACTGCTTGCTGCAAAGTCACTGGACATCTACTCATTATACATGCAGATTGGAAAAAGCGCTGAAGCTGCAGATGAATATCTTATTGTTGATGAACTTGTAAAAATTCTCGGTTTCGCCAGCACAAGTAAAAACTGTGTGAGCTGCAGCAGTTCTGTTTCTGTCTTTTCTCAAAAAGGAGAGACCTGTCCTCACTGCGGTGCCGTCTGGGGTGATGAGATTAAAACATATACTGAAATTTAATATTTGAGATTCCAGAATACAGGAATTTTCTGCCTCTCTCCGAAGGTCTGAATCCGGGAGACAAAAGCAGTGACTTTTCAGGTGCAGATATAACCTCCCTGTATCAACCGCTTATATAAAATCCCTGCTGCTTATTAGCGCTCCTCAGCCGGCAGATAAACTCCGCTGCTTTTAAGGATGCATATACAATCTCCCTTATATAATAAATTATGTAAAGGTGAATAATTACCTGCTGTTTGTTGAAAGAGTGATGATTGATTATTCTGAGACGGATTATTTTTCAGTTAAGTTTGAAATGATAAAAGACTGGTTATGCTTATAAAAAACTGCTTAAAAAGGCGGATCTGAAGTAAAGCTGATTCTCTCCCCTGTTTCTGGATGGGTAAATTCCAGATACGAGGCATGCAGCATCATCTGATCCCCTTCCTTCCCGCTTCCGTAGAGCCTGTCACCTGTAATTGGAATGCCCAGCCCTTTTTCATGTGCTGAATGAAGCCTGAGCTGGTGTGTCCGGCCTGTATAAGGTGTAAAGAGAATACGCGTTTTTCCGTTTTCAGTAGAAATCTTTTTCCACTCAGTAATTCCCTCTTTCCCGTTTACCGGATCATAAACCTGGAACGGCCTGTTCTCAGGATCAAGGCGGAATTTAAGTTTTATTACTCCGCTTTCTCCCGTAATTTCTCCGTCAAGAACTGCGGTATACTGTTTGACAACTTCTTTTTTCTGGAACTGTATTGAAAGGTTTCTGTGCGCTTCTTTTGTAAAAGCAAGAACAATAAGTCCTGATGTATACATATCAAGCCTGTGGACAGACGGCTGATCAATTGATTCAGGGTAAAGTGTTTTTATTCTTTCCGTAACAGAATCTTTTTTATCATCTCCCCGCCCGGGAATGGAGAGGAGGCCCCCCTGCTTGTTTATCACAACAATGGATGAGTCTTTATATATAACATCAAGCAGCTTCTGTTTCAATTTTTCCGGCTGTCCATGCTTAACCTGCTGTATTTTTTATGGAGTTCCCTGATTCCTGACATCATAAATCCCAGAATCGGTCCGCATTTATCTGTACAGGGCGGGTAAAAATGTTTGTGTTTTTTAGTCCCGGATTTATTATCCTTTCCATAATAGAATTCAATAAGACTCAAGGGTATGAGCTCCTCTTTAGCTGCATAATTCAAAAGCTTAGGTGCACAGCAGTCGCCTGTCCCCGCCGGCATGGCGGGGACAGGCGGTCCGAGAATTTCAGTTCGAGGAGCTTCCAAAACCCCCGCCGGCATGGCGGGGACAGGCGGTCCGAGAATTTCAGTTCGAGGAGCTTCCAAAACCCCCGCCGGCATGGCGGGGACAGGCGGTCCGCAGGCTTCTTTAGCTTTCCTTGTAAAAACATCACTCATCAGTTTTCTTTCCCCTTTAAAATTATTAAGGTAATAAAGGGAGTGAATTTCCTTCATAAGATTCTGTGATATCTTCTTGCGTGTTTTTTTCAGTTTTCTGATCTGACCCGATATCTCATCTGAAGTATTTGTACTGAGAAGTTCTGATTCCAGATTTTTGATTTCCCTGTCGATATTTTTGATTTCCCTGTCCTTCTCCCTGACAGCTGAGTCAAACTCATCAGGATCTATGACAGGCGGGACCCAGCCCGGGGCCGTCCATCTGCTGTTGTACTGTCCTGAAAAAGCCCTGAGTACAACTTCCTCCCCCTTCAGGTTTCTGCATACAAGGATACCGAACATCTGACCCCCGGCATCTGAAAAGAGATAATCAGTTGAAAATGCTGACTCTCTTTTATCAGGACCTGTATCTATATCGATGCTTTTTTCCCTGTCAAGTGTTTCCATAAGAATATCTGCATGCCTCGCTGCTTCCCCTGACTGGAGGAGAGGTATGTTCAGGCATCTTCTGAACATTCCTGATAAAGGCAGTTTAGACAGTAACATCATGGATCCACTTCCCTGAAACAAGCCTCTTTACAGAGATAACTGATTTAAAAACCTCTTCGAAATTCACACAGAGAAATACCATATAGACAGGAAGTCTGAAATAAAATCCTGTTATAAATGCCATGGGAACACCGATTGCCCAGACAGATGCTATTTCTATATAGAAGGCTGTTTTTGTATCTCCCCCCCCTCTGAAAACACCTACAATATTGTGTATGTTGAATATTTTAAACGGGAAATAGAGGGCATTTATAAGAATAAGCCTTACTGTCCATTGCATTACTTCCTCATCCACATTAAAAATGTGGGGAATGATAAATATGACATTCAGGGAAAGCAGTGCTGTAAGTATTCCGGCTGCCGCCCCGATAATGTGAAAATCTCTTGCATGCTTTTTTGTTTTCTGAAGGTCTCCCTCGCCAATGGATTTACCTATAACAACAACACATGCATTTGCACTGCCCATGAAAAGGACCATCATCAGCTGGACAATGGTCTCATTTATACTTACAGCTGCCAGGGCATTTGTCCCCATCCTTCCGTAGACCACTTTATACATAGTCATGCCGAGTGCCCAGAATATTTCGTTCAGGATTACAGGAAACGCTATCCGTATATATCTGAGTATGAAATCTCCTGTCACTTTTTTTATATCTTCCCTGCTGACTGCTATTTCCTTTGTGCTCCTGTATACTGTTGCCACCAGAATTGCCGACTCTGCAAAACGGGCGATTGCAGTTGCAACTGCCGCTCCTGTAATACCCATTTCAGGAAAAATCCATATACCGAAGATCAGCACATAGTTGAGAACAATATTTATGAGATTTGACACAGCGCTTGCGAAGAGAGGAACTTTTGCCTTTTCCATGCTTCTGAGCATCATTCCGTATGAGAAGGTCACTGATGAGAACAGGTAGCTCACTGCAACAGTTACAAGATATACTGATCCCGCATTAATAACCGCCTGATCTGTTGTAAACAGTCCCATCACTTTTTCAGGTACTGCAAAAGAGACAGTTATAAAGAATAGGCTGCTCAGGCTGCTAAGTGCAAGTCCGGTTACTACTGTCTTCTTGATATTTTCGGGATCCTTTTTTCCCCTGTACTGGGAAATAAACACGCTTGCGGCAGAGCAGATCCCGAACATCATCAGGGTGAAAAGAAAAAACACCTGGTTTCCTATACCGACAGCAGAGATAGCTGTCGCTCCCAGCTGCCCTATCATAATTGTGTCAATAAAAGACACCGAAGACATCAGGAGATTGTTGAGTGCTACAGGGACAGCTATCCGCTTAAAACTCTGTTTAATTTCATGGGACAGTATCATTATTTATTTGCTCCATGGGGAAGATTCAGGATTTCCCGGTTTTTACAATTGCTGTCAGTTTAAATCTGTCTGCTTTTCTGTAATGAAAACAATAATAGGAAATTTCCATTTTTTTATATATATACTAAATTGCAGAAATAATAAATTGAAGTCAGTCAATATCCTGTAAAAATCCTTTTTTATTTGAAATAAAAGTTCAGTTAGATAATAATTGAATTAAGATAGAATTGCGTAACTGCCGGAGTAATCCTTATATATAGAGATTTCTCAGGAATTATGATAAAATAATGTTATGCGATTTTTTATTTTTTTCTGATATCATCGGTTTGATAAAAAAGCATACTACAATCAAAAAATGGAGGCTATATGTTGTTTCAGAAGCAGTTGATGATGAGAAAGGTTGTTTATTCCCTTTTTCCTGTATATCTTGCTGCAGTTTTCTTTTACGGTATCTACTTTTTTACTGTTTCTGTTGCTGTTTTTGCTGCAGGAACAATCACTGAATACCTGTTTATGAAGTACTACAGCAAGAAGATTTCTGAAGCTGTTCTTGTGACATGCATGATATATCTTCTTTCTCTTCCTCCCGGTGTTCCGGTATGGATTGCAGTTACAGGTATTGTTTTCGGAGTACTGTTCGGAAAATGTGTCTACGGAGGATTCGGAAAGAATATATTCAATCCTGCAATTACAGGACGTCTGTTTATCTATATAACTTTTCCGGGAAAAATGACTTCTTTATGGACAGTCCCTTCCCTGTTCGGTCTCAAAGAGATAGACGGTATTTCCTCTGCCACTCCCCTCTATATGATGAGGCAGGGGGAGCTTCCTGAAATTTTCAATCTCTTTACAGGCCTGAGAACCGGGTCTGCCGGGGAAGGTTTTGTAATCCTGATAATTCTGGCAGCAGTTTATCTTGTTTATACAAAAACAGCCAACTGGAAAGCAATTGTCTCGACCCTTTCTTCATTCCTTCTGTTAAGTACCCTGTTTTTTATGCTTGGTATTGAAAACAGTTTTCCCCCTCTCCATGCTGTTTTATCGGGCAGTATACTTTTTGTAGCTGTTTTCATGGTAACAGATCCTGTCTCTTCTCCCAGAAAACCTCAGGCAGTTCTGATTTACGGTATTCTTGTCGGGGGGATTGCCGCTCTTGTAAGAACTTTTTCCCTGTTTCCGGAAGGGACAAGTTTCGGCATACTTGTCGGGAATACATTTGCTTCCCTGATTGATGAAATTTTTACAAAAAAGTCAGCTGAGAAAAAGGCTGCTCCTGGACCGAAGGGGGTACTGAAATGAATAAAAACAGTCTTGTATATACAGTTGTATTTTCCTTTCTTACAGCCTTCTTTTTTGTTTTTCTTCTTTCAATGGCAGATACACTTACAAAGGAGAAAACAGAAGACAACGCCAGAAAGACATTTTACAAAGCTGTCCTTAAATCTTCAGGCATTGATTTCAGGTCGGATGATGATTCAGTCCCTGTTTTTAAAAAATATTTCAGCAGCTATAAGGACGGGGATGATGTTTTGAGGACTGAGGTTGACGGGAAAGAGATTGTTGTAAAGGTGTTCCGCGGAAGCGGCCTCTGGGGAACAATAACAGGCGTTATAGCTTTTTCTTCAGACCTTGAAAGAATAGCCGGTTTTGAAATCATATCCCACAATGAAACACCCGGCCTTGGGGGGAGGATTGATGAGGACTGGTTCAAGGAGCAGTTTGACTGGGAGAAGATATCTCCATCCGGCATAACAGTAAGAAAAGGATCAGGATCCTATGATTCTGATACGGAAAACAGCGAAGTTGAAGGGATTACAGGTGCTTCACTTACAAGCAAGTCTGTTGAGACAATAATAAATGATAATATCAGGATAATGAAAGGGGAGGGAAGCAATGGCTGACAGACCTTCTGTAATAATGAAAAAGAATCTATGGAACAATAACCCGATATTTATACAGATCCTGGGCATCTGCTCAACCCTGGCTGTAACCAATAATCTTGTTAATACACTTATAATGACTGTCGGGCTTGTCTTTGTCACAGGTTTCACCAATTTAAGCGTTTCCCTTCTGAAAGAACTTATACCCGACAGGGTAAGGATGATTATACAGACCCTGATAATTGCCTTTTATGTAATTATTGTTGATATAGTCCTCAGGGCATATCTTCCTGCCATAAGCAGGTCTTTAGGTCCTTATGTGGGCCTTATTATTACCAACTGCATTATTATGGGAAGGGCGGAAGGTTTTGCCCGTTCAAATCCGCCTGTGATTTCATTATGGGACGGTATAACTTCAGGTATCGGTTATATGTGGGTTCTTGTTATGATTGCTTTTTTCAGGGAGCTTCTTGGGTCCGGTTCCCTCTTCGGTATTAAAATTCTTCCTGACAATTTCACATACTGGACAATCATGGTAATGCCTCCAAGTGCATTTTTCCTTTTAGGTATAGTTATCTGGATCTGCAAATCGCTGATATTAAAGAAGGAGGGTGGAAAATAATGGCACCTGATATTAATCCATTTGTAATATTTATTGCTTCGATATTTACAAGCAATATCCTGCTTTCAAATTTCCTTGGAATGTGTTCATTTATATCCATTTCAAAGGATATGAAATCTGCCAACGGTCTTGGACTTGCTGTAACTGTAGTTCTCGGTTTTACAGGGATAATAAACTGGTATGTTCTTTACTATATACTTATTCCATTAAACCTTCTCTATCTGAGGTATATTGTATTTATCATAGTAATAGCGGCAACTGTCCAGGTCCTTGAGATGGTTATAGACAGGCTCTCACCTGCGCTTTACATGTCGCTGGGAATTTTTCTCCCCCTTATAACTGTGAACTGTGCAATTCTCGGCGCCGCCCTTTTTGTTGAGATCAGAAAATATGATTTGATTCAGACCCTTTTCTTTTCCATAGGATCAGGCCTGGGCTGGTGGCTGGCTATAATGGCATTGTCAGCTATTCAGAAAAAGCTGAAAAATGCCCCTGTCCCTGCAGGGCTTAAAGGGCCCGGGATTACACTGATTACAATAGGATTTATGGCTATGGCTTTTATAGGTTTCTCCGG
This sequence comes from Spirochaetia bacterium, assembly GCA_963668545.1. GTDB lineage: Bacteria > Spirochaetota > Spirochaetia > CADAEX01 > CADAEX01. The sequence continues at coordinate 2,569,843 of OY764868.1, read as the reverse complement.
TATGGTACCGATACAGTAGGAGGGGTGTATGGAATATATTAAATACCTTACAGCCCCTTTAATAATCGGTCTCATAACAGCAGTCCTTGCTGCTTTCATCTCTGTAGTTGACAGGATTGTCAACAACTATGGAGATGTTAAAATTGATATAAATAACGGGAAAAAAGAGCTTGTTGTAAAAGGGGGAGCGCCGCTTCTCCATCTCCTTTCGTCTCAGAAGATATTTCTGCCGTCTGCCTGCGGAGGAAGGGGAAGCTGCGGCGCATGCAAGTGCAGGGTTACAAGTGATGTGGGACCTCATCTTCCGACAGAAATACCCTATCTTGACAGGGATGAGATTGAACAGAATATCCGCTTATCATGTCAGGTTAAGGTCAAGAAGGATATAGCAATAGAGATTCCTGAAGCTCTTTTCAATGTAAAGGAATTCAATGCAAGGGTGGAAAAGATTGCTGATGTTACCCACGATATCAAGGAAGTTCTTATGGATATCGGGGATGAGGATATAACATTCGAGGCTGGAATGTATGTCCAGCTTGTAATTCCATCATACGGCAAGATCAGGGGGACAACTCAGAGGGCCTACTCAATGTCATCCCGTCCATCTGACAAACACCACATAGAGCTTCTTGTAAGGCTTGTTCCGGGAGGAATTGCAACAACCTATGTGCATGAACACCTCAAGGAGGGGGACAGCATCAGGGTTATAGGACCTTTCGGAGAGTTCCGCAGAACAGATACTTCCGCTGCAATGATATGTGTTGCTGGAGGTTCCGGAATGGCCCCTTTCAAATCAATTCTGTATGACATGTATGAAAAAGGGGATACAGAGAGGGATGTCTGGTACTTCTTCGGCGCAAGGACTGAAAAGGATATGTTTTATCTTGATGAACTTTTTGATCTTGACAGCAGGTGGGAGAAATTCCATTTTGTTCCTGCTCTTTCTGAGCCTCAGGGTGAAGCCGGCTGGAAAGGGGAAACCGGAATAATCACTGATGTACTTGATATATATCTCAAGAGAAAGGTCGGCCCTGATGTTGAGAAGGAAGGGTACCTCTGCGGGAGTCCCGGGATGATTGATGCCTGTAACAAGGTAATGACTCAGAACGGAATTCCTCTTGAAAAAATATATTATGACAAGTTTGCATAGGAAAATACTGATAAAAGGCCGCAAGATTTTATGCGGCCCGGAAAGTTGAGTTTTACAGGAGTAATTGTATGAAAATGTCGCCTGAATATAAAAAGACACAGGAAAACATGGCAGCAGGTATTATTACAGCTTCAGGTTTTCTGGGAGATGATAAAAGAACTCTTTCAGATATTATTGAAGATGATGAAGAGCTGATGAGGCACTACAATCTTGATTATGATAAGGTAGCTGAGAAACTTGAATATTTTCTAGAAAAAGGGAAGAAAGGGCTTGGAGAGCATGTCTCTGTAGACAGAGAATGGCTGGTAAGGACGGAAGAGGCGAGGGGGCATCTTCCATGTCCTTTCGGAGACGGTCTTCAGAGGAAAATAACCTGTGAGATTATTCATGAAGAAATCGGTGAAAAACTGCTTTTTTCCACATTTTCTCTGCACCTGTTCCGGGAGCACCATTTCCACCAGGGCAAGGGCTCCCCATTCAGAATAGAACCGTCTGTTCTCAAAAAAGTCCTGAAGCTGTAGAACGGAAAAAGAAAATGTTTCTTTACAATTAATGAATATTCCGGGATTATTATTCTGATATATTTTTTCCTGCATAAGCAAACATGCTGATAATTTAAGGGGATATGATGAGAATACTTGCACTTGATTTTGACGGAGTTATCTGTGACAGCGCTGATGAGACAGCCAGGGCCGGATGGCTGGCCGGGACTGTTCTGTGGCCTGAATGGGCCAAACATGATATTCCTCCCCGTTATATAAGGGAATTCAGAAAACTCAGGCCGCTTCTTCACACAGGTTTTGAGTCAATTGCTATCCTTAAAATTATTGAGGAGAATTACAGTCTGTCTTTTATTAAATCAAACTATCATTTTCTGATAAGGCAGATTTTCACGTCAACACAGTATAATTTTGATGAACTCAAAGGCCTCATGGATAAGGTGAGGGGAGACTGGATAAGGATTAATGAAAAGGACTGGCTTTCAAGGCACCGTTTTTTCTCCGGGTTTGACAGCTTTATCCCTGCTGCCCTGGAAAAATTTGATGCAGTTTATATACTGACAACAAAACACGGGAGCTTTACCAAACGGCTTCTTGATCATGCAGGGATTACTTTTGACTATGAAAATATAATAGGTCTTGAAAAGGGAATGGATAAAAGTGAGTCGCTCAGAGAGCTTGCTGATATATATTCTGAAAGCGGCAGTTCTGAAAAACGTCCTGAAATCATTTTTCTGGATGACAGGTATCTTAATCTTGAGAAGATAATAAAAGAACCTGAGTTGTCTGATGTAAAACTTTTCATGCCGGCCTGGGGGTACAATTATCCTGAAGAAAGGTATGCTGCAGAGGATGAAGAACGCATTACACTTCTTGAACTTGATGAGCTTGATATGCTTCTGGAATAAACATCATATCCTGTAATCCCCTGAGCCTTTTTTCTTATCCCAGCTTGTCAATATATCTGATTTCCCTGATTAAAACCTGTTCAAGAAGTTTTTCCGCATCCTCTTCTATTATCAGAGTATCCCTGTGACCCCTTTTTAGAAACCCCTCATCGACAGCCTTGTCAAGCATTGAAACAAGGGGATTATAGTACCCTGCTGTATTGAGGAGCCCTACAGGCTTCAGGTGATATCCTAGCTGGTTCCATGTAATTACTTCAATCAGTTCCTCAAGAGTGCCTGTCCCCCCGGGAAGAGCAATAAAGGCGTCTGACAGATCATACATCATTGCTTTTCTTTCATGCATTGATTCTACAGTTATTGTTTTTACCCCTTCAAGCGGCCTTACCTTTTTTGCTATCAGTTCAGGTATCACCCCTGTTACCTCTCCTCCCCCTTCAAGAGCAGCAAGTGCTGCAGCTCTCATCAGGCCGATATTTCCCCCGCCGTAAACAAGAGAAAGCCCTTTCTCTGATATTTTACCCCCCAGTTTTGAAGCTTCCATGGTATATATTTCCCTGTTTCCGCTGCTTGATCCTGAAAAAATGCATACTGTTTTTATTTGATTATTCATGACACCCCTGCTTTTCATCTTTTTATCTTTTATATATAATTTCTCTGAATTTACTGTTATTTAACAGAATATTTAAACTGATAAAATCATTCAAGTCATTGAGTATGCCTATCTTATTGAAGGCAGGGCTGTTGTTTCATGAACATGCTGAATGGGCTTTTTTTAATTATCTGTGAGGTTTTGTCCCTTTTAAAGCATGATAAAGGTTTGAAAAAAACAGCTGCGCAATTATCCGGGAGATAAAATGATTAATAATAATAAAACTCTGCCTGCTTTGAAGGGTAATTTTCCGTTTGTACCTTCAAAAATTCCCTTTTTTTACGGCTGGGTAATACTTGCAGCAGGGGCCAGCGGTGTTGTTATGAGTATTCCCGGACAGACAATGGGAGTCTCGGTTTTTACTGACAGGCTTATAGATTCTCTTGATATTAGCCGTCTTAATTTGAGCCTTGCATATATGATAGGTACCCTTTCCAGCAGCATGCTGCTTTCAAAAGCTGGGAAGCAGTATGACAGATATGGTGCGAGGGTGACTGCATTTATCTCTTCTGTTTTCATGGGGATTGTACTTATCTACATGAGCAGTCTGAAGATACTCTCTTCAAAACTGAGTCTTATAACCGGTATCCCTTTCAGCATTGCTTCTTTTCTTCTGATCGCACCGGGTTTTTTTGCCCTCCGCTTCTTCGGCCAGGGAGTCCTCACCATGGTTTCCAGAAACATGGTTATGAAATGGTTTGACAGGAAAAGGGGTTTTGCAGCAGCATTGATGGGTGTTATTACCTCATTCGGATTTTCATATGCCCCGAAACCTTTCAACAGGCTTATAATTTCATTCGGATGGGAAGGTGCATGGAGAATACTGGGTTTGGCTGCTGTCATGATTTTTCCGTTTTTCATAATGATATTCTACAGGGATAATCCTGAAATATGCGGTATGAAGCCGGATGGAATATCTGATCAGGATAAGACTGGAGGAAAAGATTTTATCAAGGAATCTGTCGGGAACGATGTAACACTCAAGGAGGCAAGGAAAACAGCTGTTTTCTGGATTGCTATTTTCACAGTATCTGTATGGGCCCTTTACAATACTGCAGTAACTTTTCACATAGTTTCTGTTTTCGGGGTAAAGGGGATGGGCAGCGCAGCCGCAGTTGCAATATTTCTGCCGTATTCGGTGTTTTCTGTAATTTCAAGGCTTATTTCCGGATGGATAAGCGACCGTGTTAAACTGAAGTATATTATGCTTATCCATCTTGTCTCTTCTGCCATTGCTCTGATTTTTCTGGGATTCCTTGCAGAAAAAAATCTGATTGTATGGGGCTTTATCGTTTTTCTCGGAATTGCAAGCGGAAGCTGGGGGGTACTGAACAGCATTGCCTGGATAAGGCTTTTCGGAAGAAAGCACCTTGGAGAGATAACAGGTTTTGCAATGGGATGGATTGTTGCCGGAAGTGCTGTGGGCCCATATCTTTTCAGTATTTCAGAGAAGATTTCAGGCGGCTACGGGCTGTCGGTTGTCGTCTGCCTGGCAGCGGTTCTGGTTATAGGATTTTTTGCACTGTTTAAGGTAAAGCGCTAGTAATATATACACAAAAAATAAAAATTGTATTAAAAATAAACAAAAGTGATTTATCTCTGGAATATTGTTTCCGGGATTTGATAACAGGAAGTCTGTTTATATAACAGAATATAAAAATATCTGATTATTTCCATGAATAGTTTTTTATTCATTAAATGATTGGCTTATAATAAAATGAAGGGAGATTTTAATGGCTAAGAGTAAAATTGAGTTTGCGAATCTGAGACTGGATGCGATTAATGTCTGGCTTAACAGGTGGTGCCTTCTGACATCAGGTGATAAGGAAAACAGAAATACAATGACAGTCGGCTGGGGAAGTATCGGGGGAATGTGGAGAAAACCTTTTATCCAGGTTGTTGTACGTCCGCACAGATATACATATGAATTTATGGAGAAGTATGAGACTTTTACTGTTTCTGTCCTTCCTCCTCAGTACAAGGATGCAATGACTGTCCTGGGAAGCAAGTCAGGACGTGATTCCGATAAAATAGCGGAAGCAGGGCTGACACTTCATAATTCAGAATTTGTTGCTGCTCCTTCATTCAAGGAAGCTGAGCTTGTTTTTGAATGCAGAAAAAATTACTGGCAGGATATGAACCCGGATAATTTTCTTGACGATTCAATCTTTGAAAGATATCCTGACAGGGATTTTCACAGAATTTATTTCGGCGAGATACTGGGAATCTTCGGAGAACATTATTACAGGGCATAACCCTGAAGCGGGGGAAAATGGATAATAAAAAGTATATAATATCCCTGGATGAGGGAACAACAAGCTGCAGGGCACTTCTTATTGACAGGCAGGGAGTAATCAGGGGAACTTCCCAGAAGGAATTCACACAGATATATCCTGAAAAGGGATGGGTTGAACATGATGCTGAAGAAATATTTCTTTTTCAGCTGGAAATGATGAATAATGTGATATCTGAAAACAATGTTGCTGCCGAAGATATAGCTGCCCTCGGTATAACAAATCAGAGGGAGACAACAGTTGTCTGGGACAGAAACACTGGAAAACCTGTATGCAATGCAATTGTCTGGCAGTGCAGGAGAACCTCATCAATATGCGACCAGCTTAAAAAGGATGGATATGCGGGACTTATTCAGAATAAAACAGGTCTTGTCCTTGATGCCTATTTCTCCGCTACCAAAATAAAATGGATTCTTGATAATATCGAGGGGGCCAGGGAAAAAGCAGAAAAAGGTGACCTGCTTTTCGGTACAATAGATACATGGCTTATCTGGAAACTGACAGCAGGAAAGGTCCATGTTACTGATTATTCCAATGCTTCACGCACAATGCTTTTCAATATTCATTCTCTTGAGTGGGACAGTGAGCTGATTGATATTCTGACAATTCCCCGTTCAATGCTTCCTGAAGTCAGAATGTCTTCAGAAGTCTATGGTCTGACAGATATAACTGCAACCGGTACAGAAATAAAAATAGCAGGAATTGCCGGCGATCAGCAGTCAGCTCTTTTCGGGCAGATGTGCCTGGAAAAGGGCGATGTGAAAAATACATACGGTACAGGCTGTTTCATGCTGATGAACACAGGGGAAATCCCTGTGAAGTCAGAGAACGGTCTTCTCACAACTATTGCATGGGGAATTGACGGGAAAATCACCTATGCTCTTGAGGGAAGCGTTTTCATGGGAGGAGCTGTTGTTCAGTGGCTGAGGGATGAACTTGGAATAATTAAAACAGCATCCGAAACCGAAGCAGTCGCAGAATCTGTGGAATCAAGCGGCGGTGTTTACCTTGTTTCAGGATTTCAGGGACTCGGGACTCCCTACTGGGATATGGAAGCATGCGGTTCAATACTGGGGCTTACAAGAGGCTCGGGAAGGGCCCATATTATAAGGGCTGCCCTTGAATCCATTGCATACAGATCAGTTGATGTAGTTACTGTCATGGAAATGGATTCCGGCATTGATCTTGCAGGAATGAAGGTTGACGGAGGAGCTTCCCTTAACAATTTTCTTATGCAGTTCCAGTGTGATCTGATAAACCGGGAGGTAATAAGGCCTGTTTCAATTGAAACAACAGCAATGGGAGCTGCTTTTCTTGCAGGACTTGCCACCGGATTCTGGAAAAATACGGATGAACTTAAATCAATCTGGAAAAAAGACAGAAGTTTTATTCCTTCAATGAAACAGGATAAACGGGAAAGTCTATATACCGGCTGGAAAAAAGCTGTTAAACGGACGCTTAAGTGGAGTCAGGCTGAACAATAGGGATAAAGCCCGGAAAAATAAAACAGCCCTGCAGAAATAATGCAGAGCTGTTTAATGCATTAAGGAACGAAAAAAAATTAATGGAGTCTTATCTGCTGCAGTCCGGTCTTTGACTGAAGCAGAAACAGAAAGAGAATTCCTATCTGTGAATAGCTCTTTCTATTTCCGGCTGATTGAATCCGATAATGATTTTTCCGTTTATATCAATTACAGGTACTCCCATCTGCCCGGATTTCTTTACCATTTCTTCAGCTTTTCTCACATCAGAAGCCACATTATAGTCCTGGTAACTTATATTGTTTTTTCTGAAATAATCTTTTGCCAGATTGCAGTATCCGCATGTAGGTGTGCTGTATATTGTCACGCTCATGTTATTCTCCTATATATTAAAAACTATATATATAATATATAATAGACAGAGAAAAACGTCAACAAAAAAAGCAATTATTTATTATTTCAGGAAACTTTTCAGTAGAGTGTCTATAATTAATTATGAATAATCCTTTTTTAAGGTATATATTTAATTTTATATATTCTATTATCAAATAATGACGGATACCCTGATCTTTAAATTGAGGAGTTTATAATGAGTGAAGTTTTCCTGACAGATATGAGAACAACCCCCGGCAACAATATCCTTGATAAATTTGAAAAACTGCTGCTGAGAGGGGGGATTGACAGGACTGATTTTAAAAACAGGTTTGTAGCTCTCAAGATACATTTCGGAGAACCGGGCAATCTTGCCTATATAAGACCGAATTTTGTTCATGTCTTAACAGAGATTATTAAAAAGAAGGGGGGAAGGCCGTTTCTGACAGATACAAACACTCTCTATACAGGAAAAAGAGCAAATGCGGTTGACCACCTTGTTTCAGCTGAGAAAAACGGGTTCACATATTCTGTTACAGATGTACCTGTTATAATTGCAGACGGTCTCAAAGGAACAGATTACAGGGAGATTGAAATAAACAGTAAGCATATAAAAAAAGCAAAAATAGGTACTGTTATTGCTGACTGTGATATTGTTATTTCAGTGAGCCATTTCAAGGGGCACGAAATGACAGGATTCGGCGGGGCAATTAAAAACCTGGGTATGGGGTGCGGTTCAAGGGGTGGAAAGCTTGAGATGCATTCATCTTCAAAGCCTCACATAAAGGAAGATAAATGTGTATCATGCGGCATGTGCATAAAAGGATGTGCCCAGAGTGCCATAACATTCAACAGCAGAAAAAAGGCTGAAATTGATTATAAGCTCTGTACAGGATGCGGGCAGTGTGTTGCTGTGTGTATGTATAAGGCAGCCCTTTTCAGATGGGATGAGAATATTAGGACAGCGTGCGAGAAAATGGCTGAATATGCATATGCAGCATTGAAGGGAAAGGATCATTTTCATATCAGTTTTATAACTGATGTATCTCCTGACTGTGACTGCTTTTCAAACAATGATATGCCTGTTGTACCTGATATAGGTATTGCAGCATCAAACGATCCTGTAGCCCTGGACAAGGCCTGTGTTGATCTTGTCAACAGTTCAAAGCATATTCATGGTTCAGTTCTGGATGAAAGGGGATATAAACCAGGTGATGATGTTTTTACAAAAATACATCCTGAAACTGACTGGAGATATACTATTGACCATGCCTCGGAAATTGGCCTTGGAAGCAGTGATTACAGGCTTGTAAAAATATAACTCAGTTAAACAGATAACTGAATGCTCCTCCTGGAGCATTCTACCATGTATTATGCTGGATAAACATCAGATTGTTGTTTACTCCGGCGATTTCCTCCATCGACATTATACTGTTCTCACATTCCTTTATACGGCTTTCCACTTCCACGGTCCCTGAAATTATTGCAGTTCTGTCAGATACTTTAACCTCGAAGAGGTTTACAGGAATATTGTCTGTATAAAGTACCTTGTTTTTTATTTTCTGCGCCAGATAAAGGGTATTTAGAGCAGTTTTACTGTTTGCTACATCTGTAATTCTGATGAAGGTTTTTACAGCTGAAGTGATTATTTCTGAAACAGCCTTGTCTGTGAGCTTGTCAGTGTTCATCACAATGTCGTAACTTGAAGATTCATCCCATGAATTTCCGTAAAAGAATTTATGGAAACCGTTCCTGTCATGATCACTGTGATGGATAATTTTTTCAGCCTTTTTTAAGTCGCATTTATGAATTGCAGCAATCCTTTCTTTTCTTGTATCTTCTGATGCAATCAGTCTGATTCTGAATACACCGGGAATATCTCTGAACATGAATGCAGCCCCTCTTCCGAGGATTACACAGCCTTTATTTTCTACCGCAGCATTAAACAGATGAAGTTTGAGATAATTATGATACCTGTCATATTCATGAAAATAGGATTCAAACAGTGATGGTTTTTTCTCATCATATCTGCTGAAAATTTCCCGGCCAATTCCATAATTTTCTTCAAGCGCTTTTTCTATAATGGTTTTGTCATAATAAGGATACTTGAAATCAGCTGCAATTTCAGAAGCAATTTCACTGCTGATACTTCCTTCCTGTCTTGAAATAGTTATAATAGCCATTTTTTTACCCCTACAGGAATTCTAGTATGATTTTATGCTGAAATCAATTTCTGTCTGTTCTGTTTATCCTGTGTAGTGATCACAAATGAACGTTAAAGCGTTTTCAGTCCGGTATTATTTGTTACTGCTTGAACTAAAATGATCTAAATGATATAATACGAACATAAAAGAACATCTGGTATTGCCGGACTTATAACAGGGGGTTAAAAGGTGAAAAGCAATTACAGTATTGTGATAGCAGGCGGAGGAATTGTCGGCTGTGCTGTCGCAAGGGAACTTTCAAAGTATTCAAATCTTTCGGTGACTCTTCTTGAAAGGGAAGATGATGTATGTTCGGGAACAAGCAAGGCAAATAATTCCCATATTGTATGCGGAGCTGACCTTAATCCGGACTGCCCTCTGGAGCTTGATATGATAAGACGGAGCAACAGAATGTGGGAGCAGCTTACAGAAGAGCTGGATGTAGAGTATGTGAGGTGCGGTTCATATAATGTCGCTGTTACTGATGATGAATTTAATAATATGCTGCCGAAGCTTGTGAAAAAGGCGGAAAGCTGCGGAGTTTTTACAACCAGAATTATAGGCAGAGAGGAACTTCTGAAAAATGAGCCTAATGTAAATCCTGATGCTAAAGGGGCCCTTTTTGTTCCTGAAGACGGATCACTTCTTTCATATTACCTTGTTCTGGCCCTTGCTGAAAATGCGGCACAAAACGGGGTGAAATTCCGCTTTGAAAGTGAAGTAACAAATCTTGATTTTAATGCTGATGCAGGAGAATGGGATGTTGAAATAAATGGATCTGAAATTATAAAAGCTGATTTTGTTATCAATTCAGCAGGTCTTTATTCTGATAAGGTTTCAAAGATGGCAGGCTGGGACGATTTTGAAATTACTCCGCGGAAAGGAGAATTCTGGGTCCTTGATAAAAAATATTCACACCTTGTTAATTCCATTGTTTACGGAGTACCTAAGCCAGATTACAGGGGAACTACAGTTGTAAGAACAAGGGATGGTAATCTTATGGTAGGTCCCACAGCAAGAAATTTAAGAGACAGAGAGGAAAAGGGAACAACTGCTTCCGGTCTTGAAGAGGGATTTGAGGCAGGTAAACAGGTTTTCCCATGGCTTGATAAGTCAATGACAATACATCAGTATGCAGGACTCCGTGCAATGTGTAAAACAAATGAGGATTATATTTTAGGCTGGCATGCTGATTCCAATATTCCTTTTATAAATGCTGCTGCAATCAGATCAACAGGAATTACAGGCGGCCCGGGGATCAGCCAGTATATTGCAGAACTTCTGTCTGAGAGAATTGATCTTGTCAAAAATCCTGATTTTAATCCGTATAGAAAAGCGATTAAACGGTTTGAAACAGCATCATACGAAGAAAGGGAAGCTCTTATTGCCGGGAATCCGGATTACGGTGAAATAGTATGCAGATGCCAGACAGTAACAAAAGCTGAAATTGTTCAGGCAATCCACAATCCTCTATGTGTTGTTTCTCTTGATGCGATAAAGAGAAGGACAAAGAGCCAGATGGGAAGATGCCATGGCGGGTTCTGTACTCCACGTATCGTAAAAATTATTGCAGAAGAAACAGGCATGAGTCCTCTTGAAATAAAAAAGAAGATTAAAGGATCAGAGCTTCTTGCTGATGAGACAAAGAATGCAGGTAGAGACAGCGATGCATATACTGTAAAAAGTTCAGTTTCGGAAGTACTTTCTTCTTTATCAAAAAACAGCGGAGGCAGGTAATGAATATAAAGGATTTTGATGTAATAGTAATAGGTGCAGGTCCTGCTGGTCTTGCAGCTGCACTTGGTGCAAAAAAAGAAGGAGCTGAAAGAGTTGCAGTTATAGAAAGAGACAGGTATTCAGGAGGTATTCTCCCTCAGTGTATTCATAACGGTTTCGGTCTTCACCTTTTCAATAAAGATCTTTCAGGTCCCGAATATGCGGAAATATTCATAGAAAAAGCACTTGAATCCGGTGTTGAGATTATTCTGGAGACAATGGTCCTGGAGCTCAATCCTTCTGCGGGAAATGGAAAACACTCTGTTCTCTGCGTCAGCCGTAAATCAGGCATGAGTAATCTTTCAGCTCCCTCCATAGTCCTTGCAATGGGATGCAGGGAAAGGACAAGGGGGAATATTGCGCTGCCCGGTACAAGGCCTGCAGGAATTTTTACAGCAGGAACAGCTCAGAGGTTTACAAATATAGAAGGTTATCTCCCCGGCAAAAATGTTGTAATACTGGGTTCCGGTGATATTGGTATGATTATGGCCAGGCGTCTTACTTTTGAAGGAGCTGATGTAAAAGCTGTTGTTGAAGTTATGCCTTTCCTCGGCGGACTCAACAGAAACAGGGTCCAGTGTCTGGATGATTTTGACATACCCTTTTATCTGAATCATACAGTGAGTTATATTAAGGGAAACAGGCGGGTTGAAGGTGTGGAAATAGCTGAACTTGATGAAGAACGAAAGATTATTGAAGGAACAAGGCAGTTTATTGAATGTGATACTCTTCTTCTTTCTGTAGGACTTATTCCTGAAAACGAGCTTACCGAAAAGGGCGGAATTCCTGTCGATTCTCTTACAAGAGGGGCATTTGTTGATCAGAATTTCGAAACTGAAGTTGACGGAATTTTCGCCTGTGGAAATGTTGTACATGTTTCAGACCTTGTCGATTATGTTTCTGAAGATGGTGAAAAAGCCGGCAGATATGCTGCAGTTCATGCATCCGGAAAACGCAAACAGGAAAGAGATAAAAGTATCCGTATACAGGGTGGTCAAAATGTGAGCTACACAGTTCCCCAGGTCTTGAGCAGGGATGATGCAGCTTTTGAAAAATTCCCTGTAGCTTTCAGGGTGAAAGAACCTCTTTCCAATGTTAAAGTTGTGCTCAAAGGGGGTGATGAGGTGCTCTTTGAGTCAAAAATCAAAAAAGTGATCAGACCCGGTGAAATGGAAAGGCTGATGATTGACAGAAGTATTTATGATGCAATTATCAGCAGTAAAAAAACTGTTACAGTGGAGGTGCAGCGATGAATAAAAAACTGACATGCATTACATGCCCTGCCGGCTGCGATATTGAAGTGGCGGAAAAAGATGGTGAATATATTTTTAAAGGTGCCCGGTGCGGGGAGGGGGAGAAGTATGCCCTCAAAGAAATGACCTGTCCTGAAAGGGTAATCTGCACCAGTGTCAATATAAAGAGCAGAGAATTCCCTCTTGTATCAGTCAGGACATCATGTCCTGTTCCCAGGGGGGAGATATTCAGTATTCTTAATCAGCTTCTGGATGTTTCAGTTTCAGCTCCCGTAAGGAGGGGAGATGTTATTGTAAGCAACATTTCATCAAATAATGCTGATATAATTGCTACCAGAACTATCCTGAATTGAGTTCCTGCCGATAACAAAATATCTTATCTGTTTTTTCCGGAGGATCCTGTAGTTATGTTATCAGATACGGGATTCTCCTTTTACCTGTCTTTTAAATAAAATGTCTTATACCCTATAACGGATATTGAGAAAAAATACAATTTGTGGTTATTTTATATATACTGTAATATAGTTTATAACAGGAGAAGTAAAAATGAAGAAAATATTGTTGATTCTTTTATCAATTATTCTTTTTTCATGTGCTTCCGCTCCGGAAAAACCTGTAGAAGAGGAACCGGTTGCAGAGGAAGTAAAGGAAAAAGTTTCTATTACAGAGATAAGAAATAAAGCATACAGCGCAATGGAAAAAGCTCTTTCCATCAAGGCAAATGTCGCAGTAAAAGAGGATTATGCTCAAGCGGAAAAGATGTTCAATGATGCGGAAGCTCTTGATGCCTCAGATCCTGAAGCAGCTGCAAAAGCAGCGCTTATATATCTTGATGCTGAAACAGCATTCAACACAGTTTATGAAAAAGCTTATGAAAAGAGGGAAAATGCGCTGAAAGAGCTTGAAATGGCTAAAAATGAAATCAAGGCTGTAGAAGAGGAAGCAGAAGCTGCAGAAGGCAGTTCTGAAGGAGGAGCGGAATGAAAAAAACTTTATTAATTGCTGCTCTCTTACTTTTTATTGTTTCCGCAGGCAGTCTTTTTGCTCAGGCATCGCTTTACAACAATGAGTATTATCAGAAGTCTGTCGAGTACAGGACAATGGCTGAAGATGCACTTGAAGCAGGTGAATATGACAAGTCATATGAATATGCTGTTAAATCAAGGGAATTTTCCGCCCTTTCAAAAGCATATATTGCTGAAATGGTAAAGGCATATAAGGCAAGATCTTCGCTTGAATATGCCAAGGAAAGGATAGAACTGGCAAGAAGGGTCAATCTTGAAAACAGGGATGCCGACCTCTATAACAGTGCTTTTTCATTTTTTCAGGATTCAAAAACTGATTTTGATGAAAAAAAATATGATGAAAGCTATGAAAAATCACAGCAGGTTATTGAGCTTCTAAAGGATGTCAAAGGGGGGCAGGTTCTTCCCGCTTTCTATGAAGTAAAACTCAACAAAGCAAAGCGTGATTGTCTGTGGAGAATTGCAGGATTTGATTTTGTCTACGGGGATCCCTGGAAATGGACAGAGCTCTATGAAGCCAACAGAGACAGTATGCCAGAACCGGATAATCCTGACCTTATTATCCCGGGGCAGCTTTTGAGAATCCCTTCAATCAAAGGGGAAATCAGGGAAGGGACATATAAGAAGTAGACTGAAGAATAACATGTTTATATCAAACACCTGCAGGAATCCCTGGAATTCTGTAGGTGTTTTTTACAAATAATTAAGCTTGTAAGACAAAGTAAAAATCCCGCAATCATAACTATAATGCTGCTGCCGGCTGTATTTCCTGAACCAACATAATTTCCAATCCAGTCAGCAAAAAATCCTTCCTCTGAAAACAACGGATTGAATACCCTGTCTGCAAGAAAGCCTGTACATGAAAATGATAAAAGCATTCCTGCCTGGGTTGTAAAGGACACTAATGACCATATCCTGCCTTGAATATTATTATCAATATTTGTTCTCAGAAGCACATCAATATCTGTATTTATGAACGGGAGGGTCAGAAACAGGCAGAATGCTGAAGCTGTAATGTAATATATATCTGTAAAAAATCCTGTCATGAAAAAGAACATCCCGGCAAGCATCATGGAAATTTTCAATGATCTTGCATGATTCCTTTTCCAGCGTATGAGACTGATGCAGATACTCCCGATAATCATGCCTGATGCTGAAATTGACTGAACAGCTCCCAGTGTTTCGGCATCAGAGACCGATATAACTATTGGCGGAAAAAGAACCTGGAGTATCCCTGTCAGGAAAGTAATGAATGATACAGTAATAGCAAGACTGAGAACATCTCTTTTTTTTATTATATAGCTGACAGCTTCCTTAATGTCTTCAAATACAGCTGACTTTTTTATAAAGTGGTTTTCCTGTCTGTTTCCATCCTGAATTTTAGCAACTGATAATGATGCAGCTGCAGCTGCTGTAAATGTAATGAAATCTATAAAAAATATTTCCTCCAGGCTTAACCTGCTGATTAATCCGGCAGCAATGACAGGTGAAATTATATACCTTGATGCTTCTGCAAGCTGCATCAGGCCTGCAGCTTTTGTATAATCATTTTTATCAATCAAGTCTGTGACAGAAGCTTTGTAAGCAGGTGAATGCAGTGCAGAGAAGACAGATATAACTGCAATTGCAGTCAAAACAAGTGAATAGTTTTCACTGTAATTGTGAAAAACATATATTAGAGACAATACAGCAGCTGCAGATCCGATATCACTGGCAGCCATCAGCATTCTTCTGTCTTTCCTGTCTGAAATTACTCCCCCGGCAGGACTTAAAAGAACAGACGGGAGGAAAGATACAAGAAGCAGCATTGAAAATGCAGTAGTATTTTCAGTTTCCCTTAATATATATATACCAGCAGCAAAAGCACTTATTCCGCTTCCGGTTTTTGACAGGAGCTGTCCAAACCATAGAATCAGGAATTTCTGTTTAAGCTTTTCTGATTTGTTTATCATGTATGTCCTCCCGGAATAATGTCATTATATTCTCTCTTCACCGGGAGAGTTTCCAGAATTTGTATAATTCATCCTGTTTGTTATTCCGATTTATTAAAAAACAGCTTCCTGTCATAAAATATTATCAAAACTGTAAATCCTGTAAGTACAAAAGTCTGAATGCATTTTGCTGCCTGGGTCAGTTCAAGAATTTCCTGCGACATGTTGACTATGAAATGGAACAGTACTGCGGCAAAAACACTTTTACGGTTTTTTATGCAGATCCAGCTTATTATGAACCCCATTGGAATTATACTTAAAAAGAAGTTTATCCCGTAAATAAAGCTGTCCTGAAATATTTCGTACTGGTATGAGTCTTTCACAAATGCAAGGGGAAAATGCCAGAAAGACCAGAGAATACTGAAATATAGTGATGCTTTAAATGTGCTGAACCTGCTCTCAAGGCTGTCAAATGCATAGCCTCTCCATCCAAGCTCCTCGAAAAGGGCGGCAAGAAGAAGAATTGTCAGAACCGGTACAGCCCCTGTTGAAAATGAAAACCCGTCTGCAGGTCTGAACTGATCCGGAGAACCTCCAAACAGCAGAGATATTGAAATTGAAATCAGTACTGATACAGGCATTATCAGGAAGAACAGGGGAAGCATTTTTACATTTATCAGCTTAAGGTTGAAAAGCCGGTTTATAAAAACTTTTTTCATTCTCCTGTCTTTTGAACTGAATGTCATTATAAGGGAGACGATAAACGGTGCCATCAGCCCTGTAATCAGGAATATCATGAAAAAGCTTCCTGTCTCACGGTTTCTGAAAAAAGCTCCGGTTGTCCACAGGACAAAAGTTGAAAGAAATGCGGCTGTAAAGAACTTTACAGGATTGTAATTGGTTTTTAAAATCATCTGTTTCTCCTTTTAAAACATATATGCAAGCTGTATATTGAAAAACATTCCGCTGCCAAGTTTCTGGTCAGCCCTGTCTGTGTATATTGACTTCCCCTCTGCAAAGCCTGCAGTTATCTCAATCAGGGAAAGATCAAGTGTTGTATAGTATGATTTCCAGCCGGTTTTTATTATTCTTTCATCCGGACTGTCAACATCGGCACTGTAGTCATCTGACATAATTCCTGCTCTTATTCCTGCAAAATCACCTGCGGCGCTTTCTTCTGAGAAAAAGCGGTATTCAATATTAAGATCATATTTAATCCCGTAATCATCGCCCGATGAGAGATCAGCAAAAGTTGCTGAAGAGTTCAGCCTCAGTTTGTTTTCAGGTGCGATTACAATATTTATCACAGGGGAAGCAATGAATTCGAATGATGAATCAACCCATGGGGAGGAATAGCTGTAACAGAGATAGGGGAGGGGGATTACAGGGAAGGTGAAACTGCTTTCAATTTCAGATCTCCAGTCGGAAACTGCAACTGATCCCCCGATATAGAGTGAATTTCTTTCTGTCCGGATTATTTCATATCCGTATCCGTTGATATAAGCGAAAGTCTCAAGACCCCCTGTTAACGGCTTGTCTGAACAGCTTTTTAGTATTGAAAAATACTGATGCCCCCCTTTTTTCCTCTGGATGAATAAATTAATGTTTTTGTATTTATCAGGATATTCATAAAGCGGTTTATCACTGTAAGATGAGCTGCTGTAAATCAGTGCTGTAAGAAAACTGTCTTTTTTTTCCGGGAATTCAGTATCAGTATCTCCCGAAAGTATGACAAGTCCCCCCCCGATTGTTCTGAGATCATGTTCTTCAAGTGACAAAGTCCTGTAAAACAACAGGGGGATAATATCTGTATCATCTTTTTTACAGCTGTTTTCTGTATCTGAATACAGATTGTGCAAAGATGAAAATGCAATTGCTGCAATCAGTGTTAATTTTTTAAGCATCTGTTTATTTCCTTATTATTGCCTGCAGGTTTTCATTAAGAATTTTCCTGCACCGACTTTAATATTTTTTTGTAGTTTTCAAGAAGCCTGTCTGTCATTATCATCTCTTCAACAGCTTTTATGCTCATGCCTGAAAGCTTTGATATGGAGGTGGTAAAGCATTTTACAAGATCCTCAAGCTCAGAAACTGCACTGTCTCTACTGCTTCCTATAATTTCCCTTAATTTTCCCATCATTCCGGAATCCAGATGGTGGACAAAAAGGGCCATGTTTTCAGCTGAACAGTCAAATGAGCATTCCCCCTCCCGTCTCCCCTGTTCAAAAAGGGGGGCAAAGATTTCAATATAAATTTTTTCGCTGTAGTAACTGAACAGCCTGTCCATTGCAGCATTTGCTGTGCTGATATCGTAATTTTCTGTCTCCCCTGCAAATGTAACAGGAGCATTGTTCATATCTGAATTCCTTACAATAGTCATGATTTCCCTTATTTTGCCGGACATGGATAACCCCTTTTTTTCTGCCAGAGGGATAAAGGTTTCCCTCATAAGCTGGTAATAATTGAAGCATATCTTTTCAAGCACCTCCTCCTTGGATTTGAAGTGGTGGTAGAGCGCCCCTTTCGAGAGACCGCATTTATCAGCAATATTCTGTATAGTTGTATTTTCATACCCTTTTTCATGAAACAGCCTTTCTGATACCTGAAGGATTTCCTGCAGAGTCTGCACCTTCTGCTGTTCTCTTTTATTCATTTCAATCTCCTTTGGTGAACAATATTCACTGACTGAACAATGGTCAGTATAAATTAATCCGGAATATTGTCAATACAGTAAATATATTAAATTAAAAGAAAATATCCTGCTCAATGAAAAAGGGGGAGGTTCCCCCCCCTTGAGCTCTACATATATTCTGAAATTATTCCCGCTGTTTCCCCTGTCATATAGGGCTTAAGAATCTGTAGGTAGTTTCTGCAGCCTTCTGACACTATCTTTTCATTAATTATCCCGCATGTTTTAAGGTAGGAGACCCAGTAATCGCTTGTAATCCAGAGTATATCAAACAGGTATCTGAAATCACCGGATTCAGTAAATCCCCTGATCAGAATATTCTGATTTTCAAGAAATGCGAAAAGTGACCTGATGCTCTCCATTTTTAAAGAAGCGTTTTCTGTATAAAGAGCTTTGAGCTGATTGTCCCTGTCAAGGAGGGAGGTCAGTTCAGAGTAGAAAAACCGGTACCTGTAATAAAGACTGAACATATTTTTAAGAGAAGAAACCATATTTTCAATGCTGAAGTTGACTGTAAAGCTGTTCATCACCTCATCAAACTCTTCAGTAATCCTGATGAAAATATCCCTGATAATCTCCTCCTTGTTTTTGAAATGGTAATAGAAAGTTCCGGGACTGATATTAAGTTCAGCTATAATATGGTTTGTAGTGATTTTATGTGACCCGTTTTGGTTGAAAAGGATAACAGATGTTTCTGTTATCATCTCCCTCATTTTCTTTTTCATTTTTTCCCCCATTCAAGTATATCTTCAAGAGATCTTCTTCTGCTTGACGGTTTAGGATATTCATCAATGTAGCCTGCCCTTATTATCATCTGAATATTTCTTTTTTCCACGCCTGTGAACTTATACAGCTGTTTCAGGGTTTCCCCCTCCTCAATAATCTGGCTCATCGGATGAAAAGCTATTCCCCTTTCAACAGCCCTCAGCCAGATCCTCTGCAGTGTTCTCCCTGTTTCAACAAGATGCTGAGTATCCATCGCTTCTGTACTGATTGTAAAAAATCCCGAGCAGTTGTCAACCTGTTTTCTGATTACCGAATCGGTGCTTCTTCTGAAGGATTTTTTCATTGCAGTCTTTTCATTGAAAATGAGATATATAAAATCCCTGGCCAGTCCCTTAAATCCCATCATTTCAGGTGTTATCCCGTCATTTCTTTTTTTTGCCTCTTTTCTGGAAAAACGGAACCATGAGGAGAGTTCCTCCTGCTTCCTGTCATTTTCTGTCTGAATTGCAGATGCTTTTACAGCAAGATATGCTATCTCTTTTCCGGTTTCACTGTTTCCCGGATAATATTCTATATTTCCTTCTGAAGAGGCTGAAAGATATGAAATATCATCAGGCGAAAGATCTTTTTTTTCAAATTTGCCCCTGACTGTGCATCTCCTTCTGATCAGTTCTGAAATCCCCTTTTCTTCCGCTGTATCGGTATCTGTGAATTTTATCCAGACAACCGGATTGCTGTTTTCCCCGTATTCAACTTCTGCATCAAGTGAGTATTCCCCGGCTGCAGATACAATGCTTTCACAGAGTGATCCTATGCTGATATATGCCTCCCTTTTTCCCGGGTCAACTTTATCAAGAAGTCTCTCCTCATCAATGTAAATTCCGACAGTTTTATCCCCTTCATACCTTATTTTCCACATCTGGGCATTGTGTGAGCTTGGTGATCTGAGTGACAGCTCAAGAAGTGATGTTATCTTATCCGGTATTTTTTCAGCAGTTCTGTTTTCCTCCGGAAAACAGAACATTGCCGACAGGATCATTAAAGAAAGGGATATTTGTAAAGTTTTCATTTTTTCTCCTTATTAAGTTTTCAGCCATATCTTCAGTGTGCTGAAAAGTGTATTGCCAGTCGAATTGTGTCGAATAAATATTCGATAGGCAATACTGTCGAATATTTATTCGAAAGTCAAGAGGCTGATAAAGAAAACAATGAAAAACTGCAGAATTAATTCTTCTGAAGTTATAGCTTTGTTTACCCCAAAAGGTTTTACCTGACATTAAAGAGATATTTGCTGTATCCACTTTTCCGGGGAATTGTGGTAATATAATTTTCATGCTTGAACAACTTATTCAGACTATAAAAGATGATCCTGATTTCAGGAGAAACATAACTCACTGGCAGCATATGGAAGCCCGGGCTGGTGAATATGCAGATTTCCCTGAAGATGTTGAACCTGTAATAAGGGAAATCTACAGGAAGCGCGGAATTGAAAAACTTTACACTCACCAGAGAAAGTGTTTTGATCTTATACGGGAGAAAAAAAATGTTGCAGTTGTCACCCCCACTGCATCTGGAAAAACCCTCTGCTACAACCTGCCTGTAATTGATCATCTTCTCAGGAATCCCGAGGCAAGGGCACTTTATCTTTTTCCCACAAAAGCTCTTTCCCAGGACCAGCAGTCCGAACTCAATGAAGTGCTTTTATCGGATGACCTGCCGATAAAAACAGTAACATATGATGGGGATACCCCTTCATCTGTCAGGGTGGCAGCCCGTGACGGGGGAAGGATAATAATAACAAATCCAGATATGCTGCATGCGGGGATAATGCCCAACCACCCCAAGTGGATCAAGTTCCTTTCCAATATCAAATTTATCATAATAGATGAGGTGCATATATACAGGGGAGTATTCGGGTCCCATGTGACAAATGTGGTAAGACGCCTGAAAAGGATTTGCCGTTTTTACGGTTCAGATCCTGTATTTATCTGCTGCAGCGCTACAATAGGGAATCCCCTTGAGCTTACAGAAAAAATAATTGAAACTGATGCTGTTCTTGTTGATCAAAACGGCTCCCCTTCAGGAGAAAAAAACTTTATCCTTTATAACCCGCCCCTTGTTGATGCAGTACAGGGGATAAGAAGAGGGGTTGTTCTTGAATCCCGGAACCTGGCGCTCAAGTTTTTAAAGAGGGGTGTAAAAACAATTGTCTTCTGCCGTTCAAGAATAAGAACTGAACTTATAGCAAGCTATATCAACAAGAGGCTTGAAAATATCTACAATGACAACAACAGGGTCAGGGTTGAAGCTTACCGGGGGGGGTATCTTCCCGGCGAGAGGAGAGAAATTGAAAAGGGCCTGAGAACCGGTGATATAAAAGGGGTAGTTTCTACAAACGCACTTGAGCTGGGGATTGATATCGGCGGGCTTGATGCCTCTATAATGGCAGGATTTCCCGGAAGCATATCTTCATCCTGGCAGCAGGCAGGGCGTGCAGGGCGGAGGGTCGCCTCTTCTGTCTCTGTTCTTATTGCGTCCTCTTCCCCCATTGACCAGTATGTCATAGAACATCCTGATTATTTCTTCGGCCGCAATCCTGAATCAGCCTGGATAGATCCAGACAATATATATATCCAGCTTGATCATCTGAAATGCGCAGCGTTTGAACTTCCTTTTTCCGATTCAGAGAAATTCGGAAGCAGGACAGCCGAGCTCCTTGTATATCTGGAGGAGGAGGGGGTACTCAGAAGGACCGGGGGAAAATACTACTGGTCAGACCGTTCCTATCCTGCAGAGACTGTCTCTCTGAGGAGCGCTACGGCCGAGAATGTCGTGATTATTGATACAACCGGAGGAAGGAATACTGTTATAGGGGAGATGGACAGGCCCTCTGCCAAGGAAATGCTTTTTGACAATGCTGTCTATATTCACAGGGGAGATCAGTTTATTGTAAAGAATCTCGATATAAATAACAAAAAGTGTTTTGTTGAAAAGTCAGAGCTCAACTATTATACAGATGCTGTTGTAAAGGCTGATATCAAACTGCTTGAAGAGGACAGGAGTTTCAGCTCATCTGGAGTAACAGTGGCTGAAGGTGATGTCCTGGTCAGGAAACAGGTTACCAAATTCAAAAAGATAAAATACATGAGCCATGAAAACATAGGATTCGGCGAGATTTTTCTCCCGGAAGAGGAGATGCATACACGCAGTGTTGTGCTTGTCTTTGATGACAATACTCTTTCATCTGAAGCGTTCAGTAAAATACCTGATGAGCAGAAGGAGCATGTGATCGGCAGGATAGGAAGCCTTATACAGAATGTCGCACCTGTCTTTCTTTTATGTGAAAGAAATGATCTGGGTGTTGCGGAAAGGCTTCGTGATCCCCACTTTGAAAAGCCCTGTATATACATATATGATAATTATCCGGGGGGAACAGGACTTTCAGAGGGACTTTCCAGAATTACAGGTGAAGTTCTGAGTGCAGCTTATGAACGGGTAATAAACTGTCCGTGTGAATCAGGATGTCCCTCCTGCATAGGTCCTGATGACAGTCCTGAAGCTGTGAACAGAAAAGAAATTCTAATCAGTTTTTTTAAAGACTGGCTCAAGGAATTATGAATCCTTCAGATCTCAGGTCAAGACTGGATTCAATCAAAAAAAGGAATCTGCCTCTTCCCGGTGAAAGCGGAAAAAGCAGCCGGGATAAAAGAACAGGGCCTGATGAAAACAAAAAAAACAATCCGGGCCGCCATAGTTCAGAAACTTATGAAACTCTACCCATGTCAGGTAAGGCCCTTCTTGAAAACGGATGGGAGAAGGTTTGTGAAATGGTATATAAAAGGACAGGCATATATGAAAATATCCTCCCTGATAAAGTGCCTGATTTTCTTGTTCCGGAGGATACAGAGTCCTCCCGGCTGGTTTTCTATGATACTGAAACTACAGGGCTCTCAGGAGGCGCAGGCAATATTGTATTTCTTGCAGGTTTCGGTTTTATAAAAAGCGGGAAATTCAGGATAGTTCAGATAATGCTTTCGGATTTTCCGGGAGAGACTTCATTCCTTGAAGAAGTCGGAAAATATATAAACAGCGAAAGCATATATGTCTCTTATAACGGGAAAACATTTGATTCAAACATACTTAAAAACCGCTTTGCAATGAACGGAATGAAAATTGAATTCGGTCTGCAGCTTGACCTTCTTTACCCTGCAAGAAGGATCTGGAAAAATATTATTGGCAGCTGTTCCCTTGGTGATATTGAACAAAAGGTGCTGAAAAAGAAAAGAGCACTTGATGTTCCGGGTGCGCTTGTTCCAGATCTCTATTTTGATTTTATAAGGGAAGGAAAGTATTCATTCATAGAGGGGGTTGCCGCCCATCACCTTGAAGATATAAAAAGTCTTGCAGATATGCTCAGTCTCTTCGCTGTTATAAACAGGGACCCTCTAAAATATGGTTGTGCGGACCGGGCCGGTCTTGCCTCCCTTTTTTTAAGCTTCTGTCCTGATGTTTATGTTGAGCTACTTGGAAAGGGGATGGAGGAGGGATGCCTTTTCTGTGCACGGGAGCTGGGGCTTTATTATAAGAAAACAGAAAGATATGATGCTGCAGCAGATGTATGGATCAGAATGTGGTCAGACAGAAAGAGTATCCTGGCAGGCATTGAACTTGCAAAACACTATGAGCACAGGGAAAAGAATATTGAAAAAGCATTAAGTATAACAGAGGATCTCCTTTCTCTTGAAAGAATTCTGATAAGGGATATAAAAACGGAACTGGAAAAGAGGAAGAACAGACTTTTACTGAAGCTGAAGAGGATGCTATAGTTTTTCCTGATTCCCGTTCTCTGACCTGTATTTTTCTTTGTCTTTTTTCCTGTTTAAAGGCTTTACCCTCTTAACAAGATTATAGACAGTAACAGTAGTTGCCGGAACTGATTTGAAACTGGTGACCTGCCCCCGTATTTTGAATTTTGGAACAAAATGAATTCTTATAATATCGTAACTTAAAAAGATCACCATTATTATTGAAACAAAAAGAAACATTGATTTCATTCCATATAACTTGATAAAAAAGGATGCTGTTACAGGTCCTATTACAGAACCTAATCCGTAAAAAACATATAAGGCGCTTGCAGCTTCAACCATTTCTTCCTGATAAAGCTGATCATTAACAGTTGCAATTGACAATGAATAGAGGGGAATAGCAAACCCTCCAAACAGGAAAGAAAAGAATAAAAGATATAATCCGAAACTCTGGGAAAAAGAAATAAAAAAAGCTGCAATACTGCCTATCCCGGTACTTAAAAGGATTGCCTGCCTTCTTCCTATATTGTCTGAATATAATCCCAGAGGCCATTGCATTATTATTGTCCCGATCGAAAAGGTCATGAGAAATATCCCGATGTAAGATTCTTCCGTAATTATGGATTGTGCAAATATAGGTGCAAGTGAAATTTGTATGCCGGTTATCAGACCGCTTATAACAACACCTGAAGAACCTATTGGAGATTTTTTAATATAAAAATAATTCTCAATTTGATATTGTTTATTTTAGGAGATCCTGTTACATGGGCCAGTGTAATGGGAAGGAGACATAATGAAATTATTATTGAAGTTACAGCAAATATCTCATAACCTGAAGGAGGAAGTATTCCTATCAGCGGCTGTGTTATCCCCTGAGAGGCAAGATAAATAATGCTGTAAACAGACAGCACTTTAGCACGTGTTCTGTTTTCCACAGATGCATTCAGCCAGCTTTCTACAACAACCAGTGCAACTGCTATGCTGAGACCGTTTATAAACCTGAAGAAAAACCAGGCGTACTCATTTATTAAAAGTATATGTGCAAGTGAAGAAGCTGAAGCCAGGGATGCAAATGCTGCAAATGACCTGACATACCCGACATTTTTTATTATAATGAATGCAAAAAAAGAACCTGACAGAAGACCTGCAAAGTACCCTGAACTGATTAAGCCGATAGATATACTGCTGAATCCTTCTATTCCAGCCCTGAGAGAAACAGCTGTTGACTGAAGTGAAGTTCCACAGCCAAGTATAAAAATACTTATAAATATTATTGCAATTGTGAAATATGGTTTTTCGGAAATATGATTATTCAACAAGTCATCCATATTAATAACTATAGTTAAAACCGGATAAAATCACAAGTAAAATAAGTGGTTTTTAAATAGCGAATAACATAAATAACTTGATATATGGTTTCAAATGAATAAGTTGAGAGAGAAGGTACTGGGACCGTTTGTACAGGAAATTTGACTAATTAAAAAGTATTTGTTATAATTAAGCTATAATTTATGATTTTAGTTTTTGGAGAGATTCTTTTTGATGTGTTTCCCTGGGGAAAAAGACTGGGAGGCGCACCTTTTAATTTTGCCTATCACCTGAAAAAAATGGGACTGGATGTGAGGTTTGTATCAAGAGTGTCCCTTGATTCAAACGGAATTGATATTCTTGATTTTCTTGACAAAAATAATTTTCACATTGATGATATTCAGATTGATCCTTCAAGCAGAACAGGTACAGTAAATGTTTTAGAGTCGGATAACGGAGAACATTTTTTTGAGATTGAAAAAAATACTGCATATGACAATCTGGAGTATTCAGAAAGAGTCAGGAGCCTGATAAATAAAAAACCTGACTTGATCTATTTTGGAACACTGCAGCAGAGAACTGAAAAAGGTTCGGATACTGTTCACCGGATTCTGAATGAAGCATCTGGAAAGTCAAGACTGTTCTGTGATCTGAATTTGCGCCAGGACTTCTACTCAAAAGAAATAATAAAAAGTTCATTGTTATTTTCTGATCTGCTGAAATTAAACTGTGAAGAACTGGATATTATTTTAAAAATGCTTTTTGAAGATAATAAAGAAAACCCTTCAGCATTATTAAATGAATATAATATTTCTGACATTATAATAACAAAAGGTAAACATGGGAGTACCTGGACAACAAGAGACAAAAATGAAGAATATCAAAATGCAGGAAAAATAATTATAGAAGATACAGTGGGTGCCGGAGATGCATTCGCAGCTGTTGCAGCAGCAGGATATCTTCAGAAACTTCCTGTAAAAAAAATAATTAAACTTGCCGGTGGATTTGCATCTCATATCTGTACTGTGAAAGGAGCTCTTCCGGAAACTGATTCTTATTATGATTATCTTAAAAAGGAAATGGAATTAAATAATGAATAGTAAAAAAATATATATTCAGATGTTCAGTATTCACGGA
This sequence comes from Spirochaetia bacterium, assembly GCA_963668545.1. Lineage (GTDB taxonomy): Bacteria > Spirochaetota > Spirochaetia > CADAEX01 > CADAEX01. Next base: position 2,543,635 of record OY764868.1, on the reverse strand, counting down.
CTTCTGAAATCAGAAAACATGCAGCTTGGTTATGATGCTGATACAGGCGGTCAGATAAAATATGTTGTTGAACTCTGTAATGAACTTTCAAAAAACAGTAACGTAGAAAAGGTTGATTTATTTACCCGTTTAATCTCTGACAAGAGAATTTCTGATGATTACAGCCTTACTGAGGAAAAAGTCAACGATAAATTTTCAATAAACAGGATACAGTGCGGAGGAAAAAAATATTTAAGAAAAGAACTGCTCTGGCCATATCTTGATGAATTTGTTGATAAGACAATTAAATATATAAAAAAAACAAACAAAGTACCTGATGTTGTCCATGGGCATTATGCAGATGGAGGTTATGTTGCCGGGGAGATATCAAGAATATTTGATATACCGTTTATTTTTACAGGCCATTCTCTTGGCAGGGTAAAAAAGGAAAAGCTGATTAATGAGGGTTTGTCTGAACAGGAAATAATAAAACACTATAAAATTATTAGAAGAATTGATGCTGAAGAGGATATAATAAAAAAATCCAACCTTATTGTAACCAGTACGAATCAGGAAGTGAATGAGCAGTATAAACTGTACAGGAACGCTAAAGCAACAGAATATAAAGTAATACCTCCCGGAATTGATTTAACGAAGTTTTATCCATATTATGAAGCAAAATTTCCAGAAATGGAAAACCGGGAAAAACGGTCTTTTGCAAAATCAGCAATATTAAAGGAACTGGATCATTTTTTCCAGTATCCAGATAAACCTCTGGTTCTGGCACTCTGCAGGCCTGATAAAAGAAAAAATATTGAGGGACTTATAAAAGCGTATGGAGAAGATTTTGATCTTCAGGCAATAGCCAATCTTGCAATATATGCAGGTATAAGAAAAGATATTGCCCAGAAAGAGGATAATGAAAGGGAAGTTCTTACACAGATGCTTCTTCTTATGGATAAATATAATCTCTATGGAAAAATGGCAATTCCAAAAAAGCATGATTTTGAATTTGAAGTTCCTGAACTGTACAGAATTGCTGCAGAAAAAGGGGGAGTTTTTGTTAATGCAGCTCTTACAGAACCTTTTGGAATTACCCTGCTGGAAGCCTCGGCTACAGGACTGCCTCTGGTTGCAACAAATGATGGTGGCCCTAATGATATTATCGGGAACTGTGAAAGCGGTATTCTTGTGGATCCCTCGGACAATAACGCTATATCCTCAGCAATAAAAAAGATCATGGTGCATGAGGATCTGTGGAACAGTTTTTCAAGAAACGGAATTCTTAAAACACGTGAATTCTATTCTTGGGAACATCATGTGAATGATTATCTGAAACAGCTGGAAATAATATCAAATAAAGTTTTGAAGCCCGAAGTACGGACTGTAAACAGAAAGAAACAGATTGGAAAAAGACTCGCGGCTCTTGAATATATGCTTGTTACTGATATAGACAATACTCTTCTCGGTGGGCCTGAAGAAGATGTGCAGAATCTGATGTCAATACTTAAAGAAAATGGGGATAAAATCGGCTTTGCAGTAGCTACAGGGAGAAGTCTTGAATCAACAGCTGAAATCCTCGAGAAAAATAATATTATCACTCCTGATATTATTATATCTTCGGTAGGCACAGAAATATTCTATGGTCCTGAACACTATTATGATAAAGGATGGGAAACCCATATATCAAAAAGCTGGAAACCGGAAAGGATTCGCGATATTTTAAAAACCTTCGAGTTTCTTGAATTTCAGGAAAAAGATGCACAAAAAAAATATAAAATAAGCTGCCTGATGGATTCTTTGAAGGATTATTTATCAGCAATTCATAATAAGCTTAATTATAACAGTCTGCGTTACAATCTTATCTATTCGCACAATAAATATCTTGACATACTTCCCTACAGAGCTTCCAAGGGTAAAGCTCTGAGATATATAAGTTATAAATGGAACATACCATTAAATAATTTTTTTGTATGCGGTGATTCGGGTAATGACGAGGGAATGCTGAAGGGAGATACCTCTGCAATAGTTGTAGCCAACTACAGCAGTGAACTGGAAAAGCTCAGAAAGTCAAAAAATGTTTATTTTGCTGAAAACAGTTTTGCCTCCGGGATAATCGAGGGAATTATATATTACAAAAATAAAAACAGGGGAATGTTTTATGGCAATTCAAAATAAAGTACAGATCATTACATACCCGGACAGTCTGGGGGCAAATCTTCCGGAACTGCATTATGTGCTGCGCAGATTTTTTAAAAATGCAATCGGGGGTGTACATATACTGCCGTTCTATCCTTCCTCTTCAGACAGGGGATTTGCACCGATTACATATGATGAGGTTGACCCGGTTTTCGGTAAATGGAGTGATGTTGAAAAAATAGGCAAGGATTTTGACCTTGTGATTGATTTTATGATAAATCATATTTCACGCCAATCTGACTATTTTATTGATTATATTGAGAAAGGGGAAAACAGCGAATATGCTGATATGTTTTTCAGTTTTAATAAACTGAGTCCTGACGGCTGGATCCCTGATGATGTTCTGGAGAAGGTTTATACCAGAAAACCGCGTCCTCCATATATTGTGCTTGAAAGGCCGAACGGGGCCCTTGAAAAGATATGGTGTACTTTTGAGCATGAGCAGATTGATCTTGATTATAATTCTCCAAAAACAAAAGAGGTTATGAGAAAGTTTTTAATACGCCTTGCCCGAAACAGACCTAAAATGATAAGGCTCGATGCAGTCGGATATACAACCCTTAAGCTCGGAACAAACTGCTTTTTCGTTGAACCTGAAATATGGGAAATAATTGAATGGTTTGAGGATTATGTCTCTGCATTTGATACTGAGATAATCCCCGAGGTGCATGAACATTACAGCTATCAGCTTAAGCTTTCAGAGAAAGGATACTGGGCATATGATTTTGCCCTGCCTATGCTTGTTCTTCATTCGTTGTTCTTTAATACAAACACAAACCTTATTAACTGGTTTAATATATGTCCCAGAAAGCAAGTTACCACTCTTGATACACATGATGGAATAGGTGTTGTAGATGTTTCTGATTTAATGAAAAATGAAGAAATAGAAAATACAGTTGAAATACTTTACAAGCAGGGGTCAAATGTCAAAAAAAAGTATTCAGGGCCGGAATATCAGAATCTTGATATCTATCAGGTGAACTGTACTTATTATTCGGCGCTGAACTGTAATGATGATGCATATATTACTGCCAGAACAATCCAGTTTTTTGCACCTGGAATACCCCAGGTATATTATGTTGGACTTCTCGCAGGTGAAAATGATATCGAACTTGTGGAAAAGACGCATCAGGGGCGTGACATCAACAGGCATAATTATTCACTTGATGAAATAAGAACTGAAGTGGAAAAGCCTGTGGTAAAAAGACTTTTAAAGCTTATGGAGTTCAGAAGTAATTATCCGGCTTTTAACGGAGAATTCACTGTAATGGAATCTGATAAGGATTCTCTGGTGCTGGACTGGAGTCTTAATGAATTCCAGGCTACGGCATATATTGATCTGAAATACTATAAAACAAAGATTATTTACAAGGACAGGGATTCCCTGAGAAATATTATTTACAAGGTCTGATTTTCAATATTATCTGTTTTTATGGCTTTTTGTAATGACCCAATCCATACGAACAGGCAGGTGTTGACTAAGTTCTTGTATTATAATAATATACATTTTGTGAAGTAAGCTTGATTAGTATTTTTTTAGTGAGTATGTTAATGCACCTGTAGTAACATTACAAGCTAATATCCTGTAAAGAAAATTTAGCTGAAAAACTTTTTATTGGAACTGGGGTTTATTCAGGGTCTGAAACAGGCAATGAATTATACTATGATAAGTGGTATAAAGTGAGTCGAAAGGCGAAACTTAAGCACTCTAACTCTATAACTTGAATTATAGGGTTGGAGTGCTTTTTTTTTTGCACTGTCCTGAAAAATACAGGAAATATCTTTCAAGAATAAGAAATGAAATATCAATAAGCATTCAGGAGGTATATATATTATGAGTCCAATTACGACTGTCTGTCCATCATGCCGGGCAAGGATTGTTTTCAGAAACATGGTTGAATGGAAATCAGGTTATATCAGGTGTCCTTCCTGCAAAAGCCGGGTTTATGTGGAGCTGTCAGATGATAAAGAATCTGGCAGAAAAAATAAGAAAATACTATGAGTTTTGAAAAGGAAAACAGATGGCATTAATAGAAGTGAGGGATTTGTACAAAATATTCGGCCCGAATCCCGGAAAAGCAATACCACTTATTAAAAAGGGTTTAACAAGGCAGGAAATAAAAAAGAAAACAGGCTGTACTGTTGCTATAAACGGTGCAACTTTTAATATAAACCGAAGGGAGACCTTTGTTGTTATGGGGCTTTCGGGAAGCGGGAAATCAACATTTATAAGATGTCTTAACCGCCTTATAAAACCGACATCGGGAGAGCTCCTTGTTGATGGAGAGGATGTAGTTTTGATGAATTCTGAAAAGCTCAGAGAACTTAGGCGTTATAAAATGTCAATGGTTTTTCAGAATTTCGGTCTCCTTCCCCATCGTGATGTTGTCAGTAATGTTGAATTCGGTCTTGAGCTTGGAGGAGAGGAAAAGGGATCGCGAAGAGAGAAAGCATTGAAAGCTTTGGAACTTGTTGGTCTTGAAGGATTTGAATACAGTCTTCCCAGGGAGCTTTCAGGAGGTATGCAGCAGAGGGTGGGGCTGGCCCGTGCTCTTGCCAATGATCCTGAAATACTTCTTATGGATGAAGCTTTCAGCGCACTTGATCCCCTGATCAGGTCCCAGATGCAGGATGAACTGATTGAACTTCAGTCCAGCATGCATAAAACAATTATTTTTATAACCCATGATCTTGATGAGGCGTTAAAGATCGGTGACAGAATTGCTATCCTGGGTCCTGACGGTAAAGTCAGGCAGATAGGGACACCTGAAGAAATACTTTCATCACCGGCCGACAGTTATGTGAGGGAATTTGTCCAGAATGTTGACCGGACAAAAGTCATAACAGCCGGAACTATAATGCGAAAATCGCCTGTTTTGAATTTTATTAAGGACGGCCCGAAAACAGCCCTTCATCTGATGGAAAAAACAGGAGAGTCATATGCATATCTTGTTGATTCAGACAGAAAGCTGCTTGGAATTGTATATATAGAGGATGTGATAGAGATGAAAAAGAAAAATGAAAAAGACCTTTCATCTATTGTGAAGCATGATTTTTATACAACATCTAAAGATACTTCAATGGCGGATCTGCTTGGAACAGCTTTTAAATCAAAAACACCTCTTGTTGTAATAGATGAAGAAAATCTGTTTATGGGGATTATAGACAGGGAAGTTGTTATTGCAGAGGTTAATGAAGGAGTTGATGAGTCTGAGGCTCCGACTGTATTCAGTGAAATTGTTGAAGAACAAACCATCAACAGTAAATAAGGATAAATATAAATATGGATGCAATTCGTAATATTCTGGATATAGGTTCCGGTTTTGAGAGGATAATTGAATGGTTGACAGATCATGCAGACTGGCTGTTTGATTTTATAGCTGTGGTTGTGGAGGGATTTCTTGACGGGATCAACTGGATCTTCAATTATCCCCCCGCATTAGTCATGATAATTGTTTTTACTCTGCTTGCATGGAGAATTGCAGGAAGAGGTGTATCAGTTTTCACTGTTCTCGGGTTCAGCATGATTGCCTATATGGGTTACTGGACCGAAACAATGGATACGCTTTCTCTTGTTTTTTCAGCAGTTGTTTTTGCCCTGCTTACCGGAATACCTCTGGGGATATGGGCTTCAAAATCAGATTCTGCCTGGAGGATACTGCGCCCTGTGCTGGATTTTATGCAGACACTTCCTGCTTTTGTGTATCTGATTCCCGCAGTTCTTCTTTTCAGGCTGGGGCCGGTACCCGGTGTGATAGCTACACTGATATTTTCGCTTCCCCCTGTTGTCCGTCTTACAAACCTGGGTATCCGCCAGGTTCCTGTTGAGATCAAGGAAGCATGCCGGGCTTTCGGAGCTACTCCCAAACAGATGCTTATAAAGGCTGAGCTTCCTGTTGCGCTTCCGACACTGATGGCAGGTGTGAACCAGACTATAATGCTTGCTCTTTCAATGGTTGTTATTTCCGGGATGATTGGAGCAGGAGGACTGGGAAATATTGTTCTGAAAGGAATAACACAGCTTAAAATCGATATGGGTTTCGAAGGGGGGGTTTCCATTGTGATCCTTGCAATTTTCCTGGACAGAGTTACCCAGTCACTCAGTGATTTGTCAAAAAGGTAAAATAATTTTAATAAAAATATAAAGGAGAAAAAATGAGTTTTTTCAAAAGAATTTCAACAGCAGTTTTAATTATGATGGTAATCGGCAGTGCGGTTTTTGCAGGCGGAAGCAGGGAGTCAAAAACTTCGACAAAAACAGCAAATCTTGTTTATGCCAACTGGGAAGAAGGGGTTGCTTATACCCACCTTGCAAAAGTGGTTCTTGAGGATATGATGGGTTATGATGTAACAATAACAGCTTCGGATGTTGCCCCGGCTTATGCAAGTGTGGCAAGCGGTGATCAGGATGCATTTATGGAAACATGGCTTCCTGTACTTCACAAGGATTATGTGGAGAAATACGGAGAAGACCTTGTAGACCTCGGTCATGTATATGAAGGGACTTTGAGCGGACTTGCAATACCTGCATATATGTATGATGCAGGAATAAAAACAATTTCAGACCTTAAAAAGGAAGAGGCTGCAGAAAAACTTGATTTAACAATTACTGGTATTGATGCAGGAGCCGGAATTATGAAAACCACTGAAACTGAAATCTTCGAAAAATACGGACTTGAGGATGCCGGTTACAACCTCCTTGCATCATCCGGTCCTGCAATGATGGCAGCTCTTAAAGATGCTTATAAAAATCAGGAATGGATTGTTGTAACAGCATGGAAACCTCATTCAATGTTCGGATACTTTGATCTCAAGTTCCTTGAGCAGGATGGTGAAAAAGTATGGGGTGAAGGTAATATCCATATTACTGCAAGAAAAAATATCAAAGAAGATAAACCGGAACTTGCAGACTTCCTTTCAAACATGAAGCTCAGCAACAGTGAGATAGGTTCTCTGATGGTTGCAATCAGGGAATCTGACCGGAGCGAGGAAGAAGCAGCCCGCGAGTGGATGAACAGCAATAAAGATGTTGTATCCGCCTGGATACAGTAGATATTTGCACTCCCTTCATGGGAGTGCTTTTTTTATTTCAATCCTGATAAAAGTATAATAATAAACTGTCATAAAAAAATAATCCGTGTCCTGCTTCTTATTACCTGATTACTGTCCTTCCGTTTTTTCTTTCCATATATACAATTCTGTCCGCAAGTTCTCCCGCTATCCTTGTGTCATGGGTAATATGAATTACTGTCTTTTTGTCCCTGCTGAAAAGTTCTTTCATCAACTCTGTCATCCTGTCCTTTAGGCTGTCATCCAGAGATGAAAAAGGTTCATCCATTAGGAAGAGGGATGCATTTTTACCAAGCGCCCTTGCAAGTGAAACCCTTCTTTCCATTCCCCCTGAAAGTTCCGAAGGATAGCTTTTTTCAAAGCCTTCAAGCCCCACCCTTCTTATAAGATCATTCCCCATATCTTTTTTCTCTTTTTCATTCATATGCCGGTCCATAAGGTATGTTACATTCCCGAGAACAGTCATCCAGGGCAGAAGCCTTGATTCCTGAAAAAGAAATGCTACTTTGCCTGTGGTATCAGGTGTTATTGAACCGGAATCAGGCTTTACTGTCCCTGCAAGAAGATTGAGAAGTGTTGTTTTTCCGCATCCGGACGGCCCCAGAAGACAGGTGATTTTTCCTTCATCAAAGGAGAAATCAAGATTTTTAAAAACAGTTATTCCCGGGTATGTCATTGTCAGGTTTTTTATTTCAAGATTCATTTCTTCCCCGCTGCTGTCTGAACTGCCTCATTTCTTTTTTCCGTTGTATCATAACCTTTCAACCTTGCAAATCTCTGTATAAGGTATTCAAAAAGTGATGAAACAGCTATCATGAAAACACACCATGCTATTACAGCTGCGGTGTTAAGCTGTGCACGTTCTATCTGGAATATAGTCCCTATTGCCCTTTCCGGCTGGCTCAGGACCTCTGCTGTAATCATGACCTTGAAACCGAGTCCAAGCGAGTTTATTGTTCCTGTTTTAAGAAATGGAAACATTGAGGGAATGTAGAAATATTTAAGCTGCTTTCTGAAGTGTATCTGGTGTACTTTGTGAAAATCAACAAGCTTTTTATCTATGTTTCTGATACCGTCAACAACACTCCTGTACAGGATGGGAAAAACAATAAGTGATGTTACAAAGATGGGGGTGAGTTCCGAATCAAGCCATATGAGTGAAAGAAGAATTACACCCATAGTCGGAACTGTTCTTACTGCTGATTCCAGTGGTCTGACAGCCTGTTCAAACTTGCTGTTGATTCCTGCCGGTATTCCGATTATCAGGGCAAGGAAAAGATCGAGGAAAAATGTAAATATAATTCTTGCAAATGTCCAAAAAATAACATTCCAGGATGAACTGCCGGATAAAATCCGCAGCAGCTCCTTTGAGACTGAAAAGATTGAGGGAATGATAATTTCCTGATCCACTCCCCTCGATACTGATTCCCAGATAACCAGGATAACAAGAACAGAGGTCCAGTAGGTTTTACCTGCCCTGGAAGTAAAAACTGTCATCAGGCAGTGCCCCCCCTATTGAGTCAGGATTAGATTTCAGAAGCACCTGGAAGTATTCTTCAACAGATTTTCTTGCCTCGCCGGCATTCATCCACATCAGATTTCCCCCCGGTATTGATTCTGCAATAACAGCTGAAGGTGGAGTTGAAAGAAATGATGAAGCTTTTCTTCCTGCTTCTGCAGGATTTTTATTGATAATCTCTATTGATTCAGAATACTGCTTTATGAATTCATTAATAAAACCGGGATACTTTTCAGCTGTTTCCGCTTTTATAAAAAGAGATGCCTGCGGATAGCTGCTTGATGTACCTGATATTTTCTTCCATTCTTTCTGAAGATCAATTATCACTTTTGCTTCAGGACGTTTTGTTTTCACAAGTGAGAAAGCAGGTTCCGGCATCATTGATATTGCTGATTTTCCTGCAATGAATGCGGGTGCAAGTTCAGAGGTGTTCTGTACATACTTGAGCTTTACATCAGTTTCAGGGTTTATTCCGTTTATTTCAAGCAGGTGCCTTGTTATTATATCAGGGCTCAGGCCCCGTCCAAGCATTGCTATTTCCCTTCCCTTAAGATCTTCCCAGCCTGAGATATCCTCTGTTGAAACTATGTATAATATACCCCAGATAACAGAGCCGGCATATCTGATATCTATTCCCCTGCTGTAGAGTTTCGCCCCGAGAATTGAAGGGGCCAGAAAGAGGTCGGCATCTCCCGATATGACTTTTGATGCAAGGAGGTCCGGAGATTCAAGCACTTCATACCTGAGTTTGATATTGTCTGCAAACTGCCTGTTTTCCGATATCAGTTCTGCAAGTGAAATAGCTGTAAAGCCTGTAGGCGTAACAAGGGTAAGCTCAACAGGTTTTTCCGCATTTTTATCAGTCTTCTCCTCTTTTCCTCCGGCAGCTGCCATTGATGAGTGAAAAATCAGTACTGCAATAAAAAGGGTTATTATTCTCCTCATTTCTTTTTCTCCTCAAAAAACTTTATAAACAGACCCTGAAATCATGCTATCACAAAGCTGATGAAATATCTGCATTAAAAATATGTTATTATTCATGTTATAATGCAGGTGTTATCAAGGAGTTTTCATGGAAGACACAGGAAACAGAATAAAAACGCTTACTCTCAAACTTGAAAAAAGAATACAGAAAAATCCGCTTCTCAATATAGATACCTTTATAATTCCTTCTCCCTATATCAAATTCCCTGATATTTCAAAAGATTATGATCACAGTTATGTCTGGTACAATGAGAGCGAAATCCTGGGATACATGATTGTCTATTCAAACCCTGAAAAGAACATCTACTTTATATATAAGCTTGCAGCAAGTCCTTTTGGAAGGGGCAAGGGGATAGGGAGCTCCTTTATAAAACACCTTGCAGAAAACATTCCTCCGGAAGCAAGAATATCCCTCTACATATGGGAAAAGCAGTCTGATACCCTGGATTTTTTCCACAAGAGGGGATTTGCAACAGAAGAGCAGATTGTCTACAGAAACCTGATCTACTATTATCTTTCTGCGGGAAAAGAGTCTGTTGAAACAAGGCTTTACGAAAAGGAAGCATCAGAAGGGGACAAGAAGGAGGAAATAGGCAAAACAAGGCATGATGCAAGAAAAAATCTCCGCCTGCTTTCTGATATGGTTGAAATGCTTACAGTTGATAACTGTGACAGAATCATTGAGGATATAAACAGGGAGACAACTTCCCTTATTAATATGCTCAACTCCTACCGCGACAGTATGGAAGTACTTCATGAAGTGAATTTGAGGGAACTTATCCTTGCCCGCCTTGTCCCGTTTGTAAAGACAGCTCCTGTCCCGTGCCGTCTCCTTATAAATCTGGATACTGAGTCTCCTGTTGTCATGGGTTACCATGTAAACATAAGCCGGGCACTTCTCAACCTGCTTTCAAATTCAATAGATGCGATAGAGGAGGCTGACAGAAAAGGTAATATAAGAATAAGCCTCCATGAAAGTGAGGATAAAATAGTTCTGGTACTCCAGGACAATGGTACCGGTATAAAAAAAGAACTGCTTGAAAAGGATGAAAAAGGTTACCCGGGGTTTGTGGGGAATACTACAAAAAAGAAAAAAGCCGGGGAGGGGATAGGTACAAGGCAGATATATTCAACATTTTCTCCTGAAAATATAACTGTGGACAGTGTGTACGGGAAAGGAACAAGGTGGGAAATCCTTTTTGACAAAAGCTTTTCCGGAGCTGACAAGCAGTTTCTTAAACTTGAAAGGCAGTTTAATGAATTTAAAACCCTCTGGGAGGAATATTCACTTTCCGGCAACAAAACACGGAATGATATAATAGCATATATCTGGCAGATAAGGAAAATGGAGATTTTTCTGTTTGACCTGATAATGCAGTTCAGCAAATACCACAATATAAGGATGATATACAGGACTGTTCTTGCCTTCTATGCAGATCAGATAACAGCAGACAGCTTCAAGGCTTCTGTTGACAGTTTAAATTCCGATTACAATGAAGTCAATGAATGGATGTATGAAATTGTTTCAGAGATAAAGGTGAGGGAAAAGTATTTCATGGAAAAAGCTGATCCGGACAAGTACAGGGGTGCACTTTTTAAAAGCTATGGTCAGGCTGTCGAAAACAGTATTATCTTTACCATTGATCCTGAAAGCGGAAGGTTTTATGCAACCGACAGAAAACTTGCAGAGCATCTTGATTTTGTTCCATATCTTGGTAAGGAGAGAGACTTCCTGTTGAGAGGGGAGTTCAAGGGTGATGTTAACAACGATAATCAGCCGGTTTTCCTCGGGCTCTGGTCGGTTGAGAACAGGGAGGATCTTGAAAACAAGCTGAGGCTTTTACGGAACGGGGCTAATACACTTATAGGTATGGGCCTCCATCCTGAAAAGAAAATCTCGTTTTATCAGACAACATACCCGAGATATATATATGATGTTGATACCTACAGATCCCTTACGCTGCGGAAACTGGGAAGCATGGATGATGATGAGCTTTTAAACTGTACAAAGCTTACAGATGATGAGTTTTCGGATTATGCATTTGCAGTAGATTAGTAAAAAAACTGCAGCCTTTATCCCCTAATCGAAATAAAGCTGCAGTCAGTTTTTTGTTATTCTTTTCGAGGTTTTATTTCAGTCTGAATCTTGACAGTTCCCTGTTGATGCTTTCAATAACCTCGCTTGTGTTGTCTGCTATATTTTTAACTCCGTTTATTGACTTGTTTATATCATTTGTGCCGTTTGTTATTTCCCTGTAGCTGTTGAATACTTCCGCATTTGTCCTCTTGAAATTTTCAAGTTCCCGGGTAATCTGCATTACCCCGTTGTTCATCTCAAGTGAACCGTTTCTTACAGATTCTGTTATTGTATTGATGCTTGAAATAGCTTCCAGTATCTGTTTTGATCCCTCTATCTGTTCCGACATTGAGTTTTCAACTTCATACCTGAGGTTGTCTATATTTGTTACTACGTCCATTATAAGGTCAAATGTCTCCTCAGCTTTCTGTGATGAATCAACTATCGAATCGATAACCTCTTTAACAGCCCCCAGCTTCTGGGCTATCTCTTTTGACTGTGATGCGGAGTTTTCTGCAAGTTTCCTGATTTCATCAGCAACAACAGCAAATCCCTTTCCTGCTTCCCCTGCATGGGCAGCCTCAATAGCAGCATTCATTGAAAGAAGGTTTGTCTGGGCCGCAATACCGCTTATTACATGGTTTGTTTCCATGAGGTTTGCAGACTGTACTGAAATCTCATTTACCTGGCTGTTTACAATGTTCAGTTTCTTTTTACCTTCGTTGGATGTCTCTACAAGCTGCTTGTAGTTTTCACCAAGAACAGAGAAGACCTTGTTCACATTGTTGATATTTGCAACCATTTCCTCGATAGAGGCAGATGATTCTGTAACGCTTGCAGACTGGTCTTCTATCATTTTGTTGAGGGATTCCATCGCACGGGAAATCTGCTCTACAGCAGAGGCTGTCTCATTCGCGCTTGCTTCCTGGTTGTCGAACAGCCTTGAGGATGAGTTGACATTAGCTGCAATTTCATTTACAGCAACTGCAGTACTTTCCATATTTGCCTTGAGCTCTTTACCCGATTCATTGAGGTCTTCTGAAGAATTTTTTACAGCAGCCATTGTCCTGTTCAGTTTTTCTGTGAAATTATTGAAATGTGCTGCAACTCTCCCTATTTCATCATCTGACTTGATATCAAGCCGCTGTGTAAGGTCTCCGTCGCCTTCTGCAATTTCATTAAGTCTCATCCCTATTTTTGATATAGGTTTGATGAACTTGAGAATTGTTATATAACTGAAAACAAGAATTAATGTTGCAAGTGCGATTGAAAGGAGTGTTATAACCATTGTAAAGCTCTTGATAGGTGCGAATATTTCCCTTTCAGGCACCATTATGCCGAAAAGCATTCCGCTTTCTGTTTCCCTGCAGGAAATAAAATATTTTTCACCGTCAACTTCAAAATTCCTTAAATTGTTTTCTGCAATATTACTGTCCAGCATTGATTTAATCCATTCAACATCTACGGCAGATTTCATTGTGCGGTTTTCATCCAGGGTATAGGCAAGAAACAGAGAGGAGTTCTTGTCCACAAGAAATGTATGGCTGTTCTCTGTTACCTTGAGCTCTTTTACAAAAGAGAGAAGATCATCCAGTACCCAGTCAACTGTTGTAAGCCCGATTATTTTTCCCGCATTGTCTTTTATGAACGCGGCAACAGTAATCATAAGTGCCTGGGTACCTGCTTCATCAACATATGGGGCTGACCAGTAGAATTCCTTACCCCTTTCCCTGTCCCTGTTCCAGTCGGAAGGGAGGGGATCTGTATACCATTCCTGATTCAGATAATCATAATCAGGAGCTGAGAGGTCCCATGTATGTATTACCTTGCTGTTTTCCCAGTATACATAAGGGCCGAAAAATCTTTCATTTTCATCAAATACATATGCATCATACCAGATTCCGCCCCCAATTGACTCTGGTATGGAATAGTAGCTGTCTATAAGATAGCTGACAATTTTTGCCCGGAAATCATTCTCAGGGTTTTCACGTTTCAGGTTGTAAAAAAGTTTTCCTCCGGTTGCAAGCTCCTCTGCCTTTTTTTCCATTTGTCTTGTATATTCATTAATTTTATTGATACTTATTGTAATTTCCTTGTTCACTTCAGATACTTTGAGATTAGAATAAAAACTTTTACTGATATTAAAACTTGTTATAATAAAAAGACAAAAAGAAACAAGCAGACAGATTCCAATTATCAATGAAATTCTCGAAACCAATGATTTTTTCATTTTTATTAACCGCCTGTTTGAAGAGATTAATAAAATTATAAACCTGAATTCAATTAATTAGAAATATTTATTCTTATCAATGAACGGACATTAAGAACTTTAAGTTCATGCTTATGTTCTTAATGTCCGCTGTTAAGCCTCATAACATGCGTTTAAATAGATAAAAAAATATTGACATCATGAATAATGACAGTTACTATAGTGATGTCTCTGACGGAAGGTTTTTTATTCCGGTTTTTATAAAAACCGGAAAACAGCAATGAAGTGTTACTGCTTCAGTGAAGCTGACCCAAGGAGTTTAAGCACATATCTGTTAATGATTTAATATAAGCAGATTCTGCCGCACTTCTTTTATTCAGCAAATAAAAACCATCTTCCTCAGAATTCCTGCACGGGAAAAGCATTGTTTTGCAAATCCCCTGTAAATCAAGAAAAGGAGTTTGTTTATGGAGGAAAAAAGGTACGGTTTTGCAGGTATTTTTGTTGAGAAAAAGGAAGGGAATGTCAAAAAGATACAGGATATCCTGTCGGATTATTCGTCCTGTATTCTCGGGCGTATGGGGCTTCCCCATATAGGAGATGACAACCTTTCAATAATCACACTGATACTTCATGCAACAACTGACCAGATCGGTTCTCTGACAGGAAAGCTGGGAAGTATCCCCGGTGTAACTGTAAAATCAGGTATCAGTAAAAAATAATCAGACTATCAGTAAGATCAGGCGATTTTAATTGATACTGAAGCGTATCCGCACTGTCAAATTCCAGGCCAGGAGACAAGTCTCTTTATAATGCTTTGCGACAGTGCAATGGCGCATAATAACCCTGTAAGAAAATAAAAGGAGTAAGGAATGAAAACAGCAGTCAGCCCGTGGGTCCGTAATGTGATAAAACAGGAAGAAATTGACAGATATCTTATCAATGGAAAAGATTTTATCGATGACACTTTAATAAAAAAACAGATAGAGGAAAATCGTAACCCTGAAAAGTCAAGAATCAGGGAGATCCTTGCAAAATCCTGTGATCTTCAGACACTGGAGCCTGAAGAAACAGCAGCACTTCTTGATGTTGCAGATCCTGAACTGCTTTCTGAAATGTTTGAAACAGGTCTCAGGGTAAAGCAGAAGGTTTACGGTACAAGGATTGTAACTTTTGCCCCCCTTTACTGTTCAAACCATTGTGTAAATAACTGCCTTTACTGCGGTTTCCGCTCGGAAAACAGCAGTGAAAGAAGAAGAAGGCTTGAAATGGATGAAATCAGGAAAGAGGCGGAGGCCCTTGAAAGAGCGGGGCACAAGAGGCTTATAATGGTCTATGGAGAACATCCTTCATCTGATGCTGATTATATAGTCGATACTGTTAAAACTGTTTATGAGACAAAGGTAGATAACGGAGAGATAAGAAGGGTCAATATCAATGCTGCTCCCATGGAAATCGGAAAGCTCAGGAAGCTTCATGATGTGGGAATAGGAACATTTCAGGTTTTCCAGGAAACCTATTCACATGACAGGTATTCCCAGGTCCATCCCTCAGGGATAAAAAGCAATTACAGGTGGAGACTTTATGCACTTCACAGGGCCATGGAGGCAGGAATAGATGATGTGGGAATGGGTGCACTATTCGGTCTTTATGACTGGAAGTTCGAGGTGATGTCACTTCTTTATCATACACTTGATCTTGAGAAGCAGTTCGGGGGTATCGGACCCCACACAATTTCCTTCCCCAGAATTGAGGCGGCATCGGGGATGTCTCTCCCCGGGGCGGAAAAATACAGGGTATCTGATGATGAGTTTAAAAGGCTTGTTGCCGTCCTGAGGCTCAGTGTGCCCTATACAGGAATGATTATAACAGCAAGGGAAAAACCTGAAATACGGAAAGAGGTTTTCAATGTCGGATGCACACAGGGTGATGCATCATCCAGAATAGGAATCGGAGCATACCATGAGAGTGAATCGGGTGAGTGCCAGGACCTAGAGAAGCAGCAGTTTGAACTGGGAGATACAAGAAGCCTGGATGAACTGGTCGCAGACCTGGCAGATGAAGGCTATCTGACATCATTCTGCACAGCAGGATACAGATGCGGAAGGACAGGAGAGTCATTCATGGATGTTGCAAAATGCGGAAAAGTTCATGCTTTCTGCATGCCCAATGCGGTGCTTACTTTCAAGGAATACCTTCTTGACTATGCTGGAGAAGAGACTCTGGAAAAGGGAAACCGGCTTCTTGAAAAAGAGTTTGAAAAGCTTAATGAATATATTAAACCTAAAATAAAGGAATATCTCGAAAGGATTGAAAACGGGGAGAGGGACCTGAGGGTTTAAGGGAGGACTCTGTGGAAGACAGGAAAAAAATTGAGGGAATCCTTGAACAAAGCTCTGTTCTCTGCAGCTGCTCTTTATGGCTGGTAAAGGTTATCGGGAAACGTTATTCTTATGTGTGCGGCAGAACTCCTGATTATCCGCTTATTGAGGATATAACCGAGACAGCAGCAGGAAAGAGCTATAAACTTCTTGCGCAGAGAGAATCAGGTGTTTTCAGTGATGGGGAACTGTCGTTATTAAAGGAGACTGGAGAAGTAATTGAAAAACATATACCGCAGCATTGAACTTTCAGAAAAAACTGCTGAACTTATCAGGGAAGCCAGAAAGATTACTGATTCTGTATACGGCAGAGGTATCTATATAAGAGGTATTATTGAATATTCAAACATCTGCCGGAAAAACTGCACTTACTGCGGAATCAGGAGCGGCATGAGAGGTATCAACAGGTACAGGCTTTCAGAGGATGATATTGCAGGAATTGCTGAGAATCATATAAAAAACGGTATTAAAACTGTTGTTCTTCAGGGGGGGGAAGACCCTGTAATTACAACAGAATATTTATGCAGGGTTATTGAGAGAATCAAGAAGCATGACCCGGAATCTGCTGTAACCCTTTCGATAGGGGAGAAAAGCTATGGTGAATACTGTGACCTGAAATCATCCGGAGCTGACCGTTTTCTGATCCGGTTTGAAACTTCCAATGAAAAGCTTTATCAGGACCTCCACCCTGGTGAAACATTGAAGAAGAGGCTTCAGGACATAGACAATATCAGAAAAGCCGGATTTGAACTCGGGTCCGGCTTCATGGCTGGCCTTCCCGGGGAAGAGGAGGGAGATACAGAGAGAAATCTTGAGCTTCTTAAAACTCTCGGTGTTCACATGATCGGAGTGGGGCCTTTTATCCCTGCTCCGGGAACACCCCTTGAAAAGGCATCATCTCCGTCCCCCGAGACACTGCTTTCAATATATGCCAGGATGAGAATAATGATGCCTGATGTAAATATTGCTGCAACTACTGCAATGGATGCTCTTCAGACAGGGGTGAGGGCCCTCTCTCTCGAGGCAGGTGCCAATGTACTTATGCCAAACCTTACCCCCCCTGATATTCAGGCTGATTACAACCTCTATACAAGAAAGGGAAAGGTCGACAGGAACCTGTCCTCATTCTCCTCTGTTGCTGATGAACTTGAAAAGCTTGGTTACAAAGCTCTTTTCAATGAAAGGGGTGATTCCATAAAGTTTTTAAAGGAGCATTCCTCTCCGGCTGCCGGGGATTAAAAAAGCGGATTGCAGTTGTTCCCTGCCCTGAGAAGAGCTGCAATCTCTTCAAGATATTTTCTGTCAGTTTCTCCGAAGGATGAATAACTGTGACTGTCAATATCAATAACTCCGGCAAGTTCATTATTGCAGATAAGCGGAACTACTATCTCGCTCCTTGAATCTGAATCACATGCTATATGCCCCGGGAAAAGGTCAACATCCTCAACAATAACTGTTTTTCTTTCTCTGGCAGCTTTCCCGCAGACACCTCTGTTGATATCTATTTTTGTGCAGGCCGGTTTCCCCTGAAACGGACCCAGATACAGAGTGTTTCCCTTAAGCAGGTAAAACCCTGCCCAGCTGATTTTTTCAAAGCTGCTGTAGAGAATTGCTGCAGTATTTGCAAGCACAGACAAGGCAGGAAGCCCCTCTTCAGACAGTTCCTTTATAACAGGAATTATTTCACTGTAAACAGATTCATCATTTTTCATGCAGGAATTATAGCATAAATTCAAGAGCATTGTTTTTATCTTTACAGTTGAAGATGCTTATATTGTGCAATTGTAAACTCCGGTATATATTGGATTTCATGATTCGGAAAAAAGGTGATTTCAAAAAGATTCTTCTGCTCGGCATACCTCTATTTGCAGGCAACTTTTCAAGGTATCTTCTGCAGCTGGCAGATACAGTTATGGTGGGAAGGCTGGGGACTGCTGAACTTGCTTCAATAGCCATAGCCGGGCTCTACTGTCATGTCCTTCTCACATTTATATGGCCCCTGACAAGCGGTGTTCAGGCACTAGCATCAAGAAGATTCGGAAGACAGAACCTGTCCCTTGCCGAAAGCGGAGCAGATCCTGAAGAAGTTACCGGTTCTGATCTCAGGTCGGTTATTCATGAATGTGCTGTTGAGGCAGATAATATCTGCTGTATTCCGGAGTCTGACGGGGAAAGAATGCATGCTGCCGAACGGGGCAGGGTAGATAACATAGGCGTTTTGAAAAAGAGGGATAATTCCCTCTCTCCAGAGGCTTTTACAGGAAAAGTGCTTACAAGCGGATTCGCGGCAGGTATCTGTGCCGGTCTTGGAGCTTTTGTTTTCTCTTTTGCAAGCAGTTTTATTCTCAATCTGCTGATAGACGAAAAACAGCTTCTTCCCCCTGCACTTGACTATACAAATCTTTTAAGATGGGCTTTCCCGATTGCCGGTCTAGGTGTTGTTATTTCAGGATTTCTTGCAGGAATAAACATGACATTCCAGATCATGGTTGTGACAATAGGGTCAAATATACTGAATATTTTTTTCAATTATATTTTTATATTCGGTTCATTCGGATTTCCCCGAATGGGAGTAGAGGGCGCGGCGCTGGGAACAGTTCTTGCAGAAATTATAGGGACCCTGTACCTCATTATATATCTTCTTCATGAGAAAAAACTGATTGCATACCGGATTTTTAATTTCAGGGGAATGGAACTTAGGCTTGTAAAAGATATTGCGAGAATTTCCTTTCCCATAGCTGTTCAGAATATTATTGCACTTACAGTATTCCTTGTATATGAATCGTTTATCGGAATAATCGGAACTGCATACCTTGCTTCCACTCATATTATTTTCAGTGTATTCAGAGTCAACAAGACAATTGTTGGGGGATTTGCAAGGGCGGGAGGTATCCTGACCGGTAATTTTCTGGGAGCTGATGACAGGGACAGGGCTCTGCAGGTTGTAAAGGACTGTGCCTTTATTGGTCTTGTTATAGGGCTTGCAGTAGTAGCTGCTGTACTGACAGTGCCTCAGTATATTGCCAGTGCTTTTACCAGGGACCATGAAACAGCAATGATTACAGTCAGGGCACTCCGTTTCTTTGCCCTGTTCTTTTTTGTGGAAGTATTCGGCTATACTTTTGAAATAATTTTTTCAGGAATCGGATGGAGTAAATTTGTCCTCTTTTCAGAGTTTACAACCAACATGATTTTCATACTTTTCATGACATGGCTCTGTATAAAGGTCCTTGACCTTGGAATATACTGGGGATGGCTGAGCTTTGCTCTCTACCAGGTTTTCCATGCCCTGATACTGACAGCGGGCTGGCTTTCCAGAAAATGGCTCAGTGTGGAAGTTGAAAGCAGGGGATAACTGCGGGAAACAGTTTGTAATACAGCACCGGATAACCGATGCTGTAATAAAACCTGATGCCATTTTTTATTTATCTTCTGTTTTTTCAGGGGCATCAAAGACCATTGTTGCCCCTTCGATATTAATTACATCCCCGGGATTCAGTACTTTCTTTCTGACCGGCCTGTTGTTTACCCTCACCTCCTGGCTGGAAACAAGTGTGAAGCTTTCTGTTTTCTCATCCCTGACTATTGTCGCATGAGAATCCTTTATTTCAGGAATACCTGTTATTGTATAGTCTGCAGATCCTGATCCTCCGATCACTGTATTCGGGGATGACAGGAGAATTGTTTTTTCCAGAGCCTTTCCCCTTCCTTTTCCCGCCATAAGCTGTGTAAGCTCGGCATGAACTGCTTCTTTTTCCAGTCTGATGAAGAAAAGGGCTGCCCATGCTGCAAAACCTGCAATCAGGAGAATTACCGCAGGCTTAACAGATTCAACATGTCCGGATCCGAATATAAGGGCAGTGGAATATGTCATACTGTCCCTGTGCTCCTCATCCAGTACAGCCTCAATTGATGGTGTTTTTGATAAGGATACAGGCACCCTGACCTTTATTCTGTATTCCCCGGTTATACTCTTTCTTATATTTTCATACACCCCGGTAAGCTCTGATTCATCAGAAGCATCAAAAACCCTTCCCCCGGATGAAACTGCAAGACCGGCAAGGGGTATATCCTTTTCCCGGGAAAAATTGACAGCATAGAGCGTAACTTCATTTTCTGAAAGAGCTTCAGATGCCTGTTCAGGAAGATAGTTCCTGCTTCCAAGTACAGGATGCTCCTTCCCGGTGTTGCTGAAGTAGGGATAGTTTTCTCCGTCAGAGAGGAGAATAATGGCTTTTCTGCCTGCCCTTTTACCCAGTTCCCCGGCTGCCTTTGCAACTGTGTAATAGAGTTCTGTAAAGGATTCCTCTTTTTCAGGCTTATTAATGGTTGAAAGAAGTCCTGCTGAGCTGTTGAAATTTTCACCGGGTTCTGAAAGGAGCCTGAAATCCCTGTTGAATACAGCTATTCCCCCCCTGTCTTTTTCAGGATCCAGACTGGAAAAAAATGCCGAAGCAGCTCTCAGGGCAGCAGTTATCCTTTCTGTTTCCGGGTCTCCTTCGGCCGGTTCATACATGCTTCCCGAATTATCAATCAGTAGCAGAAATGTAACACCTTCCGAGCTTTCACTGTTCTTTTCAATTCCGAGAACAGTAAGGGGAACTGTTTTTTTATCTTCCAGCTGCCCCATCTTGATTGAAGATTCCGGATCTGCAAGTTCAACAGGCTGACCGTCTGAATCTGTTATTCTCACATAGCAGTCGATGGTGGAGGATATAAACATACCTGAAGTATCCAGCTGTGATACAGATATGTTTTCGCCCCACATGGGAACTGATGCAGCAGTTAAAATGAGAAAAAATATCTTCAGTTTTATTTTTATATTATTCATCCCTTTCCCCTCTTATCTTGCCGGCAGAAAGAGAAGCTTGACGCTTCCTGTCTGTATGACATCTTCATACTGAAGACGTTTTTTTTCTGTTTTTTCATCATTAACAATAATATCCCCTTCAAGCTTCTCAATAACCACTTCATTTTTATCAGAGATGAATAATGCATGCCTTTCCATCAGATCCCTGTAATCTGATAGATCCATCGCGCTTCTCGGGGATGAGCCTATAACAGTTTTTCTCATGCTGATTACATATTCCTTGCCCCTCATGGGGCCTGTAAGTACCTTGATCATTCCGAAAGATCTGATAGATTCAAACAGCGTATAGAAAAGTCCTATAGAGCCCCCCATTATCAGAAATCCAGTCCCTCTGGCTGCAAACCCGCTGTTCCAGAACGTGGTGATGAATTCCAGAACTGCGCCCCCTGCAAACCCTCCGCTCAGCCCTCCTGCAACTCCTGTCCATATCCTGTTGCATGAGCGGCTCCTTATTCCTTCGATTGAACCGACTGCAGCTCCCAGTATCATCCATCCCACTGCCCTGCATATCGGCAGTATGAGGTTTTCCACAGTCTTCAGCGAAAAAAGTCCCGTGCTGATAAAAGCTGATACCAATCCCTGCACAATCAGGACAACAATTATACCTGCTGCAGCACCGGTAACAGCCCCTTCTGTTCCCCCTTTAAGGCTCCGTTTCCTGTCAGAGAGAAGAATTCCCTCTGCTGTTCCGAAACTGAAACCGAAAAAAAGTCCAAGCAGGCACCCTTCAGAAAGAAAGAGTACGAGATACCCGCCCGGAATATTCCAGGCCAGAAGAAGCATTTCAAGGCTTCCCCAGGCGCAGAGGGCTGCTGATAGGCCCAGCATAACCATCAGTATTTTTCTTAATAATAAAGTCATAGTATTTCCTTGTTTTAATTTCTGTAACTATTCCCGGTACAGCCCTGCCTGGAGTATCAGCAGGTCCTGGCTGTTTTCAACTTTGAGTGAAAAGAGCTTGTCACTGTATCCGGGAGATTTAATAAGTATTTTTTTTACTCCCCCTGTCATGATCTCCCCGGCTTCATTCAGGAGTACCGGATTTTTCCCTTCCATTATGAAAATCCCGGATTCGGGGAGGATGTTTTTTCCTGTAACAGCATCCCTTACATCAGGAATAATCCTGAGAAGCTTCTTCCCCCTCTCTTTCCTGTAATAAGTGACAGCTTCTCCTCCCCTTGATTTTGATTTCTTCCAGGGTTCTACTCTGAATGAACTCCAGTATATTTCATTACCTGCCTCTATTTTTGCCCTGTAGCTGCCTGCCTTCAAAAAGACCGGAAGTGTTTTGACAGTGGAAAATGATTTTTCTTTTTCCGTAATAAAAAGCATCGGTATGTTATCAACTGAAGGGATTTTTTTATCATCATCGATAAATACAGAAACTGATACAGAATCCGGTTTCAATCCGGGAAGTCCGGGAGGTGTTTTTACCGAGAAGACAACTCTGCCGTATCTGTCAGGAAACATCACTCCCCTGTAAAGCCCGAGTTTGTATACACCTGTACCTGCTGTCAGGATAATCAGCAGCAGTACGGAAGCTGCGGCTGTCTTGAGTCTTTTATGCTGCTGTTTCACCCTTTGAGGTATTATGATTTCTCTGGACTGGGCTGCTTCAGCTGTGCTGTTTTTCAGTTCTGAGCATTCCCATTTTGCAGCTGTTTTCTCAAGAAGAGCGGTAACAGGTTCAAGCGATTTGAACCGTTTCTCCCTGTTTGCTTTCATTGCTTTTTTTATGAAACGGAGAAGGTTCCTGTCTATGTCGGGAATGATTTTTTCAGGTGAAGTATATTTTCCTGTCTGTATGTTTTTTATCAGTTCAGCGGAATATGGCCCGGGAAAAGGTTTCTTTCCGGTAACCATTTCATATGCAAGTACTCCCAGTGAATATATATCTGCACGGAGGTCAACATTACGGGAATCCTTGAACTGTTCAGGGGGCATGTACCCGGGTGTTCCCAGCGTCATTCCGTCAATTGTAAGTCCCTCTGCCTGGGATTCCTCGGATGAGGCAATACCGAAATCAACAATTTTTACCGCTCCTTCACGCGATATCAGTATATTTGCAGGTTTTATATCCCTGTGGATGACCTTTTTTGAATGGGCATACTTCAGTGCCCTTGCAGTGTTGAGCAGTATATATGAGGCTAGGCTTGAGTGAATATACCTGTTGTTGAGTATCATTTCCTCAATTGACATTCCGTCCACATATTCCATCACAAGGTAATAGGATGAGCCTTCCTTGAAATGGTCATACATGCTTACAATATTGTCATGCCTGAAATCCATGAGTATTCTTGCTTCCCTTTTAAACCTTTCAGCTATCTCCTTTCTGCTTGAAAGTGTAAGTTTCTTGATAATAACCGGTCTGTTCAGGGTAGGGTGCTGTGCTTTGAATACTGCCCCCATTCCCCCTTTTGCAATCAGCGATTCAACTTCATATTTTCCTATATATTTTGGTAGTTTTGACATATTAATACTCTCCGGTTATTTTGTACTATCAATATAGTGCAGTCCCAGGTTTTTTTCAAAGCCGGATACACTGTTCCGGAAAACTGCCGCAAACCTTAAGGGATTGTGTATCTGGACATATCTGCCCCCGGCCCTCAATCTGTAAATCTCGTTTACAGGCCTGTGCCCCCCGTACATTAATGCTTCTGGTGTATCAGGGAAATATTCCTTCAGGTATGATTCGACTGTTCCTTCTTCTGATTCTCCGTTGTCTGTCCAGGTAAGGTCAAAAATTATTTCTCTCTTTGCATAGCAGTTGATAATTTCCTTCCTTGAATAATAGCGTCTGGGTTCGGCATGGGTTATGCAGCATTTTTTCCCGACAGCCATTACAGGAAGGAATTTTTCAAAATCATAGTACTGATTCACGAACCTGTGATCAAGAAAAAGTTTTGCCCAGGATTTTACCATTTCCCCTTCAGCTACGAATTTTGAAAAGGCCCTGTTGTCTTCGGAGTTTTCATTCATAATGTTTTCATGGTTTCCCTTCAGGAAATGAAAGTTCTCCGGATAATGCGTTTTCCAGTCCATTACAATGAGCATCAGTGTCAGGCTGTCTCTCATTTCCATATCCATTGCACTGTGCCTTTCAAACCCTCCTGAATATTCATTATATGCCTGATACCATCTGTCCTTTTTTCTCCCCTCGCTGTGAAATCCGTCTCCGACACAGACAACCTGTATCTTCCCCTCTTCAAGAAGGGTGAGTACAGGCCTGTCCATTCCGGGAGGTATCCAGCATGAAAGCGCCTTCATGTAATCAACTCTGGCATGAAGATCCGGTACAATAACAAGAGGCAGCTCTTTCAGCAGTATTAGTCCTCCCGGTGAGCCGTCCCCTGAACAGGGACGGATAGCGGGATTTTCACTTTTCATAACTTTTTTAACATTTTCAACGGCATTGAGAAGCCTGTCAGGAGAAGGAAGTTTTTTCCCTTTAATCAGTGCTTCCAGTCGGATGAATCCGTCACTTTTTTTCATATCTTTCTGTTATTCACTTATAAGTGTTTTATTTATTTCAATAAAATCCTCAGTCAGCTGATGTGTCACCTGGGTAAGCAGCTCATCAGCCTCTTCAGATTCCATTTCATCCCTGATAATGGCTATCCTGTATACAGGAGAGCTTTTTTCAATAGGACCGCTGACAAATTTTACCGGTTCATCAGGAATAATATCATCAGAAAGTTCTGCCTCGTCCTGCTCAAGGAAACCGGGTACATCTGTCCTGAATCCGATACTTGAATATTCTGTATGCCTTCCGTTTTCTCCAGGCGGAGAGAGTGAGATAAGGGACCCTGAATAGGTCATGATCAGAGCTCCCCTGTTATCTGATGCGGAAAAAGAATCGCATATTTCCATTTCATTCTCTTCTGTCTGTCTGCTGAAAACCGAGTCCTTCTCCAGCCATCCCTGTGCAAGGACCTCAAGCGGGTCCGGTTCTGTGTCGTTGAGTTTTACTGAACCGGAGAGCTGTTTAAGGTGGTTCTGGACCTTTTCTGATACTCTGGAAAAATAGTCACCCATTTTGTCCTCCCTGTTTATGTCTGTTTTTTTAAGCTGTAAATTACAATGAAATA
Source organism: Spirochaetia bacterium (assembly GCA_963668545.1). Lineage (GTDB taxonomy): Bacteria > Spirochaetota > Spirochaetia > CADAEX01 > CADAEX01. The sequence continues at coordinate 2,518,259 of OY764868.1, read as the reverse complement.
ATGTAATATGTAGCCCGGGGGCAGAATTAACTGTCCGCCTATGCAGTATATGATACATTATTTTCCAGAAAAGTCCATAAAAATCGGAAAAAAATGAAAAAATATGTTATAATAATATTGATTTCCGGTAAATCCTGCCCTTGCGGGCCCTGTTTTCAGGGTTTTGCCGGACCTGAGAATGTAAAAAACTGAGTCAGAACAGGCTTTGACAAGGAGTTTGATATGAAGATTGAAAACCTTCCCGATGCTGTACAGAACCATTTAATCTATCTGATAAGGAGTTCTTCTCTTCCTGATACACCTGAATTCCGCAACCGGCTTGCAGGTATATGGGACAGAAAATGCATCCTATTCGAGCAGCAGATAAGTTATCTGGATATGGAGCTGATTGACAGTATTGAAAACAATGATCCCCGTGCAATGATAATACTTACATATTCAGGATCAATAGTAAGTATAGGTCCGTTAAAGGATAACAGGGATGTGGAATATGCCAGTATACATCTGAGAGCGGATGTCCCCAAGTCTGTCATGGTTACAGAAACAAATATTGAGAAAAACATAGAGATAAACAAACCTGTCTATTTTTCGGAAGGAGCTATAAAAAAGACATCTGCGGCTTATATGATAGCGGCCTGCGACAGTTCCCTTTCTCCTGAAATCCAGTCTGAAAGAATAAGGGAGGCCATGATCTATCTGACAAACGGTTTCCTGAAGTTGAACCAGTCAATCCATATAGACAGGAAGAGTGTTCCTGATCATTTTACAGCTAAATCCATGGCAAGGTATATTGCGAAGAGGCATGATCTGACAGGTGCTGCGGTTCAGAAGATACTCGATGACTTCTATTTTCTTGTTGAAACAGGAATGCTTCTCGGGGAAAATGTTCCCCTGGGGAAAATCGGCAGGCTCTCTCTAAAGAAGAAGGAGGCCCAGAAGGCAAGAATTGTCAGGCATCCTGAAACAGGAGAGGAGATAACTGTAAAATCAAAGCCTGCAATGTATGTTCCGAAGATTTCCTTCAGCAGCCATATAAGGGAAAAAGCCGCATCACTTCCCCCCGGCGAGGATGACTCGGTAATCAGAATGGATAGTGATGATGATTATTGAAAATGTTTAAGAAATTTATAATTTGTCAGATGGATCTATATGAAATAATTTCAACTCATAAGAAATTATTCTGGCAATATAGATGAAGGTTGTTTATTTATATTTTGTACTCAAACAGACTCTATCTCTTTTGAAAATTCACAAATTATTGATAATATTTCTAATGGTAAATGTTCAATATTCTTTATATCATAAATAATATTAATTATATTAGAATTTATATTTTCTATATTTTTATTCAATATTTCTTTAAATTGCTCTATCGAAATCCAATCATCCTTTAATGTTATGACAAGATGATCTTTAAAAATTTTTGTTTCAATTTGGTTTAGGATATTTTGTATTTTTTTACTAGTAACAACTTTTTCTAATATTTTAACAGCTTCACTGACTGTGATATTATCTCGAAAATATGAAGTAGATTTTTTTTCTCTTTTTGAATCAAGCTGTATGGTTACCCTATCTTTTAATTTTGAGTAGATGGATTGATATGATGTATATACATTAATGTATTCAAAATCAGCATTTTTTATTGCAAAATAAACACAAGAACTTGAATATCCTAAGTATTGTAAATCTATAATCCAAGGTTCTTGAATCAATTTCTTTGAAAAAACATTCATGGGATGGTGAGATCCAAAAAGCATTCCAAGTGATGCATCATTGAGATTAGCTATTAAATAATTAAAATCTTTATTCATTTTTTAATCCATCATTTTTTAATATTATTTTATCATAATAGATAAATTCTGTAATATTAATTTTTCTGGCATTGGTGTGCCCCATGAAAAGTAGACAACCTAACTATGCAGCTATTGCTGTTTGCTTTTCATATTCAGCAGGGCTTAAATAACCAATTGCTGAATGTTTTCTCTTCCTGTTATAGAATATCTCGATGTATTCAAAAACACCAGCTTTTAATTCTTCTACACTCTGATAGTTATTTGGATAAATTAATTCTACTTTTAATCTGCTGAAAAATGATTCCATTGGGGCATTATCCCAGCAGTTTCCTCTTCTACTCATACTTAGCTGACAACCTTTTGATTGTGCAAAATCTATATATTTCTGAGCTCGGTACTGAACTCCTCTATCTGAATGAAGTATTAGACCTTCAGAGTATTCTCTTCTTCCAAATGCTATCGATAATGCTTCAATTACAAGATTTTCCGTCATGCTTGTATCTAATGCCCAGCCAACTATTTTTCTCGAATAAAGATCCATAACTGTAGCCAAATACATCCATTTGTTTCTTACCCAAATATACGTAATATCTGTAGTCCATTTTTTATTCGGATTCGTTGCTGTAAAATCTCTCCACAAAATGTTATCTGATACATTATTCATTGACAGGCTTTTTCTGCTATATTTAAAGCCCTTTCCATTCAAGGCCTTTATATCGTTCTCCTGCATGATTTTAGCTATGAAGTTTATTGAACATTTCCAACCCAATGAATTTAATTCTTCTGCAATTCTTCTTGAACCATATCGAGCTTTAAAATCTTCATAAGTATTTTTAATCAATTCTTCGATCTTCGCTTTATATTGATGTCTTTTCCCAGGTTTTTTACTTCTCCATTTGTAATATCCTGATCTTGATACTTCTAAAACTCGGCACATCAGAGTAATCTCAAATTGACCTTCATATTTATTAATTATTGCGTACTTCACTTCTGGTCGTTCGCAAAGTACGCAGTAGCTTTTTTTAAGAATTCATTTTCATCCTTTAAACGCTTAATTTCTCTTCGTAGTTTTCTTACTTCTTCACTTTCATTTTTTGAGTAATCAACACCGTTTAAAGAATTAAATTGCTTTTCACTCAGTCTGTTAAATTGACGCTTCCAGTTATAAATTTGCTGGGCACTTATCCCCAGTTCTTCTGCTACTTTTGCTGCAGAACTCCCCTCTTTTTCTGATCGTTTTACAGCTTCTCTTCTAAACTCTTCGGTATACGCCTGTACCTTTTTTCTTGCCATTTAGACACTCCCCTTATCATTATAATCTAACTATAGAAGGTGTCCACTTTTTGTGGGGCAGTCTGGCATATAACGCCTAGCTGAGTTGCACCATCGCAGGCGCAAAGCGACGAGAGAAGGTGTCTACTCCAGCGAAATGTTATATTCTCAATTCTATGAAGCACCAGCATAGTTCTTGATGTATATCAAATGTGTCAAGCTCCGTTTCAGCAATACACTTATCCAATTCCCCCACCTATATACCCCGTGGCAGGAATATCCTGCACACTATATTCGAAAAACATTTCACTGATTTCTGCGATGTTTACGAAGAGCAATACGCTGATAAGTATGGCAAGTTTCATCTTAACCGTATCATGAACGTTGGTGAACATTTTCTCTCTTGCGGTGATTATCTGAATGGTATGGCAAGGATCCGTTGCACAAACCCGAAATGCGGGCATGATTACTTTCGACCTTTCAGTTGTAAAGGTTTCTATCTATGTCCGTCCTGTAGTCAGAAAAGAACATTACTAATGGCAGAGCATCTGACAGAGGAGGTGCTGCTGAAATAGGGCGTATTTTTGATCCTTTTTTTACAACTAAAAAAGAAGGTTCCGGTCTGGGCCTTGCAACATGTTATTCAATTATTCAGAAACATTCTGGATATATTCAGGTAAAGTCTATTCCTGATAAGGGGGCCACATTTTCTGTATACCTTCCTGTTTCAGATAAAAACATTGAAAGATCAGCTGACGCAGCTCCCTATTCCGGTAATGGGAGCGGCAATATCCTTATTCTGGATGATGAAGCAGCTATCAGAGAAATTACAGCTATTCATCTTCAGGCCATCGGATATGGGGTAATAGAAGCAAGCCGGGGAGAGGATGCCCTGGATATTATTGCCAGACACAGGAAAGAAGGGAATCCTGTAAAAGCGGCAATATTTGATCTTACAATACCCGGCGGTATGGGTGGCCTTGAAACTGCCGAAAAAATCCGTGAACAGAAAGAAGATCTCCTTATTTTTGCCTCAAGCGGATATTCTGCTGATCCAATAATTGCAAATCCAGGGGAGTTCGGATTTAATGACAGCATCAGCAAACCTTTCAGCAAGCAGGAGCTTTATGACCTTCTTAAAAGAAATCTGCCTGCGGATTGATATAGCCTGCTCTTTCCATTTTCTCTTCCTCATAATGTTTTTTTTTGCACAGGATATTGAAGATATTAAAAATGTACGGAATAAAAAATATTTGATTTAAATTAAATGCTTGTTTATAATCTTTAAAAAAAATGGGGAAATATATAAAATTACTTATATATATATTAATAGTTACTCTTCTTATTATCTCATGTAATGTAGGTGATTTCTCAGAAATTGAGCAATTTTCCAGTAATACAGGAAATCTGATTATCTCTTTTTCTTTTACAACTCCTTTAGTCAATGGATCTATATCAGGAAATAATATAAAAGTAACAGTACCTTTTGGAACAAATGTTACAGCTCTTGTTCCTGCTATCAATATTAAAAAAGGGGCAAGCATAAGTCCTCCTTCCGGCGTTCCCCAGGATTTTACAAGTCCTGTAATCTATACAGTGACAGCTGAAGATTCTGCAATTTATAACTTTACAGTAACTGTAATACCCCTTCCGAATGTTATTACGACTCTTATCGCAGGCAATCCTTCCCTGACTCGGGATATAGCCGGGACATCAGCGACTGCCGAAGGCAATGTTACCGACGAAGCTGGATCACCGGTTACTGAGCGGGGGATTTGCTGGAGTACATCACCAAATCCGACAAAGACTGGTTCTCATACGGCAAGCGGATCCGGTCCTGGAGTATTCAATGCTGTTATGACAGGTCTGACTGAAAATACATTATATTATGTCCGAGCCTATGCCTCAAATCTTGATGGAGTGGCTTACGGCAATCAGGTGACCATTAATTCCGGGCGGAAGTATGATGCAATATACCAGGGCGGGTTTGTTTTCTATAATGACGGCTCAGGAGGAGGTCTTATAGCATCATCCACTTCTGAATATGTTAAAGAGTGGATAACAGGAGGGGCAACACAGACAGCATGGAATGGTAATACACATACAGAAATCGGCACAGGGCAGACAAATACTACTTTCATTATTAATCAGACTGGACATTCCGGAAGCGCCGCAAAGATGTGTGAAGTTTTCGATGACGGAACTTACAGTGACTGGTATCTGCCGTCACTGGATGAACTTAATTTGATATGGCAGAAACTTTTTTTAAACGGAATCGGAGGCTTTGGCGGCACCTACTGGAGTTCATCAGAGAATCTTGCTTCAAATGCCTTTAGTCTTAATTTTACGACAGGAGCCCAGTCCATATCCAATAAAAATATCCTTTACAGTGTCCGGCCTGTACGCAGTTTTTAATCCGGCCTGCTGAGTAAAGTTATGTTTTTACCTGTTAACAGCAGGCAATATGAAAAAAGGGTGCCTTGATCATGCGTTAAATGTCCTGTCTGCAAATTAATAAAAGGAATAATTCTTTATCTAAATTACTTCAACTTTCATCATATTAACCTTATTCGATTCAAGAAGCGGAATGCTCGCAACAAAAATAACAGGATCCCCGGTTTTAATATACCCAAGTTTCAGGGCAAGTTCTTTTGCCCTTTTAAGGGTCGAGTCTGTATCCGACATGTTGTCAATCAGCTCGCCTTTTACGCCCCATACCAGGGACAGGTATTTTATTATTTTTCCCTTTAAACCCGGAATGCGGGCATGATTACTTTCGACCTTTCAGTTGTAAAGGTTTCTATCTATGTCCGTCCTGTAGTCAGAAAAGAACATTACTAATGGCAGAGCATCTGACAGAGGAGGTGCTGCTGAAACTACCGCATAGACAATTTGTTTTCACCGTTCCCAAAGCATTGGGTATTTTTTTCCGGAATAACCGAAAGTTATTTGCGGTTATTTCTCGCCTGATTTTCAGTATTATCAAAGAATTTTACAAAGAAGCTGCCAAAAAAGAGATTAAAACAGGGATAGTGACAGCACATCAGACATTTGGGGACATGCTGCGCTGGAATCCTCATTTTCACTTAGGATGCATAGGCGAGCAAGAACCGCAGGTTTCTGACCAGCCGCCTCGTCCTGGAAGGCGGTTTTGATGATGAAGGGAACTTTGTCTATATTCCTTTTTCAGACTTGAAAAAAATGACGGAATATTTCAGACAAAAGGTAATTAATCTGTTTCTGAAAGATGACATGATAAACGAAGGTTTTGCCAGGAATTTGCTGTCCTGAAAGAATTCAGGATTCAGTATTGACAACTCAGTGCAGATTCTGACTAACAAAGCAAGAGTAAATCTATCGGAATATATTTCACGTGCTCCTATTAGTCTGAAAAAGATTAATTATGATCCATTCAAGTGCAGAGTTTTGTTTCATACCCATTATAACGATTATTTTAAAGAAAACGTGCATATGTTTAAAGGACTTGATTTTCTGGCGGAGTTGACTCAGCATATTCCTCCAAAAGGAATTCAGTACATACGCAGATATGGGTTATATGCATCGAGGATCAAAGGGAAATGGTCTGAAAACATCCTGAGATCGTAAGACATGCCCCGGAAGGCTGGAAGAATGCTCAGCAGGATCTGTACGCAGATGAAGAGATGTCTGAGGAAACTGAATGCGATATTTCCGATAAGGCCAGTAGAAAAGCCTGGGCTCGGTTACTGGCAAAGATCTATGAAATTGATCTTTTTGTTTGTCCCAAGTGCGGTTCAGAAATGAAGGTTATTGCTATAATACAGGATATGGCTGAAATCAAAAGGATTCTGAACCATCTAAAGAAGGTTGGGCGTGCGCCGCCTGGTGTGGCTTTTTCGAAATCATCAGATTAATTCCTCGTTTTTATGCTATTACAAGGAGCGGTTTGCTCTGGAGATGTAGGAGAATGCAAATATTAGGTATTTAAGCATTAAAATCAATGGTAGCTGACAGTTTTCTGGAAAAAAAGTACAGAGGTTAGTTAATTTTCCAGATTTTTGGCTACATCCATGCCGAATCCGAGAAATTTTCGTTGATAGAATTTATAACTTTTCCTATCATTCGCTCTGGAAAAAATCCGGAACGATTCAACCGATCTTGATTATCTAATAATCGAGACCTTACAACAATTCTATAGCCTCGAATAATTCAGGAAATAGCTGAAGTATACCCTTTTCCTATACAGTAGCTTGGTTTTAACGTGTAAGGTCCAAGCTTCTTCGAATTGCTGACCTCAGCTATGCCAGATGGGACGAAAAAACGAGCGACAGCCCCTTTTAAGCGGGCTGAATATAGAATCGCTTAGTTTAGGTTCATCTTAATCAGAGTCCGAATTTGTGGCGATTTTTATTGAGTAATTTCTTTCGCTTCATTGGTTTATTCCCATTGAAGCTTAGAGCGGTGAGTTTACTCCGCGTTTCTACCGTCAAGGAAAGAAGTTACCCTGATTTTATCGCCACAAATTCGGACACTACTCTTGGGAAAAGAGAGTGTTGAAAATGCTGTATTAAAATACTATGATTATTAAATGATACGATAAGAAAACGGAGATGCAAAAAAATGAAAATACCGGAAAGCAATCTCGAACATCAGACCAGGCATAGAATCAAACCTCAATACCGTCATTCATTAAGACTTAAATTTACAGCAATTATTGCAGGAACAGTGCTTCTAATATCAGCCGGAATTGCTTTTTTTGTGATAACTCAGTTCACTCAAATATCCCTTCTCACAATTAATCATGAAGGTATTTTGCTCTCTGATGCTGTTGAAGCAGCAATTGTAAAATATCTACTAAAAGATGATTTTCCATCCATACAAAGGTATATAGATGAGCTGGTTGATACCAGAGAATTAAACGATATTGAAATCAATGTGATTAAGTTAATCGATTCCCGGAATTCTAAAATTGTTGTCAGTAACAATTCCTCTAATATTGAAGCAACTGATGAAGAGGAGCATGCAACACTCCTTGAAGCCCTGGAAGAAAATGAACCCCACATTGATATTGAAACCCCATCCTTTGACATAGATCCTGATGACGATCTATCAACTTATGAAGATCCGGAACACCCTGATCATTATATACCTCCAGGATTCAGGGTTATGAGTATCACTACACCGCTAATTGTTGACAACAAAAAATGGGGCAGTATTAATATTGAAATCTCACTGCAGTATCTCGATATTAAATTGAAAAATATTTATAAATACGTAGGGGTAGCACTTGCAGTGGTTGTAATTATTTTAATTCTTGGTTTGATAATTTTAATGAACAGAAATTTCATCAACCCTTTGTGGAATCTGGCAGATAAAATGTACCGTTTTGAGTCAGGTAACTCCTTCGAGCCCATCAATCAAAAGGAACGAAATGACGAAATTGGAGTCCTAACCAATGAATTTATGGAAATGGTGCAGCGGATAAACAAAATAGAGGCTATTAATACACAATACCGTGACCATCTGGAAGAGCTGGTTGATGAACGTACAAAAGAATTGATACATACCCAAGAGGCAACAATCCACTGCATGGCAAGCCTTGCTGAAACCAGAGATCCGGAAACCGGAGCTCATATCAGAAGAACCCAGAATTATGTAAAACTACTCGCTGAATATCTGCAGGAGAACCCAAGGTTTAGTCATTTTCTGAACGAAAACACCATTGATCTTATCTATAAATCCGCCCCTCTTCATGATATTGGAAAGGTCGGGATTAAAGATGAAATTTTACTGAAGCCCGGCAAATTGACAAGTGATGAATTTGAAGCCATGAAGCTTCACACTGTTTATGGCAGAAGCGCATTGTCAGCCGCGGAGGAAACTCTTGGATCAAATTCCTTTCTTAGTTTAGCCAAGGAGATAGCCTTTACCCATCAGGAAAAATGGGATGGCTCAGGGTATCCTCAAGGATTGAAGGGTGAAGAAATCCCTGTGTCCGGAAGGCTTATGGCCATTGCTGATGTCTATGACGCCCTAATCAGCAAACGTGTATATAAGCCGGCACTCCCTCATGATGAAGCCATGGAGATTATTCGGCAGGGACGTGGCAGTCATTTTGATTCTGATGTTGTAGATGCTTTTTTAGCCCTGGAAGAGCAGATAAAAAGTATTGCAAAAAAGAATACAGATTAAAAGATTTATAACCAAGGAAGCACAACAGACGAATTTTATATTTCTTTTTATGAATAAGATTGTTAATAAAACTGTATTCAATACCTTTCAGGCTCTACTCCAAATATGGTTATGAAATCTGTTTTAAAATTTCTTGGAAGATCTTCCATATAATCCCACATGTAAACAGTATCCTGAACATCTTTTATTGATATTCTGTTTTCATCAAGCATTATTTTCATTAGTTCCAGTGTTGAAATACAATCAACTTCATAGTCTTTTGCTAATTGATATAAATCCCCATCATCTGTGACGAGTTTTATTGATAATTCCATAGCAGTTGATAAGCACTCAATATCAAAGGGGGAGCATCCTAAACCACGATTCGCACTATCGGATATTAAAAAATATGTTGTTTTTTTTATTGATTTGCTTGTTCTACTCTTTAATCGTAACTTATTATTCTTTCGATCTTCTTTATGTCGATTGTTATCAACCCAACTAAATTTACTTTGTAACCTTGCCTGATAATTGTACTCTCTTAGTGTTCCACCTAATATTACTAATTTATATTGTTTTTTGTTACCAAAAATATTGGAAAGTAAAGGATAGAGATTATCCGCTAAACGAAAATATGAATTAGAATCTAGTAATATTTTATTTAATATCAAGCGCTTTATGAACTCCTTTTGCATCAGCGATAGGAATATTCATTAAACGCTGGATTATTCCTGCTTCTTTATTTTCTTCATGAAGATATTTAGATAATGCCGTAAAAAATTCTGTCATAAAGGTTTCTTCACTAATTCTTATATATTTTTCTGCATCAGGACATTCTTCCTCAAAGATAATTTCACTAACTAAACCAATTTTTTTATTAAAATTTGTAATTGCGCCTCCCATATCTATTTCTAAAACTGGTAGAGAGGAGTCTTCTGCATATTTTTTCATTTCACCAAGAATTGTATATGGAGATATTAATAAATTACTTGCAATATTCTTTATCCTATTGACAATTGTCCCCTTGTTCCTAATTTTAATTAGTTCATTATATGCCTTGCTTGCAGATTCTCTTGGAAAAAGAACTGCAGCTGCAAAACTATCCGCAAATTCTTCAGCGTTAGCACTATCTAATGAAGGAGTCATTGTATGAGCAAGTTCATGAAGTAACCAGAACTTAAAATCTGTAATAACTTTTTCCAAGTTTGCATAAATAAAAGTAATTTTGTTTTCAGGTAAATGTATATATAAGCCATTATTCCCATTAGGGCCCCACATAACTGGTACTAATATTATGTGAAAGTCTATATATAGTTTCATAATTTCATTAAAAGTAATTTCTACAGTATTTAATCCTGCCTTTTTTCGTATTTCTAATGAAACTTTCTGAATATAATTATAATCAATTAATGGATTATCTATGACTGGAGGATGAAATACTGAATCAGCACACAAATAAGGTAACAGTACTTTAAGCATCTCACTCATATCATTAGCAATTGACTCTTGCTCTTCAGTTACTCGTTTATTTTTATTTGTTCTGAATGCAATAATTGGATTAGTAGCGTTTTTCTGAATAATTATTTCATTAAAAGATAAATCTAGTTGCTTTGACAAAGCTAATAATTTAGCAGGTCGTGGAAATTTCTCTCCTTTAATCCATTTAGAAACTGATTCTCTGGATACATTTAGTTTTTTTGCTAAAACTGTTTGGTTTAATCCTAAAGATTCCATATTTAATAATATTTTATCGATATTTAGCTTTCTTTCCATCATTAATAATGTATAATACATATTGTCATCTTTTGTCAACTTTAAAATTTGTTTTGAAATATTATACATCGCTGTATTGATATGACCTGATGAATGCATAAAAACAGTTTATACTGTCGTAAATATCAAGAAAGATTTCTGGATGCTAAATAAACTCGGCAATTTCATCAAGGGATTTCCTGCTTTTGTTCCCCTTTCTGGTAAAACCTTCCGGCATATACCCCAGAGGTGTTATAGCAAAAACTGTTTCATCATCTGAAAGCCCGAGGGCTTTTCTGAGTACTTCAGGGTCGAATGCCGCAATCCAGCATGTTCCCAGTCCCTCGTTTTCAGCAGCAAGTATCATGTGGTCCATCGCTATTGTAAGGTCAGTCTCAAGCGAATTGTAGCTGTCATATCCCCGGCTCCACGCATCAGATCTTTTACCCTTGACTATCAGTATGTGGGGGGCTTCGTGAAACCACTGTCTGCTGTAGCATGATCGTATTTTTGAAAGCATTTCACCTGATGAAACAACAATGAATTTCCATGGCTGCCTGTTTGCTGCAGACGGGGCAATACGTCCTGCCTCAAGTATTTTCCTGATAATGTTTTCAGGTACCTTTTTTCCGGGATCATAGCTTCTTATGCTTTCCCTTTCAGAAACAAGTTTATAAAATTCCATATACATATACTCCTTTGACAACATATCCTGCAGACAGAATAATCATTCAATAATATGTTTTCTATCTATTATAATGATAAAACATGGTTTTTCCAGATAAATACTGCCGGAAGCCCCCCTTTTTCTCCGGTGAAATCCTGAAGCGGATGACAGGTGTTTATAATTATGCGTTTTTATGCATAATTATACTAAATCTTTGTTATATAATGAATTATCACTGTATAATGAAATTTCTTTTTGCAATTTATCAATATTCCAAATATAATGAAGTATTGCACATTTTTAAAAAGGAGAATTTCAGATGAAAAGAACATTATTATTGCTTCTTATCATGTTTATTGCTGCCGGGGCATTGTTTGCCGGCGGAAAAAAAGAAGCTGTAAAAGAGGAAGTTGATTTTCTGGTATGGAACCAGGCAGAACCCCAGAGTCTTGACTGGCACCAGATTGAGGGTGTTCCTGAGCACAGGATATATTATTCACTTGGTGAAGGGCTTGTTTCCTCAAATCCTGAAACAGCAGCACCTGAACCCGGAGTGGCTGAAAGCTGGGAAGTAGATTCAACAGGACTTGTTTACACATTCCACCTCAGAAAAACTACATGGAGCGACGGAGAACCTATAACTGCAAAGACTTTTGTTGATTCATGGCTGAGAGTTCTCAACCCTGAAACAGCAGCACCATATGCATGGTTTCCTGCTGATGTAATTGCAGGAGCTGCAGAATACAACAGCGGAGAAGCAGGACCTGAAGCAGTTAAAATCAGGGCTCTTGATGACTATACATTCCAGGTTGAACTTGTAGGTGCCATGCCTGCTATCGTAAGCGCATTTTCCCATTATGCTTTTGCTATAGTGCCTATTCATGCAATTGAAAAAAATCCTGGCAGCTGGACACAGCCTGAAAACTATGTCGGCAACGGACCTTTTGTTCTTGAAGCATGGGAACCTCAGGAAAAGCTTTCTGTTGTTAAAAATGACAAATACTGGGACAAGGCTAATGTAAAACTTGACAGAGTTGTATATATACCTACAGATGATGATAATGTAGGATTCAATATGTATCTTAACAAGGAAGTTGACTGGGCTCCTGAAGTTCCTCTTGCCCAGCTCGAAACTGTTGTCCTGAGGGATGACTATGTTGTAGCTCCTTATCTCGGAGTATACTATTATATTTTCCAGATGGAAAAAGAACCTCTTACAGATGTTCGTGTAAGAAAAGCTCTTTCAATGGGTCTTGACAGAGATACTCTTGTAAAGAAAGTAACAGGAGCCGGCGAAACAGCTGCATACAGCATGGTACCCCCCATGGCTGGCTACAAACCTACTCCTGGTGTAAAAGGGACTATCGAAGATGCCAAAAAACTTCTTGCTGAAGCAGGATATCCCGGCGGAAAAGGTTTCCCTGAAATTGAAATTCTCTATAACACAAGCGACAGGCATCTCAAAATTGCAGAGTTTGTTCAGGAACAGTGGGAAAAGAACCTCGGTATCAAATGTTCACTTATAAATCAGGAATGGAAAACATACCTTGATACAAGAAAACAGGGTGAATTCATGGTGGCAAGGGCAGGCTGGATTGCTGATTATCCTGACCCAAGCTCATTTCTTGAAATGTTCGGTTCAGGAAAAGCTATGAACGGCGGTAAATATTCCAACAAGGTATTTGATGAAAACATGGAAGCTGCTGCCAAAATGCCTCCAGGACCTGAAAGATTTTCAAAGCTCAGAAAAGCTGAAGATGTCTTCATAACAGAAGACCATGGTGTAATGCCGATTTATCATTATGTTTCTCAGAGCATGATTGATACAAATGTATGGGGCGGCTGGTATCCTAACTCAATGGACTGGCATCCTACAAAATATATATATAAAAAGTAGAGCCCTAACGTAATCAATAATTCATACCTGGTGTATAGCCTCTTCAGAAAGCTGAAGAGGCTTCTCACCCGGTATTTTCTTTAAGAGGAATATAATGACACGATATATTATAAGAAGATTTATCGGATTGTTTCCGACACTTCTGATCATTATTACAATATCATTTTTTATTATCAGAATAGCCCCCGGCGGACCTTTTGATGCAGAAAAAACCCTTCCAAAACAAATCATGGAAAATATTGAAAAAAAGTACCACCTCGATGAACCGCTTATAAAACAGTATGCAAGATATATGATAAGTGTTATGAGAGGAGATCTTGGCCCTTCATACAGATATAAGGACCAGGATGTTAATTATTATATCGGAAAAAGTCTACCTAATTCCCTTGTTCTGGGATCAATAGCAATGACGCTGTCCCTTTTTCTTGGAATAACAGCCGGAATGATTTCGGCTCTCAGGCAGAATACATGGATTGATTACCTGGTAATGTCCATTGCTGTCATAGGAATAACAATTCCGCTTTTTGTAATAGGCCCTGTCCTTGTTTATATTTTTGCGATGAAACTTGGATGGCTCCCTACTTCAGGGTGGATTACAGGAAGATTCGGATGGGTTACAATTATTATGCCTGTTATTACTTTGTCTGCTGACAAGTTTGCATATATAGCAAGGCTTTCAAGAGCAAGTATTCTTGAAATCCTCAGGAGTGATTATATCAGGACTGCAAAAGCAAAAGGACTGAAAACCTCAACAATACTGATCAAGCATGTTCTCAAAGGGGGACTTCTCCCGGTGGTAAGCTATCTCGGACCTGCTTTTTCAGCCATACTCACAGGTTCAATTGTTGTTGAGACTGTATTCCGTGTACCGGGACTTGGCAAGTTTTTTGTGCAGTCGGCACTGAACAGGGATTATACACTTATCCTTGGAACAGTAATTGTGTATTCTGTAATACTCATTATCATGAATTTTATTGTGGATATTATATACGCATTTCTGGATCCGAGAATTTCATATAAATAGGAAATAATTATGTCTGCTGAAGAAAATAATAAAACAGCTTTGAATGAATTTGACCAGCCTGTAAAAGGGGTGAGTCTCTGGAATGATGCATGGAGAAGGCTGAAAAAAAACAAGATGGCGATGTTCGGTATGTATGTTGTTATTTTTTATATTCTTGTTTCCCTTTTCGCTCCTCTACTTCCCATTTATTCATTCAAACATCAGATTATAGATCACCAGTTTCTTCCCCCTTCGTTAACAAAAACAGCAGGGGAACTCTATTATGAGAGAACTGAAAAACTGATGCTGGCCCTTGCAAACAAGGAGAAAAGAGAACTTAATTCAGAGGAGCTGGCTGAACTTGAAGCAGTTAAAGTGCAGATTGCAACAGAGACTGAAGTTTTAAACGGGAAAGAGGTCAGGATACACGAGAGAAGATATCTTTTCGGAACTGATTACCTCGGAAGAGACCTTCTTGCACGTGTAATATACGGAGGCCAGATTTCCATAGCAATAGGTTTTATAGGAACTGTAACCTCTGTTCTTATCGGTATCATTCTGGGCTCAATTGCCGGCTATGTCGGGGGTAAAGTTGATTACATTATAATGAGGATTGTAGATGTAATATACGGGCTTCCCTATATGATGCTTGTTATCATATTCATGGCAATTTTCGGAAAAAATATCCTTAATATGTTCCTGGCACTGGCTATTGTCAGCTGGCTTACTGTTGCGCGTGTTGTGAGGGGACAGATAATGTCTCTCAAAAATTCCGAATTTGTCGAGGCGGCAAAATGCGGCGGTGCAGGAACGATGAGGATTATATTCAAGCACCTTCTACCGAATACCCTGGGAGTAATAATAGTTTTTTCCACATTGAGAATACCTACATTTATTATGCTTGAAGCTTTTCTCTCATTCCTGGGCCTTGGTATTTCTGCACCTCTTGCTTCCTGGGGATCTCTTGTTGGACAGGCTGTTGACGGAATGAATCTCTATCCCTGGAGACTCTTTTTCCCGGCGGCAGCTATGACTCTTTTTCTTTTCGGAATGAACTTTCTCGGAGACGGACTCCGTGATGCGTTTGATCCGCAGGGAAAAAACAGATTCTAAAGGAGCTTTTGCATAAATGAGTGATAAAAGAGAAACAATACTTAGTGTAAGAAATTTAAAAACACACTTTAAAACAGATGACGGAATTGTAAAAGCTGTTGATGGGGTCAGTTTCGAACTTGAAAAAGGGGAAACACTTGGAATTGTAGGCGAGTCGGGCTCCGGTAAATCTGTAACAAACCTTTCAATAATGAAGCTTATACCTTCTCCTCCCGGAAAGATTGTTGACGGGGAAGTCCTTTTCAACGGCGAGGATATACTGAAGCTTGATGAAGCAGGAATAAGAAATATAAGGGGAAACCGGATTTCCATGATTTTTCAGGACCCGATGACAAGTCTCAACCCTTTCCTCAGAATATCAACCCAGCTGATTGAAACAATTGTTCTGCACCAGAAAGTGGATAAACAGGCAGCCCGGGCAAAGGCAATTGAAATGCTTGAACTGGTCGGTATCCCTGCACCTGAAAAAAGGATTGATGCCTATCCGCATCAGTTTTCCGGCGGTATGAGACAGAGGGTAATGATTGCCATGGCATTAAGCTGTAATCCTGAACTGCTGATTGCAGATGAGCCGACTACAGCACTTGATGTTACCATACAGGCCCAGATTCTTGAGCTTATGAAAGAGCTCGCAGATAAGCTTGGAACCGCAACAATTCTGATTACACACGACCTCGGGGTAGTAGCCGGGATGTGTGAAAATATATGTGTCATGTATGCCGGAAGGGTTGTTGAAAAGGCGGATACTGAAACACTGTTTGCCAGTCCAAAACACCCTTATACAGTAGGACTTATCAATTCTGTTCCGAGACTGGATATGGAAAACAAGGAAAGACTTTATTCCATCAAGGGGCAGCCGCCAAATCTTGTAGATATGCCTGACTGCTGCCCTTTTCATCCGAGATGTGACAGGGCGATGGATATCTGCAGGAACAAATATCCCCGGACGACAAAAACAGATGATCATACAGAAGTCAGCTGCTGGCTCTACAGCAAGGAGGGGAATAATGGGGAATAAAACACTGCTTGAAGTAAAAGATCTTAAACTTCATTTCCCTGTTGAGGAGGGACTGCTTTTCAAGAAACAGGTCGGTGCGATCCGGGCTGTAGACGGTATTGACTTTGCTATCCGTGAAGGGGAAACTCTCGGCCTTGTTGGTGAATCAGGCTGCGGGAAGTCTACAACAGCACGTGCAATTGCACAGCTTTACAAGGCAACATCAGGTGAAATTATTTTCAACAACAAAAACCTCAATAATCTTTCAAGCCATGAGCTTCTTGAGGAAAGAAAAAATATACAGATGGTTTTCCAGGACCCTTATGCTTCTCTCAATCCGAGAATGACTGTGGGTGAAATTATTTCAGAACCCCTCAAAGTGTATAAAAACAGGGGGCTGATGAAAATCACCAAAGAAGAGATAACAGACAGAGTTGAAAACCTGATGGAGACTGTAGGGCTTTCACACCTGTTTAAAAACAGGTATCCCCATGAATTCTCCGGAGGACAGAGGCAGAGAATAGGCATTGCAAGGGCACTTGCCTTGAATCCCAAACTGATACTTGCAGATGAGCCGGTCAGCGCGCTTGACGTATCAATACAGTCCCAGATCCTTAACCTTTTTACCGATCTTCAGGAACAGTTCAACCTTACCTATCTGTTTATTGCGCATGACCTTGCTGTAATTGAATATATCAGTACAAGGGTTGCTGTAATGTACCTTGGGAAGATTGTTGAAATTTCTGATTCAAAGAAGCTGTATAAGAAACCTCTTCATCCCTATACTGAGGCTCTTCTGTCTGCAGCTCCCATTCCGGACCCTGTAGTTGAACGGAAAAGAAAAAGGGTTGTCCTTTCAGGAGATGTCCCGTCACCTGACAAGGAAAGACACTGCTGTTATTTTTATGACAGGTGCCCTAAAAGGATGCCCAGATGTGCTGAAAGTGTTCCTGAACTTAAAGAAGCAGAAAATGATCATCAGGTTGCATGTTTTCTTTATGATTGAATTACTGTGATATAAAGCGGGCCTCTGTTTAAATCAGGAGGTTAAATGCTGCAGCTGTAATGCTGCAGCTTTTTTATTCTGTTTTTAAAGGAACTGAACAGAATGAAGAAATTGTTTCTGCGTTTTTTACCAGTTTATCCTTTTCCCTGAAATAGACAAGTTCTATATCTTTTTCTGTTTCATTCCTGAATACCAGTGATAATTTATAATACCTTGAACTGCTTTTATTCCTGTTCCCTTTTCTGACTTCAGATATCCTGAAATAACCTGCATCAGATAAATCGGCAGTTTCCCTTGAATAATAGAAAATCAGCCCAAATCTTTTCTCAACTGTGTTTCTTTTTGTGTCAAAAACCCATTTTTCCTCATACAGAGTGACAAATAACGCTATGACAGCAAAAAGTACAGGAAGGTAATCTGTCCCTCTGGCCCCCTCTTCCATGGGGAACCAGATCATAGAGAAAATAATAAAACAGGTGAAAAAAAGAAAAGCCGCTCTAAGTACAGGAGGAAGCCTCAGGACAAGTGTATCATTATCTGCTTTTTTGATTTGAAGTGCTATCTTGAACATACAGTAATAATACATAAAAAAATGAAATATGTCTCAAAAATTATATTGTTGATTGCTAGAAATATGCATTTATGTGTATTATTTATATATATTATAAATATATACCAAAAAGCCGAAAATAAACTGCAACTGCTGCCAACTGGTAAAAGGTCAGATTATTTGAATGTATTTGATTCTGTAAAAAAACTTGTCCTCGAAGATTTTAAAATAATAATTATCTATATTATCTTTCTCATATCCTTTACTGTCTTTTATATTGTCTTTGAATGGAGCGAGGGGGTGAAGAAAGTAGACAGGTATCTTGAGATGGCAGTTCAGACATTACCCCTCCTTCTTGAGGAGGATTTCCATGACAGGGCATTAACCCCGGAAAGTATTGGTTTTGAGGAAGAGTTAGTTAACCGTAATAAAATCAACAGTTTTGTGGAAACAACCGAACTTGACTGGGTATATACTGTTGTCAATTACATGGGCGGATATTATTTTTCAGCGCCTACAGTTACTGATAAGGAAGCTGAAGAGGTTGAAAGGTGGTATTTCTATCCCTATAAAAATATTCCAGAGGCTTTTACAGAAGCATATGAAACAGGAAATACTCTTTTCAAGAGCTATAAAGACAAGTGGGGAATATACAGATCTGTAATCAAACCTTTAAGATCGCCGGGGGGAAATCTTTATCTTGCCTGTGCTGATATAAATATTGAAAAGGTGAGTGAGAAAATAGTATCACAGTATCTTAATTCACTTGTTTTTTTTGTGCTTTTCATATTCCTTTCATTCCTTGTTATTTTCAGACTTTTCATGGACAGGAAAAAAATCAGCATAATAAACAGCGAACTGCTTCTTCACAAGAAGAATCTTACAGACCTTGTTGAAAAGAAAACAGCTGATATTGTCAGGATTAATATGCAGCTTAAACATGCCCAGCAGCAGCTGGAAATTACTATTGCCGAAGGGGGAATGGGGATCTTTAAATGGGATTCCGGAAAAGATATTATTTATATGGCTCCTCGGGATAATGAGCTGATCAAATCTGTAATCCCTGACAGGTTTCCTGTCTCATTATCAGAATTGTCGGAGAAGTATATACATCCCGAAGATATCGATATATTCAAATCCTTCAGGGATGATCTGGGAAATGGGAGAAAGAACTCCTCCCAGATTGAGTTCCGGCTGCTCAGGGATGACGGGAATTTTACATGGATAAGTTTTCTGGGAAAGCGTTTTGAATCTGAACTGCCTGATTTTTCAGAGATTATATTTATAATGTTTCAGATAATTGATGAACGGAAAAAAAGGGAGATATTTCTCGAGAAAAAAGCTGTACATGATTCCCTCACAGGTATCTATAACAGGGAATATTATATTGAATATATTGAATCAATTAACCTGAGCAAGAGAATGTCTGATTTTCCGCTGACAGTATGCTATATTGATATCAATGGTCTTAAAGAGGTAAATGACAGGCTTGGCCATGCTGCAGGGGATACACTTCTTGTAACATTCTGCGAACTTGTGAGTGAAAATCTGAGAAAGACTGATGTTTTCTGCAGAATCGGGGGAGACGAATTTCTCATACTCTGTCCGGGGATTTCAAATGAGGATTTCAGCAGGATCTGGAACCGTATTATTGAATCTGCTGAGAATTATAATGACAGTATGTTAAAACCCTATATTATTATATTCAGCCATGGTGTGATTGAGCTAAGTCAGGATGATATATCTTCCTCATCTGAAAAAATTGTTGCGATGGCGGATGAGATGATGTATCTTGAAAAGAAAATCATGAAAAATGAAAGGACACCGGTAATAAGGGACTGAGATGGACCATAAAAAAAGGCTTAAATATGCATATCTAGAAGGATATATATCCATTATAATTAATATACTTCTCTTTCTTCTCAAGTACTGGGCAGGTATTATTTCAGGTTCAATAGCTGTCATAGCAGATGCATGGCATTCCCTCTCAGACTCTCTCACTTCAATCGTAGTTATTATAAGTTCAAGGGAAACAGCCAGGCCTGCTGATGATGACCATCCATTCGGGCACGGGAGGGCTGAACTGATAGGTTCTGTAATAATCGGTGTTCTTCTTGCAGTAGTGGGTTTTAATTTTCTTATTGATTCAGCAAAAAGAATTATCTCATTTGAGTCAAGGGATTTTCCTCCGGTTGTTATGGTTGTAATAACCATTTCTGTACTGGTAAAGGAGATAAGTGCCCAGTATGCATTCTGGTGCTACCGTAAAACCGGTACCCATGCACTTAAAGCTGACGGCTGGCATCACAGAAGCGATGCAATAACATCCCTTTTTATACTTCTGGGTATTTTCCTGAACAGTTATTTCTGGTGGATGGATGGAATACTTGGCGTAATAGTATCGCTGGTTCTTATCATAACCTCGTGGAGTATTATAAAAGAGGGGGCACTTCCGCTTCTGGGGGAAAGTCCTGACAACCCTCTTATCTCTTCAATTACATCTGTTATCAGGGATTCATATCCGCAAGAGATTTATATGCACCACTTTCATCTTCACCGCTACGGCTACCATTCCGAAATTACATTTCATATATGTCTTCCCGGAAATAAAAGTATTGAGGAAGGTCATCATATAGCTACTGTTATTGAAGAAGCAATAAGGGACAAGCTTTCCATGGAAGCAACTATCCATGTAGAGCCTTTGAAAAAACATTTTATCACATAAAAGCTTTCCTTTTAAATTAGATTTAATTATTATATATATTGATAATAATATATAGGTGGTTGTATGAATATCAATATACTTTTAACTGCAGTTCTGGCTGTTCTGGGAGCTTTAGGCGGCTTTCTTTACTACAAATTTGTCGGCTGTGTAACAGGGACCTGCCCTATAACATCAAATCCATGGTCATCCTCTGTCTATGGAGCTGTTCTGGGTATTCTGGTGTCACGCTTCTGGGGCTGACAGTCCTCAGAGTCTGGATGAAATGAAGATGTAACTTTTATCTGTTTGATATAAAGGAGGACGAAGTGGATAAAAAGGTTCTGGCCCTGGTTGATGAAAAATATGAAGATCTTGAACTTCTTTACCCTGTAATCAGACTCAGGGAAGCAGGGTATGAGGTTGTTATTGCCGGAGATGAAGAAGGAAAGGTTTATTACGGTAAGCATGGGTATCCTGTAAAATCTGATACTGATTTCAGAAAGATTAGTCCTGACAGTTTTGAAGGGGTAATTGTTCCGGGAGGCGGGGCTCCTGACAGGCTCAGGAGGCATGAGGCAGTTTCGGAAATACTGAAGAACCTTGACAGAAGGGGTAAGACAATAGCGACAATATGTCATGCCGGCCATGTTCTTGTTACTGCTGATCTCCTGCGGGGGAGGAAAATAACAAGTTTCTATTCAATAAGACCTGAAATGGAATTCGCAGGGGGAATATGGACCGACGATTCTGTTGTTGTAGACAGGAATTTTGTATCAAGCAGAACTCCGGATGATCTGCCTGATTTTATGAGGGAAGTTATAAAAAATATCAGCTGAGAAAACTGCCTGCATACCTGAACAGCGAAAAGGAAATTGTAAACATGCTCAGTGCAACTGCGCTGTTGAGAATTTTCCAGGATAAAGGTTTTCTGAAGACTGGCGAAAGCATTTTCCCCCCCATGCTCAGGGTGAAGAACCACAGGAATGAGGCTGTTATTGCACCTGTAAGAAAGCCTGTCCTGCTTCCCCCGAAGCTGTTGCCTATGCTTCCGAGAAGTACAACTGTATCCAGATAAAGGTGTGGATTAAGCAGGGATATTGAAAGGGTTGTGATAACTGCTTTTCTCCTTGAATCTATTGTGAACAGGGAATTGTTAAGGGAGCTGTTTTTAAATACTGACCTGAAGCTGACAGTTCCGTACCAGAACAGGAAAAGAGCACCGAAAAGAGCGGCAGCTGCTGTAAAATTGGTATTTTTTTTGAATATGACTCCCAGCCCGGCAACTCCAGCTGTTATAAGCACTGCATCAATAATAGTACATATAAATGGGATAATAATGAAATAGCTTTTTTTTATCCCCTGACTCAGAACAAAAGCATTCTGTGCTCCGATAGCTATAATAAGGGCTGCGCCTGTTGAAAATCCGAAAATATATGAATTGATCAAATTCCACTCTCCTGAAAAAAAATCCTGAAATATGAAAACTTCCTGATAATGGGAAATATACTCTTTTAAGGATAATTTGTAAAATTAATCTTTTTAATAATACATTAGTTGTGCTAATATTAAATATGTTTGATTACAGGCTTGTTGAGGCATTTGCCGCAGTTATATCTGAAAAAGGTTTTGAGAAAGCATCTGAAAAGCTCGGGCTGACCCAGTCTGCTGTTTCGCAGAGAGTAAGACAGCTTGAAGACCTTATGGGTAAAATTCTTATCAGGAGGTCAAATCCTCCTGAAGTGACTGAGGAAGGGGAAAAGCTTTTCTCTCATTACAGACAGGTTTATTTTCTGGAAAAGGAGTACATGACTGCAGAAAAAAGGACTGAAAGGGGACAATATATCAAATTCCCCGTCGGCGTCAATGCCGACAGTCTTGGAACATGGTTTCTCCCCTCCGTGGAAAGATTTGTCAAGGACAGGAAAATTTCCCTGGAAATAATTACTGCTGATCAGACAGAAACTGACAAACTTCTTAAAAGCGGAGAAGTTCTCGGATGTGTAAGTTCATCTACCAGATCCATCCAGGGCTGTCGCAGGGAATTTATAGGGTCAATGCGTTATATAGCAGTTGCTTCTCCCGGGTTCAGAGAGAAATATTTCAGTAAAGACATCTGTTCAGATTCTTTTTACGGAGTTCCGGCTGTTTTTTTCAACAGATCTGACAATCTACTTGGTCAGTTCATGAAGGGCAGGTATGATGCCGATTTGAAAAAAATTCCCGTTAATTACATACCGTCATATGAAACATTTATTCAGGCAATAGTTATGGAGCTGGGATATGGTATAGTGCCTGAAATCCAGGCTTCAAGATATCTTGAAAGCGGATCGCTAGTTAATATTTGCCCTGATCACAGCACAAGCATTGATCTCTACTGGCACTGCTGGAATATTGAATCAGATATCATAAAAGAGTTTACAGCAGAGATTCTCAGTAAATCGGCATCATTTCTTCTGTAGATTCAGAATTTTGTAGCTTTTCGGCTGAAAACAACTATAAGAAATACAGCAGCCGCAAGGATAAGTGCAAGAAAAAATACACCCATTTTTTACCTCCTGTCATCTTAAGGACATTACAGTGGTTTGTTATGCGCTAATTAAATCGAGGTTCTGAAAAGATGAATCATAATTATAATCAAAGAAACATTTTTTCCGCAGAAGCAGATACATTCCAGTATGAAGTATTTAGTTTCAGATAACATCTGTAGCCGCAGATTTTTAACTAAAGACATATAACGTAACTGCCTGTAACACCTGCAATAAAGTATAGTTTCCCTGAAGTAAAGCAGATGGTTTGGATAAATATTGTTTATATTTGTAAATAATGAACAATATTTAGAATATAAAAAACCTGCAGCAGTTATGAAAAAAGGCTGCTCCTGCAGGCCGTCAGGTCAGTTATAAGAGGTGTGACTGAGACTTTTTTCTCTATCAGCAGTGTATATGCATCTGTTCCCTTCTTGTGTGCATCAATGCTGTTGAGCTGCAGTTTCATTTCATTCAGTCCTGATTTTCTGTTTCCGTTTACAATAATATTGTTGTAGTAGGGCTTTTCTGTAAGCCTGGCAGCTTTCCACTCTGTACTGCTGTCTGCAGAATCAGGAACATCTATTTTCAGGATATCAAATCCTCTGAATCCATTTTCATTTATAAATTTACCGGCAAACAACCGGAGAAAATGCTTTGCTCCTGACCAGTTTACTTCTCCGTAGTTGAAGTGATATTCAAATGGTGTCTGAAGAGATACTGCTATTGATGGTATTCCTGCTGATGCGGCTTCAAAAGCAGCACCAAGCGTTCCCGATACAGTAATATCACTCCCGATATTTTCGCCGTAATTGATTCCTGATATCAGAAGGTCAGGCTTATTATCCCTGAAAATGGTTGTAAATGCATATTTGAGAACCAGGGCTGGTGTGCAGTCAACATAGTATGCATTGATTTTTTTACTCCCCGCAGTAATAACTGTTTCCTGGAAATGCTGCTCCCTGTTTCCGATAAGGCTTCTTCCTGCTGCAGTCTTCTGGCTGGCTGGTGCAGCAATTGTTATTTCTCCCAGTTCTGATACTGCTTCTGCTGCAGCTTTAAGGCCCGGGGAAAAGATCCCGTCATCATTTGTTATAAGTATTTTCATGATAAAATATTATATCATTTTTCTGTTTTTATGGAAAATATCTGTGAAAGAACTTGAATCCCCTTTTCTCAGAGATTATAGTCAGAAATATGGGGATTTTAAGATTTTTCTGTATGCTCCGGGAATACCGGATTATTTAGAGGGGGAATTGTCTGTTAATGAATACTGCTTTATTGCAGAACATTAAGGATATAAAACAATAATAATATGGATTTGCTTTCACTGATAAATAAACTGATTGATGGAGTTAACTTCTCAGGTTTTATATATCTGCTGTTTACAATTGTTTTTTTCAGCTGGATTGTCATACTGTCATTGACATCTCTTAAAAATGTCAGGAACAGAAGACGGCAGCGTCTACAGAGCAGGAAAAGCGGGTTTTCAATACTTCTTGATTCTTCAGGTCACAGTGATCTTAAAAAAATCAAAAAGAGTGGTATGGAAAGTATTGAATCCCAGTTTTCAATAAGCAAGAAAATAATAATTCCATCAATAATTATAATAGGATTTGTCATAGCACTGATTCCTTTTCTTTCACATGTTCCTGCGACCCTGCTTTCATTTATTGTCGGTGCATTTACTGTTGTTACAGGTATTACTGCCCGTCCATTCCTTGAAAATCTTTTTGCCGGGATTGTCCTTTCTTCATCAAGGTCGCTTAATATCGGAGATACTGTAATTGTTGAGGGGAACTACGGCACAGTGGAGGATATAAGCCTTACCTATACATCAATTAAAACATGGGACTGGAAAAGGTATATAGTTCCGAATATCAAAATGCTCAACAAGGATTTTCTCAACCTGTCTCTTGTGGAAAAAAGTCAGTGGGCATATATTGAATTCTGGGTATCGTATAATAATGATCTTGAATATATCAGGGAACTGTCTTTGAAGTGTGCAGCTGAAAGCAGGGGATATGATGAATCTCATGAGGTTGAATTCTGGATAATGGATATGGAAAAGGATTCTGTTAAATGCTGGGTTGCAGCCTGGGCAAATTCACCTGCTGATGCCTGGGGTATAAAAAATGATATGAGGACCAGCCTTATAACAGAGTTCAGGAAAAACAGCATTGAAATACATTCAATATCCAGCAGGATAGATCTGGTATCAGGTAAACTTCCTTCCCGTGAGGATAATACCTGATTTATACAGTAATTAAAAAAAGCTGCCAGTTTTAAAAACCGACAGCTTTTTACTGATCATTTCAAAGTTGTTTATGGCAGAACCACCAGTCATAACCGTCATATTTTTCAAGACGTCCTGATGCATCTTTTTCGCTTGTAGCAGGCGGTATGATAACCCTGTCTTTGATAAGTTCGTTTTCCGGCCATCCTGCAGGAATTGCAACCTGGTTCTTGTCAGCTGTCTGGAGTGCCTTTACTGCCCTTACAACTTCATCCATGTTTCTTCCAATCTCCTGAGGATAATAGAGTACAAGCCTAACCTTGCTTTCAGGATCCACTACAAAAACCGCCCTTACTGTATTTGTTCCCTTGCCGGGATGCAGCATCCCGAGTTTGTTTGCAATAGCATCATTTGCTGCCACTATAGGGAATTTGATTTCTACATCAAGCTTTTCCCTGATCCATTCAACCCATTTGATATGGCTGAACACCTGATCAACTGACATCCCTATAAGTTTTACTCCGAGTTTTTCAAATTCTTCATACCTTTTCTGAAATGCAACAAACTCTGTTGTACATACAGGTGTGAAATCTGCCGGGTGACTGAAAAGAACAAACCAGCTTCCTTTCAGGTCTCCGGGTATATTCATTGCTCCGTGTGTTGTGTTTGCCTTGAATGAAGGAAATTCATCACCCAGAAGAGGCATGTTGAAATTTTTTTCTTCCATTTTTTTCTCCTTTTTTTTATATACAGGGACAGTAATCATGTGAATTACTGCGGTTCCTGCTGTATCCGTATCTTTCCGATATACAGAAATCAATTCAGGTATTTCCGGAAGAGATCCTTTTCCACTTATTCCTATGCAAACTTTGTGCCAAAAATGATAAATCTTTTAAATACTTATATTACATAGACTTGCTAAAAAAGTGCTTGACTGCCAACTTAATATCGGTGATAATTGAAACGAAATAAAGTTGCAACTTTATAAAGTTGGGAATTCGTGTTATTAAGGTTGATTTAATGAATCTTGACAGAGATATTTATCCCGGAATAAATCCGGAAAAAGTTCTTGATATCATACTTGAATCAATATACAGGCTGGTTGACTATGAGCTTGCTGTAGTTATGGGGGTAAGTGACGGGAAAATGCTCAAGGTGCTGAAAGCTGACGGTCCCCTCTATATTTCAGAACTGGACAGATTTGAAATATCCCTTTCAAAAAGAACTGATATTGCCGGAATACTGCAGAAAGGGGAGACCCATCTTTTCAGGGAGGATGAGGAGCACCTGGATACATATTACGAACTTCTTGACCTGCCTGAAAATCATTCATGCCTGGTATCACCCCTTTATGTGGATAACAGGGCCATAGGTCTTCTTACGCTTGATCACAGCGGATGCGGCATGTTTACAGAAAATGTTGTAAACATGATATCAGGTCTTTCCAGGCTCATAGCAATTTCCCTTTCCCAGATAACTGCTGTAAAGGAGATTTACAGGGAAAACAGGCTCCTTGCAGATGAAAGAAACAATCTTCTGGATAATTCCGGAGGTGTTCTCAAAGAGCTTGTGGGTAATTCTGATAAATGGAACAGGATAAAGGACAGCATACGCCTTGTTGCCTCTTCAGATACCCCTGTCCTTATAGAGGGGGAAACCGGAACAGGAAAGGAAGTTGCAGCCAGGGCTGTTCATTCACTCTCCCTCCGTAATTCCAGGCCTTTTGTAGCTGTAAACTGTTCTGCTGTAAGTTCATCCCTGGCGGAAAGTGAGTTTTTCGGTCATGAAAAGGGGTCTTTTACCGGTGCTGATTCCAGAAGGAAGGGGCGTTTTGAACTTGCTGACGGAGGGACCCTTTTTCTTGATGAAGTAGGGGACCTTCCCCCGGAAATTCAGCCCAAGCTTCTTAGGGTACTCCAGGAGGGGTGTTTTGAGAGGGTTGGCGGCGAAAAGCTCATATACTCAGATGTAAGGATTATTGCTGCTACCAATGTTGATCTTGCTGAAGCTGTTAACAAAGGCAAATTCAGGGAGGACCTTTTTTACCGCCTCAGTGTATTCCCCATGAGACTGCCGCCATTGAGGGAGAGGGACAATGATATCATTCTTCTTGCAGAATACTTTCTTGACAGGACAGGGAAAAAACTTGGAAGGGCTGTTGAAATTTCTGACAGCGCCCTCTCTGCAATAACCTCTTCGGAATGGAAGGGTAATGTACGTGAGCTTCAGAACTGTATAGAAAGGGCAGTTATTCTGTCGGGGGGGAAAAAGATCAGGAAAGAGCATATAAAAACTTCCGTGGACAGAAGTTTCTATACTGCGGGAAGCGGCAGCAATGTGAATCCTGATAAAATAACTGAACTGGATTCTGTAATCAGGGAGCATATTTTGAAAGCACTTTCTTTCTGCAGCGGAAGAATATACGGAGAAGGGGGTGCCGCGGATCTTCTTGGATTAAAACCCACAACACTTCAGAGCAAGATGAAGAAGCTGGGGATTAAAAGATAATTGCACCTGCAACTGAATAATGGGTTATACTCTGTAGATGCTGCATCAATAATTTTTCAGCTGTGATGTTTTTTATTAATTTGAAACAGGAGTTTTAAAGAAGAATTATTATAAAGAGGAGTCACTATGAAATTACTGAAAACTTTAATTATTGCAGTCTGTATGCTTGTATGCGTTTTTCAGGCTTTTTCTTCCGGAGGCAGGGAGGATAAGGATGAAATTCTTGTATTTGACGGTAAAATAACCTATCTGGAGGGGAAAGTATATCTCAACGGTGATGAAGCTGAAACAGGTGATAAAGTTGCAAACAATGATCTCATAGTGACAGAATCTGATTCATTCTGTGAAGTGGTTTTCAATGAAAGAAATATAATACAGATAGGACCTGAAAGTTCATTCAGAACAGGAAAACGAAGTTATATTGAATTTACACTTGAAAAGGGAAGCCTGTCAGCTGTTGCTGACAGGATTGAAAAAGCAGCAGGAAAAGGTGACAGGCTGCGTGTGAATACTCCTTCTGCAGTAATGGGAATCAGGGGAACTCTCTTTTTCATAAAGGTTGAAGGGGAGGATAAATCATATCTCTGTCTATGCAAGGGAAAGGCCAGTACATATAAGGGGGACGGAAGCAGCAGAAGGGTGCTTGAAGCGGACCATCACAAGGCAACCAGGTTTATCAGGTCTGGTGACAGTTATAAAAGGGAATCGGCCGGTCTTCTTTACCATGATGATGAGTCAATGGAGAGACTTGCAGAAAAGATCGGAATAAAGGTAGTGTGGGGTAGCGGAAAAGCATACTAGGGCCTCCTGTCTTATGGGAAAAGTATTGCTGCAATATCAATTGCCTCCGGGTTTTCCCGGAGGTAATTGACAGATTAAAGTCTTCTTTTTCAGATGATTCCTGTTGTTGCCCTTTTCAGAAACTGTAATCAGGATCAGTTATAATCCCTCCCCTTTCCATATCAGAGTTTTTTATTCTGCTGTATTCCATGCTTTCTAGGAATGAAGGTGAATAACTTCCCCCGTTTTTTTCCAGCTGTCTGCTGAATGACCTCAGATGGTTTCTTGAACCTTTCATCAGGTTCTGATATGCAATTCTGATATCCCTGTTGTCGCTTGTCCTTATTTCATCCTTCAGATCACTGATATCCTTTTCCTCAACCAGAAGGGCATTCTCAAGGGCTTTTTCATATGATACCATCCCGTCAGCAAGCAGATCACTGTAGAGTTTTTCAAGCCCGGTGTTGCTGAAAAGACCTTCCCCCTTTTCCGGAATATTTACATTGTATTTTTCCAGAAGTGTTTTTACAGCATCCATGTGTGTCTGTTCGCTTTCTGAGATATTTCTGAAAATATTTCTTCCCCATTTCTCATATAAGGATGCATAAAAATCTCTTGCAAGTTTTTCCTCTTCATAGAGGAACAGAAGGCCTTCTGTCTCCTTTTCTGAAAGCTCTTCCTTCTCTATTCCGGCAATAACAATGTTTATATCATTTCCCTGTTTTGCCCCGGCTTTCTGCTGCTGTGCACTTACTGTGAATGATGTGATAATAAAAACTGCAGCTAATACTGAAAATAATATGTTTTTCATACAAAACTCCTGTCTTAAGGTTTTGTATTAAATATTATAATCCATGATGTGTTTTTTTTTCAGGTGGTATGAAGATTATGTGAAGTTGAAAAGCCTCTTCCATTCTGTATTTCTGAAAAGGAAGAGGCTGGAGAAAATATAAAAGGTGTGGATTATGTTTAAGTCCGTAACCGGACGTTAAAACCCTGTTAATGGATAAATGTATAAGCCGGTCCGGATATCAGAGTGGCCTGTATTTCTTCCTGAAAAATCAGCTGTTTTTTCTGTAGAATTCCTTCATGAAGCCTGCAAGCTTTTGAGCATCTGAAAAAGGGAGTGAATTGTAGACAGAAGCTCTCAATCCCCCGACACTCTTGTGACCTTTCAGCCCGATCATGTTCTCTTTGGCAGATTCCTCAATAAACCTGGCTTCAAGATCCCTGTTTCTGATTGTAAAAACAATATTCATTAGAGACCGGTTTATCTTTTCAACCGGACAGTTGTAGAATCCTTCGCTTCTGTCAATTGTGTCGTAAATTACTGCAGCCTTTTTTTCATTATCGGCTGCTGTTTTTTCAAGCCCTCCGTTCTTTTTCATCCTTTCAAGAACAAGTTTAAGGGCCCATATTGCAAAAACAGGCGGTGTATTGTAAAGGGAATTGCTCTTTGCATGTGAATTATAGTTCAGGTATGCAGGAAGATTTTCAGGCGATCTTGAAAGAAGATCATCCCTGATAACTGCTATTGTAACACCTGCAGGTCCCAGGTTTTTCTGTGCTCCGGCATATATCATTCCGAATTTGCCTACATCTACCGGTCTGCTTAGTATGTCGCTTGACATGTCGCATATAAGGGGTATATTGCCTGTGTCAGGCCAGTTTTTCCACTGTATTCCCCCTATTGTTTCATTGGATGTTATATAGAGATATGATGAGTTTTCTGAAAGACTTATGTCTGAAGGGGCAGGAAGGGTTGTATAATTGCTTTCCTTTCCGTTGAATGCAATATTAACCTTTCCGAGCTTTTGAGCATCATCACACGCTTTCCTGCTCCATGCTCCTGTAACTGTATAGTCGCATACACCGCTTTCATTCAGAAAATTCATTGGAATCATCCCGAACTGAAGAGTTCCTCCCCCCTGAAGAAAAAGAATATGGTAATTTTCAGGGACATTTAAAATCTCTCTGAATAGAGCGATGGCACTGTTGTGAACCTCATCATATGTTGCGGACCTGTGGCTTGTTTCTATAAGTGAGAGACCTGTGTTTTTGTAATTTTTTAATTCTTCAGATAATTCTTCAAGTACTTCAACCGGAAGTACCGAGGGGCCTGCATAGAAATTTGAGACTCTGTCCATTATTTTTCTCCGTTATTATATTTATCAAGGATATTGATTATTTCTGTTTCAATACGTTCAAGGTTTTCCCCAGTAGATGCTCCTATGTGGGGTGTCATAATTACTCTGTCATCCCTGTATAGAGGTGTGTCCTCTGAAGGGGGTTCCGTTTCCCATACATCAGATGCATAGTAACTTATTTTACCCTCTTTAAGTGCATTTCTGATATCTTCAGAATTAACGCATTTTCCTCTGGACGTATTTATTATTGCTGCCCCGTCTTTCATGAAGCTGATAATTTCCCTGTTAATCAGGTTTTCAGTGCTCTTTGTAAGAGGAATATGAAGCGAAATATAATCAGCATCCTTTACAGCTGATTCAAGGTCAGGCATCAGCAGGGCATATTCTCCGGGATTGCCGTCAACTGTATAGGTCTTTACTTTCATTCCGAATGCATGACATCTTTTCGCCATTTCAAAACCGATATTTCCCATACCCACAAGGCATATGGTTTTTTCGTAGAGCTCAGTTCTTTTGAGAGTTTTTTTAAGCCATTTGCCCTCTTTCATGCTGTTATGTGCATCAATAAGAAGTGATGGGATTGATATCAGGTGGGCAAAAGCCAGTTCCGCAACAGCGACTGCTGAAGCTTTCGGAGTGTTTTTAACAGCAATTCCCTTTTCACCTGCATAATTCATATCAACATTATCAAGGCCTACTCCCCCCCTGATAATAAGTTTCAGATTGGGACAGCTGTCTATAAATGATTTATCCACTTTTGTCCTGCTTCGTACCAGAACAGCTTCCGTATCCTCAGCGAGTGGATGTGATTCATATCCGGATGATTTTATTCGCGATTCGAGTCCGGGTGAGAAATTATCTACAATAGCTACTTTCATTTACTATTCCTCTGTATTTGTGATTTGAGATGAAATGAATAATATTTTACTGATATCAATCTGTCAATCTCTTAATGCAAAAAAACTTAAAAAAATTATATTAAAAAGCATAAAATGCATATATAGTAGGAATAAATGCATTAAATGCATATAAAAATATATATGAAGCAGCTGTGTGGCATGGCAGCAGTACCTCTGTCTGGAATCTGGACAGACTGCTGTCTGATGATATATTCTGATGATCCCTATCTTGTGTAAATGGAAATACCCTGAATATTCTGATGCGGAGATTGAAAAAGCCGGGATAACCTGATATGGCTGATAGTGTGAAACGGTGATGAAATAATGAAGATTAAAAAAATAAAGATAAGGATTGCTCTCTATTTTACGGCAGGGTTTCTTTTAATTATCCTGATGATAGCAGGTATTTCAACATATATTTTCTCAACAACCCTCATGTCACAGCTCCGGAAAAATATTGAGCAGAATGTGATGATGATTGATTTTGAACTTGATTCAGGGGTCAATAAGGTTTATGAGATACAGAGAGAGATTGTAAACAACACACATCTCAACAACCTGATGAAGCAGGCTGCAGATTACAGCGGAGGATCAGACAGCAGTGTGAAGGAAATATCTTCAATAATGAGAGATTTTTCCTATAAAACCATTTATACCAATTCCATTCTCATGTTCAATAAAAAGGGTATTATTCTGGACCCTTTTTATCATATAGAGCCTTACAGCAGAATTATCAGAAATAATAATGATTTCAGCTCCTTTATCAAATCGGAGAAATTCAAACAGTTTTCCCCCCCATCAACTTTCCCTATGAACAGCAACTATATGAAGATCAGCAGCCGCAAGAATATCACCTATTATGTACAGTATCTTGATAATAAAAATTTCAGAAAGCTGGGATACCTTGCTATAAATATAAGGAATAATTTCCTTTTCGGTAATATTGAGAAGCATTACGGCGGAATCTTTGATGATATATCCATATATGACAAACAGGGGAATACAATCTTTTCCCTGAAAGACAGGTCCTTTTTCAATTACCGGGAAAACAGCAAGTATTTCATTTATGAAAAGAGCGTTTCAGCCTATCCCGAGTGGACTATTGCTGTTGCTATATCAACTTCAAACCTTTTTGCTGTTGTCAAAAAAGTGCTGATGGGTATTTATATCATTACAATTATCAGTATTATTCTGGCAGTACTTACAGGTTTTTATATATCAAGCAGTGTTTCCACACCTGTTTATGAAATAAATTCTGCGATCAACAAGTTCAAGCTGACCAGTAACTGGCCGGAGCCTCTGGCCTGCAGGACTGAAGATGAAATGAAATATCTGATCGAAGGGATTAATGGACTTTTTATCAGTATGAAAGAACTGGTAGGGCAGATTTATGAAGAGCAGGAAGAGAAAAAAAGTGCTGAAATAAAAGCTATCCAGCTGAGGCTCCAGCTTCTGCAGTCCCAGATAAATCCCCATTTCATTCACAACACTTTGAATGCTATTGAGTGCATTGCCCTTGAAAAGGGGGCTGATGATATCTGCAGCATGATCAATTCACTGAATCTGCTGTTCAGAAACAGCATGGCAATTGACAGGATTTACAATACTGTTGAAGAAGCCCTGTGTGCTGTTGAAGCTTTCATCACAATTATGAAATTCCGTTACGGTGAAAGTTTCGAATATGCCATAAGTGTGGACGAGTCTGTAAGGGAATGCTTTGTTCCCAAGCTGCTTATTCAGCCTCTTGTTGAAAATGCACTGTTTCACGGTCTCCAGCCAAAAGATGGACCCGGAAAGCTTGAAATAAAAGTATCTGATAAAGGAGACCTGATTGTGATTGAAGTGGTAGATGATGGTGTGGGTATGGATATTGATAACTATGAAACCTTTTTAAGCAAATACAGGAGCGGTTTGACAAGTATAGGGATAAATAACATAATTGAGCGGCTTAAATACTGCTATAACGATATGGGGAAAATAGATTTCAGGAGCAGAAAAGGGGAAGGCACAACTGTTACAATAATACTGCCGAAAAGCCCCCTGAGAGAGTAATGTTTTGAAAGACGGAAAATATTCAGTTTTTGTTGTAGATGATGAAAAACCGGCAAGGAGAAAGATCGAACTGCTTCTTAGCCAGATGGAAAGCAGTTTTATTTATTCAGGCTGTGCAAGAAACGGAAACGAGGCTCTTGAGGCTTACAGGGAAAAAAGGCCGGACCTGCTGCTTGTTGATATACAGATGCCTGTAATGGACGGACTTGAGTTTATCAGGAAAATAAGGGATTTTGATGAGGATCAGGCTGTAATTGTTATCAGCTGCCATGAAAATTTTTACTATGCAAAGTCGGCTATGCAGCTTGGAGTTATCGATTATCTGATAAAAGATCTTCTTACAAAGGATGAACTTTACAGTGTTCTGATGAAAGCTGAAAATATCCTTGATGAAAGATCTTCTGCCGTATGCTGTATGGATGAAAGCAGGGATAATCACAGGCAGTTTCAGAAAAGCAATTACCTCAGGATGATTGCTGAAAACAGGAAGGGTGAATCAGTTCTCTCTGAAGTGACTCATTTTGAACCGCCCTATTCTGTAATGTGCATAAGCATTGATGATTTTCTGAAAATATCTGAAGACAGGGTAAATGTTATTGAGCGTATAGGTGAAATAATATTCAATGTTCTGGGAAGTAACGGGTGGGGTGAGGCTGCCTATTACCAGTCAGGTATCTTTACAGCACTTCTGTCCTTCACAAAATTTGATGACAGCCGGGATATCATTAAAAACTGCAGCAGTATTCTAAACTGCATCAGGCAGGAAATAAAAAAGGAAACAGCCTATTCTGTTTCGGCAGGGGTTTCAGATATTTTTTTCAATATCGGGGAAGTGGCTGACAATTACTCTCAGGCATATGACCTTCTGAAATACAGGATATTTCTGGGGGGGAACAGAACATTGTTCAGTACAATGCAGATCACAAAAATACCCACACTGAAGACGGAAAAAGTTGAAAGACACCTGGCTGAAATAAAAAGATATGCATCTGAAAACAGGTTCTGTAAAGCAGTATCTGCAGTGAAGGAGCTTTATACTGCAGAGCTTAACGGTATACTTCAGTATAACTATATACAGCATATTCACACAAACCTGTTTTCCGTCATCATTGATATCTGCAAAAACAATGACATATCATATACTGATCTTTTCGGCAGAAATTATATTCCCGCAGACCTCCCTGATACCTTTAATTCAATTGATGAATCAAGGGAATGGTTCCTGGGTATTTTCAACAGGATTATTGAAATAAGGAATGACAGCAGAGAGAATTACTGTCTTCACACAGAAAAGGCTGTTTCCCTGATTACTGAAAACCCCAAAATCACACTTCAGGAACTCTCTGACAGGCTTTTTATAAATAAATCATACCTGTCAAGACTTTTTAAAAGGGAAACAGGATCTACAGTGCTTGAATATACACTGAAGGTGAGGATTGAAAAGGCAAAACTTCTTCTGAATGATCCGTCTGTCCGGATAAATGAGATTGCTGAAAAGCTCGGGTATGAATATACCCAGCAGTTTACAAGTGATTTCAAGAAAATGACAGGTATAAGTCCTACAGAATTCAGAAGCGAACAGTTGTGATTTTTCAATTGACGGGAGAAATGCAATTCAGATAAAAGCTGTTTTATTCTGATCTGGATTCTGTGAATAAATCATAATTACAGCTGTATAAGTCAATATCCAAGAAAATTAAGTCATTATCCATTATTTGCTTCTGATATTTTATAAATTACTATTTTTCTGTAAAAAGGGAAGCTGCCTGATTATACGCTGTTAAGATACTGCTGGCAGATATGTTCTGTCTTTAGGGAATTTCTGATATAAACACAGACGTGTTTTCTGCAGTACGCTCTTTTTACCTGAGTTATATACATGGCAGGACATTCAGATGAAATATGCCCTGTCATGTTCAGTACATATGAAGCGGATTGTACAGGTCTGCTTCCTCATATCCAAAAGGGGGAAAAATGAAAAAACTTTTATCTGTGATGCTGATGTTGATGATCAGCGTGTGTCTGTTTGCAGGAGGATCTTCTGAAGAAAAATCAGAAGCGGAAACAGGCGGTTCATATCTTATGGGTACAGGCAGTGCAACTGGCAACTACTACAACTTCGGAAGCGTTCTTGCCCAGGTTGTTAATACTCATACAAATACAAACCTTACAGTAACATCTACCGGCGGTTCGGTTGAAAATGCAAGGCTCCTTGGCAGCGCTGAAAATGAATTCGCAATGATTCAGACAGATGTTAACCATTATGCATTGTCAGGTATCGAGCAGTTCAAGGGAAAACCTGTAAGAGGATTTTCTGCAATTACAGCATGTTACCCTGAAATGGTTCAGATTGTTGTATCAAAGAAAAGCGGCATTAAAAGTGTTCTTGATATGAAAGACAAGAGAATCTGTGTAGGTGCTGCAGGAAGCGGTTATGAAGTTGCTGCACGATCAGTTCTTGCTGCTCACGGAATGGATTATAATGATATTGATGAAAGGTTCCTTTCACAGGCTGAAGGTAAAAATGCTCTCCAGGACGGACAGATCGATGCTTTCTTCATGTGTTCAGGATATCCCAACTCAAATGTAACAGAACTCAGCCTTACAGGAAATATTGATGTAATCAACATTGATGAAAAGTATCTGAACATAATGCTTGAAAAATATCCTTTCTATGCACCTTTTACAACAAGCGATGACCAGTACAATGTTGGTCATAAAATTACAAGTGCATCTGTAATGGCAATTCTGGTTGCAAGGGATGATGTTCCTGCAGATGAAATCTACAATATCACAAAAGCAATCTACGAAAACCTTGATGAACTCAAGAGCCTTAACAGCAAGGCCAACTACATGAGTCTTGACGGTGCTTTCAGAGGTATTGCCGGTAATGTACATCCTGGCGCTGCCAAATACTACAAAGAACAGGGGATGGATGTTCCTGACAACAACTTATAATAAATATGCTGCGGAAGATTTTTCTTCCGCAGCATTTGTAAAACAGGAGAAAGATCCCTATGGGCTTTAATCTATTTGCTAAATACAATCGAACAATAACAGAAGATATCGATTTAACAACAATTGACAGGGAATCGAAATTCAAGAATTTCAAGGGAAAGCAGAAAATTCTGCTGACAGTAATTCTTTCAGTTTTTGCCTGTTTTCAGCTTTATGCTTCTATCACAAACAGCTTTCCCCAGCAGA
The DNA here is from genome assembly GCA_963668545.1 of Spirochaetia bacterium. GTDB lineage: Bacteria > Spirochaetota > Spirochaetia > CADAEX01 > CADAEX01. The sequence continues at coordinate 2,481,004 of OY764868.1, read as the reverse complement.
TTGTAAGATACTCACATCTTGGATTTGCAATAAGTCTTGCATATGTGATGTATCCTGCCACAAAAAAGACTGACAGAAACAGGCACAGCATTTTTGATCTTTTTATCGCTGCTGTCTTTGCATCAGTGATCGGATATTTTCTTTTCAATTATGAAGCGCTTCAGTTCAGGGCAGGTGCATATACAAATGTTGATGTAGCCATGGCTGCTCTCGGAGTTTTTCTGGTTCTGACAGCATGCTGGAGGGTTGTAGGACCTCCTATTGTAATAATTGCATCTTCATTTATTCTTTACGGATTTATAGGAAAATACCTTCCGGGATTTCTCCATCACAGGGGATATTCTCCCCAGAGAATCATAACCCACCTGTTTCTGACTACTGAAGGGGTTATCGGAAACCCGCTTGGAGTGTGTTCCACTTTTATATTTCTTTTCATCTTTTTCGGCTCATGCCTTGAAAAAACAGGAATCGGGCAGTTTTTCATCGATGCAGCAACCAGTGCTGCAGGCTGGGCTTCCGGGGGACCTGCCAAGGTGTCAGTTCTCTCATCAGCACTTACAGGAACAATAAGCGGTTCATCTGTATCCAATACTGTAAGTACAGGAAGCTTCACTATCCCCATGATGAAAAAACTGGGTTACAAGGGTGAGTTTGCAGCAGCAGTGGAAGCGGCAGCATCAACAGGCGGACAGATCATGCCCCCTGTAATGGGCTCTGCAGCTTTTCTCATCAGTGATGCGGTAGGTATTCCCTATTCTACGCTTATGAAGCATACAATTATTCCTGCAATTCTCTACTTTACAGGAATCTGGGTAATGGTTCATCTTGAAGCAAAAAGGAGCGGGCTTAAAGGAATTCCAAGAGATCAGCTTGCACCTCTATGGCCTCTGCTCAGGTCCAAAGGTCATCTGGTACTCCCGCTTGTTGCAATCATATATTTTATGCTCAGCGGTTTTACAATTACAAGAAGTGCCCTCTGGGGTATTCTTATAGCTGTAATTATTCCTTTTATAAAAAAAGATACAAAAGTCCCTGTAAAACAGATTATTTCCGCTCTTCCCGCAGCAGCCAGAGGTATTGTAAGTGTTGCAACTGCCTGCGCAACTGCCGGTATAATAGTTGGAATGGTTACACTTACAGGTCTGGGTCAGAGAATCGGGGCAGGAATGTTTGATGTTGTAGGGGGCAGTCTCATCCTGGGACTCATGTGCGCCATGCTGACATCACTGATACTGGGGATGGGGGTTTCAACAACTTCCAACTATATTATTACAAGTACAGTGGCCGCTCCAATACTCATCAAGATGGGCGTACCTCTTCTTGCAAGCCACCTTTTCTGTTTCTATTTCGGAATTATTGCAGATATCACACCTCCTGTTGCTCTTGCAGCATATGCAGGTTCTGCAATTGCAAAAAGTAATCCTTTCAAGACCGGGGTTAATGCTGCAAAGATAGCGATTGGAGCTTTTATTATTCCATATATGTTTGCAATATCTCCCAAGATGATTCTTATAGACGGGACCCTTCTGGAAGCTTTTCCTATGTTTGTCACTGCAATAATCGGAATGATAGGTATCAGCGGCAGCTTTATAGGATACCTGTTCGGTCCCATAAAAAAATGGTGGAGGCTGTTCCTCTTTGCAAGCGGATTCATGCTTGTTATTCCCGGAATTGCGACAGATATAGCAGGTTCTCTTCAGATAGCGCTTGTTATAATCCTTCACAGGTTTTTCTTTTCAAAAGAAAAAATGACAAGCACTTGATAGCCGCAATATTTCAGGCACTGTTTTGATATATACCGGGATTAGTACCATAAAATGGTATTAATCCCTTTCTTTGTATTCAGGGATTACTGCTGTCCGGATATAGAAAAAATATGATATTTCCAATAATATCTTCTGTCTGCAGCGATAATCCCGGTTGCAGTCAGATCCTGAAATATAATGGAGTTTCAGCTGTGGAGGCTGTGATGAAAAAAATCCTTTACTTTCTGTTTTCCCTTTTCCTGATTATGAGCCTAACAGGCTGCAGGGAAAATGTGAAAAAAAGTGTTAAAAAGAATGAGCCTCTTGAGATAGAATTCTGGTACGGGCTTGAAGGGACGTCAGGCAAGGCAGTCGAAGATATTGTTGATTCTTTCAATGAATCGCAGAACAGGTTCTTTGTCAGGGCTGTTCAGCAGGGCAATTTTACAGAGACAGCAAGGGCTCTTCATGCTGCAATTATAAGCAATACTGAACCTGCCTGCCTGATCCTGAGTCATGAACACAGCACTTCCCTGTATCTGCGGGGGGGGCTTACACCGCTGAACGGATTGATCAGCTCAACACCTGATTTCAATATTGATGATATATATCCGATTTTTCTCAAATCAGTTGAAAAAGACGGTGTTTACTACGGGATACCTGCAATGGGATCCACCCAGGTGCTGTTCTACCGCAAGGATCTGTTCAGAGAGGCAGGCCTGACTGTAAAACATCTCCAGTCATGGGAGGGCCTGCTTGTTGCTGCAGAGAAGCTTACAAAAAGGGATGCCGGAACAACTCTTGTCTACGGCCTTGAACCGCTTCTTTCCGGGAGGTTTCTCATTGATGCCTCTGTAGGCAACGGGGGGAAAATACTTTCTGAAGACGGTACCCGGATTGTTTTTGATTCAGATGAATGGATCGAGGTGTGGGAGATTTTCCGGAACGCAATATTTGATAGAAAAATAATGAAAGTAAACTACAGAGGGCAGGGGCTTGAATATATATATGCAACTATTGATGATGTCATGCAGGGGAGGGCTGCAGGGTATTTCGGATCAAGCGGGGACCTGGGGTACCTTGACAGTTCCGTAATAGGGGCCCACATACAGCCGGGCTGGAAGGGAAAACCGGGAAAGCCGGAAGCATCAGCAAGCGCACTGTGTATTCCCAGAAAGGTGCCTGTTGAAAAAAAGATGGGCGCTTTTGAGTTTATTAATTTTTTCATCAATACAGGCAATTCAGTTGATTTTTCAATTAAAACCGGTTTTATTCCTGTAAGGCTCTCAGCATTGAAGACCAGGGAATTCCATAAATATGTAAGGGAGAACCCTAACATACTTGTATCTCTTGATCAGCTTGATATTGCTGTTCCTCCGTTTTATGATCCAACAGGGGGAGAGATAAATAATGCACTGGAAGAGGCTGCATCCCTCCTGGAGCTTGAAAACATGCCGGCTTCTGAAGTACTGAAGTCAGCAGCGGAGAAAGCGCAGGAAGCTCTTGATCTTTATCTCAAGGAATCAGCTGCCGGTGACTGATGTCAGGAAGCAGGTCCTGCAGTTATATCTCAGTTGTGCTGCTGTCAGGCTGACTGAAAACCAAACCTCCCGGTATGTTTCTTATTTTTACAGGAATTACCGAATCTTTTCCGAAAACATCTTCTATCAAGTTTCTGTAGTTATCAAAACAGCCTGACGGAATATAGGCCTGAACTGTCCCTGCAAAACCTCCCCCGTGTATTCTGCATACCCCTTGACAATGTGAAAACCTGCTCTTTTCTTTGTCAGGGCAGGATGACAGGAAATCCTCTGTCAGCATAATCGCAAGTGATGTCGCCTGGTCCTGCAGGGCGGAAGCGGAATATACATTCTGAAGATACTTGTATGATGAATTGCCTGATTCTCCTGCTGTTTCAAGATATCTTTCAATACAGTTTTCTTTAAGGGCATTCTTCATAATATCAACCCTTCTGTTTTCTTTGAAAAAGTGGGCTGCTCTTAAAACAGCTCTTCCCCCTGCCTGTTTTCTGAGTTTATCAATATTCCTGTAAAAATCATTTTCATCAACTTCTCTCAGAACTGATTTTCCGAAATATCCTGCTATGTTTCCCATTTCCTCTGTTATTGAACTGTAGTCAAATGTAAGGTCTGCATGGCTGCTGTCTGTTTTTATGACAGCAAGAATATATCCGTGCTCCTTGAAACTGAAATTTAACGGCTCTATAACTTCATTTCCCTCTTCCCTGAAATCTATGGATATAATTCCTCCGTATCCGCATGCTGTCTGGTCCATGAGGCCTGAAGGCTTGTTGAAGTATTCATTCTCTGCGTATTTGCTTATTCTTGCGCATTCAACTACAGGCTGGGAGCTGTCATTGAAAAATGTATTGAATATACTGCAAATCAGCATTTCGATTGATGCTGACGAGCTTAATCCTGAACCGGGAGGAACATCAGATGTGACAACAGCATTGAAGCCTCCTGTTTTCAGACCCCTTTTACTGAAAGCATCTGCAATACCCCTTACAAGGGCTTCTGTTCTCCCTTCCTCCTCTTTAATTTTATCCGTGCAGCTGATATCGACTGAAAGAGGAGGGTATCCGTCGGAAAATATGGATACTGTACTGCCTGTGACCGGAGCGGCCGCAGCAACTGTATCAAGGTTTACAGCAGCTGCAAGGACCCTCCCGTGGTTATGGTCTGTATGGTTTCCCCCCAGTTCTGTCCTTCCGGGAGATGAAAAAAAACTGATGTTGTTTTCCGGGAAATGTCTTCTGAAATTTTCAAGAAGCTGTGAATACCTATTTTCCTGGTATTCATATTCCTCATCGCTGTAGAGTTCCATGATTTTTTTCATTTCATTTTTGTTCATTTTTCTCACCTTTGATCACTGAACTTAATTGTAGCGGGTATCAGGCAGGTCCCTCAGCACTTCGGCACTTTTTTCAGGTGTTATATCTCTCTGAGGCATAGCCATGAGTTCATATCCGACCATGAATTTCTTTACTGCAGCCGACCTTAAGAGGGGAGGGGCAAAGTGAACATGCATATGGGTAAAGCTGTAATCTTTCCCGTCGGTCGGACTCTGGTGTATTCCCATTGAATAGGGGAATGATGTTTTAAACAGGTTGTCATATTTAACAGTGACTTTTTTGAATATATCTGCAAAATCTGAGGTTTCATCATCAGAAAGCTCACCAATCGAGGAGATATGCCTGAGAGGGAGAATCATTGTCTCAAACGGCCATACAGCCCAGTAGGGTACAACAGCTATAAAAGAACTGTTCCTGCTGACAATTCTTGTATTTTTACCAGATTCATATTCAGCATAATCACAGAGAAGACAGCTGCCGTGTTTTTCATGATATTTTTCCTGATTTGCAATTTCAGATGCAGGTATATTCGGGATAAACTCCTCGGCCCATATCTGTCCATGGGGATGGGGATTTGAACAGCCCATCACAGCCCCCTTGTTTTCAAATATCTGCACATGGTTGATATAATCATACTCTGAAAGTTCAAGATACTCTTTCTTCCATATATTGATGATATTTGTAATTTCATCAGTATTCATATGAGCCATGGTTAAATTGTGCTTATCTGTATAGCATATAACCCTGCATATCCCTTTCTCTGTTTTTCCTGTAATGAAATCATTCTCATTTTCTTCCATGTGTTCTGTATCAGGAAGAAGGGCTGCAAAGTCATTGTTGAATACATAAACCCCTCTGTAATCAGGATTCCGGTTTCCTCCTGCCCTTTCATTACCCGGGCACAGATAGCATCCCCTGTCATATTCCTGCAGAGTAATTTCTCCCCCTTCCTCTGTCTGCCCGTTCCATGGCCGTTGGGTCCTGTGGGGAGAAACCTTTACCCATTCTCCTGTCAGGGGATTGAACCTTCTGTGGGGAAAATCATTGTAATTCATCTGTTTCTCCTGATTATACTCTTGATAAGAGTAATGTACACGAGTACAATGGAGGCGTCAAGTATCAGGGGCCGTGATTCTGATAAATTCAGATGAAAGAAATACTGAATAAAGGGGATATAATTGAAAAAAACAACAAGAAATGATGTGGCATACCTTGCGGGAGTGAGCAGCGCAACTGTGTCAAGAGTTTTCAATAATCCTGAATCTGTATCAGCAGACAGAAGGGAGGCTGTTTTTAAAGCTTCTGCTGAACTGGGGTATTTTCCAGACAAGTCTGCAAGCGCGCTGAGGAGAAACGGGACCGGGATAATTACACTGGTTGATATGAAAAAAGGAGAGGACAGATACAGCTGGAACAGTTTTCCCGTATCAAAGTGGTTTTATTCTGATGTAATTAAAGGGATACAGAAGGTCATTAATAAAACAATGTTCCAGCTTAATCTGGAATCCCTGGAAAGCAATGAGCAGCTTGACAGGCTGAAAAACAGATGTGACGGCATTATTATCTATGATGCTGATGATGCAGAGACTGCCGAAGCAGTCAGGAACACAGGTATACCATATATTATTGCACACCACACTGCAAGTTTTAGGGGTTTCAATACCTGTTCCACTGATAATTTTTACGGGGGAGCTCTTCAGGGGGAGATTCTCAGGAAAAGGGGAGTTTCAAAACCTGTTTATATTGCAGGTCTTGCTGAAAGTGTTGTTTCCCACTCTGAAAGATACCGGGGATTCTGTTCTGTATTCGGAAATACTGAACTTGTTGACCCGGCAGGAGAAGACAGGAAAAAGTTTCCGGGTGTAGGTATAGAAGCGGGGAGGCAGGCGGTTGATATTATCATTGATGAAATCAGAAATAAAAAAATTGATTCAGCAGCTGTTGTCAATGATTTTACTGCTGCAGGTGTTTATTACCAGCTTGCGGATTACAATATCAGGGTTCCTGAAGATATACAGATTATTTCCTATGACAACATGCCTTTCAACAGCATTCTTCCCCGCTCTTTTACAACAATTGACCTCAATCCCTCAATGATTTATGAGAAAGCAGCATATCTCCTGATAAACCATGTAATGAAGGGGGAGGCGGTTTCTGAAACAGTAAAGCCTTTTCCGGTTGAAGGTCAAACCTCTTTAAGTTAAAGTATAATTTTTCTGTAAATCAGTTATTTTAAAAAAGCATAGCAATCAGGCTCCTTTTGTAAGTAATCAACCATAACTTATATTAAATGAACTGATAACTTAAAAAGAAGTTTACAACCTGGCAAGTCATATTTTAAAGGAGAAACAATTGATATATGAAAAATAATTATTTAAATAAATTTTCTGTATTTATCCTTATATCTTTCAGAAATGGTATGAAATATTCAGTATAGAATTCACAGATAATGATTTTGTCATAATCTTTGAGTATTTCTGCTATTTTGTTATATGGGATATTACCCCAGAGTGGGGGAAGGTGAATATCTCCTCTTCCGAGAGCAAAACGGTTTCCCATGGGCAGATTATCATAAACAGGCCTGTTTGAAATTCTGAGTTTTTCGAATTTTCCGGTATTGTCTGAAAAATGAAGATGCCCCAGTACTGGAATGGATTTTTTTATTGATTCAAAGAAATCAAATTTGAGATAATCGGATGCAAGAAATCCGTGACCGATATCATAATTCATTTTGAAGTTTTTTCTGTTTACCTCTTTAACAAAATCAATAACAGGATTGACATATTCAAGCTCAATGTTTTCTATTGCAAGATCAATTCCAAGTTTTTCAGCATAATCGCATGCTTTAAGATGTCCTTCCAGAAAACGTTCTTCAACTTCTCTGGAATCAGATTTTTTTTCATAATGGAGATTAAGAAGTATACATCCTGTTTCAGCGGCAGCTTCTATTGAAGACATGAGAGAATTTTCCTGAAGTTCGTAATTCTCTGTATCTCTCAGATCTATACCGTATCCGATATGCATTGAATATGTTAAAGGGAATTCATCTGTAAGCTTTTTCATGAATAATGTTATTTCCCTGTTTAGTTTACCACCGATTATCATCGGCAGCATGTCAGAACAATATTCAACAACTTCGTAACCTGCGTCGCAGAACCTCTTAAGCCACAACTTAATATCATAAGAATCAGTTAATTTTTCCGGCAGATTTATTCCAATTTTCATTCAATACCTCCTTGTCGGGTTTAACGTCTATATATCGGGATCAGCCTATTAAATACCTTTTAATACAAATAGGGAAGAAGGAAAATACAAAGATCCAAAGACAGAATAATATCGGAACAGAATGCAGTAATATTTTTTCAGATAAAGAAATTCCTGATCTGATCTGCATGAAATCTCTGAAAATCTGCACAATATTGAGACAGAAATCAATAATATCAAATCTTCAAATCCTGGCTTACCGGGGCTATTGTATTATCGGCGATCAACAGAGTTGGCGGATGATACGAGGGGTACCTGAATAGAGGCGCTGAAGTCCGTAAAAATCATATGTATTTTTCTAGCTGAATGTGTATATGCCAAGCAATCTGCTACGACAGTTTTGCTGTTTACGGAAAGGAAAATCTGGTTTGAGAAATGAAAACCTGTGCCCCGGAATTAGAAGGAGAAGAATAATGGCTCGATTGAGGTTGGTTAATATTCATAAAAGTTACGGAGATGTAAAAGTAATTGAAGGTGTAAATCTTGATGTAGCAGAAGGGGAGTTTATAACACTTCTCGGACCGTCAGGATGCGGTAAAACTACTACACTTAAAACAATAGCAGGATTTGTTCAGCCGGAAGAGGGGGAAATATATTTTGATGATGATCTTATGAACACAGTTGCACCTAACAGGAGGTCCGCATCAATGTGTTTTCAGTCCTATGCGCTTTTCCCGCACATGTCGGTTTACAACAATGTTGCATTCGGACTCAAAATGCAGAAGGTACCGGTTGAAGAGCAGAAAGACAGAATTTTCGATGCTCTCAAAATAGTCGGACTTGAGCAGTATCCGGACAGAAAACCGGGACAGCTTTCAGGCGGTCAGCAGCAGAGGGTTGCCCTTGCAAGGGCAATTGTGACAAGACCCCGAATCCTCCTTTTTGATGAACCTTTATCAAACCTTGATGCAAAACTCAGGGACAAAGTAAGGATGGAGATAAGAGAGCTTCAGCAGCAGCTTGGTATTACAAGTATTTATGTTACACATGACCAGGCTGAAGCTCTCGTAATCTCTGACAGAATTGTTGTAATGAACAGCGGAAAGATCGAACAGATCGACAATCCTTATCAGATCTACAGAAAACCTGAAACAAGTTTTGTAGCAGACTTTATCGGCGCTGCAAATATTTCCAAAGGCAGAATCCTCGGCATAGATGAAAAGAACTATGAAGTTGAATCTGACTACGGAAAATTCTTCATGAGCAAAGAAAACAGCAGCCATGAGAAAAAAGCAGGAGATGATGTTCTCTTTTCATGGAGACCCGAAGATATTGAGTTCAGTAAAGATGGAATGAGTAACGAACTTGACGGAATGATAGATCAGGCAATTTTCATGGGCAATATGACAGACATCTATATAAATGTTGACGGAACAAGAGTGAGAGGCCAGATGGCAGGAAGAATCTTCATGCAGGAAGGTGAAAAAGTTACCTTGAGAGTTGATGAGTCAAACTTCAGAATTCTCGGAGGAGAGGTCAGATGATGAACCGGGAAAAATTAAACATATTTCTGTTTCTTCTTCCCGGAGCAGGATTTATTCTGTTTTTTCTTTCTTCTGCTTTTGTTCTTACAATTCTGCAGAGTTTAGGGCTTTTTGCTCTTATCGGGGAGTCTCATTTTACATTCGATCACTGGAAAATGATTTTTGAACAGGAATTCAGAGATTCATTCATGTTTTCACTGAAAGTTGGAATCGGAAGCTCATTCGGTACATTGTTGTTTGCATATCCGATAGCTCTTTTCCTGAGGAAAAAAGGATTCGGAAAAAAAACACTCGGTTCTCTTATCAAGATACCTCTTTTCATACCTGCTCTTGTAGTCGCATTCCTTATTGTAAACCTTATTTCGTATCACGGTCTTATTAACTCAATATTCATGGGGCTCGGAATAATAGATGAACCGATCAGGATGCTTAACGACCAGTTCGGGTGGGGAGTTCTGTTTATCCAGATATGGAAGAATATACCTTTTCAGCTTCTGATTATTTCATCATCACTCGCAACAATCAGGGATGATCTTGAAGATGCAGCGCTTAATCTCGGTGCAAACAAGCTACAGGTTATCGGAAGGATTATTATTCCCCTTTCAATGCCGGGGATACTTGTCGCAGTAATTCTCGTATTCATCATGACTTTCGGCGACTTTGCCATAACAAAAGTAGCCGGTCCTGTATACCCGACATCAATGAGTGTAAGGATGCTTACAGAAGCCATGACATTCCAGGAATGGAACAGGGCAGCAGTAATGGGTGTGGTAATCATGGCAACAGCGCTTATTTTCGTTACTTTCTACACCAAAATTGCAAAAATCCTGCAGGAGAACGCTAAATGAACTTATATACAGAACAGGTCCTCAAGAGGAGGAGACGGATAATCGGTATAATTACCGCTTTCTTTATCATAATGCAGCTTTTATGGATATTTGTTCCTGTAATATTTGCCGTACTCTGGTCACTCGTTGATCCCGACAACCCATGGTCATACCCTGATACATTTCCTAAAGTTCTGTCACTTGCGCAGTGGAAGTATGTATTTGAATATACGAATATCTTAAGAGCGCTTGCTACAAGTTATTCGATAGCACCGCTTGCAACACTTCTTGCATTTGTCCTGTCGCTTCCGACAGCATACGCAATCGGGAGAAAGCAGTTTTTCGGTAAACAGATCGTGTCAAACCTGATTCTGCTTCCGATTATCCTTCCCGGTATGGTTGTCGCTCTCTTTTTGAGCCGTGTTTTTTCGATGCTTGGTCTTTCACAGACCTATATAGGACTCGTTATCGGTCACTGTCTTATGGGTATGCCTTTCATGCTCAAGATTCTTATTACAAGCTTTGCATCAATTCCCCAGGATGTGATAGATGCGGCTGAAAACCTCGGGGCAAACACATGGGAAAAAATAAGGCATGTTTTTATTCCAATGGTTCTTCCCGGACTCTTTGCCGGTTCAATCTTTACCTTTATTACAAGTCTTGAGGAGTTCAACCTCACATTTGTAATCGGTACACCGACTTTTGAAACAGTTCCTACAATTCTGTTTTCATTCCTCGGATATCACTTTATCAGAACAAACGCTGCCGTCGTTTCCCTGATTCTCATGATACCGAACATTATCATGCTCCTTGTGGCGGAAAGAATGATGAAGACAGACTACCTTTCCGCATCACTCGGAAAGATGTAAACAGTTCTTTATTCCCTGATCTGCCCTTCTGGCAGGCCGGGGTTGTTATAAAGGAAACAAGTCTGCTGATTAAAGGCAGAATGTTTAAACGCTTTTTAAAAAGCGAAATAAACGGAGGAAAAAAATGAAAAAAATCTTAGGTATTTTAATCATTGCTTTTATTCTTTGCGCACCTGTATTTGCAGGGGGAAAAAAAGAAGCAAAGATGGAAGAAAAGGACTACACAGCAATGACATTCGATGAGCTTGTTGCGGAAGCAAAAGCAGAAGGCGAAATGGTATTCTACACATGGTGGGGAGAAAACCACTGGGTGGAAGCTGGTAAGGAATTCGAAGCAAAATACGGAATCAAAACAAAAGTTATTGTAGGGGACGCATCAGCAAATGCAAACAAAGTAATTTCTGAAGGCAAACAGGCTGTTGGTACTATCGATGCAATGATGATCGGAGGCGACTACCTCAAACCTGTAATGGACCTTAAACTTTTCTATCCTGATACATACAAAGTCCTTCCTGATTATGAAAAACTTGCACCGAACCTGAGAGAGTTTGTTGAAGGTATCAAAAACAACGGAGAACTTGTACCTCTTTACAGAAACCAGACAGGTATTCTCTACAATCCTGCAAAAGTTTCAAATCCTCCTCAGACATGGGATGAGCTTGTTGCATGGATCAAAGCTAATCCGAAAAGATTCGGTTTTAACGATCCTTCAAAAGGCGGTTCAGGTCAGTCATTCGTACATTCATCAATCGACAACATTGCCGGCGGACTCGACAAATACAGAGGCGATATGGAACTTGATTCTGCAAAAACAGAAAACTGGAGCGAAGTATGGGACTGGATGAACAGCATGGAAGATTACTGGACATACACAACATCAAACAACGACTCAATTTCAAGAGTTAACTCTGGTGAGTTCTGGATGACTATTGCATGGGATGATGATACTCAGGTTAACCTCAAGAAAGGTTCACTATTCAAGGAAGCAGTTCTTTATGTTCCTGACTTCGGCTTAGCCGGAGGCGGTGACTGTGCAGGTGTTGTTAAAAACAGTGAAAACAAGGCAGCTGGACTCCTTTTCCTCCACTTCCTCACAACTCCTGATCAGCAGATCAAGATGAATGACAGAATCGGTTCATACCTTGCAAGAACAGATGTTAAAGGCAAGCACCAGCTTCTTCCAGAGGAACAGAGACAGAATAACGGCCTTGCATGGATCCCTGCTCCTTACAAAGTTGAATTCATCAACCAGTTTGTTAAAAACGTACTCATGAAATAATCATATCTGATTGATGAATAGTATTTTCTGACAGATAAATATATTTCAGGCTGCTTGAAACAGGAGCAGCCTGATCTTATAATTGGGGGAGATATGAAAACCGGATCAGTTTTATTTATAATATTATTCCTGATAGCCTTATTAAGTTTCTTTACTCTTATGATAGGCAGGGATATTACCTTACCGGATAAATCATCAGACACACCCTCCCTTTCCTATGATATCAATAAGCTCAGCTGGGATGAAATTGCAGAAAAAGGAAAACAGGAAGGGACAGTCTCATTTTCCACCTGGTGGGGAGATGCATTTTTCAACCATGTGGGGGAGCTTTTTGAGGCAAAGTATGGTATCAAGGCTGATATAATTATACAGGACCTAGAAACAACAACACATAAGATACTTCTTGAAAAAGAAAGAAAAGCAGGTAGTCTGGATGTGTATTTTGCTGGTTTCATAGGGCATCTCAAGACTGTCTTGGATGCCGAACTTCTGATGAACGGTTTAAAAAAAATCCCCGACTGGAACATGATCATGGAAAATGAAAGGAGATACCAGAAGCATCTCTACTCAGAGGATGTAATGGTTCCCCTTTACAGAAACCAGGTTGCTTTTCTCTATAATTCCGAAAAAGTACCTGATCCCCCAAGAAGCTGGGAGGATTTTAATAGATGGATCAGGACAAACCCGAAGAAATTTGTATTCAGCGCCCTCAAGGGGGGATCAGGTGAAGCTTTCAAACATACAGTACTTTACAAGCTTACCGGCGGATCTGAACTTTACAGAACCGGGGCTAAATCTCCCGATCCAGTTCTTGTTTCAAAATGGGACAGAGTCTGGAAATGGTTTGAAGACAACAGTGATTATTACGGCCTGACAGGTTCAAACCATGATTCACTTACTAGAATTCAGAATGGTGATGCATGGATTACTCCCTCTTTTGTGGATGATACACAGATTGCGTTTAAATCGGGACAGCTTGACAGTTCTATGAAGCTTTATATGCCGGATTTCGGCCTCTTTTCAGGGGGGGACAGTGTAGGGATACTGGCTAATGCACCCCACAAGGCAGCTGCAATGCTTTTTGTTTCTTTTCTTATCTCAAAAGAGATTCAGCTTTTAATGCTCGAGGAAGTCGGTTCAGATATTATCCGTACAGATATAGAAAATCCGGATAATCCCCTCCTTTCAGCAGAGGAGAGGGCAAAAAGCATTACTCATACAGATCCTGTATATTACCTGTATTATGCATCAGAATTCCAGAAAAATGTACTGGGTAAATAGAACCAGCTCCTCTGTTTTCCGAATCTGATATAAGTTTAATTAAATTCCCTCATCCGATTTGAATAATATTCCGGATCCTTCTTCGGGGTATTAAGCTGCTATTTCAATTCCCTTATCTGGTTTCTGAATTCAGAGGGACTTTTTCCTGTTATTTTCCTGAAAGTCTTGCTGAAATAACTCGGGTTTTCATAACCGATTTTAAAGGAAACTTCATAATTCTTCATATCAGATGCTATAAGAAATTCCTTGGCTTTTTCGATTCTGTAATTTGTCAGATATTCCCATATGCTTATCCCTGTTTCATTCTTGAACAAATGACAGAAGTAGTTTTTGCTGATTGCTGCAAAATCGCATATATCATCAAGGTAGATGTTCTCACTGTAATGTGATGATATATATTCTTTAGCTTTTTTAATGTAAGACGATTTTTCCTTATCGGAAGTATCGAAGTAATCTGCAGTTATCTCATCAAAAAGTGATGGTATCAGTATTTTCTTTGTCTCATGAAGATATCTTTTCTCGGTATAATTGATTACTTCATTGTAGGCTTTGGGAAGGCTGTAGAGATTATTATAGAATCTGCTTACCGCAATCACAAATGAGGATCCGATTTCTGATTTTATCCTGTCCCTGAAAATTGACAGCTCTTCTGTGAGATTATTATCATCCTTTATGTCAGTAATAAGAATTATATATTCACCTGGGATGTTTTCAAAAATAAAATCACTGCCGCTATCCCTTTTCCAGAGTTTCCTGAGTATTTTAGTCTTTTCCCTTCCTGTCTCTTCTGTTGTGGTTGAAATGTAGTCATTGTAGTTATGCTGGGTAATTGTGACCAGCAGAAGTCTGTATGAGGAAAAATCAACCGTTATTTCAAGTGTATTCATGAGGCTTCTCAATTCTGAAATATTCTGCCGCGGATATAAAAGCTGTCTTAATAGTCTTTCAGATGCTATGTCTTTTGTTGCCGATATCCTGATATCTTTTCCTTTCTTGTCTTTTATTTCATTGACAGCTTCCATAACTAGTATTTCAAGTTTCTCCTCATCAATCGGTTTTAACAGGTATCCCTTTACACCGTACCTTATTGCCTGCTGTGCATATTCAAATTCATTGTATGCGCTCATTATAATGACAGAAATTTCCGGATATTTTCCCTTGACCCATTTTGACAGTGCAAGTCCATCTTCGAAAGGCATGACAATATCAGTGATTATAATATCCGGAGAATTTTTCTCAATAACTTTTCTGGCTTCAAGCCCGTCTTCGGCAGTGTATATTTCTGTGATTCCGATTTTGTCCCACTCAATTATTTCTTTCATCATATCAAGAGCAGGTTTTTCATCGTCACAAACAAGCAGCTTCATATTATACCCTCCCGTTAATCAGTCAATATCCGGAATCAGCATGTTGACTGTAAATCCCTTTTCAGTTCCCGATTCAAAAGATATACCGTATGGTGATCCGAACCTGAGGTATATCCTGTTATGCACATTTTTGATTCCTATGCTCTCGCTCCTGTCCTCAAGATTGATATCTTTAATATAGTTTTCAAGGGATTTCAGCTTTTCACTTTCTACTCCGTTCCCTGTATCTGAGACACTTATCAGAATATTCTTGTCCTGTTTCTGTATAGTTATTTTAATTTCAATTGATTTTCTTTTCAGCTTGTTATGAGTTATCGCGTTTTCCACATGGGGCTGGAGAAGCAGTTTTATTGTTTTCCTGTTTTTCAGTTCTTCAGGGCAGTTGATGCTGCATGTGAAAAGATCGGGGAAGCGGTAGTTCTGTATTTTTATGTAATCTTCCAGGTGTGAAATTTCATCCGCAACAGTAACAAGCTCTTCCTGATTATAAATACCGTATCTCAGCATATTGCCGAGATGAGTAATCATTCTGCTTGTCTGCTTTTTGTCGGAGCTGACTGAGGCTGCTTTTATAGACTGAAGAGTGTTGAACAGAAAGTGGGGATTTATCTGTGACTGCAGTGCCTTGATCTGTGCTTCCTTGTTTTTTATTTCAATTGAAAATATTTTTGTATTCAGGTTTACCACATTTTCAACAAGGCTGTTGATTTTACTGCTCAGGTATTCTGTATCTTTGGTAGTAGTTTCATTTATTTTTACAGAAAAATCTCCCTGTTCAATCCTGTTCATCATTGCAGTAATATGCTTTATAGGCTTTGTAATTATCCTGTTCAGGAAATTATAGGAAGCAATCATTGTGAGCATAATGAAGAAAATGATGAAAAGGAAAATATATCTTATCTGCTTCAGATGTTTCAGCAGTTCCTCTTCTGGTATAAGGGCAATTATTCTCCAGCCGGTTACTTTTGATTTTGTGTAAATAACAGCTGTTCTTTCCATGTTCAGTGATGTATAGAATGGAGAACTGTTTCTTGTTACGTATGTGCTTAAGCCGTAAGAGCCGATATTGTCATATTTCCTGCTGCCGGTATTTACTATTATATTGTTTTTTTCATCAAGAAGAATAAAGGCGCTGTTGTTTTCAAGCCTTATCTCCTGGAGAGTTTCAAAAAGGTCATACAGATTCAGGTTGCACATTACTGAAGCTTTATTATTGCTTAATAATGTGAAATTATCTTTGACAGGAACAACTGCTGACACTGTTTTCTGTGATCCCCCGTAATTTTCATAGTAATAATCCTGAGAATGCATGACCGTGTAGTTTGTTATGTTAATTCCTGTTTGATTCGGAAACCATTCTCTCTCCCTGAAGTTGTATTCAGATACAACACCTTTGCCTGAAGTTCCAAGGATATTCCCATCCGGCGAAATCAGCATTATATCTCTTATTTTAGAATTGAACTTGATTGCATTCTGAAGGTAATCCTCAATTATCCACCTGTTTTCAAGTGCTGCCTTATTATCGCTTACAGACATTTCTACATGTCTTTGGACAGTATGGCTTGATGCTGTTGACGTTATAATGAGGTCAATCTGGCTGAGATAGGAGTCGATGTTTCTCCTGGCTTCGTTTACAATCTGCTGAGTATAGCTGAGTACATTATTCATGAAAATTGCAGAAAAAAGCCTGTACCCTGCAAGTCCGAAAATTGCCATGAATACAAAAATATAAAAAGAGAAATATATAATTATCATTCCTTTAAGGGACCTGAAAAAACGGAGATTTTTTATCATCAGCATTATTTTATCATTAATTTATTTTAATAAAATATCTACAGTAAGATAATATCAGAAAAAGATAATATAGGCTCTTCTTTTACTGGGGCAGGAGTAATAAAAAATAATAGTATATCTGACAGTAATACTTGTTCAGATAAAGATATCAAATATATTCAACCGGTATCTCATCATGAAATGATGAAGCTGTTTCCGGGGGAAAACAGGAGGGATTTTATGAGCAGGAAACTCAGTATTAACACAGATTTTAAATCAGGAAACGGATATCCATTCACATATTTTCATGATATCAGGGAAGCCGGGTTCACTCATATTCACTGGTGCCATAACTGGAACACTGATTTTCTCTACACTGAACCCGAATTTGCTGAAATCAGAAAACAGCTTGATATGAATGGGCTGAAGCTCAGTGATATACATGCATCAAGAGGTGTTGAAAAATGCTGGTATTCACCGGTTGAGTATGAAAGGCTGGCTGGTGTTGAACTTGTAAAAAACAGAATATACATGGCATCCATACTTGGGGGAGATGCGGTTGTGCTTCATCCCTTTGTTGTTTATGACAGGGAAGCTGTAAGGTTATACAGGGAGCAGGGGCTCAAGAGTCTTAGGGAATTGGAAAGTTTTTCAGTTTCATGCGGAGTAAAGATTTCCCTTGAAAACCTCTTCCAGGCAGACGGTTCTGGCATAAATGATACTGAACTTGAAAATATTGATACACTTGAATACTTTTTTAAACATCTTTCTCCCGAGGGAATCGGTTTCTGCTGGGATACCGGGCACAGCATTATTCTCGGGGAGGAATCATTTGAGCGCTGTGCCGGTTTCGCAAAAGAAAGGCTTTCTGCAGTGCATTTAAATGACAACAGGTCTGACTGGGACCAGCATTCAGCTCCTTTCACATGGACAGACAGGTGGGAATGGATTGCCGAAGTTATTGCTTCTTCCCCCTATCCTGAAGATAAACCGATGCTCCTTGAGGTTGATATAAACAACAATCCTGCCCCTGTAGGTGATTTTCTCTCAGGTATATATAATGCAGGAACACGGTTTTCCGGTCTGGTGGAGAAGTTCAGAAACAGATAGAAGTGTAGCCTGGATTTTATCAGTCATAAACCAATTTATAAGTATTTTATTATTAAGCAGGATGCTCCTGATAAGTTCAGGAGCATCCTGTTTTATTCGTATAAGTCAGCAAACTGTTGAATAATAAATTATAATTTCAGTATGGATTACAAAAAGCTCAGAGATCTTATGGTGGAAACACAGATCCGCTCACGGGGAATTCTTTCGGAAAGTGTTCTTGCTGCCATGAGAAAAGTACCACGTGAGCATTTTGTCCCGGGCGATAAAGTTTCTTATGCCTATGAGGACCATCCGGTTGAAATCGGGTACGGGCAGACTATTTCCCAGCCTTATATTGTGGCGCTGATGACAGAACTTGCCGCAATTCAAAGAAAAGACAGGGTGCTTGAAATCGGAACAGGTTCAGGTTACCAGACAGCTGTCCTGTGTGAACTCGCAGGTGAAGTCTATTCGGTAGAAAGAATTAAAAAGCTCTATCAGAGAGCATCCGGGATCTTAAGGGAAGAGGGATATGAAAATGCTTTTCTGGTCCATGGAGATGGTTACCAGGGCTATATTGATAAATCTCCATACAATTCAGTTATAGTCACTGCAGCCCCTGAAGAGGTCCCACAGCAGCTTCTCAGCCAGCTGGCAGACGGGGGAAGGCTTGTAATTCCTGTCGGCAGTTATGTGCAGTACCTTGTTGTGTATGAAAGGGAAGGCATGCACTTCAACCGCCATCTTGTGACAGGGGTGCGGTTTGTCCCTTTGTTACATAGTACAGTAGATAATTAATGTATTTGTTATTACATATTAACAATGACTGAAGAGCTTTGCGGGATAAAATACCGTTATTACATAAAACTGTAGACAATTAACTTCTATATAAAATTCAATTCATAATCAAATATCACCAGCTTTGCGGGATATTATTACCTCGTCTGTATAAACATGAGAAGACCTTCATGAATATATCTGTATTGCAAACTGAAAGATATGCGGAAATTTCAGAAAAATGATATTGACACTCAAATTATCAGGATCTAGTATCACCTCATACTGGCGTTGCCAGAACTCATTGAGGAACGGTTGATCGGGATCGAAGAATGCCGGATGGCCGAAATCAGCAAAATCCCGAAATGACAGTTCCATCAGTCTATAAGAGGCCCTCCCAAAACATTTTAATCACACACAGCAATATGCCCCGTTAACTTTAAGAATCAAATCCTGCTTCTTTGGTGTTACATGGATCGGCATAAGAAACTCACTATTTTTATATCAGGGCCTGTTCTTATATAACGCGTTCAATAATCTATAGGAGGATAATATGAATGTGGACGCAAAACTGGAAGGCACTTTGTCCAGAAAGACAAAGCTGCTTATCGTTATGAGCCTTGTTGCTTTGATCAGTCTTGTCCTTGCTTTTTTTCAGCCAGAAGCCAGCGGGGAGCATTACGGCATTATTTCCGTTATCCCTGCGGTATTTCTGCTGGTGTATATTTTCTGGACAAAGAGGATCCTGGAATCGCTGATTCTCTCAACTCTGCTTGGTATCATAATCGTACACAAGAGGGAATTCTTCAGCGCCTTCATGGACAGCTTGCTCCGTGTGGGAATGGAGGAAGACACAGTCTGGCTGTTTGTCGTCTGCGGACTCATGGGCAGTATCATTGCCCTTATTGAGGTAACAGGAGGCGCCTTTGCCTTCGGAGAGTGGGTTGCAAAAAAAGCCAGAACCAGGAAAAGCACCCTGATCTGGACATGGCTTCTCGGAGTTGCCATCTTTATCGATGACTACCTGAACTCCCTTACTGTTGGTTCATGTATGGCTCCCGTTACAGATAAACACAGGGTTTCAAGGGAATTCCTTTCCTACATTGTTGACAGCACAGCCGCCCCTGCCTGTGTCATCTTTCCCATAACCACCTGGGCTGTCTTCTCGGGAGGTCTTCTTGAAATTAATGGATGGGCCCCCAAAGGAGAAGGTCTTGCCTACTTCATCAAAACCATCCCCTTCAACTTCTACGGATGGATTGCCCTTCTTGTGGTACCTCTGGTTGTCCTGGGCATTATCCCTGTGTTCGGCCCAATGAAAAAAGCTGAGAAAAGGGCTTTTGAGACCGGTGTTCTCGCACCGGAGGGATCTGAAAAAATCGACATCTCTTCCGGTATTGAGTCTGTGACAGTTCCGGATAAAGCCAGGGTACTTAACTTCTTCCTGCCCATTATAGTTCTGATCGCAGCTACCATTGCCACTGATACAGATATGATGATGGGTGTTGTCATTACCCTGGCTTTCATGGCACTGCTCTACATTCCTCAGAAGCTTGTTACTGCCGAGGAGTTTGCCAATATTTCGGTACGAGGTTTCAAGAACATGCTTTATCCCCTGTTCCTGATGTACCTTGCCTTTATGTTCGCTGATATGAACACCCAGATCGGATTCACCCGGTTCATGATTGATACCGGAACTCCTCTGATGTCTCCCCGGACCCTGCCCGTGGTACTGTTTATTATACTTTCCATCCAGCAGTTTATTACCGGGACCAACTGGGGCATGTACATCATTGCCCTGCCTATAGTAATTCCTCTGGCAATGAATGTCGGAGCAAACATGCCGCTAGCAGTCGGTGCAGTTCTTTCCGCCGGTGTGTTCGGAAGCCATATCTGCTTCTATTCCGATGCCACGGTTCTTACATCTGCAGCCTGCGGATGTGATAACTTCCGCCACGCCTGGACACAGATGCCCTTTGGTATTCTTGCAGCTGGGATATCAGCCGTGTTCTTTGTTTTCGCGGGATTTATTTTATAGGTGTTTCATGATTTAACAGTCAGTTAGTCAGGCATGACTGAAATGGAGAAATTGGAGAATTAAAATGAAAATTCTTGACAGCATATTTAAGGTATGATGTTTGCTGAATTTATGTCTGAGGATACGGAATATCCCCTTCATATGAGGGGATATAACCTTTTTCTCTATAGTATTGATTCCTGATAATGTTATATAATATAAATTGAAAAAGTAATTTCATAAACTGTATTTAAGAATCCGGAGGTAATTTGAAAAGTTCGGAATCCTTTGCTCTGCAGGGGAAACAATGAAAGAAACAATACTTAAAAAAAGACATATTGCAGTAATACTTCTTGTTGTTGTTTTTATTTCAGCTCTTACTGAAAGCTTCATTATTTTTTATAAACAGAACCAGTATAATCTCCTGAGAGAAAGAGTCACAATCGAAGCAAATAAAGTACAGACAGCAATAAACAATGAGATCAATTCCTCACTGAATCTTGTCCTGGGGCTGATAGCCTACATCAATGTAATTGAGAATATTGATACTGACAGTTTCAACAGAATTGCGGAAGTTATATTGAGGGAGTCCGGAATAATCAGAAATATAGGCCTTGCCCCGGACAATGTTATTTCATACATGTATCCGATCAAGGGCAATGAAAAGGCAATCGGTCTTGATTATATGAAAAATGAAATACAGAAGGATGCTGTAATAAAGGCAATTAAAACAGGAAATGCTGTAATTGCAGGCCCTGTAGACCTTGTTCAGGGGGGGAGCGGATTTATTGCCCGTGTTCCTGTTTACAAAGGAAAAAACAAGTCTGAATACTGGGGAATAGCCAGTATTGTTGTGGATGAAATAAAACTATACAGCAGAATAAAGATACTGGACAGCTGGCAGTGGATAAAATACGGTATAAAAGGGAAAGATGCCAGGGGAATTGACGGGGAACAGTTTTTCGGGGATGAATCTGTATTTGACAGAAATCCTGTTGTTTTTGAAATAACCCTTCCTGAAGGGTCCTGGACACTTGCAGCAGTTCCAAAGTCCGGATGGGATAATGTAGGACTTAAACCTTTGATCTATATCCGCATTACAGGATACTTTATTCTACTGTTTATGTCTTTTCTGCTTTTCAATCTGTTCAGGTCGAATATGAAGCTTTCATATTATGCTCTTATTGATCCCCTTACCGGAATAGCAAACAGAAGATGTTTCCATTTTATTACAGAGAAGATTTTTTTAAGGGAGAAACGGGAAAACGGCAAGCTTTATTTCCTTTATTTTGACCTTGATGGGTTCAAGGCTGTCAATGATAATTACGGGCACAAGGCAGGCGATTCTGTTCTGAGGGAAGCTGTAAGGAGAATAAGAAAGAATACCAGGGAATCTGATATTTTCGCAAGAATGGGAGGAGATGAGTTTCTTTTTGTTCCTCTTTCTGTAAAAGACAGGGAAGTAGTGAAAAAACTTGCTGCCAAGATTATCTCGGAGGTCTCTGACCCGTTTTATTTTGAAAGAAAAACTGTGAACATAGGCTGCAGTATAGGGATAAGTATCTACCCGGATGACGGTGACTCAATTGACACTCTGCTTAAGCTGGCGGACCAGGCCATGTATTCTTCCAAAAGCAAGAGGGGAAACACTGTAACTTTCTACCGGGATATCGAGACTGTAATTATTCAGTAGCAGTTATTATAAGCTTGACTATATACTGACAATAGTTTTAATCTCATACCTGTTTTGAAAGATAACAGGAAAAAAGCATTTTTATATATTCTGCTCTCATCCCTCTCATTCAGCTTCATGAGTCTTTTCGTAAAAACTGGTTCTGATATACTGTTTATTCATAAGGTTTTTTTCAGGCAGCTGGTAACCTTTATTCTGGTCTCGGTCATACTGGCGGCTAGAAGGGAATCTTTCAGGCCTGAGTCAGCAGCCAATTTAAAACTTCTTGTCATACGTTCCCTTGCAGGTCTTGCAGGTGTGTTTCTCTACTTTTATTCAATTGCAAATCTTTCGCTTTCAGATTCTGCAATGCTGAACAAGCTTTCCCCGTTTTTTGTAATACTGGCTGCATCAATTATTCTGAAGGAGAAAATAAGACTTTCCAGCATACCTCTTATGATTGCCGCATTTGCAGGAGCTCTCCTTATAATAAAGCCCCAGTTCAACTATACAGTACTACCTGCTCTGGCTGGTACTGCCGGTTCTGTTTTTGCTGGTGTTGCATATTCAGTTGTAAGGATGCTGAAAAACAGGGAAAACCCGTACAAGGTGATTTTTTATTTTTCGGGAATATCTGTTCTTCTTGTATTATTTCCCGCCCTGCTGCAGTTCAGGTTTTATTCGGTATATAATTGTATAATTCTTCTTCTGATAGGTGTTTTTGCAACAGGGGGGCAGTATTTTCTGACACTGGGATTCCAGAGCTACAGGGCAGGGGAAATTTCTCTGGTAACCTATTCCCAGATACTTTTTTCCCTCTTTCTGGGACTGTTCTTTTTCAGCGAGCTTCCTGACCTGTTTTCTGTCGCAGGAGGTCTTCTCATTACAGGAAGCGCAGCTGTGCTTTATCTTAAAAAAACAGACTAGGCAGACTGTCCCCGTTTGTCAAGAATTTTCCTTTCTGCAGCACCGAGTGTTCTTTTCCTGAGTCTTATGGAAAGTGGAGTAACTTCAACCAGTTCATCCTCGCTTATTATATTCAGGGCTGCTTCGGGAGTAAGGGGGGTAACAGGGGTTAGTATTACATTGTTGTCTTTTCCTGCTGCTCTCATGTTTGAAAGCTGTTTCGTCTTTGTGGGGTTCACATTGAGGTCGTTTTCCCTGTTGTGTTCACCAACTACCATACCTTCATACACCCTGTCTCCGGGAACTATATACATCTTTCCCCTGGGTTCAAGGTTGAATATTGCATATGCTACTGCAGTTCCGCTTCTGTCTGCTATCAGTGACCCGTTGTTCCTTACCGGGTAATCTCCCCTGTATTCCTCATATCCTTCCAGGTAGGAATTCATGATTCCTGTTCCCTTTGTATCTGTCATGAACTTGTCCCTGTATCCTATCAGTGAACGGGAAGGTATTGAGAACTCAAGTATAACCCTGCCGGCATCTGTATTTGTAAAATTGACCATCCTTGCTTTTCTCTGAAGAAGTGTTTCCGATACAACTCCTGAATAGCTTTCCTCGGTATCTATTACAAGATGTTCAATAGGTTCAAGCTTTTTTCCGCTGCTGTCAAACTTGTAGATAACATGGGGTCTTCCCACGCAGAATTCAAGCTTTTCCCTTCTCATTGTTTCGATGAGAATAGCCATCTGGAATTCGCCCCGTCCTTTCAGAATATAACCTTCCCCGTCTGCTGCTGTTTCAACCTGAAGTGATACATTTCTCAGTGTTTCCCTGACCAGCCTTTCATGAAGCTTTGCTCCCTGGATAAAGGTCCCTTCTGTTCCCGCCTGCGGAGATGTGTTTGGAGTAAACCTCATTGATACAGTTGGATCATCAATACTCAGCCTTGGAAGGGGTTTAGTATTTTCAGGAGTACTGATTGTATCGCCGATTTTTATATCGTTTACACCTGAAAGTATGACTATATCACCCGCACTTGCCCTGTCCACAGTTTCAAGATCAGTTCCCTTGTATACCTGTATACGGGATACTTTGAGGGGAAAAGTTGAGCCTTTTTCATCAATCCTGATCAGTTTGTCATTTGTGGAAACTGTTCCGCTCTCGATCTTCCCTATAGCCATTCTTCCCAGGTAGTCTGAATAGTCAAGGTCTGCAACAACCATCTGGAAGCTGCTGTTAATATCAGATCCGGGGGGTGATATGTGTTTTATAATTGTATCCATCAGCGGGTTCAGGTCTGAAGAACTGTCTGTGATATTGTATTTTGCTATACCTGCTCTTCCGTTTGCATAGATTACAGGCGATTCCAGGTGTTTCTCATCTGCCCCGAGGTCTATAAGAAGGTCAAGAATTTCATCATAAACCTCATCAGGCCGTGCATCATCCCTGTCTATCTTGTTTATAAGAATTACTATATCCAGGTTCTTTTCAAGGGTTTTGGAAAGAACAAATCTTGTCTGCGGAAGAGGCCCTTCCGCTGCATCAACAAGCAGTACAACACCGTTTACCATGGACAGAGCCCTTTCAACTTCTCCGCTGAAGTCGGCATGCCCCGGGGTATCAAGGATGTTGATTTTTATTCCGTTCCACAGCACTTCGCAGTTTTTCGCGGAAATAGTAATTCCCCGCTCTTTTTCCAGGTCTCCTGAATCCATGATTCTCTCTTCAACAGCTTCGTTTGCCCTGAAAAGACCGCTCTGTCTGAACATTGAATCCACAAGTGTGGTTTTACCATGATCTACATGCGCAATAATTGCTATATTTCTTATCTGTAATTCACCGGCTGTACTTTCAGTCCGGTTTTTTGTTTCTGTCTGAGACATCTATTTATATTCCTGAAGGTTTGATTTTTATATGAAGCAGAATGAGAATACATTAAACAAAAATAAGTTACAAGAGCGCATTAATCATAAAAACAGCAATAATCATCATTTTTATAATGCATTGAAATAAAGCATAAGCAGCCCCTGAAAGCAGCATTTGTTCATTAAAACGGATATTCCAATTGAAAACCACAATACTGTTATGTTAACATATGTTCAATTAATCGCAAGGAGTTATAAAATGGCAAAATTATTACCTGAAGTAAAAGCAGCTCTCGAAAAAACATCACCGGTTTGTATAGCAACTTCAACCAGAGAGGGAATTCCCAATATTGTTTATGTCACTTTTCTTAAAATATATGATGATGAAACAATACTGGTGGCAGATAACAAATTCAGCAAGACACTTGGTAATCTCGAATCCAATCCTGTCCTTTCATTTGTTGTCCTTGATCCGGATGCAAAAAAAGCGTATCAGGTAAAGGGAAGGGTTGACTATGTTACAGCAGGTGAAAAATATGATTATACCGTAAAATGGGTGCAGAGCAAAAGGCCTGAAATGACTCCCAAGGGCGGTGTTTTCATGAGTGTTGATGAAATATACTGCGGCGCTGAAAAGCTAGTCTGATCATTATTGTTATCCGCTGTGAATATGCAGCGGATTGTTTTTCCTTTTTTATTAAACTGACAACTATTAAAATATTTTCTTTTCCCTTTGGAATTATAATTATGTGGTTTAAACTATCTATTATTGACAGTAATTAGGTATTTTTTTATTGACATATCAATAATGTTTATATAGATTACATTATATATAGATAAATGAATATAAGGGGTCTTGGAATGAAAAGATATGATATAATTGTTATAGGAATGGGTCCTGCCGGTATGGCTGTTTCTGCAATGGGTTCTGCAATGGGGCTCAAGGTTCTTGCTGTGGAAAAGCACAAGGTGGGAGGAGAATGCCTGAATGTAGGCTGTATACCCAGTAAAGCCCTGCTTAAAGCGGCAGAGGCCAACAATACAGCGTTCAACCTGAAAAAATACGGAATTGAACTTGATGTATTCACAAAAAACAAGGATCCCATGAATGTTGTAAGGGAAAAGATATCTGGTATAAACAATAAAAAATTCATGAAGGTTTTCGAAAAGGTTGATCTTATAATAAATGAAGGTAATGCAGAATTCGTGGATTCAAAGACAATTATGGCTGCAGGGGAAAAATATACTGCAAAAAAAATATTCATTGCAACCGGGACAAATCCCATGATTCCTCCGATTCCCGGTCTCAAGGATGTTCCGAGTCTTACAAATCTCAATATCTTTGAGACAGAGAAGATACCTGAAACACTTACAATTATCGGGGGCGGTGCTATAGGTACAGAGATGGCCCAGGCTTTTTCCAGGCTCGGTTCAAAAGTAAACCTTTTTCATATGGATCCCCATCTGATTCCTGCCGGTGATGATGAAGCAGCAAAAGTACTTGAGGAGAAATTCACTGAAGAGGGGATAGGGGTATACAACAGGGCTGCTATTGAAAAGGTTGAGGAAAAGGACGGAAAAATACTTACCTATGTTGATGGTCAGGTTTTTGAATCTGAAAAAATCCTGGTTGCAACAGGAAGAACGCCTGTTCTTGAGCCGCTGAAGCTTGATAATGCAGGCATTAAATATGGAAAAAGAGGTATTGTAGTAGATCAGCATATGAGAACAAATGTGAAAAACATCTATGCTGTTGGTGACTGTAACGGTAAATTTCTTTTTTCACATGCTGCAATGCATCAGGGAATGCTTGCGCTTATGGATGCAGTCAGCCCTGTTCCCATGGGCATGCTCAAACGTGACAGATACCCTGTACCATGGTCGGTTTTTACACAGCCTGAGGTGGCACTGGTTGGATTAACAGAAAAGCAGGCAGATGACAAGGGTATTAAGTATGAAGTTGTCAGGAAATCATATGAATCCTATGGACGGACCGTTGCTGACGGTCATCCGGAAGGATTTATCAAAATCCTTGTAGGTAAAAGGGGCCGTATAATCGGTGCTTCAATAGTGGGTGAAAATGCGAGTGAACTTATCCATGAGTGGACAATGGCTATACAGTATAAAAAGACTGTTATTGATGTCATGATGATGCAGCATTCATTTCCGACCATATCCATGCTGAATAAGATGGTTGCTGAAGACTGGATGATGGGTAAGATGGAGAAACCGTTTATCAAAAAGATGATAAAGTTTATATTCTGAAAATATTTTTTATCCCGGGAAAGCCGCTGCTTGTTAATTATGACAGTCAGCGGTTTTTTTATCTCCTGATGATTTCCTGGCCTGTATTATTCCTGCCTGTAATTATAGAGTTTTTCAGCACAGTCCGGGCAGAGGGAATGTGTCAGCTGAAGGTCTGAATTTTTGTAAAGATATTCCTCAATTGTAATCCATCTGCTGTCTACCCTTATTTTCTTGCAGGAGGCGCAGATGGGAAGCATCCCTTCAAGAAGCTTAATCCTGTTTATTATCAGGCGTGTTGAGGTTATTACAAATATCCCGGCAATCAGGATGACTATGCTTTCTAAAATACTTTCACCGTAATTTATTGGTGTTGCTTCTCTGCCTGAGAGAAGAGACGGGATATCAAAAATTTCAATCAGCCACTGAAAAGCAGCCAGAAATACAAACCCGGCAGTCTCTATTTTAATTATATGCTTTATC
This sequence comes from Spirochaetia bacterium, assembly GCA_963668545.1. GTDB lineage: Bacteria > Spirochaetota > Spirochaetia > CADAEX01 > CADAEX01. Next base: position 2,453,187 of record OY764868.1, on the reverse strand, counting down.
ATCACACTTATATTATAAGCTGTATATCTAAAAAAAATAAAACACTATTTGATATTTACATTTGCATGTAAATATCTTAAAATAGTTGCGAGCGCAACTAATAAAGGGCAGAGGTATGCAGAGCAGCAGTCATGTATCAATTGGGAAGCTTATTGATATCATAAACAGAAATATAAAGCAGATAATAAGTCATGAAGTATCTGAAGACAGCATAGGTCCGGGCCAGTTCCATTTTCTTCACATAATTTCGGGAAATGGAGGGATTTCCCAGAAAGAACTTGTTGAAATGATGAAAATAGACAAGGCAAATGTAACAAGGGGAATAATCCGACTTGAAAAAAACGGATTCATAAAAAGGGTCAGGAATGCGGATGACAACAGGGTCATAAACCTCTTTCTGACAGAAAGAGGATCCGCCATTATCCCGGAACTCCGGAATGCCAGGTGCAGGATTTCTCAGATATGTACAGAGAGTCTTACAGAAGAGGAAAAAGAAGAGCTTTATATGCTGCTTGAAAAAGTCAGGGATTCAGTAATTGCAGAAACAGAGAGAATCAAGGGGAAAACAGAAATTGATGAAGAAAGATGACAATATGATAAAAGCAAGGCTGACAGAGGGAAGTGTGGGAAAACTTCTTATAAGGCTTACCCTTCCCATGATCATGGGTATTCTCAGCATGGTTATATACAACCTTGTTGATACTTTTTTTGTAAGCAAACTGGGAAGACTTCAGATGGCTGCCCTTGCCTTTACTTTCCCTGTTGTTCTTGTTGTGAGCAGCGTGGCACATGGCCTCGGGGTAGGAACATCTTCACTTGTTTCAAGGGCAATAGGGGAGAATGATCTTGATAAAGTCAGAAGACTGGCCACAGACAGTCTTGTCCTCTCCTTCCTCTGTGTTGCTGTTTTTGTAACTGCCGGACTTCTTACAATTGACCCGCTTTTTACCCTGCTGGGTGCAGACAGAAAAATACTTCCATATATAAGGGAATACATGACAGTCTGGTATCCGGGGATGATTTTTGTGGTGTTTCCCATGGTGGGCAACAATATTATCAGGGCCACAGGAGATACAAGGACTCCCGGTCTTGTCATGCTTACAGGAGCACTTGTCAATTCATTTCTGGATCCTGTGCTTATTTTCGGAAGTGAAGCTGTTCCTGTTATCGGGAATATCCTGGGCAGCATAGGTATTGTGATTAAACCCTTCGGCATAAGGGGGGCTGCTGCAGCTACACTGATAGGAAGGTCTATTACTTTTCTAGTCGCGCTTTACATACTCAACTGGAGAGAGAGACTTATTCTTTTGAAAAAGTGCCCGGCAAGGGACATAATGCATTCATGGAGAGAGATTCTTGGTATAGGTATTCCAAATGCGGGCACCAGGATGATTATACCGATAGGATCAGGTGTCATTACAAGGTTAATCTCTGAATACGGAGTTGCTTCTGTAGCAGGCTACGGGATAGCAACCAGGATAGAATTTTTTTCACTAGCTTCTGTCCAGGCCCTTTCCAGTATTATCGGCCCTTTCATAGGGCAGAATCTGGGAGCAGGATACTATGACAGGGTGAAAACGGGACTCCGAAGGGGTAGCCAGTTTTCCCTTATTGCAGGGGGAATTATATTTATCATCATCTTTTTTACTGCTGATTTTATTACAAGGCTCTTTAACAGCAACCCCGAGGTTTCATCAACAGCTTCACTTTATCTTCGGATTGTATCTCTGGGCTACGGTATGCAGGGGATCTGTCTTATATCAGCTTCTGTTTTAAATGTATTTAAAAAACCTTTTCAGGCTGTCTTTATTAGTCTTACGGAAATATTTCTGCTGTCCATCCCTCTTTCTCTTCTGTCAGAAAAATTCTTCGGACTGCCAGGTATTTTTACTGCTATAAGTTTCAGTTACATTGTATCCGGGATCCTTGCATTTTTTCTGGTAAGGAAAAACAGTAAGATGGGTATCGCCTGAGAAGATGATTTGAATAAGTTGAATCAGTCAGGTACAGCATTTAAATATGAACATCAGGCTTTCATCCTCCCTGTGCTATTCAGACCATTGCTGCAGTTCTATGAAATTACCTTCAGGATCCCTGCAGTATACAACATTCAGGGTACCTATTCCTTCATATTTTCTTGATACCTTTTCGCCAAGAAGGCTTCCTCCATTCTTCAGAAGCTTGTCTACAGTGGAATCAAAGTTATCCACATGAAAAGCTGTATGTCCAAGACCTGTCCTGTTGATTTTCTTTTCCGCCGGATCCCTGAATTCCGGATCATAGGAAAATATCTCAAGTGTGGGGCCGTTTTCATATCCAGGAAGCTCAAGATGGATCCCCCTGATCCTTACCTCCCTGATTCCTGTCAGTTCTTCAAGCCACCCGCCTGAGAGATCTCTTTCAGGCGGTTTTATCCTGCAGTCAAGGACATTTATGTAGAAATCAGCAAGCTTTTTCCAGTCAGAAGAAATTATATTTGTATGAGAATATTTTATTCCGCTTTTCATTGCAGACTCCTTTCTGGAAATCTTGTTTTAAATATTATATCACAGGTTTTTCAAGCTTAAAAAACTTTGTTTGACTGATTGGAATCTCTTTCGTACAATTTAAAGCATGAATTATATATTCCGTTCATCGATATCCCATGAAGGTGAGGAATAACATGATTACCTTTTTCAATACAATCAGGGGGCGCCTCCTTATTCTTACAGTAATGATGGTGGCTGTTTTTATACTTATATTTGCCTATTTTTATATTGTATTGAGAAAAAGCCTGATAGAGAATGCGGAGAAGTTTCTTGAGAATGAGATAGAATATGCAGCTTCTGTTATGGAAAAAAACAACCTTGAAGCAGTGACTGCAGCAATGTTCATGGCAATGGCCCAGAAAAACGGGCTGTTCGGAAAATTTGAAGAATCCCTCTCCTTTGCCCGTGAAATCCTGGAGAAATACCCCGATTTTACCGGTTCCTATTTCGGATATGAACCTGACCCTGATTACATTTTTAAAAAGGAAAATCTCGGAGATATTCACTCCCGTAATTTTACTGACGGAAAAGGACGGTTTATTCCCTACTGGTTCAGGGACAATGGAGAGATCAGACTCTCTCCGCTGATTGATATGGAAAGCAGCCTCTATTATGCCGGATGCCTGGAAAGATATTCTGAGTCAGGAACGGAACAGTACTGTATCACTGAACCCTATCTGTATGAGGGGAAGATGATTGTGGAGCAGGTGTTTCCTGTAATTATCAAGGGAAGGTTCATGGGTGTTGCAGGGGTGGACCGGACACTGCAGAGTCTTTCAGAATATTCTGTCCGGGACAGGCATTATGATTCCACTGCTGTTATGCTGATCAGCAGCATGGGGAGAATCCTTTATTCTGATATTGATCTTGCATCTGAAAAGACGTTTGCTGATGCTGTTTCAGAAAGAAGCAGTGATGAAAAAGACAAGCTTGACAGGAGAATGATGACCTTCAATATTGAAAAAACTGATTATTCTGAAATTCTCAATATTTTCTACAGAAAAGATCCTGAGCATCACAGGCCTGTAAGATTTGTTGATCCTCTCTGCGGGCTGAGAAAGCACCATTATTATACAGCATCAGAAATTCCCACCGGCAACTGGACAATTGTGATGAGGGTCTCTGAAGATGAAATTCTATATCCTGTATATTCTTTCCTGTTCAAGACATTCCTGTTCTCATTTTCCCTTTTCCTGATATACTATTTTTTTTCAGTCCGCCTTGGAAAACAGATTACAGATCCCATAAACAGCATAATAAAAAACGCGGGAGAAATACAGAAGGGTAATTTCAGTTTTGAAAAGACACGCTCTGCAATATCAGAAATCAGCAGGATGAGCGCAAGCCTGCTGGAATCAGCTGAGAGCAGGGCGTATGATCTTGAAAATCTTGAAGCTGCAAAAAAAAATCTTCAGAAAGAGATCAACAGACAGTACCGCCTGCTTGAAAAAAGCGAAGCAAGGTACAAAAGCCTTTTTGACAATACTGATAACTCAATAATGATTCTTCAAAATGGTACAATCATGGAGTGCAACAGGAAATCTCTTGAAATGTACAGATGTGAATCAGATTACCTGATAGGCAAAACCACTTCCGATATATCTCCCGAGTTTCAGTCAGGCGGAAAAAAATCTTCAGATCTGGCCGCTGAGATAATAGATAAGTCCCTGAATGGTGAGCCTCAGTATTTTGAATGGCTTTTTACCAGAAAAGACAGAACAGTCTTTGAAGCTGAAATATCCCTGAGCAGGCTCTATATGTCTGAAGAGGGCTATCTGATTTCAATGGTTTGGGATATTACCAAAAAGAAGCAGTTTGAGAAGGAGAGGGAATCAAGAATTGAGGAGTTGAAAGAAGCTCTTGAAAGCATAAAAACACTTAAGGGTCTTCTTCCCATCTGCTCCCACTGCAAAAAGATAAGGGATGATGCAGGATACTGGAACAGGATAGAGCAGTATATTGAAAAGCACACAGATGCTTCATTTACCCATGGTTTATGCCCCGACTGCATGAAAGAGCTTTACGGAGATGAGCTTGATGATGGAAAGTAAAAGGGAGCTGCAGCTGTATCCCCTGTATATATTTTTCTTTACCTGAGGATAAAATCTGTTACAATTATATTATGAAAAAGTGTATTGCTGTCAGGATGTTTTCTCCTTTATCAGGGGCCTTTTATGCATTTCAGATATAAATGTATAACCTGCGGCAGTCAGTATGTGATCAGCCCTGATCTATATACATGCCCCGAATGCCGCAGCCTTCAGAAAAAAGATGAACCTCTCAGAGGAGTGCTTGAAGTCCAGATTGAAGGTGTCTGGGACCCTTCTGTAAACCCTGTTTCCGATCTTCTTCCGGTTGAAAAAGATTTTTTTCCTCCCGTACCGTTGGGCAATACCCCATTATGGATACCGGAAAGACTGAGGAATAAATACAGTTTTTCCTCCCTTTATATTAAGGATGACAGCAGCAATCCTACAGGATCCTTCAAGGACAGGGCTTCAGCTCTTGTATCAGCCTTTGCAGCGAAACACGGCATAGATACAATAGTCCTTGCTTCAACAGGAAATGCAGGCTCTTCCATGTCAGGAATAGGTGCGGCAGCAGGTCAGAATATTGTCCTCTTTCTTCCGGAATCAGCTCCCCATGCCAAGATGATACAGTCACTTCAGTACGGTGCGGCATTGTACCGGGTAAAAGGAAACTATGACAGGGCTTATGATCTCTCCCTTGAGTATTCGGAAAAATTCGGGGGGATGAACAGGAATACAGCATGGAACCCAATGACAATGGAAGGGAAGAAGACTGTTTCTGTCGAGATTTTCAATCAGCTCGGTTTCCGCTCTCCCGACAGGGTAATTCTCCCTGCCGGCGACGGATGCATCCTCGGGGGGGTATACAAGGGGTTTAAGGACCTGATTACTCTCGGACTAACAAACAGAATGCCTCTAATTACAGCTGTTCAGGCTGAAGGGAGCAATGCCCTTTTCAGGGCCTGGAAAAACGGTGTCTTTGAAAACCTCGGAAGTTCTACCCTTGCAGACTCAATTTCTGTTGATATACCGAGAAACGGCTTTACTGCTCTCAGGTATCTGAATGAATACAGGGGAGAAGTAATAACTGTTTCAGACAGTGAGATTATAAATGCACAGTCAGAGCTTTCATCCATGTCCGGGCTTTTTTCAGAGCCTGCAGGGGCTGCATCATGGGCAGGATTCCTTAAAATCAGGGAAAAGATGGAAAGGGATGAAACAGTTGTGGTTCTTGCTACAGGAAGCGGACTTAAAGACACTTATTCCGCATCAAAGGGGATTTCAGTCCCTGAAAAAACAATATCTTCAATAAGTGAAATTGAATATTAGCAATAATTTCAGCAGGAGAGATGATATGATAGATTTTACAGTAAACCCGGAAATCCGCCGGCAGAATGCGGAATACTGCAGAAGCAAGGGGATCAGGCTGCCGACAATTGCCATGATGAAGAATCCCGATCTTGTGCCGGAGGATATCAGGAAAAAACTCTCCGATACAGGGCTGTGGGACATTGATTCTGTAAACCTCTTCAGAATCACCTGGAAGAACAAACCCAGGGAAAAAGGCGGCTTATTCGGGGATGTGAACCATCTTCTACTCCCTCCTGAGCTGACAGGTACAAAGGCCCCGATACTGATACTCATAGGAAAATGGTTCCCGACCGGTGCCCACAAGGTGGGGGCCACTTACGGATGCCTGGCACCGCGGCTTATTACAGGGCAGTTCAATCCAAGGACAACTAAAGCTGTATGGCCCTCGACCGGCAACTACTGCAGGGGAGGCTCCTATATATCAACTCTGCTTGCATGCCAGTCCATAGCAATACTTCCCGAGGAAATGTCCAGGGAGAGGTTTGAATGGCTCAGGACTGTTGCCGGTGAGGTTATAGCTACACCGGGCTGCGAGTCAAATGTAAAGGAAATATTTGACAAGTGCCGGGAACTCAGCAGCTCAGGTGAGGACCTCAGGATCTTCAACCAGTTTGATGAGCTGGGAAATCCCCTCTGGCATTACCATGTAACAGGTTCAGCAGTTGAAGAGCTTCTTCTTTCCTGCATGAAACCCGGCGACAGGATGGCAGGCTATGTTTCATCATCCGGTTCGGGAGGGACCCTCGGGGCAGGTTATTATCTTAAAAAACGTTTTCCATATGCGAAAATAACAGCTGCTGAAGCTCTTCAGTGCCCCACCCTGATGCAGAATGGTTTCGGTGGACACAGGATTGAAGGGATAGGGGACAAGCATGTCCCCTGGGTTCATGACTGCAGGGATACCGATTTCATATGCGCTGTTGATGATGAAAAACCTATGCGCCTTATACGGCTCTTCAATGAAGATGCCGGAAGAGAAGTTTTAAAGAAATCGGGAGTCCCGGAGGAACTTGCGGAAAACCTTGATCTTCTAGGTATTTCAAGCATTGCAAATATTCTGGCAGCAGTGAAATTCGCAAAATACAATGAGCTTACTGAATCCGACTTTGTGGTTACAGTTGCAACTGATTCCATGCAGCTCTACGGTTCACGTGTCAGGGAACTTTCAGAAGAAAGGGGAACATACACAGCAGCCCAGGCTGAACGGGATATGGAAATGCTGCTGGGAACCACTTATGACAACTTGAAAGAGCTTGGATATTATGAAAAAAAGGCAGTTCATAATCTGAAATATTTCACCTGGATTGAACAGCAGGGCAAGGACCTCGGAGAACTTAATGCTCAGTGGTACGACCATGACAGATACTGGGGCAGCGCTTTTGATACTGCAGATGAGTTTGACCGGCTTGTAACAGAGTTCAATGAACTGATAGACAAGAGCTGATCCGGGGTGAATTAATGGGAATTGAAAAAGAGATTAAAAATAGATCTGAAAAATACAGGGCATACACTGCTGGTATTCTTTCCCGGCTTGTCAGAATAAAATCATACAGCGGGGATGAGGAGAATATCTGCAGGGTAATTTCAGATATGTGCAGGGAAGCAGGTTTTGATGATGTGAGGATTGACGGGCTTGGCAGTGTTGTTGCAAGGATCGGTAACGGGGAAAAAATCCTTGCTTTTGACGCCCATATTGATACTGTAACTGTCGGTGATCCTGATGCGTGGGAAAAGGATCCCTTTTCCGGTGAAATTGATGATGTCCATGTCTGGGGCAGGGGATCATCAGACCAGAAAGGGGGAGCTGCTTCCATGATAGCTGCAGGAAGGATTCTGAAGGAGCTTGGTTACTGCGGAAAATATACACTCTATTTCACCTTCACTGTAATGGAAGAGGACTGCGACGGGATGTGCTGGAAATACCTTATAGAGGAGGAAAAGCTGGTACCTGATTTTGCAGTTTCAACAGAACCCACAAGCTGCAGGCTTTACAGGGGGCACAGGGGGCGGATGGAGATTGTTGCAAGAATAAGGGGTGTTTCAAGCCACGGTTCCGCACCTGAAAGGGGAGTGAGCGCAGCTTACAAGGCATCCCGTGCAGCCCTCGCAATGGAAAAGCTCTGTTTCGACCTCAAGCCTGATGAGGATAATTTCCTTGGAAAGGGGACAATTGTTGTGTCTGAGATGCAGGTCAGCGGCCCCTCCCAGTGTGCAGTCCCTGACCGGGCGATGCTTTATCTTGACCGCCGCCTCACATGGGGCGAAGATGCTGACCTTGCTATAGGCCAGGTGAAAAAGTATATAAAGGATGTACTCGGCGAGGATGCTGAATCTGTTTCAATGCCTGATTATGCAAAAAAGGGATGGAAGGGAACTGATTATTCTCAGGAACTTTATTTTCCGACATGGAAAATTGATGAAAGCCACCCCCTTGTCCAGGCAGGTATTGCTGCCCATCTTGCACTTTTCGGAAAAAGACCTGAGGTTGATAAATGGACATTTTCAACAAACTGCGTTGCAATCTGCGGAAGGCACAGGATTCCCTGCATAGGATTCGGGCCCGGTGATGAAAAAGAGGCACATGCCCCGAATGAAAAAAACCGTATTGATGATCTTGTAGTATGCAGCAGTTTTTATGCACTGCTTCCTTACATGCTCTGAGTCAGCCGCTCCATATGCATCTGAAAGATACGATGGGAATATAAACGTGATTTTGAAATAAATATGAACTAAAATTACTGTTGACTTGATAATTGTGCTGTCTGTGGAACAGGAGATTGTTATGGAATTTAAAACAGTGGGAAAAGGGGAAAAAAGAAAGGATGCTGTTGCTAAAGTCACAGGCAAGGCCAAGTACACTGCTGACCTTGACATGAGGGGTATGCTCTACGCCGGGATTTTCCGCAGCACTATTGCCCATGGACGTGTAGTAAGCATAGATACATCAGAGGCAGAGGCAATGGATGGTGTCCTGAAAGTAGTTACTCCTGAAGATGTCAGAGGTTATATTTTCCCTACATCGGGCCACCCTTTCAGCCTTGATCCTGCCCAGCGGGATATAGCTGACAGGCCCCTCCTTACAGACAGGGTCAGGCTCTGCGGGGACGAGATTGCAGCTGTGATTGCAGAGGATGAGATAACTGCTGCTAAAGCTGTAAAGAAGATAAAAGTCGGGTATGAGGAATATCCATTCTACCTGGATCCTGAAGATGCCATGAAGGAGGGAGCTGTCGAGATCCATGAAGGGGTGAAGAACAACATAGTCGGTCATAACAGGATTGCCCTCGGATATTCAGATATTGATGCTGCTTTCGGGAAATCTGATCATGTATTTGAAGATGTATTTGAAACCCCTCCTGTCCAGCACTGCCAGATGGAAAACCAGGTTACATATGCCTATATTGACGGCAATGACAAAGTCGTGATTGTGACATCAACACAGATACCCCACATTGTAAGGCGTATCATTGCAAACCTGTACAAATTACCATACGGGAAGGTGAGGGTTATAAAACCTGTAATAGGGGGGGGATTCGGTAACAAACAGGACCTTGTTCTTGAGCCTCTTGCTGTTTTTCTTACTATGCAGGCAGGGGGTCGCCCTGTAATGCTTAATCTCACCAGGGAGGAATGCATTGCCTGCACAAGAACTCGCCACGGTATGCGGCACTATATAAAAACAGGAGTGAGGAAAGACGGCCGGATAATAGCAAGGCAGCTGCGAAGCTACGGTACAAGCGGTGCCTACGCTTCCCACGGCCATGCAATTGTAGGGAAGCAGGGGTCAAATTTTACAAGGACTTACTCTGCAGAACTGGCATCCTCTTTTGAAGGATTTACAGTCTATACAAATATGTCTACTGCAGGGGCGATGAGGGCCTACGGCATCCCCCAGGTTACATTTGCAGTTGAATCCCATCATGACAATATAGCAGAAGCACTTTCGATGGACCCTGCAGCATTCCGGGAAATGAATCTTATAAAAGAGGGCTCTCCGGATCCTCTCGGTCATGTCAGTCTTAAAAGCTACGGACTCAAGGAGTGTATAAGGAAGGGAAAAGAATATATCGGATGGGACAGGAAGAGACAGCTTTACAGCATGCAGAGCGGATATATAAGAAGGGGTGTGGGGCTTGCATGTTTCAGCTATGCAACAGGTGTTTGGCCCCACCTCCTTGAGATAAGCGGGGCCCGTATTGTTGTTGATCAGGACGGTTCTGTTCAGCTTCAGGTCGGGGCGGCTGAAATCGGACAGGGGTCTGATACAATTCTGTGCCAGATAGCAGCTGAGACTATCGGTGTTCCATATGAAATGGTTGATATTGAACCGTTCACAGATACTGATTCAAGTCCATTTGATACTGGGGCATATGCCTCCAGACAGTCATATGTCTCTGGCCAGGCTGTTAAAAAGGCTGCCCTTGAAGTAAGGGAAAAGATCCTTGAAAGGGGTGGAAAAAAACTCAATATGGACTCTTCGGAACTTGATATTGTTGACGGCAATATTGTTGTGAAAAAAGACCTGTCAGTCCTGGTTCCGATAAGCGATATAACACTTGCATCATATTATGAAAAAGAGACAGCTGCTCCTATTGTCAGCGATGTCAGCAACAGGATAAATGCCAATCCCCTCTCTTTCGGGGTTACAGTTGCGGAAGTTGAGGTTGATTTGAAGACAGGAAAAATTAAAGTTATTGATATCTGCAATATTCATGATTCCGGTAAAATTCTCAATCGGGTAACAGCGGAAGGGCAGGTTCACGGGGGGATGAGCATGAGTCTGGGTTATGCACTGACTGAAAAAATGCTTTATGACCCTGAAACCGGCAAACACCTCAACAACAACCTTCTTGATTACAAAATCCCTACAATTCTTGATACACCGGAACTTAAGGCTGATTTTGTTGAAACATATGAGGAAACTGCTCCGTATGGCAATAAAGCTCTTGGCGAACCGCCGACAGTTTCCCCTGCCCCTGCAGTGAGAAATGCTGTTCTACATGCGACCGGTGTTGCTGTAAGCTCTCTTCCCATGAATCCCCAGAACATGTTTGATGCCTTTAAAAAAGCCGGGCTGATCTGAAAAGGAGTTTTTTGCAATGTATGATATTGAAAAATACATGGAAGCACTCTCTGTTGAGGAGGCGCTTGATTACCTCGCTGAAAATCCTGATGCCGTGATAATTGCTGGAGGCACGGATGTCCTTATCAGGCTTCACAAGGGAAAGCTGGCTGAAGCTCACCTCATGGGAATAGGGCGTATAGAAAAACTGAAAGGGATAAACAGGGATAATAACGGGGATATCCATATTGGGCCCCTGACTACGTATTCTATGCTGGAAAATGATCCTGTTGTGCTTGAAAATATTCCGTTTCTTTCCAGAGCGGCTGGCTCAGTGGGAGGTCCCCAGATAAGAAACACTGCAACAATAGGGGGAAATCTCTGCAACGGCGCCCCTTCTGCAGACAGCGCACCTGTTCTCATGTGTCTTAATGCCGTTCTTACTCTTCAGTCTGCAGGGGGGAAAAGGACTGTCCCTATTAGGGATTTTTATACAGGTCCCGGGAGGGTGCTGCTTCATAAGGGGGAAATGCTTACCTGTATTTCTGTACAGAAATCTGATTATAAAGGATGTAAAGGGGAATTCTTCAAATTCAGCCAGAGAGAGGCGATGGATATTTCCACCCTGAACTGTGCTGTTTCCGTATGGGTTGAAAACAGCTGCTTTTCTGATATGCGTATTGCCTACGGAGTTGCTGCCCCGACACCTGTCAGATGTGAAACTGCAGAAAAAAAGGCAAAGGGTATGGAAGTGACAAGAGAGAATATAGGGATCATAGGAAAGGCTGTTCTTGAAGATATAATGCCCAGGGATTCCTGGCGCGGATCAAAAGCTTTCAGGCTGCATCTTGCAGAGGTCATGGCTGTCCGCAATCTATGCAGACTGACAGGTATTGAGGAGTAGTTTAGTGAAAAAGACAATAACACTGAAGGTCAACGGAAAGGAAAAAACACTGGATGTGGATGTAAGGATGTCTCTCCTGGAACTTCTCCGGGACACTTTCAATCTCACTTCTGTCAAGCAGGGCTGCGGAGAAGGGGAATGCGGCGCATGTACAGTAATTATTGATGATTTTACAGTTGATTCATGCGTTTATCTGGCAGTCTGGGCTGACAGGCGGTCTGTGAGGACTGCTGAAAGCCTTTCTGAAGGGGAGAAGCTTTCCGTGATGCAGGAGATGTTTATAGAAGAGGGAGCTGTCCAGTGCGGTTTCTGCACACCGGGGATTCTGATGACTGCCACACTTATGAAGGAAAGTGGGAAAAAATACAGCAGGGATGAAATCAGGAGGGCCCTTTCAGGACACCTCTGCAGATGTACCGGATATCAGAAAATTATCGATGCAGTTGGAAAAGGACTTGAAAAATAACACCTGAGGAATGTTTCCGGATTGCAGCTTAAGAAAGGCTGATTTCCGGAAGTGAGGAGAGCTGCCTTGTCCGGGAGAAGCAGAAACAGGAGATTGATATGGATATTATAAAAGGGAAAATAGATGAACTTGAATTGCTTGAAACGGGAAATATGTACCTGAATGATTTTTTTCACACATGGGATAAATCAGGCGATGAGATTGATGCTGTTTTCAAAACAGCAGGAATTCTTTCCATGATGAGGAAAAACAATATTTCACCCCGAGTGTTTGATTCCGGCCTCGGGATTTCTGTTTTCAGGGACAATTCAACAAGGACAAGGTTCAGTTTTGCAAGCGCCTGCAACCTGCTCGGGCTTGCTGTCAGTGATCTTGATGAAGGCAAATCCCAGATTGCCCATGGAGAGACAGTCAGGGAAACTTCAAACATGATCAGCTTCATGGCTGATGTTATCGGAATCAGGGATGATATGTATATCGGAAAAGGGCATGCATATATGAAGGATGTTGCTTCTGCTGTTGAAGAGGGGTTCCGGGACAGAGTGCTTGAGCAGAGACCTTCGGTAATAAATCTACAGTGCGATATAGACCATCCGACCCAGAGCATGTCTGATGCCATGCATCTCATAAATTTTTTCGGGGGGGCTGAAAAACTCAGGGGGAAGAAGATAGCAATGTCATGGGCATATTCACCATCCTACGGAAAACCTCTTTCAGTTCCACAGGGGATAATAGGGCTTATGACCCGTTTCGGCATGGATGTCACCCTTGCACATCCCGAAGGCTATGAAGTGATGCCTGAGATTGAGGCAGTTGCCGAACGCAATTCAGCGGAAAGCGGGGGTTCTTTCAGAAAGACAAACTCAATGGAAGAGGCATTTGAAGGGGCAGATATAGTATATCCCAAGAGCTGGGCACCATTTAAAGCCATGGAGGAGAGGACTGAACTCTACGGGGAAGGGGATTTTGAAGGGATAAAAAAGCTTGAAAAGAAGCTTCTTGAGCAGAATGCGGAATTCAGGGAATGGGAATGCACAGAAGATCTCATGAAAAGGACAAAAAGAGGATCTGCCCTTTATATGCACTGCCTCCCAGCAGATATATCGGGGGTAAGCTGCAGGGAAGGGGAAGTGGAGGCATCTGTTTTTGACCGATACAGGATACCCATGTATATTGAAGCAGGATTCAAGCCTTATATAATAGCCGCCATGATCTTTTTATGCAGGTTCAGAAACCCTGCTGAAAAGCTGAATGAAATTCTGGATAATGGAATAAAAAGATATTAGCTGCCCGGATTCCTGCAAACAGCAGGAATATGGGCAGATAACGGAGAAAGAGTATAATGCTTAATATAATCGGAAACGGAATACTTGTAACAAGAAATAAAGAAAACCTTTTTATTGAAAACGGCGCAGTTGCTGTTGAGGATAATCTTGTACTTGATTACGGCCGGACAGATGATCTCAGAAGGAAATACCCTGATCATGTTTTCACAGATGCTGATGAAGGTCTTATCATGCCCGGTCTCATCAATACCCACACTCATATATACAGCGCTTTTGCCAGGGGTATGGTACTTCCTGACGGGAAGGAGTCTCATAACTTCGGTGAAATCCTCGAGAACCTCTGGTGGCGTGTCGACAGGAGCCTTACTCCTGAAGATATCAGGTACAGCGCATATGCAGTATATCTTGATTCAATAAAAAACGGGGTAACAACAGTATTTGACCACCATGCAAGCGGCGGAAACCCTACAGAGACTCTTTTCACTATTGCAGAAGTGGCAAAAGAACTTGGAATAAGGACCTCCCTCTGCTACGAGGTTTCAGACAGGGACGGGGATGAGATTGCAAAAAAAGGGATTGAGGAGAATATCAACTTCATAAAATACTGCAGGCTTGATATGAGCAACCTTGTAAAGGGAATGTTCGGGCTTCATGCATCTTTTACACTTTCCCGGGGCACCCTCGAAAGATGTTCAGATGCAGGGAGAGACTCAGGTTTTCACATACATGTTGCTGAAGGGATCGAAGATCTCAGGCACAGTCTTGAAAACTGCAACAAGAGGGTTGTTGAAAGGCTTGATGATGCAGGTATTCTCGGGGAGAGGTCAATAGCTGTCCACTGTATTCATGTAAATGAGAGTGAAATGGAAATCCTGAAGCATAATAAAACAATGGTTGTCAATAATCCCGAGTCAAATATGGGAAACGCAGTAGGGTATGCTCCGCTTGTAAGGATGATGGAAAAAGGGATAACAGTGGGACTTGGAACAGATGGTTATGCAACAGATATGCTTGAATCCCTGAAAACTGCCAATATCCTGAGCAAACACCATCTCTGTGATCCCCGGGTCGGATGGAAAGAGGCCCCGGAAACCCTCTTCTGCAATAACAGGAAAATCGCTGAAAAGTTTTTTGACGGCAGCCTCGGTGTTATCGAAAAAGGGGCCAATGCAGATATTATAGTTGCAGATTATCATCCCCACACACCTGTGAATCAGGATAATATCAATTCCCATATACTGTTCGGTGTAATGGGCCGCAATGTTGTTTCCACAATGGTGAACGGGAAATTCCTGATGAAGGGGAGGGAAATCCTCTGTGCAGATGAAAAAAAGATATGCAGCGAGGCCAGGGAAGTCTGCAGAGGCTTCTGGAAAAGGGTCTAGCATATTTTATAAAGTTTTTTATTGAAGTTAAGTGAGTTTTCTGCCATTTCAGGAAAACATAAAATATTATAGCAGGGGAAATTATGTCTGAAATATTAAGACCAGTTGCTTTTGATAAACTGCTTGGATGGATATATGATGAATACAGAAAAAGCGGATCAGTTTTCGGGATAAAAAAAATCCATGGAAAGACAACAGGAAGGAGCTTTTGTTTTTTCGGGGAGAGGATTTCCGGCATAACAGGTCCTGCTGCAGGCCCTGCAACCCAGCTTGCACAGAATTTAGTATCAGGATACCTTGCCGGTGCAAGATTTTTTGAACTCAAGACTGTACAGTTCCTTGACGGGGAGGAATTGAGGAAATGTATTTCCCGTCCATGTATAAGGGCTGTAGATGAGTGTTATAACTGCGAATGGTCAACCGAACTCAGTGTCCAGGAGGCTTATGAGGAATATGTAAAGGGATTTATCCTCTGCATCATACTTGGAAAGGAACTGGGAATATCAGGTGAAAGGGATTTTCTTTTCAACATGAGC
Source organism: Spirochaetia bacterium (assembly GCA_963668545.1). Lineage (GTDB taxonomy): Bacteria > Spirochaetota > Spirochaetia > CADAEX01 > CADAEX01. The sequence continues at coordinate 2,437,619 of OY764868.1, read as the reverse complement.
GTGGGCTATGATTATGAAGGGATTACCTCTTCCAAAATAGATACCTTTATAGATGATATGATAGATGCCTCAGGAAATATCTTCTTTTCAAGGTGCAGGGAATTCCTTATTGATAATATTGACCGGTTTGATAATGTAACTGAAGAGGATATAAATAATCTTGATACATCAGTTTCATCTTCGATCACCCTCTCAACTCTTCACGGATGTCCCCCTGAGGAGATTGAAAAGATTGCCTCCTGGTTTCTGAAGGAAAAAAAGTTACACACCTACATTAAATGCAACCCGACACTGCTCGGATACAACTTTACAAGAGGAATTCTGGACAGGATGGGATACCGCTATGTTGATTTTGATGATACCCATTTCAGGCAGGACCTTAAATACCCTGATGCTGTAAAGCTTATTGAAAGGCTTATGAAAACAGCAGCTGAGGAGGGACTTGAATTCGGTGTAAAGCTGACAAACACCTTTCCTGTAAAGGTTTCCAATAATGAGCTCCCCGCTGAATATATGTACATGTCAGGAAGGGCCCTTTATCCTTTGAGCCTGAATGCAGCATCCAGGCTTTCAGCAGATTTTAACGGAAAACTCCCTGTTTCGTATTCCGGGGGGGCAGATTTCTTTAATATTGGAAAACTCACAAAAACAGGGATCAGGCCTGTGACTGTAGCAAGCGCGATTCTCAAACCGGGGGGATATGAAAGATTTAATCAGCTTTCAGAAGAGTCTGAATCAGCTGCTGAAGAGATGTTTGAAGGAATTGATACTGATTCTCTTTCATCCCTTGCAGAAAATGTTGTAAACAGGAAGAGGTACAGGAAGGAACACCGCTTTGTTGAAAGCAGGAAGACTGAATCACCTCTTCCCCTTTTCGACTGTTTCAAGCCACCCTGCAGCAAAGGGGGGTGCCCGGTTGAGCAGCAGATACCTCTTTATCTGGAATATGTCTCTAAGGGGGATTATGAAAAGGCATTTGAAATAATAGCAGTTGATAATGCGCTTCCTGCAGTAACTTCAGCCATATGCAATCACGACTGCCAGACGAAGTGCACAAGGATGGATTACGAATCACCTCTTAGGATACGGGAAGCCAAGAAGGCTGCTGTTATTAATGCCCAGGATGATTTTATAAGGAAAACTGCTCCCCCGGCTTTAAGGACAGACAGAAAAGCTGCTGTAATCGGGGCAGGCCCTGCAGGTATTTCCGCAGCAGTATATCTCAGAAGAAACGGGGTCCATGTAACTGTTTATGAAAAAACAGACAGGCCCATGGGACTTGTCGAATCAGTAATCCCTGAATTCCGTATCCCTGAGGAGATGATTGACAGGGATTTTGAGCTTTCTTTAAAAACAGGGGTTGAATATGAATTTTTCAGCAGCGGAGAATACAGTATTTCTGAACTGAAAAAGGAATATGATTTTATCATAATAGCCACCGGAGCAAGAGGTGAGGGGGTTAATTCTGTAGTAAGGGGAAAGGAGCTGATGATTGATTCTCTCGTATTTCTGAAGGAATCGAAAGACTGCGGAAATACACTTGATCTTGGAAAAAATGTTGCTGTCATAGGGGGCGGTGATGTTGCCATGGACTGTGTCAGGACTGCAAAGCGGACATACGGTGTTGAAAAGGCTGATATACTCTACAGGAGAACAAAGGACCTGATGCCTGTGTCAAGGGAGGAACTCAACCTTACCCTGGAGGACGGAATTGATGTTCTTGAGCTTCTCTTGCCTGTGGAATATGACGGAAAAAACCTGGTACTTGAGGAGATGGCGCTTGTAAAAAAGGAGGGGGATAAAAGGCCTTCCCCTGTTTCAAAAGGAACATCTTTGACTCTCGAGTATGATACAGTGATAAATGCAACCGGTGCCAGGGTATGTACAAAACTTATGACAGATAACGGGATAAAGATATCGGAAAAGGGGTTCCCTGTCCTGAATGACAGATTTGAATCTTCCATTGAAAACGTCTACTTCTCGGGAGACTGTACAGAAGGTCCTGCCACAATTGTAAGGGCTATGGGGTCAAGCAGAATAATTGCCATGGATATTCTCGCAAAGCTTTCACTTGAAAATGATTTTAAAAGATATTCTCTTGATAAAGATGAAAAAGAAATATATGGGAAGCGGGGGATCCTCTGCCGCGACAGAGCATCTATTGAAGAAGACTGCCTGAGATGTCTTGACTGCGGGGCTGTGTGTGAAATCTGCACAGAGGTGTGCCCGAACAGGGCCAATATTGCCATTGCTGTCGAATCAGATAATTTTCAAAATATTCATCAGATTCTCCATATTGACGGGATGTGCAATGAATGCGGCAACTGCACTGTTTTCTGCCCCCATGAAGGAAGTCCCTACCTCGACAAGCCTACACTTTTCTGGACAGCAGAGGATTTTGAAAACAGTAAAAATACAGGATTTCTCAAGCTGCCGGACAGCAGATTCAGAATAAGGGATGAAGGGGGAGATGTTTTTGATGCTGATGTGGAGAGCGGAAAGATCTCTGATAACATGAAATCCCTGATCAGGGCGGTTAATGATAACTACAGCTATCTTTTCTGCTGATAATTTTTAACATGATTCAATGCAATTGTTATTGAACCTGAAATCTTGTTGATTCCTTTTACCTCCCCGTTTACCCATATTTTTTTGTTGTTTTCAACAGGTATGTGAAGTCTCAAATCTTCACTTACTCTTAATCTGGATCTGCATTTTTTTATAACAGCAAAATTCTTGTTTATTTTTAATATTTCCGCCTCAAAAAACTCTCCCCCCCCATGTTCTTTCACAATATAGATATGCCTGATGTTGTTTGAAATATCTTCCCAGTTGATCCTGTCCCCTTTATGTTCAGGAGGTTTGTTTTCCCTTACTGAATTCACTTCTGATATATTCAGCCCTTTCTCTATTTTTGAATAAAGCGACTCTGCAAACCTGCTTTTACTGCTGCTTTCTTTCTGGTATTTATCGAGACATCTTGAAAGGGTCTGCTGATTTGTCATGAGAAGATACTTTTTGCCTGGATATTTCAGATATCCTGAAAGTGTGTTTAGAAGGTCAATTTCATTAATTGTCAGGTCTAGCTCCCTTATTTTTTTATTGAAGCTTGCCCTGTATCTGGTTGTAATACGCTTCCTGCCGGCAAATATTATCAGCCAGTTTGATATCAGAAGTAGAAAAATAAACAGGGATATGAAAAGAAACATTGAAGTTATATCCTTATCTGTATACATGAAGTCTCTTCTTATAATTTCAAAAAGCCTGTCAATTCCCATTTTATTTTTTTCTTCTCATGAAGTGATTCATTCCGCCGAACAGCCAGCCGATAACAATCCCTGCTATCAGGACAGTTACCAGCATCAGTGCCCTTGAAATTGTTATCTGCCATGCCAGAAAAACAAAAGTAACTGTTTCAGCATTCTGTACAAAGAAAATAACACATACTATTCCAAGCAGTATTCCTATTATGAATTTAAACATTATCAGTCTCCTTGAATTAAAAAATTCTTCACATGAACTATTATAGAATATTCAGGTATATAAAACGCAAAAACTTTTATTATTTTCATGATAACTTTATATCTATATCTCCCCGTAGATGCTGTTGAGGATAACTTTCAGTCTCTCTCTGAGGAGGCTCATTGAAAAGTACTTTTTCCCGAGAGCATAATTATGTTCAACCATTCTTGTTCTCAGATCCCTGTCAAGAAGCACTTTGCGCACCTGGGAGACCTTCTCCTGCGTAAGGTAACCGTCAATCGCAACCACTTCAAAGCCTTTCGGTTCAATATCCACTATATATACAGAATAACGGTTTACAAGGAGCGGTTTCTTGAAATATACAGCTTCGAGAAAAGCATTGCCGAATCCCTCATAAAGGCTAGGGTAGGTTACAAGGTCCACGTGAGGATAGACATCCCAGAGGCAGTAAAGCTTATTACCGTTTTCATCATATTTTCTTTTGTCATGCAAATGGTTGTAGATGAAATAGACAGGTATATTCTGCTGTTTCGCCGACTCATTAATCCAGTTGAAATAATCAAGTCCCTCATCACCTGCTGAATGTGAAATAATCAGCTTTGCCTTCGGCATATCAAGGCTTTTAATCAGATAGAGGGCCTGTTCTATCCCTTTTCTGGAAACAACCCTTGTAGGCTGAAGAATAAGTATATCATCTTCTTCAAACCCGAGGGTCTTCCTGAAGTCCCTGTTGAAATCATCAAGTACTTTTCTCTTTTTGCTGAAATCAATCACATTATAGATTACAGTTGATGATATTCCCCTTTTCGCTGCAAGGTCTTTCTGGATCATTGAGTTTATTACAACATGTTTTATTGAGGGAAGGTCCGGGGGGAATGATGATGATATGTAATCCCCGACAGAGTTTATCAGAAAACGGGGCCTTTCCCAGTAGAAATCATGATGATGGGCAATAACAGGTATTCTGGTTTCAACAATGAATTCACTCAGGGCAGCACCCAGCGGGATATGCATGGGAATGGCGAGGCAGTTTTCAGGTATGAGAATATCGATGCTGAATTTTTCAGTAAACTCATAGAGCCTGTCTTTAAGAAACTCTTTCTGCCTGTTTATCCGGTTTGTAATTTCCCTTGATCTTTTTTCTGTTCCGAAAACAGTCCTGTTGAGTTCAAGGTTTTCTTCTGTGTTGAAATAGGCTTCCCTCACCAGGAAGCTTTTTGCCGGGTCCCTGTCAAGTTCTCCCGCAAACCAGAAAACATTATGGCCGAATTCCCTGAGAATCTGTTCCCATTTTTCAGTTTCAAGCGATACTCCGTCTGTACCCGAGATGCGTGTTGATACAAAACCTATATTTAGCTGTTTACTGTTTCTTACCATATGACTGTCCTTGATAAAAAAAATTAGTCCTGAGCATTTTCAGGATTAACCGGGGATGCTCCTATAAACCTTTCCACCCGAATCCAGCACCATGATTCGGGTAAAGATACCCTTTCCTGAGGGAGATAATCCCCTGTGCAGGGTCATTCTCAAGCCCCAGGTGCCCGTCAAGGTCTGCAAAGCGGATATTTTTGCGGCTGAGTGCAAAGTGAAGTCCTGCCGCAATTCCCAGTTCAGATTCATCCATGCAGCCTATCATTACCTCAACCCCTGCTGACCTTGCAACAGCATCCACCTGTATAGCCTCGGTAAGCCCTCCCACTTTCATAAGTTTTATATTCAAAAGGTCAATGAGTCCTTTCTTTACCAGGTGAAATGCATCCAGCAGGGAAACCATGCTTTCATCTGCAATAACAGGTGTCTGGGATTTTCCTGTTATCACCCCCAGCTGTTCAGGCATTGATTTAGGGGTTGGCTGTTCAAATAATTCAATATTAAGGTCTTTCACATTTTCAAGAAAAAAAAGGGCCTCTTCAATTGTGTATCCCTGATTGGCATCAAACCTTATCTGAAGCTCCCCGGGAAGGTCCCTGCTTACAGCTTTTATTCTTTCAATATCTTCACCGGGATTTATACCCCCTTTTATCTTTATTGCTGTAATTCCTGAATCATAAAGCTCTTTAGCCTGTTTGAGGGTTTCATCCACATCACAGATCCCTATTGTAACACTTGTTTTTATTCTTTCCCTGTATCCTCCGAGAAGTTTCCACAGGGGAAGGTCTGCCTTCTTCCCTATAAGGTCCCAGAGCGCCATATCCACTGCAGCCCACAGGCTGAAACAGCCTGGAGCATCTTTTTTAATATGTTTCATGATAAGGGCTTTTCTGAAAGGATCTTTTTTAATCATCGAGGGGAGTATTTCCCTTCCCTTTTCAAGAAGAAATTCAGGGTCTTCCCCTGTAACATGCGGGTCGGGAGCAGCACATCCCCATCCGTTAAGTCCTCCTGTTCCAATACGTACAAGAAGGTTTTCAGCATGGTCAAAACTGCTGTATGCGACAGTGTAGGGATTTTTCATTTTCATGGAAAGGGGGAAAATCTCAACAGAATCAATTGTCATTTTTCAGTTCCCTTATCAGTGGAAGCAGCCGGTCTGCACCGTGAACAAGGGGATCCACAACAGGTCTTCCGCAGGAATTCTCAAGATCCCTGCATACCCTGTCAATTTCCCCTGCCGGGACTCCTTCATGATTTAAGGTTACAGCAATGACCGGCCTTTTCGAGAGGAACTCCGCAATATGGATCTGGTCATTCAGGGGGTCCATTGGATAACCCTCGAATCCGTCATACTCTTTTCTGAAAGGGGCGTGCTGCATTATTATTCCGTGGGGTCTTCCCGCGGCAAGTATTTCAAAGCCTCCGGGATAACCGGGATTCATCAAACTGCCCTGGCCTTCAATAATGGCATATTCCATTCCGGTTTCCCTCCATGCTGTCCAGAGTGCGTGTTCAAGTTCCCCGCTTATATAGTCGTTGATCAGGGAATCAAGGATAATGCCGTACTTTGCCCCCTGAAGCCATGCAGTCTGCCCTGTTCCGATCAGTTCCGCTCTGCTCCCCGAGTTTCTCAGTGCATGTGTAATAATCCACGCAGTTGTCCGCTTTCCTATTGCAGAATCTGTCCCGAGAACAGCTATCCTGCATGAAGTGACTTCCCTGATTTTTCCCGTGAATGCGTGTTTTTTACCGGGTCTTTCCTTTCTTATGTCATTTATTGCAAGTCCCTTCTCTGCGGCTGTTTCCTGAGCTCTGGGAATATCTGAAATATATTCATGCAGGCCCGAGTCTATGTTTAGACCTGAATTCAATGCTTCCATTGATGATTTTTTTATATCATCTGTCAGAAAACCGCCGTCTGTTGCTATACCCACTATGAAATGGGTAATTATAATATTTTCCCTCTCAGCTCTCTCAAGAGCTTCATTAAGGTCCCTCACTATCAGTATTCCTGATTCCTTCCTGTCAAGGACCATGCCGGCATCTTTTCCCGCCAGGTGGCTGTCAATCACATAGGCTATTCTGTAGCGTTCAGTAAACCTTACCAGCCCGTGGGCAGTCTTGCCGTAGGTAGTGTCAAATGCATTTTCGCAGTAGACAACTGCAGTATTACTGTTCACATTATCTCCTTCCAGTCAGAACCACCACATATCTGTCTCCCGGCAGTGCTTCCTTCCTGTGGTAGAATTCAAGAGCATAGAGACCTACAGTGGATGCCGGAAGAACAGAGAGTCCTTCATTTTTTTTAAGGAATTTTGAATAGTAGAGCATTTTTGCATCGCTGCAGTCCTGTGCCCAGCCGCCTGTTTTATAGATAGCTTCAAGAGCCATGTCCCCGTCAATTGAATGCCAGTTAATCAACGGTTCGTTGATTATTGATTCCTTGATTTCGTTCGGGTCAAGGTCTTCGCACGACTTCAGCCCCTTTTTGAAAGATGCTATTACAGGATTCTTGTTGCTGCTTGAGCCCCCTATTATCCTGGGGATTTTTGAAGTTTTACCCCTCCTGTAAAGCTGCTGAAATCCCCTGTAGATACCTGTAATTGTTGTGCCGTTTGAGATAGGCACAGCTACTGCGGCAGGAGCATCACGCAGTTCGTCATATATTTCAAAAGCTATCTGGCTGTATGCCCTGAGCTGAAGGTTTGTGTTTGTTCCACCGGGATTAGCATCATGAAAATCCATTTCCCCGGCATGCCTGGCTGACAGAGAAATTGATTCCTCGTAGTCTTTTCCCTTCCTGTATATAACTGCATTGAACATTATCATTTCCTTCTCCCTCGGAGAATGATAATTTTCAGGAACATAGATGCAGCATCTCAGTCCTGCAAGGCTTGCTGCAAAAGCCAGCGCAACACCGTAATTGCCGCAGGTTGCAAAACATATTGTATCATACCCCCTTCTGAGGGCATCTTCGACCTGTGCAAAGGCAATCCGGTCCTTCTGGGTTCCTGACGGGTTTCCCCCTTCGAATTTCAGGTAAATCTGCCTGATCCCTGTTTCCCTCTCCAGGTTTCTGGCCCTGACAAGGAGTGTGTCTCCTACTTCCGATGCTATAATATCCTCAAAAGCTTCAAGCCTTGCAACAATATCTGATGATGCATCTGATGCGGATTTTCTGAGGTCGACAATTTCGCTGGAGACATTGTAGAGGTCTCCTTTTGCATTGTCTGTCATCTGTATAGGTCTGTCTGCATCCTCATCCATAATTACAGCTGTTCTCCTGTCTGTGCTAGCTTTTTCCAGTTATTTCAACCGGGAATGGTTTTGTAGCTTCTCCTGTATAAAGAGAGATATGGGGGAAGGGTATTTCTATATTTTCCTCGTCAAAGCGGTTTTTGATTTCAATCATGATTGAATTTTTAAGCTCAAGGTAATCTGTTTTTGAAATCCAGATACCTAAAAGGATATCAAGCCCTGATTCTCCGAATCCCCTGAACAGGAAAAGCGGCTCCGGATTATCAAGTGAACAGGGGTTGTTTTTTGCTATATCCAGGAGCACTTCCCTCACTTTTTCAACTTTTTCCTTGTATGCAACGCTTATATTGATATCAACCCTTCTTATTGGAAATCTTGTTATATTTACAAGTTCATTTTTTATAATCGATTCATTCGGGATCCTTACCAGTTTGTTGTCAAGTGTTCTTATCTTTATTGAGAGAAGGTCAATAGACATTACTGTTCCTGTCGTACTTCCGCTCTGGATAAGGTTTCCCACTTCAAAGGTTTTTTCTGAAATCAGAAAGAGACCGCTTATAATGTTGGAAATACTGGTCTGCGCTGCAAAACCTATAGCAATACCTGCAATTCCGGCAGCACCCAGTATTGCAGTAATACTGACTCCCAGGTAGTTGAGCAGGGTAAGGAAAATTATTGCAAGTCCGCTGTAGAAAAAGACCTTCTGCACAAGCATGTTTGTCTGGTCCGAGAAGTATCTGGATGTTGTTTTCTTTACAAAGAATTTCAGTATTTTGAGAATAATGAGGGATACCAGAACAAATATAAGTATTTCCGAACTTTTCAGCAGAATATTTTCAGGTATGACTGATATGAATGATTCCGATATTTTTTCAATCATCTGTCAGACTCCTGTTACTGATTTCAGCATAACTGTAAATCCCTTCCTGAGAAGGTTTTTCTCCTGAGAATACCTGTGATTGGAGAAAACTTTTTTCCCCCCTTCTGCAGGTTTGCTTTCAATCTCTATTTTCACTTCATTGTTTCCTGAAAAGACAATACTGGAATTATCTGTCCACAGCATGTGATTGGCCCCTTCATATATATTCATGTTCTGGACATATACAGCTATTTTCCTGAACTTTACAGGATTACCTGATCTGTTGCTCACTGTAACCCTTGAAACAGCAGATGAGAGGGGTATTTCCGTGAAAACATCTGAGGAGATTAATGTATTCAATGAGTATGAAAGGAAGCCCCCTGTAAGGTCTCCGTACCATGTGTTTGAAAAAAATCCCGAAGGGATATCTACCAGAAAGATATCAGGTCTTGATTTTATATTAAGGTGCAGTACAAGCGGAATTTCTATATAAAAAACAGCTGACTGTTTTTCAGGAATAATTATTTCATCGGGAGACTGGACAATTACAGCTCTTTCAGGTACTGCCGGGGATACTGTTATTGTATCTGTTTTTGAATCTGAAATTATTCTGGTCCATTTGAAATCTTCAGGACTTTCTGATTTTTCATCCCTGCTGCAGCTGTGGTAAAGGAACCATTCATTCTCCTCTTTCCTTATCCAGATATCAACAGCGCCTGTTCTTATGTGTGTAATTTTATCTATTTTAAAATCTTTAAATATCATACTTTTATTATTGTAATACATGTATATATAATATGTTATAATTATTTGATTTTTTATGAGAGGGGTTTTGTTGAAAAAGGCTATTAATCTTCTGGTGCTTCTTCTGGGAATGCTGTCTCTTTTTATTGAACATGTTTCAACAGGATCATTTGCAGAGGCTGTGTTTATAAATACCATAGACTTTTCAATTGTGGCCCTTTCCCTGCTGGAAGTGCTGTCAGATCTTAAAAAGGCCAGCTATAAAAGCGTTTATCTGAGACGAAACATGATATCACTTATTTTTCTCGCTGTGTTTATTGTGTTTTTTTTATTTGCAAAGTATTTCTATTTTTTCGGAAAGGAAAACATTTTCAGAGGGTATGCCTCAATAATTGTTTTCAGGAATATCTTCATATTTCTCAAGATCTTTTCCAGGTTCCAGAAGCTCAGCATTTTCCTTCAGAATATTATTACCCATCCTTCACAGACAATAGTTCTCAGCTTTTTTATAATGATAGTTGCCGGGTCCCTCCTTCTGTCAATGCCTTTTTCCTCTTCAGACGGGACAAGGATACCTTTCCTGGACAGTTTATTCACATCGACATCTGCTGTCTGTGTTACAGGGCTAGCTGTTGTTGATACTGCATCAGGATTCAGCATATGGGGAAAGATTATCATCCTTTTCCTGATACAGGCCGGCGGACTCGGGATAATGATAATATCCTTTTCAGCCCTCTTTATCATGAAGAGGGGAATTTCAATTGAAAACAAGCTTATACTGTCCTACATGATTGATGAGGATGAGATTTCCAATGTTTCGGCAGCGGTAAAACGCATTACAGCTGTAACAGTTATTATAGAAGCAGCAGGCGCCCTTTTTCTGCTTCTGTTTTTATCGGATCACCCTCTTTCTGCAGGAGATAAAATTTTTTATTCACTTTTTCATTCTGTTTCAGCCTTCTGCAATGCAGGGTTTGCACTCTATTCAGACAGCCTTGTTTCGTTCAGGAACAACCCGGGAGTTCTTCTTACTGTTTCCCTGCTTATTATCGCAGGTGGACTGGGCTTTTCAGTTATCAATGATATTTATGAGAAGGGAAGAAAAAGGCTGCTGAACCGGGAAAACAGGGCAGTACATAAAATGAGTCTCAATACAAAAGTTGTACTCCAGACAACAGCAGTTCTCCTCCTTGCAGGGACAATGCTGACTTACTATTCAGAGCATGGAAATACAATGAAGGATATGTCTCTCATCAGTCAGTATGTCAATGCCTTTTTCCAGTCTGTAACTCTTCGTACAGCAGGTTTCAATTCAATTGATTTCAATCAGATATCGCTTCCCCTTGTTCTTGTTATGGTAGTCTTCATGTTTATAGGAGGGGCCACAGGAAGTACCGCAGGAGGGGTAAAGGTCAATAACGTAGCTGTAATACTGTCGCATTTTAAATCTGTCCTTTACAACAGGAAAGAGATAACCATGTATAACTGCAGGATTACTTCATCATCTGTGATTAAATCACTTACAGTTGTTGTTACCGGTATGTTTATTGTTACAGCCGGATTTATAGTTCTTTCAGTTACAGAGGATTTCCCCCTTCATAAAATACTGTTCGAAACAGTCTCGGCTTTCGGTACAGTTGGTCTTTCCACGGGGATTACCCCGCTGCTCTCATACAGCGGAAAGATCATGGTTATTATACTGATGTTTCTGGGAAGGCTGGGACCCCTGACTATAGTTGCATCTCTCGGGAGAAGCGGCGCAGTTAAAACAAGTATCAGCTATCCTGAAGCTGATATGTCAATAGGGTAAAGGGGAATGACAGAAGCCTGTTTTTATCATAAGAGGCAAAACCTTCCTGACAGGGAGTGTCCGATAACTTTATAGGAGAATATATGGAAAAAGTATTTGCAGTAATAGGGCTTGGGTCTTTCGGAAGACAGCTCTGCACTACAATAACTGAAAACGGTGGAAAGGTTATTGCTGTCGACAATGATCCTGTTCTTGTTGAACAGATGAATGAAATAGTAACAACAGCTGTGATCCTGGATTCAACAGATGAAAATGCCCTTTCATCACTGCTCAGGGATGAAGTTGATATAGCAATAGTTGCAATAGGTGACAATGTTGAGGCCAATATACTTACAACTGCTATTCTAAAGCAGATTTCAGTTCCCTATGTAATATCAAGGTCTGTAACAGACCTTCATCAGAAGGTTCTGAAACAGATCGGGGCAAATGAGGTCATAAACCTTGAAATAGGGGGGGGGATAAGGCTTGGTAAAAGGCTTATTGCTCCGCAGCTGCTTGAAAGGATTTCCTTTTCCCCCGAGCACAGCCTGTCTGAAATCATGCTGCCTTCAGTCTTTTTCGGGAAAAAAGTTTCAGACCTGCAGATAAGTTCAAAGTTTTCACTTAACCTGATTTATATAAAACGGATAAAGCTGGATATTGATGAGGTTGGTAATCCGGAGAAGGAAGTAAGCATTATTGTACCTGAAGATTCTGTTTCACTTCAGGAGAATGATATTCTTATAGTGGCCGGAAGAAACAGGGATATCGAGGATTTTATCAAGGCGTCAGAATAGTTATGATAGTTTCAAAAAAGATTTCAATTTATTTTTATGTTATTGCGGTCTCACTCCTGTTCCTGGGATTCGGGATATATTCCTATTTAACAGTTTTGTCTCTGGATCAGATTCCAGGTGATGGGATAAAGAAATCTGCTGAAGATATTTTTTTCTGGGGAATAACCCTTTTTATCCTGATATTGTTTTCCGGTGCAGGAATTATTCATAAGAGCTTCAGGTTTGAAAAATCCCTTGATAAACTCCTCCTGATGAGCAGGACGCACGGTATTTCAACTGCCGAGGGACTTAAAAAACTCGGGAGGCTCGGAAACAAGCTTTCCGAAATCTATATAGAACTTAACAGTATAAGCGAAAGAAAATCCATCAAGATAGCTTCCCTCAACCGCCTTATTAATATTATTTTCACTTTTATAGAAAAAAAGGTTATTGTACTTTCTGTAACCGGTGAAATGCTTTTTATCTCTGAAGCGATAGAGAAAAAGGATAAAAACAGCCCTTCAGTAAAAAACCGGCTGATAACCGAGGTTTTTCCCGATTTTAATATTTCAGCAGAGATTGATTCCCTTGTATCAAGCAGGAGCATGAAGAAGATTGAGTCTATGAATGCCTACATATATCCGGTATTCAACTTTGTAAACGAACTTGATTATATGGTCCTTTTCTTTGATGCCCATATTAATCTCAGTATTATCCCCGCATCAAAGGAAATAATCAAATCAATGAAAAAAAACAGGCTGAGTTTTTTTAATATAAAGAAGCTGGGATCTGGTTTGATCAGGCCGAAGAAAAAAAGTGATATTTAAGGAGATGTTAAATGGCAAGATTTATCCGCAACCAGAGTGACAGTAACGGGCTTCCCCCCGGCGCTTTTGTATTTATCGGAAAACAGAAAGTTGATTTTTCAAAAATAAGCATGATGGAGTATAACGAGGATAATATCAGGGAGAATATTCTTGAAAGTGTTGAAGATCTTGAAAAGACTGCAGATGATGGTTTTATCAGGTGGATCAATATTGACGGAATACATGATACAGACCTTATCGGGAAGGTGGGAAAAACATTTTCCCTTCATCCCCTTCTTACAGAAGATATTCTGAATACAGGTCAGAGACCTAAAATAGAGGAATATGACAGCGAAGTATTCATTATTATAAAAATGCTTGATTTTGACGAGAAGAGAAAGATTGTAAACACTGAACAGGTTGCCATGATAGTTAAAAAAGATCTTGTTATAACTTTTCAGGAGCAGCCGGGAGATGTTTTTGACCCTGTAAGGGACAGGATAAGAAAGCAGAAGGGGAGGATAAGGTCATCAGGCTCTGATTATCTTGCCTATGCTCTTCTTGATACAATTGCTGATAACTATCTTCATATAATTGAAATCCTCGGTGACAGGATAGAGGAGCTTGAAAATATTATTCTTGACAAACCCTCTCCTTCAGTTGTGAGAAAGATAAATATTTACAAAAAGGAAATCAATTTTATAAGCAAAACAGTCAGGCCTGTAAAGGATTCAGTTATAAGACTTCTCAGGTTTGAAAACAGTGTAATTTCAGATGAGACAGAAATCTTTTTCAAGGACCTGCAGGACCTGATTTTCAAGGCGGTTGACGGTGTTGATGTATACAGGGAATTGCTTTCAGATTATTACAATCTCTTTAATTCAATGCTTAATAACAGAAACAATGATATTTTCAGGTTTCTAACCATTTTTTCAACCATATTCATCCCGCTTACCTTTATCGCAGGAATATACGGTACCAATTTTGAATACCTGCCGGAACTCCATTTCAGGTACAGCTATTACTTTTTTCTTGCAGGCATGTCGGCAATTGCCCTTTTTATGATATTTATCTTTAAAAAAAAGAAGTGGTTCTGAAGATATACCCTGGTTTTAAAACCTTCTTGCTGCCCTGACATAGCAGTGCCCATTACTCCTCTTTAATATCTCAGTTTCCCAGAATATATGCTATATTATAAATATAATGAATTTAAGGTGTTGATAAATGGTCCAGTTCAAAGTAAACGGAAGAACTGTAAACACGGATAAAACCTGTTCCCTGCTTGAGTTCCTCAGGGAGGAGCTGAGGATCACATCTGTAAAAGACGGCTGTTCAGAAGGTGCATGCGGAAGCTGTACAGTCATTATTGACGGCAAGGCCAGAAACTCCTGTACCCGGAAACTCATTAACCTTGACGGATGCGAAGTGATAACTGTGGAAGGTCTTTCAGACCGGGAAAAGGAGGTTTACTCCTTTGCATTCAGAGAGGCGGGAGCTGTACAGTGCGGTTTCTGCATACCCGGCATGATAATGAGCGGCAAGGCACTGATAGATTCCAACAGCAGCCCCTCAGAAGGGGATATTGCAAAGGCTGTTTCAGGAAATATATGCCGCTGTACCGGTTATAAAAAAATAATCAAAGCCCTCCTTCTTGCATCAGAATATCTTAGAGACGGTCTAGAAATCCCAGATACCAGCTGCCCGTGTTTTCCAGACAGCAATTATCCCAGGGCTGATGCTGAAATCAAGGTCCTCGGAAAGGGGATATATACTGATGACATGCATATTGACGGAATGGTGTATGGAAGCGCTGTAAGGTCTGAATACCCCAGGGCGAGAATAATCAGGATAGATATCGAAGATGCTCTTAAGCATCCTGATGCGGCAGGGATTATTACAGCAGCTGATATTCCCGGAATCAATAAAACAGGGCACATTATCAAGGACTGGGACGTACTTATACCTGAAGGGGAAGTAACAAGATATATCGGCGATGCAATTGTACTTGTAGCCTCAAGAAAAAAAGAATCTCTTGATGAAATCAAAAAGCTTGTCAGGATTGAATACCAGGAGCTTACCCCAATGCGTTCCCCGGAGGAATCGCTTAAAGAGGATGCCCCCCTCATACATGAGGGGGGTAATATACTGGATATTGAAACACTTGTGAGGGGCGAGGATGTCGAAGATGTTTTCAGGAAGTCAGCTTATGTTGTAAGGGAAAAATACAGTACACCTTTTACAGACCATGCTTTTATGGAAACAGAGTGTGCTGTTGCAATGCCTGACGGAGAGGGTGTTGCTGTCTATTCAGGGAGCCAGAGCATATATGATGAACAGAGGGAAATTGCACCTGTGCTGGGGATAGATAAAAAAAATGTCAGATGCATTGCAAACCTTGTTGGGGGGGCTTTCGGAGGAAAGGAGGACATGAGTGTCCAGCATCATGCAGCACTTATGGCATATCTTCTCAAACTGCCTGTGAAGGTTAGGCTTTCAAGGCAGGAGAGCCTTAATATTCACCCCAAGCGCCATGCAATGGAGATTGACCTGACTGTCTCCTGCGATGAGAAGGGAAAGCTTACAGCACTCAGGGCCGGGATAGTTTCCGATACAGGTGCCTATGCATCGCTCGGAGGTCCCGTACTTCAGAGGGCCTGTACCCATGCGGGGGGGCCTTATAATTTCAGAAATATCAGTATAAAGGGAACTGCTGTCTATACAAACAATCCCCCGGCCGGAGCTTTCAGGGGATTCGGAGTCCCTCAGAGCAACTTTGCAATGGAGTGTTCCCTTAACCTGCTGGCGGAAAAAGCGGGAATTGATCCCTTTGAAATAAGATATATAAATGCTGTCAGGCCCGGTGATGTTCTTCCAAACGGCCAGTATGCAGATGAATCAACTGCAATAGTTGAATGTCTTGATATGGCAAGGGATATCTATTACAGCAGCAGGTACAGGGGGATTGCGTGTGCAATCAAGAATTCAGGTCTCGGTGTTGGGGTGAAAGATACCGGAAGATGCAGGCTGAAAGTGACCGGGGGAAAAATAACGCTTTATACAAGCGCGGCCCGCGTGGGGCAGGGGCTTGATACTGTTATCCTCCAGATTGCATGTGAAACCCTGAAAACAGTACCCGGGCTTCTGATACTCTGCAGCCCCGACACATCTCTTACCCCTGATTCCGGTTCCACTACAGCATCCCGCCAGACACTTTTCACAGGGGAAGCTGTAAGAAGGGCGTGCGTAAAGCTCAGGGAAAAACTTGATTCCGGCTTTTCCCTTTCAGAGCTTGAAGGGGAGGAATTCTATGATGAATATACAGGTGTAACAGATCCCATAGACAGTCCCAAAGAGCACCCTGTAAGCCATATTGCCTACAGCTACGGTGTACAGGTTGCTGTTATTGATGAAAACGGTAAACTTGAAAAAGTTGAAGCTGTTTATGATGTTGGACAGGTAATCAACAGGAAAAGTCTTGAAGGGCAGATCGAGGGGGGTGTTGTCATGGGACTGGGATATGCCCTTACAGAGGATTTTCCCCTTGAAAACTGTGTCCCTTCGGCCAGGTTCGGAACTCTGGGGCTTTTCAGGGCGGACAAGGTACCTGAAATAAATGTCCGCATAGCTCTCAGGGATTACAGATCGCCTCTCTCTTACGGCAGCAAGGGGATAGGGGAAATATCTGCAATTCCGACAGCCCCTGCTGTCCAGGGGGCATATTATTCCCTGGACAGGGTATTCAGAAATTCTCTCCCGCTTGAAAACACCTGGTATTCACGGAAAAGGAGAGACGGCCGTGTTCAGGCAGGGGGAGGTGGAATATGCTGATTATTAACGGGAAAATTGTAAGCCCTGACAGGGTTTTTAAAGGGAATATCAGAATAACTGACGGCAGGATTGAAGCTGTTGATGAAAACCTTGAACCCGGGAATGAGAAGGTAATTGATGCCTCGGGAAAATACATACTGCCGGGGGGGGTTGATGTCCATACCCATATGGGTCTTGATACAGGAGATGCAGTTGCTGTTGATGATTTCTATACCGGGACAGCTGCTGCCCTGAGGGGGGGGACAACTGCAATAGTGGACCACATGGGATTCGGTCCCCCGGGATGCCCTCTTGACTATCAGCTTGACATCTACCACTCAATGGCGGACGGAAATGCTGCTGTGGATTATTCCTTTCACGGCGTTATTCAGCATGTTGATGATGATGTCCTTGAAAAGATGGAGCTGCTTAAGGAAAGGGGGCTTTCAAGCTTCAAGATTTACACAACATACAGCTACAGCCTCTCAGACAGTGATATCTTCAAAGTTTTAAAAAGGGCGGCAGAACTTGACCTTGTCATATGCGCTCATCCGGAGGATGACGGTATGATAAACCGGTTTACAGATGATCTGGCAGAAAAGGGGCACCTGACGCCTGAATACTATCCTGAAAGCAGGCCCCCTGCATGCGAGGCTGCTGCTGTAAGAAGGCTTGCCTCTATCGCTGAAAAGACAGAAGGGGCAAAACTCTACATTGTCCATGTCTCTTCAAAAGAGGCGCTTGCTGAAATTATTGAAGCGCGGCGAAGGGGATTGGGGAATATCTATGCAGAGACCTGCCCCCAGTATCTTTTTCTTGATGACAGCATGTATAAGAGAAAAGACAGTCTTAAATATATCTTGAGTCCCCCTCTTCGGGACAGGACAAACAACAATATTCTCTTCAGGGCTGTGAAAAACAATGATATTCAGAATGTTGCAACAGACCACTGTCCCTTCAATTATAAAGTTGAGAAGCAGAGAGGAATTAGTGATTTCAGGAAATGCCCGAAAGGCCTCCCCTCTGTGCAGCTGAGGATGCCTTTGATGATATCCCGGGCCCTTGACCGGATTGATATTACTCTCAGTGATGTTGCAGGGAGCTGCTGCGAGAAACCTGCAAGGATTTTCGGGATATATCCCCGGAAAGGTGCTCTGCTTCCGGGAAGCGATGCTGATCTTGTTATTGTGGATCCTGAGAGTGAGTGGACTGTTTCCCGCAGCGATCTTATCGAGAATGTGGATTATACCCCTTATGAGAATATCAGGATCAGAGGGAAAATAGAAAAAGTATTCTTGAGGGGAAAGCTGTATGATGAGAAAACTCCTGCTGTAAGGGGGGAGGGGAAATTCCTCAAAAGAGGGCTGTCAATGCTTTAGAATCCAGATAAAGGTTTTCTTGATTCCGGCGACAACAGGTGTATAATATATATTAAAAAAGTCGGCCTGACAGGAGATGTGTAATGAAAGAAAAGTTATCCAAAAAAGAAATTCTATGGTTTTCACTTTTTTACGGGGGAGTGTGGGGTTTTCTGGAGGCAACTCTGGGCTATGTTCTAAATATGATACCTATGGGTCTGAGCGGAGGCATAATGTTTCCGATTGCATATATGCTGATGAACAGGGCATATGAACGGAGCGGAAGCATTGAAGTTGTTTCGCTGATGACAGTTGTTACAGCGCTTATCAAACTGACAAATCTGGCACTCCCTTTTCTCCCTGTTGTCAAGGTTGTAAATCCTGCTTTTGCAATACTTCTTGAAGGTTTTTCTGTTGCACTTCTTTTCAGGTTTACCCTCGCCAGGGAGAGGAAAATAACACTGGTTCCTGTTGTTCTTACATGCCTGTCATGGCGGGTTATTTATCTGGCGGAAGTGACTGTTCTCTATTTTCTTGATATCCCTTCCCGAATGATTCAGAGCGGACTTTATGCAATCCTTGAATATCTTATGCTGGGAATAATCAACACAGTCATAATTTATGTTTTTGTAAAGGTTAAAACAGGTATATCATCCGAAAACAGCCTGAGGATCCCCGCAAGGCTGAATCCCCTCCTTCCTGCAACTGCGGTAGCCATGGGAATTGTTTTTCAGTATCTTGTGAGACTGTAAAGTTCTGAATGATATATATCATAGCAGGGGGAAGGTCATCGGGAAAAACGGAAGAGGCTTCAGGTTTTTTCAGCCATGGGAAAAATCCTTTCGGGTTCATATCCAGGAAGAAAACTGAGTCCGGTTTTGTTTCAGCATATGATCTTTTCAACCCTGTTACAGGAGAGCTGATACCATTTATTCAAGATAAAATGATCTGTAATAATCTTTTCAGTGAATACCATGAGAACAAAAGGTTTTTTTTCAACAAAGAGGCTTTTTCAGGGGTTTTCAGTGGATTCAGTAAAAGAATCTCTGAGCGTGCTTCGGGGAACTGCTTTATCCTGGATGAGATCGGTTCTCTTGAGCTTGACCAGCATAAGGGTTTTTATGAGACTCTCCATCTTCTCCTTCGCAACTCATCCGGAAATGATATCTGTCTGACAGTTTCCTGCAGCAACCTTGAAACTCTTGAAAAGTTAATTCATGAATACTCTGCAGAATACAGGGTAATCAGGAAGGTTAATATTGCAGCTGTCATAATGGCCTCAGGTTTATCAGCCAGGTTCGGAGGGAAAAACAAGCTTCTCCTTGAAGCAGGAAACAGATCTCTGTACCGGATAACTATAGAGAATGCCCTTGAAGCTGATGTTTTCTCTTCTGTTTTTATTGTTTCAGGTTCTGATGAAATTCTTGAAGGATCCGGGGAATACTGGAATGTCACCCCCCTGAGAAATCCCCATGGGGAGAGAGGCATATCAGAGACCATAAGAATCGGTGTGAAAGGTGCTGACAAAGCAGGTGCTGACGGATATATGTTTATTCCCTGCGACCAGGTACTGCTCTCTTTATCCACTATGAGAAAGCTTGCCAGGACCTTTGCGGATAACAGCGGCAGTATTGTTGTTCCTGTAATCAATAATGAAAAATCCTCTCCTGCAGTCTTTCCTTCAGGATTCCGCAATGATCTTCTGAACCTCATGGGAGACAGCGGAGGCAGCCGTATAATCAGGAAATACAGTTCCTCGGTCCTGGGGATTGAAATAGATGATACTGCTGAAGGTTTTGATATAGATACTCCGGAGGACTACAGGAAGCTCCTTGATATCATGAACAGCAGATGATGATGTTTCAATGATTTTTCCTTGAGTAGATTTCCCTTCCTTCAAGAAAAGTACTCTGAACAAGATCGATATAACTGTCTCTTGCCCCAGATTTAGCCATTATAACATTTTCCAGTGTTTTTTCAGCTGTATCTGCGGCTGAAGGACAGTCTATGAGTATGAAATCTGCGGATTTTCCGCTGTCCAGAGTCCCGTGAGTTTTATCAATTCCCATTATTCCGGCACCTGCAGCAGTAGCTCTGTAAAGGGCTTTGGTGAATGTAGCCTCATTAATCCCTGCAGCCCTGTTCTGAACTACAAAAGATCTCATGACATCAAACATTGATAGATAAGGGCCTCCTCCGATATCTGAAGCAAGTGCCCACCTGACAGCAGCCTTTTCAGCCTTTCTGAAATCAAAGAGGCCTGAGCCCAGTCCCAGGTCTGATACGGGAGCATTTGATGAAGGGCAGTGTGCTATAGCAGTCCCTGTCTGCCTGAGGATCTCCAGTTCACTGTCTGAAATGTGTATGCAGTGTCCCATAATAGTTCCGGGCCCCAGTATACCGCACCTGTTGTATATTTCAGTGTAGTTTCCTGCATCCCTGAAATTATCATATTTCCGGTAGTATGAGAGCACAAAATCAATCTCCTTTCTGGTTTCAGACAGATGTGTCTGTATAAAGGAATTGTTTGATCTGGCTATTTCAGCGCATTTTATCATTACATCGGGGGATGTTGTGGGTGCAAAGCGGGGGGTAACAGCATACCTTTTCTTATAGATGGCAGATTTCTCCTCTGTAATTGAAACCGCTTCTTGCTCTGTCTGTGTGAGGTAGGGCGGGGAATTCATTGTCATAAGTACATTTCCCGCCGCAAAGCTGCCTTTAAAGAATTTCAGTGCATGGTCGACTGTGTGTCTGTGTATGGAGCAGTAGCATGCCCCTCCAAGGGTCCCGGAAGCTGCAAGTTTTTCTGCAAACTCTCTTCCCTTCAGTTCGGAATATTCCATGCTGCTGAATTTTGATTCATAGGGCCAGACATAGTCTTCAAGCCAGTTAAGGAGATTTTCCTTGGGCATCATCCTTACATCATCCTGCACCCAGTGGAAATGCATGTCGAAAAATGATGGAAGCATCAGGGTTCCCGGTCTGTCAATAACTTCCCTTTCCGGATAATCACTGTACTTTTTGAGAACATCATCCGCAGTTCCATTCTCTCTGAAAACAAAACCTGCTTCGCCTGGGTTTTTACTTTTTTTTTCAAGGACAGCTGCTCCGTCGCTGATAAATTCAGTTTCTGTATCAGATACAGGGTTTATAATTGCGGTTTTTATAATTCTGATATGGCTGTTCAAAATTATCTACCTTTTTTAATAAGCTGCAGACTGATGGGCGGTTATAATAATGCGGAAAATTATTCTGATGCCCAAATAATTATATTCCCAATATCTTCCGTTTGCCAGTATTTTTGAAAACCTGACATTGTTGACAGTGATAAAAGCATCTCCTGTACCGGGATATAACGGCCGGAATAAAATCTTATAAGATAAATGTGATAATAAAATATTATTACCAATAGAAACATATTACTTCGTAATTGGCCAGATATATGGACAATAGCGTAAAAAACAGCTGTAAAATGTTAAAAGCATCCTTGAGAGTGATAATAAATTATTAAAAACTTGACAGGGAATTATTACGGTGATAATATTTTATTGTAAAGAGAGGAATACAATGAAAAAAATAATATCAACAGATAAAGCACCTGCTGCAATAGGTCCCTATTCGCAGGGTACAGAAGCTTCAGGTCTTGTTTTCGTATCAGGTCAGCTTCCGATTAATCCTTCAACGGGGGAATTCGCGGAAGGGGGAATCAAAGAACAGACAAGGCAGTCTCTTGAAAATCTCAAGGCTATACTGACTTCACAGAAAATGACTCTTGATGATGTTGTGAAAACAACAGTATTTCTCAATGACATGAATAATTTTGCCGACATGAACCGAATCTACATGGAGATGTTCGGGGACAGCAACTATCCTGCAAGGAGTGCAGTAGAGGTTTCCAGGCTTCCTAAAGATGCTCTTGTTGAAATTGAGGCAATAGCTTTTAAAAAATAACAGATTGTTAATCTGTTTGAGAATAAATTATTTTCATTTTTATATAATCTGATTTGCCTGTACAGCCTCTCAGGATGGTCATAAATTGATCCCGCCTGAGCTGTGTCCTGAGCAGGTCGGCATGAACCAGGAGGTTTAACGATGGGAATCAAGTATGTACCGGAACCTTTCAGAATCAAGATGGTTGAAACAATCAAGATGCTTACAAGGGAAGAAAGGGCGCAGAAAATCGCTGAAGCAAAATATAATATTTTCAACCTCAGGGGAGAGGATGTGTATATTGACCTGCTTACAGACAGCGGAACAAATGCAATGAGCCAGGAGCAGTGGGCTGGAATAATGAGAGGCGATGAAGCATATGCCGGAGCATCAAGCTACTTCAAGCTTCTCGATGCTGCAAGGGATATTACAGGATATAAATATATTCAGCCCGTACACCAGGGAAGAGCTGCAGAAAAGGTCCTTTTCGGAGCAATTATGGGTGAGGGGAAATTCTCCATAGCAAACATGCATTTTGATACAACAAGGGCACATGTGGAAATAGCCGGTGCCAGAGCAATTGACTGTGTTGTTGAAGAAGCAAGGGATCCGTCATTGAGGGTCCCTTTTAAAGGAAATATGGATGTTGAAAAACTTGAATCAATTATCAGGGAAAAGGGGCCTGAAAATATTGCACTTGTAATCATGACAGTTACAAACAACTCTGCGGGTGGGCAGCCTGTTTCCATGAAGAATGTCAGGGAAACATCTGCTGTCTGCAGGAAATACGGGATAAGATTTAATATTGATGCTGCCCGGTATGCGGAAAACGCCTACTTTATCAAGCAGAGGGAAGAAGGTTTTTCAGATAAATCCATAAAAGAAATAATCAATGAAATGTTCAGCTATGCTGATACTTTTACCATGAGTGCGAAGAAGGATACAATTGTAAATATGGGCGGTCTTATCGGGATCAGGGAAGATGAGGACCTTTTTACAGCACTCAAGGGAAGGACAATTTCATTCGAAGGTTTTACAACCTACGGCGGCCTTGCGGGAAGAGACCTGGAAGCTCTCGCAATAGGTCTTTATGAAGGTATAGATGAAAATTTCCTGAGATACAGAATCGGACAGATGGAATATCTTGCCGGAAAACTTGATGATGCAGGTATTGCATATCAGGCACCTGTGGGGGGTCATGGTGTATTTGTCGATGCCAAAGCAATGTTTCCCCATATCCCCTATCATGAGTTCCCCGGGCAGGCACTTGTTGTAGAACTCTACAGGGAAGCAGGGATCAGGGCATGTGAGATAGGTTCCTATCTCCTTGGAAATGATCCTGATACAGGTAAACAGATCCAGTCAAAGTTTGAATTTACCCGTCTTGCAATCCCCAGAAGGGTTTATACCCAGGCCCATTTTGATGTAATGGCAGATGCCCTGATTGAGATAAAGAAAAGATCCGCAGCTGTGAAGGGTTACAGAATTACATGGGAACCTCCTGTGTTAAGGCACTTCCAGGCTTCTCTTGAACCTCTTAAATAACAAAAAAATATAAGGTTTTTGATTTTTCAGTGCTGCCGGTTAAACCGGCGGCATTTTATTTTTATCTGCTTGACTTCAGCTTGATGTTCATGATGATAATAAATTATTATAAATCAATTCTGTTTATAGAAACATGTTGATGAAGCCAGAATAAACAGATAAACAGGCGGACCGGTAAATGAATGAAGATTTAAGGAAAAAATACACCCTGGTTGTGGAATTCCTGGGCAAGGCGCTCGGCCCTGATTATGAAATTGTGCTCCATGATACAGAGGACCATATAAACTCCATTGTTGCAATTGCAAACGGACATGTAAGCCAGAGGCAGGTGGGAGGGCCTCTCACCAACTTCGGGCTTGAAGTGATTTCAGATGAATCATACAGGGATATGGACTACAAGGTGAACTATAACGGGGTTTCAAGGGACCACAGGATACTCCGTTCATCCACAATGTTTATCAAGGATGATGATAAGAATATTGTAGGGATGCTTTGTATCAATTTTGATGACAGGAGATACAAGGAATTAAGTACCAGTATTCTCAAGCTCTGCCATCCTGACCGGCTTATTGAGATTAATAATTCATATGACTCTGTCGATTCCCTTGTAAGCAATGCTGGGGAAACTTTCTATGATTCCATTACTGAGGAAGCGGATAATGTGATAAAGAAATACCTGATAGAAAATAATATTGTAAAGGAACGTCTTACCCAGGATGACAGGCTGAATATTGTTGAAATTCTGAATCAGAAAAACATTTTCCGTCTCAAGGGGGCAGTAAGGGAGGCTGCCAAGCAGCTTGGTTGTTCAGAGCCTACTGTTTACCGCTATCTCAATAAAATAAATAATGATTAATTCTTTCTTTTGTATATACTATAATATAGGAGGGCTTTTTTAATAAAAAGCTCTACTGCCTATTAATTTAAAAAATGGAAATAATGAAAGCTATGAAAAAAAATAATATTTATTCAAGTATGGTGTTATTTATTCAGCTTATGTTCCTTCCTGTCTGTTATTTAAGTGCTGAAATACCTGAAAAAATTTCTGTGGCTGTTTTTGACGGTGTTGATCCTGTTGTCTTTACTGATAAAAACGGAAAAGCATCCGGTTTCTTTCCGGAAATGCTTGAGTATATATTTGAGAAAAATAATCTTGAAATTGAATTTATCCAGGGAATATCTTTTCAGGATGCATATACCCGGGTACTTGCAGGTGATATCGATATACTCCCGGGTATCAAATTCAGCAGTCTGAGGTCAGAATTCTTTGATTTCAACTCAGAATCATTTATAGTATCATGGAGCCAGGTTTTTGTTGTTCCCGATTCCCCGGTGGAAACAGTCTTTGATTTAAGGGATAAAAAAGTTGCCCTTATGAATGACGACCAGAACGGCAGAAATTTCATCAGGCTGATGGCTGATTTTGATATACCTTTTACACCTCTTTTTTTCAGTGATCTTGATGAAATGAACAGGGAGCTTCTTGATAATCATGTCGATGCAATGATTTCATTTAATTTCTATGCCAAATCAAATCAGAGGCTGAAAGCCACAGAGATAGTCTTTTCCCCGACCAGGTCCCTTGTCGCATCAAAAAAGGGGAAAAACCGGGATATTCTCGATCTGATTGACAGGGAAATTTCAGACATGAAAAACGACCGGAATTCTTTTTATTACAGGCTTCTTGAAAAATGGCTGTTCCCTGGTTCTTTCCGCAGTATTCCTTCATGGGTGTATGCTGTTTTTGCTGTGGCAACAGCATCCCTTCTTACCACTTTTCTTTTCATCTATCTTCTCAAGTCCAGGGTTGAAAAAATCAGGAAACAGCTTTTTAAAAGTGAGGAATTTTACAGGGCTGTTTTCAACGGAGCAAACGACTCGATTTTCCTGACTGTAATTAAAGACAGAAGCTACGGACTGTTTACAGATGCCAACAGAACAGCTTGCGAGAAATTCGGATACTCAAGGGATGATCTTCTAGCTCTTTCACTTTATGACATGGTTCCTGAAGATGAAAAGGAAAAGGTGGGCAGTTACAGGGAAAAATTGCTGAATGAAGGATCTGTTATTTTCAAGACCATATACCTTACAGGGGAGGGGAAAAGTATTCCTGTTGAAGTAAATTCCAGGATTATAGAACTCAACAATGTCAATTATGTGATGTCAGTAGTGAGGGACCTCAGTTACAGAGAGGAGTTTGACAGTATCCTTTCTGCAATGGAAATGAAATACAGGACTATTGCGGAATATAATTACGACTGGGAATTCTGGCAGACACCTGAAAGGGAGTTTATATACAGTTCCCCCTCCTGTCTCCGTATTTCGGGATACAGTGCTGAAGAATTCATGCAGGACACTAATCTGTTTTACAGTATTGTATATCACGAGGATTCAACTCTCTGGGAAAATTTCTGCTGCAACACTGTCTGCGGAGATTCGAACAGGAACAGCTTTGAATTCAGGATAATAAGAAAAGATGAATCTGTAATATGGGTTGATCTCCAGTGCAGGAAAATATTTGATTCGGAAGGATCCTTTATCGGATTCAGGGGAAGTATCCGCGATATTGATCAAAGAAAAAGCATGGAGCAGCAGCTTAAGAGAAAACAGAAACTTGAATCAATAGGGGTTCTTGCAGGGGGAGTGGCCCACGATTTCAACAACATCCTTTCAATAATCAGGGGATATGCAGAGCTGGGTCAGATGGAAAGCTCTGTTGAAGAGGAAACAAGGGACAAATTCGATATTATTCTTCAGGCGGCAAACAGGGGCATTAACCTGACAGGTCAGATACTTGATTTTGCACGCGACAAACGGAATGAAACAAAAACTGTAAATGTATCTTCTCTTGCCGAAGAGGTGTTCCGGTTTATAAAGCCCTCTTTTCCCAGGTCTATCAATGTCAGCCTTTCCTCAGATGCTGATGTCCTGATACTGGCTGATGAGGGGCAGCTTCACCAGATTTTCATGAATATATGCACAAACGCAAGGCTTGCAATGCCGGATGGTGGAGAGCTTGCCATCAGGATAAGGAAGACCGGAAGAGGGAATTCAGGTATCTTCCCTGAAGATCCGGAGACTGAAGCTGTTGAGATATCGTTCTGTGATACAGGATGCGGAATGAGCGAAGAAATAAGGGAAAGGGTATTCGACCCCTTTTTTACAACGAGGGAGGCTGGTAAAGGCTCAGGCATGGGGATGTCTGTAGTCCATGGTCTTGTTAAGCAGTGGGGCGGACATATACTGCTAGAAAGTGAGGAAGGGAAAGGAACTTGTGTCTATCTTTATTTTAAAATTCATGGCACAATTTCAGAAGAGGATGATGGGAAAACTGAAGAAGAAAAGGTGAGAAAAATGTCCAATATTATTGTTTTTGATGATGAGAACATGATACTTGACCTGATTGGGAAATTCCTTACCAGGGAAGGTCATAGTGTGCTGCTTTTCAGCGATGTTTTAAAAGGGCTTGAATATTTTAAAAACAATCATTCTAAATTTGATCTTGTAATTACAGATATGACAATGCCTGATCTTTCCGGTGACGCACTTGCCGTTGAAATCAAGAAAATAAACAGCAGTGTTCCCGTTCTTCTCAGTTCAGGATACAGTGACAGATTCAGCAGTGATATGCTGCCTGAAGCTGTGAATGAAATCATTAAAAAACCTTTTACAGGTAAAGAGCTTGTCTCGGCTGTCAACAGCCTTCTTAAATAGACTTTCCTGAAAACCTTCGGAAGTACATGACTCTCTAATTCTCCATACCTGATTTATAAAATAAGTAGTAAAATAATTATTATTTAATTATAATCAGCTGTGGGGAGACATCATATTAAAACTGAATACAGCAGAAACTACATTATCGGGCTGAATAACGGAATTCTTGTTGAGCTGAATAAAAGTCTGCTCAATCCAAACCTTGTCCTTTCAGCCTTTGTCTATTCAATGACAGGTTCTGCCTTTCTTGTCGGGCTGCTTACCTCGGTTAATTTCCTCGGAACATTTCTTCCCCAGCTCTATGTCAGCAGTCTAATTGAGCACAGGGAAAGAAAAAAGCCTTTTATACAGTTTGCAGTCGCTGCCCGTTTCTTTGCTCTTATGCTGCTTGTATTCCTTATCTGGTTTATCAGCCGGCGGGGGGAAATGTGGACTGTCTATCTCTTTGTTGCATGCTTTTTTATTTTCCGACTTTTCAGGGGAGCTGAATTTATTGTTTTCTGGGATTTTTTCAGCAGAGTTCTTCCTGATGATAAACTGGGAGGATTTATTGCCCAGAGATCAGTGCTGAGCGGTCTTGTCTCTCTGCTGTCAGGTCTTTTAATTATTCAGCCTGTACTGAGCAGTTTTCCCGATTATAAAAGCTATCTTATTCTTTCGTTTATTGCACTTTTTGTCCTGCTGCTGGATAACATACAGGTTGCTCTTTTAAAAGAAAAACCTGACAGTAACCCGCCGGTTAAAAGGGGACTGCGGGAGACTACAGCAGAGTCTGCCGGATATCTGAAAGAATCATCAAACTACAGAAAGCTTCTTTTACTAAGAATATTTCACAGGATAAATATGCTGACATTTGCTTTTCTCATACCTTACGCTGTTGAAAAGGTAGGAATTGTCGGGCTTGCAGGACTTTTTCTTGCTGTTATTGAAGGATCAAAGCTTCTCTCCAGTCTCCTGTGGGGGAGGATCAGCAATAACTTCGGCAACAGGATTGTTCTTGCTCTGGGCAGTGTCTGTTTTTTTATAAGTTCAGTTCTTGTTGTTCTTTCAGCCTCTATTCCGGAAGTTTTTGCTGTTGATATTCCCTTCCTGAAAGCCAGGATGGATCTCCCCTTTGCAGTATTTTTACTTTCCCTGGTATTCGCAGGTACTGCGCAGGTCAGCAATATTGTAAGCTATAAGGCATTTGTTCTTGAATCAGCACCCCCGGGGAGGAAATCGAGTTCACTTGCTTTTCTTAATACAGTGACAGTTCCCATGAGCCTGATTGCCCCTGTGATAGGGGCTTCTGTAGAGAACAATTCTTCGGGATATGTTTTATTTTATATGATGCTGGCAATATCATCTTTAATCACATCATTTACCGCTTTTTCCCTAAAAGAGGTCAGAATCAGGAAATAGTATCTTTCCGGTTTCAATCATCAATGTTTCATATATTGACATTATTCTATGCTTGCTTTAGGTTTTCATGGCATTGAAGATATATGAAAGAAGTCAGGGATTGTATATTTTTCTGTATGGAATTCAGAGATAGTAAATATATTAAGGAGATTTTAATGAAGATAGCTGAAAATACGACTGTGGAAATTGATTTTACAATTAAAGATGCAGAAGGCAGTATTCTTGAAACTACTGAAGAGTCAGGGCCTGCTGTTTATATTCACGGAAAAGAAATGATGCTTCAGATTGTTGAGGATGCTCTTCTCGGAAAGGAAGAGGGGGAAAATGTTTCTGTATCTGTGAGCCCCGAGGATGGATTCGGGATGAGGGACGAGTCTCTGATCAGGGAAATTCCAAGAAGCGATTTTGCGGATCTTGGCGATATAAAAATTGGGGATGAGTTCCAGAGTCATGATGAAGAAGGAAATCATATGTTTGTAACAGTTACAGAAATCGGGGAAGATAATGTGACTGTTGATGCCAACCATCCTTTTGCAGACAAGACCCTTATTTTCGATATTAATGTGAAGAGCGTAAGGGAAACAACAGAAGAGGATATTGAAGATCTGTTTTCTCATCATCACGGGGATGGATGCTGCGGAGGAGATGATATGCAGGACGGCC
Organism: Spirochaetia bacterium; assembly: GCA_963668545.1. Taxonomy (GTDB): domain Bacteria; phylum Spirochaetota; class Spirochaetia; order CADAEX01; family CADAEX01. The sequence goes on along the minus strand of OY764868.1, from coordinate 2,408,109 downwards.
AATCATGCGACCACCATGGGGGATGCGGCTGCTGCGGCAGTCATTAAGCCTCTCTGGCTGAAAACCGGTATCAGGTGATGCCGGTTTTTTATTTTTCTTCCCTGACAAGCCTGTAAAGGTCCCTGTTCCCCTCTTTTCTCTCGTGTATGAAACCCAGATGCTTCAGGTATGATGAATGTTTCCCTGTTTCTGAGTAAGCTGTGATTTCCCTGATTTTTTTTTCACTTTCCCTGCTTACTGCTTCCCTGAAAAAGTATTCCCCGTTCCTGTAATCGCGGTATGCCGGTACTGCATAATCAAGTACCATCTCGATGATACCTTCTCCCTGTTCCCGGAAAAGAAGTACAGAAGCCGGCTGCATATCCCTCAGTATATATATTCCATGGCATCCGGATATTTTTTCAGGATCAAAAGAAGGCTGATAGAGTTTTATATCATCTCCGTGAAAATCCAGGAATTTCCTGAGATAGGGGGATTCTTCAGGTTTTTCTATTTCAAGCTGGTCAAAATATGACCTGTACCTTATCATTGTCCAGTAATAGTAAAGGTCTATGACAGCTATGAAGCTGTTCAGTCCCAGCACAGGTATTGATCCTATGAAGTATCCGTATACAGCAAATCCCCCTGCTCCTATCAGGTTCAGGATCCTGAGAAGTTTTATATTTTTCTGGGTAAGCGATACTGCAACTATCACTGACGAGAGTGTTCCGAGAATTTCTACCGATACCATTATTACCGCCTCTTTTTTATATTTATATAAACAGTATAATACAGTATAAGCCCTTCTGCCTGAAAGCTGTTTTTTCCAACGATAATACAATTTGATTTCAATAATGAAAAAACTGTTTTTCCGGTTATTTGTAAAATCAAAATAATTTTTTAAATAAACAGATCTGATAAATAATAATTATAACCATGGATACAGTTCGTTTGCCTGTAACAAGCCTCTCTTTTAGCTGGATATTTTTTATATTTGCAGCTGGCTTGATTCTTGAATGATTATCTTGAGCTGAGATTTTTATTTATCTTCAAAGATATGGAAATTTAAAAACATTTTCTTTTTTAAAAACGTTTTTGTTATTAATATTTAATTATGTGAAGTGGAGGTTGTTATGAAAAATGTGCAATTATACTTTTTATCGGTAATCCTTGTTTTTACAGTAATTCCGCTAGGTGCACAGGCTTTTATAGATGTTGAAACAGGAGCAGCTTTTTCAGGCTATAATGATGTCAGGATACCCTCTGATACAGGGACAAGGTTTTCACTTTCAGGAGAAACTCCTTCGGCACCTGTACCTGTTGTCCGTATACGTGCAGGATACACATTTGCCGACTGCCACACTTTTTCTTTTTTGATCGCACCCCTTACTGTTCAGGGAAGCGGTACATCAGACCGGGATATAACGTTTCAGGATACTGTCTTTGCAGAAGGGACAGAGATTACTTCGACATACCGCTTTGATTCATATCGATTTACCTACAGATGGTCTTTTCTTAAAAAAGAGGATCTTGATCTGGGGATAGGTTTGACAGGGAAAATAAGAAGTGCAGATATAGCCCTTATGAGTGAGTCAGGATATGCACACCGGGACGATCTGGGGTTTGTTCCGCTCATAAATTTCCGGGCTGAATGGTTTTATTTAGATGAATTCGGCGTTCTGCTTGATGGAGATGCCCTGTTTTCTCCATATGGACGGGCGGAGGACCTCAATCTGGCACTACTTTACAGATATTCACCGGATACTGTTTTCAGGATAGGTTACAGGATTCTCGAGGGTGGCTCGGACGGAGGCGGCGATGTCTACACTTTTGCCTTGTTTAATTATATAACAGCAGGTATTACTGTCAGTTTCTGAGACCTGTAGTATTTATCGCACTGTACTGGCTTTCTGCGAGTATCAGTGAATATGCTGATCCGGGATTCAGCGTTCAGGAGGAGTCAGATCACTATAAGGCTTTAAAGAAGTATAAACATAAGCAGAGACTTAAGTGTCTCTGCTTTTTCATTACTTAAATATAATATGTTTTTAAAGGCGGGAATCCGTTGAATTCAACCGAACTGTAAGAACTTGTGTAGGCGCCTGTTGATAACCAGTAAAGCCGGTCGCTGATTGCCAGGTTTAAAGGAAGAGGGTATTTAAAGTCTTCATACATTATATCCATACTGTCGCAGGTAGGCCCCGCAATGATAACTTCTTCCAGCTCTCCTTTTCTTCCCGAATATATGGGGTATTTAATGGCCTCCTCCAGTGTTTCAGTAAGGCCTGAAAATTTACCAACATCAGTAAAGACCCATCGATTAAGTGCTGTCCGGGATTTTCTGGAAATCAGTACAACCTCGCTGACCAGAACACCCGCATTGGCAACCAGTGATCGGCCGGGTTCCAGTATGATTTCCGGCAGGGTATCTCCGAAGCTTTCCTTTAGAAAACGTGTGATCTCCTGGGCATAAAGTGAAAGATCATTGGTTTTTGTAAGGTAATTGGCTGGAAATCCCCCTCCAATATTGATCATTTTCAGTTGAATTCCATCCTCTATCATAAGCCTTTCATAAATCACCTTAACCTTTCCGATGGCGGCATCCCAGGCACCTATATCCCGCTGCTGGGATCCTACATGAAAGGATATCCCGTATGGTTCCAGTCCCAGATGCTTTGCCAGAATAATCAGATCCATAGCCATGTCTGACTGACAGCCGAATTTTCTGGACAAAGGCCAGTCGGCAGTGAATGTTCCCTCAGTAAGTATCCGGATATAGATCCTGGAACCAGGTGCTGCCTTTGCAATGCTGCGTATATCTGCCTCGGAATCTGATGCAAACAGCCTGACACCTTTTTCATAAAAATATCTTACATCCCTGCTTTTTTTAATCGTATTTCCAAAGCAGATTCTATCGGGACTGATACCAAGTGACAAAACCCGGTCAAGCTCATAGGTGGAAGCAATATCAAAATTGACTTTTTTATCCTTGAATATTGTAAGTATTTCAATTGCCGGATTTGCCTTTACGGCATAATATATCCCGGCATAAGGGAAAAAGTTCTCCAGCTCTTCCAGCTTTTTTAGAACACTGGTCGTATCAACAACCAGGAACGGGGTCTCCTTGTTTTCAGAAAAGGCAACGATCTTTTTAAAAATATTGGTGTCAATATAATCTTCAAGTTGTATCATAATATCCCCTCCATAACTGTTTATTTGTAATGTATCAGACAATCATTATTCTTTAACAGTTCAAGCAACTATTTGGCCGCTTTTTACTGTCATAAATATCCAAGTATTCAAAAATCAATGCTCTTGTCAAGAATTGAAAATAACTCCTCCAGGATTATTTCTCTTCTCTTGTGCTTTCTCAAGAGTTCGTAATGCTTAGTCTGTATCAATATACCTGGAGTAATCAGCAGGATTGGGCATCGATTTGAATATGCTAATAACAATGTAAAATTTAATTCTTATCTGTTCGGTACTGGAATAATATTTTATCCTGTTAAATCGCTTAAATATCAAGCCACATCCGGCACATCTGAAGTCTAAAAAAAAGCTTCTCCGGTAAACGGGAAGCTTTGCAAGTTGTTGTGATGAAACACTTTAAGTATTATCCCGGACGCGATTCGAACGCATGACCTACTGCTTAGGAGAGATGACCCTAAACTTTTCTTTTAATATCATCTGGTATCATCCGGCGTTATTACTCTATATAGTATAAGGACTTATTTTCCACTTGTCAAGTCAGAAAATATCAACAGGTATCAACTAACATCATGAAAAACGGCTAAAAACGGCCATTTTGCTGACACTATGTGCTGACACTTCGCATAACGATATAATAAAAAACCATAAAAAACAGGTTTTTGTTATTAAAAAATCTGATAGCTTTTAAAGCTTTTTATTTGAAAAGGCAATATATTTGAAAAGCTACAGGATAAAAAAAATCACGCCATATAACAGCGTGATTCTCTTTTGCAAAGATCCGGCAATCATAAAGCCACCCGGTTAAGGTCTATACCTCTTCAATGTTTTCATCTGTTGTAAGCTGGTTTATTAAGAATTCCAGGCGGTCAAGTTCCTGCTTCATGTCGGCCTTTCCGATCATCTCGGCTTTGTCCTTTAGTTTTCCGATACTCATTTTTACATTTTTAATCTGCTGTTCTTTGTTATACATCTTTATTTCTCCTATCTAATTATAAATTATACTGAATTTCAAGTTCCTGAAGTTTCTTTCTTCCTTCGGCTGATAACTCAAGTTTCAAATTCTTGTTTATGCTCCCGACCTTTAAAATTTTTCCTTCTTCCAGCAGGTCCGGGAAGATCTCATTTTTATAGCGGTCTGCTTCATTTGCGCGCCATATAGTTGAAGCGGTAAAGGCTTTCAAAGGTGTTTCAATTACTCCACCGAGTAAAGAGGTTACCCGAAAGGGAGGGATTACTGAATAAGCGTATTCACCGGCTAAGGGCGGATTAATACTTCTTACGAGGTAGGTTTTAGAGTCTATTACCTTGTTTGAATCAATTCTCTTTTCCATATTTTTTTTCTCCTGTTTTTGTCTGTTTTATTCACACCAGACTTAATATATATTTTTCATAACACGTAAAAACTTTACGCGGTCTATAGGTTTATTACTTAAAAATATTTAAGCAATCTTTTAAGATTATTAAGATCTGAGCTTATTGCTGCTTTTTGCCTGTTATATACAGCACCATGCACATCAACGGCCTTACGGGCCTCAGTATGAAGCTTGTCATATTCAGTTATTGCGGCGTTCAACTCAGCTCTTCCGAACTTATCAGACCTTAAAGACTGCTGAACCTTTAACATCTTTTCTATCCATTGCCCTGATTTGATTTCCGGCAATCTTGTAATGACATATCTACAGCACTGAATTGTTTCGGTAATACCATCAGCCATATCCTCTACGCGGGCGGCCACATATACAGGGTTGTATTTCGTTTTTGTTACACTCATTTTTTCTCCTTCAAGCAAATAATGCTTTATTTCTTTTTCTCTTTTTTTAAAAAATAATTTATATATACAGATAGCTATTTTCCATTTTTCATCTGTCCGCCTCCTGTCTGGTGGTCTTTTTTCTCCTTTTTTGTATCTTCAAGCGGCAACACCCGCGGGTCAGAAACCAAGGTTTCATATACATCAAGCAATATATTTGCATCGTGCCGGTATTGTTCAGGTAAAGTCTCAATTCCCCGAGAAGGGAGAGGAGAAAAGCCGGCCGCTTTTATTGTTTCACCTGTTTGTGTATTACAAAGCATTCCCGCAATTTTTGCCTCTCTCAATCTCTCACATGAATAAATATGTACATCATTGAGCATAGACAGTGTTTCTTTAAAAACTATTTCCTTCTGTTTTTTAATAATTACATCCCTCTGTTTTTCACTTTCTTTTGACATTTGATTGCTCCTTATATACGAAATTATTTTAATGCTGCTATAAAACAGCATTTTTTTATTCCCTTATTTCATCCAGTGATCAGATTTAAGCCACTTGTCGCAATCTTTTTTTACAGCGTTTATTGCTGCCTCTATTTCATCAGATAAGTATTTTTCCACTTCTATACTGTCTGGGCTGTTAATCGCTATTGCTGTTACATGGGCGGCGTTCCTCCTGCTGAATAATACAAAATTCTTATTCACACTCTGACTGATTTCACCTAAAATCAGTTTTACAAGATCCTTTGAAATAAGCTCTTCTAATTCCCGGGCATTTTGAATGTCTATTTTACGTTTCTGACTGATTTTTAAATCAATATCTGCCTGTTCTTTTTTGGTTAAAAACTCTTTCGCAGCGGGGTTTATTTTTATAGTCGTAGTAGGTGTTGAAGTCTCTTCATTATCAGCTTTATATTTCTGATCTCCATTTCCTCGCTGTTTCAATAACAAATAACGTGCATTTACAGGGTCATCAGGATCAATCAAGCCTTCTGTTTTTATTAACTTACCTGATTTAACATTTTTGCTTATTCCCTGCTTGCTAACCCCACACAATTTTGCAAAGGCCGTCACGGTCAATCCTTTTCCCTGTTTAACAATCATTTAAAAACCACCATTTAAATAAGTAATTAAGCATTTTAGTTGACCTTTAAGGTAAACCAGAGTAAACCATTTTATAATCTCGTGCTTATATCTGAGTTTCCGGGCTTGAAAATAACCATCAAAGTAAAACAGATTGAAGACAGTACCTTTTTGAATTTTAACCCCGTTCATTCTGACACCTTTTTAGTAAAGACAACGGCCATGTACTCAGAGCCTCGATATGAATCTTCTGTTTGAATATCACACCTGATCGCTTCGTATATTTTAGATAGCAAATTAGAAAGTAATTCAAAATCAGTTTGATCCCGGATGATATGAACTATTATTCTGTAAGGCGTTCCCTCCAAGTCCACATAATAATCTGCCATTTTAAACACTTCTTTGACTTCTATGGTCCGTGGCATGTGTCTCATACGATTAACTTTATTTGCCAAAAGGGAAGGGGAAAACCTCCTGCATAGCCATATATTATTTTCCATTGCATAAGATAACGCCGGGGAATAGTTCCTTATATTTTCATTGTTTTTCATTGTCTTTTTTTCCTCCTCTGAAAATACACTTATACAGAAATACAGAAACTTCCTATTGCTTGAAAGATTTTTTATCGAAAACCTATATAGGGGTATGAAGTTTCTGTATAAGTGTATTTCTGTATTAAAAAATAGCAAATTCAAGCTCTTTTTCCTCTTTTATTGGTGTTTCTGCCTCTGTTATCAGGCTAATACCTTTCAATCCTCTCTGATTTTGAAATATTGATCTTTCAACAAAATTATATTTTCTAATCAACCTATCGCATAAAGATCTAACTGTAAGTTTTCCGTAATCTCCATTTTGATATAATTCTTTAATGATTCTATTGGATACAAAACCTGTTGTATTTGCTGTGAAGTTTTCAAGATAAAATTGCTCTATGACATCATTATTCTTTATATATTTTTGCTTTGCTTCTGCGACTTCTGATGAAATTGGAATAACCATATTAAGGCGATCGCGGAGATGTATATAATCGTTTATCAGACTGTATAATATTCCGGCCCGTTCTTTTTCTATGATTTCAGATATTAACTTATCGCTGTCTGCTACTCTGTCAAATATCCTGTTTGGATCATATCCCTGCTGTATCTTTTTTTCTCTATGTGTATTGTCTCTTACAAAGGCAGAGCGAAAAGGAATCGTAATCAATCTGTCAACAAATGCTGTATCATCTGCTGGATAAAAATTCGGAAGAAAATTCGTTAATAGAATCATGCTCCAGGTAATAGCGAACGTTATTGCATCTCTTCCCTTTCTCTCGCCACTGAATAGGCCGGAACCTGCTGACAGTGCCTTACAGATAGACAAGCTTAATTTTGCGTTATCTGGGGACTCATCGCAAAAGGCCCCTGAACGACCGGCAAGTTCAATCAGTGCAAAACGCTTTTTTGAAGTGTCGCCATTTGATAATAAAATATCTACAGGCAAGGCTGTTTTAATTTTTTCACCTATAGCATGTCGTATAAGGTTCATTAAAACTGTTTTGCCGTTGTCTCCAGACTCATACCATATTATGAAATATTTATGCCCTTTATTTGAAATAAGCAAAGATAAACAATAGCGTATTGTTTTCCTTGATTCTTTATCAGTAAATAGTTGCTTTAAAAATAAATCATATAGCGGTGTTTTCTCTTCCTTTGCCTTTATAATTTCATTTGCTGAGATATCAGCATAAATCTTAAAGAACTCATTTTCATTTGCAGGCCGAAAAATTGGTGCAGATCCTTTAAAGTCTATAACTCCATCATTGCAGGCAAATACTTCCGGTTCAGAATCCCAGGTATAGGGGCCTTTGTAGAGCATCCCACCAAGGTGTGAAATGATGCCGTTCTGAAAATCAGCTGTTCTGACTTTTTGAATATCTTTACCTTTATGCTCATAGAAAGTTTTCGGATCATCAATCTTATTATTGGTTTTTATTTCTTTCTCTGCATCGTCAATCATTTTTTCAGCGATTACTGATAGGGTATTTCTAAGGTTATGAATTTTTTCATAATGTGGTTTTCCCTCAGGTTTATAGAGAAACTCATAACGGTTAAAACTTATCTCATCAGTTATCCAGCCCTTTAAGTAGCCGCCATTAATAAGCGCACGCGCATAGAGGGCATGAGAAGGGTTATAAATAATTTCGTCAGGGGAGATATTATTTTCATGTTCTTCTGTTGTTTCTGGTTCCCATATCTCAGCATTACTTATAGCGTTTTTTAATTCTTCTATCTTTCCGGATCGAATATAATCATCTGGGTCGTTCCCACCTTCAAAACTCTTTATACAAGCAATTTTAATCTTTCCTATATATCCGTTTTCAAAAAGTTTAAGAGCTGCTTTTTCACTTGCTTTACTTCCAGCGTCATCTGCATCAAAGCAAATTATTATTTCGTCATATCCCTTTAATACATCTGCGCCACGTGAACCCATTCCATAAACTCCGCCGCATGCAATCATTGGAATATTGTTACAGATCCCTGCAAGGGCTGAAAGTTCAGACTCAACTACCACTGCATAGTCCCCCCCTTTTGGTTCAGGTGGAAAGGGGAAGGGGCTTGCACCGGAAGAATTAATTTTGACAGTTTTACCTGAATCATCAATATGAAAAAGTTTAAAACCCTTTTCAAGTCTCAATACCGGCCCTGAGTTTTCAAAAAGTGGTTTTCCTGCCCTGTCGTGTTTTGGTATTCCTGCTTCATGCAGTGTTTTTATTCCAAGATCGGATGCTGCTTTTTCATATCCCGGCCAATATCTGAACCCTGAGGCATAGCGGGAACCGTAACCGCGATATTCTGAAAACTTTTCAAGTTCAGATTTATGTGTTTTAGCTTGTAATTTGCAATACTCTTTTACAGCTTTATAGGCGTCAAGATTAAACTGTTTTGGTTTTCTATTTTTTTTTGCTGGTAAAGTGTATCCGTTGAGAGTTCTTTCTACTTCCTTGTATTGTTCTGTCTTATCTGTAATTCCGTTAATAAGTCCAGCGAGATCATATATATCACCCCTTTCACCACAAGAAAAACATTTGTATCCATCTTCATAAATCGCCATAGAGGGGTTTTTATCGGGGCCGTTGTGTGTCGGCAATATACAGGATATATTTTCTCCTGCATGTGTTGGAATCCCTTTAGCGTTTAAGTATTCTGGTGTTTTATTTTTATATTTTTGAAAATCTATTTCTGACAACTTTTTCCCTCTAAATTGATATTTACACTCTCAGAAAAGGATCTGGACATATGAACAGGTTTAGAATCTCTGATTTTAAGCTCTATTGATATAGTCCCGTACGAATGAGTTTTTAGGTTGTCTGTAATGTAATCAGATATTGATTGGATCAGTTTTTTATCAGTCATTAATATGTCCTTCAAATATCTGCTGTATGAAACTTACAGGGATAAGTCTCCGCCCATTTAAAGAAATTGAAGGTATAAGCCCTGATTTGATTTGACGTTGTGCAGTCGATTTACTTACCCCTGTTAGATTACAATACTCAGATATGGATATTGCGATCCTTTCAATTAATGCCTGTTCGAGTGTTATCATTCGCTTACTTCCTTATTTTCTGGATTTTCGTGAGTTAATAATTCGAGCCTGCCCTTATATATAGCATCAACAATAAAACCGGGATAATATCGCTTATGTTGTAGCTTTATACTTGGTAGAATTCCCGACCTTGTTAAATCAGTAAGCATAGAGCGGCCAATGCCAAGGAGAGACATTATTTCAGAAGATGTGTATCCTACCTTCCAAGAGCTTGTAACTGCATCAGGAATGTCCGCAATAAGTTTTAAAAGAAGTTCTCTTTTTTGTTTTTTCGATAGCACGGAAATATCAATGTTATCCATCATTTCATCCTTTTAAACCAATTCGGCATTATAAATACCGTCTTATGCTTTAAAAGATAAAAGATAGATATGTGGGTTGTAAATTGTGGGTTATATGTGGTATGTGTGGTTTCTTACAATTACTAATATTTTTCTTGTAAAGAGTTAAAAAGGGATTTTTCTTTATCGGTAAGCTTTTGGTTTTCTGACACTCTCTTTTTAGAGACTGATTGTAAACCCGATAAAAGACTAACTTTATTTTTGTTTTTATCAATTCTCATATATTTTTCATACAGGTCCTTTTTCTCCACCTTACTGTCAAAATATTTGCTCCATATATTTTGAGCTTTTCCTAAATTCCCGGTGTAACGATAGGGATATTCTTTTGTAAGTTCTCCTGTTGTATTTTTTTCTGCAAGCCCTAAAGATTTCAGGGCTGTAAAAAAATCGGTTTCAAAGTTTCCTGTATATTCTATATCTTTTTTAATATCTTCTTTATCAACTACCGGCTGATAAGCTTTGATATCTTGGTGGCGTTCTATGCTGTCATCTGTAATATTTCCCTGCGTTATTATATTTAATATATCTTTAACCTTAATTACTTCTTTAATTGTTTTTTCTCGTAATTCAGCTTCAGATATTGTATCCAAAATATTTTCAAGAGGGTATTCATATTCCTCTTTTATTTCTTTAAACCATTTTTCAACAACGGCTCTTTCCATCTCATTGATTTTATCAGGAAATAACTTTAGTAAATTAGAGTATTCTTTCTCTTCTCTTAATCTCTCAATTATTGTTGAAGCAGGCTGTTTTAGATTTGATATTTTAAAATTATGACTCTGTATTAAAAATTGGATGTTCATGGACACATTGCGAACTTTATTAAATAAATTGTTATAGAAATTGATTTGTTCAGCAGTAAATATTTTTTGTTGTTTTTCTGAAAAATCTCTTATTTGAATAGAATTATACCCAAGGTATTTATTATAAATACTATCAATCGAATCTTGTATTTTATCTTTTTCCATTTGCCCGCCTCCCTATGCGGCCCCGTTAATATCAGCAGGAAGGGCGGCCGGGAATGCCGCCGGTTCATATTAGATCATGACTTCTAATATTATCCTGCTGAAAAATATTTACGCTAAAAACTTTTTAAAATCAACATTTAAAGCAGATCCCAGCTTTTTAGCCATATTAAGCCCTATGAATCTTCTGTCATTCTCCATTGCTGAAATATTCGGGTACTTACTTCCTACAGCGGCGGCAAGCTCTACAACAGATAATCCCGCCCGCTCCCTGTATGCTCTCAGCAGTTTTCCGGGTGTCTTACTTGCTTTAATTTCTCTTGCAAGGTCTGTATCATCATATTTTACAAGCTCCCCGGAATCGTCAATAATTTCGGCATCCGGCATCTGTTCTTTTATAATTTTCAATATTTTTTTAGTGCCTGAGCCCGTTATACTTGCTCTAATATGGCGCTTCTTCTCTACTACCAGCATAATAAACCTCTATTTTGATAGATCCTGATTCACAGTGCCAGCAGGCAATCCATGAATAATTCAGGTGACAATGATATTTTGACTTTTTACCTTTCAGCCTTGAATACTTTGGCCATTCAGGAAGTACGGGACCTTTTTCTTTTAAATCCTCTATAAGTTCGTCAAAAAGGATTTTAACTGATTCAGGGGCTTTCCCTATATTCTTTATTGCCGCTTTCCTGATAAATACTTCATATTTTTTCATATCATCATCACCTTATAGTGTATCATAAATGATACATGAAAACAAGTTGTTTTTATATACTGTCCTATACATTCGCTTATTGTAATTTTAAAGTGTTTTTTACAACTATTAGTAAAAAGTCACAACTTTACCCAAAAGATTAAAGGAACGTAGAGGGCTGTACGTTATAGCAGGTTTCTGAAGTTTCTTTTAACCTTTTATAATCCTTTTAATATTTTATTTATCTGTGTAAACCTCTTTCTTGCCTTTTTATCCATTTCGTTCAACTCTTCACCGTCAAATATATTATTTTCAAAATCATCTAAACCCTTTAATAGATTTGCTGCCTGCTGCCAGCATTCATCTGATATTGATTTCATAGTAATCAGCTTCATGTTGCCGTCTTTGAAATATTCAACTGCATATCCGTAATCCTTTAAAGTTTTGAAAATCATTTTCTTAGCTGTTTTCATACTGTAAAAATCAAGGTCAACGCTCCTGATTTCCTCTTGTATTTCAGATATAATCCTTCCGGCCAGATCATCATTAAGGGAAGTTCTCAATAAATAAATTACATTGTTAAAATACCCATGAACCTTACAGACTGAATCCCACCAGTTAAAAGTATTCTGATTACATGTGTATTCCCCGCTCTCCACATCATAGCTGAAGGAACTGTCAGAAAATGCTCCTGTATTCCCTATAAAATCAATTGAATAATCAAGCCTTGTTTTCGGATCAATAATATTTAACTCTTCAATCTTTCCGGATTCTTTAATTCTTATATTCATTTTTAGTTATCCTCTTAAACTTGTATATCTGATTTTTTACAGCTTTTTATATCAGCTTTTTTAATACCTGTTTCCGCTGCCATATTAAGAAAGTCTTTAATTGCGCTTTCTCTATTTTCAGATTCAATAAAATATTTTCTGCCTGTATTAAGCATTATTATATATTTCATTTTTTTATTCCTTTGCCGGATTATTCCAGCTTTTTTTTATTTACATATCAGCCGTATAAGCTCTTAAAATTATCACTGTTAAAACCCGGATCTTCTTTATCTGCAAGGTTTTTAAGCTCCGGGGGGAGGGTGTAAGATATGCCTTAAATTGCTGTTTTCTTACACCTTTTCTTACACCCTTTTTAATGGCCGGGATTGCTCCCGGCTCTGTTTTTTATGCTTCCTCTATAAGATCGGGAAACTCTTTTTCTATTACATCAGGATCAATCCTTTTTCCTTCAAGCCAGTTCAGGGCTTCATCATCTGTCATAACAATGATTTTTTCACTTCCCCATGTATTATTCCCGTTTCCTTCTGCATACTTTGTCATTGCTCCGCCTTCTCCTGCAAGGAAAAATGCGCCCTTGTTTGTTCTGTAAAGAGTTTCACTCACATTTCTAAAATCACTACTCCCCAGACCGTTACTGTAATTTGCAATTACTCGTGCGGTTTCGGTGTTGTACCGTTTCCCGTCAATTATTGCTTTCATAAAAATCCATCCTTTTCCCGGATAACCGGGATATTTATTTTTTTACCTCGGCCAAGGTTATAGACTGCCCGGGGAATTGAACCCCGGTAATCCGCCTTTACGGAATCAGCCTGCACTTTCTTTTTTTTCCGGGAAATTTATAACATGTCCAAATACTTCATTTGTTGCCTGTATTGCTTTCTGAAAATCCTCTTCCTGTTCATGGTTTGCATAGTGTTCAAGCATTGCGGCTGTTTTATGGCCTGTAAGCTTTGCGGCTCGCTGGTCGAGTACATCAGCCATTTTTTTAGCGTAATAATGTCTAAGGCCATGAAAGACAATATTACGTGCTTTTCTTTCAGTTTCGCTTAGTATGCTATCAACTGCATTATTAAACAGTTTTGATACGGTATCGCCCCGCATAGGTATGTTTTTATCATCCACCTTAAAGAATATAAAATTATCCGGCTGGAATCCGAAAGGGTTCTTTTTTGCGTATTCAGTAATTGCTTTTTTTGTTTCCGGTATAATGGGAACTTGCCGGGTTTCTCCTGTCTTTGTTGATTTTAAACCGTCAGAAGTAGAGTAACTATGTTTTACTTGAATCCTGTCAGAATCAATATCACGTACCCTTAACGCTATTACTTCCCCAAGTCTTAACCCTGTCTGAGAGGCTAATAAAGCGGCCAGCTTTGCCCCTTCATGATTATGCCAGTCCCCGGAAGTAAACAGCTTTTTCATTTCTTTATCTGTAAGAATGCCCCGTTTCTTTGCATCGAATCCGAACTTTTTTAATCCTGCTGCGGGGTTTGTTTGTATTACCCCGTTATTGAATGCCCAGTTTAGCGCAACTGTACCAGCTTGTAATATTACGTTGCATGTCCGGGCTGACAGTGTTTCTTCCCTTTCTTCAGGTTCCTTGCCTCTGGTTTGTTTTTTTCTTTTTGATAATGCAATAGAAAACTCTCTAAGCATTTCACGTGTAAGATCTGATAAAGGTAGGCTGCTGTCAAAATAAGGTTTCCAGTATGTTTCTATACTGCCCCGCATACCATTAACATGGTATTTACTTATTGATTGTTTATAAGCTTTTTTTTCTGCTACATATGGGCTTTTCTCCCATGTCCAGAAATTGAGTAGAAAGGATAATAAAGTTTGCTGATTTTCTCCTGAGATATTCGCGCCCTGTATTAAACCTTTGTCTTTCAGGACCTGAATAATCTTTTCAGTGTCTTTATCGGTAAGCTGTGTATTTCTGAGTTTGAATAAAATATCATCAATTGAAAAGACTTCTATAGCTTCCCGGCCTTCTTTATTATCCCCGGAAGGAATAAATCCAGCTTTCAGCCATGACATTACAGTGAAGTGCGCTTCATCTCTATCAGTGCAGCCTGTAGATTTTGCGGGCATTCTTTCACCCGTTAGAGGATTAACTAATTGAACATAATAAATTTTATTTTTCTGATTGCGTCTAAAAAGATAAAACCGGCGCATTTAAACCCCTTCGCAAGAAAAGCATTTTGCTTACACTCTTGCTTACACATGGTTTTTAAAATAACGCCGGTTCTTCCGGTAGTTAAATAAATCCTTACTATACAGTAAGTTATTATTATCCCGGACGCGATTCGAACGCATGACCTACTGCTTAGGAGGCAGTCGCTCTATCCTGCTGAGCTACCGGGACACAATTTATATTTATGATACATATAATGCTTTCCAGTGTCAATCAAGATCAGTAATAAAAAATCTTGTGTGTTCAGGGTTTCTATAATACTATTTATAAAGAAATGAAAAAAAGGCTGTACAAAAAAACAATTATTTTTGTTTTCACATTTTTTATGCTGCTTTTATCTGCAACCATGATATTGACTGTCGTATGTATAAGAAAGACAGAGAATAAAATATTATCTGAAACTACCAATTATATAAGGAATTATATAATTCACCTGGAAACTGCCGACTACTCCTTTGCAGCTGATGTCATAGACAGGCTGAAAGGAATTCCTGATTACAGCGGAACTGCGTTTTCTGAAGAAGCTGGAAAAGTCTTTTTATCCTATAATGAGGAATCTGGAGACAGCTTTTCCGAATGGTTCTACAGAAAAAACATGAAAACCTTTTTTGAATCTGCAGTTGAAAGCAGTAAATATCTCATATCAGCCGACCTTTACCAGTTTGCGGAAGGGGAGGCAAAGTCACTTGTTTACAGCAGCAGAAGCAGCTCAGCCGATAAAAGCATACATAATAAACTGAAGGAGAGAAATGCTGTTACCGAGTATAAAAATTCAGAGTGCAGGTATTCCGGGAAGATAGAATCATACAGGTTCAGGGGAAGCAGCGTTGCAGGTGCGGCGGAAACTGAAAGAGGCTACAGGGTGCTGGAGCTGGTATTTGATTATTCGGAAATAAATATGATGATCCTTTTTTCATCAGTCCTTTTCATATCATTTACAGCAGCTTTTTTTGTTTTCTTTCTAATCTACCTCCTTCCTGAAATCAGGTTCTATTTTGAAGGACGGCTTGAAAATATAAGCAATTCTCTTGATGAGGTTATTAAAGGGAACAGGGGAGTGCGGATATATATTCCCGGGAATGATCTTCTTGCCGGAATAGCCGAGTCCATAAACACTGTACTTGAAGATTCTGTCAGGGAGGAAACAGAATTCATCAGGGAAAAGGAAAAATATAATCTGTTTTTTGAAAATATACCAACAGGTGTAATTATTCTTGATTCTGAAGGGAAACTTGTCTTTGAAAACAGGTTTATCAAATCACTGGTAAATGGAGATTCTGAGCCATTTCCAGGTGTTTTCTATTCTGTTCTCAACAGGGATGATTCAGACACACTGTTTGAAAACCTTTCATATGTAATAAGCGGGGAAAAGAACGAATACATACACCGCTGCCGTCTTTTCAGGGGATCATTCAGGCATCAGTTTTTTGAGATAAGAATAAAATCAGCTGTAAAGGGGGACAATATCAGGTATGTTATTATTACCTTTACAGATCTCTCTTCCTCGGTCAGCAGGGACAATCCAAATATTGATTACCTGAAAACAGGGGGCCTTTCAAAACTTGCCGGAACAATAGCAAACGGGATGAACAATATCCTGCATATAATAAACGGGTATATGGAATACCTTCTGCTTGGAGGTATCGGGGAATCCGAATTCAGGTCAGTTGTGGAAAACATGCTTGATGCTGTCAGGCGGGCAAGGGTACTTACAAGGCATCTCAAGATTTTCAGTATTGAAAACAGGCTGGCCAAGCCGGTTCTGATTAGTGTCAATGATCTTGTCAGTGATCTTGAAACCATAATAAGGGAGATTTTCAATTCCAGGATAGCACTTGAAATAATATATGATGAATCAGATCCTGAATGTCTCGGGGATGAAGGGCAGCTTGAGCAGGTTATTATCAACCTCTGCATAAATGCTGCTGAGGCAATTTCAGGAGAAGGAACTGTTGAAATATCTACAGGAAGAGCTGAATACAGCGAGTCCGACGTGAAAGGCTATCCCGAGGCATCTGCCGGGGAATATATTTATATCAGGGTGAAAGATTCCGGAAGCGGAATACCGGAGGACCAGCTCAGGAAAATTTTTGAACCCTTCTATTCAACAAGAAAGAACGGGGAAGCATCCGGAATGGGACTCTCCCTTAGCTACAGCATTATCATGAGCTGCAAGGGTTTTATACATGTCAAATCAGAAGAGGGAAGGGGCAGTATCTTTACTGTAAATATACCTGCCGCAGGTCCTGCCGCAGAATCTCTTCCAGGCAAAGCAAATGAGGCAGTAGCCGAGAAAAAAAATAATGAGACAATACTGTTTGTGGATGATGAGGAGCTGATAGTATCTCTTGGAAAGATTATGCTGGAAAAAGCAGGGTACAGGGTCCTGACAGCATCAAATGGAAACGAGGCTTTTGAAACAGTGAAAAGCTATGAAGGGGAAATCCACTTGATGGTTGTTGATCTTGTTATGCCCGGGCTTTCAGGCCCTGAAACTGCCGAGAAGATAAGAACTGTAAGGGGCGGCCTGCCAGTTCTCTATATAAGCGGATATGCTGAAAAGGAAATAGGGACAGTAAATGAAAATTCAATACTGTCAAAACCGTTTAAAAGTACTGAACTGATTTCAAAAATATCAGATATGCTTGAAAAAAAACCGCCCCGTTAAGGGGCGGCAGTAAGCTATATTTTGAAAAGAAGGTCCTGGTAGCTGGCAAGAGGCCAGATTTCCATGTCCATGTTTTCCTCAAGGATATCGCTGTATAATCTTAATTTTTCCATAGCGGAAAATACTTCGCTGTGGTAATAAACAGCCTGCTTTTCTGTGTCCTCGATGTTCTGTGCATTTTTAAGTTTCTCTTCAAGAACTTCTACTGCTTTTGAGAGTGAATTGAAATTCTCAAGCAGTTTTTCAAGAAGTCTGCTCTGACCTTCAGGCGCGGTTTTGATTCCTGCTTCCCTGATGGAAGTGATTGATGCTGCAACAGTGTCCATGTATTCGATTACTGCAGGAACAATGCTTTTCTTTGCCATATCAACCATTATTCCGGCCTCAATATTTATCTGCTTGCTGTATTTTTCAAGATATATTGTGCATCTTGATTCTAGTTCCTCTTTACTGAACACATTGTGTTTTGTAAAAAGCTCTACAGCTTCAGGTTTTATTATTTCAGGTATTGCAGAAACAGTTGATTTCAGGTTTGGAAGTCCCCGTTTTTCAGCTTCTCTGACCCATTCATCAGAATAACCGTTGCCGTTGAATATGATTCTCTTGTGGTTTGAGTAGATCTCTGAAATTATTTCTGTTGCAGCTTTTGTAATATCTCCTGACTTTTCAAGCTTATCTGATATCTCGCTGAAAATCTCTGCAACAACAGTATTGAGAACAGTATTAGGCATGGCAATTGATGCTGAAGAAGGGACCATTCTGAACTCGAATTTGTTGCCTGTAAAGGCAAATGGTGAAGTCCTGTTTCTGTCTGTCGCATCTTTAGGAAGTTTTGGAAGAGTGCTGATACCCAGTTCCATAATCCCCCCGTTTGTTGATTTGGAAAGTTTTCCTTCAACCATCTTGTCAAATATATCTGTTAGTTCCTCTCCGAGAAAGATTGAAACAATAGCGGGAGGAGCTTCATTTGCACCAAGTCTGTGATCATTTCCTGCATTCGCAGCGGAAAACCTCAGCAGTGAGGCATACTTGTCAACAGCCTTTATTATTGCGGAAACTACCAGGAGAAACTGCATATTGGACTTGGGATCATCCCCCGGTTCAAGGAGATTGATTCCGTCATCTGTTGAAAGAGACCAGTTGTTGTGTTTTCCCGAACCGTTTACCCCTGCGAAAGGTTTTTCATGGAGAAGAGCTACAAGTCCGTGTCTGCTTGCCACTTTCTGGAGTACTTCCATTGTAAGCTGGTTTGTATCAGTTGCAACATTTACAGTTGTAAATATGGGTGCAAGTTCAAACTGGTTGGGAGCAACTTCATTGTGCTGGGTTTTAGCGCTTATACCCAGTTTCCACAGTTCGCTGTTCAGTTCCCTCATGAAATCTGCAACTCTCAGCTTGATGGAACCGAAGTAATGGTCTTCCATCTCCTGTCCCTTTGCAGGTTTTGAACCGAAGAGTGTTCTTCCTGAAAGAAGAAGGTCGGGCCGTGATTCAAGATATTTACTGTCTATAAGAAAGTATTCCTGTTCAGCCCCTGCTGTTGCATCAACTTTGGTTGATGTTGTATTGCCTATAGCTCTCAGCAGCCTGAGTGATTCCCTGTTGATTGTTTCCATTGATCTTAAAAGAGGCACTTTCTTGTCAAGCGCTTCTCCTGTATAAGAGAAAAAGGCTGTAGGAATTTTAAGTGTTACTCCGGTATTATCCTTCATCAGAAACGCAGGGGATGTTGTGTCCCATGCTGTATATCCTCTTGCCTCAAAAGTTGCCCTGAGCCCTCCGCTCGGAAAGGATGATGCGTCAGGCTCCCCCTTAATCAGTTCCTTTCCCGAGAACTCCAGAATAACTTTACCGTCAGGAGTGGGATTTATAAATGAATCATGTTTTTCTGCTGTCAGGCCGGTCATTGGCTGGAACCAGTGTGTGAAGTGTGTAGCCCCTTTTTCAATTGCCCAGTCTTTCATTATGCTTGCAACAACTTCTGCTATCTCAAGAGAAAGATTTTTGTTCCCTTTCTGTACTTCCTTGAGCTCCTTGTATACGCTCTTGGGCAGACGTTCTCTCATTACTGAATCGTTAAAACAGTTTTCGCCGTATATTTCTGTCAGCGGTGTTTTCGTGAAATCGATTATTTTTTCATCCATATTGCTGTTATGACCTCCTGATGGATATGTATATCTAATATATGCAATAAGTGTGCCAAAATGTTTTGGTATATACATATTTGGAATAAATGTATAAAATACAAGGAAATAAATAAACAAAACTCTCCGTAGAATGGTTTGGGAAAATAAAAAAAAACAGATATATGCTACATATATGTAGCATGATGCGGCTGCTCTACATTAATGTAGTTTAAACTGACCTGAATTTAGCCGGATCAATACTGTATTTTCTTTTTCTGAGACCGATAATCCTTTCACTTATTCCAAGTATGTTTGCAGCCTTTGTCAGATTTCCCTTTGCAGATTTAAGGGCATCCATGATAAGCTCTTTCTCCAGGTTATCCAGGGCCTGCTGCAGGGTGTTGTCAATTTCCGTGCCTGTTGATTCTGCACTCTGGAGACTAGGCGGAAGCAGATTGCCGTGTATAACATCATCATAACTCAAAAGTACAGCTCTCTCTATGCAGTTTTCAAGTTCCCTTACATTTCCGGGCCAGTGATAGCTTGTAAGGAGCTGAATAGCAGGGGTGGAAATCCTCTTAATCTCCTTGCCGTTCTTCCTGCTGTATTTTTCAGTAAAATAATCGGCCAGCTGCATAATATCGCTTTTCCTGTCCCTTAAGGGGGGTACATGAACCGGAAATACATTCAGCCTGTAATAGAGGTCTTCCCTGAATTTATTCTGCTCCATCAGGAGCTCAAGATCCCTGTTTGTTGCCGCAACAACCCTCACATTGGTCTTGATTGTCTCTGTTCCTCCGACCCTTTCAAATTCCTTTTCCTGAAGTACCCTCAGAAGCTTGACCTGGGTTGTCGGAGAAAGATCCCCTATCTCATCCAGAAAGATTGTCCCTCCGTTTGCAAGTTCAAAACGCCCTTTCCTTGCAGCCACGGCACTTGTAAATGCCCCCTTTTCATGCCCGAAAAGTTCGCTTTCAATTATTGTTTCAGGAAGTGCAGCGCAGTTCACCTTTATGAAAGGTTTATCACTTCTCATGCTGTTGTAGTGGATCGAATGTGCTATAAGCTCCTTACCTGTACCTGATTCCCCCCGGATAAGCACTGTTGCTTCACTCTTTGAAACCTGTGCAATAAGGTCAAAGACCTCCTGCATGGCAGTTGAGCTTCCGATAATATTTTTTGGAGTGAATTTGTTCTTCAGCTGATTCTGGAGCCTGAGATTTTCGTTTTTAAGTTCTTCCTGTTTTTCCTGAGAAGATCGCCTGAGCTTGACGGCAAGAGCAATCATTGATCCGATAATTGATAAAAGCCTTGCATCTTCATCCAGAACAATATCTGAAGTTCTCTTTCTCTGGGCGCTTATTGTCCCTATTGTCTCTGTGCCGGTTTTGATCGGCACACATATAAAGGAGTGGTTGCTCCACCTTTTCTTTGACCGTGTTTTATCGAGGAACCTGGGATCCTGGGTAACATCTTCTATCGTGATTATTTCACCTGTCTTTATAACTGTTCCAGTAATTCCTTCACCTATCTGGAATTTGACTTTTTCTGCATGGTCCTCTGCAATTCCGTAGGATGCATCAATTGAAATTTCACCTGTCTGCCTGTTCAGAAGAGTGATTACCCCCTGGTACATTTCCATTGATTTTATTGTATGTTCAATGATGGGGGAGAGTGCTGTCTGCATATTCTCCGATCTCTGGAGAATCTGGCTAATCTCGAAAAGGAGGGTGAGTTCCTGCAGTTTTCGTCTGTAATGTTTTGAAGGAATTGTTTCATTCATAATATTATGCTACATTTTTGTAGGAAAAATATCAATAAGGTTTTTAAATTTGGTGGAAGAATATGAGACAACTATACATATTTGATTATGACGGGGTGATTGCTGATTCGCTTGATGCATGGATAAATGTTATTGACAGGCTGGGTGATGAATATGGTTTTCTTTACAAGATGACCAGGGAGAATGTAAACCAGCTTGAGCATGTTACAATGGACGGTATACTTGAGAAATCAGGCAGCAACAGGGAGGAATCCTCTGAATATCTTGAATCTGTTTACACAGACATGGCTGCAAGTTCAATGTCTGTACCGTTTTTCAGCGGAATTGAAAGGGTCCTCAAACTGCTTAAAGAAAGTGAAAATATTATCTGCATAAATACTGCAAACGGGAGCAGTCTTGTCAGACAGAAATTTGAATCTGAGGGGCTGATAGACTGCATTGCAGAGATTGTGGGGGGGGATATTCCGGGCAGCAAGTCGGAAAAGATAAAAATGCTGATGAACAAATACAGCTTTTTACCTGAAAACACCTGGATGATAGGTGATACCATGGGCGATATCATAGAGGGAAAGAAAGCTGGCGTTAATACTGCTGCTGTTACATACGGGTGGCACCGGCACGAAAACATGCTTTCAACAGGGGCAGACCATTTTTTCAGAACAGTGTCTGAAATGGAGAATTTTTTCAGGAATAAACAGGGTGTCTGATAATGGAAAAACATTTCAGCAGGGGACAGTCAACCTGAAAACAATGCTCCCTTCAATATTTTCAGCTTTAATTTCCCCTTTATGCTGCCTGGCTATTGCAGCGGCAATTGTGAGGCCGAGTCCCGACCCTTCAGATGTTCTCCCTGTCTCTCCCCTGTAAAGCCTGTTAAAAATTTTTTTAATCTCTGTTTCTTCGATAAACCCGGGATTTTTCACTGAAAAAAGGGCAATATTACCCTCCTTTCTGATTTCTACCCTGACTGATGAGCCTCTGCCTGAATATTTTATACTGTTCTGGACAAGATTGCTCAGTGCCCTGATCATCAGGTTCATGTCGCATCTTAGAGTGAAATTCTCTGATGATATATCCAGATCTATCCCTTTTTCCCCTGCCAGGAATTCAAATCTCTCTTTCAGTGCTGCTCCCAGGTCTTCCGTGCTGACCTCTTCAATATCAGGGATGCTGCTTGAGGATTCTATCCTGCTCAGGCTGTTCATGTCCTCGACAAGGTTTTCAAGTCTTGCAAGTTCCTTGAGAAGCTTTTCCAGCCTTGAACTGTCAGCCCTGAAAACCCCGTCCCTTACTGCTTCAATCTGTGCCCTGACTGCTGTGATTGGTGTTCTCAGGTCATGGGCTATATCCTGTGTCCACTGTTTTTTTCTCTCCTCATCATGTATCAGTTCTTTCTGAAGTATTGATGCGCTCTCTGAAATTGAAAGAATTTCACTTGATCCCTTTACAGGGAATACAACATCCCTGCTCCCCCCCGCCAGGCTGTTAAGCCCTTCTGAAAGTGCTGCTGCATCCCGGGTCAGTTTTTTAGATATGACCCAAGATGAGGACAATGCAATAGCAAGGGCGGCAATTGTTCCTGTTATCAGTGTGATTATTATCGAGTTGATGAATTTCCTGTTTGCCCTGCTGTAGAATCTGAGTCTGAGCGACTTGACTTTTACAAAGGCTTTCAGTTCCCTGTCTGCAATAACAGGTCTTACAAGCACCTGGCCGGGAAGGGCTTCCATTATCCTTGTCCTCATGTACTGCCTCATCCCCTGGCTGTTTCCCCGTATTCCGGGAGGTTCCGGAGGTTCCGGGGGGGGCGGGGGAAAAGGTTTTCCTCCAGGCTGCAGCATACCCCTTTCATGCGTCATTCTGCTGATATCTGGAAAAACACTGTCCTTCAGCCTCTTGATTATAAACTCATTGAAATACTGCTGGTCCCTGTCCTTGCTGCTGTTGTGTGTAAATATTATTTCACCTGACGGGCTGAAAAGGGTTATCTCCATGTTTTCCTTAAGATGGGGAGACAGTGCCTTTTTTACCGATTCCAGTTCTCCCTTTCCGTTCCTGTAAAGGTCTTCCAGTATTTCTGTTATCTCTGTAATGACTTTTTCCTCGTTTGCCCTGTTCCAGTCCTTGAGCGACAGATTAAAACCGAAAAATACTGTAACTGCAAAAATTATGAGAAAGATGAGGAGACTTGCGGTAAATGATACAAGGATCCTGCTTTTCAGTGATGACATATTATCCTATTCCTCACCTTCAAACCTGTAGCCGAATCCCCTGACTGTTGTTATGAAATCCGGATTCCCAAGCTTGCCCCTTATGTTTTTTATATGGGTATCTACTGTTCTTTCAGAACCTTCATAGAAATATTCCAGGCACTGCGCAAGAATTTTTTCCCTTGAAAGAACAATACCTGCATTATCTGAAAGATATTCAATTATTTTCCATTCAGCTGTTGTAAGGTTTACTGGTGTGCTGTCTTCCCTGATAATATGTTTATCGCTGTCAATCAGTATTTCATGCCCCATATGGCGCCATGTTTTCCCCCTGTTTTCCCTTGTTCCTGCTGATGTTCTTCTCAGCAGCGCATTGACCCTGAGTACAAGTTCCTTCGGTGAAAAGGGTTTTACAACATAATCGTCCGCTCCCAGTTCAAAACCTGTGATTCTGTCTGATTCCTGGTCTCTTGCTGTAAGGAAAATGATCGGGTAATCCTTTTCCTTTCTGATCTTTTTAGCCAGGTTGAACCCGCTTCCGTCGGGAAGCATAACATCGAGAATAAGAAGATCGGGAGAGTTTTTTTCTATTATATCGGCAGAGCCTTCAATTTTTCCCGACTGCAGTACATGATAGTCTTCCAGTTCCAGGTAACCTGCCACGGCCTCCCTGATTGAATCGTTATCTTCCAGAATAAATATCTTTTTCATAGTTATAATATAACCCGAAAAAAGGGATATGTTTATAATATTACCATGTCAGTATTGTGAAGATTGTGTGAAGCTGTAACTATGCATTACAGGCTTTTGTATTTATACTGTTTTTTACAGGCTTAGATTTCTGAGAGGGTGATATGGGAGAAAAGATCGAAAAAAAGCGGCTTGCAATTCTTAAGATTCTGAAGGATTCGGGAACTCCTGTTCCGGGAAGCGTAATTACAGAGGAGCTTAACAGGATGGGAAACGAGATAAGCGAAAGAACTGTCCGTTTTCACCTTCTTGAGATGGACAGGGAGGGGCTTACAAGGAGCGCCGGTAAACAGGGAAGGGTAATTACAGAAAAGGGATTTGAAGAGCTTTCAATAGCAAGGATATATGATAAGGTCGGGTTTCTGACAGCCCGTATTGATGATATAACAGCCCGCTCAACCTACAGCCTGACAGACGGAGCCGGCACCATAATAGTAAATATCAGCCTCATAAAGAACTCGGAGCTTCCCGGGGCAGTTGATCTTCTCTATGACAGCTTCTCATCCGGATACACCATGGGTGAACTGGTAACTGTATTTGAGCCGGGGAAAAAGAAAAGCTCTTCTCTGTCAGACAGCCGGGAATCTGATATCAGAGGCATAAAAAATGAAAGTGTATCATCAGCTTCAGTCCCTGTCCCCTGGGGATATACAGGAATAGGAACTGTAAGTTCGGTAAATATCAATTCCATACTTCTGAAAAAAGGGATACCTGTAAAATCAGTATTCGGAGGAATACTTGAGATAGCGGAGAAAGTCCCTGTAAGGTTTCTTGAGATAATAAAATACGGGGGAACAAGCATTGATCCCCTTGAAATATTTATCAAGGGTAAAATGACAGATATTGACAGCGTTCTCACATCAGGAAGCGGCAGGATCGGGGCAAGTTTCATTGAATTTCCTGAAAGCTGCCGGAAAACAGTGATGGAAGTGAATTCGCAGATAGAAGGGGAAGGGCTGGGCAGTCTTTTTGCCCTAGGCTGGCCCGGAAAAGAGCTTTTTGACATACCTGTCAATGAAGGAAGGGTCGGAGGAGTTGCTCCCGGCGGCTTAAATGCCGTTGCCTATCTGGAGGAAAAGGGAATTTCTGTAAAATCAAGCGCATTGTCCGCCCTTGTGGATGTGAAAGATATGTTTTCATACCGTGAACTCAGAAACAGGGTGCGCTGAAACGGCAGAATTGCCGCCTTTCAGCATCCTTTTACTGCCTTAAAGATCCAATAAGTCCAATAACTTTAAATTATCAATACCAATGTTAGAATTTCTTTAAAAAGAAACACTCTGAGTTGACTTGGTGACAGCAGCAGTGATATGTTCCTTTAAATCAAGCGGCAATGACTTGCCGTAAGGAGAGAAAGATGGAACATAAAACACTGTACAGAAAGTCTTATGAACATGATAACTGCGGTGTAGGATTTATTGCTGATATAAACAATATCCAGAGTCATGAAATTATTACAAAAGGTCTGATAATTCTTGAAAAGCTTGAACACAGGGGGGCATCTGCAGGGGCTGAAAAGGTCGGAGACGGGGCAGGCATCATGTCTGCAATTCCCCATGAACTGTTTTCAGAATATGCACTCAGCAGCAGTATTAATCTCCCTTCACGGGGGAGCTACGGAGTAGGAATGTTTTTCCTTCCTTCAGGAAAAGAGCATATAAAAAATATTAAATATGATATTGAAGCATCTGTTTCAGCAGAGGGGGGAGAACTTCTGTTCTGGAGGGATGTTCCTGTTGATCCTTCAGTTCTGAGTGAAACAGCAAGAAAATCCATGCCTGTTATAAAACAGCTTTTTGTCTCATTCGGAAAGCTGAAAGGGGAGGCTCTTGAAAAAAAGCTTTATATGCTGAGACGTAAAATAGAAAAAAAGATTACTCCCCAGTTTCCGATAGACCAGTTTTATATCCCCTCTTTCTCCTCCTTCAGTATTGTATACAAGGGGCTTTTTGTGGCTCCCCAGGTGTCAAAATTCTACAGTGATCTCAACAATCCCCTTTTTAAAAGTGCATTTGCTGTTGTTCACCAGAGATACAGTACAAACACATTTCCTTCATGGCCGCTTGCACAGCCTTTCAGGTATGTAGCCCATAACGGGGAGATCAATACTATACACGGCAATGTTGACAGGATGAAGGCAAGGGAGAAATCCATCCTTACAACAGCAGCCCGGCCTGATTCCTCTTTTTCAGAGGAGGAATTCTGCAGAGCTGTGATGCCTGTAATAAACGAGGACCTGAGTGATTCAGGGTGCTTTGACAATGTCTATGAACTGCTAGTACACAGCGGCAGAAGCCCTGAGCACAGTATAATGATGATGGTTCCCGAGCCTTTCAGCCCTGAATACCATATAAGCCAGGACAGGAGGGCCTTTTATCAGTATCATGCGGCGCTTATGGAGCCGTGGGACGGACCTGCCGCCCTTGTTTTCACATACGGCAATAAAATCGGAGCAACCCTTGACAGGAATGGACTGCGGCCTGCGAGATGGTGCATTACCAGGGACAATTTAATGGTACTCGCATCTGAAGCCGGGGTAATAGAGATTGATGAAGAGGATATAAGGGAAAAAGGGCGTCTTTCCCCGGGAAGGATGATTATTGCTGATCTTGATAAAAAGAGGATCCTTTCTGACAATGAGATAAAGGCTGTCATATCAAGACAGAAGCCATACAGGAAATGGTTCAATGAAAACCTTCTGGAGCTAAAAAACCTTTTCCAGCCTCCTGAATCTTCAATAATAGAAGAGGTTGATATCTCATATCTGACAGATATGTTCGGATATACTGATGAAGACCTTAAAGTGACGCTTAAAACAATGGCTGAAACAGCCCAGGAACCTGTAATCTCAATGGGTAATGATACCCCCCTTGCAGTTCTGTCTGAAAAACCGCAGCTGATGTATAACTATTTCAAGCAGCATTTTGCACAGGTCACAAATCCCCCTATTGATCCTCTCAGGGAGAGGATTGTCATGTCCCTTATGGGCTTCATAGGGAGGGAGCACAACCTTCTAACTGAAACACCTGAGCACTGCAGACAGATCAAGCTTGACCATCCTGTCCTTACAAATGATGATATCAGGAAGCTTATTGAGATTGAAATTGAGGGACAGAGGACAGAGGTCCTCAAGGCTTTTTTCTACCCATCCGAGGACAACGGTATTCAGCTTGAAAATGCTGTAAGGAAACTGTGTGAGAAAGCTGAAAACCTGATAGACAACGGTACCACATTTGTAGTACTCAGCGACAAGAACCCGGAACCGGGCCAGGTCCCTGTCCCCCCTCTCCTCGCAGTCTCTGCCGTGCACAACTATCTTTCAAGGCAGAGGAAAAGGCACCTTGCAGGTCTTGTTGTTGAAACAGGCGAGGCAAGGGAGGTTTTCCATTTTGCTACACTCCTTAACCTGGGGGCAAGCGCTGTTAACCCTTATCTTGCATTTGAACTTATAAACTATCTTAAAAACAGGGGGATGATAGATCCTTCAGTAAAGACAGATATCGCTTTCGAGAACTATATCAATGCTGTCAAAAAAGGTCTTCTGAAGATAATGTCTAAGATGGGAATTTCAACTATAAGGAGTTTCAGGGGAGGCGGTATTCTTGAAGCTGTAGGGCTTTCCGAAGAGCTGATAAAAAAATATTTCCCTTCTGTTGTCTCCAGGATAAACGGTATAGGCATTAATGATATAGCTGAAACAGCTGTTGAGCGTTATAAGAAGGCTGAAAGCGGCAGGGGGGATGAGAACAGGTTTTTTGTCAACTCCGGCAATCTCCATTACAGGAGGGGAGGGGAAAAGCACCTCATGTCTCCAGAGGCAATTGTGCTTCTTCAGAGGGCTGTCCGTGAAAATGATTATTCTCTTTATAAAAAATATGCAGAGGAGATAGAAAAAAATTCGGGAAGCCTTAACACTATCAGGTCTCTTTTCAGGTTCAGAAAGGGAATTCCTGTTCATCTTGATGAGGTTGAACCTGTTTCATCTATTGTAAAGAGATTTGTCTCTTCTGCAATGTCCATGGGTTCCTTAAGCAGGGAAGCACATTATACCCTTGCCAGCGGCATGAACCGCCTGGGAGGAATGAGTAATTCAGGCGAAGGGGGAGAGGATGAGGATCGTTACAGAATCTCTGAAGACGGAAGTGATTACAGGAGCCATGTAAAACAGATTGCATCCGGGCGTTTCGGGGTAACAAGCAGCTACCTTGTAAACGCTGATGAACTCCAGATAAAGATAGCCCAGGGGGCAAAACCGGGCGAAGGGGGGCAGCTTCCCGGATACAAGGTGAACAGTATTATAGCAAGAATAAGGTGCTCAACTCCCGGGGTCACACTTATTTCCCCCCCACCTCATCATGATATTTATTCAATCGAGGACCTGTCCCAGCTGATTTATGACCTCAGAAACGGCAACCCTTCAGCAAGGATATCTGTGAAGCTTGTTTCCGAGGCTGGAGTAGGCACGGTTGCTGCAGGGGTGGCAAAGGCGGGAGCAGATATGATCCTTATAAGCGGACATGACGGAGGAACGGGGGCTGCCCCGGTTTCTTCTGTCAAGTATGCCGGTCTTCCCTGGGAGCTGGGACTTGCTGAAACTCAGCAGACACTTGTCAGAAACAATCTGAGGGGAAGTGTCAGGATACAGGTTGACGGACAGCTCAGAACAGGGCGGGATATTGCAGTTGCTGCTCTTCTGGGAGGAGAGGAATTCGGATTCGGTACTGTCTCTCTAGTATGTATAGGCTGCATCATGATGCGAAAATGCCATGATAACGGCTGTCCTGTGGGGGTTGCAACCCAGGACCCTGAACTGAGAAAACGTTTCAGGGGAAAACCGGAACACATAATAAACTACATGATGTTCACTGCAATGCACCTGAGGGAGATTATGGCATCACTGGGCTACAGGACTCTGGATGAAATGACAGGAAGATGCGAATCTCTCGAGACAGATACTGACAACATTGCGGTGAGCAGGAAAAATCTTGATTTTTCCGCAATACTTGCCCCTTCAGATGGAGAGTTTAAAAATCCTGTAAGGTTTATATCTTCTCCTGCAAATGAATGCAGGGATGAACTTGAAAGCAGAATGATAAAGGCTCTCAGGGGCAACATCGAGAAAAAAGCTGAAGGGAATTTTTCCGCTGATATCAGGAATATAAACAGGTCAATAGGCGCCAGGCTCTCTTCTGTAATATCGGTGATGTACGGTTCTGAAGGACTTCCTGAAAAGACTTTGAACGCTCTTTTCAGGGGGACAGCAGGTCAGAGTTTCGGGGCATTCCTTGCTCCCGGAATATGCCTGAAGGTTGAGGGGGAGGTCAACGATTATCCCGGCAAAGGGCTTTCGGGAGGAATTATTTCCGTATATCCCTCATCCAGGGCCGGATACAGTGCCGGGAGAAATGTTATTGCAGGCAATGCTGTCCTTTACGGAGCAACTTCCGGAAAAGCATTCTTTTCAGGGATTGCAGGTGAAAGGTTCTGTGTGAGAAACAGCGGCGCAACAGCTGTTGTTGAGGGGATCGGGGACCATGGATGTGAGTACATGACCGGGGGAACTGCTGTCGTGCTCGGCAGGACAGGAAACAATTTTGCAGCAGGGATGAGCGGAGGGATTGCCTATGTTCTTGACAGGGACCAGCTTTTTGACACCAGGTGCAATCTTGAAATGGTTAATATTGAACCTGTAATCATGATGAGGGACAGGGATGAACTTGAAAAACTTATCAGGGAACATGTTGAAATGACAGGAAGTGAAACCGGAAAGGGGATACTTGAAATGTGGGATGAAATGTGGCCCCTGTTTGTCAAGGTGGTCCCGTTTGAATACGGAAGCATAATGAAGGATGTGTGGGAAGAAGAGGAAAAGAGGTATGAGTATGCAAGATAAGGGAAGTCTCCTTGAAAAGAATAAGGTGAAGGCTGTTTATCAGCAGGTTGAGGAGAGAATTACCCATTACAGGGAGTTTGCAGAGTATCCTGATGAAAACCGGATAGAAGAAGAATGCAGCAGGTGCATGGACTGCGGTACCCCATTCTGCCATTCACTAGGATGCCCCCTTGGATCACTGATACCTGAAATAAACAGCGCTGTTGCAAGGGGTGACTGGAAAGATGCTTTCCTCCGGCTTTCTGCCAGGAACAACTTTCCGGAGATAACAGGAAGGCTATGTCCTGCCCTCTGTGAAGCATCCTGCTCGCTTTCAATAAGCGGAAGCCCTGTATCATTCAGGAATGTTGAATACCGTATTGTGGAAAAGGCTTTTTCAGAGAACTGGATAAAACCCCTGCCCCCTGAAACCGAAAACGGGATAAAGGCTGCTGTAATCGGATCAGGTCCCGCCGGCCTTGCAGCTGCCCAGCAGCTGAGAAGAAAGGGGTTCAGCGTTACAGTTTTTGAAAAGGAGAAACAGCCGGGGGGACTTTTAAGGTACGGAATCCCCTCATTCAAGCTTGAAAAATGGATTATCGACAGGAGAATCGAGATCCTTGAAAAAGAGGGGATTGTTTTTGAGACTGAGGTGAACGTGGGCGAGGATATTTCCCCTGCATACCTGAGAAGAAGTTTTGATGTTATTCTGATGACTCAGGGGAGCTCTGTCCCGAGGGATGTAAATGCCCTGGGAAGGGGGCTTGAAAACATATGTTTTGCCATGGATTATCTTTCCGGGATAAGCAAATCTCTTTCAGGGGAAGATGATGGTGAAAAACTCATATCTGCTGAAGGGAAAAAAGTCCTTGTCATAGGGGGGGGTGATACAGGATCGGACTGTGTTGGTTCTGCTGTAAGGCAGGGAGCTGACAGTATCTGGCAGTATGAAATAATGGATGAACCTGCAGAATGGAACGATGCTTCAAATCCCGCATGGCCCTACTGGCCTGTTATAAAAAGGGTCTCAACTTCCCATGAAGAAGGGGGAGTAAGGGACTGGGGAGTCGAGGTTTACCAGTTTTCAGGCAGGGACATTGCGGTTGAGAAAGCATGGTGCAGGCGGATTGAATGGTACAGTGATTTCAGCCGTGACGGGAGTCCTGTCAGAAAATACAGAACTGTTCCGGGGTCCGAGTTTCAGCTTGATGTCGACCTGGTGATAATATCTGCAGGATTTCTCCATGTTGAACAGAGCAGGCTTCTCAACAGCCTGAAGGTGAAATATGACAGGAAAGGCAATATCAAAACAGATGGAAAGGGAAGGACAAGTGCTGAAAATATCTATGCTGCAGGTGACAGCTCAACAGGACCTTCACTTGTTGCAAGGGCAATGAACAGCGGCCGTATTGCAGCTGAATCTGTAATTGCAGATTTCGGTGTTTAGAATGTTTTTTTGATTTTTTTTGGAAATGAATTTACTGGTGTTTATTATTAAATTGACACCAGTAAATTTCTAAGTTAAACTTAGAAAATGACTGGTATTAAAAGGAATCTGATTGAGAAATCCAATAAGTATCTTGAAATATTTCCTGTAATTGCTTATCTGGGAGTAAGGCAGTGCGGAAAAACAACTCTTGCACGACAGCTGAGACCAGGATGGAAATATTTTGATCTTGAAAAATCTTCTGATTATGATTTCATAACTTCGGATTTTGACTTTTTTTTCAGGGAATACAACAATAAAATTATTATTGATGAAGCCCAGCAGTCTCCACAGCTGTTCAGGGAACTGCGCGGTGTAATAGACAGTGACCGCAATTTAAACGGAAGGTTTATTATTACCGGTTCAAGTTCTCCTGAATTGATAAAAGAGATTACGGAAAGTCTTGCAGGAAGAATAGGTATAATTGAAGTAGGTCCTTTAAAGCTTAACGAGATTCATGAAAAACCTGTATCCGATTTTTACAGAATAATTGCAGATGGAGTAGATAATGATACTTTAGGCAGGCTTCAAAATCTGGAACTCCTTTTTTCTTATGATGAGGTAACTGATAAATTTCTTACCGGTGGTTATCCCTACCCGGTTTTAAAAAAAGACCCTGAAATATATGAAATATGGATGGATAATTATTTTAAAACATATCTTCGGCAGGATATAAGAAGTAAATTCCCCAAACTCAATGATATAAACTACAGGAAATTTATAAGTATGCTGAGTCAGTTAAGCGGCAGTATTTTAAACAGAAATGATATCGGGAGGACTCTGAACTGCTCAGAAGTGACTGTCTCCAGCTATTTGAGTATAGCAGAAGGCACATATTTATGGAGGTCGCTGAAAAGTTTTGAAAAAAGTGTAAGTAAGTCGCTTGTTAAAAAGCCAAAAGGACATTTGCGTGACAGCGGACTTGCCAACTTTCTCCTGGGCCTTAACACGCGGGACCGTCTTCTTCAATACACCCGGGCCGGTAATTTATTTGAAGCTTATATTACAGAAGAAATAATTCAGGGAATGGGTACAATAAACCAGGCAGGATGGGTGCCCTATTATTACCGCACGAAAAATGGTGCTGAAGTTGATTTAGTTCTTGACGGTAAATTCGGTACCTTGCCGGTTGAAATCAAATTCGGTGTTTCCAATACTAAAAACGATTTAATTTCTTTGAGTAATTTTGTTAATGAAAATTCCCTGCCGTTTGGTATTGTTGTAAATAACAGCAGTGAAGTCAGACTCATATCTGACAGAATAATTCAGATTCCTGCCGGGGCTCTGTAAACTATCTTTGCAGACAATCAATATTTAATTAATAATCAAGGTATTTTGCACTGCCGAAAACTGTAAAGTTAATTGTCCTTTACTATATTTTCTTCCCGTTATATATTTTTGTTATGTTTGATAATAATTTTGAAAAAAAGCTGATTGATAATTTTTTAAGATATGTAAAGGTTGAAACAACTTCCGATCCTTCATCGGGAAAGACCCCTTCAACAGATACCCAGTGGATACTGCTTGAAATGCTGAGAGATGAGCTTGAAGCAACAGGGCTCTCAGAAGTTGCTCTTGATGATAACGGTTATATAAAGGCTGTTATCCCTGCTTCTGAAGGATATGAAAATGCACCTGTCATAGGTTTTCTCTCTCACGTCGATACATCTCATGATGTTTCCGGAAAGGATGTAAAGCCTGTTATACATGAAAGATATGACGGGAAAGCTATTAAACTGGGAGATGAGGTCCTTGATCCCGAGGAATATCCCCTGCTTCTTGATTATGTAGGGAAGAAGATAATTACATCGGATGGTTCCACCCTTCTGGGTGCTGATGACAAGGCAGGGGTGGCTGAAATAATAACAACAGCAGAGTACCTTCTTCAGAATCCAGAAATTAAACATGGGAAAATTGAAATATTTTTTACACCTGATGAGGAGATAGGGAAGGGGACTCTGTTTTTTCCCTATGATAAAGCTGAATCAAAATTCTGCTACACTTTTGACGGAGATGCCGAGGGTGTTGTTGAATATGAATGCTTCAATGCATATACAGTTA
Source organism: Spirochaetia bacterium (assembly GCA_963668545.1). Taxonomy (GTDB): domain Bacteria; phylum Spirochaetota; class Spirochaetia; order CADAEX01; family CADAEX01. Next base: position 2,374,562 of record OY764868.1, on the reverse strand, counting down.
CTGTGAAAATACAGGGAAAGGTTATTCATCTGGGTTCTGCAAGGGGCAAGCTTGTAAATGCCCTTAAAGTCGGAGCTGAATTCATTTCCATGCTTCCGGCCTCTGAAAGCCCTGAAGCTACTGACGGCAGGTACGGCTACTATTGCCCGCTTCAGATGAAGGGGGGACTTGAAAGCGCCAAATTCCAGATACTGCTGCGTGATTTTGAAACAGAAGGGATGGAAAGAAGGATAGAAAACATAAAAATCATAGCCGGAACTCTTGAAAAGCTTTATCCCGGATGTTCAATTGACCTTGAATTTGATGAAAGCTATAAAAACATGAAAACCTATATAGACAAGGACAGAAAGGTAGTTGATTTTCTGTATGAAGCTGTTGAAAAGGCAGGGATTCAGGTTGTAGACAAGATTATAAGGGGTGGGACTGACGGTGCAAGGCTGGCGGAAATGGGAATCCCCTGTCCCAACATCTTTACAGGGGGATCAAACTTCCACAGCAGGATAGAATGGGCTGCAGTGCCTGCAATGCTTAAATCCTGCGAAGTAATGGTCCATCTTTCCCGGCTGTGGGCAGAAAAAGGATAGAAATAACGGTTAATGGCCTTTTATAACTGCTGCTGAGAGAAATCAGCAGCAGTTTTTTTTATATTGATTGAATCCATTCATGAAGGGACTATTTTAAAATAAATAATGCTGTGTTATAATTAATACTGGAAAGATGTATATTAAGAAGATTGCTTTACTGATTACAGTTGTATTGCTTTTCTCCTGCGCAGATCCCTCGATTTTTGAAAATGAGGGGGAAGAGATAGCTGTATATACTGTCAGGAACGGAGGTCTTCAGGAATACGGCACCCCATTGAAAGTAACTCTTGATTACGGCATGGAAAGTCCGGATTTTGATACTCTTGAAATAACACTGTTTAATGATTCAGGTATTATTCTCCTGAAAGAGACACTTACTGAAGTTTCTATAGAAAGCAAAACTGCCAATACAGTCAAATTACCCTCTGATATGGAAAAGGGTTTATATCATATTAAAATAAGAATTCTCAATTCAGGGATCCCTGTCAAAGAGGAAATAAGAAGTTTTTTTTATGATTCTGACCTTTACAGGCTTGAAAGCATAAGGTCCTATCCCCCTGACCCCGTTCCAGGGGAAAAAATTGTTCTGAAGGCTGATTTTTCAGCCCCCTCATCATCTGATCCATGGTTCAGGTGGAAAGCTGGCCAGCAGATAATATCTGAGGGATATGCCTCTGCAGACGGCAACTCAGCCCTACTTGATCTTCTTCCGGCAAATGGTGTTACTGCTGTATCTGTTGAAATGTACCCGTTCAAACCTACAGGTTCCGGTTTTGATGATTTTATCCCGTTTTACAATACTGAAACAGCTGTTTTCGTCTCTGATAAAAACAGGGAAAGGAGCAAGGAATTCAGGGATAACAACAACTACAGTATGCTGTTCCATTTCAGGGGAGAAATAATAAATGAAGGGTTTGCCGCATCAGAAAGAACGGAGAATGATTTTGTAACAGTTGAAGGCTCTCCCGGCCCTGATTTCAAAAACAGCCTTTACGGCTACTCTTTCGGCAGAGATGATTCTCTTACCGTCCCCTACAGCATCTCTTTCAGAAGAAAACTGCTTGCTCCCTCAACTTTCAGAATCAGGATGCTCCCGTACAGTACAGGGTTTTCCGCAGCTGATTCGATGCTGTCTGATTATCCTGTTTATACATCGGGAAACAGCCGTGATTTCCGCCTGCAGATAGGTTTGAAGGATGTTTTCGGGTTTTATATTGATGTTGAGTCAGGTTCAAACCGTTTTCAGGGAGAATGTGAATACCCTCTTAAAAGCGGAAGTGAAGTTGTTGACCTTGCTGTCAACTTCTACCGGGGTGTCTATTCAACCTATATAGTATGGGTGGTTAACGGAAAAACACTTAAAACTGAAAAGATCCCGTTCCCTGTTGCTGTTTCAGAGTCTGGAGATACCTACAGCAGAATAGGCGGAGCTGATATGCTGATAGATGAGATAGGCGTCTACTCATCAGATGATAACGGAAAGGAATCTGTTGACTGCTCCCTGTACAGCAGCTTCATGAAGAACAGGTTTAACGGTGATTTTATTGCTGCAGACGGATTTGACTGTTCCTCAGATGATTCTGAAACTGAAGCAGGGGGCTTCAGATACAAATACGGATATCTTGTGCTTGACCCCGGTACATCAGCTGCAGTTTTTCCGGATCTTGAACTGTATGACCCTGTTGAAATCAGAACTGAAGGAAAGGCCTTTCTGATCATTGAAGACAGTAAAGGAAAGAAGCTCCTTGAAAAACCGGTTTCAGAAACTGAACCTGTAAGCTTTATTCCTCCTGAAAATGAAAACAGCCGACTGTTTACCATATATCTGGCAAATCCCACAGCAAAAGAGAGTTTCATGGTTGATAATATCCTGATAGCTGTCAAATATCCTGATAAGAACAATTCTGAATAATATGAAGCTGAATATCTGCCTTCTGTATCTCTTTATCATCTTGTCATTTTTTTATCCTGCTTTTCCTGTTTCTGCCGAAGAAAGTGAAATATTTATTATAGAAATTCCTGAATATAAAAATGAAAGCAGTACAGAATTCATCCCTGCGGATGAAGAGCTTCTTCTTAAAGATATTCAGGAAAGAATCTGTTCTGTGTTCCTTCACTTTTCCTCAGGAAATGCATTTATAAAAGGGGAAAACAGCTCCCCGGTGATATCCGAAAACAGGATTATTGAATCAGAACTGATACTCTCTGCTTTTACAGAATCTCTTAAAGGGGGATTTTTCTGTGAAACTGAACTTGCTGTTTATGACAGGGGAAAGCAGGCAGAAGTAAAAATGAAGTATACAGCTTCAGGTTTGACTGAAGAGGAGGCATTCAGAAATTCTGTTTCAAAACTTCCTGATCTCCTTAAATACCGCTACAGTGATTTTGATGAAGAATCAGGTTTTTACAGAATACTTGATATATACCAGAAAGAGATAATTATCAGCGGCGGAGAAGATGACGGTTTCAGCAGGGGTAATTATTTTGAGATTCTAAACAGCCGGACAGGAGACGAGGAAGGGCTGATTATTCTCACAGATACAGACAGGGAAATTTCATACGGCAGGCTTCTGTACTGGAAAGGTTCCGGAATTGATAAAAACCTCCCTGAAACAGGGAGCCGGATAAGGAGAATAAAATATGCCGGTCTTGAAGCATCAGTTTCCTCGGTTTTTCTTGCTGATAATATCTTTTCAGGAACAGGGACTGGTATAAAGCTTGAATATTTCAGAAATATATATATTTTCCATCCCTTTATCTCGGCATCTGTCTTTAATATTGAAAGCAGCCTCAACAGTTATGACATCAATATTCTTTCTGCCGGAATATCCATGAACCGCCATGCAGGAAAACTGACTCTTTTTTCATCAGCTTCAGTTGTAAACAGCTGGTACAGAACTTCCCGAAATGCCTCTCCTGATTTCAGGGGGGGACAGGTTAAAGCAGGTGCAAAGTATTCCCTTACAAGGCATATGGGAATTCTTGCAGAGGGGGGATTTCTCAAGCTCTTTGCTGAAGATGATAAAGACCACGATGTCGGAGGTTTTCTTTTTGGGGGGGGAGTAAGTTTTAAATATTGAAACCTTTATTCCTTTTCTGTATTCTGTACTGAACCATGAAGAATCTTAATTATGATACAGATGACCTTATTGCAGCTCTTGCAACCCCATGGGGGGAAAGTGCTCTTGCTGTGATAAGGACAAGCGGCAGAGACTGCATAGAAGCGGTATCTGCAGTATTCAGCGAAAGAAATAAAATACTCAATGCTCCCGGCAATACCCTGATAAGGGGTTATATTATTGATCCTGAAACAGGGGAAAGGGTTGATGAAGTTGTAGCAGGTATTTACAGAAACCCTAAAAGCTATACAGGCGAGGACCTTGTTGAAATATATACACACGGAAGCCTTCCCGGGATAAGGGCAGTAATTGCAGTCCTGAAAAAGGGGGGATTCCGGGATGCAGGTCCAGGGGAATTTACTCTCAGGGCATTCCTTAACAAGAAAATGGACCTTACAAGGGCTGAAGCAGTCCATGAAATAATAACTTCAAAATCACGTAAAGCCCAGAACCTGGCAATGGCAAGGCTTTCGGGAACTGTGTTTGAAAAGATAGACAGTATCAAGCTGGGGCTTTCAGATATTCTTGCTTCAGTTGAACTGCAGCTTGATTATGCAGAGGATGAAGATGATCCGGGAGCTGGTATTGATCCTGTTTCCCTGTCTGAAAAGAGGGTGGAACTGGAGAAACTTGCTGATACCTACAGGATAGGACGTCTTTATCAGGATGGTATAAAAATAGTACTTGCCGGAAGGACAAATGCCGGAAAGTCTGCATTGTTTAATCTCTTTCTTAAAGAGGACCGTTCAATTGTATCTGATATACACGGAACTACCCGTGATTATATTGAGTCATATATCTCAATCAGGGGGGTCCCTGTAAGGTTGTTTGACACGGCAGGTATCAGGGATGCGGACCATCCGGTTGAAGCTGAAGGAATAAGGCGGAGCGAAAAGATAATTGACAGCTCTGATATTGTCATATATATGGTGGACAGCTGCGACGGGCTGTGCAGTGAGGATGAGAAACTTATCTCACTTTACAGCAGCAAGAAGATAATAAAACTATGGAACAAAATTGATATCTGCAGGAATAATCCTCCTGAAGGGTTTGTCCCGGTAAGTTCATTTACAGGAGAGGGATTCAGTGAGCTTGAAAAACTGGTCCTTGAAACAGCCTACGGCGGTGAACTTTCTTTTCTCTCAGATGATGCTGTAATAGATTCCGAAAGACAGAAAAATCTGATAGACAGTGCAGTGGAAGCTCTTGCTGAGGCTGAGAAATCTGTCATAAACAATGTTCCTCTTGATCTTGTTGCGCCTGATATCAAAGAGGCTATGGATAATCTCGGTGAAATAACAGGGGAAATCACCAGCGCTGATATTCTTAACAATATGTTTTCCCGTTTCTGCGTCGGCAAGTAGGTATCAGCCCCGCTCCTCTCTTTTGACAGGGCAGGAGGGATCAGTGATTTGCAGAATTTTTATAAGTAAAACTGACTGACTGGTTTCAGCCCCGGATGGGTAAACCCGGCTTTTCAGGTTTTTAACAGTTACAGAGGATAATATGGATTTTGATGCAATTGTCATCGGGGGAGGCCATGCAGGAATAGAGGCCGCCCTTGCTGTCTCCAGGCTTAATTTCAGGACCCTTTTCATAACCCAGAATGCAGATACTATAGGAAAGCTTTCCTGTAATCCTGCGGTGGGGGGGCTTTCAAAAGGAAATATTGTAAGGGAAGTAGATGCTCTCGGCGGCGAAATGGCCAACCTTATAGACAATACAATGATACAGTTCAGAATACTCAACAGAAGCAGGGGGCCTGCAGTACAGGCACCTAGGGCGCAGGCTGATAAATTCGCATATAACCAGCTTGCCAAGTGGACTGTTGAGCGGCAGGAGAATTTAAGCATTTTTCAGGATACTGTCACTGATTTTATGCTGAACAGCTCTGAAACAGAAATTGAAGGGGTTGTTACAGAGAGGGGAAGAAAATTCACGGCAAAAGCTGTTGTACTTACAACAGGTACATTCCTTGAGGGGCTGATCTTTATCGGCGACTATTCATCTGTGTCGGGGAGGATAGGCGAGCCTGCAGCCGTAGGTCTCGGAACAAGGCTCAGGGAAATAGGATTCAAGGTTGGAAGGCTGAAGACAGGCACACCTGCAAGGGTGAACCGGCGCTCTCTTGATTTCGGAAAAATGGAGATTCAGGACGGGGACAGTGAAATAATCCCCTTTTCCTTTTCACGGGAAAAGGTTGAAAGGCCTCAGGTCCCCTGCCATATAACTTTTACCAATGAAAGGACACACAGGATTATTACAGACAATATACACCGATCTCCGCTGTACGGAGGAAAGATTGTGGGAACCGGTCCCCGTTACTGCCCCTCTATAGAGGACAAGGTTATGCGTTTCCCCGACAGGGAAAGGCACCAGATCTTTGTGGAGCCGGAAGGTCTTGAATCAGAGGAAATGTACCTCAACGGTATATCTTCATCACTGCCTGAAGATGTCCAGGAGGCGTTTCTGAAAACCCTTCCCGGCCTTGAGCATGTTGAAGTGATAAGACCGGGTTATGCTGTAGAATATGACTATATTGATCCGAGGCAGCTTTATCCCTCATTGATGACAAAGAGGATAAAAGGGCTTTTCGTTGCCGGGCAGACAAACGGAACATCAGGTTATGAAGAAGCTGCATGCCAGGGTCTTATGGCAGGTATTAATGCATCACTCTATCTCCAGGGAAAGGATCCCCTTGTCCTCATGAGGACGGAAGCTTATACAGGTGTTCTTATTGATGACCTTGTAACCCTTGGAACAAAGGAGCCTTACAGGATGTTCACTTCAAGGGCTGAACACCGCCTGTCCCTCAGGCATGATACTGCAGATTCAAGGCTTCTTGAGAAGGGCTATGATACAGGACTTGTAAGCCGGGAGAATTATGAGAAATTCTGCGAAAAGCGTGACAGGATTGAAGAGGTAAGGGAGCTTCTTAGAAACAGAAGGCTGAAGGAAAAAGACCTTGCCGGAATTGAAAACGAAAGAGTTGAAGAGCTGATGAGAAAGCACCGGGGAAAAACCCTTGAGCAGGTGCTCAAGGATCCTGAGATTACCATAGGCAACATATTTGATATAGAAAACTCTGTAGGCTGTCCAGGCCTTCTTCTCCGGCAGATAGAACTTGATGTCAAGTATGAAGGATATATTACACGTCAGGAAAAATATATAAATAAAGTGGAAAAGATGGAAAATGTCAGAATACCCCCTGATTTTGATTACAGCTCCATTGAGGGAATTTCAACAGAATCTAAGCAGAAATTTATGAATATCCTGCCGGGGACCCTGGGACAGGCATCCCGGATCTCGGGGGTCAGGAATTCCGATATAGCGGTTCTCATGATTTATCTCGGTAAAAAAAACAAAGGAAAACAATGAAAGAACTGATAAGAGCTGGAATTGAAAAACTTGCAATTGAATACAATGAGAGCCAGATTTATAAGCTTTGGCTTTATGTGAATGAAATAACACTCTGGAATAAAAAGCTTGGTCTTGTTAATGCTGAAGGTGAGAAACTGGTTATTCATCATATCCTTGACTCACTTTCAGGAGTCAGGCTGCTTGAATCGCTGGATTTTGAAACTGCTGCAGATATCGGTTCAGGCGCGGGACTTCCGGGAATTCCCCTTTCTGTATTTTTCCCAGACAGACAGTTTACTCTTGTTGAAAGGTCGGGAAACCGCTGCGGTTTTTTGAGAAACTGCAAAGAGCTTTTCAGGCTCGGGAATATCGAAATCCTGGAATCAGGTCTTGAAAATGTTGATCAGAAGTTTGACCTTGTTACTTTCAGGGCTTTCAGGGATTTTAATGAATTTATCACTCCCCTGATGAAAAGACTTAACGAGAGGGGATCGCTTTTTGCCTATAAGGGTAAAATCACAGAGATAGAGAAGGAGCTTGAACGCTCAGGCCTTTCCGGCTGCAGGATTGAAAAAGTCAGTGTTCCCTTTCTTGATGAAGAGAGGCATATTGTAATAATACCTAAACAATAACAATCCCCTTATTTATGAAATCTTTGAAAGCATGGAGAGAAGCTGCTTGCTGTCTACAAGGTCAATTGTTCTTGCTTCAACAAATTTTTCCGCTGTATCGGTAAATACGCCTGCAGTTATACAGATTGATTTCCCCGCTCTGATATCCTTGCTTCTGAAATAAAGGTCCCTGAGCATGATATCACCGATAGATGCTGATGACCTGATAAATCTCAGCAGTGCAATATCCTCGCTCTGGTCTGTTGTCAGTTCGGCAGTAATATCAACATAATCGTTCTTGGCTGCGGTAATATCAGTGATTTTCATATGTTCGGCAGGAAAAAACATCGGGGCAAGTTTTCTGCAGAGGTTTACAAATTCCGATGTAGGCGACATGAGGTATATTTTCAGATTTTTATTGGATGCCAGTTCCGAGTATTTCTTTTTCAACGATTTCACATCCTTGTAATCAGGGTGTATCTGCATGATAATTGAATACTGTTTCAGTGCATCGGTGATTTTATTGTCCTTGATATAAACCTGGGCAAGTTTGTAATGCAGGGCAAGTCTTGTCCCTGTCTCAATATCCTTGTGTCTGAGTCCTATCTCAAAATCCTCGGCAGCCCTTGCATAGTTTCTTCTTGTAAAGTTTATCTGCCCTGATTCATATGATGCTGACGGTCCGTACTGAGGGTCGGGACGAAGATGGGAATAGATCTTATATGCATTATCAATTTTTCCTGTCTCATTAAAGGCATTTCCGAGAAGAAAAAGCACTTCCTTGTCGCCGGGATTGTTTTCTATGCTTTTTCTCAGATATCCTATTGCATCTGTATATTTGCCCAGAAAATAGAGTGACTTGCCCATATAGTGTATTGTCATTGCGTGGTCAGGAATCTGGGTCCTTGCAGCAGAAAAGAGCAGATATGCTTTTTCGTAGTTTTTTCTCTCAAATTCAATGAGGCCCAGATTGTAGTTTGTTTCAAAATGGTCTTTGTCAAGTGACCTTACATAGGCAAGGTATTTGTATGCTTCGTCAGTTTTTCCTGTTCTTAAAAGAGAAATTGCATATTTGAAAGCTATATCTTTTTCATCAAGCCTGGGATTTGTTGAGGTCTGGTCAAGCAGCACCTTCAACAGGTGAACAGCTTTATCATATATATCTTCGTTGTAATAAAGGTTGGCCAGGTCGGAAACAGCTTCTGTATCCTTGGGGTTCTGTGCAAGTCTTTTGTTTGCATACTTGATTATCTGATTTCTGTCCTTATCACCGCCTGATGCATATTTGTTCTTTGTAATGAAAAAATACAGGGCTGAAATAAGCAGAATTACTACCGAAATAAATATTAAAAGAAATAAATAAAAGCTCATAGCTAATTATTATATCTTGCGTTTATTGTTGTCAATGAAATAAAAATTGTTGACAAATTATTTGCAGAGCTATAGGCTTTGTATATCAGCGTTTTGGCTGACTGTTTTATAAATATTAGGGAGGCTGCCGGGTGGATTCCCCAGTTATTGGCATAAAAATTGCTAATGGTACATTTTTCCCGATTCTTAAAGCTGATGATACAGTTAAAAAAAGAGTTATATTGACACCTGTTGCACCTGAACAGACTGATGTGAAAATAGATATCTTCCGTGGAGAGGGAGATGCTATGTTTAATCCTGTTTATGTTGCAAGTCTGATACTTAACAATATTAAATCTGATACTGAAAACGGTCCGGAAATTGAACTTCTGATCGGTATGAGTGAAACTGATATACTTGATGCCGAGGCTTTTGAGAAGTTTTCAGGTGAAAAGCAGTTCCTTTCAATCAGTCTTGATGCAATAGATGAGACAGATTATTTTGAAATGCCTGAAGAAGAGGAAAATACCCCCTTCTTTAATGCTGAAATAAGGGAAACAGATGATTTTGATTCATCCTCTCTTGAGGGGGAAGATTTTTCGCTGGATGATGATTTCCCTTCACTTGATGATGATCTTGAAGACGCTGCCGACTTTGGCGACGGGGAATCTGACGATTTTTCGGGCGGGATGGAAGAGGATAGATCGATTGATGAATCAAGTCTGCTCTATGATTCAGGCAGGAATAAAGGGGACAGGAAAATTCCCGCTCTCAAGCTTGCAGTTGTTTTTCTTTCAATTGTTTTTCTTATTTTTCTGGTTCTCCTTGTCTATACAATTATAAAAAAGCCTGCCCTTGCAGAGGAGGAGATCAGGGAGGAAGTAAAAAAGGAAGTTGTTGCTGAAAAGGAGACAGTGAAGAAGGAACCTCCTGTAATTGTTCCTGCTGAAGCAGAAAAAAAGAATGAAACTCCAGCAGCTGTAAAAAAGGAACCGGATAAAACTGTAGTTATGCCCCCTGTAAAAGAAAGCCCTGCTGTGAAAAGCGTGCGTTATAAAATCAAAAAAGGGGATACTCTCTGGGATATTTCAGCATCATACTACAGAACTCCATGGAAATATAAGAAAATTGCAAAAGACAACAATATTAAAAATCCTGATCTTATCTATGCTGGTTCATATCTCAACATAAAGGAACAGTAAAAGCTTTTCATTGTAACAATGCACTGTATTTCTTTTAAAATGCAAATATTCAAAGTATAAACTCGACACCATGTAAGAATAAATTATATAATCTCTCAGAAAAACTGTTTTCTTAAAAAATAATCCAGTCATGTTCAATAAATATTAATTTTTACAGTGAATTGAATGATCTCATCATTGATTCCTGCCGAAAATTCTAAGAGACATATCTCGATTGTCTGAGAGCCGGATTTTTTACAATTAGCTGGAGGATTTCTGTGACCAATAAAAAAGCCTTTATCTTTGCTGTTTTTCTTATAGCTGCGTCATTATGGCTTATATTATCTGTTTTGATTTCTCTTTATGGAAACGGAAACAGCATGGCCGGATTCGGCGGTTATTACCTGTATAGTATATTTTATCATACAGCTTTTTATGTACCGGTTTACCTCATTCTGTGCGCTTTTTTTCTGCTTAAAAAGAATTTCAATAAAAACGATGTAGTTATCCTTATTATGACGCTGGTACCTTTTTTTACTGCCGGTATTGCTCTAAGAATATATCTCGGAGCGGGAAATACTTCCCTTGAAAAGCTGATAACTGACTCTTTCGGACCGTTAAGTCCACTCCTTCTTTCACTCCTTGTTATAATAGAAATAATCCTGATCATGCATGCTGCAATTTTTCTCAGGAAAAACCCTCATGTTCTTGATAATCCGGGTATGGATTACTGTGATTCCGGGGAGACTGAAACTGTCCTTGATAATAATGATGTCAGAAGTAATATTCCTTCTTATACTGATATCAGCAGTGAATCCGCGAAAAATACAGAAATGGATGATGAGGAAGGAAAAGATCTTTTCACAGGATTGATTTCCGGAAGTACTGAAGAAGAGGTAACTGATGACTCTTTCGATGTTCTGACTTCTGATCCTGAAGCTGATGAAAAAGAAGTTTTCGAAATTACTGACGAAGGAAGCAGCATGGAAGATTCAGCAGCGGAAAGAGAAGAATACAAAAGCCTTTCCCTGTCAAGTGTTGCTTCACTTAAAGGTTCAGGCAGACGATCGGTGTCTGGAGAACAGGACCTGTATGAGACGGAAGATTCAGAAGACAGTTCTTATGATGAAGAGCATGATCTCTCTTCAGAATACAGAAGCTTTAATAAAAGTTATAGAAATGATGAAGATAGCAAAGAGGATTCATCTGTAAATGGTATTGATTATTCAGAACCTGCCTACTACAGGCAGCAGAAAGAAAGCATTAATTATGAAAGGGAAGAGCACCCTGTAAAGGTTGAATTTCCGGAAAGCACTGAATTGTATGAAGAACTGTACAGTATTTCTGAAATGAATGACATCCCCGAGCTGCCTGATGCCGAAGCAGATAATGATTATTATTCCGGAATGGAAGATGATGAAGAATATCCCATATCAGAAGCGACAACCGCCTCCCTCCCGGAGCATGAAAATAAAGAGGAAGCTGAAGAAGCGCCTGTTTCTGTTTATGATCCTGTAACTGAGTATAACAGGGATATAATGACAGATCCTGAAATCCATACTGACCATGGATATGGAGAAAGAGAGGCTGATAATACTGATATAGGAACAGAAGATCCTGATGATTATGAAGATGAATACTATGAGGAAGAGTCGGTACAGCCAGACAACACAGCAATCGTCAAGCAGTATTTTGAAACAACACGGTTTATTAAGCCTGCTGATAAACCGGGAAAATATGAAATACCGGTTGAGGATGTGCTTGATATCTACCAGGAGGAGTCCTATGACAGGATTGATGAGCGTGTAAGGGAAGAGGCTGAAATACTTAAAAACACCCTTGCGGAGTTCAAAATAGAGGCGGAAGTTACAGGAATAAGAAAAGGGCCTGTAATTACCATGTTTGAAATTCTTCCTGCTCCGGGAGTCAAGCTTTCGAGAATAACAAATCTTGCTGACAATATCGCACTCCGCCTTGCAGCATCACGTGTAAGGATTGTCGCCCCGATACCGGGTAAACATGCTGTTGGTATTGAAGTGCCTAACAGGAAGAGGGCAATTGTTTCTTTCAGAGAGCTGATTGAAGTTGATTACAACCAGTACAGGAAGGATAATCTTCCGGTAGTCCTTGGAAAGGATATAACAGGAGAGGAGCAGATTGTTGACCTTACAAAAACTCCCCATCTTCTGATTGCAGGAGCAACCGGTTCAGGAAAATCTGTCTGCGTAAATTCTCTTATTACTTCCATCCTCTATAAAAGGGCGCCGAGGGATGTCAAGATGATACTTATTGATCCCAAGATTGTGGAGCTTAAACTTTACAACGGGATTCCCCACCTGCTGACCCCTGTAATCACTGACGCTAAGAAGGCCTATCAGGCACTTCAGTACTGTGTCTTTGAGATGGAAAGACGTTATTCCCTTCTTGATGCATTAAGCTGCAGGGATATTCAGTCGTTCAACAGAAAAATAAAAAGCGAAAAAATTGCCACCCTGCCGATGCCCTATATAGTTGTTGTAGTTGATGAGTTTGCAGACCTTATGGCAACAACAGGAAAGGAACTTGAGTCAACACTGGCAAGGCTTGCCGCAATGTCCAGGGCTGTGGGAATACATCTTGTTCTTGCAACTCAGCGTCCTTCAATAGATGTAATTACAGGGCTTATCAAGGCAAATATTCCGTCTAGAATTGCATTCATGGTTGCGAGCAAGACTGACTCGAGAATTATTATTGATTCAATGGGTGCTGAAATGCTTCTAGGCAGGGGAGACATGCTTTTTACCTCTGCATGGAACCCGTACCCTGTAAGGATACAGGGAGCCTTTCTTTCAGAAAGTGAAGTTGAAAGGGTAGTGGAACAGGTTAAGGAGTATGGTGAGCCTGAATATATTGATGATGAGATATTTTTTGATGACGAGGATGATGACTATATCTCCTTTGAAGAGGAAAACATAAATGATCCCCTGATGAACAAGGCACTTGAAATAGTCACAACAGCAGGGAAAGCCTCGGCATCATACCTCCAGAGACGTCTCAAAATCGGTTATAACCGTGCCGCAAGGCTTGTTGAAGAGATGGAAAGAAAGGGTATAGTCGGCCCTCAGAACGGGAGCAAGCCGAGAGACCTTCTTCATGTCCCTGATGATTTCAGGGAATAACTGTCAGCTGTCTGTGAAAATGGTTTATAATAAGTAAAACCCGGTTAAACTTTGCAGGTTTCCATATAATATATTATTTCCCGACTGTTGACATGGGTCGGAATTCCGGAAAAATATTTATTAAAAAACAGCGGTGGTAGGCAGTGTCTTCCGAAAAAAACAGGTTTAAACTCTCTATTCTATTTTTCTTCCAGTTCTGTGTTATGGGGGGAGTTGTTCCTGTCCTCAGTCTCTATCTCAGGGAGCTCCCCGGCTTCAGCGGTTTCAGGGTCGGGTTTGTCCTTTCAATGACAAGTATTGCAGCTGTGACCTCACCGCTTATTGCCCAGCGTATAGCAGACAGATATATTTCCTCTGAAAAACTGTATTCATTTCTTCATGTGATTTGCGGTTTTCTTATCATACTTTTCAGGCAGCAGACAGGTTTTGCATTAGTCGCTCTTCTTTATCTGTTTCTCATGATATGTCTTTCTCCCACATCTACCCTTCTGAATGTTTTTGTTTTTCATTCCCTTGGAGAGAACAAGACAAAATACGGCTTCCTGAGGGTGTGGGGAACACTCGGCTGGATTTTCATGGCTGTTTTTTTCAGCTGTATCTGGCTCGGTTCGGATATTCTCCCATTTAAAAAGGAAATTGGCGATGTTTATTATGTGACTGCCTTTTTCTGTTTCTTTACAGGTTTTTATTCCATGACAATGGCAGCAGGGAACAGGGGAAAAAACAGGCTGAGCAGGAGAGCTGGAATCAGGCTGAAGGATACTCTTCCCGAAGGGGATGAGAGAAAAGAACTTTTTTATTTTGTCGCAATAAGTGTGCTGGCTTCAGCTGCCGACAAAACATATTTTCTGGGAATATCCCCTTTTCTCAAATATTCCGGATTTGCTGAAAGAGCTATCATGCCGTCAATTTCAATAGGAATGGTGCCTGAAGTAGCTGCAATGTTTATTCTCTACAGACTAATCAGTAAAAAGGGATATAAAAATATACTCTCCCTGGGAATTGCTGCGCATATTATAAGGTTTGCTCTTTTTATTGCAGCTTCCGAGACCGGCTTAATCTGTCTTGTTTTTCCCGGAATTTTTCTTCACGGATTCACATTCGCGTTTTTTACTGCCGTATCCTATATTTTTCTGGATACATTCTGCTCTGATGAAACAAGAAGCTCTCTGCATCTAATATATGCCTTTATTGTTGCAGGCACCGGTAATCTTTCAGGCAACCTCATAGGGGGAGTGCTTATGGATTTATCTCTTGCATTCAGAGGCAATTATACACTGTTCTGGATTTTCCCTTCACTTGTATCATTATCTGCACTTGTTCTGCTCAGGAAAAAGATTTCCGGCAGGTGAAAACCTTACTGCATATTAAAAGTTCATAAAAAGAATGCAGATATATATTAAAATATGATAGCATGTATCTGTCTGAAAGGTTAAAAACTGTGATATGGATCCGGAGGTTGAGAAAGTTTGTACAAGGCATATTTCAGCAATTCACTTGAAAAACTAATAAAGGATTATCATCCCCTGTTCATTCCCGACAGTCTTTTCACCCGGAACTCAGTATTTATTGTCCAGAACAGGAACATGGAGGAATGGCTGAAGCTCAAGCTTGCCGGCCTTACCGGAGTATTTGCAGGAATTAAATTCCAGTTCCAGGATGAGACAGTCCGGGATATAATCAGCCGGTCACCTGAAGTTTCGAGAGAACTGGAAAACAAAAAAACAATCTATCTTGATGACCTCAAGCTTATTATCTTCCATACACTTGACAGTATATTCAGGGATATTGAAAATTATCCTGATTTCACTTCACTGAAAGCTTATGTGAATCATGAATATCCTGTTTCAGAAGGGGAGAAGAACAATATAAGATCATCCCGTCTCTACAGGCTTTCCGACAGCATTGCCGGCCTTTTCCATCATTACGGACTCAATTCTCCTGAAATGATCAGGACCTGGGAAATGAAAAAAAGCTATGCCGAAGGGACTGATTTCAGTTATATGTCATGTAATGAGAAATGGCAGATGAGGCTTTGGGACATTATATTCGGAAAAGAGTCATCCTACCTTCATCCCGGGCAGATAATTGCAGGGATCCTTGAAGGGAGATACAGTCTGCCTGAAATAGATATGAAAATTGTTATTTTCGGCTCCTCATTCCTCAGTGAACAGGCAGTTGAGTTTTTTCATCACCTGAGCAGTAACTGCGGGGCTGAAATCCATCATTTTATTCTTTCCCCTTCCCCTGAGGTGATACACCCTGAAACTGAAAAATCGCTTATTCTTTCCCAGTGGGGAAACATAGTTTCAGGTCTTGCAGATCTGCTGATTGATAAGGGTGTTGATATTGTTGAGGATTTTGCAGTACCTCAGGGGTATTCCATCCCTGAAGCATCATCAATGCTTTCCTCCCTTAAAAATGCTGTTTTTCAGAATAAAGGTAAATGCACCGGTAATTTTACATCAGGCGACAGCAGTCTCCGGATTATTTCCGTTCCTGGAAAAAAGAGGGAAATTGAAATATTAAAGAACAATATCATCAACCTCATACAGAATGAAGGATACAGCTTTTTTGATATTGGTGTTGCAGCTCCTGATATAAACAGCTATGCCCCGTTTATAGATTCAATATTCCGTTCTGATGATCCTGCGCTTGATATCCGATATAATCTGATGGATGTAAGTTTTATTGATAATTCAGATTATCTGAATGGTTTCTTCGCCCTTCTTGATCTTACCGGTTCCCGTTTTTCCAGAAAGCAGCTTTTTTCACTCTTCCGTAACAGATGCTTTATGAACTGTTTCCGCCTTTCTGATTCTGATGTGGATAAGTGGCTTGAAATATGTGACAGGCTTTTTATAAAGTGGGGCTATGACAGTATCCACAGGGATGAGCTGGTAAAGAGCAGATCTGATTATGCAACATGGAAAAAGGCTTTTGAGAGGATCTGCTGCGGTTTCCTTTTCAATGAGGAAGAACCTGTCGAGTTCCCCTCAGGAAGTCAAATACTCCCGTTTTCCCTTTCCGGAAGTTATGAGGAAAAAACAGTTTCATCTCTTTTTGATGCTGTCAGCCGGCTTTATAACAGAATATACAATCTCAGATTTGAAGAACATGAAATTTCAGAGTGGGCAGTCCGGATGGAAATGCTAGCGGATTATTTTCTTTCTCCTGTATACGGAACAAGGGATGATAATGACAGGAAGTTTCTGAAGAATGTCTTCAGGCAGATAAATACACTTGTGATTGAAAACAGGACTTCCGAATCCATTTCAGGGAAAAATGTTCCCTATTCTCTCTACAGAATCCTTGTTGATGAGTTTGCGGGAAAAACCGGATACTGCAGGGGACAGTACCTTGCAGATGGGGTAAGTTTTTCATCTCTCAAACCGCTGCGTGCAATCCCTTTTAAAGTTCTGTTTCTGCTGGGTATGGATGAAAACAGTTTTCCGGGCAGGGAAAAGAACAGGAATTATGACCTCAGGTCACTGACTCCCAGAAGTATTGACCTTTCTGTACAGAATACAGACTGCTTCACCTTCCTTGAATCCATTCTGTCTGCTGAGGAGAAACTTTTCATTTCCTATAACGGAACAAACATAATAACAGGAGAGATACTTGAACCGTCTCCTCTCGTTACAGAGATAGCGGAAATGTTTGAGAGTCAAAATGCTCCTGAGCTGCTTACTGTACACCCCCTTCATGGATATGATCAGATATATTTCAGGGAAAAGGATGGTTTCAGGGATTTTATCTCCTTTGACAGGCTTCAGTATGAAGCAGCCTCTGCAGCATTGGATAAAAGAAAAAAAAGGGCATCTTCACTTTCTCTGAATACAGGTTACTCCCTTCCTGACAAACCGGAAGCTGAAAGTGATATTTACAGAATGGAAAAGTTTTTAAAATATCCTGTAAGTTTCTTCCTTGAACATGTGGAGGAAATCAGCATCAACGAAACAGCTCTGCTGGAAAACGAAGATACTGAACACTTTTCCCTCAGCTATGCAGACGAGGGCAGTATAAACCGTGAAATAACAGGCAGCAAAGCTGACGGAAATGGAATTTTCAGCAGATACATAGATGATGCAAGAACTGCGGGAACTCTCAACAACAGCAGTGTATCAGGCTTTGAATACATGATTATGGAAAACAGGTATGACATTTTTGTCAGTAATCTCAGGGAAAACAGTTATTTTGATTCATCTCCTGTTGATATATTACTGAGCGGGGAAAAGACAGGATCAGTCAGCAGCCAGGAAATCTGTTTCAGCCCTGTTTTAATTGACTCTGGTAACGGAACTCTGGCTGTTTCCGGTAGTATCAGGGGTTTAAGGAGAAACGGCAGCATCTGGTACTGCATTTCATATGACAGAACCGGAATAAGGAATCTGGTAAGCCCCTTCTTCAGGTATCTGATATTAAGAAAAGTTACAGGAGATAATAAGCTTGCAATGAAGGTGTTCGACAGCAGCGGCCAGCTGACAGCGGTTTTTGAAGATGAAAAATGTGATGTTGATAATATACTGGAAACTGCAGCTTTTTCATATATTGAAAGCTTCAATTCGCCGGTAACAGCTGATATCCACTGCATTGCAGAGCTTGTCATGAAAAAGGGTGAAATGGAAGACTCTGAAGTTTTTTTCAATTCGATAGATGAATATTACAGCAGAAAAAACTTCAAAGACAGCAGATTCCTGAACAGCGGTACAGATATAGTGATGAATTACAGGCGTGAGGATTTCTTCAGGCTGTACAACAGTTTTTACTGCTGCCTGAAATCCGGCGGAAAGGAAATCTAGTTATGGCAGAAAGAATGGTATTTGATATAGATACAGCAGATCTTTCATCCCATATGGTGCTTGAAGCCTCTGCAGGTACAGGAAAAACATACAGCCTTGAACACCTTGTCCTCAGGTATATACTGGAAGAGGGATTAAGTATAAAAGAAATCCTTGTTGTTACTTTTACTGAAAAGGCTGCATCAGAGCTTAAGAAAAGGATAAAGGGGCTTATACGAAAGGAGCTTTCAGAAGCTGAAAATGACATTAATGCATACAGCAGATACAGTATCCTGAAAAAGGCTCTCAATGGATTTTCCGAAGCCCCGATTTTTACCATACACGGATTCTGTCAGAATTCCCTTTCCTCATTCCCTGTCGAAAGCGGACTTCCTTTTGATTTCACTATTTCCGAGTCAGATGAAATCTACAGGGAAACAGTTCTGGATTATTTCAGAATGATTGATATTGACAATGATGATGAATATATTCCTTTCAGATCAGGAAGAAAAAGTTTTGAAGAATGTTCCGGGCTGCTTGTTTCCCTTCTTAAAAAAGATAAACTGACAGAAGATTCTGCAATTTATCCTGATGGAAGTGTTTTTGCCCTGTACAGAAAAATAAAAGGTGAATTCGAAAGCGGCAGCGGCTTTATCTATGAAAATATCAGGCAGATTGAATCTTTAAAAGCAGATACCGATCTGATTGAATCTGTCTGCGGGAAAATGAAACCGGGTATTCAGGCAAAAAACTACCAGCATCTCTCGGAATGCCTTGAAAAGATCTGCAGCTGTGAAAATCTTTATGACCTTTTTACAGGCCCTCTTGCTTCAGAATACAAAAATTTCAGAAAACTGTCTCTCTCCGGTTTTGAGGAGAAGGGGCGGGATATATCTGTTCTAGATGAAAGGGAGTACTGCCTATCTGCTGCGCTTGATTCTCTTATGGATCTTCCTGACGGGTTCTCCTATGATCCTGCAAAAGGATGTTTCCCCTATAAGGATATAGCATCCTCCGCATTTATTTTAAGATCACTTGAAATTCTTGAAGAAAATCTCTATTTGAAAAAGATGAAAAAATCCGAGCTTTATTTTTCAGATCTCATAAAACTTATGCATGAGGCAGTTACTGCCAGAGGCAGAAAGGGGGAGGAATTCAGGAGAGAACTCGGAAGAAGGTACAGTCTTGTTCTTATAGATGAGTTTCAGGATACAGACAGACTTCAGTGGGAGATATTCAGTTCCCTGTTTTTATCTGGAAACAGGAAAATTGTCCTGATAGGCGATCCCAAGCAGTCGATATACCGTTTCAGGGGAGCTGATGTTGAAGTTTATTTCAGGGCTGTTGACAAGATCAGGGACTCAGGAGCAAGCTACATTCTTGAGAAGAACTACCGCTCTGAAAAACGGGTCGTGAAAGCACTCAACAGAATGTTTGAAAATGTTTTCTCGGCGAATTCCGGGGGGGGGCACGGCATTGATTTTTCTCCTGCAGATTATCAGGAGGACAAGGAGAAACTTCTTGAAAAGGGGGGAGTTGAATTTCTTGCTGTTGATAATGAATCAGTACCTGCATCGGAGGATGTCAGAATACTGCTTGAACAGGTTTTTTCTGCAGAAATCAAAAAACTGCTTGAGTCCGGTTCTGTCAGTGCTTCTGATATCTGCATACTTCTTGAGTCCAATGATGACTGCAGAAACATGTACAGCACTCTTGTCTCTCTTAATATACCTGCAGTATATGACGGGGAGACAGACCTTTTTGAAAGTGATGAAATATACTCCATGCTGGATTTTCTCTCTGCTGTTTCATCCCCGTTTGACAGGGGGAAGATTATTAAAACACTTATTTCTCCTCTTTTCGATTACCAGCTTTCCGAGCTTCCGTCACCTCTTGATGATACGGAATTTGAAAAAATATCTGCTGTGTTTCTTGAATGGAAGGAGCTTACCGATACGGGAAATTTTTCATATGTTCTCGAAAGAATCAAAGGGGGTAAAAACCTTTTTCATATAAAAGGATCTATGTCCGGTACACCGTATCTGATAAGAAGAATAATTGAAGTCGGGGGGGAAAGAAGGCTTACAAATTTAGAACATATAGGAGAACTCCTTGAAGGCAGAAACAGGTCGGGAAGGGAAAACACTTCAGAGCTTATTTCCTATCTTGTCTCTGTAATGGAAGGGGCCGAGCATGAAGAGGAAAAAGTTACACGCCTTGAAAGAGATGACAGGTCGGTGAGGATAATGACAATGCATAAAAGCAAGGGTCTTGAGTTCCCTGTAGTCTTTTTCGGTGGAGGAATGAAGGGGGGGAGACTCCCCGGATATGATACTGAATTTTATGAATTTATAGGGAAAGGGAGAAGAAATATTGATCTTGTCAGACAGAGTATTAACAGGATGAGGCATTACTGTGAACAGTGGGAGGAGAGAAAGAGACTTTATTATGTTGCATTTACCAGGGCAGAGCAGAAGCTTTATCTTCCTCTTCTGAGGTTTTCAGGTCTCAATTACCTTGCTTCACTGTACGGCTCAATAGTGTTTGATGAATTATCAGAAGAGCTGAAAGATGACGGCATTGCCCCTGTAATTCCCCTTATAAAAACAGAACCTCCACCCAAACTTTCCCTGAAAAAGATAACACCTGTTATTACAGAAAAAATCTACAATATTGTAAGGCGGAAATACAATGACAGCATATGCTTCCATATAAATGATGAAATCCATGAATCTGTAAAAGACAATGTTCAGGAACCTCTTTTCATCCCTGATTTCAGCGAATCGGGTTCTGAAGAGGATGAAAGAGGGAAAGACCTCGTATTCCTGAAAGCTGAAGAAGCTGCAAGAGGTAAAAATATTTCTGTGACAAGTTACAGCAGTATAGTAAGGAAGACCTCTTCCGGATTATCAGAGGAGCGCTATTTTCAGGCATCTGTTCCCGGTGAGAACAGCCCCGGGGATGATGAAATTTCAAGTGCTGAAACCTCTTGGGAGGACATGCCTTCAGAATTGCCAGGAGGTTCAGACGCATTCCCGGAACTGGAAGGGGCGGAAGAAAAGGAAATACTGAAAGGTCCTCAGTTCGGCAATCTCATGCATACTCTTCTCGAGAAAGCTGATTACAGCAGGGTTCTTTCATTTTCTGACAGTAATAAGATGCGTGAGGATGAGGAGCTTTCGGAATTTGCCGGAAACACGGCAAGACAGTTTCTCCCCCATGACAGGATAAAACAAGCTCTTCCTTTTATCATGGACCTTCTTTACAGGACACTTCACGGGAAATTTACAGTTCCGGGGGGAAAAGTAATGCTTAGTCCGGGGATGCTTCATGAAAGGGTGAGAATACATGAACTTGAATTCCTTCTTAAAGTAAAAGAGGGAAGGGGCGTCAGTCTTCTGAACCTCCCTTCGCTTGTACTTGATGAAGGCTATATCAGGGGGTTTATTGATTTACTGTTTATGCATGATGATCTTTATTATATAGCAGACTGGAAAACAAACTATCTGGGAAACAGGAAAGAGGATTATACAGGGAAAAAACTTGAAGATGCCATGGCAGAACATAATTATTACCTGCAGATGAAACTGTATATGACTGCTCTTGCAAGAATAATTTCTGTCAGGGAAGGGATCTCCCTGAGTGAAGCAGCAGGTGCAATAGGCGGCTGTTATTATTTTTTTCTGAGGGGAATGGACTGCCTGGAAGCAGACAGGGGAGTCTTTTTTTCAGCCCCAGATGCAGGGGAAATTGCCAGGTTTTCTGAAGTTTTTTTTGAGGATAATGATAATGGCTGATGCAAAATACATACTGAGTGAGGCCGGGAAGGTTTTTAACTTCAGCCATCTGATGACAGCCTCTTTCCTGTCTGAGAACTACAGAATTGATGATGCTGATTTTATTCTGACTGTATTGACCTTTTCACTTCTTCTTGACGAAGGGCATATAAGGATCAGTCTTGATACTGTAAAACAGGAACTTGAAAAATACTTCGCCCTCAATATAAAACAGTTTTCCCCTGTGACAGATATGCTTCTTGACAACTGCGGAAGTATTGGAAAAGTTATAAAAAAATATCCTGATGTATTCAGGGATCAGTTCTCACTTTTCAGGGCACCCTTTATTATACTTGACTCGGGAAAAAGCATAAGCTCTGAGAAGCTTTTCACAATGGAGAGAGATACTGTTGGGCTTATAAAGAGTTTTATACAATCTTCTGCAGATTCTTCCATGAAGGAAATAAGTCCTGAGAAAGCAAGTGATATTGCCGAATCAGTTGAGAAAAGTTCCGGTTTTGTCTTTGAAGAGAAGCAGAAAGAGGCTGTTGTAAAGTCGCTTCTTATCCCTTTCATGATACTTACAGGAGGTCCGGGAACAGGAAAAACAACTGCTGTTGTTTCCATAGTAAAGGCGCTGATGGAAAAAGGGAGACAATGCGGCCGTAAAATGTCAATTGCCCTGTGTGCACCGACAGGCCGTGCTGCAAACAGAATCGAGGAACTCCTGGAAAAGGAGAGGCTGGGGGATGAAGTTGAAAAACCCCGGACACTTCACAGGCTTCTTCGCCTGGCTTCAGAGAGAGGCAGATACGGGAAAGGTCATTATCTTCCATATGATGCTGTTATCGCAGATGAAAGTTCAATGATTGATCTTAAGATGATGAAAGCTCTCTTTGAATCCCTCTCCCCAGGAACCACCCTGATTATGGCCGGAGATGCGGATCAGCTCCCCTCTGTGGAAGCAGGGGCTGTCTTTGCTGATCTCACTTCAGGAACAGATGAAAGTTCCCATCTTCTTTCAGGCAGTGTAGTAAGGCTCGAGAGGATGAAAAGGGCGGGAAAGGATATTGCCGGGATTGCCCTTCGGATCAGGGAAAACCGTTTTTCAGCCAGGGAAATCAGAGGTGAGGGCAGTTTTATAACAGTAAAGCCCCTTGATGAAAAAAGCCTTTACAGTGACCTGATTCCTGTCTATACGGAGGATATAAAAGGCTTGTCCTTTTTCGATATTATTGAAAAAAACGGCGTTTTGACCATGACAAACAGGGGCCCTTTCGGGATGGACAGTATCAACCGGAAAATCAGGGAAGCATGCGGTTTCCTGAATGTGCCGTATTATGAGAACATGCCGATTATGGTTCTGAAAAATGATTATAAAAACATGATTTTCAACGGTGACAGAGGTATTGTTTCATTTAAAGACGGTATATATTATGCTGTTTTTAAAACAGGTGCCGGGGATCTTAAATATATTCCTGTTTCAATGTTAAGTGACTGGACAGTTTCATATGCACAGACAGTTCACAAGAGCCAGGGAAGCGAATTTGACAATGTTTATGTGATTATGGACAGTTTTTCGGAAAGGATACTCACAAGGGAAATCCTTTACACAGCTGTTACAAGGGCAAAGAAAAAAATAATAATATATTCTGATGAGGATACCCTTGAAACAGCCATGTCAAGAAACATATGCAGAAATTCCGGTATAAGTAATTCCCTGCGGATATAATTTGTCCGGAAAATCTGCACGGTATTTTTATTAACAGACCCAGTGAAATACATCTGAGCGGATTAATGTGTGGTTTCTGCTAAGTTGTTGTGTTTTCCCCCCTTGCGATCAGGGTTTTTCCTGTTCTCACAATTTCAACAATCCCGAAAGGGGAAAATGTTCTTTTAACAGCTTCAATCTTTTCCGATTTGCCTGAAACCTCAAAGGAAACAGTAGTGTCGCTTATATCAACTATCAGCCCCTTGAATGCCTCAATCAGCTGAAATACCTCAAGCCTTGATTCAGGCAGGCATTTTATCTTTAAAAGAGCAAGTTCCCTTTCGATAATATTCATGCCTGTATTGTCTATTGCTTTTACAACATCAACAAGTTTGTTGAGCTGCTTGATAATCTGGTCAAGAATCTTTTTTTCCCCTGTAGCTGCTATTGTCATACGGGAAAAAGCAGGATCATTGCCTTCAGATACTACAAGGCTGTCTATATTGTATCCCCTTCTTGCAAAAACAAGGGCTATTCTTATCAGTACACCCGGTTTATTGCTTACGAGAAGGCTTATTGTGTGTTTTTCCATCTGATTGTTGTCCATTATCATGCACCCCCTGTTGGTTTTTCAAGTTTTACTTTTGGTGCTTCAAGCAGCATTGCTGTCAGAGGAGCGCCTGCCGGGACCATGGGGAAAACATTATCCTCTTTTTCAACCTCAATATCCACGAGACACGGCCCGTCATTGTAGCTTAATGCAGCTTTCAGTGTTTTTTTCACATCTGCGCTCCGTTTTATCATAAATCCTTTTATTCCGTAGCTTTTGGCAAGCTGCACGAAATTGGGATTTCCTTCAAGGTCTACTCCTGAAAGCCTGTTATCATAAAACATATTCTGCCACTGCCTTACCATGCCGAGATACTTGTTGTTGATGACAATTATTTTTACAGGAAGCTTGTGGAGTGCTGCTGTTGCAAGTTCTGCCTGTGTCATCTGGAAACCTCCGTCTCCCACTATAGCTATTACAGTTTTATCCGGCTGTGCTATCTGAGCTCCTATGGCTGCCGGAAAACCGAATCCCATTGTTCCCGCTCCCCCTGATGAGATAAAGCTGTTTGGATAGTTGGTTTTAAAGAACTGGGCTGCCCACATCTGATGCTGTCCAACATCTGTTGCTACAATTGCCTTGCCTTCAGTAAGCTTGTAGAGTTCATCAATGACATGCTGTGCCTTGAGTTTTCCCTCTTTTCTGTATTTGAGGGGGAATTTCTTTTTAAGTTTTTCCACTTCTTTCAGCCAGTCGGAAGTGTTGCCTTTTTTAGCCTTTACAGTGATAGCCTCAATTATTTTTTTTGCATCCCCTACAATCCCCAGGTCAACCTGTACAATCTTGTCAATTTCAGCAGGGTCGATATCAATATGTATTTTTGTAGCCATTGGGCAGAACTCATCAACCTTTCCTACAATTCTGTCATCCCACCTAGAGCCGATAGACATGATAAGATCGCACTCAACCAGTGCCTTGTTTGCATAAGCTGTCCCGTGCATCCCCGGCATTCCGAGGTTCAGATCATGGTTTTCCGGGAAGCAACCCTTGCCGAGAAGAGTGTTCACTACCGGAATCTGCATTTTTTCAGCAAGTATTGTAACAGCTTTTGACGCATTTGAAATTAATGCCCCATGTCCGACAAGAAGAACAGGTCTTCGTGCCTTTGAAAGGTAATCTGCAGCCTGGTCTATTTTATCATTATCCAGTTCATCCGGAACTGAATAGCCTGAAAGGTCAAAAGATGAAGGAAGATCTGTATCTATAAGTTTACTGGAGACATCCTTGGGCAGGTCAATAAGCACCGGACCCGGTCTGCCTGTCTGCGATATGTGGTATGCTTCCCTGACTATTCTCGGAAGTTCTTCCGGACTTTTTACAAGGTAGGAATGCTTTACAACCGGAAAAGAGATTCCTGAGACATCTGCCTCCTGAAATGCATCAAGGCCAAGATTTGTTGTATTGGACTGACCGCAGATAATAATCATAGGTACTGAATCCATCTGAGCTGTCAGTATACCTGTTATGGTGTTTGTAGCCCCCGGTCCTGATGTTACAAGGACAACTCCAGGTTTGCCTGTTGCCCTTGCATACCCGTCCGCCATATGGGTAGCTCCCTGTTCATGTCTTGAGAGGATAAGCTTGATAGATGAATCAATCAGTGCATCAAACATAGGTATGGCATTGCCGCCCGGATATCCGAATATATATTCAGTACCCTCCTGCTGGATCAGATCTATCAGAACCTCTGCTCCTGTTTTTTGCTTTGCTCCCATTTCAACCTCTTTATAAAATGTATTTATCAGGCATATTTTCAATATTCTGTTGAAAAAATCGTTATCTTGATGTTAATACCTGCATAAAATCATTTTTAAAAACAGAAAAATAATTATTATAATGTTATTTATCTGTTTTTTTATGATTAGTTAAATAATATATAATTGAAACAGACTGGTGTCAATTCCTGATTATTAAAAAAAACAAATAAATACTTATAAAAGAAGGTTGATGAGCTCAGTAATCTGAAAAAAAAGATTAAAAAAAGTTGAAAAAGGGGTTTGAGATTGTACTTGGTCTGAAAAATAAACATAAAAAAGTGGGAAATGCAACTTCCTGGGTGAATATCTTTTTAAAAATAACGCTTAAGTGCCTGAAAACTTGTCTGTGAAGCTGTTCTGGTCGGGAGTCAGAGCCTTAATTAATAATTAATAGGGTATTACGTAAAAATAAAGTAAATATTGCTTAATCAGATTAGGATTTTGTTTACTGATTATTTTAAAATAAGTAATATGCAGTATGGTTGAAATATTGAATAATTTAAAAAATTTCTGCAGAGAACAGAAAGAGCTTAAAAACCGCCCCCAGACTAACGTAGAGGAGATTTTTAACGCTGTAACTCATGGTGCCGGAGCTCTTTTAAGTACAGCTGCCCTTGTTCTGATGGTTGTTTCAGCAGTTGTAAATAAAAAGGATTGTGAAATAATAACAGGAGTTTCTATTTTCGGTGCAACATCAGTTGTTCTGTATCTTGTGTCTGCTCTTTATCACAGTCTGTCAAAAACAAGTGCAAGGGATGTTTTTAAGGTTTTTGACCACTCTGCTATATTTATCCTCATTGCAGGTACATATACACCCATAGTACTTGCAATAGGTGGGGGCTGGGGATGGACTCTTTTCGGGATTGTGTGGTTCCTGACTGTTACGGGAATTGTTCTTGAAGTTGTTTTCAAGTCAAAGGTCAAGAAAATATCAATGGTTATTTATATCACCATGGGCTGGATTATAGTAATAGCATGGAATCCGATGCTTAATTCTGTACATCACGGGTTTGTGAAGTGGCTACTGGCAGGGGGGGTGTTCTATACGGCCGGAGTTGGTTTTTATATAATGCCGGGGAAAAAATATTTTCATGTTTACTGGCACTTCATGGTTCTTGCAGGGACTGTAATGCATTTCTTCGGTATTTTGTTTTATATAGCCGGGTGAATAATAAATCATCAACTGCAAAAAAAGCTGCCGGTAAGGCAGCTTCGGTTTATGCCGTTGTTTGTTTTTTACTCATTATTTTCCGTATCCCTGTTTACATAATAGAAAAGGTTTTCAAGTTCTGCTGCAAGATTGATATTATTAATCATGCAGTCCGATTTCTCTTCCCCATCCAGGCCTCTGGTGCATTTAAGATCCAGAGGAGAAAAGTTCAGAAAACCCTTGATACCTGCTTTATTCATTATATCATAAACAGCAGTTGCCGCGCTTTCCGGAACAGTAATTACACCGACCTTGATTTTTTTCTCTTTTATGAAGTTTTCGATCTCCTCCATCGGGAGAATAGGAATGTCTCCTGAATAATTAACCCTTTCAGGATTTATATCAAAGCCTGCCGCAACAGTAATCCCGTCCCTGGCAAGGCCGTTATACTGCATGAGGGCAGTTCCTATTTTACCGCATCCTACAACAATTATATCAAGGGGATGGTTTTTTCCCAGTATATCATCTATCTCATGTATCAGTTCATCTATTGAGTAACCGCCCCTTTTGTTTCCTGTAATTTTCAGAAAGGAAAAGTCTTTTCTGACAAGGGCCGGGGTTACTCCCAGGGCATCTCCCAGGTTATTTGAAAATACCCTTTCAAGGCCCAGTGCCTTAAGTTTCTGAAGAAGTCTTTTGTATTTTGATAGTCTGAGAATTATTTCTTTATTCATGGAATAATGTTACTTGAATCACAATAAAAAGTCAACAAGAAATATTAAAAATGCAAAATATAGAAAAAAAGGTATTTATTGTGTCTGTTTCACAAAATACCTAATTATATACATTATCTGGATATTTGGATTTTACTCATTATTCAGAATTATGTAAGCAGTATTAAAATAATTATTTACCTATACAGGGAATCAATTATTAATAATATATTGTAACAGCTTTCACAATAAAAATCATAATAAGGCAATAAAAGATAATAAAAACTATGTAATTAATAAATAATTATCAATATAAAAAAACAGCGCTCACATAAAAACACTGATAGGTATATATATTGAATGTTTTTGGTAATTAATTTATACTCAAAGTATAAAATATCCTTAAAGACGGAAAGGAGTGGAGGTTTCATGTCTGTAAAAACAACTGCAGAGATTGAGTTTTCTGAAGAGCTTCTGGCTTTTATAGAAGACTGGAGAGAGAAACCAGGCAACCTGATAATGATTCTTCATAAAGTGCAGGAAGAATTCGGCTATATTCCCAGACAGGCTGCTATTAAGGTTTCTGATATTCTGGATGTACCCCTGGCTAAAATTTACGGGGTAATAACCTTTTATCATTTTTTCAAAACGAATAAACCTGGTAAATATAATATTCAGGTCTGTATGGGGACTGCCTGCTACCTCAAGGGGGGAGAGGATCTTCTTCAGGAACTTGAAAATATTCTTAATATCGGAGTCAACCAGGTAACTGATGATGGACTGTTTTCCATTGAATCAGTAAGGTGCGTAGGATGCTGCGGTCTTGCTCCTGTTGCAATTGTTGCTGGCGAGGTTTACGGTAAATTATCAAAAGACAACCTTCCTGAAATTATTGCTGAGTACAGGAATAAAGGTTAATCAGTTTGCATGTCGCTGTCTGCGATTTTATAGCTGACTGTCTGCAGAATTCCATTGAAGCTGGATCGGAACGGATCATTCTTGATTACAGCATTGAAGAGGAGCTGATAAAGACAGTTGTAACTGATAATGGCAGGGGGATGGATCCTGAACAGCTTAAGAAAGTCAGGGATCCTTTTTATACAGACGGCACAAAGCATATAAAACGGAAAGTTGGTCTTGGGATCCCGTTTTTAATACATGCGGTAAACCTTGTCGATGGTTTTTTTTCAATTGAATCAGAAAAAGGGGCAGGGACAAGAGTTGAGTTTGTGTTTGATAAAAAACACATTGATACACCGCCTGAAGGCGATATTGTTTCAACAGTATTGCAGGCAATGATGTTTGACGGAGAGTTTGAACTTGAGTTCCGCAGGGCTGCTGTTAATAACGGCGTGAGCAGGAATTATATAATTCGAAGATCAGAATTAAAGGATATATTAGGCGATTTGAACTCCGGAAGTTCAATAAGCCTTGCCAGGGATTTTATTAGATCCCAGGAAGAAGATTTGAGAAAGGAGACAGGTAATGGCTAAAATGACGCTTGAAGACCTGAGAAAACTTCGGGAAGAAAAAAAGAAGATTCTCGACAGAAGAGATGTTTCCGGCAATGATATTGTTGTAATTATTGGAATGGGAACCTGCGGTATTGCAGCAGGTGCCAAGGAATCTCTTAATGCATTTATAGATGAAATAGAAAAAAAGAAACTTGCTCATGTAACAGTGAAGCAGACCGGCTGTATGGGACTCTGCTATGTTGAACCGACAGTTGAAGTAAAGGTTCCCGGTATGCCGGATACTATTTACGGTAAAGTAGATGCTGCTACAGCAAGAAAAATAGTTGATGATCATATTATAAATAAGAAACTTGTCAATAATCATATTTTTGATAAGCCGTCAGCTGATATTGTTAAGGGTTAACGGAGGAAAGGATGTCAATTAAAAACTATATTCTAGTTTGCGGTGGTACAGCCTGTGAATCATCCAAGGCAGATGATATATATACATCTCTCCTGAATGCGGCAGAAGCTGAAGGTGTTCAGGATGAAATACAGATTGTAAAAACAGGTTGTTTCGGATTCTGCGAAAAAGGGCCGATTGTAAAAGTGCTTCCTGATGAAGCTTTTTATGTACATGTGAAACCGGAAGATGCGGAAGAAATAATAAAAGAAAACATAGTCAAAGGCAGAAAGGTGAAAAGACTTCTTTATGCAGGTGAAGAGGTCGCCGGTAAAGATGATTTTGATGCTGAAGATATCGGATTCTACCAGAAACAGTACAGAATAGTCCTCAGAAACTGCGGTTTTATTGATCCAGAAAATATTGATGAATATATTGCCAGGGATGGATACAGTGCTATTGAGAAATGTCTTTTTGAAATGAAACCTGATGATGTTATCGAGGAAATGAAAAAATCAGGTCTCAGAGGAAGGGGCGGCGCAGGATTCCCAACATGGATGAAATGGAATTTCAGTAAAACAGTGGAAGCAGATCAGAAATATGTTGTCTGTAATGCTGATGAGGGTGACCCGGGTGCATACATGGACAGGTCTACTCTTGAGGGAGATCCGCACTCTGTACTTGAAGCTATGGCAATCTGCGGTTATGCAATCGGAGCTGACCACGGTGTAATCTACATCAGGGCTGAGTACCCGCTTGCAATTGAAAGACTTGAAATTGCCATGAAACAGGCACGTGAATACGGACTTCTGGGCAAGAATATTCTCGGCAGTGATTTCAGCTTTGATATTGAGATAAGACTCGGTGCTGGAGCTTTTGTCTGCGGTGAGGAAACAGCACTTCTCAGGTCTATTGAAGGAAACAGGGGTATGCCTACTCCGAAACCTCCATTTCCGGCTGTAGAAGGTCTCTGGGCCAAACCTACTGTAATAAACAATGTTGAAACATGGGCAAATGTTCCCATGATTATACTCAAGGGTGGAGACTGGTTCTCAAGTGTTGGTACAGAAAGATCACCCGGAACCAAGGTGTTTGCCCTTACAGGACAGATTAATAATTCAGGTCTTGTGGAAGTTCCAATGGGGACAACACTCAGAGAAATTGTCTTTGATATCGGCGGCGGCATTATAGGCGGCAGAAAATTCAAGGCAGTTCAGACAGGGGGACCTTCCGGAGGAGTTATTACAGCAGCAAACCTTGATACTCCTATTGATTTTGACAGTCTTACAGCTATCGGGTCCATGATGGGTTCCGGCGGTATGATTGTAATGAATGAAGATGACTGTATTATTGATGTTGCAAAGTTTTACATGGATTTCTGTGTTGAAGAGTCATGCGGTAAGTGTTCTCCATGCCGAATCGGTACAAGAATGCTTTACAACTACCTTGATAAAATATCCAAGGGGCAGGCAACAAGAGAAGATATGAAAAAGATGGAAGAAGTGGGAATGGCTATGAAGAAGGCTGCACTCTGCGGTCTCGGTCAGACAGCTGCAAACCCTGTTCTTTCAACAATGAAATACTTCAGAGATGAATATATTGAGCATATTGAAAACAATCAGTGTAAAGCTGGAAAATGTAAGGATCTTGTTCGATATGAAATCAGTGCTGAAAAATGTATTGGATGTACACTTTGTGCAAGGAAATGCCCTGTTAACTGCATAAGCGGCGAAAGAAAGGAGCCGCATGTAATTGACCAGAACAAGTGTATCAAGTGCGGCGAATGCTACAATGCTTGTAAATTCGGTGCAATATCAAAATTCTAATTGATTTCAGGTAAGGAGATAAGACAGTGAAAACTGTAGAAATAAGAATAAACGGTAATCCGGTTTCTGTTCCTGCCGGAACAACAATACTGGAAGCAGCCAAAATGGCAGGTGTAAAAATACCTAAGCTCTGTGTTCACTCAGACCTGGAGCCATGGGCAGCATGCGGTATCTGTGTTGTGAAAGTGGAAGGTTCACCCAGACTTGTAAGAGCATGTGCTACAGCAGTAGTTGATGGACAGGGATATATCACACATGACTCTGAAATACAGGGTATCAGAAGAACAGTAATAGAGATGATTCTCTCAACACATCCTCAGGAATGTCTTACATGCGCCAGGAACCAGAACTGTGAGCTTCAGACTCTTGCAGCTGAGTTCGGTATAAGGGAAATCCCTTACGATATGAATGTGAAAAGACTGCCAAAGGACAATTCAACACCATCAATAGTTCTTGATCCGTCAAAATGTATACAGTGCGGCAGATGTGCGCATGTCTGTCAGGAAGTACAGGGTGTCTGGGCACTTGAATTTTTAGGCAGAGGTGAAAATACTAGAATTGCTCCTGCTGCAGATGTTACTCTTGCGGAAAGTCCGTGTGTCAAGTGCGGTCAGTGTTCAGCTCACTGCCCGGTAGGTGCTATTTATGAACTTGATGAAACAAAGAAGTTTCTCAATGCTGTCAATGAGGAAGGTATACATGTTGCAGTACAGATGGCTCCTGCTGTAAGGGTAGCTGTCGGTGAAGCATTCGGAATGGAACCAGGCGAAATAACAACAGGTAAAATATATGCAGCACTCAGAAGACTCGGTGCAGATGCAGTTTTTGATACAAACTTCTCTGCAGACCTTACAATCATGGAAGAGGGAACAGAGTTTGTTAACAGATTTACCAAAGGCGGGGTACTGCCGCAGCTGACATCATGTTGTCCTGCATGGACTGACTACATGGAAAAATACTATCCTGACATGATTCCCCATTTTTCAACTGCAAAATCACCTATGATGATGCAGGGAGCGCTTACAAAAACCTATTATGCTGATATTAAGGGTATTGATCCTGGCAAGATCTGTTCTGTAGCTATCATGCCATGTACAGCAAAGAAGTTTGAGATTTCAAGATGTTCAGAGATGAAATCATCAGGATACTGCGATGTCGACCTTGTTCTCACAACAAGGGAGCTTGCAAGAATGATAAAAACTGCAGGTATTGATTTTAAAAATCTTCCTGATGAAAAAGCTGACAGTCCTATCGGAAAATACACAGGTGCCGGAACTATTTTCGGTGCTACAGGCGGTGTAATGGAAGCAGCTGTAAGAACTGCCTATAAGCTAGTTACTGATGAGGAACTCGGCAATGTTAATGTTGAAGCAGTCAGAGGTATGGATGGTGTCAAATCAGGTGTTGTTGATATCAAGGGTACGCCTGTCAAGGTTGCAGTTGCACACGGCCTTGCAAATGTTAAATCCATACTTGAAGAGATCAGGGAAGCTAAAAAGGCAGGAAAGGAAAGACCATATGACTTTATAGAAGTTATGGCATGCCGCGGCGGCTGTATTGCCGGAGGCGGACAGCCATACGGAACCCAGGATGATGTAAGGGAAAAACGTCTTGCAGGTATATACAGGGATGATGAGCAGTGTGAAATCAGATGTTCACACCACAATCCTGAAATCACTGAGATTTATGAAAAATTCCTCGGTGAACCATGCAGCCACAAATCCCATCAGTATCTTCATACAACATATACAGAAAGAAAAGTATATAAAAAATAAATAATCTATTTATTCGAATAGAAAACCCTGTACCGCTGCGGTACAGGGTTTTTTTGTGGGATAATGATCATTGTATGAAAATAAGTAATTATAAAATAAGGAATTAAATGTGTGAATTTATGATAATTAATAATTTTTTATAAAATAACAGCTATTTTTCTTTGTCAGGTAATAATAAAGATTGCATGCACATGGATAATAAAATATAATTATAGTATTAAGGATAAATTTATTCACACGGAAAAAGCGTGTGCGGAGGCAGTTTAAATGAAGAAAATATTGTTCGTAATGTTTATTATTCTAATAACTACATTGTCATATACTCAGGATCTGGAAATATCTTACTTTGATGGAGATGTTTCAGTAACAGTTTCAGGGGATTGGGTTGAACCTGAAATGGGCGAAGTAATTTCAGGTGATCAGCAGATAAAATTAGGGGCAGACAGTTATGCTGAAATACTCACTGCAAATTCCACAATAAAATTGCTTAAGGAAGGGGTTTATTC
Organism: Spirochaetia bacterium; assembly: GCA_963668545.1. Lineage (GTDB taxonomy): Bacteria > Spirochaetota > Spirochaetia > CADAEX01 > CADAEX01. The sequence goes on along the minus strand of OY764868.1, from coordinate 2,340,737 downwards.
CATTTCTGATCTTATGGAATCTGCAGATAGTCAGGACAGCTGGGAACTCGGAAAAATCGGAGGTATTAATTTCAAAAACATAATCAATAAAGGTGCCTATAACAGTTCTGCTGTAATGGGTGTCAGGGGTGCAAAGCAGGAGACAGAAAGCATCGAATGGATAGACAGCAGTATTGATTATGTTGAGGAAGGAAAGATTAAAATGGATGAAGGTGATTTCGAAGGGGCACTTAATCTTTTTAATGAAGGAATTGAACTTTCTGAAAACGATACAGCTCCCCTCTATTATTATTCTGCTTTATGCTACAGCATTCAGGGAAAGAATATTCAGAGTCTTAAGAATTTAAACATGATAGTAAATCCCGAAGATTACGATTTTTACCCTGATTATGTAATTATGAAAGGGAATATACTTCTTGAAGGACTTGAATACCAGGTTGCTGACAAATTACTTAGAAAATATATCTCAAATGACAGTAAAAGCGATAAGGCACAGATTATCTACCTGCTTCTGTCATACAGTGCAAACGGTATGGATAATCAGGATGATGCTAAAATGTACCTGAACAAGGTAATTGAAATAAACAGCAGCAGCGATGCTGCAGAAATAGCAGGAGAGCTGCTGAAAAAGCTTTAATATTTAAAGATGGGGGAGTTGTTATTATACCTCCCCGCCAGAACAGGAATTAAAAGTGAAATTAATTAACACAGCAGTAACAATACTTGTATTACTGCTGATAAATTTAAATATAGTATATTCACAGGAAAGCTCTGCGCAGAAAGTTGATTATAATATGTATTATAATTACCCCTTCTCTGTTGGTGTTGATTATTCAACTTTTAATCCCTTTTCCGATTACGGGGTTGATACTTTTACTTATGAATTTGCATTTAACGCTAAATATCCGCTTCCTTTTGATCCTCGGATCACCCCTTTTGCAAGGGCGGGGATAACCTTTGTAGATTCAAAAGACAATATTGAACCGGAGAAATGGGACCACAAGCATTATTTTGTTTCAGGCGGGGCGCTTTTTGTTAACAGAATTACCAAGAATTTCGAGATTGGCGGGGGAGCTTCAGGCGGTTACGCCCAGGGTGTTTTTACAGGGCTTGATGAGGATACAAGCTACGGTGCAAAAAATATTTTCGGTTCACTTCTTGGTGTTATAGGGCTAAATCCCTCCTACAATATGAATATAAGTGTTATGCCGGAACTCAAGTACAGGCATTTCCTGAGTCCTCTTGAAAAATTCAAGGGGCTTTCTTTCGGGATAGGATTCGGTATGAACTACCGATTCGGTCTTGATCCTGATTCCCCGAAAGCTATTATTAAAAGTATCAGACTGTTAAAGGCGGATATCCCCGCAGTTTTTGCTGCAATGCAGAGCTATTATGTAAACAATCCCATAGGTACAATAGAGATCGCAAATACGGAAGATTTTGAGATTAATGATATTGAGGTTTCTTTTTATCAGGCTGGGTTCATGGATACCCCTGCAAAAATTATAACAATACCAGAAATGGAAAAAGGGGGGGAAGTATCTGTAGATCTTCCTGTAACATTCAATAATAATGTATTTGAAACAGAAGGGGTTACTCCTTTGAATGGTGAGATTATTGTTGAATATATGTCAAGGACAAGGGCAGCAAAACAGATATTCCCTGTAAAATATGAGCTTTATGATAAAACTTCTCTCACCTGGACAGATGACAGAAAGGTGGGTGCTTTTATAACGCCTGCAGACAGCGCCCTGAGAAATTATTCCAGTTATGTGAAGCAGGTATGCAAGGATACTGTTAATCAGGGATTCAGCGAAAAGCTCCAGTCAGGCATACAGGTATATTACGGTTTAAAGGAACTGGGCTGCCTTTATCAGGTCGACCCGACATCCCCGTTTGTTTCTGCCAAGGGAAATGCAATGATTGTTGACTCGATAAACCTTGCCAGGACTACTCTCAAGAGAGCTGTAGGTGATTGTGATGACCTGACAGTGCTTTATTCATCTCTTCTTGAAACACTTGGGATAGGAACAGCTTTTATTACTATACCGGGGCATATTTATCCCGCATTTAATACAGGGATTCCCTCAAGGGATTATATGAAGGTCCATCCCGATAAAAACATGACAATAAACCTCAATGGTGAACTCTGGATTCCTGTAGAAATAACAATGGTCGGTGAAAAGGATTTCATGACTGCATGGCAGAAGGGGATAGATGAATACAGACTGTATGACAGTGAGCCAGAGAGCAGGGGATTCAACATTACCGGTAATTCCCAGCAGGTATACAGGCCTGTAGCTCTCAAGGAAACCGACCTTGGCCTGCAGTACGGTGAGAAGCAAAATGTTGTAATTGGAGTTGAAAAGAGTCTTGATCGCCTTATAGATGTTGTTATAACACACTACAGGAATGAAGCTGAAAAAGAGGATACCAAAACCAGTTTCAACAGCCTTGGTATACTTGCTGCCCAGTACGGCCGTTACGAAGTTGCAGAGGAATCCTTCAACAGGGCTCTTGAAAAGGATAAAAACTATATACAGCCGAAGATTAATGTTGGAAACCTCTATTTTCTCCAGGAAGAATATGAAAATGCCCTCAGGAACTATCACAGAGCCGAGAAAGAACTTGAAAATCTCAACCGGCGGAAAAGCAGCCTGTACCTCAAGGTTGTGCTGAATATTTCCCGCTCATATTATGAACTTGAGGAATATGAAATGGCGGGAGAGTATTTCAGGGCAATTAAAGAGATTGACCCCGAAATGGCTGATAAGTTCAATTATCTTGAAAAAGTGGCTGATGACGGGAGCAGGGCTTCCGATATGTCAGGCGGATTGTCAGTACTGTTCGGAGATGAAACAGACAGCCTTTCACAGGATAGCGAATAGATTTCTGCAGTTCTATTGTTCTGAATGCGACAATACCGACTGGAGCAACGTAAAATTATAAAGGACCTCAAAAATGCTGCATGAAAGAAAAACGGAGAATAATATGAAGATAAAATTGAACATATATCACATACTGGTTCTTATTCTATCTGTTTTCGTTTTTGTTTCATGTCCTGAACCTATTACTGAAGAGATAGTTGCCAAGGTTGAGGATGAAGGGGCGCCGTCAATTATTGTATCATCTCCTTCCAATAATTCACTTTATAGATCATCAGTCACTTTTACAGGAAGGGTTGAAGATGATGCTAAAAACTCGATAGAAAGATTTTCATTTGATGTACAGAACAGGTCTATATCGGGAGGTGTTGTTATATCATCCGGGAATGTATCCCAGGACAGTTCTGCAGGAACAACTCCTGTAAGCTATAATTCCTCAACCGGAGCATTTTCCTTTGATTTTTCTACTGTTGATCCTGATGTTCTGACAGGCCGACTTTTTGTTAACCTTGAAGCTGTTGACTGGAATGGCAATACAGCGGAAGAGACCTTGATTCTGTATGAGAATACTGACGGTCTCTATCTTGATCTGACTTCCCCTACAATTGATACAACATATGAAACAAGTATCAGTATCTCTGGAACAGTGCTTGATTTCAATACAACTCCAATATCAATTGAGAATATTGATTATATTAAATGGCAGCTTGAATCTGATTCAAGGAAGCTCCAGATCTACCCAATTTCCACTACTGATGCAGATAATGACGGTGTTATTCTGAATAATACATTCCAGTTCAATATTAATGACGGAAGTTTCAGTGATTCAATATCAATGGTCGGTGAAAGCGGTTCAAAAGCTTTTAGTTTTTATGCTGCAGATCTTAACGGCCATATAAAGGAGATTGAATACAATATCTCAGACGGAAATGTCAGTCCTGATATTGAACTTGACAGTGCAACACCTTCAGAATTTACTGATAATAACAGGTATCTGAGTATCGGGGATGAAATATCATTCTCATGCCATGTCGGTCCCACAGCAAAAACTATAGAAAATATAACTTACCGTGTTACTCCCGGAGATGGAACAGCTGCTCAGACACTGAATTTTACTTCGTATAATAATAATGGAGACGGTACAACTACCTTCTATTTTGATAAAAGCGGAATAGACACATCCTCATACAGTGACAGTTCACAGATACTAATACTTGAATGTACTGCTCTTGGATCATCTGAATCATCAACAAAAAATGTATTTTTCAATGCAGACAACACAGCCCCTCTGGTTTCCCGGCATTATGTTGCCAGTAGTGCAGGCATAAAAAATACATATGTTGATATAGAGATAAACGACTCATCAGATGCTGATTTGCTGCCTGACAAATTGTGGGGCGCAAGATACAGAGCTTCGCTTCTTGCAGCCTCGGATCTTGAGATTGTAAAGAAAACAAATACATCGGAAGTAATATCCATAAGCAGTATACAGGAAATAGGTGACTTTGATTCACCGTCCCCGTCATCTGTAACAGGAGGAACAGGGACATTCAGGATGAATATTGCTGATAAAAACCAGATATCAGCAAAGGACGGAACAACCCTTTATACTCTCAGATCAAAAAGTTCTGATGTCTCAAATTCATCTGTTGCCCTTGATAAGGCAAACAACATATTGACATCCTATGATTTTGTATTCCTTGATGAAGCATCCCCTGTGGTTGATACCCTTACACCTCTGCACAACAGTATAGTCTCTCTCTCAAGCGGAAATCTTATCCTTCTTTTCAGTGAGGGGGATCTCAGCCCTTCTACAGTATCTGTACAGCTTTACAAGGATGGATCAGGAACACCGATAAACAAAACAGCAACACTTTCAGACGACACCCTTTCCATTCCCTTTTCAGACGGTGATGGAGAATATTCAGTTGTTATTCCGGGCAGCGTGATAAAGGACACTTCAGATAATTATTTCGCAGGGATTACATCCGGCAACTGGGTTTTTACTGCTGACACAACAGATCCTTCAGTAGATTCAATTACAGCGCAGATAGGCGGTGCCGGAGGTGATATAACAGGAACTCTTATTTCTGCTCCAGCAAGCAATATCGAGTTTGCAATAACTCTTTCAGATATTACAGTGATTACAAAGGGAACAGGTGATCTTATTCAGCTTGTAAGAAGTTCATCTTCTGATGTGGATATTAATATGAGTGCAGTGACTTTATCAGGATTAACAGCGACAGTCAGTGTTGACAAGAGTTATTTTAATTCTGATGAGGATTATCACCTGAGGCTACTTGAAGGGGCTTTTGTTGATGCTGCTTCGAATCCTTCACCACTGACAAACGGAAGCTCATTTACAGTTGATGCAGATCCCCCTTCTGTTGATTCAATAACAGCACAGATTGGAGGCGCAGGTTCAGATGTAACAGGATCAGTAATAAAAGCACCTGCAAGTGATATCAAATTTACAATATCCATGTCTGACAGCTCTTCACTTAGTAAAGGAACAGGAGAACTGATTCAGCTTGTTAAAGACTCAGTTTCAATATTAAATATAAACATGAGCACTGTAACTCTCTCAGGCTCGACAGCAACTTTTACAGTAAGTAAGGATAATTTTGCATCTGACGGAGCTTATAACCTCAAGCTGCTTTCGGGAGCATTTATCGATGAAGCTTCAAATATATCACCTGAGATGTTAGGTTCAGCATTTGAAGTGGATGGCACTGTTCCTTCTGTAAGTTCAATAACAGCGAAGATCGGAGGTGCAGGTTCAGATATAACAGGTACAAATATTACTGCACCAGCAAGCAATATCGAATTTACAGTTACTCTTTCAGACAATACAGATCTGTCCAAGGGGACTGGAAATCTGATACAGCTGATTAAAGACTCATCATCAGTTTTAAACATAGACATGAGTACTGTAACTCTCTCAGGATCAACAGCTACTGTAACAGTTGATAAGAGCAATTTTACATCTGATGGAGATTATAACCTTAAGTTGCTTTCAGGAGCATTTGCCGATGAAGCTTCGAATCCGACTACTGAAACATCCGGATCAACATTTAAAGTGGATGATTCATCACCTACTGTCACTTCATTAACAGCGCAGATAGGCGGTGCAGGTTCTGATATTACAAGTACAACAATTAATACATACCCATCAGGAAATATTCTTTTTACAATAACATTAAGTGACAGTACTTCACTGTCAAAGGGGACAGGCGATTTAATACAGCTTGTAAGAAGTTCTTCTTCTGCCGTGAGTATAAATATGAGTGCTGTTACACTGACTGGTTCAACTGCAACAATCTCAATTGATAAGAGTAATTTTGAATCTGATGAAGATTATAATTTAAGATTGCTGGAAGGATCATTTATTGATGCAGTATCCAATCCTTTACCCCAGACAGACGGAAACACTTTTACTGTAGATACAAAACCATATGTAGTTGAAAGTTCAAAATCTCCCGCAGACGGAAGCTATATAAATGATACAAGTCCGACAGTTGAATTTGATTTTGATGAAAATGCTTCTACCGGTACAGGTACAAATGCCGGAAAAGTAAGTGTAGGCGGTATTTATTATACAGTCAGTGAAACATCAGGAAGTATTACCTTTACCCTCCCTGATGATACTTTATCAGACGGAAATATATATTCTGTAGGATTTGATGCTTCCGCATTTAAGGATGTTGACGGTACAGAACACTACTGTGATGCTTATTCAGGCTGCTGGAGTTTTACAGTTGATACAACACCTCCTGTTGTTGGTGAACCAACATCTCCTGTAACAGGTACTGTGTATTCATCATCTCAAACAATAGATGTTATCTTTACTGTTTCAGATACAAATTCTATATATGAAAAGAGCGGGGGAAGCAGTGTAATTTTTGACACTTCAGGAACAGATGTTACATGTACTGATGTTACAGTACTTGATGCAGCAGCCGGAACTGTGAGAGCTTCAATCAGTACTTCCTCACTGGCTGAGGACAAGACCTATAATCTGAAAGTTAATGCAGGTGAATTTGTTGACAGTGCTGGGAATGGTAATACTGGTAAAACATCAACCTGGTCTATTACAATAAACCTTGTACCTTAATTAAGTTTGATATATGAAAAAAAGGATAATTATTTTACTGTCGGCAGCGGTAATAATAACTGCTGCCGCATTTTTTGCACTTAACACCAGAGACCCGAAATCATCAGCCCCGGAAGCAGCTGCTTATGCTGAAGAGCCTGATTATCTTCTGCTTGAAACAGATGAGGTAATCCGGATAAAAAAGCTGCTTCTTTCAGGGTATTTCAAGGATGATAAACCTGTAATAATCGCTGCTGCAGAGGAAAAAGCTGTTCCTGCCGGGAAAGCTGAACCTGTAAAGAAAACCGAAACTGTTAAAAAGCCGGAAGTAAAGGAAGAACCTCCTGAGAAAAAGGAAGAAGTTTCTGAACCGGAAAAAGTTGTCGAACAGGAGGAAAAAGCTCCTGAAATAGCTGTAGTTCAGAAAACTGAGCCTGGCGGAACTGCTGAAGCTGAGGAGGAGGCGCCGGAAGAGGAATCCGATGTATGGTCTGACAGGGAGCTCTTTACTCTGGAAACACCCGAGGACAGAAGCTTTTACAGGAAAAAGGTTTTTATATCAGGTAAAACACTGGATTCAGAACTGAGCAGCTTCAGCTGGAAAACTGCAGAGGGTGAGACTGAGGAAATTGAAACAGATTATGCAGGGGAGTTCGGGTTCTATATTCCTACAGAGACACTTGATAAAAGCCTTAAGATATTTATGACTGCGCTCAAGGATGACGGCAGCAGGCATGACAAACTTATTGTTCTGTTTAACAGAAATGTGAAACCTGAAATAATAATTGAAAAACCATCTGACAGCTACAGGTTCGGTAAGTACCTGACAGTAAAGGGACATGTTGATATCCCCGGTCATGACAAATATATCAGCAGCCTTGTTAAGGAGGCTCGAATATCTCTGTCACCGGCAGGACTTGATGAAGAGCTTCATGTTTCCGGAAACGGAAACTTCCGTTATGTGCTTGATACATCGCTTTATAATATAGCAGACAAGCAGAAACTGCTTGTTAATGTATCGCTTACTAACTATAAGAGCAGTTCACATTCTGTTGAAATAATGAAGAGTGATTATGATATTGTTGATTATGATATCTCTGCCGGAGACGGTTCAATTTCATTGAGCTGGGATGATTTACCGGTTGAAGCTGAATACAGGATATGTATCAGCTCCGGGAATTCCGAAGAAACTGTACTTGATAATATTATATCCCCGGTAAGGCTTAACAGTCTTGTAAACAGTACTGTTTATAAGATCCGGATAGAAGCCGGGGAAGCAGGGAGCAGAGATGTTCTCAAGGGTAAAAACGAGCTGGTCCTTCCTCTTGATCCATCAGCACTCAAGCCCAGTGCAGAGGGATATTTCGGAAGGGTTAAAGTAAAATGGCCGCATATAAATGAAGCTTCAAAATATAATCTTTTCAGGAATTCTGTCAGGTCAGGAGAAAAAGTTTTGCTGGCAGAAGGGTTTTCAGGTGAAAGTTTTACAGATGAAAATGTTACTCCTGCAGAAAGCTACAGGTATTCAGTTGAACCGGATGGTTTTATCAGTGTGAGAAGCCTTGAAACAATTTCAAAACCTTCAAACGGTAGTGAGAAAAAGATACATGAAATCAAAGAAGTTGATGAATCATATGATATAGGAAAAATCTTTGTAATCAATAATTATGCATATACAATGTCTGACAGAATAATCATAAATGATATTACAGATATCAATAATCCAGTTTATGCAGGTGAAATTAATGAAGCAGCTGATTATATTTCTGTGGATGAGGAATACTGCTATATTGTTTCATCTGAAAACGGATTTGTGCTTTACAATATATCAGATCCGTCAAACCCTGTTCCGGTAGTAAGGCGCGAACAGTATAAGGGCAACTGTATTTTTTCCCGCTTCCCTTATGTTTATATAAACGAGGAAGAACGGGGGATAAGGGTTCTTAATATTGAACAGCCGGACATGCCTGCAAAGGAAGATCTGTATACCGGGTACAGTTTTACCGGCGTACCTGTTGCAGGTGATGAAAATGAGCTGTTGATGACCTCTTTCAGCGATGACGGTAAAGTAATAATTTTCAGAATAGATTCGGAAGGAAAACTCTCCAGAAAGCACGAAAGGACAACAGAATATGATATAGCAGAAGCACAGTCTTCATTTGTAAATGACCGTCTTGTTTCAGCTGCCATGACAGGAGACGGGAGGATAATTTTATTCAATCCATTTTCAGATGATTCAGAGATCCATATGCTTCAGGGTAAGGGAAAAACACTTGGACTGAATATTTTCACTGCTCACAGCGGGAGATCATACCTTGCAGTAGACAGGGTTTCTGCCACTGATCTGTATTACCTGTATGAAGATGCGGAGCCGGTTTATTTCACATCTGTTGAAAAGAATGAAGGTGGGTATATATCTGTCTGCAGTGATAATAACGGTTATTTGTATATTGTAAAATCTCAGGACGGACTTGAGCTTTACAGGATAATGACAGAAGGGGTCTCATATATAAGCAACCGCTATATTTTCCCCGGCAGAATTGAAGAATTCGAGCTTTCAGGTGATAAGTTAATTGCATTGACTGAAAACGGAATTTATTATTCTGACAGAAATGATTATCTGCCTGCTCCTGTTGCTTTATCAGAAGGTATCTACAGGCAGATATGGAGCAGTCCCTCCTATACTGCAGCAATAGATGAGAACTATAACTATGAGATTCTTCCATATGAAAGTGGAAGGGCAGTTAAAGCTGATAATAACGGCTACAGGGGGCGTAAAGCTGTATCAGCAGGTGATTATTCAGTAATACTTAATGACAGCAGTGAACTACTTTTTTTCAGTTTTGATATTACAGGAAATGCTCCCCGCCTTATTGCGTCCATGGAAATAAACGGAATAAAAGATATTTTATCATTTTCAGACAGCAGTATTAATTATATTTGTCTGGTTATGGATAACAGTTTTGAAATATTCAGGATTACAGAAAAGGATGGATTTGAAAAAATCTCTGAAATACAGGAAGAGAAAATAGATAAGGCGGAGTGTGTTGAAACTGAAGTTAATGTTGAAATTAATATATATTCAGGCAGCAGGATTGGAAAATATCTTCTGGAAGAGGGAAAAGTTAAGTCTCCTGAAGTTGTATATAATGTTGGAAATGATGTCAAATTATATAAAGATTTTTTTGTTAGGTCTGAGGGTGAAGAGGGTATAAGTATTTATAAAATTATTAATGGTAAAATGACCCTGGTCAGCAGATGCCCTGGAGTGTTTTCATTTGAAACCAGTTTTTCAGAAGGGAAACTTTATTCAAAGGGATTTGACTCTGTTGATGAAATAGAACCAGTCATACCTGCATGGTTCAGATAAATATATACCGGATATTAAATCAAATATTGATCCCATGTTCATATGGACTGAAATATATATAAAATCTGCTGAAAAAAGTTTTATTTTTGAAAATAATTAGTTATTATTATAGAAGATAGAAAAAACAATTATATTTCTTCGATCAAAGAAGTTAGTTGTGTATCTTATTGTTTTTGATGGTAATAGTTATTATTATTAATTACAAGGAAAATTTATTTTTAAAAAACGGAGGAAAAAATGGCTGAAAGAAAACAGGTTTATAAATGTGAATTGTGCGGTAATATTGTAGAAGTACTTGATGGGGGAGACGGGACTCTTGTCTGCTGCGGACAGAATATGACTCTTCTTGAAGAAAAAAGTGCTGATTCATCAACAGAAAAACATGTCCCTGTAATTGAGAAGACAGCAGACGGATTTAAAGTAACTGTAGGCAGCACACTTCATCCTATGCTGGATAATCATTTTATTGAATGGATAGAATTAATTGCTGACGGAATATCATACAGAAAGTATCTGAAACCGGGAGATGGACCTTCCGCAGAATTCTGTGTAAAGGCAGAAAAGGTAAGTGCCAGAGAGTACTGCAATGTGCATGGCCTCTGGAAAGGCTGAAAGAGGTAGATAATGAATGAAAAACTTGTAAAGCATCTTAATAAACAGATATCAGAAGAAATTAATTCTGCATATCTTTATCTTGCCATGGCAGCAGATTTTGAGGATAAAAACCTCTCTGGAATGGCGGGCTGGATGTATTCTCAGTATGCAGAGGAAATGGAACATGCTGAAAAGATATACAAGTATCTTGTAGAAAGGGGAGAAAAGGTAATCCTGGAAGCAATTGAAAAACCTCAAGTCAGCTGGGATTCACCTGAAGATGTATTCAATGCATCACTGAAACATGAAAAATACATTACCAAATGTATAGATAATCTCTACAAGCTTGCTTCTGAAGTTGATGATGTGGCGACACAGATTTTTCTTCAGTGGTTTGTTTCTGAACAGGTTGAAGAAGAGGCAAGTGTTGATTCAGTATTGAAAAAACTGTCTATGGTTGGAAAAAATCCCAACGGTTTATACATGCTGGATAAGGAACTGGGTGCAAGGCACCAGAAATAAATATCAGGAGAAACAAATTGCAGAAGTATATTTGTAATGTGTGCGGTTATGAATATAACCCGGTTATGGGAGACACATCAAACGGTGTAAAAGCAGGAACAAAATTTGAGAATATTCCCAGAGATTGGGTATGTCCTGTCTGCGGTAAAGATAAAAGAAATTTTTCTGCTGTCTGATCCGAAATAACTGTACAAACAACAGATAATTCAAGGCTGTCTGATAGATCAGACAGCCTTTTTTGTTGAACGCTTCGTATTATACACTTCCTGGCAAAACCGGAAGGTGGTAACAAGGTAGTTTAATTATTATATATAACGCTTCCGGGTTTGACAGATCGTGTAATCCATGTATTCCCCCCTATTATTGAGCCTTTACCTATTACTGTCCTGCCACCAAGAATTGTTGAGTTTGCATAGATAATAACTTCATCTTCAATATCAGGGTGCCTTTTTTCCCCTATCCGGGGATTCCCTTCCTTGTCAAACGGTGAAAGGGCTCCAAGTGTTACTCCCTGATATAGTTTGACATTGTTTCCGATTGTTGTTGTCTCTCCTATTACAACCCCGGTTCCGTGGTCAATGAAGAAACTTTCACCAATCGCTGCCCCGGGATGGATATCAATTCCTGTTCTTGAGTGGGCCCTTTCAGACATTATTCGCGGAATAATCGGAACACCATGTTTATAGAGATTATGCGCTATCCTGTGGGTTGCAATTGCCTCAAGAAATGGATAGCTGAAAACAATTTCATCCAGAGATGATGCTGCAGGATCTCCTGCCTTTGCTGCTTTTATATCTGTTATAAGTATTCTTCTGATTTCAGGAAGTTCCTTTATAATATCGAAAAGAGCCTGATATGCTTTTTCATTACAGTCGCAGTTAATGCATTTGTCCTCTTTGCACATGTATCTGAAGCTGTCTTTAAGGTATTTGATAAATCTGTAGCTGATATATCTGAGCCTTTCATTGATATAAAAACTTATTTCATCAGGTGAAATTTTGTCCCTGCTGAAACAGCCTGGAAAAAGAATTGTCAGAAATCCGTCAAGAACTTCATAAACACCATCTCTGCCTGATTTTCCCAGTTCCTCCCCTGTGGTGACATGATAGTCTGCTGTGATGCTTTTTTCCAGCTGATCAGTCACATCAGGGATAATGTCGTTCATAAACTGTTTTATTTTCATAAGAATCAGGATATTCAATATATTTTTAAAAATCAAGAAAAAAGCTGTTTTTATGGATGAACAATATTAAAAAACACTGGAAACTGTCTGAGTACAGTATATTAACTGATGCTGTTGAAATTTTAATTTGATTTTTAGACGGAATTTGTTTAAAATGGATTCTTGTGGTAATTAAATAGAATATTAATTTCCAGTTCACCAATTTAGTTCTTACAGGCAAATATAAAATATTTAAAAATAATTGATTATGGAAATGAAACATATAATAATATATAAATATGTTTTTTATCAGTTCCGTATCTTTTAAGACATTCTTAATTGGTCGGATCTGAAATAAATAAAAAAGGAGTTAACCATGGGAGAACGTGGTCAGTGGGGTACCCGTGCGGGATTTATTCTTGCTGCTGTAGGTTCAGCTATCGGGCTGGGGAATATATGGCGGTTCCCGTATATGACAGCAAGTAATGGAGGGGGAGCATTCTTAATTGCATACATTATCGCTCTTTTAACTGCAGGTATACCTATAATGATTCTGGAGTTCGGTCTTGGACACAAAATGAAGCGATCAGCACCGGGAGCATTCAGAAAACTTGGGGCAAAATGGGAATGGCTGGGCTGGTGGCAGGCTGCTGTATCATTCAGTATTGCTGTTTATTATGTAGCAATTATCGGATGGGCAATCAGTTATATCGGCTACTCATTCGGTCTTAACTGGGGTGAAGATACCAAAGGATTTTTCTTTGGTGAGTATCTTGGACTTTCTTCAGGTCCGTTTAATCTTGGTGGAATTCAGCTCAAGGTTTTTATTCCCCTCATAATCGTATGGGCTCTTAACTATACAATTCTTATGGGTGGAGTTAAAAAAGGTATAGAAAAGGCAAGTAAAATTATCATGCCTGTTCTTATTGTGCTGATTATTATTATTGCTATCAGGGGAATAACTCTTCCTGGTGCAGCTGCAGGTCTTGATTATATGTTTAAACCTGATTTCAGCAAGATTTTAGACGGAAGAGTTTGGGTTGCAGCATACGGGCAGATCTTTTTCAGTCTTTCAATTGCTTTTGCAATTATGATTACCTATTCAAGTTATCTTCCTGAAAAAACAGATATTGTTAACAATGCTTTTATTACATCTTTTGCCAACTGCGGTTTCAGTCTTCTGGCAGGTATCGGAGTATTCAGTATTCTCGGATATATGGCACATGCCCAGGGTGTAGGTGTTGAAGAAGTTGCAGGAGCTGGTGTTGGTCTTGCATTTATTGTTTTCCCTAAAGCAATAAATACACTTCCCGGACTTAACGGTCTCTTCGGAGCACTTTTCTTCGGTTCACTTGTTTTTGCAGGTCTTTCTTCAAGTATGTCTATTATTGAAGTATTTACTGCAGGGATTATGGATAAATTCAACATGACCCGAAAAAAGGCCCTTTCATGGTCATGCGGTGTTGGATTTGTTGTGTCTGTTTTCTTTGCAACCGGGGGTGGTCTTTACATACTTGATATTGCAGACCATTTTATTATGAACTACGGTGTAGCCCTTGGAGGCCTTGTTGAAGCAATTGTTATTGCATGGATTATAAAGAAAGTTCCTTACATAAAAGAACATGTCAATCCAATTTCAGATTTTCCAGTTGGTGCATGGTGGGATATATGCCTTAAGTATATAACTCCTCTTCTTCTCGGTATAATGCTGATAAACAACCTGTATCAGGATATTGTTACTCCATATGAGGGTTATCCGATTGCTGCTCTGATGGTTATGGGTGTTGCTGTTGCAACATTAGGAATTATTGCAGGTTTTGTAGTTGCAAAAATGAAAGGGGCAGATGAATATATGGCTCTTTCACCGGAGGGGGAATAATATGAGTGCTGGTGCAGTAGTATTTATGATATTTGCAATGGCTGTCCTCTGGGGCGGTCTCGCAGTATGTTTAAGTATTGCGATAAAACATAAAGACAAATAATAAAAAAGGCCGGGTTTTCCGGCCTTTTTTTGGTATCCATATAATATTATAAAAACTAATAAGAACAGTTTTTAGTAATGTGATCCCTGTAGAGCTGGGGAATGATGCAGGAGATATTTGTAAAATCGTTTATAATATGAATAGCTGTTTTCTTGATATATGAATCTGCTTCTTCTTCTGGCAGGTAGCTTTGGGGCAGGGAAAATTCCTTTTCTATATCAGAAGTATTTATTCCACACCATACCCTGATCCTGAGTTCGCTGCCCCCTTCAATCGCCCTGAGAAAAAAGCATATTGAACCGTCATTTGCACATATTGCTGTCCAGTTGCCTGCATCTTCTGTCTGTTTACTGAATCCGTATTCATACGGTGAATGGTATGATACAAGCATGTCATGACTGATATCATGTTCTGATTCTTCCCTGTAAAGGACATGAACACCCCATATCCTTTCATTGAATGGTAAGCTGCTTAAAAGCTGCTGCCTGTCTTTTTCTGTAATTACTGTTGATATTTTTTTCCCTGTACCCCAAATGTGGTTCTGGACCGGAGCAACCGGGTGCCATGAAAAAAACCAGTCAAACATTTCCGGCGTGACACCCGGAAGTGTGAGGTATACAGCAATATAACCTGTACCGTCCTGCATGATGCTGTAACCTGATTCATATTCATGGTAGCCTTTATCCTGAAGTCTGTGAAAACTGCTGACAGGAAGTACATACTTATTTGGTATCACAGTATTCAATACACTTTTTATTGTTTTATTGTCAGGATGAATATTTGCTTCTGCCAGATAATCCAGCCAGATTAATGGGATCTGATCAGCATTCTCTTTATTTTTTTCTGATCCCATATTATCCCCTCCCTTATTGTGTTACTTGTTATTAATTTTAGAAATTATAGCCTGATTCTGTTGAAATTGAAAGTTTACTGTCAGAGAAATATAATAATATTTACAAAATAAGGTAGAGAAGAAATATTTTTCTGAAAACTGGATGGGACTTATACAATAAAACATTATCATTGGTGATGAAAAAAAGGGGCTTCCCTGTGGAAAGCCCCTGATATTTATCCGTAAAAAAGAGTTGTCAGCTCCAGAATGCTTTGAGCATTGGAGCAATAACAAGTGAAACAACTGCCATGAGTTTGATAAGGATATTGAGAGAAGGTCCTGATGTATCCTTGAAGGGGTCACCTACAGTATCACCTACTACAGCAGCTTTATGGGCTTCTGAACCCTTTCCTCCGCTTGCTCCGGCTTCAATCATTTTCTTAGCATTATCCCATGCACCGCCTGTATTTGACATGAAAATTGCGAGTACTACACCAGATGCTGTTACACCTGTAAGTACACCTGCAAGCATTTCAATACCTCCGAGGAATCCCACTAGTACAGGTGTTACAGCTGCAATAATTCCGGGAAGAAGCATCTTTTTGAGTGCTGAAGCTGTACTGATGTCAACACACTTTTTATAGTCAGGAGTATCTTTATCTTCGAGAATTCCCGGTTTTTCCCTGAACTGTCTTCTAACTTCCTCAATCATTGCAAAAGCTGCTTTACCAACTGCTGTCATTGACATTGAAGAGAATAGGTATGGAATAACTGCTCCGAGGAGAACGCCTGCAATTACTGTTGTATCTGTCAGGTTGATATATTCTACACCTGCTGTTGCCTGGAAAGCTGTGAACAGGATAATAGCTGTAAGCGCTGCAGAACCGATAGCAAAACCTTTTCCTATTGCAGCAGTTGTATTCCCTACTGAGTCAAGGTTATCTGTGATTTCCCTTACTTCCTCAGGAAAACCGGCCATTTCCGCCATACCTCCGGCATTATCTGCAATAGGTCCGTAAGCATCAACTGCAAGCTGAATACCGAGTGTTGCAAGCATTCCGAGGGCAGCAATAGCTACACCGTAAAGACCAGCCATGAAATAGCTGCAGAGAATAGCTGCTGCAATAACAATAACAGAAGGAAAACATGACATCATCCCTACACCCATTCCTGTGATAAGTGTTGTTGCCGGTCCTGTTTCACATGCTTCTACAATTGTTTCAACAGGTTTCTTGTTTGTTCCTGTGTAGTATTCTGTAAGCATACCGATTATAACTCCGGCAGCAAGACCGATTACTGAAGCGAGGAATACATTAACTGGTCCTGTCCCGCCGTTGAATGTTTCCCCTCCGAATACCCATATACATAAGGGGTATGTTAAGACAGCTGCAATGATAGCTGCCCCGAAAGAACCTGTATTAAGCGCTTTCTGAGGATTTGAACCGGGTTTTGCCTTTACCATGAAGATACCGACAACTGATGCAAATATTCCGACTACGCAGAGCAGAAGAGGAAGTGATACAAGTTTGAATTTCATGGATGCAGGTGCGTCAACTGCAACTCCGAGAATCATGCATCCCACAATTGAACCTACATATGACTCAAAAAGGTCTGCTCCCATTCCAGCAACATCACCTACATTGTCACCGACATTATCTGCAATTACAGCAGGATTTCTCGGGTCATCTTCAGGAATTCCCGCTTCAACTTTACCTACGAGGTCAGCACCTACATCTGCAGCTTTTGTAAAAATACCACCACCTACTCTTGCAAAGAGAGCAATTGATGATGCTCCAAGTGAAAAACCTGATAATATTGGAAGGATATTGTCAGCAAGCATTTCGACAGAAGCTCCAAGAGATTTTGTAGCAAAGAAAAGAACAATAAAGATCCCTAAAAGCGCAAGACCTACAACACTCATTCCCATTACTGATCCCCCGGCAAATGAGATTTTGAGTGCTTCTGTAAGACCATGATTAGCAGCAGCTGTTGTTGTTCTTGCATTTGAAGCAGTTGCAACTTTCATTCCGATATAACCGGCCAGTGCTGAACAAACAGCTCCAAGAACAAATGATGCTGCCTGAAGTTTAATAAAACCCTGATTGGCAATCATAAGGAAAACAGCCACTATGATTACAAAAGGTATCAGCATTTTGTATTCTCTTGCGAGAAAAGCCATAGCTCCTTCAGCAACATAGCCGTTGATTTTCTTGAGATTGTCATTTTCAATCGGTTTTTTAAAGATCCATTTTGTTCGGATCAGTGCATAGAGCAGTGCAACCAAACTTCCGATTACAGTTGCATACAATGCAAATTCAATTTTCATAAAACCCACCCTTTAAATTAAAAAAATGCCATAAAATAAATACTGATATTATACCTTAATTTTATCATGTTCAATAGTAAAAAATGATTTTTAATGAGAAAAAGTAATTAAATCAAACGGATTGATTCGTGAGTCTTATATGGCGAATTACATGCAAAATATAAATTTACTTGACCATGAACTTAAATTACGATTTAATTTATAATATCATTTATAATATGTCCGACCATGCGGTCGGAGGGAAGAGGGATAACGGTGCCTGGTTTCTTATATTAAAACAGTGTTATTTAATTTATAGAAGCCGTAACATTCAGGAAAATATTCCTTATTAAAACAGGAGGATAAAAAATGATCTGGAATCCGGATGCAGAAACAGCTGACAGAAAAGATATGAGACAGCATCAGATAGAGAGTCTTAGAAGCCTGGTGGAAATGGTTTATAACAATGTGCCTTTTTACAGGAAAAAGTTTGATGATGCAGGGATAAAGCCTGAGGATATTGTGACACTTGAAGATATACAGAAGCTGCCGTTTACAACAAAAAGCGAGCTAAGGGAAACTTATCCCTATGGGCTTGTTGCTTCCAGCAAAAAGGATATAGTTGAAGTTCATGCCTCTTCCGGAACAACCGGAACACCGGTAGTTGATGCATATACAGAAAAAGATATTGATATCTGGTCTGATGCAATGGCCAGGACTCTTGCAATGGCGGGTGCTACACACAAGGATATAATACAGAATGCCTATGGTTACGGACTTTTTACCGGAGGACTCGGAGTCCATTACGGCACAAGAAGACTGGGGGCCCAGATTGTTCCGATATCAGCAGGTAATACTGCAAAGCAGATTGCTGTAATGAAGGATTTCGGCACAACTATTCTTACCTGTACTCCTTCCTATTCACTTTATCTTGCAGAAGCGGCAAAAGATATGGGTGTTGATTTCAGGGACCTGCCTCTTAAGGCCGGATGCTTCGGCGCAGAACCCTGGAGCAATAATATGCGTAATGAGATAGAGGAAAAACTGAACTTAAGTGCGCATGACATATACGGGCTTACAGAGATTATAGGTCCCGGAGTAGCTTCTGAATGCAGCGAGAAAAACGGACTCCATATTAATGAAGATTATTTTTACCCGGAAATCATTGATCCTGAAACAGGGGAAGTACTCCCTGAAGGTGAGAAGGGCGAACTTGTATTTACAACACTTACAAGGACAGGAACTCCTATTATACGTTACAGGACACGTGATATAACATATCTTTTCAGGGACAGGTGTTCATGCGGCAGGACAACTGTAAAAATGCACCGTCTTTACGGAAGAAATGATGATATGATGATAATAAGGGGAGTTAATGTATTCCCGTCACAGATAGAGGATATTCTTGTAAATATTGAGGGTACAGAACCTCACTACCAGATAATACTCAACAGGGGTGAGAAACATCTTGACGAGATAGAGATCCAGGTTGAAGTTGAAGAAAGCTTTTTCTCTGATGAAACAAAAGTTCTTGAAAACCTCAGGAATAAAATTTCAGAAACTATAAAGTCAAAGCTTGGAATTAATGGTATAATCAAACTGGTTGAACCGCGTTCTATTGCAAGGAGCGAGGGGAAAGCCAAACGGGTTATTGATAACAGAATTCTATAAAGGAGATATATATATGACAATTAATCAGATATCAGTGTTTCTTGAAAATAAATCAGGAAGACTTGCGGATGTGACAAAAGTACTTGCTGATGGCAATATAAATTTAAGGGCTATGACAATTGCAGATACTGCTGATTTCGGTATCCTGAGGCTGATTGTCAATAATCCGGATAAGGCTGCGCAGATACTTGAAGAAAATGGTTTTACAATAAGGATTACTAAAGTTCTGGGTATTGAAATAGATGATAAACCGGGCGGGCTTCATAAAATCATGGAACTTTTCAAGGAAAACGGTCTTAATATAGAATATCTATATGCATCGCTTGAAAATAAAAATCAGAAAGCTGTTGTAATATTCAAAGTGGAAGATGTGAATCTGGGACTCAAAATTATAGAGAGTAACTCACTTGTTGCAATATCAGGCAAAGACCTTTAGACCAATATACAGCAGGGCAGTTACTGTCCTGCTTTTTCTGTTCTTTTTAATATCCTGCAGTGAACGGGGCGAATCTTATAAAGAATATATTATGTCTGATACTGCAGAAATGATGACAGCAGAAGCAGCATCAGAACCTCCTCTATCAAGGCAGTCTGCATCATTAAGCAGTAAAGCAGGCGGCAGCATTGAACGCAAAAAAAGCTACAGGGCCGGCTGTACAATGAAAGCTGCTGATCCTGAAGCTCTAATTACAGAAATTGCATTAATAATTAAGAAATATGATGGAGTGATGGAATCTGTTAATGCCGGAACAGCTGTTCTTAAAGTTCCGGTTGAAAATCTGGAAGAAGCATTTAAAGAGATAAAAAACAGTTCTGAGCTTGTTTCAGAGTTTATTGAAGCTGAAGATGTTACTGACTACTATTTTGATATTGAAGGACGTATCAGGCTTCTTGAAAAATCGAGAAACAGATTCCATACCCTCCTGAAATATGAAAATGATACTGAAAACAAAGTCAAAATACTGAAAGAGATAAAAAGGATAAATGATGAACTTGAGGGCTTGAGGAATTCATTATCATCACTTGAGAAAAAAATAAGATATGCTGAAATAGTGGTCACTTTATTACCTTATCATGATTATTCAGTCAGCAGGGATATTCCGTTCAGGTGGATTGCAGATCTTGATCCATACAGGTCCACTGTCAAAGAGGTTTTAAGGCAGCTGAAAATCAGACTTCCTGATGATTTTGCTGTTCTGAGACATCTCAGATATTTTCACGGCGAGACTTCTGACGGTACAACGATCCGGATAGGTACAGTCCGAAATGTTCCGGAAGGGGATACTGAATTCTGGCAGAAAGCCCTGCTTAATTATATGAGCAGGTTTTACAGCAGATCAGACAGTATAGATATTGGAAACATCAGGGGTGTTCTTTTTTACCAGGAGAGCAGGCTCAAGTACAGGTATTTCACCGGCACATCCATCAAGGGTCCTCTTCTTTATATTATTGAGGTTTTCTATCCAGATGAAGAAAGTTATAAAAAGTATAATGACGAAGTAGTCAAGTCACTTGAAAATCTGAGGATTAAATGAAAAGGATCATACTTCTTTCAATATTTCTTATTATTTCTGCCGGGATTTATTCTGTCGAAAATAATGTATTCAGGCATATAAATGCTGATATTATCGTTACTGATAAAAAAGCGGCAGCAGATCACTTTGTAAACTGGGCAGAAAGCAGGGGCGGTTACTATGTCAGATATTCCGATTCAGGGGTTGTTATCTGGATACCAGATTTCAGTGATGAAGTAATCAGCAGCCTTCTTTCCAGTCAGGGAGATGTAATTAATTATTCATTTAATGCTGACAGTCTTGAAAAGGAAATTACTGATATTAAAACAAGGATTTCTGTAAGAAAAAAACTTCTTTCAGATTATTATTCCCTTTTTGAAAATACAGATTTCAGAAGTACTCTCAGTCTTGAAAGGGAAATATCATCAGTTTTATATGAGGTTGAACAATTACAGGGAAGGCTTAATAAACTCAGCCATGATATAAGATATACGCTTCTGGAAATAAATTTTTATACTGACGAATTAAATCCCGGAACAGATATATCATCATTTGACTGGATAAACAGTATTGATTTTTTTCTTCTCATGGATGAGGAGGTCCCTGTTGAATAGGAATCTGTTTCTGCTTCTTTTTATGATTGTTTTTCTGTCTGGATGCCGCAATTATTCAATTGAAAAACCGGAAGGTTTCGCTGTTATGAAAAAAGGAGCTGAAACCCTTTTTTTCAGTCCTGACGGTATAAAAATGAAAATCAGGGTATTTCCCAATAAACCAGAACAGGATACTGAATTCTGGAAGAATGCCCTCGGAAATCATCTTGAAAAAAAAGGCTACAGGCCTTACAGGGTGTCTGAAGGAAGTGATCAGGACAATACTGATTACTGGATAGTAGTATTCGGGAAGGAATACTTTATCTACATGACTTCAGTATATTCAAACAGCAGGTATATAGTAGCTGTGGAAGCAGCCGGTGAAAAATCGCTGTTTGAAAAATACAGCAGTGTTATACATGATTCAGTATCTTCCCTGAAAATCAGATAAGAATACATGCTCCGGTGCATTGCTGATTTTTCAAAACTTTTTTAAGCAGAAAATTGTCTGGATTGAGTAATATAAATCAATTAGAATAATAATAAATAATGACGGGAGGGTGTTCCTGAATGTCCAGAGAAAAAAATCGTAAGATATTTGTAATTGATACAAATGTCCTTGTGCATAAAAGTGATGCAGTCCTTTCTTTTAAACAGTCTGATGTTGTCATTCCTGTCTGGGTGCTTGAAGAACTTGACAAGCTGAAATCGTTCAGCGATGAAAGAGGCAGAAGCGCAAGGCATGCTGTCAGATTTCTTGATGAAATATGCAGCCATGGTGATATAAGTAAAGGTGTTAAAATTGAAAACGGTATTAGGGTTCGTGTTGATGTGAAAGAACACAGGCATCTTGACCATTCTCTTCTTAAAGATAAACCGGATAACAAGATTATTTTTTCAGCACTGAATCTTCAGGAAAAGGGCGAAACTGTTTTTTTTGTTTCAAAGGATATTAATGCACGTGTAAAGGCAAGCGCACTAGGTATTAAAGCGGTTGACTATAAAAAACAGACAGTTAATATAAAGGATTTTTATCCCGGTTCAAAGGAATACAGCAGCTCAAACTCAAATCCCTCTCTGTGCAGGACATTTATATCAACTGGAGAATCTGAATGGGAAGAGAAACTGCTTCAGAACCAGTATGTAATAATAAACAGCGAAGAAGTTGTTGCACTCGGCCGTTATGATTTAGAAAAGCAGAAGATAAGAAAAATTTTATATGCAGGAGAAACTGTCTCAGGTATCAATCCGCTTAATGAAAGACAGAAAATTGCCTTTGATATGCTGCTTGACGATTCCATAAAAATTGTTTCTCTTGTAGGCAAGGCAGGGACAGGCAAAACACTCCTTGCGATAGCTTCAGGAATAAGGAAGGTCCTGGTTGATAAGAAATATACAAGAGTGCTTGTCAGCAGGCCTGTAATTCCCATGGGAAAAGATATCGGGTTTCTCCCTGGAGATAAAGAGGAAAAAATGTCCCACTGGATGCAGCCGATATTTGATAACCTGAGCCAGATTATAGAAGCTGTTCCTGATAAGCAGGAACAGAAAAATATGGAAAACCTTGTAAAAAACAAGCAGATAGAAATCGAGGCACTTACATATATAAGGGGAAGGTCTCTTCCAAACCAGTATATAATAATAGATGAGGCGCAGAACCTTACTCCTCATGAAATCAAGACAGTTGTAAGCCGTGCAGGGGAAAACACCAAAATCATACTGACAGGTGATCCTGATCAGATTGACAATCCATATCTTGATGCAAGTTCAAACGGTTTGACATATCTTGTTGAAGCTTTCAAGGGGCAGATGATTTTCGGGCATATACTGCTTGAAAAAACAGAAAGAAGTGCTCTTTCCGACCTTGCGGCGAAGCTGCTTTAGATTATTCCGGATTATTTTTAATATGAAGCCGACTATGAGTTTTAAACTGAAGAGTTTGTTCGCACTTTCTGTACTTCTGTCCTTTTTTACTGGATGTGCCGGCAATGACCTGAAGCCTGTTACAGAAACAGGATATTATCTGGGTACATTGGTAAAAATATCTGTTTATGAAAAAGCACCTGAAGGGATATTCGGCAGGGTTTTCCGCCTGATCAGCGACTATGAGAACAGCCTGAGCAGGAATATTCAGGAAAGTGAAATTTCTGAAATCAACAGGATGGCAGGAGAAAGGGGTGTTATAGTTTCCGAAGATACATTTTCACTTCTTGAAAAGGGGAAGTTCTATTCAGAGATTTCGAACGGGAAATTTGACCTTACAATAGGTCCGCTGGTTGCACTCTGGGGTATCGGGACAGAAAATGCCGGCGTACCTGATTCCGGCGAGATTGAAAAAGCTATCGGGCTTACAGACTATAAAAAGCTTCTGCTTGATAAAAGCAGCCATGCTGCATTCCTCTCCGTGAAAAAGATGGAAATAGACTGCGGTGCAATTGCAAAAGGGTATATAGCAGACAGGGTTTCCGATCTGCTGAGAAAGGAAGGAGTTAAAAGCGCAATAATAAATCTCGGGGGGAATGTCCTGACAGTCGGGGCAAAACCGGGAAATAAACCGTTCAGAATAGGGATACAGGACCCTGCAGATACCAGGGGAGAATATATAGGGATAGTCTCCCTTGAAAACAAATCTCTTGTAACTTCAGGTATTTATGAAAGGTATTTTGAGGAAAACGGCCGGAGATACCACCACATACTTGATCCTGAAACCGGCTTCCCTGTCACAAACAATGTTCTTGGCATCTCAGTTATTACTGATAAATCTGTTGATGGCGATGCACTTTCAACAACACTTTTCGCAATGGGTGTTGAGGTCGGGTTGAAATATGCAGAATCGTCTGACAGTGTTGAAGTGCTTTATATAACTGAAGGAAATAAGCTTTACATGTCAGAAGGTTTCAGTTCAGTTTTTACACTTAAAAATACTGAATATCATATTGAAGAAAAAGAATAAAATCTGAACTGTTTATATTGATATTATTCTTTACTGTTTGTTGACAAACATATATATTTATATTAATTTCATATTAACAATGTAGGAAAAGTGGGAAAAATTATGTTCCAGATTTCAACCAGATTCAGATATGGCTTAAGAGCGCTTGCATTTCTTGCAGGCTATGATCCATCAGATACAGTCAATTTACACTATATTGCAGAAAAAGAGAATATTTCGAGGAAATATCTTGAAAATATTTTCAAGCTTTTAAAAAAAGGCAAGATTGTAAGAAGTGTAAGGGGACGTGAAGGGGGATATGCTCTTGTCAAAAAAGCTGAAGATGTTACTCTTTACGAGATAATGACAGCAATAGAAGGTCATGTAACACTTGTAGACTGTGTTGATAATTCAGCAGTATGCAAAAAAATTTCAGAATGCGGTGTGCGGATTTTCTGGAAAGATTATCAGGATTATATTTCTGAATATTTAACGAAAATGACACTTGAGGATTTTATAAACAGGTACATGACAAAGGGAAATTAAGTTTTAAGGATTGATTTATATGAAAAATATTTATCTAGATTATAATGCAACAACTCCGATACATCCGGAAGTAAAGAAGGTTCTGATAGAAAGTTTTGATCTGTATGGTAATCCTTCAAGTCTGCATACTCCGGGACGTTCCGCAGGAAGTAAAATAGCTGAAGCACGGAGCAGTATTGCAAAGCTTATAAATGCAGACCCTGAGGAAATTATATTCACTGCAGGAGGTTCCGAATCCAATAATACTGTACTTAAATATATTGTGTGCAACCCTGCAAGCGGATGTGAAAAAAGCTGCTGCAGCCTCGGGGGGAGGAACGAAATTATTACATCTGTCATTGAACACCCGAGCATTATTTCAACTATGGATTTTATCAAATCACAGGGGGGATCTGTAGTCCTCCTGGATGTTGATAAATACGGTAAAGTTGATTTAAACCAGCTTGAAGAGAAAATAAGCGGGAAGACAGCTCTTGTCTCTGTGATGATGGCAAACAATGAAATAGGAACTATACAGAATATAAGAAAGATTTCTGAAATTGCCAGAGCAAGCGGGGCGCTTATGCATACAGATGCTGTTCAGGCGGTAGGAAAGCTTCCTATAGATGTAAAAAGTCTTGATGTTGACTATCTCAGTCTTTCAGGACATAAAATTTATGCACCGAAAGGTATTGGCGTTCTTTATGTAAGAAAAGGGGCTCCATACTGTCCTTTTATTCATGGCGGACACCAGGAAGAGGGCAGAAGGGCAGGTACCCTTAATAATATGGGGATAATCGGGCTTGGAAAAGCTGCTGAAATTGCATTGCTGGAAATGGATGAGGAATACAAAAAACTCAAATTCCTCAGGGACAAACTTAAAAACGGTATTCTTGAAAATATTCCTGATGTGAAAATAAACGGACACCCTGTGGAGTGTCTTCCGAATACTCTCAATGCTTCCTTTGCAGGGGCTGAAGGGGAATCAATACTGCTTTATCTTGATCTTGAAGGGATTGCAGTATCAACAGGATCGGCATGTTCATCTGATTCACTTGAACCTAGCCCTGTCCTTCTTGCAACAGGTCTCGGTCCTGAACTTGCACACGGCTCAATAAGGTTCAGTCTGGGAAGGGAAAATACAGAGGAAGATATTGATTATGTTATTGAAAAGCTGACCCTGATAATAGAAAAAATACGGAAAATGTCTTCAGTTTACAAGGGAGGGAAAAAATGACAGGTAATTCCTGGTTATACAGCGAAGAGGTAAAGGAACATTTTCAGAATCCTAAAAATGTTCTTGATGATGAGGATTCATATAAAAGTGACGGCAGGGGCGAAGTAGGTAATATTGCCTGCGGAGACCAGATGCTTGTCGTGATCAAGGTTTCTGACGGAAAAATTGCCGACTGCAAGTGGAAAACATATGGATGTGCCAGTGCTATAGCAAGTACCTCCATGATGTCTGAAATGGTTAAAGGTATGACAATCAAGGATGCATACCATATTAAACCTGAGGATATTGTCGGAAATCTGGGCGGACTACCTGATAATAAAATACACTGTTCAGTTCTCGGTGACAGGGCTTTGAGAGCTGCAATTGAGGATTATTACAGGAGAAACAATCTTGAATCCGAGATTGAAGAAGAGGAAGCAAAGGTTATCTGCAAGTGCCAGAATGTAACAGACAAAGATATTGAGAACTTTGTAAAAGAAGGCGGCAAAACTTTTGAAGAACTTCAGGAAAAAACAAAACTTGGTACTGTGTGCGGTAGCTGTGTAGAGAAAGCTAAAGATCTTCTGCACGAATACCATCATCTCTACGGCTGATCTGTAAAATAATAAATTTGTAAAAGCTTGTTTAATTGAACAGGCAGGATTATAATTCCCTGACAGATATGTCAGGAGTTACTTTCATGGACGAAAGTACACCGGCCCGGCATGTATGCTTATAAGGCCGGTATTTTTTTGCATTATTTTCAGGAAAGAAATAGCATTTAATTTATCAGAAAGGCGGGTTTTATGGATATTTTAAAACAGATTCTGAAATATGAAGTTTTTCCGGCACTTGGATGCACAGAGCCGATTGCTGTTGCATTTGCCTGCTCTGCCGCAGGAAATGAACTTTCAGGTGAAATAAGAGATGTTGATATAATAGTTGATGCAGGTGTCTATAAAAACGGGTTTGCAGTAACTGTCCCCAATACAGGGGGGGAAAAGGGTAACCTTATTGCAGGAATTATCGGTTCAATAATTGCAGAGCCTGATCTGAAAATGGAGATCCTTGAAAAGACGACTGAACATCACATTAAAAAAGCTAAAGAGATGATACGGGATAAAACAGCCAGGATTAATTATGATAAATCCAAAACTGATCTTTATATTGATGTTACTGTCAGGACTGCAGACAGTTATGCCCGGGCAGTTATTGAAAAATCACATACCAATATTGTACTAATTGAAAAAGACGGCAAAACTGTTTTTGAAGCGGAAAGAAGCAGCGAGAAATCTGAAACATCGTATAAAGATGAACTGAAGAAAATGAAAATTGCAGATTTTATTGGGATTGCCGAAAATATCGATTCAGTGCAGTATGACTACATTAAATCCGGTATTGAAATGAACCTGAAAATAGCCGAGGCCGGGCTTCTGATAAAGAAAGTAGGGCATTATATTTCTACACTTAAGGACAAGGGGCTTATAGCAGAGGATGTATTTACAAAAGGAAAGATAACTGCAGCAGCGGCATCAGATGCAAGAATGGCAGGCCTTAACTATCCTGTAATGGCAAGCGGCGGCAGCGGCAATCAGGGTATTGTTGCCATCCTGGTTCCCTATGTTTTCGGGAAGGAATACAGAATAGCTGAAAACACTGTTGTCAGAAGTATTACCCTTTCCCATCTTGTAAACAGCTACATCAAGTGTTATACAGGCCAGCTTTCTCCCCTCTGCGGCTGCGCAATAGCAGCAGGCGTCGGAGCAGCAGTAGCCATAGTATATCAGACTTGCGGAAATGATATGGAAAAAATTACACTTGCCGTAAACAACCTCATAAGTGATCTCGGAGGAATGCTCTGTGACGGTGCAAAAGGGGGATGTGCGCTTAAGGTTGCGAGCTCAGCAGATTCTGCTATACGGAGTGCATATATGGCCATGAATAATCACGGTATTACTTACTCTGACGGATTTGTTGGAAAAACAGCAGAGGAGACTATTCTTCATTTAAGTGAGATAAGCAAGCTTGGAATGTCAGGAGTAGATAATACAATGCTGGATATTATGGTTGAAAAGAGCCACAGGGGATAACAGCCAAACACTGATTATGTGATAACAGTCAATAGATTCACCTCTCTAAAAAATCCATTTGTATTGTAGTTCATTATTTTTAGCATTATATTATAGATAGAAAGTAGTCCTTTAACTGTTTTTCAGAGACTTACTGAAGTCTCTGTGTTCAGATTGTCCTGTCTGTTTAAGGTGCCATGACAGGACAGCTGCGGGATACCATCAGGTAAAAGGAGATTCTTATTCCTTATATCTGAAAATTTTACATCAGCAGGAGTTTTTAATGGGGAATAAAACTGTTTATCAGAATAAAGATGATGTTGAAGATAAACTGGAAGAACCCGGGCATTACAGGGTGATTCTTCATAATGATGACTATACTACCATGGATTTTGTTGTCCAGATTCTTAAAACAGTATTCCGCAAATCAATACCGGAGGCAAATAAAATAATGCTTGAAATTCATAACAGCGGATACGGTATTGTTGGCAGATATTCCTATGATATTGCAGCTACAAAGGTGCTTCAGGTTGAAAACAAGGCATCGAGGGCGGGATTCCCTCTCCGCTGTACAATGGAGAAAGAATAATGCAGATAAATGAAGAGGTCCAGATAATTCTCAATGCAGCTTACGACGAAGCAATGGAAAGAAAACATGAATTCCTTACTCCTGAACATATTCTCTATACATCCCTTTTTTTTACAAATGTAAGGGAAATTATTGAGCAGTGCGATGTAAATCCTGATGAGCTCAGAGATAAAATCAATATCTATCTTGACAGGGAAATACCTCTTATCGAGGAGGGGGAACCTGTTCAGACTATAGGTCTTCAGAATGTAATAGAACGGGCTGTCTCACACATAGAACATTCCTCAAAAAAGGAACTTACCTTTTCCGATTTGATAGTATCTATCTATGATCAGAAAAACAGCTATGGTTCATATTTCATGAAAAAACTGGGGCTTAACAGGCTTGAGCTTTTAAGGGTCATTTCCCGGACAAAATCTGTCCCTCAGGATACTGATAATGCTGAGACAGTGGGGGATAACTCCCTGGATGATGAAGCTGAAAGAGGTAAGGAAAAAAAGGGTTTTCTTGAAAAATACACAACAGAGCTGACTTCCATGGCAGCTTCGGGGGAGCTTGACCCAATTATAGGCAGGACAGAGATAAGCGAGAGGATTATTCAGGTATTATGCAGACGCCTCAAGAACAATCCCGTGCTTGTCGGTGATCCGGGTGTTGGAAAGACTGCCCTTGCTGAAGGGCTTTCACAGAGAATTGCATCAGGGGATGTCCCTGATTTTCTGAAAGAATATTCTGTTTATCAGCTTGAAGTGGGAAGTCTTGTTGCCGGTACGAAATACAGGGGAGATTTTGAGGACCGGGTAAAAAAAATCATAAAGGAACTTGAAAAAAAGAAGAAAGTCATTCTTTTCATTGATGAAATCCATACTATTGTCGGAGCGGGTTCTGTCTCAGGAGGCAGCCTTGATGCGTCAAATCTTCTCAAACCGGCTCTTGCTTCAGGAAAGCTGAGATGTATGGGATCAACAACATATGATGAGCATAAGAAAATATTTGAAAAGGACAGGGCCCTTGCAAGGCGGTTCCAGAAGATTGATATACCGGAGCCGACTCCATCAGAAACTGAGGAAATAATTTTCGGATTAAAGGATAAATATGAATCCTACCATGATGTAACATATACAGATGATGCTGTAAGATCTGCTGTAAAACTTTCCAGCCAGTTTATAAATGAAAGATTTCTTCCTGACAAGGCTATTGATGTTATTGATGAAGCAGGAGCTTATGTCAAGCTTCTGAATTTCAAGAAAAGTGAACAGGATGAATCGGTAATAACAGTTGATGAATCCATAGTAGAAAAAATTATTGCCAGGATTGCAAAGATACCTGAAAAAAGCGTTTCCTCATCTGAAAAGGGAAAGCTTCAGGTACTTGAAGCAGAACTGAAAAAAGTAATATTCGGGCAGGACAGTGCTGTGGAAAACATTGTCCATGCTGTAAAAAGGTCAAGAGCGGGATTTTCAGAACCTGACAGGCCAGTAGCCTCGTTTCTATTTCTGGGACCTACAGGTGTCGGAAAAACCGAGGTCTCAAAACAGCTGGCAGACCTCCTGTCTGTCCCCCTGATCAGATTTGACATGAGTGAGTATCAGGAAAAGCACACAGTTGCCCGTCTTGTCGGAGCGCCTCCCGGATATGTAGGTTATGAAGAGGGGGGGCTGCTTACTGATGCTGTTATCAGGAATCCTCATGCTGTACTTCTTCTGGATGAGATAGAAAAGGCCCATCAGGATATATACAACATGCTGCTTCAGGTAATGGATTATGCAACACTTACTGATACAACAGGCAGGAAAGCTGATTTCAGGAATATAATTATAATAATGACATCAAATGCAGGCGCAAGAGATATCAGCAGATCTGTTATCGGTTTCGGAAACAGCAGTATGGGTAATGCTGCACTTGACATTGCTGTGGAAAAAACCTTTGCACCTGAATTCAGAAACAGGCTTGATAAGATTGTGATATTCAGCAGACTTGACATGATGATTGCAGAAAGAATTGTTAAAAAAGAGGCAGAGATATTCAGAAAACAGCTTGAAGATAAAAATATCAAGCTTGAAATATCAGACCAGGCAACAGCACTTCTTGCCGCCAGGGGATTTTCTGATGAATTCGGTGCAAGAAACATATCCCGTGTTTTCCGGGAGGAAATAAAAGACAGGTTTATTGATATTGTTCTTTTCGGAGAACTGCAGGATGGCGGGACAGCTTCTGTTGAAGTATCTGAAGGTGAAATTGTGATAAACTATTCGGGGAAAAAAAGTTCTGAAACCGGGAGCTGATGTGAATTTCCCTTACCTTGAGCCTGAAGTTTTTTTTGAGTTTCCTTCTCCATCAGATGCAACTCCAGACGGTCTTGTTGCTGCAGGGGGAAATCTTTCACCGGGTATGCTTATTTCCGCATACCGCCAGGGGCTTTTCCCCTGGTTTAATCATGATGATCCACTGCTGTGGTGGTCCCCTGATCCGAGATTTGTAATTTTCCCTGACAAGATACATGTTTCCCGCTCAATGAAGAAACTTTTCAAAAAAAAGAGATTTGAAGTGAGCTATAACAGTGATTTTGAATCAGTGATAAGGGGCTGCAGGTATTCTGAACGCAAAGGTCAGCCTGGTACCTGGATTACAGATGAAATGGAAGAAGCATATAAAGAGCTTTACAAACTGGGTTATGTTCTTTCTGTTGAGGTAAGGGAACCGGGTTCTGAAGATCTTGCTGCAGGTCTTTACGGCGTAAGGATAGGCAAATGCTTTTTCGGTGAGTCCATGTTCTCCCGTAAACCAAACGGGTCAAAATACGGTTTTATAACATCCGCACAAAAGCTTTTCAGCGAGGGTGTTGTTATTATAGACTGCCAGATATATACGTCTCATCTTGAAAGCCTGGGTGCTGAAATGATAGGCAGGAGCAGTTTTATTGATATTGTCAGAAATAATACATGATTATTGTTTTATCATGAAATCTGATTTTCTCTGAGTGTATAAAATTACTGTTAATCAGGTACTGAAATTTATTGTTCAGCAGTATTTTTGGTATATTATAATATGATCAGGAATAATCTCCAGATCTGTATGTGAATAAAACAGCATGGAGCTGTATAATTTAAAAGACAGAAAATTGCAAAGGAAGTGTAATATGAATAAAAAATCGGTAAAATATATATCTCTCCTGATTTTTTCTTTTCTACTTGTATTTTCGGCCTCATCTCTTGATTTCAAAACAGACACAGGGCTGCCTGTTGATCCTTCTGTTGAAAAAGGGGTTTTCAGTAACGGGCTGACATACTATATCAGGGAAAACAGAAAACCGGAGAACAGGATATTTTTGCGGCTTGTTGTTAAAACAGGTTCTCTTCAGGAAGATGATGACCAGCAGGGGCTCGCACATTTTCAGGAGCATATGGCATTCAACGGAACTGAAAACTTCTCTGGCAATTCATTAATTGATTTTCTTGAAAAATCAGGGGTAAGGTTCGGTCCTGATCTTAACGCCTTTACAGGTTTTGATAAAACTGTCTACATGCTTGAGCTTCCTGCAGACAAGCCTGATACAGTTGAACTCGGCTTTCAGGTCCTTTCCGACTGGGCTTCAGGTATCACCAACACAGCTGAAGAGATAGAAAAAGAGCGGGGTGTTGTAATTGAGGAATGGAGGAAGGAAAAGGGGGCAGAGGAAAGAATAAGCGATGCCTCTATAAAGACAATATTCAAAAATTCGAGATATGCTGAACGGCTTCCGATCGGTAAAATTGAAGTTCTTGAAAACTTTAAAAAAGAGACTATAGACAGGTTCTATCAGGACTGGTACAGGCCTGATCTCATGGCAGTTATAGCTGTCGGGGATTTTGAATCTTCTGTTATCAGAGAAAAAATAGACAGGTATTTCAGCAAGTTCCCGCTTAGAAATTTCAGGAGGAAAAGGCTTGTCTATGATATTCCAGAAAGAAAGGGAACTGATTATCTTGTTATCAGTGATAAAGAAGCAACAAGTGCGGAAATCAGAATAATTTTCATGCATGAAAAATTCGCTGAGAAAACATCTGATGATTATACAGATGGAATCAGGAGGGGTCTTTTCAGTATGATGCTCAACAGCCGCTATGATGAGATAAGACAGCAGAAAAATCCGCCGTATCTGAAGGCAGGGGCCGGATTCGGGAATGTAGCTCTTACCAGATCCGCATTTTCAGTATCATGTACTCCTGATGAGAAAGATATCCTCAAGGGTTTCGATGTACTTTACGGAGAACTTGCACGGGTTTTTCAGCACGGGTTTACAGAAACTGAACTGGAAAGGGCTAAAAAGAGATATTATACAATCATGGAAAACAGTTTCAGGGAAAAGGACAATACATATTCCCCGGCATTTACAGAGGAATATACAAGGAATTTTATAGAGGATGAATATATTCCCGGAATAGCCTATGAGTTTATGCTTTTTAAAAAAGCAGTTCCTGAAATAACCCTGGAAGAAATAAACAGTCTTGCAGGAAAATATATAACAGATGAAAACAGAATTGTGATTCTGAGTGCACCTGAAAAGGGGGGAGTTTATGTTCCTGATGAGAAAGAGCTTGCAGGAAGGATTGAAACAGCGCTGGAAAAATCCTATGAACCTTATAAAGACAATGTCAGTAAAAATCCGCTCCTTGATGAAAACAGTCTTCCTTCTCCCGGAAGTGTTGTTTCTGAAGAATACAACAGTGAATTCGATTTCTACAGGTATACTCTTTCAAACGGTGCTGTGATTGAAATCAAGGAAACAGATTTTAAGAAGGATGAGGTTCTTTTTACAGCAGTAAGCAGGGGGGGGCATTCTAAAGTCAGTGATGAAGACTGGCCATCGGCAAACCTTGCAGCATCTATTGTGACAAGGGGGGGACTGGACGGTTTTTCAAGAATACAGCTTGATAAAAAACTTGAAGGAGAAATTGTCTCGGTAAATCCGTTTATAGAGGAACTGTCTGAAGGTTTTTCCGGAAGCAGTTCAGTGGAAGACCTTGATACGTTGTTCAAGCTTCTTTATCTTTATTTCACATCACCGAGAAAAGACCAGGAATCATATGAATCATATATATCGCGGCTGAAAATATATCTGGCCAATCAGGATGCAAAACCGGATGTTGTTTTTGCAAAAACTATAAGAAAAATACTTTCAGATAATCATAGAAGAGGACGTCCATTTGATCTGGATTTCGTAAATGATGTTGATTTCGACAGAGGATTCAATGTCTACAGCGACAGGTTCAGCGATCCGGGAGATTTTACATTTATTTTTACAGGTTCGGCAAAGAAAGAAGAGATAATGGATTTCGCGCTGAGATATATTGCACCTCTTAAAAACAGTTCAGACTATACTGCAGGTGAAAGGGAGAACTGGGAAGATACAGGGATGAAGCTTCCTGAGGGAGTTATCCGGAAAAATGTTTTCAAAGGGGTTGAGGAAAAAAGTGAGGTTGCAATTATTTTCAAGGGAAGTTACGAATGGAGCAGATATGAAAACCTTGTAATTTCAGCCCTTGCCGAGGCTGCTGATATGCGGCTGAGGGAGGTTATTCGTGAAGGCGAGGGAGGCAGCTATAATATCAGTGTATATCCCTCTCTAAAAAGATTTCCCCACCCTGAATATCAGATTATTGTGTTTTTCGGCTGCAGTCCTGAGAGGGCGGAAGAGCTGAAAAAAACAGTATTCACCGAGATAGATAAATTAAAGGAAAATATTCCTGATGTTATACTTTCCAAGATCAAGGAAGCGAACTATCAGCAGCATGAAAAGAATGTTCTTGAAAACAGCTTCTGGGACAGTGTCCTTTCTGAATCAGAATTCAGCGGATCTTCTCTTGACTGGATTAAAGACTTTAATGATATGACAGGGAAAATAACTGCAGATGAACTTGAAAAAGCTGCCGCTTATTATTTCAATATGAAAAGCTATATAGATGTTACACTGTATCCCGAAAGCTACAGTGAAAAGGTGGAAAAACCTTAGTCATTTATTTATAACGGGTAAGAATATGAAAGAGCTTCCTTTTTATGAACGGAAGCTCTTTTCATTAAATCTGCCTGAGGGATTTCAGAATCAGTATTTGAAACCGCTGTCCCCTATGAACTCCCTGAGAATGGAGGTCCCCGGAACGTAGCGTGCCGGGAGATTTGTGAAGTTGCTGATGAAGCGCTGAAGCCTCTTTGCTTCTGAATACAGCCTGTCGCTTGGTTTTACTGTCTTCAGTATAGGCTCTGCAAATGTTTTCAGAACAGAGAGTTCATAATCCAGTGCGGAGTTGAATACACTGTCTGAATTATGCTGAAAAGGAAATATGTTTTTATCCTCACCCCTTCTTACCGAAGGCCATCTCTTAAGTGTATCAACAGCTGAATATCCCCTGTACTCGTAGTCTCGGATCATTCTTCTTATAAGCCTGTTGTCTGTTGTAGGTATTCTGCTGTGATCATCAAGATTGAGCTGTGTAAGGGCTGAAATATATATCCTGTGTTTGAGATCCCTGTCAACTTTCCATGTGAGCCTGTCATTGAGGCCGTGTATCCCTTCAAGAATAAGCACACTCCGTTCATCCATAATGATTCTGTGCCCTTTATATAGCCTTTTACCTGTTTTAAAATCGAAAACAGGCAGTTCAACTTCATCCCCGTTAAAAAGGGCAAGAAGATCCCTGTTGAGGAGTTCAATATCTATAGCTTCAATACACTCGAAATCATATTCACCGTTTTCATCCTTCGGTGTAAGTTCCCTTTCAACATAGTAATCATCCAGTGAAATCTGCAGGGGATTGAATCCCACAACCTGGAGCTGTGTTGAAAGTTTTTTAGCGAAAGTTGTTTTTCCTGAAGATGAAGGACCTGCAATAAGGACAACCTTGACTTTTCCCCTTTTTAAAGCTATCTGGTCTGCAATCTGCGCAATTTTTTTATTATGAAGCGCTTCTGCTACGCTTATAAGTTTTTTACCGTTTCCAGCAGCAATATGTTCATTTAGTTCCCCTACAGAGCTGAAATTCTGAATTTTACCCCATGATTTGTATTCCTGATAGATAGCTGAAAGCTCCGGCATATCCTTGAAATCGGGTATCCTGTCAGGGTTGTCAGGTGTGGGAAAACGGAGAAGAAACCCGTTTGAATAGGGCATTATTTCAAAAATTCTGAGCATTCCTGTTTCAGGTACCAGGGGGGAGTGAGCAAGATCGTAGTAATCCTCACACTCGAAAATTGCTATTTTACTGTCATTCCTGTATTTGAGAAGGAGAGATGCTCCTCTTCTTTCTTCACTGCTGAAGAGGCTGACTGCATCCTGGTATGAAATTATCTTTCTCGTGATTTTAAGATTCCTGTTTACTGATTTTGTAACTTCAACCCTGATTTTTTCAAGATCATCTTTATTAATTACATTATCATTGTCAAAATAAAAGAAATAGCTGCTTCCGAGTGAATTGCTTATAACCAGTCTTTTTTTCGGAAAAAGTTTTCTTGCAGCTTTTGTAACCAGAAAAGTAAGAGAGTCTCTGTAGAGTCTGATACCTTCAGGGGAATCTATGTACACAGGTACAACTGATGAGTTTACCCTTATCTTGTAGGTGAGGCTTGTGATTTCGTTGTTGACAAAAGCACCTGCTGCCGGAACACCCCTTTTTTCCAGCAGATTGTTTTCAAAAAAATATTCAACCCTTGTCCCGTAGGGGACTGCCAGTCTGGTGCTGTCGGGAAGTGTTACTTCTACTTCTCTCAAATCTGATCTCCTTTTTTTTAATTCAAATTACTGAAGAATAAAAATGTCTCCATGGAAAGACACTAAATATTATTAAATAATCTTATCATAGATGATGATGTTGTCACTGTTTTTTTAATGTATAAGATAATCAGTTATTAAAATATGGATAACCCGGAAAGAGTGGAAAAAAGTTATATATAGATGCAATAAAGAAGAGAGGCCTGTATTTCAGGGAAATACAGGCCTCAAATCAATAATAATCCTGAATCTATCTGACAGGTAGATTTTTATTTACTTTGCCTATTGCCTTTTCCCAGTCAAAGTAGGCAGCAAGATATTCATAAACTGCAGATATATGTGCAATTTCAGCTGTTTCCCGGCTCAGTCTTGCATCTTTCAGCTCAAGCTGTGTTCCCATTCCGCTTTTATATGATTCTTCAGTTATTTCATATGCCTTGTCAGCAGTTTCCATGGTTGTTACTGCGCTCTGTATTCTTTCATCAGCTTCCTTGAGCGATAGATAAATACTTCTTATTTCGCTCATTACATCCTCTTCAAGCTGGTCTATTCTGAGCACTGTCTGCTGGTATTCTGTTCTTGCCTTTATATCCTGTGAGCTGAGTGCTCCCCCGGTGTATACAGGAAGTGTAAGTTTGAAACCTATTGTAGCTGCAGTGATTTCATCTTCGATAACAAAGTCGTCAGAACTTGACTGTACTCCGTATGTGAAATTGGCTGATAGTGTAGGGTAGTGATCAGCCATTGCAGCTTTTATATTGAGATCTCTGAGGTTTTTCTCTCTCTGCAGTGTTTTATAATCAGCCCTTTCCGGCAGGATACTGTTGAGAGGCAGCATTTCAGGAATCTCCGGATATATTGAAATATCACAGTCAAGATCTATTTGTTCATCAAGGGGAATTCCTGCAAGATTTTTAAAATTGATCCTGGCAAGGTCGAGGTTCTTCTTAGCCTGTGTTGTTTCAGGTATAGTCATCTTCCAGTCGACTTCAGCCCTTAAAAGATCAACTTCAGATACAAGCCCGTTATCAAATTTATCCCTGATAATCTGATAGTTTTCCCTGGTATTCTCTTCTGCTGATTTTTTCACATCATACAGCTTTTCCATAAGGTAGTTCTGGTAATATACCTTTTTGGCTATTGTTAAAATTTCCTGCTGCTGTATATCGTATATGGAACTGGTCATCAGCTTGTATTCCTTGCTGGCCCTTATTGCCTGGAATACCTTCATATTGAAAACCTGCTGGTCAAGTGAAATTCCGAATGAGAAGTCATTGTCACTGTTCATATCAATATCCTGATATATCAATGCCCCTGTTGAAAGATCTGCTGCTACAGGATAGCTCTGTTCTATATCCCTGAGGTTCCTTGTATAACCTGCCTGGGCCCCTATTGTCGGGAGTGCCTGTGATTTAGCAGCTTTTTCATTTGTTTCTGCTATGATAACATCGTTTGCCGCCTGCTTCAGCTGCCTGCTGTTTTTTTCCACACCTGTGATATATTTTTCAAGTGTATAGCTTTCGCTGAATACCGGAGCTGCTGTTGCTGAAATGAACAGCAGCACAGCAGCAGCTGTAATTACTGTTTTAAACTTCATATACAACTTCCTTTACTTTCTTTTTCTTTTTGTTTCTGGTCATAAGGTTTTCAACTGACGGAATTACAAAGAGGGTAAGTACTGTTGCTGTTGCAAGACCGCCTATACTTACAATACCCATCGGCTGCCTCATTTCAGCACCAGCAGACCCTATTCCCATAGCCATTGGAAGCATACCCAGAATAGCTGCAATGTTTGACATAAGTATAGGTTTTAGCTTTACAGGGCATGCCTCAATAAGGGCCTCCCTCATAGTCATCCCTGATGCCTTGAGCTGGTTTGCATAGTCAAGTATAAGTATGGCATTGTTAACTACCAGACCTATAAGCATTACAATTGCCATCATTGATATAAAGTTCATGTTTTTTCCCGTCAGAAGGAAGGCTGCAACAACCCCTATCAGTGACAGCGGAACTGTTCCCAGAATAAGGAGCGGCTGTGTTGTTTTTTCAAGAATTGCCGCGAGAAGCATGTAGGTCAGAATAAGTGCTATGATAAAAGCCTTTCCCATTTCCCTGTTGGCAGATTCCATTTCTTCTGATTCACCTGAAAGAACTTTCCTGTACCCGAATGGAAGATTAAGTTTTTTAACCTCTTCATCAACTATATTCATAAGCTGTCC
Organism: Spirochaetia bacterium; assembly: GCA_963668545.1. Taxonomy (GTDB): domain Bacteria; phylum Spirochaetota; class Spirochaetia; order CADAEX01; family CADAEX01. Next base: position 2,301,920 of record OY764868.1, on the reverse strand, counting down.
CTGAGCAAATCCCGGTGAAATATCAGCGCTGAACTGGATAGCTTTCACCTTGTCATAGTGAAGTATTTTATTGTAGCCGGTTGTGTAATCAACCCTGGCAAAATGGGAAATAGGGTATATGCCTTCTGGTGTTGCTATTGAAATGTTCTTGACATCTTCATAGCTTTTGACTGCGTCATCCCGGAGAACAACCCTTATATCATATTCGTTTCCAGCTTCCTTGAACTGTGTCATGACCATACCCTCAACAGCGCTTCTCATTGTAATTGCAAGGTCATATATTGTTATTCCCGCATCATTGAGTTTTTTCCTGTCAGGGGTAATTGTAATTTCAGGTTTTCCTTCACGTGAGGAAGTGTCAAGGTTCATGAAGCCATCTCTTCTGCTGAGTGCATCAAAAAGCTCGTTTTTATAGCTCTCAAGCTTTTCTGTATCCTGTCCTGTCAGATAGAAGTTGATCGGTTTATCACCGCTGTCCCCCATTCCTGATACAGCTGCAACTTTGATATCTGCACCGGGAATATCTGAAAGTTCCCTTGTGATAGCCGATGCAAGCATCTGGTTGCTGAGGTTTCTTTCATCCTTCTTTACCATGGAAATTCTCATCTGTGAAAGGTTGGTACCTGTATTTATCGATGATGTCTTTCCAAGCTCTGTAAGGATATGCCGGATCTCTCCGTACCGGGAAAGCCTCTGTTCAATGATTTTTGTTGTTTTTTCAGTTTCTTCTATATCATATCCCTGGGGAAGTTCAACTGTTATTGTTATATCCCCTTCATCAGAGAAAGGCATGAATTCAAACTGGATTTTCCCGAAAAGTCCCATTGACACAATAAAAAGGACTACTGCTGAAACAATAACCATGGCGCTTCTTGGTTTTGATCCCAGGATCCATGTGAGAATTCTTTTATAACCCACTTCCCATCTTTTGAACATTGCTTCAAGTTTCTCACCAATTTTATTTTTCTTGACCACATGCTCAGGCAGTATGAATGATGCCATCATCGGGGTAAGGGTGAAAGCGATAATGAGTGAAAATATTGTTGCAAATGTTACAGCCAGGGCAAATTCCCTCAGATACATCCCGACAATACCATCCATTGTTGCAAGGGGAAGGAATACCGCGAGGTTTGTAAGAGTTGAGGCAAGTACTGCGACAGTTACTTCAGCTGTTCCTGAAGCTGCCGCCTCTTTTCTGCCATGTCCCATTTCCTTGTGACGGAATATGTTTTCAAGAACTACAACCGAGTTCATTACCAGAAGACCTACAGATGTGGATAGTCCCATAAGGGTCATTATATTAAGGGTAAATCCCATGGCGTTGAAAATCAGAAATGTCGGAATAAGGGATGCCGGCATGGTAATTACAATAATCATTGTTGATCGGAAATCATGGAGAAAAAACAGGAGAACAAATGATGTAAATATGATTCCGAGTACAATATTCGAAATAGTATCGCTTACAGATGACTGAACATATTCAGCTGATTCATCAATAATCTCAAGTGTTACGCCTGCCGGAAGATCATCCTGAATCTCATTCATAACCTCTTTTATCTCTCTTACTATTTTTACAGCATTACCTTCAGAGTTCTTTATTACGCTTAAGAGAATAGCATTGGAGTTTCTGACTTTTGTTTTATTGTTGAAATAAATTGCACGTTCCCGTACTTCCTCTCCGGAATCCAGAATATCAGCAATCTGCCTGAGTTTCTTGTTTCCTGATGCTGTCGGGATTTCAATTTCTTCAAGTTCCCTTAGTGTGCTGAATTCGCCGTCAAGTTTAACTGAATATTCCTGCCCTTTTTCCTGGAAATATCCCCCAGGCATATTCATGTTTGAGGCCTTCAGGATCTGGTTAACCTGTGCAAGGGAGATGCTGTTCTGAAAAACTGTCCTGTTGTCGAATTCAACCTTTATCTCCCTCTGCTGACCGCCTGTAAGGTCTACACTTCCCACATTTTCAACCTGGGCGAAAAGTTCCTTTATTTTTCCGTCAGCAAGATCATACAGTTCATTCATCGGGATATTCCCTGCAAGCATTACATCTACTACTGGAAATGCCATGATGTCAAATTTTTCTATTACAGGAGCTTCAGCATCCTCCGGGAAATCATTTATTATGTTATCAATCTTTGATTTGACTTCCTGATGTGCAACATCCTGGTCCTTGGAAAGGTCAAATCTCATAAGAACAATTGATACGCTGTCAAGCGAGAATGACTGTATATAGTCAATATTGCTTATTGTTGATACTTCATCTTCAATTTTTTCAGTAATCTGTGACTCTATCTGGTCAGGACTTGCTCCGGCATAAACTGTCTGAACAACAACAAACGGAAATTCCACATTTGGTGTCAGGTTCAGCGGCAGGGCAAAGAAAGACATAATCCCGAACAACAGAAGGGCTGCAAGGATCATTGAAATCATTACAGGTCTTTTTATTGATACATTGGATAAAAACATTATTTATTAATTCTCCTGGTTTGCTATTTTAATTTTACTTCCGTCAGTTACAAGTCTGTTCCCTTCTGTAATCAGGATATCTCCGACTTCAAGCCCTTCCAGAACTTCAACATCAAGACCCTGTCTGTATCCGGTTTTTATTTCCCTTTTAACAGCCCTGTCACCTGATGCCACGAATACACATTCCTGATCATCCCTTGAAAGGATATTCTTGTTTTCAACAACAACAGCTTCATTATTCTGGTATGTCATTATACTTATTTCAGCAGTTACACCGCTTCTTATATTATGATCATTGTTGTCGAATTCCAGAACTGCGCTGAAGGAGTTTGTATCAGGATTCAGTGAAAGGTCTGTCTGTACAACTATACCTTCAACAGTGTAATCCTCCCATGTTGCTGTTGCCCTCATCCCTGTTTTAATCCTGTTGATTTCTCTTTCAGGTATCTGCACCTTTGTCTTTAAAAGGTCATAGTTTGATACTGTTACAAGATGATCACCAGGTTCAACATTTTCAGATGGTCTTACATCCATTCTTGTTATATATCCGTCTATAGGGGCTTTTACTTCAAGCATGTCGTTGACAATATCCCAGTTGGCTTTTGCAACATCCAGACCTGTTCTTGCATTGTCATAATCCTGTTTTGAAACCCCTTTTGTCTTATAGAGGCTTTCCATACGCTTAAATGTATCTGCCGCATTAATATAGCTTGCTTTTGCCTGGTAATAATTTGCTGCAGGGTTGTTTTTAGGGAATGTGATTATTACTGTATCTTTTGTAACAAAATCACCGACACTGTAAAGTACCTGGTCAACTGTATCTGATACAGATGAATATTTGCTTGATTCAGTTATGCCTGTAACACTGGAAGTATAGTTGAGTACTGTATGGAACTCTCCTTTTTTTATACTTCTTACATTTACAGGGATTCCCTCCTCTGAATGGATCTGGGTCATACTTTTGTTTTCATCAGAACTGCCGGAAGAGTTTCCTGAATTAACAGAAGCTTCCTTGCTCTGGGTTGTATATGCTACTGTAAAAACAGCAACTGCAACAAGAAGCAGTGCCAGTATTGTTTTTTTGTATTTCATTTTTTCTCTCCAAAATTTTATTATATTCATGGTTTACCCCATAATTTCAGCATTTTCCTGATCGGAAATGCTCAGCTTTCAACATTTGCAGGATGGACTGTTTTATTCGCTTTGTTTATATCAAAATCAACAGGGCAGAGACCTGTCAGAAATATATTTATAATTTTTGCAATATCAGTTTCTGTCAGATCCAGGAGTCCCATTTCTTCTGAAAATGTGATTATATTCATCATTCCATGCAGAAATGCTGCAGCGGCAAGAAATTCATGTCTCAGATTGAAGTTTTCATCATTTATTTCAATATCTGCGCCCTCAGTTATCTTTTTTATGAGATCTGTATAAAAATTCTGTTCATCCTTGTGATAATTCTTGTGCCAGTCCTTGAAATCCTCATGTGCAAATACACCCTGATTAAGGTTCATGAGTTTGCTTATTTTCCTCAGATTTACATCATTTTTAAACCTCAGAAGCATATCATTGAATATCGAAAAAGACCTTTCATAAATAGTCTTTCCCTTTGCAAATGCTTCCTGGGCTATTATCATTGTTTCTTTTTCAACATATTCATGAATTTCCTTGAACAGATCTGCTTTGTTCTGAAAGTGCCAGTAAACCGCACCCCTTGTAACTCCTGCCATTTTTGCAATTTCACTTATATTGACATCTGTATAAAGTTTTCTGCTGAATATATCAATCCCCGCTTCAATCAGGGCCTGTTTTGTTTTTTCTGCTTCTTCCTTGGTTTTTCTCAAAAAGTTTCACCTCCCAAACATGCATGTATGTATGTTTGCTGATAAAAGATACTTGCAACATACATACACGTCAATATGTTTAATATAAAATTTTCAGTATTTTTTTAACTATTTTAAACATTTTAATTATCAGTCTTTTTAAAATCCGGCCAAATAAACTGAAATATTTATTCAAAACAGATATATTTATTCCGGTTTCAGAGGTTTCTGTTAAAGAGAAGCAGCAATAAGTGCAATAGTTGCAATAAACAATAACAACTGCATGGATATTTCTCCTTGACTGAAATCCTCTTATACATACATGTATGTATGTATAAGAGGTAGGGTTAAGATACTGTTTTTATACATACATGTCAATATGTATGTATAAAAATTTCTGTTTTTTTGTACTTAACTAAAAAGCTTCCATAAGGTTCATATAGAACTGAGTCTGGTTTTCATTGTTAAATGCCAGGTCAAACCTGAGATTGAGATGCTGCTCCTTATCAAGATTGAATCTCAAACCGGCCCCTGCAGCTGTTTTTATATCACTAAAGTCAAAATCAAATGCTTCCGGGGCAATGCTCCCGGCTCCTGCAAATATGGATCCTCCAAACCTTCCAGCTACAGGGAAGCGGTATTCAGCCTGAAGTACAGAAAGGTGTTTGTCCCTGTATTTGTCAAGCAGAAAACCTCTCATTATTCCAAGTTTGGGAAGCATCTGAAACGGAACATTATTTTCTGCAATTTCATGGACAGCATTTATTCCGATTACATGTTTCCCGCATATTTGAAAATAGTTTCTTAAATCCAGTGAAACATGATTATAGCTGTAATCACTTGCAGCATTGTCATTGAAAATCTTCCAGTTTAAAGTATACAGAAAGCCTGTAAGTGGGTAAGAAAAGCTGTCTGTTGTATCCAGTTTAATAACAGCTCCTGTACCAATTTGTGTTATTCCCTCACTTCCCTTAATTATTCCTGATGCAAGAATATTTTCTTTGTCAGATATGTTATCTGTATAAAATTGAAATTGGGGTCCGATATACAGGTTATGTGTTATCTCTGACATAAAAGCTAAATTAATATCAAGAGAAATCTGTTCATATTCTTCTTTCATGCTTTCAGTAACATTGTTTCCAATTCCGAAAAAAACGGAAGGAGCGTTTACCAGATTTAATCCTGCTGTGATGCTGTTGGAATTCCCGTTTAAATATTTCTCAAAACCAAGACCAAGTGATACCTGGTTGTTAAGTGTGTACCCAATTGCCGCTATTGCAGTATCATCTTTTTGATCAGGATTGACTGGATCGGGATTGTTATAGGCTGAAACGGCAAGAAACATGGCAAGACTTGTTTCCGGTGTATATCCGACCAGGGGCAGGTAGGCAATGCCGCTTTTTTTCCCGATATTGTTCTCTTCCGCATGTATAGCAAAAACTGCAGAAATCATTATTAAAAGCATCAGGTATCTGGTGATAAAATTCATTACACTTTTCTCCAAATTAAAAAATCAGGAAATAACTTATATTGTTTGCAGATTTTTATCGTCCGGTTTAAAAAAGAATGTGTTTTTTTTTAGAAGGACGTCCGGATAAAAAATGATTTTATGAAAGTTTGTGATTTCTGTATTCGGACGGGGTCATATTTTCTTTTTTTCTGAAGATATCATTGAATGTTGTTTTTGAATTGAAGCCGGCTTCAAAAGCAAGTTCCAGCACAGTCTTATCCCTTTTTGAGCTGTCTGAAAGGAGTTTTTTTGCTTCGGAAATACGGTAGCTGTTTATGAATGAGTAAAAATTCCCCCCGCTGCAGGCTATTATTCTGGTAAGATGGTGAGCTGGAATATTCATCTCTTTTGATAGCTGTGTAAGGGTAAGGGAATTGTTTTTATAAGGTTTTTCATTATTCATGTAATCAACAAGGAGTTTCAGAATTTCGCTGTCCCGGTTTTTATTTCTTTCTGCCGGACTGGTTTCAGCAGGTTTTTCTTCATTTTCAAGGTCCTTGACTTTCATGAAAATTTCAGGCTGCCTCAATGTACAGTAAGCAAGATAGTATATGTAAATTATAATAAGTGCAGCATCAGGCCATAAAAAATATGTATTTATTGGGATATTGAACATGGTAAGGATAAATCTGAAGAATGATAAAAACCAGGTTGCTGTCAATATAAAAACTATTATTTTAAGCCATGTAAGTTTCAGGTATCTGATTTCAGAAAAATAGTTTTTTATTTTTATTGAATATCTTTTTAATCTGTACTGCATCATGAAAAGATAAAAACATATCTGGATATAAATTATTATATTAATATAAATATTATCATATGGAATATTTTCCCCAAAAACAGCAATATGGAATGTATTGTAAATAAAAAACACAGTTGAGGGGATAATGTGCAGCAGAAGTTTTCTGTCCAGTTTATTTATATATCCTGTTAACAGAATTAAATATATATAAAAAATCGGGTAATACAGAAATGAAATTGTTTGTATCAGTGAAATCCAAATTTTTGAAACAGCATAATGTTTGAATAAATCAAAATATAAGTCAGCCAGAGCTATTGATACAAGCAGAATTCCTGTTCCCAGAATATGGTTGGGAAGATAATTTTCCTTTTTAAAGAACAGTCCTCCGGAAAGAAAGAAACCCAGCAAAAAACTAATCAATACAAATACTGAATAAAATTCTGTCACTTGTCCTCCGATACTTTTTGCAATATGGCGGAATATTATTTATATAGTTTAAATCACGCAGATTCCCTGTTCTGATTGTTTTTCTGATGGTAAAGTTCTTTCATAAGCCTCAGCCAGCATCCGGGGCCTATATAACGGGGATTCATTTTTATTTCGTTTTTAATCTTCTCAATATCCTGAAAATCCGCAGGGGAAAGAATTTTTTCTTTATAATCATTTTTCTGCATAAAATACCTTTAAAAAAACAGTTCAAGCTGAACAGGATTTACCGCCTTTTTCCCTTTTCTGGAAAGAATGGCGGCCGGATTTTTATTATCGGTATTTTCTGTCCCTGGTTGAATATTTGATGATTTTTTTCCTGATATTGAATCTATGCCGCAGATATCATTACTTACAGGTGATTCCCCTGACAGTTCCTTTATTGTACTTCCTGACAGGATGGAAGGGTAATGCAGATTAATTTCCCTTTCAAGAACTGTAAGTATGTTGCTGATTTGTTCAGCCATTTCATCTTCAGAATCATCCTCTGCTCCGGAAGACGCATTTTTTTCATTTTCAATCTCCGTAAGGATTTCTGATAGAATTTCAATATATGCTTCGACATGCAACTGCTCTGCCGAGCTGTTTCTGATCTGAATAAGCAGTGATTTTGTGAAAAAAAGCAGACTCAGCTCAGGATCATCTTCCCTGAATGAAACTGCTGTAAGTCTGTATGTTTCAGATTCACCGAAAATATGTTTCAGGTTTTCAAGCAGGAGTGAGGGAGACATGTCATTGAGAGACAGCTGTTTCAAACCCCATGATGCAAGCTTTTTTGAAAGGTTACGGTCTTTTACACACAGATCAGAAAGGAGAAGGGTTAAATTGTCAATAAACCTGTCTTCCTGACCAGCTTTCAGGTTGTTCTCAATCAGGCTGAGGCTTGTTTTTATATTTATACTGTCTTTTATTATATTATCAATGAAGCTTCTTTCTGTTTCAGTCAGTCCTGTTATTGATAATATCTTTTCCCTGCTTATTATCCTGTAAAATACCGGTGCTGTAAGGTAAGGAACAGAATCCTCATTTATTTTTCCGAATGATTTCTCTGCCAGTTTGAAATTGTCTTCATACAGGTAGTAAAGTGATTCTGTAAGATATTTCCAGTCTGCGAAAAAAGAGCTGTCGGGAATTTTTGACAGATCCTTATGCACCCATTCATCATACATGCCGTTTGTTACAGCTTCAAAAGCATCAGATACAATCCTGGCGTCATTCTTCAGTATATCATCATCAGGCAATGCCTGCGACCTGCTGATATAGAAAGGATCGATAAAGTGTTTTTTCAGTTGAGTTTCAATATCCCCGCGTACATCATCAGAAGTTCCGCAGAGCTGGTTTAATAATGATTTTACTGTGTTCATAGGACGAATAAAGCTAAGTTAACTCAATACTCTGACAGTGTCAACAATAACCTTAAAATATAATTGATCAGCCGAAGGATTAAAGACTGTCAATTTCCTGCTTTGTAAGGGGACGAGCGATCTGCATTTTTGTATTCTGGGAAAGATCTATGATTATTTTTTCACTCAGTCTTTCTCCGTCTTCAGATGTCAGAACTTTTACAACAGGCTGCTTTGGATTGTTCGGAGTTGTTTTAATTACTACTCCCACTGACTTGTTTGTGAGCTGTACAATAGTTCCTATAGGATAGACAGACAGTGTAAAGACAAGAGCTTTTACAATTTTATCATCATACTGTTTTCCCATATCCTGAAGAATGTCCATGATTCCTGAATGGGGGTTTTTGCCTTCCTTGAAAGGCCGTTTTTCGACTGATGCGCAGTATGAAGAAACAACTCCCAGAATTTTACCGTAAAGTGAAATCTGGTCTCCTGAAACCTTTCTGGGATACCCAGTTCCATTGATACGTTCCTGATGTTCAAGAACAGCCATTGCAGCTGCATTGGGAAACTCCAGTTCCTTCAGTATCTTGAATCCCAGTATGGGATATGCCTGTATAGCTTTCCACTCATGATCCTGAAGTTCTCCCTGTTTTGTCAGAATGTTTTCATTGATTTTCAGCATTCCAATTTTATGCATCATTGCACCCATTCCCAGTTCTATTGTCCTGTGGGGGGGGAGCTTCAGATATTCTGCAAGAGCAATGCTCACAATTGTTGTTTTTACCGAATGTGAAATCAGATAATTATGTTCAGTTGATTTAAGGCTTGAGAAATCAAGGATAAAATCCCTTTTTTCCCTTAATATCTGTATTATCTTTTTAACCTGATCAAGGATTTGCCTTTGGCTGATAAGCTCTTTAAGTTTATACGTTTCAAAGATGTTTTCGAGAAAACCGCATATTTCCCTGAAAAAGATCTGCGCCTCTTTCCTTGTCTCTTCCTGGGCAAGATCTTCGTTGAGATTTGAGGATATAACACCTTCTTTTTCGGAAATGGAGTTTACTGTAGGTTTCTGTCCAGGTTCACCGTCACAGAAAATCCTTTTATAGTTCCATTTTTTCAGACGTTCTATCATATCTTCGGGAACAGGTATATCAGGAGTGATAAGAATATATTTTTCATCAAGATATGCCGGTTGTGAATAATAGGAATCAGCCTTGATCTCAGCTGTGTTAATTGTTTTCATATAATTTAATATCCATGTCCCTTTTTTGTGATATGTGCTATAGTATATTATATCCTATATATATTATTGGAGAAAACAGCTTGAAATATAAATTAATAATTATATTTTTCAATTTTTTTATGATTATTTCCTTTGCAGCAGTTTTTCTACTCCCCCTGACAGTACTTGGATTTGACTATGCAAAGAATTTCTGGATTTCAAACTGGTATCTTCCTGTTATTTTTCTGGTATTAATAGCCTTTTTCAATATCTTTTTTCTCAGCAACTGGTCTGTCCTTAAACATGTGGAAGATGAAAACTGGACATCCCTGAAACCTGTGCTTGAAGACAGGATTTTCAACCGTGGTAAAACCTCCTACACAAATGTAAAACTTCTTATAAATGCCTATTATCTGACTTCAGATATAGATGCCCTTTTCAGGCTTGAAAATTTTGTGGAAGAAAAGAATCCATCTGTTTATAAAAAGACTGAACTGATGTTTGTATCAGGCAGACTTCTAAAGAACAATTCAGAGGAAACTGAAAAGTATCTTGAAACAAAGATAAACAGCAGCAGTGAATCTGATATCTGGATAGAATTCAATTACTGTTTCATCCTTGTTCTCCAGCAGAAATTCGAGTCAGCTGCTGAAAGGCTCAGGTCTGTTATAGAGAGAAGCAAAGATAAGATTGTTACTTTGTGTTCAATCTATCTTCTTTTTCTCGCTTCCGGTATAAAAGGGACTGAAAATACAGAATTACTCAGAACAGGGTTTATATCAGAAACAAGCAGGGAGAAAATTGACAGAATTATCCTTAAAGGAAAAGGGGAGCTTCATGTCCTCTTTTTTACAAGGGTAATAGAACAGGCGGTTGAATGGGCCTATACTGTAAAACAAGTATGAAATAATATTCAGACATGACAGGTAAAACAGGTCATGTCTGCTATAGATATCTTCCCAGCCAGACAGAAGCCACTTCAAGAAGATATCTGATTTCATCATCGGAAAGTTCCTTCCCCTTTTCTACTCCATGCCATTTTTCAAGGCATTTCCTGCAGCACATCCCGGTGGCATGCTGAGCAATAAAAAAGGGGTGGTTTCTCATAGGGGTCTGCTTTCCGTCATTCTCAATTACAGCTGGTTTGAGTCTTGTTTCAATAAAATCCCTGCCGTGTAAAAGTATTGTATCAAGACCTTTTTCCCTCAGATACTCAAGTTCCCTTCCTTTCAGCCTGAAGCCTGACCTGAACTTCGATTCTGAAAGCCTTTCAAATAGCTGATTGTGTGATTGCAACTGCTTATATCCTTATATTTCAATGCCCAGTGTCAGTCTTATCACGTATCCAATTACAAATGAGAGAGCTGCAACTCCAAGGCTGATAAGTGTCATTTCAAGAAAACGGGCCCTGAAATTATAGTCCTTTGCCACTGAAATATAGTAGTTGAAAATAAATATTATTGAAACAGCAGAAATGAGTGTCAGTGCCAGGGCCGCCATATAGTTTTGAAGCATGAGATACGGTGCTATGAGAATAAAAACAGTGACAATATAAGCAAACCCTGTATAAACAGAAGATTTAAGTGCATTGTCCCCGCCGTCAGTCTTGGTTGAAAGATATTCCGAAGCTGCCATTGAAAAAGATGCTGCAATACCTGTAATAAGACCTGCCAGGGCAATAAGCCGTGTATTCTGCAGCGCAAATGTAAGTCCTGCAAGTGTCCCGGTAAGTTCAACAAGTGCATCATTGAGTCCAAGGACTACAGATCCTGCATATTCAAGACGCTCCTCTTTTATCATACCTATGAGTTCTTCTTCATGCCTGTCCTCATCCGCTATAATTTTCTCAATCTCGGGGATTTCATCTTTGAAGGATGAGTAATTTATCTGGGCAGATTCCTCCCCCTTTTCCATAAGTTTTATACCGAAAGTTATTCCGAAAAGTCTTGATATCCAGTAAAAGAAAAAAATTCTGATTTTTTTAGGCCTTCCGCTGTTTCCAGTATAGTCTCTGAAAATATCATGATGTTTTTTCTCATCTTCTGCAATTCTTCCCAGTATTCCGGAATTATGGGGGTCTTTTGTTTTTTCAGCCAGTTTTTTATATATATGGTATTCAGTTATCTCATTGCTCTGTGCAGCCGATATTTTTTCAAGTGTCTCGCGTTTCAGTTCCTTTCCCATTATCTTGCTCCTTTGGTAAATCCCTGTATCAAGAATAGCATGATTATAAAGATATGGTATATTACCTGAGTATTATTAAAAAGGTTATATTCAGATTCAGCAGGGAGTTAATATTATTTTCTATAGATGTTTGCCATTATTGACCGGTCATAGTTTAATTTCTATAATGGTAATTCATAAAACAGAAGAATGCACTGGAAATTATAGATTATATAAATGACTGCTGCCAATAAATATCAATAAATTATATATTTCTTGCAGGAAGTTTAATAATTTCATATACCGGCATTCGGTATAAAAAAAGCGGAGAGTTAATATGAGTGTCAGAGTTCGGTATGCTCCCTCCCCTACAGGGATGCAGCATATTGGCGGTATAAGAACTGCTTTGTTCAACTATTTTTTTGCCAGGGCCAACGGCGGTAAGTTTATACTCAGAGTTGAAGATACAGACAGGGAACGTTATCAGGAGGAGGCTCTTCAGGACCTTTATGATACGCTTAACTGGCTGGGTACAAAATGGGATGAAGGTCCTGATGTGGGTGGTGATTACGGCCCTTATGTTCAGTCTCAGAGAACTGAACTTTACAGGGAATATGCAAGAAAGCTGGTTGAATCAGGCCATGCCTATTACTGTTTCTGCTCATCTGAAAGGCTTGATAAACTCAGAGAGGAACAGAAGAAAAACAAAAATGAATCCTCAGGATATGACAGAAAGTGCAGGAATCTTTCCAGGTCAGAAATTGATGAGCTGGAGCGGGAAGGGATAAAACCTGTTATCCGGCTTAAAGTTCCGCTTGACGGTGAAACAGTTTTTTATGATCACATTCTGGGCAGGATAAAAAAGAAAAACAAGGATGTAAGTCCTGATCCTGTTCTTCTCAAATCAGACGGATTTCCCACATATCATCTGGCAAATGTAATTGATGATCATTTTATGGAGATTACACATATCATGCGGGCCCAGGAATGGCTCCCTTCAGGGCCTCTCCATGTAATTCTCTACAATGCATTCGGGTGGGAACCTCCTGTTTACTGCCATCTTCCGATGGTTATGGGAAAGGACGGACAGAAGCTTTCAAAAAGGCATGGCTCCACAGCTGTCAGGGATTTTATTGCAAAAGGGTATCTGTCTGAAGCTGTTCTCAACTATGTCTCCCTTATAGGATGGTCATATGATGATTCTCGTGAATTTTTCACACGAGAGGAGCTTGAAAAGCTCTTTACAATTGACAAACTCAACAAGGCGCCCGGTGTCTTTGATTATAAAAAGCTTGACTGGTTCAATGGTCAGTACATAAGAAAGAAAACAGATGAAGAGCTTAAAACTCTTGTTCTGCCGTATCTCCGGAAAGCAGGTTTTGTTTCTTCTCCTTTAAAAGATGACGAGGAAAAAATAATTGATTCCATGATGCCTCTTGTAAAGGAGAGGCTTAAAGTACTTTCAGACATAACAGAGGTTTCAGGGTTTCTTTTCAGAGATATTGATAACTACAATATTGCAGACATTGTTCCCAAAAAAATGGATGCTGAAAAGACTGCTGAAGTTCTTACTCTGATGAAAGAGAGGGTTGCAGAAGTTATCAATCTTCCGGAGGAAGAGGCAGATAATAAATTCAGGGAGTTTGCCGAAGAACTTGATGTCAAGCTCGGCGATCTTCTCATGCCGTTCAGGGTTGCAGTAACAGGGACCAGGATGTCTCCTCCCCTGATAGGTTCTGTAAAACTGCTTGGTCTTGAAAAAACATATGCCCGTGTTGAAAGGGTAATAGATTTATTGAAAAACGAGGTTAATTATGGCTAATGAACTAACAATGGATACACTGGTTTCCCTTTGCAAAAGGCGCGGTTTTGTTTTCCAGTCCAGTGAAATATACGGAGGACTTTCATCTGCATGGGATTACGGTCCACTGGGTGTTGAGCTCAAGAAAAATATACAGGAATTCTGGTGGAAGGAAATGACCAGGCTTCATGACAACATTGTAGGTATTGATGCAGCCATAATGATGCATCCCAGGGTATGGGAAGCTTCAGGTCACGTTGAAAACTTTACCGACCCTCTTGTTGACTGTAAAAACTGCAAACAGAGATTCAGGGAAGATAAAATTCCTGAAGAAAATAAAAATGAAAAAAAATGTCCTGAATGCGGGGGAGAACTTACTGAACCCAGAAACTTTAACCTCATGTTCAAGACACATATGGGACCGGTTGAGGACGGAGGAAATGTTGTATTCCTCAGACCTGAAACAGCCCAGGGTATATATGTGAATTTCAAGAATGTTGTTCAGACAAGCCGGGTCAAGATACCTTTCGGTATTGCCCAGGTCGGAAAGGCTTTCAGAAATGAAATCACAACAAAGAACTTTATCTTCAGAACATGCGAGTTCGAGCAGATGGAAATGCAGTTTTTCATCAATCCTTCAGAGGATGACAAGTGGTTTGAATACTGGAAAAAGGAAAGATGGAGCTATTACAGCAAACTAGGAATCAGGATGGATAAACTCCGCTTCCATCAGCATGGTCCTGATGAACTTGCACACTATGCAAAGGATGCATATGATATTGAATACGAATTCCCGATGGGCTGGCAGGAGCTTGAAGGGGTTCACAACAGAACAGACTTTGACCTTAAAAGGCATACTGAATTCTGCGGAAAGGAGCAGGCATACCTTGATGAAGCAACAAAGGAAAGGTATATCCCCTTTGTTATTGAAACTTCTGCAGGTCTTACAAGGACTGTTCTTACTGTCCTGTCAGATGCGTATGAAGAGCAGCAGATTGATGAAAAAGACTCCCGTGTGGTCATGCATTTCCATCCGAATATTGCACCTGTAAAAGTTGCAGTATTCCCCCTTGTCAAGAAAGACGGCCTTGCTGAACTTGCAAAGGAAATTGAAATAAATCTGAGAGATGATTTTGCAACATTCTATGATCAGAGCGGAGCAATCGGAAGAAGATACAGAAGAATGGATGAAATCGGAACTCCTTACTGCATAACAGTTGACTATGATACAAAAGAGGACAATACAGTTACATTGAGATTCAGGGACTCAATGGAGCAGGTCAGAATAAAGATTGATGAAATCCCTGCGTTTATAAAAAAAGCAGACAGAGAATACAAAAGGGGTGAATAACAATGAACGAAGCGCTTAAAGTTTTACAGGAAAGGGGATTTGTCAAGCAGTGTACAGACCTTGATCTTTTAAGCAGAAAACTGGATGAAGGTGTTGTTACATTTTACTGCGGTTTTGACCCGACAGGACCTTCCCTTCATGCAGGTCACCTTGTGCCTCTTTTTGCAATGGCCCACCTTAACAGGGCAGGGCACAGGGCGATTGCCCTTGTAGGGGGGGGAACAGCAAGGATCGGGGACCCTTCAGGAAAAACCGAAATGCGAAAGATCCTCTCATATGATGATATCAAGTCTAATGCGGAAAAGCTGAAAAAACAGATTGCAAAATTTATAGATTTTGAAAACAACAATGCCCTTCTTCTTGATAATGCCGAGTGGCTTGCTGATCTTAATTATATTGATTTCCTGAGAGACATTGGAAGGCATTTTTCAGTAAACAGGATGCTTGGTTTTGAAGCATATAAACAGAGACTGGAAAAAGGACTCTCATTTATCGAGTTCAACTACCAGCTTCTTCAGTCATACGACTTCCTTGTTCTTAACCAGAGGTACGGATGTGAAATGCAGATCGGCGGAGATGACCAGTGGGGCAATATTGTTGCCGGGGCAGACCTTACAAGAAGAATAGAAAGCAAAGAGGTTATCGGCCTTACTTTCCCCCTTGTTACAAGATCTGACGGAAAAAAGATGGGAAAAACAGAAAAGGGAGCCCTTTTCATGAATCCTGAAATGACACCTGTTTTTGACTTTTTCCAGTACTGGAGAAATGTTGCAGACGCGGATGTTGAAAAATTCCTCTGCCTCTATACCTTCCTTCCGATTGAAGAGATCCGGGAACTCGGAAGCCTTCAGGACCAGGAAATCAACAGGGCAAAAGAGGTCCTTGCCTACGAAATTACAAAAATTATCCACGGCAAAGAGGAAGCTGACAAGGCACTCGATGCTGCAAAGGCTGCTTTTGGAGGCGGCTCTGAGGATAAATCAGCAATCCCTTCATCAGAGATTGCTGTTTCGGAAATTGAAAAGGGAATAAATGTTCTTGACCTATATGCAATGACTTCACTCTGCTCATCTAAGGGTGAGGCAAGACGTCTTGTGACACAGGGGGGAGCTACGGTTGATGAGAAGAAAATAACTGATATTGATGCTGTTGTTGATTCCTCCTATGTTACTGACGGAGAGATCCTGATGAAAGCGGGAAAGAAAAGGCTTTTCAGGCTTATAGTCAAATAGGATAAAGCTTCTGTAAATATTATCCCCGCAGTTGTGGGGATTTTTTTTGACAGAACGGCAGGCAGCTGTCAGATTTTTTAAAGAAATCAAAACAGGGAGTTTGAAATGGAGATATTTCCGGATGCAGTGAAGAATCTGCCGCTCGCAGATATCCCGATTGAAGGGCTTAAAGCCTACCTTTCTCAGGGGTCGAACCACCAGATCCTTTTCATGGAATTTGATAAAGACACAGACCTTCCTGAGCATTCGCATGAAAGCCAGTACGGAATTGTGCTTGAAGGAATGATAGACCTTGTTATAGGCGGTGAAAGGAAAACCTATACTAAAGGGGACAGGTACTACATCCCATCCGGTGTGAAGCACAGCGGCAGAATATATGCCGGTTACGCGGATATATCTTTCTTCGCTGAAAAAGACCGGTATTCTGTTAAGGATGAATAAAAAAACTGGTAAAAGAAATAATAATCGGCGGTTTATTCCCTGTCTGCAAATCCCAGCTTATAGGCAAGCAGGGCTGCCTGTGTCCTGTCCCTGAGATCAAGCGCTGTAAGTATGTTCGATACATAATTTTTTACTGTGCCCTCGCTTAAGTATAATGTCTCGGCAATCTCCCTGTTTGTCAGTCCCCTGGAAATTTCTGCAAGTACATCTCTTTCCCTTTCCGGCATGGCTTTTATTATTTCAAGCAGTTCCTTGTCATCTTCAGTGAGACCTGCCTCGGAAATAATTTCATTGTGTCTGATATTCCCGACAAGTTTTCCGGCTGCAGAATCTGCCAGCTGGTATATCCCCTGGCAGGCAAGTTTTACAGCCTGTGCAAGTTCTGTATCAGGGATATCTTTTAGAAGGTATCCTACAGCCCCCGCTTTAAGTGATTTAATAATATATTCATCATCATCAAATGTGGTAAGCATTATTATTCTGCTGCAGTAGCCTTCCCTTATTATTGTTTCTGCTGCTGCTATTCCGTCCATAACCGGCATTCTTATATCCATGAGAATCACATCAGGTTTGAGCTGTTCTGCTTTTTCAACTGCCTCTTTTCCGTTTGATGCTGTCCCTGATATTGATATATTTTCCTGAAGGGACAAGAGGGATGCAATCCCGTCCCTTATAAGGCTCTGGTCATCCACAATAAGAAGTTTGATTATATTTCCCATATTCCTGCAACTCCTGTACAGATTAAAATTACCCTATTCTGTTGAAACAGGATCAAAGGGAGCAGAAACAGAAATTACTGTTCCCTTTCCGATTACAGAGCTTATATCAACCTGACCCCTTACAAGTTCAATTCTCTGCCAGATGCCTGCAAGGCCCGATGATGTTTCCGGGACTGATTCTGTATCGAACCCCCTGCCGTTGTCCTTGATTACAGCTTTTGCTTTTTCATCTTCAAACAGTACAGATATATTTATTGTGCTCCCCCCCGAATACCTGACTGCGTTGGTAAGTGCTTCCTGTATGACCCTGTAAAGTGCAAGTTTTACTGCATAGCTGCATCCCGAATCATCCCCTTTTATATTATAGTTTATTTCTGCCCCGTTCCCCTCAATTCTCCTGATTACATTACCAAGGGTGTCGCTGAACTTGAAATTTTCCATATCCTTCAGGCTTCCTACGGAATCCCTGACATCATCCATAGCTTCCTTTGCTGTCCGCTGTGCGTTTTCAATTGCTTTCAGGGCTTCTTCAGGGTTAATAGTGAAAAATGCTTTTGCCTTTGCCAGCTGTATATTTGTTGCAGTAAGGTAATGCCCTATGCTGTCGTGGATATCCCTTGCAAGACGGTTTCTCTCCTCTACAGCAACTGTATCAGCTATCCGGCTTGCATACTCCCTGATTTTTTCATTTGAACTTTTAAGTTCATTCATCAGCTCCATGTTTTTAACTGTACTCTTTTTTTCCTCCAGAAGCAGAAATCCCATTACGTAGAAAAAGACAACCTTGAAAAACCTCAGTATGTCCATGAAAATTTTAAAAATGTCTGATGGCCTTTCCCTGAAGTGTGATGGTACAAGTGCGTAATACGGGATTATTAAAGAAATAATTATAATTACAAGCAATACTATTTCCCGTATTCCTTTCCTGAAAACAAAAACAGCATAGAAAATAACAAGAGGTCCGAAAAGATACGCATAAAGATCTGTGCTTCTCAGGAAAAAAAGCAGAGTTAGCGGAATAGATCTTAGCGCAAATAATATATATTTTATTTTTACCGGTGTTTCATATTTCCAGATGAAGTATTCTGTGTATTCAAGTATCAATATAAATATTGCACACAATAATGTTATGAGGGGGAAAATTTTGAAAACTGCCTCATCGGCATTTCTCTCTATAAAATACCTTAAAAAGAGGGGGGAGTGTATCCCCATATAGGCAGTTACAAGAAACACCCTTATAAGGTTCTGGTTTGATACTGTAAGTTCTTTAATCCTGGTCATAGCAGCCATATTATACCACATATAAAAACAGATAAAACGGCGAAAAGTCATAAAAGCACATCTGAAATTGATGACAAAAGTCACATGATAAAGTAACTCTCTTCACTGATATTTTAAGTTCTGCTGCATCATAATCCTTTTATAACATATCAAGGAGGCAGCTGATGTGTCTGCTTTTTGAATAACTTAAAAAGACACATTTACCGGACTTATGAAAAGAGAGAATAAAAAAAATCATATTATACAGACTGCAGTCATGCTGTTTTTTGTTTTTTCAGGTTTTCAGGTTTATTCTGAAAATTTACAGACTGTGCCTGACAGCAGGCTCTCGGTTGGAGAAGGTCCTGAGCTTGTGATTACCAGGGACACTGCTGTTGAAATGGCACTTGCCTACAGCAGGGAACTGAAAAGAAGCAGGATTGATTATGAAGAGGCTGAAAGGCTTTCAGATTATTCATGGAACGAACTCCTGCCGAGACTGAATTTGGGAGCGGGAGTTAATACTGCAGGAGATTCCGATTCTTTTTCAGCAGGGGAAAATCCCTTCAATGCGGAGTATTCAGCTTCCCTTTCCTTTTCTCTCAATCCTGCATTGAGGGAAAACATGAAGCAGAAATCCCTCTCTGAAGAGATTAAGAAGATAAGCCTTGAAATGTCGACAGATGCTGTTGTAAGCAGTGCTGAAAAACTTTTCTATTATCTTCTTGCATCGGAGAAAAACATAGAGATCAAGGAAAAGGCCCTGTCTCTTGCAGAAAAACAGTACAGGCAGACAGAGGTTAATTTCAGAAACGGACTTGCATCAGAGCTTCAGCTTCTCCAGTCGCAGATTGCAGCTGAAAACCGGAAACCGGGAATTACAAGCGCGAAACTGGATTATGAAAATACTTTAACAAGCTTTAAAGACCTTCTGGGAATTGAGAAGAGCAGGACTGTTAAACTGTCTGGTAAACTGGAAATAGATACTATCGATCTTGATTCTGATAAACTCATCTCTTTATTCCTCGATAATCTGCCTGAAGTAAAAAGCAGTGAGAAATCAGTTTCATATAATGAATCTGTTGCCGAGGGGATAAAAAAAGCAAACAGCATTCCTGTTTTCTCTGTTTCCGGAAGCTATAAAAACACACTTAACGATTTTTCGGAAAATTTACCCTCTACATCTGTTTTGTCATTGAACAGCGGGGAATGGACAGATACTGCTGCGCTGACTCTCTCCCTTTCCTGGTCTCCCAATCCGCTTCTGGGCTTTTCTGCTGAAAAACAGCAGCAGAAATCTGCAGAAGACTCTCTGGAAAAATCACGTCTTAATCACGCTGATCTTGTTGAAGCAAAGGAAAAAGAAATCATTACCTCTGTTCTCGGAATTGATACATATAAGGAGAACCTTAATGTATCAAGACTCAACAGGGAACTTGCAGTACTTTCCTACGAAATGACTGAAGAGTCTTTCAAAAGCGGGACAGCTGAAAGTCTTGAAGTAGACGAGGCCAGGCAGGAGTGGGAGACAGCTGAACAGAATTATCTTACAAGTCTTTACAATTACAGGTCTGCAGTATCTGATCTTGCATACCTCTTAAATACTGATATCGAAACACTGAAAAGGAGCGGAAAATAAATGGGAAAGATTAAAAAAACAGGAAATTTTACAAGGCTTGTCCTTGTTCTTTCAATTGCAGTTTTGACAGGCTCTGTTGCTTTAAAAAATATAAATACAGGTTCACAAGGAAGCAGACCTGCTTCTGTTTCTTCAGAAGGCAGACCGTCAGCTCAAGGGAAGACAGGAATCCCGGGGGGACGGGCTGGTAATAATAAACCTGGAGAGGCAGGAATGAATGAAGCTGAAACTGTTTTTTCTGTAATTACTGAAAAACCTGAAACAGCTGAGATAAGGGAATATATCAAGGTAAACGGTGATATTACAGCAGAGACCAGTGTTGAAATATATCCGGATACATCGGGTAAACTTGTTAAAAGATATGTGTCCATCGGTGATCATGTTTCAAAGGGTGATATAATCGCCAAAATTGATCCTTCAAAACCCGGTACCGTATATGAGGCAAGTCCTGTCGAATCAACTATTACCGGTACTGTAACAAGGCTGCCGGGGAGTATAGGCGACACAGTGAGTACCGCAAGTTCAATTGCCCAAGTGGGAGACCTCTCCCGGCTTCAGATAAAGGTCTTTATCCCTGAGAAGGAGATTACCTGGATTAAAACAGGTCTTGAAGGTAAAGCTGAACTTGCACCATACAAAGGCGAATATATTCCGGTTCAGGTTACAGAAGTGAGTCCTGTTATTGATCCTGATTCAAGAACACTTGAAGTAAAGCTTGCTGCAGCTGATGCTGGTGAAGAACGGATGAAATCAGGTATGTTTGCTTCAGTTCTTATTTATACAAGGAAGGCTGATAATGTTCTGACAGTCCCCCTTTCCGCAGTACTCAGCAATGAAAAAGGGGAATTTGTCTACACAGAGGAAAGGGGAAAAGCAGCGGTTAAATATATTGAAACAGGACTCAAGTCATCAAGCCGGGCTGAGATCAGGAGCGGGCTTACAGAAGAGGATTCTGTAATAGTCCGGGGGCAGAACATTATAAGCGGGGGATCTTCTGTCAGGGTTGTTGAGGGGGGTATGTAATGACTTTTACACAGAGAGTTATAAACCGTCCGGTTACAATTATAATAGTTTTTGCGCTTCTCATAAGCCTTGCAATGTTTATGGTGCCGAAAATAGCTCTTGATATGTTTCCTTCGATTAATCCCCCTGTAGTGCTTGTTAAAACTTCATATGACGGCGCAGGGGCTGAAGAGGTTGAGAAGAACCTGACAATGGTTCTTGAAGGGCAGCTTGCCAATGTCAGTGATCTTGAACAGATGACATCAACTTCAAGTGAAGGATCAAGCAGCATTGTGATGGAGTTTGATTATTCAAAAGACCTTAACGAAGCACTCGATGATATCAGGGACCAGCTGGAAATTGTCAGCAGCCGCCTGCCTGATGATGCTGATTCCCCGATTACCTTTAAAATTGACCCTTCCCAGGAAGCAATTCTGAATCTTGTTGTTACAGGAAATAAAACACCTGAAGAGCTGAAGGAAATTGCAGACAATGATATACAGTCAAAAATCGAAAGAATAAACGGTGTTTCAACAAGCACTGTAATGGGAGGGAGGGATTCTGTAATCCGGGTTGAAGTTTCCCAGAACAGGCTCGAAGCTTACGGGCTTACAATGACTTCTGTATCATCAGCACTTGCCGGTCAGAATGTCCAGGTAGGCGGCGGTACAATAGAACGGGGAAGTCTTGATTATTATATCCGTACAGACGGGGAGTTCAGTTCTGTAGAAGAAATAAGAGATACAATTATTGCACTAAAGTCAGGTGTTGAGGGTGACGGATCACTGAACAGCAGGAATGTGATAAGGCTCGGCGATATTGCTGAAGTGTTTCCCGGTTATGAAGATACTGAATCAATTGTAAAAATCAATTCGGAAAGCGGAGTCTATATTGAGGTCCAAAAGGAAAGCGGTTCCAACAGTGTTAATGTAGCCAGGGGGGTAATTGCTTCTCTTGATGAAGTTAACAGAACACTTCCTGCTGGTGTAAAAGTGGAAGTACTTTATGACTCAACAAAAATGATCGGCAGTGTGCTTAATACTGTAATTCAGTCTGCAATACAGGGCCTGGTCCTTGCAATGCTTATACTTCTGGTTTTCCTGAGAAATATAAGGAGTACCTTTATTATCGGAATTTCAATTCCTGTTTCCATGCTTGTTACAGTTATGTGCATGTATTTCTTTGATCTTACCCTCAACATGATGACACTTGCAGGTCTTATCCTGGGTCTTGGAATGATTGTAGACGGTGCAATAGTAATTCTTGAGAATATCTACCAGTACAGGGAAAGGGGTACAAAGCTGAAAACAGCGGCAGCGCTCGGCAGCCATGAAATGTATATGTCTATAATTGCATCAAACCTTACAACAATCTGCGTATTTCTTCCTATAATTATTTTCAGGAATGACCTTGGAATGATGGGGCAGGTCTTTATGGATCTTGTTTTTACAATTGTTATTTCCCTTCTTGTATCTCTTGTTGTTGCGCTTACCATAGTTCCGGTTCTCTGCAGCCGTTACATTAAAATATACACACCAAAGCAGAGACCTGTTAAAAACAGGTACCTTGCTTCACTTGAGCAGACTCTCTCATCCGGGCAGCACCTGCTTGAAAAATTATACAGGAAAGCTCTCTCCGGTGTTCTCGAAAACAGGGGGCTTACTGTCTTTGCAACAATACTTCTGCTTATTGTTTCTCTTCAGCAGTTTTCATCTCTGGGAATAGAGCTGACCCCCAGAATGGATGAGGATTCCGTAAAGGTTGAAGTTGTACTTCCACCCGGAAGTACTGTGGAACGGACTGATGAAGTTCTTCAGCAGCTTCAGGCGATAGCTGAAAAGGAAATAAGCAGATACAAGGATATTGTAATTACTGCCGGAACCTCGCAGAGAATGGGCAGTGTTTTAAGCTATAAGGGAAATATTGAAATTATGCTTTCTGATGAAAAAGGTGCTGATACAGACAGCGAAATAAAGACAACGATGCGGAAATATTTTTCATCTTTTCCTGATGCTGAATTCTCTTTTTCGGCAGGGAGGAGAAGAATGGGTAATTCCAGTCCTGTAGATATACTCGTAAAATCAGATAATCTTGATAAGGCTGTTTCTGTCTCCGATGAAATCCTTGATCTTATCAGGGAAAACCTTCCCGGGATTACTGATTCTGAAACAGACATGGACAAGGGAATCCCCCAGTTTGAAATTGAAATAGACAGGGACAGGGCATATTCTCTGGGTATTAATGTTTCAGCAATAGCAAATGAGGTGAAGGCAAGTATTAAAGGGAATACAGCCACTACATACAGGGAAGGTGGAGATGAATATGATGTTCTTCTTGTACTTCAGGATTCTGACAGGACAGATATTCCTGATCTTGATAAAATATCAGTGATAAGTTCATCAGGCGACCGTGTCGCTCTTTCCAATATTGCCACCCTTGTCCAGAACGAAGGCCCTCTTTCCATAAAACGTGAAGATGAGATAAGAACTGTTCATGTTACAGGGGATCTTGCTGCAGGATATCCTTCAAACACAGCTCTGTCAGATATTAAAAACCTGATAGCAGCCAATATTGTAATTGATTCTGATTTTTCAATCGAATACGGCGGGGACTTTGAAGATACTGAATCTTATACAAATACATTTGCTGTTATTCTAATAATGGCAGCACTACTCGTATTCGGTGTAATGGCGAGCCAGTTTGAGTCTTTTAAGGACCCTTTCATAATTTTCTTTTCAGTCCCTATGATGCTTATCGGGGTTATCTGGTTTTATAAACTTACCGGTATCACGTTCAGCCTTTTTTCCGCAGTGGGGCTTGTCGTCCTTGTCGGGCTTGTTGTTAACAACGGTATAGTCCTTGTAGATTATACAAACCGGCTTAAAAACAGGGGAATGAATATACATGATGCATGCCTGGAAGCTGCAGGAAGCCGGCTGAGACCGATTCTGATGACAACATTTACAACCATACTTGGAATGCTTCCCCTTGCACTTTCAACAGGCGGGGATACTGCAATGGTAAGGCCCACTGCCCAGACAATTATCGGGGGGCTTTCGGTAAGTTCGCTGATTACCCTCTTTGTAACTCCTGCAGTCTATTCACTGCTTAACAGGGAAAAGAATACTGATGGAGACAGAGTGACTGAACTGCCTGATACAGGCTCATCAGACAGAGACCTGGTTAAAAAGATTGTCTCTGTTTTTTCCAGGAAGAACAATGAGGAGGCTGTAAATGCTTAGGTTTGAAATAATCGCCAACAATGCAGTTGAAGAGGATATTATGGAGGCCCTTGTCAAAGCAGGTGCAGGGAGGTTTTATACAAAGCTCAACAATGTACACGGATCAGGATACTGCGATCCCAAGATGGGAGATCCTGTCTGGCCGGAAGAGAATTTTATAATGATAATATACTGCAGTGAAGAAACCGGAGATTCAGTGAAGAGTGCCGTGAACTCTGTAAGGGAGAGCTTCCCTGAAGAGGGGATAAGGTGCTTCTGCATCCCTTTTTCTGAATACTGATTCAATTTCCTGTATCCGGAAGTATCTGCGCCCGGTTTTTCAGGAAAATCGGGCGCTTGTCACTCTTCAGTAAACAGCATCCTGTTTTCGGTTTTTTTATTTACAAAGAAAATAATCATATCAATGCTTACCATTATGAAATTAAGCATATAGAGATAAAAAACAGGATCAAAGTTATAGAAGATTTTATGAAGCATCCCCGCAATATAACCTGTCTCAATAATAATCAGAAAATGGATGCTTTTCCCTTTTGTGGATTTTGATTTCCAGGATTTCCAGATAGAGGCAGGCCATGCGGCTCCGAAGCAGGCAAGCATGATGATTTCAAAAACACTCATAACACGCCCAATATAGATTAAATTTGAAAAAAAGTACACATAATTACAGTAAATATTGTTCTCATCAATTGTGCTGTAATATGCATTTTATATTAACTCAGGATAACAAGTTGATATAAACCTGAAACTGTTATATATCTATATATTATGAATATCGGCGAGATTTTAAAAAACATATTTTTAACAAAAATAGTAATCAAAGGCGAGACACTTGATCTGACACTTCTGGAGATAGTTCTGAAGCTTCTGATTCCTCTTCTTCTCACTTTTTTCCTTTACAAGGTTTTTAAAATACTGATTCTTAAATGGATCAGAAAGCTGTCACTTTCAGATGCAGTAAAGGACAAGACATCAAAATATATCAAAATTCTTCTGAGGATATCGCTTTTTATCCTGTATTTTATGATTACAGGTAAAGTCCTCGGGGCCCAGGTAACGAAATATACTTCATTTATCATTAATGTGATTAATCAGCCCTTTTTTGTTTCAGGAAGCACTGAAATCTCTGTTGTTACTATTCTGATGATGATTCCTGTTTTCTATTTTGCCTCCTGGGTCGGCAAGGTAACCTACAGGCTTATAGATACTTCAATATCAGAAAACCATACAATTACTGATGAGAGGAAATTCACTTTCGCAAACCTTGTCAAATTCGGTATTACAGTTGTTGCAGGACTTGTGGGACTGTCGATTATCGGAATAGACCTCTCGTCTATTGCAGTGATCTTCGGTGTACTGGGTCTTGGTCTCGGTTTTGGTCTCCAGAACATCATCTCAAATTTTTTTGCAGGTATAGTAATAATAATTTCGCGTCCCATAAAAGTGGGCGATCTTATTACAATGGGCGAAAACAGGGGTTTTATTACAAGAATAAATACTATTTCAACAGTGGTTACAACTCTCTGGAATGAAACTCTGATAATTCCCAATGCACTGCTGATATCAGATGTAATCTACAACGACAGTTATTCAGACAAGAGCATTATTATCAGCAATCCTATTTCAGTATCATATAAAACCAACCTGGATGTTGCCAGGGACATACTTGTGGGAATAGGGGAAAGCAATCCCTTTCTTAAAAAAAAGACATTTCCTGAGGTCCGTCTCAAGGAATTCGGAGATTCAGGAATAGTCCTTACCCTTTATACAACAGTAAGGGATGTGGCAGACAGAAATGCGGCAAATTCCTGGAACAACTTTGAGATATGGAGAGAATTTAAAAAGCATAAAATTGAGATCCCCTATCCCCAGATGGACCTTCATATAAAGGACACACCAGCAGCAGAGGATAAATGAGATTTCAGTCTTTTAAAGACAGCGGATATCATGCATCAGCTGTCTTTTTAAGGTAAACAGCTCTTGTCCCCTTGTTTTTTTTGCCCCTGACATTTGCAAATCCTGATGAACAGCTTAAAAAACGGCTGATTTCAGAAGCTGTTGATGCAATTATCAGTTTTCCCCCTGTTTTCAGGAGGCGGTTGAGATTTTTCATGACAAGATCATGCTTTTTAAAGCCGGGTACAGGCGGGTAGAAGAATATTACTGTATCGAGCGACCCTTTATCAATAATGTCAGCAGTATGAAGAACTGTCGGCTGATTAAGATAAATCCTTGTTTCAGACGGTGAAAGTTCTGAGAGATTTCTTTCCGTAATTTTAAGCTGGAGAATATCATTTGAGGATATCAGGATTTCTTCGCTGCCGAGTGACAGTGATTTCATAAGCACAGGGACAAGCCCCTGGCCCGGATTTATAACAAGCTGTTTTTTATCTGATTTTAAAGCATCCTTCATTGAAATTATCAGTTCACAGGCATGTTTTGAATTGAAGCTGAGTGTGTCAAAGTCGGGAAGCCCTGTTGCAGTGTCAATATTTAATATATTTCCCTTTATTTCGAACTGCTGTTTTTCTTTCCTTATGTAGCTTTTAAAAAGCTCTTCGTCTGTTTTTATAAAGGACGGTGTATCTTCATCAATAGCTGCAGGAACCAAGGCTTCAGGATATCTGAATACAAAAACCGAATAGTTGGCAGTTTTTACAGACTCTAGAATATCAAGCCTGTTTTTGTTCAGTGTCTCTTCTGCAAAATCTGAAAGCGGTTTTACAATAACAACTGCTGCAATCCCTGTTCCGGTAAGATGAAATGGGGCCTGCTGAATAAAATCCCCGAGGACCTCTTTTCCCGCTTTCGCAGGAAGGTTTGATACAATGATATCAAATTTTCTTTCTGAATACGGGAACATCAGCAGGCTGCATGATACTGTATAGTCATGAATACCGTTTTTCTCAAGGTTCATTTCTGTAAAATATACTGCCAGAGAGTCTCTGTCATAAAGATAAAGATCTGCATCAGGGGCTGATTTTTTTAGTGCAGTCCCAAGTATTCCTGTTCCGCATCCTGCATCCAGAATGGATCCGGCTTTCAGCTTTTTCATATAGGGAACAAGTGTTTTAAGAAGCAGTCTTGATCCCGAGTCTACTTCAAAACTGCTGAAAAGGGCATGAGAAAGGGCAAAGCTGAGTTTAGATCCTGAAAACGGATATTCGGTTTCCTTATTAATAAAAAAATCCGCATATTTATAGTCTTTATAAATATGCGGATATGCTGCTTTATTATTCATCAGTATCAGTTGTTGACTCTTTCAACATATTCTTTTGTTTCAGTGTTTATCATGATCCTTTCTCCCTCCTTGATAAAGAGAGGAACTCTTACAACAAGCCCTGTTTCAATTTTAACAGGTTTGGTTGTCTTTGTTACAGTATCACCTTTAACACCTTCACTTGCTTCTGTTACTGTATATACAATTTTTGTCGGGAGTTTAACATCTATAGGCTTGTCTTCCCACAGAACAACCTTGTAGGTTTCCCCTTCAATCATAAAATACTGTTTATCTTCAAACCCTTCAAGAGGAACAGTAAACTGTTCATAAGAGTCATTATCCATAAAATGGTAGGCATCGCCGTCAACATAAAGATACTGACACGGTTTTTCAATAACTGTAACTTCTTCAACGTTATCCTGTGACTTCATTACAGGTTTAAGAACCTGGCCTGTAATCAGGTTTTTCAGTTTCAGCCTTACAAAAGCTGAACCTTTTCCGGGGTTTACAAACTCTCTTTCAACTACCAGATGCGGATCATCCTTAACAAGTAAACACATTCCTTTGTCAATTGCACCTGCTTTAATCATATCAACCTCTTAATACATTTTTATTGGCGGACACATCTGAAAAACAAAAGTATATTCCTGCAGCAGAAATGATTTGTGTCCTGCTGTTCCGAATTCACGGAACATATGAACCTGAATCATAATAGGTTCTATATATAAATTTTAGCAAAGCATCTTTAATTATTCAATATAAGATGCAGAAAATCCCTGTTATTGAAGAATATTGCTGCAGAAAGGCTTGAAAACATCCGATATATACTGCTTTCATCACTGTTATTTATAATGATGATAACTTTTTTATCAAAAAAAGTTTGACGTATGGAGATTTCTATAATACTATGAAAAAAAGGGTTAAATAGCCTCCGCCCTTTCTTCTCCTTCTTTTTATCGGTTGTTCCTCTTTCTCCATTTTGGAGGGAGAGGTTTTTTTATATCATTTATATTCTTTTTATTCAACCCTCAGCTCTGCCTGGAGCAGATCTATATGGAAAACAGAATTGAAAATCACCCGGCACAGTAAAAAATAATTCTCAATGACAAACAAATCTGTCAGTCCAATTGCCCTGTTTCAGGGAAAGGATTTCTGTACTGCCACCCCGGTTCACCGGTTTTCCGGAAATGCTCAAGTCTCCGTATGGTAAGCTCTGCAAAAACAGGATCTATATCAAAGGTGAAACATCTTCTCCCTTTTATCTCTGAAGCAAGTAGTGTTGTTCCTGAATGAGCAAAGAAATCTGTCACAATAGCTTTTTCCGTACTGCTGGTTTCAATTATTCTTTCTATGGCTTTTAAGCTTTTCTGGGCATAGGCACCCGGTACATTTTCCTTCATTCTGTAGAAAACCTGCTGGATATCTATCCAGACATTGCCCGGTCTTATTGTATCTGATCTGCTTCTTTCAAGGTTTTCTGTTTTTTTCCCGTTGACTGTTTTGTAATAACCTTTAAGAACCTTGGGAATATCTGTGTAAACAACATTGAAGTCAGGTTCCCCTTTACGGTAGCAGAGAAGTTCCTGCCTTATACACATCCAGTTCTTCTGTGTCCCGTATCCCCTCTGGTTTCTGAGAGTTATAAAGCTCTTGCTTTTCCATGACTCAAACTGCTTCATCATCAGCATGAATTCCGGAAGAGGGGAGAAGCTGTTTTTCTGATCTGCACCGAGCCAGATATAAAGAAAACTGTCTGCCGCAGATATTGCAGAGGCTGATTCTATCCATTTTGACGAGTAATCAATATATGCATCAGTACTGTCCCTGAAGAGGTTATCTGTATTTTTATTGCCTACTTCTATATTATAGGGGGGATCATTTATTATTAGGCTGCTTTTTTCAGAACCCATGATTTTTTCTGCGTCGGAGATGCTGCATGCATCCAGGACTCCGATCCTGTGACCGCAGACAGGATCTTCCCATATTTCCCCTTTTTTAAGTCTGCAGAAGGGGAGAAGCTTCTCTTTCAGTATATTGTTGCCGTCCAGTCTTGATAATTCTTCTTTCATATCAGTTATCCGGTATCAGATTAAAACAAATTGTTGATTTTATCCATAACTCATAATAGAATTTTTGTAGGAGTTAATAATATGGCAATTATTACAATATCCAGACAGGAAGGAAGTCTTAGCCGGGAAATAGCTGAAGCAATTGCAGTAAAGCACAAATGGTGCTATATGGACAAGGCAACTATTGAAAAAGCGCTGACCGGTTATGGAATTGAACCTGAAAGTTTCAAGCGTTATGATGAAAAAAAACCGTCACTATGGGATAATTTTTCACTTGAATATGACAGATACTATAACTATTTCAAGCTATATCTTCTTGAACAGGCATATAAACACAAGGGATGTGTACTGCTTGGAAGGGGAGGGGCTTTTTTTCTCAAGGAAGTTCCCGGTGTATTAAGGATAAGGCTTGTTGCTTCGGAAGAAACCAGAATTGAGAGAATAAAGATCCGTTACAATTGTGATGAAAAATATGCCAGAAAAATCATGCATCAGACAGATCATGACAGAAACGGTTTCAATAAATTTTTCTATAATGAATCATGGGATAACCCGGTTCTCTATGATATTATTTTCAACACAGACAAGCTGTCAACCAGCACAATATTCAGCATGGTTTCAGATGCTGTGCATACATTTGTCAGGGAAAAGTATGATAAGGCAGGGCATAATGCGCTCGGAGACATGCTGGTTTCCCAGAGAATAATAAACAGGATACTCTATACCGACAAGATACCTGTCCATCTCCTTGAAGTTGAAGTCAGGGATGGAAATGTGACACTTATAGGTTCTGTGGAAGTTGAAAGCCTGATTGACCAGTGCGGGGAAGCTGCAAAAAAGGAAGAAAGCGTTAAATCTGTAACAAACAGGATAGTTTTTATAAATCAGTATCCCCCCATAATGTAAATATCTGTCAAGCCGGATAAAATCAGAACCTTTCCGGCTTGTCCAAATTTTCATAATAATTCCGCCAGCTTTATTATTAAACAGGTTTATCGGTTGACTTGTTCTGCAATTATCGTTAACCTCTAAACTCGATAAGGTTTACAATAAAGGGGTTTAAATCATTGGAAAACAGATCATCACTTAAGTATTCAGTTCTTGCAGCTCTTTTTGCCTCTCTTACAGCAGTGGGAAGCTATATCGCCATACCTGTCGGGCCTGTGCCTGTAGTTATTGCCAATCTTTTTGTCCTTCTTGCAGGACTTCTTCTAAGGCCCAGATGGGCTGCATCAAGTATGGGGATTTTTCTTTTTATCGGGGCAATCGGTATTCCTGTTTTTTCAGGAGGAAAATCAGGGCTTGCAGCCCTGCTCGGACCAACAGGAGGATTCCTTTTCGGATATCTCTCTGCAGCTTTCATGGTTTCAGTAATCTGCAGGATTGGAAAAAAATCACTGATCAGTGATATTGCTGCTGTTGCAGCAGGTATTGCAGTTATCTACATGCTTGGTGTCCCCTGGCTTAAATATAATCTCGGCTTTGACTGGGGGAAGGCTCTCGGGATTGGAATGATACCGTTTATTCCGGGTGATATTTTAAAAGGGGCAGCTGCTGTTTTTGTCGCAAGAAACATCAGGCCTCAGATTGAAGAATAATCTGTATTCGGAATATTCCTGTAATTGAGCTGAAACCGGGAGATTAAAAGGTTTAAATGGATTTTGTATGGATAATGTAATACTCAGAACAGCAGAGCTTACCCATTGCTTTCCAAACGGTACAGTCGGGATTGACAGAATAAATCTCGATGTATATGAGAATGAATTCCTGGTGATTACAGGACCCAACGGAAGCGGAAAAAGTGTTCTTATGAAGCATCTCAACGGGCTTCTGAAGCCTACATCGGGAAAAATATATCTCAGAGATAAAGATATATTCAGTGATATCAGAAAAAGCAGGCGCAGGATTGGACTGGTTTTCCAGGATGCCGACAGTCAGATTGTGGGGCAGACTGTTGAAAAGGATACATCATTCGGACCTGAAAACCTGAGGCTTTCAAGGGAGGATATTACACGCAGGGTTGAAAAGTCTCTTGAAAATGTTGATCTTCTTGATAAAAGGGATTTCAGGCCGCACCTGCTTTCAGGGGGAGAAAAAAGGAGACTTGCTGTAGCAGGAGTCCTTGCAATGGATTCCGATATCCTTATATTTGATGAGCCTTTTTCAAACCTTGATTATCCCGGCATAAAAAATGTGCTGTCTCAGATACTTTCTCTCAAGGGTAAGGGACATACAGTAATTCTTATAACACATGATCTTGGAAAAGTTCTTGCCCATGCAGACAGGCTTGTAATTATGAACAGCGGCAGGATTATTCATCAGGGGAAGCCCGGAAATCTTCTTGACAGGCTTGAGTCATCAGGTATCAGAAGACCTGACGGCGATGAAATCGGAAAGATGACATGGCTGAAATAAATTTTTTCCACTACAGAAAAAGTGAAGGTATACTTAATGCCCTTCATCCGGGGATCAAACTAGTCAGTTTTTTTCTTCTTTCCATTCTTACCTTCAGCTCGGGAATTCTCCCGCTCAGCCTGATTTCAATATTTGTTCTTATTCTGTTTATTCTTTTTTTTATGAAGTCAAAAGCAGTACATGTTTCAGGTTTTATGAAAACACTGTCAGGTTTTCTTGTTTTTCTCCTTCTCATCTCTTCTGGGAGGTGGCTTGCAGAGGGGGGAAGGGAGGGGCTTTCTGCAGGTCTTTTCTACAGCTGGAAGCTTCTGATACTTATGCTCTGCGGGCACCTGCTTACTTCAACAACAGATACTTCAGAGATCCATGGTGCTGTACACATGATTCTGAATCCCCTGCCGCTTGTTCCTGCAGGGAGGATTGCTGCCATGGTGAGTCTTACAATTTCTTTTATCCCGCTGATTTTTGACCAGTATACTGAATGCAGGGAAGCCTATGATTCAAGACTGGGAAGCAGTTCTGCAAATCCTCTAAGAAAGATTTTCTATATTGCTTATCCTCTGATGCTTAATACTGTGTTCAGGGCGGAGGAAGTGGCGGATGCAATGGAAAGCAGGTGTTACAACGATAATCCGACTATCCCTGATATGAGGATAAGGAATTGTGATAAAGTTGCAATTTTATTTATGATGCTGTTTTTTCCGCTGATAATATATTTAAACTATGTCTGACCGGAAATCCGCCTGTCTCCGGGCAGGATTATTTCATCTTTTCCGTCAGGCGTGCAGACAAGGAGGTTCCCCTCTCTTGTAACAGATTTGACTGTTCCCTTTACCACTCGCTTTCCTGCAAGGTATTTTACAGTATCCCGGCCTGAATCCATACAGCTGCTGTATATTTCAGGTATCTTTTCAAAACCTGAATCATATACTTCAAAAATATTTACAAGAAGGTTGTTCAATGCTTCTTTTCTTGGAAAATCCCTTTCAAGAATCTCTTTGAGGGATATCCCTGAAGATGAATTATTTATATTAAGACCAATTCCGACAAGTGCATATTCAATCCTGTCAGGCAGCCCTGAAATTTCGGTTAAAATACCGGATATCTTTTTATTACCTGCTATAATCTCATTCGGCCATCTGCAGCTGCTTTCGATATCAAGGCTTTTCAGATAATTGTATATTCCTATGGATGATGCAAGATTAATCAGGTTATAGCAGCTTAACGGAAGTTCCGGTCTCAGTATTAATGTAAAATAAAGTCCCCCCTCATCAGATTCCCATTTTTCCCCTTTCAGGTCTTTTCCATCTGTCTGCTTTTCTGCTGCAATTATTGTTCTGTCGCATGCCCCGTCAAGTGCCAGGCTTTTTGCTTTTTTCATTGTTGATTCAAGTTCAGGAAAAAACAGTATTCTGTCCCTGTACTTTGGGAATTCCCATATCTGGAGGAGGTCTTTCCCTTTTTTGAGAAAATAGCCGTTCCTGTTCGAGTCGATTTCATAGCCATGCTCTTTAAGACTGTTTATATGTTTCCAGACACCGACCCGGGAAATAGATGTAATCCTGCTCAGTTCCTCACCGGATATCCTTGAAGAAGATTTTTTCAGAATATCAAGAATTATTGTTTTATTGTCTTTGCTGCTGTCTGCCATCTTTACTGGAAATGTTAGTCAATGAAAGATGTTTTGTAAATAGAGATATCAGGCAGGTATGCATAAAAAAGGAGCAGCCCCTAAAGGCTGCTCCTGTACTTTTTAGCAGGGAGAGGACTCGAACCTCTGACCTCCGGGTTATGAGCCCGACGAGCTGCCAACTGCTCTACCCTGCGTCGTTGAAACTAATATACAGATATTAAGTATTTGTGTCAACACTGAACCATAAGAAAAAGTATTAAAACGATAAAATGTTATCAATTATATTTATATTCCTGTTTAACATTGACAGGACTTGATTATTACTACTGAAAGTAGTAACATATGAATAGATATTCATATGATAAAGGCGGAAAATTATGAACATTACAGATGATTGTAATGCAGATATAAAAAAACTGCAGGAATCTGTTCCTGTGGATGAAGAAACACAGGACCTGTCGGAATTTTTCAGGGTATTCGGTGATCCTACGCGGCTTAAGATACTGTCAATTCTTGACGGAAAGGAACTGTGCGTTCATGTTATTGCAGATATTATTGATATGCAGCAGACAGCAGTTTCACACCAGCTGAAAATCCTCAGACAGAGCAGGCTGGTAAAATACAGGAAAAACGGAAAGCATGTATTTTATTCACTGAATGACAACCACATAAAGGAAATACTCAGGATAGGTCTTGAGCATATTAAGGAGTAGGTTTTGATAAAAATAATAAATGGGATTATGGCTGAAACAGCTGCTCTTTTTCTTGAAATGACACCTTATATCCTGTTCGGTGTAATTATAGCAGGTCTGTTATCTGTTTATGTAAACAAAAAGTACGTGGCAAGGCATATAGGGGGGCACACCCTTTCATCAATATTCAAGGCATCTCTTTTCGGAGTGCCCCTGCCGCTCTGTTCATGCGGTGTTGTTCCCACAACTGTGTACCTTAAACAGGCGGGTGCTTCAAAACCAGCTGCAATGTCATTTCTTATATCAACTCCCCAGACAGGGGTGGACAGCATAATTGCAACATACGGAATGCTGGGTCCTTTTTTTGCTGTGTTCAGGCCGCTTGCTGCCCTGCTGACAGGCATGTGGGGCGGTTTTATGAGCCTTGTTTTTGATCATTCTGATGAAAAAAGCACAAAGACCTTTGAGATAGATGAAGTAAGCAGTCTGAAAGGGTTCAGGGAAAAAGCCAGGAAGTTCAGCAGTTATGCTTTTGTTGAATTTGTGGATGATATAGCAAGCCAGTTTGTTGTGGGGCTGCTTCTGGCAGGTATTATATCGTTTCTGATACCTGACAATTTCTTTACAGGGTCTTTTGTAGCTGACGGTCTTCCGGGGATGATTTTCATGATAATAATCGGAATACCGCTTTATATCTGTTCAACATCAAGCATCCCGATAGCAGTTGCGCTTATTGCAAAGGGAATATCTCCCGGTGCTGCATATGTATTTCTTATTGCAGGTCCAGCCACAAATGCTGCATCTCTTGCTGTATTGATGAAAGTGCTTGGGAGGAAGCAGACTGTCATTTACCTGGGTTCCATTATCACTGGAAGCATTATTGCAGGATATGTGATTAACCTCTTTTATAGATATACAGATCTTGTTTCATATATTCCGGGAGTTATGGAGCATGCCGGACATTCCTCCATGTTCAGGCAGGCAGTATCATATGCTGCATCAGGACTGTTCCTTGTACTGCTCCTGATGGCTTTTTACAGAAAACTGAAATTCAGGTTCTCAAGGGACAGCTGTGAAGCAGGTGCAGAAAGCAGCTGCGGATGCTGTTCTTCGGAAGGTCTCTGTATTACTGAAAAAAACGGGGAGAATATTAAAATGGAAAAACTGAATATTTCAGGCATGTCATGCCACCACTGTGCTGCCAATGTTGAAAATGCAGTAGGCAGTGTTGATGGGGTAAAAAAAGTTAAAGTCAACCTTGAAGAGAATAATCTGGAACTTGACGGCAATTATAAACTGGATGATATTATAGCGGCAGTTGAAGCTGTTGGGTATAAAGTGGTTGACTGAATAATTGTTTACTGAATCTGCCTGTTTAACAGACAGATTTTATTTCTGGTTATTCAGATGCTTTTTTTTTATAATATTTCTGAACCTGAAAGATGATGCTGCAAGCAGAGGAACCGCCAGCAATGATACAGCAGATGCAAGTGAAATAAGAAAGTCATATATACCGTGAATTATAAATGCTTCAGCAAATCCCCTGATACCTGCATTTGGATATTCATCTTCTGAGTAGTAAAGGTAATATCCCAGAATACCTGTTGTGATAAGGTGTAGCGGAACTGCGGAAAGGCATCTTACAATGACAATCCAGGAAGAATCGAAACTGTACATTATATTTTCCAGCAGGGCGAATCCGAGCCCTACCGAAACAGCTGTAATTATCCCTTTGATTCTGGTGTCAGGTTTTCTTATATAGAATATGAGTTTGATAAAAAGAAATTTTATAAGTTCCTCTACAAAGGCTGCTGTAATGAATGCATGAAACAGGTTTTTAAGGATTCCCCTGAGTCCTGTTGTATACAATGTTATAGTAATTTCTATGAGACTTGCCGGGAAAATTGCAAAAATACCTATAAGTACTGCTCCCCACACTTCTGCAGGTCTTATATTTTCCTTTTTATAGATCCTGATAAGCAGAAATGCTGCTGCTACTGCAAAAAATGATGATATGGCAAGGTTTGTAAGTAATCGTGTCATAGAAAACAGATTATTACAGCTTATCCTAAAAGGCAATATTTAAATTCGCTGTCATGAAAATTAATACCCTGTTAATATATAATCAGAGTGATTATTATGAAAAGAAGAATCTGATTGACTGTTCAGCTGAAGTATTATTATTTTATTCCTGAAGGCAAGACAGAACCAGGAGCAGTATGATAAAGGGATCATCCCCTTATACAGCTGCCGGAAGGGTAATATATATCGGGCTGCATAATGCGGAACCCTGAAATTCTAAAAGTAACGGAGAAAATAATGAGATCAGACAGACTTACTGTTAAAGCCCAGGAAATTATTCAGGACGCGGAAACGCTTTCCTACAAATACAACCACTCGGCAATAGAACCGGAGCATGTTCTTCTTGCACTTGTTTCACAGCAGGAGGGGATTATACCCCCTCTGATAGACAAGCTGGGAGTAAACCGGGAAATGCTGAAAAGCGATATTGAAAGGAAGCTTCAGTCAAAACCTTCGGTATACGGGGATTCAGCACAGATCCATTTTTCCCCCGAGGTGAGCAGAATATTCAATAAAGCCGAAGTAATTGCCGGCAATCTCAAAGATGAATATATAAGCACAGAGCATATTTTTATTGCAGTTATTGAATCCAATACAGATGCGGCACATATACTGCGAACTGCAGAAATTGATAAAGACAGTGTGATGAAAACGCTGGTCGCAATAAGGGGAAATCAGAGGGTAACAGACCAGACCCCTGAAAACAAGTTCCGTACCCTTGAAAAATACTGCCGCGACCTTACAGTACTTGCACGGAAGGAAAAACTTGATCCTGTCATAGGAAGGGATGAGGAGATAAGGCGTGTTATGCAGGTCCTTTCAAGAAGGACAAAAAACAATCCTGTCCTTATAGGTGAACCGGGGGTCGGAAAAACTGCTATTGCAGAAGGTCTTGCAAGACGTATTGTTTCAGGAGATGTCCCTGATTCTCTCAAGAACAAGCAGCTTCTCGCGCTTGATATGGGTGCACTTGTAGCGGGCGCCAAATTCAGGGGCGAGTTTGAAGAAAGGCTGAAGGCTGTAATCCATGAGATAGCTGAGAGTGACGGTAAAATCATCCTTTTCATTGATGAGCTTCATACACTTGTAGGCGCAGGGGCAGCCGAAGGGGCCATGGACGCTTCAAACCTGTTAAAGCCTGCCCTTGCCCGCGGTGAACTCAAGTGTATAGGCGCGACAACACTTGATGAATACAGAAAACATATAGAAAAAGATGCTGCCTTTGAGAGAAGGTTTCAGACAGTTCTCACAAAGGAACCCAGTGTTGAGGATTCAATTGCTATCCTCAGGGGCCTGAAAGAGAGGTATGAAATACATCACGGGGTGAGAATCAAGGATGAGGCAATTATTGCGGCAGCAATGCTGTCTGACAGGTATATTACATCGCGCTTTCTCCCTGACAAGGCAATTGACCTTGTAGATGAGGCTGCAAGCCGTCTGAAGATGGAAATTGAAAGTCAGCCTACAGAACTTGACCAGACAGAGAGAAAGATACTTCAGCTTAATATTGAGAAACAGGCCCTTTCAAAAGAGGATGATCCCGCATCAAAGGAGAGGACGGCCAGTATTGAAAGGGAACTTGCCGACCTTAAAACAAAGCGGGATGCAATGCAGCTTCAGTGGAGGAATGAGAAATCTGTAATTGAGCAGATAAGGGAATTTAAACAGAAGATTGAGGACCTCAGAATTGAAGAGACCCGTTATGAGAGGGAGGGAAACCTTTCAAAGGCTGCGGAAATAAAACACGGTCTACTTCCCCAGGCCCAGGCTGCCCTTGAAGCGAAGGGAAAGGAGCTTGAGAATATACAGTCAGAAAGCACACTGCTTCAGGAAGCTGTTGGGGAAGAGGATATTGCAAAAGTTGTATCGACATGGACAGGTATTCCTGTTTCAAAGATGCTTTCTTCTGAAATGCAGAAATATCTCAGGCTTGAAGAATTACTGGAAAAGAGGGTTGTCGGTCAGGAGACAGCAATAAATGCAATTTCTGATGCAATAAGAAGAAACAAGACAGGGCTCTCCGAAGAGGGAAGGCCTCTGGGATCATTCATATTTATAGGCCCGACCGGGGTGGGAAAGACAGAGCTTGCAAAGACTCTTGCAGATTTTCTTTTCAATGATGAACATGCCCTGACCCGTATTGATATGAGCGAGTATATGGAAAAACATACTGTCTCACGACTTATCGGGGCGCCTCCCGGATACGTGGGTTATGACCAGGGGGGACAGCTAACAGAAGCTGTAAGGAGAAGGCCTTATTCTGTAATACTCTTTGACGAGATTGAAAAGGCCCATTCCGATGTTTTCAATGTAATGCTTCAGCTGCTTGATGACGGACGCCTTACAGACGGACAGGGCAGGGTTGTTGATTTCAAGAACACAATAATAATCATGACCAGCAACCTCGGAAGCGAGTTCATTCTCCAGAAGGAGGACCTTAAGGAAGCGGAAGCTGCTGTTTCAGAACTTCTGAAGTCAAGGTTCAAGCCGGAATTCCTGAACAGGATTGATGAAATTATAATGTTCAACAGGCTGGGGCGTGAACAGATAAGCATGATTGTGGATATTGAGATCGGAAAGCTTGTCAAACGGCTTAATGCAAGGAAATTCAGCATAGAAGTTTCTGAAGATGCCAGAAAAATACTTGCAGATGAAGGATATGATCCTGCATTCGGGGCAAGACCCCTTAAAAGGACTGTACAGAACATGATACAGAACCCGCTTGCAAAGGATATACTCAAGGGAAGCTTTGTGGAAGGAGACACTATTCTTGTAGATGCAGATAATGGATCACTTGTATTCCGGAAAAAATAGATAATGTAAATATTTAAATTTAAATATTTCCAATAACTGTTGCGCTATATGTTTTAATTGACATATAACGCAACAGCGGATAAGCTGTTATTATAAAAAGTATTTATTAAGGAAGTATGTTTATGAAAAAATTGTTTTTACTCATCTTTTTATTATTTATTCCAATGGTTGTTTTCTGTTTTGATTTTTCTTTTGGGCTCAAATACACACATTTATTTGAGAATGATTTACACTTAAAAGATACAATCAGTAATTATCCTTCTCCTGATATTGAAATTGACGAAACTTTTAATTATTCAGGAGGATTTCTGGGACCTTATATATCTTTCCTTTTCGGAGACAGAATTAATCTTTATCTGTCTGGGAATTTGGGTTTTACTATGTTCGGAAGTATATCGGGTTCAGATATTGATCCTGATATTGATGGAGTGACAACAGATTCGGAACTAGGTATTCTTTTTAAAAATGAAATTGGGAAAAACTGGGAAATGCTTATTGGACCAGGTATTCATTACGGATGGACAACAATAAATGAAGATAGTGATATTGGAACACAGTTTGGTGCAGGTATAATAAGTATATTTAACAAGAGAATATCGGAGAATTTTGCTTTTTCATTTACTGGTGATCTTTACTATAATTTTTTAAATAATAATCCCGAAGACTATACTAACATTATTGATGCAGGGAATGGTTTTTCATTGATTATTGGCGCAGGAATGACTTTCTAGCGAAATCTATTTGTCAGGTTATATTGAAAAATAGCTGTTTTTATGCCACTCTTGAGGCATCGTTAAACAAGGGGGCCTTGAGAAGTGGCAAAATTATGGCAGAAAAACTATACACTTGATTCAGTAGTTGAAAGATTTACAGTAGGAATTGATTATATACTTGATAATTCACTTGTAATGTCTGACTGTCTTTCAAGCATTGCTCATGCAAAAATGCTGAGTTCAATAAAGGTTTTAAGCTATGATGAGTTTGACAGTTTAAGGCACAGCCTTGTCGAGATAATGGAAGCATGGACAAAAGGCGGTTTTGAGATAAAGCTGTCAGATGAAGACTGCCATACAGCAATTGAAGGCTATCTGACAGAAAAACTGGGGGAGGCCGGTAAAAAGATACATACAGGAAGGTCAAGAAATGACCAGGTCCTTACTGCAATCAGGTTTTTCTCCCGTTCCAAAATACTCAGGATAACTGAAGCCCTGTCTGTTCTCATTGGAAATCTTATAGATATGGCAGAGAAATACTCCGATGTTCCCATGCCGGGAAGGACCCACATGCAGATTGCCATGCCCTCTTCAGTCGGACTCTGGGCGGGAGCATTTGCAGAGGAACTTGCAGACTGTCAGAAAATGCTTGAAGCTTCATACCATATCAACAACCAGTCCCCGCTCGGAGCTGCTGCAAGCTATGGTGTTCCGCTTCCCCTTGACAGGAAGATGACAGCTGAACTCCTCGGATTTGAAAAGGTCCAGAACAATGTCCTCTACTGCAACAATGCCCGGGGAAAGATAGAATCAATGATTATTGACTCTCTTGACCAGATAACTCTTTCCTTAAGCAAGATGGCGCAGGACCTGATAATATATTCAATGCCCGAGTTCGGGTATTTCAGTCTCCCCGCAACGCTCTGTTCAGGGTCAAGCATAATGCCTCAGAAGAAAAACCCTGATGCTCTTGAACTGTTAAGGGCAAAATCTGCATCAGTTTCAGCTGCTTCTGTCCAGATTAAAAATGTAATCAGATCCCTCCCTACAGGATATAACAGGGATTTTCAGGAAACAAAAGAGCCTCTTATGAAGGCAATGGATACTGCATTCGACTCTATTACAATTATGTCGCTTACAGTCTCAAAGATAGAAGTTCACAGGCAGAATCTTAAAAAGGGATTTATTCCCGAGATATATGCAACAGACGAGGCTATCCGCCTTGTAGGGAAGGGGATGAGTTTCCGGGATGCATACAGGGAAGTGGGTCTTAACATAGAAAAGCTTGTTGATGAAGATCCCGAAGAAGTTATTGCATCAAGGACATATGAAGGAACTACCGGAAACCTTAACCTTGATGCTGCCAGGGCAGAAAAAGAGAGGATTGACAGCTTTATTATTGATCAAACAAAAAAAGTTGACAGGGTAGTTAACACCCTCACAGGGCACAGCTTCCCGGTAGTATAACAGCCTGATTTTAATGAAGTAAAGACCGCCTTGTGATGCACTTTTTCTACGTGAAAGTTTCCGGGTTGCGGTTTTCGAACACTGTATATAATGTGTTTTGCTTTTAATTCGGCTTTTACCGGTACCGGATGATTGTCAGGAAGGATTGATCTTGCTGCTGTTACAAAAACCGGTGTTAAAGCTTATATCAACAGAGGTATAATTGAAGCTGTCAGGGAAGACAGCAGGGCAGGTGTAATTGTTAAAAAGTATTTTGAACAATAATCAGATTACTTTAGGGTAATGCAGTTTTTCCCGTTCTCTTTTGACTGGTATAATGCATAATCAGCTTTTCTGGTTAATTCCTCAAGAGTCTCTTCCTTCTCATACTCTGTAATACCCATACTGACAGTTACATTTACCTGATTTGATTCTGCTCCAATTGCAATGCTTCTGAATGCATTTTTTATTCTCTCAGCAGTAAGGGATGCCTCTTTGATGGAAGATTCAAGAAGTATCACAAATTCATCACCGCCCCATCTGCTCAGGACATCAACCGGCCTTATTTCGGATTTAACTATTTCTGCAATTGATTTTAATATTCTGTCACCTGCAAGATGTCCATAATTATCGTTGATTTCCTTGAAATTGTCTAAATCAATCATTATTAATGAAAACTGTGTATCATATCTTTCAGATCTGTATCTAAACAAATTATACTGTTTTATGAGTTCTCTTCTGTTTGCAGTTCCGGTAAGATCATCTGTGCCTGCAATGAATTCCATTTCCTTTTTAAAATTCTTCAATATAAAAGAACTGATAATAAACAGCAATGCTGCCACAAAAACCATGAGAAGAAGATTCAGATACAGATTTTTCTTAACATTATGGTAGCTGCTTTCTTCTGTCTGCTCTGCAATTACATGCCAGCCAAGTTCAGGTATATATCTGGAACTTACAATTATATTTTCCGATCCAAGCTGATAAGTGTTGTCAACAGGACTCTCAACAAATTTCATCAGTTCAGCTGCTATATTTCTGATACCCGGTGCATCATAAATATTTATTTTTTCCACAAGTTCAATATCTGTATGAACCTGCACTGTTCCGGTTTCATCAACAAGATAAACTTTTCTGTTATATTTATCCTTTTT
The DNA here is from genome assembly GCA_963668545.1 of Spirochaetia bacterium. Lineage (GTDB taxonomy): Bacteria > Spirochaetota > Spirochaetia > CADAEX01 > CADAEX01. The sequence goes on along the minus strand of OY764868.1, from coordinate 2,259,237 downwards.
TTCTCTTAATGCATCTGCAATTTTATCAAGACGGATACCGACACCTGTTACTCCGATAAAATTACCTTCAAAATCTCTTACCTTATTATTTATAAAAATTGTAAGTACACCGCTGCTTGCTTCATCTGTATCAACATCCAGGTCAATATCCTTCCCGCTTTCTGTAAAATTATAATACCAGATATCATGGGGATCTTCCCTGCTTATTTTTTTAAGGATACCGTCATAGTAATAATAGCTGCCGGTAATTTCTGATACATAAAAAGATGAAAAGAAATTATTTTTTTCCTTTATATTTTTCAGATACTGCCTTATCCTGTCCGGGTTTTCTTCTCCATCTGTTATCCAGTTTATCAGAAATGAATCCTGCGACATGGCTGATGTAACATTCAGAGGCAGTGATAATGATCTGTGAATTTCTGAGTATATATTCTCACTTAACAGAGGAAGTGATGAATTCCTTATTTCTTCGAGAAGACTTTTTTTTGTGGAAAAATAGGAAAACAGGTTGGAGAATAGAAATGCGCCTACAATAATTGCTGATAATATTGATAAAGATATTTTGCTTTTTATGATAAACATAAAGCCCCTTCCTGAATTAATAATTTATCCACTCATAATAGTTTTGTCAATTTATTTAAAACTGAGCTTCAACTGTCTATCTCACTGTAAGAGGAAATGCCCTGATTTTCTTCTGATAATTTTTTATATTAAGTTATATACATGCAGCATTGCCCATAATCTGAAAAAAGTTTATAACAGAATTCAAATGGCATTTTTATACGGCTTTATTCTTGTTTTTATATCTGCAGTATCATTCGGGGCTGTGCCTGTCTTTACGGAATTCGTTTACAGAGAGGGGCTTAATACTCAGAGTGTACTGTTTCTGCGTTTTTCAATTGCAGCTGTTATTATGTGGATGCTTGTATTTTTTCTCAAAAGAAATCTACCCCGGAGAAAAGATCTCCTGATACTTTTTCTCCTCGGGTTTCTGGGATATTCTGGCCAGTCCTACTCATATTTCAAGGCGCTTGTCTATATTCCCCCATCACTTGTCTCTATTCTGTTATATCTTTATCCTGTCATTGTAACCCTCCTTTCAATATTTGTTCTTAAAGAAATTCTTACTTTCAGGAAGTTTGCTGCACTGGTTTTTGCTGTTTTCGGGACTGTTCTGGTGATCGGGTTTCAGAAAAGTACTGATATAAGGGGGATCCTCCTTGGTATTTCCGCTGCAGCTATCTATTCAGTTTATATAATTACAAGCTCGGATGTATTGAAGAGGAACGGTGCATTGCCGGCAACTGCTGTAATTTTTTCATCTGCCGCCCTTTTTTTCTCCGGCTTCTGCATGAATACGGAACTGATACTGCCGGTCAGCGCTTTCGGCTGGATAAACATATTTCTTCTTGCTGCAGTTTCAACAGCAATAGCTGCCTACACCTTTTTCGAGGGGATAAAACTGATAGGGGCTGTTAATTCATCAATGCTTTCAACCTTTGAACCGGTTGCCACAATATTCCTTTCAGCAGCAGTATTCGGATTCAGGATTACCGTTCTACAGGGTGCAGGGACAGTTCTGATTATTTTTTCCGCAATTCTCCTTTCGTTAAAAGACAAATATGCTGAACTGGCAGCTGAAAAAGTAAGCCTCTGATTGTCTTGATTTTAATAATAATTACTATATTGATAAATTAGTAAATAGTGTCGAAAATAAAATTAATGGATAATTTTACCCTTATAGCAGCACTTAATATTGTTCTTTTCATAAATATTGTATTCACAATTATAATGAAAGGAAACCCGGGTGAATCCGGCCTGAAGGAATGGCGTTTCTCCACTTTATTAATGTTTTCCGGTTTTTTTCTTCTTCTGATGCAGAACGTGCTTAATCCCCTGATATCTTTCTGTATTGCCAACTACCTGATACTGCTCGGGTATTATTATCAGGTATCTGCCGCCGTTGTTTTTGAGTACCAGAATAAAACTGTAAGCCGCTTTTTTCTCCCTGTCATAAGCCTGATTTACTGGATCCTGTTTATTTATTATACCTTTGTTCAGTTCAATACACCTGTCAGGATAATTATTATCTCTTTACTTTTTGTTATATTTTATATCTACGGAAGTATTCTGATTGGAAGGCTTTTTATAAGGGGAGATAAAGGCCATTATACACTGGAACTCTTTCTGCTTTTTATCTTTTCAGCCCTCTTTTATTCCCTGAGGATTGCTGTTACAGTCGACGGAATGGGGGCGGTAAGGTCGCTTTACGACAGAAACATCCCCACAACAGTTACTTTTATTTATATAATTGTTTTTAACCTTGTCTACCATTACGGTATGTTAAACGCTTTCCTGAGAAACAGGAATAATCTGATTATCAGGGAAAAGGAAAAACTGAACCACCTTTTCGATTTTCTCAATGATACAGCCAGGCACCTTGATCTTGATGAGCTTTACAGTTCAATTGAAAATATTCTCAGAAAATCCCTTGGAGTAAATACTGCTGCAATTTTTCTTGCAGATGAGGATAAAAAGAATCTTAAAATAGAATATACATTCAATGACCTTGAATTGCCTGATAATTTGGTAACTTCCATGAAAGTTGGTGAAGGAGCGGCAGGCAAGGCTTTTCAGCTCGATAAGGTAATTGAAATGGATATTGAATTTTATCACAATAAAGGTGTAACAGAAGTGTTCAGTGAAAAAGGGGTTAAGCTGTTCTTAAGTGCTCCCCTTAAAACATCAGAAGGTATTATAGGGGCTATTACATTAATTATTACTGAAGTAAATAATAAAGAAATTATTGATAAAAATTTTCTTTATTATCTCGGGGAACAGATAGGACTTGTGCTTCACAATGCCATCCTGTACCGGAAGGTTACAGAGCTTGCAAATGTTGACCCCCTCACTGGACTTTTCAACAGAAGGAAAATGCTTGAATTGTTTGAACTTGAAATAAAAAGGGCCAGGAGGAGCAGAAAGCCTTTCGCATTGGCAATGGCTGATATTGATTATTTCAAGAAAGTGAATGATACATACGGCCATGAATGCGGTGATGAGGTCCTCAGGTCAATATCAAACATTCTCCGGAAAGAATGCCGCGAATATGACTATATCTGCAGATGGGGAGGCGAGGAATTTCTCCTCCTTTTTATCGATACAGACCTCGGTACTGCAGGGGATATAGCTGAACGTATACGCCTGCTGTTTGAAAACAGGGAAAATATATGTATGAATGATTTTAAAACCACATTAAGCATGGGAATTACTGAGTACAGACCTGAACTTACGTCTGAACAGATGATCAGGAATGCTGATGATGCCCTCTACCGGGCAAAGAAAAACGGGAAAAACAGGGTGGAACTGAACTGATTTTTTAAGACCTGAATCAGAAACTCAGACGGTCCCTTGTTATTTTTTTACCTGCATTAATATCAGTATTTTTTATTATCTCCGGAAAACTTCCTGCCAGGCCTATCCTGTCATTTTTAATAATGAGGATACCGAGTACACCTTTAATCATCATGATTTTATCAAGGGCAGCCTGCATGTCTTCTTCTTTTTTCACCAGATTACAGCATAGGGTTGCAGCAGCATCTGCAAGAGCTCCGTCAACTGAAACTGCAGTTGCAAGGTCGCATTTACCGAAGCTTTTTGAGTGACCCATTGTGCTGGATGAAGAGCATACAGAAACAGGCATTATATCAGGTGTTATTCTCAAGGCAAGTCTGTCCCCGAAAACAGTATTGCCTGAATGAAGTGAAAGGATAACCTCCTTTCTTGAAAACAGGTAGATGTCGCCACCGTTTTCAACAACAGCCTCATCGGCCCCTTCTGATACAGCTTTCTCAGCTGCTATCTGGGCATTTACCCCTGCAACAGCAGCCATGGGTCCTGTCCCTGTAAGAAGTGATGCCCTGTGCATCCTTTTTACAATACGGGGCGTCAGCTTCAATGGAAACAGGTACCATCGATTCCATGAAATCCTGATGTTTTTCTATATAACTGCTCAGGATAGTCCTCTGCCTGACAATTTCCTCGCAGATTACATCATATTCTGATGATGAAATTCTGAAATTTGCCCCCATATAGGAAAACTTTTTCCAGATTCTTTCATGGACCATTTTACCGACTGTATTCTCCTGCTGTTTAAGTTAGTGAATATTCTGTATAAAAAAAGCATAATCCCCGGATTCGGAAAAAATTTATTACCTGTCCGGGGGATAATCCCTAGAAGATGGAACTGCATGCCCCGTAAGGGCAGTTTTCAATGCAGCTCAGGCACTGAACGCATTTGTCCTCGTTGTAGTCAATTTTTCTTGTTTCAGGGTCTGAAATATAGAGGGCTTCAGTAGGGCAGTGTGAAAGGCAGTTCCCGCACTGAATGCATTTTTTCTCATCCCACCTTATTCCCCTGTCTGCCTCATTGATTTCTACATGGAAGGATTTCACAAAATCAAGCCCGTTCCTGATATTTTCTTCGCTTCCTGTCAGGTCAAGGACAAGGTAGCCGTATTCCTCCGGTGTTACCTTTGCCCTGAAAATATTTACTATAAGGTCATAGTCCTTTACAAGGTGGTATACAATAGGTTTTTCAGTTTCGCTTTTGGGAAAAAGAAGAAGCACTTTTTTTGTTATTGTCATTTCTCTCTCCTTATCTCAAGCCCTTTCATTCCCTGGCTTACCGGAAGCCTCTGCCCCGGTACTGCAAGGGGAAAATCTCCACGCTTAATTTCATCTTTAAGTATCTCTGCAATTTCAAGCGCCTTGCTGTATGACGACATTGAACTCACCTCAACCTTTTTTCCGCTGATTGTCACATTGTTTTTCATGAGGTCCTCATAGTTGACCTTTGCAATCACATTCCCGGTTTTATTCTGGTAGTCATGGCTGTAATCTATTACGCATGCCTCAATTTCACGGTTCCGTACTGTTGTCCTCTTAAGGATTTCCCTGTTAAGTACAGGTATGGGGATGCCCACTCCGAGGGAGAGGGAGACACCGTAGCCCTTGAGGCTTACACCCCTTACATATTCCCCTTTCATCTTTTTCATATCTGCTGTAAGACCCAGGGTACCTGCTCCTTCGACAGGAACATCATTAGCTGTTCTTTCTGCAGTGGGGCAGTGCTGTGTCCCTTCCGCATGTACATGTCCCCTGCTTCCTGCAAGCCAGACGCTTGAGCCTATGCCTATTGTTTCATAAAGGGGATCGTTGAGAAGGGGAGAAAGCTGTCCTGCAGATGAATAGGTGAGGTTCTCCATATTGGGTTTCAGTATACCCAGGTATGTGTAAACAGTTTTATCTGAACAGTTGATCGCAACATTATAGTTCTGGTAACAGTTCCGGGGGTTTACCATTATTGCCTGGTTAAGGTCATTTATATCAAACCATGTCCTGATCTCTTTTCTCGGGTAATCATCAGTCCCGTAGGATAGGGCGAAAAGCTGGCATTTTTCCCCTTTAACAAGCTTTTCAATAACATGCCCCCCCCCTGAAATAAACTCACCAGGGTAGTACATGTTTGCAGGGTCATTGTGCCTGAGCTGGGTGGCCCCGAGATATACGTCAACCGCTGCTATTCCCGAATAGCAGAGAACGTCATCAATCCAGGCTTCAGTAATCCTTATTTTAGGTTTCGAATGACCGAAATTCAGAAAACATCCTGATGAACACATGGGACCGAAAGTAGCAGTTGTTACTACATCAACCTCTTCAGCAGCCTTATCAAGCCCTTTTTTATCGACATAATCGATAATTTCATCTGCAGTCAGAACTACTGCAGTCCCTTTTTCTATTTTCCTGTTGATTTCTTCATATGTTTTCATAGGTTTATTTATATCCCTAATAGTTAATTATTGCAAGAAGAGGCTGAAATCCGGAATTACAATGCTGAATTTCTATTTTAAAGGTAAGCGGTTTTAATTACTTATTACTTCTGAAATCAACTGAAGAAGATCTGATATTGAATATGGTTTCATGACAACTTCCTTAACCCCTTTTGTTATCAGTTCAGGGATATTTTCATTAAAGCTGTAGCCTGTTGTTATGATAACCTTAACTTCCGGATTGATTGTTTTCATCTGCATAAAGGTTTCATATCCTCCTGCTTTCGGCATTACCAGATCAAGGAGCACCAGGTCTACAGCTCCAGGGTTTTTTCTGTATATATTTAAAGCCTGTTCACCGTCTTCTGCTTCAAGAGTTCTGTATCCCATGTCTGAAAGAGATTCCGAAGTCATTTCCCTGAGCATTTTTTCATCATCAGCAATCAGAATTGTATATTCTCCCCTGATTTTTTCAATTTCAGAACTTTTCCTTTCAATGCTGCTTTCAACATCTGTAAATACCAGAGGAAAATAAACAGAAAAAACTGCTCCCCCTTCCTTTCTGTTGTAAAAATCAACAAAACCGTCATGGTTTTTTACGGTGCTGTATACCAGGGCAAGCCCCATGCCGGTCCCTTTACCGGTCGGTTTTGTCGTAAAAAAGGGTTCGAAAATTTTATCCTTAAGAGAATCCGGAATACCTTCTCCTGTATCTTTTACAGTGATTTTTATATATTTTCCTGCAGGGATCTTTATATTGTTCAGCAGAGTATTGTCAGTAATATCTGCAGATTCAGTGGAAATTGTTATTTCTCCCCCTTCCGGCATGGCATCTCTTGAATTAATAGCCATATTCAGAAAAATATTAATAATCTGTCCCGGATCACCTGAAATTATTGAGCTTTCAGCTTCCAGATTCAGTTTCAGATCTATTATTTTATCAATGCTTCTGTGTATAAGAACCTCTGCCTCTTTAAGCAGATGATGGATGTTTATTTTTGTCTTAATCTGCTGTCCTTTTCTTGCAAAAACAAGAAGCTGTTTTACAAGTTCTGAAGACCTTTTTGATATAGTCAGAATATTATCTGCATATTTTTCAGCTTTTGGATCATGTACTATATCTCTGAGAAGCTCCGCATATCCCATGATTCCTGCAAGCTGGTTGTTGAAGTCATGCGCAATTCCCCCTGCAAGCTGTCCAATTGCACTCATTTTTTCTGTATGCTGCAGCTGCTCTTCAAGATGTTTTTTGTCTGTAATGTCATAAAAGGCGCAATGATAATTACCTGTTCCGCTGTCAATGTTTCCACTTATCATTATGTTGATAATCTCGTTGTTGCGGGAAACCAGCCTGAGTTCCTTGTTTACCAGCACTTTTCTATTAATCAGTTCACTTAAAATATTTTTATATAATTCAATATCATGATTGAATATGAAATTTTCAAGTGGATTATTGATTATATCTTCTTTTTTACAGGACATTGTTTTAAGCAGGGTATTGTTTACATCTGTGATTTTACCATTGTCATCAAGAGAAAAGTAGCTTACAGGAGCATTATTATACAGATCAGCAAAACGTTTTTCGCTCAGTCCCAGTGTATGTTCTGTTTTTTTAAGTACTGAAACCTGCTTTTCCAGTTCTTCAGTTCTTGATTTAACAGCTTCTGTAAGTGTTTTGTTTTGTGAAACTTCAAATAGAATAATAATCATTAAAAAAACAGTCATAATGGCAGATAAAATTATATTGTTTTTTATTAAAGAGGTTTTTGAATCAATCTGTTTTATCAGGATATGATTTTCAACAATATTATGAAGTTTTTCTGATAGTTTGACCAGCATTGAGCTCTGCGTCAGGAGACTGCTTGAAAATTCAGCCTTTTTTATTGAACTTCTGTTTCTTACTGCGTTGTTAAGCTGATCAGTTAAATAAATTATGCTGATAATCTCTTTTTCCATATTGAACAATAAAATTCTGATTTGCTCAGGCATATTCTCAGAATTAATACTTTTCAGGATTTTAAGGGATTTATTGAATGATTCTTTTATACGGTAAGTTGATGGTTCATATTTTTCTATAAACCTGTAAACTTCGGTTCGTGATTCTGCTGTAAAAAGTGACAGTTCTGCTATCAAACCCAGGTTTTTAATATCCCTGTTTATTATACTTGAGAATGCTCTGTTTAATGTCAGAGTATTTGAAAACAGAATAATTACAGTTGCTGCTATTACCAGAAGAATAAAAACCGGCATACTGGTTCTTGTTTTTATGTTGGTAAAAAGCGTCACGGAGTAATTCCCTTTTTGTATGCTTTTTCGACAAAGTTATTTGTATATGATTCGGCAAGACTATCAGGATCAGCAATAATATTGTTTTCAAACAAACTTTTTATAACAAAAGAGGACTGCTTCTCTGAGTGGTAGCCCAGTTTTATTCCCCCTGATTGTATAAGGTTTGTTATTTCCTTCATCTGTTTCAGCTGATGTTCCCGTTCAAGAATTCCTGTTCTGTCATGCTTCAATACAATATCAACAGCCTTCTCCTGGTTTTCCATGGCCCATTTCCACCCTCTTAACGATGCTCTTACCATTTTTTCACATAGTTCAGGATTGTTTTCAGCTGTTTCTTCTTTTGTAAAAATAACATGACCCGGGAAATTAAAACCATAATCCCTGAAATCAATAATATTGAGCTTGTTTTTGTCTTTAACTCTATCAAGTATTCTAAGATACTCATTATAATTCATTGCCATTACAGCATCATATTCATTATCAAGAAAAGGCTCTATACTCCACTGCTGAGGCAGTATTTCCATAGAATCAGGAGGTATCTTTAAATTATTGATAAGAGTATAAAACTGTATTTCATTCCCGAAATACCAGATCCCGATTTTTTTCCCTTTAAAATCATATGGTGTTTTTATTTCTGATTCAGATTTTGAAAGCATTATAAGTCCGTTGCTCTGAAGGATCTGTGCAATTGAAATTATTTCCGCTCCACTGTCTTTTGCCTTTAAAAAATCTGCAAGCCATTTTGTACCGAATTCTGAAATACCTGATTCGACATTTTTTATTGAATTGATATCTCCTGCTCCAGGATTTATTGTGAGATCCAATCCCTCATCACTATAGAAACCATTCTCAAGTGCAGCATAGTAGCCTGCAAACTGGCATTGAGTAAGCCACTGGAGGGAGAGAGAGACTTTTTCCGGTTTGTTGTTCTCTGCATACAGGAATTCGTGATTATTTATAAAAAGAAAAAGTATTATTATGAAGACAGAATACAGTAGTTTTTTTTTATTGCTCATAATTTGTTTATCCATATTATGGTAATTAAATAATGCATTGAAAAAATGATTTTGTAAATAAAAATGAAAATTATGTTTATAAAATATGTTTGCGGAGTGCTTTTTTAAGACCGGAGAAGCTTATTTCCTCCATATCAATAATCAGGTTTTTCCTCCCTATGTCATCGGGATAATGTGCATCCGAATTTGTGATAACTGTGTATCTGCTGCTGTATTCATGTGCATTCCCCGGGGTATAAACCTCAACAGCGTCATAGTCGTCAGGGGGAAGGAAACCCAGCTGTGAAGGGATTGAGAAGAGAGGTTTGTCAATATGGGCAGGGATGAAAAGACCTTCCCTTTTTCTTATTTCATTTTTTATGTTTTCTACCGTAAGCTCTGTAGCATTCCCCAGGTATCTTTCAACTTCTTCAATTATTTCCTCATATTCATTGACAACTATCTGGTCTCCCAGAACTTCAGGATTGTTTTGAATATCCGGAAGCATTTCATAGATAAAAGAACCGAAATCAAGGGCAGCTTCAACACTTTCAAAAAGTGCTACAATATGGGCTTCCTCTTTGCTTGTAACCTCAATCCCGAAAACAGGGACAATGCTGTTTTCCATGCAGTTTATCCTGAAAGCAGGGCAGTTGAGGGCCGAGTTGTGGTCTGTGAGCGCCATCATTCCGAGCCCCAGCCTGGCACCTGTTTCAGCAATAGCCTTGGGCGACATCTCAAGTGAGCCGCACGGGCTGAGGCATGAATGAATATGTAGGTCTGTTTTTATCTGCATATATTATTCCGCTGCAGAAAAATCAGCAGACTGGTGTTTCAGAGGTTCCCGCTGATTTCCGCAGAAACTGTAAACTGGTCCTTGTATGTGGCATATATTGCAACACCCTCTTTTTCCGCAGCTTCTGCCATATCTTCAGGGACCTTTCTTTTGTTGCAGATAACTATTGCCTGTATTCCGGCAAGTGTGGCAACTGCTATCGTATTTTTATGAGCCTGTATTGTTACAAGTACGGAATCAGAGGGGGCGTTTGCCATTACATCGCTTAAAAGGTCCCCTGTATATCCTGATTTGAGTTCCCCGTCCCTGTTTACATCTACAACAGGATCATAGCCTGTTTTATCCTTTAAATCACTTATCTTCATCTTTATTTCCTGTCTTGATATTTATAATAACTTCTGTCCCCTTTTCAGGTTCTGAAGTGATCTGAAAATTATCGCTGACTCTTTTAACATTGGGAAGGCCCATCCCTGCGCCGAATCCCTGGCTCCTTATCCATTCGCTGGCAGTCGAGTACCCCTCTTCAAGGGCCTGGTCAAGGTTTTCAATACCCGGCCCTTTGTCAATGGCCTTGATTGTAATCTCGTTTTCATCCATGGCAAATACAATATACCCCCCGTTTGAATGAACAACCTGGTTGATTTCCAGTTCATACACTGCAATTGATACACGGCGGATTACAGACTGGGGAATGTTTTTTTCCTTGAGTGTTTTTTTTATGGAGAAAGATACCTTTCCGGCATTTTCAAAATCAAATTTTCTGATATTGAACTGCTTGTAGAACTCACCTTTGGAGATTTTTTCAGATTCCTTCTGCTTTTTCTGATCGATTTTCTGAAGTTCTGAATTGATTTCATTGAGCAGAAAAACATTTATGTCCCTGCTGGTAATTATCCCTGCAATTTCCTTGTGCCTGTTAAGGACAGGAAACCTTCTGTACTTGTATTTGTTGAAATAGTTCAGTGCAAATGAAATCGGCATATCCTCTTCAAGTATTATAATATTCCTGGTCATATAACTTGAAACCGGGTCATTCATGGACCCTCTGTCATAGCATTCAAATATATCATGTGTGCTTATAATCCCTTTAAGCTGCCTTTCCTTTACAACAGGCATTCCTGAAATACCGTACTTTTTCATCTTTATTTTTGCAGTCATGACAGTGTCATCAGGAGCAACTGTCCGGGGATTTTTGGACATTATGTCCCTGATCTTGATCCGGTAGATTATATCAAGGATTACATCATGTGAATTGGTTGTATTTAATGATAATTCAGGCATTTTACTTGCATATACCGAGAAGGGTTCCGAGTAGGATGCAGGTTCTGAACATGCTCATCCCGGTGGAAAGAAGGGTGATATCAGATTCCTCAGCAAGTTTTTTCATTGACTGCTGCGGCTGTTTCCCGTTAATAAGTATAATCCCGACAGCTTCAACTATATCGGCAGTCCTGATTACCTGATCTGTTGTAAGGGCGGTAACAATGATCCTGTTCTCCTCATCCCCGACAAGAACTTCGCTCATCATGTCGCCAGCAGAAATATTTATTATATCAAGAGAGTCAAAAGTCCTTCCCTCATGAATAACTTCAGCACCAATATTTTCAGAAATTTCTTTCAGTGTCATTCCGATTTCCCGTTTTCAGTCAAAAAATTGAATATTGACATTATACAGGATTTATACAAATTAAGTAAGTAAGAATACCGCTTTTTATATCTGTTGTTTCCTGCTGTTATCAGTTATTATCACCTGAAAATTCAGGATAAAGCCTGTTTCTGCAGTCTTTGCAGATCCCGTGGCTGAACTGTGCATCTGTATGCTCGCTGATATATGATTCCAGCTGCTGCCATGAATTATCCTTTATTTTCACCTTCCTGCATACTGAACAGATTGTGATTATTCCCCTCAGCTCTTTTATTTCGGAAAGCGCTTCCTGCAGTCTGTAATTGGTCTCCTTTATCTCAAGATTTGCCCTTTTAATATCCTTAAGTTTTCTTAATGTATAGAAACCGCTTGCAAAAGATATGAAAACAAAGGTTGTTATAGTCTCATCAAGTTCATATTCCTCATGATTCCTTGTAAATTCAAATACAGATTCAAGAAAGTCGAACTTGATGGCGAGTAGATAGAAAGGAATACACAAAACCAGGAATATCAGAAGTTCCATGCGGGGGGTCCATATAATCTGTCCGGGTTTTCTGAATAAGTTCATATCAGTACCTCTGTAAGGAAGATTTCATAACTCTTAAAAATCCGGCTATTATAACATATAACAGGTATTTCTGAACTATTTAAACTCCTTTTTTATTCTTCAATATTGTCAAGCTGGAAAAAACTGATCGAATCAAGCATGGTCTGGGCCTGTGATTCAAGTTCCTCGCTCATGGAAGAAAGCTCTTCCGATGCTGAAACATTCTGCTGTATTACTGAATCGAACTGGAGTATTGCACTGTTTATCTGGGCTGCACCGTTATTCTGCTCTGAGCTTGCCTGGGCAACTTCCCCTGTAAGTTCTGCAGACTCTTTTGCCTTTTCAGCTACTGAATTCATTGCATCAAGCGCATTGCGTGATATCTTTACGCTTTCAACTGCTTCTGCTGTAATTTCAACAGCAGCGCTCTGGCTTGTTTCCGCCAGTTTTCTTACTTCTGAAGCAACAACTGCAAATCCTTTTCCAGCATCTCCGGCTCTTGCTGCCTCAATTGCCGCATTAAGCGCAAGCATGTTTGTATTGCGTGCAATATCCTCAATAAAAGATATTTTTTCATTGATTTTTTCCATGCTGGCGGCTGTTTTATTGACCTGTTCAAGGGCAATTGCCATATCAGCTCCTGCCTGTTTTGTTACTTCAAGGTTTTTGCCTGCATTGTCAGTATTCTGCTGTATGTTTGCAACCAGCTCTTCCATGCTTGATGATATCTCTTCTGTGCTTGCAGCCTGTTCATTTGCTCCTGATGAAATCTGCTGCGAGGATGACGAGATCTGCCTGCTTCCGGAAGTTACCTGCCCTGCAGCCTCCTTTATTTCAGACATCATGCTGTTAAGGTTTCTCTTCATCTTGTTAAGCGAAGCTACAAGTTTTCCCACTTCATCTTTCCTGTCAAAAACAAGCGATGCTGTAAGGTCTCCGTTTGCTATTTTGTCGGCAAATACAATACCTTCATTTATGGGACTTGATATTGATCTTGATATGAAAAAGACGACTGCCGAGATAATTACAAGGGCTGCCGCTCCTAATGTTATTATTATTATCATTATTTTGTTTGATGTGGCAAATATTTCGCTCTCCGGTATATTTGCTGTCAGACACCATGTTACACCGGTTTTTCCAATGTCTATGGGTACACTGTATACAAGGTATTTTTTGCCGGTAAGTTTTGAGCTGTAATTGAAAAGGATTTCCTCGTCTTTCTGAATATTTTCTATATATGTCATATCTGTTATTACTTCATTTATATTTTTTCCTATAAGCTTTTCGTCAAAAATTGAAAGAATAATTCCGGTGTCCGAGAAAAAATCCAGGTATCCTGTATCAAATATCTTTACATCCTTGAGAAGCTTGTGTATATCGCCGACTGCAATATCAACACCAGCTATACCGATGAAATTTCCTTTTGAATTTTTGATAGGCACGACAAGGGATGTTAGAAGCACCTGTTTTCCGTCTATCTCGTAAAAGTATGGCTCAAGTATTGCCTCTTTTCCAGTCCTCCTGGGTATGAGGTAGTAGTCGCCGTCCCCCTCTGTTTCATATCCGACAAGGGGTTCTATAGAGATATTTCCTGAACTGTCCCTTACAATATACGGGACAAAGCGTCCTGTTTCATCATGGTACTCTGCATTCTTGTATTCCTCGTCTTTCCCGTCAAACGCGTCAGGTTCGAAAAGCACATATATACCCAGAAGGTCAGGGTTGTTCTCAAGGTGTTTGGAAAGAATAACATAGAGATCTTCCCTTGAAAGTTTTATTCCCCCATTAAGTTCATTTTCAATTATGCCTGCTATTATCCTTATTTCATCAAAAGGCTTGTTTATAAATGATGCTGCTGTTTCTGAATTGTCTTTCGCCCTTGCCTCTGCAATTATGGCTGCGTTCTCTTCGGAATAGTTTCCTGTAAGGTAAACAACAGAAAACAGAATAAGTCCTATTCCTATAGTGGATAATAATACCAGGGAAACTGTAAGTCTTGCAGCAATTTTAAGATCACTGAATTTCATTTAATAACTCCTGAATAAAGATTTTTCAAAACTTTCAGTGATTCTGATTTTTAATTAAGAATAATTCCTGAAATAATTATAATTCATGGGAGTAATGTTTTTCAAATAAAACCGACTGAAAAGTCGGTAATACTGGTCTGTTTAAAGAAAAGAATTCAATATATATAATTTTATGGTATTATGGTAAAAGTAAATATCACAGTTATTGAAATTGTGTGTTTTCGGGATTAAAGTTAATAAAGGGTTTCTTCCGGTTAAAAGGGAAACTCTTTGAATATTTATAAAAGGAATGAAAGATGAAAAAAGCATTGGCACTGCTGATTATACTGTTATCGTTTGTGATAATTTCCTGTACTTCCGTACCCTACAGCCGGTGGAGCAGTTCTGCTGAAAAGGTTGTGGACCTTATCAATCATCCGGGTGAGGAGTATCTTGAGGAGATTACCTCCAATCCGTTTCTCTTAGACGGAGAGATAATTGTTCTTGACAGCGATATAAGCATGATATGGAACAACCTCAACAGGTCCCGTTTCAGTTTCAGAAACGGAGTTATCAGAGAGTCACTTCCGCTGGTTGCGGAGGATTACAGCCTGTTTGCAGATACAATGGAGGTAAAGACCTTCTTCAGCAAGTATCTGCCTGATGATGCATCTCTTGTAAAGGTTGAAGCAGACAACGGTCTTTATTACCTTATTCTGGGCAGCAGCAGGTATGTGTTTATTGACAAGAAGGCTGATTTTGACAGACCTCTTGAAAACAGCTGGTTCAGGCTCCAGGACCTGAAAAATTATCTTGAAAGAAACGGTAAAAAAGTCAGATATCCGGTTGTTTACGGATTCAGGGGGCCTGTGAAATGAAAAAAATACTATTAATACTTTTTATTCTGTCATCTTTTTATGCATTCTCAAACGAGCTTGTAACTGTAACATATATTGACGGATGGGTTGATATCAAGGACAGCACGGGAGACCTTTATGAAGCAATGACAGGCGATGAGGTAAAAGTCGGAAATTCTGTAATTACTGATGATGACAGCTATGCTGAACTCAGGGAAAAGGAATCGGGAAGCACCTACAATATTAAACCCAATACAGTTTTTACTGTAAGGGAGATGGAAGTAAGCGGGGCAAAGCAGAATGTCCTTTCCTGTACCCTCGGAGAAATTGCGTTCAAGTTCAAGAGGGCAGGGAGCATTGAGCCTCTGATTGCTACAAACAGTACTGTTGCCGGTGTAAGGGGTACTGAGTTCAGGGTTTATGCGGGAGCAGACGGTTCATCCCTCATAGCTGTAAGAAGCGGGATGGTTGAGGTTGAGTCTGAAGGAAAGAGTGTTTCCCTTGAAAAGGATGAAGCGGTTGAGGTAAGGCCGGGCGAGGCGCCGGGGGACAAGTTTTCGCTTAAGGGAAAGCCTCTTAATTTCCAGTCCTGGAACAGTGACAGAAAGAGGGAGTTTCTTGATAACCCTGCAGAAAGCCTCAAGGCTGTTGAGAAGAGGCTTGATTATTACAACAGCAAGGTTGAGGAGCTGTACCCTATTTTTCTGGAGTGGAAAGCTCAACTTGATGAAGAGAAAAAAGAATTTATTAAAATTAAAGAAGAGAAAGGTGATGCCGCAGCAGCAGAATTTGAAAAGAATGTTATTGCGAAATCAAAATTAAATGCTGTTTCGTTAAGCCTTAATGTCAGATATTATGCTCTTTCAGCACTTTCGATGAGAAGGTTTGTTGTGGGAAACATGTATGCTGAGCTGAAAACAAGATATATAATGAAGCTGGACAAACCTGAGTATAAAGATTTCGAAAAAGTCTATAAAAGACTTCTTGCTAAATTCGAAGAAATATCTATACCGCAGATAAATGAAACAGACATATAAAAAGAGGTGATAATATGAAAAAAATAACATTAGTTTTAATACTGCTTTCAGCAGTTTCTCTTTTGTTTTTCTTAACAGGCTGTACAGAGGAAGATTCAGGAATGAGCATAGAAGACAGAATTGATGCTTTTGTGTCTGATCTTAATGGCTCATCTTCGACACGAGCAGGTATATTTAAAGAGCATTTTCATCCGGATTCATATTCTTATACTGGATCTGAAGGTACAATTGATTCTGCATTTGAAACAGCAGGTCAGAATTATTCTATAACAAGTATTTCAGGAAGCGGATCATCCAGAACTGTTGTTATTGATGGTGATTCTGTTTCTACTGATTATGGATCATATACTTTTGATATGAGGGAAGAAGATGATGATGACTGGTTAATATTTAGTGTTTACGATAATGATAATACTATTTACTCTCTACCGGGGACAGCTCCTTAACAGTTTTTTTGAAATATATCAAAAATTTTTATAATTATTTAATATAATCAGGCATGGATGTTTAATTAAAATGTCCATGCTTTTTTTCTTTTCCATGAATAATATCTTTATAAGGCTTCATAAACTCTTTTCACAATATTTGACTTTTCAGTTATGGGGTACCATAATTCATATTGGTATTAAATAAAATTAAAAAAGCAGACTGCCTTTTACTTATCATTTTGCCTGTCTTATAAGCAGCTCCTGCTGTTATGGAGGATTTATTTTGGCTGTTTCAAAAGTATGGATAGAAGAGGGATGCACCGGATGCGGACTTTGCGGAGATATCTGCCCGGAGGTGTTTACTGTGGATGACATTGCTGTGGTTAACGGGAATGCGGATTTCAGCGGGAACGAAGGTGCGGTAAAAGAAGCTGCAGAAAGCTGTCCTGTTGAAGTTATAAAATATGAGTAGGGTTAAGGTGAAATTTTATGGATATGTATGAATTTGCAATTAAAATGGAAAAGGATGCGGAAGCTCTTTATCTTGAATTATCAGATAAAACTGCTCATTCCGGAATCAAAAAAGTTTTTAAAATGCTTGCAGATGATGAAATGAGACACAGAGAAGCTGTTGAAGTTCTTCAGAAAAAGGCCGGAGCAGATCCGGTAAAAGGGAGTGCCTTGAAGATAAAAACAGTCTTTGATGAAATAAAGAACAATCTGGATAGTTCAAGTATTAATAATGATTCAATTTCCGATTACAGGTTCGCGCTGGAAATAGAGAAAAAAGGAATTGATTTTTACAGGGAACAGTTTGATAAGGCTGAAGATGATAAATCAAAAGATCTTTTTAACAGGCTTATGAAACAGGAAAAATATCATTATAAAACTGTTGAAAACCTGATTGAGCTGGTAAGCAAACCGGAATGGTGGGTTGAGAATGCCGAGTTCAATCCCCTGGGTGATGATTACTATTAAGCTTTAAAAAATCAGATTTATTTCTGTGTTATTGCGGATAGAGGAGCATGGAAAGAATACAGCTTTCCATGCTTTTTTGTTTGCCCAGCGAAGCTGGCAAACCCGACCTTCTGAAAGAAGGAGGTATCACCCTGATCAGGGGGAAGATAATCCGAATTGCAAGGGCGTCAGGAAAGTAACTGGGGAAGCCCTGCAGTGTTCGGCAAAGCCGATAGAATGGAACAAGGTGAAAGCCAAGGACTGATTCGATGCATTGCAGGGTGGCAGATGATTCCGTAGCAGTGATAAAGTTGCGGCCTGTGAAAGCTGCCCTGTAGAGGTTATAAGATACGAATAACATTTCTTAAGTTATTTACTGCTGCCTCCCTTCTATTGCGCATATAAGGACAGCAGCTGCAATCCCCAGTCTCCTGTCAAGCAGGCTGTTCCTGTCCATTGAAAAATCAAGGTTTATCTTCATTACAAACGGGTTGAAATTCTGTTTCATTTCGCACACAGTTTCACCGTTTATCTGAGCATGGTATTTCTGGGGGATAATATTTGTAACAAACCTTCTGATAAAGGCAAGTAAGCGGCTGTCTTCCCTTATAAGACCTTTTTCACGGTCCTCCTCATTCATTATTATCCATTCATCCTTGAAAATTGATTTCATCCCCTTTCTTTTAAGAACACCGACCTTTTCCCCTGTAACAGAATCAACTACATCGTAGGCAGCTGAAAAATCAATTATCTGTCTTGCCTTTATTGCAAGAAGTTCCTCCTGCATTGATTCATCTGAATAAAGCCTTATATCTTCCTTCAGCTTGAAAGCCTTCATCTTTGAATAAAAAGCAAGCCTTCCTTCCGGATCATATATGTGAAATGCTCCTCCGAGCAGTTTAAACACCTTTCTTCTTATGAGATAATTCTGATATGAATAGATTCTGTTTTTTTCTGTGATGTTTTCCATTGGATCTCCTGTGTTGATGGATTTTATTTGTTATTTTAATCAGTTTAATGCTGATATTTGAAACCGTGTTTTTCAAGTATTTTTCCGAATGTCCCGTCTGCCCTGATCCTTTCAAGGCCCCTGTTGAAGTCCCTGATCCTCTGTTCAGCATCCGGCAGGACCCTTGATACAGCCAGATAAAGGCTGCTTACCGAAAGGGGGGGATCCATGAATTCAATCTTTGAAATCTCCTCCTCTGTAAGAACAGAGTTCATCAGGTATTCTGCTGAAGGGATATGAACTGCCATCAGATCAATTCTTCCTGAAAGGAGTTTTCTGAAATTAAGATCCTCCCTGCATACCTCTTCCTTCTTGAGGTAATTTGCCATGTCAAATTCAGGCGAATATGAATAATCACATAATGTTCCAATGGTATATTTATTCAGGTCCTCAAGTTTTACATATCTGATATGTATGTTTTTAAGCTTTAAAAACCCTGTTTTAACCTGAGTGATCGGTTCTGAAAAAAGATAGTCTGCTTCCCTTTCCCTGTTTTTGAGCGGGAGATACAAGCCGTCGTAAGTTCCGATTTTCGAGTCGTGAACTGCCCTGGGCCATGAAACAAACCTTATCGATACCCTGTATCCCTGGGGTTCAAGCGCCGCCCTTGCAACATCCATTGTCCATCCGTTTCCAGGGAGGTCTTCACCTATTAAGGGGGGATATTCAACCGATACCAGGTTAAAAGATTTTTCCTGAGCATAAATCTGTATGGATAACATCAGAATAATGACTGTAAAAAATACTCCTGACCGCATTATCATCCTTCAACAGCAGGATTACTGTCTTCTTTAATAAATTATATTACAGCCATGCTTCTATTTGGTGAACTTTCTGAAAACATCCTTTACAATACCGCTTGTCTTCTTTTCAACAGCCCTTTTTACCTCTTTTTTTGCAGTTTTCTTTAATGTATTGAAAATCCCGCCTATACTGAGCGGTTCATCCTTCTGCTCTCCGCCCATGCTGCTGTCTGATGAAGTGCCCTGCCTCTCTGATGAGAATGATGGAGATTCCTGCTCATATCCCCCATCAGATACCCAGTCAGTATTATTCTTCCAGCTGCTGTCTCTTTTCAGGTACTGAAGCATAATCTCTTCACCCCTTTCAAAGCTTACAGCTGAACTTCCTGAATAGTGACCTGTGCTGTCCTGGTACTCAAAAACAAGGGTGCCGGGCTCAGAGACAGCACACTGTATATAACTGCCGCTGTCGTCAAGAATAAGAAAATCTTCTCCAGATTTCAGAAGCTGGAAATTTTCCCTTAAGACATCTTCAGATACATTGCTGAAATTTTTACCTGATGACAATTCAATATTCATAAAGTCTCCTTCTGTTAAATATGCCTGTTATCCGGATAATATTAACTGTAAATATTATAACTTTATTATATACTATTTTATATGAAAAAAAAGTGGAAAATTCTCTCAGTCCTTTTTCTGCTCATAGCTGTGAAGGGGTGTATATCTTTCCTGACAGGGGGATATTCCGATGAGGTATATACCGCATTCTCAACAAGTCCCGGTTACATGATTGATAATCATATTGTATTTCTGGCAAGCTACCGGCTTTTCAGGCAGCCCGAAGGTCTCCGCAGGTTCCCTGACGGAGGCCGCTCCAAAAGGGTTTTTGAAGCTGTATATCTTGTAAGGATGAAAAGCAGCGGCAGTGCAGAAGTTTCTGTTATTCCAGGTTTTGCCCTTTCAGATTCAGATATAAAATATACCAGATGCAAAAAGTATTCAGGCAGAATTTTTCTGCTTGCAACAGAAATCGGCGGAAAAAGGTATTATCATATAAATTTGAGTTCAGGGAAATCCCGCCCTGTGGAAGTTGATCCTGATGAATCTTTAAAAGGTGATTTCATGGAACCCGGGAATACAATATCCGAAACAAAAACAAGTTTCAGAGATCTTTTCAGTTCCGGAATTATCCCTTCACCTCTGGACTATTCCGGAAAAAGGAGGAAACAGTTTATAAGGGATGTAGTTGAGCTTAAAGGTGACTTTTATTACAGATCTGCTGTTATAGATACTCTTACTGATCTTGAAGCAGGTAAACTGCTTGATAAAATGGAAAACTATGAAAATTCACTGAAAAAGGGTAAACTGGAATACAGTATTTACTCTGAAGATACCATAAACTATATAAAAAAGAGGTCCGGATTATGAAAAAGATTTTTCTGGCATTGTTTATTTTTGCCGGTATTTCCAGCTCATGGGGAGAGTGGAACAAGCTGGAAATCCGGCCCGGGGAATCGCTCTGGGCAAGTTCCTCCCTGAGTGAAAAACTCGGGGGAAAAACAGTTGTATATTCTCCTGAAAATCTTTTTGATTCCGATACTTCCACAGCATGGGTTGAGGGGGCGGCCGGGTACGGCAGAGGGGAATCTGTTCTTATCATGACAAACAAAATTATAAGCGGGTTCTCACTTGTAAACGGTTATGCGAAATCAGAGAGGCTCTACACCATCAACAGCAGGGTAAAGGCGCTTGATGTATCTTTTGTATGCGGTCTGAATGCCCCGGGACTTGTAACAGAACTTGACTATTATCTTTATTTTACAAAGGAGACAATGCTAAGGGAAGCATTGCCTGTAAAGGATGTTATTGAGAAACAGGTTTTTACACTCTATGACACTGAAGAGATGCAGGATGAAATTATAGGAAGAACACTTGATGAGTTCTATTCTGATTATCCCGATCTCTTTGAGATGATACTTGAGGAGCTGGGAATACAGCCTAAGGATTACAAAGCGCTTCCGAACATGCTTCTTATCATGGAGATGTACGGATTTACAGGGCTTAAGATAACTGTCAGCGATGTTTATCCCGGGACAAAGTATGATGATACATGTATATCAGAAATCGGGGTTGTTTTCTGATTTGCTGATTCAGGGAGCAGAAAATAGCAGCATGATTAATAAAAGGAATGACTTCAGACTTTTTTTAATGGTATTTATTCTATTACAGCTTTCTGCAGCTCTTTTTCCACTGTATGGTGAAAACAGTAAAAAGGTTACGCTTGCAGCTTTTGACTATCCCCCCTTCTATTTTTCTGAAAACAGTACTGTAAAAGGGATTGCTGTTGATGTGGCTGCTGAACTTTTCAGAAGAATGGATACTGAACCTGTTTTTAAAATGTATCCTCTTAAAAGGGCGCTGAGCAATCTTGAGTATGGATATTCAGACGGAATGATGTTCCTCATAAAAACAGCGGAAAGGGGAAAATACCTTGATTATTCAATACCTGTCTTTAAGGTAAGGGGGCTGATCTGGTCATCCGCAGACCGTGAAGGAGGTGCTGTTGAATTTGATAAATTTTCTGACCTGGGGAAATACAAGATTGGAATTACAACAGGTTACAGCTACGGTGAGGAGTTTGATGATTTTTTAAAAACAGCTGAAAAAGACAGCGCAAATTCGGACTACAGTAATTACAGAAAACTCATGACCGGAAGAATAGATGTTTTCCCGGGAAATGAAATAGTTGCAAAGGGACTTTTCAGGAAATATCCTGAACTTGCCGGCAGATTTGTCCATTCCGATAAGTCTTTTGTTGTCTGGACCCTTTATATGACTGTAAGCAAGAGGTCTCTTCTTGCCGGCAGAATGGATGAAATAAACAGAATACTTGCTGATATGATAAATGAGGGCTTTATTGAAAAAACTGTATCAAGGTATACAGAATAGCTTCAATACTTTAACGATTCAAAAACACTCATTCCCCTTTCCAGCAGCTTTTCAATCCTGTCTTCGGAAAAACCGGCTTTTTTTCTCAGCAGCTCTATTTCCTCATTGGGATCATTTATCGGGTAATCGCTTCCGAACAGGAATGTTTCCTCCGGGAAGCTGTTGAGTATGGTTTTAAGCTGCCTGTCGCTTATGAATTTCAGGGAACTTGAAGTATCCATGAAAAGTTTTTTCCCCTTATAGGATTCACATACCCAGTCCCAGTGCAGAAATCCCCCGAAATGGGCGGCAATGCAGGTGAGGTCCGGGAAATTATCCATTACCCTTGCAAGTTTCTGCGGTGATGATGGATTCCTGTCCGGAGGCAGGCTGTCTCCCACATGAAAAAGCACTGCAAATCTTTTCTGGAGAGCTTCATATACTGGAAACATTGTTTCATCATCAAGTCTGAAACCCTGGAATTCCGGATGGATTTTGATTCCTCGTATGCCGTTTCTCTCAAGTCGCTCAAGTTCTGATTCCCAGTCACTGAATCCGGGATGGATTGTTCCGAAAGGGATAAAACGTTCTTTTCCTGAGAGAGTAATTGCCCATGTGTTTGCCGGAATAACCTGTTCTGGATTTGTTGCTGCTGAAAGAACAAAAGCCCTGTCAATTCCGGCCCTGTCCATCATTTTTATAAGTTTTTTTTCAGTTCCATCCGCTGTAACAGGATGACCGTAATGCTCAACAAGCTGATTGCATGCTTTTTCTGCAATTTTATCGTGAAATACATGTGTATGAGTATCTATTTTCATGAATACCTATGTTATTGATAAATCCTGTTAAAGTCAAATGAAAGGAAATAATAATTAATTTCCGCTTCCAATAATTTTAAATAACTTTATAATGGTGTGATCAGATCAAAAGGAAATCATATCTGCTGCAAGATGCAAAATAATGGATGATTCCCTTTTTATACAGTTTAATTATTTGCGGTTTTATCCGATAACAATAATAATGAATTTAAATAGGAGAAGCTGTGGGTCTTCTTGATATATCGTCTGTTTTCAACGATCAGGATTCTCCTGAAAACCTGAAAAAAAAGCTTATAATGCATAAAAAAATGATAAGCGAACTGGAAAGCAAGCTTGTTGAAAAAAGCCTTGAAACAGAAGAATTTGACAGGTTTTACAGAGAACAGAAAAAATTAAATATTGATCTTCAGAAAAAACTGACTATAGACACAAAAACCGGACTTCCCAACAGGATTAAGCTTAGTCAGGATATAAATGAATATCTTGATATTAAAAAGTACCAGGAAGAGGGCCTTTATGTCAGTCTCCTTATTATACAGCTTGATAAAAACTATAATGTACTTACCAAGACTCTCCGTCCTGCACTTGTTGAGTGGGTACTCTATAAACTGGGGGTAAGGCTAAAACAGCTTGCTGATACAAATGCCATATACCATACGCGGGAAGATGAATTCATTATTGTTCTTAAAAACATCTCCAGTATGGAAGAGATAATAAATTTTGCAGAATCAATCTGCGCTCTTGTCAGTGAAACAGAGAATATATCAGGATACCATATCACAATCGGGGCGAATATCGGGATCTCCACATTCCCTGAAAACGGAATAACCAAGGAACAGCTTCTAACCTCAGCAGATATTGCGCTTGAGCATGCCAAGGACAGAAAAGTTGATTACCTTTTTTTCAAGAATGAATTCAAGCAGCGAGCCATGGAAAAGCTGGAACTCCAGAACTATATAATAAAAGCACTTGAGAAAAATGCCATGGATGAGATGAGCAACCAGTTTGAAATGTTCTACCAGCCTATCATTCATGCAACAGAAGGAAAAAACGGCAGGCTTCTTATCCATGATATAAGCGCTGAAGCTCTTATCAGGTGGAACCACCCTGAAAAGGGAAGGGTAAGCCCTGACCGCTTTATCCCTCTGGCTGAAGAAACCGGTATTATTGTACTTCTCGGCAACTGGATAATGTATAATGTTGCAGACAGAATCCAGCAGTGGAGGGAGCAGCATGGATTTTCCATCCCTGTTTCCATAAATGTATCTTCCCTGCAGTTTCATGAGGGTAACCTTGTAGACTTTGTAAGAAGAATTCTTGAAACAAGGGATATTGAGCCTGGTATTATCAAGCTTGAGCTTACCGAGACCTCTCTTATGGCTGATCCTGTCGATGCATCCCGTAAACTTGACAAACTGAAAAACAGCGGTGTTAAAATCTGCATTGATGATTTCGGTACAGGATACAGTTCATTCAATTACCTGAGGCAGTTTGCAATTGATCTTCTCAAGATTGATAAATCCTTTGTGGAAAGCGTTTTTCATAATGCCTGTGATCAGGCTATAGTAAGGGCAATTATCACAATGTCCAGGGAGCTTAATTTTGATGTTGTTGTTGAAGGGGTAGAGGATATAAACCAGTTCAATTTCCTTTTTAATGAAGGCTGTTCAAAGTTCCAGGGCTATCTTTTCAGTAAACCACTACCGGCAGATATGTTTATCGATTATTATCTTAATAATATTAATTCTCCGATAATTTCCTGAAAAGGCTTTTATTTTTCCAAATCCGTATTAAAATACGATATCATGGCAAAATACAATTACATACTTATTGATGCAGACGGGACTCTTTTTGATTATCACATGGCAGAACGTGAGTCATTGAGAAAGACTTTCAGCTTTTACGGAATTGAGGACAGTGAATCTTCATGTATTGAGCTTTACAAAAGAATTAATTCGGAATGCTGGAATGAATTTGAAAAGGGTAATCTGACTCTTGATGAACTCAGGCTTAAAAGGTTTAAGGGACTTATTGATGAGGGAAACCTCGGTGATATAGACCCCCTTGAAATGGGACAGAATTATCTTAAAAACCTGTCTTTGGCCGGTTATATGCTTGAAGGCGCTGTTGGGCTTCTTGAATCACTATATAAAAACCATTCTCTTACAATGATAACAAACGGGATTACTGAAACACAGTATTCAAGGATAGATGTGGCAGGGATCAGGGGATATTTTGATAATATTATAATTTCCGGTGAAATCGGCTGCCAGAAACCGGAAAGTGAATATTTCAGGATAACAATGGACAGGATAGGAAATCCTGATAAATCCGATGTCATTGTTATAGGCGACAGCCTGACATCAGACATTGCGGGGGGCAACAGGTTCGGACTTGACACATGCTGGATAAATCTTGACAGCAGCACTCCTGCATGCCCGAAAAACAAAGAGGTTGAAAACCTCGCAGGCGATTTTAAACCAGTATATGAAGTCAGCAGCCTGTTGCAGATAATAGATATTGTCAGTTAGAAAAAGGGGGAGAGTATGGGACAGACCTTTAAAAAGGATCTTCAGTTTTACAAATTCTGCAGTTACGGATTTCTTAAAAATCTCAGGTTTTTTGAACCTTTCCTTATGCTTTTCTTTCTTGAAAAGGGACTGTCCTATTTTGAAATAGGGGTCCTCTATTCAATAAGGGAAATAACTGTAAATATAATAGAAATTCCAACAGGAGTTCTTGCTGATGCTTTCGGCAGAAGGCGGACAATGGTTTTTTCTTTTATTTCATACATTGCAGCTTTTTTTGTATTTAATTTTTCCTCGTTTTTCCCCCTGTTTGCTGTTGCAATGATTTTTTTCTCATTCGGGGAAGCCTTCAGAACAGGTACCCACAAAGCCATGATTTTTGAGTATCTCAAGATCAACGGGTGGGCCGACCAGAAGGTCCATTATTACGGGAATACAAGAGCAGCCTCCCAGATGGGCTCTGCCGTTTCTGCTGTTATTGCCGCCCTGATTGTTTTCTATACAGGTACAATGAAAGTGGTATTCCTTTACTCCACAATACCCTATTTCATTGACCTTCTTCTGATGCTCAGCTATCCGAAGGAACTTGAAGGGCCAACAGGGAAACTTGAGATTTCAGAGGTTTCATCTTCCGTCAAAAAGGTATTTGTCAGTTTTTTCAGATCTGCAAAAGACCCTGTTTTTATCAGGACCCTTGCAAATATATCTGTACCAAAGGGTTTTCACAAAGCTGTTAAAGACTATCTTCAGCCAGTAATTATCCTTTTTGCCCTCTCTTTCCCGTTTTTCACAGAACTTGAAAATGATAAGAGGATATCTGTAATGATAGGTTTCTTTTACACAATAATATATCTTCTGAATTCCTATGCAGCAAAAAAATCAGGAACCATATCTGAAAAATTCAGGCACCTGTGCAGGCCTCTTAATTTTTCACTTTACCTTGCATTTATAACAGGAATTGTAATAGGCCTTACATATAATTTTGAACTTCCTGTAATTGCTATTGCCGGTTTTCTGGTTATATATCTGCTTGAAAATTTCAGAAGACCTGTCGGTGTTTCATATATCAGCGAAATAATTGATGACAGTATAATGGCTACAGTCCTTTCGACTGATTCCCAGATTTCCGCTGTTACAGCCTCCATAATAGCCCTGGTTATCGGTTTTCTCGCAGACAGGATAGGAATCGGATACGGTATTATTACAGCTTCTGCATTACTGCTTCTGCTTTCATTCCTGATGAGACTGCCTGATACAGCATGTGTGAAAAAAGACTGATGACATCAGCGTTTCTCATCCCTGCAGATTCTCTGCCGGGATGTTTTTTCAGCTGTTTTCCACGGAAGTAATAATGGATAACAGTTCGGAGGGGGAGAAGGGTTTTAGAAGCGTTGAGTGGGCGCCCAGAAGGTTTGCTGTTTTTAAGAACTGCTGCCCTGTAGGGTTACCGGACATTACTATTACAGGCAGGTTTCTGTCAATTTTTCTGAGGTGTCTTATAAGCTCAATCCCTTCCATATCAGGCATGACAATATCGGTAATAACAAGATCCGGATTTTCCTTTTTATATAATTCAAGACCTTCTCTTCCGTTAGAAGCTGTTACAGCCTCATAGTTACTGGATGACAGTATTTTACTGAGAAGATTTCTTATGGATGTTTCATCATCAACAATCAGTATTTTTTTAATTCTGCTCTGCATCTGTACTCCTCCGGGATACAAATATCAGTATAACATGTTATAAATAAGTTGAAATTAAAAAAAAACAGGAGATCGCGGAATAAACAGTTAAACCTGAAAATAAAGGTACTGGACAGAACTCATAATAAGCCCGATAAGGCCTCCGAAAACACCTCCCCAGACAACAAGCCACCCAAGGTGTTTTTTTATCATTTTCTGTACAATTTCCTTTACCATATCGGGAGTGAGTTCTGAAAGCCGTTTATCAACCATGTGTTCAAGGCTGTTTTTTATGGAATTGTATGTTGTTTCTGAAGTAAGCCCCTTTCTGATAATTTCCTCAACTTTCTCGTCTGTAATGATTTCAGAAGCTGCAGCCTGCATTTTTTCATGAAAGGGTTCCCTGAATGATTCAAGGATCCTCACCCCCCCGAACATTCCCAGCATGCCTCCGAAAGAAGATCCTATAATAATTTCAGTGAGCTTGTCAAAAAGCATGTCCATATCAATGGATGATATTACATGTTCAGGATCTATTGATGATGAAAAGAAAGACATTGTTGATGATGTGAAGGCTGATACATTTTTCTCTGAGAAAAACTGCTCCATGACAAGGTTTTTTATACCGTTTTTGAAATCCTCAAAGTGGAGAGGCACAACGCCTGAACCGTAGAGAAAGGGAACCTTATCAAAAAGCATGTATACAGCCAGCCAGTTTGTTATTGCTCCTGAAAGAGCGAAATAACCTGTGGTTAATATCAGATCGCTGTAAACAGGGGAAAAATATCCTGCAATTATTAATATTGCAGCAGCAGAGTTTGTTGCAAGGCTCTTGTTCATGAAAATTCTCCTGAAATGAATATATTCCTGTCTGCTGGTACTGCCGGCAGCCGGCTGTTTTTAATTATATTCAGAATATATCAGGATTTATAATATTTTTAAATAGGAATATGAAAATGTCCCGTATTAATTACCAGAAAAGGCTTTAATATTTCAGTGAATTTCATGAAACAGCTATTCTTAAGAACAGGATAAAATGGTAAAAAAAAGTAAAAATTGATTTCATTTTCTGTTATGATTTTTTATAATTAAGGTGAAGATTTTAAAATGTTTTTACAAATATCAGATAGCAGGAGATTTATATGGATATAAAAGCTGTAAAAAACCGTGAAATAACAGTAGGCTGGATAGGAACAGGAGTTATGGGATTCTGGATGTGCCGGCACCTCATGGAAAAAGGGTATAAAGCTGTTGTTTATAACAGGACAAAGTCAAAAGCGGACGGTCTTGTACAGGAGGGGGCTGAATGGGCAGATACTCCTGCAAAAGTTGCTGAAAAAGCTGATGCTATATTCACCATAGTCGGGTATCCTGCGGATGTCAGGAAAGTATATTTTGAAGAAAACAGTATTTTTGAAACTGTCAGAAAAGGTTCCGTGCTTATTGATATGACAACTACAGAACCCTCACTTGCAGTAGATATATATAACAGGGCAAAGGAAAAAGGTGTTTATTCAATTGATGCGCCTGTTTCAGGAGGGGATGTGGGAGCCAGAAACGCCGCACTTGCAATTATGGCAGGGGGCGACAGGGAAATATTTGATACTGTATATCCTCTTTTTGAAATAATGGGCAGGAATATCAGGTACCAGGGTGGTGCAGGAACAGGGCAGCACACAAAAATGTGCAACCAGATTACTATTTCCGGTATCATGATAGGGGTCTGTGAATCCCTTCTTTATGCCCACAAGGCAGGGCTTGATCTTCAGACAATGATAGATACTATAAAGGGGGGCGCAGCTGCATGCTGGTCGCTTGATAATTATGCACCGCGAATACTGAAGGGGGATTATGATCCGGGTTTTATGGTTGAGCATTTTATAAAGGATATGGGTATCGCTCTTGATGAGGCGAAAAAAATGGGCCTCTTCCTTCCCGGCCTGTCCCTTGTTCACCAGCTGTATGTGTCTTTAAAAGCCCTGGGTTACGGCAGATACGGTACACATTCGCTTATACTTGCACTGGACAGGTTGTCAGGTTCAACTTTCAATAAGTAAAAAAGTTCAGGGAGAACAGCAGGAAATGAAACGTTTCAAGTTTTATATCAAGCATCTGACAGGGCCTGTGTGCCTTGTCATTTCTGTAGTTCAGACTTTTATATTCAAGCAGCCCCATTTTTATACACTTTTCTCCATCGGATTCTATCTGATTTTTCTGGACCTGTATGAGATAATTACAAGGCGTAATTTTTTTCATGAATGGGGGAAGAGGGAAAAGTTCCTTTATTATGTTGTGCTGTTTGCTGCATCAATATTTACAGATTTCTGCGGAATGAAGCTGGGATACTGGATTTATCCGCACTACAGCAATGATGATACTTTTTTGAAATATGTTTTTGAATGGACAATTGCTCTTTCCTATCACCTTGTCAGTCTTATGGTCGGTATAGAATTCTTCAAACGGCTGAAACTGAGTGAATCTGTATCATTTTTCCTTTCTCTGTTTGTTATTGTGACTATAGTGGGATTCATAACTGAAACATTCAATGTTTGTGTTTATTCCTGGAAAGTGATAAGCATGCCGTTTAGCAACTTGATGATCGGGCCCTATTTTCTTGTATTCCAGACAATCGGATACTGGCTCATGGCAATAATTCCATGGCTGATATATATTGTTATTTACAGAAGAAGATACAGGAAGGCTGAAGTACGGAATTAAACCCTGAATATTTTTTCTTCAGCAGTATAAATAAAAGGCTGCATTTTTGCAGCCTTTATTATTTTCAGATTACTGTCTATCTGTTTTTAACAGCTGTTTTTCTGTTGATAAGAAGATTAAGTGTGATTCCGACAATTGCGGAAAGCCCGAGGCCTGAGAGCTTTACAGGGCCGAAAAACCATTCCGCACCTCCGAGACCCAGCACAAACATGGTTGCTGTGATAATAAGTATTCTCGCATTTGTGAGATCAATTCTCGCGTCAACCATGTTTTTGATTCCTATTGAAGCAATCATCCCGAAAAGAAGTATTGAGATACCTCCGATTACAGGTGATGGGATTGTGGAAATTATTGCTGTGAATTTGGGTATGAAAGAAAGGAATATTGCAAAAACTGCTGCAACCCTCATGATTACCGGATTGTGGTTTCCTGTAAGTGCAACTGCCCCGGTGTTTTCTGAATAAGTTGTATTTGCAGGTCCCCCTATCATTGCTGAAATTGAAGTTGCAATACCATCCCCGATAAGTGTTCTTGATATACCCGGGTCTTTGACAAAATCCTTTCCCACTACATTTCCGATAGCAAGGACATCTCCGAAATGCTCAACTATTGTTACAATAGCTACCGGTACTGCTATGCTGATAGCTGTCACGTTGAATTCGGGAAGAGTGAAATCAGGTATTCCTATCCATCCGGCCTGTTTAACTGCAGTAAAATCAACAAAACCGAAAATTGCCGAGACAAGATAACCTGCTACTAGGGATATGAGTACCGGAAGGGTTGAGAGGAAATTATTGCCCCTGTTTTCAAAGAAAATCTTTACAAATATACCTGTTCCCAGTGTGAAAAGGGCCAGGACCCAGCATCCCATTACCCCTTTTGCATCTGCAAGGCCGAAAGCTCCGCTTGCATTCTGTATAGCTACAGGGGCAAGCATGAGACCTATCAGTACAATCATCGGGCCTGTAATGTGGGCAGGAAGAAGTTTTTCAAGAATATCTGAATCGACAAATCTGAGTATGATTGAAACAATAATGTAAAGAAGACCTGCAATAACAATGCCGCCGAGAGCCTGGGGCAGTGAACCGCCTCCTGCAGTTATTGCAACAATTGGCGGAATAAAAGCAAATGAACTTCCGAGAAAAATAGGTACCTTAAAACCTGTAATTACATGAAAGATAAGTGTACCTATACCTGCTGCAAAAAGCGCAACACCTACATCAAGCCCTGTGAGAATCGGTACAAGAACAGTTGCTCCGAACATTACAAAAGTGTGCTGAATTCCCAGTGTTACTGTTTTTGCATCACATCCGCCGAAAAACAATTTAAACATTTTTCCTCCTGATTTTTCGAGGATATACAAGCCTGAAAGGAAACATTTTCAGGTTTGCATGTCCTTTGTTATTATTTTTACCGGATATTAACATCCGGTTTATAGCCTGATTCCCGCCGGGGCTATTCGCCATCCCTGCCCCGTGGAACTTTGTTCACGGGATAATAAGCTGCCCCGACATCACCTGTGCCAGTACCTGACTACAGGTACTGGTGACAAACATCGTGTTTCTCGCCGAGCTTATCGGCCATCCCTGGCCTGCTCGGCATAGCAACATCCTGTTGCTAAAAAAAAGCCCCGGAAAAACCGGGGCCTGTATCAAAAATAATCAGAAATGCAGATACCTGCAGAGCTGATATGAGAGATCAAGTAAACTGTATAATGGTGTAAAGTCATTATTTCCATAAATTAACAGGATAATATTTGATTTTTTTAAAAAAATCAATCTTTAAACAGGGAAAAAATGCAGGAAAAAATTATAATTATATTAATGATATGTCTTCAGCGTAAAAACCGGGCGGAAGCAGTTGAGTGCCCGTATCTGCCGGGAAAGGAATTTATACAGGAGTATTTTCTCGCAATTGATGTCGGTGAAAATGAATTTTCTGAACTGCTGTCAAAGGGGTGGAGAAAATTCGGTTATTATTTTTTCAGACCTGTATGTCTGGTGTGCAGGGAGTGTATACCCATAAGGATAATTACAGACAGATTCAGATACTCAAAAAGCATGAGAAGAATACTTAAAAAAAACAGTTCTGTGGATGTTGCCATAGGAAGGGGTGATTTTACCGAGGAAAGGTATCAGCTTTTCAGGAAACATTCTGAAATACGATTCAACACAACTGTTAACCGCAGTAGTTTCGAAAATGATTTCTGCATAAGTGCAGTCCCGAGTGTTTTTATGGATTACAGGCTTGATGAGAGACTGATAGGATCAGGTGTTGTTGATATTTCCTCAGATGCACTCAGCTCTGTATATTTTGCATTTGATCCTGATTATTCCAGGTCCTCTCCCGGAATCTTCAGCATGCTGATAGAGATAGAAACAGCTAAAAAGCTGGGCAGGAGATACTATTATCCTGGATATTATATAGAGGGAAACAGGTCCATGTCATATAAGGGAAAATTCAAACCGCATGAATCACTTGACTGGGATACTTTTGAATGGAGTGAGCGTGATGCTGTCTTAACCGGAGAAGCTGATATTGCTGAATAATTATTATTGAAAAAAAAGGATTTATTTAATCCTCTTTTTTCAGGAAACAGATGTCTTTTCCCTTCTTCCGATTATTTTCAGTGCTGTATAGAGAAGAACCAGCATTGCTGAAGGTATTACAATCCATATTATTTCATGTGCATAAGCTATCTGGTAGTACAGCGTTGCTGTTATCCATGCCAGAACTGTAAGGTAAACAGGGAGCAGTGTCCCGTAAAATACTTTAAGCTCCTTTACAGCTGCTGCAAGTGCAGCCACGCACGGAAAATAAATAAGAACAAACAGCATAAAGGCATATGCGCTGTGTCTGTTGAAGTGCTGCCGAAGAAGGCTGAATATACTCCTTTCAAATTCATCACCCCCGGGTAATGCTGATGATGTATCATCCTTGACAAATATGGAAATAAACTGATAGGGAATTGATATGAATGCTTTCCTGACTTCATCGCTGAAATTGAAATCATCTTCATTCTGAACAGGGTTTTTTGCCATATATATCTGACTGTAAAGGGAGGTAAGTGTTCCGACTACAGATTCCTTTGCAAAAAGGCCAGTAAAAAGACCTGCAACAGCGGGCCAGTTTTCTTTTTCTATACCCATTGGAGAGAAAACCGGTGTAATTGCTTTCCCCACCATTGCAAGAAGTGAATCCTTTTCCGAAGTATTGCCGAACCTGAAATCCGAACTTATCGAATTCATGAGGCTCAGTAGTATTACAAGGAACACAATTACCTTTCCTGCCCTTATAATAAACATTTTAAGCCTTATCCATGTATGTATCATTATATGCTTGAAACGGGGAGCATGATATGCGGGCAGCTCCATTACAAACTGCGAATAGTGTCCGTGGAAAATTGTTTTCTTGAAAAGGAGACCTGTGAAGACAGCCATCAGTACTCCTGCAAGGTATATTGAGAAGACAATTTTGCCTGAAGATTCACCGAAAAGTGCTGCTCCGAAAAGTGCATAAACAGGAAGTCTTGCCCCGCAGGACATCAGGGGGCACATGAAAATAGTAAGAAAACGGTCTTTTCTCGATTCAAGCGTTCTTGTTCCCAGAATTGCAGGTACTGTGCACCCGAATCCCACTATCATTGGGACAAATGCTTTTCCCGGAAGGCCAAGGATTTTCATGAACCTGTCCATAACAAAGGCTGCTCTTGACATATAGCCTGAATCTTCAAGAAGCGAAAGCATCAGAAACATGAAAAATATTACAGGAATAAATGTTGATACTGTCTGTATTCCCGCACCGACCCCGCCAGCAAGTATTGTATTAAGCCAGAGCGGTGTACCGGCCTTTTCAAGAACTATCGATAAGCCGTCAACAAAAACAGCTCCGAACAGAATATCGAAAAAATCTATAAAAACAGATCCGAATGTTACTGCTACCCAGAAAACCATATACATGACAAAAAGAAACACCGGAATCCCCAGAAATTTATTCATGACAAAGCTGTCTATCTTGTCAGATACAGATATCCTGTCAATTCTTTTATGTACAGCTTTTTTTACAAGCCCTGTAATCAGACCGTATCTGTATTCAGCAATCAGTATATCAGGTGTATCTTTCAGGATATTGGAAACAGTGAGGATTGCTTCAGCGATTTCACCGCTTTTTAGAATACCAGCTTCCGATACCCTGTCTATAAGCCATTCATCCCCTTCAAGAAGCTTTACAGACAGCCACCTTGAATTGGCTCCTATTTTTTTTGCAAATTCTTCCAGTTTACTGTCCCATGATTTTATAAAATCTTCTATTTCATTTGGATATTCAATTGATGCATCGGAAGCTTTAAGAGGGCTTTTCAGGGTTTTTGCAAGTAGTTTTTTCAGGTTATCTACATCATGCCTGCTCATTGCCGAAATTGCTGTTACAGGTGAAGAAATGGTGGTTTCAATAAAGTTTGTATCTATTGTTATATGGTTGCGTTCTGCAAGGTCAATCATATTAAGAACAATCATTATCGGGACCTTCATTTCTATAAGCTGGGATGTAAGGTAAAGATTTCTTTCTATATTAGTGGAGTCAATTACATTGACAATAAGGTCAGGTTCCCCGCTCAGTATATAGTCCCGTGCTGCCCTTTCATCATCTGAACTGGCTGAAAAGGAATATATACCGGGAAGGTCAACAACATTAACTGTTTCAGAGTTGATATTTAGTTCACCTTCTATTTTGTCTACTGTAACACCCGGCCAGTTGCCTATGTGCTGATTCCCGCCGGTCAGATTATTGAAAAGTGCAGTTTTACCGCAGTTCGGATTTCCTACAATTGCAATTACCTTTTTTCCATTTTTCAATTCTGTTACATCCTCTTCTTCTGTTTCTCCATTTCCTGCCCCATCCCGCCAGCGGATTTTCAACAAAATCAATTATCCTGCTTTCAACTGTGTCGAGAATCAGAATATCTGCCTCTTTTTTTCTCAGGGAAAGCTTGAAACCCCTTAGTTCCAGCTGTACAGGATCGCCCAGGGGAGCTGTTTTAAGAAGGGTTATTTTTGTCCCTTTTATCAGTCCCATTGAAAGGAGTTTCTGCCTGTAATAGTTACAACCTGCTTCGTAGCCGGTAATAACAGCCGAGTCGCCAGTTTTCAGGTCCTTTATTTTTGCAGACATTCATTACTCCTGAACAGAAAATATTGTATACTTCGAATATATTTAGACATGCCTAAATTGTCAATATAATTATGATGTGGACAATAATCATTTTAGTAATTATATTAATGCTGGATTTATCCTGTTGAGTATTGGATTTAGCAAGTCGGTATTTTGGAAATAAAAGGAGATATACTATGAATCTTGATAAAAGTCAGGCTTTTAATAATATCTGTATTGCAGGCCTGGGAGGGGTCGGGGGATATTACGGCGGAATGATTGCAGTTAATATTACTCCGAACTTCAGGGACAAGCGCAATGTGAATTTTATTGCAAGGGGTGCCCATCTTGATGCAATAAAAAAGAACGGTCTTATCCTGAAACCATGGGAAAACCAGCCTGTAAAGTGTATTCCCAATGTTGTTACAGATAAAGTGACAGATCTTGCTCCTGTAAATCTGCTTATTGTGGCTGTAAAGAGTTATGATCTTGAAGATATGATAGGTTCTTTAAAGGACAAAATACTCCCCAATACAGTGATAATACCTCTGATGAATGGTGTTGATAATGCTGAGAGGATAAGGAAAATTATACCAAAGGGTATTATTCTTCCAAGTACTGTTTATATATCTTCGAAAATCGAAGAACCCGGTGTGGTTGCCATGATGGGCGGGTTATCAAGAATTGTTTCAGGTCCTGATCCTGAACATCCGGAATATGACAGCGGAGAAATTACAAGATTTTTCAGGAATATGGGTATCAATTTTGTATGGGATGAAAATCCCTACGGGGCGATCTGGAAAAAATATATGTTTATTGCACCATGCGCACTCCTGACTGCAGCAAGCGGTAAAACCATCAACGGAATGATCAATGATCCGGAACTCAGGGAAAGCTTTACAGGTATTATGAAGGAGATCCGGGCAATTGCCGAAAAGCTCAATATTAATGTCCCTTCAGATTCAGAGGAAAAGTCTGTAAAAATTGCTGAAAATATTGATAAGGATGCAAAATCCTCCTTTCAGCTGGATGTTGAAAAGAAAAAGGGAAAAACCGAGATAGATTCTCTTGGTTATTATATAGTAAGAAAGGGTAAGGAGACAGGTGTTGCTACCCCTGTGACTGAAAAAGTCCTTCTTGACATAAAACTCTGAAAATCACCTGAAAATGCCGGTTATAAATATTAACCGGCTGATTTTAAAAACTGATATCATGAGAGGTATAAATTGTTTTGTGAACTGTCCAAAGCAGATATTGATTTTCCGGTAAGATTTGATTTAAAGATTATTGTAATCAGTAAACCGGGAAATGACAGCTATATTAAAGATCTCGAATCATTACTGAGCAGTATTGATATAGAAAGCAGCAACTGGCGGGAAAAAAACAGCAGCAAAGGGACATATATAAGCTATACAGTTAATGTTTATGTAAAAAACAGGGAGATTTTTGATCTTATGTATGTGAAATTCAGAGAGCTGGATTATATAAAGACAGTTATATAAATAGTACAGGCACCATGTAATTTACCATATAGAAACTGATCATCTGTCTGTAAAGCCTTACTGGTATCAAGTAATTAAAAAAAACAATCTGTTTACAGGAAAATTCCATATAAATAACCACAAAAAAAAGTTCTGAAAGTGAAATTTATCTTAAATATTTATTATTTAATTACAAACCGTTTGACACAAAAAATAATTAGGTGTATAGTTATTTACATAGGTAGACAGGTAGAAGGGGAGAGATGGTAGATAGAGATAATCCTGTACCAATGTATTTACAGGTAGCAAACTGGATAGAAAATATGCTTCAGACCTCGGAATATGAGGTAGGCTCAAAACTTCCTTCAGAAGGGGAACTGGCCGAAAAATTTCAGCTCAACAGAAACACAATCAGACACGCAATATCTGTAATGGTACAGCAGGGACTTCTTGAAAAACAGAAGGGGGTCGGCACATTTGTCCGCCGAAAGAAACCTCTGGCCCCTGTAAGGCAGCTTGGCAAGCTAACAAGCTTTATAGATGACTTTGAACTTGATGCCAGGGAAGGGATAGTTGCCGATGATGTAATCATTTCCCAGGAAAGAATTACACCACCCGCTGAAATAGCTGCAATTCTTAACATCAAGGACGGTGATTTTGCCGTAAAGATCGAGCGAATCAGAATTGCAGACAAAACACCTTTTGTATACGAAATACAGTATTATTCTTTCAGCAGGTTCGGACGGCTTCTTGATATGGAAATAACAGGGTCAATGTACAAGCTTCTCATCGATTCTTTTGAAGCTGACCTTGATCATTCAGTAAGGACTCTTCAGTCTGTAAGGCCTTCCAAGGAGATTGCATCAAGACTTAAAATATCACGGGACATCCCATGCATGTTTTATAAAAGCCGGGCATACAACTCCAAAGATGAGTGTCTTGAAGTACTGCACTCATATTACCGGGGCGACAGGTATCTGTTTCAGGTGGAAACAGGCAGCTATACGCATTAGTTATATTGGGAACAAACAGATAAATATCATTAAAAAACCACTGAATGCAACGAAAAAAGTTTATTGAAAAGAATCTGTTTAATCAGGGCTTCTAAAAAAGGCGGCAGCCAAATTATATAGATATATATAGGTAAGGAGAAAAGAAATGAAAAAGATGGAAGATTATTTTGTACCATGGATCAAGGGCGTACCGATGTACATCTCTCCGCATATTGAAAAAGCTTGGAAAGATGAATCACTTCACAGAATGATGTCAAACGAGAACCCTTTTCCACCGGCAGATTCAGTTGTAAAAGCAATTAACGAATATGCTCACAAAGGTCATATCTATGCAGACCAGGGAACTGTGACAAGAGCTAAAATTGCAGAAATCAACGGTCTTGCAGGTCCTGAAAACGTACTTCTCGGTAATGGTTCATCAGAAGTATATGACATGATCTGGAGAAGTTTTCTTCAGGCTGGTCAGGGCGAAGAAGTTATCCAGCACACACCATGTTTCGGTATCTACAAACTCAGATGTACTGTAAACGGAGGAAAACTTGTTTCTGTCCCCATGAAATATGAAGACAAGCAGATGAAGTTTGATCCGGATGCAATCATTGCAGCTATTACACCTAAAACAAAAATCATTGTAATTGCAAACCCCAACAACCCGACAGGTAACTTTATGGGCGAAGAAGCTTTCAGAAAAGTTGCTGATACAGGTGTTCCTCTTGTAGTTGATGAAGCATACATCGAATACGCAGGTCTTGGAAAATCAATGGTTAATCTTACCAAAGAGTACAAGAATGTTATGGTCACAAGAACTATGTCAAAAGCATATGGTATTGCAGGTGTCAGGTTCGGCTATATGCTTGCTGATTCAGAAGTAATCAAACAGATTTCTGCAACTCTTATTCCATGGAACATCTCAACAATCGCTCTCTGGGCTGCTTACGCTGCTTTCTGCGACACAAAAGCACTTCAGGAAAGAGTTGATTTTACAAATGCTCAGGCCAAATGGATTTCTGAAGAACTCGGCAAAATCCCCGGCATGATTGTATTTGAAACATATGCAAACTACATTCTCTTTGATGCTACTGATACAGGTAAAGTCGGTGAAGATATTGTTCAGTATGTTGAAGATAAATGCAAAATCATCCTCAGAAACCAGGCAGCAATGTATGGAAGAGACGGATGGTTCAGAATTACTATCGGTCTTGAAGAAGACAACAAAGCAATGGTTGAAGCAGTTAAAGAATACTGCGCTAAATAAGGAATCTATATATACGATTCCTGTATTCACCCATTGAAACAGAAAACTCGAAGAGTTTTCAGGATGTTTATAAGGAATTAACCGAAATAAGAAGGCCCCTCTATAATTTAGGGGGAAAAACAGACCGGCTGCCTGGTGCGGCCGGTTTAATTTAACTTCCGGATTTGGAAAGTATCCGGAAGGCGAGGCTAACGGATTTTTAAAAAGTTTTTAAAATCATCAGTATTTATTTCCGGCTGTAACAGGCCAGGAAGTATCTTAAAGGAGAAAAATATGTTGGAAAACGTTTGGAGACGAATTCAGAAAATAAATCCTGAAACAGAAATCTGGTGGGATTCCTCACCTCTTGTATGGCCTAACTTTGTAAATGATTACGTGAAAAAGCTTCCCAAGGAAGATCAGAAATGGTTCCTTGATGAAGTAAACGGCATGTTTCTTGATGCACCTGTAAAAGACTGGGCTTTCAGGGGCTGTACAACCAATCCTCCTCTTTCATGGGCAGTTCTTCAGAAAAGAACTGATGAGTGGGTTGAAATCATCAAGGAAAAAAGAAAAAGCTACAAAGGGAGATCACAGTACGGTCTTTTCAGAGAAGTTTACATGGAAACTGTAAAAAGGGGAGCAGAAAAATTCCTTCCTCTTTTTGAAGCATCAAACGGTAAACTCGGTCATATCTCTGGCCAGGTTGATCCAAACCTTATCAAAGATGAAGCAGCAATGAAGGAAATGGCTGACGAACTTGCTTCACTTGCTCCCAACGTAATGGTTAAAATACCCGCTTCAACAGCAGGTATTCCTGTATTCAAATATCTTGCTTCAAAAGGTATTGCAACCAACGCTACTACATGTTTCTGCGTACCTCAGATAATGGCTGTTGCACATGCTGTTACTGACGGTATTACCGAGCACAGAAAGAGCGGCAAGGAAAGACACGGATGGAGAGCTGTTATTACACAGATGTCAGGCCGATTCGAAGATTCCGCTGCACTCAGAGGATATATCAACAAAAACAACATGGACATAAGCCCTCTTGAAATAAGAGAAGCTTCAATGGCTGTAATGAAAAGATCAATTCAGCTGATCGAAGAAAGAAAACTTCCTCTTAAAATGCTCATGTGTTCAGCAAGAAAACATGTTGATTTTGAAGGCAACGTATTCTATCCACATGTTGACATGTTCGCTGGTGCTCCTATGGTATTTACATGTCCTCCCGATATGATCGGAGATGTTCTCTACCACTACAGAAACAGGGAAGTACCTAACGGCTGGGACAGAGATCTTAACAAGGAAACAATGAACAAACTCATGCAGGTTCCCTACTTTGTTAACGGTTATGAAGAAGACGGTTTTGCAGTTGAACAGTTCAACGAAATCACTTCACTCAAGGAAAATGCAGCTGTATTTGCACAGGCTACAAACGACATGATCGACTTCGTAGGAAAGTTTGTTTAATTAAATAAATTATTTGTTTTCCATAACTGCATATTCTGTGAATTGGAAAGTAGAAAATAAATGCATTAAACTATGTCTATTGCCCCGGGATTCTGTCCCGGGGTTTTTTGTTTTTAAATAAAAAAATTGTGCTATAATGAAGATCATGAATATAAAGTTTATGGATTTATTTGATATAAGTGAAATACAAAAATTACAGGACCGGTTTTCAGATGCATCCGGTATTGCTTCCATTATTACCGATCCGAAGGGAAATCCTATAACCCGTCCCAGCAGATTCTGCAGTTTCTGCAGGAGGATACGCTCAAACAAAATTGGA
The DNA here is from genome assembly GCA_963668545.1 of Spirochaetia bacterium. Classification (GTDB taxonomy): domain Bacteria; phylum Spirochaetota; class Spirochaetia; order CADAEX01; family CADAEX01. The sequence goes on along the minus strand of OY764868.1, from coordinate 2,218,757 downwards.
AATGAAAAATGCAGGCTGTCTGATTCAGTAATTGCTTCAAAGTCTTTAAAAGGGCCGGCTGTGTACAAATGCCTGAGTGCAGGTCTTTATGCGGCCGGTGCTCCCATTTATGCGTCGGAAAAGCATATTGCAAACTGGCTTATAGGGCAGATCAGGGATGATACAATTAAACATGAACAGATAATAAGATATGCCGGGGATATTGGTGAAGACCCTGATATAATGCTGCAGGAATTTGATGAAATACCTGTTATTGATTTAAAGAGTTTCAACAAACAGGCATATCTACTGTATGATTTTTCAAAAAAAATATCTGTTGCAGCTTTAACTGAAAAATTGAAAGATAAAAACCGGTTCAGTGACAGTATACTCGAAATTTTTGATAATGAGCTGGAAAAAGGGTTGCGATTATTTGCCCGCTGTCAGCCCTTTGATAATAAACAAAGAAAAAAGGGAAATGCCGTGTTCAATTCCCCGGATAAAATTTCTGAAAATGATATGGACCTCTTTAAACCAGGTACAGGAAATGTCTGTAAGAATCTTCTGGTCAGGGAATCAATAGATGATGTGATAAAAGGTAAAAACCTTTTCCGGCAGATCTATCAGAATATTTCAGCAGGAATTGCCCTTGTCTCGCTTGATTTCAGAATTATCAGGGCCAATAATTCATACTGCAGCATGCTTGGCTACAGCGAGGATGAGCTTATAGGTGCCCATCTGAGAGATATTACACATCCCGAGATCCTTGAGGAAAATCTCAGGCTGCAGAAGTCTCTGGCGAAAGGCGAGATTGATTATTTCAGGCTCGAAAAGAGTTTTATTCATAAAAACGGAAAAACAGTATACGGACTTCTGGATGCGAATCTGATCAGGGATAAAAAAGGAATACCATCATATTTTATCGGTACAGTCATGGATATTACTGAAAGAAAAAAAGCCGAGGAGGAAAAGGAAATCCTCCTTTCGGCCATAGAGCAGGCCTCAGATGCAGTAATAATAACAAACAGGATAGGTGAGATACAGTATGTCAATTCATCCTGTGAAAAAATATCCGGCTGGAGCAAGCAGGAGATGACTGGCAGCAATTTTTTCAAACCTGTATACAGTATTGAAGATATGGAAACATTCAGGGAAATGATAAAAACTGTTAAAGGGAAAAAGCTCTGGAAGGGGCGTATGCAGAATATCAGGAAAGACGGTTCCTGTTATACGGAAGATACAGTTGTTACTCCTGTAACTGATTCATCTGGAAAGGTGAAAAACTATATTGTACTGAGGCGTGATGTTTCAGACCAGATAAATCTTGAGAAACAGATCCGCAGAAGCGAAAAGATGGAAGCAATAGGATATCTTGCGGGTGGGATTGCGCATGATTTCAACAATATTCTTTCTGCCGTCATAGGATATGCTGATCTTTCTCTCGGGATAGATGATGATACAGGGAAAATACATCAGAACCTTGAAAAAATAATTTCTGCCGGGGAGAGGGCAAAGGCTCTTATAAACAGGATTCTATCTTTCAGCAGATACAAGGTAGAAGTTAAAAAGAGTGTATATCTTGAACCTGTCGTCAGGGAAGTTGTTGAGCTTCTTAAAGCCACATTCCCCTCTTCTGTTGATATTGAAACAGATATTTCAGAGGGAAGGTTCTGCGTAAATGCTGATCCGGACAGAATACATGAGGTGATTATGAATCTTGCAACAAATTCACTTCATGCTGTCGGAGAAAAGGGAGTTGTATCGATTTCACTGAAAGAGGAAAAAATAGAAACAGGATTCCAGTGTATCAATAAAGAATGTATTCCCGGGCAGTATTCTGTGATAACAGTTGAAGATAACGGAAAAGGAATTCCTGAAAAAGAATTGATATATATTTTCGATCCTTTCTATACAACAAAGGATGTTGGTGAGGGGACAGGAATGGGTCTTGCTGTTGTTTACGGAATAATAGAAGACCATAACGGATGCATATATGTTGAATCATCCCCTTCGAAAGGTTCTCTTTTCAGGATTTACCTGCCTGAATTATATGATGAAGTGAGTAATGTTTCTGACGAAAGGGCTGTTGTGAAAAACAAAGGCAGCGAAAGGATCCTGTTTGTAGATGATGAGGAACTGATTAGCAGGATGATGAAGGAAATGCTTGAGAAGATGGGATACAGGGTTGATTCCTTTACAGACAGCAGGACAGCATATGAGATATTCAGAAATGAAAGCGGAAAGTATGATATTGTTATTACTGACCAGACAATGCCTGAAATGACAGGTTATGAACTCGGGATGAAAATAATGGAAATACGGAAAGATATCCCGGTAATACTCTGTACAGGGTACAGCAGCACTGTTGATGAGGAGAAGGCATTATCATCAGGTTTTAAAGGATTTCTCTTTAAACCGTTAAGAAAAAATGATATTGCAGACAAGATAAGGGAAATCCTTGACAAGGATATATGACAGGCAGATGGGGAATAAAAAAGTACAGAGAGACAGGAGAAAATTTTTATTTCTTGACTGAAGCTGTTTATGTATATAGTTTAATGTTAAATATTCCTGGTACAGGAAAAGAGAATAATAAGCAGCAGGAATCACTGTTAACAGTTCTATAATTATCCGGAGGTTTAGAGATGAAGCTTGTAAAAGGAAACAGGGCCCCTGTTTTCAGACTGAAAAATCAGGACGGTAAAATAATCAGTTCAGAAGATTACAGAGGAAAGAAACTTTTTGTATATTTTTATCCCAAAGCAAGCACACCCGGATGTACTGCACAGTCCTGCAATGTTCAGGAATCTCTTCCTGATTTTTCAGCTCTGGGTGTGGATGTGATAGGGATAAGCCCGGACAGCCCTGAAAAACAGAAGAAGTTTTCAGAAAAATACAGTCTTGATTTCAATCTTCTCTGCGATGAAGAGAAAACAGCAGCAGAAAGCTACGGTGTCTGGGGAGAAAAGAAACTCTACGGAAAGTCATTCATGGGAATAATACGTTCATCTTTTCTCATAGATGAAGAGGGAATGATTCAAGAGTGCTGGTATAAGGTAAGTCCCAAAGACACAGTTCCCAAAGCCATGAAAGTGCTGAAAGCTTAATATATGGAAAACATTTTTGAAACCCCTTTCGGGTATACAACTATCAACAGGGAAAAAGAAGAGACAAACAGAACTCTTCAGGGCTGGAGTTCGGCAGATTCATATATACTGAATAATTTTGCAGAAAACCCTCCGGAAAAAGGTTCTAATATACTTGTTCTGAATGACAGCTACGGAGCGCTTTCCATTCCCCTGATGGCAGAGTTTAAAGTCAGCTTTCAGGGTGATTCACTGTGCGCGGAAAAAAACTGCAGAAACAATATACTGGAAAATAATATTGAAACTGATAATATTGATTTTCTTAATCCTGATGAAATCCCTGAGGATAAAATATCGCGGATACTTATAAAAATTCCCAAAAGCCTTAATTATCTTGAATATCAGCTTCAGTACATATCTTCAAGCTTCCCTCCCGGAATACAGGTTATTGCAGCAGAAATGTCAAGGAATATTCACAGCTCAACAGTATCTCTTTTTGAACATTATCTGAAAGATATCAGAACTTCCCTTGCATGGAAAAAGGCCCGGCTTGTTACCGGAAAAACCGGAGGTTCTGTCACTGAGAAGAACAGTTATCCTGTCAGTATAAAACCGGCATATGAGGATTTTGAACTAATCAATTATCCCGGTCTTTTTTCATTCGGGCGGGTTGATCCCGGAGCTGCATTCATGATGTCCAATTTTCCGAGGGTAAAGAACAGCAGTGTTGTAATAGATCTTGCATGCGGTGACGGAATTTTTGCGCTAAAGGCAGCGCTGTTATGGAAGGAATCTGCTGTAATATGTACAGATGAATCATACCTTGCCCTTAAGTCTGCAAAAGAATCATTTGAAAAAAACGGACTAAAAGGGAGGGCTGAGTTCCTCCGGAAAGATTCCCTCGAGGGAATTAGTGAATCATCAGCAGATGTGATTTTATGCAATCCCCCGTTTCATTCAAGTCACAGCCTTTCAACTTCTACTGCTGTAAAGATGTTCAGGGAAAGTTTTAAAACCCTTAAAAAAGGGGGGGAGCTGTTTGTTGTTGCAAACATCCATCTCGGATATGAGAAGCAGCTTCTGAGGCTCTTTAAAAAAGTGAATATTGTCCGTACCAATAAAAAATTTTCAATAATCAGGGCTGTAAAATAAGTCCTTTTCCCTGTTTGATTATCCGTTTGGTAATAGCTTTCTTCTATATATTAATAACATTTCAATAAATTAGAATAGTCTAAGAAAGACTGGACAATCTAAATGAATATTGTTATTCTAAATAAGAATTATTATTGATAAGAGGTGACGAGATGAAAGTTGTAGTAGTAGGAATAAACCATGCAGGGACATCTGCAATCAGAACATTGCTTGCCCAGAATCCCCGCCTTGAAATAAATGCTTATGACAGAAATTCAAATATATCATTCCTCGGTTGCGGGATTGCACTTGCTGTAGGGGGAACAGTCAAAAATCCGGGAGATCTTTTTTACTGCGATCAGGTCAGGCTTGAAGATATGGGTGCAAATGTATTTATGGAACATGATGTGATTTCAATAGATACAGAGGCTAAAACATTGCTGATAAAAGACCTGAATACAGGCGATATAAGGGAAGACAGCTATGACAAGCTGATTTATGCGGCTGGTTCCTGGCCTGTTGATATACCTGGAATACCTGAAGAAAATGCTGATCTTGAAAATGTCATGCTCTGCAAACTTTACCAGCATGCCGAGGAGCTGATCAGGAAGGCGGACAGCCCTGATATAGAAAGTGTGGCTGTTATCGGGGCAGGCTATATAGGTATTGAGCTTGCTGAAGCATACAGGATAAAGGGGAAAAAGGTTACACTGATTGATTTCGAAAAGAGGGTGATACCAAGGTATTTTGATACAGAATTTACCGATATTCTTGAGGATGATATAAGGAATTCGGGAATTACACTTTCCCTTGGAGAAAAGGTAGTTGATTTCAGGGGGGAAAACGGAAAAGTAAAGGCAGTTGTTACTGATAAAGGAGAATATCCTGCTGATCTTGTAATTAAAAGCATAGGATTCAAACCGAATACAGAACTTCTTCCAGCTGCTGAAAAAACCCCGAACGGTGCACTTCTTGTAACAGAAACAATGGAAACAAGTATTCCCGATGTATATGCGATAGGGGATGCTGTCGCCATATACCATGCAGCATACAGGAAGCACCTTCAGGTTGCTCTTGCAACCAATGCTGTCAAAACAGGGCTCGCAGCAGCCTTTGCAGTAAACGGCATAAAGGGTGTTGATATAAAAAGTGTGGCAGGGACCAATGCCATCTGTGTTTTCGGAAACAATCTTGCAAGTACCGGAATGAGTGAAGCAGCAGGCAGGGCTGCAGGTTTTGATGTTGCTTCAAGTTTTATTGAAGATGCGGACAGGCCTGAGTTTATGAATGAGTATGGAATTACAAGAATTAAACTTGTTTACGACAGTAAAACATACCGTCTTCTTGGAGCCCAGATCGGCTCAAAAGGTGATATCAACCACACAGAAGTTATATACTATCTTGCCCTGGCGATCCAGAAGGAACTGACACTCACCGAGATAGCATTTACTGATGTTTATTTCCTGCCCCATTTCAACAAGCCTTTTAATTTCATTCTCACTGCAATACTCAAAGCGGTAGGACTTGATTATGACAGGGCTGCAAAGAGCAGTCAGGTTTAGAAATATTGATATCCGTTTATAAGGGGCAGAGGCTTTTGTTCTCTGCCCTTTTTTTTATTGTAAACATTCACTCAAAATAGATTCTGCAGTATTATTCATTTCCGTATTTTCACCCGATGATATTTCAAAAAAAAGCTCTAAACCACTGGATTTGTTGAGGGAAAATGTATAGTATCTTAGGTTTGTGTCATTACAGGTACACAGATCATGAATCTGTAATCAGTAATGCCGAAATTCCAGGTCAATTAAAAGACTGATTATATAAAAATTTAGGAGGAAATAAATGGGACTGAACCTAATTGTCCTTGTAAAACAGGTGCCCGATACTCAGAATGTTACCGGCGAAGCCATGAAAGAGGATGGTACTGTAAACCGTGCTGTTCTTCCAGCAATTTTTAATCCGGACGATCTTCACGCCCTGGAAGCAGCTCTTGAAATCAAGGATGCCAATCCGGGGACAACTGTAAGTGTTATTACCATGGGACCCCCTTCTGCAGTTCAGGTGCTTAAGGATTCCCTTTACAGGGGAGCAGATTTTGTTGCCCTCATATCTGACAGAAAATTTGCCGGTGCTGATACTCTTGCAACTTCCTATGCACTTAAATGCGCAATAGAAAAAATCGGAAAATACGATATTGTTTTATGCGGAAGACAGGCTATCGATGGAGATACTGCTCAGGTAGGTCCCCAGACTGCTGAAAAGCTCGGAATCAACCAGATCAGTAATGTTTCAAACATCGAAAGCATTGATGCAAAAAAGGGAAAAATCCAGGCAAGAAGATCTATTGAGGGGGGATATGAAGTTGTTGAAACATCATTCCCGGTTCTTCTTACTGTAACTGATGAAGGCTATACACCAAGACCTGCTTCAGTTATCAAGATGATGACATACAAGAATGCATCAGCTGAAATGACAGAAAACTACGATGAGTCATATATCGACAGTTCAGTTGAAAGAACAGCAGATAATGCAATTGCATTATGGGATATCAATGCAATCGGCGCTGATGTTGAAAGCTGCGGTCTCAAGGGTTCTCCAACCAAGGTTAAAAAGATTGAATCAGTGATACTCAAGAAAGAGGATATTACTATGGTTGAAAATACAGATGACGGTATTTCAAATATGGTCCATGAACTTATTGCAGACCATACATTAGGTTAATAGAGGAGAATTATTGTGAGTTCAAATAACAGTGTAATGGTCTTTATTCAGCAGGATAACGGTAAAGTTGCAGATGTAAGCATCGAACTTCTTTCAAAAGCCAGGGATCTTGCAGACAGACTTAAGGCAACAGTAACCGGTACTCTTATCGGAGATAATATAAAGGGAGAAGCTGAAAAACTTTTTCAGTACGGTGCAGATGAAATCTTTACAATTGAAGATAAAAGGCTTCATGATTATACACCTGTTCCCTACACAAAGATAATGGTCGATGTGATTAAAAAGGCAAAGCCACAGATTGTTCTTTACGGAGCAACAACTACAGGTCGTGACATCGGTCCCAGGATTGCATCAACTCTCAAGGTAGGTCTTACTGCAGACTGTACAAGCCTGGAAATCGGAGATTATGAAAACAAGGGCGTTGAATATACAGACATTCTTTACCAGATCAGGCCGGCTTTCGGCGGCAACATTGTTGCAACAATTGTAAGCCCCGAGAAAAAACCACAGATGGCTACAGTAAGAGAAGGTGTAATGAAAGTAGGCGATGCTGATCCTTCAAGAAAGGGAACAGTAACACCCATGACTTTTGATCTTTCTGATGCTGATTTTCCTTCAGTTGTAATCAAGAAGATTAAAGAGGAAAAGCTTGTAGACCTGAAAGGTTCACAGATAATTGTTTCAGGCGGTATGGGTGTGGGATCAAAGGAAAACTTTGCCCTTATAAAGGAACTTGCCCATGTACTCGGAGGTGAAGTAGGTGCTTCCCGAGCTGCAGTGGATTCAGGTTTTATTTCCAAAGATCACCAGGTCGGCCAGACAGGTACAACTGTAAGGCCCAAGCTTTACATAGCATGCGGTATTTCAGGACAGATCCAGCACAGGGCTGGTATGGATGAATCTGCAAGAATCATTGCTATCAACTCAGATAATGAAGCGCCTATTTTTCAGATTGCTCACTACGGAATTGTCGGAGATCTCAACGATGTAATTCCAAAGTTCATTAAAGCTTTCAAGGCAAAGAATTAGGAGGTAGCTATGGAAAACTTTTTACTTGATAATGAAGATATACTGTTCCACCTGGATAACATGGATATAGACAGGGTTATCGAACTCAGGGAAGATAATTTTAAACAGTCAAAGGAATTTGCCTATGCCCCTGTTGATCTTGAAGATGCCAAGGATTCATACAGAAAGGTTCTCAATGTAATAGGGGAAATCTGCGGTGAAACACTTGCACCACTTGCTCCGGAAATCGATGAGGAAGGGGTCAAGCTTGTGGACGGAGAAGTCCAGCTTGCAAAGGGAACAAAACTTGTTCAGGAAATGTTCGGACAGGCAGACCTTATGGGTTTCTGTCTTCCGAGAAAATACAACGGACTTAATTTCCCTTCAACAATTCTTTCTGTTGCTGCGGAAATAGTATCCCGTGCTGACGGATCATTCCTCAACTTCGGCCTCCAGCAGGATATCGGGGAAACACTCAACAAGTTCGGATCAGAACAGCAGAAACAGGAAGTCCTTCCGAAACTTGCTTCAGGCGAATGGGGTTCATCAATGATCCTGACTGAGCCGGATGCAGGATCAGACCTTCAGGCTGTAAACCTGAGAGCTACACAGGATGCCAACGGCAACTGGTTCCTCAACGGTGTCAAGAGATTCATCACAAACGGATGCGGTACTGTCGGACTTGTACTTGCAAGAAGTGAAGAGGGTCAGACAGGAGCAAGAGGCCTTTCATTCTTCCTCTACAAGAGGGATGAGCACATGAAGATCAGGCGTGTCGAGCACAAGATGGGGATCCACGGTTCACCTACATGCGAGCTTCAGTTCAACAATGCTCCATGTACACTTGTTGGAGAGCGGAAAAGAGGTCTTTCAAAATACACAATGTGGCTCATGAATGCTGCAAGGCTCGGTATTGCAGGACAGGCTCTCGGTATAGCAGAAGCCTCATGGAGAGAAGGGGATAAATACGCAAGGGAAAGAATCCAGTTCGGCCAGGCTATCAGAGAATTCCCTGCTGTATATGAAATGCTGACAGAGAACAAGGTTGCAATTGAAGCCGGAAGAACACTTCTTTATGAAACAGCCAAGTTTGTAGATATCAAGGAAGGTATTGAAGAGCTTCTCGAAAAATATCCTGAAAAGAAGGAAGAGTACAAGACAGATCTTAAACACTACACCAGACTTGCTTCCCTTTTTACACCTATTGTAAAGGCATACAATACAGAAATGTGCAACAAAGTAGCATATGATACAATACAGATCCACGGCGGTACAGGATTCATGCAGGAATTCAACGCTGAAAGACACTACAGGGATGCAAGAATTACCAACATCTATGAAGGGACAACACAGCTTCAGGTTGTTGCTGCAATAGGCGGTGTTACAACAGGAACTGCTGCTGCAGTAATGGATGATTATGATTCTGATGATTTTTCACATGCAGAAGATCTTCACAGGAAGGTTCTCGAAGCAAGGCATTTCTTTGACAAGGCAATTGTCGGAGTAAAGGATGTAAATGATCCCGATTTTGTTACATTCCACTCAAGAAGACTTGTGGAAATGGCAACCGATATAATTATCTCATACCTTCTCCTCAGGGATGCCAGAAAAGCAGACAGAAAGAAGAAAGTAGCTGAGATTTTTATTGAAAAAATGCTTCCCAGAGTGGAGATGAACATGAACTACATCCTGGGCGGAGAAGCAAAAGTTATAGAATATCACAGTGATATAATTGGGTAAAAACAGAATGGCAACAGGGCAGGCGAATTGTAGCCTGTAAAGTGATATTAACTTAAATAGAAAACCGCAAAGCTGATGCTTATGCGGTTTTTTTATTTTAACAACATATAGATATTGATTACTGTTCACATCTTTTTTTAAATAGCCAGAATCTTTCTCAGGTTGTTGTTGACCTGTAAAACAAGCTCTTCTGTTCTGACTCCCCTGAGTTCTGCAGCCAGTTCATAGGTATATCCTATAAATCCAGGATGGTTTCTGTATTTTCTCACTTTCTGAGGGGTGAGGTAGGGAGCATCAGTCTCAATCAGTATTGAACCGGAAGGTACTTTTCTGCAGACTTCTCTCATATCATCAGTTTTTTTATATGTGAGGTTTCCTGCAAATGAAATCATGAATCCGATATCGAGGGCTCTTTCAGCAAACGCCCAGTCAGCTGAAAAGCAGTGGATTATTCCGCCGCGGGACGGTTTATGCTTTTCAAGAACATCAAGAATTTCACTGTCAGCTTCCCTGTTGTGTATAATTACAGGAAGGGAATATTTATCTGCCAGAATTACCTGTGATTCAAAAAGATATGTCTCCCTTTTAATATCCCCATGGTTCCAGTAACGGTCAAGCCCGGTTTCCCCGAGTGCCCGGAGTTTGGGATTGTTTATGTTGTTTTTCAGCTGCGATTCGAGATCTGAAAGTCGCAAGTCAATTTCATCAATTGAAAGATCAGCTTTTCCAACACTCAACCCTGCCGAAACATAAACTTCCTGGTATTTTTCCGCAAAAATCATTCTTTCTTCAAATGTTTCAGTGTTTGTGGAGATATCAAGGGCGAATGAAAGCCCCTTTCCAATACAATCTTCCAGAATATTTTCAGGATCCATATCCTTTTTTCTCATCTCAAGCTGATGGAAGTGTGAATCTGTTATCCCTTCATATAAAGAGTATTTATCTGTCATAACCTGAATAATATGTGTTTTGATTGACTCATTCAACAGCTTTATTATTATCTGATACAGAGTACAATGAAAAACGGCCGGTATTTTATTGTATTGATCTGAATAATTGTAACCAGAGTAATGATTTACATAAGTAAATCACTGTTCAGATGCTGATTAAAAATAGCTTAAAGTGCTTGACCAAGGGGCGTTTCAAAAGTAATATATGGGCACATATAATTAATTGCCGAAGTGGTGGAATTGGTAGACACAGAGGACTTAAAATCCTCCGGCCTTTAAAGCTGTACGGGTTCAAGTCCCGTCTTCGGCAATAATTATTTACTTGTCTTTTAAAATAAATCCTTGCAATAAAATAATTTATCAATATAAAAACTCTTTTTGAGTTATTAGTGTCCGTAAAAATGTATGACAACATATAGTTAATGGTTTTATACGTTATATTATTGGAGATATATTGATGCCTGAAAACCCCTGATTATTTGATAAATATTGATTAATAACAATTATTAATAGAAAGAATCATTGAAGGATATATTTATAATTAATTTGATTCTATATATGAAAACTGATGAAAAAAATAGTTATAGGTAAAAAAATAATAACAAATGTCGTGATATTATATTGTATAATGATATAAAACCCATTTAAAACTGTAATACAAAAAAACAAAAATAAATCATTATCAGGCTCACTTTAAATAAAAAATAAGAGGGGATCACTGAATGGATCGATCAGATCGAGCAGATGAACTTCAGTATAAAATGTCTGTTGCCATACAGATGATTTTTTTAATAAATTATACATTAGTAGATTCAATTCATATACTCCATCGGTTTTTCTTTATAAAAGAAATATCAGTGTCTCTTTTTGTCTTTCCTGCTATGAATATTCTTTTAGTTGTAAGTTTTTATTTAACTATAAAAGTTAGAAGGATGACCGGAGAGCATATGTTTTTTACGATATTAGCTCTAATTTTATTTGCAAACATCTTTTTAAATAATAATGAATATGTAAATAATCAGATAATTTATATTATACCAATCATTCTAACTCTTATTCTTTCTGATTCAATGTTCACGATTCTTTATAGTCTAATAATAATATTCATATTCACATTGGATCAAATATATCATAAGCAACTGGTTAGTATTAATTCAATCTCAATTTATATACATGTTATTCTAGCTATAATAATAGTAGTTGTTTATGACTTCTGGTTTAAGGAATCAAAAAAAATAAAATTAAAGTTAATCAGTGATTATTACTCTTCAACACTGAAAGTTCTCGGAAGAGTCGCAGAACTGAAAGATGAGGAGACTCATGAGCACCTTGAAAGAGTTAGCATTATAGTAGAAATGATTGCAAATCGATTGAAAAGGAATCCTCAGTATTCTCAATATTTAACTAATTCCTATATAGAAGATCTTAAAGCTGCTTCTGCGCTTCATGATATTGGAAAGATTGCAGTTGATGATAGGATTTTACAGAAAAATGGTAAACTTACACCGGAAGAATATGAATCGATAAAAAAGCATACAACATATGGTGCAGATTTGCTTCATGAGGCACAACAAAAATCAAATAACAATCTTTATGATCTGGCTATAGATCTTGCGAAACACCATCATGAAAAAATATATGACAGCATTAAACATCTTTTATAATAGAATTCCAGGGGAAAAATTATTAAACTCTATTTAAGTTGTAGGAAATAGTTGCATCCTCAACAAATGAATCTTATATTATAGATATGAAAAAATTATTGATAATTATTCCTATTAGTTTAGTAGTTTCTCCTCTATATTCTGATGGCTTTAATAGTTTTATAACAGGTTTTTTAACAGTATTTGAAGATTCGGAAATGCCTCCATCATATGGTTTTTCATTGAAAAGGATAGGAGAAAAGAATAATGGCAATATCTACTACAATTCATTTGAATTTAGAGGAGCTTATAATTTTGATAGCGGCAAATATATGCTTGATTTTACCTGGCCTTCTTATCTGGGTATTATAGCTCCGGGCATATCATTTGACTATGATGAAAATGGATTCACACCATGGGTGTATGGTGAAGTGGATCTTTTTTATTTTCCATTTGCGTTTGCGGCAATAGTTGCTTTTGAGAAACCCGTTTTTATTCCTTCAGCTTACCTTGTGTACAAAGTGGGGCCAGAGGGGGATAAATTTGATGCAGGAATAAGAATTTCTTTTCCAGTATATAATAAGGATAAAATAGATGGATAAGAAAAAAGCAAAGATAATAATAATTATTTCGAACATACTTTATGGATGTATTTTACCTGTTGCAATTTTTCAAGCAATCTTTTCTATTATGTTAGCTTCAGGGGGATCCTCTGTTAGGGTTTATATTCAAATTTATAGTCTCTTAATTTTACCCTTCGTTTTGGGATTTTCTATCATAGTTCCTTGGATTTTATATGGATTTAAATTATATAGAACTGCGATTGGTATGGTGTTGGTTCCATTTATAAATGGTATTCTGATTTTAATATTTGTTGCACCTGGTTGGTGATGTTCTTTTCTTTTTATCCCGGAATCTTTTCCGATTACTATAACTGAAACCACTATCCCATAGTGATAAGCATAATGGACTTGTGAATGAGATTTTGAAGAAAAGGAGTAAAGTAAAAGAAAAAACACTGCGGCTGAGAAAGGTATGGAATAATTAATTATTGGTTCTGGAAAGCTAACGCTTTCACATCTATAATTAAGTAAAAATGTAGCTTAGTAATTGACTAGAGTTGTCCGAAAAAGTTTGACGGCATATAATTATTGGTTTTATTCGCTATATTATGAAGAAAGATTGCTATTTCTCAATAACAAATAGAATACTCTCCTTCAGGAGGAGAGTATTCATATGAAGCAGTTGCCTTTAAGAGACTTCCTCTACAAAAAAAATCCCTTTTCAATAAGTATATACTTAATAATTAATTTTTACTTACTTTTACTGCGCAAGGTCCTTTTTTCCCTTCTCCAATTTCGAAAGAAACACTGTCATTTTCGTAAAGTGGGCCGTTCACAATTTCAGAGCTGTGAACAAAAAGATCTTTACCACCTGCTTCAGGTGTAATAAAACCGAAACCTTTTGATTCATTGAAAAATTTAACTGTACCTGTACTCATATTTCTTTATTCCTCTTTTTCCTTTGATCACAAAAAATGATCTTATTAAAATAACGTACGGTAATGTTCTGCAAAAGTCAAGTTCAGGAGTATCAGGTTAGGTAAATAAAGATATAATTGTTGTTTACCCTGATCAGAATGAATAATTACTTTGCCATAAGGTTTCCTTTTCAATTGAGCCGTTAAAAGACTCTGGATAACCTTTGATTTATCCATTCTTGAACTTATGGACCAGCCGGCAACTCTTCTTTAAAAAAGGTCTATTACGGAAGATAAATAAAGCCATCCTTCATAAATCCTGATATAAGTATTATCTGTTATCCATACTATATCAGGTCCAGTACCTTTAAAATCCCGTTTTAACCAAAACAGGACAAAACTTTGAAGGCTTTCCACATTTTTTTATAACCTGATAGACCAGAAATATTGTTTCTTCGCAGTATTATGCAGACTCTTTTTAATTCCCCTGTTTTGTCAGATTTCGCAAATCTTCCTTTTTTCTTATAATTCTGCAGATGTTAAAGGCTGCTACTTCCCGATTTTCAGCTACTTCTTTAACTGAAAACCCTCTATCTGTGAACTGTTTTACAGCTTCAATTTTAAATTCTTCATTGTACCGTTGTTTCACTCATCTTTACTACTTACATTATTTTAAGAATTTTTTACGTATAGTAAACTGGGTGATTCCATATTCCTGACCCGGCAGGATACTTCCTTTCAATATTTACAAACACGTCCGACTCGTGGAAATGGCTTGCCATTAGCAAATTGATTAAAGAACAAGGCCCCTTACAGGGGTTGAACTCTGGGAGAAGTATGTAAGGGATTTGAGCTGTGATGTGCTGAATGAGTTTGTAGCATATTATCTATAAATTGCTAGAATGAACTTTTAAGATTTTTAAGATTGAAATATTTATTTCAATCTTAAACAGTCAAAAGGTAGGTGACCAATCAGTCTCTAAAGTTCATATTGTTTATATTTACCAGATAGTAACTATTATAGTTTATTGTTATTATCCAAATAGAATTATCAATTTAAAAACAAGTCTAATTTAATCAGAATAGATTTATGAATATTTTGGAAGAAGCTTTTAAAATTAAAATATTAATTGTCAATATTAACAATTTAAAATTACTGGAAATGGTAAGCTGAAGTCACATGGGAAAGGAAAATAAAAATTCCCAGTATATTTAATTACAAGAAAACCATGACTTAAAGTAATCAAAAAATAAAATAATAGATAGCGTTTCTGGTTTATAATATGTTGGCTAATTTTGGGTTAATAAAAAACAGCAATGGCTTAACTTGAGGAGGAAAAAATTGTTTAAGAATTTGAAAATTGCAGCTAAATTGTTATTGTTTGGTATTTCAGTGTTGGCAATTCCGCTTATAACTGTAGGGATATTTTCAATATCCATATCCGGGAAAGCCCTTACAAAATCTACAAATGATCAAATGTATGCAAGAGCTTATGAGCTTTCATTATTTGTGGATAATGTAATTAATGATGAAATAAAAATGGCTAAAGCTCTATCTGTTCTAGATATTACAGTTAATGCAATAGATCATAATAGTAATGAGGATGCTGATAAAATATCAGCATTAAACAATGAATTTTTAAAAATCACTCAAACCGAGGGACTTGGAGAAGACTACCAGGTCATTTTTGCAACAGACAGGACAGGAACTGTTATTGCTGCAAGTGAAAGCAAATATTACGGTGTTTCTGTTATTGATAGAGAATATATAAATGAAGCATTGAATAGTAACTCTAATGTCGGATCAATAGGCATTAATAAGGTTACGGGAAAACCTTTTCTGCCGATTGCTGTTCCTATCTATTCAGCAGAGAATTCTGTTATCGGTGTATTAGCTACATTGATAGAAGTATCTTTTTTAAATGATGCTATTAAAGATGCTAAAATAGGAGACACTGGGTATACATACATTATTGACAATAAAGGACTTGTTATAGCTCATCCAAATCAAAATAATGTTTTAAAAATTAATGCCTCAGAAACTAAAGGGATGGAAGAAGTTTCTTCAAACATGATTGCTGGAAAAAGAGGTGTTGATAAATATGTTTTTGAAGGTATTCCCAAAAGTGCAGGATATGCACCTGTGAAAACTACAGGATGGAGTATTGGACTGACAATTCCAGATAAAGAGTTTTTACAGCCTGTAAACCTTGTTAGAAATTTTATATTAATTATTGGTTTGGTTTTTTTAATTACAGGAATTATGGTGTCTCTTTTATTTTCCAGAAGCATTTCATCAAAACTTAAAGAAGGGGTACTTTTTGCATCAAAAATTGCTTCAGGAGATCTTACCGCAAGCATAGAAGTAAATCAAAAAGATGAAATTGGGCAATTAGCAAATTCTTTAAAGGATATGGCCTCGAATCTGAATAAGATCTTACTGGATATAAACAGTGCATCAACTCAGGTTGCTTCGGGTGCTCAGCAGATCTCTTCAACATCCCAGGAGATTTCTTCCGGAGCAACAGAACAGGCTTCAAGTACTGAAGAGGTTTCAAGTGCAATGGAGCAGCTTGCTGCTAATATTCAGCAGAACACAGAAAGTTCCCAGTCTGCCGATGAAATTGCAAGAAAAATTACTAAAGAGGCTACAGAGGGGGGCGAAGCTGTTAATGAAACTGTTATTGCCATGAGAAGTATTGCTGAAAAAATATCAGTTATCGAGGATATTGCAAGAAACACGAATATGCTTGCTTTGAATGCCGCAATAGAAGCGGCGAGGGCTGGAGAAGCGGGTAAGGGATTTGCTGTTGTTGCATCAGAAGTACGAAAACTGGCTGAAAATTCAGGAAATGCGGCTGCCGAAATTACAGATATTTCAATTAACAGTGTAAAAGCTGCTGAAAGAGCAGGTGCGCTGATAAATGAGCTGGTCCCCCAGATACAGAAAACAGCAGAATTAGTACAGGAAATAAATAACTCAAGTCTTGAACAGACAAGAGGAGCAGAACAGATAAACCAGGCTCTTCAGCAGCTTGATACAGTAATACAGCAGAATGCTTCTTCATCGGAAGAGATGGCTTCCATGGCTGAAGAGCTAAACAGCCAGTCTGAGATGATGCAAAGCAATGTAGAGTATTTTAAACTTAATAAATCACATCAGAGAATATTGGAAAATAATTCAAGTCTCAAAAAAAATAAACAGAAACATGTTCCCAAAAAAGAAAATGAGAAAGGCATGGTTTCTGAATTCAATAATGATCAAGGATTTAGTGAGTTCTGATAATTTATAATAATTTTTTCAAGAATAAAAAAACACTGAATTGTTTCACGGTTCAGTGTTTTTTATTATTCATAATTAGAAAGAATAAATGAACAGTATCAGCAAATATAAAAAAATAATTATTATTGTTTTGACTTTCAGCATGTTGCAAAATAATTCAGTCAATGATTATTGGATTCAGCGATAGTACTGCCAGCCCATACAAGTGCTTGGAAAATGAAACATATAGATGTGCATGGATTGATATGACAAAAACAAGGAGATTATTAAATCAATATATCCAAATTATTAATGACATAATCTACACCTACATAACGGGATAGGAATTGGTATTGTGGAGGGAAGATTCTTAAAAATAATGTTCAATTTGATTTTCAATCCAATAATTATTAAGCACTTTTTTTTCTTTATCTGAATATATTTTTAATACTTTATAATTACCTTTGGTTTTGTCCTCCGAATTTGTAAAGTTAATGATTTGTATTTTTGCTAAAGCATTTCTGTTCATATCAATTAAATCGATTGGAGTCCCTATTGGAAAGACTCTGTTACCGGATTTTGAAAAAGTGTATATGTTATTAAGATGTAGATCTTCTTGAACATCAACTTGTAAAACCCAATTAAATTTAATGCTAAATCCCATATATGTAACCTTCCTTATTTAAGTGAACCTTGTCTTCCCCATTATACACCTGCTAAAAGCAAAACAATCAAAATGTCATTTGAATCAATATGCTTTATCAAAATATCATAGATACCTGCAGCAGATAAATCAGATTTTATAATCCAGGTTGAATTGACACAATACCACCAAGTTCCTGTATTTTTAATTCCCTCATATAGTTCATTATAGTTTTAACCTGATCTATTTTAATCATATGTAATTAAAAACTTTTCATCATGGTATCCTGTTTTTCGCAGGCGGGGGAGGATTGCCTGCCGTTTCCATTTATAAGGTCCCGTCCAGAGAAAAAGTCTGTCTCGATTATTGCCCACACAACTCCATATAATCCTTTATAGCCTGTTTCTTCAGAGCTTCCAACTCTCCGTTCTGCTCCATTTGCTTTAAAATCTTTTCCACTTTGACCGCTATGTCTGTATGGCGTTTATGTATATAGTGAAACATTGAAAACTCTTCCAGAGGCGGCTCCAATATCCTGATGCCAGAAACATTTAGGTTTTTGAGAACACATTGAGAACATCTGGTTTCTACTATGACATCAGTTCTACCAGCATTGAGCTTAAGAAATGCCTTTTTGAGAGTGGGGACGGCTTCCACTTGCATGCCTTTGGTCTTTTCTCTAATCCTTCGGAACGCTCTCCCATTAATACCCCCATGCCTGATCGGCTTTGGGGCCGTGAAAAAACCAGATGATCCTGTGACACACAGGGTAAATTTACACAGTTTATAAAGATTACTACACACCAGATCTTATATTGTGTTTTCATAGAATATACCTTCTTTTTTCTGCACTCTTCAGTACACGGCTGAATCCTTTTCTTATCGGGTTGTCTTTTTTTTATAATTATAAAGCAACTATAGGCGATAAACAATTTTTGTGGGGCAGACCGGGGAAAACGGGAACATAACGTGGTTGGTAATAAAGAGTTATATCATTTTATAACTGTTTTTCCATGAAGTATCTGGAATTGGTTATTGGATAATTGTTCTGGGTATAAACAACCTGATATCCATTCTTTTCATAAAATGGTTTTGCTTGAAAGCTGAATGTATTAAGAAAAGAGTGTTTACAGCCTTTTGATTTTGCATAGATTTCGACTTTTTCTAATATTTGTTTACCATAGCCCTTGCTTCTTTTTTCTATATCAACCCAGAAATAATCAATTTCAAGCCATTCTCCAAAAATTGTAAAGACTATTCCTCCAGTTATTGAATTATTATCATTAAGAGTAATAATAAATTTGTGTCTGTCATCAGTTTCCCAAAAAGGGGCATTATATTCTTGCAGGCGATGAAGTACTTTATTAATATCAGATTCATTCGGGTTTTCATTAATTACAAATTCCATATAAAAATATCCTCCCTAAAACGGAACCTCTATGGTTTAAAATAAATTAATTTTAGCAATTACTAACTCCCTCATTATACACCAGCTGCCGGGCGGGGGATAGAGATATTTCAAGCCGTATAACTGTGGAGGAAATGCCGGAATATAATTACTGGAAGACCGATAATTTGAAATCTTTAAAAATACGAATAATCCCGAAAGATAGTAATATAAATCCAACAATTACATTCATAATACGGATCAGAATAATGGGAATAAAACTATTCAGTAAAGATAATATTATGACTGAAGAACCAAGAAAAACAGCTGTTGCAAATCCTGCTGCAAGACCAAAAGGAAGCAGTTCTTCCTTTGTTAATGAATATTCTATTGATTTACTGGTGAAAATACTTGTCCAGAAAACAATAGTCAAAGGACTTGATATTGTAAGTAAAAAAGTGCTTCCAAAACTCTGTACTAATGATAAGTGTCTTAATTCTATCTGTTCCTCAAAATTGAAAAGAAGCCCTTTCCTGAGAAGAATTGAACCGAAAATAACAAGCACTATGGAACTTATAAGCATGAATGCTTTTTTGAATTTTGAAACTTCAAGTAATTTCCCAACACCATATATAGCAAGCAAAATATAGAGATAATCAACCAGGAGTACTCCTGATACAGCAGATAATCCTTTCAAAAGGCCGTATTCCAGTGATAGATTTACAATGAATAAAAACACCGGACCAACAGCAATTTGCAAAATTAAACCAGTAATAAAGCCCCTGATAATGACTTCTGCTTTCAAATATGTTTCCTTTATAAACAAAGGTATTATACACCGGTTGAAGGGTAGAGGGTAGTATGTTAAGACAGCATAGTGGTGGCGGTAATGGGGTTGAAGGTGAAACGGGACCTTGTTGTTTCATCCACCAGAATTGCCTCTTTTGAAAAGACTACTTTTTTATTCCTTCACCATTACTCATAACTTTACGATCTCTTTTGGTTGCATCAGTAAAAATCTCCTTTGAATATCATATAGTTAACAGTTAATTTCTACCTGGATCAAGTAACTGAAATTAGTGAAAATAACCGGGGAGGCAGTCAATTCATTGCTTTTTTATGTTTACCGCTGTCTGTTCCGGAAATGGCTGATGCAATATCTTTATCACCGATTCAACTGTTTTTTGTGATGTTATTATCAGCTGTTTAGTTTATATTCTGACAAGTTCGACACAGCTGCCTTCAATTTTTCTTTTCAGAATAAAATCAAAACGGTTGATATCCATACACATAAGAAAGTCAGTGTATGGGGCAAATATCTCATTGACAAACACTTGACCGCTGCTGAGCCTTAACTGAGTGACAATTTCCTCAAATGATTTATCTGTTTTGAGAAGCCTGGATTTTAAATATTCTGCAAAATAATAATCTTCAATTCCGTATGAACTGTCAGGTTTTGCAGTACAGTAAATATTAACAAATTCCATCTTTTTATCTTCAATATATTTTACTATTGCTTCTGTATTTACAAAACTGCCTACAATTACTTCATTACCATGAGGCTGGGCCAGAACCCCTTTTGTTCCCGCAGTTGTTGTATGGACTATTATATTTGAAGAAAAATCCTTTTTAAGGATTTCAGTCGGTGAATTCCCGTAATCAAAACCTTCTATCTTTACACCGCCCCTTTCTCCTATTAAAAGAGTTTTCTTGTTATTGGATCTGAATTCCTGTGCATAGTTAATTGAATCAGTGAGAAAATATTTCTGCGGATTGTTTGAAGATATATAATAAGCTGTTGAAAATGCCCTAAAGACATCAACTACAACTGTAAAGCCTTTAATGTTTTTTGTGTCATCTTCCGGGTTGTAAATATTGATTGTCATAAAAATCCTCAAAGCATAAGATTGTACAAATTCCTTTATAAATACAGGCGCATTATATACCAGTTAAAGGATGTTGCGAAGGGGAACAGGCAGGAATCTACAGTGAAACTTTACTGCAACTGTAAACAAATAAGCTCTTGCAGCCGGGACATTTGAGGTAGGAGGAAAGGCTGATAATTCAAATCAAGTAGAGTAGATAAAGGCTGCAGGTATATTTCATAAATCAAGAAAAATAATTAAAACCAGTGAGCAGTTTCATTGCTGTCAGTAAGGGCAAGGTCCTCAACATATAACACATCATCAATATCAACTATAAAGATCATGTTGTTATTATGCTCGCATATACCGGTAATATATTCTTCTTTCACCTTTAATTCTGCAGCTTCTGTTTTATCAATATGATTTAAGGGGATGTTTATGACATCCTTTACTGAATCTACAATAATACCTGTATTGACTGCAATGTTTTCTCTGGTTATGATTTTTAATATTATCAGGTCAGATTTACTGATATCCCATAAATCAGCTACTCCAAATAATATTCTGAGATCAATAACAGGAATATCTATTCCCCTGAAATCAATAAAACCCTTCATAAAGCCGGGTTTGGCTGGAACTTCTTTTATTCTGTTTAATTCAATAACTGCTTTTATATTCTCAGTAGCCAGAGCATATTGAGAACTGCAGAGAAAAAATCTCAGATATTCAGATTTTTTAACTTCGCTTTCCATATTGACATAATCCCCCTCAAATCAGATGGAAACAGAGATGAGTATTGCTGTAAGTATTATTACGATCAACAGGTTCATTCATCCCCCATAAATATATGAGGAATATATCACGTAAGGAGTCCTGAAGATATCAGAGATAAACTGAAAAAAATACAGGATTAATACTGCTAAGTGTCAGAAAAATCTGACATTTGTATGGGAGTTTATTAAACAGATATTGTTTATGATGTAATCTGGAATTTATATTAAAAGGATATATGAGGTCTGCTAATTCGCAATTTCCTCTTTTGCTTCCTTAAGCCACTTAAGCAGTATATCAATCTGGTCTACAGAAAGCTTTACTGTTGCATCAGGCCTGTCGCTGTACCCTGTCTGGGATATGATTATTTCCTCTGAATTGGCTTCCATTGATAATTCTTCAAATTTCTTATCCATAGCAGACTCCATAGATGTTATAAGAATGATGATCAATTTTATACTCAAGTATGTAAATTGTAAATCAGTATTTTGCTGATATCCGGTAATTATTTTACAGGTAAATAATGGCTGAAGTATCTAAAGCTGTTTTTTATGGCGCATCAGGAAGACCTGATACGCAAGAATAATTCCGGATATTTCAGCTGCCTTGACAGAACCTCTGCCGGTCCAGTCAAGCCCCTCATATTTTTCCATTGCTTTAAGTTCTTCCCTGACCTGATTAATATCAAAATATTCAGCTTTCGAAAGCACTTCGAGGTGGTTGAGTGTATTGGTGTATGCTGTATCTTCAATTTCTTCTTCATCAATCATAAAAAGAAAATAACAGTATGTATCCGTAAAAACAAGAAAAAACATCCCCGGTATGAAGGGATGTTTTTTCCGGGATTTTCTGATAATCAGCTCCAGGCATGCATTGCATTCAGGTAGTGGGCAGCCCTTTCTCTGAAATCTATCCCCTCTTTTACGGGGGATATTTCTTTCAGCCATAGTTCAAAAGCTGTCAGCAGTTCCTCCCGTGTTTTAAGTTTTCCCTTATCATCACTGCAGAAACTGCAGAACATTCCGTTTTTAACTGTATTATCACTGAACGGAATACCGCATGACTGACAGCTTTCAGGTGTTTCAATTTCAAAAAGACGGACTTTGTCATTGTCGGTATCAACTGATTTGTGACTTGCCCATGCAGGCATGGATTTAAGATATTCCGAAGCCCTGACATGATAGTTTGTATTCTTTTTAATCCTGTCGGAACTTCTCAGCCAGGATGCTATTCCTGTTAAAACTTCATTATAGCTTTTTAGATTACCTTTTTCATCTGTACAGAATATGCAGAAATCAGTTTTCCCTGAATACCCGGTTTTCTCATTAAGCGGCATTCCGCATGAAAGACAGTTCTTTGCCATTTTTTATACCTCTCTGTATTTTTTTAATAAGTATAAACTGCAGCTTTGACACCGTTATGTCAGGTTTGTTTGTATATTAATGATATTTTTTCAGCTTTTTCTCTGATAATACCTCTTATATGATCAGGTTTTATTACTTCAACAAATTCACCGAAGCCCAGGATCAGGGAATAAACCCATTCATCTTCAGGGAAGACAGCTTCAAGAGTAATATATCCATTTTTATCCTCTATCAGAGAAGAGGATTCAAAATATTCTTCCACCCTTGTTCTTATTTCAGGTGCAAATCTGAGAACAAGAGATATATTGCTCCTTTTAAGCCTTGATTCTTCAGATGAAGAAAACAGTTCATATGATAAATACTGTTCCCTGAATTGTTTACCGGTTGATCTGGCTTCTCTTATTCTGTTAACCTTGAAGATCCTGTAATCATTTTTCAGCATGCACCATCCGAACAGATACCATCCGTATCCTCTGTAGAACAGGCTGAGAGGTTTTACAGATCTGACTGATGATTCATGTCTGTTATTGAAATAACGGAATGATATGATTTCTGATTCTGTTACAGCTTTCTGAAGCATTTCAAGGTTTTCCCCCCGGTCGCTTCCTCTTCCCCACGGGGTGAAATCCATGGAGAATTTTTTCAGGTGTTTATCAAGAAGTTCCCGCTTGCTGTCAGGTACTATGCTGTTGATTTTTCCGATCAGTGTTTCAATTGAAATATCCTCCAGTGCAGTATTAATCCCCTTCAGTGCAGTCAGCAGTGATTTCATTTCATCAAAAGTAATAAGCTGCCTGTCCAGTCTGTAGTTAGAGACAAGAGCGAATCCCCCGTTTGAGCCCGGATAGGATATAACAGGTATTCCTGCAAGATTAAGGGCATCTATATCCCTGTAGATTGTCCGTACAGATACTCCGTATTTTTCAGCAAGCTCTCCAGCCCTGATTCTCTCCCTGTTGAGGAGCAGGACTGTGATTGATAACATCCTGTCAATTCTCAATTATTTTTCCTGAAACGGGATTTGAAACATAAATAATAACAATGCTTCTATACAAACATCAGAAGACTTAGTGCCATAATAAACATTCCTGCAACTAATCCGCCTATTGCAATATGATGCTCACCGTATTCCTCCGCAGTGGGAAGAAGCTCGTCAAGTGATATATAAACCATAATGCCTGCGACACCAGCAAAAATCACTCCGAAAGTAGCATCATTAAAAAAAGTCCTGAATAAAAAGTATCCTAAAAGGGCCCCTACAGGCTCTGCCAGGCCTGATAAAAAGGACAGCCAGAATGCCTTCTTCCTGCTTTGTGTTGCATAGTAGACAGGTGCAGATACTGCAATCCCTTCCGGGATGTTGTGGATTGCAATGGCAACAGCAATGCTTACCCCCAGATGGGGATCTGTCAGAGCACCCATAAAAGTGGCAAGACCTTCAGGGAAATTATGAATTCCTATGGCAAGTGCAGAAAATATTCCCATTCTCAAAAGTTTTTTATCACCATTTTTTGATTCAGGATTGAAGTTATCTATATTACTTATTTCATGAGGATTTTCAAATGAGGGGATAAGCCGGTCAATAACAGCAATTACGGCAATGCCAGTAAAAAAAGCTATCACAGTGAACCAGTACCCAGATCTTTCACCATATGATGCAGAAAGGGAATCTTTTGCTTTTACGAATATTTCAACAAGTGATACATAAATCATTACACCTGCAGAAAACCCCAGAGCGCCTGCAAGGAATTTCGGATTGAATTTTTTGGATATAAATGCCATAACACTTCCTATCCCTGTTGAAAGACCTGCAAAAACTGTAAGAGCCAGTGCAAATAAAACATTGTAATTGTCCATAAATATTCCTTATTTCACATTTTAAAAAACTATATTTTCACAATATATATGTATGATAATAATATAGCTCTGTTATTACTTGAAAAGCAAATATTACTTGAGAAGAAGTTGTTGAATAAAATTTTGAAGCTATTATTTATACATAAAATGCTTTTTAATCAATTTTTGATACTTCGGTAATATTTTTCCAATTTCAAGCCAAGTAAAAGTAAGTATGAAAATATCATCAAGATTTAAACTTGTTATAGTAGTAATTTTTATAACAGTATCTCTCTTAAGTGTCTTTACAGTAATACAGTTTCTGGATTTAAACCGCCGACTGCTTGAAATTAAAACCAATTCTTTATTAATGAATAATATAAGGGATATGGAAGTTGTTTTTCAGAAACTTGTTATCAATGCTCTTGATATCTATAATACAGGTGACATATCGGAAAAGAGGATTGTAGCTGTCAAACTTTCATTTACCGAACTGGAAAGAAATCTTAAAAAGATAAAAGAGTATGAGGCTGAATCGGATAATATCAAAAAAATAATATCACTGTCTGAAAATCTTATTGAAATATCCAGAAACAGCATATTGCAGCCGATTTTTGACAGGGAGGAAATAAAACCTGATATCAATGAAAAAATTATTTATGAAATACTGGATCCCCTCAGAATTTTCATTAAAAATGAAAATAAAAAAGTTGATGAAACAATGAATAATAATTATAACGAAGCGGAAATACTGAGAGACAGATATGTAAGGATATTAATACCGTTTATTATTGGTTCTCTTATACTGTTTTGTTTTTATCTTTACCGGGTTATGGAAAAAGGGATAAAAGCGTTAACTGTACTCCAGAATAATCTTGAAAATCTTGCCGGAAATGATGTTTACCTTGATATAAGATTGAATGAGAGAGGTTCTGATGAGATAGCAGAACTGGGGAAGGCTTTTAATTCTTTTATAAAAAGACTTTCAGATATGATTTACGAACTTGAAATAATAGCGGAAAGGCATTCAAAAGCAGGTAGCAATTTAACATCATCAGTATCAGATGTCGTGGATTCTCTTGAAAATGTTGAAAAGGAACTTCTCCATATAGTTTCCATGAACAGGGACTTGAGCAGGGGTATGGATAAAGTAGGTGCTGATGTTGCAATAATTAAAAAAGGTATAGATGAGCTTTCCGGAAATTCTGAAAGCATGAAGAAAAGCTTTAATGGTACCGGGAGAATTCTCAGGGAATCTGTAGATAAACAGAAAAAACTCATTTCAGAATCTGAAATACTTATTATTACATCAGAAAGACTTAAAAATATATCAGATGCCGGAAGTGTTTCCCTGTCTGTAATGACTGAAAAAATATCAAATATAGAGCGCAGAATAAAAAGGATAACAGATACACTTGATGTTTCCAATGACATAACAGAAAAGCTGGGAGTTATAGCAATCAACACATCTATAGAAGCAGCTCATGCAGGAGAGAGTGGAAAGAGTTTTGAAATAATTGCCAAAGAGTTTAGGAAGCTTTCAAAACAGCTTAATAAATATAGTGCTGACTCATCGGAACTGATGAGCAGTATGTTAAATGATGTAAATGATCTTAATGCAAAAAGCAGGTTGACCCTTAAATATATTAACGAAATACTTGAAATAAATAATGAACTTCTGACTGCTTTTAAAAGAAATAAAGTAATACTTCTGGAAAGTTCGGAAATGTCAGAAAAATCAATAAGAAATTTCAGCTGTCTTGATGAAGAAGTTGTTAATGTTGATACCCAAATTTCCATAATGCATGAAAAGGTAAATCTGATTAAGGACCAGTTTAATTTAAACGTTATGACATACAGTAAACAAGCTGTATCGGTGGATAGAATATCAGGCAGTATTGAATTGATGAATAATTTTACAAAAACAGTTATATCCTCAAAAAAGGCAAACAGTGTAACACTTGAAGACCTTAATTTCCAGATCGGTAAATTCAGGAATAAAGAACAGAACACTGTATTACCTGATAATTCTGATGCTTTATCACAAATTATCAGGTAATAGAATTTAAATGTCTTGTATCAGGGTATTCCTGTTGCTATAGTTAAGATACAGGAGAAAACTGCAATGCTGTATCTGATGATTGCACTGGGGGGCAGTGCAGGGGCCCTTACTAGGTATTTTGTTTCTGCATATATTAATAATCTCGCTTCAGGATCATTCCCGTTTGGAACAATGTTTCTTAATATTACAGGATCTTTCGTTATAGGGTTTCTGTTTCAGATTTACCAGTCTGTGCTTGTGTCTGATGAAGTGAAGATGTTTATTACAGTGGGATTCCTGGGATCCTATACAACATTTTCAACATATTCTCTCGAAACACTTAATCTTATTCTGGCGCACGAATACAGATCAGCAGCGGCAAATATACTTGTATCAAATATCACAGCTGTTGTTATGTGTCTTCTCGGTATGTTTGCAGCAAGATTTCTGTTATTAAAGGTAAGGCAGGGCATATGAAAATAGAAGAGAAAGATGTTTTACTCAGGATATTTATCTCCGAAGGTGAGAAACACAAAGGAAAGCCTCTTTACGAAAGAATCATAAAGGAGGCATCTGATCTGGGTCTTGCAGGGGCAACAATGTTCAAGGGGATGATGGGATTCGGAGCTGATAAAAAACTGCATTATTCCAAAGTTCTTACTCTTTCTGATTCCCTTCCTGTAGTAATAGAAATAATAGACAAACCGGAAAACATTAATAAAATTATCCCGTTTCTTGATGAAAAGATCACTGACGGATTTATTACAACTGAATATATAAATGTTATAAGATACCGAAAAGGCAGTTAGTTCCCTGTAAAATTCTATTGACATACACGTGAAATATTTCTATACTTATGGTATTACTAAGTAATACCATAAGGAGCTTTGATATGAAACAGAAAGTAATAACATTCAAGGTGGATCCTGAAATTGAAGATCTACTTGACAGTATCCCCAATAAATCTGAATTTATCAGGAATTCAATACTGAAAGCGATGGACTGTGTCTGTCCGCTGTGTAACGGATCCGGGATACTGAACTCTCACCAGAAGAGCCACTGGGATTACTTCAAAAAAGAACATCCAATTACAAGATGTCCTGAATGTGATGAACTGTACCTGAAATGCAGTCATAACAGTTGAATTAAACAAAAAAGGAAAAAACATGTCAAAAAAGAACATAATATTATTTTCAGCGATAACAATGATTCTGATTATTTCAGGATGCAGCAGAAACAATGATAAGCAGATACCGGAAAGCAGCCGCTTGAAAATTTTTACAAGTATCCTGCCCCAGAAATACTTTGTGGAAAGAATAGGGGGAGACAATGTGGATGTAAGTGTCCTTGTTCAGCCCGGCAAAAGTCCTGCAACATATGAACCAACACCTTCTCAGGTTATTGAGCTGAGCAGCGCTGATATATTTTTCAGCATAGGAGTTCCTTTTGAAAAGGGATTTCTTGAAAGTATCAGGGAAAGTCTTGATGAAATTTATATGAAGGATGTATCAGACAGAGTAAATAAAAGGGAAATAGTAAAGCATTCACATGATGAAGAAGAAGATCATATTGAAGGCCATGAAGATGAACATGACCAGGATGAAGATGAACATGAACATGGAGGGGGAAAAGATCCTCATATATGGCTGTCAGTCAATGCATCAAAAATTATGGCAGAAAATATATATCTTTCTCTGAGTGACAAAGATCCTGAAAACAGGGAATACTACAGAGAGAATTATAATAAACTGATATCAGAGCTTGATAAATCAGGAGCAGATATTGCTGAAATGCTTGCGCCTTATAAGGGAATGAGGTTTTTTGTATTCCATCCATCATTCGGATATTTTGCAGATGATTACGGTCTGGAACAGGTTGCAATTGAATCAGGAGGCAAGGAACCATCCCCGGCATATCTGGAAAAGATAATTTCTGAAGCAAAAGAAGAGGGGGTAAAAGTAATAATAGCCCAGCCTGAATTCTCAAGGAAAAGTGCTGAAGTGATTGCTGATGCTATTGACGGGGAAGTTCTTCTTCTAAATCCCCTGGATCCGGATTATTTCAATACGCTTAAGAGCATAGCAGAAGGGATAGAAAGGGCTTTCAGAAAATAAACAGCAGACAGCTTATTAAGCCGGCCAGGCTGCCGGCTTAATTCTTAAAACAGGATAGTATTAAAGGCCCCTCAGATGAAAATTCTATTGTGTCTGTGAAGATCATAAAATTTTGGATGTACCAGTTTGTTGAAATCTCTGAAATGCATTTTCATCAGTTCTCTGTGTGTCCCTGCATTGAATGCTATTTCATCATCTTCGGTAAGTTCCCTGTCTGCAAGAACAGGGATATGATAAAGGTTTCCGAACGGGGGCATGGCTCCTGTGGCACAGTCTGGAAAAATATCATCTATTTCTTCTTCCCGTGCCAGTTCCACATTTTTAGCTCCTGTAATCTGTTTGATTTTCCTGAAATCCACTTTGAAACCTGATGGAAGAACAATCATGACCGGTTCTCCGTCGAGTTTCATAACAATGCTTTTAGCCATATCCTTGTGTCTGATATGAGTCATTGATGCTGTATGGCTTGCTGTATATGTCAGAGGGTGTGTAACCAGCTGATACTGTACATGGTTCTGATCAAGATAATTCAATAATTTTTTAACTGCCATTTTTTTCTCCTTATATTTATTGATCCTTAACAAATCAGAAATTTCTATATTAACCCTTTTTACTTATATTCTGACGGATCTTTTTTTCTGTTTTTTCAGTGTGTTTGCAGAGATGGATATACCTGTGATAAGCAGAATCTGCTGCCTTGCCAATAAACTGGGGTAGATTTGAATTATTCCATGTATTAATAAAGTTTTCAGAATGCTTGAGTTTTGGACTTAATGTATATTTTTCCCCTGTATCTGGACTGAAACTGATATCGTTTTCATAAACCTCTGTTTTTTCATCCAGAACACTGTTGAGAAAATCTGAAACTGTGCATGAAAAACTTCTTGAAAGGTCAGTTTTGTTTTCACTTTCTGTGATCTTTTTTCTCAGCATGCTCATGTATTTTTTTTCTGCTGATTCAAAATTGGCAAATACTGTTTTATCATCCATTTGTTACCCCCATGGAAATTTCAGGGACTTCTCAACCGGCGGACTTTACCGGAAGAGATAAAATATGAATTTAAGGAAAGTATAAAAAAATGATACACATAAATGATTTGAAGTCCCTGTTATTTAAATTTTAATTAAAAATAATTCTATTTACAAATTTTTTTAACCGGAAAATATATAATCAGGCGGAAAAATTCAATATCCAAAAATATACGTGTTTTATCGAAAAAAACTGTTCTGCCAGTACTAATAAAATGAAAATAATATGGCATATATTCAAAGGGGAGATGAAGAATAATGAAAAAAGATAAGATTTATAAAAAGGCCGGATTAATCCGGCCTTTTTGATCTAGAAATTATTGTTGTAATTATTTCTTCTGGGAGGTCTCTTGTCATGAGCTTCGTTAACTCTCAGATTCCTTCCTTTCAGTTCTGTGTCATTTAAAGCTGAGATTGCTGCAGTAGCTGCATCATCATCTTCCATTTCTACAAAACCAAAACCTTTTGGCTGGTTTGTAAATCGATCAGTAACAATCTTTGTGCTTACTACATTTCCATACTGTGCAAACAGATTGGAAAGATCTTCTTCTGTAGTTGAATAATTCATGTTACCAACATAGATTTTCTTAGACATAAATTTCATCCTTGATACTCAGTTGATTATTGTCAATTCAATAATAACTGAAAAAAAATCCGGTCTGTCAGATGACAGGCCCACATATTGTTTAATATGCTGTATATAGATTAAATATTTAAAATACAAGATTTCTTGCTGTGAATCGGAATTAATAAAGAAAGCAGATAAGAGCAGAAATAATTGAATTAATAAAAGAACCTGTTAACATAAATAAACAATATTTTCCTAATAATAGCACTAAAACAATCCTTAGTCCATGAAAAAAAGATAAATTTGGAATATAATTGGAAAAGATTTTAAGTTTTTTATCAATTTCGGAGATCAAATATGAAAAAAATATTATTTATTCTGCTGTGTCTCACATCAGCAGAGACTGTTATATATTCTGAAAGTGTTCAGGACAGTATAATCACTAATGCCAGGGCCCTTATAGGGACTCCCTATAAATCAGGAGGTATTACACCATCAGGATTTGACTGCAGCGGCTTTATTGGTTATCTGTTCAAGCCTTATGTAAAGAAACTGCCGAGAATATCACGTGACATAGCAAAAACAGGGCTGCCGGTAAAACGAAGCAGCCTGCTGCCCGGAGATCTGCTCTTTTTTGCAACAGGCTCCTCCCTGACAGAAGTTACACATGTTGCCCTTTATATAGGTCAGGATTCAATCATACATTCCATATCCAATGGCCCTGAAACAGGAGTAACTGTATCAAGTCTCAATGCTGCATACTGGGACAGGAGGTATCACAATTCCTCAAGGCTGCTGGAGACTGAAAAACAGAAAGAAAAAAACGTTTTGGGAGATAAAACAGAAGTTTTGAATGTCCGGTTCGCCAAAGGTCTATACAGCGGTGAGCTTGTAAACGGTGAGCCATCCGGAAAAGGGGTAATGGCAATGAATAACGGCGACCGGTATGAAGGATCTTTTGAGGGGGGAATGTTCCACGGGAAAGGAAAATATTCATGGGCAGACGGCAAGGTTTTCAGAGGTGAATTTGACGAAGGAAAATTTTCAGGCAGCGGAGTTATGAGCATGCCTGACGGGAACCAGGTGCCCGGACGGTGGAGAGAGGGGATATTTTATCCTGATAAGACAGGGGAAAAATCCTCAGATTCCGGTTCAGAAAGATCTGAATCAGATAATGGCAGAAAACCTGAACTGGTAAAAAGCGACAACTACATGACAGTGGAAGATTCTCCGTGGAATACATATAACGGGGTTGTAGAGGGGGATTTCAAACTGTGGTTTGAAAAGGATATGGAAGCATTCGAGGAATGGAAAAAGAATAATTGAATTTCAACTATACTATAGGGATATATAAGGAAATAAAATCATGAATTCAAGACTTGTCAGATTTAATATAGGTGATGTGATATTCAGGTCAGGTGATACTTCCCGGGAGATGTATATCATCCGGAGCGGAACTGTAAAGGTCATGATCAATAAAAATGATTCTCTTTTTCAGCTTACAGAACTGGGCCCCGGGCATTATATCGGGGAAATGTCTTTTCTGACCGGAATCCCGAGGTCTGCAACTGTTATTGCGGAAACTCCTGTACTTGCAAACCTTGTAAATCCTGAAATACTGTCTGATGAAAACCTTGGTATTGCAAACTGGGCCGCAGGTATAGCAAAGGTACTTGTGAGAAGGATACGAAATACAACCCGTATTCTTGGTAACTTTATAACAGGTGATGATGCAGCAGTTTCAGGAGAATCATCTGAAACTGTAAATATCCTGAAATTTGAAATAGAATGTGATGACGAGGAAAAACCGGAGAGGATTTTTCTCAAGGGAAGCCTTACTGGAAATGCTGTTAATATTCTACAGTCAAGGATAAAGGAGC
The DNA here is from genome assembly GCA_963668545.1 of Spirochaetia bacterium. Taxonomy (GTDB): domain Bacteria; phylum Spirochaetota; class Spirochaetia; order CADAEX01; family CADAEX01. Next base: position 2,186,256 of record OY764868.1, on the reverse strand, counting down.
TTAAAATAAAGAACCCGCATTCCCTTATTCTGGATTTCTCCCATATTATTGATATTGATCAGAACGGGCTGAACTTCCTTCTTGATATTGCTGCCAGTTCCGATATTGTGAAAATTGATAATATACAGCTTATAAGGGACCGTGTCCTTTCAATAAAGGGGATACAGGATATTCTAGCAGTCAGCAGCATACCGATGAAAACCATACCGAAAGGGGAAATCCTTATCAGGCAGGGTGATATTGAAAGTGATATGTATGTTGTAAAATCAGGTCTTTTTTCCATTGCAAGGGAAAGCCTTGGAAGAGAAATAATGCTTGATGAAGCAGGGAAGGGTGATGTGATAGGGGAGATGTCTCTGATAAACCAGTACCCAAGGTCTGCTACAGTAAAGGCACTAAAAGACAGCAGTGTATATATTGTAAATACAAGGGAGTTCTACAACAATATATATAATATTCCGGGGTGGTTTCTTGACCTTATAAAAGGGCTTGTTGAGCGCCTGAGAACAACTGATGAAATGCTTGACCGCTTTGTTACATGTTCAGGGGGAAGTGAAGAGAGCAGTTCCTGGCCTGAGCCGTTCAGTATCATGATAGACAGTACAAGACCTTCTGAATTTCTTTTAAACGGGAACCTGAAGTTCTCATATATGCCATATCTGAAAAACATGATAAGGACAGAAATAGCTTCCGGGAGCAGAAAGATTATATTAAACATGTCCGGTATCAGGCAGATTGAGAAGGAATGTATCAGGTCTCTTCTTATCATATACAGGCAGCTTGAAAAAAGGGAAATAAGACTGGCAATCAGGGGGCCTCGGAAACCCATACTTGATCTTTTCAGGCAGTACAGGATAAGGAAATGATTTTACTGATTTCTTCTGTGACCGAACCTGTATGTCAGGGACAGTGACAACATTGAAGATTCAAAATCAGCTTTCTCAATATCTTTATATACAGTTACAGTACCGCTCTGGTCATATGCTGAATTACCCTGGATATTAAGAAAATTCATATAATTATAATTACCTGAAAATACTATTTTTGGTCCTAGTTTTATTCCGGCAGTACAATCTATTGAGACCATATTTCCCCAGTAGAAATAGGCAGTAGTTACAAGGTCCCTGAGGTGATGTTGGTCAACAGCCCTTCCGAATACTGAAAAGCTTCCTGTGAACCTGGAACTCAGGAACATGATACCTGCAGGTATTTCTATCTCAAAACCAAAGTATGGGGTATGGAATATCTGTTCATATGTTATTCCCAGCTCTCCGTCCGGGAATGATCCTTCAGTATCCCGGAATGAGGACTGTGAATAAATAAAACTTCCTCCTCTTGCCTCCCACTCAAAATCTGTCAGTTTATATCCTGCCACTCCCCTGAAAATGAATATACTGTCCCTGAATTCTAAAGGGGTATATGTGTATGAGATGTCGAAAACTGCAGCCTTTGATACAATTGTATCATCATGATGCGACCAGTGGGTCCATTCCATCCCATCAATCAGCCAGTCATAATCATCCATTGTTGATTCACCGTCTGCTGTTTTAAGCCACAGGTCAGTTTTTAATACAGATCCTTCATTAATCTGCCAGCTCATCCCGATTCCAGCCATATAAAGGGAGTCTATTTTCCATATAAGCTGGCTTATAAGCCTGTCACCGTCAACAACATATTCATTGGCTTCTCCCGTCATATATCCTGCCTGAATATAAACGGAAAAATCATGATTATCCGGATTAAGCCTTGTTTTTTCTTCTCCGCTGAAGCTGCTGCATTCGCTTTCTGCTGATGGAAACAGAAAAAGAAGTAATACAGTTACAGTAAAGAGGTATTTTATATGATATCTGATGCAGAAATTCATTTTATTTCCTTTAAGCACATATTACAGCTTTATAACATGAAATCAATAGTGATACTAAGTTTATTATATGATATTGCTGCTGTGGGAAAATATTTTACATCCTGTCAAATAAATACAAAATTAATGATTTATTTATAAAAAATGAAAAAATGTGTTTTACCAATCTATTATTCATGTTTAAAATATACTTGTAGCATTTTCTGGCAATTGTTCTTCAGCAAACCTGTCAGTAAATAATAAAATTAAGGATTTCTCAACAGATGAATAAAAAAATAGGGATCATAGGTACAGGCAATATGGGGAGCGCGATTATAAGGGGTATATGTGAGTCTGATACCCTGAAAGAATGTTCTCTTATTATCTATGATGTAAATACAAAAAGCGCTGAGATTTCAGCTTCAGCTGATGCTGAAATCATACTGGCAGATAGTATATCCTTTCTGGCGGAAAATTCCGAAATTGTTATTATTGCTGTCAAACCTGATATTTATCCTTACGTCCTTGATGAAATAAAAGGGAGGCTGGCTAGTTCCTGTATTCTTGTTAGTATTGCAGCTGGTGTGAGTCTTGAATTTGTTGAAGGATTTTTCCAGTTCCCTGTAAAAGTAGTCAGAACAATGCCCAATACACCTCTTCTTGTCGGGGAGGGAATGACAGCTGTGTGCGGGGGAAGAAATACAGTGCCTGAGGATATCTCCTCGGTTCAGAAAATATTCGGAAGTCTGGGAATGACTGAAGTAATTGAAGAAAAATATTTTGATGTTTATACAGCACTTGCCGGATCATCGCCAGCCTATATCTATATGCTTATAGAAGCTATGGCTGACGGGGGAGTACTTGAAGGATTTTCCAGGGAATCAGCATACAGGATTATCTCACAGGCTGTAAAAGGGGCTGCCGAAATGGTTAACAGAACCGGAAAACATCCCGGAGAACTTAAGGATATGGTGTGCTCGCCGGGCGGAACAACAATGGAGGCTGTAGCTTCTCTTGAAGAAAGCGGGTTCCGCTCTTCACTTATCAAGGCAGTTAAGGCATGTTCAGAGAAAAGCAGAAGTATGAAGAAGTAGTTTCTTATTATTTTACTTGATGAATATATTAAAAATAATATATATTCATTGTAAATCCTATTTCGGGGTGTGAGATGAATTTGAAAAACAAAACTGTAGATATTCCAATTCCCACAATACGCAGAACTCCCTATTATCTGCGCCTTCTTTACGATTATGAAAAACAGGGTGATGAATGGATATCAGCCACTGAAATCGGTGAAATACTGAATCTCAACTCGATTCAGGTAAGAAAAGACCTTACCTTTACAAATGTCATAGGACGTCCCAAAAAGGGATATCTTGTAAAAGATCTTATTGTTGCCATAGAGGATTTTCTAGGCTGGAACGGCAGAACTCCTGCCATACTTATAGGGGCCGGTTCCCTGGGAGAAGCCCTGCTTGGATTTGACGGATTCAGAAGGCATGGACTTGATATAGTTGCCGCTTTTGATAATGACCCCAAAAAAGCCGGTAATATATTGAGATTTGTAAAGATATACAGGATTTCTGATCTGAATGATTATGTACGTAGAAACAATATAAGACTTGGAATTATTACTGTACCTTCTTCTGTTGCACAGGAAACAGCCATGATAATGATTGAAGCCGGCATAAAAGGGATATGGAATTTTTCCCCTGCAAAACTGCAGGTCCCTGATGATATTATTGTACATGAAGAAGATCTTTCAGAAGGATTTGCAATTATGTCTGTAATGCTGAAGCATTACAAATAATCCGCCAGTCAGCTATATCCGGGAATTATCTTCCCTCTCAGTTTACACATCATAATAATAAAAGCTATAATCAATTGATTTTCAAGTATCTATTTTTCAGGAATAGGAAACACTGGTATATAAGGATTATAACTTCATCATGGAATGCAGAAAAGGGTGCGGAGCATGCTGTATTGCTTTATCAATATCTTCCCCGATCCCGGGAATGGAAAAAGGGAAACCTGCAGGTGTCAGATGCATACACCTGAGAGATGATTATAAATGCAGGCTTTTTGGCCTTCCTGAAAGGCCAAAAGTATGTGCAGGTTTGAAGCCTTCGGAAGAGATGTGCGGCAATTCAAGGGAGGAAGCACTGGCTTATCTTGAATATCTTGAAAAAGCTACAGCACCGAACAGCTGACTGCCTCAAACAAAATCCTTGAGCAGTGAATAACTTACTCTTCTGATTTCCTGCTGTTTTTCTGCTGATAAAGAACAGAATCTGCCTTGTTAATAGCAAAATCAAGGTTTTCTCCTGAAACTGCAGTGAACTGACCTGTGGAAAAACTGAAGTTTATTCTCTGTTCTGAATCCAGATCTACAAAATATCCTGCTTCCCCGAGAATCCTTTTTTCAAGTTTTTTTACTGTACTGCTTCCGCACTCGGGAAGTACAAGCAGAAATTCATCTCCCCCGTACCTGATAAGATAATCTGTCTCCCTTGTCGCTTCCTGAATAATCTCTGCGGTTTTTTTAAGAACCATATCTCCTGCGTTATGCCCGTATGTATCATTTATTTTTTTGAACCTGTCCATATCAATAAGAATTACAGAATATATTCCCCTTATCAGCCCGTCAAGAACATTCAGTATCCTTCTGTTGTAGACACCTGTCAGGCTGTCTGTTACTGCTTTGCCTTTTTCAACAGCTGCCAGAGTATGTATTTCTATGATATTGAATACAGCAATTGCAGATACAATTATAGTAAATATTATAAGTGCTATGTGTGTATAGAATACTGTACCTGTATGAAGAAAAAGCTGAATTATATCATATGAGGAAACTGCGAATACAATAACAATACCCAGAAATATCAGTTCAGTCTGAAGTGTTTTCTCTTTTGTTTTCATTATTTTCCCGGCTATGTATATCAGTATCAGAATTACAAGAGTATTTGTTTTTGTATAGATGCTTCTGAGTTCATTCATATTACCAGGGATAAAAATGATGCACAGAAGAACAATGATATTAACTGCTATTATTGCAGTATCAAATTTATTGTTCCTTAGTCTGAACAGCCTGTTTATCAGGTTGATCAGGAAGATCATTCCCATGTAAATGCTGGAAATAGTCAGTTTCTTGAAGACAAGGTAATCAACAAAGATATAGTCTATATATGAATAATCCAGAATAAATATCATGATTGATAGAAGAAACATTCCCATAAATATATTTACCCTGGAATTTTCATGTGTGATTATTCCTGTCAGAATGAAAATAATACTTAAAAGGAGAAGGACTCCTGATATGAGTTCTATAAGGAACTGGAAATAAAAATACAGGAACTGCTGCCTCATAAGCCCTTCATCTCTGTCTGTAAGGTATGGAACTGACAGTATTCCCGCCTCATATAAGCCATATATAACAATCTTTATTTCATGTATCCCTGCACTCAGGTTTTCCGGAACTGAATAAACATGGGCCCTGTTCCAGATGGAAGCATCACCGTTTTTCAGATCGCCTGACTGTCCTATGTAGTAATTATCAATATAAAGCCTTATTCCGTTGCCGGCAATGAAGGGGAGAAAAAAGAGGGGGTCAGATATCTCTTCAGGCAGACAGAAGCTTGAGATGAAAACATATTCCCCTGTTGCAAAATCACTGTCCCTGTCCCCTGCCGTGTAAAAGGGGAGGTTTTTAATCTCAACAGTTTTTCCGCTGTAATTCAGGACCCAGCCTGTTTCAAGTTCAATGGAATTTTCGAGAGGTTTAATCTGATTATTGAAAACAAGAAAGAACACTGCGACTATTATAATAATAAACAGATAAAAGAAATATCTTCTGTGCATTTTTCCTGGCTGGATTGGATTTTTATAATAATTATAAATCCAAATCAGCAAATTACAATAAAAAAAACTGAAGGCTCATCCTTTAATCATGGCATTCATGTTTTCAAACATTTTCATAGCCTTTTCCTTTGCAGGAGTACTGTCCATTCTGAAATCCTGAAGAAGGTTCTGAGGAAGTTCCTGAAGGAACCTTGAAGGGGTTGAATCTATTATATCCCTCATATGTCTTCTCTGCCTGCATGAAGTAATAAAAAGCTTTTTCATTGCCCTGGTTATTGCTACATAGAAAAGCCTTCTTTCCTCTTCAATGTTTTCCTCATTCTCCTCGATTGATCTTGCATGGGGGATAATCTGGTCCTCAATACCTGCCAGAAAAACTACACTGAACTCAAGCCCCTTGGCAGCATGTATTGTCATAAGGCTTACCTTGCCTTCTTCGTTATCATCAATATCATCCCTGGTGATCAGGGTTATCCTGTTGAGGTAGGTATAAAGTGACGGATCAAGGTTATCGGGATCATTTTCCCATCTTTCCAGGAGATCTATGAATATCTGGATATTCTTGAATTTCCACTTTGCAAGCTTCTCGTTTTTCTGGTACTCGTTCACAAGGCTTCCCCAGTAGTCTATGTTTTCCACAAACTCAGCAAGTGTCTTTGCCATGTTCTTTCCGGAAAGGAGGCGGGATCTGAAAAAGTTTATCAGTCCTGTGAAGTCTGCAAGGGTGTTTTTTATCCTGTCGCTGAGCTGACTGTCGCCTGCAGCGCTCAGTGCGGCAACAGCTGAAAAAAAGGAACACCTTTTGGCGCGTGATATACTGTGTATCTGCTCAAGTGTTTTTTTCCCGATACCCCGGCGGGGAGTATTTATAATTCTCAGGAGATTTACATCATCCTCGGGATTTGCCATTACCTTCATATAGGCAATTATATCCTTCACTTCCTTTCTCTGGAAAAAGCTTGTTCCCCCTGAAACCTTGTAAGGTATCCCTGATGAAAGCAGCGCTTCCTCTATGGATGTTGTAAGGCTGTTTGTTCTTACAAGAATACCGAAGTCATGATAGTTGAGTTCTTCCTTTCTTTTTGTGAAATTAATCATTTCTGCTATGAAATCGCTTTCTTTCGCTTCATTGTCAGGGTAATAAATTTCAATCGGAAGACCTTTTTTTGTCCCTGTCCAGAGTGCCTTCTCCTTCCTGTTTTTATTGTTTGCAATAAGTGTGTTTGCCGCTTCCAGAATGTTTCCTGTTGACCTGTAGTTCTGTTCAAGCTTGATTTCCTTCACTTCTGGAAAGTCTTTTTCAAACTGGAGTATATTACTGTAATCAGCCCCGCGCCAGGAATAGATCGACTGGTCATCATCACCTACAACGCATATATTTTCTGATTTCTCTGCCAGAAGTTTCATTAATCTGTACTGGATACGGGAAGTGTCCTGAAACTCATCTACCATTATATACTTGTACCGTTCCCTGTATTTATCCAGAATATCACCATGCTCCTCGAAAATATGGATAGGCATTACAATCAGATCATCGAAATCAACTGCATTGTAGAGTTTCAGGTGTTCCAGGTATTCCTCATAAAGGGGTTTGAAATCTGTACTTGTCTTATTCCAGGAGGTCCTTCCTGTTTTGATTGAAGAGAAAAGATTTGCCATACTGTAAAGGTCCATTGTGTTCGGATCCAGCTTGAGTTCCCTGCAGCATTCCTTTATCAGGGAAATCTTGTCAACCTGGTCGTATATGCTGAAGTTGGACTTATATCCAAGAACTTCAATTGAATCCCTGAGCATTTTCACACCGAAGGCATGAAATGTTGATACAGTGAGGTTGGAAAGTTTTTTTCTGGTAATCTTTTTAACCCTTTCCTGCATTTCCCTTGCAGCCTTGTTTGTAAATGTCAGTGCAAGAATTGAGGCCTGGGGTATCCCCTGGTCAAGCATATATGCCATTCGGTAGGTAATTGTTCTTGTCTTTCCGGAACCTGCCCCTGCAATTATAAGAAGAGGGCCGTCTATCTGTGTAACAGTCTGAAACTGTTTTTTGTTGAGTTCTGATTTGAGTTTTGTAATATCAAACATTTAATTTAAAGATTCACCTTTTTTGTAAGAAATGAAAATGTTTCAAGTCCAAGATAAGTTATCAGGGTAACTATAACACCTGAGATCATTACACCGGCAATAACCGCCGGTATGGTTTTCCTTTTCTGCATTCCGAGCACCCATGCGCCTACCGTTCCAGTATAGGCCCCTGTTATGGGAAGCGGAACTGCAACAAAAAGCATAATTCCGAGGTATCCGTATCTGTCTACTTTATCCTTTATCTTTTTTCTGGCATTTGCTATAAAACGGTTGAACAGATTGCTGTACCATCTGAAGCGGATAAAAAATCTGTGCAGTGTTGAAATAAATATATAGAAAAAAGGGCCTACAAGCGAATTGAATACTACACAGTAGAAATAGGCAAAAAGAGGCGGCACACTGTTTGCCGCCATGTAGGGGATGGCTCCTCTGAGTTCCGATACAGGAAGAAGTGAAAGCAGTGCTGAGACAGCAAGTACATGACTTTCCAAAATTTAAATCTCCGGATAATTCTTTGAATACAGCTGTAATTTAAACACAGGTTCTGCTGGTCGAATGAAAACAGCTGATATTGATTAATTCTTAAACAGGATTATCTGTTTCAGAATATCTTTCTTCTGATAAATATCGCGTCTGCAGGACATACCTCATGACAGCAGTAGCATCTTATACATTTTTTATAGTTTATTTCAACTTTTTTATCCTGTTTTTTTGAAAAAGTAAGTGCATCTGCAGGGCATATTTTTATACAGTCTCCGCATCCAATGCAGCTGACCGTATTGAAAACCGGCTTTTTAACAGAAAGATTTTTTAATGCTTTGAAAATAAAAAGCGGCATCTTCTCCCTGAACATTGATATATCTTTCAGAATCCTGATTCTTATGTAATCACCTGCAACTGGTTCAGATTTGAAATCCCCTGTTATACTGTAATCATCAGAAGATTTCATCCAGTTCCCTGATGAAAGTGCTTTTTTTATCAGAGGCATATCATCTGGATTGTATCCCATTATTTTAGCAGCAGCAGTATCAAGAGCCAGTATATTAGATGAAGCCAGCACCAGTCCGGTTTTCCTCGGATATCCGTTCCCGGGACCGGGTCCCTCCATCGAAACAATCCCGTCCATAAGTGTATAAACAGGTTTTACAGCAGTGTTGAGGTCGGTAATCATCTGTGCAAAATTATCCCTGTCGGGGAACCTGAGGTGGAACTGCGATTTCATAAGCCCCGGTACAAGGCCGAAAAGGTTTTTCATCCCCCCTGTGAAATAGAGCAGCTGGTGTGTTTTCATTTTCGGGAGGGATACAACAGCATCGACTTTATCAAGAATATCTGCAGCATAAAATTTTTTTACAAGCAGTCCTCCGGGATTTACCAGGGTTTTGAAGCCTGAAAAGTCTGTCCAGACAGCTCCTGCAGATACAGAAGCTTCTTTTATTCCGGATTTCCTCCCCGCATAATCTGTTGACTGAAAGCCGGGAGAATCCCCGACATAAATATTTTCAGCCCCTTTTTCCAGAAAAAATCTTACAGCCTGCCTGACAAATTCAGGATGGGTACATACAGCCTTTTCAGGAGGGGCTCCTGACAGCACATTCGGCTTCAGAAGCAGTTTTTTCCCTTTTATTTCAAATCCTCCTGATGTTTCAAATGCCTTTTTTATTGCATTGTAAACAGAATCAGGATCATAAGATCCGCAATTAACAATTGAGACAGTATTAAAACCCATTATTTTCCCTTGAATCAGCAGAAATAAAAAAGGGGATGATTCCCCCTTTTCCATATATATCAGAACATATTTAAGCTTAAATCTCAAGCTGTGACTTTACAGTATTAATCAGGATAAATTATATATCCCGGTAACAGGTTGCGATACTAGAAATAATATCCCGCCCCGACACCAAAAGCAATATCCTGTAATCCGTTATCAAGGGGACCACCCATAAATGCCCCAAGGCTGATTTTATTTATTCCTATATTATACTCAAAAGCGCCTACAGTTGTACCCATAACGGGAAACACAAGAGCTGAATAGTTATGTATTATTTTATCAGGATTTTTTGTAGTTGCTATCGAAAGCATTGGAGCGCCCCCCTCTGAAAATACGAATAACTTGATTCCCGCGTAGAGATTTGGAGTAATCCGGCGCAGTGCTCCCCCTCCTGCAAAAATATCTGTATTATCCTCACTTCCTCCCGACATAAACATGAGACCTGTTTCTGCAGGGAAAAGCCATTTATTCCTGTCTTTTTCTTCTATGATTTTCCCGCTTCCTCCGAGGTTGTAACCGTATCCCAGAATCAGTTCAAAGGTGGAGCTGTGAAGCATCATATCGTAATCCCTGCCGTCATCCACATCAAAAAAACTGTACTCAAGTATATTCATGTTTGTATATCTGAGACCTGCACTTAATAAATGCCGCCCCTTTTTATATCCGTACTCAAGACCCATAATCATCTCGATATCCTCATCCCTGACATCAAGACGTGTGAAATTAAGTTCTGATTCATAATTGAAAATACCGTTTGCTTTTTCTATTTTAAAAAGTCCGGGTCCCATATACATGCTGAACCTGTGGTTTTCAAACTGCTTTGTCAGTTTGAGAAGTACAGGAATTTCAGTAATTCTTATATAATTTTCAAAGCCGCCGATATCTGAGTAATACAGTTCCTTGTAGTTGAATTCTGTCTGAAGATAAAGGTTTCTGAAAAGCTGATACTGGATATTGACTCCAATTTGTGGGGACGGAGGTTTGTCTTTATTCCATTCATCATCATGGACCGGGTCATAGGGGCTGTTGTCCTTCGAATCCTCCCCGTCATCATGGCTTCTTTGTGTAATATCAGCAATGTTAACACCCAATGAAGCACCGACAATAAATTCACGCTTTCCTTTCTTTGCAAGCTCTGCGAGGTTTGCCTCATATTCTGTTCTTTTTTTTCTGTAATCAGCTCTCAGATCTTCAAGTGTAATGTTCCATGGGGTGTCTGAAAGCAGCGAATCAATCTCGTTGAAGGCCTGAATCACCCTGTCTTTTCTCTTGAGCTTGTCATAATTCCTGTCTATGGTTTTATTGTAGCCTTCAATTACTTCTGTTTCCGCTGGAAGAAGGTCGGGTATCTCGAAAACAACATCTGCAGCACTGTTTTCAGAAACTGTAACTTCTGTGCTGAATATTGAAGTTTCGCCGAGCATCCTGTTCTGCCTTATTTCCACAGTCCGTTTTCCAATAAGAAGGTTTTCTATTGTTGAAGAATTTTCCGGAAAAGGCTCTCCGTCAATGTAAGGGATAAAGCTTCCCGCAACTCCGCTGTTTTCAAGATGCACCTTTCCGAAAGCTATGTGGACACCGCTGAATTCCTCAATAATTACAGCTGTGAGCCTGTCTGCTGTATCAAAAATATCAAGGGCAGTTTCTGCGCGCCCGATGCGTGTTAGTGCTGTCTGAGCCTTTTTCCTGCTGAAAACAGACATCTCAATGACAAATGAATTATCGCTTCCGATATATGTTTTACCGTAGACAATATTATCAATATTGTTCCTGTTGCAGTAATCAAGCATTGAACTGTCTGTAGTTTCCACAGATGAAATCCCCGGGGAAGTATCGAATTCATATTCGTTCATGAATTTAAGGACAAGTTCTGTGCTGTCTGTTATCCTGTCTGAAATAACCTCAAGCTGTATGTTGCCGGGATCGCTTACTGTGAGTTTTTTTACCGCTATTCTGGGTTTTACAGTGCTCTCCTGGCTGAATCCGGGATTTGTTATGATAAGCATAATTATCATACAGAGAACTGATAATATTACATGTCTTCTCATAAGTCTGCTACTGCTCCTTTTTTTTTATTATAGAATAAAAAATCGGTCCTGCATAAGGTTTTTTATCAGGCCACAGCTTTCTTCCGTATTCTGTCTCTTCTCCCGGAATTCCGGCCGGCTCTCTTATAATCCTGAACTGATCCTTTCTTTTTCTGAACAGTTTTTCTATTACCATGTCATTTTCATAATCTGAAATTGAGCAGGTGGAATAAACAATCCTTCCCCCGGGCTTTACAGCTTCAAGAGCTGAAGCAAGCATTGCAAACTGTCTTTCCGCAAGCCGTTTTGTCCTTGTCCTGCTCCAGTTTTCCATATGGGCCGGTGAGTTGAAAACATGTCTTTCAGAAGAGCAGGGGGCATCAAGGAGAACCCTGTCATAAATGTTTTTTTCATATACTCCCCATTTTGCAGCATCATGGGCAGTTACTGTTACAGTGGCAGCAAGGTCTTCCGGAAGATGCTCTTTTATCACCTTTTTAAGCCTGCTCCTCCTGTCAGCTGATCTGTCATTTGCTGTAACTGTTCCTTCATGTCCGTTGCTGACAGCTATAAGCAGTGTTTTCCCTCCCGGTGCGGCACACATATCCAGAACAGCCATTCCAGGTTTTATATCAAGTGCTTTTACAGGATAAATCGATGCCTCATCAAGAAAATAGGGTTTAAGAAGTTTTATATCCAGTGTATGGTAGGCCGGTTCTTTCAGGAAACTTTTTTTAAGATCCTCCCACCTCTTTCCGTGCATATCGGAATAGAAGCTTTCAAAATCTGCTGATCTGTCTGCTTTCTTTTTTCCTTTCATCAATTTTCCTGCCTCTGAACACATGTTATCTGCTTTATGACCCAACTTACAGGAAATATTTTTCCTGATCAATTACAGTCATATTATAAAACATAATTTCTGACAGGATTGTGCTCCTGTAGAAATTAATAACTATATTGTATAATATTACTGAACTATTCAGAAAAACGGGGAAAAATATGAAATTTGATGCAGTGATATTTGATCTTGACGGTACACTTATTGATACCCAGTATGATATATGGTTTTATCTGAACAAGGTCCTTGAATCACATGATTGTCCCCTTGTTGATTATGATAATGTAAGCAGTATAGTAGGATGGGGACTCAAGGATGCTGTATATAAAGCTCTTCCTGAGAATCTCAGAAAGAATGAAAAGCTTGTGGCGGAATATGCTGATGAGCTTATTAAAGAGTATGCTGAAAACCCTGTTATTAAAACAGCTTTCTACCCCGGTGTTGAAGAAATCCTCTCCGAGCTTGAAGAAAAAGGGATTAAAATGGGTGTTTTTTCAAACAAGGCCCATCCTGTAACTTCAAAAATAGCAGAAATACTTTTCAGAGGGAAATATTTCATAAATGTACGGGGAGCTGTTGATGGTACCCCTAAAAAACCGGATCCTGCCGGTGCTTATCTTGTTGCTGAAGCGCTGGGGGTTTCAAAAGAAAGGATACTGTATATGGGGGATTCCGATGTTGATCATATGACAGCAGTAAATGCAGGATTCTTCTCTTTAAGTGTCCTCTGGGGATACAGGAGCAGGCAGCAGCTGGAAGAAGCAGGAGCTGTCAATTTCATAGAGAAACCGGGAGAGCTTCTTGAATATTTTAAAAATAAATAAATTTTATTGATCTGATTGAATTAAAAAATACAGAATAAAAAAGCAGCCGGCTTCAGGTGAGCGGAATAAAAAGTTTTTGTATCCCTTCTGTAAAAAAGTTATAATATCATTTAAGGGGAAAGTTATGGATAATAATGATTTAATTAGGATTGCTGAAGAATATACCTCTTTTGAGAATAATGAAAAGTTCAGAAAAGAGATTGAAGAACTTATCGAAAAAAAGGATTTTGATGAACTTAATGACCGCTTTTTCAAACAGCTTGATTTCGGTACAGGGGGAATCAGGGGAGTTATAGGGGGCGGATACAACAGAATAAATCCTTATATTATTCAGAAAACAACACAGGGGCTTGCAAATTATATAAACATGGCTGTCGGCAAAGGGAGGGGATCTGTTGCAGTTGCCTATGACTCAAGAAGATACTCAGACCTCTTTGCCAAAGAGGCTTCCCTTGTACTGGCAGCAAACAGTATCAAAGTATATCTTTTTACATCTCTGAGGCCCACTCCTGAACTCTCATTTGCAGTAAGAGAACTCGGGTGCACAGCAGGGATTGTGCTAACAGCAAGCCATAATCCGGCTGAATACAACGGCTATAAAGTATCATGGTCAGACGGGGGACAGATTGTAGCTCCCCATGACAAGCTGATTATAGATGAGGTGAAGAAAGCTTCTGACATAAAAATAATGACAGAAGATGAAGCTGTTTCATCAGGATTGCTTGAATATATTGACAGGAAAATTGACATCCCTTATATGGAAATGGTTGATAGCTGCTTTATAAGGAAAGATCTTATCAGGGAAAAGGGTAAGGAGCTTAAAATTGTTTATACACCTCTTCACGGCGCAGGTAGAATCCCTGTTGAAAAGGCCCTGTCAGATGCCGGGATAGATGTTATCACTGTTCCTGAACAGGCTGAACCTGACGGGAATTTCCCTACTGTAGAGTTTCCCAATCCTGAAGAAGCATCAGCTATGAAAATGGCTGTTGATCTGGCAAAAAAAGTAAAGGCAGATCTGGTTATGGGTACTGATCCTGATTCCGACAGAATAGGTATTGCTGTCCCTTCAGGCAGCGGAGATGAATATGTTCTTATTAATGGGAACCAGCTTGGATCCATGCTTGCATACTATATTCTCTCTTCTCTTGAAGAGTCAGGTAAAAAACCTGAAAAAGGGGCTATTGTTAAAACCATAGTTACTACAGAACTTCAGAGAAAAATCGGTGAAAGCTTCGGTGTAAAAGTATATGATGTTCTTACAGGGTTTAAATGGATAGCAAAGCTTATTGCAGATTTTGAAAAAACAGGCGAAAAATATATTTTCGGAGGGGAGGAGAGCTACGGCTTTCTTGTTTCCGACAGGGTGAGAGACAAGGATGCTGTATCTGCGGCTGCCCTTACTGCTGAAATGGCTCTTTATAATTTTTCTGAAGGGAGATCAATCCTTGAATACCTTGATCAGATATATGAGAAATACGGGTATTACATGGAAAGCCTTATATCAAAGACTTTCAAAGGGGAAAAGGGGCTCAATATAATGAGTTCTCTTATGGAAAATCTCAGAAAAACTCCCCCTTCAGAACTGGGTGGAATTAAGGTTTCTGAAGTGAGGGATTATGAAAAGGATGTTGTTATAGAAGGACTTACCCTTCCAAAATCAAATGTACTTCAGTTCCCCCTCGCTGATGGTAGTCTTGTAACAGTAAGGCCTTCCGGTACAGAACCCAAGATCAAGTTTTATATTTCATGCTGCGAAAACGCTGGAAATAATCTTGGGAAGGCAAAAAAATCAGCAGAAACCAAGGTTGCCGGGATAAAACAGGATATTGAAAAAATAATTTCGAAATTATAATTATTACAGGAGAAACAGATGGAAGCAGGCGAATGGTTCAGGGAAAAGGTATACAACAGCACTACAGGGAAGGAGGAGTGGAAGTACTACTATGTAAATGACATTCAGCCTGACGGAAGAAATGCTGAACTCATGGTGTATAAAATTGACAGCAGGGGAAGGGTAATGGGACCGAGAAATACAACAGGATATGCTGACCTTCTGGAGCAGCTTACAAAGGTCTCCGGAGAATATGCCTGCTCCGTGTTGAAAATAGAGCCGCCTGAGCCTCTTGTCTGATTATGCTGATAATAAAAAAGGCTTAACATGAAAGTTAAGCCTTTTTTTTCATTACTGGTGCTGTACCCAGAAATCCCTTACTTTAACAATATTATTGTAAAGCCAGTCAGGATCTTCATAATATACATTATTGCCGATATCAGGCTGGTCTGCTGGCTGCGGGATATCAGTCCTTGGACTCCAGTTTCCTACAACATGATAGGGATTATATCCTGCGAAGTCCTTTTTATCATCAGCTCCCATCATCCACCTTGTGAGAAGCTTTGCTCCGGCAGGATTTTTTGAACCCTTTACTATTGCAACTGATGTGGTTGTCATAAGCCCCATTTTGGGTTTGAGGTCCTTGATGATATCTGCGCTCAGGCCGTCATCCACAATAGTCCTGATTTTTGAAAGACTGACTATGCCGACTGGTGGATTATCTACATTTGTTGATGCAACTGCGGCAATTACAGGATCAGAACCTGACATGAGTACAAGTTCGTTCGCAAGAATTCTTTTTATAAACTCATATCCGGCATTTTCACATCCTTCGCTGAGGACAATATCCTCACCGAATTCCTCTTTGTAGGATTTTGCCATTGTATCTGAATCCTTTACAAACATTGCAAATACACTGAGTTCTGTTCCTGATTTTGCAGGGTCCTTGGCTACAATTCTTCCCTTCCATTCAGGTCTTGTGAGGTCCCACCATGAATCAATCGGCGGTTCCTTGTTAAGTGCAGTATTGTAAAGAACTCCCTTGCATCCGTAATGGTGTACTGCAAGAGGCTGTTTTCTGGCATCCTCAGTCATAACACTTTCAAGATCTGTTGGAATGAATTTATAGAGCATTCCCTCTGCTGCAAATTCATTGTAAAGGTCGGGGATGTTATCAACCATGACAACATCTGCATGGTAAATACCGGATTCCTGTTCCCTTCTCAGCTTGTCAAGAAGGTCCGGTGTTCCCATATCATTAGGTTCAACTTTTATTTTATATTTATTATAAAAAGATCTTGCATATTCAAAAACCCTGGACGAGTTTGAATACACTACAATTGTATCCCCTTCAGCTGCTTCTTTTTCAATCTCAGCCCAGTCATCAGCTGCAGCTCTGTATTTTCCCAATCCTGCATCTTTTTCCCATGAATCGATTCCGTCTCCGGTGTTTTTGTCTTCTGATTTTCCTCCGGAAAATACAAAAGCCGGAATCAGGATAAGAACAGTCAGCAGAGCAGTGAAATAATATCTTTTTCTCATAATATATCCTCCTGATTCATTATTGAATGAAATCAGGAGCCTGTCAAATTAATTTACTTAATAAGATGAAAATGAAAGAAAGTTTACATATAGCAGTTTTAATCTTCCAGAAGATAGGGGATTTTAAGGTTGAATGATTTATAAACAACAAAAGTCTCTGAAACAGTTATTCCTTTTATTTTTGAAAGTTCCCTGCTGAGGAATTTCAGAAGGTCAAAATCATGGTCCAGATGGACAGTTATTATAAAATCAAACCTGCCGGTTGTGACATTTACATTGACTACTCTTTTAAGCCTGCTGAGCTTTTTTCCGGTTTCCACATAGTCGAGGTGGTCTACCTGCAGCCCTATCATCACAATCTGGTGTCCTTCCAGTTCTTCCGGATCTATGACTGTTGTAATATCAATAACACCGGCTTTCTCCATTTTACGTATACGTGATTTGACAGTATTTTCTGCTATAGAAAGATCATCTGCAATTTCCCTGAAGGATTTTCTACCTTCTCTTAAATGCTTGATTATTTTTCTGTTGATTTCATCCAGTACTTTAGGCATGGGCAAGCTCCTGTTATTATCCGGTTTTTCTGACAGCTTTGTATTATACTATACATAAGTCAGTTGATAATATAATAATTTTTACCACGAAAATGTTCAGAAAGCAATGTTTGATTATAACAGTAAAAATAAGACAATATAATGATAAAATAATCAGAAAGATATTGACTTATTGATAATATGAGATGAATATAATATCTGGAAGCTTCAGAAACAGTTCCTCATGAACATACTGCTGATCCGGGTAATCAGTCCTGCTGAAAATGTATTACGGGGCCATGGGTTCGGCCTCAGCGAGAGCTTTCAGGAAAAAGGAGATTCATGTCATGGGTAAAAAAACAGTGCTATATGATGAGCATTTAAATCTCGGAGCAAGAATTGTTGAATTCGGCGGATACGATATGCCTGTACAGTACAGTTCTGCAATAGAAGAGCATAATGCTGTACGGAAAACGGCAGGTATGTTTGATGTATCACACATGGGAGAATTCAGTATAAAGGGAAGAGACAGCAGGTCCTTTCTTTCCGGTATGATCCCCACTTCAATGTCAAAGCTTGAAAAAAACAAGGGTATGTATTCATGCCTCTGCAGAGATGACGGAGGTATTATAGATGATATTTTTGTATTTATGATTGATGAGGATGATTATTTTCTGGTTGTCAATGCCGGGACCAAGGACAAGGATTATGCCTGGCTTGAAAAGCATCTGAAAGGAGATGTTGTTCTCAGGGATATTACGGATGAGACAGCCAAAATAGATATACAGGGCCCTTCAGCTTTCAGTATAATAACAAAAATATTCGACCGGAATTTCATATCTTCTCTGGAAAGGTTTTATTTTGACTTTACAGAGTATAACGGACAGAAAATTATGATCTCGAATACAGGATATACAGGTGAAGCCGGATTTGAGCTTTATATTGACAGAAGTGAAGCTGTGCATCTCTGGAAGGAAATACTTGAAAAGGGAAATGATGAAGGTATCATCCCCTGCGGACTTGCCTCCCGAGATTCCCTGAGGCTTGAAGCGTGTTATTCCCTCTACGGTCATGAACTTTCAGAAGAAATAAATCCTGTCGAAGCAGGACTGACATGGCTTGTAAGCAATGAATCTGATTTCATAGGATCAGATGCAGTCAGAGCTATGAAGGAAAAAGGAGCTGAAAGGAGAATTTACTGCATAAGCATGACAGGAAAGGGTATCCCCAGAGAAGGTTATAAAGTTGAAAAAGACGGATCAGAGATAGGATACCTTACAAGCGGCGGATTTTCCCCTGTCTTCAGCAAAGGTATAGCCCTTGCAATGCTTGGCAAAGGTTCAGTTAAAACAGGCGATACAGTAGACATTGTTATCCGAAATAAAAAAGTTGAGGCTGAAGTTGTAAAACGGCCTTTCTACAGTTTTAACGGTTAAGCCGGACCACTCAGTTGATGACTGGTTTTAAATATATCTGCTGTCTGCCGGAAGTTGAGTTTCAGCTGACAGGAGATAAGAATATAGAATATTGATCAGCTTTGTGCTGTTATTTTAATTCAGGGAGGATTCCAGTATGGGAGAAGCTAAAGGAAAAAAAATTATTGATGGACTTAAATATTCGGAGAACCATGAATGGATAAAGGTTGAGGGGGATACTGCGTACTGTGGAATTTCTGATTTTGCCCAGAACAGTCTCGGGGATATTGTATTTATGGAGTATACAGATGATCTGGAAGGGGAGGAAGTTTCAAAAGGTGATGTAATAGCTGTTGTTGAATCTTCAAAAGCAGCTTCTGATGTATATACTCCTGTATCCGGTAAAATACTGGAAACAAACAGCAGTATTGAAGACAGTCCCGAAACAATCAATACAGATCCCTACAGTGCCGGATGGTTTGTCAAAATAAGGCTTTCCTCTCCGGATGAACTTGACGGGCTTCTTTCAGCAGATGATTACAGGAAACTGGTTGAATCGGGAGAATAGAATGTCATATACACTTCTGACAGATGAAGACAGGAAGGAGATGTTCAGAAAGATCGGAATAGATAAAATTGACGATCTTTTTGCAGATATTCCTGAAAATATCCTGAATGTAAAACTCGAGGGAATTCCTGAAGCAAAATCAGAAATTGAAATATCCTCTCTTGTATCAGATATATCCGAAAGCAACAGTCTCGCTTCTGTTTTTAAGGGGGGCGGAATTTACAATCACTATATACCTGCAGTTGTTGACGAGCTTTCTTCAAGGTCTGAGTTCTACACAGCATATACTCCGTACCAGCCTGAAGTGAGCCAGGGAACGCTTACTGCAATTTTTGAGTTTCAGACATTCATGTGCAGGCTGACCGGTCTTGATGTTACCAATGCAAGCATGTATGACGGGGCTACATCACTTGCAGAAGCAGTGATGATGGCTGTAAGAACAAACAGAAAAAACAAAGTCATTGTAAGCCGCTCTGTAAACCCCAGGTACAGGGAAGTTCTTAAAACATACTGCTGGGCATCAGGGATTGATTACAGTGAAGCCGGGATTACTGAGCTTGAAACTGACTATGAAACCCTTCCTGATCTGATAGATGATGAAACATCTGCTGTTGTGATTCAGAGCCCGAATTTTTTCGGAACAGTTGAAGATACAGCAAAGGCAAAAAGCTTTCTTGAAGGGAAAAAGGCTTTTCTCATAAATGCTGTTACAGAAGCGATGAGTCTCGGTTACCTCAAATCTCCCGGTTCACTGGGTGCTGATATTGTATGCGGCGAGGCCCAGAGCCTCGGAAACTACCCCGCATTCGGGGGACCTCTTCTGGGATTCATATCTGCAACGGAAAAATTCATGAGAAAAATTCCCGGCCGTCTTGCGGGAAAAACCCTTGATTCAGCTGGTAATGAAGCACTGGCTCTTACACTTCAGGCAAGGGAGCAGCATATAAGGAGGGAAAAGGCAACCTCAAATATATGTTCAAATGAAGGGCTTATTGCTCTGAGGGCTGCAATATATATGAGCCTTATGGGACCCCATCTTTTCAAGCTGGGAAGCTATAACCATAATTCTGCTGCCTATCTCAGGGAAAGGCTCTCAGGGAAGGGATTTTCTTCGCTTAATGATAAACCCTTTTTCAATGAATTCGTTATGAAAGCGGAAAATCCTGAAAGTTTTATGAAAAACTGTGAATCAGATTGTCTTGATCCCGGTATAAGAATTGACAGCTGGTATCCTGAACTTGAAAACTGCTTTCTTTTCTGTGCCACAGAAGTAAACAGCAGGTCACAGATAGACAGTTTTATCAATCAGCTTCAGGGGGATTAGTATGGATATAATATTCAGTAAGCACAAAAAAGGGAAAAACAAATATTCAGTACCTCAGTGGAAAGGTGAGGATTATTCTCTAGATAAAAAATTCCTGAGGGATGATCTTGATATGCCTGAAGCAGGTGAAGCTGAAATTGTACGCCATTATGTCAGACTTTCAAAGATGAATTTCGGAGTTGATGACAATATGTATCCCCTGGGAAGCTGCACAATGAAGTACAACCCCAAGGTGAACGAGAAATTTTCAAAGTCTGAAAAATTCCTCTCTGTTCATCCCATGGCAAGAGAGGAAAATGTTCAGGGATCCCTGAAGATAATATACGACCTTTCCGGGTACCTTAGAAAAATATCAGGTATGGATGGAGTTACTCTTGTCCCTGCTGCCGGTTCCCATGGCGAACTTACCGGTGTTATGATCATGAAAAAATATTTTGAGGACATCGGTGAAAAGAGGGACACAATTATAATTCCTGATTCAGCACACGGTACAAATCCCGCATCTGTTGCAATGTGCGGTTTCAATATCAGGGAGGCAAAATCAACCCCCGAAGGTGATGTTGATATAGCACTTCTTGAAGAGATGCTCGATGAAAATGTCGCCGGCATGATGCTTACAAGCCCGGGTACTACAGGCCTTTTTGACCGGAACCTTTCAAAGATAGCTGATATGCTTCACAGAAACGGTTCACTTTTCTACGGGGACGGTGCCAACCTGAATGCGACTCTCGGCAAGGCAAGGTTTGCTGATATGGGCTTTGATATAATGCATATCAATATCCACAAGACCTTTTCCACACCGCACGGCGGGGGAGGCCCGGGAGCAGGACCTGTTACAGTTGTAAAGAAGCTGGAAAAATACCTCCCTGTGCCTGTTGTTGTAAAAGATGGCGACAGATACAGCATGAAATATAATATGCCTGACAGCATAGGCCCGGTTCACAGTTTTTCAGGCAATTTCCTGATACTTTTAAGGGCATTTATATATATAAATACACTGGGAGCTGAGGGGCTAAAGGATGTGGCGGAAACAGCAGTGCTCAATGCAAACTACCTTAAAGCCCTACTTACAGGGGAAGATGGATATAACCTGCCGATCAGAAGAAACTGCATGCATGAGTTTATCGTAAATGACAGGGGATTTCCTGAAGGGATTACAACAGACCAGATTTCAAAAAGGATCCTTGATTACGGCTATCACGCACCTACAGTCTTTTTCCCCCTTATTATCCCTCACAGCATCATGATTGAACCGACAGAAACAGAGTCGAAAGAAACCCTTGACAGGTTTGCAGAGGTTATGCTGAAGATTAAAAAAGAGGCTTTTGAAAATCCGGATCTGCTTCTCAACGCTCCGTTCAGTACTCCTGTACGGAAAGTTGATTCAGTGCTTGCGGCAAAAACGCCTGTACTCAAGTGGGAAGATGATAAATAGTCTTGCTATATATTAGGCGGCAGAAAATGCCGCCTTTTTTATATTTATCAATTCACTTTTCATATACTTCTGCTTATTGTTAATTTCCCCCTGATCTGCAATAATCCACCCATTGCATTCTGATTCCGGAAAAAACAGGGTATATGAAAAAAAGAACCGGCATCACAGGGGATAAAGATGTTTGAAAGGATAATAAAAAACAAGAACAAACCGACAAGATATACATTTCTGCTATCAGCAATTGTTTTTATTCTGATTGCAGGGGCGGGTTATGTGAAGTTCAACTTTTTTGATGATGATATCCATATTTCAGGGGACTCTGTCACGGAAAAGGATATAACCGGTTCATGGGTTGAGTCTTTACCGGGGATTGAAGAAAAAGGCAATCCTGATAATGTTCAGGGATTTACCCTCTTTAATGACGGAAAAGCAGAGTCTATTAATATGCATACCCTTCTTGTGCTGAAATGGAAGCTTGAAGACGGTTATCTCATACTTACACAGAAAAGCATCGGAAACGGGACAAGTTTTACATCTGATGAAAGGTACAGAATTGATGCTGCGGGCAGGAAAAAACTTTTGCTCAGGAAGGGGAATGAACTGATTGAGTATAAAAGATATAATAAGCAGATAAAATAGCTATATATTTTGCCGGCGAAATATATTCCGTCGGCATTGAACCTTCCTAGTGTTTCAGCATTTTTTTCCTGTAACGAACAACCATGTGCAGGTAGGCATCCTTTTTTCCGCTGTTTTCAATAATATGTTCGATATCGCTGTGATAGGAGAGAAAATCGTCTTTATGCATTACTGAAATATTTTCACCTGCAGTAATTGTAACTTCTCCTTCAAGCAGGGTAATGAATTCCTCTGTACCTGGAAAATGGGGTTCTGATTCAAGTCTGCTGCCGGGTTTGAAAGTGATCAGATACATTTCAAGATCTTCTATCATATCAACGGGGGTGAGTGTCTTGATATGAACTCCCTCTTCATCACAGTCAAGTATTGTTATGTCATCCTTTTTGGTCAGTGTGAAATTTCTCCTTGTAACGGAAATAACCCTTGTGAGTTCATTTATATCAACTCCCAGCCCTGTTGATATTTTCCACAATGTTGCAATTGTGGGATTAACCTTATCAGATTCTATCTGTGAAAGCATTGCTTTTGATACCCCGCTTTTTTCAGCAAGGACTCCGAGAGTAAGATGTTTTTCCTTTCTTATTTCCCTGATTGTATCCCCTATGGGAAGAAGCTGTTTTTCAGTCATCATTTTACCCCTTTATGCGGTAATTGTATTTATTACAGTAAATAATTCCGGAAATCAGCTGTTAAGCAGCAGAAAAGACTGAAATTCCGGTAAATTCAATGTTTGAAGTTTGACATATTAAACTAAATATCACTATAATAAAATATACTATATCAAACATAAATTCATTATAATGTATGAAACTGTGTTTATCAAGTTATACAGGAGGGCAGCATGAAAATCTTTCTGACTGGTGCGCTGGGGCAGATAGGGTCGGAGCTTACCCAGAAGCTCAGGAGTATTTACGGAAATGATAATGTTGTAATAAGCGACATAAGGGATGATATCAATACAGATCTGATAGAATCAGGTCCATTCTATAAAATCGACTGCAGAGACGGAAAACAGATTCATGAGGTTGTTAAAAAGCACAGGATAGAGAGGATTTACCATCTGGCAGCACTTCTTTCAGCTACTGCGGAAAAAAATCCCCAGCTTGCGTGGGATATCAATATCAACACTCTCTGCACAATGCTGGAGATATCCAGGGCTGAAGAATGTTCCATCTTTACTCCCAGTTCGATAGGTGCATTCGGTCCCTCCTCCCCAAGGGACTATACTCCACAGGATACAATCCAGAGACCCACTTCAATATACGGGATAAGCAAGGTAACAGGTGAACTTCTCTGCGATTATTATTTTCATAAATACGGAGTAGATACCAGGGGGGTCAGGTTTCCAGGTATTATATCCAATGTGACAGCTCCCGGCGGGGGGACAACTGATTATGCTGTTGATATCTATTATTCTGCTGTGAGGGAGGGAAAATATACATGTTTCCTGAGGGGAGACACATATCTTGATATGATATACATGCCGGATGCCCTGAAAGCCGCTGTTGAAGTAATGGAAGCAGATCCTGAAAAGCTCAGGCACAGAAATGCTTTCAATATAACATCCATGAGTTTCTGCCCTGAAGAGCAGGCTGCATATATAAGAAAATACATACCTGAATTTGAGATAGATTATGATATTGATCCTGTTAAGCAGTCTCTTGCAAATTCGTGGCCGAACAGCCTTGAGGATTACGCAGCAAGGGTGGAATGGGGCTGGAATCCTGATTATGATCTTGATTCAATGACTACTGATATGCTTCATGTCCTTGAAAAAAGACTGGAAAAGGAAAAGGGGGAATAATATGTACGGCAGTTTAAAAAAATATCTTGAACAGCAGATAAAGGAAATCAGGGACAATAAACTCTATAAATTTGAAAGGGTCCTTACATCTTTGCAGGGCAGCCTGATAGAAACAGATGATGGTAAAAAGGTCCTGAATTTCTGCTCAAACAATTATCTGGGATTTTCAGGGAACAGGGATATCATGAAAAGCGCTGCAGAGGGACTTGAAAGGTGGGGGTACGGCCTCTCATCTGTGAGGTTTATCTGCGGTACTCAGTCTGTCCACAAGAATCTTGAAAATGAAATAGCAGAATTTACCGGCTGTGAGGATGCTGTTCTTTATGCTGCATGCTTTGATGCGAACGGAGGGGTGTTTGAACCTCTTTTTGACAGTAGAGATGCAATAATCTCTGACGAACTGAATCACGCCTCAATAATTGACGGAATAAGGCTCTGCAAGGCAGAAAGGTTACGGTACAGGCATCTTGATATGGAGGACCTTGAGAATGCCCTGATAAAATCTGCTGGTTCAAGGTTCAGGATTATATGCACAGACGGGGTATTTTCCATGGATGGGGATATTGCCCCCCTTGACAGGATATGTGATCTGGCAGAGAAATATGATGCCCTTGTAATGGTTGATGATTCACATGCCACAGGATACATCGGGAAAACAGGAAGGGGTACATCTGAATACTGCGGCGTTATAGGAAGGGTTGATATTGTTACCACTACATTCGGAAAGGCACTTGGGGGTGCTTCAGGAGGATGCATATGCGGAAGGAAAGAGATTGTTGAAATGCTCAGGCAGAGGTCAAGGCCGTATCTTTTTTCAAATTCACTTTCTCCTGTAATAGCTGCTGCAACATTAAAGGCTTTGTCGCTTCTGAAAGGCAGCGGTGGAAAGTATTCCTCCGACCTTATGGAAAAAGCTGATTTTTTCAGAAGCAGAATGAAACAAATGGGGTTCGATGTACCGGACGGTAAAACAGCAATTGTCCCTGTTATGCTATATGATGAGATCAGGGCAGTGAAAACAGCAGAATATCTTTATGAAAACGGGATTTATGTAATACCTTTCTCATATCCCGTTGTCCCAAGGGGGAAAGCCAGAATCAGGGTACAGCTTTCATGCAGCCATTCATACAAGGATATTGAAATTCTGATAGACAGTTTTAAGAAAGCTTCGGGAATCTGATCCGGTTGGAGTGCTGAGTCTGTGCAGGATTCAGCACCCTATTTTTCTGCAGATCTCATCAAGATGTTTTTCATCGGCAATTAGTGTCACTCTGTTGCTGTCAAGCCTGTAATGGACCATCCTGAGTTCCTCCTCATTAAGCCTTGAAAACATTTCCGCCAGAAGACCGTCTGAGAAAGAATCATTGCTTATATGCAGTACTGAAAGATTCTTCTTTACATGTATTTCCGAATAATTATCAAGGCTTTCTATAAAGCGGTCTGTATTTTCATTTTCAACTACAGCAAGAGAAAAGGATATTGAGGTGATTTTAATCAGTTCTGTTTTAAGGTTGAATTTTTCAACAGCAGCATAAATATCATTTATTGCCCTGATAGATGATTCCTTGTTGAAGATATAAATGCTTATAAGTTTTATATTGCTTACCAGCTCAAACTCTGAATTCCTCATAACTGTATCCTGCTGCTGAATATATACTATAATAAAAATATGTTCAATATATGGAACTGAAAAGCTGCCGGATCCTTACTTCAGTTCCTATGGCCCGGAAAAAAATATTTTTAAATTATGATTTACAGAATATAATATAAGTTAACCTCTGCTGTCTATCTGAAGTGATTCATTGTTGAAAAGAGAACATGCAGAATGTCAGCATTTTAAAGGGGGAACGGCAGAAAGGTGGGATATGGGAAAGGAAAAGCTTTTATTGACAGTCACAGTAAATCCCTCGATTGACAAGTCGGTGGAGATTGAAAAATTCCGTTACGGAGAAATGAACAGAATTCTGGAAAGCAGCTCCAATGTTGCAGGAAAGGGTTATCATGCGGCAATTGTAAACAAAAGACTTGGGGGAGATTCCTTCTGTCTGGGATTCAGTTTCAAACACAGCCGAATGATGACAGAAAAATATTTTATAACAAATAATGTTGCCAATGAATTTGTTGAAATCCCGGGAGACCTGCGTGTCAATCTGAAGGTATATGACAGGGATACATCCATAATAACTGAAATAAATGACAAAGGTGCTGAGATCAGCAGTGACCAGCTGGAAAAACTTTTTCTTCTTGTCAGAAAATATTTTAAAGTAGGTGACATGATACTTTTTTCAGGAAGTGTACAGCCCGGAATCCCTGACACAGTGTATAAGGAACTGATCTCAGAGGCAAATACAGCCGGATTAATGACAGTTCTTGATACAGAGGGGCCGCTTCTGGAAAAAGGGATTGAAAGTGTTCCCTACTTTATAAAACCGAATGCTTATGAAATTGAAAAGTCTTATGGCAGGATAATAACAAACTTTGATGATGCAGCTGAAATGTGCAGTTTTTTTACAGATAAGGGGATCAGGATAGTCTGTATTTCCATGGGGCCTAAAGGTGCTGTAATATCTGACGGCAGGGAATTCTGGAGCGCTGAAGCTCCTCAGGTGGAAGTCCTGAGTACTGTAGGGGCAGGGGATTCCATGATAGGGGCAATATGCAATGCCATTTTAAGCGGCAGAGGTGTTGATGAAATGCTTAAGAGTGGTGTCGCTGCATCTACAGCAACTGCAATGATGAAGGGTAATGATCTGTGTTCAGCTGATGATTATAATGAAATCCTGAAACTTGTTGAGCCGGTGAGGATGTAAATGCAGCATCATATATGCCTGTTTTCCCTTGAGATAAATAAAAAGAGGAAGCCGGTCATCCGGTCTTCCTCTGATTATCCCCGGAAAGAATTATTTTATTACTGCTGAAAGATCAGGTATTGACGAGAGAAGCGGGAGAGTATCGATATTTTTGGCACCCATTTTTATCAGCTCATAACGTACCCTGGAAAGAGGGATATCTTCCCTGTCAATTTCAATCTGAATGCTGTACTGTGAATATTCCGAACCGGGAATTATTGTAGGTTCATCTGCGTAAAGATTGTTTTCTGAGAGGTATTTTTCTATTATGTTCTTTTTTTCGACAGGGACATTAAAAAGCATCAGAACTTTGTTGTCAGCATTGATTGTCCCGTAGAGATTTATAAGAAACATCTCCATAAGGCTGTTTTTCAGACTGTTTTTTCTGATTTCAGGATTTATCCATATACCTGTTTCCGATTTCATGTATTCATCTATGATTTTAAGGCCGTAGTTCTTAAGAGCGCTTCCGGACTGGGTTATTTCAAGGCCTATATCAGCAGCCATGTTCTTTATCTTGGCTTCAGTTTTTCCCCATGTCTCATAGATCAGAACACCTTCCTCAATCTTTGACGGGGTTTTATATTTCTGCACAGACCAGGATTCTGAAAGTTCGTTTTCTCCTATTGATGCAAGCTTTTTTCTTATCCAGTCAAGCGCCATGTATGGAAGCTCTGATACTACAGTGATAAGCTTTTTTTTCTTCAAAAGGTTTTTGAGAAATTCTTCTGTATTATCTTCTTTCACATCTCCGTCAACAATACCGACAAGCCTAACATAACCTCTTTTCAGAGAAAGGACTTTCTCCAGTTTTATCTCCTTACCGTATTCGGTTGCAAATTCAAGTCTTCTTTCCTCTATCCAGTCATCACCGGAAATAGCTATATCAAGTTCTCCCAGAGCTATCTGTGTTCCGAATTCCTGCGGCCTTCCGTCCCATCCGAACATGAAGTTAACTGTTGAAAATGATGTAGGCCCTCCGTTTTCATAACCCTTTGTTGTAAATCCTGAATGTTCCAGAAAGCTTATAAGATTCCCCCCCCTTTTGGGATTAGCAAGTGAACCGGCAGGCATTCCTATTGTAAGTATTTCTTTATCCATGATTATTCCTCAATAAAAGTCAAAGTATCATTATCTTCAATTTTTCTGTAATAGCATGAAGTATGCGGACTGCCGTCCGCTTTTTTTGCATGACAGGCCCCTTTACCTTCCGGCCTGACGAGATAAACAAGCGAGTTCTGTTCGCAGTTTATCCTGATTTCCCTTACAGAGAGCATATCGCCCGAAGTGAGCCCCTTTTTCCATAATTCATTTCTGCTTCTGCTCCAGTATGTTGCATATCCGCTTCTTCGTGTTTCGTCAAATGCTTCTTTGTTTACAAACGAGAGAATAAGTACATCCTTTGTTTCATAATCCTGGGTTACAACAGGAAGCAGCTTTTTACCGTCTTGTCCGAAATCAAGCTGAAGTTTGTCAGTATATTCTTTTTTCATGTTTACAACTCCCTTTTTGGTGTGAGAATGCTATCATTGTTTTGTTATTTTCTCAAGTTTTGTGCTAGAATATAATAAGATACAATCTTTTTTTAAGGGTTAAATCAGGAATGGGATATCTGGTATTCCTGATTTACCCGGAAAAGATTTTTAGTTATATGCCATAATTAAGGATATTTATGCTGAAGCGGGGAAAAAAATCATTCTTTGTATTTGTATTGTTACAGATGTTTTCAGCATTACAGTTTATATATCCTCAAACCTATTCCACCGATAAGATAGTCCGGGTAGGGGGAGATTATAACTATCCCCCTTTTGAATATCTTCATGATTCTTATATTCCAAGAGGTTTTAATGTCGATATAATCAGGGCAGTTGCAAAAACCATGCAGCTGAATATTGAACTGGATCTTGAGCCCTGGGGTGAGATAAGAAAAAAACTTGACAGCGGAAAAATCGATATGCTTCAGGGGATGTATTACAGTGAAGAGCGTGCCGGGCAATATCTTTTTTCATCTCCCCACCTTACAATGAACCAGGCAGTATTCAGAAGAAAAAACTCACCTCCCTATACATCTGCTTCAAGTCTGAAAGGGAGGGAAGTCATTGTTCAGAAAGGGGACATAATGCATGAGTATGCAGTAAAAAACAGTCTTACTGATAAGCTCATTCCTGTGGAATCTCCTGAAGACGGCCTCAGGCTTCTTGCTTCGGGAAAACATGATTATCTCCTTTCCTCAAGAATTACAGGTCTTTACTGGATAAATGAACTCAAACTGAAAAATATCACAACCGGAGACAATATTGTTTCATTCAAGTACTGTTTTGCTGTATCGAAGGATAATCCCGAACTCCTGACTACACTTAATGAAGGTCTGATTATTATTCAGCAGACAGGGGTATATAATGAGATTTATGAAAAATGGTTCAGCAGACTTGAACCGGAAATGTATATTTTCAAAAAAGCATATAAAACCATACTGATTGTCATTTCCTCACTTATTTCTCTTCTTCTGATATTTGTTTTGTGGTCCTGGAGCCTTAAGAATACTGTAATAAGAAGAACAAGGGCTCTTGAAAAGGAAATTGAGGAGCATAAGAAGGCCGATCTTGAACTCCATGAAAGCAGGGAACTCTACAGGAGGCTTTTTTCAGATTTTACAGATGCTGTTCTTATATATGACTTTAGTACAGGTGAGATAGTTAATTTCAATAAAAAGGTATGTGATATTTACGGAGTACCTGAATATGAAATGAAGAATTTTACCCTTAAAAATCTGTTTGATATCGGCAGCAGCAGCCGGCTGAAAATGCATATAAAAAATGTAATTACCTACGGATATGATTCCTATGATGCTGATTTTACCAATAGAAAAGGTGAAGAAAAATACCTGATAATAAAATCAAAGAAGATGAATATAAACGGAAAAGACCTTGTTCAGAGTATAGGAATTGATATCACAGAAAAAAAACTGCTGGAAGGAAAGCTGCTGCAGGCAGGTAAGCTTGAAGCTGTGGGAACTCTTGCGGGGGGGATTGCACATGATTTCAATAATATTCTTGCTGCAATAATCGGTTATTCTGAAATAGCTATGATGTCTGTCGGAGAGGGAAATCCCGGATGGGACGAGATTTCGGAAATACTGAAAGCCGGTAACCGGGCAAAGGATATAGTAAAACAGATACTTCTTTTCAGCCGCAAGGACAACCTGGAAAAAATAATAGTAGATCCTGGTGTTGTTCTTGATGAATCATGGAATTTCCTGAGATCAGCAATACCAACCACGGTACAGATGATAAAGAACAAGGCCCTGGATCTTAAAAAAATCATGGCAAGTCCAACCCAGATATATCAGATACTTCTTAATCTCTGTACAAACTCCTCTCAGTCAATGGAAGAGACGGGAGGAATCATAAGAGTTGAAATCAGGAATGCTGTTGTCAGGGAAAAGGGTTATATTAGAATTTCCGTCTCTGATACCGGTCATGGCCTTGATCCTGAAACTTTGGATAAAATATTTGATCCCTATTTCACAACAAAAGATGTGGGAAAAGGCTCAGGTCTGGGGCTGGCAGTTGTTCATGGTATTGTTGAAGAAAGCGGAGGATTTATTGACATTGAAAACTATCCCGGTGAGGGGGTCACTTTCAATATCTATCTTCCTGTTGCGGATGCTGAAAATGAAACAGAAAAGGCTGCAGAGACTGAATGGCGGGGGGGAAAAGAAACAATAATAATTATTGATGATGAGGAGGCGGTTGCAGATATTGTTGCAAGGTATCTCCAGACAGCAGGTTATGAAGTAATAAAGGAAACTGACAGCCGAAAGGCGCTTGAAACAATAAACAGAAGAATAGAGGAAATTAATCTTGTAATTACAGACCAGACAATGCCTGGAATAACAGGACTTGAAATTGCTGCAGAAGTGAAAAGCAGGAGTAATATCCCTGTAGTGATAATCACCGGATACAGCACCAGGATAAATATTGAAAATGCTGAAGACTATAGAATTGATAAAATACTTCTGAAACCTATAAACAGAAATGACCTTCTGAAGGAAGTCAGGGAAATTCTTGACCGGGAAAAATGATACAGCAGCAGGGAAAAAGATGCTGATGTATTGAAGCTGATGAAAGACGGATAATCAGGACGGCCGTAAATCCTGATTTCCGACATTTACCTGCTTCTCTGTATTATTCCCATTATATTATATACAAGTCTTGCAGCTGTATAATCAGATACCCTTGAACGTGATGATATATGTCCATCTGATATTATATACTCAGGGGCAAGTTCATTAACATCGAATCCTATAATCCTTTTAACAGCAGCAACAGATTCAAGCATTGAAAGTGCCTGGTGCCATGAAAGCCCTCCGGGTTCAGGAGTCCCTGTCGCAGGGATGACAGAAGGATCAAGCCCGTCAACATCAAATGTGATGTAAACATTTTCCGGAAAACCTGCAGGCAGTTTCAATTCCCTTATATTGTCCACTGCTGCTTCATAAGCATCTGTATAATGGATCCTGCTGCTTTTCTGTCTGAGTATCGCCTCTCCCGGGGAAAGGCTTCTTATTCCGGCCTGGTAGATGCTGAATCCGAGATCATAAGCTCTTTTCATCACACATGCATGGCTGAGGCTGTTGTTCTCATAGATATCCCTCAGATCCGCATGTGCATCAAACTGGATAATACCGACATCAATATCCAGTTTTTTAAGGGCCCGTAAAGCTGCAACTGTTACAGTATGTTCTCCTCCCAGTATGACCGGGATCTTTTTTGCTGATAATACAGCTGAAATTCTGTTTTCAAGTGCATCAAGAAAAAGTTCAGTGCTCCCTCCTGATTCAACAGGGGAATGCGTGTAGATCCCCTCATCACCGGGAACTGAAAAACCGTCCCATTTTTCAAGCTGGTGCGAGGATTCCAGTATTGCTTCAGGCCCCATTGAAGTTCCTTTCCCGTATGAAACAGATGCTTCAAGAGGGGCAGGAATAACATGAAATAATGCGGTTTTTTCATTCTGTTCAGGATATTCCGATTCAAGAAAGTATTTTTTTCCCATTCCTGTCATCCCCTCTTTATTATTACAAATTTGAAACAGTATCATTGATAACTGCTTTTACACTTGAAAATTCAGGAAAGCCTTTCCCTGAAATCTTTATAGCTGAAATTCCTGATTATTTCAAAACTCTTATCCATGGAGCTGTATTTTACAATAGAAGGAAGATTTACCCCGTTGAATGTAGTTGTTTTAACCATTGAGTAGTGGGCCATATCTGTAAAAACAAGACGGTCACCCGGTTTAAGTTCTTTATCGAAAGAGTATTCTCCGATTATATCTCCTGCAAGGCAGGATACACCACCAAGGGTATAGGTGTGTTTTTTTTCGTATTTTTTTCCGGAACCGATAATGTGAGGCCTGTAGGGCATTTCAAGCACATCCGGCATGTGGGTTGACGCAGATGTATCAAGTATTGCATTCATTCCGCTGTTTTCAACAATATCAAGGACTTCGGCAACAAGCACACCTGTATTGAGTGCAACAGCTTCGCCTGGTTCAAGATATACATCCACATCATATTTTTCCATAAAGCTGCTGATAAGTCTTACAAGAAGTCCCCTGTCATAGTCTTTTCTTGTAATATGATGTCCCCCTCCGAAGTTTATCCATTCCATTTTTTTGAACCAGGAGGCGAAATTTTTCTCTGCAGCTGAAAGAGTCCTTTCAAGGGAATCAGCATTCTTTTCACAGAGGGTGTGAAAATGTATCCCGCTGATACCTTCAAGATTATCCCCTTTAAAATTATGTAAAGTAACACCCAGCCTTGAACCTTTTCTGCAGGGGTCATATATTTCTGTTTCTGTTTCGCTGTGTTCAGGATTTATTCTTATTCCTATTTTTTTCCCTGCAGACAGGGCAGCCGGTCTGAATTTATCAAGCTGACTGAATGAGTTGAATACTATATGATTTGAATATCTCAGTATTTCCCCGAATTCAGATTCCCTGAAAGCCGGGGAGTATGTGTGTACCTCTTTTTTAAACTCCTCACAGCCGAGCCTTGCCTCATTAATACCGCTTGCACATACTCCGTCCAGAAAATCCCTCATAAGAGGATATAGCGAGAACATGGCGAAACCTTTCTGAGCAAGAAGAATTCTGCATCCGGTTTTTTCCCGGATGCGGTTTATAATCTCAAGGTTTGACTTTAAAGCTTCTGTATCGACAACAAAAGAGGGGGATGGTACACAGTAAGGATCAAAATCTATAAAATAATCTCTTTCCACGGCAGTCCGTACCTGTTCAGGTCTTCCATGAAAGGATCCGGGTCATTTTCCTCCATGTTGAAAACCCCCTTATCCATCCACTTGCCTGTCATCATCATTTTTGCACCTATCATTGCAGGAACACCGGTTGTATAGGAGATTGCCTGGGATTTAACCTCCCTGTAAGCCTCTTCGTGGTCGCATATGTTGTATATGTAATATGTTTTTTCTTTACCGTCCTTGATACCTTTGATAAGGCAGCCTATGCATGTCCTTCCCTTTGTAAGGGGGCCTAGAGAGGCGGGATCCGGAAGAAGGGCTTTAAGAAACTGAAGAGGAACTATCTCCTGCCCGTTATATGAAACAGGATCAATTCTGGTCATTCCGATATTTTCAAGGACTTTAAGGTGGTTAAGGTAGTTGTCTGAAAATGTCATCCAGAAACGGGCTTTTTTGATTGTGGGTATATGCTTTGTAATTGATTCAAGTTCCTCATGATACATGAGGTAAATCTTCTTTACCCCTATACCTTCAGGAAAATCAAAATCCCTGTTTACGCTGAGCGGATCAGTTTCCTTCCATTCACCGTTTTCCCAGTATTTTCCCTTTGCTGTTACTTCCCTGATATTTATTTCAGGATTGAAGTTTGTAGCAAAGGGCTGTCCGTGATCACCAGCATTGCAGTCAATTATATCAAGTTCATGAATTTCATCGAAATGGTGCTTCAGAGCATACGCAGTATATACATTGGTAACGCCGGGATCGAAACCGCTTCCGAGAAGAGCCATCAGCCCTTTCTCCCTGAATCTCTGCTGATATTCCCACTGCCATTTATAGCAGAATTTCGCCTCATCCCTGGGTTCATAATTAGCTGTATCAAGATAGTGTATCCCTGTTTCAAGACAGGCATCCATTATAGCAAGGTCCTGATAGGGCAGTGCAACATTTATTATCATGTCAGGTTTAACCTTTTTCAGAAGTGCAACCAGTTCAGGAACATTGTCTGCATCAACCTGTGCTGTTTCAATTTTTCTGTCAATCTGCGCTGCAATTTTTCTGCATTTTTCCTCAGTTCTGCTAGCCAGTATAATTTCTGAAAATACCTCCGGGACCTGTGCGCATTTATGAGCAACTACCTGTCCGACCCCGCCTGCCCCTATAATCATTACCTTTCCCATAGTGCCTGTTCTCCTGTAGACAAAAAACTATTGATATCTGTTGAATCCGGAATCTCAATGTAATGCGTAAATTATATCTATATTATGAAAAAATCAATATAATATTATATAAAGCAGCAATAGTTTTTTTCAACAATTATAATATTGATTTTTTACTGATTTTTAATAAAATTAGGTGCTGTTTCAGATAACAGAAAGGGGTTTGGCGGAATGACAAGAAGTTCGGGAATTAACCGGTGGGGAGTAAAAGACTCTTCTGAACTATACGGAATTGAAAACTGGGGATCAGGCTTTTTTGATATAAACAGGGACGGGGAAGTCACTGTACGGCTGAGAAACAATGACAGTTTTGAAAACTACAGTATCTACAGTATTGTTGAAGGGCTTAAGGAACGGGGAATTACCATGCCTGTACTCCTGCATTTTCCCGATCTTGTTTACAGCATGATAGTCAAGCTGAACAGCGGATTCAATTCAATTATAAAGGAATACGGATATAAAGGAAGTTTTAACGGTGTATATCCCATAAAAGTGAACCAGCAGCAGCATGTTGTTGAAGAGATTGTCAAATCGGGAAAAGGGTATAATTACGGACTTGAAGCAGGAAGCAAGGCTGAGCTGATGATAGCAATATCATCGATAAAATCTAAAACTTCTCCCATAATCTGCAACGGGTACAAGGACAGGGAATTTATTCAGCTAGCCCTTTACGGAATACAGCTAGGGCTGAATATTTTTCTTGTTGTTGAGAGACCGAATGAAGTAAATGAGATTATAAAATCCGCTGCTGAAATCGGTGTAAAACCCAATATAGGAATCAGAGTCAAGCTTGCTTCAACTGTCGGGGGTAAATGGGCAGAATCTGCCGGCGATCATTCGGTATTCGGACTTACAGCATCCCAGATAATTGAAGTAGTTGATATTCTCAAAAAGGAGGAAATGCTTGACTCCTTAAAGCTGCTGCATTATCACATGGGTTCCCAGATCCCTGATATAAGGCATATACGTGTTGCCGCCGGGGAAGCTTCGAAATTCTATATAAGCCTTGTCAGGGAGGGAGCCCCGATGGGTTACCTGGATCTCGGGGGAGGGCTTGCTGTTGATTATGACGGTTCAAGAACGATTTTTGACAGCAGCAGGAACTATACTCTCGAGGAATACTGCGGAAGCATAGTTGATGTAATGATGCAGGGATTTGATGAAGCCGGTGTTGAACATCCGGATATAATTACAGAATCGGGAAGAGCTGTTTCCGCTTATTCATCAGTACTTATATTCAATATACTTGATGTCAACAGTCTGGTTGTTGATTCAAATGAGATAATTATTCCGGAGAATGCACATGATTCCCTTAAGAACCTCAATGAGATCCTTACAATATTAAATGTGAAAACACTGCAGGAAAATTATCATGATGCAATTTTCTACAGGGATGAAATAAGGTCACTTTTTCATATGGGGAAGGTCTCGTTAAGGGAAAGGGCATATGCCGAGGAACTTTTCTGGAGGGTTATCAAGAAAATCAAATTTCTTGCAAAGGACCTGAAGTATATTCCGGAAGAGATGAAAAAGCTTGAAAATCTTCTTGCAGATATCTATTACGGAAATTTTTCACTTTTTCAGTCACTCCCGGACTGCTGGGCGATAGATCAGCTTTTTCCGATTCTTCCCATCCACAGGCTTAATGAAAAACCTGAAAACCCCGCAATTATTGCTGACACTACATGCGACTGTGACGGCAAGATTGATAAATTCATCGGTCTTTATGAAATACGCAGGAACCTTCCTCTTCATAAGATCACCCCTGGAGAAGACTATATACTGGGGGTTTTTCTGGTCGGAGCATACCAGGAAACCCTGGGTGACCTTCATAATCTTTTCGGAGATACTCATGTTATCGGTATAACAATTGATAATGAGGGGGAAATGAGGCTTAGCAGGGAAATAAGCGGTGATTCTGTTGCAGATGTTCTCAGTTATGTTGAATATAACCCTTCGCTCCTGCTTGAACAGATAAGAAAACTTGCGGAAAAAGGGGTAAAAGACAAAAAATATCTCCCCAACCAGAGAAAAGCCATAATGGCAGCATTTGAAGAGGGAATGAGGGGATATACTTACTTTGAAACAGAATAATCACACTCTGCCTGACAGTTCATTTTAAGCAGCCTGTCAGGCAGCATGCCCCATCCTTTAACCTGAAATAACCCGGCATTTTAAAATCTGACAATGTGGAAAAAACATCTTCAGATATATATAAAAAATACTAGATATGAATAAGTGTATATTGACAAATGAACAATAGTTCATTATATTGACTCCGATCCCTGAATAGAAAGAGGTTCTGGAGAGTTATGATAATAGCAGCATTTGCAACAGATGACGGAATAAGAATAGTTGAAAGGCATTTCGGAGATGCAGATCATTTTGATTTATACAGAATAGATAAAGAAAACTGCATTTTTATCAAAAGAATAAATAACAATTCTGAAGATGAAGAAGAACATGCAGCTTCAGGAAAGGCGAAAAATATCTCATCAGTACTTCGTTCAGAAAAAGTTGATACTATTGTCTCGGGTGCCTTCGGGCCCAATATTGTACATGTTAGGAGAAAATTTGTCTGTGTTGTAACAGGTAAGGGAATAATTACTGATTTGATTAAAAAAATGCAGAATAAAATACAGATTGTCGAAGAAGAGCGGCTGAAAGGTGAAACCAGACGCCATTTGATTATGAGAGATTAAGGAGGTATATGTGAAAAATTATGAAATAGTGACTATTGGTGGAGGTCCTGCAGGTATAACACTTGCTAAAATGCTTGGAAAAAGCAGAAAAATGGCAGTTATAAGACCTGAAAATCATTCAATGATATATTGTGCCATGCCATATGTAATTGAAGGACTTATTTCAACTGAAAAAACACTTAAAAAAGATGCTCTGGTAACAGAAGCTGGGGCTGAACTGATCAGAGACCATGTAATTGAAATTGATTTCAGTCAAAAAAAAATTGTTCTTTCAGATTCAACAGAAATAGGATATGAAAAGCTTATTATAGCTACAGGGGCCGAGCCCTTTATTCTGCCGGTAAAAGGTGCCTTTCTCAGGGGAGTGACTGGATTCAAAACAGAAAACAACCTGAAGGAAATTCTCAGTCATATTGAGTCAGGATTGAAAAAGGCGGTTGTTGTGGGTGCCGGAGCTATAGGGATAGAACTTGCACAGGCGCTCAATGATGCAGGTCTTTCTGTAGATCTTGTTGATATGGGGTCTTCAATTCTGCCCAATCTTGTTGACAGGGAAATGACAGATGATCTGGAAAATGAAATAATAAGAAAAGGGATTAATCTTCATCTTCAGACAAAAGTTACAGAACTTGAAGGCAGCGAATGGGTAGAGCACGTAGTCCTGGATAACGGAAGCATAATCAGTTTTAATGAGAAAGACAGCTGTGCCGATGATGGTGAACCAACACATGACGGGATGGTTGTATTTGCTGCAGGAATGAAACCTGTTGTTGATCTTGTCAGGGACAGCGGAATTGAACTTGGTAAAGACGGTATTGTAATCAACAGCAGAATGGAGACCAGTATACCTGATGTCTATGCTGTTGGTGACTGTGCACAGTATGTAAGCGGAATTACCTGCGGTGTAATTTCAGGAAAGCTTGCAACAAATGCTGTTCCCATGGCCAAAGTACTGGGTTTCAATCTCATGGGGCAGGAAAGGGAATATCCCGGGTTCTACAACGGAGCAGCAACTAAGGTAGGTCCCTTTTTTGTGGGAGGAACCGGGTTGAGCCAGAGTGCAGCTGATGCTGCAGGTTATGATACAGTAACAGGGTACAGTGAAGTAACAACCCAGTTCCCGATTATGCCTGATGCTGAAAAAATTAAATTCAAGATTGTTGCTGACAGGAAAACAAAGAGAGTTATAGGTGCCCAGATTGTAGGAGGGGAGCCTGTAACAGGCCGTATTGACCTTCTTACATATGCAATTCAGAAAAATTCAACAATAAATGATCTTGCAGAATTGAGTTATTCGTCACAGCCTTATCAGTCTTTTTATCCTGCAGCAAACGGAATTGTTCTTGCTGCGGAAGAAATACTTGGAAAACTCTGAAATAAAGATTATCATGAAATAAAGGACCTCCCCCACAGGGAGGTCTTATTTTTTTAAAAATGAAATATTCAGTAATACTATATATAATAAATAATATATTGACAAAAATCTATGTATGTATTATTTTCTCATAACAACAGGGGAGGGGCGGATCAACCGGATAAACAAACTTCCCTATATAAATAAACAACAATTAAGGATCTTTCAGTATAAGTTTTCCGGTTGATGAAGAACTGCTTCTGTAAAGTGTGATCCATCAAAATTGTAATTTTATAAAATAATATTTTTAAAGGAGAAATAATGAAAAACAGGGAATTTACACCTTTAGTATTTCTTTCATCACTTGGAGCAGGGGGGATTGCTGTAATACCTTTTGTTTTAATGCAGTATACACTTGAGCATGGAAATGGTCTTATTACAAGGTCCCAGCTATGGGCCATGGGATTTTCCGGATGGACTTCAGTTTACTATTCATTTCTGGAAGCTGTGATGATATTATTTTCAATAACTCACATTATTCTTACAGCTGTTTTTGCAGCAGATTTTTTTAAATGGGTAAAAACAGATAGTTTCAGCAAGCTTATAAATGATCCCCTAAAAAATACAGCGGTCCTCCCCCCCCTGATATCATTATTGATGACAATGAATGTTTTTATCGGTCCGGTGCGGTATTTTACAAGGATTATGCAGCAGAATTTTCAGGGAATGATGATGCCTGCACTGATTCTATGGTCGCTCATTTTCATATTTACAATGGGACTTGAAATACATCTTCTCGGAGTATCGTTTAAAAAGGGATTTGATATAAAGAACATTAACTTCGGATGGCTACTTCATCCGTTTCTTCTGGGAATGCTCACTGTTGTAGGAACAGGTATTGCTGCCATGAGTAAGAATACAGATATTGCATCAATTGCTGCTTTCATGACAATGATTTCAGGTTCAATGGGAATATTCCTTCTTATTGTAAAACTTGTTGTAGTATTCTCAAGTCATTTTGCATCTTCCGGCCTTCCCGAGAAACAGTTCCTGCCCAGTTTTCTTATTGTTGTTCCTGTTGTTACGCTTTTTTCAATAAGCGGATTCAGACTGGGGCATTTTCTTGAACGAATTTTTAACTTCCATATGGATTTGTTCTCCTATCTTGTTATAGGTTTTGCATATGCTTTTGAGATATGGTATCTGTTTTTCGGAATATATCTGCTGAAAGAGTATTTTAAAAACCATCATTTCAGGGATTTTTATGTAACCCAGTGGGGCCTCATCTGTCCGTTTGTGGCATTTTCAG
This sequence comes from Spirochaetia bacterium, assembly GCA_963668545.1. Taxonomy (GTDB): domain Bacteria; phylum Spirochaetota; class Spirochaetia; order CADAEX01; family CADAEX01. Next base: position 2,146,231 of record OY764868.1, on the reverse strand, counting down.
TTCTTGGGGGTTTTGCATACAGGCTTATTCTTCCCAGTCCGGTTATTCATGCTGCAATAATTATCAGTATGATTACAGCAATAGTCTTCTATATTGAACTTTTTATAAAACATTTTGCATGTCTTAGAAAACCTTATGGTATTGTAAACTGTGAAGGCTGATAAATAAAAAATGCAATAAAAAAGGGGCTTTCGGCCCCTTTTTTATTGCACCAATTGCAGTATTCTATTTTTCCCTCTCAAAGGGCCAGGCGACAACACCCCCTTCAAGTACCTTTACATTCTTATAACCCTTTGCAGTCAGACAGCACGCAGCTTCATATCCTCGAAGAGATATCTTGCAGTAAACAATTATTTCCGCATTTTTATCTCCTGGAAGTTTATCAAGACTGCTTCTGATTTTTCCCAGAGGAATAAGGGTTTCACCTATTCCAAGTCTCATTTCCTCATATTCTTCAGGACTTCTTACATCAAGAAAGAAAGGTTTTTCACCCCTGTCTAGTTTTTCCTTTACTTCAAGAGATGATATTCCAGTCATTCTCCCAAGACATTTATTCTGAAGAACATGACCAGCTATAATGAAGTTGTCTATTGCAGGTGAAAATGGAGGTGCATACGGAAGGTCGAGGTTGACAATGTCATAGACATGCATTTTTGCATGTATTGCCATTGCACCTATTGCAACCCTCTTTGAAACATCCCCTGTTCCGACAGCCTGCATCCCGAGAAGCTTGCATGTGGTTTTATCTGCAACAAGCTTGATAATGACAGGTTTTGCTCCCATAAAACCCGGCCTGTCGGGGGATGCCTGGATAGCTGTCATGATATTGCTGTAACCAAGCCTTTTTGCCTGTTTCTCTGAAAGTCCGGTACTGCCGGCCACATAATCAAATACCTTGCAGATACCTGTTCCAATCATTCCTTCATAGCTGACATTGTTTCCCAGTACCATGTTCTGTGCAGCAACTCTTCCCTGAAGGTTCGCCGCATCTCCCATCGGCCATAGGGATTTGTTGTGTGTTACAAGATTTGTTACTTCTACACAGTCACCACCTGCAAAAATGTCAGGATCTGATGTCTGCATGAAAGTATTGACCTCAATTCCCCCTTTCTGACCTATATCAAGGCCTGCATTCTTTGCAAGAGCAGAGTTGGGTCTTACACCAATTGAAACAACAGCAAGATCGCATTCAAGTGTTCTTCCGTCTGAGAGTTTTACCCCTTTTATCTTTCCGTTTTCTCCCAGAAACTCTGATACACCGCAGCTTGTAATAACATCACTTCCCTGTGACCTTATATGATTTTCAACATGTTTCGCAATTTCCCAGTCCAGAAAGGGGAGTATCTGGTCCTGCATTTCAACTACTGTAATGTCTACTCCGCCGAGTTCCAGGGCTTCACAAGTTTCTATTCCGATGAGTCCGCCTCCGACTATTACAGCTTTTTTAATATTTCCCTTTTTTACAGTCTCCTTCAGATATATGGCGTCTTCCATGCTCTGGAGAGTTCTCACCCCTTCAAGGTCAATTCCGGGGAGAGGAGGAAGAATGGGAGTAGCACCTGTGGCTATAAAAAGTTTATCGTATTTATATTCGCTTTCTGTTCCGTCCTTGAGGTTTTTTGCTTTTACCTTTTTTTCTTTACGGATAATTTCTGTGACTTCAGTTGAAGTGATAGCCCTGATATCCTTTACATTTGAAAAAAAGCTCGGGTCTCTCTGTGTTCCTGTAGGTGTTGATATAAGCTGGTTGGGATCATCAAAAACCCCCCCAACAAAATATGGATATCCGCATGATGCCATGGAAAGATGATTGCTTTTCTGAATTATTATTACTTCAGAATCCTGGTCCATCCTTCGTATCTTTGATGCGGCTTTCGGACCGGCTGCTGAACCTCCTACAATAACATATGTTCTGGACATATTATTCCTCCTGATATTATATAATATATTAGCAATATATAAAGTTTAATATATTTAGATTTTTTTGTAAAGAATTATTATGAACATGTGTTAAAAATAATTTAAAAAGAAAAAATATAAACTTATTGGGAAGCATGATGAAATAATGTGAAATAATTCACTTAAAAAATATTCCGGAAAAATACCAATAATACATTTACTTATTTGATGAAAGAAGAAAAACTGTAATTCAGGAACGATTTCCGTGATAATCAGGTAACGCAGATTTATTAATTAAATGCAATATGCTAAAAGGTAGCAGAGTTGAAATATTTTAATGTTAATATAAATGACTGAACTGTTGTTCAGTTAAGGAGAAATATATTTGAAAACAATGCCTCCTTTGACATTTATTCTGATAATTATCTCTTTATCATGCAGCAGCCCTGCCAGGGAAAGTTTTGCAGATTATCTCAGGGAACAGCAGACTGAATATAAAATGCCCCTCAGTTATGCAGGGAAATTTTCAGTTACCCGTTTCAGTGATTTTTTTCTCCTTGAAATCAGATCATTTTCAGAAACAGACAGTACTCACAGATATGTACTTTCAGAAAAAGGTGATTATCTTGATAAACTTGAAAAAAAATACAACAGCAATAATCTGTCATTTATAAGGATCCCTGCCGATAGTGTTGTTTCCCTTTCCTCCCATAATATTGCATTTATGGATGCACTTTCGCTGCTCGGCAGGGTCAGAGGGATTGATTCAGCAAAAAATGTTGCAAACCCTGAAATACACAAGCTTGTAGCTGAAAATCTTGTTTATGAGCTTGGCGAGGGACGTGATATTGACCTTGAAACACTTCACCTCATAAATCCTGATCTCGTCCTGCTTTCCGGTACCGGCGGTGAATATGATGCCGGATCTCTACTTGAAAACTGCAATGCTGTTGCAACCTATGAGTGGCTTGAAAAAACTCCCCTCGCAAGGGCTGAATGGATCAAATGCACAGCTCTTCTGCTGGGAAAAGCTGATGAAGGGGAAGAGATATTCAGAAGGATTGAATCAAACTACAGGCTGCTTAAAGAAAAGGTATCTGAAACAGCTGTAAGGGTAACAGTTCTTCCTAATATGGTGTACGGCGGCAGCTGGGCTGTCCCGGGAGGAAAAAGCTTTGCCGCGGAACTGTACAGGGATGCGAATATTGTTTACCCCTGGAGCAGCATCAAATCAGAAGGGAGTCTCTTTCTTGATTTTGAAACAGTTCTTGAGGGGGCTTCAGATGCCGATGTCTGGCTTGTAAACAGCAGGAACATCAATTCACTTGATGATATAATAAAAACTGACATACGCTATAATATTTTTTCTGCATTCAGAAGTGGAAACGTTTATAATAATAACAGGAATACAGGAAGTTACGGGAATCCGTACTGGGAAGAGGGAATTCTCTATCCTGACAGGATACTGTCGGACCTTGTTAAAATATTTCATCCTGAAGTTGAAAACAGCAATCCTTTTTATTTTTACTGGAAACTTCCCTGAAGAACCTGATCAGGAATATCCGGAGATGAATATGAAAAAAGATGTTTTAATATTTTTACTGGCAATATCTCTTTATTCTGTAACAGCAGAAGAGAATATATACAAAAGTAGAAATCATGGTAAAAATGTAACAGGTATAATGACCGGAACCGGGGGAAATGGATATGCTCCCGGTCTCCCCGCATCTGTAATAATTATTTCTCGGAAAGATCTTGAAGGACTTTCTGTTCCTGAAGCTCTTTCAGCTTTTGCCGGTATACAAAGCTATGGAATGAATAATCCCGATACTGCCTCTTCATCTATTACAAGAGGTTTTTCGGATTATTCATACGGCCGTGTACTCTATATGATTGACGGAATAAAAATAAACAATCCGGATATGGCTCCTGTAAACTGGCTTATGATACCTGAAAAATCAATTGAAAGAATAGAAGTTGTAAAGGGGGGGTGGAGTTCTTTCCATGGGAACAATGCGGTAGCTGCAGTAATAAATATAATAACAGAAAAACCTGAAAAGAAAATATCAGTAGCTGCTGACGGAAGTTTCGGCAGCAACTCCTCCCATGAAGGTGCTGTATCAGCTTCAGGTGCAAATGAGAGGGGATTCCTCCTTTTTTCTGCAGAAAGAGAGGAGAGTGACGGATGGCAGCAGAATACAGATTATGAAAATACCGGTTTTTTTACAAAAGGAAAATTAAATATATCTGACAGGCTTTCTGTGAATATTTCAGGATTATACAGCAATTCTGAATACGGAACTCCCGGAGGACTATCTGAATCTCTGTATGAAGCAGATCCGAAGCAGGCGGCAAACAGCGAAGATTTCGCAGGCAGCAAATATTCTCTTATCAGGCTAAATACACATTATCAGCTTTCTGAAAGGACAGATTTGTTTTTTGATGCTTACTTTTCAAGAAATAAAAGAAATTCAGATTCGATTGCATGGTCTTATTTTTATGACTACGAAACAGATTATATAAAAATAAATCCGTCACTTTTTATTGATATGCCGGGACTTCTGAAGGGCGGATCATTTAATGCGGGACTTGATTATTTCAGGGAAAACCTTAATTTAAAATCATATGCAGACCAGGAAAGAACTTCAAAAACAGAAGATAATGATATTATCCGTAATACACTTTCCCTTTATTCAGCTGCTGATGCTTTTATTACTGGCGATCTTCAGCTTTTTTTATCCGGAAGGGCAGAACTGAGTAAAATTAAAGGGGATTATGCTGATTCCCAGTATAATGATGATGAAACCTATATCCCTCTGTCATACGGGGTCGGTGCAAACTGGTATTTTACTGATGAATCAAAAATATTTGCAAGCTGGAATTATCTTTTCAGGTATCCTTTTTTTGATGAACAGGCACAGTATTTAGGTTTTAATAATGGTTTTATAGATAATCTTGATTATGAGAAAGGAAATGCATTTGAAGCAGGACTGGAATATCATTCACCTGAAAAAATCAAATGCGGCATAAGTCTTTTTCTTATGCTTATGCAGGATGAGATAGCATATAACAGTGTTACGTTTAAAAATGAAAATTCAGATGATACGCGTCATACCGGAGCTGAAATATTTATGAAAATATTTCACACAGATATGCTGAGCACCGGATTTAACTACTGTTATGTTTCTGCAGTATATACAGAAGGAGAATATAAAGACAATTCCATTCCACAGTCCCCTGAACATGTTTTCTCCATTATTCCGGAGTTTAATGCTTTTGATATCCTCTCTTTTAAAGCCGAGTTAATATTTACAGGTAAAATGTATGAGGGGGGTGATTTTGAAAACAAAAACAGGAGGATGGGAGCTTTCGGTCTAATAAATTACATCGCTTCTTTCTCTCAATCTGCGGGAAACTTTGACATGAATGTGTATTTCAGGGTTGATAATATTCTTGACATTGATGACAATCCTTTTATCTCATATACAATGTATTATCCGAGACCCGGCAGGGAAGTAAAAGTAGGCGCATCTTTATCTTACTGATCTGACCTTTAATAAAAGCAAAAGACTTTACTGCAATCCCTGTTGCTGTTTTATAAAGCAGACAACCTCATATATGCTTCTGAAAACACGCTTTTTATAAGACCACACATAGCTCTTTCCGCTGCTTCTGACTGTTAATAAATCTTTAATCTCTTCAGGCGGTCCTGAATATTCTGTATTATGGCTGATTCTGAGTCCTTCTTTCCTGAGAGCTTTTCCTGTCCAGAAAACAGCTTCCTCTGGCCCGTCTGCTGTTATTGTTTTTGAAAAACTGCTTTCCGAAAGGAACTCCCCGGTTTTCTCCGAAAAACGGAAATTTCCCCTGTTAAATACTTTTCCGATAATACCGGACAGGGCAAGGTCTTCAGGAGCCCCCGAATGGATGGTGTTGCTTTTTTCTATGAGCCAGATGATGTCAGCGGAGTTAAGTGCTGTGTTGAGATCGTGAGATGATATAATGACTGTTTTGTTCTCTTTTTCGGCGATGGTTTTCAGAAATGATATAAGTTCAATCCTGGAAGGAAAATCAAGATGTGATGAAGGCTCATCCATGCATATAATATCAGTGTTCTGGCAGAGGGCCCTTGCTATCATTGTTTTCTGCTTTTCCCCATCGCTGAGCTCCGAGAAAAGCCGTTTTCCAAGAGGGGAAAGAGAAAGCATTTCTATTGATTTTTCAATAATTTTATTGTCATCTTCTGTAAGTCTGTTTTTAAATCCTGTGTAAGGGGCCCTTCCCAGTGTCACAATTTCTTCAACTGTCAGGTAGCCAGGATCAGGTATTGAAGTAAGCACTACAGAAACAATTTTTGAGATGGCATTTCCCCTGAGTGATGTTATTTCCCTTTCCTTTATGAAAATACTGCCTTTCAGAGGCCTGAGCGTTCCTGTGATTGTTTTAAGGAGGGTTGTCTTCCCTGAGCCGTTCGGACCGGTCAGAAATATAAGTTTTCCTTTCGCTGCAGACAGTGAAATTCCTTCATTGACTTTCATGACTGTTTTTCTGTTTCTGTAACCGGTTGACAGGTTTTCTATCCTTATTGTCTGCCTTTCCCTATTCATGATGAACAGTCTCCCTGAAAAGCACCTTCAATACAAACGGGACCCCTATAAGCGCTGTAACAGCGTTAAGCGGAAGTGATCCCGGGATAATCCCGCTTTCCGCCATCAGCCGGCCGGGTAATGATGAGATAATATCTGCAGCTAATGCGGCAATACTTCCTGACAGTATTGCGGCCGGTACCATAACATTATGCCTTGATGTTTTCATAAAACTCCTGCAGAAGTGCGGTGCTGCAATCCCTATAAAGGAAACAGGGCCGCATACTGATGTTACTGCACCTGTAAGGAGCGATGTTGTGACAAGCACAGAATATCTGAACCTGTTTTTATCAACACCCATGCTTGACGCATAGTTTTCTCCCAAGAGATACAGATCAAGCTGTTTTATCATGAAAATATGAAAGATCATCACAGATACAGCAACAGGAGCCAAAAAACTCAAGTCCTCCCATGTAATGTTTTTAAAGCTGCCCATTGTCCAGTTGATATAGGACCTTACTGATGCATGTTCAGAATACCTTATAAGTATTGTGACTATTGAATTGATAAAATAACCGGCAAGAAGTCCTGTAACAAGCAGTATTGTAATATTCCTGTACCGTTTCAGGACAAGTATGAGAACAGCGGTGACTGCAAAAGCACCAGCAACAGCGGCAGTTACAGAAGCTGTCCTCCCTGCAAACCCTGTAATACCTGTCATTATGACAAGGGCAGTGCCGAGGCTTGCCCCTGAACCTATGCCGAGGACATAGGGCCCTGCGAGAGGATTCCTGAAAAAAGTCTGCATGTCAAGACCTGCAAGAGAAAGGGCTGCACCTCCAAGGAGAGCTGCAAAGGCTGAAGGAAGCCTCAGGTTTATTATTATTTCCCTCCACAGATCCGAACTGCTGCTCCCTGTAAAAAGTATCTTTATTATTTCTGCAAGAGGTACTTTTACTGAACCTGTAAAAATATCCAGAATAAAAACAGTTAATGCAGTAAAGAGCAGAATCAGTGTTTTCAGATTTTGTTTGCCAGCCATACTTTAATGATATTACATGAATAATTTTTAAAGTCAAACAAAGAAAACATCATCTTCTGTTTTGCATGCAGTTTATAATAACTCTGTAATTGAATGAATATAACTTCTGTATTATACTCAGCCCTGACAGATTTTATGGAAGTGAGGTGTAAATCCTCCGCAGTCCCGCTGCTGTAATCGGGGGGGAATCTGGTGCCGGATACCGGCAGGCCACTGGAATTTTTCATTGCTGAAAAATCCGGGAAGGTAAGATTCCTCTGGTAATATATTTTATCCCCCCGTGAGCCAGAATACTTGGATCTGTTCATATTAAATTATTTTAACTTCGCGGATCAAGTTGGAATTAAGCATCTGCCGGTCGGCATCTTATCTTCTGACTTCTTTTCCCGAACGGAAAAAGGGGTATTTCAATGAAAAAACTGTTTTTACTGCTATTAACAGTTACGGCATTCTCGGGGTTTGCAGAGAATGCATCAAATGACGACAGCAAAAAAGAGGCTGATCTTTATGTCAATGTTACAGCTGCAAGGGAGCTCAAGGAAACAGAAAGTGTTCCTGCTGCAGTTACTGTAATCACGAAAGAGGAGATGGAGGGGCATTCTGTTACAGAGGCGCTTTCAATTTATGCGGGGATTGTATTTTCACCTACTTATGGTGATGCAAGTGTTACCGGTAATCCGGTAATCAGAGGATTTTCTGATAACAGTATTGGTAGAGTACTTGTAATGGTTGACGGTATTAAACTCAACAATCCTGATATGTCTGCAGTAAACTGGCTTTCGATTCCGGAAGAGAGAATTGACAGAATTGAAGTAGTTAAAGGTGGTAACAGTGCTCTCTATGGAAACAATGCAGTAGCAGCAGTTATTAATATTATTACTAAAACTCCTGACAAAGGATTAAAAGGATCTGTTGATATTAACGGCGGAAGTTTTTCCTCCTACGGCGGGGCAGTTTCTGTTTCCGGAAGCAGTGATATCGGATATATTGATGTATCCGCAGAAAGGGAAAAATCAGATGGATGGAGAGAAAGAACAGGCTATGAAAGTACTGATTTTTCTGCTAAAGCAGGGTTAACTGCAGTTGAAAAACTTGATACTTCACTATCTTTTACCTACAGTAATTCAGAATATGAAATGCCTGGAAGTCTTACTGAAGCCCAGTATGAGGATGATCCGCAGGATGCATTCAATAAAGAGGATTCTGCGGAAAATATATTTTTTCAGGTTAACAGCATCAGTTCATATGAGTTAAATAACTTAACAGATATAGATCTTACATTGTCCTTTGCTAATAGAGAAGTGAATGCTGACATGGTTTCATGGCCTTCATATTCAGATACTAAAATTAATACTTTCATTATTTCCCCTTCTGTAAAACTTGAATTCCCAGGTCTATTGTGGGGGAGCTCAATAATAACAGGTCTTGATTATAATAACGACAAGCTGAATAAAAAGTTCTTTTCTGATGAAGACAGAGATACAAAAACAGATGAAACAGATTTAATAAGAAATACTTTCGGTATTTATACTCGGACAGAAAGCTATGTTCTTGAAAACCTTGTATTATCATTATCAGCAAGATATGAATCAAGTAAACTTGAGGCGGAATTCAGTGATTCCTCACTTGATGATGATAAATCTCATTCACCATTGGTGTATGGAGCGGGCCTGAGTTATATATTCATTGAAAATTCAAAAATATATTTCAGTTATAACAAAATTTTCAGATACCCGTTTTTTGATGAACAGGTTAATTATAATGGTTGGAGTAATGGTTATAACTCAGATCTTGATCCTGAAAAAGGTAATAATTTCGAATTCGGTGCAGAGTATAATGCATTTACATATGTACAGGGAGGAGTGAACTTTTTCTGCCTGTTAATGGAAGATGAAATAGCTCCAAATGCTTCCTATGTTAATGAAAACATGGACGATACAATACACTATGGGGCTGAAACTTTTGTTAATGTAAAACCTCTGGATATTTTTACAACGAGGCTTAACTATAATTATACTGTAGCAAAATTTACAAAGGGTGATAAAAAAGATAATGATATTCCTATGACCCCCGCGCATTCTTTTTCAGTAATTCCTGAATTAAAATTACTGGAAATGTTTAAGTTTTACGCAGAATTCATATATAACGGTGAAATGTATGAAGGCGGTGATTTTAATAATGAGTTTGACAAAATGGACAGCTATTTCCTTACTAATGCAGGTCTTTCAGCATCTAAGGAATATAAGAATACTGATATAAATGTTTACCTTGATGTTAAAAACCTCTTTGATAAAGAATATGTTCCTTATATTTATTATAATGGATATAGTACAGGTTACTATCCAGGCGCTGGAAGGAAGATCACAGTTGGGACCAGACTTTCGTTCTGATAAAAGCTTACTTTATATTACTCTCTCAATAATACTGCATGCAGCCCTTTTCGGGGCTGCAGCATTTTTGAATAATAACCGCTTTGCCGAGGATACCGGTCAGATTGATGATTACAACAGATCTGTTCTTGTAACAGCTGTTTTCAGGGAGAATAAACAGTCTTCTGCAAAAGATGAAAGTATCCTTCCTGTTGATGAAAAAATCAACGAAAACACTGATTCTGTAACCGTGACAGATGCTGAAATCCTGAAAAGTGAATCCCCGGAAAAATCAAAAAGTATAACAGAAAATCCTGCAGCTTCAGACAACAATTGTACTTTAAAAAATGAAAAAGCCTCTGAATTGAATCCAGAATCTGGTAAATCAGCAGTAAGCAGCGAAAATTCAGAAAGTAAAGACCCGAAGACACTTACAATTGACAGTTTTACAACTGATCTGAAACCGGAATATCCCAAATTTGCAAAGAAAAACAATTATGAAGGTATTGTAAGAGTTTCCCTGACCGTAAACAGGATCGGCAGGGGTGAAAATATTCAGCTTCTTAAATCAAGCGGGCATTCTGTCCTTGACAAGGCTGCTCTGAAAGCTGTCAAAAAAGCCATATTCCGGGCAAAAAGCAGCCATACTTATTATCTCTCCGCAGCCCTTAAAAAGCCTCTTGTTGTTGATATAAATTTTCGACTTGAAGACAGCCGGATAAAGGGTTAGGGGTTTTCAGCTTCGACTGAAAAATTAATTCCCTTTATTGAATACTTCTTTGCCAGGTTCAGTATCCTTACAACTGAACTGAAGTCAGTTTCCCTGTCGCTCCTGACAGTTATAAAGGGGGATTCTTTTTCAGATGCTTCTTCTTTAACTCTAAGCATGACAGTTTCAAAATCAGTTTTTTCACCGTCAATGTAGTATATATTGTCCCTGCTGATTTCTATAACCAGCTCATTATTTATTGGATCTTCCACATATTCAGTTGCTCCCGGCAGATCAATTTCAAGTATCCTTTCATGGATTGTTGAGGTCAGCAGGAAGAATACAATGAGTATGAATATTACATCAATTAATGGGGTGAGATCTGGTGGGTCAGGGCGTGTATCAATCTGAAGGTCTCTATCCATTGTTTCTGAATATAAATACAGCATCGCACAGGGCTTTTGTCTTTGCCGAATAACTGTTGATAAGGTTTTTGAGAATATGACTTGCTGCCAGGGCGGGGATTGCAATAAGAAGACCTGTAATTGTTGTTATCATAGCCTCCCATATACCGCCTGCAAGTATGACAGGGTCTGCTGTAACACCTGATGATGATACTGCCTGGAATGTTCTGGCAAGACCTGTAACTGTCCCTGTCAGTCCTATCATTGGGGAAATCCTTGCTATGAGATCAAGGTAATGTATTTTTTCAGAATACCTGATGATAATTACCCCTATCTTCATTCTGTATTCATCCGAACTTGCTGTTTTCCCGTTTATGATATCTGAAACAAAATGAATTACCGGGGGGGGATTCTTTCCTCCTTCACCGACCGCCAGTTTTTCAAGACTCCTGAAATCCCTTTTCTCAGCAAAATTCAGCATTTCGCTGTAAAGGGAATTTTTAATTCTCAGCTTCATAATCAGGATTGATTTTTCAAGAATCAGTGCAGCTGATACTACTGAACAGAAAAGGAGGGGATACATAAGAATTCCCCCTTTAAGGAATAATTCTGCAGTCATTGAATCCTCTCCTGCTTATATATCTCTGATTCATGTAATATGAAAGAATAAACATCAGCCATTGATAATCCTTAACAGATTGTCTCCCCCTGTCTGGAAGTTTATTGATGTTGTTCTGTATGGGAATCCCACAATAATGCTGAGTCCGCTGTTTACAGAATCATGTATGAAATTGCTAAGGAGTTTTATATAAGCCTGTTTATTTATTGAATTGTCGCTGTTGACAAGCCTGGTCTTCTTGAGGTCGAAACTTACAGCTATTTCCTCTATCGAGTTGAGTACAGGTGTATTGAAGAATTTGAGAAGCTCCAGGAATTCCTTCTGATATTCCTCATTTTTCTCGACAAGATTATGGATCTGTCTGTTTCTGTTTCTGATTTTCTCTTTTTTTGAGTTAAGCTTGTGAGGAATGAAATCCATCAGTTTTTCCTGAAACTTCTTCTGCTTGATGATTTTAAATACTGCAAGATAAAAGATAAGCACCCCTGCAAGCCTTCCTATTTCTTCCCTGTCGATTGATTTGTCGATTTCTGAAAGAAGTTTCGCCAGTTCCCTGTTTATATTCTGGTTGTTGTCTGCTGCAATATCTGAATAGAAAAGCCGGCCTGAGTTTTCCAGGTTCTGTGTTGTCTCTTCAACAAAAACAACCAGTTTTCTGATTATAGAAAGGATTCTGTCCTGTCTGATGTTTTCTAGGCATTCCTCTATATTCTTTTTTTCCTCTTCACCGAGAAGATGTGAAAGATTCAGGTTAACAGTGTCGGCAGAAGCTTTCCTGTTGATGAATATCCCCAGATATATAAACAGGTCATCCAGATATATTGTTTTATCATTTATTTCCTTGTTATGGGAAATATAATTTGTTATAAGCTCTGTGAGCTTTTTTCCGGTTCCCAGTTTTTCAACATGGGAAAGTGTTATTTCTGTGAAAATAAGTTCAAGCACTATGTTTATGTTTCTGAGAAGTCCGGCATTTATTGAAGCATCAGCATGAAGAAGGTCTAGTGAACTGTCCTTTGGAATTTTGGCTGCGGAAAGAATATTCCTGCTTTGTTCCGGAGGTATCCTTTCCGATTCAGGCATATTTCTGTTGTAGTTCCCAAAAACATCATCAGGATCAAAATCCGAAACAATATTTTTATCATACCTGTTATGCCAGAGATAAACTGGAATATTTTTTCCACTTTTTATCACCCTGCTGATATATCCCCCTGCCGCAACATGGGAGGCAGGCTCCGGATTTGTTACAACAACAAGGATATCTGAGAAATCAATAAATGCAATATTTTCACTTTCATCCGAACCTGCCGGAAGATCAAGAATAACAAGATCATAGTCTTTATCCATGCTGAAATAATCATTTCCCTTAAGAGCTCTGTATATATCTTCAGATTTTCTTTCACCTGCATTTGCAAAAGGGGTGAAAATATCAAGAGAATCAAATATTTTCTCCGGACTGCTGTTTGAGGTTGAAATCTCAAGGTCAAGGATTGTTTTTATATCTGAAAGGGGATCAAGATCAATCAGAAGTGTTCTGTGGCCCATCCTTGCGTAATAAATTGAGAGGTTGACAGATGTTGTGCTTTTCCCAACACCCCCCTTACCTGATCCTATTGCAATGCATTTTGTGATATCTGACATAATTTTTTTATCCTGATCTATTGGTATAATGAATTAATAATCCGGACCGTTCCGGTCTGGACCTGAAAACAGCTTTTCAATAACCATTTTTGCATAATTCATTATTATTTTCGGAAAAAAAGGTGCTCCGGTTTATTCAATGTTTGGAACATGCTGCAGTATGTGTATCCGGATCGATATTTTTGCAGAAAAACGGTAAATATCTCATGCAGAGACTGAAAAAGCATCTCCATGAGATATTATTTTTTCCAGAAAGCAGGGACAAATATGACAAGTACTGTGTATATTTCAAGACGTCCTGTAAGCATTGCGAAACTCAGAAACCATTTTATGTAATCCTGATAATGGCTGTAGTTGTCTGAAGCACCGATCATTCCGAAACCGGGTCCGATATTTCCGACAGTAGCAAGAGCTGTTGTAATTGATGTGAGAATATCATATCCACCGGATGCAACCACAAATGTTGTAAAAAGGATCATGAAGAAATAGAGCAGTACAAATCCTGAAACTGCATAAACAAGCTTTTTTCTTACTACTTTTCCGTCAATCCTGATACTGAATATTCCTCTGGGTCTTATAAGGAGTTTCATCTCGTTTATACCCTGTTTGAAAAGGGTGGCAATTCTTATTACCTTGATTCCGCCTCCTGTGGACCCGGAACAGCCCCCTATAAACATGACTATAAAAAGTACAGTCTGTGACAGAAGAGGCCAGTTTTCAAAATTATCAGTAGCATATCCTGTAGTTGTCAGAATTGATGCCACCTGAAAAGCTGCAAACCTCAGACTGTCGGCTACAGTATCAAAAGAATCTCCAAACAGGTTTATTGTAATAATTATTGTAGCCACAGCAAAAATGGCAAGGTATGATCTGAACTCTGTATTTTTTGTGATACTTGAAATCTGCCCTGTAATCAGCTTGAAGTAAAGTGCGAAGTTGATACCTGCCATAACCATGAAAACTGTTATGACCCAGTGGATATAGGCAGAGTCATAGTGTCCGACAGAACTGTTCTTTGGAGAAAATCCCCCTGTAGCAAGTGTTCCGAATGTGTGAGTCAGCGCATCAAACAGGTCCATACCGCCGAACATAAGGAGCGATGTTTCAATTACTGTCAATGCGAGATATATTATCCAGAGTATCTTTGCTGTTCCTGCAATTTTAGGGGTGAGCTTGTCTACAGTAGGCCCTGGAGCTTCCGCCTTTATAAGCTGAAGACCTCCTATTCCAAGAAGCGGAAAAACTGCAACAGTAAGAACAACAATTCCCATTCCACCAAGCCAGTGGGTAAGAGATCTCCAGAAGAGCAGCCCTTTCGGAACAGATTCGATTGCTGTGAGGATAGAGGCCCCGGTTGTTGTAAAACCTGACATTGTTTCAAAGTAGGCATCTGCAAGAGAGGGGATGTACCCTGAAAGAAAGAACGGCATTGCTCCGAGAAGGGATGCTGTTATCCAGCTGAAAGTAACCAGAAGAAAACCGTCTTTTGATGACATGTTCTTGCTTTTCAGCTTTCCTGTCAGAAGCCTTGTAATGATAAACAGTGCTGTAACAGCAGCAATGGGTAAGGCAAATGATTTAAGCAGGAACAACTCCCCGTAGTAAACAGCATACATCATCGGGAAAAGCATGAACCCCGCAATTATAAGCAGTAGTATGGATATGACTTTTATGAGCAGTATGTAATTCATTCTTTTCAGCTTGTAAAAATTGTTTCGATTTTCTCAATCGATTCTTTACGTGCAATCATGATAACTGTATCATTCCCTAGAATCACATGGTTTCCGTTAGGCAGAATATCCCTGTCTCCGTTCTTTACAGACAGAATCAATGAATGATGGGGGAATTTTATTTCACTGATTTTTTTTCCGGCAATCCTGCTTTCAGGAGATACTTTCAGCTGAATAACTTCTATGTTGCTGCTTGATATTGAATGGAATGACTGTATCTTGTCTCTTTTTATGAATTTCAGGATACCGACAATCATGCTGTTGTTGAGGCTTATCGGAACATCAATACCCAGGTTTGAAGCAACATTCAGATAACTTGTTTTGTTTACAAGTGATATGGATCTCTTGATGCCTAGAGATTTTCCATACACAGATGTTACAATGTTCAGTTCCTGATTATAGGTTGTAGAGATTATCAGGTCTGCATCTGTCAGGCCTTCCTCTTCAAAAATACCTTCGTCTGAAATATCTGCCTGAATGACATTGAGATCGGGAAATTTTTCCGACAGTGTTTTGCATACTTCATAATCCCTGTCTATAACATAGATATTCTTTCTCTTTTTCAGAATTTTCGAGAACAGTCCTGCGAATTTGCTGAATACTGTGTTGTCTTCAGCCTCATCATCATGAAAATGCTTGATAACAAACTGTCCTATATCACTTCCGCCGATTATGACAATCTTGTTGAAATCTATCCTCACCTTGCCGACTTTTGAAAAAATACTGTCAAGAACATCTTCTGTGCCTACAAGATACAGGTTGTCCATTTCCCTGATAACAGTATCACCGGAGGGAATAATGTACTGGTTGTTTCGCAGGATAATCGCAATCAGGAATTTTTCATCAAAAAGGGCCGGAATTTCAGACAGTTTTTTATTTTCAAAAACAGAACCAGAGCTTACTGCAAGATTTCTCATCTGAAGAACTGTGTTTTCAAAAAGCATTATATCGCTTATAGCTCCGTGTTCAATGCTCGAAATTATATTTTTTGCAGCTTCCATTGAAGGGTTGACTATATAATCAATTCCCAGAAAAGATTTTTCCAGAAGATTTGTATTTGAAAAGTTTATATTCTGCACTCTTGCTATTTTATGGGGGATATGGAATTCCCTGTCTGCAAGGCCGCAGGCAATCATATTTCTTTCATCTGATCCTGTGACGCTCATGAAATAATCAGCTTTTGCTATGCCGGATTTTTTCAGGTCATCAAGATTAGTGCCGTCACCATGTACAACCAGTCCGTCAAGAGCATTGGCGGCAGCGGCAGCTTTTTCGCTGTCTTTTTCCAGCACAATAACATCCTGGTTCTGTTCAATCAGCTTTTTCGCAAGCTGAGTACCGACTCTGTCGGCACCGACAATACCTATTAGCATATCGTGTATTCTATTTTACCATTTTTTTTTTGTCAATTATAATAAAAACTGCATCAAATTATGATATAATTAAATAAACTGATGTTTGTTATTGTGTGGCTGATTATGTAATATCTTTCCACATAAAGATTTAAAATATGAAAGCTGACTGAATATTTTTTTGCAGCTGTATAAAAAGAGAGTAAAAAATATTAAAAAAGGATAACTATGAAAAACAGGTTTTTGTCATCCGGAGCTGATAACTATGATAAAATGAGACATTCCGGATTAACAGAGGTCAGGAAAAGGCAGGCAGGTGTATCGTTTTTAAAAACAAGGGCGCTTGCTGATGAAGAAATAAGAATTCTTGAAAAAAACGGAAACAGATCTGATGACTGGACCAGGATATATATAAAAGAACCCTTTGATCCTGCTCTTGTCACAGGATGTGATTTCCGGGGTTATATAAGGATCGGGCGGCTGGAAAAGGCTGTTCTTAATGACGGTAAGAGAAATTATTACTGCGGTCTTAAAAACAGTCTGATTATTTCCAGTGATATAGGCGATTACTGCTGTATAGAAAACAATAATTACATATCACATGTAATTACAGGAAATTATACAGTTTTAAGCGGCAATAATGAAATATTTACGACTGAAAACGCAAAATTCGGAAACTCCCTTATAAAAGAGGGAGAGGATGAAAAAGATATTCATACAGTTGATGTAATTAATGAAAACGGCGGCAGGGGGGTGAGGGTCTTCAGCGGGATTACTGCATATGATTTTTACCTTGTTTCCAGATACCGTGACAGGGATGTTCTCCAGGAAAAACTTAAAGATTTCACTTCAGCCAAATTTGATTCAGATTCCGGATACTACAGTTTTATAGATGACCATTCAGTAATCAAAAACTGCAGTACGGTATACGATATTATTACAGGAAGGGGTGCTTTGATAAGCGGCTCATCAAAAGTCGTTAATATCACTGTAAATTCCAGAACAGAAAACCCAACAAGGATCATGGAAAACTGTATTGCGGTAAACGGTGTTACAGGTGAGGGATGCAGTATTGAATCCTCTGCAATACTTGAAAACTTTGTACTTGGCAATTTCTGCACTGTCAAGCTGGGCGCAAGGTTTATCCATTCCTATCTGGGCGATTTTTCTACAATAGCATGCTGTGAAGTCCTGAACAGCCTGATATATCCATTCCATGAACAGCACCATAACAGTTCTTTTCTTATTGCATCCGCAATAATGGGGCAGAGCAATATTGCTTCGGGAGCTACAATAGGTTCAAACCATAACAGCAGAAAGAACGACTGCGAGCTGTGGGCGAACAGAGGATTCTGGCCTGGATTATGTGCATCGCTGAAACATAATTCCCGTTTTGCATCATTCTGTCTTTTGTCAAAATCCGCATTTCCCTATGAACTTGATATAAAGTTCCCTTTTTCCCTTGTTAATAATAATGGAAAAAACAACTGCCTTGAAATAATACCTGCATACTGGTGGCTGTATAACATGTATGCCCTGATAAGGAATTTTTTCAAATACAAAGAGAGGAGCAGCAGGGGGAAAAGTGGAAATCTTCCTGAACTGGATTTTCTCGCTCCTGATACTGCGGAGGAAATACTTGCTGCCCTGAAGCTTATAGAAAATAAAAGACGTGAAGCAAAGGAAATTGAGACTGAATCAAAGTCCATAAACCTGGAGGTTTCATCGGAAAATATTGAGAACTCATCACGCGATGTTAAACTTCTTAAAATCTACAAATCTGTAAAAGGCTACAGGGAGATGCTTCTCTTTTATTCAGGTTATACTGTCTTTTCATGGCTGAAGACTGAAACAGGATCAAGACAGGCGCTTCTTGAATCAGGATTTACAAAGGAAAGGGAGAGAAACTGGATTAATTTCGGGGGATATATCCTCCCTGAAAAAGCAGTTGATACTCTTATTGATGAAATTGAGAATAATGAAATAAATTCATGGGATGAAATTCACCAGTTTGTGGAAAAAGAGGTTTATCTTTATCCGGAAATGAGGCTTTCCCATGCAGTATCTGTATTATTGTACCTTTATGATGAAGATGCTGTATCAGAGAGGCTTCTGAATGAATTTGAAAAGGATTACAGGGAGCTCCTTGTTGAAACTGCAGTGCAGATCAAGAGAAGCAGGAAAAAGGATTATGATGACGAGTTCAGGAAATCCCTCTACCGGAGCAGGGAAGAACTTGATAGAATAATAGGCAGATTTGAAGATGATCCTGTAGCAGTCAAATTCAGACAGTATTTTATTGACTGAATAATATGATAATTAGGGTTTATTATGATTTACAATGAAAGCTTCACAGTTACTACTTTCCAGATTGATGTAATGGGGCGCATAACTGTACCTGTCTTGTGCGGATTGATGCAGGAAACTGCATCTAGGTTCTGTTTTGAAAACGGAATAAGTCTTGAGCATCTGAACCGCAGGAATCTTACCTGGATGATAATAAAGCAGTATGTGGAATTCGGGCACTTTCCCGGATGGAGAGACACAATAAATGTCTCCACCTGGCCGAGGACCAAGAAGGGTTTGAAAGCACTTAGGGATTATTCTGTAACAGATTCATCAGGTAATACTGTAGCAAAGTCTGTAACCAACTGGGTTCTCCTTGATACAGATACCAAAAGGCCTGTAAAGGTTGATGAAACTGTAAAACATCTTGACCTGCATGAAAAATCTGTATTTGAATCTGACATGAAGATCCGGGTGGAACTTCCTGATATGGAATACGAGAAAAAAATGTTTCATGTGAGGTACAGTGATCTTGATATAAACGGTCATGTAAACAATATAAAGTATATTGAATGGTGCCTTGATTCTGTCCCCGCAGATTTTCAGAAGGACCATATCGTGAAAAAGCTTTCAATTGAATTTATACAGGAAACATATGCTGATAATGAGGTCAAGGTTAAAACAGCTTTTTCAGAAAATGAATCCTTTTTTGAGCTTGTCAATCTGAGTACCGGGCAGACTGTCTGCCGGGCCGTGATCAGCTGGCGGGAATTATAGAAGATCCCTCCTGAAATGCTGTATGGCAGCCGAGAGGTGGATTGATTCCGGAATATGATATAATACAGATATGAAGAAATTTCTTTTGTTTTTATTTGTTTGCCTCAACCTGTCAGTTAACTCTTACAGTAATGATTTTTCTGATATTGTTATTTCTGAAGAAGGTATTTATATTGCTCAAAGTGATCAGGCTGATACTTACAGGAAAAATGGGTATAAAAAACTTGATGAAGCGAAAGTCATGCTGCGCAGGAATCATTTTGATGAAGCTCAGAAACTGCTTGGGGAAGCAAGAGACAGTTTCAGAATCTCCTTAAGTTACGATAATGACAGTGAATTCAGACTGGATTCCGATAAAGAGGTATATGCATTATCAGAAGAAATAATAAGAATTAAAACATCTGTTCTTATCGAGACTGTAAGAACCAATATTCAAACTGCCAGGAAATATTATAATGAGGAACAATATGATGAAGCTGAAAGCCTCCTGACAGAATCCCAGAAAATATGGCGTACGGTTAATACAGATGATAATGAAGAGATAAATTACAGACTTGAGCTTGTTGATAAGGCAAAAAGTTTGAGGACAGGCCGTGTTTTTTCCAAAACAGATCCGCTGCATATTAAAATGATACAGGTAATCGAACTTGCACGTAATGATTATGAGACTGCAAAAAGGCTTGCTGCTGAAGGCAAAAAAGAACAGGCAAAAGGATATCTTCAGAGTGCAGAGGAGAAACTGCGGCATGTCACTGATCGTTTTCCCCTGAACCAGGATGCCAGTATTCTTTCTCTTCAGATACAGAAAATAAAAGATCCTGAAAAATTCAATATACTGTTCAAGGAAAAATACGAAATAGGAATGGAGCTGTTGAAAACCAATCCGACGGAAGCTCATATTTTTTTTAAGGATCTTGCACATATAAATCCTGATTATCCGGGGTTGAAAGAGGCTGTTTATAATACAGAAATAAAGCTGGGGATAAGAACTCCGCCGCCTGATGCTGCAAAGATAAGAGAATCAGAAGACTTATATAATAAAGCAAATGATATAGTAATAAGTAATGTAAGAAGCAACTATCCTTCAGCCCTGGAGTATCTGAACAAAGCGTTTGCTCTGAATCCTGATAATGATAAAATAGTTTTACTGAAAGACAGAATTCAGGCTGAAATGGGGGGCAGCACTACTGTTGTGCTTTCTCCGGAAGCCCAGAAGCAGTTCAGGCGTGCTGAGCAGGAATATATTAACGGAAATTATTATGCAGCTTATGCAATAATACATAAACTGCTCCAGGATGAAGAAAACAGGAAATACTATCCGCTTCTTGAGCTTAAACGGAGAATTGACAGCAAAATATAATTGGTTTGAATATACTGTTCTTATGACTATTCCTGAAATATTCATTACCAGACAGGTGCAGCTGTTTCTTGACACTGCAGGTAATAAACAGTAATAATCAATTCACGTTACTGCTGTTATGTGGGGAAGACCTGTGGGAATCAGGCACAGTCGCGCTACGGTATTAAGATGCAGACATGCAGTCTTTGAGTCCGATTACCACGGCAGTAAGCAGGCAAAATTTGTCGCGCAAACAAATGGAGATTAAAATGACAAAAAAGACTCTTATCACAGGTTTTCCGAGAATCGGGGAAAACCGAGAGCTTAAAAAAGCTCTTGAAGACTACTGGTCAGGGAAATCAACCCTGAAAAAGCTTGAATTCGCAGCTGAAGAAATCAGAAGAAAAAACTGGATTAAACAGAAAGAAACCGGTATCGGTTTTATAAGCTCAAACGATTTCAGCTATTATGACAATATGCTTGATACAGCTCTGATGCTTAATGCTGTACCTGAAAGATTCAGAAATATCAAAGACAGGACTGAACAATATTTTGCAATGGCGAGGGGCAATGCTTCTTCACATGCAATGGAGATGACAAAGTGGTTTAATACAAATTATCACTTTATTGTACCTGAGCTTGATGAGAAAATGGAATTCCGCCTTGACTCATCAAAGATAATGAATGAATACAGGGAAGCTCTTTCACTTGGTATAAAAACAAAAATAAATATTATTGGACCACTTACATTTCTTGGTTTATCAAAGACTGCAGACGGCAGAGACCCGTACAGTTATCTGAATAAAATTATCCCGGTCTATAAAAGACTTTTTGAAGAAATATCAGCACTTGATGAAGAAATGTATATACAGGCTGAGGAACCTTTGTTTGTGAAAGCTCCGGATGAAAAAACTCTTTCCCTTCTCAAGGGGGTATATTCAGAACTTGCATCTGTAAGCGGTAAAAACAGGATTATTGTGTCTACATACTTTGAACATGCATCAGAAGCTGTTGAAAAGCTTTCAGATACTCCTGTCTGGGGTATTGCCCTTGATTTTGTGTACGGGCCTGAAAACAAGAACTGTCTTGATAAAATCGGAGATAAATATCTTGTTGCGGGAGTTGTTGACGGAAGGAATATCTGGGTTACAGATTATGAAAAAAGTCTGGAACTGCTCGGGAGTATTTCCTCAGTTGTTCCCAGGGAAAGAATCATTGTATCTACAAGCTGTTCCCTTCTTCATACTCCATACAGTGTAATGAATGAACCTGAGAGCGGAATAAAGGAGTGGCTTTCTTTCTGTCTTGAAAAAACAGAAGAAACCTTTTTTCTGGGAGAATATTTTCATTCGGAAAACCCCGGTGAAAAGTTTGCTGATGATCTTGAGAGAAACAAAAATACCATAAAGAATAAAAAGAATTCGGATATGGTAACTGACAATAATGTTTCCGAAAGAATCAGAAATGACAGGACTGTATGCAGGAAAGGGAGTTTTGAGGAAAGGAATTCCATCCAGAAGGATTTGTTGAGGCTGCCCATGCTGCCGACAACCACAATAGGCAGTTTTCCACAGACTGCAGAACTCAGAAAAACAAGAAGGAGCTACAGGAAAGGGGAAATCTCCCCGGTTATATATGAAGCTGAAATTAAGAAATATATAGATGAATGTATCAGTTTCCAGGAAAAAACAGGACTGGATGTTCTTGTTCACGGGGAACCTGAACGTAATGATATGGTTGAGTATTTCGGTGAGCTGCTGGAAGGATTCCATTTTACAAAAAACGGCTGGGTTCAGAGCTACGGAAGCAGATGCGTCAAGCCTCCTGTAATTTTCGGTGATGTGAGCAGACCTGAAGCAATGACTGTCAAATGGATTTCATATGCCCAGAGCAGAACTCAAAAGCCGGTTAAGGGGATGCTTACAGGTCCTGTTACTATTATCAACTGGTCTTTTGTCCGGAATGATATTCCGGAAGAGACAGTTGCCAGACAGATTGCTCTTTGTCTGAGCGATGAGATTTCTGATCTTCAGGCAGCCGGGATAAAAATCATCCAGGTGGATGAAGCTGCATTCAAGGAGGGGTATCCTCTCAGGAAAGAAAAGTGGAACTGGTATGAAAAATGGGCCCTTGAAAGCTTCAGAAGAACTGTCGCATCAGCTTCAATGGAAACACAGATGCATACACATATGTGCTACAGCGAGTTCAATGATATTATTGAAACAATAGAAGCCATGGATGCAGATGTTATTTCAATAGAAACAGCCAGAAGCGGAAACCGGCTTTTAAATATTTTCAACAGTACAGGATATAAAAATGAAATAGGTCCCGGTGTTTATGATATTCATTCACCGAGAATACCTTCTGTAAAAGAAATTCAAAATGATATCATTGAAAGACTGGAAGTAGTTGATAAATCCAAAATATGGATAAATCCTGACTGCGGCCTTAAAACCAGAAAATGGGAAGAGGTGAGGCCTGCCCTTGAAAATATGGTAGCTGCAGCACGTGAAGTGAGAAATACTTTATAGTGATAAAAGCCCCTGCAGGGACATGCGATCTTTAATCTGTCTTTACAGGGGCAATATTTTTTTTATCATGCTATAATGCTGTCATGTTTATACTTTTCATTGCCCCTGATGAAACCATTGCAGAGACAGCAGCAAAGGTTTTCAGTGATAATCTTAAAAATGTCCATATCGAAACAGTTAATCTGGAAGAAGCAGTTCCTGTTGCTGAAAAGTATGAGGGAAAAGCTGATGTAATTATAACAAGAGGGGGTACTGTCTCCCATCTTGTTGATGCCGGTATTAAAACTCCCATAGTTGAGCTGCAGGTAACTGGTCAGGATATTGCCGACAGTATAAAAAGGGCCCGTGAAGCAACAGCTGGTGATAATAAAAACGTTGCAGTAATTACATTCAGGAACATGATTCATTCCTTTGAAGCATTTTCAGATCTTCTGAAAATAGATATCCAGAAATACTATCTTTCAAAAGGGGAGAAACCTGATAAAAGGATTATTGAATCGGCAGGCAGAGGGGCAGGAGTGATAATCGGAGGGGTAATTACAGCTGAAGCTGCAAGGAGACTTGGATTCAAGGCTGTTGAAATAAGATCAGGTGAAGATTCTATTCTCCAGTCCCTGAAGGAAGCTGAGAATATTGTAAATACCAGAAACAGGGAGCAGAAAAGAAACCGGATAACTGCAGCTGTTCTGGAAACATCCCATGACGGTGTTTTAAGTATTGATTCGGAAGGGAATATACTGAATATCAACAATTCCGCAATGAATCTCCTGGGACTTGAAAACAGCAGTGAAACAGCTGATTCATTAAAAGCTATTTCAAGGCAGCTCGGGCTTGATTCCTCACTCGAAGGCAAAGAGACAGCCGGAAAACTCTGCAGGATCAATAACAGGGACCTGCTGGTTAATACAGTTCCCCTTAAAATCAGCAGCAAAATAATAGGAGCAGTCAGTTCCTTTCAGGATGTCACAACAATTCAGAAGATTGAGGGGAAAATAAGGAGAAAGCTGACAGCTAAAGGGCTTAATGCGAAATTCCGTTTTTCAGACATAATAGGTGATTCCTCCGCACTTAAAAACACTGTATGTGAGGCTGAATCATATGCAGAGGTTGATTCATCTGTCCTTATCTACGGAGAATCGGGAGTGGGCAAGGAAATGTTTGCCCAGAGCATTCATAATGCCAGCAGCAGGTCAAATGAACCTTTTGTAGCTGTAAACTGCGCAGCACTTCCTGAAAATCTTATTGAAAGCGAACTTTTCGGATATGTACCCGGGGCATTTACAGGTGCCAGCAGAGAGGGGAAAACAGGGCTTTTCGAGCTTGCCCACAAAGGTACAATTTTTCTTGATGAAATATCGGAACTCCCGGTTCAGACCCAGGGAAGACTTTTAAGAGTTATCCAGGAAAGGGAAATCATGAAAATCGGCGATGACTGTGTAATACCAATAGATGTAAGAATAATTGCATCAAGCAACAGGCATTTTTCGGATATTATAGAAAAAGGGGAATTCAGGGAAGATCTTTTCTGGCGCCTCAATGTCCTTCATCTTGCAATACCGCCATTACGGGACAGGAAGGATGATATTCCCGTCCTTTTCAATTATTTCCTGTCTGTATTTTCAGAAAACAAATTCAACAGCCTTTCCCTTTCAGGTACATCCCTCGAAATCCTCAAAGATTACAGCTGGAGAGGCAATATAAGGGAACTGAAAAACTTTTCAGAAAGGATTTCAGTAAGGTGCAGGAAGAGTCCGGTAAGTGAAGATGATATAAGGCATCTGCTTGATCCGGATAATGATTTTGTTTTCCGTCCCAATAATGAAAAGGCATATATAAAAAATGCTCTTGATCAGGCTGGGGGCAATAAAACAGCAGCCGCTGAACTGCTTGGAATGCACAGAAGTACATTATGGCGGAAACTCAGGGAGTATAAGATATTATAGCCTGTATACATGAATAAGATTCTCTTTTTTTAGACAATAAGTTGCAAATAGTTGCGACATAGTTGCAACAAAATAGCCTGAAATATCTTTCTGAGAATAACCTTATTAATCATGATTATCTGAAAAATCCGCAGCCTTATTATAATGCTTCATTATAATTATATGCAGTACAAGTAAATATGCTTTTTGAATGGCTGTTTTTATTTAATGTGGCAAATCCTGGCACGTTAATTGCATTTAGATTTGAAAATTAAGGAGGTAGCTAAAAATGGCTATTGAATTTGCTTTCATAATCGGGCTTGCAGTACTTCTGCTGCTTGCAATCAAATTCAAGGTTAATGCTTTTGTTTCACTTTTGATATCTGCTTTAACCATCGGTATTCTATCAGGAATGAATCTGCCGGAAGTTATCAAGACAATGACGGGCGGTTTCGGTAAAACAGTATCCAGTATCGGAATTGTCATTATTTTCGGGGTTATGCTTGGAAAATACCTTGAGGATTCCAGAGGTGCGGAAAAAATGGCACGTACCCTGGCAAAGGCTGTCGGAGAGAAAAGATCTCCCATGGCAATGGCTTTAAGCGGATATCTTATTTCAATCCCGGTATTCAGTGATGTGGGATATGTTATTTTATCACCACTTGCAAAAGCAATTTCAAGAACAAGTAAAGTATCTTTCTATGCAATAGCAGTTTCTCTTTCTGCAGGGCTTCTTGCAACCCATGTTTTTGTTCCACCGACACCGGGTCCCCTTGCAGTTGCAGGTCTTCTTGGTGTGGACGTGGGAGAAATGATTATATGGGGAGGATTAGCAGCTCTTGGAATGACTCTTGCAGGATGGCTGTGGGCTGTGACAGTAATGCCGAAAATTGCCGGTACCTATATCCCCGAGGCAGATGCTGATGAAACTGAAGAGACCAGTCAGGAAATGCCGGGAGGCCTTGTCTCTTTTCTCCCTCTTCTGATTCCTATGATACTTATTCTTTCCGCAACTACAAGTAAAATGGTTCTTCCTAAGGGGCACTCTTTTATCACCTTCACATCCTTTATAGGAGATGCAAATATTGCAATGGCAGTAGGTGTGATTTTTGCAATATGTCTTCTCGGAAGAAAACTCAAGAAAACAGGAGAGAAAAACCCCATACTGAAAATAATGGATGATGCACTTAAAAGTGCAGGGCCTATTATCTTTATAACAGCGGCCGGGGGAGCACTTGGGGCAATTCTGAAAAGTTCAGGAGCAGGAAAAGCAATTGCTGAGGCTGTTGCAAACAGCGGCATGCCTTTCATTCTTGTACCATTTTTCATTGCCGGTATTCTGAAAACAATTCAGGGATCAGGAACTGTTGCAGTAGTAACTGCTGCTACACTCTGCCTTCCGATTGCACAGCAGCTTGGACTGCATCCAATTCTTATAGCACTTGCATCAGGATCGGGAGCAAGACTTATCTGCCATGTCAATGACAGTTATTTCTGGGTTTATACAAACATGAGCGGCTTTGACACAAAAACAGGGTTAAAGACACTGTCGGCTGCAAATGTTGCAATGGCCCTCGGCGGACTTGCAGTTACTTTTATTGCAAGCATTGTTCTTTAGTCAGTTGCTTATCAGGCCCTGAACGGGTCTGATAGGAATAAAGGTTTTATCTACAGGAGAATTATATGCATGCCATTGAAAAGATGCTTGCAAGGGCAGCTGGAAAGGAATTTGTAACAGCTGGTGAAATTATAAACTGCAGCATTGATTTTCTGGAACTTAATGATCTCTACCTTCAGGTTGTAAAATCATTCTATGAGATGGGGGGGGAGAGGGTCTGGGACCCTGAAAAAGCTGCGTTTGTATTTGATCACTATTCACCGGCCCCTACCATACGTACAGCCCAGATACATAAGGAGATGCGGGAATTTGCTGAAAAACAGGGATTTTCCCATCATTTTGATATAAATAAAGGTGTCTGCCATCAGGTCATGCCTGAAGCAGGGATTGTCAGACCGGGAATGATCCTTGTTGCTACAGATTCACACACAACAACACACGGGGCATTCGGGGCATTCGGTACAGGTATCGGAGCTACAGATGCAGCATGTGTACTTATTTCGGGAGAACTGTGGTTCAGGGTACCCGAAGTGATGAAAATAACTGTTACAGGGACAACGGCAGATAATGTACATGCGAAAGATGTAATCCTTAATATTATAGGTAATCTTAAGGCTGATGCTGCAGTGTATCAGGCAGTAGAATTTACAGGTGATTATATTGAGTCAATCGGAGTTGCAGACAGAATGACTATATGCAATATGGCAGTGGAAATGGGAGCAAAAACAGCCTATATGAAACCTAACAGGGCTGTTCTTGACTATGTTGAGAGCAGATACGGTTATAATTATGTTCTTGATGAAACAGATACGGGATTTGAATACTGCAGGGAGGAGTTTTTTGATATTTCAGATCTTAAGCCCCAGATTGCCTGTCCCAGCAGTGTTGATAATGTATTTCCTGTTGATGAAGTTGAACCTGTTAAAATACATCAGGCGTTTATAGGTTCCTGCACAGGCGGGAGGCTTGAGGATATTGGGGCAGCTGCTGAAATTCTCAAAGGGCGGAGGATTGCTGATTCAGTAAGAATGGTTGTTATTCCGGCATCGATGGAGGTTTTCAGCAAGGCGGTATCAAAAGGCTATGTACAGATACTTATTGAAGCAGGAGCAACATTCAACGCTCCAGGATGCGGTCCATGTCTGGGCACACATGCAGGTATTCTTGCAAAAGGGGAGAACTGTGTTTCTTCGACAAACAGGAACTTTCCGGGCAGGATGGGCAGTACAGAAGCCGGTATCTATCTTGCATCGCCGGCACTTGTAGCATATTCAGCATACAAGGGCTGTCTTTCTGATCCGCGTTTAAGCAGGGAGGATAGCAAATGAAAACTGATTTTACAGGAACTGCCCATTTATTCGGAAAAAATATTGATACAGACCAGATTTATCCGGGCAGATACCTTGAACTGGTTAAACCGGAAGAAATATCAAAACACTGCCTTGAAGGGGCTGATCCTGATTTTGCTTCGAAAGCCAAACCGGGAGATATTGTAATAGCAGGTACAAATTTCGGATGCGGTTCCAGCAGGGAACATGCTGCAATAACACTGAAATCTTCAGATGTAGGCGTTGTGGTTGCAGAATCTTTTGCCAGAATCTTCTACAGGAATGCTATAAATCTCTCCCTCCCTCTCATTGTCTGCAAAGGAATCAGCAAGTCTGTCAGAAATGGAGATATTGTCAGAGTTGACCTTGAATCGGGCAGGATTGAAAATCTTTCAACACTGGAGGTATTCTATGGCGAAAGGCTTACTGAATATGCCATGTATATTCTGAAAAATGGGGGTATTAAGAATATCTTCAGGGAAAAATCTGCAGACAGGAAACAGTAAAGGTAAATGACCAGCTTATAAAAAGTTTTCAGATATAGAATATCATTTAATTATATGCCCTTTAACAGCTGTTGAAGGGTTTTTTACTTTCCTGTCAGTTATCAGGCCTGTTCACATAATGACATGCGCATCTGTGTTCCCCGTTTCCGCATGCTTCAAGCTCAGGAAGCATTTCCCTGCAGATATCCATTCGCACGCTGCACCTGGGATAGAAACTGCAGCCTTCAGGCAGATTTATCAGACCGGGAACTTCTCCCGATTCATTCATCCTGAAAATCTTTTTTCCGCTGCCTATTTCCGGTATTACATTCATGAGAAGTTTTGTGTAGGGGTGCCTGGGATTTGAATAAAGCTCCCTTGACTGTCCGTATTCCACAATTCTCCCGGTGTACATTACAGCGACATAGTCGCTCATATAAAAGACAACTGCAAGGTTGTGGGCTATGAAAAGATATGAAATCCCGAATTCCTTCTGAATATCAATAAGCAGGTTGAGTATCTGCGACTGTATTGAAACATCAAGGGAAGAAACAGGTTCATCGCATATAACAAGCTCCGGGTTTGTCGAGATTGATCTGGCAATTGATATTCTCTGCCTCTGACCTCCTGAAAACTCATGGGGGAACTTGTCTGCTGAGGATGGCGAAATACCCACAATTTCAAGAAGGTTCCCGGCCCTCTCATCAATGTCCCTGCCGGAAATCATCCTGTTCTGGATAAGGGGTTCGGTAATTATTTTCTTGACAGTCATTTTAGGGTTGAGGGCCATATAGGGGTCCTGGAATATATACTGCATTTTGATTCTTTCTTTTTTCAGCAGTTTTGAATTGTAGGAGAAAAAGTCAGTTTTCCTTCTAAGCTCACGCCCCTCAATATCTGCGCCCGGCTCTGTTTCCTGTTCAAGATAGTCAAGCATATCAATTTCACTTTGAGGAACATCAAAAAAGAGTGATCCTGAATCAGGTTCATGTATCCGCAGGAGAGTTTTTGCAAGTGTGGTTTTTCCGCATCCGGATTCCCCGACAACCCCGAGTGTACTGTTCCTGTCAAGTGAGAAGGAAACTGAATTGAGGGCATGGATTCTATGGGATGATTCTGTAAAGCCTCCCGCCTTGAGTGGGAAAGTCTTTACAATATTGCGTGCTGTTAAAAGTTTATCATTATTCTGCAAGATGACACCTCACCTGTTTGTTTTCCTTTTCAATAAGTTCAGGCTCCTCTGTCAGGCATCTTTCGAAGCAGCTGCTGCATCGGGGCGAATATCTGCATCCCGGGATCTTTTCATCAGAAGACGGGACTTTCCCTTTTATTGTAAAAAGCTTTTCACTGTCCTTGAAAATCCCGGGAACCGGGACTGCCTTTAAAAGGTCTTTTGTATAAGGGTGTGAAGGGGCCCTGAAAATATCCTCGGTTCTTCCCGATTCCATAATTCTCCCGTTATAAAGGATAATTATTCTGTCAGCAAAATGTTCAACAAGGGCAAGATCATGTGTTACAAATATTACCGACATCCCTGTTTCCTCTTTTTTTTCATAAATCAGTGAAAGTATCTGTGCCTGGGTTGTCACATCAAGGGCAGTTGTCGGTTCATCGGCAAGGAGAATATCGGGGCTGCAGGCAAGAGCCTGTGCAATCATTGCCCTCTGAAGCATACCCCCCGACATCTGGAAAGGGTAGTCCATTACCCTGTCAGAAGCATTTGTTATATGCACATCCTTAAGCAGTTTTTCCGCTTCAGCAAGAGCATTTTTTTTATCAGCTTTATTGTGAATCCTCAGGCTTTCCCCTATCTGTGATCCTATCCGGAAAAGCTGGTTGAAAGAGGCTGAAGGTTCCTGAAAAATCATGGATATCCTGTTTCCCCTTATTGATGATGTCTCTTTTTCATCCATTTCAAGTATGTTTTTTCCGTTAAAGAGAACCTGCGAGTCTTCAGATATTTTCCCCGGCGGTTCAATCAGGTTCATAATGGAATAGTTTGTTACGCTTTTTCCGCTTCCGGATTCACCGACAACTGCCAGGATTTCATTTCTTTCAAGATGGAACGAAAGGTTTTCAACAGCAGTTATCCTGTTTTTTATGAGCTGAAAAGTGGTTGTAAGGTTTTTTACTTCAAGTATTTTTTCTTCCAAATCAAACTCCTTACATCAGACACCTGATTTAGGATCAAAAGCATCTTTAAGACTGTATCCAAGTGAGAAAAAGAAAAATACAGTCATTATTATTATAAAGGCAGGATAAATTATCCATGGATACTGAAGAAGTATGTTGATGTCCATTGCAGAACTCATCAGCATACCCCAGCTTACAGAGGGCTCTGTTATTCCGAGGTTGAGAAAGCTTAATCCCGCCTCTCCAAGAATTACACCGGGAATACTCAGGGTAATACTGAGTATAAGTATGTTTCTTATCTGGGGAATTATATGACGTATTATTATTCTGAACGGACTGACCCCTGCTATCCTTGCTGATGTGACATAATCTGCATGTTTAAGAGATAAAACCCAGTTCCTTATCCCTCTTGCGCTTCCTGCCCATCCGGGGATGGCAAGGATAAGTGTTATATAGAAGAATTTCCGGGCCGGGGTTATATCTGAAGGAAGTATTGAACGGAGGAACAGGAAAAAATAGAATGTCGGAAGCAGAATAATGACTTCACAGCTTCTCATTACAAACCAGTCTGTAATACCACCGATATATCCAGACAGCCCCCCGATCACAATTCCCCCGAAAAGGGCCATGAAAATACTTACAAAACCTATTGTAAGTGAGATTTTCCCCCCGAATATAATCCTTGAAAAAATATCCCTGCCGAGGCGGTCTGTCCCGAGCGGGAAATAGGGCCCTCCGTCTGAAGTTCCGAAAAGATGTATCTTTGAGGGGATAAGGAACATGATTTTATGATCATCCCCTTTTACAAACATCCTTATCCTGTGGATCTTGTTTCTGTTTACCTTGTATGTCTTGAAATAAGGGTTGACCATTTCATATTCATATACAAAAGGTCCCAGGAATTTATTTCCATGAAACAGGTGGATCCTGTGGGGAGGATGATATGATTTTGTCTTGAATTTTGTATTTGCGTTGTAGGGGGCCAGAAAACCTTCAAAGAGGATAGATAAATACATTACAAGAAGAATGACCAGACTGATCATTCCGATTTTCTGCTTTTTAAATTTCAGCCAGGGGGTGCTTTCCCTTAATCGTTTCAATCCTCCTCTCATTTTATCCTCACTCTAGGGTCTGCAACTGCAAGAAGGATATCTGAAAACATAATTCCGGCAAGTACAAGCAGGTCGCTTATTATCATGTTGGTAAGGACCAGGTAATAATCCTGCCTGAGTGTAGCTTCGTACATCAGTCTTCCTATTCCGGGGTATGCAAAGATGATTTCCACAAACAGGGATCCCCCTATGAGTCCTGCAAGAAGTCCGGAAATACCTGTAATATAAGGTATCAGGGCATTTCTGAAAGCATGCTTGATAATACCCGGTTTTCCCGCCCCTTTTGCCTTGACTGCAGTGATATAGGGTTTGTGAAATTCCTCTGAAAGAAGTACTTTCATGCTTCTTATTGAACCGGCAAGGCTTCCTATAAACCCTACAATAATGGGCAGTATTATGTGATGAAACCTGTCGCCGAATTTACCCATAAAAGAGAGAGTTTCATAACCTTCGCTTGTTGCACCCCCTATGGGGAATAATCCGGTTTTTGCTGCGACAATAAGCCCGAGAAGGGCGAGGAAAAAGCCTGGTACGGAATACAGTATAAGAGTAACTGTATTGACCCCTGTTTCCAGATGCCTGTTCGGTTTGTATGAAAAGTAGAAAGCAATGGGATAGGAAAAAACAATGGAAAAAAGAAGACTGAAGAAATTGAGAAATACTGTATTCCATATTCTTGTGTTTAACAGCTCAAGAATAGGCTGCATGTATGAAAAAGACATTCCAAGGTCATGATCGATTAAAACCTTTTTCAGCCACATGAAAAACTGGATATAGAAGGGTTTATCAAGACCGAACTCATCCCTGTAGTAATTGATTATTTCAGGATTAATTTCAGGGTTCTGATAATATGCAGTAAAAAAATCCCCGGGAGCCAGGCTCATGAAAAAGAAAAAGAAAAACACAGTTATAAACAGCACCGGGATCATGGAAAGGACCCTTCTTATAATAAAAGCAGTTAGCTGATGCTTCCGGAGATAATCACTTATCAGTTTCAATTTTCATTCCTTTTCTGTTTATTATGCAGTTATTTGTTACTGCTGCTGTTTCAGATATATTCTTCTGTAACCGTCTCCTATTGAATATCCGAATCCCCAGTTGATATTGCCCCATTTGTTCCTGACAGCCATGAAAGTATATTTTCTGAAAACAGGTATGATTATCATTTCATCAATCAGGGTTTTCTGAAACCTGTCATAATATTTCTGAATTTTTTCTTCATTGAAAGTATAGATCAGTTCTTCGTAATTTTCATCAATAATTTTTTCCCACTCAAGGTTGGGAGATTCCTGATTTGGATTCCAGTAGTGGAGGTTCCCTGAACTTTTCCATATGTTGTACCACTGTTCAGGGAATCGGGGGAAACTGAATCCCGCAAGATAGCATTCCCAGTCCCCTGTATGAAGAAGCTTCTGCACAATAAGGTTTCTATCCACCACTACCAGATTGGCTTCAAGACCTGCTTTTTTGAAGTCAGTAATCATTATGTTGATATAATCATGAAGTATGGGATCACTGCTGCTTGTTATTATGTCAAATTTTATATTGTTTCCTTCCTGATCCTCAAGGAGGCTGTCTCCGTTCCTGTCTTCAAGACCTGCAGACTTAAAAAACTCAAGTGCCCTTTCAGGATTGTATGAACAGTCTGAAGCAAGGGAGGCATTAAAAAATCTGTTGCTCTCAGATATGATATGGAACTGAGGTTCTGCCAGTCCGTTTATCACCTGGTTTATTATTGTATCCCTGTCTATAAGGCAGCTTATCCCTTTTTTGAAATTTTTATCAGTAAATACCCTGTATTTATGGAGAGGGAGTGTTTCAGGGTTATGATTGAATATAAGGGCTGGATATCCTGTCGAGGGTCCCCCGTTCCATATTGAATAGTCCCCCTTTTCTGAATCAGGAAGCAGTGTCGCAAGGTCCTGTCCCCTCAGCTGGTATGACTCAACTTCCCCCTTCTGGAATTTGAGAATCTCAGCATTGCTGTCAGGTATCTGTGTAAGAACTATTTTATCCAGATAGGGGAGGGAATTGCCCCTTTTATCCTTCATCCAGTAGTTCGGGTTTCTTTTGAAAACAAGCCTTTCTCCGGGACTGTTTGATTCAAGCAGGAAAGGACCGTTTCCGATGAGTTTTTCCGGGGGAGTATTTACACCCCAGAATTCCCTGACAGCTTTCTTTCCTTTTTTGTAAACCGGCTCCCATATATGTCTTGGAACAATGGAACCTGTATTTACAACAAGCATGGGTGTTGCAACTATTCTCGGAAAGATATATTTGAAGGAAAGATTGTCGATTTTTTCTATTTTGTATTCTTTGAGGCTGCCGTCAGGCATTTTTATATTTCTCCCCTGAGAACCTACAGGATCAATTTCAGGATCAGATTCTATAAAATCAAACCACCAGACAACATCATCGCTTGTCATCTGAACACCGTCGCTCCAGAAGATATTGTTCCTGAGTCTGCAGTAAAGCTCCATTGTGTCATTTTCCTCATCAGCTTCAACCCTGAATTCTTCTACAATATTGCCTTTCCATTCCCTTTCATAGGGATCATAGTCGAAAAGATAATCCAGAATAAGTCCGGTTACAGTAAGATGGGTTCCGTCAAGATTTGAAAACGGATTATAGCTTTTGGGATCCTCTGTGTAGGTGTCTCTCCATATTCCGCCGTGTGTACCTGAGTCCCATTTAAGAGGGCGTACTGCTGTTATTGTTCCCGGTATTGACTTGATTCCCTGATCTCCCGACAGGCCCTCTCCCTCGGGATCTGAACAGGAAATGAATATAAAAAAAACTGAAAGTAAAGCTGTTATGTAACTGTTTAACTTCATTGTTACTCTCCATTAATGGGAATGATATTATTGCAATTTACTGTCTATAAATCTGTTGTCCTGTATTTTTCCGGGATAAAATTCTGTTCTGAAATAGGGGGACGCCTATATTTGCCTTTCTTTTTTCTTTCCGGAAGTTCAAACGGTGAAGGGACTATATCTTTATAGGGAATCTGTGTAAGCAGATGGCTGATGCAGTTGAGGCGGGAAAGCTTTTTATTATCTGCATTTACCACGAACCAGGGAGCCTCTTCAATATCTGTATGCTTGAACATCTCATCCTTTGCTTTTGAATACTCATCCCATTTATCTCGTGATTCCACATCCATTGAACTGAGTTTCCAGCTTTTAAGCGGATCATTAATTCTGCTTGTGATCCTCTTTTCCTGGACTTCTTCAGAAACGGAAAACCAGTATTTTATAAGTATTATACCTGATCTTCTGAGCATCTTTTCAAATTCAGGGCATGAATACAGGAATTCCCTGTATTCATCCTCGCTGCAGAAACCCATCACCTTTTCCACACCTGCACGGTTGTACCAGCTTCTGTCAAAAAGGACCATTTCCCCACCTGCAGGAAGTTCCTTTGCATATCTCTGAAAATACCACTGGCTCTGTTCCCGTTCTGTAGGGACTCCAAGGGCTACAACCCTGCAGATCCTGGGATTCAGTCTCTGGGTAATTCTTTTTATTACCCCCCCCTTACCTGCAGCATCCCGTCCTTCAAATATAACCACTACTTTCAGTTTTTTGTATTTTATCCATTCCTGAAGCTTTACAAGTTCCACCTGAAGAGCCCTTAATTCTGATTCATAAAAGTTTTTCTTGCTCATATAATAATGATTATAAGAAAAATATCTGATTCGGTCTAATTCTTTTTTTAAAACGTTTTAACCTTTTTCAAACACAATTCTAATCCATTGAGTTTTTTACCCTGTTGTAGTATTCTGTAATATATGAGCAATTCCGGATGGACAAGCCGCCAGTCAGGGGCAATACCCTTTCTCAGTAATGGCGAGCTTAAAATACTTATCATTACAAACCGTAAGGGAACAAAATGGGTAATACCCAAGGGCATTGTAGAACCTGAAATGAAGGCCGCAGAATCAGCTGCCAAAGAGGTTTATGAAGAGGCCGGTGTAAGAGGCAGTATTATAAAACCTGCACTTGGAAAATACAGTGTCAAAAAATGGGGAGAGAAATGCAGGGTTAAAGTTTTTCTCCTTGAAACAGAAGAGATCCTTGATGAATGGCCTGAAAGTCTATACCGCCGCAGAAAATGGATAAGGTTTTCAGATGCAAAACATTATATAAAAAAGAAAAAGCTTCTCAAAATCATTGAAAAAATTCCCGAATTTATATCATATCAGCGAAATACTATTGAAAGATAGCTGAAATCTGTCATAAAGTCTTATAAATATAAACTCTGAGCAGGTAATATATCAGATGATATATTTCATTGTTTCAGAAGAATTTTAGTTTTGAATAAATACAGCAGGCAATTTACAGGGAGATTTATTTTGGATGCGGAAAAACTGGCAAACAGCGGAATACTTGGAATAAAACCATATGTACCCGGAAAATCCCGTAAACAGGTGGAACGGGAAATTAATCTTCCCGAGATCCATAAAATGGCTTCCAATGAAAACCCGAGAGGCGGTTCAACAAAAGCCAGGGAAATCTATAGAGAACTCGAGAAAATGCTTCATATTTATCCTGAGATTTACAATCCAGAGCTGATGGATAAATTTGCAGAAAATCTTGGATGTAAAGCGGAAAATATTACTACAGGGAACGGGGGCGATGGTGTTATCTATAACTCAGGTATGGCTCTTATTGAACAGGGCGATGAAGCGATAATCCCCGAAATAACCTTTTCTGTTTATGAAACAATAGTGCGGATTATGAGGGGAATACCTGTTTTTTCCAGGATGAAAGGGCACAGTATAGATCTTGATGATATGTTCAGCAAAATTACAGACAGGACAAAGATTATTTATATATGCAACCCGAATAATCCTACCGGAGAAGCCCTTCCTGTTGATGAACTCAGGGCTTTTATCAGAAAGGTTCCTGAAAATATTATTATCTTTCTTGATGAAGCATATATTGAGTTTACAGAAGATGATTTTAATATCAATTCAGTCAGAATGATAATGGAAGGGCAGGAGAACCTGTTTGTCTTGAGGACTTTTTCAAAGATATATGGTCTTGCAGGTCTCAGAATCGGATATGGTATAGGCTCTCCTGAGATTGTGGCTCTTGTGAACAGGGTCAAACCTCCATTTGATGTATCTGTTATCGCAGAGAATGCTGCCCTTGCCGCCCTTGATGACAGGGAATTTTTCAGAAAAACTGTTGAGGAAACCTACAGGGAAAAACTTTATTATTACAGTGAACTTGAAAAAATGGGTCTTTCATATTATAAAAGCCAGACAAATTACATACTTATTGATACAGGCAGAGATTCTGTTGATGTTGCAGACCGTCTTACCGGAAGGGGTATAATAGTAAGGCCTGCAAAAAGCTATAACTTTCCAACATGTATTAGAATTACAATAGGTGAGAGACGGGAGAATGAACTCTTTTTCAAACACTTCAGAGATGTTCTCGGGGAAATTGATTAACTGATAAACAATATCTTAGGTGTCCAAAATACAAACTATAAATCACCCCATCTGTGGATTATCTTTGCTCTTGTAATAGATTTTATCCGTTATTTCAAGAACTTCACAGGCTTAGCTCCAATAGAAATCGCTTCATCGATCAGGTGAACACCAATCCTTCCCCCTCTGATGCAGAGATAAATCGTTCTTTTTTTCGGCCCTCCCAGATAGCATCTCAGAATCAACCCTAAAACTCCAGATCTGCATAAAAATACAACTATAGTTATGAAAACTTGTTATTTGGTACTTTCAGTTAAGGAGGTTGTATCTTTTATATGTACTGGTTCCAGGGGATGGAAATAGTTTGCCCTCATCTTATGTGTGCGAACGAACAGAAGAAATTGGAAAAAAGCCTTATCATTATTCTATAACAACGGGAACACTAACAGGATAGATCCATATCTACAATGTTCGATATGAGAATAATGAACGTACAGGATCGAATCTAACTTGAGCAGAATATGCTCAAGTGGTGCCTCCGAGACAAATTACTATGGCTCGCATAGAAACAAGCCTGCGTTAATTATTATCTAATTTTGGAGGAATCTAATCATGTTTACAAATGCAAAAGATCTGGCCGGTTTTGAAGTGCCCTCTGACACTGCAGATTAGCGGCGAAGCAATTTGTAAGATCAAGGAGTTTTACTTCGATGATCACCACTGGGTCGTACGCTACCTGGTAGCTGATACCGGAAAATGGCTTGCAGAAAGGCTCGTCTTGCTCTCTCCCTACGCGCAGCTTGGTGTGGATAAGCAAACCCGGCAATAAAGGCGGAGTCACCAGGATCTTTATTCTAATAGAGGGGAGGGGGTGAAGTTCTACTTCTCTAATGATGGTTGTACAATCCGCCCAAGATTAGTTTTTTTGATGATTTTGTGATAATTCTTAGACTTTTGATCTTTGAGCTTAATATGAAGTTAAACATGCTTATATTAACTGATTATGGAAATATTGCTACTTACAAGAGCACGATGGAATAAAAAGCTACACCAAGGGAGACAATAACTCTAAAGGAAATATGTGACATGAAGAAGATAATACGAGAACTAAGCTCCAAAGTTATACCGATAACTAATGAATATTCAGTAGTTCCGCCTGACATGAATTATGTTTATTTTGAGAATGCAGAAAAATATCCCATTCAGATTAATGAAATAAACTATTCTCCTGTTAACTCATGGTGGTTTTCTGAATGCTCGTTCTTATCTTATGCTCATCCGGGTTTTGCAAGAATGGCTTGTCGGCTTGCCGGATTTGAAAATTTTAAATATTTTTATAATGATTTCATAAATTGTATGATTGTCTGGAACGAAGAATGCATTTTAGTTACTTTTCGTGGCAGTGAATTAAACAACATATCTGCATTTCATAATTTTTGCAGCAATTTGGATACAAAACTTATCTCTTTTGATAAAGGAGGTAGAGTACATCAGGGATTTTTCAAAGCTTTTAAAAAAGTATGGGAGAAGTCAGGCGGAGTTAAAATATTTTTAGACCATTTATTAGAAGAAAATTCAAAGAGAAATCTTTGGTTTACAGGCCATAGTCTTGGTGGTGCTCTTGCTGGTTTAGCATTTTCGATATATCCCTCAAGTTTCGGCCTATATACATTTGGTTCACCTCGTTTTGGTGACAAAGAATTTATAACACTCTCATCAAATAAACCAGTATGGAGAATTGTAAATTATGATGATCCAATCCCTCTTTTACCACCTGATTTGCCTAAAATAAATTTTAATTTTAAGCATTTAGGAAAGTTAATTTACCTGACAGATGATGGTCAGGTAATCATAAATAAAGAAGAATTTGATTTAACGAGACAAACCTGGATTGCACAAAAAACAATAGTATCCCAACTAAGAAGAGTATGTAATATTTCAAAAAAGTTCAAAAAACCAAGACATCATTCCAATATATTTTCAAAAATTAATATTTTCAAAAAAAACTCACAGGAAGCCTATACCCAAATTTCTGAAAATGTGAATCTGTCTTTTTTAGAGTGGAAGGATTATATTAATAAATTGAGTAACCTTACAAGTATGAAAGTTGAAAATCATATGCCAATTTACTATTGCTGTAAGTTATGGAATACATTAATTAAAACTGAGTATGAGGATAAATAACAACAGTAAGAAGCCGGATTGAAAAAGAGACTTGTTCATAAATATAGGTATTTGTGTAGTAATATTTTTTGGGAGTATGGGTTTTCGCTTCTGCTATGCAGTATGTGGAAGAATATTAAAGGCAATGTTTGATAATCTCAATCTCCTTCTTTAGCAAACACATAGTGAATAAAATATCCTTTCGTCTGAGGATTAACACGCCATTGCGAAGGACTCGACTTTCCGGTATCAGCTTTTTGTTTCTGAATAATTGATGATTTCCTGTCTGACCCGTGAAATAAGATTCGGTAATACGCTGAATTTTGTAAGACCAATTTTCAGCATAGATTTAATATAATCGTTGTCACCAGCTATCTCACCGCAGACAGTACAGTCTTTTGATGCTTCACCGGACTTTCTGAATATTTCCTCAAGTGTTCTATGGAGAACCTTAAAGCCTTTGTCGAAATACCCTGCTACATCTTTGTTTTCCCTGTCTGCGGTCATAGTATACTGAAAAAGATCATTGGTTCCGATACTGATGAAATCTGATACTTTTAAAATGTCATCAATATGAAATACTGCAGCAGGAGTTTCTATCATAGCGCCGATTTGAATCTCTTGTCCTCCAGCCATTTTCTTTATTAAATTGCGAACTGTCAGAATTTCCGATGGAAGAGAGACCATTGGAAGTAAAATTTTAACAGGGATCTCCCTGTTTAATCTGACACAGGCAGAAAGTTGTGTTTTAAGCAGTTTTCTGTGTTTTAAGAGAAGGCGAATCCCTCGGAGTCCAAGTGCGGGGTTAATCTCATTTCCAAGGTCAAGATAAGAAGGTACTTTATCAGATCCAATGTCGAGCAGTCTGATTGTTATCTCTTTTCCTTTCAATGGCTTGAGAATTTTCATGAAACGGGACAGAAGCATTTCTTCATCAGGCATTATCTGACTTGACATATAGATTGTTTCTACCCGAAATAAACCGACTCCCTCCGCGCCTGATGTCAGTGCTTTCTTCGCTTCATCTTCGGTGGAAACATTTGCTAAAATTGATATTTTCCTCCCGTTAATTTCGATAGGCCTGGAGGAAACGACCTGTGTCTGATTTTCCTGAGCCTTTTCTTTTATCAGTTTATTGTATTTTTCATTTATTAGTGCATCGGGATTAATATAAATAGTATTATCATCACTATCGACTACAGCTTGAGAATGATTGGGCAGTTTTTCAATTTTTGTACCGATTGTCACATAAGGAATATCCAGGGCACGAGCCAATATCGCCGAATGGGAACCCCGGCTCCCCTCAACAGTTATGATAGCTTTTACATGTTTTTTATCGATAAAAACTGTATCGGAAGGAAGAAGTCTTTGAGAAACGAGAATCGTATTTTCTGGCAGTGATGAAAGTAAATTATTATCTTTGCCTTGAAGTTTTCTAATAACTCTGCCCCCTATATCCCTGATATCCTGAGCTTTTTCACGTTGTCGTTCGTCTTCAAAAAGAAGAAATCTTTTTTCAAGTTTTCGGAATATGTCTCTGACTATAATTTCACCGTTAAGTAATCTATCATTTAACTCATTTTCTATATCATTTAAGATGGAACTATCTTGAAGAATCATTTTGTGAGCGAGAAAAATAGCTCCATGCTCATCATTTATTTCCTCTTCAACATTACTCTGCATTTTTGAAAGATCTTCGGCAACACTGTTTATGGCCCTTTTTATTCGGTCAAGTTCCTCTTTTTTTTCTTCTTCTTTTATATCATATTGTCTGACACGACTGGATAAAATATCTTTATAAACAAAAATATTTCCAACAGCACATCCTGGTATAATTTTATGACATGGGATTTTTATGTTTTGTTTTGAGGGGCTTTTTGGAATTAGATTACTGCCATGATCCAGAATCTCACATTTTCCTTTACTCCATAGAGCAATATGGTTTTTCCCTTCTGCTTTTGCCTTGTAAAGAGCTTTGTCCGCACTTTTTATCAATCTTTTGTAGCTGTTACTATGGTAGCTTTCAAAAGAAGAAATCCCCATGCTGACAGATATGGTCTGATCAATTGCCTCACATTGACTAGTGTTTAATAACTCAATCAATTTACCAGCTATTTTCCCTGCCCCCTTTTTGCTAGTCTGTGGAAGAAGGATGAGGAATTCATCTCCGCCAAAACGATAGAGACTATCCGGTTTTCGAAGATTTTCCTCCAAAAGTAAGACAAAAAATTGTAATACCTGATCTCCCTTCTGGTGCCCATATGTGTCATTTGTTGCTTTGAAATTGTCCAGGTCTATCATAATTATAGAAAATGTCAATCCATATCTATATGATCGATCAATTTCCTTCTGTACATCTATTTGGAGCTGTTCGACTGTAAAGGTGTCTGTTTTGCTGTCAGTAATAGCCTGTTTTGCAATTTGGCTTAATACTTTTTCCTGATTTACTAAAGCAGGAGAGCCGTTTTGGCTTCTGAAGTGAATATAGTCCCTGGCGGCAAGTTCGATGAGAATTGGTCTTCCGATTTTTTTTTCAAGACTCTTTTTATGCTCTGAAATTTCCTGGCAGATTTTTTCTGCAATTTTGGGGTTGTTAATTTTATTGAAGGTTAATAAAAACAGAATTTCCGGATAAAAATATTTACCCAAGTCTTTGGCAATATCAGTAATTTCTTTTTTCTGTTCATCAGTTGCTTCTTTCTCCGTACATATAATATCCAGCAGTTCATGGGAAATTATCGGGTAAGCTATTTTACTGACGCCTTCAAAATTGCCTCTGGCATCCATAAATGAATCCTTTACAACCAGGAATACTCCCAGTTTCAAATGGTTTAGAATCTCGGGAATCCTTTCATAAAAATCATAAATAAATTATATACTTGTTTGGTTGGTTTGTGAAGTTTCATCGCAGAGACCGAAATTCAACAAAGGGGCATTAATGTTTTTCTCTGCCCTGAAATGGATCGTCTACTGAAGATGAGACGAATCGAATGTTTTTGTCAATCTTTTACTAAAGCAAAATCCACCTATATCACTTTCGATCACTTTCATTCGGTAAGTCTATGTCTCTCTGTGAAAACAGTGTTTTGACATTACTCCTATGGTGGTGGTTTCTGATTTGTGGCATATAACGTTTATGCGAGGCTTTTGCCGCACTGTAAGCCCCCCTATGGGGTGCTGCTTACAAGACACCTGCCATGCTGGTTGTTGTTGATTCATAGGAAGTTATAATTTCACGGTATTATTAAACAATAAAATATAGAGACTATAACTGTGCGGAATATTAGATCAAGGAATCCCTCTCTGCTGAGTCAATCGCCAAATAAAAATGGGACACTCCGGTTCCTGCCTCGAAAGGCAGGAATACTGTTAAGCTTTTTCATTTGCAAGCTATTTGTCTTTCAGCTGCTTCTTGTATACGAATGTTCCCCAAATCATTCCGACGGAAATGATCATGAAGATTGGTACCCACCAAGGGTGTATCCTTGGCAAGGTATAGAATATACCGTACAGAATACCGCTCAGAGCGGAATAAGCGATCCAGAATGCCCACATTGGTTTGTTAGATAAAAATGACAATGAATACTTCTGTGACATTTTACCTTCTTCGTTGATTTCCATATAAACTCCTTTCAATTGCTTATAACAAAATATAATCATTTTTTCGGATGCTGTCTGTTCGATAGCGTACATACTGGAAATCTTTATTTAGCAAATTACCAGAATGTACATCTCTTAAGATTACTGCCGATTGTTTTTGATTGATTGCGTTACAACACATCGTCACCGTCCATGCATATTTCTGTGCCTGCACGACCTGCTAGCATTTCTTCGATCTTGTCCAGGTAACCAATGTAGGCCTTCTTCCCAGTTGCAAGCACAAATTCGCAGGCAGCTTCGACCTTAGGTGCCATTGACCCCGCTGGAAGCGTATGTTGTGCCAGTGCCTGGGGTGTTACCTTTTTGATGGCACGTTGGCCGGGCTTCCCCCATTCCAGGTAGACTGCTGCCACATCGGTGGCGATGATCAGTGGACAACCCCTAATTTTCCGGACAAATAATTAAGCACATTCTTTTTCATATTCTTCAGGGCTTTTATTACCCAAATAAGTATGTATTCTTTTTTGTTATATAATATTTCGATATATTCAAATATATTTAATTTAGTCTCTTCAGTTTTCAATATCACGAATGGATATATGTATTCGTATTTTAAAAAGAATTTAAAAAACTCTCTATAAATGCATTATCCCAGCAATTCCCTCTCCTGGGATTTTGATACCAGAATTTACAGATCTATAACTGCAAGGGATAATAAACCGGGGAATCACTCTCTGCTGAGTCTGTTTTCAAGTAAAAATGAAACATTTCTATTCTTGCCTCTTAAGGCAAGAATACTGTTACACTTTTTAATAATACAGGCTATTTTTCTTTCAGCTGCTGCTTCTTATATATAGATGCTCCCCAAATCATTCCGACGGGAATGATCATGTAGAGTGGTACCCACCAGGGTTGTACTATGGGCACAGCATAAGATATACCGAACAGAATCCCGCACAGTAAAATATAAGCGATCCAGAACGTCCACATCGGTTTTTTTGATAAAAATAACCTGAAACCATTATGCTTTGTTTTACCAATTTCGTTGATTTCCATATAAAACTCCTTACTTGTATTTAAAACAAATTTAATCATTTTTTCCGGTCCCTGTCTGTTCGATAGCGTACAGACGAAAAAACTTGATGTGGATATATTTTAATTATGTTCAGTTACCAGGGGAGAAGAAATGGTCAGAGATGTAAGAAAATCTAGAAATCATTAAAATTTGGAGAATAGCTGTTCAGTATAATGAATAGTAAACCAGCGCCTCTCAACCTTGGTAAAATCGTCTCGGTTCGCAGTAGCGTTACAGCTTTTCATCAAAG
The DNA here is from genome assembly GCA_963668545.1 of Spirochaetia bacterium. GTDB lineage: Bacteria > Spirochaetota > Spirochaetia > CADAEX01 > CADAEX01. The sequence continues at coordinate 2,101,821 of OY764868.1, read as the reverse complement.
AGCTGCCTGAAGAATTACGGTGACGCCTTGATACGGCGGAAAAACTAAGCAGCGAAGATCGCGATGCGATTATCTCAATAGCCAGGAAGACGCTTGAAGTCTTCTATTCTTAAGGAGGAATAAAATGACGCGCATGGAAATGTCTCTCAGTCATGAAAAAATTAGAGTTCTTGAATCAGTTGATCGGGGTCCCTGTCTCTCCCTATACCAGGAGACTCATCATTCAAGTCCCGACAATAAACAGGATGCGATTCGATTTCGCACTCTCGTAAAACAGCTCAAAACATCTCTTCAGGAGAAGTATCCGGAGTCTAATCTCCAGGATTTTATTGAACCTTTCGAATCGTTGGAAAACGACTCAGAATTCTGGGCTCACAACATGGAAGGGCTGGCAGTACTGGCCGGAGTTGATAAGTTCCAGATTTTCCGCCTTCAGCGGCCGGTTCATGAATTAGCTGTAGCTGAAAATGTTTTTTTTCTGGGACCTTTACGTCGCTATCTGCAATCTGTCGATCGGTTTCAGATACTTGGATTGGGTCTTCACAATCTCCGGCTTTTTGAAGGAAACCGCAATAGCCTGGATGAGATAATTCCTGACCCTGGAGTACCAATAACTTTACGTTCGGCGCTTGGTGATGACCTGGAAGAAAGTGAAAAATCCGTATCATCCCATTTAAGTATCGGGCACGGGACAACTCCCTCCCGTCATGGCTACAGCGACAAACAGAACGAAATGGATATCGACACTGAGAAATATTTCAGGGCAGTCGACAGAGCGGTCTTGAAGCATCATTCACGTCCTTCCGCTCTGCCTCTGATACTGGCTTGCCTGCCCGAACATCAACATCTTTTTCATCGGATTAGCAATAATCCATTTCTTCTGGAGGAAGGACTCGGAATCAATCCGGAAGCTTTGCCTATTGGCGAACTGAAAGAACGTGCCTGGAAATTTATTGAACCAAAATACATGAAGAAACTGACAATGCTTGCAGATGAATTTCTTGAAGCTAAAGCTAAGGGGCTGGGTAGCGACGATATAGCTCAAATTGCTAAAGCTGCTGCCGATGGAAGGGTCGCGACCTTACTGCTCGAACTGGATCGTCTTGACGAGGAAGAAAACGGTAAAGTTATCGAAGACCTTTCTGAGCTGGTTGGGAAAATGGGCGGTCTTGTCCATATTATTCCTTCCGCTAATATGCCGGGAAAGACCGGGGTTGCTGCGTCTTATCGGTATTAGAATATTGTTGAAAAACCTCAGTTTTCGATATAGTCAAATTTTTCGATCAGATAAGGAGAATAGATGAGCGGCACTACTGTGGGTCTACGCAAAAAAATAGAATTGGCAAAAGATCTCCGGTCGGTGGTCCGTACAATGAAGGCGGTTGCTGCTTCAAGCATAGGGCAATACGAGAACTCGGTACGTGCGTTATCTGATTACTATCGATCGGTTGAGTTGGGTCTCAGTGCGTCCCTTCGAGTTGAAACGCAGGCATATACCTTTGCGGAGCATAAAGGACGATCGGATTCGATAGACGCGGTTGTTTTTGGTTCCGATCAGGGGCTGGTGGGTCAATTCAACGATATAGTTCCCGATTTTGCTTTAAAGAAGCTCTCTGAATTATCTGAAAAATCACGGGTCTGGGCCGTGGGTGAACGGGTTCACACCCGCCTCCTCGATTCAGTGCTTACTGTTTTTGCTCTTTTCTAACTTCCTGCATCTGTCAAGGGGATCGCGCCTCTCGTCGGACAAATTCTGCTGGAAAGAGAAAATCATCAAGAACGGGAAGAGGCTTCAGAACTGTATCTCTTTTATAACCGCCCGAAGTCGGCTGAACTTTATACGCAGATAGCCCAACGGCTTTTACCGCTCGACAGGTAGTGGCTCCGTAGCCTGTACGAGACTCCATGGCCGTCTGGCAGGTATGCCCAAGTTATCGGCGACAACACCGTGACTTTGCGGGCTCTCATTAACGAATACCTGTTTGTATCCATTTTTCGGGCCTGTGCAGAATCCCTTTCAAGCGATAACGCAAGCCGCCTTGCAGCAATGCAGCGGGCCGATAAGAATATCGGCGAACTGCTGAAGGGGCTCAACGGGAGCTTTCACCAATTGCGTAAGGACAGCATCGATGAAGAACTTTTCGACGTTATCGCCGCTTTCGATCTGCTGCAGGGAGATTCTAAATAACTATCAGATATTAAAACAGTCTATTTTGCAATTATATTGGGAAGCAGTCGGGTAAACTCATCCTTGACTGCTGCGTAGCATTCGCAAACCCGAGCCTCGAGACCTGGCCGATCCAGCACAGTGATGTGTCCCCTGCTATAGTCTATCAAACCGGCTTTCTGTAATTTTCCTGCAGCCTCTGTGACCCCTTCGCGGCGCACGCCCAGCATGTTGGCTATAAGTTCCTGGGTCATGGTCAGCTTGTTTGAAGGCAGACGATCAAGGCTGAGCAACAACCAGCGGCAGAGTTGCTGGTCAATAGTGTGGTGGCGATTGCAAACAGCGGTCTGTGCCATTTGAGCAATAAAAGCCATTGTATATCGAAGCAGTAGGTGCTGAAAAGGCCCGGCGCGGTTGAATTCCTGTTTAAGGAGACGTGCCCTCAGTCGGAACGCGGTTCCGGCGCTTTGAACGACAGCCCGACTCGCCATTGTTTCTCCCCCCATGAAAAGGGCTATGCCGACAATTCCCTCGTAACCGACTATTGCTATTTCGGCGGAAGAGCCGTTTTCCATCAATGAGAGAAGCGAGACAATGGCTGTGGCCGGGAAATATACGTAATCAAGCTGGCAGCCGGACTCGTAGAGTACTTTTCCGAGCTCCAGGGAGACCAGCTCCAAGTGAGGAAAAATACGGGATCTTTCCTCTTCCGGTAAAACAGAAAGTAAATGATTCTGCCGCGGATCTTTCGATTTTAACGGGATATGTTTGTTGTCTATGACCATCCTCCGGAATTTATTCTTAGTTTAATAACATTAATTATATTATCGCATCGTGACGAAGTCGAGAAAAAAATGTCAACCCTTTGTGCACTATCGAACAGACAACAGTGGAATGGAGGGGTATCATGGTAGCATGAACAGTCAAGGAAGGAGATATCTAATATGCTTATTAAAGACCAATTTCTGTTTACCGAGAAGCTATCGGAGGCGGGGTGGAATGCTGTGATGGACGTACTTGAGAAGAATTGGCTATCAAAAATTTCGGACACCCGGGTCGAATACCAGGAAGTTTGTAAACGACTGAATGGGAAGATCCGGGACACTCAATCGGAGGAATCTTAGTATATCAATGAACTTGTAATCTCTTTTTCCGTGAAAATGGAAAAACGCCATGAGGGGATAGAAGAAGCTGAAACTCTGAAACTCTGAAACTCTGCGGTCTTTTAATTGAAATTGATGATCCATTAACGGCAGAGGAAGATTAGCTATTAGAACATTCAGTTCCTAAATATCGATAATAATGGTTGCAAAAGACATCTTGTGATAGAACGTCCTCCCTTTGTTCGATAGCGTACAGACACTTTTTGTGGTTTATAAGTAAAATATAACTAAGTAAATATAATAAGGAGAAGGAGACATAAATGTTAAATTTAACAAAAAAAATACTCATTGTTGCGGGAATGGTACTTTTATTATTTTCCTGCAAATCTTTTCAGGGGAATATACCAATTGATACTGAAAATACCGATTCAATTTATATTTCCCCCATAAATCAGGATGGGAAAAAAGATAGTGTAATCATTCCTGTAGAAATCCCTGAACTGGAAGGGCTTAAACTATCAGGTTATTCAATTCAGATAATAACTGATATTGATAAAGTTGTTTATGCTGATGAAGCAGAGATAACACCGCAAAAAGGGATATTGAGTTTTTTCAAAAAGAAAAAAACAGTTAAAGTTCCAAAGCTTTTTGTTTGGGAAGGAAGAAATAGTACCGGGGACTGGGTATCCGACGGTATCTACTTTATAAAAATTGAAGCCTGGGATTACCAAAACAACAGGGGAACAAGTGATCCTGTTAAAGTTATAGTTGACAATACTCCGCCGGCAGCAGAGCTTTCCTTACCCTATCCTTATTTTTCACCCAACAATGACAATAATCAGGATATTCTTTACATAAACCAGACGGATGTTTCACCTGAAAATGAGTGGAAAGGCAGTTTTATCGATTTAGCTGGAAAAGTAGTAAAAAACTACAGATGGACAGGAATGGCGCATGATCTTGAGTGGAATGGAGAGGATGATACAGGTAATGTACTTCCTGACGGCGATTATATATATCAGTTATCATCGACAGACCTTGCTGAAAACAGCAGCTTTTTTGAAATTAACGGGATTAAAATAGACAACAGGGAATTCCCGATCTCTGCTGTACCAATAGAAAAATACTTTTCACCGAACGGTGACGGGATAAAAGATAAACTTATTATAAACATTACTGCTGATTCAAAATCAAACATCACAGAATCTGCAGCTGAAATTACTGACGGTAGAGGTGATGTTGTGAGCAGGTATGCATTTGGCGAGAAGCTGCCTGATAGTTTTGAGTTTGACGGCAAAAGTGCAACAGGGGAGATTCTGCCGGAGGGTTCGTATCACTGTAAACTAAGTGTCTCCTATAATAATGGCGATAAACCTGTAGTCATATCATCTCCATTTATTATCGATGTTACAAAGCCTTATGCAGTTCTTAGTAAAAGCTATAATGTATTCTCTCCCGATGGTGACGGTAACAGGGATGTGATTGAAGTCTTCCAGTTCACCAGTGATGAAAATAAATGGAGAGGCATAATAAGCAATTCATCGGGAAATCAGATTAAAAAATATGAATGGGGAAAAAGCGCGGTTACAGGATCATGGGACGGCAGGGATGAAAAAGGAAGTATTGTGCAGGACGGAGTTTACAGTTATTCGCTTTCTTCAACAGATATGGCAGGAAACAGCGCCTCTTATACTATCACCGGTATCAGACTCGATGCAAGGCCGACTCCTGTCAGAATTACATCAAGCATAAATGCCTTTAGTCCCAATAATGACGGTATAGTTGATCTGGTTGATTTTTTCCTTAAACCTGAAATTGACGAGGGCATTACCGGATGGGAGTTTGCAGTCCTTAATGAATCAGGAGATCTTGTTTATTATATTCCTGCAAAAGAAATGATTACTGTACCTCAGTCTATTCCATGGGATGGCCGTGATATGGCGGGGTTAATAAATGAAGGCAAATACAAAGGGAAACTTACTGTAAATTATGAGAAAGGAAATATTGCATCGTCACTGACGGAAAATATAATAGAAATTGATCTTAGTCCTCCTGTTGTCACAGTGGATATCTCCCCAATCCCGTTTTCCCCTGATGATGATGGAGAAAATGATATTCTTGATGTAAAAGTGGCACTTGATGATCAAAGCGGAGTTAAAGAATGGTCATCAAAAGTTTTTGACCCCGCAGGTTCAACTTTCAAAAACATCCCCTCATCATTATACAATAACGGCATATTCAACTGGAACGGCAGATCAGATACAGCAGAACTTGTTCAGTCAGCATCTGATTATAAACTGATTGTATACTCGGAAGACAGTCTCGGGAACAACGGAAAATCCGAATTTATAATTCCAATAGACATACTGGTGGTAAAAAATGGCGACAAGCTTAAAATAAGTATATCAAGCATTTATTTTAAACCTTTTACAGCAGATTTTATCTCGGTCGACCCTGTAATGGCAGCAAAAAATATCGCGACACTCGATAGGCTGGCTGTGATCTTAAATAAGTTTAATAACTACGACATTATGCTTGAAGGCCATGCAGTCAGGGTTTTCTGGGACAAGACAGATAAATGGCTTAAAGAAGAAAATGAAGTACTCATACCTCTTTCGAAGCAGAGATCTGATGCGATAAAACAGGCTCTATCTGACAGGGGAATAAGCCGGAACAGGATGAAGACATCTGGATTTGGAGGCTACAAGCCAGTAGTCCCGCACAGCGATCTTCAAAACCGCTGGAAAAACAGAAGGGTAGAGTTTATTATTGTAAAGTAAGCACTTACGCAGCAGTATTTTGAGGGCTGCCTGGTCATGTGACCAGGCAGCCTTTTTTTTTATATTCCAGCAGTGTAGATATGAAATATTTATTATTAAATATGTTGTTTTTATATGTTTCTAACTGCTAATATATAAAGAGATACATGTATTAAGTGAATTTTCCGATCTGCAGTTTTTTCTGTAAAGATCAAGAAATGAAGCTGTAATCTTATCGGCGATATGATCTGATTATAAAGCTGGTGTTAAATTAAATCTATTATGAAACTGGTAGGATGCTGTGAATAAAAAAATATACTTTCTGATATTATTATTGTTAATAACATTATATCCTCTCTTTTCTCTTGATGATAATTCTGATTCAGGCAGTTCCTCTGAAAAAAACGGGAACGGACTGATTATTGAACCGGATATCAATTACTGGGGTATGAATGCTGATGTTTCTGTTTACGGATTTGAATTATTCGAGGATCTCAGTTCTCATATATTGATTTCTGGAGGGGCTGGAATAAGAAGCCTTGGTTACTACCGGGATGAAAACGATAGATTTATTGAGAAAGATGATGGAACATATGATGTCTATGGTGATTTCAAGCAGCTTAGAATACATACAAACTGGGGGGCTGGATTAACTCAGGGACTAGTAAACAGAATAGGATGCAGAAAGGATCTTGTTTATGCAGTATTGAAATACAGAGGTATCAGAGAATGGAATGTTGAAGATAACAGTAAAGACCAGATTATTTTTAATTCCATTCGTGAAGACAAAGAGGGAATACTTCTGAATTCATTTATTGCTGCTCTTGTATATGACTGTACAACTGAAGATGAAAAAACAGGAAATAAAAAAGGTTTCTACAGTGAGGTTTCTCTTGAAAGAGCACCTGAATGGTTATTTAATGATATCGAGGGAAAGTCTGATTTTACAAAATACTACACCTCTTTCACATTTTATCAGCCTCTGGCTGAATTTGATAATAAAAATGGGGATACCGTTTCCGGAATATATCTGGCAGATTGCGGTTCTGCAGATTTTATCGATGGGAAATATATTCCTGTACTGGCCCGATCGACAATGGGATCTCTCAGTCCTAAAAGTGGATTGGGTGGGACAATAAGGGGTTTTGAATCAAGAAGATTTGACGGAGAATTAACTCTCTCCAATAATCTTGAACTTAGAATGAATTTTCCGGTAATTAAACCGGCATTTATGCCTCGCAATATTTATCTACGGCCTGGTATTTTCGGTTTTTTTGATGCCGGCTACTATGACCTCCTTTCCGGGACTGATGCGGGTACATTACTTTCATGCGGAGGCGGTGTATTCAGTGATATTTCCGGTTTTGTACAGGGTATGGCTTTTCTGGCATTTCCTTTAAAAGGGGAACGGCTTGATGATAAGGTATTGGATTTTTCACTTTCTCTTAATTTCCATTTTTAAATATTTAGCTGACTTTTCTTCTCAGCTTATTTAATTTTCTACAAAGTATTTTAATTGGTTCACTTATTTTATCGGTGCATTTTAAACATACAGATTCTTCTGTGAAAATATGGTGTCATGCTGTACATTTATATATATTACATATGTATGAAATGATTTATAGGATGGATTACTGTGAGACTGTTTACTGCTCTTGAAATAGATGAACGGAACAGAAAAAAAATCGCAAAAATGCAGGAGCAATTTAAAAGTTCATCTTTCAAGGGCACTTTTGTCAGAAAAAATAATTTTCATGTAACTTTAAAATTCCTTGGGGAAACTGATCCCGGGATGATAAAAAGAATTTGTCTTGCAATGGACAGCTCAGTCAGGAATATCGGAAGTTTCTCCATGACTGCCGGAAAGCCGGGTTATTTCAGACGGAGGGACGGTCTTATTATTTGGCTGGGAATTGTTCATGGTGCTGAACAGATATGGACCATAAATTCAAATATAGAGGAAGAGCTTTTTAAAACAGGCTTCCGGAAAGAGGAAATCCCTTTCACTCCCCATATTACACTGGCAAGACGTGTAAAGCTGAGAAAAGGTTTTGACTTTGTTTCTGAAAATATTGACTGTCACGGTATTTCCGCTGAAATCAGGGCAGTTACCCTTTTTGAGAGCAGAAGGGAAAAAGGCGTGCTTGTTTATGATCCTCTGTACCGTGCTGATCTGAAATTTTTACCTTAAGATGATTCCTGAATATTTTCTAATAAATCTCCATTTTTTTCAGTAAAAATGCCTTGCCGAATTAAAGTAAAGTTATTGTTGTTATATGGCTGAGAACAATATATAATTTTTTTATAATTGTAAAAAGGAGAATTATTATGAAAAAAATAACTTTGATTTTAGTTCTTGTTATGCTGATTTCTGCAGTAATGTTTACAGGCTGTAAAAAAGAAGCTGAACTTGGAACTGAGGAAAATCCGATTATCTGGTCATTTGTTCCGTCAGGAGAAATGGAAAGGGTTGCTTCAGGCGCTCAGGCTGTAGCTGATCTTCTTCATGACAAAACCGGGTACTTTTTTAAGACCAATGTTGCAACAGAGTATGCCGGAGTAATAGAAGCTCTTTCAGCTGACCCTCCTGCTGCACATATGGCATCACTTGCAACATTTGCATATGTTCTTGCTGCGGAAAGAGGTGTTGCAGAAGCAAAACTGGTTTCTGTAAGGTATGGTACACCGACATATAACGGTCAGTTTATTGTCCGAAAAGACAGCGGAATCAGTAATTTGTCCGATCTTAAAGGCAAATCTTTCGGAAGGCCTGATCCCCTTTCAACAAGTGGCTGGATTATCCCTATGCTTTCTATAAGGGCTGCAGGAGTAAACCCTGACACAGATCTTTCTGAAGTAATTGATGCGGGAAGTCATGATGCTGTAGTTGCTGCTGTATATAACGGTGATGTTGATGCAGGTGCAACATATGTGGATGCAAGAACCAGAGTTGAAAAGAATTTTCCTGATGTTATGGAAAAAGTTGTCGTCCTTGGTGTTACAACAGATATTCCAAACGACGGAGTGCAGTTTATTCCTTCAATGAGCGACGAGATGAAAGATAAAATCACCAAAGCTCTCCTTGAAATTGCTGCTACTGAAGAGGGTAAGGAAGCCCTCAAAACAGCTTATCAGTGGAATGCTCTTGAAGAACACGATGATACATTCTACGATCCTTTCAGACAGGTTCTTCAGGCTTCAGGTCTGAGTATAGAGGAACTTAACAAATAATTGAGCTGAAATTATCAGGAGGGCCCTTTGAAAGGGCCCTTTTGTATTGCAGATTGCTTTATAAAATCATATTGTGACTTCAGATAATACCGGTTTTAATGATTTAAAGGTGAATAATATGGGACAGAAAACAGATGCTTGAAATTAAGAATCTTTCAAAGACATATGATGACGGGACAGAAGCCCTGAAGAATGTGAGTTTCAAAGTGGAGGACGGTGAATTCCTTGTTATAATAGGATTGAGCGGTTCCGGTAAATCAACACTCTTGAGATGTATCAACAGACTGATTGAACCTACTGCAGGGGAAATAATCTGGAACGGAAAGAATATTGTTGAAGCAGGGAGCAGGGAACTGAGAACAGTCAGATCCAGGATTGGAATGATATTCCAGCATTTCAACCTGGTTAAGCGCTTGAGTGTTCTCAACAATGTTCTTTCCGGCCGCCTTGGATATCTTAATACATGGAACAGCCTTTTTTACCGGTTCAGTGAAAAAGACAGAAAAGATGCATATCGTGCCCTTGAAAGGGTTGGTATTAGGGAACAGGCTTTTAAACGTGCTGATGAACTTTCAGGAGGACAGCAGCAGAGGGTGGGTATTGCAAGAGCACTGATGCAGGATCCTGAAATTGTACTGGCTGATGAGCCTGTTGCAAGTCTTGATCCTGTGCTGGCCCATACAATACTTGGGTATCTTGAAAAAATGAATCAGGATGACAATATAACAGTCCTCTGCAGCCTCCATTACCTTGATCTGGTCCAGCGTTATGCAACAAAAGTCATAGGCCTCAGGGACGGTGAAATCGTATATACAGGAACCGGTGAAGATATAAGAAAAATGACTGACCAGGAATTCAAGGAAATTTACGGTGAAGATGCCGAAAGGGTAAGCGCCGGAAGTTTAAAGGGGGGTAACAGTGATGAATAGAACTATTGCTGCCGTATTATCCCTTCTGCTGCCAGGCCTGGGACAGATTTACAGGAAGCAGATTCAGAGAGGTATCCTTATAATCCTTTCTTTTACAAGCATAACCGGGCTTTTTATATGGAGAATATCCCTGCTTGCCCACAGGTACTCGGGATTTATACCGGTTCTGAAAAAAGCTTTCTCAAGAAGTCCTTTTTTTGTCGGATTTCTTTTTGTTGCTGTATCAGCTCTGTGGATATGGATTATTGCTGATGCATTGAAAAAGGATGATGCTAAAAAAAGGCCCGGTATATTTGTCCTTGTTCTGGTTGTTTTTTTCTCACTGGGATGGCAGATAAGCGAGATAGATGTTGTAAAAGCTGCGACCGAGTTTCCCGATGCCTGGGCACCGCTTTCAAAAGTGCTGTGGCCATGGCAGGCTGCAATAACATACAATACGGAAGATTACGGTGCAGGAGCTGATGTAGTTATTGATGACTCCAGCAATCTTCCCCCTGTACCGGAAGAGGTTGAGGGGAAGCCTTATATCAAGACTGTTCCGAGATGGGGAAGACTTTCATCTCTTGATGAAAAAAACGATATAGTGAAAGGTACAGACATTACAATTATAGGAAAAGGGTTCCATCCAGAAACAGAAGCTCAGGTCTGGTGGGCTGATGCAATAGGCAACGAATTCCGACCCCGCTGGGACGGTAAATATGTTTCAGTAATGCCTGATAAAGAGGGGAAATTCCAGATTAAAATGACCCTTCCATACAGGCTTGTTCCTCCCAGCGCATCAGGAACACAGATTCACAGGGTTGAAGTGAGACAGGTCAGCAGGGTTGGAGGACCAGTAGCTTCAGATCCTCTGAAACTTACAATTGCGAGAATGATAGAGACTATTTTCATGGGTATGATGGCCACTCTTTTCGGAATTATCCTCTCAATACCTGTAAGTTTTCTTGCTGCGAGAAACCTGATGTCAGGATCATGGATTACCCTTACTGTATATTATCTGACAAGAACAGTTCTGAATATAATAAGATCAATCGAGCCTCTTATATGGGCTCTTATTGCTGTTGTCTGGGTGGGACTGGGCCCCTTTGCAGGTATAGTGGCACTGACAGTTCATTCAATAGCTGCTCTCGGAAAACTGTATTCAGAATCTATCGAAGGTATTGACAGGGGGCCTATTGAGGCTATTCAGGCTACTGGTGCAAACAGAATTCAGACTATCATGTTTGCAATTGTTCCCCAGATGATTCCTCCTTTTGTTTCCTTCTCCATCTACAGATGGGATATTAATGTCAGAATGTCTACAGTTATAGGGCTTGTAGGTGGTGGAGGAATCGGATTCCTTCTTGTTCAGTATATAAGGCTTCTTGATTACAAGGCGGCCGGGATAGCTGTCTGGTTTATTGCTGTTACAGTGGCAATTCTTGATTATGTAAGTTCAGAGATAAGGCAGAAATTTGTTTGATCACTGTGTGTAAATGATATTTTTTTCCTGTTCCATCCGGCAGGATTGGAACAGGTTATTTGTTTTTAAGTGCAATATAAGCATTTTTATACAATAAATAAAAGAAATCAGGAGTATCTGGTGATAAGACATCCCAAAATGATTGAATTTGACAATAAACTCAAGGAAATTTTCAATGAGATTGATGATTTCCTTGAAGACCAATACGGAGATCTTTTTCCTCTCCATCCTTCCAGAGCAGAAAGAGGCGACACATCCAGCAAATCCCATGACGGGCTTTTTTCCGTCACATCAAGTTTTACAGCCGGAATAGGTTCTGAAAAGGGGAGGGGATATGCTGTTGAGATACGTTTTGTTACACTTGAGAAAGTTGATAAAAAGCTGAGGGAAAAGGTTGAAGATGAGGTTATTCAGCTCATAGACAGGAAACTGGATGAGAAGTTCCCTGAAAGGGAGCTTGATGTAACAAGAGACAGGAATGTGATAAAAATATACGGAGACCTCAGCCTCGGAAATGTCTGAGTATCTTAATAATTTCAGCCTGGAGGATTTTGCCTGCCTGTCCTTAACACAAGATACACTGCCTCTGCAGATACAGAAACTGAAAAACACAGGGCAGCAAGAACAGCGCCGTTAATTTTGAAAAATGTATTCAATACAAAGACAGATAGAATCAGGGTTATAAAGTTTATAACTACAGCAGATGCTATATTCAATGTACTTCCTTTTTTGATGTTGACTGCCCTCAGCCAGACAATAAGTCCTGAAACAAAAGGGAGGGCCATCAGTATTACAAGAGGTATCATGGCTGCATTTATCAGCTCTTTTTTCAGCCCTATTATATTTCCGAGAATAAATGTCATTACAGGCGAAAAGATTACTGCACCATAAAAAAACAGTGTAAACAATGATACAGAAAAGATAAACTTTTTGAGTTTTGGTATGTTTTTTTCATTCCCCATGAGACTTATTGCTGTTTCCTGAAAAGAAAGGGGAAAGCCCTGAAAAAGGAACATGAAAGAGATAATAACAGGCCATACTGCAAGTGATTCAAGGGGGGCCTGAGCTCTGCTTATACCTGCCGTCAGTACCGGGCGGTTTGCCATGGTGATAAATGATGTCATTGCCAGCGGGATATAGAAGATGAGCAGTTTTCTGTAGCTTATTGCTTTTGCATCAGATACTGTTTTTTTCATTTCAGCAATTGTTTTCCTTGCAAAAATACCGGCAAATACAGCTCCCCCTATTACCCCGCTTGTAAGTGATATTGCTGCAATTGATGAGCCTGATACAATACCGGTATAATAACCGGCTGCAGCAGCGCTGCATGTTACAGACATTCTGAGTATCATTGATACTGTTACAGCAACAGTCCTGCCGTTCTGAATCATCAGCCCCTGCCACATTCTTCTGTATCCTATTGAAGCTGTCCATGGCAGCATGAGAAGGAAAGCCTTCCGGGCGGCTGGAACAAGTTTATATTCAATTCCAAGAAGATTAAGGGCAATCAGGTTGAATATTTCAGGCAAAGAACAGATGAGGTGCAGAAGAGTAAGTACTGCTGCAGCAGCATGCATGAAATTAAGCAGTTTTCTGTAATTACTGTAATGCGTTGCTATGGCAGTGGCTGCCGAGAGCATCTGGATAATAGGTCCTTCAATAATAAGTGCCAGTGAAAATACAACACCGAAAACTGCAAGGTTTTCTTTCGGGTGAGGCATTCTGGCTACAAATGAGTTGATAACAGGCATTTCAAGAGCCATGACTATCCACATGAGAGAAAGAGGGACCCAGAATCTGAGTATACCCCGGTAGCTTATCTGTTTATCCATTAAATCAAGTATTAACCCATTAGAGACTTAATTACAATACAGGAACCTTTTACATTGATAGATCATTGAACAGAGGATACATTCCAGTTATATGAAAGAACCATTAAAGGCAATTTTTAAAAAGACTTTTTAATATCTTTTTATAAAAAATATTTGATTTACAAAATAATACATAATATCTTGAATATAAGGATGTGAATATATCATAATTTAAATCAATAATCTGCATCATACAGCCTGGTATATATCCTGAAGAAATTTTCTACGGAGCATGTTATGGGTAAAAGAATAGGTTTTATTTCTTTCCGGTTTGCCGGAACAGACGGCGTTTCTCTTGAAACAGAAAAATGGGCTGATGTATTAAGGGAAGACGGTCATGAGTGCTATTATTTCGGGGGGGAACTTGAAACTCCGGAGGAAAATTCCATGCTTGTCGAGATTACCCATTTCAAGCATCCTGTGATCAGAGAACTCAACAATAATATTTTCGACCACTCAATCAGAAAAAGAAAAGTTACTGACCAGATCCATGAAATAAGGGAAGAAATCAAGGAAAAGCTTTATGACTTTGCGAACAGGTTCAGGCTTGATATGATTATTCCTGAAAATATACTTGCCATTCCGATAAACATACCCCTTGCCCTTGCAGTTACAGAATTCATTTCAGAAACAGGAATCCCTGTAATAGGCCATCATCATGATTTTTTCTGGGAAAGGAAAAGATTCCTGAGAAACAATGTGTGGGAGTATCTTAACTGTGCATATCCGCCTCACCTTGATAACATGCAGCATGTAGTTATAAATTCGTCAGCCCAGAACCAGCTGGCCCTGAGAACAGGTATATCTTCAACCCTGATTCCAAATGTGATGAATTTTGAATCTCCTCCTCCCCCTCCCGATGATTACACAAAAACACTCAGGGAAGATCTGGGACTTGAAAAGGATGAGCTTCTGTTTCTTCAGCCCACAAGGGTTGTGCAGAGAAAGGGTATTGAACATGCGATTGAACTTGTTGCAAGGATGAACAGGAAATGCGCTCTGGTAATATCACATGCATCAGGAGATGAGGGATACGAGTACCAGAACAGAGTCAAGGACTTTGTAAATCTCATGAAGGTCCGGGCAATATTTGTTGATGACATTATCAGTGATAAAAGGCGCTGCATCAAAGAGGACGGCAGGAAAGTATACAAGCTGGAGGATGTATATCATTATGCAGATTTTGTAACTTATCCATCTGTATTTGAAGGTTTCGGAAATGCATTTCTGGAAGCTATTTACTACCGTAAACCTGTTTTTGTGAATAATTATTCAATCTATCATTTTGATATAAAACCGAAGGGCTTCAAAGCAGTGGAAATGGATGATTTTGTATCTGATGATACAGTTTCAAGAATTGAAAAGATTCTTGACGATAAAGACCTTCAGAAGCATATGGCGGATATAAATTATCATCTGGGAATAAAGTACTACTCCTACGGGGTTGTAAAAAGGTCTCTGAATCATCTGATGGAGACAGTCTGGGGCTGTAAATAGGAAATATTCCTGATGCAGTTTTTAAAAACCGGTATCATAGCTGAATACCGGTTTTTTTATATTTAGTATTATATTCTTTCAGTTGGATGCTGCTGTTTCCATTCCGAGTTCTATATATTCGTCAATATTGCCTTTCATACTTTCCAGCTCTTCATCTGTTATTTCCCTGACCCTTCTGGCGGGACTTCCTATTATCAGAGACCTGGGGGGGAATTCCTTCCCCTCGGTAACAAGAGCACCTGCACCGACAACCGAATTTTCTCCGATGACAGAATTATTCAGAAGGATAGCCCCCATTCCGATGAGGCATCCATCTTTAACTTCAGTACCATGCAGGATAACACCATGCCCCACTGTTACATTGTTTCCCACAATGCAGGGCATATCATGATTTACATGCAGGATTGAATTATCCTGAATATTGGTATTGTCACCTACCCTGACAGGTGCTATATCACCCCTCAGTGTGGAGTTGAACCATATATTTGAATTCTTTCCTAGTTTTACATCTCCTATTATATCAGCGCTTTGTGCAACAAAAACAGCTTTCTCTGTATCCGGTTTTTTATCTTTAAAACTGTAGATCATAGAACCTCCATATTCAGTATTATAATATCAGACAATATGCAAAAAATAAATATTTACTATTAAATAAAAGACTACCTTGTGTTAATATTAATACATGCGTACAGATAAAGTTATTGCTGTTTCTCTTACATCTCTCCTCATTCTTTCAAGTGGATTTTTTCTGAGCACAGCAAGGGAAATATTAATTCCAATGGTGGTCTCACTCCTTTTTGCGTTTATGCTTTATCCTGTGATAAGGTTTCTCACAAAAATAGGTGTTCCCAGGCTTTTATCAATTCTCATAGTGCTGGTGGGACTGTTCGGGTTTCTCTATCTTGTTTTTCTGATTCTGTACAGCAGTATAAATGCGTTTATTAACCAGTATCCATGGTATCTGGTGCAGTTCAAGGATATATACAGTGATTTTTCCTTCCAGATAATGGAGAAATTCAATATTTCCACTACAGACATCCTTCTGGAATATGACTGGGGCAAGGTTGCCAGGACATTTCTGCTGTCTGTCTCCGACTCACTTACAAAAATGGTCGGTTATATATTTATTGTCATTCTTATTCTTGTATTCCTTTTCATGGAATTCCCTGTGTTCAACAACAAGCTTAAAAATGCCTATCCTGTAAGAACAGGTAAAAGGTTTATTATTGTTATAGAACATATAACAAGGCAGATCGGGCGTTATCTGGTAATAAAAGTGATAATAAGTTTTTTTACAGGTTTTTTTGTGTGGCTCCTGCTGCTTCTCATGGGGATTGATTTCCCTCTCGTGTGGGGTGTTCTGGCTTTTGTACTTAACTTTATACCAAATATTGGATCAACAGTTCTTGTTATTTTTGCAAGTATCCAGGCGCTGGTCCAGTTCTATCCTTCAATGGGTATGTTTGTTGCAGTACTTCTTTCGATGCTCGGCATACAGATAATGTTCGGTAATATTCTTGAGCCGAACATACAGGGGAACAGCCTTAATCTGAGTCCTGTTATCATACTGTTCTGCCTTATCTTCTGGGGCTGGCTGTGGGGCATTGCAGGGGCATTGCTGTCAGTTCCCATAACTGTTATAATCAAAATTGTCTGCGAAAACATATCATTTTTAAAACCTGTCAGCATCATGATGGGCACAGGCAGTGACAGAAAAAAAACCAGGAAGGAATAATTTTTATGGACAGAAAAAGAATTCTCACCGGTGACAGACCTACCGGAAAACTGCATTTAGGTCATTATGTGGGATCTCTTAAGAACAGAGTAGCTCTTCAGGACAGTTATGAATGTTTTTTTATAATTGCCGACCTTCACATGCTTACAACTAAGCCGACAAAGGAAGATATAATAAATATATCAGAAAATGCCCGTCATCTGGTGCTTGATTATCTTGCATGCGGAATAGACCCTGTAAAATCAACAGTATATCTGCAGTCGGCTGTGCATGAGGTTTACGAAATGGACCTTATTTTTGAAATGCTTGTTACTGTTCCCAGACTCAACAGGGTTCCCAGCATTAAGGATATGGCCAGATCTGCCAACCTTACAGAAATACCTTTCGGACTGCTTGGATATCCTGTTCTTCAGGCTGCCGATATTCTCATGCCAAGGGCTCATCTTGTACCTGTAGGAAAGGACAATGAATCGCATGTGGAACTGACAAGGGAAATAGCCAGGAAATTCAATTCACTTTATGAAGAGGTTTTTCCGATCCCTGATGCAATGATAGGGGATGTTCCCACTCTGGTTGGAACAGACGGTGATTCAAAAATGTCAAAATCGCTCAATAATGCAATCATGCTTTCTGACGATTCAAAAACAGTTATTAAGAAAGTAAACGGAATGTATACAGATCCCAACAGGATAAGAGCTGATATTCCGGGAAAAGTGGAAGGAAACCCGGTTTTTATATATCATGATATCTTCAACAATAATAAATCAGAGGTTGAAGATCTCAAGGAGCGTTACAGTACAGGCAAGGTGGGTGATGTAGAAGTCAAACAGAAACTTGCCTCGGCAATAAATGAATTTCTTGATCCTATAAGGGACAGGCGTCAGAAATATGAAGAACAGAAAGGTCTTGTTGATGAAGTGCTTTATGACGGAACTATCCGCATGAGACAGGAAGCTGCTGTTACACTTAAAATGATGAAGAAGGCAATGGGGCTTACAGGGGTCTGGAACAAAATCAGCAGAAAAGCTGAGGATGTTAAAAAGAAAAGAGAAAAAAACAGCTGATCAGTTTACAGTGATGAATAAGGAAGGCCTGATTTACTGGATAGAAACTCACAAATCTATTCTGGTATATTCAGGCCTTTTTTCGTTTGTCATGATATTACTTGCAGCTGTATCTGTACCTTTTATTATTAATCTCCTTTCCCCTGATTATTTCATCAGGGAAAAAAGGAGAAGCAATCTTGAAACTTTGACTGAGTATGCTTTTTTTTCAATATCAATTATTCTCAAAAACATTATTGGAATATTTCTTTTTATATCAGGATTTCTAATGCTTTTTATACCGGGGCAGGGCCTCCTGACAATATTCATATCAATGCTTTTTATTGATTTTCCCGGTAAATGGAAACTTCAGAAAAGGATAGTCAGAAAAAAGAAGATACACAGATTACTCAACTGGATTAGAAGAAAAGGGGGTAGGGAAGAGTTTGTAATATATGAAGAGGACCGGGAAGATGATTTTTATTGACATCATTCAGGGCTTTTTTTATCATAACTTAAGTTAACTGCCGTTGAAACAATTAATGAATAGAAAGGAGTAAATAAATGAATTTGAAAAATATTTTTCTGTTAATAATGATATTTCTGCTTTTTTCAGTAAATATCAATGCTGAATCCGGCTCCGGGGAGGATGCCGAAGAAGACAGAAAGGCAATGAAGGAATTCCTGATCTCTGATGTGGTTGCAGAATTCAACAAATCAGCTTATGCATATGCAGTTTTTCCAACTGTCGGAAAGGGGGGACTTGCCATAGGAGGAGCACACGGCAAGGGCCGGGTATATCTTGACGGAAAAAAGACAGGAGATGTTACCATGACCCAGATAAGTATCGGGTTTCAGGCCGGAGGACAGGCATACAGACAGGTGATATTTTTTGAAAACAAAAAGGCTTATGATGAATTCACCAGCGGGAAATTCGAGTTTTCTGCCCAGGCTGAAGCTATTGTAATTACCAGCAGTGCAAAGGCAAGCGCAGGTACTGAAGGTAAATCTGCGAGCGCTGATTCAGCTCAGGCTGAAACTGAATATCATGACGGGATGATTGTCTTTACCATGGGGAAGGGAGGGCTGATGTATCAGGCTTCAATAGGTGGTCAGAAGTATAAATTCAAACCTTCAAATTAACTGTGATTCCGGATTTTTAATCAAGCTTGAAAACAGTCAGCTGTTTTTAAGCTTTTTTATAATATCAATAGCTTTCGGAGGACATCCCGGCACATAATTGTCAAAATGTCTGCAGCAGTCTCCTATCCCTACAGACTGACCTGAAGATTTTTTGTGTTTATAGTACTGGCCGATATAAATTTTTGTTTCAAGCGATTCAAGTTCCCCTTTTTCCCTGATACGGGAGAGGGCATGAACAAGCCCTGCAAAACAGGCTGAACAGGCACTTTTTTCAGTAACGTATTTGGAAAAGTTTACACTTGTGAGATGTTTGTGCTCAAACGATACTTCCCTGCTTTTATTGATTTCAATAATATCTGCATTTTCATAATCGGAAGAACCTATTTCAAGCTGTTCTGCGAGTTTTATATATTCAATATCAGATTTTTCATAACCCATAAGTGATGCGCAGTATGAATCTACAAGAACAGGATCCCTGCCTGCAATCATTCTGTTCATGTTGACAGGAGTCCCTCCCTCCTCATAATCAAGGTCTCCGATAATCCCGTCAACAATTATCAGGTCTGTTTTCAGTATTTTATTCAGATAGGCGACCGGTTTATGAATTCCCAGAGTGTGGTATCTTCTTTTTTCAGAGTTGGGAATACATCCTTTCATATTTTTAAGCGAAACTGTCATTTTTGTCTGGCAGTGACCTTTCAGTACAGGCACATTGATCATGTAATCAACAGCTATTGCTTTCTGGCATACAAAGAGTGTAAGGTCCTTTACTTTTACAGCTGTCCCGGGGTCGTTCTGAAGATCGACAAGTTCAATTCCATGTTTTTCCGCTATTTTATTGTATCCGCATATTTTAAATGCCCTTGATGTTTTATCTCCCACCCAGGATCCTTCAAGTATAATAATATTGCTGTGACCGTTTTCTTTGAGATAGCTTATAATTCCGTCTATGATTTGGGGGTCTGTTGTTGCACCGCTGGCAGAAGGTTTTGCAACAACAAGGTTCGGTTTTATCCCTATAAGTGCATTTTCAGGTATTTCTGAAGCGATGTTCATATGTTTCATCAGTGACCTTGCCATCTCAAAGCCGTCACTTCCGTATTTTATGTATATACTTTTTTCCATAATTAAATACCTCTGAATTTAGAGAATTTTAACAGCATTTACCTGAAAAATAAAGTTAATTTTATTTTATCTGTTTATCGGAAATTGATGTGATTAAAAAGTTAATAAAAATGAAAGCGGCAGAAAGAACTGCCGCATAAATACTTAATATCAAATTACATAGCTAACATTGTAACATTTATTGTAGTATTTTGACCTTCATTAATTGAGAAATTAGTTTCATAATATCCTTGAAGTTCTAATGTAGAATCTCCTCCTGGATAATAAAATCTATACTCTATAGTAAGATATTTATATTCTCCTTCAGGAATATCGGTGAGCAAGATTGGAAATACAGCTGTTTGAGTACTGTTATCAAGAACATTTATAGTTCCAGCAACAATTTCTCTGATTACCTCACTTCCAAAAACAGGTGTTAATGTTATAATAAAGGAATAGTTGTTATCAGGAGCTTTCATTATTTCATCAGATATTGGAATATTAAGAATTATATTTGCTTTTTCAGATTTAGCATTTTCATCACTGTCAATATAACAGGAAGACAGAAAAATTATAAAAAATATAATTGCTATTGAATTTTTATAATACATAAAAAACTCCTATTGTGGAATTGGTAGACTATACTCATGTACAGTTACTATAGTCAGTGTAGTCTGAGGAGTTGTAATTGCATCATCAATAATCCCTGCAAGATCTCCAATATCTCCGGTACTTGTTGATGTGGCAATACTGAACGCTTCGTTTATCGCATCAGCTATATCAGCCGGGGCGCTGAAACCGGTTATCCCCATCTGTGATGATGTACCACCGAGTACAGTAACCTGCTGACCTATCATATTGGCATATCTGATGCTTCCGCTTTCAACATCAAGAGATCTTACCCCTGACTCAAATACAGTACCTCTGACAGCAGCTGTTGATACAGGAGTTTTAAGTGTGAAGTTGTGCTTGAGCCCTTCAGATGTCTTCACATTAGCCTTTACCCTGCCGAGGCTCAGGTTGAGGTTTGTTTTTACAGTGTTTCCTGATTTTGAAAGCTCATCAAGACTCATTCTTGTAAGTGGTTTTACAAAAATCTCTGAACTTCCCAGGTCAAGTACAGCATTTGATTTGAAACCTGTGGAAATCATGCTGCCAGGCAAAAGTTCCATTCCCTCTGTTACCATTATCCATGAAGAACCGGTTTTTATTTCAACCTTGCCTGTGAACGACTTGATAACAGCTTTTTCTGAAGCTGCTGCCGGAAATAGTCCCGCCAGCAGCAGTATAATAAATAATAAAATTTTCCTCATATTTTCCTCTGTTTAGAAACTGAATGATGCATTTACAGATCCTCCGTATTCAGGATCATCTATTAAACTGTCAGATCCTGATGGCGGTATATAAACACCTCCCTTGAACCCGATACCGAAATCTGAAAAAGGCCTGAAGTTAATTCCAAGATCAATTTCTGTTCCAAGGAATTTCTTATCTGAATCCTTAATAAATACAGTTTCTGATATAGCGCCTTTTGTTGCCTTGAAATACATATTAGCCATTAAAGCAGTCTGAAGATTGCTTATTGCCCCTTTACTGTTTGCAAAAGGCTTGATTGAGTATTCAAGGCCTGCAACCATTATATTTGAAAGTGATGGGTCGAATATAAAGCCTGTGCTTGAACCTGTAACAGGGACAAAGGTTGTGCTTGAGTCTTCTGTGTTTCCTTCATATACAGATGAGGCATCTTCGTCCCCTGATGCATATATGAATGATGCTGTTGCTTTTGAATAAAGGAGCTGCTTGTTGAACCAGCTAAATGATGCTCCGCCGAGGAAAGCAAGAATTGATTCATCCTTGTAATCTGTGTCATCTACGAGAGTCAGTGTTTTTCCAAGCTGAACATATCCGAATGTGTCATAGAATAGAGAGCTTGTGATTCCCCCACCGAGACCTGTTCCTATGTAGAATGTATTGAGTTTTCCCCCAGTGTTTCCGTCTGATGTAGCTTCGGCTTTTGTATCACCGTCTTCAATAAGATCCTCTGTCCGCAAATCAAATACACTGACCCCTGAAAGGCTCAGCTTCTGCCCGGGAAGAATATCGATAAAATCAAATCCTATCACTGAAACAAGTTTTTTAGGTGCAAGGTAGATATCATCGTCATCATCGTCTGCCAGATCTGCTGCTGTAGTATTCAGATCAGTAACAGGCTTGAGAAGAAGACCTGTATAGCCGCTGCTCAGATGGAAATTCCCAAGCGGGATTCCCAGATTAAGAACAAATCCGTCTGCCCTGTGTGCAAAAACCTTTCTTGTGAATTCGGATTGGAAAAACCTCCCTATTCTGAAGGAAAGGGCAGATGATTCCCCGAATATTTCAGGAATACTTTTGTCAAAGTAAAGATAATCAAGATCAACAAGGATATCATAATCATCTTTCGCATATCCTGCACTTCCCTGACCGGTAAGGTAGGTGAAATCATCGAAACTGTGAGCTCCCCATAATGAAAGCTTGTTTACCTGATCGTAAGAATCATCCTCGCTGGTCACATATGAATAGTTGCTTATGTTTCCGCCCCAGTCGAATGAAAACAGGAGAGGAGAAAACATTAATGCCAGAGCAGCTGTTAACAGTATTTTTTTCATAGCTTTCCCTCCTGCCAGCTAAGTGCTTCTGAGAGGAAGATCAGGAAATCCTCTCCAGACATAATGCTTGATGTTTCGGTTCTCTTGTCCAGAATATCGTTGTATTTCATTTCCCTTACTGCATATCTGGGACCTGGAGCAATTTTATACATCAGTCCACCGTTTAATTTGAATGCTTTCATAAAGATATATGAAGCATTTCCTGCTGTTAAAGGATTATCCCCTTTTATCTCTGTTTTATACCATTTGTTATCATTGATATATTTTACTGCAGAGCTGCTGTCAGCTCCTGCATCAATAATACCTGCAGAGGAGAGTATCAACAGAGAGGCATCAGCTAATGTTGCTTTTTCCGCTTCCATGATCCTGTCAATCTGTTCATTTGACTGGGCATATATCATGAATGCGGACAGAAAAATGATAAGAACAAATATCTTTTTCATTTTTTAACTCCGTTACTTGTGATAATATAATATTATTATAATATATTTTATGAAAATGTCATTCACATATAAGATATTTTTATTGAATAAATACAAGTTTGTGTGTTTTTATCAGCATATATCGTATTGCTGATAATCTCTTCAATTCATTAAGGGGATATTATGAAAAAAAGTCTTTCCTACATACTTCCAGCTGCTGTCTCACTGGCATTTATTGTTATGGGATTTACCCAGTTCAGCAGAACCAACGATAACAGAATTTATGACCTTCTTCTCCGTTACAAGCCTGAAGTTACGGAGAACAGGAATATTCTTCTTCTCGATGTTGATGACCTTGCTATATCAAAGGTTGGGGTCTGGCCGTGGAGCAGAAGCATAATGGCTGACGGTCTGATACTTTTGAAAGAAATGGGGGCAAAATACTGTGTATTCGATATTGAGTATACAGAACAGAGCCCGAGAGGAATTGATTCAGCATTTCTCGAAAAAAAAATACCTGAGAAGTTTGAAGACAATTTTACCATAATAAACCAGAATATCTCTGACCTGTTCGCAGCTGTCTCAGAAGGGAGCCTTTCTGTTTCCGATGCTGTCGACTATATTGACCAGCTTCTTGAAATAAACAATTCAGTTAAAGAGGAACTTGTCCAGGCGGTTCAGAGTGTTGCCCGGGACAATGATATCTATCTGGGCAAGGCTGTTAAATATTTCGGCAAGGCTTTCCTGACTGTGAATATGTTTGAAGGGGAGGATGATTCTGTCCCCGGGACACTTAAGGAGTATGCCCGTGAAAACATTGCCCTTAAAAATATAACTGTCAACAATACGGATATATGGAAAGCGGATGATATAAGACCTGCTATCTACAAGATAATTAAAAATGCTGACGGGGCGGGGTTTCCCAATGTTGTAATTGATGAAGACGGTGTCAGGCGAAGGATAGATCTTCTGCGGGAATATAACGGGGAATATTTCGGTCAGCTTGCTTTCAGGCCTCTTCTTGACTGGCTTGGAAACCCTGAAATATATGCCGGAAGAAACAGTATTACCCTGAAAAATGCAAAGCATCCCGACGGATCTGTCAAAGATATAAAAATAAAACTTGTTGACGGTAAACTGATTATAAACTGGCCTTTCAAGACTTTTTCCGAAAGCTTCAGGCATATGACTTACTGGTATCTTGTTCTGCATAAAGAGCAGGAATCTTCCCTTCTCAACAATCTCAGACTTATGCAGGATGCAGGATATCTTGATTATTATCAGGGTGATGCCTCCCTGCTTGATCTGTACAGTTATGCAGAAAAGATATTTGAAGAAAATTTCGAGACAGGTGATTCCTCCAATATTTCAGAATACCGGGAAATGAGAGAACTCTTCTTTACAGAGACTGAAAATTTTCTGAATGGAAATGCTCTGGAGCTGATTCTTTCTGATATTGACTCTGTACTTGCTTCCGGGGAGGTTCCGGAAGATATAAAATCTGAATATGCTCTGCTTAAATCTGAAGTTCCCGGTATATTCGGAAAAACAGCCGAGATTTCAGGGGACCTTCTGAAGACAAGGCAGATCCTTAAAAAAAATCTTGAGGACTCCTTCTGCATACTTGGGCATACCGGAACATCTACAACAGATATTGGTGTAAACCCTTTTGAAAAGGAATACATGAATGTGGGGACCCATGCATCAGTTGCCAACACAATATTAAGCGGTAAATTCCTTTCAGCAGCTCCGGAATGGGTCTCTCCCCTGTCTGCCCTGTTTTTTTCCTATCTTGTTTTTTTTATTATAAAGAGAAGGAGTGCCAGGAGTTCCATAATTATAGGTTTTATTACTGCTGTATTTATATTCACTGCTTATTCAGCAGTATTTATAACTACAGGTATTTATGTCCCTGTCATTGTGCCTGTTATTTCAGTGTTTATGACTTTTATTATCCATACAATGATGACTTTTGTGAAAACATCGAAGGAAAAGGCCTTTATCAAGACTGCATTCGGTCATTATCTTTCATCAGATGTCATAAGCCAGCTTATTGATAATCCTGATTATCTGAAGCTGGGTGGAGAGAAAAAACTTCTGACAGCAATGTTTACAGATGTCAAGGGGTTTTCCTCTATATCTGAACAGCTTGATCCTACTGATCTGGTAAAGCTTCTCAACGACTATCTGACTGCAATGAGTGATATTATTCTTGATCTTCAGGGTACAATTGACAAGTATGAGGGTGATGCCATTATTTCATTTTTCGGTGCACCGGTTGAGTTTAACGATCATGCTGAAAGGGCATGTGTTGCAGCTGTCAGGATGAAAAAAATTGAGGATGAACTGAACAGGAATTTTATGGAAAACAGCAGGGCGCCTTCACCTCTTCTTACAAGGATTGGTATAAATACAGGGGAAATGGTTGTCGGAAACATGGGTACTGCAAGAAAAATGGATTATACAATGATGGGGAATTCAGTAAACCTTGCAGCAAGGCTTGAAGGGGTTAACAAACAGTACGGAACATGGAAGCTTATAAGCCAGTACACCTACGGCCATGCTTCAAACAGGATATTTGTAAGAAAACTTGACCGCGTAAGGGTTGTCGGGATACATGAACCTGTTCAGCTTTATGAACTTCTTGACGAGAAAGGTGAGGTGAGGGAGCAGACACAGGAACTTGTTGATATTTTTCACAAGGGACTTGAAAGTTTCCAGCAGCAGGACTGGAAAGGGGCTGACCAGATATTCAGGAAAGCTCTTAAAGTATCTTCCGATGATGGTCCGTCAAGAACATATATTAAAAGGTGTTCCGATTTTATAAAAAATCCGCCTCCCAAAAACTGGGATGGTGTTTTCAACCTTACATCCAAATAGTTCCGCCTGAATAAATTGATTTCTGAAAAATTCAGAAATATTATTTTAAAAGGACTGCAGAGAAATTCTGCAGTCCTTTTTACATATTATCAGCTCTTGATATCATCTCCCTTTGCCAGTTAAGAAGATATTTCTCCTTTTCGGCTGAACGCCCCTCGATGTCAGCCATTACCCTGAAAACAGGTTCAGTCCCTGATCCTCTCATCCAGATAAAACCTGCAGGTTCCCCTGAAAATTTTTTAAAAATAATTTTAAGCCCCCCTGTTGAATGGTTTTTCCGTATATCCGGGCCTGTTCCGGAAACTGCTTCAGTTCCCATATAGTTTATTTCTTCCCAGCCAGTTATTCCGAATTTCTTTTCCAGTTCCCGCTTTTTAATGTCCCATTCCGAAAGAAAGATTTTTTCATAGTTATTCTTGAGTATTCCGTGGTCCCCTGTTTTAATCTGCATTTTAGCATCTTTTTCACCCGTTGAAGTTGTGGTGAAGGAAGGAAGTGTTTTTATGATATCTGAAAGAGAGTGCAGGTCACCGGAATTTTCAGAAATGATTTCAGCATTGCTGTATCCTGATTTTTCCTTCCATATTTCAAAAAGTCCCGGTATGATTTTTCCATTGTTATTTTCTGTTTTTATTGTAAGAAGTTTCAGTATACTACCGACTGTGTTCATCGGGTCTCTTACTGTTGCAGGATAAGTAATGTTTCCGCCGTTTGAACCTTCACCAAGAAGTCTTATTATCCATCCATCTTCCATCAGCCTTCTTGAGAGGTTTACAACATTTGCTTCTCCCACTTCAGACCTGAAGACTTCAACACCGAAAGCTGAACATATTTTTTCTATCCTCATTGAGGTCGGTCCGTTAACCGCAACTGCACATTTTCCAGTCAGTCTGCCGCTGCTGTCATATCTGAGAATTCCTGAATAAACCATGAATGCCAGTTCGGAAAGGCATGCCAGTGCAAAAACCTCCTGGGCCTCCAGTATTTCAGCCCTGCCGGTCCCGCTGTTGATATAAACAAGGTTGCCCCTGTCTCCGTCATTGTCAGGCATATAACCCAGTACAAAAGAGCTGTCCTCCCTGTATTTTTTTTCAAGCTCAATTCTGCAGAAATCAAGATTTTCCCCCTCAGGAAGGATAGGGTGATTTATTACTCCGGCAGTGCTGTTGAAAAAAAAGGATTTTATACCGAGAATATTGAAAAAATCCCTGTCAATTGAAACACACCTTGCGCTGCCGTTCATATCTGCAACAATCCCGATATCATGTTTTTTACCTTCCGGATTGTATCTCCCGCTGAATGTAAATATTGATTTGTTGAATTGAAGATATGATTTATATGATTCTGATTTCCATTTTTCTGATTCAATGTATGCTTTTTCAAGATCGTTTGAAGTTATATTTTTTGTCAGATTTTCAAGAAATCCCACCGGGTCACTGTTTGTTATAAAATCCCTGAAATTTCTGATTATTTCTGCAGACTCGCTGCCTCCGAGGACAGCTCCTGTTGAAGGGCCGAATTTTATCCCATTATACCCTGAAGGATTGTGGCTTGCGGAAATATAGATAAAACCGTCTGATTCTCCGGTCTGCTTGACATATGCCATTATCTCAGGTGCAGATACAATAAAGTGATATCTGACTTCAAAACCCATTGCGACAAGTGTTTTAACCACTGCACGGCCGATTTCCGGTCCTGTCGGTCTTGAATCAAGGCCCACGGAAATAACCGGCTTTTTCCTGCCTGTTGTATTTATGATGTAATTACCGAAAATATAAGCTGCGGAAGAAACAAGAAATGTATCTTCCGGGGATATTGCTCCTGACATGCTGTCCTCGTTATTATTTTCCCCCTCTTCAAGGGAGAAAATTTTTCTCCAGCCGGAAGCTGACAGAATCATTCTGTTCAGATTGCCTCTGATCCTGTTCTGCAGTGTTTTACAGTAATCACATGTTTTATCAGTTGCTTTTTCATTATACAGATCAGTACTGTCTGGATCGCCGATAATCAATGATGTTTTGATGTCGATAATAGTCATTTTTTCTCCGGAATTAAATAATTATCTGATTATACATGAATCGCTTTCATCTATAAAGTAAAGAAGACTCAATAATTTCATCTTACATGACCTAACAATATCCTCACACAAATTAAACAAAAAACTAACAAAACTACAGCAAATCGCTTAAAAAATATTGAAATATTACTCTCAAAGTATTATATTAATTATGCGATCAACAGAAACAGGAAACTGTTTCTGGAACTGTGAGGAATACTGGCATGTTCCTTGCTTTAATAATTTGGGGTGGCCTCTGCAATTTATTGCAGAGGTTTTATTTTAGGTACCTGTACTTGTTTACAGGTCTTCCAATCTTGAGATACTGGGGTTCAATAACAGCCTGCCCGTAATAGACAAGATATTCAAGGTATCTTCTTGCTGTAACCCGTGATATACCGCATATGGCTGCCACCTCATCTGCAGAAGGGGGATAGTCAAGTTCGTTCATTGTTTCTATGATTTTTTCAAGAGTTGAATGCTGAAGTCCTTTGGGAAGGTCCGAGGAAGTATTTATATCTCTTTTTGTAATAAAGAGTGAATCCACATCGCTCTGCTCATATTTGTCAGGAAAGTCAAATCTTGTCTGAAACATTTTTCTGTAGTTTTCAAGGGAAGAGTTAAGTCTTTCAAACTTGAAGGGTTTGATTATATAGTCAACAGCACCGAATCTCATGCATTTCTTGACAATTTCACCTTCCACAGCAGCAGTTATCAGGATGATATCTATATCCTTGCCCTTGCTTCTGATCTGCTTCATTGTTTCAATACCATCCATTACAGGCATAAAAATATCAAGAATTACAAGGTCTACATTTTCACTTTCAATAATACCAATTGCTTCCTGACCATTTGTGGCTATGGCGAATACGGTAAAACCTTCGATGGAATTGATGAATTTCTTGTGAATATCTGAAACCATTGGATCATCTTCAACTACCATAACCTTAATATCCACTGTTCTACTCCTCCTTCATTGGAAGTATTATCATAAATTCTGTCAAACCGTCTCTGTTGTTTTCAAAATTAATTTCACCGTGGTATGAATCAACGATTGATTTTATCAGATATAATCCGTAACCGCTGTTGTAGTTTTTCTTTGTTGTAAAGCCCTTGTTGTAAATCTTTGATGCCACTTCTTCTGAAATGCCGTAGCCGTTATCAATAACACTTATATACACTTTATCAAGTTCATGAAACATGGAGAAATATATTTTCTTGTTATTTTTATCATTATTATTGACTGCTGTCATGGCATTGTCAAGGAGATTTCCTATAACAACTGCAAGGGAGGTGGCATCTGTTTTTTTGATTTTTCCGAGGTTTGTATCATTATCAATTGTAAAATCAATACCAAGTTCAATACATTTTCCCCTTTTTCCGATAAGAAGTCCTGCAACTGCTGAAGAATGGACTCTTTTTGAAATAAATGAAACAACATTTTTATGGATATCAGTCTGGTCGGATATATATTCAAGAGCTTTGCTGTAATCCCCGAGCTGGATAAGTCCTGAAATTGTATGAAGTTTGTTTGAAAACTCATGATTTGATACACGAAGAGCTTCCAGATATTCCTTTACTCCTGTGAATTCCTCAGCCATGGTGAGAATCTCTGTAATATCCCTGTAACAGGCAATAGCACCGATTATTTTACCTTCGAATTTGATTGGCATCTTGTTGCAGAGAACCCTGTTGTTCCCGATATTCTGTTCATGGTCGAACTGGGGTTCTCCGGATTCAAGCACTTCAGGAAGTCTTGAATCTGTAATCAGATCCTGGATTTTAATTCCCCTTACACTGGTGTTGATATTGAGCATTCTTCTTGCTTCGTTATTTACAATTGTTACCTTTCCTTCCCTGTCTATCGCAATTATAGCTTCTCTTACCGATTCAAGTACTGCCTCGAATTCCTTGAAAAAGGTGGCAATTTCATAGGGCTCAAGATTAAACATGGTGGTTTTTATGCTGTCTGCAAGAATGGATGATCCTATCATTCCGATAAGAAGGCCTACAATTGTTACAGCAATAATACTGAACCTTATTTCGCCAGAAAGGTCATTTACATTCTTTAGAAGCATACCTACAAGGACTGCTCCGACCTGCTGGTTATTGTTGTATATCGGTATAAAAGCCCTGAGGATAGGCCCTGAACTGCTTGAAGTTTTTATTATGTATTTTTTTCCCCTGAGAGACTCTTCCCAGTCCCACCCTTTCAGTTTTTTCCCGATATCCTCCCCGTTGGGAGCTGAGCACATTATCCCTCCCAGCGAGAAAACAATTATATATTCCGCATTGGTCTCTTCACGAATACTGTTTGCAATAGGCTGGATATATCTGTATCCCGAGTCAGTACCAACCCTTTTCTGGATAGTCGGTATCTGTGCTACTGTTCTTGCAATATCCATAATATGCTTGTCGAGCAGGGATTCCACTTTCACAAAGGAAAACTGCCCGAGCAGAAGCGCTACAAGGAGAAGCGAGACGAATACAACACTTGTTGCCAGAAGTGTTATTTTGGTTTTTATGTCACTCGGCGGATTCGGGATAATTTTTTCCATAAAAAGTCACTGAATTATACAATAGAATCTGTAAATTCGGCATAAAAAAATCAAGATTGATTTGTTTGCCATTTTTGTATAATCTTTATTTTATGGAAGATAAAAAAACAGCTGCAGTTGATGCTGAAGCAGTAAGCATCAAGGTCGCATCTCTAATAGATAATATTAAAAAAGTAATCTTTGTTGAAAGAAAAAAACTTGAGTATATTCTCGCCTCGAAAATTGCCGGAGGGCATGTAATTCTTGCAGATACCCATGGTGTCGGTAAAACCTCCCTGGCAAGAGCCCTTGCCGGTTCAATTGAAAACAGAAAAAGAAAGAAGACCTCCGGACAGATTGATGTTGAACCTTTCAGCAGAATCCAGTGTACAGTAGACCTTCTACCCCAGGATATTATAGGCTTCAGCCGGATTGACCTGACAAAGGAAAGTATCGGGGATGATGATTTCATTTTCAACAAGGGGCCGATTTTTTCAAATTTCGTTCTGTGTGATGAAATCAACCTTCTGACTCCTAAAACACAGGGATCTTTTTTCCAGGCGATGGAAGAGCAGAAAGTGACAATTGAAGGTAAAACATTCGATCTGCCTTCACCTTTTTTCATAATTGCAACAATGAACCTTGAAGGGGCCCATCTTTTTCCTCTTCCCGCTCCACAGCTGGACCGGTTCATGATCAAAATTTCCATGGGAATACCGGACAGCGCTGATGAATGCGGTATTGTCAGGCAGCATGGCAGAAGCGACGGGTGGGATAATCTGAAACCTGTAACAACAGCGGATGAACTTATCTCATGGCAGGAGATGGTTGATCATGTAACAATCCACGAGGATCTTATAAGATATATTGTCAGCTGTGTAAGGCTTACCAGGGACAATCCATTCATCAAACAGGGAGCAAGCCCCAGGGCAGGTGTCAAACTGTCAAGGCTTGCAAGATCACTTTCACTTCTCAGAGGGGAAAATTATGTTACACCTGATACTGTCAAGGAACTTTTTATTCCGACAATAAGCCACAGGATAGTGATGCATGAGAATTCCGTAAAAACAGAGGATGTCCTGTCTGATATACTGGAAACAGTAAAAATTGAAATATGAGAAAAATACTGAAACATTATCCGCTTACACTTCCCGGAACTGCTGCAGTTTCAACTGTACTGTTTGTTTTCGGGAAAGGTTATGCTGATTCTGATTATCAGAGCATCTTTATTTCTTCAGTTTTTTTTCTGATCCTTTTTATTATAGCTTCTGTTTTATTTTATTTTTCAGGTAGATACAGGCATAATAATATTACTGTAAAAATAAAGGGGGAGATTTCTTCTTCCTCTGTTTCCGGAAACAGCATTGTTATTGCTTTTGAACAGCCCCCCCCTGTTTTCTTCCGCTATTCAGCAGTTATTAAAGGATATTTCCATGTAACAGGAAAGAGTTTCCGCTACTTCAGAAGGTTTATTTCAGACAGGTCAGGTATTATTGAATCTGGTTTCCGCCTGAAAACTCCGGGTATTATTGATGCAGAGTCGATATACTGCCTTGAGGATATTTTCGGGCTGATGAGAATCCCCTGCGCCGGAAAGGAAATAATATCTATCCCTGTAATCCCGGGTCTTCCTGACAATGCTGTGAGAAATATAAAAGATTCCATGAGCAGTTTTGTGAAAAACAAAAAACCTGATGAAAACGATTTTGAAAAAATACTTATGAGAGAATATATAAGGGGTGACAGGTCCCGGGATATCAACTGGAAAGCCAGCAGTAAATCAAATACAATATTCACCAGGATTGCTCCCGGAAATGACAATGAAGTAAAACAGATTAATATTGTCTACTGCAGCGATCCTGATCTTTTCGGGGAAAGTGTTTATCAGGGATTCCTGGTGTTCCGTTTTTTCAGGGAATATTTCAGGTTTTATCTTAATTCCCTCCTGACAGCTGAGAATTATAAATTCAGCGTATTTATTAACAGCAAAAATATTAATGTTGCTGATATTAATGGCCTGAATGCTGTAAACAGGGAACTCTCTCTCCAGGAAATAAGGAATGATTTTGAAAAAATATTCAGTGAGTCAGAAGGTCCTTTTGCTGTGTTCTGTGAAAAACCGGAAATGATTGAGGATCTTGAACCCTTTTTCATAAACTCTTCAGGATTCTGTTTCTTTTATCCCAGGATTATCAAGCCGGAAAATCCTGATATGAAAAGAGATGAAGAAAACAGGTATATGATTGACGGAAGTGGCTTTGACAGTCCGGGTGAAGGAATTTTCCCGGGACTGAAATTCATCACATCTATGAGAAGATTTTACAGCACATCAGTTACAGAATCTTCTGCTGAAATTCCTGATGCTGATACCAGGGCTGTGGATATAGTCACAGATACATACCGGGTAAAGTCCCGCAGGAATAAGAGAAGGGCAAGTAATACTATATGAGACGATCGCTTCTTTTTATACGATATCTGATATATTTTTCTCTCCTTCTTTCTCCATACTTAAATCCATCTGTAGCGGTAATGTATGATTTCCCGATGTTTTATATCTGTTTTGTTGCAGTACCGGCTGAAATCTATATTGCTTTCATGTTATCCGGGAAAAAGATATTTCAGGCAGGTTTTTTCAGCCCTGAAAAGATTGACAGAATAAGAATTACAGCATCTGCAGTTATACCTCTTGTTCTCCTGATAAAACCATCATATGCTTCATACCTGTCATTCTCCATTACCTTGTCAGCTGCGGCATTTTTTACCACCTATTTTCTGTTCAGGTTCAAGGCAGTGTTCCTTTCATTTCTGGAAGCGCTTTTCTATTTTCTTGTTTATTCAAGGCTTATCGGATTTTCAAGTTCACTGAGTTCAGAGAACCGCCTTTACAGTTATATTTCCTCATTATACTTTATCCTTCTGCTTATATCGTGGTTTACTGTATCTTTTTATTATTACAGGGAAATAAGGGAGCAAAAGACAATATCTTCAAGGGGAAGAGAGATATCTGATTTCAGAAGGGAATATATTTTTCTCTTTCTTTTCTTTACTGTATTCGCTTGTGCAGTTTTTTTCTTCCTGCCTGACGGTTCAAGAACGCTTGATTTTATACTTAATTTCAGCAATGAAAAGGCAATTCCCGGCGGCTCCGGGATCGGTGAAATGGATGAAGATGGCGACCTCAAGGGGGTCCCGGCAGACAGGTGGGGAAACAGAAGCCGCAGGGGGGGGAGCGGAAACAGGCAGTATGCTGTCATGGTTGTTGCTTCAGGAAAAGGGGAACTGTATTCCGCATGGGAATATCTTGACCGTTTTGATCCTGTGAAGGGATTCCTCTTTTCAGATGACGAGTCTCTTAACAGACTCAAAAATGAGCGTTTTATCGAAAACTGGCTGAATCCTGAATTCCCGTATGATTCAGGAAGGGATATAGTTAGTGCATTCTATCTTTCTGCAATACCTGAAAGATCTGTTCCTTATCTTCCTTTCATGATTGAACCGACAGTATATGATTCCTCGGTAAGCCCTTTCAGTTATTCCTATAAAGTATCTTCATTCATTTCCGCATACAATGCTGACAGAGTCCCTGACGGATGGGAGCTGATGCCTGATGAAAAGAATAAACTTTCAGGTTATCTTTATTCAGATCTTGATCCTGAATTCCGTGATATTTTTCTTTCCTATATTGCATCAATGAATATTGATGATCTTCCTCCCGGAAAGAGGATAGAAAAGATATTGCGGAGTTTTGAAAAACACCAGTATGAGATAGGGTATGATGAAAATACATCTGTTGAAAAGCTCTCAAAATTCCTTTCAGGAAGCCTTACCGGTGATTGTACTGAATTTGCAAACACAGCAGCTATTCTGGGAAGGCTTGCCGGTATACCCTCCAGAGTTGTACGCGGTTATCTTGCTTCCAGAAACCTTCAGACCCCTTCACATGTAAAGGGAATACTGGAACTCCGGAAAAATATTGATGTGCTTAAAGAATATACCGCAGATGAGCTTCTTCTTGTTACAACAGCCCATAAACATGCCTGGGTGCAGTTTTACCTTTCAGGGTACGGATGGATTGATTTTGAAACAACAGGTTCTGCAATTCCCCCTGCAGGACTCAATATGAATGATGCCCAGGTTGTTGTCCCGATTATCCGGACTGTTGATACAGGGGAAAAGAAAAACTATATAAACGGACTGCTGGTAGTTTTAAGGCTTCTTGCAGCATCCATCGTGATTTTTATCATTATTTTATATATTTATAAGTTTTCAAAACTGGTTTATCTTTCCCGGAGCAGGGGAAAAAACATGAGAGATCATGCTGTAAGGAGATACAGATATCTTCTTCTGAAATATTTTTCAGCGGGGTACCCGGTCAAAATGAAATATCTGACTCCTTCCGAGTACAGTGTTCTTGCTGTGAGAAAAGATATTTCTGAGGAAATAAATGAAAAAACAAGGAACAGTGATTTCAGGAAGCTTTCAGGAATTCTGACTGAGATCCTTTACAGGGAGAATTACGGGGAAGGGGAATATGAGAATATCTTGGAAGATTTTGATAAATACTATAAAAGGCTGAACAAAAGCTTTAAAGATTCCGGAATAACTGAAAAGGCAGTTTCTCTGATAAGCCTGAGAGGGGTTTTCTACTGATGAAAAAAGCAGTTTATCTTCTGTTATTCCTCAGTATTCTCATCATGTCATGCAGCGAAAGCCGCAACAGGATAGTATACAGAGGGGAAGGGGGAAAGGGTAACTATCCCGAAAAATTTATTCCACCGATCGGTATCAAGTGGAAACTCAAATATCAGGAGGGTGATGCAAGAGAACGCCATTTCAATCCTCCTGTAGTTTACAGGAACACACTCTTTTTCGGATCATCAGACAGCAACTTCTATGCCCTTGATATAGAGTCAGGATATATGAAATGGGTGTTTAAAACAGGAGCTCCTGTCAATTCAGTTCCATATGTTGACGGGGAAAAGGTTTATTTCGGTTCTGCTGACGGATTTGTCTATGCTGCTGATATTAAAAACGGAAATGAGGTCTGGCGCTTCAATACCTATTTCCCTGTCAATTCAACCATAATCGGTTATAACGACTATATCATACTGACAACTGATACAGGTGCTACCCATTTTCTCTCACGTGACGGAAAGGAGCTTGATACAGTTCCCAACTACATGTGGCAGTATAACAGTTTCCAGGTATATAATGATCTTGTCCTTTTCATGCCGGGCCCTGCCGAGGAACCATACAGCCTCGGCGCATACAGCATAAGGGAAAAAAGATTCAAGTGGCTGTTTCCCACCGCAGAGGACAGCCTTTCGTGGTATTCATTTCCTTCTGTTTCAGATAACATGGTGCTTTTTTCCGCCTGCGGACTCTATGAAAACTATATGGTTTTCAAGTACCTGGCTCTAGATATTGATACCGGTTATGTCATATGGGAGCAGGGTGATTTTTCAGATTTTGATTCATATATGGAAATGAGTTCTGAAGATATATTCTGGGAAAATATAAATCTTCTTGATTACATGGCTCCTGCTGTTTGGAAAGGTAATGTGATCTATGCCCCCGGTGACAGGACACTTAAATCATTCAGGGTTGAGGATGGTCATAGGACCTGGGAAACAGTCTTTGATTCTCCTGTCTCGTCTGCTCCATGTATAGGAAGCAACCGGATCTATATCGGTCTGAGGGGTGATCTTTACAATGACAGAGCACCTGTTCTTGCTGCTGTAAATGCAGCAGACGGCAAAGTTGCCTGGAGTACAGAGATTGACGGGGAAATACTCGGCTCTCCTGTAATTTCCGGCAGATGGCTGATATTCGGGACTGACAATAATTACCTCTATGTTTTCGAGCAGCTGTTTTAGCCCGGTTTTTCAGATACAAATAAGAAATCATGCTTGAAAATATGGAGATGATGATTTAATCTTTTTCCCTATGAAATATAAAATTGTAATTCTTGAAGACAGGTATGATGACCACAAAATTGAACTGGATGTTCTTAAGTCTCTTGACTGTGATGTCACAGAAATCAGGTCATACAGTGATACTTTATATATAGAAAGAGAATGCGGGAATGCTGATGCAATTCTGGTAAATCTATACAGGATGGACAGGGCTTTCCTTGATAAACTTGACAGGTGCAGAGTTGTCTGCAGGTACGGTATTGGTTTTGACAATGTAGATGCTGAATATGCCTCAGAAAAAGGGATCAAGGTGCTTAATGTTCCTGAATACTGCACAGAAGAGGTATCTGAGCATATTCTTGCCCTCTTTTTCAGCTGTATAAGAAATGTAGCTGTAAGAGACAGGCTTATCCGTAAGGGACAGTGGAATATCAGGGGGGGAGTCAGGGCAGGACGGATATCCGGTAAAGTCTTCGGAATAATCGGGTACGGTAAAACAGGACAGGCTCTTCACCGCAAGATTGCAGGACTCGGATTTTCAAGGATTCTTATACATGATCGTAATGCCGACAGGAAAAAAGACCTTATTGATACCCATTCGACAGACGGAACTGATTCTGTATTCACATCACTTGATGGGCTTCTTGCTGAATCAGATTTTATCAGTCTCAATGTTCCACTTAACGAGGCAACTTCCCATATGATAAACAGCGATTCGCTGGATAAGGTTAAAACTGGCGCTATTCTTATTAATGCTTCCAGGGGCGGGGTAATAGACACAACTGCTCTAGTTGAAGCCCTGATCTCCGGTAAACTTGCGGGGGCAGCTCTGGATGTATATGAAAAAGAACCCCCTGAAGAGGGAAGTGAACTTCTGAAGCTTGATAATGTTGTTTTGACAGACCATGCTGCCTGGTTTTCTGCTGAATCACAGGCTGACCTTCAGAGAAAGTGCGCCCAGTCTGCTGTTAATTATCTTACAGGCAAGGGCGGGTATTCTGCAGTAAACTGAAAAAGAAAAAATCAATGTTTAAGAATCTTTTAAATGAAAAAGAAAAGATATATAATTGTTTCAGTGACATCAATAAATTTAAACAGTAAAACAATATCTTTTTTATTTGTATTTATGGTGGTTTTTCTCAATACAGGTTTATCTTCACAGAATATTTCTGATGATATTAAGATTATAAGAATAGCTGAAGAAGCTTCATGGCCACCTTTTACTTATGAAAAAAGCGGTAAAGCTGAAACAGGTCTTGCATTTGAGCTTATGACTGAAATATTCTCATCTACAGATATCCGGATAAATATGGATCTGTTCCCTCAAAAGAGGATGCTGAGTTATCTTAAAACAGGTGAATATGATGTTGTCTCTGTTATCAGCAAATGTAAAGAACGTGAAAAATATCTTGATTATTCTGTACCTCTTTTTGAGGATAAGAAAATGGTTTATTATTCATCAGCAAAAATAAGTAATTTTAACTGGAACAGTTATATTGATTTCAAGAATTATAAAATTGGCATTACAAGAGGTACAAATTACAGTGATGATTTTTCAAGAGCAGTAAATGAGTATAATCTTGATATTGATGAAGTAACATCGAATCTGCAGAATTTTCAAAAACTGAATGCCGGCAGAGTTGATCTGGTTATTATGAACCAGTCAACAGCTTCGGAATTATTCAGGATTAATAATGAATTTAAAAAAAATATCAGGAAAGCAGAAAAACCTGTATCTGTTTTTAATTATCACATGGCTTTTTCCAGGAATTCCCCGAGAAAGATTATAAAGAATGAAATCAATGAAATAATTCTGGGACTACAGGAAAAAGGGGTTATCCAGAAAATTGCAGAAAAATATATATCTGTTGAATAGGTATATAATCTGGTTTTGTCCTGATAAAGGTTTTATTTCCTCACATCCGAAACAGAAAGAAATTCAGGGCCTCCGTCAACAGGGTAGTCAGGGTCAATTTTGCCTGTTACTGTTGCCTCCCCTTTAGTGAAATCTGAAAGATCCACTGAGCTGCTTTCAAGAGCGTAGAGAATTTCCCCGTTTCCCGATACAAGCACATGGGTCCCGTAATTGAATGAAGTGATTCCTGCCGTCTTTATGAATCCTTTCTCCCTGACCATCAGATACTGTTCTGACATGGGAAAAATATGAATCAAGTCTGATCCGGGAGAAACAGCTGCCAGAGAGCTTGTATCTTTATTCTGCATAACTGCTATTGATCGTAATGATAATCTTGAATCAAGAAAGAGTTCTGTTTCAAACCTGTCTTTCTTATAATCAATTATTGAAACCCTGTTTTCTGTATCAATAATATATATATAGCCTTCTTCCATATCAATATCGGTAATTTCCCTGCTGAAGGATGTGTAAGAGGTGTAGAGTTTAAGTATTTTTGAAGGTTGTTTCATATATGGAAAGAGATAAAGAGAATCTGTCAGATCTGAATAAAGACATATAAATGATGAATCTGCAGAGAATGCAGTGAATGATTTTACTCCTTCTGCATACAGAGTCATTTTCTCTGAATGCTTCCATCTTCCGGATGATTTTCTGTAAATATTTATGTTACCGCTTCTGTCTGACGTAATAAGTTTGTTTTTTTCAGTCATACTCATACCGATAATGCCGGGATCATTAATTTCCGTGTTGAATGTCATCATTTCACCGTAACATGACAGATAGCTTACAGGTTCAACCTGTTTTACAAGTTCCGAGAAATACATGGTTTCAGCTCCTGATTCGTCAGGTTTTACCGATATTTCTTCAGTATCAATTTTACCGGGTGTAATTGCTGCAAGTTCAGTCTGAGTCCTGCATGAGGAAAATACTATAAGGGAAATAAGAGCAGTCATAGTAGCTATTAATGTTCTGTTCAATTTCAGTGTCCTTTAATCTGGAAAAATATTGATTTTTAGTATATCATGGCTGTTGGTGTAATAAAAAGATGAAGTTGGAAGGTTTTAATGATTCTTGTCCTGTGCGCAATGAA
The DNA here is from genome assembly GCA_963668545.1 of Spirochaetia bacterium. GTDB lineage: Bacteria > Spirochaetota > Spirochaetia > CADAEX01 > CADAEX01. The sequence goes on along the minus strand of OY764868.1, from coordinate 2,062,317 downwards.
AGAAGAAGTCTCTGAAATATCTGTTGATATCAGAAATAAGGAACGTATCAGCTATTTTGGTATTCCGTTTTATGAAGGTTTACTGAAGGGGAAAAAAGTCCTTGTGGGGATGACCGGGGTTGGAAAGGTCATGTCTGCAATGGTGCTTCAGAAACTGATAGATATTTACAGCCCTGAAGCTGTAATATTTGCCGGTATTGCAGGTGCTGTAAATCCGGAACTTGAGATTGGCGATATTGTTGTTTCAGAAGACTGTCTCCAGCATGATCTTGACGCATCAAGTCTTGGTTTCAGGATTGGAGAGATCCCCTATACCGGTATGAGGATTGTGAAGGCAGATAAAGCTCTTTTTGAGGCTGCCATGTCCTATGAAAGCAGGGGTGTAAAGCTGAAAGCGGGAAGGATACTCACAGGAGACCAGTTTATTTCTGAAAAGTCTGAGGAAAGAAGAAAATTCTTTACAGAACAGCTCGGAGGAGATGCTGTTGAAATGGAAGGTGCTTCTGTAGGTTTTGTATCAAGCATGAACAATATACCTTTTGTTCTTGTGAGGATTATTTCAGACAGGGCGGATGGAAATGCGCCCTCGAATTTCGGTTCATTTCTTCATAAATCTTCGGAAATGATAGCTGAAATTGTTAATCATATCCTGGAAAAGATTTGATAATTGACATTTTATAACCTGATATATATATTGTTATCCATACCAGTAAAGGAGAACTTATGTCTAAAGCACACAGAGGCAGCGGAGTACGGGAGCTTGTAAAAAACGGCAGAGGAGATTGCCCGGTTTGTAAAAGAACAGCTATCAAGGTTGTTTATGAATATGAAGCAGAAGGTAAAAAATTTAAAATCTGCAAGGAATGCAAGGCAGCTATAGCTCACGGTAAAATGCAGAAAGAGCTTGCAGCTCTTTAAAAAACATCTAATAGGGATCTGTTCAAAGGACAGACATGTTACGTAACTGATATCCCCCTGCAATGTGAAAAGCGTTTTTTATTGCAGGGGGATATTTTTTGTGATACAGGGATTATTCCCTGCATCTGTATTCATAATTTATTTATCAAGAAGTGGAAATGACAATACTTATAATATATTTAGCTTTCTTTTTTGCTGAATTTATCTTTGAAAATTACCTTGAAATACTCAATATTAAAAATATCAGAAAACACGTCAAAGTACCTGATTATTTTAAAAATACTGTAACAGAAGAAAACTACAGGAAATCTGCAGAATACACTATTGAAAAAACAAGGTTTTCAATGGTTTCTTCCCTTTTTTCATCTGTTTTTCTCCTGTTTTTCATCCTGTCAGGAGCATTCGGCTTTCTTGAAAAGATGATTATTTCCATTGATACAGCAGATTATTTAAAATGGATTATATATATTTTCACTGTAAGTGCTGTATTCAGTATTGCAAGTATTCCTTTTTCACTTTATTCAAGCTTTGTAATTGAACAGAAATACGGTTTTAACAGAATGACTGTTAAACTCTTTGTTTCCGATCTGATAAAAGGAACTCTTGTCAGTATAATAATAGGCTTTCCAGTACTTCTTGTCCTGTTCTGGTTCATGGACAGCACAGGTCCGTACTGGTGGATTTATGCATTCCTGTTTGTTTCTCTTTTCCAGATTGCACTTACACTTCTTTATCCTGTTGTTATTGCGCCTCTTTTCAACAAATTCGAACCACTTGAAGATGGGGAGCTCAGAGAAAGACTGAATAAACTTGCTGAAAAACTTTCCTTCCTGATTAAGGGTATATTCAGGGTTGACGGGAGCAGAAGGTCAAAACATTCAAATGCATATTTTACAGGATTCGGAAAACTGAAAAGGATTGTATTATATGATACCCTGATCGAAAGTCTTGAACCTGAAGAGATTGAAGCTGTCCTTGCACATGAAATAGGGCATGAAAAGCTCAGGCATGTGATAAAAAGGATACTTGTTTCACTTATAATGATGCTGCTGACACTTTTTATCATTGACAGGATGCTGAACTTTGATCAGCTTTTTAAAGCATTCGGTTTTTCAGGGAGCAGCTATTACGGAATATTTATTCTCATCAGCCTCTGTTCATCCCCTTTTACCTTTATACTGAATCCTCTTTTCACTTCATGGTCTCGTAAGCATGAATATGAAGCTGACAGATTTGCTGTGGAATCTGTTGAAAGGAAGGAAAGCCTCAAGTCGGCACTGCTTAAACTGGGAAGTGAAAACCTGTCTAATCTCACTCCCCATCCGCTTTACAGCTTTTATCATTACTCGCACCCTGCTCTGATGGAAAGGCTTGAGGCAATAGACAGAATTTAAAAACATTATTCATGTTTTAATCAGAAAAACTGCTGTTCAGTTCTGAAAACCTCTTCAGAATATTTCCTGATTTATCTGTTGAGAGGAATTTTCCGTCAATATTTACCGGTATATAGTTTATGTAAAGAAGCTTGCTACTTCTGAAGCCGAGATGAAGAATCATTGATTCCTCACCGTATTCTGTTTCATCCATTCCCGGAAATACGAAGTTGCCGAGAGAATAAACAATAAGAGATCCTTTCCATGATTCAACAGGCTGAAGAACATGGGGATGGCTCCCTATAACTATATCAGCTCCAAGATCAATAAGTTTCCTGTAAAGCCTTTTCTGCTTTAATGCAGGCTGGTTCTGCCACTCGTATCCTCCGTGGACAGATACTATGCTCACTCCCTTTTCTGCTGACATCTTTTTCACAGCATCAAAAACAGATTCTGAAGGCCAGAGTATACCGGGTTTATTATCTGCTGCCTCTGTCTCTTTTCTTCCTTCGAATTTATCTTTCTCTGCAGGGTAGTCAGCAAGGGAAAGTATCCTGTAGTCTGTTCCCCCTTTACTGAAACAGGCCGGAGTTAATGCTTCATCAAGGTTTTTTCCTGCTCCTGAAGTTTTTATGCTGTATCTGTCAAGGTTTGAAAGGGTATCCAGAAAACCCTGCTGGTCGAAATCATAGCAGTGGTTGTTCACTGCCGAGAGATAGTCAAACCCTGTTTCCTTCAGCTCCCCAAGGACTTTATGCCTGAATTTGAAGTTATATGCTTTATCTATAGCAGTTTTGTGGAAAGTCACAGGACCTTCAAGGTTTCCCATGAGGAGGTCGCAGTCCCGGAGAATCGTAAGGGTGTCTGAAAAGATTATTTCCCTGCCGTTTTCATTATTGATAAGGATATCCTGGACACCCCTTCCCGGCATGATATCCCCAACAGCCCCTATCCATGTTATTTCTTCAGAAGTATCATTTACCGTATTTTCCTTTATCCTGATTTCATCTATCCAGTTCATCAAAGCAGTTTTTGCCTTTTCAGGGAGTTTATCAGGCAAAGATACCTTTATTCTTGTTTCCCGGTACAGGGAATAACTGCTGCTGTCAGGATATTTCCCTTCGTAGCTCAGCCCCTTGAAAGGAAGTGAAATTTTTTCCGGTTCTTCTGTTATGTATTTTCCCCCTGTAACATCATCAGCCCCGGCATTTGTTTCAGTATTTCTGTAATCAGTTACAGGTATATGAACTGATTTTCTGATTATGGCAGTTATTGTTTTTTCATTGTTTTCAGCTGTATCATGACTGTAGGCTGAATACAATGATATTTGAAGAAGATTATTTTTTTCCAGCGCTTTAGCATATTGCCTGTCTGTATTTTCAATGAAACTGATATTTTCAGCAAGCTCGGGAAATCTGCTGTTTTCTGTGATTTCTGAAAACAGGGGTAAAAGAGGCTTTTCTGCTTCAATATAGCCGTAGCGGACAGGAGTGCAGGATGCGAGTATTATGATTGATAAAAATATTAAAATGTATTCTTTTTTCATATAAAAGTACTGCTGATTTTTTAGCCTGTTTAAAGATATCACCATATCGTGAATTCATCAAATCAATTAAATCCTGTACTGAAAAAGACATGTTTATATTTCAGGTTTTGTTGATTTGTTAATAATACTTATAAACCCCATAAAAGATATATTATTCAAATATTTCCGTAATGCATCATTTCCTGGAATTTATAAATAAAAATTTTAAACAAATGGCAAAAAAATCTGCCAAATAAGCTATACTTTAAGCTGCGGAAAACGGAGAAATACAGGAAATGGATATTGATTTTCATAAAGTACTTAAAAAGAGTGAACTTTTTTCACATATAAATGAAGATTCCTTTGATCTTATCAGCAGTCATTTTAAAAGAGTACTGTTCAAAACTGGAAGCATTATATGCAGGGAAGGGGATACTGGATCAAGTATGTTTGTTATCCTGAGCGGCAGGGTTTCAGTACTGAGGAATATGGGCTGGGGAGACAGGGAGCTGGGTATTATGGAATCTCCTGATGTTTTCGGTGAAATGGCTCTGCTTACTGAGGAAACACGTACTGCCACTGTTGTGGCAGTTGAGAATACCGAGTGTCTCCAGCTGGATAACGGCAGTTTCAGCATACTCCTTGACAAAGACCCGATTTTTGCCCAGCAGGTTGCCAAGTTCATGACAAAGAGATTTTCAGAGATGACACGAAAAACTTCTGATGAACTTCTCGGGGCATACAGGGCACTGATGTTCGCTATTGCTGACCTGACTGATTCTCGGGACCCTGAAACAGGGACACATCTTGAAAGAACGCGTAACTACTGTGTTGTACTGGCTGACAAGCTGTCTCATCACAGTGATTTCAGGGACAGAATTAATCAGAGCTTTATAGAAGGGATCTACCATGTATCTCCTCTACATGATGTGGGAAAGGTTGCAATACCTGATGCGATTCTTCTCAAACCCGGCAGGCTGACCCCTGATGAATATGAAATAATGAAAACACACACAATAGCAGGGGCTGAAGCTTTCGAAAAAGTGCTTGAACAGTGTGATAATGAACTTTTCCGCATGGCACACAGGATATGCATGAGCCATCATGAAAAGTGGGACGGGAGGGGATATCCTGCAGGGCTTTCCGGAGAAGCTATCCCTCTTGAAGCAAGAATAATGTCTCTTGCCGATGTTTATGACGCACTTCTCTCAAAGCGGGTTTATAAGCCCCCGATGAGCAGGGATAAAGCTCTTTCAATTATAAAGGAATCATCCGGTACCTTTTTTGATCCCCTTATTACCGAAGTTTTTGTTGATAATATAAATATTTTTGAGCAAATTCATGACAGATTTCCGGAATGACATTATAACTTTATCAATGTGCTGACTTACAGCTGCTTATAAACAGTAAATCCGGAAATCTATTGCAAAAACAGTTCCTAATCACTATTATTTGAACATGATAAAATCTGAACCGGGATTTTCCCCCGAAGGGAAGAAGATATATTTTATAGGTATCAAAGGTACCGGAATGGCAGCTCTTGCAGAGATGTTTCATAAGCTGGGAGCTTCTGTGACAGGTTCCGATACTGAGGAAAAATTCTATACAGACGAGGTGCTGAAATCTCTTTCAATACCATATAACGAAGGTTTTGACAGCTGCAATGTCCCTTCTGATGCTGATCTTGTGATTCACTCATCAGCTTATTCTGCCGGGAACAATCCTGAACTGATGGAAGCTGTGAAAAAAGGCCTTCCGCTAAAGGAGTATACCGAAGCCCTGGGAGCTTTTTCAGCCGGCATAAGATCCTGTGGAATAGCTGGAGTTCACGGGAAAACAACAACAACCGGAATACTCGGTACAATACTTAAAACACTTGACCTTCCTGTTTCTGTACTTGCAGGCTCCGCAGTCTCCAATTTTGAAGGGAAATCAACATTCATCAACGGAAGTGAATTTTTTGCGGCAGAGACCTGTGAATACAAGCGCCATTTCCTTTCCTTTCATCCTGACATGATTCTTCTTACAGGAATCGAGCCTGACCATCTTGATTATTTCAGGGACTATGAAGATATATTCAGCGCATTTCACGATTATGCACTCAGGCTTCCTGAAAAGGGTACTCTGATCTACTGCAGTGATGACAGGGGCGCTTCAGAACTTGCAGCAGGGATTAAAAAGGAAAGAAATGACCTTGATATTATTCCCTACGGGTTTTCTGCTGAAGGGGATTTCGGAATAACATCAATTGAGCAGAAAGAGGGGGTGAGCTGTTTTACCCTTTCAGGCTTTGAAAAGGAGTTAATGGTCAGAATTCCCGGAAAACACACTGTGCTTAACTGTGCTGGTTCTGCTGCAGCTGCTATTGCAATCTACAGGAATATTGCAGGTCAAACCGGAAAAGACATTAAACTCGAAGAGGGAATTGCCGAAGGTATATACTCTTTTTCAGGGAGCAGGAGAAGAAGTGAGATAATCGGGGAACGGAACGGGATACTTTTCATGGATGACTATGCCCACCATCCCACAGCCCTGAAAACAACAATCGAAGGTTTCAGAAACTTCTATCCCGGAAGACGGATAATTGTTGATTTCATGTCCCACACATATTCAAGGACAGAAGCACTTCTTGATGATTTTGCTTCTTCCTTTTCTTCAGCTGACATAGTTATAATAAACAGGATATATTCCTCAGCCAGGGAAAAAGGGGTGAAAACAGATCTTGACAGAAGATTTTTCGAGAGAGTATGTGACTTTCATGACAATGTCTGTTATTATGAAGAACCACTTTCCGCATTTGATTACCTGAAAAAAGAACTTGTAAAAGGTGATGTTTTTATTACCATGGGAGCAGGTGATAACTGGATACTTGGAAAGAAACTCTTTGAAAGCTATTCTGACGGAGAATGAAACATGAAAAGCATGACAGGCTACGGCTACAATGAATTCCAGAATGAAAAAATCGGGCTGGTTATAGAGCTTAAATCCTACAACAACAGATATCTTGATCTTAATATGAATATGCCTTCTTTTCTTTCCCCGCTGGAACCGGAGCTGCGGAATTATCTTGCGGAGAGGATTGAAAGGGGAAAGGTTGATTTCAGTATCAGGATTAAAGAGATAGAAGAGGATGTAACTATTCTTATAGACAGGGCTGTTGCATCAGCCAGTATAAATGCCCTGAAAGAGCTTTCAGAAATTGCAGGTCTTGATTCTTCTGTTTCACTCTCCAACATAATGAGGATGGAGGGGGTATTCAAGAAAATCAAGAACAGGGACCTTGACTATTTCAGGGAAATGATTTTTGAAATTCTTGAAAAAACCTATATTCAGTATGATGAAAACAGAAACAGGGAAGCTGTAAAAACTGCAGAAGATATTGAATCAAAGCTGTCAGTTATTGAAAAAACTGTTGAAAAGATTGAGAATAATGCTGAAACGCTTGAAGATGAAATCAAAAACAACCTCAGGCAGAAATTTACAGACCTGCTCGGCAGCAGCATTGATGAAAACAGGATATATACTGAAACAGCTGTCATGCTTGTGAGATTCAGCATTAATGAGGAGATTGTAAGACTTAAAAGCCATATTGAGGGATTCCGAAAAACTTTCAGATCCTCTGAATCTCTCGTAGGAAAGAAACTTGATTTTATCTGCCAGGAAATGAACCGTGAAATAAATACCATAGGATCAAAAAGTATTAAAATTGAAATTAATCAGGCAATAGTAGATGCAAGGGATGCACTTGAAAATATAAGAGAACAGGTGAGGAATATAGCTTAAATGAAAATTGCAATTTCAGGAAAAAGCGGCTGCGGCAACACAACTGTAAGTAAGATTGTTGCTGAAAAACTGGGTTTCAGGCTTATAAATTATACATTCCATACAATGGCTGAAGAACAGGGAATTAACTTCGATGATTTCTGCCGTATGGCTGAAAAAGACAGCAAGTATGATATCTACCTTGACAACAGGCAGAAGGAACTGGCTTCAGAAGGTGAGTGTGTCCTGGGTTCAAGGCTTGCGGTATGGCTTATTGACGATGCAGACCTGAGGGTATTTCTTGATGCCGGTGAAGAGGTCAGGGCTTCACGGATACATAAAAGGGAAGGTGGTGATTATCAGGAAATACTTGACAAGACAGTTGCAAGGGATGCTCGTGATACTGAAAGATATAAAAATCTCTACAACATAGATAATAATGATTTCAGACATGTTGATATTCTTATAAATACTGAGAATTTCAGACCTGATGCGGTTGCAGAAATTATTCTAGCGGCAGCTGAGATCAGAAGAAGAAATCTTATACAGTAGAGATTGTATAAATCTTTACTTTTTTTTCATAATAAAATATACTCAATTCTATCTCTATAGCTGTCAATGATTTATGGAGATTTTTCTTGCAAATAAAATAGGAGATAACTGCTGATGATTCCAATCGACAAACTTGTTGATAATGAAGAAAATGTTTATGAAATGACATGTGCTGCCATTAAAAGGGCTTCACAGATAACTGTTACAGGAGATGATGATCTTGAAGACGGTAAGGAAAAGGTTGTTTCAGCATCTCTCAAACAGATCCTGACTGATAAGATTGAATACAGAATCGAAGAATAAAATACCTGTTGTCGTTATATTCGGCCCCACTGCAGTAGGGAAAACAGCTTTTCTTCTGAATTTCAGAAATATTTCTGAAATAATAAACCTTGATTCTCTCCAGGTATATAAATACATGGAGATAGGTACTGCTGCACCAGAAAAAGTAATAAGAGAAAAAATCAAACATCACCTTGTCGGATTTCTTACCCCGGATCAGGAATTCGGGGCAGGTGATTTTGTAAGGGAAGGTGATATACTCTGCCGGGAAATCTATCAGCGGGGAAAAATACCTCTTGTTTCAGGGGGGAATGCATTTTTCCTTAAAAACTTTATTTACGGACTCCCCGAATCGCCTCAGAGTTCCCCTGATATCAGGCAGATAATTCAGGTGAGGCTGGTTAATGAAGGTCCTGAATCTTTAAGAAAAGAACTTGAATATGTTGACCCGGTTTCCTTTGCAAGAATAGCGGAAAATGACCATTACAGGCTTACAAGGGCTCTTGAAGTATACCACGCGTCAGGAAAACCGCTCTCATCATTTACAGTACCTGACAGGACAAGGGGTGAATATGATTTTCTTCTTATCGGTCTTGCAAGGGACAGGGAAGAACTTTACGGCAGGATAAACAGTCGAGTTGACCTCATGTTTGAAAGCGGCCTTGTTGAAGAATACAGAGACCTGAAAAGAATGGGATATTCGGAAGATGACCCCGGAATGGGGGGAATAGGATACAGCGAATTCTCATTGATGGAAAGGACCGGCGATTTCAGTCTTGCAGAGGTCAGGGAGATGATTAAACAGGATTCAAGGAAATATGCGAAACGCCAGATTACTTTCTTTAAAAAAATTGATAATGTTTTCTGGGAAAGTCCTGAAAATTCTTCCAGAATTATTAATCATGTAAACAGGTTTTTAAAAAAATACAGCTTTTCTGTATGAATTTATTTATAATAATATGATGCAGAAGAAGCTGATGCATTTTTTATTATCACTGACAATTCAAAAAAGGTTTTGAAAAAAAACAGTTTTTCATTTACCATTTATTGTATGAAAAAGATAATTATACTTTTATTAATATTAATACCGTTTTTCTCTCATGCCCAGAGCCAGCCGGCCTGTATAGTTATTTATGCTGAAGGTGAGGGGTTTACTGTTGTAAGCGGCAGCGATGAGTACTATTTTGACCTGTATGAAGAGGATGTAATCGGTCTTGAGCTTAAAAAGGATGATATGGTCTTTACAGAGGAGAATACTCTTCTTGAAATCCAGGTTGCAAGTTCCAATAATATTATCAAGGTATCTGAAAACTCGAATTTCCTGATCGATGATTTTGAGGAAAAAGGGGGAGGTTCGTTTGCTCTTTCATACGGCAAAATACGGGCCAAGGTCCAGAAACTGACAGGTACACAGCAGTTCAAAATTGACGGAAAGAGCGCTGTATGTGGAGTCAGGGGAACTGATTTCGGTTATGATATTGTTGCAGATCCTCTTGGTGTAGAGGAAGACCTTGTTACCCGAATCTACTGCTTCGAGGGATCTGTTGAAGTTGAGAAGAAAAAGGAAATTGCCCTTGAAATTGCAGGTGAAGTGGAGGAAGTGCCTTCAGAGATTGCTGAAATACAGGAGATTGTTGAACCGGTTAAAATTATAATATCTGCAGAGGAGATGGTTTCTCTTTCAACAAGGGAGCCCGAAAAAGAACTTGTAAGTGAAAAAATATCAGAAGAGATCACAGCTTACTGGGGACTTCATGAATTCAAATCCGAACCTCTGACTATCATAACTATGAAGGACCTTGAAAAGCTTAAAGAGGAAAAAAGATTCAATGAAAGGAACAGGATATTCTGGGGAAGCATGAGCCTGATTTTTGCAGGAACAGCACTTGAGCTTACATCCTTTTTCATGAGTGAGTATGCACCTTCTTCCACAGAAGAACTGCAGTTTGCTTTCAAGGTGTCAGGCGGTGTTCTTCTATTCGGAGGGGTGGGGGGACTTGTAAGGTATGCAACATACTGAAAATATAATGTAGATTTGTCTTTTTACGATAAAATTGAGGCGGTTTGACTGTGTACAGCAAAAATAATATTAAAAAAATATTTGTTACTGTTTTTGTTCTTATTGCGGGAATTGCATTTTCAGATTTTAAGGAAAGCATGGCAGGGGATGAAACAGATTATAACGGCTACGGAATATCAGGAAATCCTGATTATCAGAAACTTATGAAAAAGCCTGTAAAAATCAGTAAAACATATAACAGGGATAATGAGGAAAGGTTCTCAATTGTTTCTGATTACCATATGCTGATTTCAACTTCAATTGATAAGGTTGCAGACCTTCTTGCAGACCTTGATTCATCGGAAGAAGTTTTTCCCAGAATGGCTTCATCAGAGGTCTACTACAGGGCAGATTATCCTGAGGAAATATTTTATCAGAGGGTGAAAACTGATTTTGAAACACTGGGTATAGGTAAGGAATTTGAATATACGCTGAAAGTTCATTTCGATGAAAAAACAGAAAAATGCTTTAAAATGAGGTGGGCACTCAATGAATCGATTGATAATTCCTTTTCAGTTTTTGACGGTTCATGGTACTGTGAGGAAGTTCTAATAAACGATAAAAAATATACATACCTGAGGAATTTTACAGAAACTGAGTTTATAGACCCGGGATTTATTACTGTTTTTGCAGTAAAGCATTTTTCAGAAGGGGAAATCAGGAAAGCATTCAAGTCAATTGCTGCTGCTGTTCAGTAAACACTATTCACTGAAAACTTCAGCTGTATATGTGAAAAGTTCTGCAGATTTATCCATATAGGCATCTGCAGGCAGACCTGCCTTGGTACAGGTGTACCTGACAAATGTTTCCCTGTCCCAGCCCTGTTCAAGTGCGACCTGTGGCAGAAGCGTTCCGGATGAAAATCCTTTTTTAAGAAAAAGCCCGTGCTTTCCCGGCTCAATTTCATTTATATCAGTTATTTTATTCATAGGAGATAGAACAGATATTTCAATTACAAGATCCCCCAATTCTTCAATCTCAACCGGATGGAATCTTGGATCGTTAAAAGCACTTGAAACTGCCATATCCTGTATAGTCTCAAAAAGGGGTTTTATCCCTGAAAGATATCCTATACACCCTCTTAAAGTCCCCTTTTTATGCAGAGTTACAAATGCACCGCAGTTCTTTTGGAGCAACTCTGTAGGCTCTTTATAAACAGGTTCCCTTTTTTGAAGTACAGCTGTTATAGTTTCCCTGGCTGTCTGAAGGAGCAGTTTTTTTTCATAATCTGAAAGTGTAAATTCCATTCATGTTACCCTGTTTTCCTTATTTACAGATATTGCCGCGTAACAGACTACCTTGCCGCTGTCTTTGCCGGTTTTTGCTGAATCCCTGGTTCTCAGAATATTTATACCGGCATCCTTGCCTGTAAGCAGGAGAAGTGATGCAATTGTTGAAAGCCCCTTGGACTTTAATTTGCATCTGTCAACCTCTTCTATCAGTTTTTCATGATTACCTGTTTTTATGATATCAAGAAGATATTCACAGTATTGGTGAGCTGTATCCTGTTCAAGGTATGAAACAATATTTGAGGATGCAACAATTAATGTTTTTTCAAAATTATCATTAAATACCTTTTTAATGGCATCAACAAGCGTTAGAACAAGTTTTGATGAGTTGTTTCCTATGAGTATCGGTATTATTTCAGCTTCAGGGAAAAGATGGGCTATAAAGGGAAGCTGGATTTCAATACAGTGCTCTTCAAGATGAGGTATGTCATTTATCTGGAAGAGAGGATTGTATTCAAGTAATTTGTTTACAGTTTCTGTATCAACCTTGATATTTGCAGTGGGGATGCTGAAAAAATCTGATTCTGTAAGAAAAATCCTTTCAGTGTAGTCTCTGTGAACAGGGGCAATAATTATAACTTTATCTACTTCCCTTTCAGCAGCAGACTGAAATGATGCTGCTGCAAGTTCTCCGGAAAATGCGAATGCAGCATGAGGTGATATAATCCCGGAAGATCTTCCTGGTTGAACCCTGGAATTTTCAATCAGAAGTTCAACTTTATTATGCAGCAGCAGATCATCATCAGGATAAAAAATTCCATCGACTATCGGCCCGCGTACTTTAAAGTTTTCATAGGAAATGTTTGAATAATCTGTAACCATGATACTTATTATTCTTTATAAAATATCTTTTTTCAATATTTATCTGCAACTTTTTACTATGAAATATAATTAGATATAACAAATTACAGGTTTTTTACCGGTGTCTGATGATATCCTTCATTCCGGCTCGAAAAGGATGCAGATCAGGAATTTTCTTTGTCAAAAAGCCTTTTAATCCGCTGATCATCAACAGTTATTGAAAGATTTTTCTCCTGTGTCGGAATAACAAGGCCGGTTTTCCCATTTTTGGTTCTTCTCAGATACTTTACCTGTGTATAGTAAACCTCACCTTTCCCGGAATTTTTACCCTTGCTGTAGAATACAGCAAGATTACCAGCATCAAGAAGTGTTTCAAGCGGTATGGATTTACCTTTGATATTTTTTATAAATATATATCCTCCGGGATAATCCCTTGCATGCAGCCAGTAATCATTGCCTTTTACATGATGACGTAGAAGTGTATCATTCTCTTTTGCACCTCTGCCGACAAGAATAATGAACCCTCCTGAATAAAACTGAAGTCCCGGAATCTGTTTTTCCCCCCCGGATTTCTTTTCAGTTTCTGTTTCCCTGAGCCTGTCTGAAAGGATTTTTATGCTGTTTTCCTCTTCTGCTTCCGTTATCTGTTTTTTTATCCTGTTTAATCTGTTTTCGAGGTTTTCAAGCTCTTCCAGAAAATTTTCTCTGGATTTTTTCAGTTTTTTATATTTTGTAAAATACCTGTCTGCATTTTTTTCAATTGAAATATCAGGGTCCACTTCTATTCGGGTTGTTCTGTTGTTTTCATAATAATTTTCAGCATCAAGCCATTTTTCACCCTTTTTCCATTTATATGAAAAGCTCAGGAGAAGCTCTCCATAATGTTTGAAAGATTCTGCTGAATCATATTTTTCGAAATTATTTTCCCTGCTCTTTATTTTTGCTTCAAGACTGACAGCTTTTTTATTCAGACTTGTGAGGAGTTTTGTTCTAAGTCTTTCCCTTGTTTCACTGGTTTCCAGATCTGTATAGTATCTGTCGATAAATGAATTAAAGTCTTCAGATTCAGGATATTCCCTGATGCTGAACTTTCCTGAATTGTGTTTTTCATTTACCGGGAGAGTGAAAATGCCGCCGCTCTGTTCATTTTTACCAGGTCTTCTGTAGAAAGCATCAAGTATCATACCTTCAGAATCAGTTGCTATGATATTGGAGTTTCCCCCCCACAGCCTGATATAGAGGTTTGTTGTTTCTCCCCCCTTCAAAATGACAAGTCTGACAATCCTGTCATTCCCCGGCTGTGAAGCTTCAGTAATTCTTCCGCTTAATATCCTTGAACGTAGGAACTGCTCAAAGCGTTGAAGCTTTGACCCTTTTCCTGCTCCTGACGATGTCCTGCACATCCTTGTTCTACCCTGGGACAGGGATATTTTTACAGTGAATCTGTTGCCGGGTTTGTACAGTGAAAAATAGAGGGACTGAAAATCGGATTGAGTTATTTTCTGGATATAGCTGCCGGCAAGGTCAAGTTCGTTTATAATCAAGTCAATTTCTTTTGTGTTAAGAGACATCTGACATTTTCTCCGGTAATTATTGTATGAAAGCAATTACTGCAAAATATATGAATTTATTAATCAGAATCAGGTTAAATATTATATATCTCCCCTGATTTTTTTCATAAATATATCCATATCCGACTGATTGTAAAAAACAAAATAAACCTTTTCAGGTTTTTTATGATTTTCAAGATATTCGGAAACAGTTTTATATGCTGTTTCAGCTGCTTCTGTTTTAGGATATCCGTATATTCCTGTAGATATTGCTGGAAAGGCCACTGAATCAATATTTTTTGAAGTTGCCAGTTTGAGGCTGTTAAGATAGGCCTTTTCAAGTATGATTTTTTCACCCCTTTTACCTCCCTGCCATACCGGTCCGACTGTATGAATAACATAACCGGCCGGAAGATAGCCACCTGTTGTAATGACAGCATTTCCAGCAGGCATTCCGGAAGGATATGCTGTCTTTCTTATCTCCCTGCATTCTTCAAGTATATCAGGGCCTCCGCTCCTGTGTATTGCACCGTCTACACCGCCACCACCCAGCAGTGCAGAATTGGCCGCATTCACAACAGCATCAACTTCTATTTTCGTTATATCACCTTTAATTACAATTATTCTATTATTAAAAAGATTTTCCAAATCCTGTTACTCCTGATAATAGTTTTATAATTTCTGATGCCATATAGAATGATCCTGTCACAGCAATATATTGTTTTCCTGCTGAAATATTTTCAGCAGCAGATAATGCTTTTTCAGCATCTGTTTCCAGTATAATGTTTTTTTCCGGAAAAGTCTTTTTCAGCTTGATATAAACATCTTCCGGACTGCTTTTCTTGAATGAACCCGGTTTTGATATAATGATATCATTAAAACATGGAGAGAGGTTTCTGATCATTCCATTATAATCTTTTCCATCTACCGAACCGTATATCAGGACACCGTTTTCTTTGTAAATATTAAAGAGTGTATCTGCAAGCATAGCTGCCGAGTCAGGAGTATGTGAACTGTCAATAACTATATCCGGCTTATTGTCTCTTTTTAATATCTCTATTCTTCCTTTGAGAGGAATATTTTCAATGTATTTAAGTCCTCTGGTCCATGAGATGCCAAGAGCCTCCTTGACAGTCAAAACTGCAAGAGATGCATTATATGCCTGAAATATACCGGGAAGATTTACTGATGCTGAATATTTTTCCCCGTTTTCAGATATAACAAAATCTGTTCCTTTCCTGGTTACAGATACATCAGATATTTTTATTATGTCATTGAGCAGATAAAGAGGTGCTGATTTTTCTTCAGAAGTTTTCCTTATTATTTCAAGCGCTGAAGTTTTCTGGGGAGATACAAAGACAGGTATCCCTTTCTTTATTATGCCGCATTTTTCAGAAGCAATTTTTTCAATAGTATCTCCGAGTATATCTGAATGTTCCAGTTCTATAGGTGTAATTACTGATGCTTCGGGAACAGCAACATTGGTGGCATCCAGCCTTCCTCCGATTCCTGTTTCAATAACTGCCCACTGACAGCCTGTTTCCCTGAAAAGAAGAAATGCGTAAAGAGTAAGAAGTTCGAATGTAGTAGGGGGATCGGGAAATGGTATTGCTCCATCAGTTATTCTGTTTCTGATCCTGTTTCCTGCTTCAACGAGAAAGCTTTCTCCAATAAACAGACCGGCATGGGTTATACGCTCCTTATAGGAGATAAGATGTGGAGAAGTATAAAGACCTGTTTTATATCCCAGTCCAGCCAAAACAGCCGCTGCGGCTGAGGCCGTTGACCCTTTTCCCTTGGAACCTGCAACATGAATTATTTTGAGATCATTCTGGGGATTCTCAAACAGATCAAGAAGATAGCGCATCCTGTCAAGCCTGTATTCCCTTTCTGTGAAACTCATGCTCCTTTCAAGGTTTGTAAAAGATTCAAAGTATCTGAATACTTCATCAGAATTCCTGAAATTCATTTGTTTCTCAGCTTGAGTGCATTTGCATGTGTTACAAATCCCTCATAATCAGCAAGTTCTGTTACATGCTGTGAAATATTTTCAAGACCCTCTGAATCGACTTTAACGATTGATGAAAACTTCATGAAATCACGGACAGAAACAGGGGAGAATGTTTTTGCCATTCCTCCTGTTGGAAGTACTGCATTTGCCCCTGTAGAGTAGTTTGCAATTGAAAAAGGGGTGTCCTGTCCCAGCAGAATTTCACCTGCATTTATAATTAGATCAGCTGTTTCTTCAGGGTTTTCTGTTGCAATCTGAAGATGCTCCGGAGCATAACTGTTTACAATTTCAGCCCCCTTTTTCATGTTTTCAGCGATTATTATCCCGCCGTAACCTGTAAATACATCTTTAAGAAATGTTTTACGCGGTTCAGTAATATTTTCAAGAAGCTTTTCTATGTGTTCTGCTGTTCTGTCTCCAAGCTCTTTTGAGTCTGTTACCAGTATAGCTGATGAATCAGAACCGTGTTCTGCTTCAATCATAAGGTCAAGTGCTGCCCTGTAGGGATCTGCACTGCTGTCAGCAAGGATTACAGATTCAGACGGACCTGCAGGTAGTCCAACATCTACAGTTCCGTAAAGAAGTCTTTTTGCAGCTGTTACATACATGCTTCCAGGTCCTGTGATTTTGACTACCGGAGCAATCGACTCAGTTCCGTAGGTAAGAGCAGCAACAGCCTGTGCCCCTCCGACACGGTAGATCTCCCTGATTCCGCAGATTTTTGCTGCATAAAGACATGCCGGATCCACAGAACCGTCAGTATTGGGCGGAGTGACAACACAGATTCTTTTAACTCCGGCAATTACTGCAGGTACTGCCAGCATGTAAAGCATTGAAGGAAAACTGCCCCGTCCCCTCGGGACATAAAGACCTGCGGATTCAACAGGGGTGGCCCTTTCTCCTGCAGTGATTCCGGGAGCCAGCCTGACAGGCGCCTCTTTTTCCGGTAGCTGTATTTCATGAAATTTTTTTATATTACTGATTGAATATTTTAAAGCTTCCTTGACTTTATCGCTTACAAGGGTTTCTGCTTCTGAAAACTCTTCTTCTGTCACTTTGAGAGGCATATTGCTGATATCTGCCTTGTCAAATTTCTTTGTAAAACTGTAGAGTGCCTTGTCTTTGTCAATTCTTACCTTTTCAATAATGGAAGCAACTGATTCCTTTACTTCAGAAATATCAATTTCTGATCTTGAAAGTATTGTTTTTCTGTCAGATTCATTTAATTTGTCCCAAATCCAGTAATTTACAGCCATTTATTTTATCCTCTGCCCGTTTTTATCATATAATATGTGGAGTATTGTATTGACCTATTTGGATTCTTTCAATATTATTCCGGTTCGTTTTTTAATTAATAAATATTTTAATATAGGTAAAACAATATAAAGCGAGGTGAAAAAATGGAAAATGGTGAAATAATATTTAATAAACTTACTTCAAGAGGAAAGGAATTCCTGGGGGTTGAATACCCTGTTCTCGGCGGTGCAATGTCCTGGATTTCAAATTCCAGGCTTGTAGCTGCAATATCAAATGCAGGTGGATTCGGCGTTCTTGCAGGAGGAAACATGCCTATAGACCTCTTTATTAAAGAGGTTGAGGAAACAAAGAAGCTGACTGACAAGCCGTTCGGATTGAATATGATAACAATTTCTCCTGCTTTCAAGGACCAGGTTGATTATGCCTGCAGTATTAAATTTCCGGTTGTTATTTTTGCAGGAGGTCTTCCTCCGAGAGATGCCATCAGAAAGGTAAAAGAAGCAGGATGCAAGCTTATATGCTTTGCCCCCTCAATTGAAGGGGCCCGGCTTAATATTAAAATGGGCTGCGATGCCCTTATTATTGAAGGGCATGAGGCAGGGGGTCATATAGGGCCTGTCTCCACAAGTGTTCTGGCTGAGCAGATACTGCCTGAAGTAAAGGACATACCGGTTTTTGTCGCAGGGGGTATAGGCAGCGGTTTTCTTACAGCACATTATCTTTTAATGGGAGCAGCCGGGGTACAGCTAGGTACAAGGTTTGCTGTCACAGAGGAATCTCCGGCACATGATAATTTTAAACAGGCTTATGTCAAAGCACATGCAAAAGATGTGCAGCCATGTGCGAAATTTGACCCGAGAGTCCCTGTTATCCCTGTAAGATCAATTGTAAATGACGGTGTAAGGGATTTTACTGCGCTTCAGCTTGAACTTATCAAGAAGATTGAACAGGGGGAAATGAATGCAAAGGATGCAGGTGAGGAGCTTGAGAAATTCTGGCTCGGAGCTCTCCGTAAAGCTGTTATTGACGGGGATGTTGATCACGGATCAATGATGGCCGGGCAGAGCATCAACTTTGTAAGGGAAATAAAGTCTGTGGCTGCGGTAATAGATGAAATAAGGACACAGGCTTCTGAAGAACTTGAACGGGTAATGAAGATTTATAAATAATTGATTTATTTAACAGATGCAGCATATCTATAAAGGGCAGGCTGATTTTTACTTACAGCCTGCCTTTCTTTTTTAAGGCGATGTTCATGAATTAATCTTGTAAAAAAAGGTTAAATAATGCAATATAACCGGACTTTAAACAATCAGGCGGTCGTATCCTGACACCCGCCTTAACAAAACAATGGAGTATGATAAATGTCAAACGAATTTCTCTGGATACTGATGCTTGCCGTCAATTTTGTATCCATACTGGTATTTTACCGGTTTATGGGTAAAACCGGACTTTTTGTATGGGTTCCAATTTCAGTTATACTTGCAAATATACAGGTATTGAAAACTGTTGAACTGTTTGGGGTTACAAACACACTTGGAAATATAGTATATGCTACATCATTTCTGGTGACAGATATCCTGTCTGAAAATTATTCCAAGAAAGATGCATTTAAAGCTGTTGTTATAGGTTTCATGTCTCTGATTTTCATGACACTGATCATGCAGATTGCTATAATTTTCAAACCATCTGCTGATGACTTTGCACAGGGCAGTCTTCAGACAATATTCGGTATAATGCCCCGTATAGCTTTTGCAAGCCTTGTCGCATTTCTTATGTCGGAGTTCCATGATATATGGGCATATAATTTCTGGAAAAAGAAATTTTCAGCAACCAGATATATCTGGATAAGGAATAATGCAAGTACAATTGTCAGTCAGCTTATTGACAGCTCTGTCTTTACTGCTATCGCTTTTCTGGGAGTGTTTCCAAAGGATATATTTATTCAGGTCCTTGTTACAACCTGTGTACTGAAATGGATAGTTGCTGTAATGGATACACCATGTGTGTATATTGCTGAATACTGGCACCGGACAGGGGTTATAGAGTAGATATCCCTGTTTTTTACTGACTTGTTATCAATAATTGATGAAGATACACCCTTTGCAGAACATGCACAGGGTGTATTTCTCTAGATTTCATACGGTGTTCTAATATAAACATCTTTTACCCACTGCTGGAAAAACTCCAGACTGTGGCCACGCCAGTTATTTACCGGGTTTTCAATATCCAGATTCAGAGGGAGGGAAACATCGTCTCTTCCTTTCTCCATATCCCTTTTATATTCATTAATCAGCCTTTCTGTTTCATATTCAGGGTGCCCGAGATGCATGATAAATGATTTATCAGCAGTTTCAAAAATCAGATAGCCGGCAGTATCGGAATATGCAAGAAGATTTATGTTTCCTTTATCCCTTTCTTCCTCAAGTACATCATTGCTTATACCTGCATGCCTGGACTGGGGGCACATGAAAACATCATCAAGATCTCCTGTAATCCTGTGATTCCTGTCAATATTTTTAAAGGGATAAACTCCGAAGAGTTTCTGCTTGAAGACTATTTTGTCGATCCCGATGTAATTTGCAAGGGCAAGACCGCCCCAGCAGATACCCAGAGTTGAAGCAATTTTATTTTTTGCATAGTCAAGAATCTCTGACAGTTCATCCCAGAACCAGATATCTTTAAATGATTTTTCCTCTACCGGTGCTCCTGTAATTACCAGTCCGTCAAACCCCCTTTCCTTTATTGCTTCTTCAAAAGTTACATAAAGTTCATCAAGGTGTTCCTTGCTGGTGCTTTTATAGGAATGGGTTTCAAGTCTTATCCAGACAGGTTCAATCTGAATTATTGCCCTGCCTATCGGGAAAAGTATATTGTACTCATAGGTATTTGCTTCCGGCATGATATTCAGGATTCCGATACGCAGAGGTCTGATATCCTGCTTCTGAGCAGCAAAAGAAGAGATACAGTGGACTCTGGCATTTTCCAGAGCTGTTTTTGCATGATAGTTTTCAGGTACAATTATTGACATATTTTTCTGTTATCCTTTAAGCGCCCTGTCAAGGTCTTCGAGTATATCATAGATATCTTCAATACCTATGGAAAGTCTTATCATGTCAGGGCTTATCCCTGCTTTTTTCTGTTCCCTGTCAGTGAGCTGTGAATGTGTTGTACTTCCGGGATGAATAGCCAGGGTTTTGACATCCCCGACATTGGCCACATGGGAGATAAGCCTTAGGTTGTCAATGAATTTTTCTCCCCCCTCTCTTCCGGATTTGATTCCGAAAACAACCATGCCTCCAAAACCTTTATCAAACTGTTTAACTGCTGTTTTATGGGAGGGATCATCAGCAAGTCCCGGATACCTTACCCAGCTGACCTGAGGATGTCTTGAAAGGAATTCAGCTGTCTGCATGGCATTGAATGAATGCCGTTCCATTCTGAGGGATAGAGTTTCTGTACCCTGGAGAAACATCCAGGCATTGTCAGGGCTGATACATGCCCCCAGATTCCTGAGCGGGATGACCCGCATTCTGGTAATGAACGGGGGAGTTTCTTCGGGAAGGTCTGCAAAGACAATATCGTGGTAGGATCCTTCAGGTTTTGTATAGAGGCTGAACCTGCTGTTTTTCCAGTTGAAACTGTTGTTGTCTGTAACAATTCCCCCCAGCCCTGTTCCGTGTCCCCCGATCCATTTGGTCATTGAATGGAGAACTATATTTGCCCCGTATTCAAAAGGACGGAAAAGATAGGGTGTTGTAAAGGTTGAATCTACAGCAAGAGGGATCTGTTTTTCATCAGCAATTCTGGCAATCTCTTCAATATCCGCAACATCAAGAGAGGGATTTCCTATAGTTTCAACATAAAAAAGTTTTGTTCTTTCAGAAACAGCCTTTCTGAAATTTTCAGGGTCTGACTGGTCGACAAAAACCGTTTTTATGCCGAACTGGGGAAGAATAGATGCAAACATTGTAAATGTGCCGCCGTAAAGTCTGTCTGATGCAACAATTTCATCCCCTTTTTCACATATGTTGATGACTGTATAGAAAACAGCTGAAGTCCCTGAAGAAAGGGCAAGTGATGCCTTTCCCCCTTCAAGGGCAGCTATTCTTTTTTCCAGTACATCCTGTGTCGGGTTCTGAAGTCTGGAATATATATTTCCAGCTTCTTCAAGTGAAAAGAGGTCGGCTGCATGTTTTGTATTCTTGAAGCAAAAAGCTGAAGTCCTGTGTACCGGAACTCCGTGAGAACCTTCTTCACCCGGTTTATATCCATGGTGAAGTGCTATTGTATCAAATTTCATACATTCCTCCTTAATCAGGTGTAAAGCATACAGATGTTCCCCGGTAGTATTTAATAAATGCTCTCTGCATTACAAATTATAGTCCAAAACAGAATAATACTTTCAGATTATTAAGGGCTGATATTCCTTTTCAGATCTTTTCTGAAAAGTATCACATTTAATTATATATTCCGGTAGATATATAGCGCTCTCCGCTGTCACATAGTATTGTTACAATAACCTTACCGCTGTTTTTCTCATGTTTCGATATCATTTCGGCGGCAATGACATTTGCTGCAGATGATATACCAGCTAAAATACCTTCATCATCCCTGAGCTGTTTGGCCATTTTTTCAGCATCTGTACTTCGAACCCTTATAATCTTGTCCACGAGATCAAGCTTGAGATTCTCAGGAATAAAACCTGCCCCGATGCCCTGAATTCTGTGCGGAGATGCTGTTTCCCCTGATATTACAGATGATTCCCAGGGTTCAACAACAGCACTTTTAAGGCTGGCTTTTTTTGATTTCAGATATTCTGTACAACCTGTTACTGTTCCACCAGTTCCCGCCCCTGCCACGAACCAGTCGATTTCACCGTCAGTATCTTTCCATATTTCACGTGCTGTGGTCTTGAAATGAACTTCAGGGTTTGCTTTGTTTGAAAACTGCATAGGCATAATGCTTCCCGGATTCTTTGAAAGAATTTCCCTGGCTTTTTCAATTGCTCCCGCCATACCCCTGCCGCCTGAGGTGAGGATTACTTCAGCTCCCATCGCTTTAAGAAGATTTATCCTTTCAATACTCATTGTCTCAGGCATTGTAAGAATAAGTCTGTATTTTTTTACTGCACAGACAAGGGCAAGCCCTATTCCTGTATTGCCGCTTGTAGGCTCTACAATAAGAGCATTTTTTTCCAGAAGGCCTTCCTTTTCTGCGCTTTCTATCATATTCATTGCAGCTCTGTCTTTAATGCTCGACCCTGGATTCATAAATTCAGCTTTTGCCAGTACAAGATTTCCTGTTTCTTCTGAAATCCTGTTTAGCTTTATCAGAGGTGTGCTGCCTATGAGGTCTGTAATTTTTTCTGCAAATACCATTATTCCTCCATGAATAGTAGGATATTGATATTATTGTTTTATTTTGAAATAATTTCAATAATATTTAAGAAAAAAATTGCATGTTTATCAACAATATGCAAAAATTAAGATAATATGGAAAATAAAATAAAAAATATAAAGAACAATGAGAAAAAATTAAAAGAAAACTTGAATGAAAAAGATCTTCTTCTCTCGGAACTCGGATCACTGCTGATAAAAAACAATATATCATTTCCGGATGATGAAAATACAGCCAGACTTGTCAATGACCTGGAACTTGAAATAAAGAAAATAAAATCAGAACTGGAAAAAATAAAACAATACAGAAAAAGAATAACTGCAATCAATACTGATGAAAAGAATGCTTTGAAGAAAGTAAGAGAAATCAACGGGGAAAATGATAAGCATTTTATAGGTATCGGTGAAACAGTATTTGCTGTTTATCTGGAAAGGCCTGATGAGCTGACAGAACTTCGTCCCTACATGGATGAGCTGCTGGATCTGAATGAAAAAATTGATGAAATTGATGAAAAAATTGAGTCAGGGGAAAGGAAAAAAGATGCTGAAGGTTTTTTCGGAAAGATAATTGTATCGGGAACAGGGACTGTCCTTGAGTCACGAAAAAAACTGCTTGAAAGCAGGTTTGTTAATCAGTACAGGGATCTGGGAAAAAAACTGTGCAGTGAAAGATATTTTGAAAAAACCAGGGACAAAGAGATACAGGGAATTTTCAGTGCCTATGAGGCTAATCTCAAGGTTGTTGAGGATTTACAGATAAAAATTGAATCATTGGTTGCAGAAAGATCTAATTACCAGAATGAAATTGAGGATAAAGAAAAGCTTTTAAAGGATGATTACAATAAAAAACCGGATGATGCTGTAGAAGACAGGGAAGCTGAACTCAAGGGGATACTTCTGTCTGCAGGGAGAGATTTTTTTAATGCGCTGAATGAAGAGGATGGAAGAGTCAGAATTGATAATAGTGATATCAGTGACTGTCTTAAGAAAATTGAGGAGATTGAGCTTGATATGGAGAAAATCAGGCTTGAAACAGATAATCTCAGGAAAGAAATGGAAATTGGGAATAAACAGGCGGAACTTGAAAAACTGAAGGAATCTGTACAGAACAGGCAGGATAAAATAAAATCAATAAAGAAGGAAATTGATAAGATGAACCGCACTGCCAGAAAAATTGAAAAAGAAATTGAGGAATTATCGGATAATTAACTTTACTATATATAAAAAAATATATATATTATAGATATAAGTTTAACAAGGAGGGCATTATGGCTGCAAATATTACAAAACAGGATTTTATTGACAAGGTTTTTGATTTTGAAAAAGAAACAGAGTGGAATTTCAAAGGTGAACTGCCTGTAATAATTGACTTTTACGCAGACTGGTGCGGTCCCTGTAAAATGGTAGCTCCTGTGCTGGAACAATTATCCGAAGAATATAAGGGTAAGCTTAATATATATAAGGTCAATACAGAGACTGAGCAGGAACTTTCTGCGGCATTCGGCATATCAAGCATACCTTCTATTCTGTTTATTCCTGTAGAGGGAAAACCGCAGATGGCTGCAGGGGCACTGCCTAAGGAAAGTTTTAAAAACTTAATTCAGGATGTTCTTAAAATTGAATAAAATATTTAAGATAATTATTTACAGAAGGGAACCATGAAAGCGGTTCCCTTTTTTATTATTAAAATCCATATCAGGTAAATAATGTAAGCAAATAAACGGAACGGAGTAAAATGATATGAAATATATAGGAGCACACGTGAGTGCATCCGGCGGGACATCTGTCCCGGCGGCATAATGAATGTAATTAACATAAAAAAACGGAACGGAGTAAAATGATATGAAATATATAGGAGCACACGTGAGTGCATCCGCCGGGACATCTGTCCCGGCGGCATAATGAATGTAATTAACATAAAAAAACGGAACGGAGTAAAATGATATGAAATATATAGGAGCACACGTGAGTGCCTCCGGCGGGATCTTTAATGCACCTTTAAATGCTGCGGAAATCGGGGCAAAATCATTTGCCCTTTTTACCAGGAATCAGAAAAGATGGACATCGCCCCCTCTCAGGGAAAAAGATATATCTCTGTTCACGGAAAACCTAGAAAAATCAGGGATTCTTCCAGAGATGGTTCTGCCGCATGACAGTTACCTTATAAATCTTGGTAATCCTGATCCTGAAAAAAGGACAAAATCATATGAAGCTTTTCTTGATGAAATAACAAGGGTGGATCAGCTGGGATTGAAATACCTCAATTTCCATCCCGGCAGTCACCTGAAAGAGGTTTCGGAAGAAGAGTGTATTGAAATAATAGCAGATTCCCTCAATAATATTTTCAGGGAAACTGAAGGAAGCAGAACTGTCGCCGTTATTGAGAACACGGCAGGGCAGGGTACAAATATCGGATACAGATTCGAGCATCTAAAAAAGATTATTGATCTGATTGAAGATAAAAGCAGGATAGGTGTATGCCTTGACACCTGTCATACATACTCGGCAGGGTATGATATCAAAACTGAATCAGGATTCAGAAATGCAATGGATGATTTTGATTCAATTGTCGGGTTCAGATATCTCTGCGGAATGCATCTGAATGATTCAAGGAAAGATTACGGTTCAAGGGTTGACCGTCATGAATCTCTTGGTAAAGGTACTCTTGGTCTTGAACCGTTCATTTATATAATGAATGACAGAAGATTTGATAATATACCATTAGTACTTGAAACGCCTGTACCTGATTTATGGGAATCTGAAATAAAACTTCTTTACTCTCTTGAAAAATAATTATAGAATCGGATGTTTGTTCCTTAGGTTTCATAAACAGGCATTGAATAAGAAGGTTTATGAGAAGAGGGAAGACAGGTATTATTTTTTCAGGAGATTGTAATGAGTGGTAGCTGGGATTGCATTATTGTCGGAAGCGGACCTGCCGGACTTGGAGCTGCATTTTATCTTACAGATAATAAACCGGGAATAAAAATACTTATAATTGACAGGGAAAAATATTCAACAGGGGGCCTGCGGAAT
The DNA here is from genome assembly GCA_963668545.1 of Spirochaetia bacterium. Lineage (GTDB taxonomy): Bacteria > Spirochaetota > Spirochaetia > CADAEX01 > CADAEX01. The sequence continues at coordinate 2,036,503 of OY764868.1, read as the reverse complement.
GACTGTAAAATGAATTTTACTTTCCCCATAGGGTTCCCTCTTGAATACTGGACAAAGGACAGGGCTGAATACTATCTTGAAAAAGTGCAGGAAATCCTGAGCCCTCCCCATATGGAAAAGTTTAATCTTGATATTTATCAGAAGAGGGCGGAAAACCTTGATACACAGCTTTTATCTGTCAAACAGGCACACCTGGGAACAGACGGAGGCCTGAGGCTTATAAAGGAACTTGTTGCAAGGCTTGAAAGCAGGGGAGTGGAGTTTTCCCTCTCAGAAGAGGCATTGTCTGTCAATGAGGAAAAAAAGATACTTACAACCAACCTTACCGAAAGGAAGTATGAGACTCTCATAGTCTCTCCCGGAAGAAAAGGATTCAAATTCCTTCAGAAACTCATGAATTCCCTTGAAATCCCGTATGTCGATAATATTGTTGATATCGGTATCAGGGTAGAGACGCAGCTTGAACTGTATCCTATTGTCAAAGACTATTATGATCCTAAATTCATTTTCCCCAATAAGGTAAGAACTTTCTGTACAAACAGCAGGGCTGCTTATGTTGTGCAGGAAAAATATACAACAAGTGAAGGTGATAACTACTATTCAGTAAACGGGCATGCATGGTCTGACCCTGGTAAGGAAAACAACCTTGTTAATTTTGCAATGCTCAGAACTCTGAAGCTGACCAAACCTGTAGCAAGCGGCCAGAAATTCGCTGAAATCCTGGGACTTCAGGCAAGGCTGTGCGGAGGCGGAAAACCAATAATGCAGAGGGTCGGGGATTTCAGGCTCGGCAAAAGATCAAAAACAGATACATTCAACAATGATCTTTATAATTTCAAACCCACTCTTGGAAGCTGCACGCCGGGGGATATCTCCCTTGTCATGCCTGATAAAATACTGAGGTCTATCTGGAAATCGATGAAAATACTCGATACAATAACCCCGGGAATACTGCACCCCAGTACAATAATGTATTATCCTGAAATCAAGATGTATGCAAACAAGCCTGAATTCCTTGACGAGTATTTTCAGGCTAAGAAAGACCTTTACCTGATAGGTGACGGTGCGGGGACCAGCCGGGGTATTACAGGAGCCTGGGCAAGCGGTATAAGGGCTGCAGAAGGTATTCTAAGGAACTGCTTTATAAGTTGAGTTATTAAACTCTTTAATGATATATTGAAAAAAAGCAGCATAAAAAGCTGCTTTTCATTTTGGTTCCCAGTAGCATCTTTTTGGAGATACTATAAGTTCCTCTTTTTTGAGTTCCTTGAATGCACTGTCAGCATCAGACTTGCTCAATCCTGCAAGGTCTGCAGCTTCTCCTGCTTTGAGAGGTTTCCCTGCACTTTTCATTGCTTCAAGTATTTTCTCTTTGTTACCCATTATTAATACCTCATTTATTTAAAAAAATATATATATGAATATAATAATAAAAAATTGGGTTGTAAAATATTATTTTTTCAGGGATAGCTTTTTCTGAATTCCGAAACCCTTGATGTTACATTCAGAGTGTAATCTGATTTCACATTCCCTTTAAGATAGTGGTAACCAAGCCCCGCAATCATTGCCCCGTTGTCTCCGCAGAGTTTCAGAGAAGGGGAGAAGACAGTCAGTTCTTTGTTATTTTCAAGACAGCTCCTGAGATATGAATTTGCAGCAACACCGCCGCCTGTAACCACTGTTTTTATGCCTGTATCCCTGCTGGCTTTATAAAGCCTTTTGAGAAGCATATCTATTGCAGCCTTTTGAAAGGATGCTGCAATATTGTTGTCATTTATCTCATGACCTTCATTGTGAAAAGTTTTAAGCTGGTTGACTACTGCGGTTTTAAGCCCTGAATATGATACATCGTATTTATGGTCCCCCTTGTGAAGTGAAGGATCGGGAAAACTGAATGCCATGTCATCGCCATCCCTGGACATTTTATCAATGATTACTCCTCCGGGATATCCGAAATTATAGAATTTTGCAACTTTATCAAATGCTTCACCGCAGGCATCATCTATTGTCGTACCAAGAACCTGCATATCATCATAGTTGTTTACAAGCGCTATGATGGTATGCCCTCCTGATACAAGAAGTCCAAGATAAGGATAGCTGATTTCATTTTCAAGATGGGCAGCATATATATGGGCGAAAATATGGTCAACACCGGTAAAAGGTTTTTTTGAAGACATTGCGAGACCTTTTGCAAAGGAAAGGCCTACAAGAAGGGACCCTGTGAGCCCGGGACGGTTTGTAACCGCTATACCGTCTATCCGGTCGAGTGTTGTATCAGCTTCTTTCAAAGCCTCTTTTACAACACCTGTGATCCACTCAACATGGATACGGGATGCAACTTCAGGAACAACCCCCATATAGGGTTTATGCAGTTCTATCTGTGTTGCTACAAGGTTGGAAAGGACTTTTTCACCATCTCTGACAACCGCAGCGGAACATTCATCACAGGAGCTTTCTATTCCCAGTACAAGCATAAACTAGAAATCCCCGAGAAGCAGATCAGACATTTCCTCAAGGGTAAATCCTTCTTCAATAAGATTGGGATAAATTTCCATCATTGTATTGGCAAGTTCTGAAGACCAGACATGTCCTATCATTACTGCGTATCCCTTATTTTCCGCGATGTTAAGTCCTGTATTTATTGATTCCATTATAGCTTCCCTGTTGTCGATATTATCCAGAAATACATCCCTTTTTGCAATAGTGATACCAAGCTTTTGAGCAACTTCTTTGCATTTGGAATCACTGGTTGTTAAACTGTCAGTAAATATAATATTTTTTTCTGCAGCTGTCTGCAGAATTGTTTCAACCATGGCGAAATCCGATGTTACGGCTGATCCCATATGATTGTTGAATCCTGACACGTGGGGAAGTGAATTGAGGTTTTCAAGAAGCAGTGCTTTTATATCACTTTTTTTCATGCCTGTCATTATTGCTCCAGGGCCGGGATTGTTTTTCCCGTTCGCTTCCATAGGCTGATGGAGAAAAACCTGCTTCCCGTTTTGATGTATAAGTTCAGCGCATTCTGCAGAGTGGGGGAGGCCGGGAAGTACTGCTATTGTGATACTGCCCGGAAATTTCAGAAATGGTTTGAGCTGGCTGATACTGTATCCTGCATCATCAATAATAAAATAGAGTTTTTTAACTTTTTTCCTGATAATTTTTTCTGCAGTAAATTCCGCGGGTAATTTTTTACTGTCTGTTTCAACTGTTGTCTTTCCTGTTGTTATTGTCCTTGCATGGGGAGGTTCTGAAATACTTTTTTTTTCATCATGATAGACAGTTTCCGGGTTTCCAGCTTCAGACCTGCTCCCGTCCGGAATAATAACAACAAGTATTATTACAAGAAGGGAGGTAATTACCAGAAGTGCAGATAAAATAAGCTTGAGTGTATTGTCTTTATTATTTTTCAAAACAGGAAATATTAATGCAGCTTTACACCGATTTGTAAAGCTGCTGATACATCATTTTTGCAATACCAAGGTTGGCAGTTTCTGTCATCTTTTTGGCGTAGTTGTCATAGAGCATGTCTTCAAAGTATTCCTTGCCTGCATTGTTATCTGGAATTTCAGCTTTGTTTACTGTTTTTCTCATTGAATCAAGCATCTGTTTTACAAAAATGGTTTCAAATTCCCTGCATGCATCCATGAGTTCCCTGTTTCTGCCAGTAAGCTTTGAAGCTTTGTCAGAAAGAGCTTTTATTCTGTTTAAATCGGAACTGCTCTGCATAACCATTGATTTGTCTGTTATATTCATTTATCTATACCTTATCTCTTCAGGTTGTTTGCAATACCCAGCATGTTGTCACTGGTCTGGATTGCTTTTGAGTTGAGTTCATATGCTCTCTGGGCAACAATCATGTTAACCATTTCCTTGACTACTGAAACATTGGACATTTCAAGAAACTTGTGGATTATAGTACCCATGCCGTCATATCCGGGTCTTCCCCCTATAGGGTCTCCTGAAGCGTTTGTAACCTTGTAGAGGTTTTCCCCTATTGCATTCATACCTGCCGGGTTTACAAATCTGTAGAGTTCAAGCTGTCCCACTTCCACCGGGTCATTGCTGCCTGCAACTTTTACACTTACCCTTCCGTCCTGGGAAACAGTAAGGGATTCCCTTACAAAATTTTCAGGAAGAACAACTTCAGGCATAAGTTTATAGCCGTTCGAGCTTACAATCTGGCCGTTGGAATCTATCTTGAATGAACCGTCCCTGGTGTAGCCGTATGTTCCGTCTATAAGGAGTGTTCTGAAGAAACCCTCTCCCTGAATTGCCATGTCAGAGACATTCCCGGTTGCCTGAAGAGAGCCCTGGGTAAAAATTTTCTGTGTTGATGATGCCTTTACCCCGTGTCCAACCTGTGTAGGGGTAGGTACTACTGTAACTTCTGTTGCAGGTGTACCTGCAATCCTGGTAGTCTGATATAGAAGGTCTTCGAATTCAGCCCTGTTTTTCTTGAAACCGGTTGTGTTGACGTTGGAAAGGTTGTTTGAAATTGTATCTATGTTAAACTGCTGTCCAATCATTCCTGAAGCTGCAGTCCATAATGATCTCATCATAATATTTTCTCCTTAAAAACAGCTGTATCTGAAACAGCTGGACCTGAAATATCAGGCAACATGTTTACTAAAGTTTTACTGCCTCATTGATAAGCTTTCCTGTCAGTGAATCCTGACTGGATATTACTTTCTGGTTTGCTTCATAGGCCCTGTTTACTTCAATCATGTTGACCATTGCTTTTACAGGATTAACATTTGATCCTTCGATAAATCCCTGTCTTACTTTGGGAGCAGTATCTGTCATTATCACTGCTGTTCCCGATTCCGTGGTATCTTTCCATAGTGAATTCCCCTGTTTGCTTAAATATCTGTCTCTTTTAAAATCGACAAGTTTAATAGTATCTATAAGCTCTGTTTCATCCCATTCATTTTCAATCATTGAAATAAGTCTCTGTGGGTCGTCAGGAAATCTTGAATTCCTGAAAACACGTCCCCTCTGATCGATAATAAAGTTGTTTTCCTTGATATGGATCGGCCCCTTTTCTCCGAGGACAGGATAACCTTCTTTTGTAAGAAGCATACCCTCTTTTCCAAGAGTGAATGCTCCGTTTCTTGTATATCTTTCACCGTATGGTGTATCAACTGCAAAAAAACCTTTTCCTTCAAGCGCCATGTCAAAGGGATTTTCTGTTTCCTTGAGAGCGCCCTGGGTGAAAACTGTAAAGACTTCATTCTCTTCAACGCCGGTTCCGATTTTTCCCACAATGGGAGCTATTTCAGCTGATCCCAGAGGAAATTTGTAAAGGCCGTTGTCATTCATTCTTCTTATAAGCATTTCAGGAAATGCTTTATGTATAGATGTGTCTTTTTTATAACCATTGAGGTTTACATTGGCTAGATTGTTGGAAAGTGCATCCATTTTATGCATCTGTGCGACCATACCAGCCGCTCCAGTGTACAATCCTCTTATCATAAAATCCCTCCCGAAAATTTTAATACCTAAGACTGATAATACTGAAACCCGGATATGCTGTTTTCAGCAGAAGTTAAGGGAATCCCTTAATTAGATTATCGGAAAAGGAAAAATTTACTTTATAAAACTGTAAAAAACTCTTTTACAAGTGTAGAAAGATTGGCTGGATTGGATAGTAAATGGTGAAATCTGATCATGTCAGATGCAGATCCTGTTTCTCCCTTCCCTTTTGGCCCTGTACATTACATTGTCTGTTCTGCTGTAGAATTCCTTTAAAGATTCACCGGAATATTCACATAATCCCATACTGGCTGTATATCCGATGCTGCTGCCGTTGAATAAAGTGATGTTTTTTTCAAGTACTGATCTCAGTCTTTCCGCTGCTTCAATTCCTGAATAAAGAGATGTATCAGGCATGATTACTGCAAATTCCTCGCCGCCAATCCTTGAAGGTATATCAATGTTTCTGAAATATTTTTTCATTAAACTGCCGAAATGAACAAGCACTGCATCACCTGCATCATGACCGTAAGTATCATTGATTTTTTTAAAGTAATCGAGATCAATCAGCAGAAGTGAAAGCGGTGATTTATTCCTCAATGATCGCTGAATTTCCCTTTCAAGATGCTTGTGAAAACCGGAACGGTTGATTAATGAAGTAAGGTGATCTGTTTGAGCCAGCTTTTTTAGCTGCTCTTCGGCCTCTTTGATCCTTGAAATATCTTCTATAATCCAGATAACACCCTTATCAAGATCTGCCGGATCATTTTCATCAACTGCCTTTCCCGAAAGCATGCACCAGACCGGTGTCTTATCTTTCCTGGCCAGCTGATATTCAATATGTATCCTTTTTCCGTGTGCCAGATTATTGAAGAAATTTTCACCGAAATCATTGAATGTTTCTTCTGATATATGCAGCTTCCTCATGCTTATTCCAGCCATTTCTTCCGGGTTTTCCCACCCAAGAATATCTGCAAGCCTCTGGTTCCCCTTCATGAAATATCTTCCCCCCTTAAGATACATTATTCCCACCTGGCTGTTTGTGAATATTGTCTGGAGTTCAGAATTTGCCTGCAGAAGCTTTTTTTCAGTCTGAAGCTGCTTCCTGAGATGATACTTTATTGAATTTTTCTCAATGCTGATAAGGTATTTTTCGTAAATAAGATCTGTAATTACACTAATTACAGGAATTACTCTTTTAATATCCTGTTCAAGTTTCAATGTATCTGTTATTGCTGTCGACCCAAGGTCAGGGGCCGAAAGATCTTCAGTATATTCAGTATCTGATAAAATAACAGGTCCGAATATAATCCATCCAAGAAGAGTGTTCCTGTTTTTGACAGGAAAGGGAATAACCGTCATATTTCCGCTGCATGTCAGAAAATGATTATTTTTATTATATGTTTCTTGTTTGAGAGAATTAAAGCGGGGGCTGTTTTTGATTTCTTCCAGTATTTTACTGTCTGAGCATATGTTGTGTTTATCTGAATGGTATAAAACTTCTGATATCGTACTGTCAGTAAAACAAATTCCCATTTTCATTGAATCGGAAATAAAATCCAGTATTTTTTTCAGTCTTGATAAGTCAATTATATTTGATAAACCCATAACATCCCCAAATTAATTATATCACAAACAAAAGGGACATTTTATTATTTTTTGCTGACAGCAGTTTTTTGATATCTGGAATAAGTATTTGAAATGTAATTTTCTGTTCAATATGCTGCATTTGTTGTAATTTAATAATGCATGATATCAATAACTGCAGATTACCCTGTTTTTACCCTCAGCCTTGCCTTTGTGAAGTGCGTCATCTGCCCTGTTGATAACTGAGTCGAATGTATCTTTTTCCCTGTTGAACATGGATATTCCCAGTGTCATTGTTATTTTCAGATTTTTCTTTTTGAAAATGAATTCCGTTTCTTCAATTTTCTCTCTGAGTTTTTCTGTAAGCTTTTTTGCATGTTCAAGATCTGTTTCCGGAAGGAGGATAATAAATTCCTCACCGCCCCATCTTGATACAGTATCTGTTTTTCTGATTGAGTTTTTCAGAAAGAGGGCTGTCTGCTTCAATACAAAATCACCGCATTCATGACCATGCATTGAATTGAAAATTTTGAAATCATCAAGATCAATGAAGATGACTGAAAAGGGATCTGTATTCCTTTTTACCCTGTCTATTTCCAGAGTTATAATATCGGTGAATTTCCTTCTGTTGAAAAGTGATGTGAGCTGATCTGTATTTGCAAGGAATTCAAGTGTACTGTTTGCTTCTATAAGCCTTTTTTCAGCTTTTTTCCTTTTTTCAACTTCAGACAATGCCTTGTTTTTAAGTTCCCTGTATTTTAAGATCAGCTGCTCTATATCAGTTATATCTTTTATCGTAAAAAGCATAGAGGATGAGTTACTGCTGTCTCTGAATGATGATGCAATTATGTGATATATCCTGTGATACTGTTTTTCATTTCCTGTTCTGAAAAGCTCCCTGTGAAACTGAGATGAAAGAATAACAGGCGGCCCCCCTTCAAAAATATTCTCAAGCCTCATAATGTAGCGGGGCTCCTTGAAATGGGGAAAAAAGTCATAAAGTTTTTTCCCCTGAATATCTTTGCCAGTTATGTCAGTCCATTCTGAAACTGCATTATTCCAGAACAGAACATTATATTCCTTGTCCACAATACATATCCCTATGGGAATAGAGTCAAGAAGATTTGTATCAAAGATATTGCTGTATAGTGTCATGTCAGTAAATTATCAATGAGCCGGTCAAGTTTTTCAAATGATCCCAGCTTGAAAAGTATCATGATATCTCCCTTTATGTTCAGTTTTTCAACTTTGAAACTTACCCGGGCAAGGAGAAAGTATTCCGTGTCCTTCACATCACTGACTGATACCATATTGTTTATATCAGTTTCCTGAAACCAGGGCAGGGAGTAATGCAGATCAGTTTTCAGGGTATTTGAAAACATCCCCATTACTGAATTAAGAACTATATTACCTATTTCAGAAAGTACTTCTATTTTAATTGCATCGAATTCATCGGAATCAGCATTGGTGAGAAGCTTTACCATTTTTAATGCACTTTCAGATGGGAATACCATTTTTGCCGTTCCAGTAATATCCCCTCTGAATGGAAGGTTTACTACTGCGTATTCAGAATAAACTTCAGGAAACATTTCAGTTCCCAGTTTTTCTACTATTTTCAGTTCAGGAACACTGAGAGCAATGTGAGATCCCAGCATTGTATTTAAAATATCTGCACTCTTTCCTACACCAATATTGAGTATTTCCCTTAGGGAATCATATTTTTCAGGAGAAATATCAAACACTGCTATGCTCCTATCAATAGATCAATTATCAGCAGAAATTTATCCCTGTTTATCGGTTTATTAAGAAAATATTTGACATCCAGGTCAAAGCATCTTTTCCTTGTTGTTTCCTGTATATCTGCTGTCAGCACAACAACAGGTATTTGTATTTTTTGTTCCTTCAATCTTTCCAGAACACCGAAGCCGTCCAGCTCCGGCATGAGTAAGTCAAGAAATACAAGATCGGGATGGAATTTATCTATTTTGTCCAGTCCGTCAACACCATTGACAGCTTCCTCGATATCGATATCTTTATCTTTCAGATAATCTTTCATAAATGTCCTGCTTAATACAGAATCTTCTATGATAAGTATTTTTTTCTTCAATTTTTACTGCTCCGTATCTCAGTATAATTATTGGTATATATTTATATTATTATTCAGATGAGTTAATAAAAAAAGCAATTTTAGATTATTAATTTAATGCTTCGGGAAGTGTTTCAACAAAATTCCTTATTTCGTCCCGTACTTTTCTGTAGCAATCAAGTTTTTCCTCCTTGGAATTTTTTTCTGCTGCAAGAAAAGGGGGGTCATCAAAACCTTTATGGATGATTTTAGCTTTACCCGGGAATAAAGGACATGTTTCGTGGGCATGAGCGCATACTGTAACCACATAATCGATTTCATTGTTTATGAATTCATTAATGTTTTTCGACCTGTGAGTGGAAATATCTATCCCAATTTCACTCATCACCTTAACTGCATTTTCATTAAGTCCGTGAGTTTCAATTCCAGCGGAATAGACATCAAAAATATCCCCCTTGAGGGCCCGTGCCCATCCTTCCGCCATCTGGCTTCTGCAGGAATTGCCGGTGCATAGAAAAAGAAGTTTCTTTTTTTTCAAATCATCCTCCGTATATAATAAGCAGTTAATCTCAGATATAATCACTGATAGTATAAAACAACAAAGTTCTCAAGCTGTAGAAACATGAAAAAAAATATTTAACTCAAAAGTAATCATTTTATTATCTTTTCCTAATAATACTGAATTACTGCTTGGAATATGGACAGACTAAAATATAAAAAAATTATTTCTACTGTGGATTTTGCTTTCCAGCCGATAGTCAACAGTTTCAATGGGGAAGTGTTTGCTTATGAGGCTCTTCTTCGTAATTACAGAGAATGTGGTTTTGAATCAATATTTGATGTCTTTGATGCAGCTTATGAAGCTAAAATGCTATACAAGTTTGAGCTTGCATTAAGAAGAAAAGCTATAGAAAAATTTACTCAGATATCTGATTATACCAGTAAATCACTTTTTTATAACATAGATAACAGGGTCCTTGAAATGCCTGATTATTCTCCCGGTAAAACATCAGGAATTCTGAATCAGTTCGGACTGAGGAAATCAAGTTTCTATTTTGAACTTTCTGAAAGATATGAGATAAATCTTCTTTATACAAAAACAAAAGCAATGCTTGAACAGTATAAAAAACAGCATTATAAAATTGTACTGGATGATTATGGATCGGGATATTCGGGGTTTCAGATGCTCTATCTATCAGAACCCGATGTAATTAAAATCGACCGTTTTTTTATTGATTCGATAGACAAAGATATACAGAAGAAATTTTTCACTGAGCAGATAGTAAACATGGCACATATCATGGGAACAAAAGTTGTTGCTGAAGGGGTTGAAACAATAGATGAAATAAATATCTGCCGTGATATCGGATGCGACTTTCTGCAGGGGTATAAAGTACAGAAACCCCAGTTGAAAACTGAGAACCTGAAGAATAACTATAAATCAGAAATATACCTTTCCGGTAATACAAACAGAAGAGAAAATGATCCGGTAAAAAAGCTTGTTACCAAAAGTTTCAGGACTGATATTTCAATAGGGTATGACAGCAGTCCGGAAAGCATAATAAGTCTATTCAACAGAAATACCAATCTTTCGATTCTTCCGGTAGTCAATCATTCAGGACAACCACTGGGCATTATTAATGAAAAAGATATTAAAAAATATCTCTATACCGGCAACGGATATTTTCTGTTTATCAACAGATTCAATTCAGAGGGAATTGACTGGTTTATTAAAAAAGTTCCGATAGTCGAAATAAATACATCAATAGAAAAAATGCTCAGCATTGCTGCAACAAAAAATGAAATAGAAGGGATAATTATAACAGAAAATGGTTTATATCGAGGAGTTATTGATCCTTTCAATCTTCTGAAAATTGTCAATGAAAGGAAACTTATTCATGACAGAGACCAGAACCCTGTTACAAAAATGCCGGGTATAAGTGAAATACACCGCCAGATTGAAAAACTTTATAATTCAAAATCAGGTGAAAAATCCATAATCATAATTGATATCGATAATTTCAGGGAATTCAATAAAAATCATGGTTTCAGACTGGGTGACAGAATTATTATTTTTCTGGCAGAAATAATTAAGAAAAACATAAATATTTCTGTGGATTTTGCAGGTCACCATGGTGGTGATAATTTTTTTATTATTCCAGGTAAACATAATAACAATAAAGTTGAGACAGATCTTGTAAAAGGTATAAAATCAGATTTTGATGATGGAATAATATCAATTTTAAAAGATGTTGATAATTTTCCAGATCAGAAAGTCAGTCTCTCAATTATCAGAATAAAAATCGATTTCAGCAGGCTGAATATTTCATTCAACCTGCTGATGGAACGGATTTCACATTTGAGGAAAAAAGAAAAAAAGGTACCTAGATTTCTCCCTCATAAATAACATGTGAATCTCCTTCTACCTCTTTCTTGGTAATCTTCAGCCTGTTGTCTATCTCAATAATATTGAATGAAGGTTTATACATTCCCCTGATTCTCCTTGATGTTGTTGTAGAACATGTTACAACCTTTATCCCCTCAAAATTCCATATATGCGGTATATGCTTGTGTCCTGAAAGAATGATATTGACTCCTGATTTGACCGCCATTTTGAGTACATCTCCGGCATCACGCAGAATATTCATCTCCCTTCCGCTGTTGGGAACTGAAATCACGTGATGATGCATTGCCAGTATTTTAATCCCTCTGAAACTTTTAAACCTTTCCTTGAGTTTTCCTGTCAGGTGTCTGCCCATCTGCCCGTCATCCAGATCGGGTTCTGTTGTGTCGGCACCGCATATCAGTATATTCCCAAGCTCAATAGAGCTGTCGGGGGGACCTATCAGTTTTTCAAAGCTTCTGTACCCTACATTACGTGCATCATGGTTTCCGGGAACAATCAGCTTGTTTTTTACATTCATCCTGTTGAGATATGAAAGAGCAGTTTCGAATTCATGATAGAATCCCTCAGTTGTCAGATCACCAGTTACAAGAAGAGCATCAGGGTTTGAGCTGTTGATATAGCTGATAGTTTTTTCCATAAGATCCGGTGAAAAATAACCTGAACCGCAGTGGATGTCTGATATTTGAATAATTTTTTTCATACATTCTATTATAATGCCAATATTAGCTGATATTTAAAAAACCATTAAAAATGTATTAAATTAATTGCTTAATCATATCTATTAAATATATAATCCATATTATAAGTATAAATAAATTACAGCATATTCAGGAGTATTTTATGAGAGATAAAAACGGATACGGTTCAGTATTTCTTCTTCAGATCTTTATAGCACTCTTTTTTGCTCTTTCAGGACTGTTGTATCTTACAGGATATAATACTGCAGGGGCCCAGTTTATTAGAGGTGTAGGAAAACTATTCGGTAAAAATGATTTGTGGCGGGTAATCGTAGCACTTATTCAGCTGTTTTCCGGGCTTGTGCTTTTTGTAGGGACATTTATCAGATCCAATCAGAGATCCCTCTTTTTTGCCTCTCTCACAATAACTGTTTTGTGGATAATAAATATAGTTATGCAGTATTTTATGGAATCTTTTCTTCATCCTTCACTTATGATCTGGCTCAGGGACCTTTCAATGCAGATGATTATACTGTCAGGTTTATGGGCAATAACCAGACAGTATAATTAAATAATTAAACCCAAAAAATTATTTAAAGCTTATTTCCAATTATTCTCTAATAAATTAACCGGTATTTAATCTTAAGCAGGAATAAATACCGGTTTTATTAAATTTTCTTTGACATATTTTAAGTTTCAAGTTTATAATTAACTTGTCTGATGAGTAGACATCATATAAGTAGACAAGGGTGGACGGTTTTGCAGTCAGTAAAAAGAGTGAGGCTTTTCGAAAGTGTAATTGAAGCAATAAAAAAAATGATAGCTGATGACGGGTTCAGACCGGGTGATAAATTCTATTCAGAAAACATACTTACCCAGAAACTTCATGTTTCAAGATCATCTGTAAGGGAAGCTGTAAGAATGCTTGAGGTGACAGGGCAGGTTACTGTCAAACACGGCAAGGGAATATTTGTAACAGACATGATGGAAAAGGAGTTTGAAGGATTTTCAGACTGGCTGAAACATAATGAACAGTCAATACAGGACCACTTTGAAGTCAGGCTTATTATAGATCCCAAAGCTGCGGCAGTGGCAGCTGAAAAAGCGGATGCTAATGATATAGAAAAAATGGAAGAAGTATGCAGGGATTTTTCTTCAAATACAGGTCAGGGTAATACTGCAGGGCTTGTTAAATGTGATGAAGAGTTCCATCTTCTTTTAAGTAAATCTACAAAGAATAAAACTCTACACTTTCTTATGAAAACAATGACAAAATCACTGCCTGAAGGCTGGATTTCAAGCCTTCATATTCCCGGACGGGAAGAAAAAACCATTGATGAGCACAGAAAGATACTTAAGGCAATAAAAGATAAGGACCCTGGAAAGGCTGAAATAGCTATGAAAGAGCATCTTGAAAATGCTTTAAGAGATATTCTCAGTTCAATTACAGATTAATTATACAGGGGGAGGTTATATGTCTCTGAAAATAACCACATTGATTGAAAACACTCAGGGAGAACATCTCGGTCTGAAGACAGAACACGGCATTTCTTTTTTTATTGAAGCTGATGACAGAAAAATAGTATTTGATACAGGATCTTCAGATTCTTTTATTTATAATTCAGAACTTCTTAACATTGAGCTTTCTGATACAGATTTTGTTGTTCTGAGCCATGGTCATTATGATCATTCCGGAGGACTTAAATCACTTATAAATGTGACAGATGGTTTTAAACTATATGTTGGAGACGGGTTTTTTAATGAAAAATATGCATTAAGAAATAATTCCTATGAATTTCTGGGTAATGATTTTAACGAAAGTTATCTGAAAAAAAAATCAATTGATTATGAAGTTTTGAAAAACCAGGTAACTCAAATCACTGATTCGGTTTACATCATCACATCTTTTGAAAGGACATTTGATGATGAAATAATCAACCCCAGATTTGTTGTCAGAAAGGACAACAGATTTATCAAAGATGATTTCAGTGATGAACTGATGATAGCTGTTGATACACATTACGGTCTTGTAATAGTTCTGGGATGTTCCCATCCGGGTGTGAAAAACATGATAAGTACAGCTGTTAATCACCTTAAAAGACCTGTTTATGCAGTTATCGGAGGAACACATCTTGTAGAATCAAAAGGTGAGGCTCTTCAGAAATCTGTAAAATACATCATTGATGAGGTTGAAGTAATTGGGGTATCCCACTGCACAGGACAGGAAGCCATGAATGAACTCAGCGGAGCGGGCAGCAGATACTTTCATAACAGAACAGGAAGCTCTCTATTTGTAGAGTAGCTTTTTTATATTTTGGAAACATAAATATTTTCCTGTGTTTCCGGAGAAACATTGAGATAATCAAGGAGGTTGGAAAGATGTTTACTCAGAAAAAAATTATTTTACTGCTGGTATCTGTAATGCTTCTGACAGTTTTAACTTCATGCCAGAAAAGCAGCAGTGCCGGAGCTTCAGATGCTCCTGCAGCAAAGGTTGAAAAGATTGTATGGAAATCTTCAGGTCACGGCCCAGCTACTGACCCTTCACAGATTTATCATGATAAATGCTGTGAAGCAATTACACTGGCATCAGGTGGAAGACTGGAAGTCAAGCCTTTTGTAGGCGGTTCAGTTGTACCTGCATACAAGGAACTTGATGCAGTTAACGAAGGTGTTCTTCAGATGTGCTACACATGTCCTATGTACAATCTTGATAAATGGCCTGCAGCAGGTCTGATCAGCTCAAGACCGGGCGGACTTCCAGGCGAAGCCCTGAGAACATGGTTCAACTACGGCGGCGGAGCTGATCTTATGAACAAAATGATGGGTGATTATGATACTATGACATTCCCCGGTGCTCTTTCACCTCTTCCTGCAGAAGTTTTCTTCCATTCAAAAGTAAAACTCAACAGCATGGCTGACATCAAAGGTCTCAAAGCAAGATGTATGGGTGACGGAGGAGAAATCCTGAAGAGAATGGGCGCAGCTACAGTAATTATCCCCGGAGGGGAATGCTACGAAGCTATGCAGAGAGGGACAATTGATGCTTTTGAATATTCAACAATAGCAACAAACTGGAAAATGCACTTTAATGAAGTAGCTCCCTACATGTACCTTTCTCCTGCAAGAGCTCCAAGTGATCCACAGGTTTTCTTTGTTGGCAAATCAGCATTCAATGCTCTTCCTGCCGATCTTCAGGAAATCGTAAAAGCTGAAATAGACAGATGGTCACAGGCTCAGCATGAATATCTTGTATACGAATCTGTAAAAGCTATTGATGAATTCAAGAAAGCAGGTGTTGAAGTTTATAAAGTACCAAAAGATATAGAAGATGCTCTTAACAAGGAAGCTGCAAAATTCTACAAGGAAAAAGCAGAAAAAGAATCTCCTATCTTTGAAGAAATATATACTTCTATGAAAAATTACGGTGAAGCATACGCAGTTTCAAATTAGTAAAAAACTTACAGGGAGATAAAGTATGCTCATTTTGAAAAAAATACTTAAAACTATAGATTCATTGAGTATGGCTGCAGGTTCTGTGGGGAAATGGTTTGCTTTTCTCCTTGTGCTTGTAGGTTCATATGACGCTATTTCGAGACACTTTTTTAATGCACCTACTATATGGGCCTACGATGTTCTATGTATGGCAGGGGGAGTCACCTATATGCTGGGTGCCTCCTTTGATTATCTCAATGATGCACATACGAGGGTAGATGTTATTTACGGTTCTCTTTCACGGAAAAGCAAGGCTATAATAGATATAATATGTTCTATAGTCCTGTTTTTCCCCCTTATGTCAGTAATGCTTGTTCTTGCTGTTAAGTGGTCGGTAAAAGCATGGAAGATAAAAGAGGTGATGTTTACCAGTTTCTGGTATCCTCCGGCAGCTCCGTACAGGACTGTATTTGCAGTGGGAATTCTGCTTCTTATTCTGCAGGGTATCGCCCGTTTTGTAAGGGATATCTATTATCTTATAAAGGGGGAAACAATTGATTGAAATGAGTTCTGAACTGGTTACTTTCCTCATGCTGGGGGGAGTTTTCGGGCTGGTATTAACAGGGTTTCCAATTGCTTTTGTTATTGGCAGTGTAGCTTTTGTTGTGGGTGTTATAGTTTTCGGACCTGATGTAGCCTATCATATTATGTACAGCAGGTTTTACGATCTTTCACTTAATTATCCATATCTTGCGGTACCTCTTTTTACTTTTATGGGGGTTATTCTTCAGCATTCAGGTATAACAAAAGACCTTTATGACAGTCTGTATGAATCACTGGGGAGCCTCCGGGGCGGACTTGCTGTTGTTACCGTTGTGTTCGGTACAATTCTTGCAGCATGTCTGGGTGTTATTGCTGCTTCTGTAACAATTCTTACACTTATTGCACTTGAGCCGATGATAAAGAGGGGATACAACAAACCACTTGCAGCCGGATCAATTGTAGCATCAGGTACACTTGGAATTCTTATTCCGCCAAGTATCATGCTTGTTGTGTATGCTCCCCAGGCTGGACTTTCCATAGGTCAGATGTTTATGGGTGCTGTTTTCCCGGGACTTACACTTTCCGCTCTCTATATTATTTATATTGTTCTGAGGTGTAAATTTAATCCGGAACTCGGGCCTGCAATGAAATCGGAAGATGTAACTCCGTTTAATTCGAAAAAGGCAATACACCTCCTGAAATCAATGGTTCCTCCAGTACTTCTTATTGTTGCTGTTCTCGGTACAATTTTTTCAGGTATTGCGCCTCCAACCGAAGCTGCTGCCGTGGGTTCCCTTGCTGCTATTTTTCTTGCTCTTGCATACAGGAAATTCAGCTGGAAACTTATTAAGCATGCTTCAATTGAAACACTCAAAGTAAGTTCTTTTGTAGTAATTATTGCTGCCCTCTGTTATGCATTTGTAGGTGTATTCATGAGCGCAGGGTGCGGAGATATCGTTACAAAACTCATACTTGCTGTACCGGGTGGGAAATGGGCATCATTTGGAATAATTATGCTTATAGTATTCCTTCTGGGTATGTTTATAGAGTGGATAGGAATTGTATTTATAATTGTACCTATTTTCTCCCCTATATTTGTGAAACTTGGATTCAATCCTCTATGGGCAGGAATGATGATATGCATAAACCTTCAGATGGCTTTTCAGACACCGCCGATGGCTATGTCAATATTTGTCCTCAAGGGAACAGCAGATCCTGCTCTCGGGCTTACAATGACAGATATAATAAAAGGGGTAATTCCGTTTATTTTAATAATAGTATTCACACTTATACTGTGTATGGTATTCCCTGAACTAATTACATGGCTGCCTGAAAAAATGATAGGCCCGACACATTAGGAAGTAGTTGCTATTTAAGACCAGAAATTAAAAAACCCCTGAAGCATATGAATGCCAGGGGTTTTTTTTATTCTCAGCTAAAGTATAAAAGAATTATTTAACAGGCAGTCCGAAACTTCCGCCGATTGCAAAAGCACGGTTTTCATCAAGTGTGTCAGTGATAAAAGCATCAATTACACATTTGTATTCAGCAAGGGCAGGAATTGTTGAAAGGTCAATTCTTATACCTGTGTTGAAACTACCCCTGTAACCTGCATTTGATCCAATTGCGTTGAAACTGTAGGAAAAGTTTGCAAAATCATTTATCCAGTGGATAAGACCATTGAAAGTGGAAGGGAAGAGGAGAAGGTCAAATCCCATTCCGAAATCAATGTTGTCGTCAGGTGCAATGTCGCCGAAAGTCTTGCCTATGGTAACTGTTGTTTCTGCAGGCATCTTGAAAAAATCACCCGGATATGTTGTTGCAAGGTAAACCTGATTCACAGATTCCTCCTGTGCAGCAATTTTTAATGCCTGGTAGTTCATACCTATTGCTACTGCTGATGAGCTTTTAATCGGAAGCTGGACTTTTGCATTTATAAGTGTATCAGAATTGTCTGAATCCTGCTGTGTGTCATAAGCAAAGGCAATTTCAGCAATTTTAAAAAGGCTGACAGATGCTTTTGGAATGCTGGTATTGTCAGGATCATCCATGATAGCATGATAGCCTACATCTATTCCAACATCTGCTGATTTTTCCCATCCGATTCTTGCTGATGGTATGCTGATCAGTCCTGTTGAACCATTTAGAGACATTCCTTTTAATGACTGAGCGGAAAGGCTGAAAAGACAAAAAACTGAAAGAACAGCTGTAACTATTATTTTTTTGATCATTTAGTACTCCTTTTTTTTTATGAATGATATGATTATAAATAAAAAAAGTTGATAATGCAATTCTCGAAACAGAAAACAGATATATTATTAATTATTTGAAATGGAAAATTATTGCCTGGAAGTAAAGAATACAAGTTCTTCAAGATCTGTGATCCCTGAATCAAGGTATTCAACTACTTTTTCCATATTAAAACAACCTGATAAAGGGTTTACAGAGAGCAGAAACGATTTATCAATTTTCCTGTCTGCTGCTGATACAGGAATGTTTTCAACGGTTTTCTCAGTAACGGGATTGTTTTCCGGGATAAAGATACTGTTCATTATAAGTATTATATCTGACAAAAGAAGTCCCTCTTTTTCTTTTCCAGCACTGAAGAAAAGATCATAGACGGAAATTCTCTGGATTGACAGGATCGCCTTATATTCAATATTGCTGATGTCAGTTTCATCTGCAAGGTTTTCCGAAAACCATTCCGTAAAAAAAATGAAAAACTCAAATGGTGAAATATCTAGATTTTCAGTAATCAGTGAAAAAAAGGAAACAGCTTTTCCCCTGTTGTAAAAAAGGTCTATTTTTTCAGAAAAGGCAGATGCTTCTGTTATTTCCTTTTCAGAAAAGAGAGGTGTTTCAATTACTGTATAGGGGTCCTTTTTTCTGTATCTTATACCTAAAGAATCCGCCCTTTCGTAAAGATCTGTACCTTTAAGTACAGCAAGAGGGAAAATATCTATATGGTTCGGAGCCATTGAAAGGGCAAAATCAATACTTTCCATGAATAAATGAAGAGTATCTCCCGGCAGACCGAAGATTATATCAAAACCGTAAACAGCCCCCTGCTCATGAAGAAGTAGGATTTTATTGAAAAAATCCTCTTTATCCAGTGACCTGTTTACATTGGCAAGAACATCAGGAGATGATGACTGAAGTCCAATCTGAAGAGAGCAGGTTATTTCTGAAAAAAGAAGTGCTGTTTCTTCATCAATATACTCACTTCTTATTTCAAAAGTGAAATGTATGTCAGGTGCTTTATTTTTAATGACTGAAAGAATTTTGACAGCCCTTTTCCTGTCAATATTGAAGGTCGGATCAAGTACAAAAACCTGGTCAATTCCGGATTCAACTATAAGATCAAGTTCTTTTTCTATTCTTTCCAGAGGGAATTTTCTTACTCTGCTGCTGCCTCTTGATTCAAAACAGAAACTGCAGCTGAAAGGACAGCCCCTTGAAAGTTCCCATAAAATACCGTCATATTTTTTCAAATCAATGGAATGACCAAGAAAAGGGGAGGGGAAGGAACCGGGATCAGCGACAGTTCTTCTTTGCTGATCTGAAGATCTTCCCAGACTTTTTCTGTTTTCCGTAAGTGATAAAAGGCATTCTGTAACAGCCTCTTCTCCTTCACCGTTTACAAAAAAGTCAATATCAGGGTGTTCTGAAAAATATAAAGGATCTGCAGTAACTTCTGCTCCTCCTGCAAGTATAAGAATATCCGGTTTCATCTGTCTGATTTCACTTATAAGTGAGATTGTGAAATCCCTGTTCCATATGTAAACAGAAAATGCCGCAATATCTGAGCCTGAATCAATTATTGCAGCTGCGGCATCAGAAATAATGTCATCAAGATAGAAATCCATGATTGCCGATTCAGTCCTGTCTTGAAGCATCGGATTACCGGAAACAGCAGCAGCAAGAATTGCAGATGAAAGGGGGAATGCCAGAGGGGAATTTTTTATGTGTACCGATATGAATGATATTTTTAACAAAATTATTATCCCGGAATAATTAACAGTATTTACAGGGATAAGTCAATCTGTAAAATCATAAAACAGGATGAGGCATAAAAAAACCTGCAGTGAATTCTGCAGGTTTCTGTTTGAAAAATATATTCGAGATTTAAAAAATAAACTGTTCATCAACAGTGATAATTTCAATCTCATCCGAAGGTTCGGTAAGTGTCAGTGAAAATGACTGTTTCACCTCAATACTGATTCTTTTCTTGTTTTCGGGAAGGTCCTTGACTGCCTGAACTGAAAAAGTGAAACTGCCTGTATCAAGCTTGTCAAGTTCCTTGAAATCAAGTGATGTTCCCCTGTATTTGTCATCAGAAAATACAGGAGATGATGAACTGCTGGAGTAGAGTTTAACAATATAGTAATCAGCTTCAGGAGATTCTTTCCAGTTGAAGTTAAGGATATCCCGGTCATCCATATTGATCACTTCATTTTTAAAAGGTGAAATAACAACCGGATTTAACAGAGGCTGTATATTGTCTATAAAGAAGCTGTATATGCCTGATTCAGGGGTAGAGTATTTTTTACTGTCCAGACCCCTTACTTTCCAGTAATATTTTCCCGGTTTGATATCACTGGGTCTGTACTGAAGCCCTTTTGCGTTATATACAGACAGGTTCCTGTCGAAATCCATTGATTCGGAAATAGTAATTTCATACTCTGCAAGCAGAGGTGAATGGTCCCACTTGAATATGAAGTTCCCGTTCAGTATATCTTCAAGGCTTGATACTGAATTATTGCGGGGTGAAACAAGAACAGGCTGATCATAGATAACAACTTCACCTATCCTGAAAGGTACAACAAGTTCCCCGCTTTCTGATATATCCCACCCAAGATCTGCTTTTTTATATGCTTTAAGCTTTGCTGTATATCTGCCTTCTGTCAGTATACCGGTCTGGTCAAACTGGAAAGATGTTTTGTCTATTTTACTGAAACTGCCTAACAGCTTTCTGTCTGAGTCCCTCACAATTTCCAGTGAATAGTAATCTGCTGAATATGTTTTTTCCCAGCTGAAATCAAGCTTGTCATCACCTATAATTGAAATATTTTCATCAGTCTCAGGGGATATCATGGCAGGCATCGGCAAAGGTGTCCTTGTATTGAATGTATTGATTTTACTGTCAATTACAGGATTGTTGAACTCATCAACAACTGAAACCTGCCAGAAGTATTCGCCTGAAGCGGGAATCATTGTTTTTCTGGATTTGCCGGCCACATAGTCTTCAATAATGGGTGTGGAATCAGGTGAATCCTTGAAAAGGGAGAATCTGAATTTTTCACCTATTGTACTGTCCCAGGTGAAAGTTCTGTTTCCGAACATTTCAATTTCAAAGTGGTCCTTGTCAGGGGGATATTTCAGTTCTATTTCACCTGTGGATTCCTTGATGGAAATTACCCGGTAACTGGAGTGGGGAAGTACTTCATTGTCCTTTGTAACGCCGCTTATTTTCCAGTAATAAGTCCCTTCTTTCAGAAGATCATTTACTGAAAATATTGCAGCAGACAGAGGCTCGTTATAGATAGTGCTTGTAAATCCGGGGTCTTCTGACAGATAAAACTGGTATGATGATATTTCAGCTTCCTCTTTCCATTTGAATTTGATCCCTTTGCTGCTTTCAATAGTTGATATTTCAGTATTGTTGGGAGGGAAAACAAGCTGCACAGGCTCAAGCGCAGTTGTCTGAATTATTTCAAAAGGCTGGAATTTATCATTTTTAACATAGCCGATATTTCCGAGAGAATAGTAGGGTGTCAGTCTCCAGAAATATTTCCCCTGCGACAGCGTATTGAGAAAAAAGAAATTCCCCTTAACTTTTTCAGAAACAACATTCTCGCTGAAATTATTATTCAATGATACTTCAAGAAGGTAATGTTCCGGAAAAATTCCCTGGTTCCAGAGGAATCTCAGTTTTGGAAGTTCATTCCTGTATTTGATTTCAATTCCCTCTGTGGGGGTGAGCATGTCAGGGTATTTATCATTGATAATTACAAACCTTCTTAAAGGACCCTTGATACCGGGTTCTGTTGAAGACTGAAGCTGCCAGTAATAGGTCCCTTCCTGCAATTCTTTCTTCAATGAAAAGACATCTTCAACTGCTTCTTCAGCTACAATTTTTCTGAAATCCATGTCCCTGGCAATCCTGAGAACAGGGTTTTCAACAGGTCTGAGGAAATTCCACCTGAAGTTTATACTTTTTATATTATTGAATGTAAGAAAATACATATTATCTTCAGGAGTATCAGGCCTGATCATTATTTCGTTGATCATGAAATCATCAGAACCTTTGGAAAGCAGTGCTTTCTGGTTAGCCTTGACCTCCTGGGTGATTTTCCCTTTTGCAAGACCGATATTTCCTTCCATTACAGAAAGATCAAGATTTCCTTCAGTTCCCTGGAGATTGATACTTGCATCATCAAGAGATATTACTGTATCTGCGGATTTTATTTTTATACCTGCAGTTTCTTCACTTGCATTTTTCGCGGAAATATTACCGCCCAGGAATTCAATGTTTTTCTCATTTTCATTCCATTCAAGCACTATAAGGGAGTTGTCCTGGAGTATAATTTCTGTACCATCGTTCATCAGGACTACAGCTTCTGAATCAGCGCTTGTTCTGAGTGTGTCATTGCTGTATACAGGGGCTGCCGTATCTATGTTTTCCCACACAGCCCTTCCCGAATATTTACGCTGGGCAGTATTCTTTTTAAACATTATCAGCCCGATTTCCTCTCCGCCAGTGTACTGAAGCGTTGAATTAATATCTGTATAAAAGAACCACCCTGCAGTTACAAAGATAATTCCCGAAATTATTACTGCAAGGAAATCCTTAATCAATGATCTCATATTTTACTTCTTTCTCTTCGACATCTGCTATATTATCAAAATTACCGACAATACCCACTTTCTGCCTGAGGTCCCTGAGGCTTCTGGGTCTGTTTTCATCATCAAGCCGTCCGAGTACTGCATAAATCTGCTGAGGTTCCGACTTCCCCTTCACCTTTATCTTGTTCATAGGTACAAGATCATATATTCCTTCAACCTGGTCAGCTGTATTCTGTGAAATAAGGAGATCTGTTCCCATCGGTTTATTGAGAGCTTCGATACGGGATGCAAGGTTAACAGCATCTCCGATTACTGTATATTCCATCCTTTCGTTTGAACCGATCTGTCCTGCAAGAACATCACCTGTGTTGAGACCGCATCCTATCCTGATTATTGGTTTTTTATCGCTTCCCCTGTCAAGGTTGAACCTCATAAGTGCTGTTCTCATCTTGAGAGCCCCGTTTATGGCATTTTCCGTGTCATTGCCGTGCGAAATTGGAGTACCCCAGACTGCCATTATTGCATCACCTATATACTTGTCTACAAAACCATGGCTTTCATTTACACACTGAACCATGAGTGTCATATATTCATTGAGAAATTCTACAACTTCTGAAGGTGTCAGTTTTTCCGAAATAGCTGTAAATGAACGGATATCTGAAAAGAATATGGTAGCCTGCTTTATTTCGCCTCCAAGCTGTATTTCGTTTTTCATAGCCATTTCAGCTATTTCCTGGTTTACAAAACGGCCGAAAGCATCTTTCATTCTCTCTTTTTCTTCAAGCCCCCTGCCCATTTCCACAAACGCGTTTGTAAGTACGCCGATTTCATCCTTTGCCCTGGCTTTGAGATTGATGCTGAACTGCCCGTTTTCTATCATCTTCGTTGCTACAACAAGGTTTCTTACAGGAAAAGTAAGTGATTTTGAAAAGAAATAAACAATAAGGACTGCAAGAGAAAGTACCATTATCATAAGATAAATATTTCTTCTCTGGATTATATAAATCTGCTCAAATGCAACATTTTCATTGACTTCTGTAATTATGCCCAGCCTTCCGGTGGGAATCTTTTTGAATGATCCGAGATTTGTCTGCCCTGATTCTGTTGTATATCTTATCTGACCTGAACTTACAGGCTGGTTGAACATATCCTCAACAACCTTGAGTCCGCTCAGATTTACAGCATCTATAACCATATCCACTTCAGGATGTGCTATGAGTTCCCCTTTTTCATTCACAATATATGTTAGTGTTATACCCCTGGTATCAATAAGCTCCATAAAACTTGACCGGAGGTCTATAAGCATGACCATTGGAAGAACAGATCTTCCCTGACGATAGGGAATTGAAAGGCACATCATCGGGACACCGAAATAGGGAGAAACATTTATTACAGAGGTGATACCCTGCATTGCCTGGTCTATTTCAGATGAATTTTCAGTGATTATATTATCTATAAAATCCTCATCAATATTATACTCAAGCATAATATCCTTGTTGTAGAAGTTTATTTCAGCCGAAGGCAGTCCTGTGAAAAGGACATTACTCTGATTTCTGAAAAAATACCTTACAAAATCCTCTTTTCCTTCCCCTTCCTGGTTTGCCCCCAGCATGAGAAGTGAAGCAGCATTGCCGAATGAGTTGAGATCTTCTTCGACCTTCATTGAAATTACCTCGGACACTTTCAGGTTGTTCTCATCAACCCTTACACGGCTGTCCTGAAGGAAAAAATATGTTGCCAGGAAAATCATACCTGAAAGGGTCATTATAATGATAAGCGAGATTATGGATATCATTTTGAATCCGATTGAAAAACGGATTTCCCCCTTTTTTATCGCGCTCCTGTAACCTTTCTTTTCTATATCAGCTGCAGATGTCTCCTCGTGTTCAATTAATTCCGGAACAGGTTCTTCCTTTATTTCTTCTACTATTTCAGCAGAAGCAATTTTCTGCATTGTTCTGATTTCAGGTTCTGTATAATCCTCAGGTCTGTGAAGTATCCTTATTACTTTTCCGTCTATATTGTGTTCCCTGAGGAATTTGTCAGCCTTTTTTGTTGTCTTGATGAGAATGAAGTAGGGAAGGACTGTCTCGTTATCTTTTGCGGATTTAAAAGGTACCTGGAGAGGTCCGTGTATTATTGTATAATTCCTCTTGTCGAGATTTTTAAGCGATTCAATAAGGGTTTCCCTGTTTTTCTGACGGTATACATCAAGATAAACCAGGGAAATGTAATATTTCCCCCTGTTTTCAGTGATATAGTTCCCGGGAAGGTTTATTGACCATGAAAAATCATTGTCTTTCCTGAAGGATAGTTTTTTGAACCTGTTGAGTTTTGAACAGCTGATCTGTCTTTTTTCATATGCATGAAGAAGGTCTGCGGATCCCGGAATTTTTCTGAAGTATGATGAAAGAATGACTTCAGAAGAATCTATATACATCCCTTCCTTTTCTGAAATATCAATTTCATTTATATATTCTGAATATCTGCTGAGTATTTTTAAAACAAAATCGAATGAATTTTTAGTAACACTTCCAGTGAATTTCAGCTGTCTGAAATATTCTGACAGAGGATGAAGGAATTCAGATATTTCAGGAAGTGAAAGAAAAGATGCCTGATATGCCTTTTTATCAAGCCTGTTTTCTATGAAATCCAGATCCTTGTATGTATAGTCTTTTTTGCTGCTGATAACAGTTTTTATCTCTTTTATCAGTTCTTTTGAGTCAGATACGAAATCTGACAGTTCTTTTTTGAATAATCTATCCATTTGCAATCCCCGGGGAAAATAGTACCTATGATTATTTTCGGCTATTTCCGTTAAATCTTCATCATAATCATGAATTGTCTTCAAAGAACATCTTTTTTACTTTATATGTTTCCTGCGGATACTTTTATGTGTAAATTCATATTAAAAGATTTCCTGAACAGAAAATGGGAACAGTAGAAAAAACAACCATTTCTCTGCAGGAAATAATAAAAAAGTTATTAATCGGAGGAAAAAATGGCTGAAATAACAATTAAAGGTAATACTGTACATACATCCGGAGAACTTCCTGCGGTAGGGAAACCTGCACCTGATTTTAATCTTACCGGAAAAGACCTTTCTGATATAAATCTCAGAAACTACAGAGGGAAAAAAGTAATTCTGAATATTTTTCCAAGTCTTGATACTTCTGTCTGTGCTGCTTCTGTAAGGAGGTTTAACCAGGAGGCTGCATCTCTTGAAAATACTGTTGTGTTTGCTGTTTCCAGAGACCTTCCGTTTGCACATCAGAGGTTCTGTACGGCTGAAGGTATTGAAAACCTTGTTACATTGAGTGAAATGAGAGATTCTCTTTTCGGGGAACGATATGGGATAAAAATGACTGATGGAGCTTTGAAAGGGCTTCTTGCAAGGGCTGTTGTTGTTATAGATGAAAGCGGTATAGTCAGATATACGCAGCTTGTTCCGGAAATTTCCAGAGAACCTGATTACGAAGATGTTCTAAGGAATATTTAGTGTTATCATGAATTTCTGAAATACTTTTCTCTTTATACTATATTTTGTATGATATTCTTAAACTGAAATTCAGTTTAAGAATATTAATACGGAATATTATATGGGAAAAAAGCTTTTACTTTTATTTGTTTCATCTTTATTTATTCTGTCCTGCAGCCGGAATGATATCATCCGGGAGATCAGAGACTGCGGCAGTAAAGTTGAACTGTCAGAACCTGTTCTAAACTGTGATTCTGCTATACTGGCGGATTATCACACAGGGACTGTTTTATATGAAAAAAACAGTACTGAAGTGATCCCCCCGGCATCCATGACCAAGCTTGTAGTAAACTATATTGTCTTTAAAGAGATAGAAAAAGGCAATGTTTCTCTGGATGATTATGTTCCTGTTGACAGTGACTCTGATTTCAGGAACCAGCCTCCCAGGTCTTCCCTGATGTTTCTGGAAGAGGGACAGAAAGTTACATTAAGGGAATGTCTTACAGGACTTGCAATCCCTTCAGGTAATGATGCTGCTGTTGCTGTTGCAAAATATATCTCAGGGAGTGTGGAAAATTTTATTGAGAGAATGAACAATGAAATGATGCAGCTTGGGCTTGAGAATACAAGATTTGAAGACACTTCAGGTTACAGTGAGAAAAACAGGACTACAGCTGCCGAGTTCCTCGTGTTTGTTGCAAGCTATCTGGATCTTTTTCCCGGATCAATTTCTGATTTTCATTCACTAGAGAGTTTTTCATATCCGAAATCAGAAAATATCGGGGAAGGGAGGAAATCTGCACGTGGTAAAATTGTACAGTATAATCATAATGAGCTTGTAGGAAGGGTAGCAGGGGTTGACGGCCTTAAGACAGGTTATATCGATGAATCAGGTTTCAATGTTGCTCTCAGCTCGGAACTTGACGGGATGAGGCTTTTAGGCGTGATAATGGGGACAAGGGCAGACAGTCCGAAAGAGGCCAGAAAAAGGGGCAGTTTTGATGCTGCAGTCCTTCTTTCCTACGGTTTCAGCAGTTTCAGGACAGTTGAGATAAACCCCGGGCTGCCCGGCCCGGTACGAGTGTGGAAGGGGTCTGATAAATATGCAGAGATTGCAATGCCTGAATCAGTAAAGGTCACTGTACCTGTCAGAAAACTTGACAGTCTCATGTATTCTTTTAAATTCATTGATCCTCTTACAGCCCCCCTCATGAAAGGAGATATAATCGGGAGCATAGATATATATTCCGGAAACGAAATTTACGGCTCTGTTCCTGTTGAGATTGCCTCAGATGCTGAGCGGGGAGGTTTTTTCAGGGTTATAACAGATGAGATCGGGCTTTTTCTCAGGTATAAAATATTTAAAAAGGGTAAACCAGAATAATCGGGAGAGGGCTGTTCATGATTTGACGGAATACTGAACAGTTAAACTAAAGAAGATTCACAACAGCAAGATATCCTGAAAAAGAAAGAACCGCAAATAAAAGCCCCCCTGACAGCAGCGCCTTCATACCTTCCCCGGCAGCAGTATCAAGCTTCAATGAAAATCCAAGACCGGTCATTGCTGAAAGAATGAAAATGCTGCTTAATTCTGATGCGGTTTTTAGAAATATGGCAGGAAGAGTAAAAACAGAGTTGATAAAAGCAGCAGCAATAAAGAGAAAAACATATCCCGGCAGTACTTTTCTTAAGTTGGTTTTTCCTTTATTTTCACCTTCTGAAATAAATGAAAAGAGTACTGAAACAGGAATTATCAGAAGAACCCTGGCCATTTTAATAACTGTCCCGGCTTCTCCTGCTGCCTTGCCTTTTGCGAAAGCCGCAGCTACAGCATGTGCTACCCCGTGAAGAGTCAGCCCGGACCAGCTGCCGTACTGTACATCACTAAAAAGTGAGGAATTCAGTGCCAGGAATGAATACAAAAGAACACCTGCAGCTCCGAGAAGGTTGACAACAGTAACTGCAATAACTGAATCGTTTTTATCAGCTTTCAGACATGGTGCAAGAGCTGCTATAGCAGATGCCCCGCAGATAGATGATCCTGCCCCTATAAGAAGGGCTGTTTTCCTGTTTATTTTAAAAATCTTTCCAAGAATTACAGAAAGAAAAAGAGATACAGATGCATATGCAGCAATTATCATAAAAACATTATTCCCTAGTCCTGCCAGGGATTCCGTGTTCAGTTTAAACCCGAGAAGGATAATGCCTGCATTTAGAAGTTTTTTATTTGTGAAGCTTATACCGCTGTAAAAACTCTTTTTGATTTTGAATATATTGTTTAGAGTAATGCTCAGAATTATTGCTACTGTAACAGCTTCAAGTTTAATCCATCTGTTGATACTGATATCAATTAAAAAAGCAGCAGCTGATACTGCTGAAACAAGTAATAATCCGGGAAGAAGTTTTATCAAGGTTTTCATGCCTGATAATCTATATGAAAAAATGCATCATGTGAAATTATAGTTTTTTATGACTGTATAAGCTGTTCTTATGGCAAACAGTGAGCAGAGGTGTAACTTACTGAAGACAATAAGTGAAAAAGTTTTCAAATATATCATTCTGAAAATTGTCAATGAACAGGAGGTTGAATTCACGTAATATGCATCCCTCTTTTATAGGGACTATTCTGAGACTGACTCTTCCCCTGAATTTCCTGAGTACTTCTTTTGATATGATGGTACATCCCTGATTTGATTCCACCAGAGAAATTATTGCAGTTATATCACCGATTTCAATTGTAATATTCAGATCTGACAGATTGATTCCTTGTTCACGTAAAAAAGAATCAATTACCTGGCGGGTCCCTGATCCTTTTTCTCTCATAATAATTTTTTCAGGAATGAGTTCCTGAATTGATATGTTTTCCCTCCCTGCAAAGTGATGGTTTTTTGAAACAATCAGTACAAGCTCATCATCCTTTATTTTTCTGTATTTGACCTTGCTCCTGTCGAAAGCTCCTTCAACAAGTGCAAGCTCAATATCACCCGAGTAGAGTTTTCTTATAATTGTTTCCGTATTGTTGACATGCAGGGTGATATCTATATTGGGATTCTCTTTCAGGTATGATGCAAGCCTCTCCGGGATAAAATACCCTCCAATTGTAAGAGTAGCACCTATGCTGAACTTTTTCTTGACTGAAAAACTGTTTCTAAGTTCGTTTTTTATTATTTTATTAAGCCTGTCAAGTTTTAAAACATTATGATATAGTATCCTTCCTTCTTCTGTCAGCTGCATTTCCCTTCCGGTTTTTTTGAGCAGTTTGACTCCGTAAAAATCTTCAAGTGATTTGATGTGCTGGGAAACTGCAGGCTGTGTAATGCACAGTATATCTGCGGCTTTAGTGAAATTTTTCAGTCTTGCCACTTCAAGAAAGGTCTTGAGCTTAAGATCAATCATCAATATTCTCCAGGTATCATTTTATTAATAATGCGGAGGCTTCTGAATACCTCCCCTGTCACTACCTGTAAGTTCTGCAATATCACTCAGTTTATCAGTAACCTTTTTAAGCTGCTTTTCAAGCCTGTCAATAGCTTTCTGCTGTTCTGTAATAACACTGTTTAGCTCTGATAATGTAAGTTCCTGATATGCCAGTTTTGTTTCTATAAGATCCAGTCTTGCTTCTGTCATTATTTCTGTCACCCTGTATTTTTATGATCTGTTTCATGAATAATACAAGAAAAAACAGTAATGGTAAATTGCAGTGATATATAATGCTTAAAAAATGCCTGAGCTGATAATACAGGGAAACAGTAAGTATATGTATTAAGTTTATTTTAAGTCAGCTATTCAGATAATCTGCTATACTGCAGAAAAGACTCCATACAGCATATGCTTTCAGGTTGCCGTTTAACGCCTGGCTGTGTGCAGGTGAGCAGTTATACCAATCTACATTTAATGTATGTGTATTCTGCCATTCTGTTGCCCAGTTTTTATCCAGTGATCCGTTTCCATCACTGTCATAATCACAGTTGTCATTACAGTTTTTCTTCATATAATTGACAAGGCCATCAGGATCATAGGATTCAATATCTGCAAAATCGTAAAGGAATTTATTATTATCGATACAATATTGTCTTATCTGGTTATTTCTTGTGTTAAGATTGCCGTTTTCCCCTGAACCATCAAGATGTCCGGTCATATATACAAATACAACACCAGGAAAATCTTTTTCAAGCTGATTCATCAGAGAGAGATATCCTGATATCTGAGATTCTGAAGAAGATGAAACCTGTCCGCACCAGGACCAGATAATAACATTGATATCACTGTTTGCATTGAGATAGCTTCTTGTTGCAGATTCCCAAGAAGTAAAGTCGGGATTTCCAAGATCTGATGCACCGGAAAATGGGGTATCTCTCAGATTAAGAGAATTTGAATCTCCTCTATCTGAATATCTGTACAAATCCCCTTTAAAAGAAAGAAGGCCCTCCATTCCTGTAATCAGCTGGCTTCCATGAGATGTGTGTCCATATGCTACATGAAGAATTTCTTTCGCAAGAATTATTGAATCAGTATGATGGGTATTTATGGAAGCATGATTGTGGTTAATAATTTTTATTATATCGTTGTTACTTTCTGATGGAGTACTGCAACCTGATAATATAATCAGTGTTATAAAAAGAAATAATCTGATTTTTATCATTTTCATATAATATTATATCATATTTATAAAATAATTACATTTATACAAAAAAAAGAGGTTATATAAAAGATATAACCTCTAGGGATCTGACAGATTTTCAATATGGTGGTGCTATTCAGACATCATTCAGGATTATAAAAATAATAACACATATTGAGAAAAAAATAAAATTACAAAAAGTTATGATGTGGAAAAAATTAGCTTATTTAGCCTTTTTTGCAGCAGTTTTTTTCTTTGCCGCTGATTTTTGAGCTGGAGCAGCTTTTTCTGCTTCCATTTTTTCCAAATCCCTTATTTCCTTTTTAGTCATTTTACTGACTTTAATCAGGCTTTCTGTTTCAATTGTAAGTTTCTGACCTGTTTCCGGAAGGAAAATTTCACCTCTGGTTGCAATTTCATTATCAATTTTGAGTGTAAGCTTTTCAAGCGCTGAAATAAGGTTTTCTGTTGATATGAAAAGCTGTGCAAGCTGAATATCCTTGAGTTTCTGAACATCCTCTTCTGTTGCTTCCTCTGACTGTTCAACAATTCCTGAAAGAGCTTTATTCAGTTTTGCAAAATTAAGCATATTTCCTCCTTTCATAATATGATAACTTCAATAAAATACACTTTCAACAACTTTTTTTACTATATGAATATTCAGACAGAAATGATTGTATGTTTTTAATTATTTGATAACTGACAGCAATTTTATATCTTTGATATCAGTGCTTTCTGAAGGAAAAATCAAAATATAGATTTTTTTTACAACAATGGAAGCTGTAAACCATAATGGGATGAAAATTCCGGTAAAAGACAATATCTTTATATTATACCAGAATAGATTATATATACCGAAGTTTGAGGCTGTAAGAGATGATCCCCACAGGTGTATGTAAGCCGGACGGATATAACTGATTGATAATTTATATAGATAAGAATGCATGATAAAAGATGAAGAGTATAAGACTAATACAGCAATTCTCAAAAACAGTTTTTTCATGGAGCTGATTATATTTTAAAAAAGGAAAATAAAAAAGAGGCTTTCCATCTAAATGGAAAGCCTCCAAAAAGGAGTATTATGAAAAGATTCTAACGGTTCTTTAAGTCTTAAAAATTAAACATCCGGGCATTAAAAAAGTTACAGATTAAAAATATAATATGGCTATTTTTTTATGAATTAATAAATATATCCAGATAAAAAAGGGGCTGTCCCATACAGGACAGCCATCATGATGAAATAAATTATTTAGGAGAGTTTAAGAAAAAAATAATTCCTGAGAAGAATTACATGAATTACAACATCTGAATATGATTTTTGTTACAAAATCAAAATCAAATATTTATCAGGATGATCAGATAAACAGGAGAGCAGCTCCTGAAACAGAGAGAAATGCTCCGGTTGTTTTTAAAATCCCGGGTTTTCTTCTGAAAACAATGTATTCAAGAGGTATCAGTATTACGGGACTCATCTGCATAAGAGTTGTCACAATGCCTGCCGGAGCAAGAGACAGTGCCTGCAGAGTCAGAATTATTCCCAGTACAGGACCTGCAAGAGCTGCAAATGAAAGGAGTGAAAAAAGTTTTGTATTCTTCATCTTTTTAAAGTCTGCTGTAAATTCCCCGGAAATAATCTGCATTAGTGATATGGAAAGCAGTCCTGCAGATATTCTCAGAACATTTGCACTTACGGGATGAATAAAAGTATCTGTACCTGTCATTCCCTGTTTTGCTATAACCATACCTGCAGCCTGTGCAAATGCACCTGTGAATGCATATATTATTCCCCTTGTAATATGACTGCTGTAAAAGGCTGCTCCTTTTGTAACTGGGTTTTCTCTTTCAGACACTGTAATTACTATTCCTGAAATAATTACAAATATTCCTGAAATCTGCAGAAGATTCAATGATTCACCGATTGTCAGCCATGAAATAAGTGCGCTGAATACCGGAGAAAAAGTCATTATAACCATGGTTTTTACAGCACCGATATATACAAATGAGCTGAAGATAAAAAGGTCTGCTATAAAAAATCCCAGAAAACCTGAAAGACCGAAATAAAAATAGATTTCCGGAGGCATGTTCAGGGGGAAGAGGCTGGAATTGATGAATAAATTGACAAGCATGACAGCCGGAAGTGCTACCCACAGCCTTACATGTGTAACAGCCCTTGATCCTGTTTTTTTACCTATCCATGAGTATATTATGGAATTCTGAGCCCAGCATACTGCAGCAGCCAGAGCAAATAACTGTCCTGTTATATAATTCATAATTAAAGATTTACATAAAAATCTGAGAGTGTATATATGAATAAGGTAATATGAAATAAAAAGTGATTTATCCAGATTATTATTCAATCAGATAGCCGGATAATACAGGATCCATTGTTTGGAGTTTATTTATTGCTGAAAACGGAGTATAATATGTTTATTAAAATAAAATTGAATGAAATAAAGGTGGTAGAATGAAAAATATTTCCGGAAAAAGTGTTTTGATTTTTTCTTTTCTCCCGTTTTTCTTCCTGGCCTCTGTTTTTACAGCTTCAGCAGATTTCAATACAACTATGGATGTGATACTTGATGAAAAAGCGATTTCTTACGGAAGTGCATCATATGCTCTTCTGACTGGAACAGCTGTTATCCCTGATAATTCAACAATCCGGGATGCAGCTGATAAAATGACTGAAATGTTTCCAGAAACAGCAATGGAATGGAACACTCCTTTAAGCCTGGGTGATTTGTCTTTTATGATAATGAATGCCTATGATATGAAAGGGGGATTAATGTACAGGATTTTTCCAGGCCCCAGGTATGCAGTGAGGGAATTACGCTACAGGAAGATACTGCAGGGTAAGGCATACAGCACAATGTCTGTATCAGGTGAAAGAGCTGTAAGAATACTTGGACGAGTACTTGAAATGGAGGAGAATGCAGATGAAAAATAGAAATTATTTAACAACACTTGCTGTTCTGATTCTTCTTTTGTCCCCTGTTTGTGTTTTTTCCCTGGAATATGATTTCGGAGGTACTTTTTTCAATGGTACAGATTTTGTATCGGATGAGACTCAGTCAGATACTGAAATCGAGCAGCTGACTACCCTTAAACTGCTTTTTGAAACATACAGTGTTACTGATTCCGATACGGAAACTTATTTTACTGCCGAGGGTAGGTATGAATATACTGATGAAAGGGCATATCTTTTTGATATTGACATTCTGAAACTCAGAGGTGTTTTCCCCGGCGCACTTGGAGATGATTCTGTTTTTGATATTGAAGGGGGAAGGATTTTTTTCAGTGATCCCACAGGAATGGTATTATCACACACTTCTGACGGTATCTCTGTAAATATTCTTTACCCGGGTGTGAGAATGCTTTTTGCAGGAGGCTATACAGGACTGCTTTTAAACCCTTCCAGTGATATAAGAATGACTTCAATTGACATGAGCGAAGAGAATATTGAAATAGAGGACAATTTTTTCGGTCCCAAAAAAATGTTCTTGCAGTCAACAATTACTATTCCTGAACTCTGGTGGCTTGACTCGATGTCCTTTTTCGCCCTTGCTGTATTTGATATGCGTGATGAATCTGAAGGTGCTGTCATGAACAGCCAGTATATTGGACTGCATTCAAACAGGAGCTACAGCAGGAACCTTTACCAGGATCTTTTTTTTATAATACAGTCAGCACAGCTGAAAGTGCCTGATGTTGAGGACAGGAATGCCCTGGGTCTACTTTTTGGACTGAGGCTGCGTTATCTTAAAGAAAATTTTTACGGTTCCTGTTTCCAGTTCAGACTGCTTGCTGCACCTCCTGATGTTTCTATCGATGATTTTGTTGATGTTCCATTCGGGGTTCTGGGCTTTGTACCGATGAATCAGCCTTCACTTGGAAACTCTGTTTCTCCGACCCTTTCGGGGCTGGGAATGCTTGAATTTAATTATTCATTCAGGCCGTTTTATGAAAGCGACTCTGAAACAGCAGCTTCAATACAGCCTTTTGCAGCTGCCAGAGGTTATTTCAGAACTTATTCAGTATCTGTAGACTGGATTGATACTGATCCAGAATCTGATGCTGTTTTTATCGGAACAGAATTTGAAGCAGGACTTGTATGGAGAGTGTTTTCCGATCTCGGACTTGAGATTAATGGAGCATATTTTCTCCCTTCAACAGGATCAATCGGAGCTGCATCAGATGATATGGAATCAATATTTGCGTTCAGAACAAGTCTATCAATAAGTTTTTAAACAGGAGGTTTTAAAAATGATTAGAAGAATACCTGTTATATTATTTTTTATAATAATCTCCGCTTCCCTGGTATCTGCTGCAGCAAATACAGTTGTTATCACTTCTGTTAAGGGCAATGTGCAGTATAGGGAAGGGGCCGGCGCCTGGAATTCTGTATCAGAAGGGATGAATGTCCCGCTGGGAGCAGTTATATCAACCGGTTTCAAATCTGAGGCGGTAATAGATCTCGGGAATTCAGAAATACTTGTTAAACAGCTTACACGAATGAGCATTAAAGAACTTTCAGAAAATAATAAAACTGTTAAGACAGACCTGAACCTGAGGCTTGGAAGGATACAGGCAGATGTCAAAACATCTGAAGGACTCAAGCATGATTTTACAATAAGAACTCCGGTGTCAACTGCTGCTGTAAGGGGTACCCGTTTCAGTTTTGACGGAGTTAACATAAAAGTTGAAAACGGTCGGGTCGTTGTAAGCAATAAAAACAATCACTCAGCAAGCTACAGGGGAGGGGAATCAGGTTCATTTTCAGGCAACACCCCCCCCTCTGGAGGTTTAACCGGCAGGGAATCTGATCTTAGAGTAAGTTCTGATACAGGTGATATATTGTCAGGTTCAGGGGGTATCTACATTGATACAACCGGAGCAGGAAGTGTCTCAGGTGTTGAATACGGCAGTGTAAAGATCAATTGGACCTATTCAGGTTCATGAGGGTATGTTTATGTATAAAAATCTATCAAAAATACTATTTTTAAGTATAACAATATTTATTTTAAGCAGCTGTTACCAGATGATTTCACCGGATTCAGGAACGCTTTCCTTAAATGCCACCCTGCCTGCAAAAGCAAATTCAGGTGATGAAATATGGGTTGTCTGTGTTGTACTTGATGCTGCATTTGAAAATCAGCTGAGAGACATGCTGAGGCTTTATGATAAGGAAGACTTCTACGGTGATGATTTAAATCCTGAATATAATCAGTCATTAAGTGATTCATATGAGGAAGAAGCTGATGAGATGCTTGAAGATATGCTTACCAAAGGGGCAGTTCGGTTTGACGGGGGAAGGTTTTTCTACCAGTTTAAAATGGATTACAGCGGGGGAAATACAGGAGAGTTTGTTGTTCCCGGAATTCCTGCTGACAAGGAATATTTTCTCTATGTAATGATATTTCATGAAAGGATTGATTCCTTTGATGATTTTGATCAGGACACAGATGTTTACATGGAAATGAAGTATTATGACCCGGATTATTACACCGGAGGACATCCCGGAATAGCTTCAGATGTTGGAAAGGGGTG
The DNA here is from genome assembly GCA_963668545.1 of Spirochaetia bacterium. Classification (GTDB taxonomy): domain Bacteria; phylum Spirochaetota; class Spirochaetia; order CADAEX01; family CADAEX01. The sequence continues at coordinate 1,999,804 of OY764868.1, read as the reverse complement.
GTACTATTTTAATGAATGGGATTATTCTGAATCAGGAGGAAATCCTACACTGTCAGGTTCTACCACAGTTTGGGAAAAAAATGGCAGTAGAATATCCAACCAGCCTTTCCTTATTGAGCCGGGTGATGATAACTTACTAGAAGTACTTCTTGTGGAAGATCCTGAATAAACTCTTTTCAGTTTGTTTTAAAAGGGCTGTTTTCAGCCCTTTTAAATATATTAAATATTTTGATTTAGTGAATTTGCATATTCTTTAAATAAAAAAATGCTTCTGAATGTTCCGGAGGAATAAACAGAAGCCTTTTCAAGTAAAACAAAGATGTCTGATTCAACAGATATCTACAAATGTAAAACAAAGATGACTGATTTTTTAAGTATCTTTCAAGCTAAGCAATGATGTAAAATAAAAGCTCCCCCGGACAGACTCGAACTGCCGACCTAGTGATTAACAGTCACCCGCTCTACCAACTGAGCTACAGGGGATCATCAATGTTGAGTTACAATAACCAAATTAGAAAAAAGTGTCAACAGGTTTTAATCAAAAATATGTATGGTTTTGATACACGAAATCTGAATTATTTATAATAAAAAACATGGTTTAATAATACAGTATGCCTTCTCAGATTTGGGATAATGATATAAGAAAATGTATGAAATATTACTTTTTAAGTGATAATACCTGTTTCACAGCCGCATTTAATGCATTTTTTATCTTGCAGATTTGATATATGTGCAGAGTAGCCTGTTCTGCTTACAAGTATTTCCCCGCATGAGGGGCATCTTGTATATGAATCCCGATAACCGGTATTCCCTGTGTAAACATAGTTAAGCTTTTCTGATGCAAGTTTTGCAAGGGCAGTGACTCTGGAGGCGGGAGTAGGGGGTATTGTGTATTTATAGGATGGAAAATAGCATGAGAGATGATAGGGGATATTTTTATTTATTGAAGCGATAAAAGAGGCTGATTCCATTATCTCTTCTTCTGAGTCATTTTTTCCCGGTATTACAAGTGTTGTTATTTCTACATGTATCTTTGATGCTGCTTTCATGATGAAATTTTTAACAGTTTCAAGGTCCCCGTTCAGTTCTTTACGGTAGAATTCAGTATTATTGGATTTAAGGTCAATATTTGCTGCATCAATATTTTCAAGAAGATAATCCGCTGGCTCTTCATTTATCATACCGTTTGTGACAATTACGTTTTTAAATTTGTTTTCTTTTAGAAGTTTTGCTGTTTCAGTTACCCACTCTATATGAACTGCAGGTTCTGAATAGGTGTATGCAAGGCCTATTCCCCCCTGTTTCCTTATCAGTGAAAGAACAAACTCCGGAGAATATGTATCATAATTCATATCGGTTTTTGCTGATATTGAATAATTCTGGCAGAAAGGACATTTGAGGTTGCAGCCGAAAAAACCGGCTGAAAGTATCATGCTTCCTGGATAAAAATGATATAACGGTTTTTTTTCTATCGGATCAAGTGCAAGTGCGGACAGTTTTCCGTAGAAAGGAATTGAAGGTGATCCGGACATGTTGCCCCTGACCAGGCATAATCCGAATTTGTCTTTTTTTATTATGCATCTGTGGGGACAGAGCATACACTGAAGAGATTCCCCTGTTTTATCATAAATATTCTTGATTAGAAAAAGCGGACTTTGGTCTGTTTCTGAATCCCTTTTAAGCATTCCTTTTAAGTTCTCTGAATACCCTGTTTTCAAAATAAGTGGAAATATCCTGCATTTCATCAGGCTGAATTGTCTCAAAAATTAAGGTTGTATAGAAATCTGATCTTAAAACAGTACAGTCTATTGTAATAATCTTTTCTTCAATTTTCAATGAACAGAGCTTCAGCCTGCTACCCTGTCCGAACTGGTTGATGAACTGTTCAGGAATTAGTATTGTTGCTCCTTTTGCTGATATTTCAACAACCTTTCCTGAAATAAGTTCAAGGGTATCTGGATGATTGAAAAGAAAGCTGACATTGTCATACTCTGTTACAAAATATCTTCTGTATCTTCTTGTTTCCCGAGGCAGAATATATCTTGAAAATATTCCCTTCAGTCTGTCAATAAGTGCATATTCATCAAGGTCTTCATCAACAAGGCCGTTAACACCGAGAAAAGTTGATTTTTCTGCATCCTCAAGTGAAAAGTATGAGGTTTTCAGCAGAATGAATACACATTTCTCATGAGAAAAAAACCCCCTGAGAACTTTAAGAAACGGTTTCCAGTGTCTCGGGTAATCCTCTGCGCTGAATATTATGAGTTCAGGAGATATTTCGTATAAATTATCCATTGCCTTTATAGGATTTGTATAGAAGATAAAATCAAAACCAAGCGGTGGTAGGTGTTTTTTTATTGGTTCAATTATTTTCTCTTTTTCCGCTACAACCAGTATTTTCATTCTGTTCCTTTGTTGATAACAATATAATCAGTTATCATCCAGATGTCATCATTTTTAGTGAGTCTGTATGTATATTCTTTTATCTCGGTGAGATCTTCATATCTGAATTTCTCAGTTACAATAACCTCACCGCGATTCTGAGTATACCATGTTTTATTGATTGTGTAACTTACCGGTACATATATTATATCTTCGCTGTCTGCAGTTCTGTAATCTGTCTGCATCAGTTTCAGTAGATTATCCCTGTATTCTTCTATCATTGAAATCCGTTCTGATTCAGACATCCTGTTGTATATTTCCCTTTTGCTCTCTGATTTAAGCATCAGTTTTTCAAGATCAAGATAAAGGAAATATTTTTCATACTCTGATTTCTGAAGAGATTTAAGCATGTATTCGACTACTTCATCAGGACCCTTTTTTTCCTTTCTGAGGATTTCACCTGTCTTTTCATCAATTACTCTCTGGTATTCCGATGCTCCGATATCAGGTCGTATGGAAAGGTCCAGTATATTTGATTTTATAGGCTGTTTTGAAAGGCCTATTCCGGGATAAAAATCCAGCTGAATGAAATAGAGACCTGCTTCATTTATATCAACCATGTCATCAAGAAAAACATTGAAAGCAAAGAATTCTCCAGGCTGGATAGTCATGTTTCTGTAGTAAACATGCTGGACAGAATTTACTTCCCTGCTGAAGTTGTAATGATCTGCAAGTTCCCTGCCGGTAAGGTCTTTCAGAGTTATCTTAATGTTGTAGTGTCTGGGTTCTGCCACCTGAAAAGTGAAATTTTCTGTTGAATTGTTAAAAAGTTCAACTCTCAGCGTGACATTATCGCCTGTATAATATATTTTTTTATTATAGTAACGGATTTTGCATGTAATATCTCCTGAAACAGAAAAAATTTCAGCTGCGGTAAATAATAACAGAATTATTGATATTGATATTTTTTTCAATTTTTAATCTCCTGAATTAAGGGAACTATTGTTAACAGGATCTTTAGGTTGTTTGATCCTGATTATTTGATATTACGTGGAAAAACCCTTAATAATTAGGATATCAGGGTATCCTTATAATAATTTTCGGAAAAAAATATGATAACATTATTTTTAAATGAATTAATAAAAGCACTCAAAAACACTCAGCCGCATAAAGATCTAATAAAACAGTTTATTGACAGGAAATTTCCGCTGCATCTGGGAAATATCAGGGGAACTGTTCTGGCTTCTGTTATATGTGATCTTAAAAATTATACAAAAGGGGACATACTGGTTGTTTTTCCTACTGAAAATGAAGCGAGAATTTTTTACCAGGATACAAAAATACTTGATGAAACAGCTGTCCGGTTCCCCTCATGGGAAACTCTTCCCTATGGCGAGGATTCCCCGTCACCTAAAGTATTCGGAGAAAGAATTTCCGCAATTGGCAGAATAATCAGGAAAAAAAAAGGTGAGAAAAATATTATTGTGACTTCGCTGAAAGGATATCTGTCATATCTGCCTCCGAAGGAATTCATTGAAGAGTATATAATAAAAATCAGCAGGGGACATGAAATAGATATCCCCGGTCTTGAAAAAAAGCTTCAGGAATCAGGCTACCTGAGAGTCCCCCGGGTCAGTGTTCACGGAGAGTTTGCTGTCAGGGGAGAAGTACTTGATATATTCATGCATGGTATGGATGAGGCTGTCAGGATTGTTTTCAGTTTTGATGAAGTTGAGGAGATAAAATATTTTGATCCGTTTACCCAGAGTTCTACGGGCAAGACTGATGAAATATATATTGAACCTTCACGGGAAATAATCTGGAAAGATGAGCTTTTAGAGGAAATATCCTGTAAATCTCTTTTAACTGATGAAAAGATCATGCAGCTGAAAGAATTCAGGACTGTAAAAGGGGAGGAATACTGTTTTCCCTTTGCTTTTGATACAAAAAGTCTGATAACTGATTATTCCGGTGCGGATTTAACAGTTGTGTATGTTGATTCAGAGCTTCTGGACAGCAGCAGCGAATCTGTTGAAAAAGAGTTTACCGAACTATACAGAAGAGCAGGGGGAAGAAAGCTTAATCCCATCCCCCCAGAGGATCTTCTCCCTGATTACAGGAAGGCAATAAACAGCACGGAAAGGAAAATTATTCTCCCGATACTCGGAAAATCCGATATACCAAACCTTATCAGGTACAACTATGAACCCGGGAGGTCTTTTTTCGGGAATTTCCAGTATGTGAAAGATGAGTTTTCACGTCTTATCGGATCAGGATATAAAATATATCTTTTTTCCTCTTCCGATTCCCAGAAAACCAGAATAGAAAATATACTTAAGGATTTTGACATCAATGTTATTTCCGGTTCAATTACTTCAGGCTTTGTTCTTCCCGATCTGAAGATAATGGCTGTTCAGGAAAGCGAGATTTTCGGGAGAAAGAAACGGATTCCATCTTCTGTTAAGAAAAGCACAAGCCAGGTAATTGATTCATTTGTTGACCTCAATCCGGGTGATTATGTTGTTCATATAAACTACGGTATAGGTAAATTCCTCGGAATCGACAGGATCAGGGCAGCAGGTACAGAAAGGGATTATATAGAACTGGAATATGCTGATGAAGAGACAATATTCATTCCTATTGAACAGGTAAACCTTGTACAGAGATATATCGGAAGCGAGGGGTCTAGTCCCCGTCTTGACAAAATAGGTGGAAAATCCTGGGAAAACAGGAAAAACAAGGTTAAGAAGGCTGCAGAGGATATAGCTGATAAACTTATCAGGCTTTATTCGAAACGGAAGAAAGCACAGGGATTTTCATTTCCAAAGGATTCAGACTGGCAGATGGAATTTGAAGCAACCTTCCCCTATCAGGAAACAGAAGACCAGCTTAAATGTATTGAAGATGTTAAGTCAGATATGGAGGCTCCACGTCCCATGGACAGGCTTATCTGCGGTGATGTAGGCTACGGCAAGACTGAAATTGCAATGAGGGCAGCTTTCAAGGCAGCATCTGCAGGGCGCCAGGTGATTTTTCTTGCTCCTACAACAATTCTCGCAGAGCAGCATTATGACAATATGAAAGAGCGGTTTGAGAACTTTCCTATCGAGATCAGGATGATGTCCCGTTTTGTGGCAAAAAAGGAACAGAAAGAGGTTCTTAAGGGGCTCGAAGATGGGAGTGTCGATATTGTAGTTGGAACGCACCGCCTTATCCAGAAGGATGTTGTTATGAAGAACCCCGGACTTATGATAATAGATGAGGAACAGCGTTTCGGTGTAAAGGACAAGGAGAGGATGAAAGAGATAAAAAACTCCATAGACAGCCTTGCCCTCTCCGCAACTCCAATACCGAGGACTCTCCATATGTCTCTCCTGAAAATAAGGGACATGTCTATTCTTGAAACACCTCCATATAACAGAAGACCTATTGAGACATTTGTTCAGGAATTCAATGAAGATGCTGTGGTTAAGGCTGTCAGAAGGGAAGTTGAAAGGGGGGGGCAGGTTTTCTACCTTCACAACAGGATTGAAAGCCTTGATAATATCAGGCTGTTTCTGCAGAAACTTATGCCTGAACTGATGATTGAAACAGCTCATGGAAGAATGAGTTCCACACAGATAGAAGATACAATGAAGAGGTTTATCCATCACGGCGCTCATGTCCTTGTTTCGACAACAATTGTGGAAAACGGGATTGATATTCCCAATGTAAATACAATTATTATTGACCGGGCTGATATGTACGGTATATCACAGCTTTACCAGCTGAGGGGAAGGGTCGGAAGATCTGACAGGCTTGCATACGCATACCTAATGTATCCTGAGAACAGATCGCTTTCTGAAATTGCATTAAAAAGGCTTCAGATAATATCAGATAATACTGAACTGGGATCAGGGTTCAAGATAGCAATGAAAGACCTCGAAGTACGGGGCGCGGGAAACCTTCTCGGGAAGCAGCAGAGCGGAGAGATCGCCTCTGTGGGATTTGACATGTACCTGAGGATACTTGATGAGGCTGTCAGGGAGCTTGACAAGGAGGGAAGGGAAGAGGAAGCACCGGAGGTTTATCTTGAACTTGAATACTCAGGATATATCCCTGACAGCTATATCTCTGACCAGCTTGAAAAGATGGAAGTATACAAGGGGATAGCATCCATTTCCTCGGATGAAGAGCTAAACAGGCTTTCTGCTGTCCTTGAAGACAGGTTCGGTCCCCTTCCTGATGAAGTCGAGAGTTTACTCTCACTTGCCGAGATAAGGATAATCTGCAAAAAGCTTTATATCTCATCTCTCAGGGAAAGAAGGGGAATAATAGAAATATCATTTGCCAAAGTTTCTGTAATTTCGGTTGACAAGGTAATGAGGATAATACAGGAAGGCCAGGGAAAGGTCATGCTTGATCCTGCAAAACCAAATATACTGAAAATGGAAACAGGTACTATAGGTCTCAAGGAAAAATCGGTTTTTATCAGGGAACGGCTTACCAGGCTGCTGTAGAAACAATCCACTTGCTTATCCTTTTATGGACAGCTCTTATCTCCCCGAATACAGGGGCCATTTAATCCCTTATTTCACCTGCATCAACTTTCTTGCCGGATATTTCTATCCTCTTTACCCATCTTAGTTTCACTTTTTCATATTATTTAAGTTTTTTCAAGGTAACGCAAAAAACGTTATTATGTACTATAATTTGTTTAAAATTATTTATGTGAATTATTAAGTGAGGTTTGTATGAGAAAAATTCATCTGAAAATCATGCTCCTGGTAATTGCTGCATTGCTCCTGCTTGGAACTGTCCTTGGAACAGTATCTGTTATGTATATCAATTATATCGGGAAAACAAACCTTGAAATGCTGGACAGGAAACTCCGGGAAGACTTCGACATACTGGCAAAAAGCCAGGTTGAAAGTGCTGTGAAAATTGTTGAAAAAGCATACAGCAGAAAAGATGAATCAGGACTTGATTATGCCATGAAGGAAGCAAAATCTTATATAAACAGTATAGAGTATGGAGAGAGCGGTTATATTTTTATATATAATTCGAAAGGTATTACAATTTCAATGCCTGATGTGTCCCTTGAAGGTACAAACAGATGGGATCTTCAGGATTCAAACGGAACATACATGGTGCGTGATCTGATAAAAGCCGCAATGGACGGAACAGGGTTTACTACATACTGGTATCCGAAACCGGGAGTGAAGGAAGCGTCTCCCAAGAGGTCATACAGCCAGTATTTCGAACCTCTTGACTGGGTTATAGGAACAGGTAACTATATTGATGATATTGACGCAATTATCAATGAAGAGATTGAGAAGTTGAAAAAAAAGGTAATAAGTGTTCTTGTGATATTAATTGCTGTAGATTTTGCACTTATTTTTCTAGCTTCAGCGCTTGCCTGGTTTGTCGGGAAAAAAATATCAAATCCTATCGAGTATATTGCTGGAGAGGCGGCTAAAATTGCTGGTGGTGATCTTTCAGTAAAAATCAAAGTCAAGGGTAATGATGAAACTGCAAGACTTGCTGAATCATTTAATGAAATGGCTGTAAAGCTGCGCGGTACAATCCTGAAAATCATTGATTCCGCGGATAAAATAAACAGTAATTCGAAGGAAATATCTTCCTCCTCAGACCAGGTTGCTACTGGTGCAAGCGAGCAGGCATCAAGCACAGAAGAGATATCATCATCCATGGAAGAGCTTACGGCAAATATACAGCATAATTCTGAAAACTCAAGCAATTCCGAAAAAATCATCAGCCAGGCAGCAAGTTATGCTGAGGAAGGGGGCAAAGCTGTTGAGAATACAGCCGCATCAGTTGAATTTATTTCTGAGAAAATAAAAATTATTGAAGATATAGCCAGAAACACAAACATGCTTGCTCTTAATGCGGCAATAGAAGCTGCAAGGGCAGGGGATGCCGGAAAAGGGTTTTCTGTTGTAGCTTCCGAAGTCAGGAAACTGGCTGAAAGCAGTCAGTCCGCTGCCAATGAGATAGTTGAAACAGCGCTTGAAACTGTAAAAACAGCAGAGAGCACAAGAGAGCTTATGAGAAGCATGGTCCCGAATATTCAGCAATCAGCTGAAATCTCAAAGGAAATAATGGTAGCAAGCAATGAACAGGCAAAGGGAGCTGAACAGGTGAATGCTGCGCTGATGCAGATGGACCAGGTTATTCAGAGCAATGCTTCAGCAAGCGAGGAAATAGCTGCAATGGCGGGAGAGATGAAAAACCTTTCTGAAGAGCTTAACAGGGCTGTGGGTTTTTTCAAGGTCTGATCTGTCTGCATATACCTGATTCTGACCTGAATTATTAATCAGCTGTTGTATTCAATTGGAAAACCTGCTGTAAAAGTGGTTCCCTTTTTTTCATTTGATTCAAAGGAAACTTTCCCCTTCAGGTATTTTTCACCAAGAAGCTTCATGCTGTATGTCCCAAGTCCCCGTCCCCTGCTCTTTGTTGAAAAAGAGCGCTGAAAAATCTGAAGCTGTAATTCTCTTGGGATGTATGATCTGTTATGAACATGAAAGTACACATTATCCACATCCCTTTCTGTATTTAATGTCACTATATCTCCCTTTTTTGATGCTTCAAGCGCATTTTTAAGCATATTTCCCAGTATTCTTTTCATCAGCACAATATCGGTAGTGAAAACAGTGTTTTTTGAAAAATTATCCACATGAATAAAAATACAGTTTGCGATTTTCTGGTTCCTGTAAAAACCTGCAATATCCTTGATGAGTTCACAGGAACTGGCTTCTCCCAGACAAATAATTAATTCGTTGTTTTCAGCTTTTTCAAGATCCCTGTGGCTTGATATTTCTTCAATAAGCTTTTCAACTGATTTTGCTATTATCCTGCTGTATTCCACTATTTCATAAGGGCCTGCATTTTCCAGCAGTTCCGAAAAACCCTGAATAGCCCCGGCTGTGTTCAGAATATCATGATAAAAAATACTTTCAAGAGCATCCTTCTTTTTTTCATGACTGATATCAGAAACAATGAATATTGTGTAGTATTCATCATATGATTTAAAAGGTGTTGTCCAGACTCTAAGATCAATTGCCTCATTGTTTTTTAATTTGATTATCCTGCATTCCCTGCAATCCTCCTTTTTCTGCTGGCTGTAGTGTATCGCTCTTGCAGCACCGCATACTCCGCAGAACTCTGTAGTTCCGCATCCGTGATTTTCGTTTGCGTGAATGCAGTCAAGGATCTGTCCCGGACGTTTGCCGAGAATACTTTCCTTGTTGGCAGTTTCAAGATATTTCAGGAAACTTTTATTTACAAATACTGCTTCTCTCTCTCTGTTGATAATCAGTACCAGGTCCGGTACTGCATCAAATAAAAAGGATATGAGTGAGTTTGTCCTGAAATTTTCAATCTGAGATTTGAGTTTATTTTCAGTAATTTTGCCGGTGACTGGGAAATGTGATTTTGCTTTTTTAACCATGGAAAACCTCTTGATTAAATAACTTATTTAGATCGGATATTGTTTTTCTTATTCAGGTCTTCTGAATATATGTTTATACTATTCATATTTGTAAATAATCCATAATTAATTTATAGTACAGAATAAGATAAATTTAAAATAAAAAACATTAATACAGTGCCTGGTTATTCCACAGGATATTGAAAAACATTGAATAATAATTTAAAAAAGTGAATTGAAATGTTTCTGTTTTATAATCCAGAAGGATGAATAATGGATATTGGAAAATATTATGACTAACAATGATGATTATTGCTGTTCCATGTTATCTGGCAGAGAGATTGAGCTTGAATACATAATTGTTGAAAAGGAAACCCTTATTATAATGCCTCTTGCAGATATGCTTCTTGAAAAAGCATCTGGTGAAGAATGCTCTGTTTTCTATCCTGAAGAAGGGAAAAGGAATCTCAGCTGGTCGTATAAATCCCTTCCGCATGCAGTTAATTTTAAAATAGAAATCAGCAGCTGCAATATCAGGGAGGCTGAGAATATTATCCACAGACAGGTAATCAGGGCAAACAGTATTCTTGAAGATTTTGCAGCTGTACTTCTTCCGGCTTCTTTTCATCCTTTTATGGATTTTGCAGAAATTACTCAGGAAAATGAGCAGGCTTTATACGGGAAAAACATTGATATTTTTTTCAATCTTCATTTCATGACTCTGGTTCTGCCTTTTAGAAACAGTGATGAATATTACAGACTTCATTCAGCTGTGCGATTGATTATGCCTCTGATTCCTTCACTTACATCTTCATCTCCGCTGGAAGAAAGTAAGTTTACCGGATATCTTGACAGCTGCATGATGCTTTTCAGGGATAGATACAGCTGTATAAATGATTCTATGATTTCAGTCATACCCGAACCTGCAGGTGAAGCTGATTATCCGGCAGGAAAAGAGCCTGATAATTACAGAGGAAAAAATATGGATTTAGTTTCAGCAGATTTCAGCAGAGGAAAGATGATAATCAGGTTATTCAATATGCAGGAATCGCCACATGCTGATTTTGCAATTGCACGATTCATAACCTATGTTCTTGAAATTCTTGTAAACTCCGGTTGCAGGGAGGGAAAACCGGCTCCTGTTGACAGCGGAGAGCTGTTGTCCTTATTTGAAGATGTTATTAAAGAGGGTATGACAGCTGTTACATACAGCAGATATTATCTTGAGATGCTTGGCATCGAGGATCAGGAGAAAATGAGTGCATGGGGGATATGGATGCTTCTTTCAAAAAAGGTGAAGGATTATTCAGGTCTGAAATTCCCCCCGGTTGAAAACATACTCAAGATCGGTTCCCTTTCAGAAAGGATTATCAAGTCTGTGAAAAGAAGTACTGTAAAAGAGACTTATCATGAGCTTATCAAATGCCTTGAAGAAAACCGCATGATGCTTGTCTGAATATGTAAGGCGGAAAATCAGCTGAAACATACAGGAATCCGGGATTGAAACTGCCTCTTTATTTCTTTATATTCATTTCATGACTGAAAAACCACAAAGAAGGATAAAGAGCTTTGTTCTCAGGCAGGGCAGATTTTCCAGGGGGCAGAAAGATGCTTTTGAAAATCTGGGGCCTGATTTTATTATTAAATACAGCGGAAAAAGACTTGATTGCAGATCTCTTTTTGGAAATGAAAATCCACTTATTATTGAGATTGGGTTCGGAAACGGCCTGCCTACCGCCCAGATAGCAGACAGAAACAGATCATTCAACTATATAGGAATTGAGGTGTATAAACCCGGTGTGGGGAATCTGCTTAAATATATAGGTGATAAAAAACTGGAAAACATCAGGATATTTAATCATGATGCTGTTGAAGTACTTGAGACAATGATTGATACTGATTCTGTTGATGGATTTCATATTTTTTTCCCTGATCCGTGGCACAAGAAAAAACATAATAAAAGGCGGCTTATCAATCCGGAATTTACAGCGATTCTTTCCTCAAAGCTTAAAGAGGGAGGATATATATATGCTGTAACAGACTGGGAGGATTACGGGAGGCAGATGCAGAAGGTTTTAAGGTCCTGCAGCAGTCTGTTATCTCCTTTTGAAGGATTTGCAAATCAAGGGGGAAATAGCAACAACCTTGTCCCCTGGCGGCCTGAAACCCGGTTTGAAGAAAAGGGGCTGGATAAAAAACACGGCATATATGAATCTTACTTTGTGAAAAAATAACTGCATCCTGATACAGTTAATGGCCGTTAGTGCCATTTAGTGGTAGAGTTACAGGATGTAACTCCCTCGTTATTGTGCATCTCCCTCGAACTCTCGGGACAGACGCATGCACAATCGGGATCACCTGTGCCAGTACCTGGCTACAGATACTGGTGAATTACATCCTGTAACTCCCTCGTTATTGTGCATCCATGCACACTCGGGATAATTACATCCTGTAATTAAAAAACCCGGCTCTGATGGGCCGGGCCATATATACAATATTATATAATTTGTTATTCAGCTGCTTCCATTCTTGCTTTTGCTTCTGCAATAACAGTTTCAGAAATTTTGCCTGAAATCGGGCTGTAGTGATCAAATTCTACTTCAAAGGAAGCAGTTCCTGAAGTAATTGATCTGAGGTCAATCGCATATTTAAGGAGTTCGGCCTGGGGAACTTCAGCATTGATCTGCTGTATTCCTCCGCCTATTGAATCCTGTCCAAGCACTCTTCCTCTTCTTGAACTCAGATCTGAAAGTACATCCCCGAGATACTGGTCTTCTACAAATACAGTAAGCTTCATTACAGGTTCAAGAAGTGTAGGGGATGCCATCGCAAGGACTGATTTCATACATCCTTTTGCAGCAAGCTTGAATGACATTTCTGATGAATCTACAGGATGCTCCTTCCCGTCGAAAAGGTTAACTTCAATATCAACTACAGGATAGCCAGCAAGTACGCCTGCCTCCATCCCTTCAGCAATACCTTTTTCAATACCAGGGATATAACCCTTTGATACAGAACCGCCCTTGATTGTATTGATAAATTTAAGGTGTTCGCCTCTTTCAATCGGCTGTATTTCAAAATGTACTTCACCGAACTGACCGTGACCACCCGACTGTTTTTTATGTCTGTAGGAACCTGAAGCTTTCTTTGTGATAGTTTCCCTGTAAGCAACCTGGGGAGTCTTTGTTTCAATGGAGATTTTCTGTTTTTCCTTGATCTTGTCAAGAATCATGTTTATATGCAGCTCACCCATGCCTGATATAATAGTTTCTTTTGTCTCGGTGTTGTAGTTGAGCTGGAATGTAAGGTCTTCCTCAGCAGCTTTGTGTAGGAACTGATTAAGTTTATCCTCTTCCTTCTTGCTGGCAGCTGATACTGTGAGCGAGTAAACAGGATGAGGCAGCCTGAGGTGGGAAAACTCTACCTTGTTGTCTGCAGCACAGAGTGAATCATTTGTTTCAACAGATGTGAGTTTGGTAACAATACCGAGGTCTCCGGCATAAAGTTCCTTAACCTCTTCAAGTTTCTTGCCCTCTGCAGTATAGAGTTTTGAAATTTTTTCCTTTTTACCTTCTCTTATATTGATAAGCTCTGTGTCCGGTTTAAGTACGCCGTCTACAACTTTGACATATGAAAGTTTTCCTGAGAACTGGTCAATACTTGTCTTGAAAACAAATGCGGATACACCCTTATCAGAAGAGATATCTATGAATTTTTCTTCACCGTTTTCATCAAGAATTATTTCCTGAATTCCGTCAGGTGAAGGGGCAACATTAACCAGGAAGTTCAGAAGACTTGCAATACCTGAACCTTTAAGAGCTGATCCCGAGAATACAGGTACAATTTTATTATCTTTAAGCCCTTCAGTCAGACCTTTTCTTATTTCATCAGGGGTAAGAGTACCTTCCTCGAAATATTTTTCAAGAATCTCATCATCACCTTCTGCAGCTGCTTCAACCATGATTGTTCTGTACTCTTCTACAAAATCGTTCATATCAGCCGGAATATCAACAGCTGTTTCCTTTCCGGGAGTATCAGGTACCATGTATGCTTTGTTTTCAATAAGATTGATTATTCCCTTGAAATTTGCTCCGTCTCCTATAGGAATAGTAATCGGAACAAGAGGTTTTTCAAATTTTTCCTTGATATCATTGAATGCATTTTCAAAGTTAGCTCTTTCTTTTTCAGCTTTTGTAAGGAAAACCATTCTCGGCATGTTCCTTTTATCAAGCCTTCTCCAGATTTTTATTGTTTCAATCTGTACTCCTGTATCAGAACTAACTGTTAGAAGTGCGTTTTCACAGGACCTGAATCCTGTAACAACCTCACCAATAAAGTCAGATGATCCCGGAGTGTCTATAAAATTAAGCTTTTTGTTGTTCCATTCAATATAGGATAATGATGAATGGATTGAGATATTTCTTTCAATTTCCTCTTCTGAGAAATCGCTGACTGTTTTTCCGCTTTCAACCGGCTCAGCTTTGGAAATTTTTCCGCCCGCAAGAAGGATGTTTTCGATAAGTGTTGTTTTACCGGTCCCAACATGCCCTGCAATGGCTGTGTTTTTAATAGCATCAGTTGTAAAACTCATACAAGACTCCTGTATCATTAACTTGTTCCGTAATGATAGCACTGAGTCCCTGAGTTGTCAAAAAAAATCTCGACATTACCGTATTTTATTGGTTTTATACAAGAGCTTATTGAAATAAATCTTTACTTTTTTTTGTAATATATTATAACAATTAATTCTCTTTTTTTGCAAAATGAGAGAATTCCATGGAAAATGTCCCTCTTCCCTGAGTAGAGCTTCTCAAGGGTGTGGTAAATCCGAACATCTTTGAAAGCGGGGCATGGGCTCTTACATGTTCTGATCCGGGCCTTGATTCAAGACTTTCAACAATACCTCCCCTCATTGTAAGCTGGCTTATTACATCTCCAACATAATCCTTGGGACACATAATATCCACAGTCATTACCGGTTCAAGAAGAACCGGGGACGCGTTCCTGCATACTGCATCAAATCCCATTGAGGAAGCAGCTTCAAAAGCGAATTCAGTTGAAGTGATTTCGGAATAAACAACATTTTCAACTGTAACTGAAGTATCAACAACAGGATATCCGAACTGAATACCTGCTGTGAAGCTGCCTGTAATACCTCTTTCAATGGCTGCAATTATTTCCTTTGGAATTTTTTTGCTGATTTTATCCATGTTAAGTGAATTGCCTTCCCCTCTTGAAGAAGCCGGTTTTACACTTAATGTGATTTCCGCATTGTTTTCATTACCTGCAACAACCTTGTGAAATTTTTCAACATGAGTATTTTCTGCTGTGACAGATTCTCTGTATGAAACCTGGGGATTTCCCACATTTGCCTCGACATTGAATTCCTTCAGCATCCTGGTTACAAGGACTTCCAGGTGAAGTTCTCCCATACCTGAGATAATCAGCTGTCCTGTATCTTCATTTTCCTTCATCTTGAAAGTGGGATCTTCCTTTGAAAGGATCTCAAGTACATCCTTGAGTTTTTCCCCTTCAGAGATTGTTTTAGGCTCAATAGCAATGGAAATTACAGGTTCAGGAAAATCCATTTTTTCCAGAATAACGGGGAACTTGTCTGTTCCGAGAGTATCTCCTGTCTGGGAAAATTTAAGACCTATAATTACTCCAATATCACCGGCGGAAAGTGAATCAACAGCCTCTGATCTGTTTGAATGCATTCTAAGGAGTCTGTTTATCCTTTCCTTTTTTCCCTTGTTTATATTCTGAACTGATGTACCGTTTTTTATAGTTCCTGAATAGACCCTTATAAAACTGTATGTCCCTGCATCCTTGTCATTCTGTATCTTGAATACAAGGGCGAGCGGGGAAGCTGATGTGTCGCATGGAACCTCAACTTCATCACCTTTTTTGAAATGATGGCCAACTGCTGGTTTAAGATCCAAAGGAGAGGGGAGATAGTCTATAACAGCATCAAGAACAGGCTGTACCCCGATGTTTTTAAGTGAAGCCCCTGTAAATACAGGTAGAAGCTTGCTGCTGATTGTTGCTTTTCTTATTGTTTCCTTAATAAGATCAAGAGGGACATCGTCTCCGTTAAGATAGAGGTCTGTTATTTCATCGGAAAATGCTGAAACCTGGTCAAGAAGGTTTTCCCTCCAGTAATCTGCAAGTCCTTTTCTTTCTTCATGTATTTCTGATACAGACATTTCCGATCCGCTTGTTTCCTGGTCCCATCTGATTTCCTTCATATTGAGGATATCAATTACCCCTTCGAAATTACTTTCGCTTCCTATAGGTATATTGAGAGGAAGAGGGTTGCCTCCAAGTTTATCTTTTATTTCATCCACAACTGCAAAGAAATCCGCTCCGATTCTGTCCATTTTATTGATCAAAGCTATTCGCGGTATATGGTATTTTTCCGCCTGATGCCAGACTGTTTCCGACTGCGGTTCAACGCCTCCAACTGCACAGAATATTGAAATACCGCCGTCAAGGACTCTTAATGCCCTTTCAACTTCGGCTGTAAAATCAACATGACCAGGGGTATCAATAATATTAATCTTGTACTTGTTCCAGAAACATGTTGTAGCTGCTGATGTTATAGTAATACCTCTGTCCTGTTCCTGCTCCATCCAGTCCATAGTTGCATTACCGCTGTCAACTTCACCGATCCTGTGGCTTTTTCCTGTATAAAAAAGAATTCTTTCTGTGGTTGTAGTTTTTCCGGCATCAATATGAGCCATTATTCCAATATTTCGCATGCTTGTGAGCGACATCTGAATCTCCCGGGATATTTATATCTTATATCAATCCTGATTATTTCAGGAATTATTATCATTTCTTCTGATTGCTGCAGAGCTTTCAGGCAAATCCTGTAATGGAAAACCTGCAAAAAAGATCATTGCTGCTGTTTTTTATTAACGTATTGTCCATGCCGTTATTCAGCTACCATTTATAGCACGAAGCTGATTTATTAATCCATAATAATATATAAAATTAAACTTTAAAACAGCTATTGTTATATGATTGGTTTATATTTATACTTTTAGGGATGAAAATAATTAAAAATCTGCTTGCTGATAAAAAACCCCCGCTAGTAATGGGGATAATAAACTGTACACCGGATTCCTTTTTCAACGGCAGCCGGAAAACAGCTTTGAATGATGCACTTGAAACAGCATTCAGAATGATTGATGAAGGGGCTGATATCATTGATATCGGGGGCGAATCCACCAGACCTGGATCAGAGTATGTTGAACCGGAAGAAGAAATGAGCCGTGTTATCCCCTTTATCAGGGAATTCAGAAAACAAACCGATTTTCCTGTTTCTGTTGATACAAGAAAATCAGGTGTTGCAGAACAGGCCCTGTTAAACGGGGCAGATATTATTAATGATATTTCCGCCCTTTCTGATGATCCTGACCTTGCTGATGTTATTGTCAGATACAATGCCGGTATAGTATTGATGCATAAGAAGGGGCTTCCTTCAGATATGCAGGATAATCCGGTATATGAAAATGCTGTTTCAGAAATAAGAAAATATCTTGAAATCAGGATAATTTATGCACTTGAAAAAGGGATAAGCAGTGATAGAATAATAATTGATCCCGGAATAGGATTCGGCAAAAGACTTCAGGATAATATTGATATAATAAAAAACATAGAATCTTTCAGGGAAACAGGATATCCTGTACTTGTCGGGCATTCAAGAAAATCATTCCTCGGGATGCTTACAGATCGGGAACCTGAAGAAAGACTTGGAGCATCTCTGGCAGCCGGGATTATATCTGCAGTAAACGGTGCAGATATTTTAAGAGTACATGACGTGAAGGAAACATCGGATACTCTTAAAATATTCAGGGCTCTGAAGTAAATTTTAATGGGGTGATTTTTTGCATTTAATGGAAAGTATGAAGTTTGCATCAGATATCCTCAGGCCTCTTCTGGATGTTCTGGTTATAACTTTTCTGATTTATCAGGTTTACAAGATCCTTATTCATACAAGGGCTGTTCAGCTTATCAAGGGAAGTGTTGCAATGGCAATGATATATGCTGTTGCATATTTCCTGAATCTGGAAGCTCTTCTGTGGATAATGAACAAGCTTGGTACTGTCCTGATTATTATCATAACTATTGTATTCCAGCCTGAAATAAGAAACCTTTTTACAAGGTTCGGACAGGGGAAACTTTTCAGGCTGTCATCTGTCTCGACAACACTGGAAATTGAATCTGTTCTCAATGCGGCTGAAATTCTTTCTTCAATGAGAAGAGGCTGTCTTATCGTTTTTATGAGACAGATCGGGCTTAAAAATATAGTGGACTCAGGAACACGGCTTAATGCTGATCTTTCATCAAGCCTTATACTTACAATATTCGGGAAGGATACACCGCTTCATGACGGTTCTATTGTTATTCAGGGAAGCACCATAGTAGCTGCAGGCTGTTTTCTTCCCCTTTCCGAACAGCTTGATATAAAAAGAAGTTTCGGAACAAGACACCGGGCTGCACTGGGGCTTGCTGAAACTACTGATGCTGTTATTCTTGTTGTCAGCGAGGAGACCGGAGCAATATCTCTGGCACATGACGGTAATCTGTATTATGATCTTGAAAGTGATGAACTGGGCAGAACGCTTAAAGTCCTTCTTACAGTCAAGGAGGGAAGTGAAGAAATGGCAAAAGAGGTAACACTTGAAGATTAGGAAATTAATTGAGCGGCTGTTAAACAACTGGCCGGCCAAAGTGCTTTCATTTGCCCTTGCTGTCCTGCTGGTTTATTTTTATAAAATCAACACAACTGAAGAAAGGTTTTTGAGCATACCTCTGGAAGTTTCAATGGGAAGCAGTTTCACTGCTTCAGAGAGATATCCCACACATGTAAGAATTTCACTGAGGGGAAGTGAGGAAAACATCTTCATGGTTGAAGAGGATGACCTCAAGGCATATGCGGATTTTTCCAGACACAGGAAAAAGGGGATATACAGGGAACCTGTGATTATTGAGCGGTCCGGGAATGCATTATATGCCGATCCCCTGGAGATACGTGTCGAACCGATGGAGATAATTCTCAGTATTGAGGAAAAGCTTGTAAGAAATATTGATGTTGTTGCTGATATAAAGGGATATCCTGCTGAAAACTATGAACTGTCAGATTACACTCTGAATCCTTCTTTTCTTACAGTGGAAGGTCCTGCAAAAATAATAGAAAAGATTCTTGTTTTCAAGACAGAAGAGATAAACCTGTCAGGCAGATCTGAAAATTTCATTCTGCCTGTAAGAATTGTATATAAAAATGATATGGTTGAGTTTCTTTCAGGGAGAGAAGTCCAGTTCAAGGGCCAGATAGAGAAAACTCTGATTATGAAAACTTTCGCCCCTGTTAAAATTACAGCAGACAATCTTCCTGCCGGATTTGAGGCTGCATTCAATGTGCAGAACGGAAGTCTGAAGGTTGAAGCAGAAAGGACTGTGCTTGAAGATTTAACAAAAGAGGACTTTTCTCTTGCAGTTGATCTCTCAGAAATCAGAGAAACAGGGATATATACAATGGCTGTTGCTCCTAAAGGGACAGGCGATCTCAAGGTTATCAGTTTTGTGCCTGAAACAGTACGTGTATATCTGAGCAGAACAAGGAGATAATTGATGATACTTGGAATAGGGATTGATATTGTTCATATCGACAGAATGAAAAAGTGGCTTGTGAGGCCTCTTCTCGTACAGAGGTATTTTCATCCCAGTGAAATTGATGATGCTGAACAAAGGGGTGTTTCAATGCATCTTTCCCTGGCTGCAAGATTTGCTGCAAAGGAAGCATTCGGTAAAGCCCTCGGAACAGGTCTCATGGGTATATCGCTGAGGGAGATACAGGTTGAAAATAATCACAACGGAAAACCTGATATAAGACTTTACGGCAGAGCCAAAGCTGCATTTGAAAAAATGGGAGGCAGAAGCCTGCATCTTTCCCTGACTCATGAAAGGGACAATGCAGTGGCTGTTGTAATAATTGAAAAATAGTTGATATTGGTGATAATTATGGAAGAAAAAAAACTGGCAAGTACTTTTATATCAAAAAGCGAGACTGAATGTCCTGTATGCGGTCATTCATTCAGAAAAGAGGAAATGATGACAGGAGGGGGTCGACTCAATGCCGGTGATCTTACAAATGAACTCAGACGCCTATATATTCCGTCAAAAAAATACGGGGAACTGAATCCTCTTATCTACTATATTACCGTATGTCCAAAATGCTGTTATGCTGCCAACAATTCAGACTTCCATGAGATAAATGATGAAATAAGGAAAAAAATAGGACTTGAAACCGAGGAGAGGGAAACAGAGCTGCTTAAACTTCTGCCCGGGCTTGATTTCTCTGCATCAAAGACTCTGATAGAGGGGGTTGCCTCATATTATTTTGCAATGAAAGCAGCCAACCATTTTCCCCCAATAATGAGCCCTTCAATCAAAAGCGGTATATATGCTCTCAGAGCTGCATGGCTGTGCAACGATCTTCATGCAAAAAATCCATCTGAAAATTATGATTACCTGGCGTCTGTTTTCTACAGAAAAGCCCGTTTTTTCTATGTACAGGCAATTGAGGGAGAACAGGACGGCTCGGAAACAATGAGCGGTCTAAAAAACCTGGGTCCGGATCTTGATAAGAATTACGGTTATGATGGAGCTCTTTATATGACTGCCTATCTTGAATACAAGTTCTGCCCTACAGATGATCCGGAAAAACGGAAAGCATCGCTTGAAAATGCAAAGAAAACAATTGCACGTATTTTCGGAATGGGAAAGGCGTCAAAAAACAAACCTGCCGCCATACTTGATAATTCAAAGGAACTGTTTGACAGGATAAAAACTGCTCTGAAGGAATTTGATGAACAGCAGTGACAGAAATATAAAACTCACTATTGCATATGACGGAACTGAATACTGCGGCTGGCAGATACAGAACAATGAGACAACTGTCCAGGGTACAATTGAAAAGGCGCTCTCTGTAATTCATAAAAAAGATATACGGCTTACAGGCTCAGGCAGGACAGATTCAGGGGTTCATGCAAGGGGGCAGGTAGCAAATTTCCATACAGATCTCAAATCGATTCCTGAAGAAAATTTTGCCCATGCTCTCAATTCTCTTCTTCCCAGAGATATTAGGATAATGAAAAGCGAGGAAGCTGACCTGAAATTCCATTCCCGCTATGATGCTGTTGAAAGAATATACAGGTACTATATATCTTCAGCCAGCCTTCCTTTTCCGTGGCAGAACAGTTACTGTCACTATGTCCGTGAAAGGCTTGATCTTAAAAAACTGAACTCTATTGTTTCACCATTGACAGGTATACATGACTTTACAGCTTTCTCAGCTCCCATGGAGGAAGGTGTTTCGATGACAAGAGAGATCTATTCAGCATCATTCTATTCAGAGACACCTTATATTGTTTTTAAAATATCAGGGAGTGCATTTCTCAGAAAAATGGTCCGTTCAATTACAGGAACTGTGCTTGACCTTTACTCAAAAGGTGATAACGGGGAAAGAATGAAGGAAATCCTTGAGTCCTGCGACAGGTCACTGGCCGGTCCCACAGCTCCCGCACGGGGACTTTTTCTTTACAAAGTATGTTATTAGCTTAATATCTGTTAATGGTTATAATTAATCTAAGAAGGTGAAAATGGAAAACAAATACGACAACATAGCAATATTCTGGGATGTTGAGAATGTGACCCCCAGTACAGATTCAAACTTTGTTCACGGGCTGCTTGAATATGTGAATGAAATCGGCAGGCTGACCCTGGCAACAGCTTTTGCCGACTGGACAAAACCTGAAGTCAAAAAAACAGCTGAGAAACTGTCTGAAAATTCATTTGAAATGATCCATGTCCCGAAGGCAAAAAAAAACAGCAGCGATCTTAAACTTGTATCGCATGCAATCGAGGTACTGTTTCAGTATCAGCATATCACAAAATATATAATCGTGACCGGGGATGTTGATTTCAGGCACCTGCTGATAACACTGAGGAAGCATGGCAAGGAGATAATTATCATATGCGATTCACAGTCTGCAAACGAGGACCTGCTTGATCTTGCAGATTCATACAAGGACTACAGGGACCTGATTCCTGATGATTTTGACAGCCTTGATGATGAGCCTGAAGAAATAAAGCTGACCTATGACAAGGCTGCGGATTATGTCAGGGAAGCTGTCGCCATACTGCTCAAGAAAAAGAAGAAACCTCTCTTGAGTGCTGTCAAGGTGAGGGTAAAACTCTTAAATGAAACATTCAGTGAAAAAGAGCTGGGGCATAAATCCTGGAAAAGCCTGATAATTGAGCTGTCAAAAAGATATGAGGATATAAAACTGAAAAATGATCCAAAAGGGCAGATAATTGAAATATCGGATGAAAACCAGACCGTTCCAATAATATTCAAAATACTGAATGAAACACTAGACAGCATTCTGAAAGAGACAAAGAAAAAATCCGCCAATCTCTCGTTAATAGCACAGTCTATAAAAGACAGAAATATTAATATAAAGGAACACGGCTATTCAAAGATAAAGAAGCTGGTTGAAGCTGCTGAAAAAAGAGGAATGGTTAAAATATCCGGACAGAATGTTGAAAAGAAATAATCCATGAGTTTATACTGATTAAAAAAAATATCCCTGCCGGGTACATATCACTTTACGAATATGACCTTCAACAGGGATGATGCCCTGAATGGCTGTTTTCTACTTCACAGGAATATTATTCTCCCTTGTAATAAATCAGTTTCATCAATATATTATAATAAATATAATTACTGATAACTTGACGATATTTCACTTGGAAAAGCATAAAAAGAAAATAAACAAATCAGTTCATTATATCTTAACTATATTATATCCGGAGTAGAAACTGAAATGAATGATAATAATACAATTGTAAATGAAGAAAGCTTTGAAGATCTTCTTGAAAACAGCATGACAGGAGTTTCCGACTTCAAACCGGGAGAGCTTATTGAAACAACTATTGTATCTGTTTCCGATACAACAATATTTCTCCAGCTAAGCGGCAAGAGCGAAGGTGTTATGGATGCCTCTGAAATGAGAGATAAAGAAGGCAAGCTCACTGTGAAGGAAGGTGATACAGTAAGCGCATACTTCCTGAATGCCCAGCATGGAGAGCTCCATTTTACAACTAGAATAAGCGGAGACAAGGCTGCAAAAGATATTCTTGAAAGTGCCTTTCAGAATGGAATACCTGTGGAAGGAACTGTAGAAAAGGAGATCAAGGGGGGATTCGAGGTTAAAATAGGGGAATCAAGGGCCTTCTGTCCGTACTCTCAGATGGGACTCAAAAGAGTTGAAGATGCTTCTGTTTATATCGGGAAAAACCTTACCTTCAGAATACTAGAGTACAAGGAAAAAGGGAGAAATATACTTGTTTCAAACAGGGTAATTCTTCAGGATGAAAGAAATACACAGCTTGAAATCCTCAAAAAAAACATTCACAGGGATATGAAGGTAAAAGGTGTTGTCAAATCACTTCAGGATTTCGGAGCATTTGTAGATATCAGCGGTGTCCAGGCTCTTCTCCCTGTATCTGAAATCTCAAGGAGCCGTGTTGATGATATAGGTAAATTCCTCTCTGTCGGGGAAGAGATTGAAGCTGTTATTATAAAGCTGGACTGGAAAAATGAGAGAATAACCCTCAGCATGAAAGAGCTTCTTTCTGATCCATGGGATGGAGCAGCGGAGAAATATGAGAAAGGATCAAAGCATAAAGGCAAAGTTGTTCAGATCGCAAAATTCGGAGCCTTTGTTTCGCTTGAGCCCGGCTTTGACGGACTTATCCACATATCAGAGCTTGAAGGTGATTCCAGGGAAGGTAGGGACCGGATTATTCTTAAAAAAGGGCAGGATATAACTGTTAAAATAGATAATATTGATTTTGACAAGAAAAGGCTTTCACTCAAGCCTGTTTCAGAAAATGACAGTGACACAGAATATCAGAACTATATGGATACAGATACCGAGACATATAATCCTTTTGCATCTCTTTTAAAGGATATGACGAAAAAATCTGATAAAAAGTAATTTTTAGCTTAGAATTTGGATATTGTCTTGGCAGCAGGAGTCTTTTATGGCTGGAAAGAAAGGGAAATCTGAAAACTCCTCAGTTATGAAATATCTCTATAAATATCTTAAGGACAGGATTTCCTGACCGGTGTTAGTATGTCAGATTATTGTAGAAGGGAGAAGTAATGGGGAAAAAATTTATCCATATTGACAAGTCTTATATAAGCGGAGAACTGGCGTCTGTCGCTATGGGAAGAATACCCGGCGATATGATTATCAGGGGCGGAAAACTGGTAAATGTTCTTACTGCTGTAATAGAGGATAATATTGATGTTATTGTCTATAAAGGCTATATCGCTCTTGTAGGGGATGCTTCAAATCATCCTGCAGGTGAAGGAACGGAAATAATAGATGCTGAAGGGCTGTATATTATACCGGGACTTATTGACAGTCATATGCATGTGGAAAGCTCCATGATAGATCTTGTTTCATTTGCAGCAGGCATTCTTCCCCACGGAACAACTACCATCTGTCCCGACAATCATGAAATGACAAATGTTCTGGGGCTGAAAGCTGTTGAGCTTTTTAAAAAAAGTGCTGAAAACCTCCCTCTGAAAGTATACCCTGCCATGCCGGTATGCGTGCCATCCATTCCCGGTATGGAGGATGCGGGGGCATCAATCGGGGCTGAAGAAGTAAAGAAGGCATATGATGAGGGGTGGGCAGAGCTCCAGGGGGAGCAGATGAATTTCCCGGGAGTTGTTTTTTCAGATCCCCATGTGCATGCAATTACTGCAGAAGGTCTCAGGCAAGGCAAAGTACTTACCGGACACTATGCTTCTCCTGATCTTAACGGGGGACTGAACGCTTTCATTGCTTCGGGAATGACAGCATGCCATGAAAGTACAGAACCTGATGAAGCTCTTGTAAAAGCTTCTAGAGGGATGTATGTTCAGCAGCGGTACGGGACTGCATGGCTCGACCTTCCGAATCTTATCCCGGCATTTATGGATAATCCGCATATTGATACCCGTATGTTTACCATGGTAACAGATGATGTAACACCTGCAACAATTGCAGGGGAAGGGCATCTTGTCCGTGTCCTGAGAAAAGCTGTAGAACTCGGTGTTCCCCCTGTAAAGGCACTCCAGATGGTCACAATCAATGCAGCGCAGCTTCTGGATAAATCACGCCTCATTGGTTCAGTATCTCCAGGAAAGTCTGCAGATATTCTTATTGTGGACAATCTTGAGAATTTCAATATGAAAAGAGTTATAAGCTGCGGAATCACAGTAGCTGAAAACGGATATCTAACTTGTGAAATCCCGTCATACAGGTACCCTGAATGGGCGCTCAATACAATACACATCCCTGTGCAGAAAGCTTCAGATTTCGCTGTCAAGGTACCTGAAGGCAATAAAGGGGAAGCTGTAAAGGCAAGGGTAATCCGGCTGATTCCGGGAATGGTATATACAAAAGAGGAAATTATTGAGATTTTCCCTTCAGACGGAATGATAGAGGCTGATGCAGGGCGGGATATAGCAAAGCTGGCTGTTATTTACAGGCATGAAAAGGTGATCCCTGAAAAAAACAGGAAAGCCATGGGACTGGTTTCAGGGCTTTCTTTCAGGGAGGGATCTGCTTATGCATCAACAGTCTCCCATGACTGTCATAACATGCTTGTTATCGGGAATGATGATAATGCAATGGCACTAGCTGCAAATACCCTGAGAGAGACAGGAGGAGGTCTTGCCGTAGTTGCAGACGGAAAAGTTCAGGCAGTTATGCCGCTTCCGTTTGCAGGGCTTATGAGCCTCAAGTCTGTAGGGGAAGCTGCAGAAGAGCTCAGGGAAATTGAGAATGCAATCAGAAATGCAGGATGTCAGCATGATTCAGTTGAAATGACAATCAGCCTTCTGGGACTCATAGTTCTCGGGGAGCTTCATCTTTCAAACAGGGGGCTTGTTCAGCTTAAAGAGGGAAACCCTCCCAGGTTTGTAAGCCTTTTCGTAGAGGAGTAACTGATTTTTCCGGGATCCGGGAAGACCTGCTTGATTTATCTGAGACACCTGCTTTGAGCCGGTATGATATAAGCATCAACTATATCTTTAATTAATGAATAAATGAATCAGAAACTGACAGAATGCAATAATTATCAGATACACTCCACATATAATTACCTCTTTTTGTTGGCTAAAAAGATGAAACAGGATAAAATACCGGATATAAACAAAACAAGGAAAATTTTTTGAGAAACGCTGCTGAAAACATATGGGAAACTCTGAATGATCTCGAGGATAAGATTAAATACGGATACATGAGTGAAAAGAGGGAAAAATATGTTTTCCTGGGCTGCAGTACGGGAGACAGGAGCTGCATTCCCGGGGATTCCATAAAAAGGATAGCTGACGAAGTTGAACACTGCAGGAAGTGCGTATTATGTGAAAAGCGGAACAGGGTTGTACCCGGGGATGGAAGTCCCGCACCCCTTGTCATGATTGTCGGTGAGGGGCCCGGTGGAGACGAGGATATAAAGGGAATTCCCTTTGTGGGGGCTGCTGGACAGTATCTTGACAAGTGGCTCTCTGCTATAAACCTTGACAGGCACAGGGACTGCTTTATAGGCAATATTGTGAAGTGCAGGCCTCCCGGAAACAGGGACCCGGAGCCTGATGAAATTTATAAGTGCCTTCCTTATCTTGAAAGGCAGATAGCATTGCTGAAGCCTGACATTATACTCACACTCGGAAGAATTTCCGGCAGGATACTGACAGGTGAGGATAGCGGTATTGGACGGATGAGAGGACGTGTTTATACATACAACGGTATACCTGTGATACCGACATACCATCCGAGCGCTGTTTTAAGGTATCCTGAAAAATATAAAAGAGCTGTATGGGAGGATCTTAAAAAGCTGAGATCTGAACTCGACCGAATAACTGCTTCTGCATAAAAGGTTCAGCTTTTTTTATAATGATTTATGTGATTAATGGGTAAAAAAGAAATATATCTTCAGGTTGTATTCAATACACCTTTAAAAAACACTTTTACATATCTGCCTCCGGAAAATATTTCCCATGAAGAAGAAATCTCGCTTGTCTGCGGTGTGAGGGTCTCAGCCTTTCTCGGAAAACGGAAAATGACCGGTTTTATTGTTTCTGTATCGGATGAAAAGCCTGAAGGTGATTTTGAACTGAAAAGAATAGAAAAAATAATTGATAAAATTCCGCTGTTTGATGAGGACTACCATGAAACAGTAAAATGGATCTCTTCAATGTATCTGTGTTCGGAAGGGGAGGCCCTCTTCAGGATGGTGCCTGGAGGCAGGCAGGAGAGAAAGCCTAATCTGTTTGAAGATATTGATGATGACTACAGTGAAGTGGTTCTCAATGATGAGCAGGTCAGTGCTGTGGAAAAAATAACTGAAAGCGGTAAATCTCTTTTTTATCTTTTCGGAGTTACAGGTTCCGGTAAAACCGAGGTTTATCTGAAAGCTGCAGAAGAGTGCCTTTCCCGGGGAAAAGGGGTAATATACCTGGTACCGGAAATTGCACTCACCCACCAGATGATAGATTATGTATACAAGAGGTTCGGAGACAGGGTCGCTGTACTTCATTCAGGTATTACCCCTTCCCAGAAACTTCATAACTGGCGAAGAATACAGAAAGGGGAAGCTGATATTGTCATCGGGGCAAGAAGCGCTGTTTTTGCCCCTGTCAGGGATCCCGGGCTTATTATAATTGACGAGGAGCATGAAAGCTCCTACAAGGCTGGTCAGACTCCCCGCTACCACGCCAGGCAGATAGCTATGTACAGAATAAAGAGATCCGGGGGAAAGCTTGTCATGGGAAGTGCTACACCCAGTCTTGAAGCATATAATCTTATGAAAACAGGGGTGATAGAGGAGGTCCGCCTTAACAGGATAGCTGCAGGAGGAGGCATACCGGAAGTTGAAATTGTTGATGTGTCTGAAAGCAGCTCTGCAATTTCCGACCGCCTGGCTGAAGAGATACGGCAGACTGCATCGGAGGGGAGACAGGTAATCCTGTTTCTCAACAGGCGGGGTTTTTTCTATTATTTCCACTGCAGAAGCTGCGGCTATGAAATGACATGCCGTCAGTGTTCTGTTCCTCTAACCCTTCACAGGGACAGAAACAGAATGATCTGTCATTACTGCGGATATTCCCGCGCCCCGGCAGAAGTATGTCCTGAATGCGGATCTCTTGAAATTGGTTATACAGGATTCGGCACAGAGAAGATTGAGTCTGATATCCAGAGGTATTTTCCCCATCTGAAAATTGCTCGCCTTGACAGGGACAGTGTCCGGAAAAAGGAGTATCTGAAAAACGTTCTTGAAAGTTTCAGAAAAGGGGAAATAGATATTCTTCTTGGAACACAGATTGTAGCCAAGGGACTGAATTTTCCCGGTGTTAAACTCATAGGGATAATACTGGCGGACACTACGCTTCAGCTTCCTGATTTCAGATCTGCAGAGAGGACATTTGCTCTGATAATGCAGGTATCAGGAAGGGCCGGCAGATTTTCACCTGACGGCAAAGTCCTTATTCAGACATTCAGGCCGGACAACTTTGCAATAAAGTATGCAGCCCTCAGAAAAACCGATGAGTTTTACGAAAGGGAAACTGAAAACAGGAGAATAATGAATTTCCCCCCCTTTACCAGGGTGATAAGGGTTGTGTACAGATCCAGGGACAGCAGGCTATGCAGCGATAGTATATCAGGTTTCACAGATTACCTTAAAACACTTGCAGCAGGCGACACTACCATAAATATTCTCGGTCCTGCCGAATGCCCTGTTTCTGTGGTGGCAGGCAGCTCCAGGTACCAGGTGATTATCAGTTCAGATAATTTCATGAAAGCCCACAAGCTTGTTTCCTTTGCAGTTACAGAGTTTAAAACACACAAAAATGTTTATCCGGAAATAGATGTTGATCCTGTTTCACTTATGTAGTTTGCTGCCTTAATTGTAAAATGCAGGATAATGACTCAATTGACTTTGTTGTGCTGATTTATTAATGTATATTTAGTGCAGGGATAACAGAATAATACATTTGAAAAAAACTGATATGATGTTTTATTCTGATTTTTATGATAATAATAATATATCCCCTGTTGAGGGAATGAGGATAGATAATTGTTGGATATAGTAACTCTCGGAGATGAGATATTAAGGGAAAAAGCTGCTCTTGTAACAGATATTAATGAGGAAATTGCAGATCTTGCAGCTAAAATGATAGAAATACTTGATACAGGTATTGGAGTCGGGCTTGCAGGTCCCCAGGTGGGTGTGAAGAAGCGGATTTTTGTTACAAAAGCCCCTGGAGATATAGCAAGGGTATTTATCAATCCGGAAATAATATTTACATCACAGGAGCAGGGCAAGTATGAAGAGGGCTGCCTGAGTATTCCGGGAATATATGCTGATGTGTTGAGACCGCTTGCTGTAACAATACAGGCCTGGAACCTGAATGGAAAGCCTTTCAGAATAGATAATGATGATTTTCTGGCAAGGATTATACAGCATGAAAATGACCATCTGAACGGTATTCTGTTTCCTGACAGACTGCGGGACAAGCAGCGTGAACGTGTTCTCAAACTTTATGAAAAGAAAAGCAGGGGCTGATGAAGATATTCTTTGCAGGAACACCTGAAATAGCTGTTCCATCTCTTGAAAAGATTGCATCCGGATATCAGATATGCGGAGTTCTTACAAATCCTGACAGGCCTAAAGGGAGGAAAGGTATTATCTCACCATCACCTGTAAAGGAAAAAGCACTAGAGCTTGGTCTGGATGTATATCAGCCTGAGAAAATTGATAAGGCTTTTCTTGAGATTGTGGAAAAACTGGAACCAGATATTCTGGTTACTTTTGCCTACGGAAAAATATTCAGAAAAAGTTTCCTTGATCTGTTCAGAAAAGAAACTCTCAATATTCATCCTTCCCTTCTTCCGGAATTCAGGGGAGCTGCCCCTATTCCTGCCGCAATTATGGCGGGAAAGGATATTACAGGTATTACTGTACAGAGAATGGCACTGGAGATGGACAGCGGAGATATAATACGGCAGTTTGAAATACCTCTCTCAGGAAGGGAAACCACAGAAACTCTTAGCATCTATGTTGCGGAAAAAAGCTCTGAAATTATTACTGAAGTAATCAGTGATATAGTAAACAGCAGTTACAAGGCTGTTCCCCAGGACAGTGAAAAAGCAAGCTACTGTTCAATGATTGAAAAAAAAGACGGATTGATAAAATGGTCAGACAGCAGTGAAGTTATTGAAAGAATGATCAGGGCATACAACCCCTGGCCCCATGCATATACATATTATAATGGCAAATTACTTGTTATTACTGAAGCTATAATATATAAAGGTGATATACCTGACATTGGAAAATCTTTTAAAGAGGGTGAAGTTGTATTTATCAGCAGGAAAGAGGGTATTGTTATAAAAACCGGCAACGGCTTTCTTGCTGTTAAACATCTTAAACCGCAGTCGAAAAAAGAAATGGATTTCAAATCCTTTATTAATGGTGTCAGGGATTTTGAAGGAACTGTTCTTGGAGATTAGATAATGGGATTCTTTTTTGATAAGATAAAAAAACTTTTTCCTGGCCGGAATGATGATCAGAATACACGTTTTTTTAAAATAATAATCTATGTGATGCTTGGTATACTTGTTTTTGCAGCTGTATCATCAACTGTTGCTTTTTTTATTGTACTCAGAGGTGCTGAAGAGGTAATGATTCCAGATGTGACACAGCAGAAACTTGAGCAGGCTGTTATTGAACTGCAGGAAAGGGGAATAAACACCCGTATTCAGCTTAAATTTTCAGCTAATCCTTCTGACAAGGGAACAGTAATAGAGCAGTCTCCTAAACCCGGGACAATAAGAAAAGCAGGAAGCAATGTGGTTCTCAAAGTAAGCAAGGGGACTGTTATTGACAAGGTTGATGATTACAGGGGATGGAAGCTGAGTGATCTTGAGACACATTTCAAGTCTCTCTTTACAACATACGGACCTTTGCTGAAAATCAAGGATCCTGTTACGAGGATTTATAATGAAAAGGAAGAAGGAACAATACTTGAGCAGAAACCTGAACCCGGAACAGAACTGACAGGATTTACAGAGCTTGAGCTGGTTGTCAGCCGGGGACCTGAAGGAAAGACATATATAGTTCCCGAGTTTGAGGATTATGATTTCCAGTCCGCCCTGAAAAAAATTGCCGGGTTTAATCTTCCGTTTCTCTTTACATACAGGGAAGCCGGAAAAGGGGAGAAAAAGGGTGTTGTAATATCACAGACACCTGCACATGAGGAACATGTTCCCCACGGTACGATTGTGCAGCTTCAGATAACAGCTCCGGAATCTGTAAAAGGAAAGGTGTTCGGATTAATTGAAAAAACACTTCCTGATTACCCTGTATCTGTAGAGCTGAAGCTTGAGAGAATTACAGTTGAAGGGAGTGTTGAGGAAATCTTCAGGATGAGACACCGCGGAGGTGTTATAGCAATTCCCTATTTTGAGGATGAAGGCAATATACTTGTACTTTCAGCCATGGACAGTGAAATTTCCAGATTTACAGTTAAGTAAATTAAGGTTATAATTTTCCAGGATCTGATTTTAAACAACTTCTGCGAGCGTCGTATAATGGTAATACCCGAGCTTCCCAAGCTCGTGCCGAGGGTTCGATTCCCTTCGCTCGCTTAATGATTTCGATAAAACAAATATATAAGTCTTTGCAATGAAATTAATTGCAAGGACTTATTTTCTTTAAACCTTGTGGTGTCCCCAAGGTGTCCCCAAAATGTGTTTACTTGGTATAATAAATGGCTTTATTCTTAATGATATGAAAGCTGATTATCGGTTTAAAAAGCGTAAAGCCGAAATATCCAGGTAATTTATAAAAATCTTCCCGGTCAGGAAATAAGCACTGGTACTGTTGACGAAGCTGAAGCTGTAAAGTTTGACTTCAGGATTTTAACAACAGGCTTGCATATAAAGCTTATACTTTCAAAGAATATGCAACAGGTTTATTTATCGATGATAAATATGGATATAGAAAAAGACTTGAGAAAAAGAAGAAATTCCGCTCACAGATTACCGGATCTCAAGAGAAGGAATGATCCAGAATTACTGGATCCCCCAGTTCGGTAATATATTAATCAGTGCAATAAAAAGTCATATGATAGATGATTGGTATATGGATTTACACTCCATACAATCAGGGAAAGAACTTGCTGACAATACAAAGAATAATATACTTGCTGCCGGCAATAAAATATTTGAGCAGGCTGTCAGGGATAACCTGATCCAGCACTTCCCCCTGTATATAGGCATATATGGGGGGGTATGTCTTCACAGGAAATACTGCAGCAGAAGCTGCTTGAAACGGTTACCAGGTACGGGATAATAACAGGTGTTGAGCTGTGGGAAAAAGAGATCAACAATCTGAAAAACGAGGTTATGAGCGGCTACCTTGAGAAGATTTTAATGATGCTTGCAAATAAGTGATTATTTCTTTTTTTCAAACTTTACCATTGTGTAATTCACGTATTTCATATTCTGATTAGGCATTTGAAGGATAAAGATTTTCTCAACTTTACAGGACTTTCTGATCAAGTTGTAGATATGATCTATAAGCTTTTTTTTCTTTGATGGAGCAGGATATATTTTTTGCATGCAAAGTGAAATTGCTTGGGATAGGTTTTTAAAATCCAGGAAAATAATTCTTTACTGGTAAAAACACTTGCCATAGTATCTATACCTTTATTGATAATTAATTCAAGTTTTCTCATATTATACCCAAAAAAAATCTGTATATTATAAAATGAACAGTTAGAAAATTCGAATTTAATATGGCTTATCTAATAATAGTCATTATTATCAATAATATCTGTAATAGTAACCGTTATTGGAAGTCGTATAGGGAATTAGAAAAGCATACAGGGGATAGAGAATATGTGAATTTAATAATACCAGACAAAACCAAAAAAGTAAAAAAAGAATTTAATATTATCAAAAACTTGCTACAAATCATATGCGTATTACAATAATTCAACAAATTAAAAAAAGGGAGAGAAAAATGAAAAAGATTATTCATTTATCAGATTTGCACATTGGTTACAAAAATTTATCACAAGTTTTTGAAGACATGGTTGAACGCATTATTCTTAACAAGATTCCTGCATCTAATTATGTAATTGTTATCACTGGAGATATTGTAGATGATGCAACAGAAGATAACATCTATAAAAAAGCAATAAAACATCTGGATAAATTGAAAACTGCCGGATTTGAGGTTTTAGTTGTACCAGGTAATCATGATCTAGGAACTGGAGGAATTGGGAATAGGAAATATGTAAAAAGATTTAAAAAAAGCTTTTTTGGTAATGAAAATTTACACTATCCCAAACTGGATATAATTGATAATATCGCATTTTTTGGCTTGGATTCTATGGAAGAGGAACTCAATTGGTATGACTTTGCTTTTGCACAAGGCGAATTGGGAGAAAAACAATTAGATAAATTAAAAGCTCTATTAAATACAACAGAAGTAAAGAATTGTGATTATCGTGTTGTATATTTACACCATCACCCCCTAGATCCTAAACCATTTATGCAGTTAAGAGATTCAGATGAATTAAAAAAAATCTTAAAAAACTCAAACATTAGTGCTTTATTGTTTGGGCATAATCATGATGGAAAGAACTGGAACGGATCAGGAGCATGGGGTATTAACAGAGTTTATGATGCAGGATCCTCAACAGGAAAAAGTCCTGAAAAAGATCATCCACATAGAGTTATTAGCTTGGATAAAGAGCCTGACTCTGATTACGATGGTAAATTTTAAATTAATTAAGATGTGAAGCAGCAGCTGCTTCCCTATAATAAAGTTTTCATCCTGTAGAGAAACGTTATATATATTCTAAATATCGTTTAATGATTCAAGCAGATTTTGGACTGCACCCGGATATCTTTTTTCCATTTCACCCTCCACAAATACCACAAGTCTTACCGATCTTCTCATCGGTATAGTACCCGTTCATTGTCTTGCCATAATATCTGTAGCCGGGATTATGTCTAAGGACAAGCTACTGGGCTGGTAAAATAAGTGGTATAAAAATAAATAATTAAAAAATGGATTTATTCAAATCTTACTTTCTTTTGAAGTTTTTAAAAAGTTTTACTCCCGGGAAAAGAAAATACACTGGGAAATCAATAGTAAACACAGCTGATCCAATAAAATTTAAATATGTTAGAACGGTAATAATTCAAAATATAAAAATGACTGTTATTGTAGCGAAGTTGAAAAACTGCCTTCATTGAACTTATAATATTCTTGATGCCTTGGTATCAATGGTTCAACAAGAAACATTAAACCCCATATAATTCCAGTTACAGTAATTCCTGAAATAATTTCAATTGATTTAAAAGAAACAAAAGATAAACTGCCATAAAATATACAAGATAATAATATGAAAAAGCTAAAAAGTGGATCATTTATTTTGCAAATATGAGAATACGGGATTTCACAACTACCTCTTATTTAAATAAACTTTCTCTTTATTACACCCGATCCCCCGGGGATTCAATTTTTTTAGCGCGTGACTGATGGATTAAAAAATATTCTCTTGTAAAAAGATGGTGAAGATCAGGATTTGGATGTAATATATTAAAAATGTATCACCGAAGTTTTAGCTAATATTTAATAAATAGGAGTTATAACATGGCTAATATGATCGTCTGGCGGCTTCCTACTTTAAAAGAGATTGGAATAACTGCATTAATCGTTCTTCCGATAGCACTAATTTTAACAGGCCCTTTACAGCGAGCTCGATTAAAAAAGTATCCCGGAGCTATTGAAGTGCAAAAACAGTTAAAAAGAGGATCTGCGGAAGATATTCAAAACGCTGTGGATGGCATTCTAAAAAATCCGAAAATGATCCCAATTGTTTCTGATGAGATTGAAACAGCTTTGAAGAAAGGTGATTCTGAAATTAGGATTTTAATAATAAACACATTGAAAACTGCTGTTCCCGATGATATCGCTAAGATGGATTATGCAATTTATGTGACAGAAATTCCGCAAGTTATGGCACAAATTGTTCTAGATGGTGCAGAAGATGATGTTAAAAATACCATAGCTTCTTGTTTGCTTGCATGGTATCCAGATGGACAAATACCAGTTAAAGAATAATCTCTTTAATACAATATATTACACCTGGTTCCCCGGGGATTCAAATAGTTAAGCGAGTGACTGATTAATAATATAATTGATTTAAAATCTTGAAAAATATTCTTTATCTACTACTATTATATATATGTAAAAATTAAAAAAGGAAAATGTTATGAAAAAAATACTTATTATTCTTTTATTGATTACTTCCCTAAATGTCTTTTCAGAAGAAACAACAACTGTTTTTGGATTTCAACTAGAAAATGATGGCTGTTTTGGAAGTCTATTTAAAACTGATGAGTTTTATACGAATGGTTTTTCTATGGATTGCACGACATTGTTATCTGATGAAGATCCATTATCCCAATTTATAGATAATTTAGATAGAGGATTAAGATATGATCAGAAATTCCATAATGAAGGTGTCAATAACATTTCGAGTAGATCAATAAGAATTGCACAAAATATGTATACTCCTCAAGATATTGAGATTAGTACTCCAATAATTGATGATCGCCCTTATGCTGGGTGGACTCATTTTGATTTTTCAGTATCCAATCAATATTTTATTTCTGAAGATGATGGTTATAATCATATAGGAGAATCTCAATATGGTATCTCAATTGGAAGTCTCGGTGATGCAGGTGCTGGAGCAACACAAACAGTAGTACATCACAAAAGTGATGACGCACCAATTCCAGAAGGGTGGGATAATCATGTTAAGAATAGAATAGCAGTTCAATTGAATTTGGGACGATCCAAAAAAATTGAGTGTTTATCTAAAGCATTTGAAACTTTATGGTTGTCTACATATTGGAATAGAAATCTTGAATTGGGAAATGTTTTTTTAAGAGGATCTCAATCAATAACATTAAAATATGGTATTATTAAAGAACCAGATTTATTAAATTATCATGATTCATCACTTTTAAATCTTACTAGAGAAAAATTGAGTGATATTGAAGAAAAACTAGATAATATAAAAGATCGGGAGGATTTAAAAAATGAAAGAAATAAATTAGAAGAAGATAAAAAAAATATTGAAAAAAATATTGAAAATATAAAAGGAGATATAAAAGATAGGGGGATTCCTTTTACATTTAATTTTTTTCTTACTCCTAAGCTTTTTATATCAGCATATAATGGAACATTAGATGCCCAAACTGGTGTTGATTATAATATTGAAGAAGTCCCTGTCTTTGTACAAATACAATGGGGGATGGAAATAACTGCTTTTAATGAACATTTATATTTATCTATAGCTCCGATTAACTTTAGAAGTGTTGAATTTTTAGTTGATAATGATCCTCCACAAAATATCAAAGATTTTTTCTATCATTCATGGGGGCAAGTTACATTAAAATGTAGATATTGAAATATATTTATATAAACTTCAACTATCAGTTATATCAATCTAAATGGTGAGTGACTTACTGTTAAGAACCTTAAAGTCCATATCAGACAGATAATCTAGGGTGTGATTTCACAGATGAATAGCATATTTTACGGGTGTGACAGATTTTGTAACAGAGTACATATCCATCTGGATCTTCATTCCCTGATCATATGCTTCCAGGATACTCTGTTTTATATCCTTGAAAAGCTTATCATGTCATGTGAAACGGCACATGGTAAATTGATCCTGTTTAAATTACTCCAAAAAAAGAGAAATTATTAGAAATCACAGGAATAAGACAATGTTAAGAATTTGGATATTATTAAATACAGAGAACAGATTTTTCTTTTAATAAATATTGATTGTCGTATTTATTACCAACTATTTTGCAGTCATCGACTTTAAATCCCAAATCTTTTTCATAGAATTTTGACAGAGGTATCCATTAGTTGCAAAAAAGGTACGAAATATTCAAAAAAAGAAAGATGAGGTTATGTGTGCTTTACACTTGAAATCAGTTGCTATACATCCTGCATAACATAAGAAATAAAAAAAATGACAGTATCAGAAACAGAAAACTGCAGAACTGGAAAGTAATAAGAGAAAACAGGAAGACTTCACAGGAGGTTGAAGCTGCATATGAAATTATCAGGCTGCATGAACGAAGTCTCCCTGTTGTGAAAAAATATTCAGTTTGAGTGTAAAAGGAGTTGAGTTAATTATACCCCTTTGAATATTATGAGCAATAGATTTTAGGGATTATAACAAAAAGTTTAACTGATGTTATTTCATTATTTTTATATTCAGTTGTGAGGTGCGGGAAAGGTTGAAAAAACCGGAGAGTCTGAAAATAAATAATGAATTCAGGATTTACTATTAAATGAAAGTGCAGAAATCCCTGATCAGATTCCTTCTCAAAATAAAAAAAGAGAGACTAATTGCGGGGGGGTAACAAATGATCAGTAAAAATTAGTCTCCCGGATATATGAATATACGTTATACATGATAACGTCTGTTAACTTATCAACAGTATACATTTCATCTGATTTTTCTCAAGAAGGGAAACCCTGATCATGAAAAATAAATCATGATAAATATTCAGAATAAACATGAAAATAAGTTATGAGGAACTGAAACAAAAGACCTGGATTCGGGAAAAATCCCGTTTGTAATATAAGGGAAAAGGGATATTCCCGGGTTTCAGTGAAATTGCGTTATAAAGTCCCTGATATCAAATCAGATTGAAATCAATATCAGACAGATAATCCAGATTAGTGTTTTTTATATAAATAACATATTTTAATGATGATTCCAAATGTAAGGGAGAATATACATCCATCATGATCTTCAGTCCCTGATTATATGCCTTTATAATGTCCCTCTTAATAGTATTCAGCAGCTTTGAATTGTTTTCTGAAAACAAATCTTCAGGGTGGATATCCATTGTTTTTATAATAAGCATATCCTTTTCTTTTTGTAATTTTGCATCCATTTTTTATTTCCTTTTTTTAAATAATTAATTTATGATACACCTGTTTTGTTATTGATTCAATAAATTTACATTTCTTGAAATGCATATAAAGACGGAGCATCAGTAGTTATAATAAATATATTCCCTGTCTGCAGCATCATGGCCTGTCAGTTTATTCAGAAGCGATTCAGTGAAGCCTCCAAGAGGGTAGTTTGATATATTTTCAGGATTTACCCATATGTATTCCTGAGCTTCATCATTTAATACAACTTCGCTTGAATCAGTTCTGCAAGTGTAGTCCATGAAAATAAAATGCCTGTCTGAATAATAATCACTGCTGTAAAAGCACTCTTTCAATCCTGCAGGCCTCATGTCATATACAGACAAACCTGTTTCTTCAAGGATCTCTCTTCTGAGGGCTTCTTCCATCTTTTCACCATATTCCACATGGCCGCCGGGAATAACATATCTGTCATCCCATTTATGAGATCTGCAGAGCAGTATTTTATTTTCTTGATTGAAAATTACTGCACTTACTGTAAATTCCGGGTATTTCATGTTTTCAGATCATATATCTATCTTCAATCAGTTTCAATCAGATAAAAAAGAATAATATAACTTCTTTTAAAGGTATGAAATAAACATTAAGAATAATACAGTCTGCTGAACTCAGTCAAAAAAACCTGTTTCAATATGATAATTTGCAAGCTGAATAGCATAACTTACTTTTGGAATACCACTCAGGTATTTTGCTTTTTTAATATCATATTTTAATGTAGAGACTGCAGATAATCTGTCGAATCCCTCATTAAAGTTGACTCCCCATGCTGTAGATATGTTTTTTATTTTATACCACTGCATTGCATGAAGCTCCTCATAAAAAAGGTTCTTCTTTTCAGAAAAGGTATTGGGTAAATCCAATGTAATTAATGCCCTGAAATTCATTATGTAACTCTCCAGATTTTAAATATGGATGAACTATAAACAGAGCAAAGAAAATAATCAAGATTATACAATACAAAATAACATAAAAGAGATATATCTTTCCCGATAATATTCTCTATAGAAGTTATTGGAAATGATAATAACTTGTTTGATTATGATACATTAAGATGTTTCAGTAAAATACATGAGGATATCTATGAAAAATACAAAAACATTTATAAATAAGTCAGTTGTAAATGAAGCAGCTATTGACAGATGAGAGAACCGGGTTTATAAAAATAGACGTATTATTAAATAATATCATTTAAATATTTCTCGAAACTAACGCATCCTGGACTTCCTTTTTTAAATGTAAAAATATTAATACATTTAACTTAAAATTTAAGATCTTTCGTGTTTTGCTGTTTCACCGGTATTTCATATGGGAATGGTGCAGATAATGATATATAAAAATAAAACATTCAGGAACAAAAAATTTATTGATTATGATTTCACAGCTGCTGATTTCAGCAGCGCATTGTTTTTTAACTGCAGCTTTATGCACTGCAAGTTTGATATAACATGTTTTGAAAACACAAGCTTGATATCTTCAAATTTCAAAAGCTGTTTCTTCAACAAAATATCATTTATTAAATGCAAAAAGATATTTTTCAGGATATTCTTTGAAAATACTATGCTTAATGAATGTGATTTTTCCAATACAGAGTTAAGCCATTCCGAATTTCTGAACTGTTATATTGATACATGTCTGTTTCTGAATGCAGACCTTTCATATTGTTCCTTTGAAGGATCCGAATTGATAAACAGTTATTTCTCTGAAGCAGTGTTGAAAGGTGTTGATCTGGGGAAAGCAAAAACTCTGGATATTATATTTGGAGAATATATGAATATTGAGAGATGTTAGATATAAGTTCTTGTTTTATTAAATAAAATCCTGTTCAGGATTGTTTTTTTTCTTGGTCAGGATATAATTTATATATACACCATCATCGCAGGATTTCATTTCAAATACGCTTTTATTGCTTATATTGCCGGTTTTAACGGCAATATCAATTATTTTGCTAATTACTTTCTGAAGTGATTTTTTATCCGCTTTGTTCAAATATGAGACATAATCATAATCAAAGTATTTTTTAAATATCCGTTTTACAAGTTCGTTGCTTGTAAAAGCATCTCCCATTTCATCTATAGATTCATGTATCATTTTCCGGGTAATCTTCATATTTCCATCCTGAATCAGAAATCTTCCTTAAAGTAAGTTATACACTTTTAAACTTGACTTTTTAGGCAGGGAAAGACGTGAAATGTAATTCTAAAAAAAGATTTTACACTAACGATTTAAAAGTGTCAAATAATATTAGTTTTATGCAATTATTAGTAATTGTAACAATTATCAATATTAAAA
The DNA here is from genome assembly GCA_963668545.1 of Spirochaetia bacterium. Lineage (GTDB taxonomy): Bacteria > Spirochaetota > Spirochaetia > CADAEX01 > CADAEX01. The sequence continues at coordinate 1,959,522 of OY764868.1, read as the reverse complement.
AAATAAAAAATATCAATAAATTCAAAGTTGTCAATTATATTGAAAACTGCATCTAAATGAATAAAAATAATGAAAACCAGTCGGAATGAAAGTTGAAAATTATTTTACAATTACTAAAACAATTTTACTGCTGTTGACAGATAAATCATGAATGGAATGTTCTGTTCCGCATTTCAAACACTGGAAAGGATGATTGATAAATGAAGAATTATATCTGAAGAATGTATTGTTGCATAAAGTACATTTTAGTTTTTCCGATCTGTTTTTCAAAACAATTATGGATTTCTTTGAAATAGCTGAATATGGATATTCGGCTGCTATTGAAGTTGAGTTAACTTTATCATTTACAAGGTATTCAACTGCATCTCTTTTTGAAACAAATGTACTGAAATTATCGAGATAGTAAGAAGCCAGCCTGTGAATTAGGTAATTTGAATCTGAATTACTGTTAACCAGTACTGCTATTTTTTCTATAACATTAAAACTGAACAGGTCCATCAGTGTATTGTAGAAGAAATCACAGTCAACAATAAATCTGCTGCTGAAAACAATTCCCCTGGTATCAATAAGATATTTTCTTATGTTGTGATTTTTACCAACTGAAATTGACCTTCTGATAATATCATACTGAGAAATTGAATTGACCGGACCAGTATTGTTTATATAGATATATGAATTATCACTGGAAATGCCGATGCTGGAGCAGTTGTTTTCTGTTGATTTCACTGTCAAATTGCCAATCATTATAATTCCAATAAAACCCAGATGAAAAACTGAATTATTTTATTCTGAAGATATATGAATATAATAAATCCGAATAATGCATACTGCAAGCAAAATTAAAATGCTGCTGGTAATTACTTGTAAAATCACTGTATCAGTTGATGATAATGTCTTTAAGGCTCCTCTTCGGAACATGGTGCACCATGTTCCCATCTCTCCAGTATTTGATCTCAGAAGGATCTTTGAGTTCTTCGATTACAACAGTTTCTCTGGGTTTGCCAATTGCAATTATCATAAGAATTTCATACTGTTCCGGAAGACTGACTGCCTTTCTGAGTGAATCTTTTTTAAATGAGCCGAACATGCATCCCCCGAGACCTTTTTCAACTGCCCCGAGGAGTATGCTCTGGGCTGCAATTCCATGGTCCCAGAAGAAGTTCGAGTTTATCTTAGTATCTCCGAGAACAACAATATAGGCTGAAGGTCTTTCCCCCTCTTCAGGGCCATCCCAGTCTTTAAGGTAGCTTGCCCACATGAGGTTTGGAAATATCTTTCTGTTTGTTTCGGGATCACAGGAAATGAAATACTTGAGTGACTGCATGTTTCCGGCTGAAGATGAAATCCTTGCAAGGTCGATTAAATCTTCAACTGTTTTTCTATCAATGTTTTCTTCAAAAAACCTTCTGTAAGTCCTGTTTCTGAGAATTAAGTCTCTAATCAATATTTTCCTCCGGATTATATTATCAATATTTATAATTTGTTATAGAATAATTTTAATATCATATATTATGGGTTTCAATAAAAATATGTAAAATATAAAGTCCGGCTACTGAATTAATATTTTTATATGCCAATAATAAGTATAGGATAATAATTTCAAACAATGGCTTAAATATGGATGATAATAATAAAGAAGATAATAATTTAAATATTTTTGGTGAATTCAGTTGCAGAGAAAGTGAACAGAAGTTCAGGAAGGCTACATGGGCAAGGATAACAGACAGAATCGGCAAAACATCTCTTCTAGCAGGTCTGTTTTTCCTGATGGCCGGAGCTGCCCCTTTTTTTGTCAGTCAGGTAAATGATATTGCACCAGGGCTTCTTTTTTACAGAGCTCTGATTGCTCTCTGGGGATTTTTTATATATTTTTCAGCATCATCTGAAAAACTTGGTAAATATATTCTCTTCAGTATTGCTGTTTTCATTCTGATGATGGGCTTATATGAATCTTATGAGGCTGTCATTTCCTACAGGCCTGATTTTGAATACAATATCCCATTTACACTTCTGATTATTCTTCTGATGTATCTTCTTTTTCCTCTTTCAGTAAAATCTGTTGCACCGGCATCAATAATATCATCTGTATCATATATTATGGCACTGCATCTTTTTACGCCGGCAGAATGGACTGACCTTATACAGCTCTCTGTATTCTTCATATTTGTCAATATTATGGGATTGTACATGTTTATTGAGCTTTCCAGAAACAGGAGATACAGATATCTTTCCTATAATGAAATAAACAAACTCTATTTTTTACTTAACGAGGAAATCAGGAAAAAAGATGAGGCAAATAAAAAGCTTTCATATCTGGCAGAAACTGATGAACTTACAGGGATTGCAAACAGGAGAAAGTTTTTCAGCATACTTCAGAGTGAATTCAGCAAATCGGTGAGATACAGGCGTCCCCTTTCAATAATCATGTTGGATATTGATCATTTCAAGAAAGTCAATGACTGTTACGGACATGATGCAGGGGACAAGGTAATAAGGGAATTTATCAGGCTGTGCAGAAGAAAACTCAGGCAGTCGGATATTATTGCACGGATAGGAGGGGAGGAGTTTGCTGTTATTCTTCCCGAAACTTCTGAAGAAGGCGCCTATATTCTTGCAGAGAGGATCAGGGGGGGAATAGAAAATAAGAAGATCAATATAGGGAGCTGCAGCCTTTCAATAACATCAAGCTGCGGGATTGTATCTCTTGAATCCGGACCTGTAAAGAATATCAATGATTTTATCAAAAAAGCAGACAACGCTCTTTATATGGCAAAAAACAGCGGAAGAAATATGAGCTGCCTGTATAAAAGGGAAACTACTGGTGAATACAGTTAAGGCATTCTTTATTCTTACAGCTGTTTCCCTGGCCGGAGACATACTCTCGTATTCGGTAAGGGGGATTCTTCCCGGCAGTGTCCTTGGAATGCTGCTTCTTTTTCTTCTTCTTTCAGGGAAAAAAATTGAAATAGAATCTGTCAGGGAAACATCCCTTTTCCTGGTGGCCAATCTGTCGCTCTTTATACTCCCCGCAGCTCTGAGTGTTATTACTGTATCGGGAATCTCTGAAAAAGATATAATCCTTCTTGTTTCTGTCTGTGCAGTCTCAACAGTAATCACACTGGCAGTGACTGCTCTTGTTATTGAATATCTTTTAAAACTCTTTGGAGAATATGAAATTGACTGAAATCCTTCATTCACCTGTTTTCTATGTTTTTCTTACCATGCTGTGCTACCTTATGTCAGTATGGACTTACAGGAAGCTTAAACTTCATTATATTGTACCGGTTCTGATATCCTCGGTTATGCTTATCCTTTATCTAGTATTTACTGGAACAGATTATAACCAGTACATGACCGGCGGTTCAATTATTCTGTTCTTCCTCGGGCCTGCCACTGTTTCACTTGCTGTCCCGCTTTACAGACAGATCTCTCTTTTCAACAGAAAAAAATTCATTATAGTAACTGCTGGAATTGCATCAGGCGTGATAACAGCCCTCTCAACAGTTCTTTTCCTTTCCAGGATGACAGGACTTTCCGATTCAGTAATAAGGTCTCTTTTCGGAAAATCCGTGACTATGCCGATTGCCATGGGAATCTGCAGAAGTGCGGGGGGAATAATATCGCTTACAGTAGCCGGTGTAATGGTGGCGGGAATTACAGGGGCTGTAGCAGCCCCCCTTGTTCTTAAAATTACCTGTGTAAAACATCCTGCTGCAAAAGGGGCCGCCATAGGCACATCCTCGCATATTATAGGTACTGTCAGGGCTTTTGAAATGGGGGAGAAAGAGGGTAGTGTAAGCAGTATTTCCATAGGAATTGCGGGGATTATAACTGCATTTTTTGTTCCTGTTTTTATCTTGTTCCTGTAGATCTGAATGCTTTACTATCAGGACAAGATATGTTTTATTTTTAAAAGAATAAGGAGACTGTATGATAGATTTTATTATAAAGTATTTCTATTATGTTTTTCTGGGACTCATCATTCTGACAGTTATACAGAGGAAACACAGGGGAACAGGAGACAGGAAAAGACTGGCTGCTCTTATAGCAGGGATCCTGGTTTTTATAATGTATATAGGAGCCCTGGGAATAAAAACCAAAAACCTTGATCAGATCTGGATACTTCTTCCATTCTCAGTAGATCTTTCCCTTGTCTATGTATTGAGAAGCCGGTTGTTTATATTTAAAACACGCTGCATAAACTGCGGAAACAAACTCACCGGAAGCGATATTTTTTTTACCGACAGCAACAGATGCAGTGACTGCGGAAGCAGTGAAGAACCTGCAGGTCCGGATGAAGAAAACCGTGAAAAGGAAGAAGCTGAATGATGGCCTGTAATTTAACCAGTTATTAACTCTGAAAATTAAACATAAAATATTTCATATAACTGTGAGAATATCATCAATCGGTTTTTTGTCCCTTTTATCTATATTCTGTTCAGCAGGATAACCTACAGGAAGAATCATAAAAGGTCTTTCATTCTCCGGTCTGTCAAGTATTTTCCCCAGAAATGACATGGGCGCAGGGGTATATGTAAGTGTTGCAAGCCCGGTAAGATGGAGAGCAGAGATCAGGAATCCTGTTGCAATACCTGCGGATTCATTCGGGTAATAGACCTTTTTTCTGTTTCCGTCACTGTCATAGTCATAGCGCTTCATGAAAACGCATATAAGGCAGGGAGCCTCAGTGAGAAATGGTTTTTCACAGTTTGTTTTCAGTGCTTCAAGATCTTCTCTCCATTCATCAGAGATTTTTTCATCATAGAATGCTTTTTCAGTCTTTTCAGCCTCTTCCCTTATTGTTTCTTTTGTTTTCCTGTCTGTGACAAGAACAAAACTCCACGGCTGCATATTTGCGCCGCTGGGAGCTGACCCTGCAATTTTTATACAGTTTCTGACATCTTCAAGAGGAACATCTTTTGATTTAAAAAACCTTGAAGATCTTCTTTTTTCCATTATTGAATAGAGCTTTTCTGAATTGAAAGCATTTTCTGACTGTCTGTTATCCATATTCAGAATAATAGATGATATTTTCTCTTAAGAAAAGTGCAAATATTTTGCCAGAAAAGGTTTAAACTGTGATTATTTTATATATAATATTAATAACAGTGTTAAAAAGTTCCATCATTAAATCAGGGAATAAATATTATGAATAGAAAACTGGTAAAAATAACAGCAATGATTGTTCTTTTTGCAATTGCAGCAGGAAATATTTCTGCTGAGGGGAAAAAAACAGTTGCAGTAATTAATTTCAGCAATGAAACCGGGGGAGAGGGGCTTGCATATCTTTCATCAGCACTTTCCGATTCAGTAACAGCTACCTTGTCAGCAAATGAGAAAATACAGACAGTGGAAAGAAGGCAGATCTCTGCTGTAATTGATGAAATCAAGCTTGATCTTACAGGACTTGTTTCTGACGAGGCTCTCTCAAGGGCAGGTAGGATAACAAGTGCGGAGATAATAATAGCAGGTTCCTATACAGGCAATCCTGAAAAAATCACAGTAAATATGAAAGCAGTCAATGTGGAAACCGCGGAAGTGATTTACGGAAAGGTAATGACAGCAGGTCTCGGCGAGATATTTGACATAGTCAGCAGGGAAACAAATGTATTTGCTTCGGTTATTACAGGTGATGATACAGGAAGAATTTCTGTTTCCACAGTCCCCTCAGGTGCTGATATATATATCGACGGAACAATGGCGGGAAAAACACCCCTTGTTGAATACCTTATCCCGGCAGGAAGCCACAGGCTCAAGATAGTGAAGAAGGGTTACAGGGAGGAGGAGCGCAATTTTATTGTTGAAACTGACAAACATAAGAATATCGGTGTAAGCCTTATTGAGGAAATAAAGGGCTATCCCTGGAATGCTTCGGCCGGGGCAATGTATAAAAAACCGTTTAATGCACCGTCTGATTCTGATATTTTCAAGTCATCTCTGGAGATCCCCCTTTCTGTTTCCTACACTTTTGACAGGTTTACGGTTGAAGGGGGGTACAGCTTCACCAGGATGGATCATGGTGACACCATAGAATCTGTCTGGGGGGATAAAGAGCAGGACAGATGGTATACAATGAACAGTTTTACTGTAAGTTTCCTCTATACATTTATTGATGACAACAAATATTTCGCACCCTACGGCGGGATCTTTCTGGGGGGAACTGTTTTTTCAGACAACAGGAAAAACCCTGTTTATGACAATGAAAAGGAAAACCTTGACAGGTTCGGAAAATTCGTCATAGGTCCCCGGCTGGGAATAAATTTCATTCCCGATTACAGGCTCAGGCCTTTTATTGAAACGCTCTTTTATATTTATCCATCCGGGATTGAACGGAAAACATATACTCTTCCTCCGCTGGGAGGAGCGCTTCAGGAAACTGTTGATAAATACAGGTACTTCGGTATCTGCATAGGAGCAGGTCTGAGGTATTCATTCAGGTAGGTTGGAAAGATGAAAAAGATAGTATATATATTTACAGTTGCGATTTTGATGTTTATCTGTCTCTCATGCGAGACAGAACCGCCAAAGCCGGATACTCCGATATTCAGCGATGTTGAGATACTTGAAGTAAGTGAAAGCGGAGGCAAGTACCTTTTTGAAAATCTTCCTTCATATGTTAAATATATACAGGTATTAATTTTTGCTTCTGCTGATACTCCGGTAATTGATGATAATACAAAATTGGTGAAAAATATTTCTGTAATGAAAGGTGGTAATAGAACCGGTTTACTAGGAATATCCAGAACAGATGTAAGTCTGTTTTATGATTATGATACAGGAACTGGTGATTTTGACAGCGGAACACCTATGGCTCCCGCTCTGGCCACAAATGACTGGTTTATTGTTCTCGGTTTTGATGAAAACTTTAACCTTACCCATGCATCTCCCCAGTACAAGGTTAGTGATTTAAGTATTTAAAAAAACAGCTGCTCAGTATTGAACAGCTGTTTTTAATTAATAAAATATAATCAGTTTTCGCTGATTGTATTGTCGTATTCTATCTCAAACCTTAGCTTATGTTTTGCCTCTTCCTGGGCAAGAATTTCAAAAAAAGTTTTCATTTCCCCGTCTTCCACAGCTTCAGCAAGATCTGTATAAAGCATGAATGCAGCTTTTTCCTTTTTTGCAGCAAGAACAAGTGCATCCTGATAGCTCGTATTATCCGATTCAATCACATCAACCAGATAATCTGTAATTTTAAGGTTTGTTATATCGTTAACAGAAAGGGAAATCATTTTTCCGGCTTTTGCAGATTCAAGTTTTTTTCTGTGTCCCTCCTCTTCTCCTGCAAATGATGTAAAAAGCTTTTTTATGGCTGAAGAGCTGCTTTTTTCAGCAAGTGATATATAAAAATTATAGGCTTCTATTTCCCTATCTATTGCATAATCAAGAATATCATCAACAGATTTCCAGTTTTCCATTATAATCCTCCGTAAAATATATGACTGGAATTATTTTATTATAGTTTAATTATAAAAGCTATAAGTTTTTAATAATGATTTCCATCTGGAAATTCCTGAATTAATAAACAGGAAAATAATCTTGCAGATTATTATTCCAGATTAATGCTGAATGATATATATTTATTATGTATGGAAAACAGTTTTCAATTCAGCTATCTTGACAGACTTTATGATGAAGCCCCGGAACTCAGGCTGAATGAACAAAGTAGAATAGTAATAATCAGCGATCTTCATGTAGGTGTAAGAAAAAGAAGGGATGATTTTCTCAGGAACTCGGAAATGTTCATGTATCTACTTGAAAACTACTATATGAAGAACGGATTCAAAATAATTCTGAACGGTGATGTTGAAGAGCTGCACAGGCTGCCTTTGAAAAAAATCAAGAGAGCATGGCCTGACCTTTTTGATCTTCTTGAAGAATGCAACAGACAGGGGAACCTTTACAAGATTGCAGGTAACCATGATGCAGAGCTTTACCTTCACTCGCATGAAGATATAAACAAAAACCTGCTTGAAGGCTTGAAGCTTGAGTACCGTGGAAACAGGATATTTGTATTTCACGGACATCAGGCTTCTCTTGTATATCTGGCTGCAGGAAGGATATCCAAAGTAATGCTTAAATATGTCGCGCATCCGCTGGGAATAAAGAATTTTACGCGATCGCATGACAATAAAAAAATTCACAATACAGAAAAAATAGTCTATGAATATTCCAAAACGAGAAAGATTGTATCTATAATAGGTCATACACACAGACCTCTATTTGAAGCACTCTCAGAAGTTGATATTTTAAGGTTCAATATAGAGAATCTTTTGAGGGAATATTCAGGTTCTTCTCCCTGGAGGAAGAGACAGATTGCTGATGAAGTGAAAAAATATCAGAAAGAGCTTTCAGTAATATTCAGCGAAAACCATGAATATGGATTCAGAAGCTCACTATATACCCAGGAAGTAACAATTCCATGTATTTTCAATTCAGGTTGTGTAATAGGAAAGAGGGGAATGACTGCCATAGAAATTAATTCAGGTAAAATATCCCTTATCCACTGGTTTGACAGGGAGAGAAATACAAAAAACTATAATTACCGGGAAGAAAAGATTGAAAGGGTTGACAGGAGCAGTTACTACAGGATGGTTCTCAAAACTGACTCATTAAAGTATATATTCAACAGGATAAAGCTCCTTTCATAGTATCAGGAAAAAGAATTAAATATTTTACATATAAGGCAAGTTTTGATAAAATCGTATATTATTTAAATAAATAAATGAAATATTTGCGGAAAGTTAATGGTATAGTTGATAATAATGAGAGAAGAGAGTAGCAATATGAAAAAAACGATTTTTTTTCTTTTATTCCTGTTTCCGGCCATATTTTTGTATGCTGATAATTTTACAAGGGGAGAACTTGTGTACTTTGAGGGTGAGATATCGTTACAGCATAATAATGATATTCTCCTCGGGGATGATATTCAGATAGGTGATTTTGTTGAGGAATACGATCTCATATCAACCGGTGAAGACGGATATGCTGAAATACTGGTTAAATCAGATGTTTCAGCCAGGATTGTCCTGAAAATAGAACCTAATTCAAACCTTTATTTTAAAATTGATAAAAAAGAGGGGAACAGAAATTTCAACCTGAAACTATTATCAGGAAATATTTTTGCAAAAGTAGACAAATTGGTCGGCAAGGGTTCAGTGGATATTACTGCCAGAAGTTCGGTTATGGGAATCAGGGGGACAGAACTTTATATTACTTCCTCTACTGACGGTTCTCTGCTTGTTACATGTCCCGAAGGAAAAGTATCCTGCAGAACTGCAGGAAGTGAAGTTATAGCCGGGGAAGGAAATGCTGCAGAGATCCTTTACGGACGTCCTGCAAAAACCATTTCAGTATCAGATGATATCGCGGAAAAATACAGGACTGAATGGGCAGCAGAAAGGGAGAGGGTATTCAGGTCAATGTCTTTTTCAATTATCAAACCATCTGCAATTCAGTATGAAGAACTTTACAGCAGTTTTGAAAATATGTATAAGGATATCAAAAAGCACAGGAAGATATTCAATAAGTATCTGAAAGAAGGAAAGACTGCAGTTGCATCAGAAGTTGTGAGAGACAAGATTACTGTAAGTCCTGCAGTTATAAGTATGAGGGGGGTATTTTTTCGCTTTGAACAGCAGTTCTACAGGATCAATGAACTGAAAAGGTATTATGATGAAAATCCTGTAAAAGGTAAAATAGGTAAAGATTACAGTGTCTCTGACTTTATGAAGGATTACGGTAAAAATTATTCAGATGTTGAAAAAATGCTTTTAAATACAAGATCCGCCTTTAAAAGCTTTACATTTATGGAACCTTTCGGTCCGGGACAGAGTACACTTATGGAAGATATATTTTCCGGAAACCCTCTGGCTGAATAGTGTTTAGGATTTTTTTAAAAAAGCAGGCTGAATATCTGCCTGCTTTACTGCATTTTGGTAATTTTTTTCAGCTAACTTGTTTTAATAGACTTTTTTATATCATATAGAATCTTTTACACATAAAAATGAAGAGGATAGGTCCTGTATTTTGCAGCTCCCATTTTTTCTGTTGTATAGAAACCTGCAGGGGAATTAATCAGGTCAGGAAGTCTGTTGACTATTGTCGCACAGGTATGCTCAACTGTGGCTGGTCTTGAAATATTAACTTCAGAATCAGGTTCCCCTACGATTTTCCAGTCGTTTGAGTCAAATTCATTTTCTGCGTAGACTTTTCCTATACACTCAGTGACTATAACTGGTCCCTGGTTTGTTACTGTGGTTACAACAGCAGACATCCCTGTTGCGTCTCCCGCGGGAATAGTTTTACCCAGAGTTTCTGAATAGATATCTTTATCATGAGTTGTTGGAACAAGTTTCTGTTCCATTGATTTTACTGTCCATCCCATCTGAGAGCACATCCATTCGTTTGAATTCCACATATAGGAGGGGAGTGAATCATTTTCAGTAATTTCCTTCTGGAACTGCTGCTTTGTCATTCCTGCTCCATGAACTTCAGCCAGCGCTATGCCGTATTCCTCAACATTGTAGCTTGATTTCCCTTCTATCCTCTTGATACTGTGAGTTGCTCCGGCAAGGGAGCTTATAAGATTTCCCCAGAAAACATCCTGATAACCTGAGCCTGCAAGTGTGCAGCCGTTTTGTTTCGCGAGAATATCAAGTTTGTTTGTAAGTGACGGGGAAGTTGTCCATGGATAGAAAGCTTCCTCACATGTGCTTATTGCGTTGACCCCATATTTGGCGGCAAGCGAAAAAGGTTCAAAAAGGTCGGACATGAGACTCATTGTGGCGATGATACATACATCAGCATTGCATTCCATGAATACGTTTTCAGCATCTGACCTTACAGGGACATTGAGTTTTATACCAAGACCAGCTACTTCTCCTGCATCTTTACCGACAACTGCCGGATTCATGTCAATGGCTCCCACTATTTCAGCACCTTTCTCATAGAGATATCTTAAAAAGTATTTACCCATTTTACCGCATCCGTACTGAATTACTCTGATTTTTTCCATAACTGTACAATCCTCCTGTAATATGACGGGAAATCTCTTCCCCGGGTTGTATGGCTGATAATGCAGGTAAAAGACTCTGCCTTATGACCGGATCATCAGCGTTTTCAGGAATGATTGTAAAGTCTATAGTAACTATAGAGTCAAATATTTTTTACAGGGACCTGTAGTTTTATTATCATGTTTCTCTCAATTGATGTTATGAGCGGCAGTTCTACAATAACTTCACAGATATAATCACCTGTTATCATGAAATTATTGTTTTCAATATAGGCAAAGAGTTTTTCCGCGTATTTTTTTTCATTGGAAAAACTGTCGCAGTAAATTGTCATGAATGTATTGTCAGGAATAATTTCCGCTTCTGAATCGTTATAGGAACTGTTAATAAAAAGGAAAATTTCTGAAGAATGAAAATTGCCTTTTTTAAGAGTTTCTTCCCTTATGATTGATCCCACGTTACAGAAATAAACCATGGGTAGGTGTTTTAACAATACCTGTTTCTTAAGTTTTCTCAGAATATATTCATAACCTTCAAGATTGTGGTTGTATATGTTTTCACCTGAATCAAAACAGAATATTTTTCTTTCAGGGATGACTTCTTTCTGGATTGAACCAATTCCCGGGAAATTCAGGTACCTTGTATAATTATCCAGCGAAGCATCAATTGCGAACTCTATATTTTCAAGGGCTTCTCTTTTATATCTGACTGATTTTTTCTGTTTGTAAAGAAGTTTTCTGAGCGACTGTATATCACCGGTACTGCTGAAACATGATTGTATATCTTTAAGTGACATTCCCAGTTCTTTCATGTGCTGTATCATGTCAAGTATTGCAGACTGCTTGATATCATAGAATCTGTAGCCTGATACAGGATCAATAATTACAGGTTTAAGTAAACCTATATTGTCGTAATATCTCAGTGTCTGTACAGATGTGTTGTTCAGATCTGCCATTTCACCGATACTGAGTTTGTTTATTTTCATCTACACGTTCCTGTTATTGCTGTGTACAAACCTGTTTCTTCCTGATTTTTTTGCTGTATAAAGACTCCTGTCGGCCGATTCGACAAAACTGCTGAGATTATCAGAAGAGGCAGGAGTCATAGTCGAAATACCGATGCTTATTGTCAGGAAGGAAGAACATTCTGATTTTGAATGGGGTATTCGCATATTTTCTACTGAATTCAGTAAATTATTTGCAACGCGGCAGCTGCTTTCTGTATCTGTATTATACAGAATTATTGCAAACTCTTCACCTCCGTATCTGGCTACAAAGTCTGTTGACAGGTGGAGATTGTTTTTAAGTGAAGATGCCACTTCCCTCAACACCATATCTCCGTTCCTGTGACCGTAATTATCATTGTAAAGCTTGAAGAAATCTACATCGCATATGCATATACTTACAGGAACACATTCTCTGAAAGCCTGTTTCCATTTTTCCTCAAGATATATATCCAGATGTCTCCTGTTCGGGATCTGCGTAAGGGCATCTGTATTGCTTAAAAACTCCAGTTCCCTGTTTGAACTTTCAAGAAACTGTTTTTTGAGGTTTATTTTTTCCATCAGCATGTTAATTGAATCAGCAAGTACTGATAGTTCGTCATTTCTTTTCATTTCAAGCTTTAGAGAGTAATCATCTGTTTCCTCCACTTTTTTGAAATGATTGAGAAAGGTTTTTATTTTTACAAGAAAATTGATGTTAATGAAATAGAAAAGGAAAAGGATAGTGAATAATGAAGTTATTATACCTGCGATAAGGTTTTTACTGAATATTCTGTCATCATAATCATGTCCTGTTTTCTGGATTTCCAGGATCAAAACAGGTTTTCTGAAAAAATCATTGATGACAAGGGAAATCCTGTTGTCTCTGTTGCGTGAATATTTATCAAGGTCTGTATTATCCGGTGAGGGGATATTGAAATATTTATGGGATCTGTCATCTTCTGTAAGCCAGTCAAAATGGAGGTTGAGCTGGGTTGTATCAAGCAGTTTGTTGATTGTTTCCATATCGAAAAATTTCCAGAAAAGCAGATTACCGTATGACGTTGGACTGCCTTCTGAATCTGTTATGCTTGTTATTGAGAAAATAACAGGCTTATTGTCAATAAGCAAAAGGCCTGTATTGCTTAAGGAAGAATCCTTGACTTTGACCTGCTCTTTTGAAATAAAAATCCTGTTCAGAAATATTCTGTTTTTTTCTTCAGTAAAAGGATCATTGATCAGTCTGCCGCTTCTGCTTTCTTCAGTTCTTGAATAAATAATGTTTTTATTGTTATCGAGATATATTGCCCCGTTCAGACCTGATTCTATAAGGTGTTTTTCAGGAAAATTACTGTCAATATATGTCATGTCTTCTGAAAGAATAAATTCAACTGTATCATCCCAGTTTGCATAGTCTTTGCACAGTATTTCTATCTGGGTGTATGTGGCCCTTAAGCTGGCCTGAAGGGTACTGATATCTTTTCTGTCATTGAGGTTTTCCAGTTTTCTGTATTCCGGCAGTTCAATAAAAATCCTTGTCAGAATCTGGGAGGAGAAGATTGTAACAATAACCAGTATGAAGGAAACAAGAGTTCTGGTTTTTAAAAGCAAATTATAACTCCGTTATTATGAATTGAATTAAATTATAACCCTGTTACATTGTTTTTAAAAGAATATTTGACCGGCAGGTACTATTGCCATAAAATTGATATAGGAGAATATTAAGGAGGTCGGTATGACAATAGCTGTAACAAGCAGTGCTTTTAAAAACGGTGAAATGATCCCTTTAAAATATACAGCTGACGGCCGGGATATATCTCCTCCACTGAAGTGGAAAGGAGATAAAGCCGGAGTAAAGTCATATGTAATAGTCTGTGACGATCCTGACGCACCGGGAGGGACATGGGTTCACTGGATTCTTTATAATATACCGCCGGATATAAATGAAATAGGTGAAAAAACAGGAAATACACCTGAACTGCCGGGAAATGCTGTTCACGGGCGGAACAGCTGGGGAAAGGTTGAATACGGAGGTCCTGCCCCCCCTTCAGGAACACACAGGTATTTCTTTACTGTATATTCAATCGATGTTGAAATACATCTGCCTTCAGCTCCGGGAATACATGAGCTCCAGGAAGCTATGAAAGGGCATGTAATCAATGAGGGGCAGCTCATGGGGCTCTACAGAAGGAAATAAAAAAAGAGCAGTCACAAACGACTGCTCTTTTTATCTGAAACCAGACAATATCTGTAAATTACTTAAGGGAACCTCTATTTATCTTCGGTTGGTTCCCATACAGGACACCTTGCCGCAGGCACGCTTTACGATCGCCTATCGCGTAAAGAAATAATTTTTCGTTTCCGAAAAATTATCTAGTTTTTAGAGGTGCCCTTAAGGGCTTTTGCTATTCTTTCCATTGCAAGTTCTGTATTTTCCCGTGTATTGAAAGCGCTGAACCTTATATAACCTTCACCGCATGTACCGAAACCTGTACCGGGAGTACAAACAACTCCGGCCCTTCCGAGAAGCATGTCAAAAAAATCCCAGGATGATGTTCCTGTCTTTACCCATACATACGGGGAATTGTCCCCGCCGGTGCATTCATAACCAAGTTCAATCATTTTCTCCCTTATTATTTTAGCGTTGCCGAGGTAATAATCTATGATTTCCTTAATCTCCTTCTGACCTTCAGGGGTGAATACTGCAGCTGCAGCTTTCTGTACAGGATATGATGCACCGTTGAATTTTGTATTATGCCTTCTGTTCCAGAGAGTGTGAACTGACTGGATGTTTCCATCCTTGTCCCACATTCTGCACTCTTTAGGTATGGCTATATATGCGCATCTTACACCGGTGAATCCTGAAGTTTTTGAAAAACTTCTGAATTCGATTGCAACTTCCCTGGCTCCCTCTATTTCGAAAATTGATCTTGGAAGGGAATCATCACGTATAAAGGACTCGTATGCAGCATCAAAAAGTATAAGTGCTTTATTTTCTTTTGCATAATCAACCCATTTTTTCAGCTGTTCCTTTGTAGCTGTAGCACCTGTCGGATTATTTGGGAAACAGAGGTAAATTATATCCACTTTCTCTTTTGGCAGGTCAGGTACATAGTTGTTTTCTGAAGTTGAATCCAGGTAAACAAAGTTTTTGTATCTTCCTCCATCGAATTCTCCGCTTCGCCCTGCCATTACATTTGTATCTGAGTAGACAGGATAAACCGGATCAGGCAGTGCTATAATACAGTCTTCTGAAAATATTTCCTGAATATTACCAGTATCACATTTTGCTCCGTCACTTATGAAAATTTCATCAGCGGAAATATCAGCTCCCCGTGCCTGAAAATCATATTCTGCAATTGGTTTTCTTAAAAATTCATAACCCTGTTCCGGGCCGTATCCGTGAAATGAGTCAGTATTGCTTAAATCATCAACAGCTTTGTGCATTGCTTCAAGGCATACTGAAGGAAGAGGTCTTGTAACATCACCGATTCCCATCTTGATAACTTCTTTATCAGGATTGCCTTTCTGAAAATCTGCAACTTTCCTTGCAATATCAACAAAAAGATATGACGCCTGAAGTCTTTTGTAGTTTTCGTTCATTCTTACCATAAAATATCAACCTCTGGAATAATTGTTTGTTTTTTATACCTGAAATCTGAAAAGAATTCTATATTTAGAAACGTGAAAAAAATATATATGATAAATAAAATACAAATCTTTAAAAATATGATTTGAAAAATGATGCATATAAATCTTACAATCAATAGTATCTGGAATGAAACTTTATGATGAATATAAAAATGATTATGAAAAAAACGGAGATGAATGATGATTGAATTTAGTTCAGGTAATTATTCCCGGTTAAGAAAAATATTTTCAGTTTCAATGCTTTTTTTCTCACTGATTGCCGGAACAGTCCTGTCAGTTTCTGCCCAGGAATACGGTGTCGCAGTGGAGGAAAGCCCGTTTTCCGCAAAAGTAAACCCGTCCCTGATGGGGAAGGGAAACAGTGCAGGTATAGCTTTCAGCGGCGATTTCGATGAAAAAGGAATAACAGAAAGTTATTCAGTCATTCTGTCAGGAAACAGCCTTGCATATTATTATGATTCTGTTGAAGGAGCGGGTTCTCACAATTTTGCACTTGCTTTTCCCGGGAGATACGGTATCTATACGGGAACATCCCTTTTTTTTCCTGAAAACAGCAATGATATCATGTGGAATCTGTCAACGACGGTCAGGCCTGTAAGATTCCTTTCTGTTGGATTAAGGGGAATGGATATAACTTCAGAAAACAGTTATCTGATTTACGGTGCAGGGATAAGGCCGTTTTTTTTCAGCCCCTACTGGATATCAAGACTTACCCTTTATACAGATCTTGAATACAGAAGTGAAAACGAGATAGCGGCAACAGGTTTAAGGCTTGAGCCGTTTGACGGATTTAACATTTTTTCGGAATACATTTTTGATGTCAACCGTTTTCAGGCAGGGATATCACTGTCCTGCAGTCATCTGACAGCAGGCTTTAAAGGTGTCTTTAAAGATGATTACAGACCGGAAAAAGGGAAGGTTTTCTCATCAGTAACATATAAACAGAGCAGATCTTCAGTCAATTTAAGGCATAACCTTATTGCAGAGTATGATATGGGAAATGTTATAAGCGATTATCCACAGTCAGGAGGATTTGCTGATTTTTTACAGGGTTCCGGTAAAGGGTTTTCAAATTCCCTTTATAATTTCATTGAAGATATGGACAGGATAGCTGAAACAGGAGAAATAAAGGCAGTAATCTTCAAAAACCAGCATTTCATGACTTCCTATGCAAATATTACCGAAATATCTGAAGTACTGAAGAAACTCAGGCAGAAAGGGAAAAAAATATACTTTTACTTTGATAATGCAGGAAACAACTCATATACCCTTGCAGCATCAGTTGCTGATGAGATATTCGTAAATCCTTCAGGTCTTATAAATCTACGCGGATATTCGAAAAGATCACTCTACATGAAGGATTTTTTCAGTAAATTCGGGATAGGTTTCTATAACTTCAGAAGTCATGAGTATAAAACTGCCTATAACAGTTTTTCAGAGTCGCAAATGACAGTTGAAGAAAGGGATATGCTTGAAAAACTGTATGAAAGATACAGGGAAAAGCAGGTATCAATGATAGTTTCCGGCAGAAGAGACAAAATAAAAGGCGATGCAGCTGAAATTATTGCTGAAGGTCCCTATCTCTCATCACGGGAGGCTGAACTCAAGGGTTTGATAGACAGAAGGATCTACAGGGATGAACTTGAGGGCTTTTACCGGGAGATGGGGTATATCCCTGTAAGGTACTCAAGCTATCCTCCGCTGATGAATTACAGCTGGGAAAGCGTATCTTCCAGAATACTGCCTGTAATTTATGCATCCGGCGATATAGTCTCAGGAAACGGTATAAGGGGAAGAATGATAGGTTCTGAATCTTTTGTTTCTGCTGTACGGTCTGCCCGCAATAATCCTGCTGTAAAATGTATTATTATCAGGATCAATTCAGGGGGAGGATCTGCAATGGCCTCAGATGTTATTGCTAGGGAAATTGCCCTCTGCAGAAAAGGTGAAAATCCCAAGCCTGTAATAGTTTCAATGGGGGGAGCTGCCGCATCGGGAGGTTACTATATGGCAGCCCCTGCTGATATTATATTTACAGATGAGGTTACAGTAACCGGATCAATCGGTGTCATTGCCCTCTATCCAGATTTCTCGGGACTGCTTGAAAAACTTGGCATTAAATATGAATCTGTAAATAGTTCTGAAAACAGCGATTTCGGCAATCCTCTGCGGTCCATGAAAGAAGATGAAATTGAAAAAATCAGAAAGTATATTTCTGAAAATTATGACCAGTTTCTGGATATTGTGAAAAATTACAGGCCTTTGTCGGATGAAGAGGCTGATTATGCGGCCCGGGGAAAGGTGTGGGCGGGAAAAGATGCCCTTGATCTGAAGCTTGCTGACAGGATAGGGGGACTTTCCGATGCGTTAAGCTATGCCCTGGAAAAGTATTACAGCAGGGATGAGGTCAGAATAACCGAAACAGTCCCGGGCAGCCGTTTATTTGATTTTCCGTTTTTCCTCCCGGGACTCAGGAATGAAGGTGTTAAAAATAAACCTCTTCTGACCGATGAACTGAATGAGGTTCTTGACTTTTACAGAAGGATAGACAGTTTTGAGAGGGGAGAAGCTCTTTACCTTCTTCCATATACGGAAAATGAATGCGGTATAAATGATTACTGATTCCGATATGGAATTTAATGATAAAATATCTTAAACTGTGTAAAAAAGAGGCAGTCTGCCTGACTGCAGGTTTATCAGATTAAATAACTTGAATAAGTATTTAACTATTATTTTTCTGAAAAGGTTTGATTGAAAAAAGAACAAAAGATTAGGTATTTCCATTATAATTATTACAGGAGTTTGTTTTGTTATTGAGAAAAATAATGGCGGCAGTATCTGTTTTTGTATTTACAGCTCTGCTTGTAAGCTGTCCGGCTGTTGTTGATCCGGACAGAATGGACGATGAAATATCATCAATCCTCATGAACTATTCAGGAGATAATACAATACACAGCTTTTCAGCAAAAAGCAGTGATAACCTTCAGTTTGTTTTTGATCACAGCGCAAATATTGAGTCATATGAGAATGAAGACAGCAACGGACCTGATAAGGGAAAAATCCACCTTATACTTCCCCCTGCAAGCATAACAGACAGTATACTTCCTCATGTTGAACTTGGTAAAAACGCTGTATACTACCCGTCCGGTGTAATGAATCTTGCAAATGTTCAGAGCATAACAGTAAAGGCTGAAGATGATTCCGAGAGGATCTATGATTTCTCATATGAGATTGAAGCATCTACCGGGAATGAAATTACAGGGTTCATGCTTAAGAAAGCTGCAAATCCGGGAAAGCTTTATTATGATATTTATGCTGCCATTATTGATTCTGTACCTGCAACAGGTGTAGTTACAGTTGTTGTTCCAAACAGCGCAGTACCGCCCAATCTGAATGTAACTGATTTCATACCCAGCTTTGAAATCTCCGGAACAGGTGTTGTTTCCGGCACTGCACTAACAAGCGGTGTAAGCAGCATAACTTTTGATACTCTTGCCCCCTGCATACCTACTGTATTCGATGTTAACGGTATGCCGGCTATGAAAAATTATAATGTGACAGTACAGGTTGAACAGAATTCTTCAAAAAATATAACATCCTTTGTATTCAGGGATATTGATAATCCGGGTATTTCCTCAGATTATTCAGGAAATATTGTAGGTAATGATATTACAGTGAATATCCCGTCCGGCGATATAACAAGCCTTATACCGTATATAAATCACAGCTCTGAATCATCCTACACACCAGTTGCTGCTGTTGATTTTACAGGAAGCGATACAACTCCGGTTCCCTATACAGTAACAGCGGAAGACGGAACTTCACAGGTCTATAATGTGTATGTTTCCCAAGGGGCCCCGAGCAGCGACAAGGAAATCACCTATTTCGAGTTCAGCTATATGGATAATCCCTCACTGTCTGTCAATTATTACGGAACAATAACAGGTACAGATATTACTGTTGATATTTCAGCTTCTGAGGACATAACATCTCTTGTTCCAGCAATAACAGTAAGCACTGGTGCAACAGTATCCCCACCGGGTGCCAGGGATTTTTCAGTTTCACCTGTTGTCTATACTGTAACAGCTGCAGACTCAAGCACACAGAATTATAATGTTTATATTAATGTATTAAGCAATCAGAAGGAGATAACATCATTTATATTTGACAATGCAGTAAACACATCTCTTGCATCTAGCTATACAGGAACTATTACAGGAACAGATATAACATTTGATATTTCAGACACAGAAGATATAACTTCTCTTACACCCACGTGGTCACTAAGTACAGGAGCCTCACTATCTCCTGCCGGGCCGCAGGATTTCAGCGGCGGTTCTGTCATGTATGAAGTTACTGCTGAAGACGGCAGCATGCAGTATTATTATGTATATGTTACTTTACTCAGCAGCGCCAAGGATATTACTGCTTTTGATTTTGACAATGCTGTTAATACAGGTCTTGGAACAGTATATACAGGTGGGATTGCAGGGACAGATATAACACTTCTTCTTCCGACATCAGAAACTGTTACATCAATTACTCCTTCATTTACAGCCAGCCCAGGTGCAGCTGTGACACCTTCCGGAGCTGTTGATTTCACGGGAAGTGATACAACTCCTGTTGTTTTCACAGTAACAGCGGAAGACGGGAGTACACAGAATTACAATGTGTCTGTAAATTTAACAGCTTGGGTTCCTGTAGGCGGTGCATACGGATTTTCCGACAGTACAGCTGATTATCTTGAGATGGATGTAAGGCCTGATGATGATAATGTTGTCTGCGTCTATCAGGATTCAATGTATAGTGACAGTTTATCAGCTCTTATTTGGAACGGTTCAGCCTGGAGTGACCTTGGAAACAGGGGAATAACCGGCGGCATGGTAACTGATATTTCAATGACAATAGATTCCGGCAACAGGGTTTATACCGGATATCAGCTCTCAACAGCGGGGAACCTCCGGATTTCCGAGTATACAACAGGTCCCAGTTGGGCAACTCCGGCATCTGATGTAACTGCTGATGCTAACCTTCCTATGCCAGATATTGAAGCTACGCTTTCTTCAAACTATATTATATACAGGGATTTTGCTTCAAATCAGGTCACTGTTTCAGAATACACAGGTTCTGCAATTACTCCTCTTATTCTGACAGGGCTGACCACAAGCAGTGCAACCAACCAGCATAACTATAAACTGACTGCTGTCGGAAACACCCTTTATGCATCTTATTATAATAACACAGGAAATTTTACAATACAGGAGTTTGCTGGAGTTTCATGGATAGATGCAGGAAGCGCATCATTCACATCTGTTGATACAAATACATTTTTTGATGTAGCTGATCAGAATGGAGATATGTACAGTGCTACAGTTGAAGGGGGCAATATAATTGTCAGAAAGAAGAACGGCATAGCATGGAATCAGGTAGGTAACATCATAACTGATGCAGATGTAGGGACTTCATATGGTAATTTTATTAAACTGGAAGTAACATATGCAGGGGATGTATACCTTTTCTACAGGGACACTTCTTATAAGCCTAAACTTGTAAAAATAAATTCATCAGATGTAACTGTTACGGCTGAAGGAGTTCTTCCGGGAGATTATATCAATCACGATTCTGTTTCATTCGGAAGCATTGCGGTTGACCAGAGTGATAAAATATATATTGCTTACAAGGATGATTCCAACGGTGGTAAAATAACTGTTATTACATTTTGACATGTAGTTATGTTTATTCGAACAGGTAAATAAATACGGGATAGGGTAATTACTTTATCCCGCTTTTTTTAAGGATTCTATAAAGCAGTTCTATCCTTTCCCTGTTTTCTTCATCATCTCTCATTGCAACAACAAGTTCTTTTCTCATAATCACTCTTACAGTTTCGAAATTCCTGATCTCAAGAGGTTCTGCATAATACTTCATAACATTGGGATCAGTTATTGCAAAGTTATGGCGACCGTTAACAAGCTTTTTCATAAGTGATATTTCATCAGGTGCTTCATCAATATTATAACTATACTGTTTAATATATATTTGTATTTCTTGAGGATATTGATAGGAACTTATTAAACCAATTTTATAATTACAGAAAAGGTCTCTTAGAGATGTAAAATTAAAATTTACTCCGGATTTTTTCAAGACAGCAATCTCTGACCAGTCAATAATAGGGGAGGCCCTGAAGCCTTCCATCACTTCTTCCGGCCAGGCTGGAAAGTATCCTGCATATTCCCTGCTCCTTGCTTTTTTCTTTGCCCTTTCCCAAGGATAAAACTCAACAACAAGCCTGATTCCTTCATCTGCCAGAAGATCAGTTAATAATTTTGTTGTAGTACCCATGGAATCAGCTTTTTCATCAGCATAAGGTCCCCACGAAAGAGAAGTCATTTTCCAGACTTTTTCACAGTAAGACTGGCATGGAAGCATTATCCCAGATAGAGTAAAAAAAAGAGCGAAAGATATCATTTTACCTTGTTTCAGTGTTTTAAAAACCATCCAGAAATTAATTATAGTATAAATAAATGGGAATGGACCTTTTTTTTATCTTTAATAATTATTGACTTCAGCAATACCTGAGGCTACTATAAAACATTATGTCTGATTTTAAAAATGCGTATGAATCATATAGAAAAGCTTCCGGAAACAAAGCTGAAAAAAATAATGCTTTCCCAAAAAAAAGGGCAGTAAAAAAACAGAATAATGATAACTCTGATAAATTGAAAAAACTCCCTGAACATCTGCGAAAGTCATTGTCGGAACAGGCTGACAATGGATCCGGGGCTGGAACAGTAAAAAAAGCAGTTGTAGATCCTTCAGATATATCTGTTGCTGAAAAATATGTTCTCCAGTCGCTTCCTGATCCTGAAGCAGGCAGTAAACGGAAAACGGAAAAAAGCAGAACCGGATCAGTGCTGACTGAGAGATTTGTTTTCCATGAATTTGACAGCAGAAAAGAAGCTGATTATTTCATTAAAGAGACCGGGGACAAGGAAGAATATCCCGGAAAAAAAGACGGTACGAATTATACGGATTCCGGTATTAAAAGGGTTGCAAAACTTCTTGCGCTACTGGGAAAAGACGAAGCTGCCAATGTACTTAAAAGCTTTTCCCCAAAAGAGATTGAGCGTATTGCATCAGAGCTTCTGAAGATAAGGCAGATAGGACATGATGAAGCTTCCGAGCTTCTTAAAATAATCCACAGAAAAAACACAAAAAGCGAAACATTCACAGGCGGTGTCGACAGGGCAAGGGATATCCTTGTGCAGGCATACGGAAAGGAGAGGGGGGAAGAAATACTTAAAAAATCCCTTCCGGAAAAAAGGGAAAAGCCTTTTGAATTTCTAAATGATATTGAACCGCACCAGATCAGGCTGATACTTAAAAATGAATCCCCGACAATAACATCAATTATCCTCAGCCATATAAATCCTGAAAAAAGCGCGCTGCTGTTAAAGGAATACAGCGAAGAGGAACAGAAGCAGCTTATTCTGAAAATGTCACAGAAGGGGAGAATAAGCAGTGAGGTTGTTGAAAAAATAGAAAGCGGGCTCAAGAAAAAAATCAGGGAGCAGGGAAGAATAGTAACAAAGGATATTGACGGTAAAAACAGGCTTGCGGGAATACTGAGGTTTATGGACCCTGAAGAGGAAGAGAGAATTCTCGGGGAACTGACAGATGAGAATCCGGAACTTTCAAGGGAAATTGATTCAAAAATATTCACCATTGATATAATACATGATATCCCTGACCGGGATTTTCAGAGGGTACTGAATGATTTTTCAGAACAGGAAATAGCTCTTATACTGAAGGGTCAGAGCGGAAAAATAAAGAAAAAGTTTGCTAAAAACCTCTCTCAGCAGCGTAAGGAACTTATTCACCGGGAATCGGAATTTATTGGTATTGTGAGAAAGAGCGAGGTCAACAAGGCTGCAACAGAATTCCTTGACTACATAAGACAGTTTGAAAGGGACGGTAAAATAATTATCAACAGAGGCGGCAATCTGTTTGTGTAGTGCTTGACAAAGGAAAAGTTCAACAATAGTATCAATTCTATGACAGGAAAAGAATTACGCGAAAAATATATCAATTTTTTTATTGAAAAGGGACATAAGCAGATATCAGGAAAATCTCTTATACCTGAAAATGATCCAACTGTGCTTTTTACAACAGCGGGAATGCATCCACTTGTTCCGTATCTTCTGGGAGAAGAACATCCCGCAGGCACCAGGCTTGTAAATTTTCAGAAATGCATAAGGACAGGAGATATCGATTCTGTAGGTGATCCTTCCCATCTTACATTCTTTGAAATGCTGGGGAACTGGTCTCTTGGAGATTATTTTAAAGAGGAAGCTCTTTCATGGAGCTTTGAATTCCTTACTTCTGAAAAATACCTGGGACTGGACAGTGACAAACTGTCGGTAACAGCATTTGAAGGTGAGGCGGAGAATGATATCCCGGCAGATACAGAGGCTGCAAAAATATGGAAAAAACTGGGAATTCCTGAGGAAAGAATATATCTTCTTCCGAGAGAGGACAACTGGTGGGGTCCGGCCGGGGAAACAGGTCCTTGCGGTCCGGATTCTGAAATGTTCATAGATACAGGAAAGGAAGCATGTTCACCTGAATGCCGTCCCGGCTGCGGATGCGGTAAATATTTTGAGGTCTGGAATGATGTATTTATGCAGTACAACAAGCAGGCGGACGGAAGTTACAAAAAGCTTGAGAGAAAATGTGTTGATACCGGTATGGGTATTGAACGGACAATTGCAATGCTTCTCGGTAAAAAATCTGTTTATGATACTGAATTTTTTATCCCTGTAATAAAACTTCTGGAAAAACTTGCTGGGAAAACATATGGAGCTGATGAAGATAATGATGTTTCAATCAGAATTATTTCAGACCATGTAAGAACAGCTACTTTTATTCTGGGAGATGAAAGAGGGGTGAAGCCTTCAAATCTGGGCCAGGGATATATACTTAGAAGAATTATAAGACGTGCAATCAGGCATGGCAGAAAGCTTGGTATTGAGGGGAAATTCCTCTCCAGACCTGCTCTGGTATTTCTTGATATGTATGAAGATGTATATCCGGAACTGAATGAAAACAGGGATACAATTCTTGCTGAACTTGAAGCAGAAGAGGAAAAATTCCTGAGCACTCTGGGCAAGGGGGAAAGCGAGTTTGCAAAGATGCTCCCGAACCTTCTCAAAGGCAGTTCAAAAATAATTCCGGGCCGAGTTGCATTCAAGCTGTATGATACTTTCGGTTTCCCTGTGGAAATCACTGAGGAGCTTGCAGCTGAACACGGGCTCACTGTAGACAAGGAAGGATTCGAAGCTGCTTTTAAAAAGCATCAGGAAAAATCAAAAGCAGGTGCTGACAAGGTGTTTAAAGGGGGACTTGCGGATCATTCTGAAATGACTACAAAGTACCATACAGCAACCCACCTTCTCCATAAAGCACTGAGAACAGTGCTTGGTGAACATGTGCAGCAGAAAGGTTCAAATATTACAGCTGAAAGACTAAGGTTCGACTTTTCACATCCTGATAAAATGAGCCAGGAACAGATTCAGGAAGTTGAGGATATGGTTAACAGCCAGATAGAAAGATCTCTTCCTGTTACAATGGAAATCATGAATCTTGATGATGCCAGAAATAACGGTGCCATTGCATTTTTCGGAGATAAATACGAGGAAAAGGTAAAGGTATATACAATAGGTGATTTTTCAAAAGAGGTCTGCGGAGGTCCTCATGTTGAGAACACATCAGAACTCGGCAGATTCAGAATAAAAAAGGAACAGTCTTCATCCTCAGGGGTGAGAAGAATAAGAGCTGTCCTGGAATAGGATGTAAAGTATACCTGGTAATATGAGGGATAGTTACAACAGGTCAGCCGGAGGCTAACTGGCCGCATGCACCATTGATGCTGCGGCCTTTTTTACGTCTTACTGAGTAGGGGATATTATAGCTGTCGAGCATGGTGCAGAATTTGTCCACGCTGTTCCATGACGGGGTTTTGTAGGGTAGGTTTTCTGCCGGGTTCCATGGAATAAGATTTACCATCACAGACAGACCCCTGCTGAAATCCCTGAGAAGAGATGCATCTTTAGAAGACATGTTGAAATCATCAATCAGTACATATTCCAGTGTTATCCTCTTTTTTCTTACTGACTGGAAATAGATAAGAGCTTTCTTCAGATCATCAAGGCTGTGTTTTGAAGTGACAGGCATTATTTCCTTTCGTTTCACAGGATCTGCAGAATTGAGAGAGACAGCCAGCCTGATTTCAGCATTGACATCTGCAAGCTGAATGATTTTGTCTGAAAGGCCGCATGTGGATACAGTCATCTTTCTGTAACCCATATTGATTCCTTTTTTGTTATGAATAATATCAACTGCTTTTATCAGATTGTCAAAGTTGTCCAGAGGCTCACCCATTCCCATAAATACAATATTTGAAATATGGCCGAAAGAGTTTCTGAGGTGCAGAAACTGTTCAATTATTTCGCATGTATCAAGGTTTCTCTTATAACCCATGCTGCCTGTCTTGCAGAAGCTGCATCCCATTCTGCATCCTGCCTGGGTGGAAATACATGCTGTTTTTCTTGATTTTCCATCTGAAAGAAGAACACACTCAATCATGGCGGAATCCCTGAGTTTAATCCGCAGTTTGGAACTCCCGTCGTCAGGATCTGTCTGTTTTCTGTCAATCTGTGATGTGAAGACAGTATATTCTTCAGACAGTCTTTCCCTGTCAGAAAGAGGGAGGGATGTAATGGAATTCAGATCATTTATTCCTGCAGAATGAATTGAAGAGAATATCTGAGAAGCTCTGTATTTTTTATCCAGAGAGAGTTCGCTCAGCAGCTCATTCTCGTCAAGTCCGGATAATCCTTTAAGCATCAGCTGTCAAGATTGTCAAGATACTGGGATATATAGCTTGTTTTAAGCCCGTTACGCTGGTACTCTGCAAGGATCTCGGTTATCTTTTTCTTGTCTTTAAGCTGTGTATAACAGTCAAGAAGTTCAACATAAAGTCTGTAGTTTTTCGGATCATGTTTTAAAAGAGCTTCAAGCGACTCTACAGCTTCCGGGTATTTGCCCCTTGATTTATTGATAAGTGCAAGTCCAAGGATAGCATAAACATCGAACTCTATGTTAAGTGCTTTCTTGTAATATTCTTCAGCCAGGTCAAGCTCTCCCAGGTTTCTGTATGAGTCTCCCGCCCTTGTAAGAATAACCTTGTTGTGCGGGTCAAATTTCAGTATTTTGAGCCAGCTGTCAAGAGCTTCATTATGCATGTTGAGTCCTCTGTAGCAGTTTGCTATTCCAAAGAGGGCATAGAAATTATTTGGTTCTATTTCAAGTGCTTTTTTAAAATAAGGTACTCCCTGTTCAAATGTTTTAAGCTTTCTGTGGCAGTTACCAAGTGTTGTTAAGACCCTGATATCAACATTGTCGTTAATTTCAAGCATCTTTTTGAGGTAATACTGGGTTTCCGCATAAAACTTGAAATCAAAATGGAGATGGCCGAGGCCGATGAGTGCGTAGGCATTGTTTTCCTCCATTTCAAGAACCTGAAGATAAAGTTCCTTTGATTTGCTGAAATTCCTTACCTTTCTGTATGCATCAGCGATTCTTGTAAGCACTGTGATATTCTTGTCATCATGTTTTAGATACTGTTCCCATATGGCAATTGCAAGTTTGTACTGGTTCAGGGATTTATAGCAGTCTGCAAGACCGAAAAGTGCATAGTTGTTGTCAGGATATTTTTCAAGACATTTCTGGTAGTATTCTATAGCAGTTTTATAATCCCTCTTTTTCCTTGTTGCATCGCCGAGTCCGACAAATGCATAATTGTTTTCAGGATCTTTTTCCAGTATTTTTCTGAAAGTAACTTCTGCATCTGCAATATTGTTTTCCTTCAGAAGCTGATATCCGGATTTGGAAAGTTCGGAAATTTCCCTTTTTAAACTGTCTTCAGAGTTTGAATTGAATTTATCATCATCAAGAAAATCAAATTCAGTCTTATCCATCATTATAAACCACCTTGCATGTATCTTTTTAAATCGTCTATTTTTTCAACCACATTTTGACAATTTCTGACATTTTTTCTATCAGGAAATCTTTTTTTTCAGGTGATGGGGCTATTTCGTACATTTCCAGAGCTTCAACAAACAGCTTATTATTATAATAATAATCTCCTACCCTTATTATCCCGTCAGTATATCCGGTTGTCAGAAAAATTCTCCTGGCTATATCGATTTTTCCGTTATTGTAAAACTGGTTGCCCCTTCGTATCAGGGCTACTCTTTCTGAACTTTTTAAACTACTGTTTTTGTACTCTGTTAATTTAACAAAGCTTGAATGCGGTATTTTTTTTAAAATATCTTTTTCTGTTTCCAAATAAAGCTCCAATTATTTAAAACATGTTAAAAGCTGTTATGGAACACTATATATTATAAAATCTGACAATTTCATGAAAATGTCAATAACTATATAGAAAAAGTCAGATTATTCCCTTCGTAGAAAGAACATCCTGTCCCTCCGAAAGGGGAGAGAAGGCGCCATAAACAGCTTTCCCAAGTGCCTTGAAAAGTGATTCAGCCATGTGATGGCTGTTTTCTCCATATCTGCATTCAGCATGAAGTGTAATCTGGGACTTGTTTACAAGGGCTGTGAAAAATTCCTTTAATAATGACATATCAAAATTTCCAGAATAAGGCTGTGGAAAATCAGCCTTGAAAACGCAGTAGGGCCGGCCGCTTGCATCAATAGTTACTTCGGACAATGCATCATCCATCGGTATTACAGAGTTCGAATATCTCCTGACAGGGCCGAATTCCTCTATTGTTTTATTGAGTGCTTCTCCAAGAACAAGGCCGCAGTCTTCAACAAGGTGATGCGGGTCAACATCAATATCGCCGACACCGTTTATTTTAAGAGCGAAATTACCGTGAAATGCCATTGAAGTAAGAATGTGATTAAAAAACGGAAGCTGTGTTTTAATTTCAACTCCACCTTCGCCTGAGAGATCCAGTTCTACTGTGATATCTGTTTCCTTTGTAGTTCTCTGGAGAAGTATTTTTCTGCTATTCATCAACTTTTCCTTTCAAAATAGTTATTAATTCATTAATTCTCTTATAATGAAGTTTATAATATCCCGGGTTTGCAATCAAGTGAACTTTTGTTGATGCGATTTTTTCCTGCACTTTCAGGTTATGAGCCTTCAGCGTGGTCCCTGTTTCGACAAGGTCTACAATATATGGTGCAAGGCCAAGGATAGGGGCAAGTTCCACAGATCCGTTCAGCTTTATTATCTGCACAGATTTTCCCCTGCTGTTGAAATAATCCCTGGTATATTTTGTGAATTTTGTGGCAATTTTAAGATGCTTCACTTCTGAAGCAGGTTTTTCATCCTCTTTTGCAGCTATGCATATATCAGTTCCTCCGAAATCAAATGTCATGAGTTTGTAGAACTCCTCTCCTGATTCATAAATGACATCATCACCGCAGATGCCGAGACCTGCTATCCCGTGACTTACATAGGTAGGAAGATCTGAGTTTTTCACCAGCAGAAATTTGAGGTTTTTCGAGCTGTTGAATGCAACAAGTTTCCTGGCTTCAAATTCGAAATCAATATTGTTTGCGCTGAAAAGCTCTTCAGCTTTTTTCTGAAGCCTCCCTTTTGGAAGAGCTATTGAAAGGGGAAAATCTGACAGTTTGGTTTTCATAGCAGTGAGATCCCCCCGTTTTCCCTTGTTTTTCTTGCATTCAGGTATTTTTCAGCGAAATCCTTCCCTTCAGCTGCTGATACAGCTTCCGGAAACCTGAAACGGTCCCTGTTTCCTATAAAGGGTTCAACCTTTCTCAGGAGAAGAGAAAAACCGACTGATGATGTATTACCTCCGAAACGGTCCATCAGGTTGTCATACCTTCCGCCTGAAATAACAGCAGAATCAGTTCCTTCCATATACACCTGGAAAGCAATACCTGTATGGTATGGCTGGGTCCCTATTTCTGAAAAGTCAATTCTGACTATATCAGGGACATCAAGCTTTATCATGTTGGAAATTATCTCATTAAAATAGGATGAAGTTCCTTTCAGATATTCAATACCGCTGTTTTCAAGGCTCTTTGAAAAACTTTCAAAATCCTCATAGCTGCCTATAAAACTGAAGATTTTCTGAATAGTATCAAGTTCATCAGGTTTATGTCTGAAGGATTTTTCCTTCAGTTTTGACCAGTCCCTTTTAATGATGGAATTTATAAGTACGTTTTTCTCATTTTCTGAATATTCTGAAAACACAGTGTTGAAAAGTTCTCTTGAGCCGATATGTATCCTGGTCCCGGGTAGGGCGAGAAGTTCAAGAACTTCAACAAGAAGCATGAAAATTTCAAGGTCGCCTTCTATCCCCGGTTTTCCGAAAAGTTCTGCCCCTGTCTGGAAAAACTCATTTCTGGAAATATCTTCCTTGTCCTGGTGTCTCAGTATTGAATCAGCATAGCAGACCCTGACAGGTGTTTTCAGCGATTTGAGAACTGGTCCAAGCTGTTTTGCCAGAAAAAGGGTGATATCTGATCTCAGCATCAGAAGGTCGCCTTCACGGTCAATGAGTCTGTATATTTTCTCGGAAGGCACATCTTTCAGAAGAGGCCTGTATATATCATAAAAATCAAATACCGGAGTAAGAGAGGGAAGGTATCCCCACCTGCTGAAAAGATTTTCAATCTGATATGTAAGCTGTTTATGCAGAAAAGCTTCCCTCAGCAGAATGCTCTCTGTTCCCTGAGGGGTTTCAAGCATATTCTTGGAAATTTTTATCAAAATATTTACTAAACCTCCGGTTTTCGTTTTTAATTTATCCGGAATCAGCTGCCGTTTTGTAAAACTGCATGAAATCAAAGACAGCTTCAAATATCTGAAACTGCCTCCAGAATCAGGATAATTATGAAATTTGTGCAGATTACAGACCCTGTATCCGGTCTCAAATTATTGTTTATGATTATGAAGAAAACATCTTTATATGTCAATTCAAGAATGTTTTAACCTTTCCCGATATTGATACAGATGAATATTAAAAAATATCTGTTAATTTCCATGATTGTTTTGTGCCCCCTTGCTGTTTTCCCCCAGGAGGCTGTTCCTGAACAGGGTGTGATGCAGGACGGATCAGCAGCTCCAGCTGCCGGACTTCCTTCAGGCTTCATGAATATAACCCTTGGTCTTACAATGGAAGAGCTTGAAAATGCTCTTTATGACAACAGCTACTTTGACTACAGGGGAAAACCTGATGTTGATATGAGAATATCTGAAGAAAGATCACTGATAGAATGTTCAGGTTTTTCATATGTTAAAAAAGGTTATTTCCAGTTTTATAATAAAAAACTGATAATAATAACTGTAATAATCGATGAAAATGAGCTTGATTTTTATTCGTTTTATACAAAGCTTGAAAAAAAATACGGAAAAGCTGACAGGCTGAATCCTGACGGTGTCTACTGGGAAAACAGTGACTTAATCATGTCTCTGGAAAAACCTCTTTCAGTAAAGTATACTGATAAAAAATCCTTTTCAGAGATCAAGGAAAAATTCGCTGAAAAAACTACCAGCAGGAAAAAACTTAAAGAGGATTTTGTTGATACATTTTAATTCACTTAATAAAATTTTCATGAAGCCGGCTTTTCTGGCTGCAGTACTATGTATACTGCCGGTACTGTCGTGCAGCAGCAGCGGCAGTTTGAACGGGTCAGTTCATGCAGGTGATAAAGTAATAAGTGTTGAAGTTGTGTATACAGACATGGACAGGGCTCAGGGGCTTATGAACAGAAAAAAACTCGACCCGGACAGCGGAATGATTTTTGTTTTTCCCTATGACAGGAAACTTTCCTTCTGGATGAAAAATACATCCATACCCCTTTCAATCGCATATATATCATCTGATCTTGTTATAAAGGAAATTAAAGATATGACACCTTTCTCACTGACCCCTGTCAGATCGAGATATTCCGTACGCTTTGCCCTTGAAGTGGAAAAAGGGTATTTCGACAGGAACGGGATCAGGGAGGGGGATAAACTTGTTTTTTCTGATTCTATTCTTCAAGCTCTGGAAAAAGCTGAAGAGTAGGTTCCTGAGGCGCTGATTTAACCTGGGGATCCTCCTGGGCGGAAGGGTTGTTGACCAGAATCTCAACCTTTCTTTCCATTTTATCCAGTTCCTTCTGGAGATTCCCTGCAATTTTTATACCTTCTTCAAAGATAAGCATTGCTTCCTCAATATCGATATCGCTGCTGTTTATTCTGCTGTTTATCTCTTCAAGTCTGTTAAGTTTTGATTCAAAATCCTTCATTCCCAAATCCTTCAAATTTATTCATTAAATTACCTGAATTATCTGCTGTTATCCAGATCCTCTGTCTGCCCTGCATCTGCGGAAAGCATGTCTTTATAAAATCTTATCCTGATTCTTTCGCCAGGATTTACTTCATGTCCGCTCCTGACTGTCCTGCCGGTTTCTGAAAGGGAAACCGAGGCATATCCCTTTTCAAGAATTGACAGGGGAGATGCTGACTGAATTGAATTGCCCAGGAGTTCAAGCCTGTGTTTCTCTTCCCTTATTTTATCAGATATTCCTCTTTCAAGTTTCAGTTTCAGGTCGTCTGTCCTCTGGATAAAGGGATTTATTGTATTTCTGACAGATCTTTCAAGCTGCTCTTTTGAGCTGTTTTCAATCCTGAGCCTCAGTATTTCAAATTTTCTTCTCACTGCATCTGCAAGTGATAATGATACAGCTTCTATTCTTTCATCGATTGAGCTTATTTCAGATGAAACAATTTCCGCAGCAGCTGACGGGGTCGGGGCCCTGAGGTCTGCAGCATAGTCTGAAAGGGCATTGTCTATTTCATGTCCTACCGCTGAAATAACAGGTATTTCCGACTCGTAAACCGCCCTGACAACATCTTCATCTGAAAAGGGGAGAAGATCTTCGAGAGATCCTCCGCCCCTGCCTATTATAAGCACATCTGCAATTTTTACGCTGTTTGCATATCTTATCCGGGAAGCAATGATTTTAGCTGCATCATCACCCTGGACTGGTGCAGGAAGTATTATCAGGTTGATTTTATTGTTTCTTCTTTTAAGTACTCTTAAAATGTCCTTTATGGCTGCACCTGTAGGAGATGTCACAACAGCAACTTTTTCCGGAAACCTCGGCAGCTTTTTCTTTTTATCCTCATCAAAAAGCCCCTCCTCAGCAAGGCGCTTTTTTCTGTTTTCAAGTTCTGCAAGTATATTGCCTTCACCTGCTTTTTCTATTGAACTGCATATAATCTGGTAGCTTCCCCTCTGGGGATAAACTGAAATATCACCTGTAACCTTTACAAGTTCTCCGTCAGCCGGGATATATTTAAGGTTTTTAGCTGCATTCTTAAACATGACAGCTGAAATCATTGACTTGCTGTCTTTAAGACTGAAGTAGTAATGGCCTGTACTTGACGGGCGAAAATTTGATATTTCCCCTTCCAGCATTACAGAATAGAACTGTGATTCCAGAGTTTCCTTTATGAGAGCTGTGATCTCGAATATTTTAAGGCATCTTCCCTGCAGGTTTATCATGGATGTCATATTAGTAGGTAGCAGTGATTTTTTCAAGTAAGATTAATCATTCATGTAAATTATATATAATCACTTTACACAAGCATGGCAATTGACGATATAATGATTAAATATGAAAAATATAGCTTTTATTAACTGCACAAATTTTAAAGAATACGGATTCAGGGAAATCAGGGACGGGAAATCATCAGTTGAAATTGCTCTTGAATATGCACTTTCCCTTGAAGGGGTTGAAAAGGCAGTAATAATTTCCGACAGAAAAAAAACAGAAGATTTTGAAAAATACAGATCCTCTGCTGAAATTGTGGGTGTGGATAATTTCACGAGCAGTGATCTTTTTAATCTCTTCAGCAGGGAAGCGGAAAGTTTTGAATATATTTTCTATATCTACGGTGACTGTCCCTTTCTTGACAGGGAAACAGCTGAGAGAATGTTCAAGAATCACAGAAAATATTTTGCCCAGTACAGTTTTGCGGACGGTAATCCATACGGGACAGCCCCTGAAATAATTTCATCCGAAATAGCAGGAGCACTGAAAGTGCTTGCAGATAAATCACCGTCAAAGGTTGAGCGTGATTCTGTATTTAAAACAATTCAGAAGGATATAAATTCATTTGATATAGAGACAGATATTTCTGAAAAAGACATGAGACTCTTAAGGATAAGCCTAACTGCAGATTCCAGGAGGAATTTTCTTCTTCTGCAGAGAATTGCATCTGAAGGTGTATCTGATGAAAAGGAAATTGTGAAACTTATCGAAGAGAAAGGTGAAATCCTGAGGACCCTGCCTGCATATTACCAGATACAGATATCGGGAAAGTGTTTTCAGAAGTGCATGTACTGTCCGTATCCCGGAGTCCGAAAAGATATACTGACATCAGGGGAGTTTATGGATCCTGATAAAATCAGTATTATTATGAATAAAATAGATAAGTTCAGCGAAGATGCTGTGATATCGCTTTCCCTGTGGGGGGAAGCATCTGCAAATCCCTGTCTCGGGGAAATAATAGATACTGTAATGGGACATGAGAAATTCAGTCTTCTGATAGAGACTTCCGGCATTTCGCTTGATAGAACTCTTGCCGCTTCTCTTGCAGACAAGTATCCTGGCAGGATAACATGGATAGTATCCCTTGATACTGATGACCGTGAACTTTACAGAAATATCAGGGGAGAGGGATATGATGAAGCGGTTGAGTCTGCTGAGTTTCTTTTGTCTGTCTTTCCCGATAACGCCTTTGTGCAGGCTGTAAGGATGAATGAAACAGAAGACAATCTTGAACATTTTTTCAGATACTGGAAAGAAAAGACTGAAAATGTGATTATTCAGAAATATGACAATTTTTCAGGATACCTTGAAGACAGGAAAGTTACTGATATATCTCCTCTGAAGCGTTTCCCCTGCTGGCACCTTAAAAGAGATATCTCTGTCCTTGTCAACGGAGATGTTCCTTTCTGCCGTGAGGATGTTGAGGGTAAAATAATTCTTGGCAATATTTATGAAGATACACTCGAAGAGATATGGGAAAAGGGTAATAAATTCTACAGGGAACAGTTGAACAGTGAATACAGCGGAATATGCAGGGAGTGTGATGAATACTATACCTACAACTTCTAAAAGACCCAGAATACCCTATACAGTAGTCAGCGGCGGGAGCCGATCAGGTAAGCAGAGAAAACCGGGCAGAATAACACTCCTGATACTTAATCAGGGGAACAGCCTTTATAAAACAGAAATGCTTCAGGAGGCTGAATCACTCGGATTCTGCGAGATAATATCTGTAGAAAATCCGGGAGTCTCATATGATGTTGAAAATATATCAAGGAAGATACCGTCTGTAAAATTTCTTCTTTTACAGGAAAGCTGTAATACCGGTGAGCAGATAAATATAGGTATAAAGGAATCGGGATGTGATTTTGTTTTTGTTGTATGGAACAATATGAAACTGTCTCCCACTTCTCTTTCAGTAAGGCTTGCTGATTATCTTTACAGTGAAACTCCCCTTTGTACAGTTCCTGTTCTCAAGAACATGGAAAACATAATGATTCCCTCCATTTCTGTCCCTGCATTTCAGAAAAAGTCGCTTAAGGTAATATTCACATATCCCAAAAGGAAGGGTGTTATTTCCCTTTTCCCATTTGACTATACAGGAATATACAACAGGGAAAAGTTCCTGTACTGCGGAGGTTATGATTATTCCATACGAAATCCCTACTGGCAGAAAATGGATTTCGGCATGAGGTCGAATCTGTGGGGAGAAAAGATAGTCTGCTTTACAGCGCTTCAGGTTTCATATATTGCAAGCTCAATTGCAGAGGACAACTCTATTGACAGATACTACAGAATTTTTTATCTGAAAAATCTGGCAGTCCGTTTCAACGGGGATTCAGGATATCTTCCAAAATCAAGAATGATAAAATATCTTTTCAGGTCTGGTGAAGGGATTTTTCATGCAAAAAAGAATTTTGAGGAAGCTTCCAGATGGGTTGAGCTTAATAAATTCCGTTTCAAATATGATTGCAGGAGCTTGACAGAGTTATGGAAAGATCCCGACGATTAGCAGTATTTCTTCAGGTGCGAATTAATTCAACCAGACTGCCGGGCAAGGCTATGAAGAAAATATATAAGGAAATCACTGTGGCAGGAAGCGCCATGCTGCAGCTGAAAAAAGTAGACGCAGACCTGCACATCCTTTTAACAGACTTGAAAAGCAGCAGTATCCTCAGAAGGGAAGCAGAGCTTTACGGTTTTGAGCTCTTTATTGGTGATGAAAACAATGTCCTCAACAGGTTTACATCTGCAGCAAGGCAATACATGGTTGATACAGTTATAAGGGCGACAGGCGACAACCCGTTTGTTTTTCATGAAAAGGCCGGGGAAATTCTTGAACTGCATTTAAGGAATAATGCTGACCACAGTATTTTCAGGGGCATGCCTCTGGGTGCCGGGGTTGAAGTCGTTGAGGCTGAAGCATTATACAGGTCGGAAAAAAACACATCATCAGATTATGACAGGGAACATGTAACCCCCTATATCTATAAAAACCCGGAACTGTTCAGGCTTAATCATGTTGATTCAGATCCCGATTCACTGTTCCCCGAAGGGCGTATAACTCTTGATACGGAAAATGACTATATCTATCTCAGCAAGGCTGCACAGGAGCTTTCACTTGAAAATGCAGGGAACCATGAAAAACTGATTGAGTGGCTGAAAAAAAACCCACATCCTGATACAGTCAGATAG
This sequence comes from Spirochaetia bacterium, assembly GCA_963668545.1. Classification (GTDB taxonomy): domain Bacteria; phylum Spirochaetota; class Spirochaetia; order CADAEX01; family CADAEX01. Next base: position 1,923,015 of record OY764868.1, on the reverse strand, counting down.
TTATGAAAACACTATTTATCCCGTCCGTGGAAAAGGGAAACGGTACAGGGCACCTTAAAAGATGTATAAAATATGTCACAGAATCATCAGCAGAAAGCTATATCTACCTTCCTGAATGGTTTCTGGAAGAAATCAGTGGAAGACCAGAAACAGAAGAAATCCTCAAACCTCTTGAAAACGGAAAATACATCTGTACTTCTCTGGAAAGAAAATATGATGTAATTGTAACAGATAAAAGAAATACAGGCTGTGAAGAATATGAATATTACAGGGAAATGGCAGGGATTCTGGTCGGACTTGATGAGGGGGGCAATTCAAGGGGGCTTTATACATACCTTGTCGATACCTTCCCGTCAGTTTCAGAACACAAAGCCAATATTTCTTCCACAGGGCTTCTGGGCATTAAAGACAGGAGGAAACAGTTTTCGAAAAGCAGCAGGATAAACAGAATCCTGATTTCATTCGGAGGAGAAGACCCTGAAAACCTCACAGGGATTTTTCTTGATTCTGTTGAACATGACAGTTTCTACTGTGATAAGAAAATAATAATTGTTGAAGGGCCTTTTTTCAAAAACAGGTTTAAAAGCAGAAATAATATTGAGGTTGTTAAATCACCTCAGTCTCTTGAAAAAAACATTGATGAGTCAGATCTTGTAATTACATCATTCGGGCTTACTGCATATGAAGCTCTTTATTCAAACAGATATGTTCTGCTTCTCAACCCCTCGGAATACCATTCCAGGCTTTCCTCAAGGGCAGGGATACCTGAAACAGGTGTTAAATCTGTGGATGAAAAGGTCCTGAAAAAAATGATCAGCTCCCCGCATCTTATAGACAAAAGAACTAAGGCTGTTCTTGATGCTCCTGTTAGTCTTGATGAAATTATTGCAGGACTTGAAAGAACAGGGATTGCTGATTGTCCCTTCTGCGGAGGGAAGGAAATCCCTTTTAAGAGATTCAGAGACAGAAACTACTACAGATGCGGAAAAAGTTCCCTGATATATATGGAAAAATTCTGTCGGGAAAAAACATCCTACGGAAAGGATTATTTTTTTGATGATTATAAGAAGCAGTACGGCAGGACATATCTGGATGACTTTGACAATATAAAAAAAATGTCTGACAGCCGCGTAAATATAATTAAAAAGTACTGTTCAGGGGGGCTGCTCCTGGATATCGGCTGTGCTTACGGACCTTTTCTCAAATCTGCATATGATGCAGGATTTGAATGTTCAGGAATGGATGTTTCAGAAGATGCAGTTGAATATGTGAAGAATACACTTGGCATAGATGCTTCAGTTGAGGATTTCAGCAGAATTGAAGTTACTGAGCCGCAAAAATATGATGTTGCAGTAATGTGGTATGTTATTGAGCACTTTGAAGATCCTGCTGCTGTCGTTGGGAAGGTAAAAAAGCTTTTAAAAAAAGGCGGGGTATTCGCGTTTTCCACTCCGAATTTGACAGGTATAAGCGGGAGAACAGATATGGATAAAACACTGTTCAGAAGTCCTTATGATCATTACACTTTCTGGAGTATAGGAAGCGCAGCAGAAATACTTAGAAATTACGGATTTGAGATACTTGAAATAAGGAATACAGGTCATCATCCTGAAAGATTCAGCAAAAAAATAAGAAAAATTATTCCTGAAACTGTATTGAAACAACTAAGTTTTCTATTAAAATTAGGCGATACATTTGAAATTTATGCCCGGAAAACTGAAGAGCAGCCGGGATGACAGGTTTAGAAGAATGAATATTGAAAGAAAAGAAGCAGTAATAGTACTCGGCGCCGGAATTATGCAGATACCGGCCATAAAAACAGCATCTGAAGAGGGATTTTCTGTTCTTGCTTTTGACGGCAATCCGGAACCTGCAGGCAGGAATTTTGCAGAACTTTTTTTTAATATTGATATCAAGGATCATGAAACAATATACAGGAAATGTATTGATCTTGGAGACCTGTATTCTGTTAAGGGAGTTTTCACAGCAGGAACAGATTTTTCATATATTGTAGCAAAACTGGCAGAAAAGATGGCGCTTCCCGGAATCAGTTATGAGACTGCTCTAAAGGCAACATTGAAATCAGAGATGAGAAAGGCATTTATGGAAAAGGGTGTCAGTTCCCCTGGTTTTATTGTTTCAGAAGGATACCTGGAAAGAAAAAGTGTTGAAGAGAAGCTGAAATATCCACTGGTAGTGAAACCTGTTGACAGCATGGGGGGCAGGGGGTCTGTGAAAATCAGATCATTTGAAAAACTTGAAGAGGCTGTGGGAAACGCTATCGTTTTCTCCCGAACCGGCAAGGTGATAATTGAGGAATTTATAGAAGGGGCTGAATTCAGTCTGGATGCTGTAGTTGAAAACGGTAAAATAACAATATGCGGAATAGCAGACCGCCATATATTTTTTCCCCCCTATTTTGTGGAAATGGGGCATACAATGCCAAGTATCTATCCTGAAGAGGTGCAGAGAAAGGTTTCAGAAGTATTTGAGGAAGGGATCAGGGCTATTGGAATTGATAACGGTGCAGCAAAAGGTGATATAAAATATGACGGGAAAAAAGCAGTAATCGGTGAAATAGCTGCAAGGCTTTCAGGCGGATATATGTCTGGCTGGACATTCCCTTATTCATCAGGAATTTCCGTAATAAAAGCAGCAATTAATATTGCTCTGGGCCGAAATTCAGGAATAAAAAGCTACAGGTATGAAAAAACAGCTGCTGAAAGGGCTTTTATCTCAATACCAGGAAAAGTGGATGAAATAATTCTGCCTGAATATCTTGAGAAAAAAAATACTGAAGAAATCAAAGACATCTTTTTCAATGTGAAAAGAGGAGACAGGGTTGTATTTCCGAGAAACAATGTTGAAAAATGCGGAAATATAATAGCAGTTGACACAGAAAGGGAAAACGCGGTAAGGGCAGCTGAACAGGGATGCAGGGATATAATCATAAGGCTTGAAAGCTGTGACAGTGAAACTGAAAAATTCCTACTGTTTGATAAGGAAGCATGGATACCTGACGCCTTTATTCTTGAAAACAGCTATAATATCAGTTCATACAGAAATATGGCAGAAATTATAATAAATAAAGAGAGTAAAAACAGAAAAACTGCAGTTATGGGTCTTCCTTTTCCTGAAATGGAAAAATCCCTGGACTGGATGGGAAGAGGTTTCCGAGATTCACTTGAAAGGGTATTTGATATAACCGGAGCTGAAATTGCCGGGGAGGAAACTGAATACAGTATTGTCATCGGCAGGAAGTTCTGGGATGCTTTTCTTTCAGGTGGAGTCCAGGGGGGGATCTGGATTATTGATACTCTGGAAAAATATATCAATGGAGGAGTACTGCCGGAACGGTTTTTGTCATGAAAAAAACATTTTTCCTGTTTATCATGTTTATATCTCTGACAAATACATTTGCTGAAAGCATAAAACTCTCAGAATGGCTGAATATCAATAACGGCGGATTCAGATGGGACCCTGTGAGAAGAAGCGGTGAAATTCTGTACGATGATTCCGTTTTCAGTTTCAAGCTTGACAGAAAGTGGCTGATAAAAAATTACAGTGAAAAATTCATTATTGAACCTCTTTATATGAACGGGATTGATATTTACATTACAAAAGATGCTGAAAAAATAATTCTGGGAGAAGAAGCAAATGATAATTTAGTAACTTCTCAGGAGACAGGACACAGAATAGCGGCAATTCTGATTGATCCCGGCCATGGGGGAAAGGATTCCGGAGCAATAGGAAGGCACCGTATTGACGGTAAATCACTTATTCTGATGGAGAAGGATGTTGTTCTTGATATTTCAAAAGAACTTTATAAAAGGCTGAAAAAAAAATACAGAGATAAAAAAATCCTTCTTACAAGAAATGATGATTCATATCCTGATCTTGAAAGCCGTGTTGAGATGGCAAATAATATAAAACTGAAGGAAAATGAAGCTGTAATTTATATATCTATTCATGCAAATGCTTCTTTCAATGTGAAAGCCAGGGGATATGAGGTCTGGTATCTTCCCCCTGATTACAGAAGGGAGCTGATCGATGAAAAGAGCGTTGAAGACGGTACTGAGGAGATAATTCCTATACTGAATACTATGCTGGAAGAGGAATATACCCTCGAAAGTATTCTTCTTGCAAGAAATATCATAAGCAGCCTGGATAAAACAACAGACGGTAAATCTGTTAACAGGGGTCTTAAGGAGGAGACCTGGTTTGTTGTAAGAAATGCAAAAATGCCTTCAGTTCTGATCGAAATTGGATTTGTAACAAATAAAGAGGAAGCCGAGCTTCTGAATACAGAAGATTACTTGAAGAAACTTACAGATGGTATCTATAATGGGATAGTAAATTTTACTGAGAATATAGAGAAAATGAATTGATACGGAGATAGTATTTTGGATAAAAAAATAGTTTTCTGGTCCGGTATAATGCCTCTTATAGTGCTGGCATTGACACTTATGATATTTTTTATTTTCCATAACAATGAGCAGGAAAAGATTTTCTATTTTTTCGAGCAGGGAACTGAAAAAACTGTGGGGGAAATAAGAACAATACCCAAATATCATGAAAATGAAAAAAATGTGCAGGTGTATATCGAGGAATTGTTTCTCGGTCCCCGGGGAATGAATATGATGATGGTGTTCCCTGAAGGGACAAGACTGAATCATATCATGTTGAGGGGAAAAAAATTATATATTGATATCAATAATATGATACTTGGAACCGATATTATTAAAAATTATAATATCGGTAAAAGTATAGATTTGTTTAGGGAAAATATATTATTTAATTTTCCCTATATTAGCGAAATTATATTTACTATAACCGGTGAGGAACCGGATATAGCAGAAACCGAAAAAACAGACCTTATGCAGTGATGTTTTGAGTTGTGCAGATACATATCTGAAATTTATTGTGAATTTTGAATTTTTGTTTTGTTTATTCAGCTGATATTTGTGATATAATGCTGATTAATCAGTTCATAATAATTTAAAGCAGGTGATTAAGCATGAATTCCGGACTGTATAACTGCCTGTATACAAAAGAGTTAAAGGTTTTTATCGACAATATCAAAAAAAAATAAAAAAAATAAAAGTTGTTGACAAAATCTTTAGCTATTTTATAATTGTATATAAGGTTTATTAAAGAAAAAAAGGAGCTATAGATGAAACGGTTCTTCATCCTACTAACAACAGTATTTTTCTTAATGAGTGGATTTACATTTGCTGAAGAAGCTGTATTAATCGACTTTTCAAAGCTGGCAGCTGATTATCCAGAAGATAATCCGACTGAAAACGCCAGAACACTGGTGGATTATTCCGATAAAGCTGGAACTTCCTATTCAAAAGAAGAAAAACTTCAGATGAAAGCTTCAATTGCATTAAATAACTGGGAAGTTATACTATGCCCTTCATCAAGAACAGTACTTAATCAGGCACTATCCATGACAAAACAGGTTCCTGTTCTGGAAGAAGCAAAAAAATATGCAGGTGAAACAGTACTCGGTGTAAGAGTTCATTTTCCTGAAGCTGATTTCAATTCTTGGGCTTTAATAGCTCCTCCATTTGAAATCCCTGCCTATATGAAAAAGACAATTATTGAGGAAGATGGTACAATCAAGGAAGACACAACTGACAGATACGGAGAAAAATTTGTAGATGGATACGGTGTTGTAAAAAATGTAGGTGTTGTAAAATCTGTATCAATAAATATGTACGGATCTAATTTTCCAAATGGATTTGAAATAATACTTAAAGATCAGAATAACAATGAAATGCCTATTTTCATGGATTATATGGATTTTGAAGGATGGAGAACTCTTACATGGAAAAATCCTAATTATATAAATGAAGTAAGAAACAGAGAAATTGTTAAAAGACCTCTTTATCCAAAAGCAACTCCAATGATGAAAATTGCCGGACTTAGAATCTCAAAGGATTCACAGCAGGACGGCGGTGATATAATAACTTATATCAAAGATATTTCAATTGTATACGATAAAGCTATACTCACTATTGAAAGAGATGTTGATGAAGAAGCTATATGGGGAATCCTTAAGGAAAGAGAAGAATCAAGAAGAACAGCTGAATTCGAAAAACTTGGTCACAAACAGGTGTTAAGATATCTTGAAAAGAGAAAAATGCACAGTGATGAAGATGTTAATGAAGCACCAGCTGAAGAACAGCAGCAATAGCATGCCGATTGATTAAATATAAAAGCTCCCTTACAGGGAGCTTTTTTAATGTTGATGCTTTTTCATAAACAGAAACAGAATAGTATGTATCTGTTTTAAAGAAAATTAAAAGAATTAAATGTTTGAAAAAATGGTGATTATGATCTATAGTATAAACAGCAAATTCAAACAAATATACAAATGATTTATAGAGAAGAAGATTTATGAGTGATTATCTTGATCCGGCAAACGAAGAATTATTGAAAGATTTTTTTATGGAAGCTCAGGCACAAGTTGATATACTTGAAAGAAATATACTTGTGCTTGAAAATGATACAGGCAACAGGGATTCGATTGATGAAATATTCAGGGCAGCACATACTTTGAAAGGAAATTCAGCTGCTGTTGAGATGTTTGAGATATCTGAATTCACTCATGTCATGGAAGACCTCCTTGATGAAATAAGATCGGAAAAAGTTGCAGTTGACAGCGAAGTGATTGATATACTTCTAGAATCAATTGATGTTGTAAAGATCATGATTGAAAAGAGAATAGCTGGTGAAGTGTATGATGAAGATATTACAGAACTGAAAGAGAATCTCGAATCACTGATGAATGATGAAGGATCAGGCGATAAAAAAACAGCTGATAAAAAGACAGTAAAAACTGCTGAAAAAAAGCAGAAAGAGAAGAAAACAACTGCTGATAAGGAAAGCAGGCTTACTGAATATGAAATTCTTGAGTTAATGGAAAATGCTGAAAAAGGGGAAAAAATATACGATATCAAAGTCTCCTTTAATGAAGATAATCCGATGAATTCGATAGGGGGGATACAGGTTTTTGCTAAAATAAAAGAGCTTTCAAAAGTCCTGTCAACAAATCCTGATTTTGATAAACTCTATGAAGATAATTTTTATCCAGTTGTAAATTATTATATTGCTTCTGATGCTGATCCTGAAAATTTTATTGATAAAATTGTTATACCTGATGTTGTTCTGGATGCAGAAATAATCGAAATAAAGGCAGTTGGTGATTTAAGCGATGATGAATCTGGAAAGAAAGAAGCTATTGAGATAAAAGATGAAAAAGAAGAAGAAAAGGCAGAAGCAGAAGCAGAAAAAGATATAAAGAAGGAAACTAAGACAGCTTTAAAAGAAAAGGATGATAAATCCAGGAAAATTAAACTTAATGAATCAACTATTCTAAAGGTTGAATCAAAAAGAATTGACAGCCTCCTTAATCTTGTAAGTGAAACAGTAATAAACAAGGCAACATTCAACCAGATCAGTTCAAAACTACTTGGAATACTTGATGAAATACATCTCAATTATAATCTGATTAATGAAAAATATAATAATATATTTGAAAACATGAAAAACTACATTAAAACCGATGTAGATATCAAGGAAGCTAAAAATAATATTTTTCCAGATTATGATAAAAGCAGAAAAGAACTTCAGACTGTAGAGAATGATTTAAAAAATACCATAACAAAGCTTGTAAACACTTCGCAGAATTTTGGAAGAATTACAAACGAACTGCATGAGAGTGTTCTTCAGATACGAATGGTTCCGATTTCACAGATATTTTCAAGGTTTCCGAGACTTGTACGGGATGTTTCTAAAAAACTCGGTAAGAAGATAAACCTGGTAATTGAAGGTGAGGATACAGAGCTTGATAAATCAGTAATAGAACAGCTGCTGGATCCTTTAATCCACTGTGTAAGAAATTCAATGGACCATGGTGTTGAAACTCCTTCTGAAAGGAAAAAGTCAGGGAAAAATGAAGAGGGAACAGTTGTTCTGAAAGCCCGCAATGAGGGCAACATGATTATGATAGAGATATCTGATGATGGTAAAGGGATAGATATTGAATCGGTAAAACAGAAAGCTGTTGATAAGGATATTATACATCCGGGAAAAAATCTCACAGATATTGAAGCGTTCAATCTTATTTTTGAACCTGGTTTTTCCACAGCAGCAGAAGTTACAGATATCTCGGGAAGAGGGGTTGGCCTTGATGTAGTCAGAAGACAGATTGAGAAGCTTAATGGTTCTGTAACTGTATGGTCGGAAAAAGGGAACGGAACAGTCTTTACTATAAAACTTCCTCTTACACTTGCAATTATTCAGGGGCTGCTTGTAAGGGTTGGACAGGAGATTTATGCAATACCGATAACTTCAGTAATCGAGAGTCAGAGAATTTTTGACTCTGATATAAAAATACTGGATAACTATGAAGTATTCAATGTAAGGGAAGATGTTGTATCAATTATCAGGCTGAACCGCTTATTCGGAATCAAAACAAATGAAGATAAAAAAACCAATTATACTGTAATAGTCGGAACAGGAGACAAGAAAATCGGATTGATGGTTGATCAGCTGATTGGCGAAGAAGATGTCGTAATAAAGCCATTAAAGGATAAATACACAAATGTTCCTGGAATTGCCGGAGCAACAATTCTCGGAGATGGTAAAGTATCACTTATTCTGGATGTTAGTCAGATTCTTGAACTTTGTTTCAGGAACGAAAGAGCTGCCAGAGAAAGAAAACGACTTGTAATTTGAAATCATTTTAAGGGAAGAATTAATGAGTACAGATATTTGGGAATTGAAGGAAAGTACTGAAGCCAGAGAAGCAGCAGAAAATAATGATTTTAAAATGGTTACTTTTTCTCTCGGCGGAAAAGATTACGGAATAGATATTATGAAGGTAAAAGAAATACTTAAAGTAAACAAATTTACCTATGTACCGAATTCCGAAAAATATGTAAGGGGTGTCTATAACTTAAGGGGAGATATAATTTCCATTATTGATTTCAGAAAAATGTTCGGTGTTGCAGAGGCCCGGAAAAGTGACGGACTTGAAGACATCATTGTATTGAATCTGGATGATAAAAGAATTGGTGTAATCGTTGACAATATTAATAAGGTTATCGCACTGCCGTCTGAAACAATAAAGGAACCCCATCCTATTTTCAGCAATATAAATATAAAATATATTATGGGTATTGTTGAGAAAGGATCCAGTATTTATCTCATATTGGATGTTGAAAGAATACTTGGCGCAGATACAGAAGAGGATGAAGAAGAGGAAAGAAGGATTGACAGATCCTATAATGAGGAATATTTAAGAAAAGAGACTTCCGTTACTAAAGAACATGATTCCTACGAAACAACAGAAACAAGCGACAGGGAAATTAGAGACATAAACAAGAAATTTATAACTGATACATTACTTACTTTCAAGAAATTCAATATAACAGATATAAATACAAAATGGTTCAACAGAAGATTTGAGGAATGGGTTGATTACAGACACAATTCCGGAGATAACATACAGCTTACATCTGAAGAAGATGCAGACCTTTTTATTTCAGCATATTATTCCAGCTACAGAGATAAAATATTTCCGCAGGATTATGCTGAAAAGATTGAAAAGATACTGCCGGAAGGAAAGAAAGGCAATTTAAGCGTATGGAGTATTGGATGCGGCAAAGGTGAAAATACATATTCACTCACAGCCCTTCTTAAAAACAGAAACCCTGATGCTGTAATCAAAGTGTGGGCTAATGACAAAGAGCTTATAAGCATATCAAATGCACCAAATATTATTATAGATGGATCAGCAGCTCCCCCCTACATGAAGAAATATATTACTGAAGCCCGTGAAGGGTCTTCTTTCAGCAGCGAACTGAAGGATATTATATATTTCGAGTATCATGATGTAAAAAATCATAATCCATATCCTCAAGTTGATATAATCTTCTGCAGGGATATTTTTTCATTTTATGACTACAATGAACAGCTGCAGATTCTAAGTGATATTTATGAAAAACTTAAAAATGGAGGAATATTAATTATCGGGGAAAACGAGGAAATAGTTTTTGACGGACTTGTTCCTGAAGAAATTAACGGAATTAGATTTTATAAAAAACTGAATGTGGATTAGTTAAGGAGATATTATGAGAGTTGAATATATAAATCCGTTTGTAGAATCCGCTTTTAATGTACTTAAAGAAGTACTGAATACAGACATTAAAAGAGGGGAGCTTTACCTGAAATCAACTTCTCAGCCAGTACTGGGAGTTGCAACTATAATTGGTCTTGCAGGTGACGTTGAAGGGAGAGTTCTTCTTGATATGTCAATGGAAACTGCAATGGGTATTGCTTCAGAAATGAATATGGAGAAGCTTGAAAAATTTGATGAACTTGGAAAAGCAACAATAACAGAACTGGCAAATATGATAACCGGCCAGGCAATTACCAAGCTTCATGAACTTGGTTTCAAATTTGACCTGACACCACCTTCAATGCTTACAGGAAATGATATGGTAATTTCCGACAGCGGGGTGGAAGCTTTGATAGTGCCTATTGAGTTGTCATATGGAAAACTTGAAATAAACGTAGCAATAAAAGAAAAGGATTAGAGGAGAATGTAATGAGAGCAAAAATGGATTATCCTAATATAAATACTAAAAATCCAGAAGGAAAAAGACCAGACGGATCATCTTATAAAGTACTTATTGTTGATGATTCAATGTTTGTAGCAAAACAGATTTCTCAGATTCTTTCATCAGAAGGATTTGAAATAATAGGAACTGCTAAAGATGGTATTGAAGGTCTTGAAAAATATAAGGAATTACATCCGAATGTGGATCTTGTAACTATGGATATAACCATGCCTAATATGGATGGTGTTACATGTCTGCAGAAAATTATAGAATTTGATCCTGAAGCAAAAATTGTAATGATAAGTGCTCTTGGTAAGCAGGATTTGGTAAAACAGTCTTTACTTTCCGGGGCAAAAAATTATATAGTTAAGCCGCTGGACAGGGCAAAAGTACTTGAAAGAATATCTTCTGTTCTTAAAGGTTAAAACCTGATTATTTAGATATGTCTTTCAGGGAAAGATATAACAGGGCGGCTAGCTCAGCTGGTTAGAGTACTTGCTCGACACGCAAGGGGTCGGCGGTTCGAATCCGCCGTCGCCCAGAAAATTAGAGTTTGTCATATATGGCAGACTCTTTTTTTATATAATGACAATGTTTTAATATCAGATATTGGTTTTAAAAATAGAAAATCAAAATCTTATTACTATTGTACTTATATCATCTGATAGAACAGTTTGTCTGGAATAATCCAGAATGCTTTTAAGCAGATAATCATTTGTTTTTTCAGAACTGAGACCTTTTGAGCATGCTTCCTGAAAAAAGGACAGTAAACCTGCTGTTTCAAGCTCCTGACCGTTATTATCAATCTGTTCTATTGCTCCATCAGTATATAGAAGAAGCATATCTCCCTTGTCTGCTGTAATTTTATGAGTGAAATACTTTATATGATGAAAATTACCAAGTGCTACACCATTTGACTTAATAATTTTAGCTCTTTTAGTGGATTTTTCCCACAAAATCGGGTAAGTGTGACTTGCACGGCTGAATTGAAAGGAACGTTCATCTTTACATTGTCTTATAATACCATATATTCCGGTAATAAAATGATCATCAGGTATTGCTCTGCATAATTCATTATTGAGATATTCCATGAATTTGGCAGGTTCTGAAGGGTAGAGACTAAAACTTTTAAGTATTACTGTTGAAGATAATGCAAGAATAAGTGATGCTGATACACCATGTCCGGAACAATCACCAAGAAAAACACCTATTGATTGATTGTCTAGTTCTTTGATGGAAAGAAAATCACCTCCCAAACAACCCTTACAGTTAAGAATGTAGTTAATATCAGCCTGCCTGAATACTTTTTTGACAGGAATGAAATAATTGTAAATATGCCTGGCTGCTTCAATTTCCATTTCTATACGCCTGTTCGTATCTTCAAGAATATTATTTGCCGCCTTTATGCTGTTGTTTTTCATTACCAGACTGTCTTGATTGATTCCAATAATTAATGCAAATAAACCGAGAAAAAACGGAGCAGTGTCAATAACCCATAATAAATAATATTCTCTCTGAACCCTGGAAATTATTTCCAATGAAACTTTATGATATTCAACCAGGCATACTGCAAGAGATGATAAAACAGGAAATAATAAACCAAACAGAATACCGTAAAAGGCAGTAAAAATAGCGTATTGGTTGTTTTTATAAAAAGCTGATTCCATATAACTCATCCTAAAATATTTTTCAGGCAAAATTTAATTGCCTTGAGAATTAGTTCTGAAATTTAAGAATGAATATTTTAAAATTAAGTTACTGAAATATGTAGTTATTATTGCACATAACAATTGAAAATAGCAAGAATGTTATACTGAAATAACTTTATATAAATAGATTATTGATAATAAAAATATAAACAAATGAGTATAAGTTATAGATATAATTATTGAGATAACCTGGGGACAGCAATATGAAATATTTTTAGCATTGGTTAAAAAAAGAAAAGTTGACATCTGCAAAATACCCAAGTAACATAACATTAGTACAAAATGATCACGTTTAAAAATATTAATTTCATAAAATGATTAAACATTGGTTTCCATTAAATGTTTCCAAATCATTTTAAAGAGGTTAATATATGTCAGATAAACAATCAGCTTTTCAATTATCATGGAATACATCAGAAGAAAATGATAAATGTGTTTTTAATGGAATTTGATGATCATGAATATACAAGAGGGTGGGTGCATACAAACTTTATTAATGTACCTGAAAATATCTTTTTCAAAACTGATATTCTTTTTTATGAAAATATAGATTTTCCGTTCAATGATGTTCAGTGGCCGCTGATGACAAAATACATGATAGATGTCCTGTTTTCAATAACACCATTTAAACACAGACTGATTCCTGTAACAATACTGGATCATGAAAACAAAATTATAAGTGAAAATGATTATTACTCTCTACAGCTGATTGAACATCTTGATATTCTGGATATGGAAAAATCAGTATATATAATGGATGATGAAGAACCTGAAAGGATTATAGATATTTTCAAGGCTGTTTTCAAAGAAACTGTATTTAAATTACCGCCTGTATTCCGTTTAAAAGTTAATCCTCTTTATTTATTCGTTTCTTATGATGCAAAACATGCATTGGAAAGGGCAGGTGTAAAGGGTCTTGAATTCAGAGAACTTGATGGAATCATCTGACTGCTCTTGCGATAAGTTAATAATATTAAATTAAAAATGTGAATTTAAAAACATTATAAAATAAACAATCAAATAGGAGTGACTTTATGAAAATATTTCAGGTAAGGAATATAAAAAGCAAAATATTATTGAACTGTACTGTTCTTGTTTTGATTTTTATGGTAGCTCTTTCTTTCATGCTGTATACAAGCCGAAGAAATATAAGAACAATAAATTACATTACTAATAATCTTGTACCTATAACTATCGATTTGCTGGAAATCCAGAAAAATACAAAAGAGATTGAGCTGCTGTTCTATAGTTCATCAATAGATTACAGGGATGAGTATCTTGATAATGCAAAGAAGGTTTTGGATGATACACTGGAAAAACTAAAGAGAACCTCTGATAATCTTAGAAATACAGAGTTTTCTGATATCTCATCATATCTTGAATCTTCCTCAACAACCTATGAAATATATTTTACTCAGGGTAGAAAAATGTCAACAGCATACAGGGACAGGGGGGATGACTTTGGAAATCAGTACAGAAACAGTGCTTTTTCTCCTCTTTCAATACGATTACAGGAGGAAATAGATACAGTAACAGATAAAATCAAAACAGCATTAAACAGATATATAGTCAGGGCAACAGATTTGCAGAATATATCGCAGCAAATTACACTTGCCCTTGTTATTCTGAGTATTCTGATAGCAGTAATAATGTCGTTTAAAATTGCATCATCACTTTCCAAACCTATTAAGCTAATAATCAGATCAACATCAAAAATTGCGGAAGGAGATCTTACATATATTCCGGAATATAAAAAAAATGATGAAATAGGCAAATTCTGCGAAAATTTTGCAACAGCAATAAAAAGTCTTAAACAACTGATATTCAAGGTAAAAGATGTATCAGGTAATACCGTAAGAATCAGTGATAAAGTAATAAAATCAGCCAGTAAAACATCTGATGATATTAATAGTATAACAACACTGCTTACAACTGTTGAAAACAATTTTTCAGAATTGTCAGAATCAATAGAAAGTACTTCCGGGTCCTCGGAAATAATCAGCAGTAATGTAAAGGATCTGGCAATTCAAATTACTAGCCAGGCATCTTCTGTTTCCCAGACATCTGCAGCACTGGAGGAACTATCTTCCACTATCAATAATGTGACATCCATAGTATCAAAATATGAAAGTGAAAGTAAAAACCTTCTGGCAATTGCAAGGGAAGGGGGGGATAAAATTGAATTGACAAGGGAAATAGTTGCAGATGTTACAAAACATATATCTGATATGTATGATGTACTTGATATAATAAATTCCATAGCATCGCAGACAAATTTGCTGGCAATGAATGCCTCGATAGAAGCTGCACACGCTGGTATTTATGGAAAAGGTTTTGCAGTTGTTGCTGATGAAATAATGAAGCTTGCTGAATCTACCAGCGACAATTCAAATCAGATTGCATCAGTTTTGAAAATTATAACAGATAAGATTAAGCAGGCTGATATTATTTCTAATGACAGCCGTGATTCTTTTGTAAATATCAATTCAAGAATGCAGAATTTTATTTACGTTTTTTCTGAAATATCCTCAAATATGAATGAAATGGCTATTGGAACAGGGGAAATTACAAAAACATCAACTGACCTTTCAGAAATTACTGATGCAATTAAAACAAGTGCAAATGATACAAGCCGGAGAGTTGAAAGCATTGATGAGGTTATAGGCAATCTGAAATCAAACCAGAAATATACCGAAAGCGCTATAAATAAAATAATTGATGTTGCATTATCAATAAAAGATTCCATGTCGAACCTGATTGAACAGACAGAAACTAATGATGATCTGGTTAAGACGCTTGATATTGAAATAAATAAGTTCATAATTTCTTAATGAATTATATTTGAAATGGAGGTTGAAGCTCTTAGTTTATCTGATATCATTTCTTTCTCTGTCAGGCAGTGTAAGTTCATCAGCACTGAATAAATCATTTACATCGATGATTAATAACAAACTTCTGTTGCATTCACAAATACCTTTAATAAAATCAGAACGCAGGTTCAAACCCATTAAAGTTGTTGATTCAATTTGATTCAGTGGAATATTCGCTATCTCTTTTACTTTGTCAACAATAGCCCCTAATATCATAGTTTTTTTATCTCTTGTTTTGGATTCAATAATTATTACTTTGGATTCTATTAAATCATCTGATTCAATTATTCCGAAGAGCCTTCTGAAATCTATTAACGGGATATCAGTTCCATTGAAATCCATGCAACCCTTTATGTAGTTGGGTTTATCCGGTATATGTGTTATCGAACTTATTTCAGACACAGCCTTGATGTTGCGTGTTGATATTGCATATTCACCATTATGAAGTGAGAATTTTAAAAATTCCGAATCATTATTGTTTGTTATTTCTAACATAACAATACACCTCCTCTGAAAATTATATAGGCGGCTGTTAGTCGCAGAAAACAGACAACAGCCAAAAGAAAAAACAAGGAAATGCAAAAAATTATTTGACTGATTGTGAATATAAAAATAACACGTTAGTTGTATTTGAAGATATCAGAGAGAAACTGAAAAAATTATAGGAAAATTGGATTATCAGTGTCAGAAAAATCTGACACTGATGGTCTGAATAACTATTTTACAGGTATAGAAATGGTTTTTATAGCAGGTTTTCTTTTAATGCATAATGAGTAAGCTGAGCATTTGTATCCATTTTCATTTTTTCTAGAATTCTCATTTTATAGGTACTTATTGTCTTTTCACTTAATCCCATTTCACTGGCTATAATTTTATTTGGAACTCCTGCAGCCAGTCTTTTGAAAACCAGGTATTCCCTGTCTGAGAGCAGTTCATGATCTTTTTTATCACTTTCAGATTCCACATAAAGTGCTAGTTTCTCTGCAATAGAGGGGGTAATAAATTTATGTCCATGACAAATCTGCTTAACAGCTGAAACCAGGACATCAGGGGCAGCTTCCTTTGTTATATATCCATCAGCCCCTTTTTTTAATACTCTTACTGCATACTGATCTTCAGGATAGAAACTGAGAACCAGAACAGGCAAATCCGGTTTTATAGTTTTGAGTTCCTTAAGAACATCAAGACCGCTTAATCCCGGCATGGAAATATCAACAATCAGAATATCATAGTCTGTATTGCTGATTTTATTAAGGGCCTCTGCGCCATTATTGGCTTCATCAATGACAGATATATCAGGATCCTTTGTAAGAATCAGTTTTAAACCGATTCTGAAAACTTCATGATCATCTGCAATCAATACTTTAATCATAGTAACCTCATATATAATAATTAAGGGTGTTATTTTATTTAAAAAAGTTTTTTAATATTTATCAAAATAAAAAACCGCTTTGACCTCTGTACCGATATTCGGTTTCCCTTTAATTGACAGTTCTCTGTATCTGTCCTCACATCTCATATACATTCCTCTTATACCGAAAGAATAAGAAGGCTTTGTATCATTATCAGAAATACCTATTCCGTTATCTGTAACTGAGAGCAGTATCCTGTCATTGTATTTTTTGATAAAAACATCTGCCTTAGTTGCATGTGAATGTTTTATTATATTAGTTAAAGCCTCCTGAAGTATTCTGATAAGATCAAGGGCATCATTTTTTCTTATATCCAGATTCTGAGGCTCAATTTTGCAGGAGAACTCTATATCTGAAAGTTTCATGAATTCATTGATCTTGTAAATAACATTTTTAGAAAATGTTTCATTTTCATACCATGGTGGCAGCAATTCAGCAGTAATCCTTTTCAGAGAATTAATAATATCAGTTACTGAATTATTGAAAACATCAATTAAGGATGATTTTGATTCAGAATAATCATCTGAAAAGATATTCTGTGCAATAACTTTGATACCTATAAGAGACTGACCGAGTTCATCATGTATCTCCCTGGCTATGATTTTCCGTTCTTCCTCTTTGACATTATGCAGACTTGAACTGACATGGTATAGTTGTTTTTTTAGTTGATCATTTTCAAATTTAAATCTCTTTATTTCATTGATTTTTCTGAAATGCAGAATTAAATAATCATTTAAACTACTAATTTTTATATTATAATAATTAATATTATCATTTTTTGATTTTATTGAAATATTGTTCAAAATAACAGGTTTACCTGTTTCTAAAATAGAACTGTATTTTTTCCGATCATTCAGTTCAGATTTTTCACAAAAAAGACTGGAGAGTTTTTCACCTTGAATAATTGAAATATCAGGAAAGTCTGATGAATAAATGATATTCAGATCCCTGTCAGATAAAATTATACTGCATCCGGTATTATCTGTAAGCAGATTCAGAAGACAGAGTACTTCGGGATCTGTAAAAATATCGAATTTACTGTTACTTTTCATTCTTACCCCTTATTTCTATATAAAAATATACAATAATAGAAGATCTTGTTAAAATCTGATAAAATTTAAAATATATGAAAATATATAATGACAAGAACTCTTGATTCAGAAGCAGAATACAAATTACTTTTTGTCTGATCTATAGAAATATAGCATATTTCATAGTTATTGGCATTAAAATATATTTCCTGTTAATGATTTTTTTAAGTAATTTTCAAATTCCCCAACTGACAGGGGTTTTGAAAAAACATATCCCTGAATAATATTACAGCCCAGATTTTTAAGGATATTGACCTGATTTTCTGTTTCAACACCTTCTGCTACTGTGTCAAGATTAAGATTGTTTGCTATTGTAATTATGGAATGTACTATTTTTCTTGATTTTTCATCTTCAGATATATCATCTATAAAGGACTTATCAATTTTCAAGCTGTCAATTGGAAGTTTCTTTAAATATGAAAAAGATGAATAACCTGTTCCGAAATCATCAAGGGCAATTGTAATACCCATATTTTTAAAGTATTTAAATATGGCAAATACCTCATCTTCCTGCTTCAGGAAAGCACTTTCAGTTATCTCCAGTTCAAGATGCTCTCTGCTTATTCCTGTTCTGCGTATCAAATCAGTTATTGTTTTTTTTATGTCATAGTTCTTGAAATGACGTGCAGAAAGGTTTAAAGCAACCTTTAAAGAAGTGTTGTTTTTAAGATTCCATTTGTTTGTATATATACATGAAATGTTCATTATTTTTTCACTGAGCGGGTATATAAGATCTGTTTTTTCTGCCACCGGAACAAATGACATCGGAGGAACTATTTCGTTCTTGTCTGTTATCCATCTTGCCAGAGCTTCCATACCTATAATCCTGTTTTCTGTGATATCTATTTTTGGCTGAAAAAAAGGGGTGATTTTATCATCAATTATCGCTCTTCTGAGCTGATTTTCTATTTTTAACCTGAAATTGATAGCATTGGACATTGTTTCATTAAAAAGCTCGAAACTGTTATTGCCTTTCTTCTTCGCAATATTCAGAGCAGTATTGGCTTTTTCTATCAAAAACGATGAATCATATTGATTTGAAATATTTGTTATTATCCCGATTGAGAGCCTGATATATATTATTTCATCTGATACAAAAAAAGGTTCAGCTGTTAGTGAAAAAATATTCTCGATGTTTCTCAGGATTTCTTCTTCAGAACTTTCATTCACACTGCAGAGCAGAAATTCATCGCCTGAAACCCTGCAAAGAAAATCCTTATCTGAGATTATCTTTTCAAGTCTTTCCGAGAATTTCTGAAGGAGCTCATCTCCTGAAAGATAACCATAATTATCATTTATCAGATTGAAGTTGTTTATATTTATATTGTAAACAGCAACATCATTTGACAGCATTACATCATTTATAAGCTTAATGAATTTGCTTTTAGTGAAAAATGAAGTTAAAGGATCAAAGTTTATAATATTGCTGATCTGTTCATCCTTTCTGTAGTTGGATGTTATATCAATTATTCTTCCGAGAAAATTTTCAATATTGTTATTTTCATCCCTGCTAGGAAATATATTAACATTTAAATAAATATCTTCATTATTCTTTTTTTTGAACCATATATTCTCATTTAATGATCCCTGATTTATTATTTTATTATAAATATGCAGATACGTGCTTATATCAAAGTGCAGATCATTTATATCACTTAAATGCTTTCCTGTAATTTTATCTGTAGTATATCCCGTAATATTTTCAAAAGTTTTGTTAACAAAAATAAATTGAGGTTCATTATTGAGAATGAAGAAGCCTTCAAGTGCATTATTGAATATGAAGTTTGTAAGTTTGTTCAGTCTGTTTATCCTGTTTTTCTCTGTAAGGTCAAAAAGTAGCAGGATGAATTTATCATTGCTGTTATCTGTGGATTTGTTGAAATGAACTTCTGCAGGAAAAATACTGTTATCCTTTTTTAAAAACAACCATTCTGCTTTAAAAAAACTTTTAGTACTTGTTTCTGTGAAAATATTTTTTAAAGCAATTGATGATTCCATTCCATCTTTTTGAATAGGGACACTGTAGTCCAGTATGGATTTTCCCAGAATCTGTCTTTTACTAGTGCATAAAAGTCTGTATGCTTCTTTGTTGATTTCAATAATATTGTTTTTATCAATTACTATAACAGGAGTTTTGATACTGTTCATGATTGTCTGGTTTAAAAGGGAATTGCTTTTTATTGAGTATTCCTTTTCATTATAGACAAAATATATCAGTAGTACTGCAATAATTAAATCAAGTCGGCTGTTGAATGAATAGAATATGTGATTATAGTAATTAAAATCGTATAAAAATGTTTTGTGGAATTTCAAAATACCCTGAAAGATATAAAAAAAAGAAAGAAGGAGAACAATAAAATTCTTGTGTCTGCTGATAATAAAAATATGTATACTTGTAAGAATATATCCGAGAAAAATCAAATTTGTGATTATAAAGATATCGAAGTAGAAAAAGCTGATTTTAAATATTATAAGCGTCTGTACTGCAATCATTACAGTAAAAATAATATAAATATATTTAGTTATTGACCATTTTTTGAGGAAAAAATAAAAACGTAGACTGAAAAACAAGGATGCAAGAATGGTGATAAAATGATTAATATAGATTGATTCATATTTTATTAAACTGAATAATCTGATAACTGAGATAATTATGTAAGAATATGATATTAAATCAAAGCAGCAGTATTTTTCTTTCCTGTAAAAAAAATGAAACAGCAAAGCCAGCAAAAGGGATGTTGAAATATTTATTATGATTGAAATCACCAATAACCTGCCTGTATAAAATAATAAAGGTTTATTTTATATCAAAATAAAGAAAAATTATTATATAATAATATTATTAAATATGCATTTTGAAATAAAAAATGTAATGTTTATTTGATGTTCCATAACGTATTTTCTGTAGAAGACAGCTTGAGTTATTCTGGAAAAAACTATTCAGTACAGTATTTTATTGCTTCGGAAAGCTGATTTAGGGTAACAGGTTTTTCCAGAAAAAGTTTGATACCTGTTTCATCAATATTTTCTTTCTGAAGGTCAATAACTGTACCGGTGCAGATAATAACAGGAATCGATTTTTTCTTTTTATGGATTTTTCTTGAAAAATCAATACCGTTTAATTCAGGCATTGAGTAATCAGATATAATAAGATCAAATTTATCCGGAGAATTGTCAAAAATTTCCTCTGCCTTTACAGGGCTGTCTGTTGTCGTTACATCACATCCCAGATTAAACAGCATTTTTTCAGTCACATCAAGAAATTCCCTGTTATCATCAACAAATAGTATTTTGGCATTTCCTTTCTGTACTGTAACTTCACCGGATTCATCTCTGGTGACACTGTATTTATCTGAAACAGGTAGATAGATGTAAAAAATTGTTCCTTCACCTATATTGCTTTCAATTTCAATTTTTCCATGATGGCTTTTAATTATTCCATGTACAACAGACAATCCAAGACCGGTCCCCTGTCCATGCTTTTTTGTTGTATAATAAGGTTCAAATATCCTGTCAATAATTTCCTTTTCAATACCATGACCTGAATCCCTTACAGTAATCAGTGCGTAGTTGCCGGGATTTATCTGAAGACCTGTCAGGGAACTGCTGGCTTTTGAAATATATGTTGAATCTAGGGTAATATCGATATTGCCTTTCTTGTCCTGCATAGCCTGATGGGCATTTGTAACAAGATTGATAAGTACCTGATGAATCTGTACTGAATCTGCAAGCACTGAACCGGGGTTTTTTTTCTGGTTATATCTGAGTTCCACATCTACAGGAATTGAAGTTTTCAGAAGATTAATCACCTCAGTAATCAGTGCATCAAGGTCAATATAATCTCTTTCATTTTTACTCTGCCTGCTGAAAGTCAGTATCTGTTTTACAAGCTGGGATGCCCTTTTTGATGCTTTAAGTATTTCAGAGAGATATATTCCGGCAGGAGATTCCTGATCGATTTCACTGATTGCTAGTTCTGTATATCCGAGCATTGCCCCAAGGATATTATTGAAGTCATGAGCTATACCTCCGGCAAGGTTGCCTATAGCTTCCATTTTCTGTGAAACCCTTGTTTTTTCCATCAGATTACGTTTTTCTGTTACATCATGAGCTATGCCTTCAAGAGCAATAATTTTATTTTTTGAATCACGGACAGCACTTTCGGTAATTTCTATTGTATGGATTTTCCCATTAATATCATTAAGCTCAATATCGTATGCTGCTTTAACCTCATCACCCGAAAGAAGCTTCAATCTGTGCTTTGTTGCTTCTGTGTTGATAATATTATCAGTCTGGTAAGATGTAAAGTTTGAAAGGTAGTCATCAACTGTATATCCCAGAATATTCTGGATAGATGGACTCATGTATGATATTTCATTGCTTTTGTTGATCGTATAAAAAAAGTATTCATCACTAAGGTTTTCCACCAGCCATTTGTATTTCTCTTCGCTTTTTTTCTTTTCTGATTCAGCTTTTATAATTTCCCGCTTATCTGTAAGAAAGGAAATTATATATATATCATTTTCTATCACCATTTTTTTAAGTCTTGCTACGACTGGAATCTGTATTCCTTCCTTGCTTTTTACCATCCACTGGAATGATTTGTCATTTTTATTTATAGCTTCTGTAATATTATATTCAACAGATTCTTTATCTGACGGATTATAACTGATATAATAAAGGTATTTCCCTTCCAGTTCATCAACGCCGTAACCGTAATTAGTCCTCAGTGTTTCATTTACTTCGATTATCATACCTGTTTTATTAAGAATAAGGACCGCATCAGGGTCAGTGTTTTTCAGTGTCTCCAGAAAATGGGTTGTCTTCTGGAGAGTATCCAGCTGCATTGTTATCCTTTTTCCCATTTTTTCTATTACCTGGAAAAACGGAATAAATTCGACAATCTGGACATTTTCCACATCAATATCGAAATTACCTTCTGAATAGGATGATGCAAGGGACTCAAGCTGCCTGAATGGTTTTCTGAGAAATATTTTGATAAGATAGTTTATTAAAATGCTTGCAGGAATAAGCGATGTAAGGAGAATAAAAACCGATGTAATCATTACTTCACGGAACTGCTTTATATATCTGTGCTGTGAGAAAGATATGTCAATATTTCCAATAAGTTCCTTATTATGGTATATGTTTCTTGACATACTGATCAGATCCGAATACCGGTTTTTATCAGTATTATATAAAATATTCCCCTTTTCATCCTTTACTGTAATTGATTCAACATCTTCCCCTTTTGAGAGGGTTTTAACAATAAGATTGATGGAATCTTCTTCAAAATTCCATAAAGGGATTTCAATTACACCTGAAAAGTAGTCAATAAGCTCATTGCCTTCATTATTAATGTCTTTGTTAATATTTCTGTACATGATGAAGGAAAACAGGATAGATGATATAGCTGATGCTATCAGAATAGAAATAAACAGCCATATTGTAAGCTGGGTTGCGACAGACTGGTTTTTATCTATTATCTTTTTCAACATATATAGTCCTGTTTATTTAACTGAAAAATGCAATGAAAACCAATTTTACCGGAACAAAACATTTTAAAAACTGGAAAATAAGCATGATTTGTGCTTAATCACTATATATTCTATATCTTCAAACTAGGTATAGCAAGAAATATTTAAAATAAGACAGTAAATAATGTTTTATTTAAAAGTATTTCTGTAACAGAAATTTAATGAATAAATAACATGTTTTGAACAAATAATGTGTATATTTGAAAAAAATATTTTGGGAGAAATAAATGAAACAAGGTTTATGGCAGTTTGGCGTACTTTTACTTATAGCTGTGATATTTGCACTTTTTGTACCTAAATATCCTGATGTCAAGAATGTTGACTTGAGAAAAGGTGAAGTTGCCGAGGCTGAACTTAAAAAGATGAATGAAATAAACAACAACTGAAATACTCTTAAATATCCCAAACTTATAACAGTATTTACTGTTATAAGTTCAGGGGATGATTTTTCCCACCTACTTAACCTGTCTTTATATCTTCTGGAAATTATAAAAAAGCATGGTCCTGAATTACAAAGAAAAGACTGTTTTTTTTTAAATAATAAAATCCTGACAATACAAATCATTAACTAATATGTAAAGTTAGAAGAAAGTTAATTTAATGAAACAGTAACCGATATTTCATTATTTTTAACAAATAAATAATTTTCTTCTAAACTCCCTTTTTTAATAATAACCAGTAATAAAATCAAAGGAGATAGTATGAAAAAAATTACTGTATTATTTGTTTTAGCGGCCTTAACAACTGCTGTTGTTTTTGCCGGAGGAAAAAAAGAGGGACTTACAGGTGAATACAACCTTGGCGGTTCCACTACCGTTGCACCTGTTATGACTTATGCAATTGAGGAATTCAGTGAAATTGAACCTGGTGTAAGGGTAAGCTATGAAGCTGTAGGTTCAAGTACAGGTATCAAAGGTGTTATCAATGATATCTATCTGATTGGAGGAGCTTCCAGAGAGGTTAAACCGGCAGAGCTTGAAAGCGGTATAATTCCTGTACCTATAGCTCTTGACTGCCTTGTGATGGTTGTTAACAGTGATGTGACAATCGAAAACCTTACAGAAGAACAGCTGGCCAAAATTTTTACAGGCCGTATCACAAACTGGAAAGAAGTGGGGGGAGGAGACAGGGAAATCAATGTCGTGACACGCGAAGAATCTTCAGGAACCTTCGGGACTTTCATGGATATGATTGTAATTCCCGCCTATGGTAAAAAGGAAAAAGTCAAATCAGATTCAATTGTTGTTTCATCAAACGGAGATATGATTACAAAGGTTGCATCAACACCTTCTTCAATCGGATATACAGGTCTGGGATATGTATCTCAGCTTGAGAATGCCGGAGGCAAGGTAATTATGCTTAACAGTGTCACTCCAAGTGAAAAAACCGTAAAGGATTCCTCATATGCTCTTTCGAGAAAACTTTATATAGTATATAAAGGTGAAATTGAAGAGGGAAGTTTTAAAAAAGTTTTTATAGATTTTCTTCTTGGTAAAACAGGTCAGTCACTTGTTCAGGAAGCAGGCTTTATTCCGCTTGACTGATATGAAGAGGATTAATACTGCTGATAAACATGGAAAAGGGATTCAGGTATTCCTTTTCCTGTTTGCAATTACTTCGGTTATAATTGTACTTTTTATCTCTTTCTTTATTTTCTACAGAGGATTTCCTCTTTTTAAAAATCACAGTTTTATAAAATTTTTGACATCCTCAACCTGGGATCCTATGGCTGATAAACCTGAATTCGGTATTTTGTCATTTATTGCAGGCTCCTTTTATGTAACCGGGGTTTCCCTTGTTATTGCAATACCCATGGGTATCGGGACTGCTGTTTATCTTGCTGAATTATCTGCAGGAAATACAGCTGTAATATTAAGAAGAATTGTAGAGCTTCTTGCAGGAATTCCTTCTGTAATTTTCGGATTTATAGGTGTAACTGTATTAAGCGGAATTGTAAGATTTTTCTTCGGAGGTACCGGGTTCTGTATTCTTACAGGGGGAATTGTACTTTCTCTTATGATTCTTCCGACAATTATTTCAATTTCCGAAGTTTCTATAAGGTCTGTTCCTTCTGAACTCAAGGAAGGGTCTCTTGCACTTGGAGCAACCAGTCTTCAGACAATTTTCCGTGTAATAATTCCTGCAGCCAGAAAGGGAATTACTGCGGGAATCATTTTATCGATAGGACGTGCAGTGGGCGAAACCATGGCTATTCTGATGGTTGCAGGCAATGCTCCTGTTATGCCTGACAGTATCCTGAGCATGACCAGGACAATGACAATGAATATTGTAACAGATATGGGGTATGCGGAAGGGGAACACATGACATCACTTTTTTCCACAGCAATTGTACTGTTTGTATTTATTCTGATTATAAATCTATCTGTTAATTATTTTACCCACAGGATTGGAAATGAAAAACAGCAATAAACTGAAACAGACAACTGACAGAATAATTTTATTTTTTATTTATCTCAGTGCTTTTGCAACAGCACTTATCCTGGTCAGTATTATAGGATATATAACATACAGGGGATTATACAGGGAAAGCAGAATTAATAAGGAGATTCTTGAATCCCGGAATATTGAATATGAATTTGACAATGAAAAATATATTTTTCTGGTTAATAAAACCTTAAAAAGGAATTCTCTGAACATAACAGAGCTTGATCAGATACTTGAAAAAGGAATAAAAAACTGGAGTTCTGTTTCAGAGACAAGGGCGAAAATAAAGATTATTTCACTTTTCCGCAAGGAAAAGGAAATCAACAGAACATATGATATACGAAACATTTCAACTGCTGAGGAAATGATCAAAATATTTAAAAGTGAACCGGGCACAATCGGAATAATCCCGCTCAGTGCCAGAGGAAAAATTAATCTTAAAAATCTCAAGATACTTTATCTGGATAAAAATTGTGTTGCTGCAGGTTATAAAGTAACTGAAATTATAAATAACAGCAGACTGGCAGTTCTGTCTGAAAAGGATCTTGTTAAAATAACCAATGGGGAAGTCAGTAACTGGAAAGAGGTTAAAGGACATGATATTCCTCTTGAAATGTTGAGTACAGCAGATCAGGTTGCGAAATCTTCAGGAGGATTTGCAGTAGTTGATTACCGAAAAGCTGTCGAATCAGGGGTGTCAATAATACCTGTCAGTTATGTCAGAAAAGGGGCCAATTTCACTCCGGGTTTTCTGTTTGATAAACCGGCTAAAGCAGGCAAGGCAGGGGGTATATCAACAATAATAATTAATACATTATTTATGATTGTTCTTACCCTTTTGTTTTCGGTACCGGTTGGAGTAGGGGCTGCTGTTTACCTGACAGAATATGCAGCTGCAGGGAAAGTCCTGAAGATAATCAGACTGGGCATAGAAACACTTGCAGGTATTCCCTCAATAATATTCGGCTTATTCGGTTTTATATTTTTTGTAGATATTCTCAATATGGGGATAGGACTTCTGTCCGGATCTCTGACAGTGGCAATGATGATTATACCTGTTATTATAAGGACTTCAGAGGAGGCCCTGCGGTCAGTACCCTTATCGTACAGGGAAGGAAGTCTGGCTCTGGGGGCAGGATTGTGGTATACAATCAGAAAAATTGTCCTGCCGGCCGCAAAACCGGGAATACTATCAGGCGTTATCCTGTCTATAGGGCGTGCACTCGGTGAAACAGCAGCACTTGTATTTACGATGGGTTTTGATTACAGACTGGCGAATGGAATAAAAAGCTCAGCAAGAGTATTGTCTGTCCATCTTTATCAGCTTGTCAGGGAAGGTATCTCTTTTGAAAGAGCATTTGCAACAGCATTTGTACTGATGTGTTTTATTTTCATTATAAATACTGCAACAATAGCACTTGTATCCGGAAAAACAAAATATGGAGAAAAACAGTAAATGAGAGATGATATTATTAAAGTTGAAAAACTTGATCTGTTTTACAGCGAATTTCAGGCATTGCATAACATTAATTTGACAATCCCGGAAAATAAAATCACAGCTTTTATCGGACCTTCAGGCTGCGGTAAAAGCACATTTCTGAAAACACTCAACAGGATGAATGATCTTGTTGAGGGCTGCAGCATTACAGGAGGAGTCCTTTACAGAGGAAATGATATCTACCGTGAAGAAGATGTTTTTACGCTGAGAAAAAATATCGGTATGGTTTTTCAGAAACCGAATCCTTTTCCAATGAGTATTTTTGACAATATTGCATATGGACCGAGAGTACATGGTATAGCATCAAAGAATGTGCTTCATGAAATTGTTGAAAAATGCCTCAGGGATGTAGCTTTATGGGAAGAAGTGAAAGACCGTCTTCATAAACCTGCGCTGTCTCTATCAGGAGGACAGCAGCAGAGACTGTGTATTGGAAGGGTTCTTGCAGTTGAATCTGAAGTGATACTCTTTGATGAGCCGACAAGTGCTCTCGACCCCGTATCAACTTCAAAAATTGAAGACCTTCTAGATAAACTGAAAAAAAAATATACTATAATTATTGTAACGCACAATATGCAGCAGGCTGCTCGTATATCAGACAGAACAGCTTTTTTTCTGCATGGCAGAATTGAAGAATATGACGATACAGAAAAAATATTTTTAAATCCTGAAAATAAAACAACTGAGGAATATATTTCCGGAAGATTCGGTTA
This sequence comes from Spirochaetia bacterium, assembly GCA_963668545.1. Lineage (GTDB taxonomy): Bacteria > Spirochaetota > Spirochaetia > CADAEX01 > CADAEX01. The sequence goes on along the minus strand of OY764868.1, from coordinate 1,895,106 downwards.
GGAGGAATAATGACACGGGAAAAATTTGAAAGTCAGCTTAAAAAGCTTGATAATAAACTTCTAAAAATGGCAATACTTGTAGAAGAGTCTGTTAACAAGGCTGTTTATGCATTAAAGAACCAGGACCCGGAAACTGCCAGGGAAGTAATACGCGATGATGCTAAAATCAATGATATGGAAATTGATATAACTGAAAAGTGTTCAATAATCCTTGCCACGGAAAATCCTGTAGCCGGTGACCTGAGGCATGTAATCAGTATTATGAAAATTATTACTGATCTTGAAAGGGCAGGGGACCACAGTGTGCATATAGCAAAGAATGCAATAAAGCTGGCAGGTGAAGCATATATCAAACCGCTTATCGATCTTCCTGAAATGTCGGTGAAAGCTGCAGATATTATTCATACGGGGATAGAATCATTTATCAATAGAGATCCTGATGCTGCTTATCAGGCTGCACTTAAAGACAGAGAAATTGATGATATGCATCTTCAGGTGGTCAGGGAGCTGATTTTTATAATGTTGACTGATAACAAAAAAATAGATCAGGCCCTGTCACTCATGTTTACAAGCAGATTTATTGAAAGACTTGGTGATCATGCAAAAAATATATGTGAATGGGCTATTTATTCTGTGAAAGGAGAGAAAATTGATTTATAATAACTGTAATAAAATATGAAAGGTCAGGTAATATGGGAACTTTAAATAAACTTCTTGTTGTGGAAGATGAAGATGATATAAGAGAGCTGATTGCATTCAACCTTGAAATGAGTAATTTTGAAGTCCTGAAAGCCCGTAACGGAGAAGAGGCGATACAGATAGCTGAAAAGGAACTTCCCGATACAATAATACTGGATGTGATGCTTCCCGGAATGGATGGTTTTGAAGTCTGCAGGTATCTTAAAAAAAATGTCTCAACCAGAGAAATCCCTATTATTATGCTTACTGCCAGGTCCGAAGACAGCGATGTTGTTACAGGGCTTGAGCTGGGAGCCGATGATTATATAACCAAGCCTTTCAGCCCCCGGATACTTATTGCAAGGGTCCATGCCGCCGTTAGAAGACGCTCTGAAACTGGAGAAACTCTAACTCCACGGCAGATAAAAATCCACGATATTCTTATTGACTTTCCCAGACATGAAGTTTATGTCAAAGGTGAAAATGTCAATCTCTCGGCAACAGAATTTGCCATACTGAAATTCCTTGTTACAAATCCCGGATGGGTTTTTTCCCGCAGCCAGATAATAGATGCTGTGAAGGGGGGGAACTATCCGGTAACTCCCAGATCTGTTGATGTTCAGATTCTCGGATTAAGGAAGAAGCTGGGTAATGAGGGGCGGTTTATTGAAACAGTAAGGGGAGTGGGTTACAGACTTCAGGCTGAATAGCAGATGAAAAATAAATCCCTCTTTTTCCAGTTTTTTACAGTACAGATACTGCTCATTTTTATGGCAATTTTTGTTTCCTCATTTTTTACAATAAGAACTCTTGTAGATCTTATTTACAGCAGAACTGCCCAGGAACAGGAGGCTATATGCCGTCTGCTTGTCAATATGCTGCCTGAAAAAGGGTTTATCTCTCTGCATAATGCCCAGGACTTCTGCTATCAGGCTTCATCCGGAACAAGAGTAAGGCTGACACTTATACAGTATTCAGGAAGTGTTCTGGCGGATTCACACAGTGATCCCTTTTATATGGAGAACCATTTTGACAGACCTGAAATACAGGAGGCATTGAGAAGTGCCATAGGCCGGTCAAAAAGATTCAGTTTTACAATGAGGGAGGAAATGTTTTATACAGCAATTCCAGTTCCCACAAGAAGTCTTATTGTAAGAACATCCATATCAGTTGAGGAAATCAACAGGGAAATAAACCAGATGTACCTTCGCCTGACACTCTCAAGCCTTATCATACTTTTCTTTGCAGTTGTATTTTCATATGTTTTTGCAAGAACAATCAGTTCAGCGATGACCTCGATAAAAAATGTTGCAAAGCATTATGCGGCTGGAGATTTTACTGTAAACCTGGAACAGGGAAATATAATGGAGCTGAATGAACTGAGTGAAGCAATCAATTCCATGGGGATTCAGCTGAAAGAAAAAATCAGGACCATAACTTCACAGAAGGATGAACTTCAGGCAATGCTGAACAGCATGACTGAACCTGTAATTCTTGTAGATAAAAGCCTTGAAATAAGGGAGTATAATCCATCTGCCAGAAAGTTTATTTTTGCAAATAAATATCCTGAATCAGCAAATCTCCTGAGTGTAATCAATAATGTTGAAATTACTGAACTTGTTGAAAGTACTTTCAAAAAAGGCACATATAATGAAAAAGTAATATGTTTCAATATTGAAGAGGAGATATATTACCTGGTTCATGTTTCGTATATTGAGAATCTGGAGAATGACAAATCAGGGGCCCTCATTGTTCTCAATAATATTTCCGCAATCAAGCATCTTGAACAGATTCGGAAGGATTTTGTTGCAAATGTTTCACATGAACTTAAAACACCTGTAACTTCAATAATTGGATATGTTGAAACAATAATGTCCGGCAGTGATATTGCACAGAAGAATATTGACAAATTCATGAATATAATCAGCAGACAGGCCAGCAGGCTTGTAAAGATTATTGAAGACCTCCTTACTCTTTCAAGGGTTGATTATGAACATGCAGAGATAGAAACGGAAAATATACCGTTATCTGACCTGATTGGGAGTTCTGTTTCAGCTTGTTCATATAATGCCGAGCTTAAGGATATGAAAATCCATGTTTCCTGTGATGAGGATCTTGAACTTCATGCCAATACTGTTCTTGCTGAGCAGGCACTTACAAACCTCATAGATAACGCTGTCAAATACAGCAACAACGGTACAGATATTAATATCAGAGCTGAGGAATCAGAAACTGAAATATTTATTTCAGTAGAGGATTTCGGGCCAGGTATTACACAAAAGGATTTGAAAAGAATATTTGAAAGATTTTACAGAGTTGACAAGGCAAGGAGCCGTGAACTTGGAGGAACAGGCCTTGGACTTGCCATAGTAAAGCATGTCCTTAAAACACATTCAGGACGCATTGAGGTAGACAGTGTACCGGGGGAAGGCAGTAAATTTACAATAATATTCCCCAGATTAACCCGAGAAGTAAAATAACAGACTGACCTGTGAAAGGCAGTCTGTTATTGTATATTTGTAAAATGATTTAAATGTCAGTTTTTTCCTGAAAAGATTTTAGGCAGCATTAAAATACCGGCAGAGAAGACAACAGCTGCTGTAATAAGTGCCGCTCCTGCGCTCAGTGTTAAACCGGCCACAATATGAGCGATAACAGCAACAACTGCAATAAACACTGCATAGGGAACCTGTGTAGCTACATGTTCCAGGTGCGGGCAGGAAGCCCCTGTTGATGAAAGTATTGTTGTGTCCGAGATAGGGGAAGAGTGGTCTCCGAATATTGCTCCACCAAGGACTGCTCCAATAGGAACAAGTGTTGCATTGAGAAGCTCATTCCCTGAATATCCTGATGCCTTTCCAAGTGCAACTGCTATAGGCATGATTATAGGAATCATGATTGCAAAAGTCCCCCAGCTGGTTCCTGTTGAAAAAGATATGAGGCAGGATATTAGAAATACTACAACAGGCAGGAGCCACAGAGGAAAACCCCCGTTAACAACTGCTTCTGACAGAAAAGCTGAAAGCCCAAGTCCGCCGTCATCAGGAGAACTTTTTATCAGTGATCCTATTGACCACGCCATAGTGAGAATCATGAGTGCAGGTACCATTGATTTCAGCCCGTCAAGAATTGCAGCAGCAGCAGTTTTCACTGTCAGGAGTTTCTTTGAAATATAGTAAATATATGAAACAGAAAGAGTAGCTATAACTGCATACATGAGAGCTGCAGATGCATCAGTATCATTGAATGCTGCAGAAAGTGGTATTGATGAAACTGCTCCTCTGAAGTTTTTAATATTTTCACCGTCTATTGCTGAAATCCATGTAGATACGGGAAAGAATATTACTGCGGTGATAATCAGAAAGATAATAGGGAAAAGCATGTCAATAGGTGCTGTTTTTACAGACCCTGTTTCCTGTTCAATATTGCCGGCAGGTTCTCCGTACCTGTCCTCGTTGAAGAGAATATTCCTGTCCTCGGCAAGTCTGCAGCTGTTTTTCATAGGGCCGAAATCCCTTCCTGTGAAAATTATCACAATAACCATGAGTATTGCAAAAAGTGCATAGATATTGAAAGGTATGACATTGATAAAATAGCTGAATTCCTTAATACCAAGTTCGCTGAACCCTTCAGAATCCTTGATTACAGACATTACATATACTACCCAGGAAGAAATGGGAGCCAGTATGCAAACCGGAGCAGCTGTCGAATCAAGTATATATGCAAGCTTTGCTCTTGATGTTTTTGTCTTGTCTGTAATAGGTCTCATTACAGTCCCTATTGTAAGTGAGTTGAAATAATCATCAATAAATATGATAAGACCGAATATCCATGTGAAAACAAGACTTTCTTTTTTTGTTTTTATTTTTCTTGCAGCCCAGTCGCCGAAAGAAAAAGCCGATCCTGTCTTTGCAAGCATTCCAACAAGTGCTCCGAGAAGACCGCAGAAAAGAAAAATTCTGATATTCCATCCGTCTGCAAGGGAATCTGCAAGCCTGTCTGTCAGGGACATCAGGGCAAGAAGAGGATTCCCCCCCGATACAATCAGTGTTCCCGATAAAATACCGAGAAAAAGTGAAATAATAACATCTCTTGTTATAAAAGCCAGTACAATTGTCAGTATTGGCGGAACAAGTCCTAAAAGGCCGAAATGTTCCATAAAAATATACTCCTCCAAATTAAATTAGTTTTGCTACATATTCTGCTATTGCAAGAGAAGAAGTGAGTCCGGGGGACTCAATACCTACAAGGTTAATAAAGTTATCAAGACCCCTGTCAGATTCATTTCTGATAATGAAGTCCTTGAAAGACTCTCCTCTCATCTGGAGCTTGGGTCTTATTCCGCAGTCATCCTCTTTAAGGTCGTCAGGGTCAATATCGATATAGTTTTTTATTGATTTATGGAATTCATCCTTGAAGCTGCTGTCAAAGCTGTAGTCAATTTCATCAACGTAGAATGAATTGGGGCCGAAAGCAGTGCTGCCGTCAAGGTGGATCCTTATATGGATGCCGAGATGGTTAACCTCAGGGGCAGGCACCGGATACACAATTCTCCTGAAATTCCTGTATCTTGAAGTCCTGTAGTAAACTCCCTTGCAGAAATGTATCCTGTATCCTTCCTTGTCAGGATCAATCCCTGCAAGTTCTGATACCCTGTCGGAAAAGAGACCTGCAGAATTAATCACGACAGAAGCTTCAATTTCATAGCCGTCTGAAAACCCGGCAATATACCCTGATGAGGATTTTTCAATTGATGTGAGTTCTGTATTGTAGGAAACAAGACAACCATTGTTTTCAGCCTTATATTCAAGTCTCTTCATGAAGCTGTGTGAATCCATAATTCCTGTTGTCGGGACAAAAAGACCCATCAGGGCTTTTATATCAGGGACTTCCTTAAGTATCTGTTCTCTTGTTACAATTGAAAGGTCTGGTACATTGTTCCTTTTCCCGTTCTCATAAAGTGATTCGATAAGTTCAATTTCATCACGGTTTGTTGCAATAACAAATTTGCCGCAGTTGTTGTATTCAATATTCTCACGGTTGAAGAAACTGTAAATAAGCTCATTCCCCTCAACGCAGAGATCTGCCTTGAGAGAATTATTATTGTAGTATATCCCCGAATGGATAACTTCACTGTTTCTGCTTGATGCATGCTGGCCGAATGCACCTTCTTTATCTACAAGTACAACTGAATCATATTTTTGTGATAATTTTTCAGCAACAGCAAGTCCTACAACACCTGCACCGATTATGAGAATATCAATTTTATCCATATTGTTTACCCTGGCAAATAATAATATTTAACACTATTCAGGTCAATTCAAAATTGCATAAAAAACAATACAGTTGACTGTGTTATTATCAGGATCAATAATGTTTAATATTGAAAATATGACAGATATTTGACAGAATATATCGGGTTAATCCGCCCCGGATAAAGGGCTGTTGATTAACTATTAATGCAAAAGTTGATATCTGTTTTATTTTGAAAAATTGCATTATTTACAGATGCAAGTAAATATTAAGGAGAATTATATGGAATCTCTTGCTGCTGAACTGAATATGAAACTTGAAGGAAGTTCAATTTACAGATTAATGTCAGATTTCGGAAAAAGGTTTTATTTCCCGAAAGGAATAGTGGCCCAGGCTGCAGAGGCAGGAAGCAAGGCTTCAAGGTTCAATGCGACAGTAGGAATGGCGACCTCTGAAGGAAAACCGCTTTATCTTGCATCTATAATGAAATACCTTTCCAATCTTGATTCTTCTGAAATATACAGTTATGCACCTACAACCGGACTTCCCGCATTGAGGGAAATATGGAAAAAAGAAATGATCAGGAAAAATCCCTCGCTTGAGGGGAAATCTGTATCACATCCCATAGTAACCGGAGGGCTGACACATGGTATTTCCATTATTTCAGATCTTTTTGTCGGAGAAGGAGACAGTGTTGTTGTTCCTGACATGTACTGGGGTAATTATAAACTGATAATTGAGGGAAGATGCAAAGGCAGTGTAGTTAACTTTCCATTTTTTGACGGGGAAAGAATAAATCAGGATGCACTTGAAAAAGCTATACGAAAGACAGGGAGCAGAAAGGTTTCTGTAATACTCAATTTTCCGAACAATCCTACAGGGTATTCCCCTTCGGTAAAGGAATCTGATGAAATTACTGCAATGTTTGTCAGGCTTGCAGATGAGGGATATGATGTCATGGTTGTATGTGACGATGCATATTTCGGACTTTTTTTTGAAGAGGAAACAAACAGGGAATCTCTCTTTTCAAAACTCTGTGATGCTCATGAAAAAATACTTGCTGTAAAAATTGATGGAGCTACAAAAGAGGAACTTGTATGGGGATTCAGGGTTGGTTTTATCACATACGGCGGGAAAGGAATCACTGCAGAGCAGTATGAAGCTGTTGAAAGGAAAACAATGGGAGCTGTAAGGGCTTCGGTTTCAAGCTGCTGTAAGATCTCCCAGACACTTCTTTTAAAGGGACTTGAAAGTGATAATTATCAAAAGGAAAAAGATGAAGCTTTCAGAATAATGAAGGAAAGATATATCAGGGTAAAGGAAGTTATATCAAATATCCCTGATGATGTTCCGTTGAAGGCACTCCCTTTTAATTCAGGTTATTTTATGACATTTGAAGTTAAGGATAAGGATTCTGAAAAACTCAGGACTTATCTTCTTGATAAATATCAGACAGGAACTATATCAATTGCAGGAAAGTATCTGCGTATTGCCTTTTCATCAGTGGATGTGGATAAAATAGAAGAACTTTACAGTATTATTTTCAAGGCTGCTAAGGAGATATGATTATCTGAATCAGTAGAGAGTTGAATACTGCAGTTTTGAATTAAGTTACAATAATAAAAAAATACAAATTTGGTAAGGATGGAGGAATCAGATGGCAAATAAACTCAGAAGTGCATTGACTATGGAAGACCGGAAAATGGCAGGGGCAAGAAGTCTCTGGCGTGCAAACGGAATGAAAAAGGAACACATGGGGAAACCTGTCATCGGTATTGCCAATTCCTTCACACAGATGGTACCGGGACATGTTCATCTCCATGAAATCGGCCAGCAGGTTAAAAAAATCATTGAAGCAAAAGGATGTTTTGCCGCAGAGTTTAATACAATTGCCATTGATGACGGGATTGCAATGGGACATAACGGCATGCTTTATTCTCTTCCCTCAAGGGAGATAATTGCCGACAGTGTTGAATACATGTGCAATGCCCACAGGATTGATGCACTTATCTGTATCAGCAACTGTGACAAGATAACTCCCGGAATGATGATGGCTGCAATGAGGCTCAATATTCCGGCTGTTTTTGTATCGGGCGGTCCCATGGAAGCAGGAAATTTCAAGGGGAGTAAAGTTGACCTCATTGATGCAATGATTAAAAGTGCAGACAAAAATACATCAGACAGTGATGTAGATGAACTTGAAAGAACTTCATGTCCCACCTGCGGAAGCTGTTCCGGTATGTTTACTGCAAACTCAATGAACTGTCTTAATGAAGCACTGGGCCTTGCTCTCCCCGGAAATGGTACAATAGTTGCAACACATAAAAAGAGAAAAGAGCTTTTTGAGAAAGCGGCCGAGCTTATTGTGGAGAATGCTGAAAAATACTATTTTCAGGGAGATGATTCTGTTCTTCCAAGGTCCATTGCCACAAAGGAAGCTTTTATGAATTCCATGTCTCTGGACATAGCAATGGGCGGATCAACCAATACTGTTCTTCACCTTCTTGCAATTGCTAATGCTGCGGAAGTGGATTTCACCATGGAAGATATAGATATGCTTTCACGGAAAATCCCCTGTATAAGCAAAGTTGCTCCAAGCTCAAGTTATCATGTCGAGGATGTAAACAGGGCCGGAGGAATAATGGGTATTCTTGCTGAGCTTCACAGGGGGGGGCTTATAGATGCTTCTGTTAAAAGGGTTGATTTCCCTTCCCTTAAGGCTGCACTTGAAAAATACGATATAATCTCTGAGTCTGCTGAAGAGGGGCGGAAAATGGCTGAAGCTGCTCCCGGGGGATTCTTTAATCTTGAGCTTGGAAGTCAGGAAAATAAATATGAGACACTTGATACTGACAGGGAAGGCGGATGCATAAGGGATATTGAACACTGTTACTACCCTGATGGAGGGCTTGCTGTTCTCAGGGGAAACATTGCCCTGAATGGTTCAATTGTAAAGACAGCAGGTGTTGATAAATCAATCTTTAATTTCAGGGGAACTGCCAGAGTCTTTAATTCACAGGAAGATGCCTGTGATGCGATACTTGGGGGAAAAATTGTTGCCGGTGATATAGTTGTTATCATCTATGAAGGACCTAAGGGCGGCCCCGGCATGCAGGAAATGCTTTATCCAACATCCTACCTCAAGTCAATACACCTGGGCAAGGAATGTGCTCTTATAACTGACGGAAGATTTTCAGGCGGAACATCCGGGCTTTCAATAGGACACGTTTCCCCTGAAGCAGCTTCAGGAGGCCTGATTGCACTTGTTAGAGACGGTGATATAATTGAAATTGATATTCCTTCGAGAAAAATGGAACTGCTGGTTGATAAAGCTGAACTTGATAAAAGAAAAGCTGAAGAGGAAGCCAAAGGGAGGGAAGGATATAAACCTGCAGGGAGAAACAGGGTTATTTCTGATGCACTCAAGGCATATGCATTTTTTGCGGCATCAGCTGACAAGGGTGCTGTAAGGCTGATTCCTGAAGAATAGAATAAAGAGTATTAATTAAAAAGTCCTGCGATCTGCAGGACTTTTTTGACTGTAGAAGGAAAGACCTTTTCATGCTTTTTCTCTGATAATAAAGCCTTTTTCCAGTTTTTTATCTGTAATTATATATGTTGTTTTTCCGTGATCTGTTTTTTCAACCTGATTGAAATTCTCGTCCTGGAGAGTGAATCCTGAATCTTTCAGATACAGCACATCAGGTCCTATATATTCTATTTCACAATCAGACCTGATCTGGTTTTTCACATCAATCTGATAGCAGTATTTATTATCTGTGCTTTTTCCGTGAAGAACTTCTGAAATACTGCCGAGGAACCTGTATTCCCGCATGTAGGATTTAAAAGTGGGTATTTCAATTTCATCCTTTCCGTAATAAAAACCAGTTGAGAATTCCCTGTGGCTAACCTTGTAGATTTCATCTACATATTTATCAAGATTATCAATATCATGCCCTTCAACTGAATCTATCATTTTTCTGTATGCTCTTGTTACTACAGCAGCATAGTATATGGATTTCATTCTTCCTTCAATTTTGAGCGAATCAACTCCCGCATTTTTAAGGTCTTCAAGATGGTCAATCATGCAAAGGTCTTTTGATGACATTACTGAGGTGAAATTCTCCCCTTCAATTACAGGGAAGTATTCCCCCTCTCTTTCAGATTCCTCGAGTACCCTGTACTGCCATCTGCAGGAATGTGCACAGTCGCCCTGGTTTCCGGACCTGTCAGCAAGATATCTGCTCAGGAAACATCTTCCTGAATATGCAAGGCACATAGCCCCGTGAACAAAAACTTCAATCTCGAGTTCAGGCAAGGCATTTTTAATATCGGAAATTTCCGAAAGCGAGAGCTCCCGGCCCGGAATAATTCTTGAAAATCCAAGGTCTCTGTATATTTTTGCCGCTTCTGTATTAACGCAGTTGGCCTGAGTGCTTAAATGAAGTTCTGTACCCGGGAAATATTTTTTTACAATTGGAAGTACTCCTATATCACTTATGATAAAAGCATCAACAGGGTATTCAGATATATAATCAATATTCTTTTCAAGGTTATAGAGATCTGAATTGTGGAAATATATATTCAGTGCAACATAGAGTTTTTTGCCCTTTTTTATTTCCAATATCCTGAGATGTTCATCAGACCTGAAATTGTCAGCTTTCGCACGGAGGGAAAAATTTTTTATTCCGATATATGCTGCATCAGCTCCGTAAGCATATGCATAATAGAGTTTTTCAATACTGCCGGCAGGCGATAATAATTCCATAACAGAATTAAAATATGATTATCTGTAATAATAGTCAATAATGAATGGGCTGTTGTTGAAACTGTATATATCAAAGCTGTAAATCAGAATATTTACATAAAAAAACAGAATAAATCTAATAGTTTTTGTAGGAATATATTAAGCTCAATAATAATTTAATAAGTAATATAATTCACAACAAAAAGGTAAATAGTGAGTAAAAAGGTTAAATAAGTTTTTTAAATCACAACAAAAAAAATTAATGTACCATGAATCACATTTAAAATGTAATATATTAAGAAAATGCAATATATTTATTGACAATTATAGAAATATGAGTATAAAGTAAAATGTAATTATAAAAAAGTTTTAATATTAATATTTTCAATGGAATTTCTTACAGGAGAGGTTTTATAGTGAGTGACAGTATCGAAAAAAGGGAAGAATCCGGAGAAAATACCGGATCAATTAGAAGGAGCAGCAGAGAAAGAAGCAGAAAGCCTAAAAAGAACCAGATTATACCCGGTATATTTGTTCTTTTGCTGATCATTGTTATCGGAATTGTACTGGCATCTGTAAAACCCATGCTGGGTTTTTTCTGGATAACAGGTAATGCTTTCGGTTTTATCCTTCAGAGGGCAAGGTTCTGTTTTACCGCATCTCTGAGAGATCCTTATCTTACAGGCGGGACAACACTTACAAAAGCTGTTTTAACAGCTTTCGCAATAACCTCAATAGGATTTATTGCAATACAGTATGGGGCAGTTTCAAAGGGCCTTCCAATGCCTGGACAGGCCTATGTAGTTCCGGTAAGCGCTGCAACAGCTTTGGGAGCATTCATGTTCGGCATAGGAATGGTAATTGCCGGAGGATGTGCTTCCGGTACATGCATGAGGGTAGGTGAAGGATTTTATATGCAGATGCTTTCTCTGTTCTTTTTTGTAGCAGGTTCCCTCTGGGGAGCGCATGATTTCGGATGGTGGAAGCTGAATGTTATCCTTAAGGGAAAGGCTGTTTACCTTCCTGATGTTTTTGGTTGGACTGGAGCTGTCGTAATTCAGCTTCTGACAATAGCATTATTATGGATTGCCGCAGACAAATGGGGCAAAAAAAAGGCTGCTGAAAGCCACTAAGAAATAATATACAAGGAGATAAAAGATGAAAGAAGTAGAACTTGACTGCATGGGAGAAGCTTGTCCAGTGCCTCTTGTGAAAGCACAGAAAAAAATTGAAGAACTTGAGATCGGTGATGTGCTGATAGTAGCAATTGACCACAGCTGCGCTATGAAAAACCTGCCGGAATGGGCAAGAACAGAAGGTCATAACGTGGAAATTGAAGAAATAGATGACGGAGAATGGGAAGTTATCATAGAAAAAACCAAATAGATTCACGGAGGAAAGAAGTGAAACTGACTGATAAAATAAAAAATAATGATTATTACAAAATCTGGTTGAAAGATGCATGGCCATATATTACCGGAGCTGTTTTACTGTCAGTTTTCCAGATAGTAACATTAGCTGTTACTGGTAATCCGTGGGGAGTATCAGGCGTCCTTGCAAACTGGGGCGCCTGGTTATACCAGCTTGTCGGCGGTTCTGTTGACAAATGGTATTACTTCTCAAGTGAAGGGGCTCAGAACGTTCTTTCAAATAATTTTATTAAAGATCCCGGTACAATGAGAAACCTTGGAATAATTTTCGGAGCACTGTTTGCTACTCTTATAGCTTCAGGCTTTAAATTCAAGAAAATCAAAACCGGAAAACAGGTTGTTGCAGCAATACTCGGAGGACTTCTGATGGGTTATGGTGCAAGAATAGCTTACGGGTGTAATATCGGGGCTCTTTACAGCGGAATAACAGTTTTTTCTCTGTCAGGATGGGTATTTGGAATATTCATCTTTCTTGGTGCTATTGTTGGAAGTAAACTGCTTGTTAAATATTTCATGTAAAGCAGAATCTGGAAAACATGTATAAAATTAAAAAATGTTTTCAATGTCGTATCAGACAGAAACGGTAAAATATTTTCTTTAACAGAAAATACAAGGGGTGGATTTTGAGAGAAAAGAAAATTGAAAAATATGATGTGGTTATTATCGGTGGAGGTGCTTCCGGTCTTACCGCTGCTATATATTGCGGAAGGGCGCGTTTAAATACCCTTCTTATTGAAAAAGCACTTATAGGGGGACTTGCTACCTATACCAATGAAATAATGAATTTTCCCGGTTTTCCTGACGGATCAACAGGTCTTGAACTGATGAATAAATTCCATCAGCAGGCAAAGAATTTCGGTGTTAATTTCAAGCTTACAGATGTTAAATCTGTTGATTTCGGGGCGGAAACAAAAATAGTTGAAACATTCAGGAATATTTATCATTCAAAGGCTGTAATTGTAGCAACAGGGGGAAGACCCAGGATTACAGGTGCCAAGGATGAGGAAAAATATCTTTTTGACAAAGGTATTTCTTTCTGTGCCACATGTGATGCAGCTGCAAATACTGACAAGACAGTAATGATTATCGGAAGCGGAGATGCGGCAATCGAAGAGGGGATGTTCCTTACCAAGTTTGCAAAAAAAGTAATTGTATCGGTCATGCATGATGAAGGTAAAATGGACTGCAATGAAATTGCACGGGACCAGGCACTTGCAAACCCCAAAATGGAATTCATATGGAATACGCTTGTAGATTCTTTCAGCGGTGAAGGACATCTGGACACAGTTACACTCAAAAATCTTAAATCAGGTGAACTGATACCGTTCAAGGTTGATACATGTTTTGAATTTATCGGTTATATTCCAAACACTGAAATTGTCAAGGGATATCTCGATATGACAAAAACCGGGTATATCAGGACAAATGAAAAAATGGAAACCAATGTTTCAGGTGTTTTTGCCTGCGGTGATGTCAGGGAGAAGGAGCTTAAACAGGTTGCTACTGCAGTAGGAGACGGTTCCATAGCAGGTGTGGGAGCTGAAAAATATATTGCAGAAACCGAAATGTTCAGGGAACAGATAATGCAGAAGGAAAAAGTGGGAATAATACTGATTTATTCTGCAGTTGATGCTCCAAGCCGGGAACTTATTCCTGTGCTGACAGAAGTTGAAAAATCCTATAATAATAAAGTAAAACTCAACTGCATTGACATTTACAAGGGCAGATCTCTCTGCGACAGGCTTGATTGCTCATGTGGTACTATGACTATCTTTATTACAAAAGACGGAGAAGTTGTAGACAGACTGGATGATTACTCGGAATCTGCACTCAGAGAGAAACTTGACAAGATAATTTAAGGGGAAAAAAATGAAAAAGATTCTTCTGTCATTTTTAATTATTATACCTGTCCTTTTTCTTTCATGCGGCTATTCAGTGCCTGGCGAGAAGGGAACAGAAATTATTAGTGCTGAAAAAGCTCTTGAAATGATTTCAGCAGGGAATATTTCTCTTGTTGATGCCAGAAAAGCTTCTGACTATTCAAAAGGGCATATCAAGGGATCAGTGAACATTTCCAGAAGTGATATTGTTGACAACAGTAAATTCCCCAATATGCTTGCTGACGGAAAGCAGATTTCATCTGTACTGGGAAGCAGAGGGCTTACTAATGATAAAACAATTATTATTTATGATGACAACAAAAACATGGATTCTGCCAGATTGTGGTGGACAGTCAAGGTCTACGGAAATGACAATGTTAAGGTTGTAAGCGGAGGATTTAAAGCACTGACTGCAGCAGGCGGTGAAATATCAACTTCCGTGCCATCTGTTTCGGAAACTGATTATAAGGTCTCATCACTGAGGACTGAAATGATTGCTGACCTTAAATATATGAAAAAACAGGTCAATAGCCCGTCTGATGAAATTGTAATAATTGATACAAGAAGCCAGGAAGAATATGATGAGGGAACTATTCCGGGGTCAATTCTTCTCGATTTTTCTGATAACAATTTCAAGGATGGCACATACAAACCTGTACAGCAGATAAGCATAAGGTACCTCGAGGCTGGAATAAGCGCTGACAAGGAAGCTGTAATGTACTGCAAGACATCCGTAAGAGGGGCTCAGACATATCTTGCGCTTTACAATGCAGGATACAGGAAACTTAAACTGTATGACGGAGCATGGGTGGAATGGTCTTCAAACCCTCTTAATCCAGTCTATAAACCGGAAAAGCCGGCTTATATGATAGATTCTTCAGATAATTCCTAAACTTAAATAAGGAGAGTTTTAAATGAAAAAGAATTTTTTAAAGATTACAACAATTCTGTTAATACTTTTTCTGTCGACAGGCGTACTGTTTGCAGGAGGAAGTAAAGAAGCGGCACCTGTAAAAGCAGCAGAATCTCAGGTTACTGCAGTAGAAGCTGCTGTTGACAAATACTATGATGAACTTCCTGACCATATCTACAAGATCAGCCAGAAAGAATTTGCTCAGAAAGTAAATGCTGGCGATGAAATGTATGTTATTGATATCAGGAGTGCAGAAGATTATGCAAAAGGGCATGTCAAAGGTGCTGTAAACTTGCCTTGGGGAACTGCAGTTTCAGATAACCTCAAGTATATTCCTCAGTCAGGCGAAGTTTTTGTATACTGCTACTCAGGTCAGACAGCAGGACAGACAGTTATGCTTATGAATGCAGCAGGGATTCCTGCCAGATCAGTTAACCTCGGTTTCAAATGGGGCCTTTCAAAGGTTCCCGGAGTTGAAGCAATTTTAACAACAGAAGCTTCAGAAATTGATAAATCAATGACATATGATGTTAATCCTGAAATTGAAACAGCTGTTAAAGCTTATTTCGGAAGATTTGCGGAAATCAAGGGAACACCTTTTGCAAGCAATATTGTTAGTGAAGAAAATGCAAAGAAAATCCTTGATTCAGGCGATGACAGTGCTGTTTTTGTTTCAATAAGAAGTGCAGAAGATTATGCAAAAGGGCACATTGCAACTGCTACAAATATCCCATGGGGAAAAAGCATGCAGAAAGGTTTTGATGTTCTCCCCACAGATAAAAAAATCATAATCTACTGTTACACAGGTCAGACAGCAGGACAGACAGTTGCTGCTTTGAGACTTCTCGGATATGATGCTGTTTCTCTCAAGGGCGGTATGGGCATGGATGCAAATGCTCCGCTTGGATGGAAAAACAAAGGATATCCTGTAGAGCAGTAAAACAGGTATAATCAGAATAATTATAAACCGGCATTTTATGCCGGTTTTTTAAATTTAAAAAAACAGGTTTTTACTGTAAAATCAGAGAAGATAATTTATTATGATTATCAGAAAGAAAGACCAATGAATAAGATAAAGAATGCTTTTGAAATAAAAGACAAAGATAAAGTAATATACTTTTTTCTGATTATATATACAGCTATTAATCTTTTTTATCTGGACAGTTTCCCTTTTGTCCATTCTGATGAAGCCTGGCTAGCTTCCCTTACAAGATCAATAATAAAGAACAGAAGTCTGTCAGCAGTTGAAGATTTCTTCATACTGGTGAAAAGGTTTCCACATGCGCTAAAATCATTGTTTCATCTTATACAGCTGCCGTTTGTTTCTGTTTCATTTTCAGTTAATTCTGTGAGAATAATCTCAATCATTTTTTCACTGGTTAATCTCTGGTACTTTTACAGATTACTTAAAGGTAATATTAAAAGCAGATATTATATAATTACTGCTGTATTGTTATTGTCAACTGATATTCAGTATCTTTACATTTCAAGGTTTGCAAGACAGGAAATTATCATACTTACTGTTATGACTGTTTCAATAAACATGCTTTATAAAGATGCAAGCATAAAGAAGACAGTAATTCTTTCCCTGTTGACAGGATTGTCAGCGGGAATACATCCGAACAGCTTCATGATATTCACTGCAACAGTTTTAATGATGGCTGCAAATCTGATAATTCTCAAGGAAAAAAGAAAACAATTATTCTGCATCATTTTATATACAACAGTAACAGGAATAATTGCAGCAGTTTTTGTTTTTATCAGTTTAAAGATGGACAGCGACTTTATAAGCCATTACCTTGATTTCGGTTCCAGGCACGGAGTTTCAGATATATTTATTGTGAAGATTTTAAAACTTAAACGTTTCTATTTTAAAATGTTCAACAGGGTATCAGGAACATATTTTCTTCCTGATATAAGATTTCAATTAATTGTATTTCTTTCAACTGCTGTTTTATCTGCTGTCCTCTCAGTTTTTTCCGGTAAAATATTCAGAAAGGTATTTCCTGTGTTGATGTTTCTGACAGGTATAAACATATCATATATCCTGATCGGAAAATACAGTCCTCCTTCAATAAGTTTTATTTTCCCGGTTTTCTGGTTTCTGACAGTGCTGCTTGCAGACAGCATTTCTGTCGGCAAAAGGCTGCTGAAGCTGCTGATTATGCTTATACTTGTTTTGAACATATTAAATACATCATATGAAACAGTAAAATGGAAAAACAGCAGCTATGATAAATACATGAATAGAATTGACAGTATTATCGGGGATGATTCTAAAACTTTCGGATGTATAAGCACTGCTTTTTTTATGGATTACGGTCAGCTGGCAGCATATAATGATCTTTCAGAAATAAAATCATTCAGGGATTATATAACAGAAAACAGGATAAGATATATCATATATACGGAAGAACTTGATATCATATTCAGTGAAAGACCTTTATGGAATGATCTTTATGGGAATATTTATCCTCATTATGATGAGATTAAAAGTTTTCTGAAAAATGAATGTGTTCTCAAAGATGTGTTTTATGATGACATATATCCTGTAAGAATAGTGGATTATATGAAAAAGAGGGAATACTCAGTAAAGATCTACGAGGTTGAATAACATCCGGTTTCCGGCCAGTAAAGATTTAAAGAAACTGAATATGTAAATATAAAGATGCAAATCAGATTTTTTCAGGTGATTCAATCATATTCATCAGTTCCTTTCTTCTTGTGAAAAAGTCTATTGACATTTCCCCGAATGATCCTGCAAAACTGTTTCTGAATATCGAAGTAAAACTGCCGCTGCTGTTCATGACAGCAATATCTGATGACAGCGTTAGAGCTTCATCAATGTCATGTGTTACAAAAACAACAGTTATCCCTGTTTTTTCCCAGATGCTGTAGATTAGTTTGTGAAGTGTGATTCTTGTCTGTATATCAAGACTGCTGAAGGGCTCATCCAGGAGAAGTATCTCGGGTTCAGAAGAAAGGGCCCTTGCAATAATTGTTCTTTTCCTCATTCCTCCGGAAAGCTGTGATGGGTAATAATCTGTGTATCCGTCAAGATAAACCTGTTTCTCAAGGATTTCCGATCTTTTATCGATTATACTTCTGCCGAGCAGTCTGAGGGGAAAAGAGATATTCTCCCTGACTGTCATCCATGGAAAAAGCTGGTTATCATCCTGAAAAACAATTATCCTTTCAGGATCAGGGGAGTGAACAATTCTATCTTTGACATAAACATGTCCGGCTTGCGGCTTCAGCATTGATGCTGATATTTTGAGAAGAGTGGATTTCCCGCATCCGGAAGGCCCCAGAATGCTGTAGAATGATTTTTCAGGTATCTCAAGGCTGATATCTGAAAGTACAGATTTGTTTCCTCCGTATGCATGTGAAATATTTTCAAGTCTGATAATGCTGTTCAACTGATCATACCCCATTTTCTGACAGTTTTCTGTTCAATACAGGTGAAAAAAAGTTCCTCAATAACAATACCGATGACAATAATTACAAGAAGCCCTGCATATATACCGGCTGTATCCATATATACCCTTTTACTGAATATGTACCAGCCTATTCCCCCTTTTCCTCCTGCTGCACCAAATATCATTTCAGCGCTTATAAGGGCTCTCCATGACCGTGCAAAAGAAATTTTAAGACCTGCCAGAATATAGGGAAGCGAATAAGGGAGGGTGATTCCTGTAAACATCTGAAAGTGATTCATCCTGTAGTTCTTTCTGAAAAAACTGTAGTTTTCAGGTATGCTTGAGTACCCGGTATGAAGATTTGTAACCATTGGCCATAAAACAGAGTGGATTACTATGATGAAAATTGATTCTATCCCTGTACCTGTCCATAGAATAACAGCCGGCAGAATTGCAATTCCGGGAAGAGGATGAAAAAAGGAGACAAGACTTTTCAAAAGTGAATCCAGTATTCCTGATACATGGGATCCGAGAACCAGAATAAAAGCGGCGACAGTACCTGCCGCAAGTGAAATAAATATTATGAACAGGGAAAAAAGAAGCTGGAAAAATATTTCCCCGTCAATAGAGGAAGAAACAAGCGAGGCAACAACATCTTTTACAGAAGGGAATATAAGCGGGGAAAAATTACCGCTTATTCTGATAATTTCCCATACAGCAAGAAATATCAGAAACCAGAAAAATTTCATCCTGAATCCTGTTTTCATCTGTAATAAATATCCTCTTCACGAATATCATTTTTCAGATAGCTGTTGTTTTTCATGAAAAGAATGAATCTGTCCATACCCGAGATATCCTGTGTGAAAACCATTCCGTCCCATGTCAGATAATTTTCCAGCTCTTCCCTGTCCATCCTGTATATCTCTGAAAGTATATCAGATGCTTCTTCCGGTTTTGTGCTGATAAAATGTATGGTGTCCTTTATTACGCTGTATAATGCTGCCACGGCATCCGGGTGCTTTTCCGCAAAACTGTTTTTAACAGTTCCCCCGATAAAAGTGAAATTCCCTCCCATTGCTTCTTCACCTGAAACAACCAGCCTGAAACCTGGCTGCTTCAGCTCTTTCATGATAAATGGGGGAGAAGTGAAGTGTGCAGTAATGTCTTTTCTGCTTAATAAAGCATTCATTCCGTCTGGATGAGACATTGTCACAATCCTGTTGTCAAAAAAAGAAGGATTTCCGATTTCTTTTTCAGATGCCATTGTAAGCAGTATATGCTGTATGCTACCCGGCTGTGGAAGCGCAATCCTGTCATTTTCAGTAAAATCTGAAAGTTTTCTTATATTTTCCTTCCATGTGACAAGTCCTATAGGAGCTCTGCAGAGACCTGTAAACATTTTCCATTCCATTCCCCTGTCATAGCCTATGAGAAAGGGGGGAAGACCCATAAAGCCGATATCAAGGTTATCTGAAAGCATTGCTTCCCTTATTGCTGCTGTATTTGCAAGTTTCTTCCATTCCACAGTCCATCCGTGAAGCTTTTTTTCAAGGCTTTTTTCCACCCTCATTATCTGAAGAGGAGCATAGGCAAGGCCGTACTGTTCGGCAATTATGATCTTTTTATCTTTTTCTTCAGAAGCACATGATAGAAGGGAAGTGATTAGTATCAACAGTAAAAAAGCTGCAGCAGTTCTGTATTTCAACTGAATCTCCTTTTTATGCAAAATTTGGCCTGACCTGATTTATCCATCAGCATTTCATTTCCGTTTACATCTCTGACTGAAGCAGTACGGAAAAACTTGTCTACATCGGAATTCAGTTCAGCAGAGTTGTCTGATAATAATACAGCATAACCGGCACGCTGTGTTGAATTTTTTATTTCCCTGATAACAGTTCCCCTGGAGTGAAGGAAAGATATTTTAACCAGTGATTTTATCCTGCTGTCAGGAAAAACCAGTTCCTTTATCTGACCTTCTCTGCAGAAGAGAAGAGGAACAGAGATGAATTTTCCATAAAAGCTGATTTCAAACGGTTTCAGATGCATGAAATCACTGTCAGTGATTTTTTCTCCCAGGGAACCCTTTATAAGCAGTTTTCTGATATCAATTCCAGTTAGAAGCGGAATAAACTCATCCTCGTAAGCTCCTCCCAGTCTGCATGCAATTTCATTTATAAGAAGCCCTTTTTCTCCTATCAGATACTGAAAATAGATAGGACCGTTTTTTATACCGAATGCTTCGGTAATTGAAGCAGTTATATCTGTTATTGCTTTCCTGTATTTATCAATATAGGCAGAAGGAAATATGTGTGCTGAACAGACACCGATAGTCGGGAGGTTTTCAAAAGTTACCCTGTCTGTAACAGTGAAGATAAATACTTTCCCCTGAACAACCCATCCGGAAACAGTTATTTCATCAGATTCATAGTATTCCTCTGCAAGAATATGATCTTCCCTTGAAAAAGATGCTGTTGTGCTGTAAAGCTCTCTTATACCGGGAATATTATCTGATTTGAATACTCCTCTCTGCCCCTGGCTGTCAATAGGTTTTATTACATAGGGCTTTTTTAAAGAGGAAATATCACTGTCTGAAAAATCCCTGTCTATAATACAGAAGGGGGAAGATGGCAGGCCATGCTTTTTGAAAACTGATTTCATAATTTTCTTGTTTGTTACTGAAAAAGCTGTTTCCCTGTCAAGGAACTGGGGAAGCTTAAGTTTTTCTGCTACTGAGGCCGAGGTCAGTACCGGCTGGTCTGTTCCGGCTGTCAGAACAGCATCAATACTGTTTTCTTCTGCCGCTTCAACTGCCGCAACAATATCAAAAGTGCTTGTCTTTGTAAAAGCTGTTGCCAGTATTCTGCCAGGCGCATTTTCATTAATATCAGCCAGAAGGGTATAATGTCCCTGTCTGACGCATTCTTTTATAAGCTCAAGCTGGCTGCTACCTCCTCCGAGGACCATTATCCTTTTTTTACTTTTCATGTTTAATATTACCGCAGCTTGTTTCAATATATCCGGAAATAATTTCCCTTGTTTCTTTATTACTGTAAAAGAGGTTTTTCAAAAAACTTCTGTAGAGAAATCCCGGAAGTCCGTAATTTATGACAAGGCTTAAATAAAGCATTACAAGTTTTCTCAAGGTATACCTGCTTCCGGATACTTTCACGGGATCAGTCAGTATGAAATCTGTTTCAGGTTTCATGGAAAGAGCAATGGCTGATATGTAAATATAGCGCTTTCTTGTTTTGATAATTCTGTTTACAAGATCCTTTTTGATGATTCTGAAACTGGTTATTTTCAAACTGAAAGGTTTTCTGAAAGCGAAATAAAACATCAGATCATGCAGAAAGGAACCGGTTTTCCGTAAAAGGGAATATTTCTTCGTGCTTACTGCATAAACAAGATCATATCCCTTTTTTATTCTTTCCATCAATTCTGGAATTGCTTCCGGATTGTGCTCCATGTCATCATCCATTGTAACTGCAAAATCTCCGCTGCAGAAGCAGAGCCCTGCAAAAACAGCATTCTGCTGCCCCAAATTGCTTCCCAGTTTTATCCCCTTGACAGCTTCTGAAGAAGATGAGAGCTTTGAGATATTTTCCCATGTATTGTCTCTGCTTCCATCATCGACAAATATTATTTCAAAATCACGAGTATTCATGACATTCCTGATTTTTTCTTCAAGTGGGAAAAGTTTGTCAGAGCTGTTATGACACGGTATTACAATGCTCAGATATTCCATATGAATATTCCTGTAATAATCAGAATCAAGGCAGATATTTTTTTTACAGTCAGTTTCTCCCTGAAAATGACAATACCTGCTGACGGTATCAGTATCTGGTTAAGGGCTGTATAACTGTAAGCTGTGTTGAGATCAAGAGATTTAAGTGCATAAAAATAGAAAAGCGGAGCTGACAGCACAGACAGAAGACCTGAAAGGATTAAAGGCCTAAAAAACTGCCCTGCAAACTTAAAAGGGTTTTTTTGCATTCTGATTATCGGACTGCTCTGTTTTACTGCTATATGTCCGTATGAAGTCAGTGCGCACATGATAAAAATTGAGACTATTTCAGCTTTCACCTGATGATCCCTCTCTGTTTGTAACTGAATCACTCAGAAGAAGCAGTATTCCTGAAGTTATCAGAACGGAACCTGACATATTGCTGAATGTAAGACTTTCATCAAAGAAAAGAACAGAGATAATAAGTATTACAACATAATTTAGACTCATGAATGGATATGCGGCAGACAGTTCAACATATTTCAGAATAAAAACCCAGATAAGGCCCCTTAAAATAAGGAAAAAATAACTCATGACAAGGAATATATTTATCGGAAAACCTTCTTCTGATGTAATCATTAATGAACCTGTTTTCGCGCATATCTGGCCTGCCGCCATGAGAAGTACAGGAATAAATAGTATATAAAATGATCTGTTTATTTTACCCGGCATCATCCTGATTTTAGCAGTTTATTTTTTAATTTCCAATAATTCTGTTAAATTTTATATAGAAAAAATAATATATTTTTCATAAATGATTATTCCGGAATATTCAGTGACCCGGAAGGAATACTGATGCTGAAGAAACTTGCATGGTCAGTATTTATGATATATTATTGCAGGGATATAAATTATGGTTAGAGGTAAACAATGAAAGTAGCAGTGGTTTTCGGCGGAATGAGTTCAGAAAGGGATGTTTCAATAGCAAGCGGGGCTCAGGTCTTTAAAGCGTTGAAGAGCAGGGGGCATGATGTTATAGCTGTTGATACTGCTAAAGGAATACTGGATCCGGAAGAGGAAAAAATATTCCTCGATTCAAAAGTCAGGGAGACTCCCCCTGATATAGATCAGCTTTCACTGATGCGCGACGGCCTGAACAGTCTCACAGCATCCGGCAAGCTTGATGATATTGACATCTGTTTTCTGGCCCTCCACGGTGGAATGGGTGAAGACGGAAGAATTCAGGGCTTTCTTGATATTGCCGGAATACCCTATACAGGTACAAGGCATATGGGATGCTGCTATGCCATGGATAAGGATGTTGCAAAGATTCTTTTAAGAAACAGGGGAGTGAAAACACCGGACTGGATAATGGCGCCTGCAGATCCTGAAGAAACAGTAAAAAGGATTGGACTGCCTCTGGTTGTGAAGCCTAATAAAGAGGGGTCTACAGTCGGTCTGACAGTTGTTAAAAGAAAAGAGGATATTGAACAGGCAGTTGAATATGCACTTCAGTATGATACTGAAGTCATGATTGAAAAATATATTGAAGGAAGGGAACTCACCGCTGGTGTGCTTAACGGGAAAGCCCTGGGTGTGGGAGAAATTATTCCGCAGCTCTCTGAAATCTTTGATTATAAAAGCAAGTACCAGGAGGGGGGGGCAATTGAGATATTCCCGGCTGATCTTCCAGATGAAGTGACGGAAAAGGTGCAGAATGAAGCTGTAAAAGCATACTTCGCCCTTAAGCAGAATGATTACTGCAGGGTTGATTTCAGAATGGACAGAAAAGGTGAGCTGTGGTGCCTTGAAGCAAATACACTTCCTGGTGTGACATCATCAAGCCTGCTTCCTCAGTCAGCAGCTGTGATGGGAATTGAGTTCCCCGAGCTGTGCGAAAAAATCTGTATGCTTGCAATTGAAAGAAACAGGAACCTTGATAAGGTATAAAAACATTCTTAAGTATTAATCATAAAAGGACTGCCGGAGGCAGTCCTTTTATGTTATAAATGAAGACAGCTGATGCATTATTCTGGCTTATTGTCTGTTTTTTCCCTGAAAAGGGATATGTTTTCATCAAGATATTCAAGCATATACTGCTGTACCCCCCCAAAGTATTCCTGTTCAAGTATACATCCCTCTTTTGTGATATACCTGTAATGCCATGGTTCGTAGTTATAGCCTGTAACTCCCTCAAAGCCTTCCGGGTAGGAAAGTGAGAATCCGTATTTCCGGCAGTTGTCAGCCATCCATAATCCTTCAGCTGTATCAGCATATTCTTCAGTTATAGAACCGAAATCAACGGCAGTCCCCAGCTGATGCTGAGATGTTCCTGGGCTTGCAGAGAATTTATCAGTCTCCTCCTGTCCGTAGACAGAAACATAATAATTGTAGATTTTTTCCTGGTAATCATAGGACCTGTATGCGGATGAAACAATGATATCAAGGTTTTCACTTTCCGCTTCTTTTATCATCAGAATTAATGAATCAAGCGCCTTTTTTCTGAGCTTCATCCCTTTCTTGTTGACCTTTATCCCGACTGAATCCAGATCTGCAAGGTCAGAGGGGATATAAACGGAAGAAAGGGGATGGTTTTTGTCAGCCAGAATCAGAAGGTCATCAAAGTTTTCCATCAGCGGAATGAGTTTATCCAGAAAATCTTTCCTGTCTGATTTTATTTTTGCAGCTATCTCTGAAGGAAGATTAACAAGTGTTGTATCAAGTTCTTCAGCTGTAAGCCTTACTGAAGGGTGGATAAAGCTTTCTTCCGCTTTACTGCACGAGGGCAGGTAAGCGGAAATGAGAAATGTTAGGAATAAAAGCTTTTTCAAAATATTATACCGACAACCTCTTCAAAAGTTTCAACAGGATAGAAATTAATCCCTTTCTTTACATGATCAGGAATCTCCTCAAGATCTTTTTCATTCTGCTTCGGAATAATAATATTTTTAATATTATTTCTCCTTGCAGCTATAGTTTTTTCCTTGAGGCCTCCTATTGGAAGTACTGCTCCTGTCAGTGAAAGTTCACCTGTCATGGCAAAGCTGGTTTTAATTTTTTTGTTTCTTATCAGAGAAAGAAGAGCAGTTGCCATTGTAATACCGGCAGAAGGACCGTCTTTCGGTGTTGCTCCTTCTGGAATATGGAGATGGAATATGTTTTCCTCAAATATCTCCTTGCCTATGCCGAAATCTTCAGAAACTGTTCTGACCATGGTATAGGCAATTGAGGCTGATTCCTTCATTACATCACCCATCTGTCCTGTAAGCTTGAAACCTTCCTTGCCTTTAGTCATAACTGTTTCAATCATCAGTGTGTCGCCGCCGAAGTTTGTCCAGGCAAGCCCTATCACCATACCGGGTTTTGTCACTTTCTTTATTTCTTCAGGTCTGAAATGGGGTTTTCCAAGATAGTCAGGCACATTCTTTTCAGTAAGCTTAAAAGGGGGCTCTTTGTCTTCAAGGACAATGCTTTTCGCTATTTTCCTGTGGATCTTGTCAAGAGCCTTCTCAAAGTTTCTCACCCCTGCTTCCCTGGCATACTGCTCTCCTATTACAGAGAGTGATTTAGCATCATATTTAACCTGCTTTTTTGTAAGGCCGTTTCTTGCAAGGCTCTTGGGAATGAGATAAGTCCTGGCAATAGCCATTTTTTCCTCTTTAATATATCCGGACAGTCTTATTATTTCCATTCTGTCCCTTAAAGGAGGCGGTATTGTATCAAGTGTATTTGCTGTTGTTATAAAGAGAACATTGGAAATATCAAAGGGAAGATCAAGGTAATGGTCTCTGAAAGAAATATTCTGCTCGGGATCCAGTACTTCAAGAAGAGCTGAGGACGGATCACCCTGATATGATGAACCCAGTTTGTCAATCTCATCTATCATGAATACAGGATTTTTAGTCTTTACAATTTTAAGGCCCTGAATGATTTTTCCAGGCATAGCTCCGACATATGTTCTCCTGTGTCCCTTAATTTCAGCTTCGTCTCTCATCCCACCGACAGAGAATCTGAAAAACTCTCTCTCCATCGCCCTTGCTATGGATTTGCCTATTGATGTTTTTCCAACTCCCGGAGGTCCTACAAGACAGACAATAGAGCCTTTTGTGTCTTTTTTAAGCTTTCTTACAGAAAGATATTCAATAATCCTTTCCTTTACATCCTCAAGCCCGTAGTGGTCTTTGTCAAGGATATCCTTTGCCTTTTTAATATCCAGATCTTCCGGCTCAGGGTCGTTCCACGGGAGTGTGACAATGGTGTCAAGGTAGTTTCTTGTAACTCCGAACTCTGACGATACAGGTTCCATGAGAGAGAATTTCTGAAGTTCCTGCTCTACCTGTTCCTTTACCTCTCCTACAAGATTAAGCTGTTCAATTTTTTCCTTGAAACGGAGGTACTCGCTGCTTTTTGAATCAACAGGCATACCGAGCTCATTTTTTATTGCTTTGAGTTCCTCCCTGAGGAAATATTCTCTCTGGTTTTTTTCTATTTTTTCATTTATCTGTTTCTGTATTTTTTTCTGTATTCTAAGGAGTTCCTGTTCCTTTTTTATGAATATAAGTACCTGTTCCATTCTTTTGCGTATATTGAGGGTTTCAAGAATTTTCTGCTGTTCAACCCTGTCTATATTGAGAATTGATGAAATAAAGTCTGCTATTTTTCCGGGATGGTCAATGTTGACCATATTAAGTCTCATTTCCTCTGAAAATAGCGGATTGTTTTCAGATATCTGTTTCATTTCAGATATAAGTGATCTTGTTAAAGCTTTTACTTCATTGGTTTTTTCTTTTTCATCTGAAAGGTACTCAACCTGTGCTGTAATAGGAGGTTCTTCTGAAATATATTTTTTTATTTTAAAACGCTTGAGTGTTGAGACAAAGATATTCATTCCGCCGTCCGGAAGATTAATCTTTTTTACTATTTTTGCAACTGTTCCAACTTTATAGAGATCCTCGTAACTTATATCTTCAGGTTCATCATCTTTGAGAAGTACAAGACCTATCATATTGTCATTAATCAGAGACTGTTCAACAACTGATATATCTTTGGGCGAAATAATCATAAGAGGTGTAAAAATACCGGGGAAAATTGGCTTTCCTGAAAGCGGTATGATAAAAAGTTTGTCCGGAAGAATTTGTGCAGCCGGGACAATATCCTTTTCAGGCATTTTAAACTCCTGTATAATAAAATTGAAACATGCAGCATCTGCATGTGCATACTCAGCTTTAATTTCTGTTTTTCCAGCTGAGGCAAAAAATTACCCTGAATTATTTCAGGGTCCTGTATAATTATGCAGAATAAGTAAACTGCATTGAAAAATAATCCAGGGTACTGCCCTTTCAGGGGCATTTTAAATAATATAAATTCAGATATAAACCCTGTTTGTTTATACATAAACTACTTATTAACATATGATAATGTCAAGGAAAAATGAATACAAATGAAAAGGCATTTAAAATTAAAGGGAATAATTCTCTCTGCCTGCAGGCTTCAGGAATTCAACAGGGGAATCAGGATCTTTATTCCTGAAGAAGGTATTATTAATGCAATAGCTTTCGGTGCATACAGGCCCAAAAGCCGACTCGGATCCCTGCTGCAGCCTGTCACATACGGAGAGTTTGACATATACCATGATCCAGTAAAAAAGATATACAGGATAACAGATTATGATCCTGAACACAGCTTTGAAAAAATCAAGGAAAATCTTAATAAATATTACTGCGCCCTTCTCTGGTTCGAAATAATTATCAAAAGCCATGCTGGAGGTGAATCCGGAACAGAGCTGTTCAGTCTCCTTGAGGAATCTCTTTCAATACTGAATAACTGCCCCCCCGAGACTTCTGAACGTCTCATGATACAGTTTCTGATGAGAACTGTTGTAATTTTTGCAGGACCTTTTCAATTGAATGAATGCAGTAATTGCGGTACAATACACCGGGACAGGGATTCTGTTTATTTCAGTTTTAAAGATCTGTATTTTGTCTGCAGAAACTGTTCGAATAATGAAAATACTTCTGTTAATCCCGGTGTAAGAAGGTATATTGATTATTCTGTAAAGCAGAAACTTGAAATATCACTTAAATCCGGTATTGATGAAATACATCAGAAGGAACTCAAGGTTCTGCTGTATAAAATTATTGAAGAATATATTGAAGATTCTCTGGTTACGCTGATAACAGGAAGGGAATTTTTATACTGAACAAGTGATGTGATATATACTGAGTTTTAATGGATTTATCTGATGAGCTTATTGGAAAAAATATCAGCAGAAACAGCAGAGTTTTAAAAAGGGCAGTAACGGAAAATAATATATGAAATATAATAAAAAAGAGATTGACAGTTCAAAGGTGAGGGAAACAGCGGAGAGATACAAAATCAGTCTTCTTGCCGCTTCTGTACTTGTAAGAAGGGGAATCGCTGACAACCCTGATGAAGTTTCCTTTGTTCTTGAAGATGATCTTAAATATGTTCACAATCCTTTTCTTTTTCATGAAATGGAGGATGTTGTAGACAGGATTCATGCTGCATCTGATGAAGGTGAAAGAGTTATTATATTCGGAGACAGGGATGTGGATGGAATAACATCAACAGTCCTGCTGGCAAACAAGTTAGGTGAAATGGGAATTGATGTATCATGGTCCCTTCCTTCGGGAGATGATCCATACGGAATTACCGAAGAAAAAGTAAAGGATTTCGCCGGTAACGACGGAACACTGATGATCACTGTCGACTGCGGTATTTCAAGTGTTAAAGAGATAAAATACGGAAAAGAACTTGGCATTGATACAATTATTATTGACCATCATATGCCTGGTGATGAAATCCCTGAAGCTTTTGCAATAATAAATCCTAAAATGGAGGATTCAGGATATCCGTTCAGGGATCTTGCAGGATGCGCAGTTGTCGCGAAAGTTATCTGGGCACTGACTTTTTCAGAAACAGATTTTTACAAAAAAAATATATCGATTCTTAATATTGTTCCGGGCGGAGACAGGTCATACAGAATTGAAGCTCAGAAGCTTTTTAATCTTGTTGAATATGATGAACCTGTCAGGGAAACCATAGTACAGGGGATACTGGAAAACCCTTCAGGTACAAAATTATCTGCATTTTTGAACGACAGTCTGATTGTTGTTTTTAACGGAATATTACAGAAAAAGCTGTTTGAGGAGGCTTTCGGAAGCCGTGTTGAACTTCATGCATTTGACATAGCTGACAATATATACAGCATGTTCCCGAGACTGACAGGAATGAGCCTCCTCCAGATGCGTGAGATAAGCAGGGACAGCAGGTATTCGGGAAATTCAGTCGGTGAGCTTGATATATTGAGAAACCTTCTTATAGCGCTTGTAAACAGAAAAAATGAAAAACTTGCACAATGTTACGACAGCATCTTTGATCTTGTAACAATCGGATCAATTGCAGATATGATGCCTCTTAAAAATGAAAACAGGATAATTGTCAGGCATGGTCTAAAAAATATGCAGAAAACTGATAATATCGGACTTCATGACCTCCTTTTAAGACAGAAGCTGCTGGACAAACCTCTTGCAACTTCAGACATTGCCTGGAATATTACTCCGGTTATAAATGCAACCGGCAGGATGGGTGTTCCTGAAAAAGCGGCTGAACTGCTGTTCTGCAAAGACAGGAATGTCATTAGAAATATAACAGAAGAAGTACTTTCACTTAACAAGGAGAGAAAGAAACTGGGAGATAAAAACTGGGAAAACCTCAAGGGGGGGGCCGAGAAAAGTTTTCAGGAATATGATTCCTCTCTTGTTTTTACAGGAGGCAGAAACGTACCCCGGGGTATTACCGGAATTCTGTCTGCCAGGTTTGCTTCATATTTCAGTGTCCCCGCAATTATCTACTCAGTACTTGATGACAGAATCGTGGGGTCTGTAAGAAGCCTGAGAAACTATCCTATTATGGATATGCTGAATTTCTGCGGAGATCTTTTTACCGATTATGGAGGACATGATTTTGCAGGCGGTTTTTCCCTGCCGTCAGTAAAACTTTCATCCCTGAAAATGAGACTTGCTGAATATATAAAAACCAA
Organism: Spirochaetia bacterium; assembly: GCA_963668545.1. Classification (GTDB taxonomy): domain Bacteria; phylum Spirochaetota; class Spirochaetia; order CADAEX01; family CADAEX01. The sequence continues at coordinate 1,865,000 of OY764868.1, read as the reverse complement.
CAAGGTTGTCCCGTCGGAAGAAAAGATAATTGAAGTTGATGCAGAGCTTCCTGAAGGATATCTTAATGATGATGTTGTCAAGGTTTCGGAAATGTTTACCCCTTACGGTGAAGGCAATCCCCCCCTCGTATTTCTGGCACGCAGGATGAAAATCATTAATGCAACAGAAGTCGGAAATAAAAAGATAGGACATTTAAAGATGACTCTTGAATCTGGCAGTAAAACCTGGCCGGCAATGTTCTGGAATGCATCCGATCGACTAAAGGATATAAAACCGGGAACAGAAGCTGATGTTATATTCAGGTTAGGAAGCAACTATTTTCAGAACAATCTTATGCATCAGCTGATAATCCTTGATATGAGTATCTAGAAGCAGAGTAATGAGAAATAAAATACTTTTTATTCTTTACATACTGTTTGCTGTCTTGGCTGCAGTTGCAGATGTAAGGATAGATTATGATGAAGAAGCTGAACAGGGAAGAATAATCCCTGTATATATTCTTTCAGACAGCGAAATACATCACATAACACTTACATTAAAACGGAACAGCATTTCATATGGAAAATTCAGGGGATTCCTTCTGGATAGAGAAAAATATCATTTCTCAGGAAACAGTAATTGCCATGTTGTTTTGCTGTCCCTTGCTTCCGATGTATATCCTGATATTTATAATCTTGATATCCGCTGGGAATCAGAGGGTTATTCAAAAAGAAATGTAAAGAAGATCACAATAAGAGAAAGAAATTTCAGAAGCGAGGAAATTCCGCTTACAAAAAGCCTGACAACTCTAAGGAAGGATGAAAGTGAAAGAAGAAAACGGGAAACCCAGGCAATAATAAAACTTTACAGGACATTCAATTCCGCTGACCAGTTTGATAATGACGGATTTGGCTATCCGCTTGAAGGGAATTTTCCTGTTACTTCATATTTCGGAGACAGGAGGTTATTTGTCTATGATGACGGTGAAAATTCAAAATCTCTCCATAACGGCATTGATTATGCAGCTGTGAAAGGTACGCCTGTTTTTTCTGCAGGTAATGGAAAGGTTGTATTTTCCGGTTACAGACTTATAACAGGAAACAGTATTATCATAGAACACAATCCGGGATTCTATTCTGTCTATTATCACATGGACAAACTGTATGCAGCTGAGTCAGATATTGTAAAAAAAGGGGAAAAAATAGGGGAAGTCGGTTCATCAGGTATTTCAACCGGAAATCACCTGCACTGGGAGGTCAGGAACCAGGGAATTGCAGTTGATCCGGAACAGTTAGTTGGTCATCCTGTTATTGACAAAGAAAGGATTTTAAGACATATTGAAGACAGTTTTTCGGATATAGACCGGGGGAGGTGATTCAGTATCGCTTTTGTAAAGATTGATGAAACAGAACCGCTTGAAAAAGCATTGAAAAGATTTAAAAGAATGGTGGAAAAAGAGGGTATTATCAGAGAGTGGAAAAAAAGAGAATTTTTTGAAAAGCCTTCGACCATCAACAACAGAAAGAAGAAAGCGATCATTCGAAAGCAGCAGAAAAAACTTAGAAAGCTGCAGGCAATGAAAAACTACTAGAAAATCTTTAGGGGAGTATATAAAATACTCCCTTTTTTATTGGAGGATTTATGACTTCCTCAGATGTAAAAAATGATTTGCTCAAATTGCAGGATCCTGAAAAAGCACGGCAGCTTTCACGCTTTTTCAAGACTGGTAAAGGCCAGTATGGTGAAGGGGATGTATTTATCGGTGTAAATGTTCCTGATCAGAGGAAAACTGCCCGCAGATATACCTTGATGGAATTGAAAGAACTTGCAAAGCTTATTAATGACCCTTTACATGAATGCAGGCTGACAGCACTTCTGATACTTGTTGAAAAATATCAGAAAAAGAATTCTTTGAAGAAAGAGATAGTTGATTTTTATATTGATAATGTCAGATATATAAATAACTGGGATCTTGTGGATCTTTCCGCACCCAAAATACTGGGCGAGTGGCTTTTTAAAAGGGAAAGAGGTATCCTTTATGATTTTGCCGGATCGGATGATTTATGGAAACAGAGGATTTCTGTCCTTTCTACATTTTATTTTATAAAAAATAACGATTTTCATGAAACTTTTTCCATTTCAGAATTGTTAATAAACCATGAACATGATCTGATACACAAAGCTGTAGGGTGGATGCTGAGGGAAATAGGCAAGAGAAACCTGGATGAAGAGGAAAAATACCTTAAAAAGCACTACAGTAAAATGCCAAGAACAATGCTCAGGTATGCAATAGAGCATTTTGAAGAGGAAAAACGGCAAAATTATTTAAAAGGTCTTGTATAATTGGGTTAATTATAGATTATAATTTATAAACGTATTTTAAAAATAAACATAGTTATGTAAAATTTAAGGAGAAAAGAATGACAAAAAAACTTTTATTGTTATTTACTATCACATTAATGGTATTTGCAGCCGGATGCGGTTCATCCCCTGATCCGGCACCGCAGCCTGAGCCTGCAGCACCTCAGCCACAGACACTGGCAGATGTACCCCAGTTCTTTCTTATGCCTCCGACAGCAGAAGATGCTTTTTACGGTGTAGGAGTTGCAAAAATGTCATCACTTGACATGTCCAGAACAATGTCTATATCAAGAGCAAGAGATGATATTGCAAGACAGGTAAATCTTCAGGTTAAAAACGCTATTACAGATTATGCACAGGAGGCAGGTGCAGACAGTTCACAGACACTTAAATTTGTTGAAACTGTTTCCAGGCAGATTGCAGATGCGAAGCTGCAGGGGGCAAAACCAAAGGAAATGTATGCAGCAAAAGATGGAACAATATATGCCCTTGTTGAATACCGATTAAGTAATTTCAGGGAAGATGCTTCGGAAGTTTTCAAGAGAAATGAGGAAGCGGCATTTTCCGAATTTAAAGCAGCACAGGCTCTTGATAAACTGAATTATGAGTTAAGCAACAATCCTACAAAATCAAGTCCTGTAACTGAATAAGAATTATTTGTCCCGCTTTTTAAAGCGGGATATTTTTTATAAATAATTTTATTACCGATACTGAAGAAATGCTGCATCTGATGATAATGATGTTTCAATAAATTATGGCTGAGTTTAATGTTTATAGTATAATCCCGGGAAAGGCAGCAACCAGACTACTGCTTTTTATTTCATCTCTTATTTTTATTTTATCATGTACAACTTCGGAAAGCTCCCTTCATGGAAAAGAAGAATCATATGGCAAAACAGATGGGACTGAGAAAGATATAAGCAGCTTCCCCGAAGCAGTCTGGAATATGTCCAATGCTGATTATCTTTATTTTACAGGCATTTCCCCTGTATATCTTGATGAAAAAAAATCTGATGTAATACTGCTGAAAGATGCATCAGAATCTGCAGCTGTTTATGAAAGTGTTTTCGGTTTTACCGGGATAATTACAGAAAAAGCTTCATCAGGAACCAGAACCGGTACAACATTCAATTTCATATACAGTAATAAAGCATATACTTATTACATGGAAAAACTTGAAGAGTATATCTCCTGCAGGGAAAATGATGCAGTTTACAGGATATACAGAATAGAAAGTGATGTGCTGATGCCTGATATTGAAAAATCAGAAAAAGGGTCAGAACCCGGATGGATAAGCAAAACTCCCCAGATTGAGGGATATTCATTCAGTACTGGTGTATCCGGAAGGTACAGCAGGATTTCTGAATCAGTCAGAAAAGCGGATTCAGCAGCACTTGAAGAAATGATCAGGCAGAAGAATATTACTGTTTACAGTGATTCATATTCAGCTTCCTACGAATACGGAAGTACAGAGCTGAAAGGGTTTTATATAATAAGACGATGGTGGTCACCTGATTACAGGCATTTTTATTCGCTCGGGATAATATTGGACGAATAAAAATGTTTTTAATAATGAAAAACATGGGGTATGATTAATCATATATTATTCAATCAGAGGAATTCATGTTACTCTGTAACAGGAAAATAACGAACAGATGTCATAGGTTATGATTTTGGAAAAAAACAATAAAAATATTAAAAATAATGCAAAACAGGAGAAAAAAATGTCACTTTCAAGAAAAACTGTTCTGATCATGATAATCACATTATCAGCAATGCTGACTGCAGGATGCGGCACAGCAAATAAAGCTTCTGCTCCTGAAGAAGTCAGACCGGAGTGGATCGACAGTTACCCTGTAGACAGCGGATATTATATCGGGATCGGATCATCAAATACAGGAAATAAATCAGAAGACATGGAAGCAGCCAAGGCAAAGGCCCTTACAGACCTTGCTTCGGCAATTTCAGTTCAGATTTCAAGTGAGCAGTCCTTTGTAGTAAAAGAGGATTCGGATGGAAATGCATTTCAGTCTGCAGAGGTGCAGATTAACCAGGCTGTTAACAATCACTTCAAGGATGTGGAAGTCTCTGATTCATATTATTCCGAAAAATCCGGATACTGGTTTTATTACAGGCTTTCCAAGGCTAAATGGGCTGCTATTCAGGCTATGGAAAAAATAGCTATTGACGACAGGGTGAAAAGTCTTATTAATCCTGTATATGATAACGCCGGGTCGACATCAGTTGACAAGATCTCTTCATTGTCAAAAAGCTGGAATATTGTTGCTGAATCACCATATGAGGGAACAATAAACAGCTCTTTCAGGGGAGAATCAGGTCTTCTTATTGATCTCATTGAAATGAATATGGGGCGCGTGACAAAAGATCTGGAAATTGAAATTAATCCTTCCGAAATAACAACAGAACCGGGAAGGTATGAAAATATTCAGCTGAAAATTAAAAATAAAAGCGGTGAAAAAACAGGACAGATAAAAATCGGATTTTACAATAAAACTGATATGTCAAAATGTGCGGAAATAATAACAGATCAGGACGGAATTTACAGCGGCAAGATAAAGTTTGAATCTCTTCCTACCGGTAAAAATGATGTTGTTGCCTCTGTTTCTCTTGATGAATTCGGACTTACCCCTGATATGATGAAAAGCAGTATTGTCGCCCCGGAAAAACAGCTGAAAATACAGATGAACCATATAAGTGTTCTTCTGAAACTTCAGGTAAACGGCGAGTACAGGATTGAGAGCCTGAAGGATTCTGTTAAAACTCTCTTTTCAAGGGATGAATTCGCTGTGAAGCTTTCTGACGGCGGGGGCAAGGAAAGGTTTGCAATTGTTTTTTCAATGTATTTCAGAAACCTGCCTGAAAACAGTTATGGTGTATTTTTAACCAAAGCTAAAGCTGCAATATCTTTATTAAAAGACGGAAGCAATATATATTCTTATGAAAGCAAAGAATATAAAGAGGGGGGACTGGACTGGGACCAGGCGCAGGAAAGGGCAGTTATAAAGCTTTTCCGTGATATAAATGCAGATCAGGAATTTATCAGCCAGATAAAGGATGCAATATACAAGGCAGCTGAGGAGTCTACAGAATAGCCGGTAAAAATTTACATGAATCAGGACCAGGTTAAAAGCAAACTCAAAAAACTAGCTGAAGTCCCGGACTTCAGCATTATTTTTTCAGGGAAAAAAAGTACAAAGGTTGACGGACTTTACAAGCCTGAAACAAGGGAAATAATTATTCATAATCACAATATGACTGGTGATCATGATCTAATGTATACAGCAATACATGAATTTGCACATCATGTCCACTGCTGTTTATCCGGCATACCTGTATCAGGGCGTTGTCATACTTCACAGTTCTGGGCAGTTTTTCATGACCTTCTGAAGAAGGCTGAAAAAAAGAATATTTACAGTAATCCCTTTAAAACTGATGATGAGTTTGTAAAACTGACTTCAGATATCAGGGAAAACTATATAAAGAAAAACGGAGAGCTTATGAAAAAACTGGGCTCTCTGCTGTTCAGGGCAAGAGAACTCTGCATTAAGAAGCACCTGAGTTTTGATGATTATGCAGACAGGGAGCTTAATATACACAGAAGTGTTGCCAGAACTGTTATTAAATTCAATTCCTATGATATAAGTCCTGAAATAGGTTATGAAAACATGAAGACAGTTGCTTCTGTTGCCAATCATGATAAAAGGACATATGTGGAAAAGGAATTCCTCAAGCATGAAAGTCCTGATCTTGTCAGGGCAGTTAAACAGGGAAATGAAACTGAAACAGAGACAGATCCTGTGAAAAAACTTGAAGCGGAAAAGATGAAAATTGAAAAAACAATATCAACACTCAGAAAAAAACTGGATGACGTCGAGAAAAGAATAACTGAAATTAAAGGCTGAAAAATATGCATGTACAGCTGATAAGATTATTAAATCCTGTTGACATAAAAAGAGCTATCTGATAAATTACTGATCATAAGGGCGATTAGCTCAGTTGGGAGAGCGCCTGCCTTACAAGCAGGATGTCGGCGGTTCGAGCCCGTCATCGCCCAAAGTAAGTCATTGCAATGCAATGACTTTTTTTATATATAGTGGTCGGGGGAGTCGGACTGGTATCAAATTGGTATCAAGGAATTTCTAATGTATCCCAGACCAATCTTTCGAGAAAGCTCTTCCAAATTATTCTTTTATTATGCTGATCCCGCTACTGGTAAAAGAAGAAAGAAATCATGCGGAACCCCATAAAAAGGAAAAGCAAATGATTTTATCATTGAATTTGTTAATTCCCTAACAAAATGTTCCACAATCAATTTCAAGACATCTTCAGCGCAATAACTGGTTTATGAAACAAACCCCAGGAGAGGATATTATTGATTTACTCGATATTCTAATTAAGAAAAAAGCCTAAAAAAATATTATTATAAATAAAGTAATAAAGGCTGTATCTTATATCTTTTCAGAAGCATATTAAAAAGGTGATATTACAATAAATCCAGCAACACATAACAGTTAAATTAAATACAGCACAAAAGAAAGGGGATTTTTTACTTCAGACGAGATTTGAAACCTGTTTTCAGATCCGGATAAATAGCCATCATTACTTGCAGATCAGGCTATCGATATTCTGGCATTAAATGATCCGGTAAAAAACTACTGTGCTCAAGGAAAAAAAAGTCAATCGGCTTTCAGAATATTAAATATCATTGATGAGTTTACAAGAGAAACTGCTTCAATAGAAGTTTATATATCTCTACCTGGTGGAAGAGTTATACCAATACTGCTTTAATGAATTTCTAAATAGAACAGAATGCTGGTTTTTAAATGATCAAAACACTATAATAGACTATATCCGGATTTGCAAATGGCGGAGGACAAAATGGGAAAAGAACAAGATCGTTTACCCACCGACGAAAACCTGGAATGCAGGCTTGCCAGGTTTTGCATCGATCAAACATCTTTCTGTGCCCTCAGGCTTGATCAGGAAGGATATATCTTATACGCCAACAGCAGCGCTTGTAAATTCCTCGGATATTCACAGGAAGAGCTTTTGATAATGTCGGTTTTTGACATTGATCCCTTCATGGATAGAGTCAGGTGGCCAAAAGTGTGGGAAACGTTATGCAGTGACGGCTCTGCCGTTTTTGAGAGCAGGCATCTTCGGAAGGATGGCACGATTTTTCCGGTTGAAGTGACAGTGACCCTGATTGAATTCAATGACAATCGCTATTCCATGGCATTTTTCAGTGATATCACGGAACGAAAGCGTGTTTTTGAATCATCCCGCATTACTCAGTTTATTTTCGACAAGGCACCACTGGGTATTTTTCTGATAAGGGACGGCGGCGATATCACAAACGTCAACGATCATGCATGCCAATACCTTGGGTACACCAGGGAAGAGCTTTGCCGGATGAATGTCTTTGATTTTGACCGGGGGCATTCTCCACAGGAAATCGATCAAATATGGCAACGCCAGAAACATAACCCGGACATAGACACTTTCGAGACTGTCCACCGCCGAAAGGACGGCACTGATATTCCAGTCGAAATAACCGGAATCCGTTTAATGTTCGATAATATACCCTACAGCGTCTCTTTTGTTAAGGACATTTCCGAGCGAAAAGAGGCCGAAAAGAAACGTAACAAGATGGAAGCCCAAATGAATCAAGCCCAGAAAATGGAATCATTGGGAACACTGGCAGGCGGGATTGCCCACGATTTTAACAATATTCTGGGAGCTATTTTAGGTTATGCAGAGCTCTCACAACTCGATTGCCCGGCAGATTCCAAACTCAGGAATAATGTCAACCAGATAATCAAGGCAGGTCACCGGGCAAAGGAACTGGTTCAGCAAATTCTTTTGTTCAGCCGTCAGGACCGCTCGGAAAAAAAACTGATGGATGTCAGCCGGGTTATCGAGGATGCTTTAAAACTCATAAAAGTATCCTTACCCCCGAACATTGAAATCCTCGCAAACATTTCAGGCAATCTTTTTCCGGTATTCACAAATGAAATTCAGATCCACCAGATCGTCATGAATCTGTGTACCAATGCTTACTACGCAATGAAATCAGCCGGCGGTACCCTGAATGTGGATCTGACGTCAGTTACTATTCAAGAACCTGATGTAAAGAGCTTCCCTGAAATGAATCCGGGGCAGTACATCAAGCTTACAGTTGCTGATAAAGGTTGTGGCATTCCAAAGGAAATGGTCGAGCGAATTTTCGACCCCTATTTTACCACAAAACCCACCGGAGAGGGCACTGGCCTGGGACTCTCTACCATACACGGTATTATCAAGGACCACGGAGGTAATATAAAAGTATATAGCGAGGTGGGAATCGGCACGACTTTCAATGTATTCCTTCCCACAGCTGATGCTGCAGTCGGAACAACTTTCGCGGGAACTGAACAGCTCCCCACCGGCAATGGACGCATCCTTTTTGTTGATGATGAAAAATCACTGCTCGAGATTGGCCATGATTTACTGGAGCGTCTGGGCTACCAGGTAGAAACCAGGGCAAGTTCCATAGATGCGTTTGAAGCCTTCAGGTCCGATCCCAATAAATACGACCTGATCATCAGCGATATGATCATGCCGGAGATGACGGGTGATCAAATGGCTCGACAAATAAGGGTAATACGATCCGATATTCCGATAATACTCTGTAGCGGGTTCAGCGAACGGATTAACACTCATACAATAGAAGCTCTCGGGATCAGCGCCGTGCTCATGAAGCCCTTAATCTATGCTGACCTGGCTTATACCATCCATAGGGTTCTGAAAATAGATTCCTGAAATATTATGGCAGGAGGTGGGGCTGTTCTTATTATTATGATTTTTTTGTTTTTGCCAACCAGTCATTCCAGTGTATAAACTGCTGAATTAATTGTTCCGCTGTCGTTCCCCTGATTCTGCTGCTGCATTATCAAAAAAATTACCTCTACGGGAAATTCCCGGTTCAAAATTATGATCTCTGCAAAAACAGTTCCATTCAGCATCTGGTAACTGAAATCCCTGATCTGTAAGTAATATCTGTTATCAATATTTTATTAGGTTCTGTAACTTTAAAATCCTGCTTAACTAAGCCAGGATAAACTTTTTAAGGTTTTCCATATTTGAATTTATGCTTTTATAGCCTGATAGACCATATCTCTGTCAGATACAGGTGTTTTTAAGGTGGCGAAAATATACATGATTATTAAAAATAAAAATATTGAACATTGTTGACATAAAATAAGCAATCTGTTAAATTACAAACCGTAAGGGCGATTAGCTCAGTTGGGAGAGCGCCTGCCTTACAAGCAGGATGTCGGCGGTTCGAGCCCGTCATCGCCCAAAGCCTAAATACTTGTAAAGCAAGGATTTAGGCTTTTTTCTTTTTCAGGGTATCTTTTTAGCGATATTAAACAGTAAAGTCATTCGAACCTGATAAAAACTTTTATTCAAGTCAGTTAAAATATTTTCAGAAAAATAAAAACTGTAATATAATTAATTATGGAAAGTTAAAAAAAATCTGCATAACTGTTTATTGATTATTGAGGAGAGGATAATGGATAAAAGAAAAAATAATTCTTTTATAAAAGTATGCTTTTCAGATAAACAGCATGATAAATGGATAGATCTGGTAAACAGATACTATAAAGAAGTTTATAATGATCCTGACAATACAGAAATATATCTTCACAAGCTGTTGAACGGCGGCAAAATTGATAAAAAGGCATTCAAAGCAATAACTGAAGAAAAAGATGACAGCTGTTGTGACTATAATATAAAGAATGAAAAAAGTGATGCTAAAGCTGGAATAAGGTATTATATAAAGGAATGCCTTATTGAACTGAAAAAATGTACCAGGATACTCAGCAATAGAAAATTCTGATAACATTATTTTGTAATTACCCGTTTTAAAAAAAGAATAATTTAAAGACATACTTAAACAAGCTTTGAAAAAGTGTTTTAATGTAATCATGCTGAAAGATGAATACTATAAACACAGATTTAAAAACATGGATCTGACATCTCTGAGTTTTGCCGGGAAAGTGTTTTCCGACTGTATTTTCGAGGAATGCAGATTGTCTGCGAATAATCTTCAGAATGCAAGAATGCACGGTGTAGTTTTCAGTAACTGCAAAATATCTGGAATAAGTTTTACAGATCTCAACAGACTTGTTGTTGATATAAGTTTTTATTCATGCGACATAAAATCATCAAATTTTACAGATCTGAAACTGAACAGTGCTGTATTCAGCAGATGCGTTATCAATGACTGCGATTTTGTCAATACAGAGCTCAAAAACGCTGATTTCAGGTTTTGCGACCTGAATGATACGCTGTTCCACAATACAGATCTGACAGGTGCAGTATTTGAACAGGCTGTAAATTACAATATAAATCCAAACAGCAATAAAATTAAAAAAGCTGTTTTCAGCCTGCCTGAAGCTGTAAACCTGCTTGCTCATTTTGGTATTATATTAAAATAGTCTGAAATTCAGATTAAAAAAAAGCTATAAGAATGGTGAGTCCTTATAGCAGGAATGATAATAATAATTATCATTGGAAAACGGAAAGTAGTGGAAATTAATTTAAGAATATAATACTACTAAAAGTAATAGATGTCAATATATAAATAACTTTTAGTTAGATTGGGTAATGCTGTAGAAAGGGGTTTTATCAAAGAATCGATGGTTGAGCATATTATAATTAATCTGACTGTTTTTTCTGCTTTCTTTCTTAAGGGAATTGCAGGTTTCGGAAATACACTGGTAATGAACGGATCACTTTCATTCATAAGGCAGAACCGATTTATTACCCCTCTGGATACACTGCTGGGTCTTCCTGTAAATATTTTCCTTGTGATAAGGGAATGGAAATATATAAGATTCAGCCTTGCATTACCACTTCTTGTGTCTGTGGGGGGGGGAATAGTACCCGGTATTCTGCTGCTCGATTCTGTCAATGACAGAATACTTAAAAGCATACTTGCTGTTGTTCTTATTGCTGTAGGACTGGATTTTTTCAGGGAAAAGAAAAAATACCGCGAAACAGAATATACAAAACTGATTGTACTTGGTACCGGGTTTGTTTCAGGAATATTGACAGGTTTGTACGGGATAGGAGTTCTGGTTCCTGCAGCACTCAGCAGGATAGGTCTTGACAGGAGAGATTTCAGGGGAAGCATCTGTTTTGTTTTTACAGCGGAAAGCATTATGAGAATTACCGGTTACATCCTGAAAGGAATTATTAATAAGGAAATCTTTTTTGATTTCATTTTTCTCATACCTGCTGCAGCTTCAGGTGTTATTCTGAGCAGATTTGCAGACAGGAGAGCTGATGACAACTTTATAAGAAGGATTGTATTTTCTGTATTGATGTTATCTGCTGTTATACTTCTTATCAGGAACAGGTTTTCTCTTTTCTGATATACCGATGATGATAAGCTGAAGAGTGAATAATACTGAGGCTGTACAGAATGTATGAAGTCTTTGTGTAGTTTAAGCTGTCCAAGTTGACTTTTAAAAAAAAAATTGTGATATTTATATCAGATTAAAATGAGAAATATATTGGGAGGAATAGTACTGATCGTCTATAATCCCAGGAAAAAAACAATATTAAACAGTGATAAGCTGTTTTCAGGAGTAAATATGTTTGAAAATACAGGTTATCTGTCTGAATCACAGGCTGTCAGGGAAAGAAGCCTGATAAGAAATGTTTATATGTGGATGACTGCAGGTCTTGCACTTACAGGTATGGTATCTCTGTGGATGATGTCAAATCCTGCAAGAATAATCAGCATGGTGCAGTCTGGGATGTTCTGGGCAATGGTTATAGGTGAGTTTATTCTTGTAATGTTTCTGTCTGCCAGGATAATGAGCATGAGTCCTTCTGCTGCAACACTTTCCTTTGCCGCATATTCAGTTCTAAACGGTATTACTCTCTCGACAATTTTCCTGATATATACAGGAGCAAGCATTGTCTCAACCTTTTTCATAACTGCTGCTACTTTTGCGGGAATGAGCCTGTACGCCGCCACTACAAAAAGAAGCCTGGCCGGAATGGGGCAGTATCTGATGATGGGGCTACTGGGTATTATTATTGCCTCAGTTGTAAATATATTTTTAAAAAGCCCTGGGCTTTACTATCTGGTCTCCTATGCAGGTGTTCTTGTTTTCTGCGGATTGACAGCATATGACACACAGATGATAATTTCTATGAGCAGAAATTATTCATCATCAATTGATGAAAGTGATTATATCCGTTTTTCAATTATTGGAGCACTCAAACTGTATCTTGATTTTATAAACATGTTTCTGTTTTTCCTCAGGATTTTCGGAAGAAGAGACTAGGTTACTGGATGAGAGTAACAGGGGGTAAATATCTCAGCAGGCAGGTCAGGTGCCCCAAAGGCATTATCCGCCCTGCCATGGACAGGATGAGGGAATCTGTCTTTTCAATACTGGGAGATATTAAAGGAATGTCTTTTCTGGATCTTTTCAGCGGATCTGGAATAATAGGTATTGAAGCTGCATCCCGGGGTGCTTCTCCTGTTTATTTTATAGAAAAGGACAGGATTAAAAAAAATATCATTCATGAAAACACAGACATGATAGAAACTGAAAAAAAGGTTTATATCATGTCTGCTGAAAAGTTTATTTCTGTAACAAGAGAGAAATTCGATATTATATTTCTTGATCCCCCTTTTCCTATGGGAAAAAAGCAGGATATCGTGCTTTCTGTAAGCCGCAGGAATATTCTTTCAGATAAAGGGATACTGCTGATACATCACCCGTCAGAGGAAAAATGGCCTGAAATAATAGGCAATCTTGAAGTATATGACAGAAGAAAATACGGCAGGAGCATTGTCCTTTTTTTCAGAAAAATTCAATAAAAACAGTTTAATTTGAAGAGCACATTTTATTCATCAGGCAGTTGACTATAATCATATCAGAGTTTGCAAAATTTCTGTCGCTGAGTCTGTCAATCTTGATCCATTCAATTTTTGAATGTTCTCTCAGTTTTACACTGTCTGAAAGAAATTTAATGAAGAATGCCTTTAAAGTATATCTTTTTCCCTTATTTGTGAACTGACCGGAACAGAAAAGATCTTTAACTTCAATGTCAATATCAAATTCCTCTTTATATTCCCTTACAAGAGCGTCCTGCGGAGTTTCACCTTTCTCAGCCTTCCCGCCCGGGAATTCCCAGCTTTCACCTATTGAAGTTCCGGGCTTTCTTTTTGCTATAAAAACTTTACCGTTTACCAGTGCTATTCCGGCGGTTGATGTTCTGTCAGGCATCAGATAAAAAGAACATCGGGAAAGAAGAAATGCAGCACTGAAACAACAATTGCCGCAATACCGATAATGTTTCTGTATTTTTCAATTAAAGTGTCTGTCTTCTCAAGAGCAGTATTGATTTCCACAGACTTGTTTTTCTGCCAGGAAAGAAAGAGATAAACTGCAATAACCATGCTTACAAGAGCCGGTATAAGATCTCCTACTACCGGTACATCGCCGTTATAAACACTTATAATCTTGAATATACCTGTAACAGCTGAAAAAATACTGAAACTTAGTAGATATTTTGGTGCTTTGAACAGCTCCTGAAGAATGTCAAGCTTTGAAAACTGCTTGTTTAATACTTCACCTGCAAGCAGAAGACCGCCTATTAAATTTACAAATATAGATAAAAAATAAAACTGAACCATATATCTGCTACCTCTTTATAAATAATAACTGATCCTGTATCAAGCGTCAATTTTATTTTTCTGAAACAATTTTCTGTCTTATATCTATGCTGCTGTTGTCAAATTTAATATTTACCAGAAGATGGGAAGAATTCCGTATATCCGGAATTTCTGAAAGCGGAATTGATTCCCTGTATATTTTCGCTTCACTGTTTTTCTGAGGAAGAAAATCATAAATCTTTTTATAAAAGGAATCTGATTTTGAAAGCTTTAATGTGAGCTCGACAGGAACTCCTGAATTGCCGATGCTGTCTGATGTTTTTTTATTCAGGGCTGTAATACTTATAAGAAGGTTGTCGTTGTATACAAAGGTTTTCATTGAAAACTTGTAGTTGTCATCAGAGTACCTGTTTCCTGTTATTTTCTGGTAAATAAGGAAACCTGAAGAAAGAAGGAGGATCAAAGCAATATCAAGCCACAATATGAGCAGAGATTTATTTTTCTTTTTTCTGTTTTTGTATTCCAGAACAGAATCAGGCATCATTGAGAGTCTCTCTTCACGGCTGTAGTGAAATTCGTACTGCATATCTTCAGTATTATTCTGCTTGTCCATAAAAGGTCCTTTATCTGGAAAACACTTTATAAAGGGCTTTTCCGATATATTCGATCAGTTTTTCAGATTTGAAAAATCCGTTTTCATTATAGCACAGAAAACCTGAATACTGGTGAAGAAGAGCACCGGCAGCTGCAGATCTCAGGCTGTCAAGTCCGTATGACATAAGCCCTGCGATTATGCCTGTAAGTATATCACCGCTCCCTGCTGTCGCCATTGCAGGATTGTTCCCGTCGATAATTTGAATATATCCGTCAGGTGAGGATATCCAGATAACATGTGATTTAAGTACTACGGTAACTTTGTATTTTTTTGAAAAAGAGGTCAAAAAAGGCCCCGGATTATCCATTATTTCCTGTTTTGAAACAGAAGCCAGTTTTGAAAATTCTCCTATGTGGGGAGTAAGTACACAGTTACTGTTTTTTATCTCTGTTCCTTCAGCAAGAATTTCAGAAAGAATATTAAGGCCGTCAGCATCTATAACAGCAGGAAGACTGCTTTCAGATATGAAGGATTTCAGCCACCTTTTTTTCTTTTCTGAATATCCCCATCCCGGACCTATGGCCGCAGAACTGTATTTATTCACTGATGATTCATAATAACAGCTGTAATTCTCTGTTCCTGTAATCACTGATGGCGAAATATCTGATAAAAAGCTGAATACATCTTCTTCTGCCTTCAGAGTCACCAGTCCTGACATGGAATTGAGGGCAGATGATGCACACATCTTTGCAGCCCCTGTCATTCCTTTGCTTCCTGCCAGTATGAGTGTGTGGCCTTTTGTATTTTTATGGGAATATGGGGAAGGTGGAGTGATGAGCTTTTTAAGATCGTCGTATTCAAGCAGGCTGTCTTTTATTTTTTCATCATATATGAGGGGAGGGGGAAAACCGATCGGCACTCTGATGATTTTTCCGCATTTTTTTCTCCCGGACGGGGTAAAAAGGGGGAATTTGGGCAGGCCTACAGTAAGTGTCACGTCTGCTTCCACAGAGCAGCAGCCATCCCTGTAGTTTTCCCCGATACCGGACGGTACATCCACAGAACATATTTCTGCTTTTGATCTGTTAATATATTCTGCAATCCGGGCAGGGGTGTTCTTCAGTTCCCCTTTGAGACCTGTGCCTGAAAGACCTTCAATTATCCAGTCAGCATTATCTACAGTGCTGAGGGCCCTGCTGTTGTCATTTTCCCAGTCAATAATTTCTATTCCCAGAGAGCTGCATATGTCAAGATGGGTTTCAGGGAGTCCTCCCCTGAAGGAAAGATCTGGTACTATGATTATGCAGCTGCAACCTGAAAGAAAATGCTGACGCGCCATTACAAGGACATCTCCGCCGTTATTGCCCTTTCCTGCGATAAATACAGTGTGTAAAGGTACTGAATTGTTCCAGACATCAGATACCAGATAATTATAAAGTTTAATACCTGCATTTTCCATCAGAACTGCTTCAGGTATATGATAATCAGACTGTGCTTTTCTGTCTATTTCACCCATTTCAGAAGGGCTGACAATTTTCATTTATCTTTCCTTTAAAATACGGTCAGTTCTCCACCATACAACACTGGAACTGTCAGATCCCGACAGTATTGAAGTTATTATACCGTTGCTGTCCAGATCAATGTCCATGCTGTTCAGAGCAATCTCTCCTGTATTAAGCTTGGTTGTATAAATAACATTGCCGTTGGTATTGAGTACGAGAAGTTTATGGCTGTTATCATCAATTATTGTTGAGAGTACAATCCTGTCATCACCCAGAATACCCAGTGTATTGTATATCACCTGGAGCCTTTCTTCACTGAATGATATGTTGCTGCTGCTGCTTGTAAACACTTCAGGTATATCGGTGACAGATTCAAAACTTCTGTTTTCAAGATTTAAAACATAGACAGATGACTTGAGGTAATCTATATCAGATTCCTTTCCTGTCTGAGAATTGATTATTTTTCTGTAAAGATCGCATTTTATAAACAGTTTGTGATCCTTTTCAGGAATATTGATTGTATCAACAAGAAGACTGATGTTTTCCTCATCAGGTGACGGTATAGTGCTGTTTCTTATATCTATCTGGAAAAGCAGCTTTCCTGTACTGTCAAACCAGTAAACAGGGCTTGAATCTGATGTTTTTGATATTACAACAAGATCATTTTTTGAGTTAGTCTGGAGGTCTGTTATATAGGGAAAAGGCATACCTCCCGGTCCGTCCTGTCCGAGGAAATCTGAATAACTGCCTCTTTTATCGAATCTGTAAACAACCCCTGTAAGCATGGTATCAAGATTATCATCCCATTCCTGTCTATCAGAAGACAGTGTATCGCTGACATAGATATTCTGATCGGAATCAACTGCAATAT
Organism: Spirochaetia bacterium; assembly: GCA_963668545.1. Taxonomy (GTDB): domain Bacteria; phylum Spirochaetota; class Spirochaetia; order CADAEX01; family CADAEX01. The sequence goes on along the minus strand of OY764868.1, from coordinate 1,847,984 downwards.
TGTTTGCATTATTGAACGGGAAATAAATGCCTTTTCTGTTGGTCATGATCTCTTCACTGTTTTCCCTGTCTACTATGACTGGATCAGGATTGAGATCCCTGTTCATTATAACTGAAAGAAGATCTCCATATGAATTGAATTTCATTATTTTCTGGAGATTCCCGTTAAGGATGTAGATTATGCCGTCTTTCATTGTAAGAACAGTTGAAACAGGAATATCAAATGTCTTTTTCTGGGTTATATCAATTTCATCTTCAAGTTTTCCGTAGTTGATTTCAAACAGTTTTTCCCTGCTTAAATATTCTGAACTGACTGAACCGCAGGAAGCCAGAATTATTACTGTACAGATAGTTATGCATATTTTTTTCATTGATGAAAATGATACTATCAGAGATATTTAATGTCAATCTTGACTGTATATACAAAAAAAATATAAATTAATTTGGTTTAATACTGTAATGTTTGGTATTATTAACTCTAACCTGTAACATTCTTTAAAACAGTTATAAAACAACGACATCAGGAGAATATCAATAAAATGATTACAAAAATAGTAGAAACAGTATTTGGCTCAAAACATGAGAAGGACCTGAAAGAACTTCTTCCTCTTCTTCATAAGGTAAATGAACGGGAGGGATGGGCTGTAACTCTGACTGATGACGAGTTGAAAGAACAGACAACTGTTTTACGCAAACGGCTCGACAGCGGGGAAACAACAGATGATATTCTGCCTGAAGCTTTTGCTGTTGCAAGGGAAGCTGCAAGAAGAACCCTGGGAGAACGGCCCTATGATGTACAGATCCTTGGAGGTATAGTTCTTCATCAGGGAAAGATAACAGAGATGAAGACAGGGGAGGGAAAAACCCTTTCTAGTGTGACTGCAGCATATCTTAATGCCCTCACTGGCAAAGGGGTTCATATTGTAACTGTAAATGATTATCTTGCAGAGAGGGACGCGGGATGGATGAAACCGGTATACGACCTTCTCGGAATAACTGTAGGGTTTATTATCTCGAACATGAGCAACGAAATCAGGCAGAAGGCTTATAACTGCGATATAACCTATGGAACAAACAATGAACTGGGTTTTGACTATCTCAGGGATAATATGCGGTGGAAAAACGGAGAAATTGTTCAGAGATCCCACCATTACTGCATAATTGACGAGATTGACTCTATCCTTATTGATGAGGCAAGGACCCCCCTTATAATTTCAGGAGCTGCAGATGATGATACAAGAAAATTCTATGAGGTTAACAGGCTAGTAAGCCAGCTCAAAGAGTGTGAAAAGGATCCCGTGACAGGTGAATACCCTGAAGAACCTGCCGGCGACTATAAAATTGACGAAAAAGGAAAAAGAGTTACATTTACAGATGAAGGGATGAATAACCTTGAAAAAATCCTTTTAAGGAATGGAATAATAAGGGATTCCCTGTTTATAGATGAAAACTTTGAATATGTCCATTACATGACACAGGCTATGAAAGCCCACCTGCTTTTTCACAAGGATGTGGATTATGTTATTCAGGGGGGGCTTGTACAGATTGTTGATGAGTTTACCGGGCGAATCCTTTCAGGGAGAAGGTATTCAGATGGCCTTCATCAGGCAATTGAGGCCAAGGAAAAGATAAAGGTTGCACAGAGAAACAAAACTCTTGCTACAATAACTTTCCAGAATTTCTTCCGGCTTTATGATAAAATAGCTGGAATGACAGGTACTGCAGATACAGAAGCAAGAGAGTTCGCAAGGATATATAATCTTGATGTTGTTGTTATTCCCACCAATAAACCAGTTGCAAGGCTTGATGAGGATGATGAAATTTACCTGAATGAGAATTTCAAGATAAATGCAATCTGCGACGAAATAGAATCCGCCCACAGAAAAGGGCAGCCGATTCTGGTGGGTACTGTCACAATTGAGAAATCTGAGCTTATATCAAGGGCTCTGACAGCAAGGGGAATTAGGCACGAGGTTCTCAATGCAAAAAATCATGCAAGGGAAGCTCTTATCATAGCAGAGGCAGGAGCCAGAGGATCTGTTACAATTGCAACAAATATGGCTGGTCGAGGTACTGACATAAAGCTCGGAGGTAACCCCGAGTTCAGGGCAAGGAAGGCTGCAGGTACAGAGGCTGGTGAAGAGGAATACAGGAAAGCCTATGTCCGTGAATATGAAAAGTGGAAAAAGGATTATGAAGAGGTTAAAAACTGCGGAGGACTTTTTGTCCTGGGTACAGAAAGGCATGAATCAAGGCGAATCGACAATCAGCTGAGGGGCCGTTCAGGGAGGCAGGGAGACCCCGGTAGATCAAAGTTCTATATATCGCTTGATGATACACTTATGAGACTTTTCGGCGGTGAAAACATGAAAAACCTCATGTCAAAGGCAGGAATGAAGGATGATGAACCTATTCACCACCCATGGATAAGCAAGTCGATAGAAAGGGCCCAGAAAAGGGTTGAAGAAAGAAACTACGAAATAAGAAAGCATCTTCTTGAATATGATGATGTTCTGAATGAACACAGGAAATTCATATATTCTCAGAGAGATTCCATACTTTCCGATGAAAACCAGAAAGAACGTATTCTTTCAATAGTTGATGAATATCTTAATGAGATTTTCCCTGATCCAAAATCGAACCAGGACAATAACCAGACAGCTGAACTTCTGGCTGAAACACTTATGTATAAACCTGAAATTGATCAGGACAGGCTTGATTCAATATCATCCGAAGAGTTCAGGAATATTGTTTACAGGGCTATCAGGGAAGACATGAATGATAAGGAAAATCAGCTTGGAAGGGAAAACTTCAATATGTTTGCAAAGATTGAGTACATGAGGTCAATCGATGCAAAATGGCAGGACCATCTAGAAAATCTTGAGGCACTCAGGGAAGCAGTTTACCTGAGGACTTACGGTCAGAAAAATCCTCTCCTCGAATACAAGCTTGAGGGATTTGAAATCTTTGATACTCTTATAGAGGATATCAGGAAAGCAGTTGTAAGAAAGCTTATAAATGTGAGGATAAGAAATTTTGACAGTGAAAGAAAATCAACTGCAGATACCGGGGCCCAGGCTACCCATCAGGCAATGAACCAGCTTTCATCAGGCTCAGACAACTCAAAACCGACAGGGGTACAGATAAAAAGAAGCGTTCCCAAGGTTGGGAGGAATGATCTCTGCCCGTGCGGAAGCGGTAAAAAATACAAACACTGTCACGGAAAGTAACAGACATTAAAAGGGGATGGATTTCCATCCCTGAGTTCTACATGCTGAGCTGCTTTACAGGATCAACCGGTTTCTGGTTTTTATAGATTGAGAAATGGAGATGCGGACCTGTACTTCTGCCGGTGTTACCCAGTTCTCCGATAATTTCTCCCTGTGATACATTCTGACCTTTTCTTACAAGATACTTGTCGAGGTGGGCATAAAGTGACTGATACCCGCCTGAATGCCTGATAATGATATATTTCCCATAGACCAGGCTTCTACCGCATTTCAGAACATCACCGTCAAGTGTTGCTTTAACAGCTGTACCTGTTTTGTTTGCTATATCAATACCGTAATGCATGCTTCTCCTTCCGGTGAAAGGGTCCTGCCTGTATCCGTACGGCGATGTAATTCTCCCTTTTACAGGCATTATGAAAAGATCCCCGAGTGTTTTCTTGAGTTCAAATGAGCTTATTGATGCATCGGGAATAAAAAGTTTCTGGCCTGTCCTTATTAATGATGATTCAAGATTATTCATATCAAGGAGCCTGTTGAATGATACATTGTATTTTCCGGCAATCCTGCTGAGGGAATCACCTTTCCTTACCTCATACATTATTCCGTCTGACTGCGGTATGCTGAGAACAGTTCCCCTGTAAAGTTTTTTGGCGTTTTTTATTTTATTGAAGCTTATGACTGTTCCCATTGACACATTATGCATGGAAGCTATTCTTGAAAGGGAATCGCCGTTTTCCACAGTATATTTTTTTATTTCAAGACCTTTAAGTATTGAAAGATCAATTTCCTCTGTATTTTTCTGGTTCGCTTCATCCTCCAGGAATGTTGTTTTAAGGCTTTCATCCAGTGAAACATCTTTCTGAAACAACAGCTTTTCACCGGGGAGAGATGCAGCAGAAGATATGGAGTTTGATACTACGACACCGAACAGAACAAGAAAAGCTGTTCCGCTTGTAAACAGATATTTTAACTTGATTGTTATTTTCTTCTTTCTTTTTGCAGAAACTGATTTCCTGTGGCTTTTTTTCAGTTTAAGATGGGAAATCAGCTGTTTGGGAAGGATCAGGGTGTTCCTTTTCCTGTCGGCTGCGGCAAACATGTCTGATCTTCTCTTTTTATGAAAAGAGCTGACCTTCCCGTTTACAGGTTTGCTGTTCCATATCATTGAACTGCCTGCTGCCGACCTTCTGTTGCGTTTGACGATTTTCTGTTTAAAATTGAGTAAATTATCCATAAATACTTTATTTATATCGACAATTAAAGCGGAACATATTAATATACTTTTAATGAAAAATCAGAACAGGGATTTAAGAAAAAAGATATTTGCAGTATTTACAGTTCTTGTTGTATTTATAATAACTGCCAAATACATGGCTGTAATGCTTTTCTATTCCACTGATAATGAAATATTTCTCAATGAAAAACCGGTTGTTGAAAGGGGACCCATACTGGACAGAAACGGAAGAATTCTGGCAATACAGACAAGGCTTTATTCCGTTACAGCATGGATACCGGGAATTATAAATAAAGAGCTTACTGCTGAAATACTGTCCTCAGAACTTGACCTTGATTACAATAGCCTGATTGATGATTTCAACAACCGTACCCGGTTCATGTATGTAAAGAGAAAAATATCGCCTTCTGAAAGCGAAAGGATTCAGAAATATATTGATGATGGAAAAATTCCGGGGGTCGGCCTTGAGCCTGAATACGGCAGAAATTATCCTGAAAAAAAACTGGCTTCCCATCTGATCGGATATACCGGAACTGACAATAAAGGTCTTGACGGTATTGAATATACATATGACAGCATACTTTCCCCCCTGCCTGAAACAGGGAAAAAAAGGAAAAAGATCAAAGAAACATACGGAAACCAGGTTTTTCTCACAATAGATATGAATATCCAGAATTTTGCATATCAGGAATCTCTTGAAGCATATAAAAAATATAATGCAGATGCAGTAATGACAATTGCTGTTGAGGCGGATACAGGTGATATTCTGGCTTACGTTTCTGTCCCTGAAATCGATCCCAACAACTTCGCAGAATCAACGAAAAATGAACGGATTAACCGTCCACTGAACATTGCTTATGAACCTGGGTCTGTATTCAAGATTTTTTCACTTGCATCGGTTATGGACCTGGGAGGAGCTGACCGGGATTCTGTTTTTCACTGCAATGGATATTATGAGCTTAAGCTTGAAAACAGCGAACCCATAAAGATAAAATGCCTGGGGAACCACGGGGATGTAACTCCTGAAACCATACTGAAATACTCATGCAACTCAGGCGCAGCATATGCCGCGGAAACAATATCAGATGATGCTTTCTATCAGATGCTTAAGATGTTTGATTTCGGAACAAAGACAAATCTGCCTCTTCCGGGGGAAACAAAGGGGCTCCTCAGGCATTACAGGGACTGGTCTGCAAGGTCTAAACCTACAATATCATTCGGACAGGAGATTTCTGTATCTGCAATGCAGATGGTAAAGGCGGCAACTGTTTTTGCCAACAGGGGGATGATGCTTCAGCCCCATATTGTAAAAAAGGTACTGTCAAATGACGGCAGGCTTCTGGATGAGAATATCAGGGAACCAATCAGGCAGGTCCTTCTGCCTGAGACAGCTGATGAAATACTTGAAATGATGAAGAGTGTTTCAAAGCATGACGGCGGAACAGGCTGGAGAGCAGCAGTAGAGGGGCTGGATATGTCTGTAAAAACTGGGACAGCACAGCTTCTGGACCGGGAAACTGGCAAGTACTCTGAAAAGGCTTTTATATCATCATGCCTTGCAATATTCCCGTATGAGGATCCCGAAATTATACTTTACAATGTTATTATCAATTCGAAGAAGGAAAGCATATACGGCGGAGTTATTTCTGCTCCGCTGGTTGGAAGTATTGCAGAACGGATAGTCTCATATATGGGGATACCCAGAAAAGGGGATATTGTTGTTGACCATTCAGGGCGCGTTGTTCTTACAAAACCCGAGTATATTACAGAAATCGGAAGCACTGTGCCTGATTTTTCAGGTCTTTCCAAAAAACAGATACTTCCACTTCTCAAGGATTCAAGACTTGATATTACAATAACTGGGGAAGGCTGGGTTAAAAGACAGTCGCCTCCTCCAGGTACAGAGATACAGGGAAAAACTGAAGTAATACTGGAACTTGAATGAGCATAAGAGAGAAGAACAGGGATATTCTCCTGAAATACTACAATCTTGACCCTGACATACTTGTATCTGAAGGAACATCTGCAGGATATGAAACTTCTCTCACCAGAAAGGGTGATATAACTGTATCGGTTGATGGAAAATACATACACAGCAGGTACGATCCTGTAAGTGAAGCTGAAAAAATCATAAAAATGTCATCAGACAGCTCTTGCGACTGCTGGGTTTTCGGCGGTTTCGGGCTGGGATATCATATTGAAGCATTCCTGAGAAACAATGAAAACGGAAAAGCAGTTGTTGTCGAACCTGATCCCGTTCTTTTCAGGACTGCCGCTGAAGTCAGGGACCTTTCCGATATTCTGTTTTCTGGAAGGGTTATTCTTGTAATAGGTGCTGATCCCGGATCAGTTGTATCTACCCTTAATATGTTCCAGTTTGAAAAAATAAAATATTTCCAGATACGAAGTGAATATGAGATAAACAGCGTATATTTCGACAGTCTGAAGGATTCTGTTGCTTCATATATATCAAGGAAGGATGTAAACAACAATACCCTTGTCCGGTTCGGCAAACTGTGGGTAAAAAACCTCCTTTTAAATCTTCCTGTTTTTGCATCATCTCCCGGCATTGATTCAATAAAAGGAAAGTTTGAGAATATTCCTGCACTAATTATTGCAGGAGGACCAGGTCTTGATAAATCGATAATTAATCTGAAAAAATACAGGGAAAAATGCCTTGTTATTGCTGTTGATACTTCCATGAGTGCGGTATTGAGATACGGAATCGAGCCTGATTTCCTTGTTGTTGTTGATCCCCAGTACTGGAATTACAGGCATCTTGACAGGTGCAGCCTGGATAAAACTGTTGTTGTTTCAGAACCCTCGACATATTCCCGTACTTTCAGAAACCGGAACGGAAAATATATTTTTGCAAGCTCGGTGTTTCCACTGGGTCAGAAGATTGAGAAAGAGACTTTTATCAGGGGAAAACTGGGAGCAGGGGGGTCTGTATCGACAACTGCATGGGACTTCGCCAGGAATACGGGATGTTCCCCGATTTTTTTTGCAGGGCTTGATCTTTCATATCCCGGCAAGCAGACCCATTTCAAGGGGAGTTTTTTCGAGGAACGATCCCATACCCTGTCCTGGCGTCTTAATCCGGCAGCTCTCATGGATTACAGGCTTTTAACTGATGCATCTCTTGTTGAGGCTGAAGACAATTCCGGCGGGACTGTCTTTACAGACAGAAGGCTTGTTATCTACAGGCAGTGGTTTGAAGAGCAGCACAGGCAGTATGACCAGGAAACCCTGACCCTTTCGGATAAGGGGATTAAAATAGAAGGGATAAAACCTGCAACACATGAGCAGATAGTTTCTCTGCCTGACAGGCGGGAAAAAATAGATATGATTTTGGATTCATTTCTTTCAGAATCATTCGGAAAAAAAGAAAGCTGCAGCAAGTATATAAAGGCGGCAGAAGATACCGCATTATCTCTTGAAAAGCTCAAAGCTTCAGCTGAAGAAGGGGTGAGTATATGCAGGGATATACTCGGTTCGGGAAGCTACAGAGAAACAGATGCGGAAAAACTAGACAGGATAGACAGTGAAATACTCTCTGGAGAGAGCAGGGAAACAGCAGGTTTCCTGCTTCAGGAAATAAGCAGGAAAATCCTGACATCTGAAAAGGAAACAGAGCTTGATAAGGTGATTGGTAATTCACTTTCAATGTATGAGAGCCTTGTCCGCTCTGCAGACTACCATATTTCACTTATCAAAAAATCTGTAAAAATGCTTTCGCAGTACTAAAGAAATATTGTGATATACCGAAGATAATTATATATGGGGAATTTGAGAGGTTCCCTATAAACGGTATGCAATATTGACGTCCAGGCATACCGTTTTTTTTTGCCCCGATAGCCTGCTGATAATCCTTTCCATGTATAAAACTATTCATTTATCTCTGTTAATAATTAAAAAATGTTAGTATATTAACTCATTTTATATATAATTTAAATTAAAATGTTTTTATTTAACCCGTAAGATCAGGAGATAAAATGAAGATTATAGAAAAGATTAACCAAATATACAGCAGTGAAAATGATATTTACAGGGAAAAAGCAGTGACACTTTATGTAATAAATCAGGTGCTGGCAGCTTTTTTCCTTATCTTTGCTGTAATCAGAATTTCAAAAGGAGATGTTGCTGTTGCTGCAGGGGAACTGCTTGTAACAATGCTCCTTGTTTTAAATATTCTGGCCCTATTCAGGGGTAAATACAAACTCTGCAGTTCCACCAGTGTCCTGCTTTTCACCGGGGCTGCTTTCGGAATATTTTTGATTAAAAAGCACCAGGATCTAAATGATATTTATATCTTTTCAACATATATAATCTCTGTAATTTGTGTGGCGCCCCTTCTTTCCTACAATGTGCTTCAGATGGTTCTCATTCTTATTGCAGGGATAATCGGTCAGACAGCTTTTTTCTTTTTCAAACTTGTTCCTCTGGCAGTTTCAAAAGGAGAAACAAATTTCGCGGGAGAATACATTATTTCCATAATCTTTCTTTTCATGGCAGGCTTTTTTGCAGTACTGGTTTTCAGAATGCAGCTGAGAACAATCAGGGCAGTGGAGTATGAAAAGGATAAAACAGATAAAAATTTTCAGCAGCTCAATATAATTGTCGACAGTATGAAATCTTCATTCAATGTCGGGGAAAGGCTTCTTGGTGCTGCGGAAAACACAAGTATGGTATCAACACATCTGTCGGAAAACATTGAAGAGCTTGATACGGTTTCAGGGGAACTTTTAAGATCTGCAGAGGGAGCAGAAACTGCCAATCTCAAAATAAAGGAATCAAGGGAACTTGTGAAGGAAAAAATGTCTGTTCAGTCAGAAGCAATTCAGAATGCATCAGATTCCCTTAAAAATATGGTTGAAAAGATTGAAATAATCTCGGGAGAGGCTGAATCCAAGCTTGATATACTTGATATCCTTAACAAATCATCAGAAGAAGGCACCTTAAAACTTGAACAGTCTCTTCAGTCTATTGAAAACCTTTCAAAGTCTTCAACAGAAATACTTGAGATTATTTCTGTTATTGAATCAATTTCCAGCAGGACAAATATGCTTGCAATGAATGCTGCAATTGAAGCTGCCCATGCAGGTGATGCCGGTAAGGGATTTGCTGTTGTTGCAGAGGAAATAAGAAAGCTTTCCGAAGAAACATCAGATAACTCAGATGCAATAAGAAAAAGTATTGAAAACAACAACAGGTTCCTGGAAATATCCAACAAAGCTTCTGATGACCTGGGAGAGGTGATGAATTCCGTAATAACAGAGATAAAGGATGTCAGCAAATCACTCAACGGAATTGTTGAAAATATCAAGGACCTTATTAAAGGTTCATATATTATTACATCTTCAGTCAACAATCTTTCAAATTCAAACAACGATGTAAAGTCAGCCCTTGAAATAATGGAGGAGAGTATTGACCTTGGCAGGAAGAGTATTGATGATATAAACAGTTCTGTAAATGTTACGAAAGAACATATTTCATATCTTCAGAAACTCGGAAATGATATAGTTGACGAGTCGGCAGGTCTGAAGCAAATCGGTTCGGAAAATATTGATCAGATAAAAATACTTAACAGTGAGATGGAGAAAATCTAGAAATTAATAATCAGCGAGGTGATAGTTGAAATACAGTTCTTTAAATATGGTTTACTTTTCTCCGACAGAAAGTACTGAAAAAATTCTATTAAGCATAGCATCAGGTACAGGTATACCTTTGGCCAGTAAAAATAATCTGACCTTTAATCCTGAGAAAGCTGCTTTTTTTCATAAAGATGAAATCGTCCTGATAGGAGTTCCTGTGTATGCAGGTCGTGTCCCTGAGCTGTTTATAAGGCGGTTCAGAAAAATTGAAACTGAAGGAAGCCTGGCTGTTATTGTTTCTGTCTACGGTAACAGGCATTATGATGATGCTCTTCTTGAGCTGAAAGATATATGCACCGGTAAAGGATTCAGAATAATTGCAGCAGCAGCTTTTATTGCGGAACACTCATATTCGAACAGTGAAAAACCAATTGCCCAGGGGAGGCCGGATAAAAATGATACTGCAATGTCGGAAAAATTCGGCAGGGCTGTTTATGAAAAGCTGATATCGGGACGAATTGATGAACCCGGGATTCCCGGTAACCGTCCGTACAGACAGGGAATAATTTCATCAGGTATTGCCCCTCTAACTGATGACAGCCGATGTGTCTTGTGCGGGACCTGTGCAGATGCATGTCCTTCATCTGCGATCAGAATAACGGACAAAGTTGAAACAGATGCTGATAACTGTATAATGTGCTGTGCATGTGTGAAAAAATGTATGAAGCAGGCCAGGTATTTTTCCAATCCTAAAATCGAAGAAACAAGAACAAGGCTTTTTGAGATATTCAGCAGTTACAGAAATCCTGAGATTTTTATCAACTGAGCTTTTATTATTGAAAGCTGAATGGATTTTCTGAATATTCTGAAAGATCAAGTTTCCAGTATACTGCATCTTCTATGGGATTGAAATAATACGGATCAGTTTGTACAAAGCCTAGAGAACTGTACATTTTCATGGCACTTGTAAGTCTTTCAAGTGTGTCGAGGTACATTGTCTCATATCCCTTTTCAGCAGCTTCATTGATAATGCAGCATGCAAGCTTTTTCCCCAGTTTCATGCCTCTGAATTCAGGCCTGACATACAGGCGCTTCATTTCGCATGCTCTGTTTTTCCTGTCACTGAGTCTTTTGAGTGCTGCACATCCTGCAGGCTTTCCGGAGCTTAAGGCAAGAAGAATGCATCCTTCTGGCTGGGAGTATATTCCCGGAAGATTTTCAATTTCTGATTTATAACCCTGGAAATCAAGATTTTCACCGAGAAAAGATACATATTCTATGAAAAGATCTCTTACCATGCTGAGTTCGTAATCTGCTGATACCTTTAAAATATCAATTCCCATGGTTTTATTAAATCATTAATATCCAGTTTAGTAAAATTTCAACTGCTCTCTTCTGATGAAAACTACATGAAATTTAAGAAAGCTCAGAAAATATAAAAAATGAATATTAAAAATAATTTTCTTGCAAAAATATTAAGCTGGTTTCAGAATAAATATATGGCAAGTATAAAAAAAATATTTATTGTATTCATTTTAAGTATCAGTTTTTCTTTTAATCTTTACAGTGAAAATATAACAGCAGCATTTCTTTCAATAGAGAATATGAACAGAAACCCGGGATATGACTATCTGAAAGGGATAATCGAAGGAATGTTTTTATATGATATTTCTTCATCAGACACTTTATCATTGACTGACAGATCTGATATTGAAAATGTTCTCTATGAACAGAAACTTAAACTGAGCGGACTTATTGAGGATAAGGATGCAGGAATGAGTTTCGGAAAAATTGTAGGAGCGGATTACCTCCTGAGCGGAAGCTATGTTTATCTTGGAGAAGATCTTCTGATAAACATGAAAGCTGTCAATGTTGTTACAGGCAATGTAACAGCTTTTTCTGCCAGGGGTTATACGGAAAACACTATACATGAGCTTTCGGAGCAGGTACTTTTTGCACTTACAGGGGAAGCTGTCAATATCGTTTCTGATGAAGGAAAAAGATCAATAATTTCGATGAGGGATGAATCTCCCGGAACAATAAACCTTTATTCAGTTATTCAGGGTGCAGAGATATTTCTTGATGATGAATTCGCAGGATATACAACAGGCAACGGTATGGTCCCTGTGGAGATGGGGGATATTCCCCCCGGGATGCACAAGGTGAGGATTCACCTTAACAACAGCTTCGGTGTTATTGACCTTCCTGAATTCAAATTCCGTGACTGGGAAGAGGAGTTCGAACTCAAGCCGGGTAAAAAGATTATACTGAGAGACCAGACTAGGCATTTCAATGACCTTATATACAAGCACCTTTATATTGTCTGGGAGGGATTTAAAATTAACAAGTCTGATGCATCAACAGTGCAGCGTATTCATGAAAAATCCTTTATAGACAGAAATGGTGATGAAATTAATATCGAACTGACAATAAGGGCAATACCTGCGGAAGAGCATTATCTGTTCAGGATTATCTATAAATACAACGGCCAGGATAATAACTTTGATATTATTCCTGAAAAGGGAAAAGATACTGAATTTGAAAAGGATATTGAGAAGACCCGTCTTAAAGTTAAAATCAATGACAGGTATGAGGGGCGGTATGAGGTCGACTATAATGTTAAGAGGACTGATATCCGGCAGAATATGTTCAGAGAGAAAACTGAATAGAAAAGTCATAAAAGGAGACCCGGATGGATAAAGTTATTGTTTATTCACAGCATCTGAGCCTGGACAGTATTGAAAATACTGAAATAGTAAATATCAGAACAAAAGAGAAACTTGCAAAGGCCCTTGTTTCTGAAGAAAATATAAGGTGCCTGGTTATAGATATTCCTGAGATCTCAGAGGATCATATTTCTTTTTTTGCATCTGTAAAGACAAATTTCCCGCTTCTTGAAGGAATAGTACTCACACCAGATACAGACAGAATAATACGAGGATACAGAAAGGCAGACCGTAATAATCCTGATTATACTTCACAGATTGAAGAATTTATCAAAAATGCGCAAAACAGGAACAAAAGGGCAGGCAACAGGTTTTCATGGCCGCTTACCGCCTGGTTCTCTTCAGATGATATTGACTGGCAGGAACTTGAAATATTTTCAGTCAGTTCAGGAGGAGCCTATCTTAAAACAGAAACAATAATGCCAGTCTGGGGAAGCCATGCAAATGTTAAAATAATTTTTGCAAATTTCAGCCTTGAAACAAGCTGCGAAATAGTAGATTCAGAATCCCGGTCAAGCAACTATCCTTTCGGGTTCGGTATCAGGTTTTTATCAGTGTCAGAAGAGGGGAAAGTGATTCTCAACAAGCTGATAAATGATGCTGTAATAAGGATACTGCTCGAACCTGACTCGGAACCTGAAATCCCTTCATTAGGGGGAGGGGAATTAGCCCCTGATTTCACAGTACTGTGATGATTATTTGTCATAATTAAAACTTTACATTTGATAATACTCTGCTATAATAAAAACCTGTTTCAAACCGGCTGAAGAGAAGCTGAAACTGCTTGAAGAGCCATGAAACTGACAATAATTATCAGCAGATTACCCTTTTTTTATCATGTGTTTGTGTGATTTTTGTCAGGTTTTGGCTTGTCCCTACTGATTTGCAGGCATGTCTGTTGATAATAAAATAATTAAAACCGGGATTATTTATTATGAAAACAGAAAGTCTGATGGGTAATATTACCAAAAACTATATATTTACACTTTTCTTCAATTTGAACCTCACCAGAGGTATATGGATGATATACCTTGCTTACCGTGGTTTTTCACTCCTTGAACTTGGTATTTTTGAAGGCATATTCCATGTAACCTCTTTTCTGATGGAAGTTCCTACGGGAACTGTTGCAGACCTCTGGGGGCGCAAAATAAGCCGAATATGGGGAAGGGCTCTTTTTTTCATCAGCCTTTTCATTATGTACTATTCTGAAAGTTTCACTCTTCAGGCAGCTGGTTTTGCTTTATGCGCAATGGGTTACAACCTTGAATCAGGTGCCGGTGAAGCACTTGTATATGATTCAATGCTTTTTTCAGGCGAAAAAGAAAATTACAGTAAAGTAGCCGGAAAGCAGGAGCTGATACTGCAGTCTGCTTTTATCATATCTTATCTTGCAGGGGGATATCTTGCTGTAAGGAGTTATTTATCAGTGTTTTCACTTTCAGCATTATTTGCAGCTGCTTCATTTGTAACTGCTCTTTTTTTCAAAGAGCCAGTGAAAGATCGAAATAATTTAAATGAAAAAAGCATTCTTATAAAGGATATTTCAAGGTCTATGTTTAATCAGACAGTTGAAAGCATTTCACTTTTAAAAAAAAGACCGAGGATTGCATTTTTTATCATTTTTTCAGAAATTATTTTCACTTTCATTATAAGCCTTTTTTTCTATCTTCAGAATTTCTGGAAGGGAGAGGGAAGGAGTGAGTTCTTTATAGGTATTGTTTATGCAGTATCTGCTTTGACTGCCGGTATCACTGCATACAAGGCTCCTGTAATAGAAAAGAAAATCGGTGAAAGTGGTGTACTTGTTCTGATGCCCATATGCCTTACTTTATGTCTGTGGGGAATTGCTCTTACTGATTTCAAGGAATTTTTCTATATTCTTACCGGAATTATTGAGGGAGTGCTTGTTGTAGCAATAAGTGATTATCTGAACAGACTTATTCCAAGTGAAACAAGGGCTACAGTGCTGTCATTTCAGAGTATGGCATTCAGTTTTTTCATGATAATTTTATTTCCTGTAATAGGATGGATTGGTGATAACTATTCACTTTCAAATGCTTTTCTGATGATGGCTTTCTCCGGAAGTTTTGTTTCCATTCTGGTAATTCTCTTTGAAAAACGGGATCATGCAGGCGGTTGAAGTATTAGAGATAATGGAATAATTACATAAAAAACAGTTTTAATATTAAAAAAAAGAGCTGAAAAAATGGAAAAATTGCATGATTTGATATCTCCTGATATAGAAATTTTGGACTATTATTTGTATTTTATTTTTTAACCAGATAAAAAAGAATCGATAAAGAAAAAGCGAATATTAAGGAGAAATCAATGAAACAGGTTACCGCTGTCATATTATTGATAGTTGTAATACTGCCATTATATGCGGAGGATTTTGGTAAACCGCTGGACCGGTATACAATTTCAAGCGAATTCGGATACAGGAAAAATCCGATGGGAGGTCTTGAAGGTGATATGAGACTCCATAAGGGGGTGGATTTGGTAGGCCCCTATAATTCACCTGTAAAGGCTGTAAAATCAGGGATAGTTGTTGAACACTGGCCCCCTCCAAACGGATATTTCAAGGGACATCCTGTCTACGGAGGCCTTGTTGTAATTGAGCATTCTGACGGTATTTTTACTTTATATGCACATTTCAAGGATACTTTTGTAAAAGAGGGGCAGAGAGTAAAAAAGGGGGAGATCCTGGGCATACAGGGTGACACCGGTATGGCTACAGGCGACCATCTTCATTTTGAGGTTATTACAAACCCCCTTAACTTTATTTCAGGCGAATAATTTTCAAACCCGGCGGAATGCCGGGTTTTTTCACATAAAGCTGTTGGGATTTGAAATAATTACAGTTTGTGCTAATATTATTCTGAATTTATTCAGATCTGATTCCGAGATATTCATGAAGGTCTTTTCTTGATTTTTCTATAAGTTCCCTGTCTTTGAATATATCAGCTATCCTGAAGTCGGTGAATCCTGTCTGTCTGGTTCCCGATATATCACCGGGACCTCGCAGTTTGAGGTCCTCTTCTGCAATTGCAAAACCGTCATTGTTCTGCTTTATTATTTTTAGTCTTTTTGCTGAAATTTCTGAAAGGTTTCTGTCAAAAACAAGGAATGCGTATGACTGAATACTGCTTCTTCCTATTCTTCCCCTGAGCTGGTGAAGCGAGGAAAGTCCGAAACGTTCTGCATGTTCAATTACCATGCAGGTGGCATTTTTCACATCAACACCGACTTCAACAACACTGGTTGCAACCAGTACCTTTATCTCTCCCCTGGAAAAAAGTTCCATGGTACTCTCTTTATCCTCTTCAGATATGCGGGAATGGATAAGAGCGCATTTGTGTTTTGGAAACACATTAGTTGAAATTTCACTGTACATTGTTTCCGCGTTTTTAAGATCCAGTTTTTCAGATTCTCCGATGAGTGGATAAACGAAATAGGCCTGATAACCCTTTTTCAGTTCTTTTTCTACAAAGCTGTAAACTTTGTTAATGTTTTCAGAATAAGCGCTGTGTGTTACAACCGGAATACGTCCTGAAGGCATTGTTCTTATTGTTGAAATATCCATGTCGCCCATCATTGTGATTTCAAGAGTTCTCGGGATCGGTGTTGCACTCATCATTATTATATCAATATTATTACCCTTGCTGAAAAGCTTTTCTCTCTGGTTAACACCGAATTTATGCTCTTCATCGACAATTGCAAGGGCCAGGTTTTTAAATGTTACCGGACTTGATAAAAGGGCATGTGTTCCTATGACTAAATCAACATCACCTTTTTCAAGTGATTCGAGAAGAAGCTTTTTTTTTGACTGCGGTATCCTGCCGCTCAGATATGCGATATTTATACCTGTCCCCCGGAAAAGTTTCGATGCATTGATGCTGTGCTGCTTAGCTAGCAGTTCTGTAGGCGCCATAAAAGCTGCCTGGCATCCTGCTTCAATATAGGGCAGGGCGGAAAGAAGACCTGCAAGTGTTTTACCGCAGCCTGTATCTCCCTGGATAATTCTTGACATTGATCTTTCTGATACTGAATCGCGGTATATATCATTTACTACAGCAACCTGGTCACCGGTAAGACTGAAAGGAAGACTGCTTATTATCTTTTTCTGAAGTGTCCTGGGAAGGTCCCTGGGTTTTCTTTTTTTCTTTTCCCTTTCAAGCCTGTTTTTGAGCAGAACTTCCTGAAAAAGGAAGAGTTCTTCGTATTTGAGAGTTTTAATGGCCTTTTCAAGCATCTCTTCTGATTCGGGGAAATGGATATTCAAGAGTGCGGTACTTTTTTCAAGGAGACTGTTTACGGCAATAATTTCCCCGGGCAGGGAGTTCTCTGTGAATTTACCGTATGTATCAAGGGCTGAAGATACAGCTTTTCTGATAAAACTCTGTGACAGGTTTGAAGTCAGTGGATATACAGGAAGTATCAGATTGAATTTTACAGGATTTTCTGAATATGGTTCATAATCAAAGTTTGAACTCTGAATTTCATTGTATCTTAAAGAAAAAGTGCCGTGTATATAGAACTTCTCTCCGGGGGGAAGGGAATTAGAAAGGAAACTGCGCCCGAAACAAATGAGGTATGCCGTAGCACTGCTGTCCCTGATTTCAATTTTCAGTGTTCTGTTCTTTCCGAAACCGAAATACTGATGGTCTGTTACTTCACAGACAGTGTTCAGTTCCAGTACCTGGTTTTCAGATGACGGAACATGACTGAGCGGGGTAAACCTGTTTCTGTATTCATATTTTCTGGGATAATAGGCGATAAGGTCTGAAGGAGATCTGATCCCCGCTTCCATAAGATTTTTAACAGATGCGGGGCCGATACCTTTAAGATTCTTTAAGGAGGACATTTTCCCTTTTTCAGAATGGCAGTGATGGGAGATATGCTACCACATACTGCAATATAAAGCTGCCTGCAAGTTTCACTGCAATCATCAGTGCTCCAAGTATCATGAGATTTGTCTGATAGCCTGTCGCGGAATTTTTTACAAAAAGTGCAGCAGCTTTTGAAGCAAGGGGAACAAGTATTGAATCAAGCCCGCTAGCAAAAGGGGAAAATGTATTTGTGCTTACAAGAAGCATTATAAGCCTCAATATAATGAAGATAATAAAAAAAGTAAGCAATGAAGAAAATGCATGCCATACAGATGATATAATTACGCCAAGGATGATTCCAACAGTTATTCTGCCGTATGTACCGATCTGTGTAAGTATATTGCTTACTATTACAAGTGCTGTTATTGCAAGTATGGGAGAGAAATCCACATTCCCAAGTCTGAGATTGAATTTCCTGAAGTAGTTAAGATAGGGATCACATATCCTTGCCAGAAAATTTCTAGGATCATTTGCATACTGTGCAGTAAACCATGTCATCACAATTCTAATAATAATAAGAAGCATATAGATTGAAATTACACCACTTAATAGATCTGTTATGTTTTTTGCCATTAATAAACCTCGTTAATATTTATTCTTTCCATGCAGAGCTTATGAAACTGTATTTTTCCTCTGCTGTTTTAATTACTTCATCAGATGATGAGAGATTGAGCTGTGTAGGGGTTTTAAGAACAGTTACTTTTTTCCCTTCCTTAATATGAATAAAAGTTGTGCAGGGGCCTGAATTTTCAAGAAGGAAGGATTTAAAGGAATCTAGATTTTCCTGATTAAAACTGTCGTTAAATGCAAAATGCACTTCCCTGAAAGTTGCTTCCTTCATATCTCCCGGGTTAATAACTTCATCACAAAGCAGTTTCGGCTCATGACTCCTTTTATCTGCCTTTACGGAAAAACCAAGGACCTTGTCTTCTTCAAGAAGATACCTGAATCTGGACCAGGAATTGGAAAAGAACACAACAGGGATTTCCCCTTCAAAAGTTTCTATTACAATTGTGCCCATCTGTTTTCCAGCCTTGGTTGTAAACTCCCTTATTGATTTAACAACTCCTAGAACAGTATATTTCTTTTCTGCTGATGTTTTCTCAAAATCAGTAATTTTGAGTGTAACGCATTTGTCATATATCTTTCTGAAGTTTTTGAGAGGATGACCTGAAAAGTAAAAACCCAGATTTTCCTTTTCAAAGTTTAGAAGTTCTTTTTCAGGCCATTCAGGTACATGTTCAAGCTCAACTTCAGGCATATCCTCACTGCTTTCTCCTCCGAAAAGAGATGTCTGTCCGAATTTCCTGTTTTCCTGTTCTCTTGCAGCGCTCTCTGTAAGTCTGTCAAGATTATGAAAAAGGAGGGCCCTTCCAGGCTCAATGCTGTCAAAAAGTCCTGACTTTATCAGTGTTTCAAGAACTTTCTTGTTAACAACCCTCAAGTCCACCCTGTCGAGCAGATCTTTAAGACTTCTGAATTCTCCCCCTTCATCCTTGACCCGGATAATTTCATCTACTGCCGCAGTTCCCACATTTTTAATACCGATAAGTCCGTATACAATCCTGCCGTCCGATACAGTAAAGTATTTCTCTGAAAGATTTATATCGGGGGGAAGCATTTCAATTCCCATCTGCCTGGATTCCGCAATATATTCAGCCATCTTGTCTGTATCACGGATTTCATTTGTAAGGTTTGCTGCCATGAATTCCGCAGGGAAGTTGGCTTTAAGGTAGGCCGTCTGGTAGGCGAGGACTGAATAGGCTGCAGCATGGGATTTATTGAAACCGTATCCTGCAAAAGGCTCAAGCATGTCAAAGATCTCGGATGCATGTTTCTGGTCATATCCCCTTTCAACAGCCCCTTTCAGGAATTCGACTTTCATCTTTTCCATTTCCTTGACTTTCTTCTTGCCCATTGCACGCCTGAGTATATCTGCTTTTCCAAGTGAAAAGCCCCCGATAATCTGGGCAACCTTCATAACCTGTTCCTGGTACACTATTACACCGTAAGTAGGTTTAAGCACTTCTTCCAGGGACGGATCAGGGTATTTTATTTTTGATTTATCTTTTTTGGATTCAATAAACTGGGGTATGTTTGCCATTGGACCCGGCCTGTAGAGCGCATTCAACGCGATAAGGTCCTCTATGCTTTCAGGTTTTGCATCTTTAAGTATTTTCTGCATCCCTGCGCTTTCAAACTGGAAAATACAGGCGCTTTTGCCTTCTCCGAGCATTTTGAATGTTTTATCATCATCCTCAGGTATGTTTTCTATGCTGAAATCTATTCCCCGTTTTTTTATCAGGTTTTCAGTGTTCTTTATAAGTGTAAGTGTTTTCAGTCCAAGGAAATCCATCTTGACAAGACCACAGTCTTCAAGCTGGTCCATGGTGAACTGGGTTGAAACAGCCCCTGTTTTAGGATCCTTGTAAAGGGGTACATATTTGGTTAGTTCCTCTTTACCAATTACAATACCGGCAGCATGGAGAGAACTGTGCCTGTTGAGACCTTCCAGGTACCTGGAGATTGTTATGAGTTTTTCATATACTCCGCCCCTGGATATGATTTTCTGAAGTTCCTCTTCCTGCTCAATAGCATCATTGAGTTTCTTCACATCAGGGGGAACAAGCTTTGTAATTGTATTTGACTCATCAAAAGGAATATCAAGAACCCTTGCAACATCTTTCAATACAGCTTTTGTCTTCAGTGTACCGAAAGTTATGATCTGTCCCACACGTTCTGAACCATATTTGCGTGTAACATAATCTATAACCTCCTGCCTCCTTTCGAAGCAGAAGTCTATATCAAAGTCAGGCATGCTGACCCTTTCAGGGTTGAGAAAACGCTCGAAAAGGAGATCATATTTGAAAGGATCAATATCTGTAATAGTCATGGCATAGGCTATGAGAGAGCCGGCCCCTGAGCCCCTTCCCGGACCTACAGGGATATCATGTTCCTTGGCCCAGTGGATAAAATCCCAAACAATAAGGAAATATCCTGTAAAACCCATCGAAATAATTATATCTAGCTCAAACTCAGCCCTCTTTCTTATTGTATCTGTTATCTCGGGATATCTTTTATTAATTCCTTCGTATGTTAAGTGCCTCAGGTATTCGTCAGGATTTGAGAACTGCCCGGGGATATCAAAATCAGGAAGAAGGGGCCCCGGAAGTTCTATCTCGAGATTACAGAGCTGTGCCACCCTGTTGGTGTTTTCAACTGCCTCGGGAATATGACTGAAGATTGATCTCATTGTATCGGGATCTTTCATGTAGAATTCTTTTCTGTCAAAAACCAGTCTTCCGCTGTCTGTCAGTTTCTTCTGGGTCCCAATGCATATAAGTATTTCCTGGGCTTCGGCTTCCTCTTTGGTAATATAATGTATATCATTTGTAGCTATGAGAGGGATTCCTGTTTTTCTGGAAATCCTTATAAGCCCCTCATTGGCAGTCTTCTGTTCAGGTATCCCGTGATCCTGGAGTTCAAGGTAGTAGTGGTCTTTTCCGAAAACTTCCTGATACTCAAGAGCCTTTATCTCAGCCTCATCCTCCCTTCCCTGGAGAATAAGCTGGGGAATGATGCCTGCAATACATGCGGATGAACATATAAGCCCTTCAGAATGCTTTTTCATGGTATCAAAATCTATTCTGGGTTTATAATAAAAACCGTCTGTATATGCAATGGAAGCAAGCTTCATGAGATTTGCATACCCCGCCCTGTTTTTTGCAAGAAGAATAAGATGATGATACTTGTTCCCTTTTTCATTACCGCTTTTTACAAGCATTGAACCGGGGGCAACATAGAATTCACAGCCTATTATCGGTTTTATCCCTTTCTTTTTGCACTCCATGTAGAACCTGAGTACACCGAACATGTTGCCGTGGTCTGTTATTGCCAGGGCTTTCATTCCCTGCTGGACTGCTGTATCAACCAGTCTTGATATATTGGCTGCGCCGTCGAGAAGTGAATAATCTGTATGATTGTGTAGATGAACGAAGTCTGTCATTTATATCCTTAACTTGATTACAGCATAAATATAACTTATTTCAAATATACTTGTAAACTGATTTTAATAACTGAATAGTTGTTAAATCCTTTCCCTGCTGATATTATCTTTAAATAACTCCGTAAGAATTATCAGGGGGATGACATGATGCAGCTAATCGGAAGACAGAAATGCAAGGAAACCAGGAAAGCGGAACGCTTTCTAAAAGAGAGAAATATTGAATTCCATTTTACAGATCTAAACAGGAAATCCCTTTCTGCCGGAGAACTTAAAAATATCTGCAGGTTTATTCAGCCTGAAGATCTGATAGATAAAGAGTCTGCAGAATACAAGAAAAAAGGTTATGATTATCTGGAGTATGATGCAGCTGAAGAGCTGCTTGAAAACCAGAAGCTCCTGAAAACTCCAGTACTGAGGACAGACTTCGGTGCCTTTGCAGGATTTTCGGAAAGTGAATATAAAGAAATTGCTTTAAAGGTCAAGAAATGAAAAATGATAAAAACATCCCGTATATTGATTCAGAAATTGGAAAGCTTGAGGAGGTAATAATACATTCTCCCGGCGAGGAGATTGAGGTCATGACTCCCCAGACAGCCGAAAAACTTCTCTATAATGATATTCTTCCACTTTCAGTTGTAAGGAAGGAACATAATGTACTTAAAAACTTTCTGAAAACAGTTTCAAAAGTTGTTGATGTCAGGGATGTCCTTCTTGATATTGCTGATCACAGTGAAACAAGAAAATTAATAATTGACAGGATTGAGGGGGGAGGATCCCTTCCCGGAAGGCTGGATGAGCTTGAAAAGCTTGATTCGGATAAGTTCTGCAGAACAATGATTGAGGGGCTTAAAAGCAGGAAATCCACCCTGAGCTCTTTCCTTTCGGAGGAGGAGTTTGACTATTTCCCCCTTCCAAACCTTTATTTCACACGTGATTCTGCCATGGTTTTCAGAAATTTCGGTATAGCCGGTACCATGGCATACAAGGTCAGAAAATCTGAGAGTCTTTTAATGAAGATAATTTTCAGCACACACTACAGACTGCCTGAAGAAAGAATACTGTTTTATAATAACTCTTCCATGGACAGGAAAGTTTCTCTTGAAGGGGGTGATTTCCTTGTTTTCAACAGCAACACATTGATAATAGGGCTTTCTGAGCGCACATCCCCTGATGCTGTTGATCTCCTGATAGAAAAGCTGGGACGCAGAATAGATGATGAAATAACTGTCTACTGTGTGCTTCTGCCGAAAAAGAGGGCAACTATCCACCTTGATATGGTGTTTAATATTATAAACAGGAATGAAGTCCTTGTTTATGAACCCTATATATGCGGAGTAAACAAGCTTAGAATTATAAAGATAAAATCTGACAGTTCCGGAATGAGAAAAATCGAAGAGGTTGACAGCCTTCTCGGGGATCTGGAGAAATCAGGTTACAGAATGGAGCCTGTATTCTGCGGCGGAGATGATCCCATAAAACAGCAGCGTGAGCAGTGGATGAGCGGCAATAATTTCTTTGCATTCGAGCCCGGAAAAATTATCGGATATGACTGTAATTCTGCAACACTTTCTTCGCTTGAAAAGGCCGGATATTCTGTCAGGTCTGCAGAAATATTTATCAATGGAAAAGACAGGCCTGAGAACTACAGTAAACTGGCTGTCACAATACCTGGAACAGAACTTGCCCGCGGCGGAGGGGGAGTGAGATGCATGACAATGCCTGTGAGAAGGTCAAAGCTTGACAGAATGGGTCAGATTTAAAATACAATGATCAGATATGCAGTACTTGGAAGCGGTTCTTCTGCCAATTCATATATAATTCAGTATGAACCTGATTTCATCGGGGAAAAAAGGATAATATCAGATAATGATGCTGCTGATGTTTCAGAAAATAATAACCGTACCGGAAGAATTACCCTAGTTATTGATAACGGTTTTTCGCTCAGGGAATTCAGCAGAAGGGCAGCTGAAATGTCTTTCAGGCCTGAAGACATAAATTTTATTTTTCTGACACATGATCATTCCGACCACCTCAAGGGTATAGCATCTCTTTCATCCAGATACAGCATTCCTGTTGTAATGTGCAGCCGGACAAGACTTGAGAGCTCTGTCCTTTCAAAAATCCATAAAACTCTTGTGGTTGAGGAGGGGAAAAACTATTCCTATAACAGCCTTGAGTTTTCAGTTTTCAGAACATTTCATGATTCGGAAGGATCTGTAGGATACAGTTTCAACATAAAAGGAACTGTTTTTACTATAATAACAGATACTGGTATAATTTCAGAAGAGATGGAAAAGCATGCCCTTGAATCAGATGTCCTTTTTCTTGAAGCAAACTACTGTCCCGACATGCTTCATAACGGCCCCTACCCGTGGTTCCTTAAAAAAAGAATAGCATCAGATAAAGGTCATCTTTCAAATCAAGATGCTGTAAAGTTCATGGAAAAACTAGACAGAAACATAGATAAAGATGTAAAAATCTATCTTTGCCATTTATCCGATAAAAACAACTGTCCTGACCTGCTGGAATCACTTGTAAATGAAAGGATAGGAAGCAGTGATAAAATTCATTTCAGAATATGCAGAAAAGGGGAGACTGTTGAAGGGATTCCTGTTAAAATTATAGAAGGGGTATAACATGGAAAAGAGAATACTTGCTGTTCTGGCAGAGGGTTTTGAAGAAATAGAAGCTGTTACTCCTGTTGATCTGATGAAGAGGGCAGGAATCATTGTTGAAACAACAGGTATAAAAGGTATTGATGTTTCAGGTTCACATGATATTTCAGTAATTGCAGACCATTCTTTTGATGAAATTTCCGATTCATATGACGGAATATTTATTCCCGGAGGCATGCCTGGATCCCTGAATATCTCTGAATACAAGCCTGTAATGGATCTGATAAAGAGAATGTCGGATGATGGGAAGCTTGTGTGCGCAATATGCGCAGCACCTGCAGTTGTTCTGAACAAGGCAGGGGTACTTTCCGGAAAGAAAGCCACCTGCTACCCCGGATTTGAAAAGGATTTTGGTGCAGATGTTGAATTCTCTGAAGAGAGGGTAGTTATAGACGGTAATGTGATTACATCGCGCGGGGCAGGAACTGCCGCAGATTTCTCTCATGCTGTTATTGAGTATCTTACCGATAAGGAAACTGCCGACAGGGTGCTTAAAGCCACTCTTTATAAATAGAGTCTTAGATATATATTATGAATAAAAAACCGCTGGAACCTTATGCAGGTCAGCGGTTTTTTTATGAATTAAAAAATTATTATTATTTCTTGGGCTTTGCAACTATATCAGCAAGACCAGGGAATTTTTTAACATCTTTTGCAGATGATTTAATTCTTTCTGTGTTTTCGTATGAAGGATCCTGGAAGCTGTAATTGAAGTTTGTGTGTACATCATAGGTACCGTCAAGGAGTGCCCTTGTATCTTCTGTCATTACAAGTTCTTCATCTGTAGGAATTACAAAAACCTTTATTTTTGAATCCGGTGCTGTAATTTCTGTTTCAAGGAATTTTGACATTGAGTTTTTATTCTTTTCCGGATCAATTTTTATACCGAATTCCTCAAGACCCTGGGTAGCGAGAAGTCTTGTTACAGGTCCCCTTTCACCTACACCAGCTGTGAATACAATTGCATCTACTCTTCCGAGTGCAAAAGCATATGCTCCGATATATTTCCTGATTCTGTAGGATTCCATTTCCTGTGCAAGGATAGCTCTTTCATTTCCTTCTTCAGCTGCAATTTCAATATCTCTTCTGTCTACCCATTTCTCTGTGATACCGAGAACACCGCACTTTTTGTTGAGAGCTGTTTCCATTTCAGAAGGACTC
The DNA here is from genome assembly GCA_963668545.1 of Spirochaetia bacterium. Taxonomy (GTDB): domain Bacteria; phylum Spirochaetota; class Spirochaetia; order CADAEX01; family CADAEX01. The sequence goes on along the minus strand of OY764868.1, from coordinate 1,822,470 downwards.
ATTCCTGTTTTATTCATCATGAAAAAAGGAATAGCCGGATCCATGTCACCGCTCCTTGTTCCCATTACAAGACCTTCAAGAGGGGTAAGTCCCATTGATGTATCAAATGATTTCCCGTCTTTGACAGCATTGATGCTTGAACCGTTTCCGATGTGGGCAATAATAAGATTTGTCTCAAAAGGATCCTTGCCGAGAAGTGCTGCTGCTCTTTTTGCTGTGTAGAGAAAAGATGTTCCATGAAAACCGTATCTTCTTACACCGTATTTTTTATACCATTCATATGGAAGTGCATACAGGAATGATTTGTCGGGCATTGTCTGGTGCCATGCTGTGTCCATGACAGCACAGTGTGGAACATCAGGAAGTTCGGACTGAGCAGCCTTGATACCGAGGATATTTGCAGGGTTGTGCAGGGGCGCCAGGTCTGAAATATCTTCAAAGCTTTTTATTACTTCATCATCAATAAGTACTGATTTGTTGAATTTTTCGCCGCCGTGCACAACTCTGTGTCCTACAGCCTTTATATCGCTGATTGAATCTATTGCTCCGAATTCCTTGTCAATAAGTGTATTCATGATAAGATCAATGGCTTCCTTGTGTGTCGGACATGCATGTTCAATAACATGTTCTTCCCTGCCGGTAGCCTGGTGCTTAATAACAGAATTATCCAGCGCAATTCTTTCCACAATACCTGTTGCAAGAACAGATCTTTTATCCCAGTCATATACCTGGTATTTGAGGGAAGAACTGCCGCAGTTAAGGGTTAGTATTATCAATATTTTCCTCCGGAATAAATTATTTTAAAGGGTGTTACCTCTTTTTAAACAATTTTGCATTAAATAGAAAAAAAAGACAATATTTTCATAACCTAAAATCCAGCAGGAGGGGCAAAATATTGAATATTTGCCTGATAAAAACTCAAAAAAAAGCATGATATTGAAGTGAGGTGTTTATCCTCAATGTAAATTGTTGTGTGAAAAATAATTATCAGGCAATACTTCTCCTGTTTTTTTCCCTTTTAAATGTCTGGGGGAATGATGGGAAAAATAAAGTTGAATTTGAACTTGAGGAAAACTACTCAAATATGAACGGATTTTCAGGGTTGATGAGTGCGGAATACGGAGAATACAGAATCAGTGTAATGGATTTCAGGGAAGATCCTTCAGATGATAAGGAGAATAAAACAGCATTCAGTTTTTATTCTCCTGTTTTTTCCGCGGGAAGGTTAAGAAAAAAAGGACTTTATAAGGAGATATCAAATCCATCATCATGGTTTGCAGGTTCGGAATCATATGCAGATAAAACTGAAATAGATCAAGACAATGCGCTCAACAGGAACGGAAACTGGGGATTTTTATTCAATCCTTTAAACAGTATCAGCATATATGCTTCTGCAGATGAAAACAACAGTTACCGGATTACAGAAAAGGGAGGCGGGATATCTTCAGACATTACAGATAACCTGAACATATCTGCCGTATTTTCAGAAACCTATTCTGAAGAAACTGCAGATGAAAGCTGGTACAGGGAAAGGGATGAGCAGTACGGAAAGAAGATATACAACACTGCAGCATCTTTAACACATCAGTTCGGCTCTATTACAAACTCGTTTTCAGGAGGAATTTCCTGCGGCAGATGTTTCAGGAGTGGAAATTTTATGAGATACCATTCAGAAACAGAACTTGGCCGGATGACCCTTTTTCTTCTCCTGTCCTGTTCAGACTCATATTACAGAAAACCTTTCAGAGGCTATCCTTCCATAAAAAACAGGAGGGGTATTAAAGGGATATTCAAGTTATTCAGGAATATTGAACTCGAGTCAGGCTATAATCTTGATCAGTATCACTATGAATACAGTTCAGATATAGAAAACAGAATGGGGGAAGTAATGTTTTTAAGAGGTGAATATGACAACGGCCTGTTTTTATTCTCTCCCGAGGCGGAAAGAAGAAATACAGTTGAAGACAACTGCTGTATCAGCTATGACAGATACGGATTTAAAACTGGAATCAGGGGAGATTATTTGAGATTTTCAGCCAACCCAGTCTGGAAATACAGCGACTGCAGGCTGGTTTCGAGAAGTTCAGTTTTTGAAGGATCTGCAACTGATGGAGTAACTGAAATTCTTTTGAGATATAAAAGGGAAACAGACATAAGAATATCAAACATCATAAAACTCAGGATCAGTATTACGGGAGATTCACTGAAGATGTATTCATCAGGCGAATATGAAACAGTTGATGAAAACCGGATTAATTTGAAATCAGTATTCAGGTTTGATGCGGGAAGTGAAATCAGTTATTAGAGTAAGGTTAATATGAATCAGATTTTAAGAAGGAATTTTGCTGATTCAAAATAGATAGTAAGACCGCATATATCAATTACTGTCGCCATAAGGGGCCCTGACATGACAGTAGGGTCGTATCCCATTCTGTGAATCAGAAGAGGGGCAAGGGCCCCTACAATGCTTGAAAATACAACAACAAAACACAATGATACAGATATTGCCGCTGCCTGGAAAAAATTGATTCCGGGAGGAAGGAACATGCCTCTTGCAAGGATTACCAGACCTGTTCCAAGTCCCATTATGAGACCGACAGATATCTCTTTGAGAAGAACAACCCAGATATCCCTGAAATGAATTTCCTCTGTTGCAAGTCCCCTTATCATAAGTGTTGATGACTGGTTACCGGAATTACCCCCTGTCTGTGTAATAACCGGCATAAACATGAAAAGAAATGCAGCACCGATTATTATGTCTTCATAATGGTGGAGAACATTGGTTGTGATAGTTCCGAAAATCAGAAGAATGATAAGCCATGGAATTCGTTTTTTTACAAGTCCAATTATTGATGTTTCCAGATAAGGAAGGGAATCCCCACCCATGGCTCCCATTTTATAGAGGTCTTCTGTCTGTTCCTCCCTGATTACATCAATAACATCATCAAAGGTAATAATCCCCAGAAGTACATTGTTTTCATCAACTACAGGCATGGCAAGGAGATTATAGGTCTCAAGTGTTTTTGCCACTTCTTCCTGGTCGGTTTCTTCCCTTACAGAGATGATATCCCTCTCCATAATATCAGCTATAAGCTGATCATCTTCTGATGCAAGGATTTCCCTGAGAGATACAACCCCTATAAGACGTTTAAGCTGGTCAACTACATAGAAATAGTAAATTGTCTCTATTTCTTCAACACCTGTTCTTACAAAGTTGAGTGCCTGCTTGACTTTTATAGTCGGTTTTATTGTGATATAGCGGGGAGTCATCAGCCCTGCTGCATCATCTTCGTCAAACCTCAGCAGAAAGAGTGTTTCCTTTTTTGCGTTGTCAGAGAGGTTTTCCCATACTGCTTTTCTTACATCTGAAGATACAGACTGGATAAAGTCTACAAGGTCGTCAGGTTCCATTTCACTTAAAAGCTGCTTGATTGATTCCTCTGTTAGCTCTTCAAGTATTCTTTCCTGCTCTTTATACGAGAGAGAATTAATCAGATCAACCTTCATTTCAGGATTCAGATTTTTAAATACAACAATTGACTCATCATCTGTCAGATCATCCCAGTTTTCTATAAGGTCCTGAAGAGACCATTCATCAAGAAGATTCCTTATCTCGTCCGGTTTGAGAAGATTTATGTATTCTTTGATATTCTGAACCTTGTTAGTCATTTCCCCCCCCCGTCAACATAAATTATTTCCCGTTCCAGACTGAATCCGAAAGATTCGAAAACCTTTGTATATATATAATCAATCAGATTTTTTATATCTTTTTCTGTAGCATTGCCCCGGTTGACAATAATATTTGCATGTTTTTCAGATACCATTGCACCGCCGATAGAATAACCTCTGAGGCCCAGTCTGTCGATTATTTTACCGCTTGGTTCTCCGAAATCCCTGTTGTTTTTAAAAACTGAACCTGCGCATGGGTAAAGATAATGTCCTTTTGCCTTTCTCTGATCTTTGAAGGAATACATACTGTTCAGAAGCTCTCCTGAATTATTTTTTATCAGAGAAAACAGTGCTCCGGTAATTATAACATTCTTATCCTGAAATGGGGATTTTTTATAGTCAAAATCATTTTCATTATAGATATATTCGTTTATATCACAGTTCTCATCCAGATAAAAAACCGATTCAATCCTGTCAGAGAGAGAAACCCCGTAGCATCTTGCGTTCATATATACGCTGCCGCCGATATATCCGGGCATACCGTAAAAATTTTCCAGCCCTGCAAGACCTTCCATTGTGCAGACTTCCGCAAGGCTGCTTATTTTCACCCCTGCTGAAGCTTTTACCAGTATTTTTTTACTGCTGAAATCAGATTTATAATCAAGTTTAAAACTATAAAGTCCTGAAGTATCAAGTATTACCCCCCTGTATCCTCTGTCGGGAAAAAGAATATTCGCACCTTCTCCAAGAGGATAAAGAGGAACACCTTCCTCCGATGCAGTCTGTTTTATTTTTATAAGGTCATTTACGGATGCAGCTCTGATAAAAACATCTGCATTTCCCCCGATCCTGAATGTGGAATGACTGGAAAGGGGTTCATTAAACAGGATTTGACCGTCAATATTGATTTTATTGAATAATTTTCGTACACTTTTCACAAAGCTAATGATACTTATTTCTAAAATAAGTTTCCATATATTATCAGATAATTATCATGAAATTGCGGGGGTTTTCAGTGTCTTTAAAACTTTACAATACAATGGGCAGAAATATTCAGGAATTTGTCCCAATAAATGAATCAGAAGTCGGACTCTACGGATGCGGCCCGACAGTATATAACTATGCCCATATCGGTAATCTGAAGACCTATATTTTTGAAGACCTGCTCAGAAGGACTCTTGAGTATCTGGGTTATAATGTAAAGCATGTAATGAATATTACAGATGTTGGACATCTCACAGATGATGCTGATGAAGGTGAAGACAAGATGGAAAAAAGTGCCAGGGAGAAGGGTAAAACTGTATGGGAGATTGCCCGGTATTTCACTGATGCTTTTTTCAGCGATACAGGAAAGCTGAACATATTGAATCCCCATATAAGCTGCAAGGCTACTGATCATATCCAGGAAATGATTGATCTTATAAAGACTCTTGAGGACAGGGGCTTTACCTATGAAGCAGGCGGCAATATCTATTTCTCCATTGACAAGTTCCCTGATTACGGAAAACTTGCACTTCTTGACAGGCAGAAACTTTCCGCAGGGGCCAGAATTGAAGTTGACAGTAATAAAAAAAATCCCCATGACTTTGTTCTTTGGTTTACTAAATCCAAGTTTGAGAATCATGCCATGCTCTGGGATTCTCCATGGGGAAGGGGTTATCCGGGATGGCACGTTGAATGCAGCGCAATGAGCATGAAATACCTTGGAGAGCAGTTTGATATACACTGCGGCGGAATTGACCATGTGAATATTCATCATACCAATGAGATTGCCCAGACAGAAGCTGCTACAGGAAAAAAATGGGTTAATTACTGGCTGCATGGAGAATTCCTTGTGATGAACAAGGCAAAAATGGCAAAATCTGCAGGAAATTTTCTGACACTGTCAGTGCTTGAGGAAAAAGGTTATGATCCTCTTGATTACAGGTATTTCTGCCTGGGCGGGCATTACAGAAGCCAGCTGCAGTTCAGCTGGGAATCTCTTGACAGTGCAAAAACAGCCAGAAACAATCTTGTTGAAAAGATGAAAAATCTTCTCGAAAACAGCAGGAAATCTGATATAATCTCAATAGGAAAAGCTGCAGAAAAGTATCTTGAGGATTTCAGGACAGGTATATCTGATGACCTCAATCTTCCAAAAGCTCTTGCAGTTGTATGGACGCTTCTTAAAGACAGAGGTATATCTGACAGTGAAAAACTGACCCTTATTTCTGATTTTGACAGGGTACTGGGGCTGGATCTTGAGAAAAAGGCCCTTTCTGAAGATGAAAAAGAAGATATTGATCAGAAAGTTCTTGATCTTATAAAAGAAAGAGAGGACGCAAGAATAATTAAGGATTTTGCCAGATCAGATGAAATCCGGGATCAGCTGAAGGATATGGGAATTGAGATCAAGGATACAGCTGACGGAACCAAATGGAAAAAAATGTAACTTAATTGGTTTGAAGTTGTTTACAATATGAAAAAATTGGATGAAACACAGTCTTTTGAGCAGCTTTACAATGAAGTTTTTCCTGTTGTTTACAAGGTTTCGTATCACATAACAGGGGATTCAGCAGCTGCTGAAGATATATGTCAGGAAGCATTTATTAAATACTACAACAGGGCTGTTCCTCTGCCCACAATGAATGATGCTAAATACTGGCTTATACGTGTTGTGAAGAATTTATCATTCAATTATGGGAAAAGGCAGAAGCGAAAACTTAAGGTTTTTGATAAAATAAAAAATGAACCATATTATTCGGATGAAACCGGGGAAAAAGAAATTTTAAAAAAAGAAACAAGGGAAACTGTGAACAGTATTCTTGAAAAACTGCCTGAAAAACTAAAAGCACCTCTGGTCCTTCGTGAATTCAGCGGCTTAAACTATAAAGAAATATCAAAAGTGCTTGGTATAAGTGAAAGCAATGTAAAAGTACGTATTTTCCGCGCACGTGAAAATATTCAGAAGTTGATTGACAAAGGAGATTTATATGTGCCCTGACAGGGAAACACTTTCTGCTTACTATGATAATGAAGTTGAGGGAAACTTCAGAATCATGATTGAAAATCACATTGAAAACTGTACTGAATGCAGTAATAAACTGGAAAAAATAAAAACCGCGAGCAGTTTTATCAACAGCGGATTTGATGATATAGAAATATTAAAGAACAAAGTCTGGATAAGTATTGAAAATAAGCTTGACAGGAAAAATGTGCCTGATTTATGGCACAGAAAAATCAATATACCTTTACCTCTTCTTGCAGCTGCATCATTCCTGATAATAACAATAACAGCACTCCTTTCAACACTTCTTTATATTACTGCAAACAATGATTACAGGTATTTTTCAGTATCTGAGGCAGTTAATCTCAACGGTGAAAACCAGAATTATTTTCTTGATAAGGATCAGACTGTTAATGTTGAACTTCAGCTTCCTGAAGATGCATTTTTTATAATAAGCGGGACTCCACAGCTGATAAGGGAAGTCGACTATATACAGGACCATGAATAACAGGATTGTACTTTAATGTTTAAAAAGGTTTTACTTATTGTTTTATTGTGGCTGCTTCCATTATATATTCTGGGTGCTGATGAAGATCAGCAGGTTGATGTTTCACAGCAAAATCAGCAGAATTCATCAGAAAATATAAAATCTGATAATCTGAATGAAAAAAAATCATCCCAAAAAGCAGCTTTACTTAATTCTGAAAGATTTTATGAAATAAAAATAAAACTGAAGATCCTTGATGACGGTAAAAATGAACTGGTAAATTCTGACTGGAAACTTGCAACACTTTCCGGAAAGCCGGTATCAATCCAACTGAAAGGTAATAATCTTTTGATAAAAGCTGATATGACTCCATATTATTCCGACAGGAATTCAATTCTTCTTCTTACACAGGCAAATGTAAAGCTGATACCGGCAGGTTCCGATACAGGCAAATTTTATTCTACAGTAAATTCACTTCCTATAAAACTGGGGGAGAAGGCCCTGTTTTTTCCACTGGGTCTTCTTGATGAAAAAATGGAAAATATTTCTTCCTGTGTACTTGAAATTGAAGTCCAGCCCTATGATAATGTTGAAATGATTAATGAACCGGGGAGTGAAAAGGTTGGAGAAGAAATTAAAAAAGAATAAATTACTGAAAATAAGAAGTATTATAAAATCTACAGGATTTATTCCAGTATTGCTCTTTTTGTTTTTATGTGCAGTTTATGCAGTAAGTTCCTATTACAGCAGTCCTTCCCCTGTTATTGACAGCATTTCACCTGAAATCGGATATCCGGGAGATGTCCTTGAGATTAAGGGGCGTCATTTCGGAATGCCTGATAAAAAAATATCAAGAAATATTGTTCTGAAGCCTTCCGGTTCTGCAGTGTTTATTGCCAGAAACAGGCTTGTCCTTTCAGATTTTATCTACTGGTCAGACGAAAAAATCAGAGTTAAAATACCTGCGGATACAGAATCAGGTCCATTATGGGTTGAAACAAAGAACGGTGAATCCAACGAAGTTATTTTTACCAACAGAAAAGAGATACCCCAGATACTATCAGGACCATTTGACCCGGGTCAGCCTTATGTCTCTGAAATTAACCCATTAAGCGGGAGTGTGGGAGATATTATTACTGTCAGCGGTATGAATTTCGGTCTTGAAAGGGAAAACAGCAGTGTTTCATTTACAATGACTGCTCCCGTAAATATCAACAGGACTGAAACATCCGGTAATCCTGTAATTAAATCATCAGAACTTGATTTTGATTATATCAGCTGGACTGATAATGAAGTTAAGGTAAAGGTTCCTGACGGTGCGACATCCGGTAAGATGCAGATAAGTACTGACAGGGGAATCAGCAATTCAATTTATTTTGAACTGATGGAAAACATCGGAACCAGAACCTATGAACAGAAAAGGGGTTACCAGATAAAGTATGATGTTAATGTAAATGTTATTACAGCATCCGACGGAAACAGTCTTGCGTTCTGGATACCCGGTCTGACAGATACACCTGAACAGAGAAATATTGAATATGAAAGAAGTATCACACCGGAGCTTGAAAACTACAATGGTACAATGCTTTACAGGTTTTTTAACCTGAATGATGGTGACAGAAAGAGTATCCAGCATACAGCATGGTTTGAAAGATATGAAATAAAAACCAGGATCAATTCAAAAAAAGTGGAGTGGAATTATGATGAGGAATCAAAATTTTACCGGGAATACACTAAATCGGATGATCTTCTGAAAGTTGATGATGAGAGAGTTGATCTTATCTATAAAAGTGTTTCAAGATCCACCAATCCCTATCTCAAGGCAAGACTGATATATAATCATGTAAGAAACATGAAATATGTTTTCAGCCCCGGTGGAAGTGACGTGATTGACAACTTTAAACGGCAGACTGGTGATTCATTTACCTATGCTATGATGTTTACAATTCTTTCCAGAAAAGCCGGGATACCATCCCGTCCTGTGGCAGGGTACCTTGTATATGACGATAAAAAAGTGATAAAGCATTTCTGGAGTGAGTTTTATATAAATGGATACGGCTGGATACCTGTAGATCCTGCACTGGGAGACGGTGCAAGGTTCGGGGACATGCCTGAGGTTGAAAATCCTTCAGAATATTACTTCGGCAACCTGGACAGCAGGCATATATCATTTTCCAAGGGAATTATCTCAATACCGTTTATAGCACCGTTCGGCAAGACTGTTTATAAAAATAAAATGTATTCTCTCCAGAAGTCATACGAAGAAGTATCAGGAAATATTCAGAATTATAAATCAGACTGGAATGATATTAAAATAATCGAGTGGTGGTAATTGTGCTGTTTCTAATGGGGAAAACTGCCGAGAAAAAAAATAACTGATAATTATAAGAAGTTTTTCCGCAGTTTTATTTTACAGGAGAAGCTGAATACTTTATGATTATTATATGCCTGCCTTGTAAAATCTGTTTGTCAATAATTTCGTTGACAAAGATTACGGCAGGCGAATATAATTTATTACGTATTAAAAAGTACCGGGAGAAATATGAACAATCCTCTACAGCTATCACTCGTAAATTTCAAAAAAGGTGCCTATATTATTGTTGAAGGTAAGCAGAAGGCTTCCAATTTCTTTATTATCAGGACAGGAAAAGTGCTGATAAGCCGGGAATTTGAAGTTGTTGAGGAACAGGACGGCAATATTCTTGGTCCCGGAGATTTTTTCGGCGTAGTTTCAACAATGTCTTCCCACAGCCATATTGAAAATGCACAGGCACTTACAGATGTTTCCATGATAGCTGTTGAGAAAGACCAGTACGGTTTCCTTATTGAAAGAAATACACCGATAGCAATGAAAATTGTTATGAGCTTTTCCAGGAAAATGAGGTATCTCGATGAGGCTCTTACAAGGCTGACCCTGAAAAGTACAGGAGAAGAGGATCCTGAGCACCTTTTCAAGGTTGCTGAATACTATGCCAGGAAAAGCATATATAACTATGCCTATTTTGCATATTATCAGTATATAAAATGCTGCTCAGGCGGAAGCAACATTGATACAGCGAAAGAGAGAATGGCAAAAATCAAACCTTATGCCAGTTCAGTGATCCTTGATGAGAATAATGAAGTCACAAGGTTTTATCCCAAGGATACAATGATTTTTTCTGAGAGCCAGACCGGACAGGAACTATATATAATCCAGAAGGGAAGTGTAAAGATCACAAAGATTGTAAATGACAATGAAATACTGATAGCAATACTGAAGGCAGGAGATATTTTCGGTGAAATGTCTCTTCTTGAAAACAAACCCAGATCGGCATCTGCCATAGCTTACGAAGACACAGTTATGATGGCTGTAAACAAGGTTAACTTTCAGAGAATGGTAATCCAGCAGCCTCAGATGATTACAAGACTTACTCAGCTTCTTGCAGAGAGAATCTGGTTCAGCTACAAGCAGCTTGAAAATACTCAGATAAGCAATCCTGTGGGGAGGCTTTTCGATGCGCTTTTTATTCAGCTTGAAAAATCACGTGTAAATATTGCATCAAAGACATCTTTTACCTTTTCAATGGGACCTAAAGAGCTTATAGATATGGTGGGTTTTTCAAAAGAGGATTCACAGAGCCTTCTAAAGGAACTTTTTGCAAATAAAAAACTTTCAATTCAGGACAACAAGATAAGAACATCAGATACGGAAGAAATAGCAAAACAGGCTGCATATTTCAGAAAAATGGAAAAAATAGAGCAGTCAAGACGCAAAAGCTCTATCATGTCTGGTTTTTAAGTAATTACTGCACTTATATAATATAATCAATAAAAAATAATTAAATACACTTTGCATAAGACATGGATCGACTTTCAGTGAAAGTCGATCATGATAATACTAAAAGAAGAAATATGAAGTTGTTACTGCATAGCAGCATCTATTTCAGAGAAGAAAAATTTGAAACATAACCGGCAGTTATTGATATTTCACTGTAAACCTTTCTGTATTTTACTATCTGCTGAAGACCTCCCGGGCTTTCAAGAGGGAAAATAATCTCCCCCAGCGACTTGAGTATATCAAAAAATACAGGATCAACACTCTGAACAGAACCGTGAATAAATATGGCGTCAAAAGGTCCGTATCCCTGAAAAGCATCAGGTGCTGAACCATAGAAGATAGTGATATTATTATAATTGTTTTTAAGCAGTGTGCCATAGAGATTCTGGCGTGTTTCATCTGTTTCAATCAGATAAACACTGTCATAGAAATATGAAAAAAGAGCTGCAGCATATCCGGCATTATTACCCATAATCAGGATTTTCTGTTTTTCCCTTGTATCTGACAGGTTCAGTATTCGGACAATTTCAGATACCGGAGGTATTGTTTTTCCATTTGAAAGCGGTACAGAAGTTTCTGTATAGGTGTATCTGCTGAATTTTTCAGGAATGAATTTTACCCTGTCAATCAACTCTATAGAGTAAAGTATTTTCCTGTCCCTGATTCCGTAGTTATCCCTTATCTTATTTATCAGTTCAGATCTCTGTTCGTCAAAAGTCCCTGATAAAGACTGTGAGAAGGAATAGCAGACTGCTGATGAAAGCAGAAGTAATAATAAAAGTATGCGTTTGAGTTTTTTCACGAAATCAATATACCATAAACAGTTTTTTTATTGAATCACTGTTCTTAATTTGATAATATATCGCGATACCGGTAAATACTCAGGAGGAAATACTCAAATGAACGCAATTGAACTTGAAAAAACGTATAATCCGAAGGATTTCGAAGACAGGATATATGAATCATGGATGAAGAACAAGGAATTCTCTCCGAAAGACGGAAACGGAAAAAATCCTTATACAATAGTCATTCCTCCTCCAAATGTCACAGGTGTTCTTCATATGGGACACGGACTGAATAACTCTCTTCAGGATATTCTTATCCGGTACTACAGAATGTGCGGAAATCCGACTCTATGGCTTCCTGGGACTGACCATGCAGGAATTGCAACACAGAATGTTGTTGAAAAAAGGCTTCTGAAAGAGGGCAAGTCGCGACATGATCTTGGAAGGGAAAAATTTCTTGAAAGGACATGGGAAGTCAAGGAAGAACATCACAGCATAATTAAAAACCAGCTTCAGAAAATCGGATCCTCATGCGACTGGGACAGGGAACGCTTCACAATGGATGAAGGCTTGAGTGATGCTGTAAGGGAAGTTTTTGTTACTCTCTATGAGCGGGGACTTATCTACAAGGGAAACTACCTTGTAAACTGGTGCTCATCATGCGGTACTGCACTTGCTGATGATGAAGTTGAACATCAGGAAAAAGAGGGGAGGATGTATCATTACTACTATCCTCTGGCAGACGGATCTGACAGGCTTGAAATAGCTACAACAAGGCCTGAAACAATGCTTGGCGATACATGTGTTGCTGTAAATCCTGATGATGACAGGTATAAAAAATATGTCGGTAAAATGGTGAAACTTCCCCTTTCCGACAGGGTGATTCCTGTAATTGCAGATTCCTATGTTGACATGGAATTCGGAACAGGTGTAGTAAAGATCACCCCTGCCCATGACCCTAATGACTGGGAAATAAGCGAAAGACATAATATTGAAAAAATAAATATACTCAGAGAAGACGGCAGACTCAATAATAATGTGCCGGAAAAATACAGGGGCATGACAGCTGTTGAAGCAAGAAAAGCAGTAGTGGAGGATATAAAGGCAGAAGGTCTTTACATCAGGGATGAGGTACATATGCACCAGGTCGGACACTGCTACAGATGCGACACAGTTATTGAGCCTTTCATGTCTGAACAGTGGTTTGTAAAGATGAAGCCGCTTGCAGACAAGGCTCTCTCTGCATGGAGAAACGGTGAAGTTGAATTCTATCCGAAACGATGGGAAAACACTTACAAACACTGGCTTGAAACAATCAGGGACTGGTGTATTTCAAGACAGCTCTGGTGGGGGCATAGAATTCCTGTCTGGTACTGCAGAGACTGCGGCGAGATGATTGTCGCGAGAAAAGACCCTGAAAAGTGTCCGGAATGTTCATCATCAAATCTCAAGCAGGAAGATGACGTCCTGGACACATGGTTCTCTTCCTGGCTCTGGCCGTTTTCCACTCTGGGATGGCCTGAAAAAACAGATGATATGAAGAAATTCTTCCCGACATCAACTCTTGTTACTGCTTATGATATTATATTTTTCTGGGTTGCCAGAATGATAATGGCAAGCCTTGAATTTACAGGGCAGGTCCCGTTCAAGGATATTTATATCCACGGTCTTGTAAGGGCGAAGGACGGAAGGAAGATGTCCAAGTCTCTCGGCAACGGAATAGACCCGCTTGATGTTGTTGCAGAATACGGTGCTGATGCATTCAAGTTCACACTTTGCTTCCTTGCGGCACAGGGACAGGATATTCTCATTGACATGGAATCATTCAAATTCGGCTCAAAATTCGCAAACAAGATATGGAATGCCTCCCGTTATCTTCTGATGAATCTGGAAGGAAGAAACCTTGTTGAATTCGATGAAATTGAGAAAAACTCAACTGACAAATGGATACTTAACCAGCTCAACGAAGCAGTTTCTGCTGTTGAAAAGGGTATGAAATCATACAGGTTCAATGATGCTGCCAAGGCTGTATATGAGTTCTTCTGGAACGATTTCTGTGACTGGTATATTGAAGCTTCAAAGCTGTCTCTCTATTCAGATGATGATTCTGAAAAGGACAGGGGAATTTCAATCCTTATCCATGTGCTTAATGATTCGTTAAAGCTGCTTCATCCTTTTGTTCCGTTCATAACAGAAGAAATATATCAGAAACTGCCTCTCAGCTCGGGAAGTATTGTAAACGCTTCCTACCCTGAGTATAAAGATGAAAACTCCGATAAGGAACTTGCATCAAGCTTTGATTCACTTCAGGAGCTTATTAAAGCTGTAAGAACAATGAGGAGCGAATTTGCAGTTGTTCCTTCAAAAAAGATAAAGATGTTTATCTGTCCCGATAAAGGTTTCAGATCTTCATCTTTCTTTGAAGAACAGACAGAACTCATCAAATTCCTTGTATCAGCATCAGAAATTGAGTTTATAAATACAAAACCTGAAGAAAAGGGTTTTATTCCTGTTGCAGGAAACGGATTTGAGGTTTATGTATCGCTCAAGGATGTAATTGATATTCCAAAGGAAATTGCAAAACTTAAAAAGGATATAGAAAAGCAGGAGAACCTTCTCAAACGTACAGAAGGAAAGCTTAAAAATCCTTCCTTTCTTGACAAGGCACCGGCAGAAATAATTGAAAAGGAAAAAGCTGCCAGGGAGGAAATAAGCCAGATGATTGAAAAAATGAAGCAGAATATTAAAGAGCTTTCAGAGTAGGAGAAGGAAAAATTAAATGAGATTAAGCAGATATTTTCTTAGAACATATAAGGAAGCGCCCAAGGACGCACAGACTCCGAGTCATATCCTGATGCACAGGGCCGGTATGATACAGAAACTTACCAGCGGTATATACAACTATCTTCCCCTTGCAATGAAGGTGCTTAAGAAAATTGAGGAGATTGTACGGGAAGAACTTGACAGAAGGGGCTGCCAGGAAGTCCTGATGCCTGCTGTTCAGCCATCTGAACTGTGGGAGGAGAGCGGAAGATGGAACTACTACGGGCCTGAACTCCTCCGGTTCAAGGACAGGAAGAATGCAGATTACTGTCTTGGACCGACCCATGAAGAGGTTATAACAGATATGGTCAGGAGAAATATCAATTCATACAAGCAGCTTCCTGTAAACCTTTATCAGATACAGACAAAATTCCGTGACGAGACAAGACCCAGGTTCGGGCTTATGAGGGGAAGGGAATTTATCATGAAAGATGCCTACAGCTTTGATGTTGACGAGGAAGAATCAAAAAAAAGCTATAAACTGATGTATGAAGCCTATACAGATGTTTTCAACAGGTGCGGTCTGAAGTTCAAGGCTGTTGATGCGGCAACTGGTGCAATAGGCGGTGACATGTCGCACGAATTCCAGGTCCTTGCAGAGACAGGCGAGGACGAGATACTTTCCTGTTCAAAATGTAATTATGCAGCCAACGTTGAAAAAGCAGTTACTGTAAGGGATATCAAAAAACCTGAGAATGCCGGACAATGTGAAAAAAAAGAAGTACATACTCCCGGCGCAAAGACAATTGACGAGATTACTGAATACCTGAAGAAATCTGCGGATAAGATGATTAAGACAATTATCTATCTTATTGATGATGAGCCTGTCGCAGTACTTGTGAGGGGTGACCATGAAGCCAATGAGGCAAAAGTGCAGTCATCACTTTCCGCAAGCGCAGTCTTTCCTGCAGATGAGGAGACTGTTAAAAGGGTTACAGGGGCTGATGTCGGTTTTGCAGGACCGGTAAATCTCAGGGAAGATATCAAAATACTGATTGATGAGCAGATATTCGAGCATACAGACATGGTCTGCGGAGCAAATAAAACTGATTATCATATAACTGGTATTGATCCTGAAAGAGATATAAAATATTTCAAAGCCGGTGATTTCACTTTTGCACACCCCGGAGACAGATGCCCGCACTGCGAGGGAACTCTTGAATCATTCAGGGGTATTGAAGTAGGACAGGTGTTTTTTCTTGGTGACAAATACTCGAAAGCGATGAACTGCAACTACCTTGACCAGAACGGAAAGGAAAAACCGGTTGTCATGGGATGCTATGGAATAGGGGTCAGCAGAACAATGGCTGCAGCTATTGAACAGAACCATGATGAGAATGGTATTATATGGCCGGCCTCAATTGCACCTTTTGAAGCAGTTGTTCTTCCCCTTCAGTCAAACAGGGAAGATGTTGTTGAGCTTTCGGAAAAGTTATATGCAGAACTTGAAAAAGCCGGAGTTGATGCAGCTGTTGACGACAGGAAAGAGAGGGCAGGTTTCAAGATGAATGATGCAGATCTTGTCGGATACCCAGTGCAGCTTATTGTTGGTGCCAAAATGATTGAACAGGGACTTGTTGAAATCAAGGAAAGGGCAACCGGAGAAAGACAGGAAGTTAAGATTAATGATGCTGTCAGGGTAGTATCAGAAATTCTGGAAAGGCTTAAAAAACAGATCTGATTGACTATGGATTATTAAAAAGCGGAGTTTTGAACTCCGCTTTTTTTTACCTGCTTATACCTTTCCTGTCTGTTGTACTGAAATCAAGTTCCGCCTTTTCAAAGCCGGGATACCCTGTTCTGAATAAAGCGCTGGCCTTGAAATCCATATTGAGTTTTCTGCCGCTTAAAGCTGATTTAATCAGCTCCATACCGATTTCCGCAGGATTTATCTCAACCGGAAGTGTAATATAGTTTTCACCGTTTTCCCTGAAATCAGCAGTAGATCTTGAAAGGCCTTTTCCCCAGGTAACGCTGTTTACAATGAAGTTATAGTCAATCGAATCCAGTGAAAGGGAAAATGTATTCCTGTTTCTGACCCTGAGAACAAGTTCCAGTTCGCTTTTAAATGGATTGAGGGATTTCATGCTGAGTCTGTCAATCGCAATTTCAGGTAATTTAACAGCAGGAAAAGTACCTTCATGCTCTACGGGAAAAGAAGCTTTTCCGAATACCGGAAGATCAAAAGTGAAGACATTTACTATTTTATAAGATATCTGGTCTTTACCCTTTATATCACTGAACATGCTGTAGAGGTCACTGTATGTAAGGGTAAGGGGAAGCCTGATTCTGCTTTTGTCATTTGCCTCTATTCTTAAGGCTTCATTTGTATCTCCCCTGATTAGGGAGTTCCCTTCAATCTGAAGGTCATAGGAATAACCTGCCATCTCAACACCCACTGAATTGGGGTTATCTACAATAAATGAAAAATCAAGTGTAATATCCTGGAAACTGATATCTGAAATTTCAGCTTTGTCAAAACTCACCTTCGGCTCGTTGAATATATTTTTCAAAGTTGAACAGGAGAATAGTAGAAATGTTGTAATTACAAAAACAGAAGAAAAAAGAATTGAATATTTAAGCTTTTTAATATTTATCATTGTTAACCTCATTAAATGTCATTCTGATAAGTATTATAACCTGAAAAATGGTTAAAAAACCAATAAAGAATATATTATTTCCATCCTTTTTCCGGATACCATTTGTCAGGCTCATAATTACTATCATTCCAGAATATAGCTGTAAAATTATGTATATGTGTGATTACAGTAGGGAATTCCAGATTTGTATGTATATTTCGTAATTTTCCAACAAAAGCTTTCCATTGTTTTTTCTTAGTTTCATCGTTATAAATATTTTCAGAAAAAACTTCAGGCATTTTTAAAGGAAGAGCAGTTGCCCTGCGGCTGAAAGTCTGTTCAATAGCCGTTTTTAATGATAAATAATCAAGAATCATTGAATTCGTTATAATATAAATATCATAAAAATCCTTCATTCTGCTTGTCAGAAGACCTAAAGATACAATAGCTTCAAGTTTTTCTGAAATTACTGTTTCAATAGGATATAATAAAATTTCAGGTAGATCTAATCCCAAAAGAGATGGAATTTTTTTAACAACAGGTTCCGGAAACACAGAATCACCAACTCCTATATCTATTTGAAGAACAACTTTAGCTTTGCCTATAAAGGATGGAATTTTTGCTCTTTGTCCCTTATAGGAATTCTGTTCTCGAATTTCCTGTAGCATGATTGAATCTATATCAAATATGATTCCATCTTCTGCATACGGAGTTTTGCAAATACTCTTCAATGCTTCAAGGATAAATTCTGAATCTGTATTCCCTGTTTTCAGAAAATCAATATCCTTAGTAGTTCTGTAAGCTTGATCTACAAGAGTTATAGTTAGAAGATATGCACCTTTTAGTATAAAATTACTGCTGTAATCTGATTGCCCTAATCTGTAAAGAAATCTTTCTGCAGTATATCTTGTAAGAAGTGATTGATAATCTTCTTTATTTTTACGACTGTAATTCAGAAGACGTGCAAGTACTGATAATGAATAATCTTTATTCTGATCTTTCATACAAGACTTTCCATGTATGGTGTAATAATTTTCCGTACTCTGCATATTTCTGAATAAAAAAGGATTTCATCTACTGTTGTGCGCTTATTTTCAAGGACATCTTTGAGAGCTTCAATTGCAACATCAATTCCTATCTTGTTACGGAATTTGAAACAGTCAGCAATAGTCTTTGGTATATTGTATATTTTTACTTTTTCATTATCGATATTAATGCATTCTACTCCGCTGGTATATGATTCCCCGGTATAATTAATAAGACGTACAGGTGTATTTTTAATCTGAGGATGCCAGCTGCTTTTTTCTATTGCCATCCAGACTTCTGAAGGGTTCTGTGTGCCTATTTCATAGCAGGACAGAGCGCTTATAAGACAGACAATTCCGTTATTAACTATTTTCTGAGCTTCTATGAGTGAATATTTTTCGTTTGGTATATATTCATCTGAAGAATAAAGACCATGAGCAATTTTTACAATTTCTCCAGCCTCAGCCATTCTTCTGATTGTTTCCCTATGAACACCAGCCTTATTAAATTCGCTAGATCTTACAATGGGTTTTTGTTGGAGAATATTGTATACAATTTCTTTTTGACTGCTCATGTGACTAATAATATACCTTTGTTTGTAAAAGTCAATAAATTGTCACATGAAATAATCTTTCAAAAAGAAAAACATACAAAAGTTAGTGAAAAAAAAGCCTGCTGATTATATAATATATTGTTCTTTTAGATTGAATCTTAACAATTCGGGATGACATAAGTAAAAATGATACAGGCTTTTAACAATAAAACTGAAAAAATCGGTGATGACTTCAAATCCAACATCGGCAATAAAAGCAAACTCGATGTTGCAGCAGGTATATTCACAATTTATGGATTTGAATGCCTTAAAAATGAACTTAAAAAGATAGATAAACTTAATTTTATATTTACAGATCCCACTTTCATAGAAGTTGATAAAAATAAAAGGGAAAAAAAACAGTTCCAAATTAACGCAAATATAAGGCAAAGGGCAATAAGCGGTTCAGAATTTGAGATAAACCTTAAAAATGAATTAAAAGGACGGGCCATTGCCAGAGAATGCAAAAAATGGATAGAGCAGAAGGTAACTTTTAAAACCAACATAGGAAATAACTATATTCAGCCCCATATTACCCTTCATAATGGGAATAACCGCTTTGTTTATATGGGACTGAATGAGTTCAGCAGTGCCGGATTCGGATATGAAAAAAACAATTCAATACTTCAGCAGATAATTAAAACAGATGATTATGAAACAACAAAAAAATATGTACAGAATTTCAACGAAATCTGGGAAGATGAAAGTGTTTTAAAAGATGTTACTGATGAAGTTGCAGAATACATATCAAATCTTTACAGGGAAAATTCACCTGAATTTATTTATTATCTTACTCTTTACAATATTTTTGATGAATTTCTTGAAGATATTACAGAAGATGAACTTGCCAATGAAAAAACAGGATTCAGGGAATCTGCCATATGGAACAAGCTGTATGATTTTCAGAAAGATGCTGTCCTTGGTGTTATAAATAAACTCGAAAGGCATAACGGATGTATTCTTGCAGACAGTGTAGGACTTGGTAAAACTTTTTCTGCCCTCGGTGTAATCAAGTACTATCAGGAGAGAAACAGAACTGTTCTTGTCCTGTGCCCTAAAAAACTTGGCGATAACTGGAACACCTTTTTAAATAACTATGAAGATAATCCTGTAATTAAAGACAGATTTAACTATGATGTACTTTATCATACAGACCTTTCAAGGGAGAGGGGGGATTCAAACGGCATTGATCTGTCAAGGATTAACTGGGGCAATTATGACCTTGTTGTAATTGATGAGTCGCACAACTTCAGAAATAATGATCCGCGCAAAGACAGGATAACAAGATACCAGAAGCTGATGAATGATGTAATGAAAGCAGGGGTTAAAACAAAAGTGCTCATGCTTTCCGCAACTCCTGTTAATAACAGGTTTACAGACCTTAAAAATCAGCTTGCCCTTGCATTTGAGGGGGAAACCGGAGAAATTGATGAGAAACTTGATACAGGGAAATCTATAGAAACAATCCTTAATAATGCGCAGAGAGTTTTTAACGAATGGTCAAGGCTGCCCATTGAAGAGAGAACAAGTTACAGTCTTATAAAGCAGCTTAATATAAATTTTGATTTTTTCAAGCTTCTTGACAGCGTAACAATTGCGAGAAGCAGGAAGCATATTGAAAAATACTATAATACGGAAAAAATCGGCAAATTCCCAAACAGGTTAAAACCGGTAACCCATTATGCAGAAATTACAGATCTTGATGATTTTATTGCAATATCTGATCTCTACAGGGAACTGACCCGGCTTAATATGTCTGTATATTCCCCTTTTGAATATATTCTTGAAAACAAAAAGGAATTCTACAGCGATATTTATGATACTCAGCTTGCGGATAATGCAAGTTTCAAACAGTCACACCGTGAAAAAAGCCTCCAGACTTTGATGAGGGTAAATCTTTTAAAAAGACTTGAAAGTTCTGTAGATTCATTCAGGATAACACTGAAAAAGTTTATAAAAGAAATTTTAAATACAGTTGAAAAAATAAAAGATTTTGAAATGTCTCCTTCCAATGCCTATACTGATGCAACACAATTCAATGATATTAATATTGATTCAGAAAGCGATGACTGGATAAATGATGAGTTCAGTGTCGGCGACAAGGTAAGAATTAACCTTCAGGATATGAACACAGCAGGATGGAAGCAGGACCTTCTTTCAGATTATCATATAGCAAATGCTGTTTTGGAAGAAATGGAAAGAGTAACCCCTGAACATGACACAAAACTGAACGATTTGAAAAACCTTATAAGAAACAAGATAAATAATCCCATAAATCCCGGCAATAAAAAAATACTTATCTTCAGCGCTTTTGCAGATACTGTCAATTACCTTTATGACAATCTTAATACCTACAACAGTGATTTAAAACTGGAAACAGCAAAAATTACAGGTTCTGATAAAAATGATAATACCCTTAATTTGCATAACAGTTTTAATAACCTTCTTATAAATTTTTCTCCAAGGTCAAAAGAAAGAAGAGATAGAGAAAAAGCTGAAATTGATATACTTATAGCAACCGACTGTATATCTGAAGGGCAGAACCTCCAGGACTGCGATACTCTTGTGAATTATGATATCCACTGGAACCCTGTAAGGATTATTCAAAGATTCGGGCGAATTGACCGTATAGGTTCAACCAACAAAGACATCCAATTAATAAACTTCTGGCCCCAGCTTTCTCTTGATGATTATATAAACCTTAAAAACAGGGTTGAAAGCAGGATGTATATAGTGGATGCAGCAGGTACAGGCGAGGACAATGTGCTTACAAACAAATCATCTGACCTTTTATTCAGGAAAAAGCAGCTTGAAAAACTGCAGGAGGAAGTTGTCGATATTGAAGAGATGGGGTCAGGCGTTTCAATAACAGACCTCGGGCTTAATGATTTCAGAATGGACCTTGTAAGCTATATAAACAGTTCAGGAAGCCTTGAAAACATACCGAACGGAATGCATTCGGTTGCTGAAAAAGATCCTGATCGAGGAATTGAGACGGGGGTAATATTTGTTCTTAAAAACATCAACAATGAAGTAAATATTGACAACACAAACCAGCTCCATCCTTTTTACCTTGTTTATATAAAAGATAACGGGGAAATACTTTCCAACCACCTTAATGTTAAAAATACCCTTGATATAATGAGATCTGTATCAAAGGGGTATGATATGCCTTTAAAAGAGGTCTATGAAATATTTAATGATGAAACCGGCGACGGGAAAGTTATGGACAAGTATTCCGAGCTTCTTGGGAATTCCATAGAATCGATAATCAATGTGAAGGATGAGAGCGAGGTTGAAAGTCTTTTTTCTCCAGGGGGTACCACTGCACTTGCAAACAGACTGAAAGGCTTGGAGGATTTTGAACTTATCACTTTTATGGTAATTAAATAATTATGGATAAAGAGGTGTTTAATCTTCCTGAAAATGCATATGTCAACAAGTTTGTTGCAAAAAACAGGTTCTATGAGAGATCTGCGTTAAGCAGTAAGGTCCGTAAAGATTTTGTAGATAAAATACAAAAGATTGTCTGGAAATACAAACTTTCTGAAGATACTATAGGAATATCAAAAACAGATAATGTGATAGAAATCCAGATATTTGATATTATACTGAAAGAAAAAGTAATTCCTGAAAATGTTTTGAAAATAATTGATAAAGCAATTCCGTATCAGATCCTTTACAGGTTTATATCTGATAAAGATGTTGCTTATGGTATTACTCTTAAGGAAAATACAAGAGTTGAAAATTACTATTTTTCTAACTGGAACGAAGAGCTCTCTTTTGATTTTACAGGTATAAATCTTGAAAAGGTTTATCAGAAGCTTGTAAAAGCATTTATAAAAAACAAAAATATGGATCCTGCTTCATTTGATGAGATTATTAAGCAGGATACAAAAATAAAAACTCTTGAAAAAGAGATTCTGCAGTTTAAAAAAAGAATAAGTTCAGAAAAGCAGTTCAACAGAAAGGTTGATCTTAATAAAATACTGCTTTCAAAAAAGTCAGAACTTGAAAAAATAAACGGGGACAAATAATGGATAAACTTGAAATGAAAACAGCTGATTTAACCGGGAAAAACATCAATAAAATCGGGGAAATTTTTCCGAATGTAATAACAGAATCTAAAGACAAAAACGGCAATGTTAAAAAGGCGGTAGATTTTGATCTTTTAAGACAGGTTCTCTCTGATGATATTGTAGAGGATTCTGATGAAAGATACCGTCTTGACTGGCCCGGTAAAAAGGCTTCCCTCTTAAAGGCAAATACCCCGATAACAAAAACGCTCCGTCCCTGCAGGGAGGAGAGTGTTGATTTTGATAATACTGAAAACCTTTATATTGAAGGGGATAATTTTGAAGTCTTAAAAATCCTTCAGGAAAGCTATCTCGGCAAGGTAAAGATGATCTATATAGATCCCCCGTATAATACAGGCAACGATTTTATATACAAGGATGATTTCAAGGTAAGCAAAGCTGAATATGATGAAGAGATTGGAACAACAGATGAAGAGGGTGGAAGGCTTTTTAAAAACACAGACAGTAACGGCCGCTATCATTCAGACTGGCTATCAATGATGTATGAGAGGCTGATTGTTGCTAGAGATTTTTTAAAAGACGATGGAGTTATTTTTATGTCAATAGGTGAACAAGAAGTTCACAATTTAAGAAAAATTTCAGATGAAATTTTTGGAGAAGCAAATTTTATTGGAGGAGCTGGAAGAATATCAAAAAAAGCGAATAATCAAGGAGATTATTGGGCCCCCAATTTTGATCACGTTTTAACTTATTGTAAAAACCGTGAGTTTTGTGTCCCCTTTTTTGGTGGAATAAACTATTCAAATTATACGGAAACTGAAACCGATGGACCACGAAAAGGCGAAAAATATCAATTAGTTCGTTTATATATGACAAGTCTTGATCCTATGAGAGGGTGCAGCAACCAAAGGTATTATATAGAATGTCCTGATGGAAGTTTTGTCATCCCTCCTGGGTTAACTTACCCAGATGAAAAAAAAGATGGTGCTTTTATTATGCCAAAAAGTGGTAATGATAAAGTCTGGCGGTGGTCCTATAAATCATATTTAGAAAAAAAAGATCAAATAGTTGTAAAACGTGTTAAATCATCAAATCTTGTTAATCAATATGGAGAAAAAACTAATTGGAATGTTTTTACAAAAACATATTTGGAAGATGTTATTAAAAATTCAACGGCAACACCAAATAATTTTATTGAGGATCATATAAATCAAAAAGCATCACATGAATTAAAAGCTCTTGATATCCCTTTTGATTTTGCGAAACCTACATCATTAATTGAATTTTTATCAGACTGTTCTAAGGTTGAAAAAGAAGAAATAATTCTTGATTTTTTTGCAGGTTCTTCATCGACAGCACATGCTACAATGAAAATGAATTTAAAGGATGGTGGAAAGCGAAAGTATATAATGATTCAATTAAATGAAAATTTATTAGAATCAAGCGATGCATTTAAAGAAGGATATAAAACAATATCAGAGATAGCGAAAGAACGGATAAGAAGGGCAGGTAAAAAGATACTGGAAGAAAATGCTGAAAAGCTAAAAGATCGGGAAAAACCGCTTGATATTGGATTCAGGGTATATAAAACAGATACAACCAATATGAAAGATGTTTTCTACCACCCCTTTGAACTTAACCAGAAGCAGCTTGAACTTCTTGAAAGCAATATCAAGGAAGACAGAACTCCTGAAGACCTTCTGACACAGGTTATCCTTGATCTCGGACTTGAACTATCACTTCCTATAGAAGAAAAAGTAATTCATGGAAACAATGTTTATATTGTGCAGACAAATGCCCTTGTAGCATGTTTTGACAATGATATTGACTTTAAAATTGTTGATGAAATAGCAAAACTTGAACCGTTAAAAGTTGTCTTTAAAGATGCAGGCTTTAAGGATGACAAGGACAGGATTAATGTCGAAGAGCGTTTTAAAAGACTCTCCCCTGAAACAAGGGTATCGGTGATTTAGTCATGAAACTTATTTTTAAACATCAGCAGTACCAGCATGATGCGGCAATGGCAGCAGTAGAATGCTTCAGTGGTCAGAGTAAAGGATACAGAAAAGAGGTCGTCGGAAGAACTATAGACCCCCATGGCCTTCCCGGAATGGCAGCAGCAGTTGATGAGATATTTTCAAATAAAAAACTTGAACTTACAGAAGAGGAAATACTTAAAAATGTTCAGAACCTGCAGCGCGGTTCCGGTTTAAAGGTAAGTGAAAAACTTGAAGGGCTTAATTTTACTGTTGAAATGGAAACAGGGACCGGGAAAACCTATGTTTATACAAAAACAATGTATGAACTTTACAAACATTACGGCTGGAGCAAATTTATTATAATGGTCCCTTCAGTTGCAATCCGTGAAGGGGTCCATAAATCTCTTGAAATTACTGCAGAGCATTTTCAGGAAATATACGGAAAGAAAATCCGGTTTAATATATACAATACAAACAATAAATCAAATCTTATAAATATTAAAAGTTTTGCTGACACTTCAAACATTGAAGTTCTGATTATGAATTATCAGGCATTCAATGTTAAAAAAGATGATGGGAAAATATCAGGGGGAGAGGCTTCTCGAAAAATATACCAGAAGCTTGATGCAATACAGTCTGAAAGACCTATTGATATAATAAAAAGGGCAAGGCCTGTTCTTATAATAGATGAACCCCAGAGGTTCGGTGACAAGGCAGAAGCCATCTTTACAAAACGGGAATTTAACCAGCTCTTTACTCTCCGTTATTCCGCAACCCATAAAAAAGACTTTAATAAAATATACCGCCTTGATGCGATTGATGCATACAACCACAATCTTGTTAAAAAGATCAGCGTTAAAGGGGTTGAAGTTGTCGGAAACAGCGGGACAAACAGTTACCTGTTTCTCGACAGAATTCAGATAAGCGACAGGCACTACCCGGTTGCATATATTGAGCTTGAAGTTAAACAGAAAAACGGAGTGCAGAAAAAACTTGTTAAAATGAAGGGGGGAGATAACCTTTCTGTTCATTCAAACGGGCTTGCAGAATACAGGGATTTTATAATAAAACCTGACGGGATAAACGGGCTTGAAAATACAGTATCTTTTACAAACGGACTTGTCCTTAAATCAGGTCAGACTGTAGGTGATATTGATGAAGAGCATGTCAGAAGAATACAGATAAGGGAAGCAGTAAAATCGCACCTTGAAAAAGAGAGGGTAATGTTTGAAAAAGGGATCAAGGTACTGTCACTCTTTTTTATAGATGAGGTTTCAAAATACAGGATATATGATAAAAACAGCAATCAGCTGAAAGGCGATTATGCAAGGATCTTTGAAGAGGAATATAAAAAGGAAGTAGCCCAGCTTGGATTATATAATCCTGAATATAACAAATATATTTCAGGGTTTGATGTTGAAAAGATACATAAGGGATATTTCTCAATAGACAAGAAAGGCAATTTCATAAACTCAAAAGAAAACAGCAAAGAGGGGGGTATCAGCAGCGATGAAAACGCATATGACCTTATAATGAAGAACAAGGAACAGCTCCTGAGTTTTTCAGAGCCTACCCGTTTTATCTTTTCACACTCTGCCCTTAGGGAAGGCTGGGACAACCCGAATGTTTTTCAGATATGTACCCTTAAACACAGCCAGTCAATAATAAGTAAAAGGCAGGAAATAGGAAGAGGCCTGAGAATATGCGTTAACTCTCACGGAGAGCGGATGGATAAAAGTGTACTCGAAAACGATTTTTTTGATGTAAACAAGCTTACAGTTATTGCAAGCGAATCATATGACAGCTTTGCCAAAGATTTACAAAAAGAAATTGCAGATTCGCTATCTGACAGACCTGTCAAGCTTACACCTGATGTATTGAATGACCATGTTATTAAAAATGAAAAAGGGGAAACATTTGTATTTGACAGCCAGAGTTCTCTTGATCTTATATTTAATTTAAAAATGAACGGCTATGTTGATGATAATTATCATATAAATGACAAGTTAATAGCTGACATTAACAATAATATCTATGATTACCCTGAAAATTTTAAAGGTTTTGAAAGCGGTGTTGCTGAGCTTGTCAAAAATATTTATTCTGCTGCAAATTACAGGGCAGCTGAAAACGACAGGGCAGACAATATAAATGAAGCAGTATTAAAACCAAATGATAATTTTTCAAAAAAAGAATTCCGGGATTTGTGGAATAAAATAAAAGTAAAAACAGTTTATGAAGTTGATTTTGACAGCGAGGAATTGGTAAAGAAAAGTATTAATGCAATAGACAGTAAATTAACAGTAAAAAAAGTCCTTATAAACATATCTTCCGGTGAACAGAAAGATAAAATGGATGAAAACAGCCTGAAAGCAGGAAACAGCATGAAAACCGGACAGAAAACTACTGAAAAAGCTGAAACAATTGTCGGGGAACTTAAATATGACCTTGTTGCAGAAATTGCAAAAGAGACTCATCTTACAAGAAAAACCATTGTAAGGATTTTAAAAGGGATAACAAAAGCTTCATTCCATAAATTTATGATAAATCCTGAAAGTTTTATTCATGAAATATGCAGCATTATAAACAGTGAAAAAGCTGCAACTCTAATAAATAATATTACCTACTCAAAAACTGATCTATCTTACAGCGATGAGATATTTACTGTTAATAATTTTAAAGGAGCTCTTTCAAAGAATATTATGGAAGTGCAGAAACATGTTTATAATTATCTGAGGACTGACTCTGATAATGAACGGAAATTCGCGGAATCTCTCGAAACTGAAGAAGTACTTGTTTATGCAAAGCTTCCAAACGGGTTTAAAATCCCCACCCCTGTAGGCAGCTATAACCCTGACTGGGCAATAGTCTTTGACACAGATAAATTCAGATATATATATTTTATTGCAGAAACAAAAGGGAGTATGGACTCCATGCAGCTGAGAGCTGTAGAAGAGCAGAAAATCAGTTATGCAAGAAAACATTTCGCGGCCCTTGGACATGCAGATATCAAGTATGATGTTATTGATTCATATGCATCATTAAAGGAAAAGATATTCAGTTAAAATTATCTGAATATAATATTCAGGAAAAGGAATTAAAAATGAAAACCAAATTTAAACAGTGGATGAAAAAAACAGAAGGAAAAGCTGATAATACAAGCAACAGCTATGCCTACTATATTGATAAACTATCAGAGCATTATTCAGAAAATGAGAAGTCTGAAACTGATATTTATTCCCTTAAGGATCTTGATATACTCAAAAAAATAAGTGAAATGTATTCACCTGAAGGAAAATACAGTCAGAAAGGAGAAGAGGGAAGAGCAACTGCAAGAAATGCTATTGCAGCCTATTGCAGGTTCTATGAAAATTATTCAAACGGCGGAGCAGATAAAAAATATTACCTGGTTGGTGCATACTGGAACGGAGCAGATCCCACAGATCAGACAGAAAGGTTTCTTGAAAATGGTATCTGGGAAAATGGATATGAAGATAAATATATTGATAATGTTAAAGAAATACCTGCCGGAAGCAGTATTGCTATCAAGTCAGTTTTTACCCGAAACAAGACAAAATCAGTAATGGCAATTAAGGCAGCAGGCACTGTTGTTGAAAACAGGAATGACGGGACAACCCTTGTTGTTGACTGGGACAGGAATTTTACCCCCTTTGAAGTTGATTTTACAGGAGGATACTGGGAAACATTCAGTGAAGTTACAAATGAAAATCACATAAAAAGAATCTGGTATCCTGAAACTGTAAAAAAAGAAACAAGAAATAATAAAGTTAAATATCCCTTGAATTCAATTCTTTATGGACCTCCCGGAACCGGAAAAACATACAGTACAGTAAAAATGGCAGCAGAAATAATTGCAGAAAGGGAAATATCAGATTATGAAGAAGCACGTTCAATATTTGATTATCATCTTGATGACAGGATAAAGTTTGTAACATTTCATCAGAACTACAGCTATGAAGATTTTATTCAGGGCTTAAGGCCAGATGTTGAAAATAATGGAAGCTTGAGTTTTGAAAGAAAAGACGGTGTTTTTAAAGTAATTTCAGATAAAGCTCTGAACAATTTAAGATTATCTGAAAAGAAACCGGAAACAGCATCAAAAGTATTGAGTTTTGAAAAAGCAATTCAGAAATTCGTTGATGAAATACAGGAAAGCGATATTAACTACAGGGTTAATAACAGTGTTTACATCTTTGATGTTGATGAAGTCTCTTTCCGTTATACAGGGGATAACTGGATAAAGCATAAGGGCGGAATCCGGATGAAATTCAGTGATCTTACAGAGTTTTATGAAAACAATGTAAGTATAAGACAGGATATAAAACAGCTTAAAAATATTTCAGGACTTGCTAATCAGCATGCAACTTATTACCTTCTTGTTTATAAAAAAATACTTGAATACCTTGATAAAGATGATGATGTTGAAGTTGAGGTTAAACGTAATAACTATGTTCTTGTTATCGATGAAATAAACAGGGCAAATATTTCACGCGTTTTTGGAGAGCTGATTACTTTAATAGAACCTGATAAAAGGTCAAACGGGGCAAATCCATTATCTGTTACTCTTCCGTCAGGAGAAAAGTTTACTGTGCCTTCAAATCTTTACATAATAGGCACGATGAATACAGCTGACAAATCTATAGCGCTTCTGGATATTGCTCTGAGAAGAAGATTTGATTTTAAAGCAATGTATCCGGTTTATGAAATAAATGGAGAAGATATACCTGACAGGGCAGTACTTGAAAAAATTAATGAAAAAATAATTGGCCTTAAGGGTTATGATTTCCAGATAGGACATTCATATTTTATGGAAAGAGATGTTTCTTTATTTGAAAAGATGAACCATAAAGTCATTCCTCTTTTACTTGAATATTTCTATAACGATGAAAAAGAGGTTAAGGGTATTCTAGAATATGCCGGATTTATGGTTGAAGAAAAAAGCTGGCCGTTAAAAGTAATCTGACAATGATAAATCTTTTCGAATACAGAAACAGGGTGCAATATACCGGCGAAATAGAACAGCTTGAAGGATTCCTTGACAATATATGGCAGAAAAGAGAAAAAAACAGCTTTTATACAGATAATGAGTCAGATGAGTACGAAGTTCAGCATTTTCTGCAGATATTCCATAAATCAGAAGAAATAAAGTCAAACAAGTATGTTGGTGTAATAAGGTTTAATAACGAGGAAATTAATCTGCTTCCCAAAATATTCTATGATTCTTTAAAAGATTATTCTGAAAATGATGTAGCAGTTATCAATAATCATATTCTCTGGTGGCTGAGTTACTGCCGGAAAATAAGGTTTCCAAATTATAAAGGATTACTTGGTGAAACAAAGAGTAATTTTTTTGAAATACTTATATATATGTTCTCCAGATATACTAAAGAGCTGCTTTCAAATTCTTTATATCAGCAATATGAAGAAATTAACAGGGAATTGAGTTATGTAAAAGGAAGAATTGATTTTAACAGGTATATAAATGAAAACCTGAAAATCGGCAAATGGCACAGAATTAACTGTAATTATGACTCGTTTGAACTGGACAACAGCTTTAACAGAATAATCAAATATGTCTCAAATATGCTCTTTAACGTTACCAGAAACTCTGAGAACCGGAAAAATCTCCGGGAAATACTATTTATACTGGATGAAGTATCAGACGTAATTGTATGCGCGGAGGATTGCAGTAAAATATCTTTTAATTCAATGTTTGATGAATATGAAACGGTCAGAGATTACTGCTCACTTTTTTTGAGGAATTCTGTTTCTGTAAATTATAAAAATGAATTGAAACTGTTCGCATTTTTAATTCCATCAGAATATCTTTTTGAGGATTTTATTTTCGGTTTTATAGACAGGGAAATTGACAATGTAAAGGCAATTCCGCAATCTGTTTCAACTTATCTTGATGCTGATAAAAACTATCTTTTAAAGCCTGATTTAATACTGGAAAATACCCAAAGGAAATTTATTGCTGATACAAAATATAAAATGTCTTTTAGTGATGCTTCTGATCCGGTAAAATCACTTAGCCAGAGTGACTTATACCAGATGACTGTTTATGCGGTGAGATTTAATATAGATGAAGTAATCATTTTTTATCCTGAAACTCTTTTATCTGATGATCTAAAATCAGGTGTGTTAATAATTAAAGACAATTTTGCAGAAGAAATAGATATAAAAGTCAGGTTCTATCAGCTGCCAATTATCAATAGATATTTATTTGAAACTATGTTATCAAATAATACTGAAAATTTGTTATCAATGTTTAAAAATGTTAGAGAATATCTCAAAAGTACATTAATTGATATTTTTCAAAAAGAGTAAAATCAATAATAAATATTTCCATTCAGCTCTCTTTCAGGTATTCACGGAGCTGGTCAAGAGGCATGGATTTTGCAAACAGCCATCCCTGAACTGTTGTGCACTTTTTTTCTTTCAGGTAATCAAGCTGGTACCTGTTTTCAACACCTTCTGCCGTAACTTCAATTCCCACAGTATTGGCCATTGAAATAATTGCATCAACAACCGGGAATTTTGTACTGTCTGCTTCCAGTTTTATAGGATCAATAAAGCTTTTATCAATTTTAATATTGTGGACTTCCATGTTATGAAGGTAATTGAAGCTTGAATATCCGGTACCGAAGTCATCAATGGCAATTCTGAATCCCATTTCGTTGAGTTCCTGTATATTTTTCCTTATCTGAATATCTGTATCCATCTGTATGCTTTCTGTTACTTCGAATTCTATCCAGGAGGGTCTGCATCCGGTAAGATTGAGATGATCAGATATAAACTGTATCAGGGTTATATCTTTCAGATCCAGAATGGAAAGGTTTATTGATATGACAAAAGAATCACCCGGAAAGAATGAAGATGCCTCTTTTCTGTCATTGAATGCCTTTACAATGACCCATCTTGTAAGCTTCCTTATCAGCCCTGTTTCCTCAGCTACTGGTATAAAATCAGAAGGAGGTACCTGTCCCAGGCTTATATTTGTCCATCTCAGAAGAGCTTCTGCACTGCTGCATCTGTTGTTCCTGATATTGATTTTGGGCTGATATTCAAGAGAGAATTCCCTGTCAAAATCTGCCCTGTTCAATGCTTCATTTATTCTGAATTTCTTCTGCTCTTTTAAAACATGGTCAGTATCATGAAAAAGAATATCTCCTGCAGACCTGTCTTTCCTGTCCAGAAGGGATATGATATTTTCTGTAAGATTTTCCGCAGATCTGCCATCATCCGGAAATACAGAAGCAGCAAGGACAAAGCTTACGAAATAGGAGTTGCTGTTGACAATATAGGCTTTTGACAGTTTCTTATGCATATGCATACAGCTATCAATTATGCTTTGTTTATCAGAAGTATTTATTATCTGCATGAAAATTGATCCGCTCCACCTGCCTGTTATTTCGTTTCCTGCTGATGTAAGTCTTTCTGCAACACTTTCAAGTATCAGGTCGCAGTTTTTTGTGCCGATATTGCTGTTAAGGTTATTGAAGTTCAGGATTTCGATTCCAATCAGGGTAAATGAATGTCCGTGAACATTACTGTACATGCTTCTTGTGGTTATCATCTGGTGAAGGCGGTTCCTGTTGGGCAGGTGTGTAACGTGGTCCATGAAAGCAAGTTCATTAAGATGCTTTAAAAGTATTCTGATAGATATTATTGTAAGAGAACTCAGAATACCTGCTATAAGTATTACTGTAATAAATGATCTGGTATATGAAAGGTCATTAAATACAGATTCTTCAGCAAAACCTCCGAGAGATAATCTGATTATAGTACCTGCTGAAAGCACTACCGGAAGAAGAATGGAAATTTTGAAATCAAATATAAGGAAAAATATTGGTATAAGTGCAAAAAGTATTAATGGGCCCCATCCCGGCCAGCTTGTTAAATCTATGATTTCTTCTACAGAAAGTGTTATTATACCTGTTGCTGTTATCCACTGGGAAAGCTGTATGTTCCTTGAAACAAGAAAAACAAAAGGGGAGAGTATAAAAAGGATTATTGATACAAGAAAAATATTCCGGACAATTTCTGTTTCTGAAGGATACTGAAACAATGCATATGGCAGAACAAATATAATATTTATCAGGGAAAATGAATAAATAAGAACCAGTCTGATTTTTGAAAGCATGGGAATACTGTTTTTTTCATTTTTCTCATAAAAAAACAGATCATATAATTTTGTTTTATCAATCATAAAATCACCTGTTTCCGAAATTACCCGGTAAGCTGAAATAAATATATATAATCATTTCTTATAATAATTTTAGTATTTCAAAATGATTTCTACAAAAAATAAAGATAAAAAAATTCCTGAAATTTCATAAAAGCATGTTTTTAATTCCTGTAAAAACCATTTCTGCAGATATTGCCGACAGTATCAGTCCTGTTATCCTGCTTAAAACAGATATTCCCTTGTTTTTCAGTATTTTTTCAAGCCATGGAGACATCAGAAGGGTCAGCCCCAGAAGCAGTACTGATACAGTTACAGCTGTAAAACCTTCAGCATAACCTTCTGGAGTATTGAAACGTGATCCCATTACCATAAGTATACCAGTCGTTCCCGGACCTACAGTTATGGGAATTGCAAGCGGAACAACAGATATATCCTTGCTGTCAACAGTTTTTGACTGAGCCTTGTGTCCCCTGACAAGGTCAACTGCACTTAAAAAAAGTATTGAGCCTGCACCGATTCTGAAAGCATCAATTGTGATACTGAAAAGGGAGAAAATAATATTTCCCCCGAAAAAAATCACGGTGCATATAACTTCAACAGCCAGTGTTGTTTTCAGAACCAGCAGTATCTTTTCCCTTGACTGGTAATCAGAAGTAAATGTCAGAAACATTGAAATTACAAAGAAAGGTGTGAAAATAAAATACAGCTGAACTGTCATTGTAAATATTTCTTTCAGCATTAATGGAAACCTCCTTGAAAATGTTAACATTATTTCATGAAATATTTCAATTTGTATTTGAAGCAGGAACAGCCATTATCTGAAATATTATAGTCAATTAAAACAGTAGTAAGTTGCAGAATAAAAACAGAAAAAACATGAAATATCAGGTATAATAAAATTAATTACAATTATCTGCTTTTTCTGCAGTATTCAAGAGGTTTTTATGAAAAGGAATATAAGAGTTCAAAAAGTATTTTACATTACAGTTTTGAATTTAATAATATTGATGCTGCTTGCATCATGTTCAACACCTGAAAAAGTCCATAAAAAGCTGATAGGAAAATGGAAAGTTGAACTTGCAGAATTTTCAACAGGAGAAATAATAAAAGATCCAGAAATGGTTATTGTTTTTGAGGATACCAGGTATACTGTTTTTACAAAAGGGAAGGAAAATTTTTCACTTGATTATAAGGTTAAAAAAGATTATATAAGCTTTTATCTTGAAACATTCTGGAAAGGCAGAAAACAGGGTGAGCGTCTTTATTTTGATAATGACGATAAACTCAGTCTTGAACTCACTGATGAGCTTAATGGTGTAAAAATAAAACTTAAGTATTATCTTGACAGAATAAAAGAAGAGGAAGATTAAACGCTGAGTTTTTCGGGAGATGATGATGGCGACAAAAAAGAGACAGCTGGATTATATACTGGGTAAGATTGAAATTGAAAGGGAGGGATATATTACCTATACAAAGAGGTTCGGGAAATATGTTTTTACTTTCGATGGTGAAATATTTGCCAGGATTGTTGATAAGACACTCTATGTGCTGGGAACAAGCGCAGGGCGGAATTTTCTTAAAAATCCTGTAAAAGGGACTCCTTACAAGAATGCCGGGCAGCATTTCATTATTGCCGAAGAACAGTATGAAAACAGTGCATGGTTCAGTGAACTTGTTGATATCACCATAGAAGAAATACTTTCAAAAAAACCCTATCTCAAAAAGCGCCGGCATGAAGAAGATATTTTCTGATAAAAACTGTAAATAGATTAGTTGTGACGGATAACATAATGTGACGTTATAATTAATCCCGTATATATAATAAAATAGAATAATATTTCCAGAATAAAGAAAAATAGAAAATAAATTCATTGACTGTACAGTTTTACTGTCTTAAAATTCCAGAAAATGGTTATGAGTATATATTGCATATACTCGCCTGAAAGGAGTTTTTAAAAATGAAGAAAATCTTACTTTTAATGCTGGTTGTGGCAGTTATTTTCCCTTTAACTGTTTTTTCCGGCGGTTCGAAAGAAAAGAAAGAAGTTCCTGCTGAAAAGGAAGAACCTGTTGAAGAATATTCCTATGATAAACTTGTGGAACTTGCAAAAGCTGAAGGAGAACTTGTTGTATATGATACTTCAAGCAAGATTGTTCCCATCGGCAAGGCTTTTCAGGAAAAATACGGCATAACAGTAAAAGCTACAAAAATGAAAAATCCCGAACAGGTTGAGAGGGTGAAACGGGAAGTTGATGCCGGCAACATACAGGTTGATGTAGTCGGATTAAGCGACGGTCCGATGATTGTAAATGAACTTATTCCGCAGGGATACCTTGAAAACTGGATACCTCCTGATTTCAAGGACAGAATTCCGAAGGAATTCCATTATCCACTGACATACCGTGTAGGTCAGAAAACCTTCGGTTATAATTTTGAATCATATGAAAAATGTCCTGTTACAAATATCTGGCAGCTTACTGAACCGGAATGGAAAGGCAGGGTATTTACCAATGACCCGGCAGCCAACCCGACTCTGCTAGGCTTTTTTGTTGCAATGACAAAACCTGAAAATGCTGAAAAACTTGAAAAAGCATATGAAAAGTATTACGGGAAAAAAATAATTCTTGAAGAGGAAAATGCGGGATGGGAATTCCTGTTGAGATTATTCAGGAATAATCCTGTAATCATGAAATCAGACGGGGATGTTTCTGAAGCTGTTGGTGCTCCCGGACAGGAAAAAGCTCCAATAGGTTTTTACACTTATGCAAAGCAGAGAGATAATGAGAATGGTCTCAAACTTGCTGTTGCTTTTGATATTGAACCTTTTATCGGTTTTGCAAGCGGTACATATGCCAATCCTGTAAAGGGCTGTGCTCATCCGAATGCAGCAAAGCTTTTTATCAGATTTCTTCTTACAGAGGAAGGAATCAAGTATCATATGAAAGATATCGGAGTATATTCTCCCAACCCCGATATTCCTGTTCATAAGGATGATGACCTCGGTTCCTGGAATGCCTGGAGCAAGTACATGATAGTACTTGATGATGAGCTTACATGGAAAATAGGACAGGATGTGCTGGACCTCTGGCTGATTACTGTAGGTAAGTAAAATCAAATAAACTCAGGATAAAAGGATCTTTTAAATGTTTTTTCATAAAAATGATCAGAGTCTTGCCCTTTGGGCAAGACATCGTTATAACAGGCTTCGCAGTGATCCAACCCCAATCATTGCTCTGCTTCTTGTCGCGGCACTTACATATCTTGTTCTCGGTCCCCTCATTGCCCTTGTTGCAGAGGGATTCAGGACACAGTTCAGGGATGTTGCACGTATAGGGAGTGAACAGGGCTCACTTACTTTCTACTATTTTCAAAGGGTATTTACTTCCAGAATAAGCAGAACAATATTCTGGCTGCCTCTGCAAAGGACACTGATGCTCGCGGTGGTAACCCTGACAGGATCCATCCTGCTCGGGTTCGTACTTGCATGGATACTTGTCAGAACTGACTGCCCTGGTTCAGGCTATTTCAGTAAAATGATGATCCTTCCCTATATTATTCCATCATGGACATTTGCTCTGGCATGGATAACAATCTTTAAAAACAGAAGAATTGCCGGGCCTATGGGTATTGCAGAAACACTTGGTTTCAGTCCCCCAGACTGGCTTGCCTATGGTTTTATACCTATAGCAATTACTCTGATGTTCAGTCTTTTTTCACTGTCATTCCTGCTGTTTGCAAGCTCTCTTCAGACTGTTGATGTACAGCTGGAGGAATCTGCCAGGATGGTCGGTACAAAAAGACATGTGATAATGACAAGAATACTGATGCCCATGCTGCTGCCTGCACTTATGTCTTCGGGTCTTCTGATAGTTTCAAGAACAATCGGGTCATTCGGTACACCGTATCTTCTGGGCTCTCCGATAAAATATACACTGCTGTCCACTACTCTGTACGGAGCAGTTCAGAGAAGTGAGCAGGGAATTGCAAGTATACTTACTCTTGTAATAGTTCTGATTGGTATGTCAGCTGTTGCAGTTGATATATTTTTTGTAAAAGAAGCGAGGAGGTTTGTAACAGTATCAGGCAAAGGATCATTTCAGAACAG
Organism: Spirochaetia bacterium; assembly: GCA_963668545.1. Taxonomy (GTDB): domain Bacteria; phylum Spirochaetota; class Spirochaetia; order CADAEX01; family CADAEX01. Next base: position 1,785,375 of record OY764868.1, on the reverse strand, counting down.
GCAGAAACTGGGTGTATTTAAAATTCCGGTTTATATTTTTGTCGTGGTAATTGTTCTAATTTCAATTGTTATTCCTATTCTCGCATTAATGATATCAACTGTCTCCTTGAGAATGGGTGTATTTACTCCTGACAATTTTACACTTGACTACTGGATTGGGAAATCAATACCGAGACTTGCCGGGCTTTCTGGTATTTTGAGGAACCCTGATGTACTGATGTCAGTATACAACAGTGTAAGAATTGTTTCTGTTGTTGCACTTCTTTCAGGATGTCTTGGTACATTTATAGGGTATGTTTCTGTACGATATTCAGGAACAAGGCTGGCGGCCTACCTTAAACAGCTGTCTTTCCTTCCATATATAATCCCTGCAATAGGTTTCGGTGCAGCATATCTTACCCTTTTTGCTGTCAGAAGGGGACCTGTACCAAGCCTCTACGGTACGATGTGGCTTATAATACTTGCCATGTCAATAAAATATCTCCCGTTTGCAGCACGTACAGGCACAGCTGCAATGATGCAGCTGGGCAAAGAGCCTGAGGAGGCTGCCATGATCTGCGGTGCCCCATGGAGAAAAAGGTTTTTTAAAATTGTTGTTCCAATTCTCAAGAAAACTCTCGTGACAGGTATAATCCTTCCTTTTATTTCAGGAATGAAAGAGCTTGTTCTTATAATTTTTCTTGCTACACCCGGACTTGAAATGATGACTACACAGGTGCTGCGGTATATAGATTACGGATATACACAGATGGCAAATGCAGTAACTGTGGTTATAGTATTTGTAATTTTAATTCTTACACTCCTGCTGCAGAAAATAACAGGCAGCGGTATTACCAGCGGATTAAAAGGAAGTTGATTATGGCTGAAATAAAGATAAAAAATCTTGTAAAAAAATTTCATGGTAGTGTCACTGCTGTTGATTCCCTGTCACTGACAATTGAGGATGGTGAATTTGTAAGCTTTCTGGGACCTTCGGGATGCGGTAAAACAACTACTCTGCGTATGCTTGCAGGACTTGAGGAACCTACATCAGGTGAAATCAGCCTCGATGATAATGTTTTTTATTCCTCAGCTACAGGCGATTATGTCCCTACAGAAAAAAGGAATATGGGACTTGTTTTTCAGAGCTATGCATTATGGCCCCATATGACTGTCAGGGATAATATCAGGTTCGGACTTGTTCAGCAGAATATTCCCAAAAAGGAACAGAATGAAAGAATTGATAATGTTCTCAAACTTCTTCAGATAGAAAACCTCGGAAAAAGGTATTCATTCCAGATATCGGGAGGACAGCAGCAGAGGGTAGCTCTTGCGAGAATGCTTGCACTCAGGCCAAATGTTCTGCTGCTCGATGAACCGCTTTCCAACCTTGATGCACAGCTTAGAATTGAAATGAGGTCTGAACTGAAAAGACTTCACAAAAAGCTTGGAAATACTACAATATTTGTAACACATGACCAGCTGGAAGCAATGACTCTTTCAACAAGAATTGCTGTTATGAGCCAGGGGCAGCTCCAGCAGTATGGTTCTCCTCTGGAAATATACAGAAAACCTGCCAATCTTTTTGTTGCCAGGTTTGTCGGAAGTCCTCCTATAAATATCATAACAAAAGATATATCATCATCACTTTTTAATTCAGCTCTTGAATATCTGGAAAACTCAGGCGTTGGAGAAGCTGCAGGGAAAGCTGTTTATATAGGCCTTCGTCCGGAAAAGGCAAGGATAAATGAATCAGTAAACAGCAGCTGGATGATTGAGGCAACAGTTGCTGCAATGCTTCCCACAGGTCCGGAATGGATTCTTCAGACTGAAGCTGATAATACATTTTTCTTCTCAAGTATAAACAGGGACCCGGATTTTGAAGCAGGGGATAAATGCAGTGTGGCATTTCAGAGAGAGGATTTCCTTCTTTTTGACAGTAATGAACAGAGAATAGATTTCTGACATAACAGCCTGTTTCTGACAGGCTGTTATGATAATTATTCGCTGTATAAAATCCTGTGCAGAGTCTGTGAAAGATTCTCTATTGTATAAGGTTTTTGCAGAAAAGCACTTATTCCAAGGCTTATTACCTCCTGTACCCTGTTGTCATACTGGAATCCTGAAGAGAGAATAACTTTAATGTCAGGGCTGATTTTCTTCAGCTGGATATATGCTTCCTTTCCTGACATTTCAGGCATTATCATATCAAGAATCACTGCTCTGATATTATCTTTGTTTTCTTTATAGACATTTACACCCTGAAAACCGTTTTCTGCAAGAATAACAGAGTACCCGCAGCTTTTAAGAATATCAGATGCAGTTTCCCTGATTGCTTCCTCGTCATCTATGACAAGTATAAGTCCTTCACCCCCGGGAATAAATGATCTATTCTTATTGCCTGTATCTGAAACCTGTTCTGTTAATAGGGCGGGAATATAAATGTTGAATGTTGAACCGAAGCCCGGTTCTGAATATACATCTATAAAACCGCCATGCTGTTTTATTATATTATAAACCATTGACAACCCGAGTCCTGTCCCTCTCCCTTTTTCCTTTGTTGTGAAAAAGGGATTGAAAATATTTGATATTGTTACAGAGTTCATGCCTATCCCGGTATCTTTTACTGACAGTATATAATACATCCTGTCCTCCATTTCAGGATGATTCTTCAGCATGTATTTATCGGGAATAATTTTATTTACTGATACAGATAGATCTCCCCCCCAGTGTTCATCTTTTTTACGCATTATTGTCATTGAATGTTCTGCATTTACACAGAAATTAAGAAGTGCCTGTTCCATCAGTGTTGAGTCTGCCTTGATAAAGGCCGGTTCAGCCGAAGGAAAAGTATTAAGGATGACAGATTTATCAAATGAATTCCTGCAGATCTGTATAACATTCTTTATTGTTTCGTTAAGATCTATTCTGCTGAAATTCAGTTCCTGCTTTCTGGAAAGGGCAAGAAGCTGTTTAACCATGTCAGAGGCCCTGCTGCTGCACTCATCCATTGTAGATATATAATCTGCAAGCCTTTTTTTTCCGATTATTCCTTTTTCAGAAAGATTATATTTCATCAATGAAAGTGTTCCAATTATACCTCCGAGCATATTGTTGAAATCATGGGCAATCCCCCCTGCAAGTGTTCCAACTGTTTCCATTTTCTGAGCCTGTCTCAGCTGTTCATCTGTTTTTCTAATTGATCTGATCATGCTTTCAAGAATTGTACCGAGTTCCCGTGTTTCCTGTGTACCGCTTACTGGTATTAATGCATTATCAGTTCCGTTTTTTTCTATATCCTGAGCAGCAACCATGAGTTTGCGGAGAGGCTTTGTAAGACTCTGTGATATAAGCAACAAGAAAAACTCAACTATAAAAACGAAAATTACAGACAAAAAAATAATCTGTCTTGATAGAATTTTTACCGGTTCTTCAATCTCATCAAGGTATATTGAAGATGCAATATACCAGTCAAGCGGTTTGAAATAGTTTATATAAGCCTGTTTCCTGAACCGGAATTGATTCTCAAAACCGGATTTATCCCAAACATAATTAAAAGGTTTTTCAGGTGTCAATGAAGCCTTTTTAAATTCTTCAAGGATAAAATTACCTGTTTCCGGATTTATTAAATTGCTGCAGTCCTGTCCTTCCAGTGTGGGATGAATAAGCATCAGATTATCATTGTTGAAAATATACATATATCCGTTTTCAGCAATTCTCACTTTTGAAAAGGAATCTTTAAGCTCATCAAGTACTGCCTCTATCCTGAGTTCCACATCCTTTTCAATGTCATCTATATATACCCCTGTTCCTATAATCCAGTCCCATTTTTCATAAAGTTTCACAAATGACAGTTTAGGCTGATCAGACGAAAGTCCTTTATCAAGCGGTTTAGGCCAGAGGTATTCAATAAAGCCTTCCCCTGATTCAAGACATATATCTACCATTTCTGCAAAAAGGTTTTTACCTGAATCTGTGGCTGTATTGAAAGTATCGCTGCTGAGTGTTATTCCGTTCAATTCCGGCATTAACGGGTGCATTATCATTCTCGGATAAGGTTGGCCTGTATCATTTATCCAGATATAACCTGTGCCATTGTCATAGCGTATTTTCTTTATATCTTCTGTTGCCCTTTTTTTTGCCTCTTTTTCAGATATAATTCTTGATTCATATTTGCTGTAATATGAATCAAGAATACCTGTTACAATATCCGAGATATTTTCAAGTTCAGATTTTCTTCTGGTTTTTGATATTTCTTTCTGGAAAAGGATGCTTTTGTACTGGTTCTGAATACTCAGGAGGACTGATTCCACCAGATTATGAGCATATTCTTTCTGGTTTTCCAGTATAGTTTTTCTGGTTGCAATCTGGACAAATAAAATCATCAGAAAAAATATAACTGTAATTGTACCAAGAACATAAAACATCAGTTTTGATTTAAGTGACTTGAACATAAGTTTCCTTGAAATAACCGAAAATAATTTATTTATAAAGTAAATAATATGTTTTAAATTCAATATTTGCAAACTTTTCCTTAATTATACTTTCCGGATATGGATTACTCGACTGATAGATCATGAACAAAACTAATCATCATCATTCATTTTTTTCATTATTAATTGAATCTGATTTGCCGCTGTAATATAATTAATTTAGGAGGTCTGTTATGCTTGTATCAGTTATTCCTATGGATGGATTTTTTGGTATAAAAATCCCTGACAGTATCATGAAAAAGCTTCATATCGGTAATCAGATTGAGCTTGAAGTGCATGATCATGATATTCTTATGAAGCCTGTTGATACATGGGATGAAGGAAGTCCTGAACAGATTTATAATGAAGCTCCTGAAAATGACTGGCAGTAGCTGTTCAGCAGATGAACAGGGATATTGTTGCTGACAATATTTCCCTGTTCCGAATCCCGCAGCTATTATCTCTGGCAAGTGTTTCTCCTCTGGTTTGTGTCCGGAGGAGATTTTTATTCAGTTGATAAAATCAAAAAAAATATACAATAAAAGCTGTTATTCAAAAAATATATGTGTAATATGATAAATAATATGTTATATCATTTATTATTAATTATTAAATAAGGAAGAAAAATGGAAAACAATGCTGTTCTGAGAAGGTTGAGATATATACTGAATATTGATGACAGGAAAATGGCAGAGATTTTCTCATCCGGAGGGAGGGAAATTGATATATCAAAGGTAAGCAGTATACTTAAAAAGGATGACGAAGACGGTTATACAGAATGCAGTGACGATCTTCTGACTCTTTTTCTTGATAATCTCATAGTTGAAATGAGAGGTCCCGGGGACCCGGCAAAACATCCTCCGAAAAAAGAGATGCTTGATAACAATACAGTCCTTAAAAAACTCAGAATTGCATTCAATTTCAGGGAAGAAGATATGATCAGGGTTTTCAGTCTTGGAGGTTATGAAATTTCCAAAGCAGAGCTGAGTGCATTTTTCAGAAGAAAGGAGCACAAGAATTACAAGGAGTGCGGGGATCAGTTATTAAGGAAATTCCTCAAGGGACTTTCTGAAGGGGAGGAATAGAAAGTTATCTGTCTGAAAAATTGAAGAACTTCTTTTCCTTTTTATCCCCGCTTACAAGAAGGAGAAGTGTGTCGCTTTCTACGACTTTTTCTGAATCATCAGGAGTATGGATATCCTCACTTTCCTCTCTTTTGAGCAGAAGTACACTGTCGGCCCCGGTTCTTTTCTTGATATCCCCTACTGTAATATCTTCATTATTATTCTGAGTATATCTCTTGAGGTTGTATCCCATAACAGACTGGTCCTGTATTTCGTCAGGATTACTGAGGAAATTTTTCTTGAAACGTTTCATTATTTCCTTTGCTATCAGTTCTCCCCCCATACGAAGGGGATAAACAACCTCATCCGCACCTGCCCTTAAAAGCCTGTTTTCTATATCTGATTTATATCCCCTTGCAATAATAAACAGACCTGGATTAAGTTCTCTTGCAGCAAGGGCGACATACATGTTCAGTGAGTCTTCTCCCATACTTACCACTATTCCAGCTGCTTTTTTTATACCGGCCTGGATAAGGGTTGTATCATATGTTGCTTTGCCTATTACTGTAAGGTAGTTGTTTTTCTGGGCCCATAATGCTGATTCCTCGTTTGTTTCAATAACAACAAAAGGGATATCCGCATCATACAGAACAGAGGAAATTGAACTGCCTATTCCGCCGAACCCGCAGATTATATAATGGTTTTTCAGACTGGATATTCTTTTAAACATTTTACTTTCTCCAAAATAGCGTTTGAAGTTGTTTTCCACAAAGGCCCTGGCCAACTGGGTCGCGAAAACAGCTGCAGAACCGAGACCTATAAAAATAAGAAAAACAGTAAATAATCTGCCGTTATCAGATAATGGTTTAGTCTCTCCGTATCCTACAGTTGTAATGGATATTGCTGTCATATAGAAACTGTCCATCAGTGTCCATTCATCTTCTATCAGGTAGTAACCGAATGTACCTATGCAGAAAATAATAATAATTAAAAAAAGTATTTTTATCAGATTATAGTTTTGTTTTTCCATTCCATGTAATAATCGACTGGCGATTTAATAAAATTGATAGTTAACATTTAGAACGTAACAAATATATATTCAATGAAAGAATTAAATCAATATTAAGTAAACTGAAAATAAAAAATAAGTCGAAAATATCATTTTTATAAAGTAAAATGATTAATATTATAAGGAATAATAATGAATTGCAAATACTGTTTAAAATATATACTTATGCTGCTTTTATTTTTTTCTGCCTCATTACTGTTTTCCGATGAAGACTTCAGCCGGATATGCAGTGATTTGTTTAAATATGTCAAGGTTCCTGTTCTTGTTATTGACCCTGATACATCTCTTATTGTCGATGCCAATAATACAGCAGCAGAGTTCTACGGATATGGTTATGACAGGTTGAGGGGGATGCCTGTTTCCTCAATTAATCTTCTGAGTGACAGGGAGGTTGAACATGAAATCAGAAATGCTTCCAGCGAAAAAAGAAATTATTTTATTTTCCGCCACAGGCTTTCATCAGGAGAGATAAAGGATGTAGAAGTATATTCTTCTCCTGTTGAATATAATAATAAAAAGTATCTTGTTTCCATCATTCACGATATCAGTGATAAAACCAGAGCTGTATCATTACTTGCAGAAAGAAGCAGGTATTTTTTTGTTCTTCTTATAACTGCCATAATAATGCAGTCTGTTTTTATTGCTTTTTATATAAGAGTCAACAGGATGAAAAAAACTGTACAGGCATCGCTTAGAGAGAAATCAAAGGAATTTGACCGTTTTTTCAGCATTAAATCTGATCTGCTGTGTGTAATTAACAAAAAAGGGGAAATCCTGAAAGTCAATCAGGCGTGCAGACCCATACTTGATATTAATTGTGAAGAAATAAAAAAAATAAATATATTCAGTATTCTTGAAAATGAAGATATCGGAATATTCAGAGAAGCTCTTGTTGAAGCAGACAGAAGGGAGGGCGTATCTGCTTCAGCAGAGGTGAAACTTAAAGAAACAGAAAAATATACAGAATGGAAAATAAGCAGATACGGAAAGCTTTATTACGCTATTGCCCGGGATATAACTGAGAGAAAGAAAAACTCGGAAAAACATCTTGAAATGGAAAAACAGATACTGCAGACACAGAAACTTGAAAGTCTCGGTGTTCTGGCTGGAGGTATTGCCCATGATTTCAATAATATTCTAATGGCCATACTGGGACATACTGAACTGGCAAGAATGGAAATAAACAACTTCTCCCCTGCCTGTTCAAACCTCAAGGAAATTGAAACTGCTTCAAAAAAAGCATCAAAACTGTGCAACCAGATGCTGACATATACAGGCAGGGCATCATTTGCTCTTGAAAAAGTAAATATCAACAGACTGATTGAAGAGATGATCCACCTTATTAAAACCCTTATATCAAAAAAAGCAGTACTTAATCTGAGCCTTGCAGAAAAAATCAGCGATATAAATGGAGACCCTTCCCAGATAAGCCAGGTTATAATGAACCTGATAATAAACAGCTCAGATGCAATTGGTGAAAAAAACGGGGTTATCTCTATTTCAACCGGATCATCTTTTTTTGACAGCGATTATCTATCAAAGACAGATTTGTATGATGAAATTGAACCTGGGAAATATGTATATTTTGAAATTTCAGATACAGGCTGCGGCCTGTCTCCTGATATGAAGGAAAGGATTTTTGAGCCTTTCTATACAACAAAATTCACCGGCCGGGGGCTAGGCCTTTCTGCAGTTCATGGTATTGTGAGGTCACATAAAGGAGCAATAAAAGTCTACAGTGAAAAAGGGAAGGGATCCAGTTTCAAGGTGATGTTTCCTGCATCTGATGCCCGGGAAGAATATATAACAGAGAATGAAATGAAAGAAAACAACGAAAACTGGAATGGTTCCGGTACAGTGCTGTTTGTTGATGACGAAGATACTTTAAGATTTCTGGGCAGTAATATGCTTAAGAAGCTGGGATTCAATGTGATAACAGCAGAAGATGGTCTTGAAGCAGTTGAAATATTCAGGAAACGAAGAGGTGAAATTGATCTAGTCATACTTGACCTGACCATGCCGAATATGGATGGCAGCCAGGCTCTGAGCGAGATAAGAAATATTGATGAAAACATGAAGGTGGTAATTGCAAGCGGATACAGCTATAATGATGTTATTGCCAGGTTTTCAGGGAAAAATCTTGCAGGAATTATACAGAAACCCTATTCAATGGATAAAATTAAGGAGATACTTCAGAAAATATAGTTCTGGACAGCTTTAAAAAATGTTGTTTAGATGATTTATATGCTGCAGCAATTTTTAATTGCATCTGCTTCTATTGGATAATATCTGTTAATAAACTATAATAATAACAGAAAATCTGCTGTTCTATATGGCGGAGTATAAAGAAATATACAGAACAGGTATTAAAAATAAATCTTTTTTACTGTCTGAATAAATAAATAACAGAAGAGAAATTAATGAAATTTGAAGAATTCAACCTTGATGAAAAGCTTATTCAAGGTTTAAAAGATGCCGGATATTATGAGTGTATGCCGGTACAGGAACAGACACTCAAACATACAATTAACAGAAAGGATGTTGAGGTACAGTCACAGACAGGTACCGGGAAAACAGCTGCATTTTTAATAACTGTGCTGCAGTTTTTTCAGAAAGAGGGAAAAAACAGAAAAACACTGATTGTTGTACCTACAAGGGAACTTGCAGTTCAGATAGAAGAGGAAGCGAAACTTCTTTCCAGATATATTGATATAAATATCGTAAGCATATTCGGGGGGACCGGCTACAGAAAACAGGAAAATCTTATTGAACAGGGTGCGGATATAATAATAGGAACACCCGGACGTCTCATCGATTTCGGTAAATCGGGAAAAATCAAATTCAGCGATATAGGGACGCTTATCATTGATGAAGCTGACAGAATGTTTGATATGGGATTTATACCTGATCTGAGATGGATGATGAGAAGGATGCCTAAAAGGGAAGAGCGAATGACAATGCTTTTCAGCGCTACACTTAATACAAGGGTACGTCAGCTTGCATGGGAATATATGAATGATCCTGTTGAAATAGAAATAGCTCCTGAAAGCCTTACTGTGGATGAAATTGAACAGGTTCTGTACCATGTGTCCAAAGAGGAGAAGATAAAACTTCTTATCGGTATTCTGAAGAAAGAGGACCCTGCAACAGCAATAATCTTCCTGAATACAAAACATCAGGCGTTGGAACTGTCAAAAAGACTTACACATAACGGAATGAAATCAAGCTGCCTGATGGGGGATATGCCTCAGAAAAAAAGACTCTCAATCATAGACAGAATGAAATCCGGTGAAATAAAGCTTCTTGTTGCAACTGATGTGGCTGCAAGGGGACTCCATATAAATGATCTTGAGATGGTAATTAATTATGACCTGCCCGAGGACTGTGAAAATTATGTACACAGAATAGGGCGGACTGCAAGGGCAGGAAAGACAGGGAAAGCTGTTTCACTTGCTTGCGAAAAATATGTTATGGCGCTTCCTGCCATTGAAGAATATATAAAAATGAAAATTCCGGTTGAATGGGCGGATGACGGACTTTTTGCAGAGGATTTAAGCGAAGGAATGAATTTCAGCCAGGAAAGGAAACGGTATACAGAAAGAAAGGGCAGCAGGGAATACGGCAGACGGGGAACTTCGAAGGGGAGTTATTCCGGGGGCAGGAGAAAAGAGACAGATTTTAAAAAATCCTCCCGACAGACTGTAAATAATGAAAGAAAAAGAAATGACAGATTTGAGGAAAGGAAAACTGCATCTGATATTTCCGAAAAAAATTCTGCAACAGATAAAAGAAGGGACAGCAGAAAAAGTAAAGGTATTGAAGGAAAGACAGGGCATTCTGCAGTCGGGAAAAAAACTTATGAGAGCAGGGACAGCAGGAAAAATTACAGCAGGAAAAAAGGGAAATCATACGAGGACAGGATCAGATATTATAATGAAAAGTACGGTGAAAATATAAAATCCCCAGAAAAACCAATGCAGGAGAAAACTGAAAGGGATAATGAAAAAAAGAAGAGTTTTTTCAAAAGACTGTTCGGAGGCTGATTGGGACTGCCGGATACTTTAACCTGATGTATAAGGCATCAGGTTTTTTTTTGGTATAAAGAGGTTGAACATAAATTAATTATTGAAGAAATCTGAAAAATCAGTTTTTGATAAATATTCAATACGGAATCAGAAAAATGAATAAAAATAACATAAAAGACCCTCATGAACAACTTTGTATTAAATAAATATTCATTTGAATTGACTTTAATGCATAATTTTTCATATTATGTTCCCGTAATTTTAATAAAACGGAGAAAAATAATGAAACCCAGTAAATTGATTTGTGCTCTTATTATTTCTTTAATTGCACTTACAGGATGCGCAGAAAAGAAAAAAGTTGTTGTTATGGGAACAAATGCCGCATTTCCCCCATTTGAATATATCGGAGGAGAAGCGGGAGATGAAGTTGTTGGTTTTGATGTTGAAATTGCCAGAGAGATTGCGAATGATCTCGGCATGCAGCTTGAAATTGAAGATATGGAATTTGATACACTTCTAACAGCGCTGAATGCTGATAAGATTGATTTTGTTATTGCAGGAATGACAATTAATCCGAAAAGAGCTGAAAGTGTCAATTTCTCGGAACCGTATTATGAAGCAACACAGGCAGTAATTGTCCAGAAAGGACAGACTGCAGTAAAAACAATAGATGATCTTAATGACAGGAAGATCTCTGTCCAGCTGGGTACAACAGGGAATGACATGGCAAGCAAGTATACTTCCGAAGGAAACATTTCAGCATTCAATACAGGTTTTGAAGCAGTTATGGAGCTTAAGAACGGAAAAGTTGACTGCCTTATAATAGATCAGCAGCCTGCATTGAATTTTGTAAACAAAAATCCTGATCTTGAAATACTTTCATTTGATTTTGAACCGGAATATTATGGTATAGCAATCAAGAAAGAAGATAAAGATCTGCTTGAGTCAGTAAATAAAACACTTAAAAGGCTTAAATCAAGCGGAAAATATGATGAACTTCTTTCACAGTATATGAAATAGGAGAAACATTTGATAGATGCCGTAAAACGGACACTTCTTGAAGAGCTGTGGGATGCAGGTCCGAACGGTATTACACTTCTTTTAAACGGACTTAAGGTTACCCTTGTGGTAACCTTATTTGCTGTATTTTTCGGTGTAATACTCGGAACAGTCATAGCTCTCATGAGAATGTCTAAAAAAAGAATACTTAATCTTGCAGCAAGGGGATATACCGAGATTATCAGGGGAACACCTGTGCTTGTCCAGCTTCTGATTATCTATTTTGTAGTTTTTCAGTCTTTTGATGTAAACAAGACAATGGCGGCTATTATTGCATTCGGTATTAACTCAGGCGCTTATGTATCGGAAATTATCCGTGCGGGGATCCAGGCTGTTTCAAAGGGACAGATGGAGGCAGCACGTTCCCTGGGTATGCCGCACAGTATGGCAATGAAGGAAATTATTCTTCCACAGGCTGTAAAGAATATTCTTCCTGCTCTTGGAAATGAGTTTATTGTTCTTCTGAAAGAGACATCAATAATCGGCTTTATCGGGGGAAACGATCTAATGAGGGCAGGCAACAAGATACGGAGCATAACTTATGAAGCTACTATTCCTCTCATGGCAACTGCAGTTATATATCTGATTCTGACACTGACTCTTTCACATATGCTCTCACGTGCTGAAAGGAGGATGAAAAACAGTGATTAAGGTAGTAGATCTTCACAAATATTTCGGAAAACTCGAAGTACTCAGAGGGATAACAGAGCAGGTTGACCAGGGCGAGGTTATAAGTGTTATAGGTCCTTCAGGAAGCGGGAAAAGTACTTTCCTGAGGTGCATTAATCTTCTTGAAGAACCTACATCAGGACATATCTATATCGAAGGGACTGATATAACAGATCCTCAGACAGATGTAAACAGACTCAGGGAAAAGGTGGGAATGGTATTTCAGCAGTTCAACCTCTTTCCGCACAAATCTGTACTTGAGAATATTACCCTGGCTCCTGTTAAACTTGGCAAGATGAGTATTTCAGAAGCGGAAAATAAGGCAGCTGAGCTTTTAAAACGGGTGGGGCTTCTGGATAAGATAAATGAATATCCCAACCGCCTGTCAGGGGGACAGAAACAGAGAGTTGCAATTGCAAGGGCCCTTGCAATGAATCCTGATATAATGCTTTTTGATGAACCGACAAGTGCTCTTGATCCTGAAATGGTTGGAGAAGTTCTTGATGTTATAAAGCAGCTGGCATCCGAAGGGATGACAATGGTTGTCGTTACTCATGAAATGGGTTTTGCCAGAGAGGTTAGCAACAGGGTACTATTCATTGATGAAGGAATAATTGTTGAGAACAGGCCTCCTGATGAGCTTTTCGGAAACCCTGAGAATGAAAGGACCAGGGATTTCCTTTCCAAGGTGCTTTGACAGCAGAAAACCCTGTAAATATGAAAAATGTTCTAAAATGAAATGCATCTTTCGAAGATGCATTTTTTATATCATATCTGCAGGACCTTCCTTCAATATTTTATTAATTGTATCAATAACATCCGGATCAAACTGTGTGCCGCTCCCTTTATTCAGTTCTTCCATTGCTGTTTCATGAGAAAGCCCTTTTCTGTATGGCCTGTCGCTTGTCATGGCGTCATAGGCATCTGCAGCAGAAATAATCCTGGCTTCAAGGGGTATCTGGCTTCCTTTGAGACCATCAGGATAACCTGATCCGTCATAGTTTTCATGATGATAACGTGCTCCGAGTGCCATTCTTTTCAGGGAAATTGTATCTGCCATAATTCTTGATCCGATTATCGGATGCTGCTGCATTATATCCAGTTCATCTGAATCAAGAGGGCCGTCTTTTCTGATTATTGTATCAGCAATTCCTATTTTTCCGATATCATGAAGAAGCGCCATATATTCAAGATTCTCGATTTTTTCCTGACCAAGTTTCATTGCCCTTCCTATCCTGCTTGAAAGTTCCTTGACCCTGCTGACATGACCGTGTGTATAAGGGTCTTTTGCTTCAACTGCTCCTGCAAGAGAGGTTATTGCATCTACATAAACCTGGTGGAGTTCACTTCGCTTTTTTACCTGAAGGCGTTGGAGAATAAGAAATACAGTTGTGACTGAAATAAGAAAAAAAGCAGACAAAACCATGTAAAAATAGGGACTGTTGTAAAAATAATCCCTTTTTCTGAAACTGTAGGCAAGAATGGGATCTGACCAGTAACCATCGTTATTGCTTACCTTGAGAAAGAAATTATATTTTCCCGCTGGGAGGTTGGTATAGCTTGTCTGACGCTTAATTGTCTCATTCGACCAACGGTTGTCAAATCCTTCGAGAAAATATCTGAATCTTGTTTTTTCAGGGACTACATAGCTGAAGCCTGTATAATCGATATCTATTCTCTTGACTGATGCCTGAATTATTTCAGGAAATATTTCAGGTGCAATATCATCAAGTTTTATTTCTTCAACAACTGCATTTGATTTTATTGTGTTCATGCTGGATTTATCAGGATAATAAACTGATATGCCTCTGCTTGTCGGAAACCATATTTCGTTGCTGTGTCCTGCGGAATACCATGAATTGGGGGTTATCCCTGATAAAAGACCGTCAGTTGTGTCAAGAATGTCAAAATCAATGCTGTTCCTGTCAATATCAAGTGATTCCATTGGACTTTTGTATTTTAGATGATTGATGAGAATTTTCCTGTTTATTTTCATGAGGGCGTTGTTCAGAGCGAACCATATAAAGTCATTATCATCAATAACAGTGAAAAATACTGCGTTTGAAACCAGCCCTGTGTTTTCAGTTATATGGCAGATACAGCCTTCAGACCACAAGGTGACGCCCTTGTTTGTGCAGATCCATATATTTCCATCACTGTCTTCTGATATTCTGAAGATAATATCTCCTGCAATTTTACCGCTTTCAGAGCTTATTACTTCAATTTTCCCGGTTTCCCTATCAATAATATTAAGCCCGCCCCCGTCAGTTCCCGCATATATATTCCCGTTACTGCCTTCAAACAGGGAAAGAATATAATCATTGCTTAACCCGTTTTCTGTTGTATAGACAGTTTCAACTGAAAGGGTATCTGGATTAATTCTGTTGAGACCTGACCTTGTTCCGCACCACAAAACTTTTTCGGAGTCTTCTATAAGCGCACGGGTTTTGTTGAAGGAAAGGCCGTTATCAGTATTTATTCTCCGTATGATATTGCCTCTGATGTCTGCAGCTACAAGTCCCATGCTGCTGTAGGTGGAAAACCATATTCTTGATTCAGAGTCCCTGTAGATATTTCTTATTCTGATGTTTTCAAGTTCTTCTGTAAGAGGTGTTTTTATCTGTTTCCCGTCAGAAAGGATATAAAGACCGTCATCAGTTCCTATAAGGGCAGTTTTTTCATCTGTATGTATTACTGCGTTAACAGCTTTTTCAAGACCGAAAGATGTTGAATAGTTGATGAATTTTCCCCTGCTGTATTTCTGTATTCCCGAAACATCTGATATTACCCAAAGGTTGCCTTCACGGTCCTGGTAAAGTGAGTTGACTGAATTATTTATAAGTCCGTTATCTTCATTGATTAAACTGAAATTCCCTGAAGATTCATTGTAATGTCCGATTCCCCCTTCAGACCAGAACCATACAGTATTATCAGAAGTTTCAATAAATCCTTTTACAGAGAAAATACCTCTGCATTCTATTGGTATAATATTATTTCCATTGTCCTGAAGTATCCGGCCTGAAACTGTACCGTACCATTTCCTGTTTTTGGAATCAATGAAAACTGATGTATACTGTGAATCATTATCTGTGGAATATCTTGTAAAATTACTGTTTCTGAAAAGGTAAATTTCGCCCTCGTTTGTTACTGCGTACAGATTACCGTCATTGTCTGAGTAGATACTGTTTATGATATTATTATCAAGAAAGGTTTTTTTATCAGGGCTGCTGAAATCTGCTGAAGGAACATATAAAATCCCCTTTGTTGTACCGACCCAGAGGTTCCCTGCACTGTCAAAGGAAAGAGCCCTTACAGACAGGTCGGGAAGTCCTGATTCTTTTCCGAAAATACTGAATCTGTAATTATCCATAAGAACAATACCATCGCCGTTTGTGCCTATCCAGAGTTTTTTATCTTTTCCTTTTAAGATTATTCTTGCTGTATCTGAGGGATATCCTCCCATGTTGTTTCTGAAAACCTTGAAATCGACTCCGTCAAAGCGGATAAGCCCCTCATAGCTTGCTATCCAGAGATAACCGTTGTAATCCTGTTCAATATCAAGTGCATTGTTGACAGGGAATTCTGTATTGTATTCCCAGGAAGTTGATGTCATTCCGCATAACCATTCGTCGGAAAACAGAGAAAAAGAGGAAATAATAAAGAGAAATACTGAAAAAACGGATCTGTAGTAAATATGCATTTTTTACCCTGCTGAAAAATATTGTCAAATAACTGAATTATTGAAACTGAATGCAAAGGTTTAACAGTTATTTGCCGGAAAACGAATATAATTAATCATACAAAAAAGTACTTATATTATATTAATAGATCAAAAAAGGTAAAAGCAATATGAAAATTTAAAAAGATCACATAAAAAAACCTGTATAAGAATTTAATACAGGTTTAATTGTTTTATGATCAAGACAATTCTACTGATGCAGAAATGATTCAATTACATTGAAACTGTCTTCTGAAAGAGTGACTGTACCCTTGTCATCCCTGAAAATCATGCTGCCGTTGCTGTAGTATCTAATGCTTATACTGTGTTCACCCGGTTCAACTGATAAATCTGTAACACTGGCACGCGCTGGAAAGTAGGGAGATATTCTCAGATCTGCATTTTCTGTTGCATCCACTGCAACATCTGCCGCAATACCCATCAGTCCGCCGAAAAAGCTGTTTCCGCCGGCAAGCTTTGCCTCCGCTTCCTTCTTGGCTTTTTCCTTGAGAATATTTTTTGCAACAGTTCTCAGAATTGTTTTACCAATAACAAAGGGCTGTTTGATAAGGTATATTTCGTGTGATATTTTTTCCATTTCCTCAATGAGATCAAGCTCCCTGACAACTGTACCGTCAATTTCAAGCTCAATTCTATCAACAACTGTTCCCATGAGATGCATTTTAGGGTACTGGAATTTAAAATGGAAACCACCTTCAACACCTGGCATATATATATTGTCAAATCCTACAACATGTTTTACATAGTCAGTATCCTGGCTTGTTGCAGCTATCCAGACCACATCCTTGGTAGTGTGGAGATAGAATGTCTCTGCAAGTTTGCGCGGGGAATTGCCTGTAAAAGCGATGACACTCAGGTTAGCCTTGCTGTTCTCTTTCCTGAGCTGAGGAATCTCCGGCTGGGGAAAGCTGTAAAGCTGAGTCTGAAACTGAAAAGCCTTGTTTATTTCATTCCCCTCGATTCTTGCATCATCATAGCTGTTTTCCGATCTGTAGAGAAGCAGTCCGAGGTATCTGGCAAGCGCATCATTGTGGAAACGGTTTTTTCTGGCAACAATTTCCCCTTCAGGGTTATCTGATGAATTGTAGGCTTCAATCATCTCCCTGTATTTGTCTTCAAGTATGTTGAGTTTGATATGGACCTTTCTGATTTCAACAAGAGCACTGTCCCTTTCTTCCAGCGCTATATAGTTAAGAGCTTTGAAGATATTTATATAAATATCCTCATAATCTTCTCCGCTGTAATCAAGGGCATTGTCATTAATCACTCCGGATGCGATAGCTTTGGAAATGCTTTTTGTATAAAGTTCTTCTATTCCCTGTTCGGCAAGTGTGAGGGCTTCATTGCTTTTTTCATATTTTCCGGCGTAATGGTACAGCATTCCAGTATCCAGATAAAAAAGTACACGGTCTTTTTCCTTGTAGCTTGTTTCCCTGTAGCCTTCTATTATTGCAGCTGCCACTTCATAGTTTCTGCTTGCGTAATGTTCCGCTGCATCCTGGTACTGGTCCTGTCTGGTCATTGTTGTTGAGCAGGATGAAAACATAACCACTGCCGCAGCAGTGATTATGTATAATATATAATGTTTCAGTAATTCAGCCATCTGAAATTATCTACCAGCTTGATTTTGATTTTTTTATGAATTTTTTTACTTCTTTTGATCCTATCCAGACTTTTTCATTGCTTTCCAGATTAATTATTTCCATATCCACCTGATACAGAACAACTTTTTTGCCATCAACTGCATCTGTCACTGATGTAATCTGTCCAATCATCATGAAGTCAGCCCCTGTTTCAGCAACAAGGTCTTTTACAGTTTCCATTGTAGAAAATGTCTGCTGGTCCTTCCTTTCTTCCCTGATCTCATCCCGTTCAATCTTGCTGGCTACGAATGTAACTTTACCGCTGTTTATAAGTTCTCTTTCAATATCCTTTATAAATACCCCGGTTTCAATATGTTCAGAACTTTTATTTCTTATTGTACCTACTATCAGAACCGGTTTTGAGCCCTTTGCAGCAATGTAATCTGTGAGCCATGGCCTTGAAAGTGAATCTGTAACCATTTCCTCTGCAACTAGACGTGAATCAGTATCATTCCACCTTCCGCTCAGGTCAATAACTTCATCTGAATCAGTTCTTTTAACCGTTGTTGAGGCACAGGATGCCATAATTATAACTGTAAGAAGCAGGACAGCAGTTTTAAAAAAAACTTTTGATGTTTTTTTAAATTTCATAAAAATTTCTCCTTGGAGTTGTGATAATAAACTTATATAAATTATTCCATAAAATTTTTCAGTTTACAACGTATATTATTGATATATTTTGAATTATTCACTTGCAATTGATATTCTGTTAAATAAAATTATCATTAAATATAATAATCAAAGACATATCAGTGAATCCGGTGTAATTTGTAGTTATGAACATGACAATATTAAAGAAATACCCTGAAGAAGTTCTAGCCATAATAAATGAGGTGTTTCCCCCTGACTGGGAAATATATTCAGCAGAAACTGAAAAAAGATTCAGTATTCCGGAAAATACAGAAATACTTATACCTTCACATTCTGCTGTTGAAAGGGAATTACTGGATAAAGTCCCAGGTTTGAAAATAATACAGACCGGGGCAGGCTATGATAATGTTGATTTGGAAGCATGCAGGGAAAAAGGGATAAGGGTACTGAATGCTCCGGCAGTGAATACTGCTGAGGTTGCTGAGCATGCATTTGCATTCATATTCAGCTGGTTCAAGAGAACTGAAATTCTCAACAATGATATAAGGTTAAAAGGCTGGAGCATCAGAAAGGACGGCAAAGCGTTATCTGATCTCAGGATTGGTATTATCGGTTACGGCAATATAGGAAAAAAGGTCTCTGATATCGCAAAGGTCCTGGGAATGAAGATAACTGTTTTTTCAGAACATTCAGATAAGGGATTTCGGGAAGGGGTATTATTTACAGATAAACTTGAAAAACTGCTCTGTGAATCTGATATTGTAACACTTCATACATCAGCTGATAAAAACAATTTCAACATGATTTCCGACAGGGAGTTCTCCATCATGAAAGAAAATGCTTTTTTTATTAACACTTCAAGGGGTTCTCTTCTGGATGAGGATGCCCTTTGCAGAGCACTGGACAGCGGGAAAATCGCCGGAGCAGCCCTTGATGTTTTCAAGAAGGAACCTCTGCCTCATGACAGCAGGCTGAGAAACTACAGCAGCATTATCATGACTCCCCACAATGCCGGAGAGCCTGACCTGTACAATTCTTACAGGAAAAGATTCACATTCTTTTATGTAAACATCATGAAAGCACTTGAAAACAGGGACCCGGAAGGGGTGATTATCTGATAAGGGATGCTAATTTTTATTTGATCTGCTGTTTCTTTCTGCAAAGTAGTTTTTTATCACTTCAGAAAACCTGAAAAAATCATCTCTCCTGCTGAAAAGGCCGAGTGACAGCCTGAGAGACCTGGATGCCCGTTCTTCAGGCCTTCCCATGGCTGTAAGTACCTGTGATATACCCTTGACATTATCAGAACAGGCGCTGAACCTGCTTACACATATATTGTTGTGTATGAGAAATTCAATGAAATCTTCAATATCATATATTTCAGGGAAGCTAAGACAGAGTACACCCGGGACCCTGATTGAAGGGGATTCAATAACTATACTGAACGGGAGATTATTGAGTATTGATATTCCTTCGGCAGTAAGAGTTTTAAGTCTTTTGTATTCAGACGCACTGTTTTTTCCCAGTAAAGTGAAAGCCTCAGCCATTGCCGCAATACCAGGTGTATTCTCTGTTCCCGGGAAATAACCGTTTTCCTGATTTCCCCCCCATCTTGAATGTTCCATCCTTATTGAATCAGGCTTGTAGAGAAGCCCTGATCCTTTCGGCGCATATATTTTATGGCTGCTCATTGCAAACATGTCGCAGAAGTCAAGCCATTCTTTAAGGGGAAGTCTGGGAACAGCCTGTACAGCATCGGCAAAGACAATACCGTCAAGACTCTTTATTCTGGAATAAATTTCCCTTACAGGCTGTATTCCTCCTGTTTCATGGTTGACAGGTGAATAAACAAATATGATTTTTTTATCCCTGTTTGCGGATGTCACAGTGGCAAGTGTGGTAAGGTTGACTCTTCCTTCCTCAGTGACTTTGAGGATTTCATATCTGTGTCTGGGAAGTTCTGTTATATTTTTCAGAACCGATGAATGCTCCACAGCAGTGGTAAGAAAAAAGGAATTTTTATAGCTTTTGTAAAGTCCCATTATCCCTGCAAAAAGGGATTCGGAACCTGATGATGAAAAATAGAAGCTGTCAGGGTTTTTCCCGAAAAAAGCGGCGATGCTGCGCCTGCAACTGTCCATTTCTTCCCATGCATTTACACCGGCCGGATGATAACTGGAAGGATTTGCCCATGCATTTCTGCATGATTTTTCAAAAGCAGCCATGCTCTCCTTAAGTACAGGTGTGGTCGCATTATAGTCCATATAAACTGTTTCAGGCAGGGAGTTGTTTTTTATTTTCGCCAGGAGCTTTTTTTTACGTTCACAATTACAGGCCATAAGGATATTTATTTTAAATACACTTTTATGTCAATTGATTCTAATTGTTTATCAGTCAATTTTTATCATTCAGACCTTTCAATAAACAATTTTTACATCATAAAAATATCCCTTTGATGGAATAAATAAAAATAATCTGATATTATTTTTCCATGGATAAATTTTCAGAAAGAATTCTTGAAATTTTTGAACCTCCCATAGTCAAATTCAAGGCTGAGGCTGAAAAAAGGATAGACAGATCAAAACCGGTAATTAACCTGAACCAGGCCGTACCATCTTATCCGGCGCCTGATGAAATAACAGATGCCTTGAAAAGGGAAACTTCAAACCCTTCGTACTCCTTTTATACAAAGGATGAAGGAACAGACATTCTCAGGAAAAGAATTTCCCGGGAAGTGAATTCCATCTTCGGTTCTGATACAGAAATGGAAAATATATGTGTCACATCAGGAGCAAATAATGCTTTCTATTCTATTCTTCCTGTAATTGCAGAATCGGGAGATGAAATAATTATTTTCACTCCATATTATTTCAACCATTACATGTCAATAAAAGCATACGGAATAATTCCTGTAGAAGTACCGCTTGATCCTGAAAATGATTTTTCAGTCAGTTATGATCTTCTTGAAAAGAATATAACTTCAAAAACCAGGGCTGTTGTATTTGTCAATCCTTCCAATCCGACCGGAAGATCGTACAGCATGGAGGAAATTACAGAACTTCATGAATTCTGCAGATCAAAAAACATCTACCTTGTAAGTGATGAGGTCTATACATATTTTCATGATGATTATCCTGAGCAGGGATCAGTTCTAAGGCTTGAAAATTTTCTGAATTCCAGAACAGTATGTATCAATTCATTTTCCAAAACATACAGTATAACAGGTCTGAGGGCAGGGTTTATTACTGCATCAGAGGATTTTATAAAACAGTTTATAAAAATACAGGACACGAATATTATATGTGTCTCCTCCCTTGCACAGAGCGCAGCATATACCGGGATGGAAAAATGTTCTGAATGGCTCAATGAAAAGATAATTCATATGAGGGAAAAGAAGAATCTATTTCTTGATCTTTTCAGTGAAAAAAAATCCATATTCAGAATCGTATCATCCGGATCATTTTTCATATATCTGAATTATAGCGGGGAAACAGGGGCTGAAGAATTATGCTATTCCATGATTGAAAGGGATAACATAATATCACTGCCCGGGACCTGTTTCGGTTCAGACCAGAAAAGAGCAGTAAGGCTTGCTCTTGGAAATATTGAAAAAGAAGATATCCCCCATGTTGTGGATAAGCTTGCAGGATTCAGGTTATGAATAAGAAGCGGAATAATAACATTTAACAATTAAAGGACAGGAGTATTATCTTGAAAATAAATAAAACTGAAATTATTAAAAAATATTTCAATACAGATAATGTTATTTTTGACTTTAAAGACATGGTACAGCTTGATAAGAATGAAAAATCCCCCTTTTTTATCGATATCAATGGTATCCTTTCCCATCCCGGGGAAAGGGAATTTGTAAAAGGGGAGTTGTGCCGCCTGATTGATAAGGAGGGACTTGATTTTGATCTTGCGGCAGGAGCTGATCATTCAGGTATACCTTTTACAGTAATAATAGGAAGCAGCTATGGAAAGCCACTTGTATATATCCGGAATACCAACAAAAAGCATGGAAAGCAGAATAAAACAGAAGGAAGGATATCCGGGGGTGAAAGGGCTGTTCTTTTTACAGATTATTATTCATCAGCATCAAAAATTGATTTTGCCTTTGATGCACTTGCTGATGCAGGAGCAACTGTGAAGGCTGTGCTGACTGTTTTTAATTATACTGACGAAAGAGAATATAACGGAATACCTATAATATCCCTCTTTGACAGGAATGATTTTTTGGAAACACTTAAATCAGAAAAACTGGTCCATGCTGATATTGAAAGAAAGCTTGGGACAGGTTCAGGCAGCGGGGCAAATGTTTTTGAAAGTAATATGGGAAGGGAAGGTGCTGAAATACTGCTTGAAATAAATGCAGTAACACTTTCAGTCGAAAAACCCTACCGATATGCTTCAGGAATACTAAGCCCGATCTACTGCGACAACAGGCTTCTGATTTCCTATCCTGACAAATGGGAAAAAGTAATCAGCTTCATGATAAATATTATAGAAACAAAAATCGGATTGGAGAATATCGATATTATAGGGGGGACCTCGACTGCAGGGATACCCCATTCAGTAATGATCGCTGAAAAACTTAAAAAGCCCCTTATCTATATAAAATCTGAAACAGGTAATACCGGAAAGATGTCTGAAATCGAGGGAAACATGGTATCGGGAAAGCGTGTTCTCATTGTAGAGGACCTTATAAGCAAGGGGGGAAGCGCTATCAGGGCAGTAGAGATGGTAAGGGAGAAAAACGGTAATGCAGATAACTGTCTTGCCATTTTTACCTACGAGATGGAAAGCAGCAGAAAACTTTTTGAAGAAAACAGATGCAGTGTTTATACTGTATCTGGATTTTCAAAACTGATTGAAACAGCCGCTGAAATTAAATATATAAACAGCAGCGAGATGCAGAAAGCTCTTGACTGGAACAGTGATCCTGAAAACTGGGGGAGAAAACATGGCTTTGAATAATAATTTTGCAGACAGACTTATAAGGGCTATTGATGAAAAAAAGAACCCTTCTGTAGTCGGGCTTGATCCTGACCTTGATAAGATACCTCCTCATATAACAGAAAAATACCTCGGGGGAACGGGTTTCGATACTGAAGCGGCTGCTGAAGCAGTGCTGGAATTCAACAGGGGTATTATAGATTCTGTCTGCAGCATTGTACCTGCGGTAAAACCCCAGATAGCATATTACGAAGTATTCGGGGAACACGGAATAAGGGCTTTCAGGGAAACTGTTGAATATGCAAGGGAAAAATCTCTTATCGTTATAGGGGACGCCAAGAGAAATGACATAGGTTCAACATGCAGGGCCTATTCAGATGCATTTCTCGGAAAAGTCAGGATTGGCAGTGTGGAAAAAGAGATTTTCGGCGTTGACTGTCTCACAGTGAACAGTTATCTGGGATATGACGGTATAGAACCTTTTCTTGACAACTGTTCTCTTTACGGGAAAGGTGTCTTTATACTTGTTAAAACTTCAAACAGGGGTTCTGAAGAGTTTCAGTGTATTGATACATATAACGGGAAAAACTATGAAATTATGGGAAGTCTTGTATCTTCATGGGGGAAAACCCTGATCGGTGAAGAGGGCTACAGCTCTGCAGGTGCTGTTGTGGGAGCCACTTTCCCTGAAGAAGCGGAAATACTGAGAAGGAAAATGAAAGACAGCATTTTCCTTGTACCAGGATACGGGGCCCAGGGAGGAACTGCAGATGCAGCTGTAAACTGCTTCAATCCGGACGGCAGAGGCGCTGTTGTAAATTCGTCACGGGGTATTATCTATTCATGGATAAAAAAAGGAGATGGGCGAAATTACAGAAAATATACGGAAGAAGCTGCTCTTGAAATGAAAAAAGACCTTAAAAATGCACTTGAAAAGGGGAATAAGTACAGATGGTAGAAAACAAATCACACAGGGCGATAATAACAGTTCTGGGAGCTGATAAGACAGGTATCATAGCTGGTGTTACAGCAAAACTTGCAGAATTGAATATAAATATTCTTGATATTACACAGACAACAATGCAGGATCTCTTTACAATGATAATGCTTGTTGATTTTGAAAAATCTGAAATAAGTTTTCATGATGTTGTTGTGGCTCTTGAGGAAAGGGGAAAAGATCTGAATGTTCAGGTGCGGATGCAGCATGAAGATATTTTCCATTCAATGCACCGTATTTGATATTTATAAAAAGAAAATAATATAGAAGACAGCAAGGAAATATTTAATGCTTAAAACATCTGAAATTATAGAAACAATAAGGATGATAAATGAGGAAAACCTTGATATCAGAACTATTACAGCAGGGATTTCCCTTCTTGACTGCGCAGACAGCTGCGGGGAAAAATCACGCGGAAAAATTTATGACAAGATTACCAGGATTGCAGAGAAGCTTGTAAAAACCGGGGAACAGATAGAAAGGGAATACGGTATTCCTATTATAAACAAAAGAATCTCAGTCACTCCTGTTTCGATTATTGCAGGTGCTTCTGACGATACAGATTACACTGAATATGCAAAAACACTTGACAGGGCAGCTGATACCTGCGGGGTGAACTTTATAGGGGGATTTTCCGCCCTTGTCCACAAGGGATTTACCAGGGGGGACAGGATTCTTCTGTCTTCAATCCCGCAGGCTCTTTCAGAGACTGAAAAGGTCTGTTCATCCGTGAACATTGCCACTACCCGTGCCGGAATAAACATGGAAGCTGTTGCAGAAATGGGGCATATCATAAAGAAAACTGCAGAACTAACAGCTGACAGGGAAGCAATAGGATGCGCAAAACTTGTTGTTTTTGCAAATGTACCGGAAGACAACCCTTTCATGGCGGGCGCATTTCACGGTGTAGGGGAAAGTGAAGCTGCAATAAATGTGGGGGTGAGCGGACCAGGGGTTGTCCAGAATGCAATAAGGAAGATAGGACCTGATGCGGATTTCGGTCATGTTTCAGAAGCAATCAAAAAGGCTGCATTTAAAATTACCCGTGTCGGGGAACTTGTGGCAAGGGAAGCTTCCCGGCGGCTCGGCATCAGTTTCGGTATTGTTGATCTTTCACTGGCTCCGACACCTGCAAGGGGTGACAGTGTCGCCCATATACTTGAGGAGATGGGGCTTGAAACATGCGGAACGCACGGAACAACTGCGGCACTTGCCCTCCTTAATGATGCTGTCAAGAAAGGTGGTTCAATGGCTTCATCCTATGTCGGGGGACTGAGCGGTTCATTTATACCGGTAAGTGAAGACAGGGGAATGATTGATGCAGTCAACAGAGGTGTTCTCACACTTGACAAACTTGAAGCCATGACATGCGTTTGTTCAGTTGGTCTGGATATGTTTGCAGTTCCGGGAGATACAACACCTGAAACCCTTTCCGCCATAATTGCAGATGAAGCTGCAATAGGTGTAATAAACCAGAAAACAACTGCTGTAAGGGTAATACCTGTTCCAGGGAAGAAAGAAGGGGATATGGTCGAGTTCGGAGGTCTTCTCGGAAGGGCTCCTGTAATGCCGATCCATAAGGCATCAAGCAGCATATTTATAAGAAGAAGGGGAAGGATACCTGCTCCTGTAAATGCACTTAAAAACTGAGGCAGTCAGGCTATGGTATTGAAAAAATACAAATAGAATCGGGGAAAACTTATGAACAAACCAGTTATGGAAGTCGCAGCATTTCATGATCTTTCAGGCTACGGCAGGGCATCTCTCACAGTTGCAATACCTATACTGTCTGCAATGGGGATCCAGGTATGTCCTGTTCCCACATCAATACTGTCCACGCAGACAAGCGGGTTTACGGATTATTCCTTTGAAGACTGCACTGATAATATGGAAAAGATAATTTCCCACTGGAAAAAGCTGGATATAAGGTTTGATGCTGTTTATACAGGGTTTCTGGGATCCGGAAGGCAGATATCCATAATTGAGGATTTTATAAGTTTTTTCAAACAGGAAAAACAGATAATAGTGGTTGATCCGGTAATGGGTGACAACGGAATGTCCTATGACACTATTGATGATGAAATAATAGGCGGCATGAAATCACTTGTTTCAAAAGCTGATATTATAACCCCGAATATTACTGAAGCAGCAATGCTTACAGGAGAGGAAATAAAACTTGATACAGCAGTGCAGAGAAAGGACCTTTTGAGAAAACTGGCCGGGATGGGGCCTGAAAAGGTTGTTGTCACCAGCGTTCCTGAAATGGAAAATAAAATGTCTGTTATTGCCTATGAAAAAAATACAGAGAGTTTCTGGAAGGTCGAACATCTTTTCATAGATGCCTATTATCCCGGGACTGGTGATATTTTCACCAGTGTTCTGACAGGGTCAGTTCTTAACGGAGACAGTCTTCCTGCTGCAATGAACAAGGCTGTAAGTTTTCTTTCACTTGCCATAAAAACCAGCTATGGATACAATATACCTAACAGAAACGGGGTTATGTTTGAAAGGGTAATTTCTGAATTGCCCAAACAGCTGAAAGTGCTTGAATATGAAACTTTTTAAAATGGTTGTTACCGATTTTGACGGTACGCTTTTCAATGACAGAAAAAAGGTCCACAGAAAAGACTATGAAACACTTCTGAAACTTGGTGAAATGGGCATAGAACGGGTTATTGCAACAGGTCGTTCCCCTTATTCCGCATATAAGGTACTGGAAGATGATTTTCCGATAGATTACCTTATTTTTTCCTCCGGTGCCGGAATAATCAATTGGAAAACAAAGGAAATAATAAAGAATATATCAATATCTTCGGATCTTATAAAAACTGTATATACAATTCTTGAAAAGACCGGTTATGATTTCATGCTCCACAAAAAAATACCTGATAACCATTATTTTTACCCGATGAAACAGAGCGGATCACTTAACAGGGACTTTGATGAAAGGTGCAGAATATACAGCAGCTACTGCCTGAATGGGGGGGGTGAAAAGATACTCGGCTTGAAAGATGCAACCCAGTTTGTTGTTATTATACCGGTAAGCTCTTCTGACGAAGCTGCTGAAATGTACAGCCTTCTCAAGGATAAACTACCGGGACTCAAGGTTATACGGGCAACCTCTCCAATCGACAACAGATCCCTGTGGGTTGAAATTTTCAACCATGATGTATCAAAGGCAAAAGCTGCCGAGGATATCTGTGAAAGAAAAAAAATAAGCAGGGAAAATGTTATGGTAATAGGGAATGATTACAATGATATAGATATGCTTAACTGGGGAGGAGGGAACAGCTTTGTTGTTGAAAATGCTCCGGATAATTTCAAAAAAATCTTCAGGGTAGTTTCATCAAACAACTGCTGCGGCTTTTCTGAAGCTGTCGAGAGGTGGATGAAGGACAGGTAAATCAGAATTCAGTGAGAATACCTGTAAAAGTTTTTTATAATAAGTCACATCATGGTATATTTAATTATATATCATTTTTAAATAATTATGATTGATATCGGGGGTAATATGGATAATGGTTTTGATATAGACGGAGCTATAAGAAAAGTAAGGGATTTCCCGAAAGAGGGTATATTATTTTATGATATAACAAGTGTTCTCTCCAATCCTGAAGCTTTCAATTACTGTCTGGATATCATGGAAAAAAGATATAAAAACAGATCTGTAAACAAGATAGCTGCAGTTGAGGCAAGGGGTTTTGTCTTTGCATCCCCTCTGGCAGACCGTCTTAATCTTCCCCTTGTGCTTATCAGAAAAGCGGGGAAACTTCCGGGAGAAACTTACAGGAAGAGCTATTCACTTGAATACGGTGAAGACACTGTGGAAATACAGAAATGTGATATTGATAAAGATGATGTGTTTCTGGTCATAGACGATCTGATTGCCACAGGGGGAACCCTTAAAGCTGCCTGTGATTTGATAAAGGAAAACGGTGGAAATATAGATGAAATATTTGCACTGGTTGGTCTTCCTTTTCTTAATTATGAGAAAATACTGTCAGGATATTCTGTAAAAACAGTTATAAACTATGACCATGAATAGCTTCCAAATTGTTGAACTAGTTTTTTCATATCTATTGACATAAATATGATATTTTTGTATTTTTATTTCCGAACAGAACGGACAGTCTTCTGACTTCTGATTCAGTTCCTTAAAATGAACTGATTTTTAATCATTTCATTTTAAGTCTATAGCCCGATGGTGTAATTGGCAACACGCGAGATTCTGGTTCTCGTTTTGAGGGTTCGAGTCCTTCTCGGGCTGTATAAACCGTTCAGTTTTATGCTGAGCGGTTTTTTTTATTCAAAAAGCCTGAACAATGTTTTAAATATAAAATCAGTCCTGCCTCCTTACCGGAACTGACAGGACTTTTGAATTTTATTCGTTATCAGAAACTGTTTTCATTTATACCGTTGAAGTTGTTATAGTAGAAATCAAAACTGTCTATGAGAGCTTCCCATGATGCTTCGATAATATTTTCAGAAACGCCGACAGTATCCCATTCCCTTTC
This sequence comes from Spirochaetia bacterium, assembly GCA_963668545.1. Taxonomy (GTDB): domain Bacteria; phylum Spirochaetota; class Spirochaetia; order CADAEX01; family CADAEX01. Next base: position 1,756,598 of record OY764868.1, on the reverse strand, counting down.
GTGATCTGTTGTTGTCACAAATACCCTTACCTTGGCAGCTGAGGCGGACTGGGGATCAAGAATCCTCACCTTGTAGTCAATGAGGCTGATTTTTTTAAGAAAAGGGTGGTGGGGAACAAGAGCATCCCTGAGTGACTTGTCAAGTGTATCTACAGGACCAACACCTACAGCTGCTCCCATCATGTTCATGTTTTCAGATTCCATGAAAATCCTTCCTACAGTCTTGCTCATGGTGGATCCTGTCTTGAAAGATTCAAGATGATAGTTGTTGAGATTTATAATCGGTTTATACATTCCCATTATCTTTCTTATGAGTATATCAAATGAAGCTTCAGCTGCTTCATATTCATAACCGAATTCCTCTTTTTCCTTGAGGACCTTTATAAGCTTCCTGACTTCCGGGCTGTTTTTGTCAAAATCCCCGTATTTTTTAAGCTTGTTTACAATGGTTGATTTTCCCGAAAGCTCTGAAAGAAGGATCTGCCTGGAATTTCCAACCATGCTGCTGTCAATATGCTCCATAAGTTCAGATGCTTTTTCTATTACATCAGCATGCTGGCCTGCCTTGTGGCTGAAAGCTGCCTCCCCGACATAGGGCTGCCTTTTTTCCGGAATGATGTTTGCCATTTCATAAACATACCTGGAAAGAGATGTTATGTTTTCTATTTCAGAATCAATGTTTGCAGAGTAATCTGATTTAAGGGAAATTGTAGGAGCTATGGAACACAGATTTGCATTGCCGCATCTTTCACCCCATCCGTTAACAGTACCCTGTATATGCACCGCTCCGTAGTCAAGAGAAAGCAGAGAGTTTGCGACAGCAGTTCCGCAGTCATTGTGGTAATGAACCCCCAGCGGTGCAAGTTTTTCAACAGGAAGACTTTTCATTATTGAAATAACTTCGGACGGAAGTACTCCGCCGTTTGTATCACACAGAACAAGAGCCTTTGCACCTGCTTCAGTTGCTGTTTCTAGGACCTTGAGAGAGTAGCTGCTGTCATCCTTGTACCCGTCGAAAAAATGTTCAAGATCGAAAAAAACCTGTCTGCCTTTTTCCCTGAGATATTTTATTGATTCGAAAATCATATCAAGATTTTCACTTTCTGTAGTTTTAAGAACTTTATCGACATGGGCCTTCCATGATTTCCCGACAATTATTATATGCTCCATTTCAGAGTTTAAGAGTGCGTTAAGGTGACTGTCTTCAGAGGCCCTGATAAGGGGTTTTTTTGTAGACCCGAATGCTACAATTTTTGCGTGACTGAAATTTTCCTTTTTAACCTGTTCAAAGAAAGCAGCCTCTTTTTTATTGGCAAGAGGAAATCCTCCCTCAATATAATCAATTTTCATATCATCAAGTTTGTGAGCAATCTTGATTTTATCAGAAAGGGTGAAGTTGATTTCTATTCCCTGCATTCCGTCCCTTAGTGTTGTATCATATAGGTCTATTTTTTTCATTGTCTCTTCCTTTTTTATAGAAAATTGGTTTTATTGAGTGCGTTTACATATGCAAGTGCACTGGCTTCAAGGATATCTGTTGATGATCCCCTCCCTTTAAGCTTGTTGCCGTTAACATCGATGGAAACAAATACTTCCCCCATGGCATGTTTGCCAGGTGTTACAGCCTTTACCTTATACTCTTTAAGTGTCGCCTTGATATTTACAGCTCTTTCTATTGCATTGAAAATAGCATCTACAGGGCCGTCCCCGGTTGAAGCCTCTTCAAAGACCTTGTCATCACTGATTATCCTGACTGTTGCAGTCGGTACTGATGTGTTTCCGGAAATAATGTTGAAATAGTCAAGTTTGAAAACAGATGATTCCATACCAAGCTCATCTGTTACTATTGTTATAAGGTCATCATCATAAACCTCTTTTTTCCTGTCTGCAATGTAGAGGAATTTTTTATAGATATTCTGGATCTCCTCTTCAGTAAGCTTGAAACCGAGTTCTGACACCCTGCTTTTAAAACCGTGAAGGCCTGAGTGCCTTCCCAGAACGATATCGCTGTTGTCCCTGCCTATCGAAGCAGGTGTCATTATTTCATAGGTTTCCCTGTTTTTAAGGTATCCGTCCTGGTGTATTCCCGATTCATGAGCAAAAGCATTCTCTCCCACAATAGGCTTGTTTCTTGCTATGTTGAGACCTGTGATGTTTGAAATAAGACGTGAAGAGTTGTAAATATGATTGGTTTTTATATTTGTAGTATAAGGGAGCTTATCCTTTCTAACACTCATGGCCATTATAAGTTCTTCAAGTGCGGCATTTCCAGCCCTTTCACCGATACCGTTAAGTGTTACTTCAGCCTGTCTTGCGCCGTTTTCAATGGCTGCAATGGTATTTGCCACAGCAAGGCCGAGGTCATTGTGACAATGGACTGAAATAACTGCTTTGTCGATATTTGGAACATTGTTTATTATATTCCTGATATATTCACCGAACTCCCCAGGTACTGCATAACCGACAGTGTCAGGTATATTGATAATTGTTGCACCTGCATCAATTACCTTTTCAATAATTCTGTAAAGGAAATCAGGTTCGCTCCTTGAAGCATCTTCAGGTGAGAACTCGACTTCCCCGGCCTTATTCCTTGCATAGGTAACACCTTTAACTGCCATCTCAATGACTTCTTCAGGTGATTTATTGAGCTTGTATTTCATGTGTATCGGTGAAGTTGCAATAAAAGTATGAATTCTTGAAGATACAGCAGATGAAAGTGCTTCCGCGGCAGCATCAATATCTTTTTCAACAGTTCTTGCAAGAGCAGCGATTGTGCTGTTTTTAATTTCCTCGGAAATCTGCTGACACGCCTTGAACTGAAAAGGGGAAGATACAGGAAATCCCGCTTCAATAATATCAACACCAAGTCTTTCAAGCTGGACAGCTACCTCATATTTCTGCTCTATAGACATTGATGCTCCGGGTGACTGTTCACCGTCTCTTAATGTTGTATCAAAAATATAAATTTGATCCATGTTTTCTCTCCTCAGGGTAAAAAAAAAGCCGTCCTGCTGAAGGACGGCCTCTTTTTTATGATAATCAGCATTATCCTTCCTGCATAGTTCTCCCATTAATTAGAATAATAATAATGAGTAGGCTGATTAGTGCAGAAATAATATTGCTTTTAATGAAATTTATTGTCATATATTTCCTTTTATACAATGATTTAAAAAAAGTCAACAAAAAAATATTTTTTTATACACAGAGATCAGTAAAAAAAGAGAAAAAAATAAGGCTTGACCTCCAATTTCAATAAACTTAAAATTAGAGTATGAAAAAAAAGGATGTTTTTGAACAGCTTGCAGACGAACTTCCTGATGAAGAAAGAATAGCAATGCTTGATGAGTTAAAGGAAGATCTCAAAAAGCATCAGAAAGTCGAAAACAAGGAACCTGAGAAACAGGTTAAAAAAGATAAAGAATTCAAGCTTCTTGAAGCTGAATACAATAATTCCGGTCTTATTGAAAAAATACAGCTTTTCATAAAAAAACTGTTAACAGGCAAAACTGTATATAATCTGATGAAAGACAAGATGCTCAAGAATATCGGAAAAGGTATTGAAAGCAAATATCCCGGATTTGTAGATATCAAAGAAAGCCGGATAAAAGAACCTTACTGCAATGAACTGAACCTGCTTAAAACTTCACTGACAGATATATATGAGATAAACAAAATAATCAACATATCAGGCAAGGGAGAGTTTTATCAGTTTATTGCCGCTTCTGAGATGTCTGAACTGGAAAACACTTTGGAAAAAAATACAGATCCTGATTTCATAATGAGAACAGGTCTTGTTTCTGAAAAGGAAAAAATAAGAACAGAAATAATTAAACAGTACCATGATATAATTGAGTCGGTTGACAGTCTTGAAAAAGAGAAAGTATATGAAATAATCAGGGGTTATTATCTTCTTAAGCAGATTTCTGATTATAATTTTGACAGCCTTAACAGAAAAATTGAATTTGAACCCAACGGCAACAAATTTATTTCATTCGGCAACTGCAGGAAGAATATAAGGGAAATTTATGAAATTATATACAACATAAGTATTTCATCTGCCCCTTTCAATAAGCTGCTGAAATACATGGCAGAGTTCTATTATGAAAAAGGGGACGCTTCGGGGAAAGTGTCAAAAGATGATTTTACAGCTAAAATGATGAAAAAGCTGATCCATGACTTTAAAGAGCTTGAAAATTTCGGAAAGAATGTCCCTCTTAAAGAACTGATAAAATATCTTTACAAAGACCTCCATTACGAACCTGACAAGATAAGCGGCGGCGAGGAATGGTTTAGCATTTATAAAAACTACCTTAAAGATAAAATTGATAAAAAATATGATTTCTTCCTTATAGGACTGAAAAAGGGAGATATTATAAGGAAACTCAGGTTTTATATTGAAAACATGCCTGATGAAAAGGAGATCAATTTTTCTGTGGAAATCAAGGAAAGAGTATATAAATTCGAATATGCAAATCTGTTTTATTATCTGAAAGAGCTTAAAAATAAATTTTATCAGAAAAAAATAGAAAGAATAGTATCTTCAATACTGCTGGATGGTGTCTTTTACAAGGATGCAAATAAAAAAGAGCTGTATGAAGCGTATAACTTTTTAAACACAATAGAAGCCGAGTTCAAGAATTTCTTAAACAGAATAGATCCTGAAAGCGAGGAAGTGAAAAACATCAGAAAATATAATTTTGAAGAGACTTCCAAGAAACTTCAGAAAAAGAAAACAGAAAGGTTTGTTGCAGATATAAACAATATGCTGTATGAAAAGTATACAGAATACTACAATGCCTTCTTATCTGTAAGCAATGTTCTTTACGGTATTGTCAACGGTAATGTAGGGGGAAAATATGATACACTTTCCAATGCTGCAGATGTCTGCGAGGAAAAAACATATATGTCAATTGTTTCAATCAATACAGTTAACAATAATCTGATGGAAATTCTCAAAATGTTTAATGATCTTACAGAACTCTACGGGGAAAAATTTGACAGCATTTAAAAATATCGATATCAGCCCTGAAATGGAATTCCTTGAAATCAGTTTTGAATCAGAAGGTGCTCCTGTCTGTGTAATGAGCCTTCGAAAGGCGGGGGGAATGGGAAGGAATGATGAGCCTGATACAGCTGAACGGAAAAGGATCCTTGAAGAGCTGGGAATTGAAAAGATATACAGGCTCAGACAGACGCACAGCAGAACTGTCTTTGATGCAGCTGATCTGGAGAAAGAGAACAGCATTAAAGAGGGGGACGGGATATACACATTCAGCAGAGAAAATGTCCTGGAGGTAACTGTTGCAGACTGCATGCCTGTATTTTTCTACAGCAGATCAGCTTCAGTTTTCGGGGTGCTTCACTCAGGATGGAAAGGCACAGGTATTTCTATTGAAGCCCTGAACCTGATTCAAAAAAAGGTATCAGTCAGTCCACAGGATTTTGAGTTTATTCTGGGGCCCTCGATAGGTTCCTGCTGCTATGAAGTGGACAGGGAAAGGGGCGGGCTTTTCAGAAGCCTTTACGGGAGCGATTCAGTCAGAGTCATTGAAACTGAAGATGGGAACAGGGCTGAAACAAAGTGGTTTCTTGATCTAAGAAAGGCAAACATGAATCTGCTGGAACAGAAAGGGGTAAGAAATATCAAGTTGATAGAAAACTGTACCTGCTGCAGTGAAAATTTTTATTCTTTCAGAGGTGACGGGCCCAAACATTTCAGGCTCATGCTTGCACTAATCGGTTATTTTCGGTAATTTAAGATCATGGATAATATTAAAGATATACTCAGAAAAAAGATTTACAATGCTGCTCTAGGCATTTCAGATAATATAGATTCAAAGCCGGAAGATATTGTTGTGGAAACTCCACCTAAGCCTGAACTCGGTGACTATGCTTTTCCAATGTTCCAGTTTGCAAAGGCACTCAGAAAATCTCCTGTCCAGATTGCACAGGAGATTGCGGAAATTCTTTCGGAATCCGATGACAATATCTATAAGACAGCCGGACCCTATATAAATGTTAAAATAAAAAGGGAAGGGGTTATAAAAGAAACTCTGGGCAGAGTAAAAGCTCAGAAAGAGAGATACGGTTTCTCAGACAGCAGGAAAGGGGAAAAAATAATGCTTGAATTCTCCTGCCCCAACACAAACAAGCCTCTTCATCTGGGGCACCTTAGAAATGATTCTCTTGGAGAAAGCGTATCACGAATTCTGAAAGCAAACGGTGCAGATGTCAGGAAGGTGAACCTTATAAACGATAGGGGAATACATATCTGCAAATCAATGCTTGCCTACAGGGAGCTTGGAAACGGTACAACACCTGAGTCGGAGAACATGAAAAGCGATCATTTTGTCGGTAAATATTATGTAGAATTTACCGGTCTTTCCAGGAGAGATGAAAAAGCGGATGAACGTGCGCGTGAAATGCTTGTTAAATGGGAAAACGGGGATACTGAAACAATAGAACTCTGGAAACAGATGAACAAGTGGACAATTGACGGTGTTAACGAAACCTACAGAAAAACCGGGGTTTCATTTGACAAGGTCTATTATGAAAGCGAGACATATACCTCAGGAAAGGATGAAGTCCTGAAAGGGATTGAAAAAGGGGTTTTCTACAGGGATGATAAAGGAACTGTCTGGGTGGACCTTGAGGATATCAATCTTGACAAAAAAGTGCTTCTGAGATCTGACGGAACTTCTCTTTATCTTACCCAGGATCTGGGAACAGCTATTAAACGGCATGATGACTGGCCTTTTGAAACACTTATTTATATTGTTGCTTCAGAGCAGCAGTATCATTTCAAGGTACTCTTTGAAGTTCTTTCAAGACTCGGATATGAATGGGCAAAAAATTTATATCATCTATCATACGGAATGGTGAATCTTCCTGAAGGCAAAATGAAATCCAGAGAAGGGACAGTTGTTGATGCTGATGATCTCTTTGCAGAACTGTCATCAATGGCCAGGAATGAAATAATTGACAAGGACAGGGCTGATTTTATTGAAGATATTGATGAAACATCGGAAAAAATAGCGCTTTCAGCCCTTAATTACTATCTGCTGTCAACAAACCCCACAAAGGACATGATATTCAATCCTAAAGAATCTTTATCCTTCAACGGGAATACAGGGCCATACCTTCAGTATATGGGGGCACGGATTGTAAGTATCTTGAAAAAGTACGGTAAAAGCGCTGATTATGAAAATGCTGATACATCACTTCTGAACAGCGATGATGAATGGGACCTTGTTAAAATGATAGGAGCTTTTTCTGATACAGTTGAAGAGTCAGGCAGGGATTATAATCCTGCTGCTGTAACATCATATACTTATGAACTTGCAAAAAGATTCAGTAAATATTATCATGATGTTCAGATACTCAATAATGACAATCCGGATCTTGTTGAGGCCCGGGTTTATCTCGTGGAAATGGTGCTGCAGGTACTGAAAAACTGTTTCAGCCTGATAGGAATACCGTTTCTTGAAGTTATGTGATCAAAAGAGGGGCTATTGACCTCTATTGATTATTGTGGTATATGAATATACTGAAAATTACAATATGGTAGGGAATTACAATGTACGCACTGGTTGAAATTAAAGGAAAACAATACAAAGCAGAAAAGGGAGCTGTTCTCAGAGTAGATAGAATTGATTCCGAGAAGGGTGAATCTCTCGAATTCGATAAAGTTCTTATGCTTAGTAATGATAATGATGTGAAAATCGGAACACCTTATGTTGAAGGAATCAGGATCCAGGGTTCTGTTGAAGATCAGATTAAGGATAAAAAGGTTATCGTGTTCAAGTATAAGAAAAGAAAAAACTACAGAAGAACACAGGGGCACAGACAGCAGTATACACTTGTTAAAATCAACGACATTGTCGGAGCTTAACAGATAAATTGCTTAAGATTCTGATCTGGCTTGATTCAGAAAATGTATTGAGGGAAGTCAGAGCATCAGGACATGCCGGAGATGCTGCAAAAGGGGGGAATACAGTCTGCGCTGCTGCAACATCTCTGATAAGGTCTGCATGCAGAACTGTGATTTCCGATAAGGAAATTGAATGCAGGTTCAATGCATCAGAACCTGGACATCTGGATTTCAGTATTCAGAAATACGGAATATTGAAATCAGAATGGCTGAAAGGGATAACTGATTATTTGTTAACAGGATTGATTGATCTTGATAATGAATATCCGGAATATTTTGAAATAAATATAAGAAATAATTGAAGGAGATATAAATGGCTCATAAGAAGGGTGGCGGTAGTTCCAAAAACGGAAGAGATTCAAATTCCAAAAGACTCGGCGTAAAGAAATTCGGCGGAGAAGTAGTAACCGCCGGATCAATTATTGTAAGACAGAAAGGAACTAAATTCCATTGCGGAGAGAATGCAGGGCTTGGAAGAGATTATACAATTTTTGCAAAACTTGATGGAAAAGTTATTTTTTCCAGCAGAAAAGGGAAAAAATATATCTCTATCGAAGCAGTCTAGTCAGGTTTTCAAGTGCGCGGTTTTATTGATGAAACTACTATAGAAGTAAGCTCAGGAAACGGCGGACCTGGATCAGTTTCATTCAGAAGAGAAAAATATGCCCCCAAAGGCGGTCCCGACGGTGGTGACGGCGGCAAAGGGGGCGATGTTGTTTTTAAAGTAAAAAAGAATCTGAAAACTCTTGCACATCTGCGGTATAAAAAAACATTTCATGCTGAAAACGGCAGACCTGGTGAAGGTTCCAAAAGGCACGGAAGAAACGGAAATGATGCAGAAATACTTGTTCCTCCCGGAACACTTGTAAAAGACAGCGAAACAGGCGAAATACTCAAGGACCTTGAAACTGATGAGGAATGGATATTTCTCAAAGGGGGTAAAGGGGGACTCGGCAACAGCAATTTCGCAACTTCGAGAAAACAGGCTCCAAGATATGCGCAGCCGGGTATTCCGGGAAAAAGCAGCAGGATAAAAGTTGAACTGAATATTATTGCAGATGCAGGTTTCGTGGGATTTCCAAATGCCGGAAAATCAAGCCTTCTTGCAAGGCTGACTAATGCAAATCCAAAAGTAGCTTCCTATGCTTTTACCACAAAGATACCAAATCTCGGAGTTTACCGGATTGGCGACCGCGATATAATACTTGCAGATATACCAGGTATTATAGAGGGTGCTTCACACGGCACAGGACTTGGAATAAGATTTCTCAAGCATATAGCAAGGACCAGCGGACTTGTATTTCTCATAGATATATCAGATGAAAATTTTCTGAATGCATTTGATATACTGCTTGAGGAACTGAAAGAATTTTCAGAAGAGCTGTACAGAAAGAAAAGAATTATCTTTGCAACAAAAATGGATACTGAAAACAGTGAAGAAAAACTGGAAATGCTTAGCGAGAAGTATCCGGATGAGGCAATATACGGAATTTCCGTATTTTCCGGCTATGGAATAGATAATATCAAAAAATATTTTTCGGAGCTTGTTTTTACGGAATAATGAAAATCCTTGTATTCGGGGGAAGCTTTAACCCTCTACATAACGGACATCTTTTTATTGCTGAAGAAGCCAGAAATACACTTTCATATGACAGGGTTATTTTTGTACCTTCCAACATTTCATCACATAAAAATGATTATTCAGGCATGGAGGCGGAAGCCAGATGCAGAATGCTTGAAAAAGCACTTGAAGATTATCCTGAATATATTGTTGACAGGTGTGATATTGAAAGAGGGGGAGTGTCATATACAATAAAGACGATAGAGCATATCTACCGGAACTACGAATTTGACGGAAAACCGGGGTTCGTGATCGGCGATGACTTGCTTCCGGGATTCAGTTCCTGGAAGGAATCAGATAAGCTTATTGAAAAAATTGATCTGATTGTAGTCAGGAGGGATTCTCATGAAAAGATTGAGTCATATTATCCTGATCACTATATTGATAATACAGTTCTGCCGATATCATCCACAGAAATAAGAAAAAGAGTAAAGCAGGGAAAGTCCGTGCGATACCTGGTACCCGATGTAATCATGGAAATAATTGAAAAAAATGGATATTACAGATAAACAAATTCAAAGAATTGATACATATCTTACTGAAACACTTTCACCGGCAAGATATGAGCATTCACTGTCAACAGGCAGAACAGCTGAAAAGTTGTGCAGACGTTTCGGATTGAATGCAGATAAAGGTTATCTGACAGGGCTTATTCATGATATAGCAAGAGAATATGATCACAGCAGAATTATTGATATTTGTATGGAAAAAGGAGAAAAGGTTTCTGAATGGGAAATGGAAGAACCTGTACTTCTGCATGGTAAAGCCGGAGCTGCTGTGCTTACTGATAAGTTCGGTATAAATGACAGGGAAATTCTTGATGCTGTAAGGTTGCATACAACAGGAAGTGCAGGTATGAGCAGCATGGCTAAAATTCTCTTTATTGCAGATTATATAGAACCATGCAGAAAACATATTACAGGGGAATTCATCAATTCACTTGAAAACATGTGTATAGATAAAATGCTCAGAACAGTGCTTGAATCAATTCTGGAATATACAGAAAGCTGCGGAAAAAAAGCGGCAGTATCTTCAATTGAACTGCTCGAGGAACTGAAAATATGAGAAGAAACAATAAAATCGATATTAATATTATTTTCCTTCTGCTGATAATAGTTATATTTACAGGAACAGGTATCTTTATTTTCATGCAGCTCAGGACTGATGAAATAACACATATGGTTGAGAATCAGGAAGAAATTGTTTTAAGCATAAATATCTGTGACAGTGAAAAACTGCTTTTTTCTGAACTTCTTATATACAATACAAAAACACACAAGGCAGCTATTTTCAATATACCGGGAAATTACGGATCAATTATCGACAAGATATCAAGGATTGCCAGAATTGATGTTCTTTTCAACAGCAGAAAACCGGATGATTTTGTAGAAAAAATCGAGAAAATAACTGAGCTTGAAATACCTTTTTATATGAATATAGATATAAGCAATGTATCTAAAATTGTTGATCTGGTATCGGGGCTTGATATTTTTATTGCAAACCCTGTTGAAAAGATTTCTGAAGATGATTTAGTACTGCTGCCCTCAGGAAGCAATATCCTCGACGGTGATAAGGTTGTCACTTTTCTGACATACAGTTCTGATGATGAAAATGATACAGACCTTATTGGCAGGTGGCACAAATTTATGCAGGGGCTGCTTAAAAAAATAGGGGAGGAATCAGCTTTTATTACTACAGGAAGTGTATTCAACCGTTTTTCTGATAAGGTGACAACAAATCTGAACAGGGAATCACTGATATCATTTGTCAGGGAACTTAAAATGCTGGACAGCGAAAGAATAATATTCCAGAGAATACTCGGAACAAAAAAGAAAATTGATGATGAAATACTTCTTTTTCCCTATTATAACGGTAATCTTGTCAAGGAGACAGTAAAGCAGACAATATCATCAATTGATAATGAAGATATTATAAGTGATGAAGAGATTAATATCACAGTTGAAATTCAGAATGGAACAGGAACATCAGGTCTGGCAAACAGAACTGCCTATATGCTCAAGAATTTCGGATATGATATTATATCTGTCAAAAATGCTGAAAGAAACGACTATGAAAAAACAAAAATAATTTCAAGAAATAATGAATATATATCAGCTCAGAAAGTTGCAAACCTTATCAGGTGTAAAAATATTGAAAACATGGTGCCTGATGAGTCAGAAGAAGTCCAGATCGGAGAAGATAATCTGGATGTAATAATCATACTTGGGAAGGATTTTGATGGGAGATACTGCAAGTAGTACTGAAAAAGTAAAAAAGATAGCACAGGAAATTGAAGAATTAAAAGGAATTGATACGCTGGCTCTTGATATTTCAAAACACAGCAGCTGGACAAATTATTTTATAATAACAACAGTATCCAGTTCTGCACATCTCAGGGGTATTCTCAAAGACCTGTACGACAGGCTTGATGAATATAATTTTGCTCCTCTGTGGCGTCACAAGAAAATTGATAATGACAGATGGCTGCTTATCGACTGCGGAGATCTGGTCATTCATCTGATGGATAAGGAAGCTAGAGAATTCTACGATCTTGAAAAACTATGGTTTAACGGTGAAGTGATTTTCGGCAGTCTGGAAAATAAATAACTCAGTTGTCGAAATCATCGTACTCAGGGCTGTCTTCATCAATGAAATCAGAATCATCATCCAGATAATCATCATCTTCAGAATTATCATCATCAATGAAGACTGAATCGTCATCAAAGTCTTCATCATCATCTAGATCTTCATCATCTTCAAAATCATCATCGAGATCTTCATCATCTTCAAAATCAGGATCTTCAAAAGGATCCGGTTCTTCATCTGCAAAATCATCCAGGTCATTTGAGTAGTCATCAAAATCATCATCAAAATTATCTTCATCATGACCGGATTCAATAAGTATATCTATCTCTTCCTTATCAGCTGTTTGAACCATAAACACTCCCTCCCGATAATATTAAGCCTGCTAAAAAAGTATATATAAAACATAATTCCAGAACTCTGATTATGTCAATCGGAAACGGAAAATTAAAAGATTATTTGAATAATGAAGAATTCTGTCTGAAAACAGCAAGATTAAGCCGGAATTATTTTTTTGAGTAAAAAAAAATATTAATTGAAATTCTGGAATATTGGTCTATAATTAACAAATATCAGTTTTTAACAGAGAAAGTGAATGGATCTTAAAGAGATAGAGCTTGAAAGCTTTGCTAAAATCAATCTGCACCTCGATATTACAGGGAAGCTGGATAGCGGATTCCATGAGATTTATTCAGTATTTCAGCTTATCAGTCTTTCCGACCATATCTTTATCAAATCGGAAAAAATAAAAACTAAAAATCCCTGTGATAAAATAGTTATTAACGGTAATTTCAGCTGCAGAAATGAGGATAACCTTATTTATAAGGTTATAAATGATTTTGAAAAAAAAACCGGACTGGATGACAGGTATAGAGTGGATGTGGATAAAAAAATACCTGACGGTGCGGGTCTGGGAGGCGGGTCTTCAAATGCTGCATATGTTCTTTACAGTATAAACAAAATCAACAGATTCCCTCTTGATAACAGTGAACTTACAGAAATTGCTGAAAATAACGGCAGTGATATACCTTTTTTTCTGAAAGCTGTTACTGCTGTGGTAGAGGGGAGGGGTGAGAAAATATATCCTGTTGATTCTGATCTGACCGGTTACAGTATTGTGATTGCATGTCCTGATTTCAGAATTTCAACCAGGGAAGCTTATAAACTGTTTGATGAGAAAGGGAATGATAATATCAGGTTTTCAGAATTCAGAAATGATGAAATTGGGGATATTCTGGGAAGAAAACCTGATGAATGGCCTTTTTTCAACTCTTTCACCCCGCTGCTTGAAAAAAAAGAGAAAGTTTACAGAGAAATATTCAATATTTTTGCTGAAACCGGAAGCAGTTATCATAATATCACAGGTTCAGGATCAGCTGCATACGGAATCTACTGCAGCGATAATAATGCATTGAATGCGGAAGAGAAATTAAAAAACAAATTTCCATTTGTCTGGAATGGAAAAATGCTGGCAGGAAAGCCCTTGCTGGATAAATAATTTTTTTGCCATGAAACTTATAGGAGGGTTTAATGGAAATTACTGACATCAGAATTAGGAAAGTGGAAGCTGGTGGAAAATTAAAAGCTTATGTTACTGTGACTTTTGACAACTGCTTTGTGGTTCATAATCTGAAAGTTATTGACGGAAAAGGCGGTACTTTTATAGCAATGCCAAGCAGAAAAACTAAAACAGGAGAATACAAGGATGTTGCACATCCTATTATTCCCGATTTCAGATCTCAATTACAGGACAGGATCCTGGACGAATTCAACAAACAGGAAGCATAAACTGTATATTACAGAATAAACATATATGTGTAAAGAAAATATTTTCTTTACACAATATGTTGTCTTTATGCCTTGTTAAGCAGTTTTATTAGCAATTTCAATGCCAAAAACTGATAAATAAAATCTCATACACTATAGAAAAAATATTAACAATATAGTAATATGTCCAAAATTGGGACGTCGGCAAGTGGTAAGCCAACGGGTTTTGGTCCCGTCATCCGCAGGTTCGAATCCTGCCGTCCCAGCTATGGATAGCAGGTTGGTCCTGTCGTTATCTATTATTGGTTGAAAATAGTATAAATTAGGAGAAGGAGTTTCTTATGGAAGCTAATACTTTGACAGTGAAAAGCAGAAAAGAACTGAAAAAGACTGTTACAAAAAGATTGAGAAAAGAGGGTCAGATACCAGCTGTTGTTTACGGACACAAGGAACCGATATCCATTTCTGTAAATGAAAGAGAATTCAATAAAAAGTTTCATTCTGTATCTGAAAATACAATTATCACTCTGATTGAAGATGGAAAGGAAATAGCAGATGTACTTGTTAAGGATTATCAGGAAGATATAACAAAGGAACAGATTTTACACCTCGATTTCTATGAAGTTGAGAGAGGCAAAATTCTCAAGACAAAAGTGCCTGTTGCTATTGAAGGTACATCAGAAGGTGTTAAACTCGGCGGTGTACTTGAGCAGATGATGCATGAAGTAAATGTTGAATGTCTTCCCAAAGATATTCCTGCAAAGATCGTAGTAAATATCGATAAACTCGGAATAGGAGATGCAATTCATATCAGCGAAATTGAAACTGTAAACGGTGTAAAATTTCTTGAGGCTGATGACCAGATAGTAGTGCATGTTATTCACACAAGAGCAGCTGAAGAATCAGAAGAATCAGAAGCTGAAGAAACAGAAGAAGCTGAAGAAAGCGGAGAATAAAACTGACATTGCTTATAATCGGTCTTGGAAATCCCGGGCGGAAGTATGAGAATACCAGGCATAATGCCGGCTTTTTCACTGTTGACCGGATTGCCTCTTTAACAGGGGCGGTTTTCAGAAAACCGGTTTTTAAAAAATATCTGATTGCTGAAGGGGTTTACAGGGATAACAGGCTTATACTTGTAAAACCCCTCACTTTTATGAACCGCTCGGGAGATATCATTGCAGGTCTGCTGGATAAATATAAAATAGATACCGGGGATATGGTTCTTGTCTGCGATAATATGGATCTGTATCCGGGAGTGATAAGACTGAAACTGAGCGGAGGGGATGCAGGTCACAACGGAATAAAATCTGTAATAAGCCGGCTGGAAGTATCGGATTTTAAAAGGCTTTATATCGGGATTGGCAGACCGGAAAACAGCAGCAGGATAGTAGAGCATGTGCTTGGTGTTCCTGAAGTGAAAGAGCTTGAAAAAATAATGAATGCAGTTTCCCTTGCATCGGAAAAAATACTGGAACTGATCGATATACCTGCAGAGAAGGTAATGAATGAAATCAACAGAATCAAAAACATTCCTGATAACAGCTGCTGTTGAGAAATACCTTGAAAAATCACTTGAGATAAAAGATAAAAATAAAATACTGATTGCATATTCGGCAGGTCCTGATTCAACAGCTCTTCTGGATATTTTGTGTAAACTTTCCGGAAAATACAGTCTTGATATAATATGCAGTTACTATAATCATAAGCTCAGAAGTGATGAAGAACTTGATGCAGAAATAAGAATTGCTGAAGAAAACTGCAGATCGAGAAATATCAGGCTGGTTATAGGGGCTGACAGCGGCGGTATTGATAAAGATACTGCTGAGATGGGCGAGGAAGCTGCAGCCAGAAAGCACAGGCATGAATACCTGAACAGTCTGTTTGATAAAGAAAAATGCGACTATATGGCATTCGGGCATAATCTTGATGATCAGATTGAAACAGTTGTTATGAGAGTTTTCAGGGGAAGCGGAGCTTCCGGACTGAGGGGAATACCTGACAGGCATGGTAATAAGTTGAGACCACTTATTGAAGTATCAAAAAAGGATATTCTGGAATACCTTGAAGAGAACAGAATTGCTTTTTCAATCGACAAATCCAATAATGAAGATAATTATCTCAGGAATAAAATACGGAACATTCTGATGCCTGTTGTGCATGAGATTTTTCCGGGATGTGAAAAATCTGTTATTTCACTTTCCGAAAAAATGCTCATGACAGAAGAATATATCATAAAAGAAACAGGGGAAAGAGTAATATGGACAGAGACTGAAGAGGGGTATTTTACTGATCTTGAAAATTTCTTCAGTCAGCCTGAAATAATACAGCTCGAATCTCTTTATTCTGCAGCTGACAGGATAAACAGAAATAAAAACGTCAGAATCCCATATACATTTCTTAAACCGGTTCTGGGAAAGGTCAATAGCAAAAACAGTACTGTATATCTCGAAGGGTATGGTATGAGACTGTTCAGGACCGGGAAAAAGCTGTTTTTTAAAAGTATTGAAAGCAGTGAAAAACAAAAATCCTTTGCTGTTGGTGATGAAAGCGAAAAAAGGATTTACCCTGTCTCCAAAAATAGATATATTTGTATAGAAGAAAAACAGGCAGCAGACTGTGATGAAAGGGATATCTGGGTAGCTCATGAATCCCTTATTGGTAATCTGCTCATTCGAACCAGGGAATACGGGGATACAATCTCGTTGAAAGGCGGAAGGAAAAAAATAAAAAAACTATTTAATGAAATGGGTATTCAACAGCACCATAAGGACAGAATACCTCTTTTATGTGATAATTCGGAAATAATTGCAGTCATGGGTTCAGCATTCGGATATAAGGACCGTGTTGCAGAGCGAATATATGCAGATAAATCCAAAAACAGTAAAGTAATAACTTTCAGAATAAGGCAGGTATAAATGGATAATAAAGAACCGGACAGATCCAGTGAAAAAAGAGAACACAAGGACAATAAGGGACCGTTGAAATATAACTTTGGAAATAACAGGTTTGCACTATTTTTCCTTATAACTCTCATTATCATGTTTCTTGTAATGTTTGTTTTCAATGACAACAGCAATACAACAGAGATATCCTATACATCTTTCCTTAATTATGTTGAGGAAAACAAGATTGAAAGTGTCAAGATATATGACAACCAGGAAATACAGGGCAACATGAAAAACGGTTCTGGAAGAGTTATCCCCTTTAAAACAAGAATTCCATACTATGATGACAACCTTCTGGTTAATCTTGAGAAAAAAGGGGTAAAGGTAACAGGAGCTGTAAAAAATGTTTCAACATACAGAATACTGATAGATCTCATCCCATGGATTATCGGATTCGGATTCATATGGTTTATGCTCCGTCAGATGCAGGGTGGTGGAAACAAGGCGCTCAGTTTCGGGAAAAGCAGGGCAAAAAGATATCTTGATACAGATAAAAAAATTACTTTTCAGGATGTTGCGGGGCAGGAAGAAGCTAAATATGAACTGGCTGAGGTTGTTGATTTCCTTAAGAATCCCCAGAAGTTCACAAAAATTGGAGCCAAGATACCCAAGGGAGTACTTCTTGTGGGAATGCCGGGTACGGGAAAAACTCTTATGGCTAAAGCTATTGCAGGAGAGGCCGGGGTTCCTTATTTTCATATGTCGGGATCAGACTTTGTGGAAATGTTTGTCGGTGTCGGTGCCAGCCGTGTAAGAGACCTTTTTGAACAGGGAAGAAAAAATGCACCATGTATTCTTTTTATTGATGAACTTGACGCTGTAGGAAGGACCAGAGGTGCAGGATACGGAGGAGGCCATGATGAACGTGAGCAGACTCTCAACCAGATGCTTGTCGAGATGGATGGTTTTGACACTAAAGACGGTGTAATAATGCTGGCTGCTACAAACAGGCCTGATGTCCTTGATCCTGCGCTTTTGAGGCCGGGACGTTTTGACAGGCAGGTTGTTGTTGATATGCCGGATATAAAGGAAAGGGAAGAAATTCTAAAGATAAGTGCCAGAAAAATACCTGTTGCAGCTGATGTTGATTTTGAAAAAGTCGCAAGAGCCACACCAGGCAGTTCAGGAGCAGATATTGCCAATCTGGTTAATGAAGCAGCCCTTTTTGCTGCAAGAAAAGATAAAACAGAAGTAGGCATGCATGATTTCGAGGAAGCACGTGATAAGCTTCTGCTTGGTATAGCCAGAAAATCAAGGGTAATTACCCCCGAAGAAAAAAAGTCTACAGCATACCATGAGGCAGGTCATGCTCTTCTTCACTATTATCTTAAAAATGCAGATCCACTGCATAAGGTTACAATCATCCCCAGGGGCAGAGCGCTCGGTATGGCTCTTTCGCTGCCTGAAAAGGAAATATATTCAAGAAACATGCTCTGGCTGAAAGACAGGATTAAAATTGCCCTCGGCGGATATGTTGCAGAAACCCTTGTATACGGCAATACAACCACAGGTACACAGAATGACCTGAAACAGGCTACAGGTATAGCAAGGAAAATGGTCTGCGAATGGGGTATGAGTAAAAAGATCGGACCTGTTTCTCTCGGATCAGAGGAAGAACCAATTTTTATAGGGAAGGAAATTGCCCAGCACAAGGATTATTCAGAAGAAACAGCTAGATTGATTGATAACGAGGTAAGGACGATTATTGAAGAGTGTCTTTCTGAAGTTACAGCTATTCTTTCTGAAAACAGGGCAAATCTTGATATTCTAACTGAAAAACTGGTGGAATTTGAAACACTTGATGATGCTGAAATAAGGGAAATTCTCGGATTTGAAAAAAAAGAAAAGTTAACAGATTTTACAGTTGATGATAAAATATCTCTAAATGAAAACAGTTCATCTGAAGAAAAAGAAGATGAAAAAGAAAAACGGGATGAAGATAAGGATATTAAAGAATAAAATCATTGTATTTATGCTGCTGATTGTTTTTTTCAGCAGCTCTGATCTCTTTTCACAGGAAGAAGATAAAAAAATAGCCGGGCTTTACCTCAGTACAGCTGACAGTTTTTATAACAGCAGTGATATAATGAAAGCTGAGGTTTTTCTCAATAAATCTCTGCTTTATTATAAGGATTCATCAGATGCCTACTATCTGAAAAGTCTTATAGAAGAAAAAAAAGGATTAAACACTGAAATAATCATCAGCAGTCTCAAGAAAGCACTTGTTTTCAGAAACTGGAATATTTACAGTGAGGAAGAAGCTTTCTACAGACTTGGAATGCTGTATTCATCAATAAAGGAATACAGAAAAGCAGTATCAACCCTTTATGTAATAGAGTCTGAAAAGATTGATGATGAGAATTATCTTGAAGCCTACACAAATTCTCTTTTAAACAGTGGTATGTTTGAAACTGCATCTGAAATACTGAAAACTGCAGTTGAAAAGTATCCTGATAACAGCAGTTTCAGAAAAAAACTGATCAATACAGACTCAGATTATTATAACAGCCTGCTTTTAAAAATACTTGATAAAAACGAAGTATATGATTTCAAACCTGAAACAATAATTGAAGTTCTTAAAAACACTGAAGATGAAGGTATAAAAAAAGAACTTTTTGAGAAGGTTGAAGAATATTCGGACAGATATCCCGAATTAATAATTGAAAAGATAAAGATTGAAAAAAAGGCTGAAGAGAATGATATTTCAAGGTTTTTTGACAGCAGAGGATATGAAAGCCTCAGACTTCTAAAGGAACTCCGAAATATACTGGAAGACAGGCAGCTTCGTGATTTTTTTGATATGAAGATTTCCAATCTGAATACTGTGATCCATGATGATTTGAACAGTGACGGGGAAAGTGAAATTATTTTCAGGGTTGAAAACGGCATTCCTGTATGGTACAGAGAGGATTTTAATCAGGATGGTTTGAATGATATATATATTTTTTACAACAGCGGAAATATTGAAACAATTGAATATGGTGAAAAATATTTTGTAAAATATTATAATTATCCGCTTCTTGAGAATATTATCATTATCACTGATTCAATTGATCTGTATGATTTTTCAAATAAAAATACTATTCTTGATGCTGTTGAAAATGAGGAATTATTCGATCTTCCTGTTATTGACAGGGAACTGACAAAAAAAATCAATAAAATACTTGTAAAGGCTTCCATCCATCAGAAAAATAATCCTGAAAGTAATTTGCGCATAATGGAATACCTTAAAAACAGCAGAATAAAGATGTATTCCGAAGTAAAGGATGAGCAGACAATTGCTGAAGGAATAATAAAGGATGGAAAATACAGATTTATAAACCGGGATTACAACAGTGAAAACAGTTTCGAAACAAAAGAGATTTACAGAGACGGTAAACTGTCGGCAATTTTATATGACGGGGACAATGACGGTATTTTTGAAATTAAAGTTGAAAATGATACAAAATACTTTGATTACAACAATGATGGAAGATATGACAGTTTTATAAGACGAAGCGGGGATGAGGTATATAAAGGCTATTCCACTGAACTGAACGGAGTATTTGATATTGAGGAAAAAAGCTGTAACGGAAAAATAATCTCAGTAAGGAAAGGCAGCAGCTGGAATGATGTGTACTTTGACAGTGTCAATAAAATATACTGGATAGGAAAAATACCTGAAAATATCAGTATTGAAAGAATAAAGGATAAAAGTTATCTGACTATCGGTAACCGGCAGATATATATATTCAAAATTGATGACAACTTCTATGCCGAGGTAATTAATTGAAAAAAACAATTTTTGCAGTAATTATTCTGATACTTCTTATCAGCTGTTCTACAGGAAAAGAAGCATACAGAGAGGACCAGATACACGATGTTGAATCTTTCAATGCCAGATTTGATACACTTGACGGGGAAAATGACTATTTTACTCTTCTCCAGATTATTCTGACTGAAGAAAACAAAGGCAACATAAAACAAAGCTTCCTTTCAGATAAAAAGGATGAAGTACTCAGAAAAATCAACAATGATATTGAAAAGGATATAAAGGATAAAAAATATCTGAAAGCCATAAACAGCATTGAATCTCTCAAAACTGCAGGAATAGAACCATCTGTCAGTAACCCGGACAGCGATGATCTTGTGATAAAATATATTGATAATGAGATAAAAACAGGGAATACCGTTACAGCTTTTTATAAAATTCTTGATTATCTTTCTGACGGGAATGAAATTGAAAACAGTAAAATCACTGAGTATGCTGAAAAGGCATATTCAGAAAAAAACAGATTTGTTCTGAAAAGTCTGGTGGAAAGAATCAGTGATTCAGACCCGGAAACATCCGGTAAATACAGAAAATATCTGTCAGAAAAAGAAAAGACATCTGAGATGATGAAGGGGACAGTAACAATCTGGGTAAATAAGGGTATCAAGGTTGACAGGGGTGTAGGGACTCCTGACAGGTCTATCGGAAGCGGTTTTTTTATAGATAAAAGGGGATATCTGATAACAAACTATCATGTTATTGAAAGTGAAGTTAATCCCGAGTATGAAGGTTATTCAAGGCTCTATATAAAACTGCCTGATTTTGCAGGTACAAAGGTACCGGCAAAAGTTGTCGGGTGGGACCCTGTTTTTGATATTGCCCTGCTTAAGACTGAAATGGCCACAGATTATGTTTTCAGCATAAGCAGCGAAGAGAGATACAGACCGGGGGAGAATATATATGCAATCGGATCTCCCGGCGGTCTTGACAATACAATAACATCAGGTATTATCTCGGCTTCAGGGAGGAGGTTTCTTCCGATAGGAGATTCCCTTCAGGTTGATGTCCCTATAAATCCGGGCAACTCAGGCGGACCTCTTATCAACAGCAGCGGAGAAATGATAGGGATTGTTTTTGCCGGTATTGAACAGTTTGAAGGGATTAACTTTGCAATACCTGCTCACTGGGTAGTGGATTTCCTCCCTGAACTTTATAAAGGAGGAGAGGTTAATCATTCGTGGATGGGAATGAGTGTCTATGAAAAAAACGGAACACTTGAAATATTATACACAATACCCGGAGAAGCAGCTTCAACAGCAGGACTTGCAAAAGGGGATATACTAAGGACTGTCAATGGAGTGAAATCTGAAAGTATTGTTCAGGTGCAGAAACAGATGCTTTCGTATATGCCTCATCGCCTTGTAAAGGTGGTGTATGAGAGGGATGGAAAAGAAGAGGAAACATTTATTGCTCTCGGCAGCAGGCCGAACAGGGCATTTGATATTGCTATAAAAAGGGACAGCATGAAAAACGTTATTCTTCCTCTCTTCGGTATGGATCTTGAAAGTACAGGAAATTACATGTTCAAAGAGGGCTATTCAGTCAAAAAGATTTATGAGGGATCAGCTGCAGCAGAAACAGGTATTTCAGTCAACGACCCTTTAACAATCAAGGCATGGAAATATGATTTCAAAAAAAGGTATGCACTGCTTACAATATTTATAAAAAAAAGGAAAGCCGGATTTATGGAATCGGGAGTGCAGCTGATAACTTCTCTTGATTCAAATAATCTGTTATAAATAAAGAAGAAAAAAGAAACAAAAGACTCATTGTAAATATATAAATCAGTTTAACTGGATTTTAAAACTGATTTTGAATGATAAAGGGAAAAAATGAATAATATAAGAAATTTCTGCATAATTGCACATATTGATCATGGGAAATCCACCCTTGCAGACAGATTTATTGAAAGAGCTGCATTCTTTGACAGGAGAAATATAAAGGACCAGATGCTTGACTCAATGGATATTGAAAGAGAAAGGGGTATCACAATCAAGTCCCAGGCGGTAACCATACCGTACAAGGGAAAAGACGGAATAGATTACACTTTGAATCTTGTTGATACTCCCGGTCATGTTGACTTTTCATATGAAGTTTCCCGTGCAATATACTCCTGTGAGGGTGCACTCCTTCTTATTGATGCTTCACAGGGGGTGGAGGCACAGACTCTTGCAAACCTTTATATGGCGATGGAGCATGATCTGGAAATAATCCCTGTAATAAACAAGATTGATCTTCCAAGCGCTGATATTGAGATGGTTAAGCACCAGATAGAACATGATCTCGGGCTTGATCCTGATCTTGCTGTACCTGTTTCAGCCAAGACAGGACTTGGTATTGATGACCTCCTGGAATCCCTTGTTGCACATATTCCTGCCCCTGTAGGTGATGATAATGACAGTTTAAAGGCACTTATCTTTGATTCCCATTACGACCCATACCGGGGAGTAATCGTTCATCTGAGGGTCTTTTCAGGGGAAATAAGGGAAGGAATGGAAATCAGGCTTATGTCTTCAAATGCTGACTACAAGGTAGAGGAGACAGGCCTGTTCAGGCTGAAGCTTGAGAAACAGAAAACTCTGTCGGCAGGAGAGGTCGGATATATAATAGCCGGTATAAAGAACATCTCGGATATAAGGGTCGGTGATACAGTAACCGGTAAATTGAGGCCTGCTGACAAAGCACTTGAAGGTTTCAAGGAGGTTAAGCCTGTTGTTTATTCATCAATCTATCCAATAGATTCCAATGATTACAATGAACTTCTGACTTCAATCGAAAAACTCAAACTCAATGATGCATCGCTTGTATATGAAAAGGATTCATCAACAGCACTGGGTTTCGGATTCAGATGCGGCTTCCTCGGACTTCTGCATCTTGAGGTTGTTCAGGAGAGGCTTGAAAGGGAATTTGATCTTTCAATTGTCCTTACTTCCCCTTCTGTACAGTACAATGTATTTCTCAAGTCGGGAGATATGATAAAGATAGACAATCCTCTTGAATACCCTGATCCGACAGTTATAGAGTATGCAGAGGAGCCCTATATAAATGCGCAGATTATTACTCCTTCCGAATATCTCGGCTCAATAATGAATCTCTGTATGAAGAAACGTGGGGTGCAGATAGCAATGAACTACCTTGATGAAAAACGGGTAGAAGTTATATATGATATGCCTCTTGCAGAAGTTCTGTTTGATTTTTATGACAAGCTTAAATCTGTTAGCAGGGGATATGCTTCTTTTGACTATGATCTTAAAGGGTTCAAGAGAACTGATCTTGCAAAACTGGATATACTTGTAAACGGAACTGCTGTTGATGCACTGTCAATGCTTGTTTTCAGGGAAAGCGCCAGGGAAAAGGCATGTTCTGTCTGCAGAAAGCTGAGGGAGGAAATACCTAGACAGCAGTTCAAAATACCGATACAGGGAGCAATAGGTACAACAATAATTGCCAGGGAAACAATATCAGCACTCAGAAAGGATGTAACTGCAAAATGTTACGGAGGAGATATATCCAGAAAGAGGAAACTTCTTGAAAAGCAGAAAGAGGGAAAGAAAAGGATGAAAATGGTTGGAAATGTTGAACTTCCACAGAATGCTTTTCTCTCGGTACTGCGCTCTGATGAGGACTGAAAAACTGGAAGCTGCTTGTTAAGGCAGCTTTTTTATTGATAAAAGGTATTAAGTACATCCTTCATGATTCTTTCATATCTGTAGCATGATAAAAGAACTCTCTTGAGGTAAGGGCTTGTCAATTCAGCCGGAATACTGTTTTCGGGGAAATCCTCTGTCAGATATCCTGAAAACATAAGCAGCTTTCTCAGATCGCTGATAACTGATGAATCTGCCCTGCTGTTAAGGAAATCAACCGAATAATCAATTATTTTTTTGATATTGAAGTGTTCACTTCTGTAAAAATCAGAATAATCAGGTGAAAATGATTTCTTTTCAGTGATTACTCTTACTGAAGGTGATTTATCAAGAAGAAAAGTTAAATCTTTTTCAGATAAAAGAGTATTTCTGATTTCTGCAATACCTGAAGGAAAGAGTGAGTATATTCTTTCAGTTGATGATGTTATTTCCCGGAAAGAACTGCAGTATGATTTGAGATTACTGTTTGTATAAACAGTATTTCCGTTGAGATCCAAAGTCCTTACTGTGTCTTTCTTCATGCAGAATGAATAGTTGCTGTCAGTATCTGTTCTTTTTTTCAGAAGTGAAGTGAGCATCAGAAAAGGTGAATCCTTGCTGTGGCTTTTGCCGGGAACAAATGAAAAATCAAGACCGGAATAAATGACAGATGAATCTGTAAGCATGAGTGAAATATAAAGTGCTGTTACTCCGACAGATCCGAGCGGCGGTATTTTGTCGGGAAGAAGTCTGCTTTTCTCCATCCATTTCAGGAATGGAGAATCAGAAAACCCTGAAAAGAAAAAATAATTATTTCCGTTTGTGATTCTGAGTGTCTCGGGATAACATGAAATATCACAAATAAGCGGTATTTTAAGATTTTTACAGCTGTAGAAATCATAAATATTGTAAAACTGTGATTCTACAGCAAGAATATAATCAGGAACAATATCATAGTTTATAAGAGTATTTACAGCTGTATCTATGGATACAAGTGTGAATGACTCCCTGTATTTTTTAATCAGAGGGAGTGCTTTTTCAACAGATTCTCCCGCGCCGGCAAGAAATACAGGTCCTTCCATTTTCAGGGAGGACAGGGGGTAACTGTCTGAATAACAGGGGAGGTTTTTGAATATATTGCTGTACCATCTGCTGCTTAGGGATATCATAGTAATTTTATTTTTCCAGAATCTGCTCAGACTGCTGCGGAAATATTCAAAAACCCTGTTGTAAAAAATCCTGTTGATGAAGTAACCGTTGTTGAGAGGAAAAATAATTATCTTTCTTATATCTGAGAAATCAAAACTTCCTGAGTATTCTGCAAGTGATTTATCATCTTCAAGAAGTATACTGCTGTAATTAGTAAAGGGGTTTTCTGAAAGATAATAAAGTTCTCTATCATGTTCCACAAAAAGTATCCTGCAGTTTATGCTTGTGGATTTTATCAGTGTTTCCGCACCATGATAAAAGAGGGGGGAAGGGACAATAATCAAAGTATTATCAGAAATATCAAGTGATTCCAGTTTTGATTTGACACGGCGATCAATGTTTTTATCTGTATAAAGAAATTTGTTCCTGTAAAAAATATTTTTCCCATCCTCAGATTCAATAATCTGCGGATGGGATTTATTCATACTGTTCACTAATTACTTAAAAAATATTTTGAAAAAGTTTCGTTAAAGTTGTCTTTTACTTTGTCTGAATTGATATAATAACTGCTTAAGCTGGAATCATTTATCTGCTGAACAATATATGGGTAATATGAGTCCAGGAGATCAGTCATTGATCTGTCAGGCTCTGAGAAAGCCTCAGGTGCAACAAGAAGAACTGCGTTGCTGACAATTACAGGATCGGAAATCTCACCCATATCAAGGGAAAAGGCTGCCTGGAGAAAATCATCATTGTATCCGAGATTTGAAAGAGAGTTATCCTTGTCCTGAACTTTAACCGGTTTGAAAAACATGCTGTTTCCGTAATTGATGGGGAAACTTTCTGTTTTAATTACTTCATAATCTTTATCAAGTGCCGCTGATATGGGGTTTTCGGAATTCCGTATTTTTTCAGCTTCAGCTGTGAAATAATCTTCAATTTTTCCAAGCTCAAATCTGAGCATGTAATTCCTTACTTTTTCTGTTTCTGTTTTTGCAATTACTGGAGAATTGCTTTTATAGAATACCCATCCGTTGTTTGTCTCAAGAAGGGGGCTTAAGCTGCCGCCGGCAAGAGAGAAAATCTTTTCAGCATCTTCGCTGTTTTTAAGTTCAGTCTTTAGGCTGTAGAAAAATACATTACCCATTTCTCCGCCGTTTGCAGAATAACTGTCTTTGGAATGATTTTTTGCATTATCAGCAAATGAATCCGGATTTTCACTGACAATGCTGTAAACTTTTTCAGCATCTTTTTTACCTGAGAGTACTGTAATTTTACTGAGAGACATTGATCTGAAAAGATCACTGTTTTCATCGGCGAATTTTACAATTTCAGAATCTGGATAGGAACTGAAAGGGATTTTTACAATATTGAAGCTTCTTTCATCAGAAGCCATTTTCTTGACAAATTCCTTTTCTGCAGTACTTGTCTTTTTGCCGTAGAAATAATCATTGATAAACTGGTCTTTTATGACAGATTCTTCTATGTACTTTCTGTTCTGCTTTTTTTCCATGTTTGAAGTGCTGTTGTAGCGTTCAGTGCTGAACTCGCCGTTAACAGTATAGGGGCCGTATTTTACTATTGCTGTATCTATTTTATCCTGGGAAGCAGTATAGCCGCTGTCAAGGACTTCTTTAAGAAGAGCAACATGAAGTATTGTCCTCTCATAGGCTCCTCTCCACACCTGATAAGCCTTGAGCTGGAAATCGCCTGAATTGTTTTTATCAATGTTCTGTGCAAGAATATCTTTCTGATTTGAAAGATAATTACCCGGGTAATACTCAATTTTTTTACCGTCATATTCACCGAAAACTATACGCTGCCCGCCGCCGAAATTGCCGGCTATCGGAGCCCCGATAAATGTAACAACAATAATTACCAGTATTACTGCACTGAATATATATAAAACCGGATGTTTGTTGTATTTTTTTTCTGACTGATTGCTGTCTTTATTTTTCATGCTCATTTTCCTGAAATTTATTTTAAAAAAGAATACCATGCCACTGTAAACAATGTCAATTAAACAAAAAATTATAAAAAATATTCAATCCCACTTGACTGTTTTTTTAATTCAATATATATTCAGATCTCGTAAGGGGGCGTGGCGAAGCTGGTTATCGCGCCGGCCTGTCAAGCCGGAGACCGCGGGTTCAAGCCCCGTCGCTCCCGAACATTAAGTCCTTGCTTTGCAAGGACTTATATTTTTTATATACATCATTTTATTGAATTATATAACTTTTCGGCCAATTCAGCTAAGCTCCCTGAGGCAGAATATTATTATTAAGTAATATTTGGGAATATCACAAAAAACTGATAATGTTTCCTGCAAATTGAATCTAAAAGTATTGAAAATACATTCAAGAAACAAACTGTAAAAAAAAAGAGATTTCAGCAGTTTTTTATGGCAGAAAACAGCATAATCAGGCAATGCTGTGAGTGGATTTCTTCAAACTGAAATATACAGCATGATAAAGATCGATTTTTTCCTTTTCTGTAAGAAGATGCCCGCAGTATGGACATTTTTCAACCTGAAGAAATTCTATATCACGAAGTGATACTTTGAAACTTTTCCGGCACTTATAACATTTGAGACGAATACTGTTGTTCAACTTATCCTCCCAATTAAAATGATTTGAGGTCTTATATTAATTATGATATTACAGGAAAAAGACGTTTACAAATTTATTCTGAAAGTTATTAATAAAATTTCATAAAAATAATACCTGTTTTTGAAATAAAAATCACTTATGATATTTATAACAAATTATCATTGAAAATTAATAATAAATACAAATAAATTATGATAATATATCTTTAAAAAAAAGAAAAGAAAATGATTATTACAGAAAAGAACAAGGAAAAAATATACAGCAGCATAATAATAATTTATATAACATATTTTTTTATTGAATATCTGAGATATATTTTAACACAACTGCGCTTCGGATCTCTACTTTTTTCAGATCTGCTGCAGTTTGTGCTTTTTAATATATTGTTCATCTGTGCTTATCAGCTTCAGAAGCAGGGGAAGCCGGAATACTCAAAAAATATCTTTTTTACCTCAGTAATGGTTTTTTTTGCAAAGCAGAGCATTTATGATATCCATTTTTTTATGCCTAAGGAAATTATAGTCGGGTTTCCCGTCATATATACTTTTTCCTTTGAAAAAAGAAGGTATATAGTTTTATATTCATCAGCTTTGCTGGCTGTAATCATATCTCTTCAGCTTTTTAATGAATGTTTCAGTGAAAAAGAATTCAGCAGCCTGGTATTTGCAGTTATATTTGTATCTACTGTCTGTATTTTATATAAATTCTATGCAGAAAAGATTATTGAAATAAAGAATGATTCCTACAATATGCTGTACAACACCACATTCAGCCTTCTCGGAAGGGTTTCCGAACTTAAGGATGATGAAACACAGAACCACCAGGAGAGGGTTGGTATTATTATCAGTACAATAATGAAAAAAATGAAAACCTCTTCAAAGTATTCCAGGTATCTGACAAATAGTTTTATAATTGATGTTGTAAACGGATCCTGCCTTCATGATATAGGGAAAATAGCTATAGAAGATTCTGTTCTTCTCAAAAAGGGGAAATATACCATAGAAGAACATGACAGGATGAAAAGACATACAGTCATAGGGGCTGAAATCCTTTCGGAAACAGGTAAAAAATCAGGGCTTGATGTTTATGATACAGCTATTGAAATTGTGAAATATCATCATGAAAAATGGGACGGCAGCGGATATCCCGAAGGACTAAAGGGTGTTGAAATCCCCCTTTCTGCAAGGATTATGGCAGTTGCTGATGTATATGATGCACTTGTATCACGACGGTGCTATAAAAAAGCATTTTCCCATGAGACAGCTTATGAAATAATAGTCGGGAATTCGGCAAAGCACTTTGATCCTGATATAGTAAAATGCTTTAAAAAGACCCACCAGGATATATACA
Organism: Spirochaetia bacterium; assembly: GCA_963668545.1. Lineage (GTDB taxonomy): Bacteria > Spirochaetota > Spirochaetia > CADAEX01 > CADAEX01. The sequence continues at coordinate 1,727,204 of OY764868.1, read as the reverse complement.
GCAGGATCAGGAACCTGCTCTGAACTGTCTTTTAACCTGACTTTTTTATCAATTGCTATCTACCCCTATAACGGTACATGAATCTCAGCAGTTTCCTGGAATGCAGGCTGAATGTCTTATCATTGTAAACAGATTCTGCAGCTGCCTTGTAGACTGTTCCTGCAGACGGAAATGGATATGCAGGGGCCATAATATCCATCAGCTTCAGTTTCTTGTTGAATGCAATTATGGATGGAAGCAGAAGCTGGTCTGCATTGGGACCTGCAATCTGTGTCCCTATGATTCTGTCCCTGCTGTCTATCAGTATTTTTATCCTTCCGCTGTTTTCAAGTTCAGGATATTCTGCAAAAGCAACCCTGAATTTCAGCCCCTCTTTTTCCGCATTCTTTACATTATACCCTATTGTGGCAGTCCCGGGATCAGTATAGGTACACCATGGTACATTGAGATAGCTGAATTTACCAGGCATGTTCATTTCCAGTGTTTTAAGTATGTAGGATGCTTCAGCACCGGCAACATGTGTATACATGTATCTGCCGTTTACATCCCCTATGGCACAGATGTTCCTGCAGCTGCTTCTAAGTTTATCATCTGTAACAATAAAACCTCCAGATGTTTCAACACCAGCTTTTGAAAGCCTGATGTCTTCTGTGTTCCCCTTACGGCCGGCAGCTACAAGAAGCGAGTCAGCCATTATGCTTTTTTCATCTGTAATCTCACAGACATCGCTGTTTTCCGATACAGATTCCCTGTAATATACTGTTTTGATATTTCCTTTCTGCTCAACCCGCACAGCCTGTGCATTTTTTATAAAGGAGATACCTTCTGCTTCAAGGGAGGATTCTATCAGGTCTGCAATATCACTGTCATGGAAGCTCAGTATCTGGCTGTTTTTTTCAATAACTGTAACCCTGACTCCAAGCCTTGCCATTGACTGCCCGATTATTGTCCCTACAGTTCCTCCTCCAATAATAACCATCTCCCGGGGAAGATTTTTCAGCCTGAAAATATCACTGCCTGTCAGGTAGTCTGTTTTTTCTATCCCTTCAAGATCAGGAATACAGGGTCTGCTGCCTGTAGCTATAACAGTTTTACCTGAACTTACAATGTGACCCTCTCCTGTATCTATCTGCCATCTGTTCTTGAAGACAGGATTGCAGTACAGAACTTCAGCCCCCAGGTCATTAAGCCTTTCCTCACTGTCATAGAGTTCATTTTTGGCAATCTCATCATATACAAGATCAAGAACAGGCGAAATTTCAGGTTCAGGTGTTCTGAAAGAAGAAATACCGAATAATTCAGAATTAAAAGCTGTTGAATAAAGAGCAGAAAACCTGACAAGGTTTTTTGCCGGAATGCATCCTTCATAAAGACATCTTCCGCCCAGTTTTTCCTTTTCGAGAATAATTGTTTTAAGGCCCAGCCTTGCGGCCCCTTCAGCAAGGGTGAGGCCTGCCGCTCCTCCTCCTATAATAACAATATCATGAGTGAAATCTGTCTCATGAGTATATTCTTTCATAATGATAACCCTCTATAATTAATTCTAATTTATTAACTATAAAAAGCAATAAAGAGCAGGATAATAATAAAAGCGGATCCATTATGCTGATTGTGAAAACAGGATTTCATATATCTGCTCTATAATGAAAAGAAAAAAGCTTTCCTTGACAACTCCTGTTTCTTCTGTAGAATTTGAGTTGTGCGGTATAAAAGGCATCATCAGTTTAAACAGCACATGTAAAGCCGTAAATTTTACTGCGGAGTTATAAAATAAAGTGCAGAGAAAAATTAAAACTCTTATATGGGGTTTCGGTGCCATGGGAAGCACTGTTGCAGACATTCTGCTGGATAAAAAGGGGATAGAGCTTACAGGTGTCTGCGACCTTAATCCGGCTTATATGGGCAGGGATTACCGTTCTGTTCTGGGAAGGGAAAATAAAGAATCAGAAAACTTGATTATCATTGAGAGTGATATTGAAAAGGTTATTTCCTCTTCAAATGCAGATATTGCAATCCTTGCAACTGATTCATTCACTGAAAAAGCATTTCCCAAAATAAAGCTTCTGCTTGAAAATGGAATAAACATTATTTCCACAGCAGAAGAAATGTCCTATCCTTCCGCATCACAGCCTCTTATTGCAGAAGAAATCGACAGAATTGCAAAAGAGAACTCTGTTTCAGTACTTGGAACAGGAATTAACCCCGGGTTTATCATGGACCTGGTGGTTGTTATGCTTAGCTCTGTATGCAGAAATGTTGAGAAAATTGAAGTCGAAAGGGTAAACAGCCTTTCACCTTTCGGACCTGCTGTAATGGAAGAGCAGGGGGTCGGGCTCAGCCCTGAAAATTTCAGAAAGGGGATAGAAGAGGGAATACTTGCCGGTCATGTGGGTTTCAACGAATCAGTAAGGATGATATGCGATGCACTGGGATGGAAAGCTGACAGTAAACCTGTACAGACACAGGAGGCGATAATCTCTTCAACAGAACGTAAAACAAAATATGCAGCTGTCAGACCCGGTGAGGCGGCAGGGTGCCGTCAGACAGGCAGGGCCTATATCAACGGAAAAGAGATTATAACAATGATACATCCACAGCAGATTGAGCCTGGATCTGAAGGGGTTGAAACAGGTGACTATATAAGGATAAGGGGAAATCCGGATATTTCCATGGAAATAAAACCGGAAATCCCGGGAGGTACAGGAACTGCTGCAATATGTGTAAATATGATTCCTCATGTGCTTAATGCATCACCAGGTCTCAAAACAATGCTTGATCTTCCTGTTCCGAGGGCAGTCCTGGGAGATATGAGGAGCTGTCTTGATCATGAATTAAGGGGTAATGTCTGATGGAAAGATATGATGATTATGAAAAAAGATCTGTTCGCCTGAAGAATCTAAGCGAAAAAGAACTTGAAAAGCGTTTCTGGGAACTTGCTGACAGTATAACTGAACCTCTCATTAATCTTGCCTTTAAACATACAACACCATCGATAGAAAGGTCTGTGCTGCTGAGGATGGGCTTCAGCAGTATGGAAGCGGCTGCTATTGTAAAAACTGCCTCCGATAAAATGATGCTGGGAAAAGGGGCAGGTCATATTGTTTATGCTGTATCAGCTGAAACCGGAAAAAGCATATATGATGCGGGAATTTCTCTTTCAGAGGGAAGGGACTGGGATACAGCTGAAAAGTATTTTAAAAGGGGGAGATGATATGGGCTTGAAAGAAACTACTGAAAAATATCTCCCTGATGAAAACAGCAGACTTGATATAGAAAATATTCTTACCGGGCTTGAACATTATACACCACGCAGAAGGGGATGGACATGGAGAACACCGCATCCGGAACAGAAACTTGATGAGTTCACTTACTATGAAACATCCGGGAATCTTGAAAAATCACAGCCCCTTCCGGCAGCCCACTATTTCGGCAATATAGATCCCCAGCCCCTTTGTACAATAACAACAGAGATAGCTTCAGGGCGTTTCGAGGATGATATAAGGCGAATGAGAATGGCAGCCTGGCACGGTGCCGACCACCTGATGGTAATAAGGACTGCAGGCCAGAGCCATATTGACGGTCTCATGGAAGGGACTCCACAGGGGATAGGGGGGGTGCCTATAACAAGAAAACAGATCAGGGCACAGAGAAAGGCTCTTGATATTATTGAAGATGAGGTGGGGCGGAAGATAAACTATCACTCCTATGTGAGCGGGGTTGCAGGACCTGAGATTGCAGTCCTTTTTGCCGAAGAGGGGGTGAACGGGGCTCATCAGGACCCGCAGTACAATGTTCTCTACAGAAACATAAATATGATAAGAAGTTTTGTTGATGCCGCCGCTGCAAAGAAAATCATGGCATGGGCCGGTATTGCCCAGATTGACGGAGCACATAATGCCAATGCGACTGCAAGGAAGGCGTGGAAGGTAATGCCTGAACTGATTGTCCAGCATGCGATAAATTCGATGTTCTCTGTAAAGGCGGGGATGAAAAGGGAGAACATCTGCCTCTCTACTGTTCCCCCTACAGCACCTCCTGCCCCGTGTCTCAGAATGGACCTTCCATATGCAGTCGCCCTGAGAGAGATTTTTAAAGGTTTCAGGATGAGGGCGCAGCAGAATACAAGGTATATGGGCTCATCAACAAGAGAGGCTGTTGTGACACATACCCTCAATATACTTGTTTCAGAACTGACAGGAGCTGATATACAGTCAACCATAACACCAGATGAAGGGAGAAATGTTCCCTGGCATATCTACAATATTGAAGGGGTTGATACTGCAAAGCAGGCTTTTGCCGCAATGGACGGAATTAAGAGCATGCTTGAAATTAGAAGGGACAGCGGTGAACTTAAAAGTAAGGTGAGAGAGCTGAAAGAGCGGGCTGTTCTTTTCATGGAGGAAATACTTGAAGAGGGGGGATATTTCAGTGCAGTTGAGAAGGGTTTTTTTGTAGACTCCGGCTTGTATCCCGAAAGGAACGGTGACGGTATTTTCAGACAGACAGAGGGGGGAATCGGTGCAGGTTCGGTAATTGAACGTGATGATGATTATATGGCACCGGTTACTGCTCACTTCGGTTACAATAATCTTGAACCATACGGAAAGGATGCTGAAAAAGATCCTTCTTCCCTTATAGGAGGATGCACATTCGAGAGAAGGGAAAAGATAAAATACATAGATGAGCTTGATGAAAGCGACAATGTAAATACAAGGCTTGAAAACACAAAAGAGCTCAGGGAAGGTCATCTTGTGAGGCCTGAAATGGAATGGCAGGGTGACAGTGTAGTGCACCTTAATATGTTTTTCCCCCTTGACAGGAAGAGGGCTTCTGCAGCAGCACTTGAAGCAGCAAACCGTATGGGTCTTACAGAGTGTGAAATAATACATACCGAAGTAATGTGCCCTGGTGAAGGCTGCAGGATTGAATTAAAGGGAAAGGTTGATTTTTCAATTGATCTTGATGAACTTGATATACCTCCTGAACCTGACATAATGGATGAGGATGAGATAAGGAAAGCTGTCAGGGAGAGGCCTCTTAAGGTTGTCGCGGCAACTGTGGGAAATGATGAGCATTCTGTCGGTTTACGGGAAATTCTAGATATAAAGCACGGAGGTCTTGAGGGATTCGGAATAAAGTGCATTTATCTCGGTACATCTGTTCCTGTTGAAAAGCTTGTTGATGCTGCTGTTGAAACAGATGCTGATGCAATTATAGCATCAACAATAATCAGCCATGATGATGTCCATTACAAAAACATGAAAAAGATCCACAACTACTGCCTGGAAAGGGGGGTCAGGGAGCGTTTTCTAATTGTATGCGGAGGGACGCAGGTTTCCCCTGATACTGCTGTGAAACAGGGAATTGATGCAGGATTCGGAAGGGGAACAAAGGGGATTGAAGTGGCATCCTACCTTGTGAAAAACAGACCATGATTGCAGATATTTTAATAGCGGAAATAGGAAGCACTACTACAAAAATAAACTGCTTCGACAGGATAGGAACAGGAAAGCCTGTGCTCCTGGGACAGGGTATTGCAAGGACAACAGTAATTGAAGGGGATGTGGGAAAAGGCCTTGAAGAGGCAATTGAAAACCTGAAAAAAAGGATTAATGTGTCAAGCCTTTCCTGTCACCGTTTTTACGGGACAAGCAGCGCTGCCGGGGGACTTAAAATGTCTGTGCACGGGCTTGTAAGGGAAATGACTGTAAAAGCGGCAAGGGAGGCAGCTCTGGGGGCAGGTGCCAATATATCCCTGATAACAGCAGGGAAAATCAGTGAAAGGGAGCTTGAAAAAATTGCTCTGACAAGGCCCAGCATTATTATGATTTCAGGCGGTGTTGAATCGGGAGATACGGAAACATCAATATACAACAGCCTGAAAATTGCATCCCTTCTTGAAGAAAGAAAATTCAATATACCTGTTCTCTATGCCGGCAACAGCGACATAGCAGAGGATGTTGAAGAGATATTCAGAAACAGAAATATTGATATCACATCTGTAGACAATGTATATCCGGAAATAGACATGCTTGTTGTGGAGCCTGCCAGAAAGGTGATACATGATCTTTTTGAAAAACATATTGTACATGCTCCTGGGATGTCTGAAATCAGAAGATTTATAGACGGGGATATAATACCGACTCCGGGTGCTGTTATGCTTTCAGCCAGGATACTTTCAGAGCAGCTCGGAAGCATACTTGTTTTCGATGTCGGAGGGGCGACAACTGATGTTCATTCAGTTACAGACGGTACAGGCAGATATGAATCATCAATGATTTCACCTGAAGTTGATGCAAAGAGAACAGTTGAGGGAGACCTGGGTGTGTATGTGAACAGGAAAAACATACTGGAAAATGCAGGTGAGCATGCAGTAGCAAAGGGGGCTGGTACGGGAAAAAAAACCATAGCTCAGTATGTTGACAACCTTGAATATATTCCATCTGATATGGTTCAGGAAAGAATTGTCTCGGAACTCGCCTATTTTGCGGTCAGGACAGGTCTTGAAAGGCATGCCGGAATAATCAAAAGCATATACTCGGTTCATGGTAAACAGGAAGTCCCATCAGGCAAGGACCTTTCATCTGTAAAAGCTGTAATCGGGACAGGCGGTGTTTTTTCAAGGCTTCCTGAAGGAAGGGAAATAATTGAGAGGGTTATAAGAAAAAAGATAAAAAACAGGATGGTACCGGATGAATCTGCGGAAATTATCATAGACAGGAATTACCTGATGTCATCGCTCGGAGTACTTTCAGGAAAACACCCGGAAGATGCCGGAATTCTTCTGGCTGAGTATATAAGGAAGGAATATTGATGGGCTCTCCAGGACTGAGCATAGACCTTGAACAGCTTGAAAAAAATGCAACAGCTGTTGTTTCTTTCTGTGCTGACTACGGTATTGAAGTTACCGGAGTTACAAAGGCTGTATGCGGAATGCCCCAGGCTGCAAAGGCAATGATAAGAGGAGGAGTGAAGGGGATAGGTGAATCACGGCTTGAGAATATAAACAGACTCAGATCATCAGGTGTAAATGAATCTGTGATGCTTCTGAGGATCCCCCCTATTACAGAGGTTGATGATATAGTTGCTTCAGTTGATATAAGCCTCAATTCCGAGCTTTCCGTTCTAAGGGCCCTGTCCGATGCTGCAGTAAGGAGGGGTACTGTCCATAATGTACTTCTGATGGTTGATCTCGGGGATCTGAGGGAGGGGATATGGCCTGATGATCTTCTCCATGCTGTTCACGAGACAATAGATATGGAGGGGGTGGAGATAAAGGGGCTTGGGACAAACCTCACCTGTTACGGAGGTGTCCTTCCTTCTGAAAAAAACATGCAGATGCTTGTGGACTGGTCAAAACGGATAGAGGATAATTTTTCCAGAAAAATGCATATTCTTTCAGGGGGGAACTCGTCATCTCTTCCTCTCATAAGATCAGGCAGAATGCCGAAAGAGATAAACCATCTTAGGATCGGGGAAGCTATACTTCTCGGCAGGGAGACAGTTTTCAGAAAAAAATGGCCTGGTACCGGGCAGAAGGTATTTATTCTATCATCAGAACTTATTGAAATGAAAAAAAAACCTTCAGTGCCTATAGGCGAGACTGGAGAAGATGCATTCGGCAGAAAGCAGCAGTTCCCTGACAGGGGTGAAATGCTCAGGGGGATACTGAACATCGGAAGAGAGGATGTGGATATAGAGGGTCTTTCCCCTGTTGATGAAAAGATCAGAATACTGGGTGCATCAAGTGATCACCTCCTGATGGACCTGAGCGGAACCGGAACAGAATATTCTGTGGGAAAGAGGATTGAGTTTATTCCCAACTATTCAGCACTGCTTGCATCAATGACCTCCTCATATGTCGAAAAAAAGCCTGTAAATGATGAAATGGTCAGGGAGTGCAATACTCTCTACTACAGTCAGATTGACGGGCTGACATCAGACAGGGAATGGCGTGTTTCACTGAAGGAGCTTGGATACAGGCCTGTGCCTGTAAGGAAAGAAAGTGATGCTGAAGTTGAATTATTTGCCAGAGGGGCAAAAGCTGTTACAGACAGCAGGGATATTATCGGGAGAATTTCATCGATAGGAAGAGCCATAAAGTCTGTCGGCCTGCTGTGGATTTCAGACCATCCGTCACTTGACAGTGACAACAGCGATCTTCTCGGCAGGTTAATAGGATTGGGAAGAGAGGAGGGATGGCTTGATACAGAAAATGCTGTACTTCTCGGTATTCAGTCGGCAGGGAAAAAAGAGAGGGAAATTATAAAAAGTGCCCACCTTACTGTCTATACAATGGAAGATGTTGATTTAATGGACCTCAAGCAGATAATGCACAGGGCGCTGAGAAAAACATCATCAGGAACATCAGGGCTGGCAGTTTACTATAATCCTGATGTGAGTGACAGGGGCAGCAGCGGTTTTACTGACAGGGAGACCCATCTGATAATGGAAATGACAGCCAGGTCGGGAAACCTGAAACTGATTTCGGTGGAATCAGAAAAAAAACCTGATGAGAGAATAAAATCATTTATCCTGTCATCACTCGGAAAGAGGATCCTTGACTACTGATGAATTTAAAAAGCCGGCATGAAAATACCGGCCCTGATCTGCTGTTTCCATAAAGCTTTATTAAAGAGATGCCTCATCAATTTGAATATCAGCGCTTTCCCTTAATTCATTGATTTTTTCAGTTATCATCTGGTCAGCAATTCCCTTGCCGATATATGCCTTTATATTTTCCCTTACAGATTCAAAAGACTGTTTTGATGATTCCTTTCTGTCAGTCAGCTTTATCATATGGTAGCCGAACCGGGTTTTAACAGGTCCTGTGATTTCACCCGGTTTGAGAGAAAAAGCAGCATTCTCGAATTCAGCAACCATCTGTCCCCTTCCGAAAAAACCGAGATCTCCCCCCTTTGAACTGCTGGGGCATGTTGAAAACTCCCTTGCAAGTTCCTCGAAATTTTCACCTGAATCAATTTTCTCTTTAATCCCCTGAGCTTTGTCTTCCTCTTTTACAAGTATATGTGATGCCTTGACCTGGTCCTGCGTAACAAAATGAGCTTCATTTTCCCTGTAGAATTCTTCCGCTTCATTATCTGAAACTGATGTCTGTGAGTAGAATTTCTCTGAAAGATACTTGTGAAGGAGTATATTTTCGTTAAGTTTTTCCCTGATTGTCTCTTCTGTATCACTGACTCTTTCAAGGGCAGCCCTGAATTCCTCTTCAGATGCGTACTGGGCCTTGAAATTTTCATAATTCTGTTCAAGTTCCTCTTCAGTTACTTCAACATCAGATTCCATTCCTGCCATGAGAAGAAGGTTCGCATTTACAAGCTGATTTGCAATTGCTGTTTTCTCATCCTGTGTCAGCTCTTTTTTACCTGTCTGCATCTTATAGGTATTGCATGTCCTTGTGTATTCTTCCCTGCTGAGTTCCCTGCCGTTTACTGTAATCATTCTATATCCTTCTCCGAATGTGTTTGATTTCTGTCCCGCTATCCTACAGGTTGTTGATCAATTATTCAAGGACAGTTCCTGTTCAAAAGGTATTATTATGGCTGGCAGAAGACAATTCAAATCTGAATACGAAGCTGATTTGCTGAAATCGAGGAGATTTTTTTCAGGGTGAGTTCAGACAAGGGCAAACAGTACTATGTAATTATGGCCGAATTTAGCAGCGCATTTCGGACATGTTGTATAGAATGTAAAATACCTGTCAGAAGAATAACCCATTTCATTCAGGTAGATATCCATCTCTTTTTTCCAGTAGGGTACATTGTTATATGGACCGTCAAAAACCCTGCTTACAAATGTACCTGACATTTCCGTATTTTCAGCTCCCGGGACCTCAGTTGTGACATGAAAATAGTTTATTGATTTCCACGGGGAAAGGGGACAGTTCAGCCAGATAAAATCCTCTGTGTGGGGCATTGCTTCGGCTTTGTTTATAAGCCTGATCTGTTTTTTCATCATTCCTGATATTGCACCGGGGAAAGGGATATAAAGAAACTGGGGGATATAAGCTGTAATGAATTTCTTGCTGTACCATACATGTGTCTTTTCATCCCAGGGGACAGGATTGAACTCGGGGCAGCATTCATCATTTATACTTTCCATATTTTCTACCTCAAAATAATTTATAGGAAATGTTCAGAAAATAAATATGATGTATGCCTGTAACCGGGTAAAGCAGGATATTTATATGCAGCAGGATTATTGAAAGGAAAACATTCCAATATCTAATCATATTATATATTCTGTAAAAATCAAATTATTATGAAGATGATTTAATATTGATTAATGATCTGCTTGCTGTAATATTTATTCTGTGGAAAAAAAAGATCTGATTGTAATTTGCGGTCCGACAGCTTCCGGAAAGACCTCCCTTGCTGTGAAAATAGCGGAAATGCTGAGCAGCGGAAAAAATGAACCGGCAGCTGAAATAATTTCCGCTGATTCCCGTCAGGTTTACAGGGGAATGAATATCGGTACAGGAAAGGACCTGAGTGAATACAGTACCGAAAAGATATCTGTGCCTTATCACTGCATTGATATAAGAAATCCTGATGAGAATTTTACACTTCATGATTACATGGCCGAGTTTGGAAAGGCACTTGAAACAGTAAGAAAGAACGGTAATATACCTCTTCTGGCAGGTGGAACAGGGCTTTATATTGAATCAGTTATCAGAAATTACAGGCTTGACAATGTACCTCCGGATCAAAACCTCAGAAGAGAGCTTGAAAAACTTGACAGGGATGAGCTTTCTGAAAAGCTCAAGAAGGCAGACAGAGGTATTTATTTGAGAACAGACCTTTCAAGCAGAAAGAGAATAATAAGGGGAATAGAGAAGGCAGTTTTCCTGAAAAAAAAGAGACCAGATGGAACTGACTTGAAGATTTTGCATGATGAAAATTCTCAGGCAGAAGCTGTCAGAAACCCTCTTGTCCTTGCAACAAGGTGGAAAAGGGAAGAACTGGTATCAAGAATAGAAAAGAGGCTTGATGAGAGGCTTGAAGAGGGGATGGTTGAAGAGGTCCGTGCTCTTATGGCGGAGGGGATTACATCAGAAAGGCTTTTTTACCTTGGACTTGAATACCGCTATATTTCAGAATATCTTATCGGCAGATTAAGCTGGGTGGAAATGAGGGGGAAGCTTTTTACTGAAATAAGACGCTTTTCAAAAAGGCAGGCAACATATTTCAGGGGTATGGAAAGGCGCGGTACTGAAGTTTTCCATATTGACAGGGCAGAGGCAGGCAGGGCAATGGAAATTATACTGCAGCATGAATACTGATTTAACAGTGATTTCAAAAAGCAATACTGCTTGACTAAATCATCCTGTCTAAGTAGTATATCTTCAGAAATAATACGGGCTGTAGCGCAGCTGGCTAGCGCGGGTCGTTCGGGACGATCAGGTCGGAGGTTCGAATCCTCTCAGCCCGAAAATCATTCAATTTGAATTGTTATCAGGATTCGATCCGTAGTCTAGTGCGTGAATGCATGGAGCGCGAAACAGCAGGATGCTGTTTCAGAGACGGAGGCGGCCCGTATGGAGCAGTCACGACGACTGCGACAGAAGGGCGAATCCTCTCAGCCCGAAAAATTAAAGCTATAAAAGTACAGTTTATAATTATATATTCCGATCAATATAACAAACTTGTCTTCAGGTAGTTATTTAATGTTGAGAAATTGTTTTATATATATATTATTACTTTTCACAGTACAGCTGTCTTATTCTGATGTTACCCATGTTCTTAAAAAAGGGGAGACTCTATACAGCCTTTCAAGGAAGTATAATGTATCAGTAAATGATATAATGGAAATGAACAGAATTGATGATCCTTCAAAGGTCAGAGATGGATTGGAACTTGTCATTAAAAGGGAAAATAACACTTACACAGTCCTGAAAGGTGATACACTTTACAGTATTGCCAGAAAAAACAAGGTAAATGTTAATGAACTGTTAAAAATAAATGAATTTAATAAAAAAACAATAATAAAAGTTGGACAAAAAATTTATTTACCTGTTAAAATAGATAGTAACAGTTCTCAAAAGAATGAGTTAACCAGAATATCCGTTGATAACAAAGCTGAAGAAACAAAAAACAGAGTTGCTGTTGTTACAAGAAAGGATAAAAATGATTTTTTCTGGCCTGTTGACGGGAAAATAGAGAAATTGAATGGAAAACTTCAGGGATCAATGATATCTGCTGACAAAGGTGATCCGGTATATTCAGTTTCAAGCGGCAGGGTAGTCTGGGAAGGGCCTTACAGAGGGTTCGGAAGGGTTGTTTTTATTGAATCCAGCGGAGGATATGTTTATGTATACGGCGGCAATGAACAAACTAGGGTTTCTGTAGGCGATAGAGTTGAACCTGGATCTGAAATAGGTCTGATCGGGTTTAACATACATGAAAGTAAACCGGGAATATATTTCTCTGTTTACAAAAACGGAGAACCTGTTGATGTGGAAAAGGCCCCCAGGCTGTAACATTTACAACAGTATATAATAATATAGTAATGGGTAATATTATAAAGACATCTTCACTGGAAAAAAATAAAAACACTGATCCCCTGCTTCTGTATCTGAAACAGATTTCCAAAATAAAACTCCTGACCATAGAAGAAGAAAAAGAGATCGGCAAGCAGATTGTCCTGACAAAAAAACGTCTTGAGGAAATGAAGAGTGATGAACATTTCACTCAGGAAGAGATAGAGGACCTGATGGATGAGCTGAAAGCTGTTAAAAACAGGATGATAAAAGCAAACCTCAGGCTTGTTGTTTCAATTGCCAAGAAATACCAGTACAGGGGTCTTTCCCTGCTGGATCTTATTGATGAAGGAAACATAGGGCTTATTGAAGCAGTTGAGAGATTTGATTATACAAAGGGATGTCGGTTCTCAACTTACGGAACATGGTGGATCAAGCAGGCAATAATAAAGTCACTTGCAAACAAGGGTCGGACAATAAGGCTTCCTATTCATATGCTCAATACAATAAAAAAATGTTACCTGGTTGCTAAACAGCTTACAAAGGAATATGGCCGTGAACCTGATTACAAGGAAATAAGCGACTATGTGAACATGACACCTGAAAAAGTCGAAGAGGTGATGAGGTATTCAAACGAGACATGTTCGCTTGATTCGATAATTGATGAAGGAACTGCAACAAAACTGGGTGATTTCCTGTTTGATGACAAATCAATGAGCCCTATTGAAGAAGTGTTTAAAAGCACTCTTCAGGAAACAATTCTTCATGTCCTTGAACAGCTCTCTACAAGGGAGAAGAAAATAATAATGCTCAGGTACGGTTTTGAAGGTGACGGCCCGCATACTCTCCAGGAGACAGGTGAAATACTTGGTATTACCAGGGAGAGGGTAAGACAGATTCAGGAAAAGACCCTTATCAAGCTGAAAAAAATGAGTATTATTGACGAGTTCAGGAAATACCGTTAGAAATTACTCCTTTTTTCTGAAAAGAGAAGCCAGCCATAAAAAAAACCTTTTAAATATATTCTTTTTTCTCAGCCTGGCAAGTTTCCTGTAGGCATATGAAAGTTCGTCAGGAGTGAAATCGCTTCTCTGGATATTTTCCTCTATTTCAATCTCAAGAAGATCTGCCTTCCCTTTTTTATCAACAATAACAGCATTGATGTATTTCCATCCGAGTCTTCTGGCTGATTCCAGTCTTCTGTGTCCTGCAATCAGGTGGAGATCGGGATTGACAACAATGGAATTAAGCTGGCCGAACCTGTTCATGCTTTCAATGAGCGGCTGAAGATCACCCAGATTTCTCCTTATTCTCCTGTCAATTTTAATATCTTCGATTTTAACTTCCATAAATTATTCCAGAATATCGTCTGTTATATTATCCTCTATACTTGTATCGTTTTCAAGGTTTGAAAGTGCTTCAAGTTCACTTATATCCTGAAGATTGGAAAGCTCGTTTTCAAATTCATCAAGGGAATATACATCAGTAAGGTAATTGTCCTGAAGCCTCTGTATAAGTATTTCATTTCTTTCAGACTTGAATTTGTGCATTGTGCAGAATTTCCTCGGTTCAGTACCGGCAATGAATATTTCTTTCTTGATTCCTGAATCACAGTATTCAGTCGGAAGCATTCCCGATTCACTGCATACTGAAAGTTCAACAAGACCGCTGTCCGGTTTCCTGAATTCAACAGGAGGATATTCTGGATTATTTTCATGTATTGTTTTCATGTATTTTGCCCATACAGGTCCTGCAGCTGTTGCACCTGTCTGGTTCAATCCGAGAGAGTTTCCCGGCATATCAAAACCGAACCATACTGCTGTTGTTACATATGGTGAAAATCCTACTGTCCATGCATCTGACCAGTTCTGGGTTGTTCCTGTCTTTCCAGCGAAATCCATCGGGAATCCCCCCACATTTCTTCTTCTGTTTGCAAGTGTCCCGAAATCAACAGTACTTTTAAGAAGATCAACCATAATATACGCAGCCTGTGGAGAAAGAATCTGGAGTCTTTCCCCCTCCCGTTTCTGGGTTGCCCTGAGTTCCCTCTCCGGTTCAAGAATAATCTTGCCGCTTCTGTCCTCAATATACCTGATACCTATCGGGGTTACTTCCTTACCTCCGTTGGGAAATGTTGAAAAAGCCCTTGCCATCTGTATCGGAGATACGCTGATAATTCCAAGGCCAAGAGGGTATTTTCTGGGAAAAGTGTTTTTTATTGCAACAGGATCACTGATACCGAGAAGCCTTGCAGCCCTGTTTATTGCAGCATCAAAACCGATTTTATCAAGCACCTGAATTGACGGCACATTCATAGAAGTTGCAAGTGCATAACGGAGTGTTACAGGTCCTTTCCATTCTCCCATGAAGTTCTGGGGAGTGTAGGGGGTACCGTCATCGTTCCAGAAGATAACAGGCTTGTCATATATCAGAGAGGCCGGAGTCAGGAGTTTGGAGGATATTGCTGCAGAGTAATAAAGCGGTTTGAAGGATGAGCCCGGCATAACCTTTGCCTGTACTGCCCTGTTCAGCTTTTTGGTCTCAAAATCACTGCCTCCAACCATGGCTTTAATATGTCCTGTTTCATTTTCAATTGATATAAGGGCACCTTCAACAGAAGTCCTGTTTTTGACAGTTTTCTGTCTTGAGTGTGATATTTTTGAGAGATACCTGAGCTGGGATGAATCAAAGAGAAAAGCAGCTGTGTTGAGGGTCGGGGTGATTATAGTGTTGAACAGTTCCTCTGATTCCCTTTTCTGTTTGGTACCGGCAAGGCGTATTTCGGGAAGGTCAAAAAGAAGTGAAAGGGAATCAATAACCTGGTAGTATTCACTGTTCATATAGCCCATTCTGTCTGAAACATTTTTCATGAATTTGCTGTTCATTGATGAATAGGCGCTGTTCATCTGATTTTCAGCTTCTCTCTGAAAATCAAGGTTCAGTGTTGTATGGACCACCAGACCGTCCCTGAAATAATCCAGAGATCCGAAAAGTGATTCCTCAAGCTGCTGCCTGATATATTCGCTGAAGTAGGGAGCCTTGTCGTTTTTAACAAGGTATGCTGTTTCAGAGGATGATCTCAATGGGTCATATGTGTTGTTCCAGTAGTCAAGCAGCGATTCCTCTGCTTCGGATCTTGTAACAAATCCGTGGTCTACCATCTGGTTAAGTACTTCTGTCTGTATTTTCTTGGCCCTGTTGGGGTGCTTTATAGGGGAATAGCGTGCCGGGTTTGCAAGCTGAATTACAAGAAGTGCTGATTCTGCAACAGTCATGTCCCTGGCAGAGTGTTTGAAATAAAACTGGGATGCGGCTTCAACACCGTAGGTATTGTGTCCGAAATATGATTCATTTAGGTAAAGCTCAAGTATTTCATATTTACTGAGTCTTTTCTCCAGCTGAAGTGCCCACCAGAGTTCTATAAGCTTTCTTTTCAGTGTTTTGAGAGACCTGTCTGCATAATGACGTCCTGCAACCTGCTGTGTTATTGTACTTCCCCCGGAAACATATCTTCCGATAAGAATATTAACTGCAGCCCTTGCAGTACCTTTGAAGCTGAAACCGTGGTGATTGAAAAAATCCCTGTCCTCCCTTGTTATGAGGGCATTGATAAGATGCTTGGGAAGTTCTTTTATAGGTATTATTTCCCGTTTCTCGTCGGAGAAAAACTCTGTTATAAGTTCACCGTTTATATCAAGAATCTGTGAAGGAAGAGACGGTTTGTAGTCTCCTATCTGGTTTTTATTTGATATATTTCTTGTTTCAGCAAATATTACTCCGAATGCTGAACCTATTAAAACTGCAATTATTATTGAAATAGCCAGAAATACTTTGATCAGTATCAACTGTTTTTTTGTAAAAATCATATGAATAAAGTATGTAGTGACAGGCTCTTTGTCAAGGTCAGGAAATCAAAAAATGTTATTCGGTTAAACCTGTAATACCGGCCTTATCGCCATCCATGGCTGGCCGGTATCACTTGCGCCAGTGCCGCAGGTACTGGTGATTTACGTCCTGTAAACACCGGTCAGATCGCCGTCCTGGCTTGACCGGTGTCATGCCATCCTGGCAAAATAAAACAGGCCGGTCCAAAAGAACCGGCCAACCTCAAGGTATCGAATAATATAGTTAACTGGGAGGGGAACTATATTATCACGACACTCTTATTATCGACATATAGAACAAAAGTTTAACATTTTATTATTATTTTTTTATCATAAAATAAACAAAATAAGAACTTTAAACAGTACCTATTCCTCTTTGACTTCAATATCGAGAAGAAGGTTTATAATATAGTTTTTACCCTCTTCAAGCAAAATATTCCTGCTGAGGCTGTAATCTCCAAGTTTGAATACAACAGAATGTTCACCCGGTTCAAGATCGATAATTTTCTTTTTAATGCTGACTTCACCGTCTATATAAAGCACTGATTCATCCGGAGAATAGACAGTTACAACAGGATTGTTCTTCCTTAGGATAACCTTCATATCCCTGGTTTCATTTGTAACTACAGATATATTTTCAACATGATCAATAAAACCCTTTTTTGATACAGATACTGAATGAATTCCTGATGTAAGGGATATATTTTCAGCGGCTTCATAAGCTTTTCCGTCAATCAGAAGGGAAAAAGAATCAATTTCCCTGCCAGCTGTATCATTTTCAGAAAAGACACTGATATTAAGGCTGCCCATTTCAGGCCAGTAGGATTTGATTTTTATTTTGAATTTTTCAGAAAAAAGATAATCAGGTACCCCTTTCATCACAGGAAGAATTGTAAAGATGAGCGGTCTGCTGCTTTTAAGGCTGTCAAGGCGGATAATTTCTGTACCTTTCAGAGAATTGTAAGATGCAGCATTCCTGTTCAGGACAAGGTCTATAAAAAATCTTGTTCTGTCGGGTATTACTTTCGATTCTGTATATTTCCCGGTATAACTACTGTTTTCTGCTGAAGGATCGGGAGAAACATCTGTATAGAGATACAGGGAAAAGCTGTCCCTGAAACGCTTGATTGTTTCAGAACTTCTTATTTCAATTGAAATTCTGTCGGGAAGATTGCTGAAATCAGGTGTAACTGCAAAAAGATCTTCTACTGAAATATCAAATTCAGACAATGTTTCTGAAGAGGAAAGGGTCGCTTCATCAATAATTCTGACAACAGGACCTCTTATATTTTCCGAATAAGCTGTTAAAGCACCAAACAATATAAAAACAACTGATAATTTTAATATCTTCATTTATCTGCTTTTTCCCCGAATATATTTTAATGGGTTCTGAGATACCCCTTTTTTCCTTATTTCGAAATGTAGATGGGGACCTGTCGAATAGCCTGTATTTCCGACTTTTCCAATAACATTTCCAGTGTTTATAATTTTATCTAATAATACTAAAGTTTTACTCAGATGTCCATATATGGAATAAAAACCTCCGCTGTGCTCAATAACTACATAATTACCCAGTACCGGATCATATCCTGTCTGACTGACAGTGCCTGATGCTGAGGCAAATACATCGGTACCAACAGGGGCGGCAATATCTATACCGTTATGAAAGGACATCTTTCCTGTAAATGGATGCGGCCGGCTGCCGTAGAAAGAGGATATTTTCCCCCTGTCGATCGGGAAACGGAAATAAGTGTTTAAAAACAGGGAACGTTCTGTTTTATTCAGCCTTCCGTCAGGTATCATGTAAAAAACTGTTTTACCTTTATCAGAAAGAACAGTTATTCTTTCCCCGCTGTGTTTTCTTGATGAGAGAAAAAGCTCAAGGTCGTTGACTGCGTTATCAGGTATGAAAACTGCAGGCTGGTTGGGAATCAGTATTTTTTCAAGAGTATCAAAATCTGAGGGTTTTGCAATTCTGTTGAGAGTTGCGACTGTTTCGTAGGGAAGATTTATTCTTGATGAAAACTGGAACAGATTTTCATCCTTTTTCCTGTAGAAGCCTATCAGAAGGGGGAGGTTCTGTTTTTCTTCGGCTGATTTCCTGTAGGAAAGATCAATATCCCCTGAAAACTGCCTGAAAACCATGTCGCTTCTGTCAAGCTCCAGTATTTCAGGATAATCCGCCTGTAAAGCCGGTGCGAGCAGTATCAGGATTATAAATGCCCTGTATCTTAATCTCATTTCCCCTGTTTTTTCTTGAGCCAGCTGATAAGGCCTGATAAAGTAAAAAGAACAGTAATGACAATTGTTCCCTGAAGTATGCGGGAATTCATGAAAAGAATGACAGATGCAGCTGTACCGCAAAGCAGAATAAAATAGTAAATGATCCGTATTATATGGATTGAAAGCGTCCTGACAGTCCATTCCTTTTTTCTTATTTTATTAAAGACTGTGAACAGAACAGAAAATACTGCTGCTGCTGCGATTGAAACTGAATATCCTGAAGGATAATTGACAGCAAGGAACCAGATGGGAAAAACAATCAGAAGACCTGCTGCAAGAACTGCAGCTGATACTGTAATAATAAAAAGCGTTTTTTTCATCATGCTGATATATACAGATGCTATCCCTGCAGTTTTATTCATTGCTGCCTCCGTTTGTGTATTTTTCAAGAACAGAAGCGAAATAAGAGGAATCCTTTTCCATTCCCAGCTCTTTGGAAATTACAGTCAGTTTTTCAAGAAGCTCTTTTATCTCTGCCATGTTTTTCAGGACATCAAATACCATATATGACTTGAGATAGTATCCGTATGCAGTTTCGATGTTCCCCTTCTTTTCATTGACAATACCCAGAGCCTTGAAATCCTTTCCTATACCGAAACTGTTTTCAACGATTTTATCCTCTTCAAGAGCTTTAAGAAGGTAGCTTTCCGCATTGTCATAGCTTTCCATTTTAGAATATACGGAAGCTGTCATATAATAGTTTGCCGCAAGCTCTGCATGTTTTTTTTCAGCAAGGTTTATTTTGGCTGACTGGCTGAACCTTGAAAGAGCCTTGTCGTAATCTTCCCCGTTTTTCAGGGCAATCCTTCCAAGATTGTGCAGTATGACAGCTGCTTCAGGAGATCCTGTTTCTGCTGATGCAAATGATTTATCAAACATTTCCTCGGCTTTTTTGTATTTTTCAGTTCTAAGGTAGAGATCTCCAAGGTTGTTTGCCGAAATTGTCCTGAAAGTCCTGTCTTCAAGTTTTTCGGAAAGACTGAGCGCCTGAAGAAAATATTTCTCAGCATCCTCATAGTTTTCAAGATCCATGCTTGCCCTGCCGGCAGAGTTGCATGACCTGATAATGCCCGGCTCGTTATCTGATGCAATGTTTTCATCAAGTGCAAGCCTGAAAAAAACAAGTGCCTGGCTGTATTCCCCGTTTGCATAGTAGCTGTTTCCGAAATCTGTAAGCTCAGCAGCCCTGTTTTTCCTGCTGTTTACAACATCGGTTTCCTTCGGAGCGGAAGAGCAGGATATAAAGACTGCAGCTGTTAAAAACAGGAGTACAGCAGGTAAAGTATTGTATTTTTTCATTAGAATTCCTCATCCCTGTGGTTGTTGAAAGTATCTTCCTGCCCCCGAATCTCAGTTATACCCCCCCTGAGAAGCGGGTTGTTTTTAAGACCCTCAAGTACTGCTTTACCCTCTTTAAGGGCACCTCTGCTTTCCTCAAGCACTCCTGTAAGCTGGGGAGTACTGTCGTTGAGGTATCTTGTGAAATTATTGAGTTCCTGCGTCATCTGGTCAAGGTTTGCAAGAATGGAATTGAGATTATCAAAAAGCTCCCCGTTGTCATTGAAGAATGCTGCTGCCGACCCGTCGCTTCCCATGAGTTCTGGGATAAGACCTTCCGGATCTGCAATGTTGGCTGTCAGTGTGTTGACATTCCCTGTTATCCCTTCAAAATTATCAAGGAGAGTATTTATCCTGTTGGTTGTCTCTGAAATGATTATTCTGAGGTTTGTAGTTATTGAAGATATATTGCTTATAGTAGTGCCTACCGGTCCCCTCAATTCACCCTTGAGCGCTGTGTTGGCTGTATTTGTAAGTGTTGTAACTGATTCAAGAAGCATGTTCACGTTGTTCATGATAGGCTCTATCTGGTTTACAATCCTGGTAACAGTGTTGTCCCCCTGCGGTATATCAACAACCCCCTTTTTAATGAGGTCCTGGGCCTCCTTGAGATTGTAGGACGGTATAAAACTGTTTTCCTCCAGTGGATTGCCATTAAATTTACCTGGATGAAAAACAAGATCACTTCCTATCCCGATAGGGCTCACAACATGCCGTATAATGGAATTAGGTTTTACCTTTTCATAGTATTTCTCATAGATGTAGAATTCCACCTCTACATTGTTATCATCTGTTAAATTAATCTTTTTTATCTGGCCGATTTCAAAACCTTTCAGTTTTATAGGCATACCGGTCTTAAGACCTTCGGCAGAAAGAAACCTTGTATTGAAATAGTAGTTTTTCTGAAACCATCTCTGATTGATTCCCATAAAAATCAGGAGAACAGAAAGACAGAATACTGCGAGTATGGAAAAAACACCTACAATCTGGTCTGCATACTGTATTTTAAATTTCATGTTTCATTATCCCTCTTTTTATTTTTAACTGAAATCAGGCGATATCAGATCCAGAATATCATCATCGAAATTCGATGCCTTATCAATTACATTGGCAAGAACATTTCTTATAAATTCATCATCTGATTTTACTATATGGTTGTATTTCCCTGAAGTATAAATTCTGTGGTCTTTAAGTATTATCAGATTATCGGCAAGCATAGAAGTAATTTCAGGGTCATATGTGCATATCAGAATGGTTTTTCCCTCATTCTTTATATTTTTTATAAGAGATCTTATCCTTGTGCAAGTCTCAAAATCAAGTGCGGAAAGGGGATCATCGATAAAAACCACTTCCGGGTCTGTAATAAGAGCCCTTGCAAATGAGATGAGTTTTCTGTTGCCTGATGATATCTGTGAAGGCCTGTTCATCAGGTTTATATCAATTGAGAGTTTTCTGCATGTCCTGCTGATCCTGATTTTTCTCTCTTCCCTTGACATTTCCGGAAAATGGTACTGAAGCGGAAGCTCAAGGTTCTGATATAGGTTCTTGTTTGACCACAGCGCGCTGTCCTGAAATACAAAACCGTTTCTTTTCCTGAAATCCCTGATTCTTGCAAAAGACATAAGATTGTAGGATTTTCCTTCAATAAACAGCTTGCCTTCATCTGCCGGCAGTATTCCTGAAAGTACTTTCAGAAGAGTGCTTTTCCCGCTTCCGAGACCCCCTGTTATGACTGTGGAGGTTTTCTTTGTTATTGATACTGAAACGCTGTCGAGGATCTTTATACCGTTTTTGAAAAACGTGGCATCTTTGAGTTCCAGTACTATATCATTTGCATCATTCATAATTAAAACCAGAGATAGTTTATAGTTACTATAATGGCATCTGCCAGAATACAGAGAATAAATCCCTGACCAACAGATTTTATTACAACTACAGGTATTTCTGTTGTTGATCCTTCGACCTTGAAGCCGTTATATGTTGCAACAGTAGATATTATCATTCCGAAAACTATGCTCTTGAAGAGAGATGAGAATATGATAACTGGTCTGAGAACAAGGAGAAGGTTCCTGAAATATTCAAGAAAGGTTACCTGCCTTATAAACTGTGAAACAAAATAGGAACCTATGAGACCTGATATATTGAAATAAAGATTAAGTATGACAAGGGAAATTGTAACACCCAGAAACCTCGGTACTACAAGATATGAAACAGGGTCTATTCCTGTAGCAATATATGCTTCTATTTCATGGGAAACAACCATGTTGCCCAGTTCTGTAGATATAGCTGTGGCTGAACGGGCGATTATTATGAATGCTGTAAGCATCGGCCCCAGTTCCTTTGTAATTACAACAACAAGTATCTTGTAGATCAGGTCACCCTGGCCGAACTGGGGGAGGAGGGTGAGCCCCTGAATAATTATTACGACACCAAGGGAAATACCTATGAGGCTTATTATGCTCAGTGCTTCAAATCCTGTAAAAAGGATCTGCATGACAAGTACTTTATAACCTATATGTTTCTGCTTTATAAAAAAAAAAGATTCCCGTATTGTTTTAAGAAAGAATCCTGATGCGTAAGCAAACTCTTTAAGATTGTTCAGTATGTTATTGCCTAATTGATTTATTGAATTTACCATATATTTACTAACCGCTATTTATTATAGCTTATTTGAAATCCGGCTGCAATTATTAATAAATATTTTATTACTTTTAATATCCCGTAATATTTATCATTAAAGTAGGTGACGGAATTCCATTAATAAAAATTCTTTTTTTATGTTGAAAACATCTGTCAGTTATTTATAATGGTAAATATGGCGGAATTGTTTGTTTTTAAAAACACTATGGCCGATAATATAATAAATCTGATTGAGTTAAATTAATAAATATTTATAACAGAGGCTGTTTAATCAGTGTTATAATTTAATGCAATAAAAAAAATATTAAAAACGAGCATGAAGCAGGAGTCCAAGCAGTGCCCCAGGTGATGCAGTATCAGGCAAAATCAATAATCTATTTTGAAGGTGATGCCAGCGAAAAAATATATATTCTCCAGTCCGGCAAACTCTGCCTCAACTATATTGATATTGAGACAGGACAGGAAAACCGGGAAATGGTTAAAACAGGCGAGTTTTTCGGCGTGAAATCGGCAATGGGAAGATATCCAAGGGAGGAAACTGTGGATGTTCTTACTCAGAGCACAGTTGTTGTTTTTACAGTTTCTGAATTTGAAAACCTGTTCCAGAACAATATCCGTATTTCAATGCAGATGCTCAAGGTTTTTTCCAATCAGCTGAGAAGGATACACCGAAATGTGAGAAACCTGCTTGCTTATGAGGACCAGACCGACCCTGAAAAAGGGCTTTTCAATATAGGTGAATACTATTACAAAAACAAGAGATACAAGCAGGCACTTTATGCATTCAGGAGATATCTGACATACTATCCCACCGGGCTCTACCAGTCACAGGCGACACAGTATATCGGAAAGACTGAAAGTTTCATACAGGGAATGCCTGTAGAGGAAAGGGCCTCGGTAACTGATGCTCCTGTTCAGAAAACAATTCAGAAGTCGGAACAGAATGACAGCAGAATATTCTTCGAAGGGATGAGCCTTTTCAGCCAGGGAGATTATGAAAATGCTCTTGAGTCTTTCAGGACAATTATAACCAGGTATTCATCAGGGGAAAGCTATCCCAAGGCGCTTTTTGAGACTGGAAGGTGTTTCTTCCACCTTAAACAGTATGACAACTGCATGAAGCATTTTACAGCTCTGATACAGAAAATGCCGAAGCATCCTGATATTGTGGAAGCGCTTCTCTACCTGGGTCTTTCTTGCGAGGCAAAGGGCAATAATCAGAAAGCTGTATCATTTTTCAGTAAAATTCTCACAATGGGCGATGAAAATACGCAGACTATCAGGAAGGCAAAGCAGGCTCTTAAAAGAATAGAGGGGAATTTATAGATTATGGATTTTTCACAGTTTGACCGATTTAAAGTTACATTTCAGAAAGGAGATCTGATTTTCTGTGAATATGAACCGGGAGATACATTTTACCTGATACAGTCAGGAAGGGTCCAGATTGTAAAGATAATGGGGGAAATCGAGAAAATAATCGACATACTCCATCCGGGTGAAATTTTCGGGGAAATGGCTATTCTTGAAGAAGCTCCCCGCTCTGCAAGTGCTCTTGCAATTGAGACAGTAGAGGCTCTTGAATTCAACAAAAAGAATTTTGAAATACTTTTGAGGGGAAACCCGCAGATTTCATCAACAATACTCCAGACTTTCATAAAGAGAATATATGATCAGAAAAGAAGATTCATGATTCTAACCCTTAAGGAACCTGCCGCAAAGGTTGCAGATGTATTCCTGATGCTTTCTGAAACACAGGCTTCCGACAGCACATCCCCGACTGAAAGAATTATTGAGACAAGTGTTGACGATATAGCTCACTGGTGCGGCATAAGCACCCAGGAATGCGGCCAGATAATTGAGCATTTTGTAAACCAGAGAAAGATTGAAATGGACTCTAAGCATATTATTGTCAAAAATATCAATGATTTCAGGCGTTTTGTAAATTCAAGGCGGAAACAGTAGTATTTTAAACCGGTCCGAATTTCTCACCATACAGAAATTTAAGGAAATCAGTCCTTGTGATAATACCCTCTATAACACCGTTGTTTACTACAGGAAGATGCCCTATGCTGTTCTTGTACAGGATCTTTTCTATCCCGCTAAGCGTTGTCCCCGGTTCCGCAGTAATAACCTTTCTTGACATATAGCCCTTTACAGGGGAATGCATCTGCTGCGATTTCCTGGCCTTCATTATATCCCTGAGTGTCAGAATTCCTGTAAGCATCCTGTCCTTGTTTACGACAGGAGCTCCTGTGCAGTTGATGTTTTCAAGATATATCGAAGCATCAATGATTTTCTCATCCTCATCAATGCAGTACACATCCCTGGTCATAAGGTCAGATGCAGTTCTTGCATTTTCAAGGTTGCTGCCAAGTACATCAAGAAGTTCATTCAGGACTTCTTCACCCCCTTTCCCGTTAACCTTTGCAGAGGCTGCCTTTTCATGACCCCCGCCGTTAAAATGGGAGAGAAGGGTGTTCAGCTTTATCCTGTCTTTCTTGCTCCTTGCAATGATCAGTGTTGTTTTTCTCTTCTTTAAATAAAAAAGGGCGAAAAAAGCATCTGGATTTTCAATTTCAAAAATCTTTTCAACAACAGATGCCAGGCCTGATATCTGGTCTTCAAGTTCAATATAGCTGAATATTATATGCTGACCGTTAAGGTCTCTGTATGTAATCCTGTTGAGTATTTCATGTACCAGGGATATCTGGTATTCCTCCTTGAGATTTTCAAGAAAATATTTTACAAGCTTGATTGAAGCCCCTTTGCCCAGAAAATAATCTGCAACAGTGAAATCCTCTGAAGTTATGTTTTCGTGGGTGAAATTACCTGTATCAGCATATATGCCGGTAAGGCCTATGGTTGCCTCTTCAGGCGTGATATCTGTACCTTTATCTTTCAGAATGCTTCCTATGAAGGATGCATTTGCTCCGCAGGGGGAATAGTTGAGCTCGCTGCATGGAATATCATGCGAGTCAGAAGGGTGATGGTCATATACAGTAATTTCGCCTGTTGCTTTTTCTATAAGCTGTTCAAACTCCCTTATTCTCTGCATCGACCTTGTATCAACTACAACAACATTTTCAATATCCTCGTCAAGAACATCCTTGAGTGTGAGAAAGTCGATGTTTTTTTTCATAAGGTTATAAAGGTTTTTTGCAACAGGGTGTATAAGCCTGCTCCTGACTTTCCTGTAACCGGGATAAAGTTTTCCAGCAAGCACAATAGATGCTATGCAGTCAAGATCCATATTAGAGTGACCCAGGATAATATTCATTTTCAACCTGCTATTGCTGATTCAGCCCCATGATAAAAAAGCTGAATTTGCATATCTAAAGTATTTTAAATTATAACATAATAATATATAAAGTGTTTATCAAATATGTCAAAGGAATTATTTCTGAAATAATACCCTGAAAAACGGTTTTGAACAGGGAATTGCAGGTATTGCCGGTTTTCTGATTTTTTATATAAAAGGTAGTTGAAGTTGAATAGCAGGGAAAGAAGTTCGCTTTTAAAGCAGTCGCACACACTCGGACCCAGGGTATGGGTCGGAAAAAACGGTCTTACAGATGCTGTAATTGATGCGGTGGATTCGCTGGTTGAAAAACAGGAGCTGATGAAAATCAAGTTTGTTGATTGCAAGGATTCTAAAAAGGAGATTATGGAAAAAATCTCTGAAAAAACAGGAGTTTCGGTCGTGAAAATAATAGGTAATGTCGCTGTAGTCTACCGGCAGGCAAAAGACCCTGATAAACGGAAAGTGTTTCCATAAACCGGAAGTGATTTTTTCCATTCACTTTTATGATAATGAGATTTGAATTATGCTGAAATCTGCTCTTTACTGGTTTTCGTACTGCTGCACATCAGTGCTTTTGTATTCAAGCTCTACACCGGCCTCCCTGAACATCTTTTCAGAGTCCTCGGCTGAATGGTAGCGCTTTTCGCATACAACCCTTACTATACCGCAGTTTATAATAAGCATGGCACATGTAATGCACGGAGTCATTCTGCAGTAGAGTGTTGCCCCCTCTATGGAAATGCCGTTTTTGGCAGCCTGGCATATTGCATTCTGTTCTGCATGAACAGTCCTTACGCAGTGCTGGGTAACGTGGCCGTCTTCATGGACAGTTTTCTTGAAAAGATGGCCGACTTCATCGCAGTGGGGGAGCCCTGCAGGAGAGCCGACATAGCCTGTGACAAGAATTCTCCTGTCACGGGCTATTACACAGCCGCTCCTGCCCCTGTCGCAGGTAGCTCTTTTTGAAATAGCGTTTGCCACTTCAATAAAATAGTCATCCCATGTGGGTCTGACATATCCGTTTCCCATTTTTACTTGAGGCCCTTTTCAAGTTTGAGTGTTTCAGTCGGTCTGTTGCAGACTTCATCCGGACCGAAATACTGGATTGCTCCAGGATAGATAAAGGAAGTTTTTACCGCCCATTCATCCCTTCTGGCTTCAAATGCCCTGAAAGGTGCGCCGTCAAGCTCTACAAGAGCTTTCTTTATAACAGGCTTCATTTTGCCCTTTCTTTCTTCCATGTTCATAAGCATTGATATCGGAACTCCTCCGGGAATCCATTCTTCAACAGGTTTTTCAAGATCCATTACAGATGACATGTAGCCTGTGAGTCCTGATGAAATAAGGAGGGTTGCGATATATCCGAGTGTATAGCAGTAGTTCGCATCAAAGTTTGAGGGGAAAGCGCATCTTCCCTCGTAGCCGAAGAAGTGGCTCTGTGTGCTGAACTTGCCTTTGTATTCTCCGCTGTCCTTGAGTGTTTTGAGCTTGTTTTCAATCATAAGTATGAGAAGCTTTTCTGTCTCAATCTTTGAAACCTGCACATTCCCGTGCGGGTCCCTGTCCATGAGGAGCTGCATCTGTATGTCTCTCGGCATTGATGAGAAGACATATGATGATTCACTGCTCAGGTTCTCTTTGAGCCAGTCATGCTTTTTGCCGAATTTGTCGAAAGTTGAGAAAAGCTCTTCATTGTCGCCGAGAAGCTTGTTGATTTCCCTGATAAGCCTTCCAACTTCGGGAATAAACTCTATAAGACCTTCAGGAATAAGAACTACACCGTAGTTTTCACCGTTTTTATGTCTCTTTACAATCACGTCGGCTATATCATCTACTATGTTGTCGAGTGACTGGTTTTTTGCTTCAACCTCTTCCGAGATAACAGCATAGTTAGGAGCTGTCTGAAGTGCGCATTCAAGTGCGATATGTGATGCGCTTCTTCCCATGAGCTTGATGAAGTGCCAGTATTTTGCTGCTGATTTTGAGTCTCTTTCAATGTTCCCAATAAGTTCAGAGTATGTCTTGCATGCAGTGTCAAACCCGAATGAGCTTTCAATGAATCTGCACTTGAGGTCTCCGTCTATTGTCTTTGGAACGCCTATAACTTTTATATCTGCGTTGTTTGCAAGGAAATACTCTGCCAGGAGGGCTGCATTTGTATTTGAATCGTCGCCCCCGATAATTACAAGGGCATCAAGGTTTCTTAGTCTGCATACCTCGAGTGATCTTGCAAACTGCTCATCTGATTCAATCTTTGTCCTTCCCGACCTGATGATGTCGAAGCCTCCTGTATTCCTGTAGTCGTCAATAATTTCATCAGTCATTTCAAGTGCCTGATCCTCAAGAATACCTGACGGGCCTCCGAGGAAACCGATAAGTACTGATTTTGTGCTGATTCTTTTCAGAGAGTCGTATAAACCTGCTATTACATTGTGTCCTCCGGCTGCCTGGCCGCCTGAAAGAACAACACCTACCTTAAGTGCTTTAAGTTCCCTGTTATCTGTTTTTATGAACCTGATGTATTTTCCGCCGAATGTGTTCGGAAGGAGCTTTTCAATCTGATCCTGATCAGATACTTTTACATCTGTGCTGATTTCCTCGTATGATATTGCTGATATATCACTTTTCAATGCTGCCGGTATTTCTGGCTTGTACTGCTTTCGTACTTTATCCAGAACTGAAAAATTACTCACCTTTTTTCTCCTTGCTGTTAATTGACCTGCTGACCGGAAACTGCCTTAAACAGTCATCAAGAATCCGGTTGACAGACCTTTTTAAAAAAACGGAAGTTAAAGCCGATGCCTGCCAAATGTCAGACAAAAGAACTTAAGCAATTATAATAAATATCATGATCTTTGTGAACAGCCGCAGGGGGTAAATAACAGGGACTGAAACAAAAAATAACTTATCGCTGTATGCATGTCTGATGTCCATGTAGAAGATTTTTATCCTTTATAACGGTGAAAAAGGAAAAAAATGGTTTAACAGAATCATCTTTGTTATATAATTAAGGGTATGGAAGATATCATCTCAAAACTTTTTTTACTGGAACCTGCTTTCAAATACTATGACTGGGGATCAGCCAGCTCGATTCAGGAAATTACCGGAAGAAAAGAGCTCGGCGGCAAGACAGCTGCTGAAATGTGGATGGGCGACCATGCATCGGGTCCAAACATGGTGAAAACAGGGAATTCCCTGATCCCTTTTCACAGGCTGCTGGAATCGGAACCTGAAAAAATTCTGGGAAGGAATGCAGTTTCGAGGTTCGGAAAAACCCTGCCATTTCTTTTCAAGCTGCTTGCTTCGTCAAAGCCGCTTTCCATACAGGCCCATCCGAGCAGAAAACAGGCTGAGGAGGGGTATGAAAGGGAGAATATCCTGGAGATATCACTGGATGATTTTACACGGGGCTACAAGGACAGAAACCATAAACCTGAAATTATGCTTGCTGTTACAGATTTCACCATGATGAAGGGATTCAGGAAATACAGCATCATAACAGAGAATTTCAGAAAATACTGTCCGTCATCTTCACATCAGCTTTTCAGCTCAACAAGCGAGTATCCGGAGGAAAAGAAAATAAAATCCTTTTTCAGGAATATAATGTCTGCCAGCATATCTGAAATAAGGAGAATGACAGAAGAATCCATCTCTTCAGCTGTAAGGGATGAGAACAGGAATTCCCTTGTATCACAGCTGATAACAAGATTTTCAGGATACCATCCTGATGATGCTGGAATACTTTCACCGCTGTACCTGAACTGCGATGTGCTTGAAAGGGGAGAGGCTGTTTATATACCTTCAGGGGAGCTCCATGCCTATGTTGAAGGGACCGGTATGGAACTTATGGCAAATTCTGATAATGTTTTCAGGGGGGGCCTTACAAGCAAGCATATTGACAGGGAGGAGCTCTTCAGGATACTTGATTACAGCCCCGGTGAGATAAAAAGGGTTGAAAAAAAGGTTACAGGAAATGAAATTTTCTATCCTGCAGATTCAGAGGAATTCCTTATTTCAGAAATAGATGTAAGCAGGGAAAAAAGCTATATTTCTCCTGATGAGAGAAACCTGGATATAGTTTTCTGTTTAAGCGGAAATGCTTCTGTTTCAAAAAAAGATTCGGAAAACGAAAAGATAGATATTGTAAAGGGGGATAGTTTTGCAGCTCCCTCCTGTGCCGGAAGTTATTCGATTACAGGGGAAGGGGTTTTTTATAAAGCAACAGTACCGTTATGATAATATGGATAGATGCAGATTCATGCCCGGTGCAGATACGCAACATAGTTTCAAAGGCAGCTGAAAAAAGGGGCATTAAACTTGTTCTTGCGGCAAACAGGGAAATACCTGTAAGGAAACACAGCTTTGTGGAATCTGTTATAGTAGATGCGGGAGCAGACAGCGCTGACCACTACATACTTGAAAACAGTTCCCCCGGAGACCTGGTGATTACAAGGGATATCCCTTTCGCTTCAAGGCTTGTTGAAAAAGGAATAAATGTGATCAACGACAGGGGGGACGAGTTTACAGGGGAAAATATAGGGGAGAAGCTTTCCATGAGAAATTTCATGCTCGAAATCAGGGTATCAGGCCTTAAAATCAATGAGGAGAAAAGCTTCGGAAACAGGGATATACAGTTATTTTCAAATACTTTTGACAAAATCGTTACAAAACTTTTGAAAAATGTATATAAATAGTTAAATTAAAAGAGTCGGGGGACAGGAAGGATCATGAAAAAAAACACAACTTCATTAAAAACAGCAGTTCTTGCTGTTATGGCAGTTATGCTTCTTTTATCATGTTCAGTGAACAGAATGGCTACCAGAATTCTCTCAAAATCCCTTACAGAGGGATCGCAGGATGTATTCACTTCAGATGATGATCCCGAACTTATTGCAGATGCTCTTCCCCTGATACTCAAGATGTACGAGGTAATGCTTGATTCAGACCCTGAAAACGATGATGTTTCGTCAGCTGCGGGTGAGGGTTTTATCACATATGCAAATATATATATCCATACACCTGCCGGAATGCTTGATTACAGCGAGTGGGAAAAACAGGCGGGTATGTATGACAGGGCAAAGAAAATGTATCTCAGGGGGAGCAGATATGCCCTCAATTCCCTTGATCTGAGGCACAGGGGTTTTTCACAGGCACTGTACGAGGACAGGTTCGCTGAATATTCCGGAAAGCTCGGGAAAAAGGATGTGAGGGACCTCTACTGGTACGGAATGGGTATAATGGGTGCTCTTTCAATTGATATAACAGACCCCCATATCGCACCGATGAGGAAGAATGCAGTTCTTCTTCTGGAAAGGGGATATGAGATTGACAGCAGCTTCAACAGGGGCGCTTTCCATGATTTTTTCATGCAGTATTATTCATCCCTTCCTGAAAGCATGGGGGGAGGCCTTGACAAGGCTGAATACCACTACAGAATGGCGCTTGAACTTACAGAAGGGAAAAAAGCCTCCCCCTATGTGTCGTACGCTCTTTCAGTCTGCACGAAAAAGGATGACGATGAGCAGACCGGGGTGAAGGAATTCAAAAATGCTCTTGAAAAAGCACTTTCCATAGATGAAAATGAAGTGCCTGAGAACAGGCTTGAGAATATTATTTTCAAGAGAAAAGCCAGGTGGCTGCTCGAGAATATTGACGATTATTTTCTGATTGACTGATATGGAGATAAACATCATATGAAAAAGATATTGTTTCTTGTTATTATTTTTCTCACCATACTCACATTCAGCAGTTTTGCCCAGGTTATAAAAATCGGGACAATGGCGCCCGAGGGTTCCCTCTGGGACACAACTCTCAAGGAGATTGCTGCTGAATGGGACAGAATTTCAGGTGGAAGGATAAAGGTTAAGATATATACCGGCGGTTCCATCGGGAATGAAGAGGATATTATAAGGAAGATGAAGCTTGGAAGGCTGAACGGGGCTGCCCTGACTTCACAGGGTATGGCGAATATTGATCCTGACCTTATTGCCTTAAGCCTTCCCATGAAGATTTCTGATGATGAAGAGTTTGACTATGTATTCAACAGGATAATACCGGATTTCAACAGTACGCTTGATAATAAGGGGTTCAAGGCTCTTGCATGGACAATGAGCGGATGGGTAAAGTGGTTTACAACACAGCCGGTTTCAACTCCCGACGATCTTGCAAAGCTCAAGATAGCTGTCGACAACAGCGATGAGAAGGTTATTCAGATCTGGAAGAGGATAGGTTTCAAGGTAATTCCACTTGCACTTCCCGACCTTATGTCAGGGCTTTACAGCGGTATGGCGCAAGGGACATACATCACCCCATATGCTGCATCAGCCCTTGGTATGGCAGAGCTTACCCCCTATATGTATGATATGCCTATAACACCCCTTTATGCAGGGCTTTTTCTAAACAGCAAATCATGGGAAAGGATTCCAGACAGGTACAAGGAGGAAATAATTGCGGGAACTTCAGCTGTTATCGAAGATTTCTATGATAAGATGAAGAAGATCGAGGATGAGGCTGTAGAGGTGATGAGGGAACACGGGCTTGTAATTACCCCACAGACCCCTTCAAGCACAGAATTGTGGGTGGACAAGGTAAACACCGGTGTTGATATTTATGTAAAGGAAATGATATCCAGCGAAATGAACCGTAAGATGAACAGTTATATTGATGAATACAGAAATAAAAAGAATTAACAGAAGATTTTTTTATTATCTTGTATATATTTTCTCTGCTCTCCTTTTCATAATCCCTGTTCTGGAGATAGGGGCAAGGATTATATTCAGAACTGGGGTTACAGGTTCCTATGCCTATGTCAGGCAGGCTGTCCTGTGGCTCTCTCTCATAAGCGGTATCATTGCTGTTAAGGAGAACAAGCACCTTGCAATAGAGGCCGGGGTAAAGTATCTGCCTGAGAATATAAAGGGCAGGGTAAGGATAATCTCCGATATAATCACTGTAATTGTCCTTGCATGCTATTTCTTCGCTTCTGTTTCTTTCTCATTTCTTGCTTTTGAAGCTGATGAGAAGACAGGCCTCTTTTTTACAAGGCACCTTTCATTCATTCTTCCTGCAGGTTTTTTCTTCATGTTCTACTACAACATCAGGGAATTTATAAAGAAGAGGAATAAAGTTCTTTCCATCCTTGTAATTCTTTTTTCAGTCATTATGAGCATTATTCCGATATATAATTTACTTTCCGATGTTGCCGGCTTTTCTTCCCGGTTTTTCGATTCAGCTGTAGATATTGTTTTTATGGTTTCAGGTTTCGCCCTCAAGCCTCTTATCGCAGTTCTTGTTGTTTCAGGTGTTTTCGGCACTCCCATATTCATTGTAATAGGGGGGATAACATATCTTCTCCTGACTGTTTCTGGTGGTTACACAGAGATTGCGGTAAACGAGATATACACTGTTCTCACAGGCAACATGATTCCGGCAATTCCCCTGTTTACCCTTACCGGTTTCATCCTCTCTGAAAGCAGGGCCGGAATAAGGCTTATAAACTTTTTCAAGGCTGCATTCGGGTGGTTTCCCGGGGGGATTTTCATTGCAGCTATTATTATAAGCGCATTTTTCACAACCTTTACCGGTGCTTCAGGTGTTACTATCCTTGCACTGGGGGGGATTCTCTATGTAATTCTTGAAAACTACGGCGCTGACAAAAAGTTTGCAACAGGTCTTCTTACTTCCTCGGGAAGCATAGGGCTCCTTTTCCCTCCAAGCCTTCCCATTATCCTTTATGCTATTATTGCAAACACAGATATAAAGGAGATGTTTATTGCCGGCCTTCTTCCCGGTTTTCTCCTTGTTGCTTCTGTATCTGCTTTAGGTGTTTTCTATACTGAAAGGAAGAAGCTTAAGAAAATAAGCATAGATTTCAAATCAATAGTCACAAGTGTGAGGGAATCTGTCTGGGAGCTTTTTCTCCCCTTTGTTATTCTTTTCTGCTACTTTACAGGTCTTACAACCCTTGTGGAGACAGGTTCAATTGCAGTCCTCTACACCCTCATTATCGAGACTTTTGTCCACAAAGATATTTCACTTAAGAAGCTCTATCTCATCACCAAGAAGTCGGCCCCTGTAATAGGGGGTATTCTCATAATCCTCGGGATGTCAAAGGCTCTTTCATTCTACATGATTGACGAGATGATTCCCCAGCGCCTGAGCGAATGGATAGCGTTGAAGATTTCTTCAAAGGTTGTTTTCCTTATCCTTCTGAACATTGTGCTCCTTATTACAGGGTGCATTATGGATATTTTCTCTGCTATTGTGGTTGTCGTTCCCCTTATTACCCCCCTTGGAGAGCTTTACAGCATAGATCCTGTCCACCTGGGTATAATTTTCCTTGCAAACCTTGAACTTGGCTACCTTACTCCCCCTGTGGGGCTTAATCTCTTCCTTTCAAGCTACAGGTTCAGGATGAATCTCGAGGATGTATATGTTTCCGTTATACCGTTTTTCCTTATAATGCTGGTTGCTGTTATTCTCATTACTTTTGTACCCCAGCTTTCGCTTCTTTTCATAAGATAGTGCTTTTTAGAGCCTGAATTCAGCTGAATACAGCCGCTTTTCATAATAAAAATGCATAAAAAAATCTTATATTTGAGAATTTCTGCAAAAAAAACCGGCTGAATTAATATAAAAAGAATAAAAAATATACGTAATATGCTATAATAAACAAATTAATTAAAAGGTAAAAATATGGGAGTTAAAGAACTGATAAAGATAGGGGATCCCCTGCTGAAAGAAATTTGCGTCGATGTGAATTTCTTCTATGACGATACAAAAAAGCTTATAAGGGATCTTGCAGACACCCTTCATCACTGCCAGAAGAAATATAAGATCGGACGGGCAATTGCAGCACCTCAGATAGGAATTCTGAAAAAAGCTGTCTACATGGAAACAGAAAAAGAGACAATTATCATGTTCAATCCTGAAATTATCAGAAAGAGCGATGAGATGTTTGATGTGTGGGACAGCTGTTTCAGCGCTGATGTTTCATTTTTCCGCCTGATTCCCAGGCACAGGATGATAAAGGTGAGCTACCAGGATGAGAACGGAAACCGTGTTGAAAGAAAGTTTGTGGATGATCTTTCCGAGCTTTTCCAGCATGAGATAGACCACCTTAACGGGATACTTTTTACCGATTATGAATCGGAGGAGAAGGTTATTTCGAGGGAGGAGTGGGAAAGCCTCAGGGTTAAGTAGGGTTTGTGTTACTTTTTGTTTCAGGAAGTAAAGAATGTTAATACATAAAGTGGTTTTAAAAAATAAAATACCCTGCAGGAACAGTTCCGACTCAGATAAAGAAAACAACAGTTTTATTGTGTTAAAGAAATTGCATATAAAAGAAGTTATAGGAAATGTTTTGGCGAAGAGGAAGACGCCCGGACCTCCGGCCGACGGGCGATGTGATAATATAAATGTTATATATCAATAGAGTAAAAAAGGAAATTTGAGTGTATTTTGAATCAGATGGGATAATAAATGAAGAAACACCAGAAAATGATCTTAGGATATATTATGTTGGTTTTGATTTAGGGGAATATAGGAATGAGCCTTTTGTTGATCTGATTATGGATACTATTGTGGATTTTGCATATGGTTATCATACAGGTATATTAAAAAGCTATAATAGACGTATTCTGAAAGAAGCTGCGAGATCGATTTATAAAATTAAAGAATATTCTGAAGTTAAAAAAATATATATTGATGATGATTCTGAAATTCTTGATTGCGAGTTGGAAATTCCCAAAAAATATTTAAAACGTGGTGAATTCGGTGAAATGATTTTACATTTATTACTTCGTGATTTTTTCCATACGGTTCCTCTTCTTTCAAAAATATATTTTAAAGATACAGATGGTGGAGTCGTTCATGGATTTGATTTAGTCCATATAGGTAACAATCCACTTGATCCTTCTCAAAAAACACTTTTTCTTGGAGAATCGAAAATATATGCAAGAAAGGCTGGTAATGCTGGTATAATGGGTGTTCAAGATTTAATTAAAGATATTAAAGAACATTTTAATAAAGATTTTTTATATCGGGAAATAGCCCTCATTGGCAAAAAAAGAAATTCATATTTAGATTTGAATAAGTACAAGGATCTTAATACAAGGAAGGAATATGAAGAATTCCTAAATGAGAAAGAAGAATGGTTTGAAAAACTTAAGCTAGTAGAATCTAAAAGAGCTAAACTAGAAGATTTTCTAAGTTCAGTTACAATACCACTTGTTTGTACATATCAATCAAACATTTTTAATGGTGATATAAACTCCCTAAATACAGATTTTATGAATGAATATAGAAATGAAATGGAAGAATTAAAAGTTGAATTTAATAGTAAACTGGCTCAATTTCACTTGCATCCAGGAACTCCAGATCCAAGCAAGCTAAATATCATCTTACTATTATTTCCTATTCCGAATAAGAAGCAATTTGTGAAATCAATGCATAGGAAGCTTATTGCGGAGCAACAATAATGGATTTTGATGAATTTGATTATATTAAGTCCCAAGAGGATATAGACTTTGATAATGGATTTACAATAATTCAAAAGTGCTCCCAATATTATGACACTGATCCTGTTAAGGGGCGTAGATTACTTATCAACATTCTTGCTCATAAAAGAAAGTTCAATTTTCACCTTAATGAGATTATATCTGATCTTCTTGATTTATACGGCTTTTATCCCTATCTAAGAAAAGAAGATGAAGATTTCAAATTGCATAATATCTCTGCTGAATTAAGATTTGGTATACATCATTCTAAGAATATTCAAAACATATGTTTTCATGAAGAACAACTATCAGTATTAAGTAAATTGATGGAACAAAAAAACATTGTTCTAAGTGCTCCAACAAGCTATGGTAAAAGTCTTCTTATTGAAGAAATTATTGCTTCAAATATTTATAAAAATATAATCATTATTCAACCAACATTAGCGTTATTGGATGAAACAAGAAAAAAAATACTAAAATATAAAAGAGACTATAAAATTCTTATCAGAACTTCTCAAATTCCTGATGAAATGAAAGGAAATATATTTCTCTTCACAGCAGAGAGAGTAAATGAATATCAATATTTTAAGTCAATAGATTTTCTTGTTATAGATGAATTTTACAAAATTAGTGGTTTTAGAGATGATGAAAGATCATTTTCATTGAATGTAGCATTTTATCAAATTATTAAAAAATATAATCCGGCATTTTATTTTTTAGGACCCAATATTAAAAAAATAAGCTCAGAATTTGAACAAAAGTATAATGTTGAATTTATTGAAAGTTCATATACTCTTGTTGATGCCAATGTTGTTGATTTTTACAAAGATTACAAAAACGATTTTGGAAAGAGAGGTGAAAAAAAATTATTCAAGGAATATGCTCTTTTTGATTTACTCTCAAATTTGAATAATGAGCAAACAATTATATACTGTTCATCTCCGGGGAGAGTACGGTATATATCAAATGAATATTGTAAATACAGAATAGAAGAACAAAGGCAAGATCAGATAGATGTCCCAATAATTGATTGGATAAAACAAAATGTAAATGAGAAATGGAGTTTGAATACTTGTTTAGAACAATCAATAGGAATTCATGATGGTGCTCTTCAAAAACATATTAGTTCAGCAATCATAGATTACTTTAATAGAGGTAATTTAAAATATTTATTTTGTACTTCAACCATAATAGAAGGTGTAAATACTTCAGCTAAAAATATTGTGTATTTTGATGATATGAAAGGACCAAATCCAATAGATTTCTTTGATTATTCAAATATAAAAGGTAGAGCAGGAAGAATGATGGAGCATTATATTGGGACAATTTACAATTTTAATCCTCCTCCTGAACGAAAAGAAACAGTTATCGATATTCCATTTTGTGACCAAAACCCTATTGAGGATGAAGTATTAATACATCTTGATGACGATGAAATTAAAGATAAAACAACTAAACAATATACTGTAATAAATTCAATCGATCCGAATTTCAAGCTCATTGCGAAAAGGAATGGGATTAATATTCAAGGTCAAATGAATTTATATAAGTATTTGAATGAGCATTATCAAGAATTTCATAACAAACTGAATTGGAATGCTTTTCCAACTTACGAACAACTTAAATTTGTATTGGGTCTTGCATGGGATTATTTGATTTCGTCAAAGGAACATGTTAGGCCAATGACAAAAGGCCAATTGATAACTTTAACACACAAATATGGAAGAGAGAAAAATGTTAGAACTCTTATTCAATCGAGATACGACTACCAAAGAAAACAAATATATAATGAAAGTAAAGATGATATAGACCTAATCAATGAATCAATTCAGTTTGTTTTCAATGTCATAAAGAAATGGTTTAAATATAAAGTTCCTAAATGGCTTTGCGTTATACATGAAATACAGAAATATATCCTGTCAGATAAAAGCCTACCGCATGGAAATTACCTTCATTATGCAAATCTTTTAGAAAATGAATTTCTAAATTCAAATACATCAATACTTTCTGAATTTAGTATACCTAGTTCAGCAATAAGAAAAATGGAGCCATTAATCCCAGATACAATAAATGAAGACAATATTTTAAATTTTATCGCTGAAAACGAAATCCATCTTAAAGCTGGTTTAATTGATTATGAAATTAATCGAATAAAAGAAAATTTATAGGAATGAAAAGAAATGCTATATAAAAGTTTGTTATTAAAGAAAAGACCATACCTAGGCTCCGCCGTAAGGTCTGGTCGAAGAGCCAAAACTCTTCCTATAACAAGGCATATACGGTTCCGGCCATTCGGCCTGCACCCAAATTGCATGGCTAAACGCCTCGCAACTTCGTATATGCCTAGAACGTTATCCACAATGCCCCCATTGTCCAACCAGGACATGGGTAACAAGATATTAATAAATTAGGCGGCCATCCATGGCCTTACTTTTTCTTGACAAAGGGAATAAAAGCGGACATAATGTCCTTATACAGTTCCTTTGGGAGGGGCCATGATTTCCAATAATTCATATGATTTATTACTCCGTGCACGCGATTTTTATACACAAAAACAGATAGCTGAAATATTAGATGTTGATGTACGAACAATTAGAAGGTGGGAAGTCCGGCAACCCGCACCTCCTGCATATTTGGCTGATGCAATAAGGCAACGATTACTGCCATTAGTTGAGCAAAAACCTGCTAAAGAAGGGAAATTTAAATTTATTGATCTATTTGCTGGAATAGGTGGTATAAGATTGGGTTTTGAAGCACATGGTGGGCATTGCGTTTTTACTAGTGAATGGAATAAATTTTCCCAAAAAACATATTTTGAAAATTTTACACAAACAACTGATCATTTATTTGCTGGTGATATTACTTTAATTGCTGAAAAAGATATACCTGATTTTGATGTTCTTCTTGCTGGCTTTCCTTGTCAACCTTTTAGTATTGCAGGTGTTTCAAAAAAGAATTCACTTGGGAGACCCCATGGATTTGAATGCACAACTCAAGGGACTCTCTTTTTTGATGTTGCTAGAATAATAGCAGAAAAAAAACCACAAGCATTTCTACTTGAAAATGTAAAAAATCTTTTATCACATGACAAAGGTAATACTTTTAAAGTTATACGTGATACTTTGGAAAAAGAACTTGGATATAATATTCAGTATAGAGTAATTGATGGGCAACATTTTGTTCCACAACATAGGGAAAGAATTTTAATAGTTGGTTTTCGTGATCATTCAGAATTTTCATTTGACATGCTTAATTTGCCACCAAAAGGTATAAATAAAATGTCTTGTATTCTTCACCCTCAGGATGGTTCAGAGAGAGTAGAAGAACCATATACTTCAGGAGAAAAGGCAATTGTAAACAAAAAATATACATTAACTCCAAAACTATGGGATTATCTTCAGGCCTATGCGGAGAAACATAAAAAAGCAGGAAATGGTTTTGGATTTGGTATGGTAGATGAAAATAGCATAGCTCGTACATTGTCAGCCCGTTATTACAAGGATGGTTCTGAAATACTTGTTTCACAAGGAACTAAAAAACGTCCGAGAAGATTGACTCCCAGAGAGTGTGCTCGACTTATGGGTTTTCCAAACGATTTTAAAATTCCTGTAAGTGATACACAGGCATACAGGCAATTTGGAAATAGTGTAGTTGTCCCGGTAATGAAAGAAGTTGCAAGAGTAATGGTCCCTCTATTGAATCAATCAGAGGTAAATACAGTCAAAGAAAAATCTGTTGTGTATGCATGAATGATATAGTCGATAAAGATACTCGTAGTCGGATGATGTCTGGTATAAAATCAAAAAACACTAAACCTGAAATATTGATTAGGAGTCTTTTACATAAAGATGGTTTTCGTTTCCGAATTCATGTAAACGAATTACCAGGAAAACCTGATCTTGTTTTCAAGAAATATAATGCTGTTATATTTATTCATGGGTGTTTTTGGCATAAACATGATTGCAAATACTTTAAATGGCCCAAAAGCAGGAATGAATTCTGGAATGATAAATTAAATAAAAATTCCGAAAATGATAAAAAGAATTTAAAAAAACTATTAAATTCGGGATGGCGTGTTTGTGTTATATGGGAATGTTCAATTCGTGAAGCAAAAAAACATATGAATCCACTAAAAGAAAAAATTGAAACATGGCTAAAAAGCGATAATTGTTTTTTGGAGGTTCGAGCTTGAAAAAAGGTTATCTTTCTCAATATTTTAATGGTGTAGCAATAAAAACTTTAAGTGCTGTAGAAGCTGATACAATTAAATCAAATCAGCATGAATTTAATGGCGTTAAAGAACTCCGTAGTATCTTGGGAGAACCACACGGGAAAGTAAAATATAAAGCTCAATTTATTTATCTAACAGATTATGATACAGATCCTCTTATTGAAGAAGGATTTTTGACTTGGTATGACGCAAGGCAAAAAGCACGGATTGAAAGGGGCGTTATGCGTTATGAATATCGTCTTTATTTCCCTACAAATCAGGTCATCCAATGCATAAATACAGGTGATATATTAATTATAGCCAAAAAACCAGATAATACATTGTTAGCAATTATTGCTGAAAATGAAACAACTATTGCAAGTCAAATAATTTGGTTATTTGGTATTACTGATATTGAACATCCTGGTTTTTCCATACGAGAAGAACTTGAAACAGAACAAGATCGAATCGAATTTGCTTCTCATCTTATATTGGAAAATATTGGGATATATGTAGAATCAACAGAAGAAACTTTTCTTGATTCAATGATTTCGAAATTTGGTCTTGGATTTCCAACAACACGTATTTTCTCAGATTATGCGAGGTCGACCTTAATCGATATAAATCCTGTAGAGAACCCAGATCTTGCTTTACTTACATATATGGAAAGAGAAGAAATCTTATTTAAAACACTCGAAAAACACATCATAGGGGAAAGACTTTCAAAAGGGTTTGATGGTGATGTGGATAGTTTTATTTCATTTTCACTATCTGTTCAAAACAGGCGAAAAAGTAGGGCCGGGTTAGCATTTGAAAATCATCTTGAACATATATTCAAGAGTTTGGGAATCATATATGACAGAACTGCAGTAACTGAAAACAAATCCAAACCTGATTTTTTGTTTCCCGGAAAAGAACAATATCATGACAATAATTTTGATTCGATGAATTTAACAATGTTGGGGGTCAAATCGAGTTGTAAAGATAGATGGAGACAAGTTCTTGTTGAAGCAGATCGAATTGAAAATAAACATTTATTAACATTAGAAGCTGCCATTAGTGTTCATCAAACAGATGAAATGAAAACAAAAAATTTACAATTGGTTGTTCCTGACAGAATTCATTATTCATATACACTAGAACAGCAATCATGGTTAATAGATGTTTTATCATTTACCGAGATTGTAAAAGAGCGTCAAATATCAGCTGGTTTAAACGCATAACGATTTGATTCAATTTCAACATCCGTGTTTAAATTGAATTCCTGAAAAATTTGCAATATTTCTGCAACTAACAAGGAATATATGCGTCGTCTTCGACTTGGGCTTCGCCACATTTGACAATGGCAAACATCATATATTCCTTAAAAGTTATAGGAAATAAGCGCATGTCCAAGCAGGACATGGGTAACGATTTAACTTCAGGATATAGGAGTGTTACCTATGTCTTGAGATTAGTCCGATTTAACACTTTATTACTATTTTAAAAATACTAGTAGTGTTGAAGATGAACAAGATACAAGTTTTAAATAGTGTAATTGCGATTATTGAATTATGGGTTTACTATAGTTATGGAGTTTTATTATGAACTTTCATGTTTTTGCAATTATAGCAATATTTGCTATTTTGACAATTATATACATAAAAAAACAGAAGAAACTATTTAAAGATTTTGAACAAAAATATCAGGAATTCAAAGAGCCAATAAATATTTTCTTCACAGAATATTTTGAATTACGAAAACAATTTGTTTCAGAATCAGAAGAAAATAACTTTGCTGAAAAATGGCAAGAACTATATTCGGAAATTCAAAAGTATCACATTTCAAAGAAGTTCAGTTCATTTGCAGAAATAGAGCAATTTAAGAAAACCTATAAAAATCTTCATAGATTTATTTCTGAATCAAATGCAGAAATCAAGCGGAAAGAAGAAATAAAACATCTTTCACAGCAAATAGCAGTTTTTTTTAATGAACTGTTTAAAATTACAAATCAATATGTTTCTCATTTTGTAGATATTCAATTTACAGAAAAATGGAATGAACTTTTACATAAAGTTGAAAAATCCAATATCCATAAAGATGACGATGTATTTGAAGAAATAGAGCACTTTAAGACTGTTTATAAATCACAGCATGATTACTTTGCTACTGCAAATGAAATTTTCATTCAAAATGAATCGATGAAATATGCCGATTTATTTTCAAGTATAGATGGAAAAACTTTGGACGAGCAACAGAGAACTGCCGTTATCACAGATGAAGATAGAATTCTTGTACTTGCAGGTGCTGGAAGCGGAAAAACTCTTACAATTTCTGCTAAAGTAAAATATTTATGCGAAGTAAAAAAAATAAATCCAAAAGACATTCTTCTTATTTCATTTACAAAAAAATCTGCACAGGAAATGACAGAACGAATTCAAAATAAACTCGGAATTCTGGCAGAAGCGACTACTTTTCATAAGCTTGGTCTTGATATAATTAAAAATTCTGATAGGCAACGACCAGAAATTTCAGATGAGAATGTACTGAATCAATTTGTTCATAACTTTTTTGAAAGGGAAATATTAAATCATCGAGACCTAATAAAAGCCTTAACTGAATATTTTACTTACTTCCTTGAAATCCCTGATAACATGGAAGATTATTCTTCTCTTGGAGAATTGTACGATGAAGAAAAAACAATCGACCTTGAAACATTAAAATCAAAATACGACAGGGAAAAATATATTCGTGAAACAGGTGCAGAAAAAGCTAAAGCTTATACAACCCTAAACAATGAGAAAGTAAAAAGTCTTGAAGAAACAAAGATTGCAAATTTCCTTTTTATGAATGGTGTAAATTACGAATATGAAAAAATCTACCCCTTTGAAAGCACTGACCAGTTAAGGAAATCTTACCGTCCTGATTTTTATCTTAAAGATTATAATATATATTTAGAGCATTTTGGAATTTCAAAAGATTTTACCGTTCCGTGGCTTTCTCCTGTTGAAGAAAAAAAATATTTGGATGGAATTCTATGGAAACGAGAATTTCATCAAGAAAATGAAACTAAATTGATTGAAACATATTCCTATTACAGTACTGAGGGCATACTTCTAAAAAAACTTGAAGAATTATTACTTGCAAGTGGTGTTGAATTTAAATCTCGTGATTTTACAGATATTTTCAATACTGTCTATGCAAGCAAGAGTAACAAATACTTTTCTGAATTTATAAAATTGTGCTGCACTTTTATCATGCTTTTTAAGTCAAATAATTATAAAATTGAAGAAATTGATAATCTAAAGCATAAATATTTTTTTGAAGAAACAAACGAATTCCTTCGGGATCGAACAAAACTTTTTCTTGATATAATCAAAATCATTTTAAAGGAATATCAGAATTATCTTTCTTCAAACAATGCAATCGATTTTTCAGATATGATAAATAATGCATCTGAAAAAGTGATTTCCGGTTGTGAAATTCCTTTCTATAAATATGTTATTGTAGATGAATATCAGGACATCTCAATGTCAAGGTTTAATTTTTTAAAAGCAATAGTAGAAAGAACTAATGCAAAATTATTTTGTGTCGGCGATGATTGGCAGTCTATTTATAGATTTGCAGGAAGCGATATTTCCTTGTTTACTGATTTTGAAAAATATTTCGGATATACAAAGATTCTTAAAATAGAAAAAACTTACAGAAATTCTCAAAATCTTATAGACGAAGCATCTGGTTTTATTTTAAAAAATCCGCTTCAACTCAATAAAGATTTGCGTTCTGATAAAATAATAGATTATCCGATTGTGTTTTGGGGATTTGACGACGAACCTAAACAGGTATTACAATTTGCAATCAGAAAAATTGTTTCTGAATTTGGAATAAATACTTCAATTTTACTTTTAGGAAGAACAAATTATGATATTGAAATTGTAAAAAAATCGGACCTTTTCAGAAGTTTTTATAAAAACAGAAAAGAGCAGTTGGAATATATTCCAATTCCTGAATTAGAAATTAATTTTCTTTCAGTACACAAGTCAAAAGGCTTGGAAGCAGACAATGTTATTATATTGAACTTCAAGAATGATAAGCTAGGATTTCCGAACCAGATTGCAGATGACAAGATATTAAATCTTCTCCTTACAAATGCCGAAGAATTTAAGTTTGCAGAAGAAAGACGCCTTTTTTATGTTGCAATAACCCGCACAAAAAATAGAACTTTTATTCTTACAGACAACAGAAATCCATCCCCATTTTTTAAAGAGTTTTCTGAATCAAAATCAGTTTGTTTTGTATCAATTAAGAAAAATACAAACGAAAATCAGACAAACTGTCCGTTATGTAAAACAGGAAATC
Organism: Spirochaetia bacterium; assembly: GCA_963668545.1. Classification (GTDB taxonomy): domain Bacteria; phylum Spirochaetota; class Spirochaetia; order CADAEX01; family CADAEX01. The sequence continues at coordinate 1,682,215 of OY764868.1, read as the reverse complement.
TTTTGAAAGTCGAACACCAAGGAAAATATTTTGTAGGTTGTTCAAATTTTCCTAAATGTAAATATACTTTGCATGATGCATCAATTCTTTTGAATCCAAAAAGATGCCCTTCTTGTGGCGGATTTCTGATAAAACGAAAAGGTAAGAATGGACATAGGTTCAGTGGTTGCACAAATTATCCGTATTGTGAATATACGGAACAAATAAAAAGATCATAAGAAAATGCCTAAAAAAATGCTTCATGGAAATAGCAAGTTATTTTCCAGCAACCCTATGGGGATTTCATGTTACCATTTCATAAGTTGCATCACTGATTCCCTACTTTCACAAGGTATCAAGAACCTTTGCTCCTGCTTCATTTTAAATCTTGATAAAATTTCTTTCTAAAAAATAATTTTTGTGTATAATTATCTACATATATGAAGCTAAAACTGATAATTGCAGATGATGAACACAGGGTTTGCCAGTTGATAGAAAACATCCTCCCGTGGGAAGAATACGGCATAGAAATAACTGGTAAGGCCTACAATGGAATTGATGCATTTCAGCTTATTCAGAATGAACAGCCTGATATTGTAATTACAGATATCCGTATGCCCGGTTATAACGGCATTACTCTTATTGAAAAATCCAAAGAAAATTATCCTGATACAAGTTTCATAATTATCAGCGGGTACCGTGATTTCGAGTATGCTCAAAGCGCTATTAAGTTTGGTGCGGAAGATTATCTTCTTAAACCTGTTTCTAAAGAAGAACTTACAGAAATCATAGTCAAAATAATAGAAAAAAAGAAAAAGATAAATCAGAAAAACAGAAAAGATGATGATATTCAGAGAGAGCTTTCACAAAACAGGGAGCTCCTGAAATCAAGGCTTGCCAGGGAGATTGTTGACAGGGGCTGCCGGGTAAAAAATAATGAGCTTACATTTTTCAAGGATAACTACTCTGTTGATTTCTCCGTATCCTATTACCAGGTTATTATTTTACAGCTGGACCACAGCGAAACTGACTGGGTAATTGAAAACACAACTGCTGTAAATACAATTCTTCAGAAGACAGAAACATCACTTTCCCCTTTTTTAAGTAAACACAGCCACGAATTCTTATGCACACTCGGTAATTTCAAACTGATTTATATTCTGAATATGAATAATTCTGCAGGTCTTTCATTCCAGGAGCTGGAGCATCTGTATGAATTTTCATCACAGAAAGCATCCGAATACGGGAATTGGAGAATTACAGTCTGTCCCGGAACTGTGGTTTCAGATATGGAAAAACTTTATATCAGCTATGAAGATGCTGAATTTGCCAGGCGGGACAGAATTATACAGGGCTGCGGAAGGATTATTGAAAAGCATCCCGTACCGGAACTTGATGAAGAAATGCAGCATTTTAATATTGATGAGCTTAAGGTGAAGATCAGCAGCACTGTTGATGCAGGAGATTATTCCGGCCTGGAGGAATTGTTTCTGACTTCAGTTTTTCCGGCAGAACTTAAAAAAAGCATTAAAAATCCTGACACAATCCTTAAATTGTTCAGTACAGCAGCTGAAATCTCATGCAGACATCTTCTTCAAATATCAGCAGATGAAGAAGTGATTAATCAGCTGAATGAGGAAAGCAGAATAATCCTGAACAGTGCAGGCAGTACAGAACAGCTCATTAACCGCCTTGCAGTACTTCACAGTAAAGCCCTTAATACTGTATTTTCATCAAAACGTATTAAAGATTACAGACCGATAAGAGTTGCCAAGGAATATATAGATATTCATTATGCAGAAAACATAGATCTTAATATTGTGGCGAAAGAGGCAGGATTAAACCCGGCATACTTCAGCACCCTGTTCAAAAAAGAAACCGGGATAAATTTTAAAGAGTACCTGCTTCAGAAAAGAGTGGATACAGCAAAAGAACTGCTGGTTTCAGGCAATGACACTATTCATGCAGTAAGTGATAAAGTCGGGTATAAAGATGTCCGTCATTTCAGTAAAGTCTTTTTTAAAGCAGTCGGAATAACACCTAATATGTATAGAAAAATATATGGATGATAAAAGCAGAAAGAAATCTCTTTCAAATCAGTTAAAAAATCACCTTGCAGCAGTTATACTTTTATCAGCTTTAATTTCTCTTCTTTTTGTTTCTTATTACAGCTGGAAGAATCAGCTTTGGTTTTTTATTCTGCTTGTCTTTTTTTTCACAGCTTTTATTATATGCCTGATCTCGATATTTTTTAATATCTATAAGCCTCTTAAATCTGTTGAAACTGCAGCTGATATTTTTATAAAGGGTGATGACAATCTTCAGGATAGCGGCGCCATGAATTTCCAACAGCTGGTTGAGCTTCTGAAAGAATCTGTTGACAGGGAATATACAGCTGATATGTTGAAAAATGAGGCAGAGCTGAAAGCACTTCAGAGCCAGATAAATCCTCACTTTCTGTATAATGTTCTGGACGGTATAAGGGGGCATGCTCTTGCAGAAGGGGTTGAGGAACTTGCAGAAATGGCAGAGGCATTGTCGCAGATATTCAGGTACAGTATCAGTCACTGGGAAAATGAAGTAAGTCTTGAAAGTGAAATTATAAATGTGAAAAGTTATTTTAAAATTCAGCAGTACAGGTTTAACAACAGGTTTAAACTTCAAATTGAGTTAGACGATGAAGAGAATGCACTTGCAGTCAGGCTTCCCAGGCTGACACTGCAGCCGATTGTTGAAAATGCTATCTATCATGGTCTTGAAACAAAGCTCGACAGCGGGCTTGTAAGCATAAAAACACAGCTGACAGAAAAAATGCTGCTGATTGAAATCCGTGATGACGGGGCAGGGGCAGGTCCGGATGTTATTGAAAAGATAAACAGCTCATTCAGGGACTGGAAAACTATAAAAGCAGAAAAAAACAAATCTGCAGGAATAGGAATAGCACTGACAAATGTAAACAGCCGGATAAAAATGATGTACGGTGAAGACTACGGGCTGCATATGTACAGCACCGAGGGTATCGGTTCAATGATTGAAATACTGCTGCCCCGGCAGGGTAAATCCCAATGAAGGAACTGCTTAGAATCCGGGACCTTTCCACTGACAGAAAAAATATGGCTCCATTAAACCGGTTCAGGCTGCAGGTATTCAGCAGTGAAATTGTTGGTATAATCGGGCTTAACGGATCCGGTAAAAATACACTTGCACCTGTTCTCTCAGGAGAAGAACTTATAGAAAGCGGACAGATATTTTATAATGGCAGAATTATAGAAACAGAAGGCCGGAGATTATCAAGGCTTAAGCTGGAAAAGCAGGGAATTTTTCTTATACGTCCCGGGAACAGGCTTATCAGAAACCTTAATATTTCAGAGAACATGTCAATTTCACTTAAGCGCAGAATACTTGATTTATTCAGGAATCCCGGGCACAGGGAGAAACTTGTTGAATTAACTTTAAAAGAGTTTTTTCCCGGTTTAAATCCCGATACAATGGCTTCCAGCCTCCCTGTTTCAGTACACTGGATGATAGGTATTTTAAAAGCCTACATCGAAGGAGCAAGGCTGGTTTTTCTTGACAGGATTCTTGAGCAATGCAGTGAAAAAGAACGCAATGAAATATTAAGTTTTATCAGGATTCTCCGGGAAAAAGGATGCAGTTTTGTTATAACATATAATAAAATTGCCCCGTTTTTATCTTTTTTTGACAGGTTGGGAGTTGTACGGAACGGAGAACTTGCAGGGATTGTCCATAAATCTGATTATGATCCTGTACGGCTGGCTGCCCTTGTTGTCGGAAAGAAGTTTGCAGACAAGTTCAGTTTTAAAAAGGAAGGAGAGGCAGGCTCCGGCAGCAGTCTGCTTCAAGTTTCAGGTATTTTGGATTTAAAGCTTCAGAGTGCAGAAATTCTGGGATTATATGATCCTTTTCAGGAAAGATCTTCTGAACTGATTGATCTTTTAAGCGGTGACAGCCCGGATAAGGGCACTCAGGTGGTGGTAAACGGATTAGCTGTTGAATTATCCGAAGACTACAATGTAATTCAATCAGGCATCGGAATAGTCTCTGAGAAAATCTTTGATAAGCTTTTTTTTAAGGATCTGACAGCCGGTCAAAACCTCTCTATTTCTGCAGCAAAACGCACAGCATACAAAAACGGGTATATTCCCACCTCTGCAGAACACTATCTTGAAGAAAAATATCCTGTTGAAATCGGCATTCCTGATGAATTTCTGAGGCTTCCGGCAAGACTCCTGGATAAGGATTATCAGTTTATTCTTGCCCTTCATATGCGAATCTTAAGCGGAGCAAAAATTATTATTCTTGAAAATCCTGTAAGAATGGCCGACCTGCTGTCAAGAGAACTGATCTATCTCAGTATTGAATCAGTCAGAAAAAAAGGAGCAGGTATAATTTTTATTTCAACCGATATCTCTGAACTGATCGGCTTTTGCGACAGGATATTACAGTACGACAGAATCGGCAGCATATAGGTCAGGAGAATATTTCAAGATGAAGATCAAACAGTTTTCAAATAAAAACCTCACTCTGCTTTTAGTAATTCTGCTCCTGGAACTCCTTTTTTTAAGAATAGTAATACCGAATTTTGTTTCGTTTCATAACATAATCAGTCTCTGCCGGCAGTCAACAATAACAGCAATACTGGCAATAGGAATGGGGCTTGTTCTGATAAGCGGGGGCATTGACCTTTCTGTAGGAGCAATAGTTGCATTGCTGGGTATGGCTGCAGCCATACTTATTACAGATTTTCATTTACCGGTTGCAGTAATGACGCTGATTATTATTTCAGGCGGCATTCTCACAGGACTTGTTAACGGAACAATCTGTTCTAAAATAAAAATCCATCCCTTTATAATTACTACTGCACTTTCTGTTATTTACAGGGGCGCTGCCAATATTCTAAACAGCGGAATGCCGGTTTACGGGATTTCTGACAGCCTTCTTTCGTTTGATAAAAAGACATTTATCGGAATCCCCATGCCCTTACTGGTGCTCTTTGGCTGTATACTTGCAGGAACTTATATTCTAAGAAAGACCTACCTTGGAAAATACATATATGCCATCGGTCTTGATGAGAAAACTGCCGGGTACAGCGGTATTAACCCGGGACGGATGAAAATGCTTGTCTACAGCCTTTCCGGTATGTTTTACGGCATAGCAGCAATTCTTCTGCTGTCAAGGGTTGGTTCAGCCCAGCCGACTGCAGCCAAGGCAATAGAGCTTGACCTGCTTGCTGCCGCAGCTATTGGAGGTATAGGTTTTCGCGGCGGTAGAGGGCATATACTTAATATTGTAATCGGAGTAGTGGTTATTGAAATCCTCGGAGATATATTGATTGTATTCAATGTAGGCGAATATTACAGAAGTATCTTCAAAGGGCTGGTACTGCTTGCAGCACTTTATATGGATGCAGCTGTAAGAAAGAAGCGCAGCAAAGACTCCTGAAATAATCAGCACACAAGCTGTTATAATTATCATTCCAATCCTCAGATGATAAACTGTGCATAACAAATCCAAAAACTACCCTCATAATTCTATAATCTGCCTCATTGCGCCCTGAAAATACAGCTGATAAAATATTTACATACTTATTCTAAAAGGGGTTTCACAGTGTCAGTTCCGATACTTGAAATGAAGAATATTGATAAAAGTTTTTCAGGCGTTAAAGTCCTGAATGATGTACAGCTTACTGTTTATCCAGGCGAAGTACATGCCCTGATGGGAGAAAACGGAGCAGGTAAATCAACTTTAATGAATATTCTTATGGGAGTTCACTCTGCCGACAAGGGAGAAATCCTGCTCAACGGTACAAAAATAGTCAACAGTAGTCCGAAAGAAGCAATGGAAAACAGCATTTCCATGATACATCAGGAACTCAACCCTGTTCTTGATATGGATGTTTCGGAAAACATATTTCTCGGACGGGAAATCAAAAAGGGTACAAGCGGAATTTTCAGCCATGTAAACAGAAAACAGATGCGAAAGGAAACACAGGAGCTGTTTGATTCAATCGGAATCGATATCAGCCCTTCTTCCTTAATGCGGAATTTAAGTGTAGCACAGTCACAGCTTGTCGAAATAATCAAGGCAATATCCATATCAGCCAGAATTGTAATAATGGATGAACCGACATCTGCAATTACCGACAAAGAGGTTGAAATTCTTTTCGAGCAGATCAGAAGGCTGAAAGAAAAAGGTGTAGCAGTAATTTATATTTCCCACAAAATGGAAGAAATATTCAGCATTGCAGATTCAATAACAGTCCTCCGTGACGGTCAGTATATTGCAACTGACAAAGCATCCAGTCTTGACAGGGATAAACTCATCAAACTCATGGTAGGACGGGAATTAACTGAGATCTTTCCTAAAAGTGAGGCTGCAATCGGAGATGTTGTAATGAGAGTTGAAAAATACAGCTATGAACCAAAGGTGAAGAATGTAAGCTTCGAACTCAGAAAAGGCGAAATTCTCGGTATAGCGGGGCTTGTCGGGGCTGGAAGAAGCGAACTTGTAGAAGCGCTCTTCGGTGTTCACAAAAGCGCCAAAGGAAGCTTGTCTATAAACGGCAAAGAGGTCCAGATAAACCATACCGGAGATGCAATTTCAAACAAAATAGCACTAATTACCGAAGACAGGAAGCAGACTGGTCTTAATCTTAATGCATCGATAGAAGACAACATAACAATTGTTTCACTTGATCAGCTTTTTCCGCACGGAATAATCAACAATCAGAAAGAATCTGCAGTTGTTGACGAGAGCATAATCAAGTTCGGTGTTAAAGCTGCATCAAAGAAAAACAGGGTGAATTCCCTGAGCGGCGGAAATCAGCAGAAAGTTGTCATTGCAAAATGGCTCCTTACTGAACCTGAAATAATCATTATGGATGAACCTACCCGTGGTATAGATGTAGGTGCAAAAAGGGACATCTATCTTCTTATCGGGGATCTTGTTAAATCGGGAAAATCAGTTCTGATGATATCATCGGAAATCCAGGAAATCATGGGCGTTGCCGACCGGATACTGGTTATGGCGGAAGGACGTATTACCGGATCGCTTGAACGTAAGGATTTTTCCCAGGAAAAAATAATGTACTATGCGTCTCAATTCAATAGAGGAAATGAAAATGAAGAAACTGAATAATGTTATGAATGGGCAGCTTATGCGGGAGCTGGGTATAGTTATTGTATTTGCAGTAATTCTGGCAATACTCATGATATTGTCGCCGAATGCTTTTGCAAGACCTGCAAACCTGATGAATATATTCAAACAGGCATCTATAAACGGAATTCTTGCAATGGGAATGATGTTTGTTATTATCTCAGGCGGTATAGACCTTTCTGTAGGATCAATAGTCGCGTTAACCGGCGTTGTTGCAGCAAGCTTTGCACATCCGGGAGAATATCCGCTGATAGTACCTGTTATTCTTGCAGTATCGATCGGTCTTTTAATCGGCTGGTTTAACGGTTTAGGTATTGCATACGGAAAGATCCCTCCGTTTATTGTAACTCTGGGAATGATGACAATAATTCGCGGTGCTGCCCTTATTGTCAGCGGCGGTGCTCCTGTATTCGGAGTTACAGATGAGTTTGAAGCAATTGCAGGTGCTTTCCTTTTTGATAAAATTCCGCTCCTTGTCGTCTACTTTATCACTATAACAATTTTAAGCGCTTATATACTGACTAAAACAGTATTCGGAAGAAGGGTTTATGCAATAGGCGGTAATGAAATCTCTGCAGCTTTTTCAGGAATCAAAGTGGAAAAGGTCAGAATAATGGTTTACATGATTTCAGGTATGCTTGCAGGTTTTGCAGGCCTTCTTCTTGCCTCCCGGACAGTATCAGGTATTCCTACAGCAGGCCAGTCATATGAACTGGATGCAATTGCTGCTGTAATTATCGGGGGGGTGAGTATGTCAGGCGGTTCAGGCAAGTGGTACGGAACTGTAATCGGAGCACTTCTGATTGCAGTTATCGGAAACGGTCTTGATATCCTTAATGTATCTTCCCATTATCAGCTGGTTATCAAAGGGGCAATAATTATTGTGGCTGTTCTTCTTGATGTAAAGGGCAAGGAAAAAACAACATAGGCTTAAAAAGCAGCATGGCTGTTTTTTATAATATTACTCATAACTCAGGAGGTTAAGTTTTATGAGAAAAGTAGTTCTTATAGTTCTGGTAATAATGCTTGTTATGTCTACTGCAGTTTTCGCAGGGGGAAAAAAGGAATCAGATGTAGACAAGTATGCTTTAATGATGAGTCATATGACAAATTCATTCACAATCACACTTTCAAATGCAGTAAAAGCTGCTGCTGAAGAACTCGGTGTTGAACTTGTAGTTTTCGACGGCGGACAGGATGTTTCAAAGCAGATCAGCCAGGTAGAATCAGCTATCAACCAGGGATATGCAGGTATACTTATTGAGCCTGCATCTGTAGACGGAATCAAACCTGCAGTTACTGCTGCCAACAAAGCCGGTGTTCCGCTTGTTACAATTAACCAGAGGATTACAAACCAGGAACTTGCAAAAGCTTTCGTAGGTGTTGAGCATGTTGAAGGCGGCGAAATTGAAATGAAATATGCTGTTAAAGCTATCGGCGGAAAAGGCAAGATTGCCTTCCTTCTCGGCCCTCTTGGATCAGACGCACAGATCGGTAGAACAAAAGGTTACTACAATGTTCTTAAAGATTATCCAGAAATAGAAGTTGTTTATGAACAGTCAGCAAACTGGAGAACTGATGAAGCTCTTAAACTTGCAGAAAACTGGCTCCAGACAGGTGTTGAACTTTCAGCTATCGTAGCTAACAATGATGGTATGGCAATGGGTGCTCTCAAAGCTGTTGAAGATGCAAAGAAACTTGATCAGATCAAGATTTTCGGATTAGACGCTACTGCTGACGCTCTTGCAGCTGTAGCAGAAGGAAGACTTTCAGCTACTGTATCACAGAGTACCGAAGCTCAGGGTCTTGCTGCAATGGAAGCGCTTGTTAAACTTGTAAACGGCGAAGAAGTTCCTGCTGAAATCATGGTAGGACATACTCTTATTACAAAAGAAAACGTTGCTGATTTTCAGTAGGCGGATTTCCTAATAATAAAAAGCGTGTCGGATGAAAGGCACGCTTTTTTTATGCCTGTATGGTACTGTCATGTAAACTGTTTTTTTCTGAATAGTTTCTTTTAATATAAGGATTTAGATCGATAATAGTTTCAGTAAAAATTCCGGGGAATGTCGTAAATTAATTTAAGGAAAGGATCCATGGAAATTTAACATGGAAGAAAATTGCGTTCCCTGAAATACTAAGAATGACTTCTACTTTTAATATTTTATGCATCAGATCCCATCCTGTAATATTCAAAGAGGGGGAATATGTTGATGAACAGAATCAGACTTGGTGTAATGACATCACATATATTCTAACAGCTGAAAAGAAAAACCGAACTTAATGAACTGCTTCTGGTTATCCGCGAATCATTCTTAACAGTTGCAGATGACCTTAAGCTTACACTGGAAAACGCCCCTGCAAACCCCGCATTCATGACGCTTGAAAAAATACTTGAATCGATTGAAAATGATGTTGAATATTTTACTGCAAAGGAAGATAGTAAAATATGCGGATGCGTTGCGATACAGCCTGGAAAGGAAAATACATCAGCATCGGTATCATGGATGAAAACACAGGACTCAAAAAATGGTATCTTGATTACGGATTCAAAGAGAAAGGGACAAAGGAATTTGATCACCTGCCGTTTACAGTCTGTTTCATGGGAATAGATACAAAATAAAGGGGAAGAAAATGACAGTTTACCTATACGTGCTTGATACACTTGCTGACTGGGAAACAGCATATATTACATCGGAACTCAACAGCAGAAGATATTTCAGGAACAGAAATGAAGAACTTAAAATAGTAAAGGTCGGGGCGGACAACAGCCCTGTAAAAACAATGGGGGGAATGGCTTTAAAACCGGATATACTGGTAAGCGAAATGCACATCCGGAAAAACGACATCCTGATACTCCCCGGCGGCGACACATGGATGGAAGAGAAAAACAGTGAAATACTGCTGTTCGCAAAAGAGATGATAAAAAGCGGAAAAAAAGTGGCTGCAATATGCGGTGCAACATTTGCACTTGCAAAAACCGGGGCACTCGATAACATAAAGCACACAAGCAATGACAAAGGCTACCTTAAAATGATCTGCCCTGAATATAAAGGGGAAAACAGCTATATTGAAAAACCTGCAGTAACTGATAAAAACCTTGTTACAGCAACAGGACTTGCCCCCCTTGAGTTTTCTTATGAAGTATTTAAAATGCTTGATGTTTTCAGGGAGGAAACACTTGAAAGCTGGTACAATCTTTATAAAACAGGAAATACAGAATATTTTCATTCACTGATGAGCTCATTATCTGAATAAATAAAACCTTCACTGGAATTCAGTTTGAAGATTTTAATTACCTTTTCCTTTATATAATTATTGAACCTTAATGGTACAAAATCTTTATTTTGAACCTTAAAGGTTCAATTGACAGAATATGAACTGATAGGGTACAATATTTATCATGAATGTAATAGCGGTAATTGCTGACATAGTAGATTCAAAACAGATAACTGACAGGGGAGTATTCCAGCAAAAACTTGAAAAGAAACTGGATTCAATAAATAAAAAGTCAGCTGAAAGTATAATATCGCCATATACAATTACTATCGGAGACGAATTCCAGGTTCTCTATAAATCTGCAGAAACAATTTTTGCCGATATATGGGATATTATTGAATATATCTTCCCGTATAAACTGAGGATCTCTATCGGATATGATAAAATATTAACCCGGACCAATAAGGAAAGAGCAATCGGAATGGACGGACCCGCCTTCCATTATGCACGTGATGGACTGGTCAGGCTCAAGAAATATAAAAAAACAGTAATCCAGGTATACAGTTCAGGGATACCGGCAATTGAACTGGTAAATACAAGTTTGTTACTGGTTTTCGATCAGGCAGAAAAGTGGAAAGAAAATACACTGAAAATATTTGCAAGCATGATTAAAAACAATGACATACAGTCCATAGCGGAAAATATCAGTATTTCAGAGAGAGCTGTATATAAAAGCATAAAGTCAAATAACCTTAAGACAATAAAAGAATTGCTGGAAGAGATCAGCAATCAAATCAGGAAAGGAACTGAAAACTGATGAACAGTGTGTATTTTTATACATTAATTATTGTCATGCTGACATACAGTATATTCCGGAGTGCTGAAAAACCGATATCTTTGAAAAAAAGCATATATGTATTCCTTGTGGAGGGAATTTTACTGCTGCCGCTCTGGTCATCGGAAATTATTTTTTTATTTCTTTTCCTCCTTGTTCTTAATGTAATTATATACAGACTTGAAAAAACAGAACTTGATATTCATCTGTCCAGATTCCTGGTTTTTCTTTTTTATGCTTTCTTTCTGGCATCAATAACAGGAAATAACCAGATTATTGAAAGTTTCAATCCTGCAGCTGCTGAATTATTTCAGAATCTCAGCAGAAACAATCTAATACTGAATATGGTAAATCAATATGGAGTTCAGAAAATATTAATTTTTCTGGCCGGGATACTGATTATTACAAATGAGGTAAATAATTTTATACGTTATATTCTCCATTTGCTGAAAGTTGAACCGAATGGAAGCGGGGATAATCCGGATCAGCAGTATGAAGAAAACAATCTGAAAAAAAATGAAGAACTGAAAAGGGGTAAGATTATCGGTATTATAGAACGGATTCTGATATTTGTTTTTACCATATCAGATAATTTTGCCGCAATCGGATTTATTCTTGCCGCAAAAGGATTTACACGGTTCAGGGAACTTGATAACCGTAATTTCGCGGAATATGTATTGATTGGTACTCTTTTATCCACTTCATTATCAATTTTATGCGGACTTTTATTCAGAGGATTCCTGATGTAAAAAATCCCTGACTCAATGAGAGCAGGTTAAAATATTTATAGCAGAGAGGTTGTTATGAGTACTTTGGTTATTTCATATTCACTTACCGGCAACAATGAAAAGCTTGCCGCCGGCATTGCAGAAAAACTGTCTGCAAGACACATAAAGATTGAAGAGCAGAAAGAAAGAAAAACATCAACAACTGTATTTGACATGCTTCTAAACAGGACCCCTGAAATCAGGATGGATATTGATGACAATGAAAAATATGATCAGGTACTGTTTGTTGCACCTGTCTGGATAGGTTCTGTAGCATCACCCATGCGGGGATGCATCAGAAAAATGAAACAGAATATAGAAAGATACGCATTTATATCAATAAGCGGCGGAGCAGACGGCCCCAATCCGAAGCTTGAAAACGAACTTATGAAAAGAACCGGAAAAAAACCGGAAGCAGTAATTGATCTTCACATAGCAGACCTTCTGCCGCCGGAACCAAAACCTCAGAGAAAAGACACATCAGTTTACAAAATTAATGAAAATGATATTGAAATGCTGAAAGATAAAGTTATCAGACGTCTGAATGAATCAAATATCCTATAGCTTCATGTAACTGCAGACAGTATTGACTATAAGCAGTTTTAAACATATACAGTATCTATGAAAAATTGCTATTGCGGAAACAACGCGGAATATGAAAACTGCTGTGAACCCTATATAAAAAGAATGAGGAATCCCCTTACAGCGGAAAATCTCATGAGGGCACGCTATTCAGCCTATGTTACAGGGAACATTGATTTTATCGAGTCCACCCACAGCCTTGAAAAAAGGGATAACGTTGACATTGAGGAAACAAGAAAGTGGTCACAGGAATCAGAATGGCTTGGACTTGAAATAATAAGGACAGAAAAAGGGAAGGCTGACGATGATGAGGGAATTGTCGAATTCAAGGCCACCTACAGCCAGAATGGAATAACACATGTACATCATGAAACAAGTACTTTCAGAAAAATAAAGGATAAATGGTATTTCCATAATGGTGAAATTGTTCCTGCCACAGTTGTAAGGACTGAAAAAAAAATAGGCAGGAATGATCCCTGTCCATGCGGAAGCGGGAAAAAATACAAAAAATGCTGCGCCCTTAAAAACTGAAGAAAGCACTTTCAGCGGTATTTAAAGCACGGGATATTCAGTAACAGCTAAAGCTCTGCAGCTTCCCCTGCAACCTGGATATGGGAGGAAAGACCCCTTTCTTTAAGTGTATCTGCAAACTTCTCCATGACAGCCTTATCGCCGTGGACAAGGTGTACTCTTTTAGGTTTTTCAAGGAAAGCATCAAGCCACTTGAGAAGCTCATCCCTGTCTGCATGGGCCGAGAATGCATGTATCCTGTCAATTTCAGCCTTAACGGTAAAGGTCTCTCCCATCATGCGGACCTCCTTTTTGCCGTTCAGAAGATGCCATCCGAGAGTCCCTTCAGCCTGGTATCCCACAAACAGAACAGTATTCCTGGGATCCCATATACCGTGCTTGAGGTGGTGCCTTATCCTTCCCGCAGAGCACATGCCGTTTCCCGCAATAATAATTGCAGGATCCTTAAGCTTGTTGAGCTTCATTGAATCTTCCGTTGTCGGGGTACATATGAGGCGGGGGAAGTGGAAAGGTGTATCAATCCTTGCGCGGGCCTCTTCATCGTAAATCTCCGGATGGTCGTGGAAAACCTCTGTAATCTTTATGGCAAGGGGACTGTCAAGGTAGACATTCATATTCGGGAAATCACTGTTCTCGTTTATAAGTTCGCTTAAAGTGTATAAAAGCTCCTGTGTCCTTTCAAGGGCGAAGCTTGGAATAAGGAGTTTGCCCCCCCTTTCATAGACCCTTTTTATATGGCGGTAGAGGCTCTCTTTTCGCGGTTCCGGCTCCTGGTGGAGCCTGTCTCCGTAGGTTGTCTCAATGAAAACATAATCAGCCCTGTTGATGAATGTAGGGTCCTCTATTATGGGAACATCCCACTGTCCAAGGTCACCGGAAAAGACAACATTCCTGTAATCTCCGTTGTCCCGGATAAAAAGCTGGACTATTGCCGAGCCTATTATATGGCCTGCATCGCGGAGCATGAAGCTCAAGTCAGGTGAAATATCTATCCGTGTATCATATTCAAGAACGCTTATCCTTGAAAGCACCTCAGGGACATCATCCCTGGTGTAGAGAGGTTCCCTGGGCTCCTCTCCCTTTCTCATTCTTCTCCTGTTTTCATGTTCAGTATCCTTTTCCTGGATATATGCTGAATCAGAGAGCATTGCGGGAAGAAGATCAGCTGTTGCAGGGCTTGTGTATATTTTCCCCTGAAACCCGTTTTTTACAAGCTTGGGAAGAAGTCCGCAGTGGTCTATATGACCGTGGGTCAGGATGAGAAAGTCCACTTTGGAAGGATTAAAACCGAAAGGTTCATAGTTCCTCCTGTTGAGGTCCTTGCTGCCCTGGAACATACCGCAGTCTATAAGGAAGCATTGTCTGTCAGTTTCCACCATATGGCAGGACCCTGTAACAATCTGTGCAGCACCGTAACTTGTAACCTTCATAAAAACCTCCCATGTTTTCAGCATACTTGCTCTCTTAGTTATATACGGAGTATATCAGCAGGTCAAGAAGGCTGTTTTTTTTGACATATAATTGCTGTATTCATTATACTTATAGTGGGAAACAGAAAATGAGAATTATTATTATATTATTTATGCTGTCTATTATTAACCTTGCATCCTATACAGAAGAGAGATCTTTTTCTGTTGTCAGCTGTGCAACCCTTGACTGGCCGCCTTATATAATAAACAGGGAAAACGACAGGGGATATATCTATGAAATAGTGGATGAAGCTTTCAGAAGATCAGGTTACCGGGCTGATATACGTTTCTATCCATGGGCAAGGGCTGTCGCCCAGGTGGAAAGCGGAAATATTGATGTGCTTCTGCCCGAATATTTCAGCTCTGAAAGAGAGAAAACCTGCCTGTTCTCAGACCCTGTTCCGGGAGGACCTGCCGGGCTTATGAAAAGAAGGGACCTTGATGTTCAATGGCCTTTCAATCCTGTAACAGAACCGGAAAAAGCTCTCCGTGCCCTTGGTGATTATAAATTCGGAGTTGTAAGGGGCTATATCAATACAGAGGCATTTGACCGGGCTGATTATCTTAAAAAGGATTATGCAGTCAGCGATGAACTGAATATCAGGAAGCTCTATCATAAAAGGGTTGATTTTATTTTCATAGACAGGAATGTTGCTGATTATATTATCCTGAAAGAACATAAACTGTACAGTGATACACTTGAGTTTATGGAGCCTCCAATGGAGGAGAAGGAACTGTTTCTCGCATTTTCAAAAAAGGCTTACGGTTCCCTTTTAAAGCTTGAAGCTTTCAATAAAGCGCTTTCCGAAATGAAATCAGACGGAAGCCTTGATAAAATACTTATCAAATACAGAATTAAAGAATGACATGAAACTTAAGAGTAATCCTTTCAATCATTTTACCGGAAAATCATTCTGAATATACAGATCTTCTTGCCTGTATATATAAAAAACTATATATTATAAACTGTTATAAAGATACATGAAGCTGATTAAACCGGCTTTCAGATTGAGATAATGAAGGAGCAGCATATGAAAGAACAGAGCAAAGGGGGCTTTTCACTTGAGAATTTCGTTCCATCCTGGCCCTCATCAGTTATGGGAACAGGGATAATACCTGTAGCATTTTTTCTGGGAAGCAGAACAGTTCCATGGTTTAAGACAGCATCCCTCTTTTTTGCAGTTCTTACTTTTCTGCTTCTGGCTGTAGTATTCACCATATGGATGATAAAACTTGTAAGGCATCCGGGAAAAATCATAAAGGAACTGAACCATCCTGTTGCAGGTTCATTTCTTCCCACAATGCCAATTGCATTCATTATTGCTGCCATAGATCTGCTGCTTCTGGGACCTGATATAATAGGGCTGAAAGCTTCTGTTATTGCCGCATACAGTATGTTTATAATCGGAACAGCAGGAATCTATATTTTCAGCTGGATAATCATGCCTGCACTTTTCCAGAGCAGCAAAGTGGAGGCTGGACACGGGACTTTCGGATGGTATATACCTCCTGTATCCCATCTCATAGTGCCGGTTCTTGCGTTTGAACTTATTCATAAAGGGCATGGGATGGTTCCTGAAACAGCACTGTTTATTGTATCCCAGATAAGCCTGGGAACAGGGATATTCCTTTTCATATTTGTAGGTGCCAATGTTTTCCACCGCTACCTTTACCAGACATCACCTGTGGGAAGGATGGCTCCTACACTTTTCATAGGTCTTGCCCCTACAGCAATACTGACAATCATACTGGTAAAGATGTCATCAGCACTGAAACATATTGATTTCCTGGGAATTGAAAATATCACACCTGCTGTCAGGGTAATGGGGTTTATTCTGTGGGGTTTTTCAATATGGTGGTTTGTACTGTCTGTAATCAAGACAGGTTATGCCCTCGTGAAAAAGACATTGAGGTTTGCACTCTCATGGTGGGCATTCACATTCCCGATAGGGGCACTTGCAGTTGCGACAGGTTCGCTTGACAGCCTCATGCATCTGAGGTTTATGGGGATTCTACAGGTTGTTCTGACCCTGTTCCTTTTTTCCGTATGGCTGGCTGTTTCGGTTCTGACTGCAAGGGGAATTGCCGACGGAAGTATCTTTACCGAAGAATAGCCTGCCTTAACCTGCGCTGCTTTTAACTGGATATGAATGAGCATCATCCTTTTTCTTGACCAGCAGTATATGATGGCAGTATGATTTACTTGACTGCGGAAGAAAGGGAAAAATCTTCCACAGGATAAATATTAATGAGGTCTGTTTATAATATGAGAATGTATCCTTTTACAGCTATTGTAGGTCAGGAGGCTATGAAGACAGCACTGATACTGCATGCAGTTGATCCGCTTATAGGGGGAGTCCTGATAAGGGGGCATAAAGGGACAGCAAAGAGCACTGCAGTAAGGGCTCTTGCAGACCTTCTTCCCCCGATAAAGGCAGTCGAGGGCTGCCCCTACCGGTGCAGTCCGGATGCATCAACTTATATACATGAAGAATGCAGGATAAAATCTGAAAGCGCTGAGGGGATGCTTTCTTATGAATGCCCTGTACCTCTTGTTGAACTTCCCCTTGGAGCTACAGGGGACAGGCTGGTTGGATCTCTTCAGGTTGAAAGAATTATCCACTCGGGAGAAAGGGTTTTCGAGCCGGGGCTTCTTGCCTCTGCAAACAGGGGAATACTATATGTCGACGAGGTGAACCTCCTGGACGACCACCTTGTAGACCTCCTTCTTGATACTGCAGCCTCGGGAATAAACCGAGTTGAAAGGGAGGGGCTTTCTGTAATACACCCTGCCTCCTTCATACTTATAGGAACAATGAACCCTGAAGAGGGGGAACTCAGGCCCCAGTTTATGGACCGTTTCGGACTCTGCATAAGGGTAACAGGAGAGTCTGATGTGAAAAAGAGAAGCGAGCTTGTAAGAAGACGCCTCTCATTTGAAAAAGATCCTGAAGAATTCTGCAGAAACTGGGACAGTACCCAGGATGCCCTCAGAAAGCAGATAGTGAATGCAAGGAAGAACCTTTCAGGGGTCAGGGTGCCTGATGATGTTATTGATGCCGCATCTTCCCTTGCTGTAAAGACAGGTTCCCAGGGGCACAGGGCAGAGCTTACAATTACAAGGACTGCTCAGGCGCTGGCAGCTTTCCAGGAACGCGATACAGTAACACATGCTGATATTCTGCAGGCTGCCAAAATGGCGCTTCCGCACAGGATAGACCGCTTCATAGAGCACGGGGGGGCTGAGCTTCCCGGGGAACTCAATGATGCAATAAGGGAAGTATACGGTGAAATGCCTTTCATATTTGAAGAGGGTGAATCTGATGAGGATGACAGGTTCCAGGCCTTCGGTCCTGATGATGAAATATTTCCGGGGTCTGCAGCCGGCGGCATGCCTTTATTCTCATTCCTAAAAAAAAAGCATCCAACATTGTCATTCTAGCTGATGAAACACCTCTTTCACTTACTTTCGAGGAACAGACCAGACTTCCGATGAGGAAACTCAGAAGGGAATCAGACTGCGGAAGGCATATTGCATCTGTAGCTCTTGAAAACGGGGAACATATAAACGGGATAGATCCTGTAGCAACATGTATTGCTGCGGCTGTACGGAGAGGTGAAGGACAGAACCCTTCAGATGATGCAGTTGAAATCGGGGATATCAGAAGGCGCCTGCGGGTGCAGGATGTTAGAAAGACAATCATTTTCCTGATTGATGCATCTGAATCCATGCTTGTTGAGGAGCAGATGAAGCTTGCAAAAGGGGCTGTTCTGGGTCTTCTAACAAAAGCATATCAGAAGAGATACAGGGCAGGGGTTATTGTGTTCCGCGACAGGTCTGCAAAGGTGGTTCTCCCCCCGACAACCAGTATTGCACGGGCAAGGCGTGCCCTGCAGGCTGTTGCTGCGGGCGGGGCTACACCGCTTGCAGACGGGCTTGAAAAAGCTCTACAGCTTGTCCGTTCCGAGCGGATAAGGCATCCCAATGACATGGCGCAGGTAATACTTGTAACTGACGGTAAGCCCTCTGTTTCAATGGAGCCGGGGACAGATATAAGGAACGAGGTACTGTCTCTTGCAAGGAAATTTCCGGAACGCAGGATACCTTCAATTGTTCTGGTTACATCAGAGACAGGCGATCTTATAACTCAGGTTTCAGAATGCATGAAAGCACCACTGAGAAAGCTTTCAGATGTTGTAAGGGATGACATTCATTGATGAATCAACCTCTTTCTGATACTTTACTGATACGGGGTGAAGAATGATCAGACTTGCCGGGATGGAGATGATTGACAGGGTTATGGAGATATTCAGGTCTGCAACAGTTCGTATGCAGGAGATGAATATTGACCAGTGGGATGAAGTATACCCGGACAGAAAAACTGTTGAAAACGATATTGAATCGGGAAACCTGTACGGTTACTTTGATGACAAAGAACTGTGCGCTGTTCAGGTTCTAAATACTGAAGAGTCACCGGAATACTCGCAGGTGGACTGGAAATACAGCGATTCAAAACCTCTTGTTCTTCACAGGCTCTGTGTTGCTCCTGAATACCAGAACAGGGGTATCGCAGGGAAAATGATACATTTCGCAGAAGAATTTGCGGAAAAGAACAGATACAGAACAATAAGGTTTGATGCATTTAAAGGCAATCCCGTATCATTGAAAATTTATGAAAAAATGGGATACCGTATTTCAGGAACAGTTAGATTCAGAAAAGGTGATTTCCATTGTTTTGAAAAGAAAACATCGTTTTACAGGGATAATGTCTGATTTACCATTTGCCTGCACAGATATTGTTTTAAAATCAGATGGATGGTGCTAAAATGATATATAGGATAGGAGGCGAAAATGGTCAGGGAAGAAAAAGTATGCTGTCCTGTTTTCAATCCTGAAAAATGGGACAGGAAAAACCTGGAATGGGATGAAAAGCCCTTTCTCAGGGAAACAATGCCGGCGCTGTTTCATATACCTTTCCCCCCTTTAATCGGGAAAAAAATTATCAGAATGTATAGCATTGCTGAAAAAGCGGGAATTAACTTTGAAGACAAATCAGAAACTCTTGTTCTGTTCAGAGATCCTTCCCCTTTCAGGACAGAGATATACTATTCTGTGACAGGCAGGGTAGAAGGGGTGGATGATACAACAATATCAGGGAAATTTGTCACAAGGGTATTTGACGGCCCCTTCAACATGATACCGAAATATATAAGGGAAATGGAAAAATATCTCAAAGAGTCGGAGATGAAGGCAAGGGATTATTATGTGCACTATGCATACTGCCCGAAATGTGCTGAGAAATACGGACACAACTACATGATACTTTTTGCGGAAATATAAATCCTCAGGAAATAAAAACGGGAGAAAATAATGGACTACAGATGCACGCTTCTTGCAGTAAAAGACATTGAAAAATCAAAAGAGTTCTACTGCTCGGTTCTCGGCCTTGAAGTGGCAGCTGATTTCGGAGCAAATGTGACGCTCACAGGCGGTATAGCGCTGCAGAGTCTTGAAACATGGAAAGGTTTTATCAGCAGAAAGGAAGATGAGATACTGTTTGCCAACAATGCCTCTGAAATATATTTTGAGGAGGATGACATAGAGGGATTCTGTGAAAAGCTTGAAAGTTCAGGAAAAATCGAGTATATCCACAGGCTTCATGAACATTCCTGGGGACAGAGGGTTGTCCGTTTTTATGATCCTGACATGCATGTTATAGAAGTGGGTGAAAACATCAGCCTTGTTGTAAGGCGATTCTATGAATCCGGCCTATCAGAAGAGGATATAGCCTCCAGAATGGATGTCCCTCTTGATTTTGTAAAGAGTTCCCTGAAACTGAAGATTATTTAGAACCAGGGTATTATAAAAAAAGAAGAATCACTCAATATCATATCTGTCTGCAATGGAATCAACTTCCCCTGACATGATCATTTCATGGAGAGCCTCTTCAAGCCTGTGGGGTACTGAACCTCTTTCCGGCCTGTATGGGAAGTTTTCTGCAGAAAGAGGTTTATCTGCATCATAAAAAGGGTTTTTCTCCTCTCTATAATGACGCGAAAACCTCGAAAAAGAGGCATAAAGGGGTGCAATAGTGGGAGGGGCGCAGTCCGGATGGACACGGATACCTATATCCTCCATTGATGAAATACTGCTGCACTCAATATAATCATCAACATCCTCTTTCAGTGTTTTGAAGAAAAACGGGCGGCCGAGCATCAGAAGCTCAACAGCCCTTTTAATCCTTGTATCCTTCATTTCGTTGTACCTGACACCGTATTTCCCGGCATCAAGGGGCCATGAACTCCCCAGTTCAACCACCCATTCAAGTCCATACCTGTTTATATCTGAAATCGAGGATAATTCAGGTATGTCAATGGATGTGAGTCCGACATAGACCTCATGCCTGTGAAGGCCGTTCGGGAAATAGTAGAGGAATTCCGACCTGTAGGTCCTGAATTCACCGCTTGCATAAAGGTCAGCTCCTCCTGTTTCAAGAAGGCGGTATGCCCTTTTTTTGTGAAGCCTTATTATTTCAAGTTCAAAACCTATCTTTTTACAGGCCTTTTCCATCAGATCCCTGTAGAGACCTGAATTATCAGGAGATGTTTCCATGTACGGGAGGTTTCCTATATCCTTGTAGACAAGCCTGAGAACATTGTTTTCGGGAAAAACATTGAAGCAGCTGAACAGTAATAATAACAGTATTGAAAATTTACCTGACATCACCATAAATCTTTTGCGCGATTATTTCTTTGTAATATAATTATTATATTGCTTTAAATATAAATCAAGGGGTAAAGACGATGGCTAGAAATATTCTCATCATGGGGGCTGCAGGGAAATACAGATCTCTTTCAGTAGTTGATCCGAGGCAGTTTGCTGTGGGAAAGATAAGAAGTGTCTATGAGAAATACCCTGAAACAGGTGCTGTCCTTCCGGCAATGGGATACGGTGAAGAGCAGCTTAAAGACCTTGAAACAACAATCAGCAGGACAGAATGCGATTCAGTAATCATAGCAACTCCTATAGACTTGAGCCGTCTGATCAGAATAAACAAGCCTTTTACAAGGGTGTTCTATGATCTTCAGGAGATCGGGAAACCTGATCTTGAAACACTTCTTGATGAATTTATCGAAAAAAACAGGTCAAGGTTCTGATATGAAAACAGTAACATTATCTTGTATTAGATCTGTATAATATAGTTTGTTTTGCCCAATTATATTGTTATATTATATGATATCGTTTAATTAAGGAGAAAACAATGAAATTATTTATTTCAGCTTCCCTGATTTTGTTTTTAGGTATTTCAGTCTTTGCAGAAGATATTCATACAGAATCTGTCAGCTATGTTGTTGACGGAAAAAACCTGACAGGATTTCTTGCTTATGACAGATCAGATAATTCAAAACGACCCGGAATACTTGTTGTACATGAATGGCAGGGGATAAACAGTTATGCAAGAAAAAGGGCTGTCGATCTTGCAAAAGAGGGCTATGTTGCATTTGCACTTGATATGTACGGAGACGGAAAAGAGATACCGCGGTCTGAAGCAAAGGAAATGTCATCCAGAATAGGTACAGATTACCCTCTTGTAAAGAAGCGTTTCAATGCTGCCCTTGATATACTGAAAAAAGCAGAATACACAGATGATGATAATACAGCTGCAATAGGATACTGTTTCGGAGGGGGAATAGTTCTTAATATGGCGAGAATGGGAACAGATATAAAAGGGGTGGTGGGATTCCATTCCTCAATAAACACAGGGCTGACAGCGGAAAAAGGGGACATAAAAACAAGGATACTTGCAATACAGGGTGATTCAGATCCTGCAGCTCCTGCTGAAAAGCAGAAAGCATTCATAGAAGAAATGAAGGAAAGCGGAGCTGATTTTTCATACATAATATACGGGAATCTCCCTGCTCATAATTTCACCAATCCTGAAA
The DNA here is from genome assembly GCA_963668545.1 of Spirochaetia bacterium. Classification (GTDB taxonomy): domain Bacteria; phylum Spirochaetota; class Spirochaetia; order CADAEX01; family CADAEX01. Next base: position 1,659,713 of record OY764868.1, on the reverse strand, counting down.
GCAAAACATATTACAAAGATGAAGCGGAAATGGCATGGGCTTCAATGCTTGTTTTTTTCGATTCCATATTTGAATGAAAGAATGAAATACGGTATTGATTATTCAATACCGTATTTCAGAGCTTATTATTCAGGTTATATCAGAGTGAAAATCATTTAATGATATAACTTGACATATCTCTGAAACCGACTGAAAATGTAGGCACAATGAAACTGCTTGTATTTGTCCTCAACAGGGAAGAATTGCTCGAAGATGTGCTTGCCGCTTACGTGGAAGCAGGCATAACCGGGGCGACAATAATTGATTCTGAAGGTATGGGAAGGTTCCTCACGTATGAAGTCCCCCTGTTCTCAGATTTCAGGGATTTCATGAAAGGCAACAAGCCATACAACAAAACAATTTTTTCTGTAATAAAAAACGAGAAGCTGATTCCTCCCCTTGAAAAACTGCTTGACAAGGTATGCGGAGGGCTGGATGAGCCGGGAACAGGTATACTGTTCACACTTCCTGTTGATTTTGCAAGAGGGCTTGTAATTCCGGAAGAGGAGGAATGATTTGATCAGACTTTCAAAACTGCTTGATGAAAACTGTATTGAGCTCAATCTGAAAAGCTGCAGGAAAAGGGATGTGATTGAAGAACTCCTTGGAATAATCAAGAAATCCGGAAAGGCAGGCAGTATGGAGATAAAGCCTGTTCTTGAAGAAATAATGGAAAGGGAAAAATCTTCTTCAACAGGTATTGGCGACGGCGTTGCAATTCCCCATAAACTGATCAGCGGAATTGATGAAACAGTCATGGCTTTCGGTAGAAAAACGGATGGGGTGAATTTCGACTCAATTGACGGGAAACCTGCTGAAATATTTTTCCTTATACTGGGACAGGAAGGGAAGAATACAAGGCACCTGAGAATACTCAGCAAGCTTGCCCGCCTTCTTCATGACAGCAGCTTCAGGAAAATTCTCGCAGAGTCATCATCACCTGATGAAATTATTGAAGCTGTTAAAAAACAGGAAGATGAATGAACCTTTACAGGAAATGGAAGATAGTCAGGATTGTCATTACTACAGTCTATCTATTTGCAGGATGGCTGCTGTTTTCGGAAAGCTTTGCAGCAGTTTCTCTTGCAGCTGGTCTTCTGTTTTCATTCCTTGTGGCGCTTTTCACATACAGCCTTTTTATAGATGAGCAGGAAGCTGAAAAAAGGGGACTCCTCTTCAACATATATATTTCATTTTTCTACATACTGTTTATTCTTTATGAAATGTATGCTGCAAGCTTCAGGGTACTTTACAGCATAATAAGGGGAGATATAAATCCCAGGATTGTTCATTTCAGGACAAGGCTGAAATCAGACACAGCCAGGGTTATTCTCACAAATTCTATCACACTTACACCGGGAACAATTACAGTTGATCTTGATGATGACCACCTGGTTGTACACTGGCTGGATGCAAAAACAACACACTCAAGATATGCGGGTGATCTGATAAAGGGGAAAATGGAGAAACTTCTGAAAAGGATTTTCATATGAGTATTTATTCAGCTTTCGACATGGTAATATATATATTCCTGGCTTCAGGGATAATAAGCATTTACCGTATTATTGCAGGCCCTTCAACCCCTGACCGTCTTATAGGTCTCAATATTGTATCTTCCCAGATACTTGCAATACTTGTCCTTTTCGCAGCAAAGGAGAAACTGCATGTCTACCTTGATGTTGCACTTGTATACGATATTTTCGGATTTGTGGGAATACTTGCCCTTGCAAGATATCTCGGAAAGAGGGAGGGGCTCAAGTGACTGAATGGATAGTGTGGATATTCCTGGTACTGGGGGTTGTGTTCAACACCATGGGTCTTGCTGGGGTGCTTCTTTTTCCCGATCCCTACACGAGGCTGCAGGCATCATCAACATGCAGTACAACAGCTGTAATATCTGTTTTTATTGCTGCCATGGTTGATTCCGGTTTTTCCCCCATTACAGGGAAAATACTTGTAATAACACTCTTTTTTTTCATTTCAAGTCCTGTTTCGGCACATATAATTGCCCGATTTGCATGGCTGAGCGGAATAAGTCCATGGAGGAAAATGAGAAAAAACTGCAGTCTGGGGGAAGAATGATTGAGACTCTCCTTGCCATGCATATAGTACTGTCCGGGGCAATACTCCTCTCATCTGATATTATCAGGTCCGTAATTCTGATGGCTGTTTTCAGCCTGTTCAGCAGCCTCCTCTTTTTTGTTCTCCATGCCCCTGATGTTGCTCTTACCGAAGCTGCTGTAGGGGCAGGTATTTCAACATTTCTATACATCTGGATCATAAGAAAAACCGGAAGGGGCAGGGACCATTGAAAAGAATAATTCATACAGTATTGATTGCTGTTTTTTCTGTATTCCTCCTCTTTTCACTGCTGTCCATTGACAAAACTCCTGACAGTGCCGGTGACTATCTGCTGGCAAAGGGGCGGGATGAAACAGGTGCAATAAACCTTGTAACAGCGATATACCTGGGATACAGGGCATTTGACACTCTCGGGGAAACAATAGTCCTGATAACATCAGTTTCAGCTGTGGTTTTTCTGATGGGGGGAAAGGCTTGAAAAAAACCGATATACTGGAGGTTGTTTCAAGGAAGCTCTCTCCTTTTATTATTCTTTTCGGGTTATACCTCATAACTTACGGACACCTTACTCCAGGGGGAGGTTTCCAGGGGGGCGTGGCGCTTGCATCAGGAGTTGTGCTTCTTCTGCTGTGCCAGGGACAGTCAGTGATACACAGGTATTTTCCCCTAAAAAAAATAAACTATACAGAGGTGACCGGCTACCTTTTATTCATACTTATAGGCCTTGCAGGACTTGTTGCAGGAAGGGGATTCCTTTCAGGCTTTGACATGTTCATGGGGTATGCTATTCCGGGATCTGTAATAATATTTATACTGAACCTGATTATAGGCCTTAAAGTCGGGGCTGGTATTACGCTTATCTGTTATTACCTTTTCATTGAAAAGGGGGATGATGAATGATAAACATGATACTTTCAGGACTGCTTCTCGTAACAGGTATTCTGGGTATTGTGCTGTCAGGAAACCTGATTAAAAAGGTAATGGCCCTGAATATAATAAATTCATCAATAGTGATTATTTTCATTTACCAGGGATCTCTTACAGGAAGGCATGCCCCTATCATAACAGGAGAGGAGAAATCAATTGTAGATCCGGTTCCCCAGGCACTGATGCTTACTGCAATAGTTGTTGGAATATGCGTAACAGCCCTTGCACTTGTTCTTGTATACAGGATGTACAGGCTCTACGGTACCCTTGATATAAATGAAATTGAAAAAAGGATAAGGGATGAGTGACGACAGCCTGATAATACTCTTTTTCGCACTGCCTCTCCTTTTCTCTGTATTCCCCCTTTTCGAAAAGATAAATCCCCGTTTCAGGGTATCAAAAGCTGCAGCATCAGCATACTTTGCAGTCTCATTTATCATGCTTATCCTTTATATTCCTTCAATGTTTTCCGGAAATGAAATAAACAGTGTTGCAGGGGGATGGAACGATCTTGTCGGAATAACACAGAAACTGGACGGGATAAGCTGGTTCGGTTTTTTCCTCATGTTCACTGTATCGTTTTTCTCAATGCTCTATTCATTTTCCGAAAATGAATACGGAAGCACATTTTATTTTTTCTTTCTGGTCCTTCACGCCGGAATGGCGGGAATGCTTCTGGCTGCAGATATATTCAACCTTTTCGTCTGCCTTGAAATTACCGGAATATGCGCTTATGTGCTTATAGCCTGGAAAAAAAAGGAAAAAGCACTTTTTGCAAGTTTCAAGTACCTGATGCTCAGTTCACTTGGAATAAGCATTTTTCTTATAGGCACTTTTATCATATACAGCAGGACAGGTTCCCTCAGGTTTGATGTTTTTGCAGATTATTTCAGGAATGAAGAGAACCGTTCCCTGTCGACTGTTTTTGCTGTTTCAGCCCTTATTGCAGGAATCGGGGTAAGGACTGCATTCATACCATATACATGGCTTCCTGATGCCCATGCATACGCACCTCACCCTGTTTCGGCGGTGCTTTCAGGAGTTGTTATCAAGGTATCTTTCATAGCAGTATGCAGGATCATAATTCTTCTTGACCTCGTTGAAGCAAGGATTTTTCTCCTCTGGATGGGTTCAGCAATAGCGCTTATAGGTGTTGCAAGGGCACTTTCGCAGACAGATTTCAAGGTTCTGCTCGCCTGGCATTCTGTTTCACAGATGGGCTATATTTTTGCAGGCTTCGGTGCGGGAAACCAGTACGGTATAACAGGGGCCATGTTCCACTCCCTGAGCCATGCATTTTTCAAGAGCCTTCTTTTCCTTTCTGTAAGCCTTGTAATAATAAGTACAGGAGAAAGGTCTCTTAAAAAGGTGACAGGTACTGGAAAGAAATTCCCGTTTGCAGCGCTACTTTTCACTGTGGCTGCATTGAGCATTGCCGGGATTCCCCCGTTTACCGGTTATGTAAGCAAGAAACTCATACTCTACAGCCTCAAGAGCCACCCTGCGGCATACTGGATGCTTCTTGCATCTTCAATAGGAACAGTTGCTTCCTTTACAAAGCTCTCGCTTATTTTCAGGGGAAAACTCTCGGCCGGGATAAAAGAGGGGATAATACCTGTCAGGAAAATACCTTTCATATCAGGTTATGCAGGGATGTCTGCACTGGCTATCCTGTGCCTTGCAGCAGGACTTGGAGGAAGGTATGTCGCTGAAAAAACACTATTCCTTGTTACAGGTGAAATAAACAGCTTCAGCAGCATGAACCTCTGGACAGATACTGCTGAATACATTAAGGCAGCTGTTACAGTTGTTTCAGGTATAATCCTTTACCGCTTTGTAATGAGCAGGACAGGTATAAAAATCCAGCATTTCCTTTTAAGAATAAGGCTTTCTTTCGACAGCCAGCTTATACTTCTCCTCTGCGGCTTCATGGCTATAGCCCTGATAATCCAATTTTATTGATAACTGTTATTATTTTTAAAAAAACAGTGAAAACAGAGCATTTATAACATTATAATTTGTTATATATGAGAGATGACAGCTATTTACCAAAACTTGAAATAACGGACGAAATACTTGAAAAATGGCAGAATATTGTAAATATTCTATCTGAAATTCTCGATATCCCGGCAGCCCTTATAATGCGTATTGTTGAAAGAGATATTGAGGTTTTCATTACAAGCCATGGGGGAAAAAACCCATATAAAAAAGGTGACCACGAGAAACTTCTGGGGTCTGGTCTCTACTGCGAAACAGTGATCCGGTCTGGAGAAAAACTTCTGGTTCCGAACGCACTAAAAGACAGTAATTGGAAAAATAATCCTGATGTTAAAATTAACATGATTTCATACCTCGGTTTCCCTATTCTTCTCCCTGACGGGAAACCTTTCGGTACAATATGTATTCTGGACAACATTGAAAACAGCTATTCCCCGACTGTGGAAAAGCTCCTGTCCAGTTTCAGGGATATTGTACAGTCAGAACTCAGCCTTATTTACATGAACAGGGTCCTTGGTGAAAAAAACAGGGATCTTTCAGACTATATCACTGAGATAAAAACACTGCGCGGGATTATACCTATATGCGCAAGCTGCAAGAAAATAAGGGATGACAGGGGATACTGGACACAGGTGGAGAAATATATAGAGGAGCATTCTGATGTACATTTCAGCCACGGGCTGTGCAGTGAATGCCTTGAAAAACTCTACAGGAACCAGGAAGATATGGAATAAAAGGATAAAGACAGGAAAGCTGCTGCTGTGCTAGAATATTTCATCATGGATACAGTTTTTGAAAACATATACAGGAAAAATTACCAGAAACTTTATACACTTGCCTTCCGGATGACAGGCAGCAGGGAGGATTCAGAGGATATTCTTCAGTCTTCGTTCATGAACGCCTACAGGGCATTCCCCTCTTTCAGAAACCAGAGCTCTGTTTATACATGGCTTTACAGGATAGTGATGAATACCTCAAAAAAATACTTCAGGGAGGAGAGAAGACTTCCAATAGATGAATATGCAGAAAACAACAGTATTGATATTGAAGAAGCCTATAACTATATAAACAGCTACGGAAAGGTTGAGGATGAAGTGCTTGTAAACCTGACACGGGAGTCATGCCTCCAGATGTTCATGAACTGCATGCCTTCCCGCTACAGGTCTGTTTACACATTGAGGATGATGCTTGAGTTAACAGTTAAGGAAACTTCAGAAATCCTTGAAATAAGTGAAAGCGCAGTTAAAACAAACCTTCACAGGGCCAAAAAGGCAGCCAGGGACCATATGGAGGGTAGGTGCTCCCTTATTCAGCCAGGAGCAGTATGCGACTGCCGGTCATTTGCCGCCTATATTGAAAAAACAGGGAAAACAGACAAACTCTGCAGCATTGAAGTTGTAAGAAACAGGGAGAGGAGGGCTGTTGAAAAATTCAGGTCGGAAATAAATCTGATTGCAAGAATCAACAGCCTCTACAACAACCAGATAAAAGCCCCCGGTTATGAAAGCTTTATTGAAAGGATGAAGGAACTGGCAGAGTGTGAGGAAATCACACTTATAGAGAAAAAATGAAATACCGCCAACCTTTTACGGGAAGGCGGATATGAATTATTCTGTTATACCCAGGTGCTTCATGATTATTTCACTGTGTCTTCCGGTAAAGCTGCTTCCCGGACTGTTTCCGCATTTCCTGCATCTTAAATCATATGCTGAATTAATAGCACCGCAGCTGCTGCAGGAGAAATCAGCGATAAGTTCTTTTTCCCATTTATCGAAACCCGAGTTTCCGAGCAGCTCAGCTGACTTCCAGAGCTCAGCCCTGTGAGGCATTTCAGACTGGAATTTCCTCAAGTCGCTGCATGGATAATCAGGGCACTGAGAGCATGTATCAAGCATTCTGTTTTCAGCGCATTTTTTGAGATTGCAGTCAGCGCAGTAGTATGACACTTTATCAGACCTGCAGCCCCTGCATGAAAGATCATCCGTAGTTTTTCCCATTCTCTCTGAAAGCATTTCCAGCCGCTCAGGTTCCTCTTCAGTCCCGATATAGAGGGGGCATGATCTGCAGAAAACTCCGCAGAAGGAAGCTGTTTCAGGCCTGATAATCCTGTAACTGACATTTATTTCTGTACTGTCTGCAAGCATTGAATAAACAGGGCAGAGCTTTTCCTTTGCTGTTTTTATTACATTCTCAAGAACAACATCTGTCAGTTTTCCCGATCTTATAACCATATCAAGATTAATTTTTTCAAGTGCAGTGGGATGTGCTTCCCTTCTTTTTCCACTTGCCCTTATTTCAAGATCCCTTACATCTGTATCCATACTTCCTGCAAGTACAAACTTGACAGTGCTTCCGAAACAGCTTGCAAGACTCAGCATCAGAAGCTCAAGCGAAGTGTATCCTTCACCGTCTCCCAGAGGCGGTATGTAATCAACAGTTATCTGCTCCTTTCCTTCAGAACTGCAGCTGAATTTGGCTTTTGAATTTACAAGCTTAACCTTGCATTCAAGACTCATTCCGTTCATTCTAAAATAACATCTCCTGTAGCATTAAATTAAACAGTAATATGACTGTTCAATACTTAGAGTCATTTTGAGAAGGGAGGTTACAGGAATTGTTGAAAAAATTATATAAAATAACTTTAAATGAAGTTTGTTGTGAAATTTTCCTGTTAAAGATATAATAACGGAAAAAGTTTAAGGGGGGTATATATGATACGAAGAGCAGTTCTGAATGATTCTGAAGCAATTGCAGAAATAATAATAAAAGCCTGGAAGACAGCATATGAAAACATCATAGATCCCGGTTTCCCTCAGACAATGAAAAAAGATACTTTCGTTAAAATAATGGAAAACAATATAAAGAATGAACTTGAAATTATTTATGTGTATGAAGAAGATGGTATAATAAACGGTTTTATTTCAGGCAGGACAATTGAAAACAGTAAATATGACTGCGAAACAGTGGGGCTTTATGTTCTTCCTGATTATCAGGGTAATGGAACAGGATCTGCTCTGCTTGAAGAGATGAAAGAATGTTTCAGGAAAAGCGGATGCTGCAATATGATTATATGGACATTGTGGAATGCTGAAAACAACAGATTCTACAGAAAGCATAAAGGTGAAGCACTTGAGTTCAGGGAAATAGAAATCGGAGGCCGGAATTACAGCGGGGCAGGCTTTGTTTTCATTCTGTAAAGGTTGAATTGAATATGGAAAACAATGAAAACAGAAAATATATTGCATATTGCGGAATGAACTGCCTTTACTGTTATTCATACCTTAAAAACACCAAGCCGTGTCCCGGATGCAGGATCGTCAATAACAACAAACCTCAGCACTGCAGGAAATGCAGGATAAAAGACTGTGCTGAAGAAAAAAATCTTTATTACTGTTCTGAATGCAGCGACTACCCGTGTGTATTAATCAAAAGGCTGGATAAAAGCTACAGAACAAGATATAACGAAAGTCTCATAAATATATTGAAAATCATAAGGGAAAAAGGAATTGATTATTATCTTGATTACGAAAAAAAGAGGCTTGAATGCCCCGAATGCGGAGGAATATTGAATATTCATCATAAAAAATGCTCTCAATGCGGCAAAATATTTTCTGTCAGGGGATGGACTGATTGAAAATACTTCATACTTCAGACTGGCATCTCGGAAGAGCTCTATACGGTAAAAAAAGGTATTCCGAGTTTGAACAATTCCTGCTCTGGCTTGAAAAAACAATTATAAATGAAAATATTGATGCCCTTCTTGTTTCTGGAGATATTTTTGACAACAGCACACCCGGCAACAGGGCACAGGAACTTTATTACAGTTTCCTGTGCAGGGTTTCATTATCAAACTGCAGACATATAGTAGTTACTGCAGGAAATCATGATTCACCTTCTTTCCTTAATGCCCCCAGGGAAATTCTGAAAGCCCTCAATGTACATGTTTCATGTTCAGCTTCTGAAAATCCCGAAGATGAAGTGATAGTTCTTGAGAACAGTGACAATATTCCGGAAGCTGTTGTATGTGCCGTACCCTACCTGAGGGACAGGGATATAAGAACAGCTGAAGCCGGGGAATCGATAGATGACAAGAATAGAAAGCTTGTAGAGGGAATTAAAAATCACTACAGATCAGTATACGAAGCCGCTGAAAAAAAACGAAAAGAAAGTGAGGATAACGGTACGGGATGGATACCTGTTATAGCAATGGGACATCTCTTTACTCAGGGTGCTGAAACTGCAGATGGAGACGGGGTGAGAGACCTTTATGTGGGATCGCTGGCACATGTTTCTGAAAGCATCTTCCCTTCCGGTATTGATTACCTTGCACTGGGTCATCTTCATGTCCCCCAGACAATAGCAGGAAACAATACAAGAAGATACTCCGGTTCTCCTGTTCCAATGGGATATGGAGAGGCTGAACAGGTGAAAAAGGTTATAACTGCAGAATTCAGAGAGGGAAGTATTGATGTAACTGAGATCAGTGTTCCGTGTTTCCAGAAACTTGAAAGGCTGTCAGGAGATGTTGCTGAAATACTGGAAAAGATAGATCTTCTCAGATTCAGCAACAGCAGCGCATGGCTTGAAATTGTCTATACAGGTAATGAAGTAAACAGCAGCCTGCGTGATATTTTTGATGAAGCTGTCGAAGGTACAGATATGGAAATAAGACGAATAAAAAACACAAGGGTAATACAGAGAATAGCGGAAAGGTATAATGATGAAGAACTTGCTGATCTTGATGAGAATGATATTTTCAACAGGTGTCTTGAGAGCAGCGGCATAGCTGTTGAGGAAAGATCCGGCCTTCTCTCGGCATACAGTGAAATACTGGCAGAAATACATGAAGATGACAGGAATTCGGAATAGGCAGCAGCAATGAAGATACTTGAACTGAAATTCAAAAACCTCAACTCCCTGTATGGACACTGGTCTGTTGATTTCAGGGAACCTGAATATATATCAGATGGTATTTTTGCACTTACAGGTCCCACCGGTGCGGGTAAATCCACAATCCTTGATGCGATCTGCCTTGGACTTTACGGCGCAACTCCCCGTCTGGGAAGAATAACAAAAAGCAGCAACGAGATAATGTCACGACAGACTGCTGAATGTTATTCTGAAGTTGTTTTTGATTCCCGGGGGGGAAGGTACAGGTGTTACTGGGAACAGCACAGGTCGAGAAAAAAAGCTGACGGGAACCTGACTGAAGCAGTTCATGAAATCAGCGATGCCGAGACAGGAAAAATTATAGAAAACAGGAAAAGCCGTGTTATTGGTGTTATAGAAGAAAAGACAGGAATGGATTTTGAAAGGTTTACAAGGTCTGTACTTCTTGCACAGGGAAGTTTTGATAATTTCCTTAAAGCCGATCAGGAACAGAAATCAAGAATACTTGAGCAGATTACAGGAACAGAAATATATTCAACAATATCTGTCAGGGTACATGAAAGACTGCGTGAAGAAAAAAACAGTCTTGATATCCTGAGAAATGATTTATCTGCAATAAACCTTCTTGAAGAAATTGAAGAAGTAAACCTGAAGAGGGAAATTGAAGAGAAAACAGAGGAAATTAAAAAAATTACCCATAAAGGAGAAGAAAACAGGAATTCTTCCAGCTGGCTAAAGGAAATAAATGCTATTGAAACTGAACTCGTACTGCTTTCTGAAAATGAAAAAGATATAAAAAATGAAATTGAAAAATCAGATGCTGAAAGAAGCAGTCTCCGGTCAGCCGTTAAAGCATCTGTTTTTGAAAATGATTACGGATTGCTTTCTGCAGAAAGAAGGCAGCAGACCGGAGATATCATTGACCTTGAGGAGGAAGAGGGCAAATACACTGTATCTGAAAGCATTCGTAATGAAAAAAAGAGTATCCTTGAAAATGCGGAAAAAAACACCCTGGCAGCTAATAAAGAGCTTTCAGATGCAGTCCCGGCAATAAGAAAGGCCAGGCTCATGGCCCAGATTATATCGGAAAAAGCAAAAATACTTGATCAGAAGAGAATTTCAGTTTCTGTTACTGAAGATAAAATAAGAGACAATAATGTTTTAAAGGATAGATATATCTCACAATCTGAAGAATGGAAAAACGAAGCAAGGGAATCTGAAGAATTTTTAATGGAAAACAACAACAGTGAAGAAATCTCAAGTCTTCTACCTCTTTTAAGGGAAAAAATACAAGCATTACTTTCCAGTAAGGAAGAATTGGAAAGTAAAATAAGTGAAAAAAGAGAAATAGAGAATAAAAAAGTACAGTCAGATAAACTGATAGAAGAGCATGAAAATAAATGCAGAGAGATAAAGAAAAGTCTTGATAATAAAGAAAAAATGCTGAAAGAATCTGAATCAGGTCTTGAAAAAATTCTTGAAGGGAGAAATCTCCGTGAATACAAAATGGAGAAGGCTGCCCTTGAAAGGGAACTGAATCTGATAAGCAGGATTGAAAGCCTTGAAAGCCAGAGAATGAAACTTGAAGATGGTAAACCATGTCCCCTTTGCGGTTCACTGGAACATCCCTTTGCTGAAGGGAATATACCTGAAAAAGGGGAAGCTGAAAAAAAGATTGAAAATATAGAAACAGTTCTTGAAAAGGCTGAAAATCAGAATAGTCTTATAAGGAATCTTGAAAAGGAAATAAATAAATTATCAGTTGAAACAGGACTGGCGGAAAAGAAATATCTTGAAGCTGTCAATGAAAGTAAAATATCTGAAAAGATGCTCTCATCAGCAGCAGGATCAGTCAATGATTTAAAAAATGAAATTTCAGTGATTAATGAAACAATTTCAGAATTGCTGCTGAAAGCGGGGCTGGATAGTGATGAATCAGGCAAAGAGGCTTCGGAAACAGCGGAAATTCTTGAAAAACAGGTAGAAAACTGGAAAAAGCATCTGAAAATGAAGGAGAATGCTGACAGGGAAATCCGGGAAATAAACACTAAAATAAAGGAAACAGAAGCTGTTGTAAATATTCTTGAATCTTCACACTCGGAACAGCTCCGGGAAATCAGCATTCTGGAATCTGAATATGAAAAAATGATGCTGGAAAGAAGTGATGTTTTCGGAGACAGAGATCCGGACAGTGAAGAGGAAAGACTCAATTCATCTGTCAGCAGGGCTGAAGCTGAACAAAAAACAGCAAAAGAAGAATACGACAGGGCTCTGCTCGCATTCAACACTGTGGCAAACAGCATTTCATCCCTGAAGATAAGGACAGATGAAAGAAAAGTTATACTGGAAAAGATGGAAAAGGATTTTCTGGAAAAGATTTCAGGAAAAGGTTTTGCCGGTGAAAATCATTTTCTGAAGGCAAGAATACCAGTTCAGGAAAGGGAGAGGATTGAAAAAAATCTGGCCGAACTTGATAAAAGGAATACAGAGATCAGTACAAGGATTAGTGACAGAACTTTAAAACTTGAAAATCTTAAAAAAATGAAACTTACAGACATGAGCCTTGAAGAAGTGGAAAGAGAATACAGTATAATCACCGAAAATCTTGAAAAACTCAGAAATGAAACTGCATCCGGCAGGCACAGACTGACAGAAAATGAAGCTGCAAAAGAAAAAATAAATGATAAACAGAATGAAATAACCAGAAGAAAAAGTGAATATATCAGATGGGAAAAGCTGCATTCACTCATAGGTTCAGCTGACGGAAAAAAATACCGTACATTTGCACAGGGCATTACATTTGAAATGATGGTAGGACATGCAAACAGGCAGCTTGAAAAAATGACTGACCGTTATCTTCTCATGCATGACAGGATGTCGCCTCTTGATCTTGAAGTTGCAGATAATTACCAGGCAGGGGAAATTAGGTCTGTAAAGAACCTGTCAGGCGGTGAAAGTTTTATTGTAAGTCTGGCTTTAGCTCTTGGTCTGTCAAAAATGGCAAGCAGAAAGGTGAGTGTTGATTCTTTGTTCCTTGATGAAGGGTTCGGAACACTTGACGAGGATGCGCTTGAAACAGCACTTGAAACACTTTCATCCCTTCAGCAGGACGGAAAACTGATCGGTGTGATTTCACATGTTCCTGCATTAAAGGAGAGGATAACAACCCGGATATCTGTTAATCCTGTTTCCGGAGGCAGAAGCAGGATCACAGGACCCGGGTGCATGGAAATCAGATAAAATATTCAGGAGGCAGCTGTTAATAACATTATTTTTGAGCTGTTATGTTGATTCCGAAAATATTTTCCCTGACTTCAAAACTGTTAAACAGTGAGGAGGACATAATCATTTTCAGTTCATCCTTTGTATATGAGGCTTTTATTGAGCTAATAAGACCTTTTTTCATATTTTTCCCCTTCACAGTTAAATAAAAAATTATTGTAACTGCTGAGCTCAAATTTCTTTTCAGATCGCTTATGAATAATTTTCCTCCTGGTTTTAATATTCTGTAAATATTGTCAATAACTGTCAGTGGGTTCTCCCATTCATGAAGGGAACCTGATGAAAATACAGAATCTGATGAGCTGTCAGGTAATGGAATTGATAAGGCATTTGCTTCAATATACTTTACTCTGTCCTGAAGTGAATAATCCCTGGAATTCTTTTCAGCATGCTTTATCATTGCATTGCTTATTTCTATTCCTGTTAATCTTGTATTATCAGTTTTTTTAAGCCATTCAAGGCCAAGGTATCCGGGGCCGGGGCCTATTTCAACAGCTGAACCTTTTGAAATCCCTGATTTTATAATAGAATCAGTGTCAAGGAATCCTCTGTCCCGTAATTTTTTCTGCATTTTGTTGAAATCAGTTGTATCATCTTCCGACTGTATACCGCAGATAGTTTCAATAACCCTGTCTCGTTTCATTGTTTTCTCCTATTAAATCTTTAATATACAAGCTTGTATAATAGCTGAAAAAAATTATTTGAAATACTTTTTTATATCTTCAAGCCATTTTTTTTCAGCACTTAAATGGGATAAGGTATGTGTGAAAATGGCTTCAGCAACAGGAGGAATCCCTTCCTTTGATATCTGTTCATTTTTATGGAATTCAACATGTTTTTCAGCAAAATCAATTTCTGCGATCCTTGTATCGATAAAATTCAAAGCTTCAGGTTTAGTGATGTATTTTGAAAAAAAGAGTGCTATATCAAAAGTGAAATACTGCCTGTCAGAATTATTCCAGATTTCCCTCAGCAGCCTTGTAAATTCAATTTCACCTTCATCTGTAATTCTGTAAATTATTTTTGATGGTCTGTTGCCGTTGTTATCAGTAAACGACTGTTCAACATAACCGTTTTCTGTGAGCTTTTTAAGGGCAAAATAAACTGAACCGAATGCTATGGATGTCCAGTCCCCCATTTCTCTTTCAATAACAGATTTAAGTTCATAGCCGTGGACTGGTCCCCTTTTTAAAATACCGAGAATTGCAAGTTTTACTGACATATATAACCTTTAATATACAAGCTTGTATAAAACAATGTATAATATGTTTTTATATTTGTCAATGGGAATGCTGAAAACTAAAAACTTTTAAAAACATAACAGTTCCTTCCTTTTGATTTTGCCTCATACAGTGCTTTATCTGTCATATTAATCAACTCTTCAAAAGTACTTTCAGAAGGATTTTCTGTAAAAACAGCTCCTGCTGATACTGTAGCGATTTTATATGGGCTTGTCCTGTGAGGAACAGAAAGATTTTGTGTTTCCCTTATTATACTCCGGGTAAGATCTTCGAGAGTTTCCATGTTTGTAGATGAAAGAATTATAAAAAATTCCTCTCCGCCGTACCTGAAAACAAAATCTGTTTTTCTTTTGACAATTTCCTGCATAATGCCTGAAAATTTTACAAGCATTTTATCTCCTGCAAGATGGCCGTAGGTGTCATTATAGTTTTTAAAATAATCAAGGTCTGTCATTATAAATCCCAGTTTCATCTCGGACCTCCTGCACTGATCAATGAGGCGGGATATCATGTCGTTCATATATCTTCTGTTGTAGAGACCTGTAAGACTGTCTTTTATTGCAAGTTCATTCAGTTCAAACAAAGTTTTTTCAAGCTTTTTCTGTATAACTAGGCGGTTTTTTTCAAATATGTATGTGAAAAAAAGGACACCAGTATAGCTCATTATAATACGTATCATGACAGGGGATGGATAATGGATAAAGATTGAAATATTATTGCTGAAAAAATTAATAATTACAGTGAAAACAATTAAATTGATTGAAAGGGCCAATCCTGCGTAAATGCCGAGTATGAAAAAGGAAATAAGGGGGTAGAGATAATACCATATAAAAGCCATCTGAATTCCTGAACCGGTATGAAAGAGAAAGATAAAATAATACTGCAGCAAAGTTATAATTATTGTACTGAATAATCTGTAATAACTGCTTTTATTCACAAGAATGAAGAAAACAATAATCAGAAAACTGAAAAATATATTTGTACCTGCATAAAAAAAGGATTTTTCCCCGGCAAGAATTAACGACATGATTATCAGGTATACAGCACCTACTATAGAAAGGCTGTTCAGCATTGCAAACCTTCTGTTTGATTCACTGTCTCCGGTTTTCCGGAACAGGAATCCTGCTGTCTGTCTGTAAAGTTTCTGTAAAAATGTATGAATCATCATTCTACCGCTTTATCCATTATATTTTAACATCATGTTTATTGTACAGTTTAATTGTTTAATGTTTTTTCATATAGAACCATTAAACAGGAATATCAAAATGATAAAAAAAAGGGGTGCAGAAAACACCCCTTTTAATTTTCAGCAGCATCTGATTCTGTCAGAAGTCGGCATTTTTAGGAGTCCTCGGATAAGGGATAACATCACGTATGTTCTGCATCCCAGTAACATACTGTATCAGCCTTTCAAAACCGAGACCGAAGCCGGAGTGGGGTACAGTACCGTATTTCCTCAGGTCGAGATACCACCAGTAGTCTTTTTCATTAAGCCCTGCATCCCTGATCCTCCCTGTAAGTCTGTCATAGTCAGCTTCCCTTTCGCTTCCCCCGATAATCTCTCCAAGCTTGGGTACAAGTATATCCATACCCCTTACAGTCCTGTTGTCATCATTCATTTTCATGTAGAAGGCCTTTATACCTGCCGGATAGTCAGTAACAATAACCGGCTTTTTGAAGACTTCCTCTGTCAGGTATTTCTCATGTTCAGACTGAAGATCAGCTCCCCATTCCACCCTGTATTCAAAATTCCTTCCAGATTTTTCAAGTATTTCAACTGCTTTTGTATAAGTAAGATGTTCGAAACTGCTGTTTACAACATGCTGAAGATCGTCAACAATCCCTTTCTGTATTCTCTGGTTGAAGAAATCCATATCCTCGGCACAGTTTTCAAGTGTATATGAAAGAACATATTTGAGAAATTCCTCTGCTGTTTCCTTATTGCCTTCAATGTTGCAGAAAGACATTTCAGGCTCAATCATCCAGAATTCTGCAAGATGTCTGGAAGTGTTGGAATTCTCTGCCCTGAAAGTAGGCCCGAATGTATATATGTTTTTAAGAGCCATGGCATAAGTTTCACCTGAAAGCTGACCGCTGACGGTAAGGTATGCCCTCTTGCCGAAAAAATCTTCGCTGTAATCAATTTCTCCCTTGTCGTTTACCGGAGCTCCGTTAAGGGGCAGGGTTGTCACCTGGAACATTTCTCCTGCCCCTTCACAGTCACTGGCTGTAATAATAGGGGTGTGAACATAAATGAAACCCCTTTCCTGAAAAAATTTATGAACTGCATATGACATTGTACTTCTTATTCTGGAAACAGCCGAGAATGTGTTTGTCCTGGCTCTCAGGTGTGCAATTTCCCTCAGGAATTCAAACGAATGCCTTTTCTTCTGAAGAGGGTAACTGTCTGCAGGGGAGGGGCCTATCAGTGTAATTTTTTCCGCCCTGAGTTCAGCAGCCTGGTTCTGACCGGGAGATTCAACAAGTATTCCTTCCGCTTCTATGCTTGCCCCTGTAGATATTGAATCTATTATTTCATCTGTTATCAGATTATTTTTCTCTGCAATAACCTGAAGCCCTTTCATGCATGTACCGTCATTAACCTCCAGGAAACAGAGATTCCCCGTATCCCTTTTTGTTCTTACCCATCCCTGAACATTCATTTTCTGCTCTTCGGGAGACATTTTAAGTATATCCCTGATATTAATAACCATTATCTGTACTCCGTTATGAATTATAATTGATCTCTGTCAGAAACCATCTGAAAAGATTCAGTATTATATATTTCTGATATTCTGACAGGTTTTTGTACTTGTTTTCCAATCTATCAGAAAAATGATCTGTTGTCATTGTTATAACCTTTTTATTTATGGGAAGTGACAGCCCCAGCAGTTCACTCTCAATTTCCCTGTCCCTTATTATTTCTGCTGTGGAGATACTGTAAACGAATTTAAGATATGATATATTCCCCTTTGTCGCATTGAGAAGGGAAGAGAATATAATCCTCTTGCTTTCCCTGAGATGGAAGTTTTCAACTTCCCGGTAAAATGACCTGGTATAGTCCTTGAAAAGTATCCTTATTCTGCACAGTATTTCATCGTCTGAAAGAAGTATTCTGCTGTCATGGAAAAGCTGATTTATACCTATCCACTGTGAGCTGTTCTGTGACCTGATTTCAAGTTTTGCATCCAGTATCGACAGGACAGAAAATACACTGTTCCGCATCTCCTTCCTGCATATAAGTCCCCCGACTGTTACAATATTCCTGAAATTTGGTGGATTGACAGATTCAAGAGCTTTAATCAGAATCTCAGGTATTACCCGTTTCCCCTTTTCAATAATCCTGTTTATAACTACAGATGAACCTATTTCCAGATATCTTTCTGTCTTTCTCATTTTCTGAAGATCATCTACATATCCTGTGTAAATAATCTGAGGCGGCATGTTGATTTTTCTCGACCTGTTTTTAAGGACTATTTCAGTTCCTCCGCTGAAAACAACAGCATCAGGATTATTCTTCTTTAAAGTCAGAAGCTCATTCAGGGTTTTGGGCATCATGTAGACTGTTTTTTTATCTGATTCTTGCACGGTTTTTCCTGTTGTATGTAAGCAGAGCCAGTTTTATCCCTTTTTTAAGGGATTTGAAATCTGTGCATTCACATCTGTTGCCGGAAAGGGCCCTGAAAATCTGATTATCTGTGACTTCCATGTTTTTCTGCATAAGACTGTAGATAACAAGTATTCTTCCCTGTCTGCAGTATCCGCAGATATCTGCCCCTGCATTTTTCAGGGATTTATCAATTATCCCGTATTCCTCTTTTTCCATGAATCCCTCAAGAGTCAGGACACTTTTCCCCTCAACAGTGAAGGCTGGAACAATACATGAGGGGACAGGAACGTTATTGAGAAGAACTGTACAGGCTCCGCAGTGGCCGTTATAACAGTTTTCCTTTGTTGAGAGCATATTGAATGATTCTCTCAGAAGGGTTGAAAGCCTCATTGAGGGATCTGTTTCAATTGATATATCTCTGTTGTTAAGATTGAAATTAACTATCATTTTTATTGATTATATTATAAAAACCTGATTCTTTGAAAGGTATATTGGCCGTATCTTTTCCTATTGCCTGGTTAAGTGCATAGTAGTAAGCCCCGGGTATAAGTGCAAGCGGCATATCACCAGGTGATAATGCGCGGGTAATATTGTTGCTGTTTAAATATTCAGTTGTTATCGGAACATCATAGAATTTCCACGAATTATCTGAATACGGGGTTGTTTTTACACTTGAGGATGTTGATGAAACCCAGTTCAGACTGTCAATTATTCCCGAGTAGATTTTCTTGTCAATGACAGGTTCTGAAATTATTTTTCCGCAGTCGAAACAGTTCCATATTCCTATGATTTCAGTTTCAAGTGTCATTCTGTCGAATTCAACTTCAACTATACATGCCCCCCAGGCATAATCCCCCTTTTTTAGTTTGTCAAGCTGTACTGTCCTTTTGATATCAATAGGAAGTGGCGCCCTGAACCTTTTTCTCTGAAGCGACTGGCAGCTTTTTTTTAGAAGTTCGGAAAATCCCGCAATTTCCTTTGACAGTATATAAGGTGATGATTCAGGTGTAACAGAGGTTTCGTGTATAGCTATTCTTATATTATTGGTGTTTATTCCAAGTATTTCAGATGCAATATTTTTCCATATTGTATAATTATATTTTCCGTCAGGAACTGTTGAAGTATAAATATTCAGAATACCGCCCGAATCAAGAAGAAGACGGAGAGAGAGCTTGCTGTTTTTCATTGAATCAACAGGAAGATCATTATTGAAAAAGCATACAGATATTCCTATACCTCTTTTTACTGATAAAACACGTGATTTTCCTGATTTTCTCTGAAGTTCATATGATGCATGTTTTCTCGAAAAATCAGATATTTTCACAACCCTGTCTATTACTGATCTTATTGAATTTCTGCAGCTTGCAACTGATTTTGTATCGGAAAAATTATAATGCTTTCTTCCATCCTTGATAAAGAGATTATTCAACCTCCATGTATATGGATTTTCTCCTGATCGTACAGCTGTATTTGTAATATGGTTTTCAAATGCTGAAAGAATTTGTGTAAAATTAAAGCTTGAAATAAAAGACATAGGAGGTTTGCTTGTTCTGATAATTCTGATTTGTGTTTCAATTCTGTCATATCCGTAAAAAAGAGCTGAAGACAATACAGTCTCTCTGAAAAAATCTGTATGAATAATACTGCTGCATCCGGTATCAATATCAATCCTGATATACAGTGTTTTCCTTTTCCTACGGATTATAGTCCTGAAATCAACCCTGAATGGAAACTGTCTTGGTGTGAATATGTGATTTTCCTTTTCATTCAGAAAAAGCTTTACCGGTTTATTGACAGAAGCTGCAACAACTGCTGCCCGTGCTGCTGTAAGTGAAGGGAACCATATCCTCCCTTCAAGCGGAGAACTGAGGTCTGTTATTATAACATTTACTTTTGAAGGTGATATGGAAAGAACGGAAGCCACGCTTTTCTTTACATGGTCCGGCCACTGGGTTACAGTATATACTGTAAAGTTCCCGTTTTTTTCAGGTATAACAACAGCTCCGTTAGGTTCGCAGTACCTTGAGTGGTATTCGCCCGAGTAGAACTGGTCTTCATAAATCTCAGGAAGCTCATTTCTGTCTCTGTTTTTTTCTTTCAATCCTTCAACCGCAGGTTCACCATCTGTTGAAGAAACAGTTAACACTTTGCCAGAAGCGGAAAAGGGCTGGTTAAAATATTCTGCTGCAGATCCCTCGGGATAAACATATTTTTTCACATCAACTATATCAAGGTTGTCCTCATCAGAATTGAATTTCAGCGGAGAATTTAGTTTGTACTCAATCTCAATTTTCTTCCTGTATTGTGAAATCTTTTCATAACTGTCAGATGCCAGTATGAGAATTGCTTCCCCCTTGTACCTGATATTTTTTTCCGCCAGAACAGGTATTCCTGAACCGAAGAAAGATATTTCCTTTTCACCGGGTATGCTGCTGTAATCAGCAACTGTTACATCAGAATTCTCAGGTAATATACAGCTTATTATTTCCCCTTTTTCAATAGGCGCACGGAACAGTTCTGCTGTCAGCATTCCGTTTCTGTAGTAATCATTAATAAAAAGCTGTTTCTGGTTCTGAATCAATACTGATACTCCTTGTTATTTTCTGTATTTTTTACCAGTTTCAATTACTGCATTTATTATTCTGTCTACACCGGTTTCATCAAGATCAGGATAGATGGGAAGACTTACAGATCTTGAAAAACTTTTCAGGGCATTCGGATAGTCTTCAGGTTTGAGGCTGTATTTTCTTCTGTAATAGGGCATTATATGAAGCGGGATGAAATGTACAGATACTCCTATACCTTTCTCAAAAAGCTTTTCAATGAAATCATCACGTGTAATGGAAAGCTTTTCCTCATTTATTTTTATCGTATAAAGGTGCCATGCATGGTTTTCAGCACAGGGGGGAAGCGTTATGAAATCATATTCCGAAAAAGCCCTGTTGTAGATATCTGCTATAATCTTTCTTTTCTCAAGAAAGATAAAAGCCTTTTTCAGCTGCTCAATACCCATTGCTGCTGATATATCAGTCATGTTGTATTTAAAACCGGGTTCAACAATTTCATAAAACCATTTTGCTTTTTTTGAATTGTATCGGTCCCAGACATCCCTGTCTATTCCGTGAAGCCTCATTATTTTCATTCTGTCGGCAGCTTCTTTCGAGTCAGTGACAACCATACCCCCTTCTCCGGTTGTTATTGTCTTTGTGGCATAAAAGGAATATACACCTGCATCAGACATATTCCCGATACATGAACCATTTTCAAAGACAGGGAATGCATGTGCGGCATCCTCAACAACCCTTACTGAATATTTTCCTGCAATATCATTAATTTCAGACATGCTGCAGGGAAGACCGCCTATATGTACAGGTATTACCGCTTTTATGCCGGGATCTTCCTTCAGTTTTTTTTCTATTTCATCAGGATTGATATTATAGTCACTGCTGTTGATATCAGAGAAAACCGGTTCTGCACCCAGATAGCAGATTACTTCTGCAGTTGATGCAAATGTATATGGTGTTGTCAGAACCCTGTCGCCCCTCTTTATTCCAAGAGATTCCAGAACAAGATGAAGCCCTGATGTTGCGGAATTTACAGAAAGAGCATATCCGGCTTTTGTTATTTCCCTGAACATTTTTTCAAGTTCAGCTGCTTTTTTTCCGGTTGTAAGCCATCCGCTGTCAAGCACATCAGCTACGGCCTTTTTTTCTTCATTTCCCAGTGAGGGAAGGGCAAAAGGGATAAAATCAGAATTCAGGTTCATTTTCAGGCCTTTCCACAGTAGGTATATATTCTTTGAGTATATTTCTGAGAAGATGACGGTTTCTGAAATTTTCTTTTTTGTTTTCTTCCAGATAACATACAGGGTATAGTTTTTCCAGCAGTTCATTTGTCCTGACTGTCTGGTTGGATCTGTTTTTAAGTATATTTACTCTTTCTGATTCTGAAGGTTCCACAATATCATCATCACGCCAAAGCCTTTCCAGGAATTTCTCCCCCGGTCTTATACCTGTATAAATAATAGGTATTTCAACGTCAGGCTCAAATCCGTAGAATCTTATCATCTGTTCAGCTATATCCTTTATAAGAAGAGGTTCTCCCATATCAAGTATATAGAGATTCCCGGACTCGCCGACACCGGCTGTCTTGAGAACAAGCGAAGCAGCTTCAGGTATTGTCATGAAAAACCTTGAGATCTGGGGATGAGTAATAGTAACAGGACCTCCGTTAAGTATCTGGTCCTTGAAGAGGGGGAGTATGCTTCCCCGGGAGCCCAGTACATTTCCGAATCTCACTACCAGAAAACCTTTGTTTTTCAGGTTTTCCGAGAGTACAATATCTTCGCAGATAAGTTTTGAAGCACCGTAGATACCGATCGGCTCAACAGCTTTATCAGTGGAAATAAGGACAAACTTGCTTACACCTGCAGCTGTTGCAGCGTCAACAAGATTTTTTGTTCCAAAAACATTGTTTTTTATTGCTTCTACAGCATTTACCTCCATCATCGGGACATGCTTGTAGGCAGCGCAGTGGAAAACAACATCCGCCTTTACCCTTTTAAGGATAAAGTGAAGAAAATCCCTGTCTTTAAGTTCTCCTATTATAGGAACAATCGATGCTTTTTCACCAACCCCTTCCTGCTGAAGAAGTTTAAGTTCCTTTTCAATCTGATATATGCTGTTTTCGCCGTGACCCATTATATAGAGTCGGGAAGCCCCGGCTGACAGGAGCTGTCTTGAGAGTTCACTGCCTATGCTTCCACCTGCTCCTGTAATAAGGACCCTCTTGTTCCTCAGGTATTCAAGGCTTTTTTTAAGGGGAATAATTACAGGATTTCTACCCAGGATATCCAGTTCTGAAATCTCTCTGGCCTGTATTAAATGAGCGCTTCCGTCAATTATCTGCGAAATACCCGGAAGGATAAGCACTCTCTTGAAATCAGCCCTGCCCAGGATATCATGAATTTCCTTTAAACGGTTTCTTGAAGCACCCGGTATTGCTATAAATGCTTCATCAGCCCTGTATTTTTTCTGTATACTGATTATGTCGCTTATGGGACCTTCAACAGGAATATTATCAATTGAAGAGCCTATCTTTGTTTCATCATCATCAGCAAAGCATACAACTTCTCCCGGTATCCCTTTTTTGATGATTTCTTCAGCGATAGATACCCCTGCTTCGCCTGCACCTATTATTGCTATTCTGTGTTTTCTCTTATTTTCCATTATCTGACGGTTCTTCTTTAATTCGTTCGAGTATTCTGAAAGCAAAATCTATATAAAAAGAATTTTCATATAGATTAAGTTTGATTTTAGCACGTTTTTTTCTTTTATCAACTTTAATTATCTCCCCTTCAAGGTCTTTCA
The DNA here is from genome assembly GCA_963668545.1 of Spirochaetia bacterium. GTDB lineage: Bacteria > Spirochaetota > Spirochaetia > CADAEX01 > CADAEX01. The sequence continues at coordinate 1,636,275 of OY764868.1, read as the reverse complement.
TCGGACCGTCAATTACCTTTATCCTGTCATTTATGTCAAAAATTACAGTGGATTCGCCAGCAACTTCACCGCCTGAAAGAAGTTTGAATATAAGTCTTCTTTCTTCTACCGGGATGGGCCTGATATCCTGATTGCTCTGAAGAAAACGGCAGAACCCTGGTATTTTTCTCAAAACTGAAATTTCCGTATATCCGGGGAAATCTGTTTCGTAGAAAAGATATCCGGGGAAAATCGAAGATACCTTTTTCCTGAGCTTTCCCTCTTTTCTCAAAGTAAGTTCCTTGCGGAGCCAGTATGTGTTTTCATATATTTCAGGACTGCTCCTTTTCAGGAATTTGAGAAAATTATCCTCTTTGCCTGTAACAACCTGTATAACAAAATATTCCATGCTAACTGAAGAATTTAACACTAATAAAAAATATCTTCAAGATTTTTAAAAATATTTCAATAACTTCAAAGGTTCTAAAAAAACGGCCAGTATTATCCGATAATAATGTAAGATAAACATCTTATTCAAAGGATGAATAGTTATGATAAAAAAATATTGTCTTCTTTTGTTATTATTTTCTTCTGCAGTCGGCAGCTGGTGTGATAATATTTATGTATATATTGAAAAAGGACTTATTGATGTGGATGAGGATGAAAACAGATTCAGTACAGATCTTCTGAATGTTATGGAAGACGGTATTCTGGAAAGTTTTTTTGAAAAGGGACATATAGTGTTTGCAGCCAATTCCTCAAAAACAACATTCAACAATGACAGAATTCTTAACCAGGCGGCAAAAAGAGGGGGAGCTGACAAACTTCTTAAAGCAGTTATAAACTATACTGAAAAGAATAATATTGTTGAGATATCCGGTAATTATAAATTCTACAACCTTTATTCTGACAGCCTGGTTGCTGAAGGTGATTACAGTCTACCCGAAAATTTCAATATGTCGGGGTTGAGAATAGAAGAACTTTTTTTCAGTGTGGGTAGAAGTTTTGCTGAGAGAATTTCAGGTTCAATATAGAAATCTGTTAAAAAATGAGTTAAACAGGAGATTCCAATGAAAATAAAATTAGTAATTTTTACAGTAATTTTTACTGCAGCTCTTTTCTGTGCTTCAGCTGATTCATACTGGGAAGGTGCAGCATCCATGAGCAGATATGGCGAATTCCCTGTAAACGGTTATTACGGTGCATCAAATTCTTTTCCGTTAAATTCAATAGTTGAAGTAAGCAGTTTCTCAGGAAAGAAAAAGGTAGAGGTAATAATTGTAAATAAACTTGAAGACAATAATCTTTTTCTTCTTCTTTCAAAAGATGCAGCTGAAAAGCTGTCAATAAGGGAAGATGTCATAGTTACAGTCAAGGCCAGAATTGTTAAGAGATTCACAGCAGATGATACTGAAGAAAAGGATCTTAGCGATGATCCTGATTTCAATCCTGCTTCTACTGTTTTACTTTCAGAACCAGAGGATGAAAAAACATATTCAGAAGAAGTTCCTGAAGAAGCGGAAAAGGAAAATGTGCCTGCAGGTGGGAACAGAGACCTTTCAGATGAAATTATTGAGACACTGATTTTTTCAGACATACCCTACGAAAAAGAGGAAGCAGCTGAGGAAGAGGTTGAGGAAAAAGCTGTTACTGGTGAGGATATGGTTACTGCAGTTATTGTAACTGATACTGAAAATGAAAAAGACGCTGCTTCAGAAGTAGTTCCCGAAGAGGAGGAACTTCTTGAAAAATATAATCCCGATGAAGTAATAATACCTGAAACAGAATCAGCTGAAGAATTCGAAGAAAAGCTTGTTCTTGTTCCAGCCTCTCCAAAGCCTCCTGTAGAGAAAACTGAAGCTTCTACTGAAACTGAATCATCATTATCAGTTGTTCCTGATTACAAAAAATACAGTTCTGCTGATATTCCTTCACAAAATCTTGATAAAAATTCCTATTATCTCCAGATAGGGGCTTTCAGGGATTTTGAAAGTGCTGACTCCCTGGCAAAAAAGGTGAATATCGATTATCCTGTTTTTCTTTACAAGATGGGTGAAAATGGTATATACAAAGTAATGGCAGGTCCGCTTAAAAATGACGAGAAAGGGGCTGCCTTATACCAGGTCAGGATAAAAGGCATTAATGATGCCTTCATTAGAAAAGGTGAATAATCAGATAGAACTTGATTTTGAAGAAAACAGCAGAGGTGTAAAAGAAGAAATTTCAAGGCTCAGGGAGAAGCTCTACCTGTATCAGCATGAATACTATGTTCTTGCCCGTCCTTCTGTTTCTGATTCTGACTATGACGCAGTATTTGACAGGCTTCTTGATCTTGAAAAAAGGTATCCTGAATATTCTGATGATAACTCGCCTACAAAAAGAGTAGGTTCAGACCTTGCATCAGACCTTCCGGAAGTAAGCCATTCAATACCAGTACTCAGTCTTGACAAATCGTACAGCTCTGAAGAACTTTTTTCATGGATAGAGAAACTCAACAGCAACAGCGGTTTCTCACATACAATAATTGCAGAAGAAAAAATTGACGGTATATCAATTGTCCTTTATTACAGGAACGGGCTTCTTGATAAAGCTGTAACGAGGGGAAACGGATACAGCGGCAATGATGTTACTGAAAATGTAAAAACAATAGGTTCTGTTCCTTTGAAGCTGAAGGAAAATATTGATCTGGCTGCAAGGGGTGAAATATATCTTCCACTTGATGAATTTGAAAGAATAAACAGTCAGCAGAAAATACCATATGCAAATCCTAGAAATCTCACTGCGGGAACTATCAGAAGAAAAAAAAGCAGCGAGGTTAAAAATATACCCCTCAATATTTTTATATATGAGGGGTATTTTACAGGTATTAATTTAAACCGGCATTCAGACATACTTGTAAAAATGTCGGATCTGGGATTCAGAATCAACCGCAGAACAGCAGTTTTTACAGATTCCAATAAAGAGAAAGAAGAACTTTCAGAAATATTTTCAACTGAAGATATATTTAATATAAAGAACTATATTGAAAAGGAAACAGCTGAAAGAAGTTCTCTGGGATATGAAATAGACGGTCTGGTCTTTAAAATAAATGATATTGATGAACGTGAGGCGCTGGGCTATACAGGTCATCATCCGAGATGGGCAATAGCATACAAGTTTGAATCTGATGAAAAGGAATCAGTTGTAAACAGTATAGATATTCAGATTGGAAGAACAGGACGGGCAACCCCTGTTGCAAGGATAGAACCTGTAAAAATTGCCGGATCAACTGTATCAAATGTCACACTGCACAATCAGGATTATATTAATTTTCTCGGCCTTTCAGAAGGAGACAGGGTCTGCGTATCTAAAAGAGGCGATGTAATACCTGCTGTTGAAAGTGTAGTTGAAAAAAAGGACAGAGGTGGCAGCATATGGAAAATGCCGGACAACTGTCCATTCTGCGGCACCCGTCTTTCAAGTGACGGAGCACATCTTTTCTGTACAAACACAGAATGTATAGAAAGAAAAAAGGGACAGCTTAAATTTTTTGTTTCCCGCGAACAGATGGATATTGAGAACCTGGGATATGAAACACTTGATTTTCTCATTGATGAAAAACTCATCAATGAGTGGTCTGATATTTATAATCTGGATTATACGGTCCTTGAAAAATATCCGGGTTTCGGTGAGAAAAAGATAAATCTAATAAAAGCCGGTGTGGAAAAGAGCAGGGAAAAATCATTCATAACTGTTCTTTCGGCTCTGGGAATACCTGATCTGGGTCCTAAGGCATGTGAGCTGATTATTAAATCCGGTTTGAATACTCTTGATAAAATCATGGGAGCGGCAGAAGAAGAAAACTATGAATTGTTTACATCAATCAACGGTATTGGTATAAAAACAGCTGAAACTGTGATAAAATATTTTACAGACAGAGATTTCATCGACAGAGTGCTGAAACTGAGGGAAAAAGGACTTAATTTCAGTTATGATATAAAAGATGAAAAGATAAACGATTCAATGAAAAACCAGGTCTGGTGCATAACAGGTTCTTTCAGCAATTTCAAACCCAGATCTGAAGCGGCAAAAGAGATTGAAAAAAGAGGAGGAAGAACAGTTTCCTCGATAACTGGTAAAACTACACATCTCCTTGCCGGTGAATCCGCAGGCTCAAAGATGAAAAAAGCTGAAAATGCCGGTATAAAAATAATTACCGAAGATATTTTTCTGGAAATGATATCAGAAAACTGATTATCCATTCAGATTTGTAAAATACGGCTTAAATAAAAAATAATTATATCTACAGGGATTTATCTGATACTTATGAATGAAAAAACTGCAGCAGATTATCTAAAATCAAAGGGTTACGGGATAACTCATCCTTCACAGTATCTGATTGATATTGAAAAGGATTTTCTTGATATCTGGGAGAAAGTATCTCCTTACACAATGATATCTGTTGAAAGGGGTTATTCAATTTTCAAGTCAGCTGAATATATTTCAAAAAACAATATCAAAGGGAACTATGCGGAATGCGGTGTCTGGAAAGGGGGAAGCTGCATGCTTGCTGCATTGTCTTTTGAATATTTCGGTATTGGAAACAGAAAGATCTATCTTTATGACACTTTCAGGGGAATGACAGAACCTTCAGAAAATGACTGTATAGCATCTAGCGGTGAAAATATTTACCAAAGGTGGGAAAGAAGCAGGGATTCAGTAGGCAATTATATGTGGTCTTCATCTCTTGAAGAGGTCAGGGAAAACATGTCAGGAACAGGATATTCTGAAGAAAATATTATCTTTGTTGAAGGGGATGTTTGCAGAACACTTGATATAGTTGTTCCTGAATCTTTATCAATTCTTAGACTGGACACAGACTGGTATGAATCAACCAGAAAGGAACTTGAAGTTCTTTACCCCCTGATCTCTCTAAATGGTGTATTGATTATTGATGATTACGGCCATTTTACCGGTTCCAGAAAAGCTGTTGATGAGTATTTCTCCTCAGAAAGAAGTATACTTTTGAACAGAATCGACTATACAGGAAGGACAGGTATTAAAATTCAGAACAGAATTCTTTAAAATAATTAATAATCAGTTCGGGAGATTTATAATATGAATTTGGATATTAGAAAAAACATCGAAGAAGTTATGGAAGAAATTTCTGAAGCTGCAGTCAGGGCCGGAAGAGATCCTGAATCTGTAAAGCTGATGGCTGTCACAAAAACAAAACCTTCTGAATATGTTGATTCCGCATACAGAGCAGGAATGAGGCTTTTCGGGGAAAACAGGGTCAATGAACTTGAAGACAAGTTTTCTGTCAAAAGGGATGGCGCTGAAGTTCACCTTATTGGACATCTTCAGAGAAACAAGGCCAGAAAGGCAGTCCAGTTTGCAGATTCAATTGATTCGGTTGACAAGTTTTCAACAGCAGGGGAAATTGACAAACACTGCAGAGAATTCAACAAATACATGAATATTCTGCTGGAATACAATACTTCTGATGAATCTTCAAAAAGCGGGTTTCTCAATGAAAAGGATTTTTATGAAACTGTAGATAAGATCAGGGAACTGGAATTTGTAAAAATAAGAGGTCTTATGACAATTGCCCCCTTTACTGATAATGAGAAGGATGTTGCAGATTCATTCAGAATGCTTTCAAATCTTTACAGAGGCCTTGATGCAAGACATCCGGATCTTAAAATTGACACACTTTCAATGGGTATGTCATCTGATTTCCACATTGCAATTAAAGAAGGTTCAAACATAATAAGGATAGGGACAAGGCTTTTCGGAGCAAGAAACTATTAGAATATTATGAAGAAAAACATATTAGCTGTTTTTTTAGTTGTTCTGATATCCTCAAATCTTTACTGCAGCGATGATGAATATGCTGATCTTCTTCCTGAAAAATATACAGAGGATGAATTTTCAGACGGATGGAAAAAATTAAGACGTGCTGAAATAATTTTTGCAGGAAGTTATCCTTTTTCACTTCTGTTTACTAAAATGGGTTATGATTTTGCAGATTATGCTTCAAGCGGTTTTTCAAGGTCAAAGGCGCCTGCTATTTTCGGCGGATCTGAACAGACAAGCCCTGATAATGATGAAACAAAAAAAATACTGATTACCGCTCTTTATGTTTCCGCAGTTTTTACTGTGGCTGATTATTTTATCGGTGAAATAAAACGGAAAAAAGCTTCAGAAAAGGTCAGCCAGTATGAATGATGAAATTACAGTAACAGAAGAGGAATACTGCGGACTTAGAATTGACAAGTATATTTCCGACTGCAGAAAAATAATGTCCCGAAGCCAGCTTAAGCAGAGAAATGCCTCCTTTTATGTTGATGGACAGGAAGTTAAATATTCACACAGGATAAACCTTAATGATAAAATTCTTATTGAATATACTGAACCTGAAGAACAGGATATTGTTCCTGAAAAGATTGATCTTGATATAATATATGAAAACAGCAGCCTTATAGTAATAAACAAACCGCAGGGTATGGTTGTACATCCTGCAGAGGGTAATTATTCAGGGACACTGGTAAATGGTCTTCTTCATTATCTTCAGAACCACCAGAACAATTTTTCCGAAGATACTGTAAGGCCGGGGATTGTGCACCGACTTGACAAGGAGACATCAGGAGTAATTGTCATTGCGAAAAATGCTGAAACCCATGAATACCTTTCAAGCCAGTTCAGGAACAGGACTGCTGAAAAGAAATATATAGCTGTTGTAAAAGGAAAACTTAAGGAAAAATCAGGGACAATTAAAACTTTCATAAAAAGAGACAGGCTAAACAGGAAAAAGTTCTGTGCAGCAAAAAATGAGGGGAAATACGCTGTCACTGAATACCATTTACTGAAAGAATATGATAATTTTTCACTCTGCCTAGTTAAAATACATACAGGAAGAACACACCAGATAAGGGTCCATATGGCCCATATGGGGAATCCGGTTCTCGGTGATCCTGTCTACAGCAGAAAAGACAACAGATATCCTGATGCGACATTGATGCTTCACGCCTTTGTTCTTTCCATAGATGTTCCAGAGGAAGGGAGAAAGCAGTTTTCAGCGCCCCTTCCGGAGCGTATTAAAAGGATAATAAGGGAAAACAGCTGATAAAACTAGGAAATATTGAGGTAGGGGTTCATCCTTTTTTCAACATCCAGGGTTGTAGGGGCGCCGTGGCCCGGAAAAATAACCATATCATCCTTTATTGAGAACAGTTTTTTTATAATACCTTTCTGAAGTATTTTCTTGGACTCGTTATTTGTTGTCGACCCAATCAGCCCTGCAGAAAGCACATCACCTGTAAAGAGCAGGTTCCTTATTTTAAAGACAAGTGAATCATCGGAATGTCCCGGTATATCAATAACTTCAATTTCATATCCGGAAAGTCTTAATATATCATTATCCTTGATTGTAACTGTCTCTGTTTCCGCAATGACAGGAATCTTGCTGTATATATCTGCATCATATATTTTAAGAAGAGTTTTTATCCCCTTGATATGGGTTTCATGAGAGTGGGTAACAAATATAGATTTAAGATAGTAGTTGTTGCTTTCTATGAGGTCAAGAAGGTGAAGATCTGTCTGGCCGGGATCAATTATTATCGCATCCCCCCCTTCCTCAGGTCCTATAAGATAGGTATTAATATAGCCTTTTGTGTTATATATTGTAAAAACTTTCATAGTGTACCCAGTGTAAACCTGTCTTTCCTGTCATAATACGCATCTTCATGGTTTGAATTCCTGAATTGAATTCCTGAAATATCGGTGAAGAAGAATTTAACCTTTCTCAGGTTGCAGTCATCATATAATGTCTCAGTGCACTCCGCCTTTATAAAGCTTGAAAAATACAGGTCTGATTCAGAAAAAACAGTTTTTTCTGATTTGATACCGTTGAAATTTGTATGGAGAAAATCAGACATCCCGATTTTGCATGAGTCAAAAACTGATCCTGCAAAACTGACGAATTTCATATTTGTATCGGTGAACCTGCAGTTTCTGAAAACAGACATATCAAAAAACGACTGACGTATATAACAGTCAGTGAAATCGACATTTTCAAAAACAGCATCTGAAAATTTCGAGGAAAAGATTTTTTTGTCCTTTATTTCCATATTTTTGATTTTAATACCTGAAATATTGAGATTAATTATCTTTTTGCTGCTGTTTATATATTTGATAATATTATCTGTATATTCATCTATGTTGTTTATATGGCTGATACAGTACTCTGAATCTGTAACAGCAAGTGAATTACAACCATTTTTTTTGCATTTTGTTGATGAAAACATATACAAATTATATACAAAAAATAACTATTTACAACAGGGTAATTGAAGTATAAGTATTATCAGGCTAAAATAGTAACATGTGTTATAATTGCGGAGTAAACCCAGGTGAAATAACTATATACCGGAACACAGAATGTCCGGTATGCGGCAAAGACCTTAAAGTCTGCCTTAACTGTGAATATTTTGACAGAGATTCGCACTGGCAGTGCAGGGAGAATATCCCCGAAGAGGTCAGGGACAAGGACAGAAGCAATTTCTGTGATTATTTCAGGTACAGCAGAAAAGTGGATTCAAAAGCTGACGGTGATTTTAAAAAACAGATAAATGAGGCTAAATCAGATTTTCTGAAACTTTTTGAAGATGAGTAAGATTGTTGGTTTTTTTGATTCAGGTATAGGCGGACTTCCATACCTTTCATACATGAGGGAAAAAGCCCCTCATTACTGCTATAAATATCTCGCTGACAGCAGGAACTTCCCATACGGTATAAAAAGCACTGTTGAAATAGTAAATATAGTAACAGGTGTTATCGGTGAATTTATTGAAAAGGAAACCCCATCAATAATAGTTGTTGCCTGCAATACAGCCTCTGTTACAGCTCTTGATACTCTAAGGGAAAAATACACTATTCCTTTTGTCGGAGTTGTTCCTGCTATCAAACCGGCAGCAGGAATTTCAACAGCAGGGAAAATAGGGCTTTTCGCCACAAACAGGACAGTTTCCGACAGATATACGGCAAATCTTATAGAAACTTTTGCAAAAAAATGCCAGATATTCAGTTTCGCTGATCCTGATATTGTTTCATTTATTGAAAAAAAGTTTTTCAGTGCTGATGAAAAAGAGATAATTGACGCAATAAAGCCTGCCGCCGATTTTTTTACTGAAAACAATACAGACAGCATTATTCTGGGCTGTACACATTTCATATATCTTGAGAAATACCTCAGAAAGATTCTTCCTGATAAAACAAAAATAATCGATTCAAGGGAAGGTGTAATAAATCAGGCATTGAGGGTGATCGAAAAAATAGAGAATACTGAAAAATCGGAACACTGCAGTTCATTCCATGTAACATCCGAAAATGCAGAATCTGAAAATTATAAAAAATTTGCAGATTATTTCAACCTTGAATATGCCGGTGCAATAAAGTCATGATTGGACGTGTTCTATCAGGAATAAACAATATCTATACAGTTGAAACTGAAGATAAAAAATACCTGTGCAGGATAAAGGGTAAAATCCTGAAACAGGGGGATAAATTCTACAACCCTATTGCAGCAGGAGACAATGTAATATTTGAACCTGACAGCCACACTGAAGATCAGGGTGTAATAACATCGCTTGTTGAAAGGAAGAACATCATAACAAGGTGGAACAGGAAAAAAATGCTTCCGCAGATAATGGCGTCAAACATTGATGCTCTTGTCAGCATAACTTGTCCAAAACACCCCCCATTCAGGCCTAGATTCACAGACAGGGTATTTGTGAACTGTAATTATGATGTTGAAAAAATACTTGTCATCAACAAGTGCGATCAGAAAATTAACAGTGAAATGAAGGAAAGGCTTGAAATATACAGGGAGACAGGAATAGAAACAGTATACTGTTCCGCAAAAACAGGCGAAGGTCTTGATAATCTTAAAAAAATAATCGGGGGTAAAATATCTGCATTCATAGGTCAGTCCGGAGTGGGAAAATCCACCCTTATAAATGCCCTTTACCCGGAAGCCAATCAGAAAACAGGACATATATCTTCAAAATACAACAGGGGAAGGCATACAACCAATTTCTCAGTTCTTCTTCCTGATATGGAAAATAAAGGCGGTATTATTGATACCCCCGGAATAAGGGAAATATTTATAGAGAAAATACAGCCTTTTGAACTTTCCTTCAGGTTTTCTGAATTTATCCCCTATGCTGATAAATGCTCTTTCAACGGATGCAGCCATACCAATGAACCGGGATGTGCAGTGCTTGAAGCTGTAGAGGGAGGTAAAATACACCCAGACAGATATCAGTCATACCTGAATCTGTACTTTGAACTGACTGAAATGTCAGATGAGGTTTATGGAAAATCATACAGTTAATATTCTTGAATTCAATAAAATAAAAGACTCAATGAAATCATTCTGCCTGGGAAGAGGCGGTGAGAAGCTTATTGACAGGCAGAATTTCACATACAGTTACGATGACTGGAAAATAAAGACTGATGCAGTAGATTCGCTGATTAAAATGATTGAGAACGGAATATCTGTACCTGACCTTGTTTTCCCTGAAATTGATACTTTCACAGCTTCACTCTCTGTTGAAGGGTCAGTTCTTGAGCAGGAACAGCTTTCCGATGTCATGCTTTTCCTGTTATCAGCAGAAAAACTTAAAAAGCTTTTTTATTCATCAGTTGATGACAGGGAAATTCTGAAGACTGTGGATTTTCAGGACATGACTGATGTGGTAAACAGGCTGAAGAAATATCTCCGTCCTGACGGTTCTCTTAAAGAGGATTCGATAAAGGAACTTGTCAGTATCAAAAAAAGGATCGGAGCTGTTAACAGGACAATAAGTTCAACAGTAAACAGTTATATAAACAGCAGTGACTACAGCAGCTATCTGCAGGATTCTTCATCCGCCCTGAAAGACGGAAGGGTTGTTCTTCCTGTAAAAGGTAATTTCAAGGGAAAATTTCAGGGTATTGTTCATGGAAAATCTTCAAAAGGTCTGACTTTTTTTATTGAACCTATGGATCTTGTGGAGCAGAACAATGAACTTATTGAACTGGAAGAACAGTACAAAATAGAAATATTCAGGATAATGAGGGAACTTTCAGAACTTCTGAGAGAAAACCTTGAACCAATAACAGATATATTTGAAAAAATAACTGTCGCAGACAGTTATATTGCAAGGGCAAGATTTGCAGTATACAACAGCCATATTGTACCGGAAATTATAGGATCAGGTTTCAATATTATAAATGCGAGGCACTTTCTTCTGGGGAAAAACGCCGTCCCGATCAATATAGTAATAACAGGTGAAACAAAAGCACTTGTAATAAGCGGTCCGAATACAGGCGGTAAAACTCTTGCACTTAAAACAGCTGGTCTTATTGTACTGATGAACCAGTTCTGGATGGGAATACCGGCAGATGAAGGCTCTTCCATGGCGCTGTTTGATAATGTACTTGCAGATATCGGGGATGAACAGTCGGTTACAGGTTCACTTTCAACATTTTCGGCCCATATGAAAAATGTGTCAGCCATTCTTGATAAATCAACTGAAAAGTCTCTTATTCTACTCGATGAACCAGGTACAGGAACAGATCCTGAAGAGGGGGCATCCCTTTCAATAGCATTTATCGAAACTATTATCAGGAAAAAAGCCATGCTCATGGTATCAACACACCAGGGAGTAATAAAAAACTATGCTTCTGCCGAACCCGGATGCGAGAATGTATCTGTAGCATATGACCCTGAAACCTATAAACCGGAATACAGGATAATATACGGTCTTCCGGGAGAGAGTTACGGTATAGATATTGCACTTAAAAACGGTATCCCTGAAGAGGTGATAAACCTTGCCAGAAAAAATATGGGAAGCGAAAAAGTAAATCTCAACAAGCTCCTGAAAAGCATTTCTGAACAGCAGCAGAAAATTGATGAAAAAAACAGGGAGATTGAAGAGAGGGAACTTCATATCAGGGAAGCTGAAAGAAAAAACATGCTGAAGGAAATATCACTGAGACAGAGACAGCATGAGCTGAAGATTGAAGAGGAGAGGGAAACAAGCAGGTTTCTCAGGGAATCAAGGAAAAAAGTAGAAAACCTTGTCAGGGAACTGAGGGAAGGGGAACTCACAAGGGAAAAGATATCAGCTTCACGTGAAATCATTACAGAAATTGAGGATAAAAAAGAATCTCTGGGTCTTGAACTGGCCGGGCAGGAGTTTAATACCGGCAGTTTATCAGCTGATGATATATATGAGGGGATGGATGTACTGGTCGGGGATAAAAAGATCAGAGCTGTAGTGGTAAGAAAAACAAAAAAAGAGAGCTTTATAGTATCAACAGGTTCAATGAAGATTGAGGTATCTGCAACAGAAATAAAGCCCGCGGAAAAGCAGCAGAAAAAAGTGAAAATAACATCCTCTTACAGGATTGATGCAAAGGCAGTTCTTGAACTTGATCTCAGGGGCATGAGGCTGGAGGATGCTGTAAAAAAGCTTCAGCAGCAGATAGATACAGCAGTCCTTTCCAGCCTGAGAGAATTTTCAGTTATCCACGGCATGGGAGAAGGGATACTTCAGAAAGGTGTATGGGACTATCTGCAGTCATGCAGTGCTGTCAGGGAATACAGTTTCGCTCATCCGGATCAGGGAGGATTTGGTAAAACTGTTGTTTTCCTGAAGTAATTATGCAGGTTTTCCCTGTTACAGCCGAAATATTCATACAGTTATTGATTTTTTGAATATGCGCATATATCCTGTAAACAGTATATTCATTTAAGATAAAAGCAGTCTTGCGGGAGTAAATGGTTTGAAAAGAATTGCAGAGATAATAATTAAAACAGCATCAGTAATGCTGCTGCTTATTATAACAGTTTCCTGTATCAGTATTGAAACTGAAATTGAATTCAAAGATGAAAAATCCGGTACATTAAAAATGAAATACCGTGTCTCAAGGATGGTTGTTAAAACTGCGGAAATAGATTCAGACAGCAGTTTCCTTCCTCTCCCGATTGAAGAAAAGGATTTTTCCGAAAAAGCTGCTGAAAACAGCAACCTTGAACTGGTTTCTTTCAACAGGGAGGAAAACAGCGAAGAAATATTTATTACTGCTGAATTCAGATTTTCCGACATAGATGCTCTGAATTCAGCGGCAGGAAGCACTGCAGAACCTTCAATAACAGTTGAACGAAAACTTACAAGAACAGTTTTTACGCAGATTCTATACCCTGGAAACAGCGGTAATATTGACGCCGAGACAATGCAGGTTGTATCTGACCTTTACAGCAGCTATCCTGTAAAAATAACAGTTATTACACCCTCTGATATAAGGGAAACAAATGCAGGGAACTATAGAAACAACAGAGCAGAATTTGAAATGAGTGTGCCTGAAATACTGTCTTCGGAAGAACCTGTTGTTTTTGAATTAAGCTGGTAAATATGCTGACAAACAAAGAAACATATAAAGTAAATGCCGGCGGTGTGATTATAGGGGGCGGAGCCGATATATCACTCCAGACAATGTGGAAATATCCTGTTTCAGTGCTGGACAGAGAAGGGTTTGAAACTGTTATCAAAGGTCTTGAAGAGCTCAAGGCTGCAGGTTGTGATATTATCCGCTTTGCAGCTCCTGATATCAGATCGGCAGAAATACTGTCTGAAATTGCATTGAAGAGTCCTCTTCCTGTAGTCGCAGATATACATTTTGATTATAAAATAGCACTCAAGTGCCTTGAAGATAATTCAGGTATAGCAAAGATCAGGATAAATCCCGGAAATATCGGCGCTGAATGGAAGGTGGAGGAAGTTCTGAAAAGAGCTTCTGAAAGAAATATCCCAATCAGGGTCGGTGTAAACGGGGGATCTCTTCCTGCAGAACTGAAAAATGAAAAAAACAAGGCTGAAGCAATGATCAGGGCTGCTGAAATGGAAATTGAGATTTTTGAAAAATACAGTTTCCGAAATGCTGTCTTTTCACTGAAGTCTTCAGATGTTGAAACAACAGTGGAGGCAAATACAGAATTCGCATCACGCTACAGATATCCTCTTCATATCGGGGTAACTGAGGCAGGACCACTTGTACCTGGAATTGTAAAAAACACTGCAGGTATTCTTCAGATGCTGAACAGGGGAATAGGGGCAACTGTCAGGGTTTCTCTTTCATCTCCGCCTGCTGATGAGATTGAGGCCGGAAAGGCTATACTGAAGCTGTGCGGCAGCAAGAAGAACTATGTGAATATTGTTTCCTGCCCGAGATGCGGAAGGGCAACTTTTGATGTTCACAGTTTTCTTTCAAAAATCAGCAAAAAGCTCAATACAATACAGAAACCGGTGACTGTTGCAGTTATGGGCTGTATAGTTAACGGTCCTGATGAGGCGAAAGATGCGGATATAGGGATTACCGGGAGCGGAAAATCGGTTGTAATTTTCCGAAAAGGTGAGATAATTATAAAAACCACGGAAGATAAAGCGGAAGAAGAGTTTTGGAAAGAAATGGAAAATATCTGATAGCATCTCTGTTTGTTTTAATTGCTTTTACAGTTCTCCCTGCATATTCACAGGAAGAAGCTGAGCAGGAATGGATATTGTACAGAAAAGGAATAAATCTTTACAACAGCAGGGATTTCAGTGATGCATTCAAATATTTCAGGGAAGCAGCAGTAAAAAGGGATTTTCCTGAAGCAGAATACTATATCGGAAGAATTTTTGAAAATGAAGGGGAATATACTCTTGCACTCAAACAGTATGAAAGGGCTGAATCTTTCAGAGAAACACTTTTTACTGAATCATTTATAAATATCATATTGCAGCATAAAGCTGATATATATAAAAAACTGGGAAATCATAACAGCTATCAGGAGACCCTGAGGGACCTTGTAAGCCGGATTGCTGAAGAAAGTAATATTTCTATGTATATTGGAATTCTCCCTGAAAAGCTTGTAAGTGACGGTCTTGATAAACTTATGTATTACTACAGACTTGATAATGATGAAATAATATACCCTTCAGGTGAACTTGGAATATATTATTTTACACTTTCACAGGATAATAATTCTCTTAAATTTCTTACAGTACCTGTAACAGCAATCCTTACAAGAACATACAACATACTCAAAAGTTATGATCCACAGTACAGTTACGTCAATCTTGAAAAACTGATCAGTGATTCTGAAAAAAATGCAGACAGCAGAAGCTATATTGAAAAATCAGGTTTTTATGAATATCTTTTTTATCTTTCACTGACTCTGCATAATAAAGGTGAGACAGAAGAATCATACAGGCTTTTTGAAATCATCTGCAGAAGCATGAATAGCGGTAAATACAGGGATATTTCAGAAAGGATTGTCAGTAACAGAAAAAAACCTGTCTATATAGAAAAAATCAAAGAGTCATTACTGATACCTGTAGAATAAAACGGATTTTTTATGGATAAAATAATAATAAAAGGCGCACGTGAACATAATCTGAAAAATATTAATGTTGAAATACCCAGAGATAAACTTGTTGTTATTTCCGGCCTGAGCGGTTCGGGCAAATCATCCCTGGCTTTTGATACTATTTATGCGGAAGGACAGCGAAGGTATGTTGAATCTCTATCCTCGTATGCAAGACAGTTTCTCGGAAGAATGGATAAACCTGATGTTGATTATATTGAAGGTCTTTCCCCTGCAATTTCAATAGAGCAGAAAACAACCCACAGGAACCCAAGGTCAACTGTCGGCACAGTAACAGAGATATATGATTATCTGAGGCTGCTTTTCGCCAGGATAGGGAAACCGCACTGCCCTGAATGCGGCAGGGAAATCCAGGAACAGTCAAAAGACCAGATTTTCGATTCAGTGACATCACTTCCAGATTCCTCGAAACTTATAATTCTTGCCCCGGTTGTAACAGGAAGAAAAGGTGAACATGAAAAAATTCTAAATGATGCTATCAAGTCAGGTTTTATCAGGGCAAGGATAGATGGTGAAATCATGAGTATAGAAGACAAAACAAGGCTTGATAAAAAAAAGAAACACAATATAGATATTATAATTGACAGGATAAAAAATAATCCAGATTCAAGAAAAAGGATAAGCGAGTCAATAGAAACAGCTCTTGAAGTCGGTGACGGCAGGGTTATAGTAATAAACAATTCCGAAAATGACAGAGAGTATTTTTATTCAATCAAAAACTCATGTCCGAACTGCAATTACAGTATTCCTGAACTTGAACCGGCAATGTTTTCCTTCAATAATCCGAAAGGAGCATGCCCTGAATGTTCTGGTCTTGGAATGACAATGGAATTTGACAGGGATCTCATTATACCTGATCCTGACCTCTCATTTAATGAGGGAGGTTTCAAGCCCTATAAACCTACATCCAACTGGCACAGAAGCTGGTTTGAAGCACTTTCATCTGAATATGGGTTTTCACTTGATACACCGGTAAAAGATATAAAACATTCTGTCATGGAGAAAATTTTCACCGGTACAGACAAGGAACTTGATATTGTATATTCAAACAGGGACAGGGCATCCCGCTATGAGTACAGCGGAAAATTCCCCGGAATACTCAATGATCTTAAAAGAAGATACAGAGAGTCATATTCAAGCGGTATAAAGGAATGGCTGGAAAGTTTCATGCAGCAGACAGAGTGTGCATCCTGCGGCGGTAAAAGGCTGAGAAGGGAGAGCCTTCATGTTAAGGTTGCGGGAAACAACATATTTGAGACAACTTCAATGTCTGTCAGGAAACTGTACGACATGTTCAGCAGCATCAGTCTTACAGAAACTGAGGAAAAAATAGCTTATCAGATACTCAAGGAAATCAGATCACGTCTTGATTTTCTTATAAGTGTCGGACTTGATTACCTTACTCTTGAAAGAAAGGCTTCAACTCTGTCAGGGGGAGAAGCACAGAGGATACGTCTGGCTACCCAGATAGGTTCTTCTCTGGTGGGTGTGCTTTATATACTTGATGAACCTACAATAGGTCTTCACCAGAGAGACAATGAAAGGCTTCTGAATACACTGAGGCATCTCAGGGATATAGGAAATACCCTTATTGTTGTTGAACATGATGAACAGACAATAAGGTCTGCAGACCATATTATAGAACTGGGACCGGCAGCCGGAGTTCACGGCGGCAAGATTACGGCAGAGGGAACTATAGGTGATATACTGTCCAATAAAGACAGCATAACAGGACGTTTTCTCAACGGTACAGACAAGATACTTCTGAACGAGAACAACAGGGAAGGTAACGGGAAAAAAATAGTTCTCAGCGGTGCAGAAGAACACAACCTTAAAAATATTGATATTGAATTTCCTCTCGGCAAACTCATTCTTGTAACAGGTGTATCCGGCTCGGGTAAATCAACACTTATTAATGATATTCTTTATCCTGCTGTATACAACAGGATAAACAGAAGCAGGAATCCTGAAGGGAAATACAGATCAATAGATGGTACAGAGCATATTGATAAGGTAATTAATATTGACCAGAGTCCTATCGGACGGACACCAAGGTCAAATCCAGCCACATATGTAGGTCTTTTCACCCCGATAAGGGAACTTTTTTCATCCCTCCCGGAGGCAAAAGCGAGGGGATTCAAACCAGGACGATTCTCTTTCAATGTAAAGGGAGGAAGGTGTGAAAACTGCGAAGGTGGAGGGACCATAAAAATAGAGATGCATTTTCTTCCTGATGTTTATATAACCTGCGACGTCTGTCATGGGAAAAGATTCAACAGGGATACACTTGATATAAGATACAAGGGAAAGAATATCCATGATGTACTGGAAATGACTGTTGAAGATGCTCTTTCATTCTTTGAAAACATCCCGAAGATAAAAAGGAAACTTGATTCTCTAAACAGTGTTGGGCTGGGTTATATAAAACTGGGACAGTCGGCTCTCACGCTTTCAGGGGGTGAGGCACAGAGGGTAAAACTTGCTCTTGAACTTTCAAAGGTTAACACAGGAAATACCCTGTACATACTTGACGAGCCTACAACAGGGCTTCACTTTGCAGATGTCAAACAGCTGGCAGATGTGATTAATGCAATAGCAGACAAAGGCAATACTGTTATTATTATTGAGCATAATATGGATATAATAAAAATTGCAGATCATATCATAGACCTGGGACCTGAAGGGGGAGTCAGCGGAGGAGAGGTTATTGTTTCCGGTACTCCTGAAGATGTGGCTGCCTGCAGCAGATCATATACAGGTAAATTTCTGAAGGGAATACTGCAGTAATAATGAGAGAATTAAAAAAAATACTTTTTTTAATTGTTCTCATGCTTTTTTATAATCATATACTGATGTCTGAAGAACAGCCGGATGATGTCACAGTTACACAATCATCAGATCCCTCTATTAAACAGGAGAATGAAGCTCAAGCAGACAGTGAAAATAAACCTTCAGAATCACTTCTAGAAAAGACTGTTATATCTGATATTAACACATCAGATTATTACAGTCTCCTGAGCTGGTGCAGGTATCTGGGCCTTGATGAATCAGGCTCAAAAAGCGATCTTAAAAAGCGTCTGGCCGAATATTACAAAAAAGAACTTCCCGAAACAGAAGGGGAGGAAACAGATAAAACAGGAAAAGGTAAATATCTGTCAATTGAGGCGGCAGAACGCACTGAATATTTCACAATAGAAAAAATTGATGAAAAATATATAAAAATATCAGGCAATGTAATTCTTGAAATGAAAGATACAGACAAGGATGTGACTAACCTGATTAAAACAGACAGGATACTTTTCAACCAGTCGGAAAACATAATAACAGCAACCGGCAATGTTGATTACACGAGAATAAGCGGCGAAGACAGGGAAAATTTCAGAGGTGAAAAACTTTCATTTGATATAACAAACTGGGAAGGGATGTTTTTCAGGGGAGTTTCCGAAAAAGACAAGCAGCAGGACGATAAAAACCTTAAATTCTACTATTCCGGAGAAAAAATATACAGATCTGATGATGATGTTGTAATTATTGATGATGCCAGCATAACATCAAGCAAACCTGATGATCCCTACTATCACCTCAAGGCAAATCGGATCTGGGTACTTGCCCCCGGTGAATGGGGCATTAAAAATGCTGTTCTTTATGTGGGCCATATACCAACATTCTATTTTCCATTCTTTTTTCATCCGGGAGACAAGCTTGTCTTTAACCCGGCACTCGGTTCAAAAGATGCTGTTGGTTTTTTTTTCCAGACAACAACATATCTGAAAGGGCAGCCTGACAGCAGCAGCCAGAACCTGTCATTTCTTGCCCTCACAGAAGAAGATACCGATTATGAAACTGAACTTAACGGTATTTATCTCAGAAAAACAGAA
The DNA here is from genome assembly GCA_963668545.1 of Spirochaetia bacterium. Lineage (GTDB taxonomy): Bacteria > Spirochaetota > Spirochaetia > CADAEX01 > CADAEX01. The sequence goes on along the minus strand of OY764868.1, from coordinate 1,616,961 downwards.
AAGAAGGAAAAATCTGATGAATCTGAAAACTTCATCAAAATCATGTTTGATATTTATTCAAGACTTGGTCTTTTCTCCGGTGTGGAAATGTTTTCAAAAGAATCTGATTTTTTGAAGGAAACAAAATTATTTGCCGGTATTGGAAGAAGCCGAAACATATATATAAATTCTGACGGATATTATTCTCCTTTTTTTGAATGTGATAACGGGAGCTATGAGAGTTACTGGAATGAAGGGAGTTTTCTCGGATACAGCCTTCCGTTCCGTTTCGGTTTTGAACTTGATACAGGTTTTATCAGTTCAGCAGCAGACAGCGATATTTCCTTTGAAATCTATTCTGATCCCTATGTGCTGAGGGATTTCAACGACAGGGCTGAATATATTGACTGGAGCAAGCTGCTTGGACTTGAAGAGGAGGAGGAAAAAGAAGATGATGATTTTCAGGGTATAAGGGAAAGGCTCTGGTGGTCAATTCACCTTTCTCTGAATCCGGAAATAAACTTCTTTGATGATTATCTCAAGGAATTCAATATAACAAAACTTGATTTTTCCATGAACTGGAAAAACAAGACAAGGAGTACTACCGGGATTGCAGGGCTTGATTCTGCTTTACCTGATTATATACCATCTTCTAACAGATCAGAATATTTCATGCCTGAACAGTATTTCTATTATCCGGAAACATACACAATGCCGGAGTTTTCACTTACTGTATCAGGAGATATTTTTTCAAAGACATACAGCTATTCTGATATCCCTGAAAACTACAAAACTGTTGAAGCTTCTGATATAAAAAACAAGGAAAAGATAATTTCTCCATGGGAAACAGAAAATAATACAAAAAGCGACTCAGCTGAAAACTACAGTGACTTACAGGAACCTGATAATCTTGAAGAACTTGATATCAAGCTTCATGAAAACAGAAACCCGTTTTCCCATTCACTCTCATATACTCTTTCTCCCAGTTTTATATCAGCAACAACTCTTGACAGCAGTTCATGGACAGATCCGGATGATATAAATTTCAAAAAATCATATGAAACGATAAGAAGTTACGGAAATTTCAAACTCAACTATACAGCAGATCTGTATGAAGATCTTCTGTCACTTGATGATTTTATAATACTTTCATATGACTACAAGGAGCACAAGTCAAGAGGAGAAAATATATCTGATTCAACCTGGGAGAGCTACAGGGAATCCGACAGCAAGGCAACTTTTACAAAACTTGAAAATAAATCAGGCTTTATTTCATATCCTCTCTACAATCATGATTCTTTTGACCAGTCCTATTTGAAATACCAGATTGATACAATCATTTTTCAGAAAAATTATTCATATACAGATGCTGAAGGATATGCTGTCTTTGAAGACAGCTTTTTCGGGTGGAATAAAGATTCATTTACTGAAAATGAACTTGATTTGAATCTTAAATACCTAGCTAACTGGAACCAGATACAGCATGTAAGGGTGAGAACAGTTCTACCTCCGCTTCTTCAGGAGATTGAGAATGAAAACATAGCCCGAACAGGTCCTCTTACTTCAACAGTTATTGTTAAAGCTGTGGAAATACAGGAAGATGTATGGAAATTCGATCCAATAAAATGGAAAGAGAAATACGGTTATGATGATCTTACATATATAGAAGAGATACTGGAATATGATTCTGAAGACAGTGAATGGGAGACATCAGAGACTATAGGGCGACTCAGCCTTTTTGAAGATGAGATGTATTTTAAACAGACATATAAATATGATTTCATCAACAATACACCTGATGAACTTGTATCAACTGTCAATTTATGGATTTTCAATGCTGAATACAAGGCTGAATATAAAAAGCCATGGTACTATGATCAGGGATCAGGGTGGATAGAGGAAGATGAAGAAAATTTCGTGCCTTCGGAATTCAATGCTGGAATTGATTTTTCCAGATATTTTTATCCGGTATGGAAAAACAGAATAAGATACAAGACAAATATGTCAACATCCTGGGAAATGGACCTGCAGAAATTTACAGAAAACTCGCTAGTCTTTAATTTCGGTTTTGATATGAATGTTTCAGAATTTCTTGATCTCACATTCAGTACAAAATCTGAAAACAATAAAACCTACAGGTATATTCCTTCATATGCGGAAGAACTCGGTGAAGAATGGATAAACCCTTTCAGTGATTTGTTGAAATCATTCAACTTTTTCGATACAGAATCCCGTTATGAATCTTTTTTCAAGCTGAAGGAAATTAAGTTCAAGGCTGTTCATCACCTGCATGACTGGGATCTTACTCTGGAATATACGGGCGAGCCTAAACTTTATACTCCTGATACAGGGAATTCACAGTGGAAATGGGATTCAAAACTTACAATTCTCATGCAGTGGAATCCCATTCCGGAAATTAAATCTGATATCAGTATAAGTGACAATGATATCAGTATGTAATAAAAGCATAACCATGCATTTGAATTGGGTAATTATGAATTAACAGATCTTTTAAATGCTTGACTTAAATCAATAATGGTTTGTAAAATCTTTTTTTGAAGGATATAAATTGGAAGAAAAATTTTCTATTGTTCTTGAAGACCACAGTATTCTTACTAATATCTGCGGTTCAAATGATTCTAATCTTAAGCTTATAGAAGAACTCCTTGAAGCTGAAGTATATACATACGGTAATGAAATACTGCTTTCATCAACCGACCGGAAAAAAATCGACAGTTTTTCCAGGATTATTGAAAAAATTGAGGATTATTCAAAAAGGGGAGGAGTTCCAGGCAGGGACCTTATTAAATGTATATTCTCAGGTATTTCACTTTTAGACAGGTCTGACAGCATTAAATCATCCGGTGATATTGAAAACCTGGAACTGATCATCCCTGGAAGCACAAAAAAGGTTTTTCCCCGTTCGGTCAATCAGGTCCAGCTTATAAACAAATTCAACAGCTTTGATATTGTTTTTACAACAGGACCGGCAGGGACAGGGAAAACATATCTCGCTGTTGCAAAGGCACTGAGTGAAATACTTCAGAAGAAAAAGAGAAAACTGATAATTACAAGACCGGTAGTGGAGGCTGGTGAAAGTCTTGGATTCCTTCCCGGTGATCTTATTCAGAAAATCAGTCCTTATCTCAGGCCTCTTTATGATTCAATAGAAGCTCTTCTGCCGTTTGAAACAATACAGAAAATGGAAGAAAATAAAATGATTGAGATAGCCCCTCTTGCCTATATGAGGGGAAGGAGTCTGAGTGATTCATTCATAATTCTCGATGAAGCCCAGAATACGACAATTGAACAGATGAAGATGTTCCTTACCCGTATCGGGGAAAATTCAAAGGCAGTAATAACCGGAGATATAACACAGATTGATCTGCCGAATAAAAAAAGATCAGGGCTTATTCATGCCCTGAATACACTCAAAAATATCAACCAGATAGGTTTTTCTTTTTTCACATCTGAAGATGTAATGAGAAACCCTCTGGTAAAAAAAATCATAGATGCCTATGAAAAAGAAAATTAAATCAAGAAAAAATATTACAGCTGTCAAAGACAGGCTTATTCTCTATGTTCTTCTAGCTACAGCTCTTTTCAACTCCCTTCTCATTATAGGATTCCTCAAGGTTGATTCATATCTCTACAACAGGGAAATTAAAGACTATGAGGCTGGTAAAGTTGCTGTAAGGGATATTATAGCAGAATATGATTTTAAATTCATTGACAGAAAAAGTACTGCAAAACGTGATTATGAACTTGAAAAAAACATTACCCCTGTTTTCAAGGTTTATAAGGAAATTAATGATGAAACCTTTCTCAGATTCAGTAATTTTTATGATTATTTTAAAAAGATCCACATAAAAAGTTACTCAACTGAATGGATTGATCCTCTTTATGCGAATTTTTCAGAGATATTTCCCGAAATAAGCAGGTCTCTTTTTGTCAGACTTCTTGAGAAACCCTCTGTACTGTCCCTTCTTGATATATCTTCAGAAATACTGAAATCCGTAATGGAGGAAGGAGTTATTGATATAGTCGCCAGCGACAATAAACTTTATCACGAAAACGATATTATTGAAATCTGGAGATGGAGAAACAACAGCAGGGAAAAAGAGGAAGTCAGATTTTCTGATTTACTGTCAATAAATAAGATTGATAATTTTATTAATAAGACATCCATAGTTCAGAGCAGCGACAGATCAACAGTTACTGAAATTATAAAAGTATTTGCAGTTGAAAACTGTTTTTATGATTTTCAGGAGACAACATCAAAAAGGGAGAGGATACTTTCAGAATCAGAACCTCTTTATGCCGATGTACACAAAGGTGATCTGATTGTAAAAAGGGGTTTCATAATTTCAGAAACTGATATGGCAAAAATAAAGGCTATGGGTAATATTGTTGTTTCAACAAATTACAGAAAAGTTGCAGGAATTCTCCTTTTCATTGCATCCGTATATTTTATCAGCTTCATACTTTTTTCAAGGACAGTAATTCATAAACAAATATCAAGGGAAGAAATCTTTTTCCTTCTTATTCTAGGTGAAATTTTCCTTATATATTCAGTTGTCCTTTTCAAGATTTTTAATATGCCTGAATGGTTTAATTTTGCCCTGCTTATCCCGGCGCCTCTTTTTTCAACGATTCTGGCACTGATAATATCCCCTTCGGCCGGTATAAATTTTTCAATTATTTCAAGTTTCATACTTCTTCCGGTTATTAATTTCCAGCCTCTTCCGTCACTTTTTTCACTCTTCACTTCAGTAACTGCTGTACTTGTTGTTCAGAAAGTAGAAAAAAGAATTGATCTGATATATTCAGGTCTTAAAATAGGTATTTTCAGTATATTTTTTATTAATGCATTATCATTGTTTACAAAACAGATTTTTTCTACAATGATTGTTTCTTCAGGAATTGCATTTCTAAACGGTTTTATATCCGGAATCCTTGTACTTGGTATAATACCTATTATAGAGCATGTTTTTAATTCGCCGACACAGTTCAGGCTGATAGAAATTTCTGATCTCAATAATCCTATTTTCAAAAAAATGCATAATATGGCCCCGGGCACTTTCAATCATTCTTTAAATGTAGGTAATCTCGCGGAAACTGCCTGCAGGGAGATTAAGGCAAATCCATTTCTTGCAAGGGCTGGAGCGTATTACCATGATATTGGCAAGATTGATCAGGCTGAATATTTTATTGAAAACCAGACAAACCATAATAAACATGATGATCTGAAACCAAGTATGTCGGTATCTGTGATTAAATCACATGTAAAGATAGGTATAGAGAAGGCAAAGGAACTGGGACTTCCACAGGCTGTGGTTGATATAATTGCTCAGCATCATGGCAACGGACTTATTGCATATTTTTATGTGGAAGCACTGAAACTGGAAAACAAGGCCAAAATATCTCCGGAAGATTATTCATATACAGAAGGCAAACCTGTCAGCAGGGAAGCAGCAGTAGTTCTGCTTGCAGACAATATAGAAGCAGCAGTAAGAACACTGAAAAAACCTACAATGAGCCAGCTTGAAAAATTTGTCTGGAAAATAATAATGTCAAAAATTGAAACCAGACAGATTACTGAAAGTGAACTTACATTCAGGGAGCTTGAAATTATCACAGAATCCTTTATAAAAACCCTGGCCGGGAGTTTTCATTCCCGTATAGAATATCCCGACACTGATGATGCTGAAGCCACCGGTTCTGCTTCTCAGGCAAGAAGCAGAACTGTAAGAAAGAGGAAAAAAACAGATGAATAATATTGATATAACTTATGAGAATATAAATAATAAAATTGATAATAAAATTATTGTTAAAATATGTAATAATATATTAAAATTACTAGAAATTGATAACTGGGAAATATCAATAGTATTCTGTGATGATAGTTTTATCAGAGAACTTAACAGTTCTTACAGAAACAGGGACGAAGCTACAGATGTACTTTCGTTTCCCCAGATAGAGGGTGTACAGATTCCCGGTAATGAAGATCCCGGTTCAGCTGAAATGTTATCAGGAACAGGCAGTTTTTATGCAGGTGATATTATTATTTCACTTGATACTTTGGAAAGAAACAGTAAATACTTTAATGTTGATAAAAATGAGGAACTTATACGTCTTATTATTCATGGTATTCTTCATCTGAGCGGAATGACACATGAATCCAATGACCCTGATCAGGAAATGCTGATAAAACAGGAAGATTTACTCAAGTCAATTACAGGAGTTGATATATTTTGAAGAAAAAAGGATTTTTAAGCAAGCTTTTCGGCAGCAATGATGAAGAGGAGGAGAGTTACAGTTATCTGAATCATGAGGAAAAAGACATGATCAGAGGGGTTGTGGAACTTGCTGAAACAACTGTAAAAGAGGTTATGATACCCCGTATTGATGTAATCTTTATACAGAATGACATGAATCTTGATGAAATACTTTCCAGTGTTACAGAAAGCGGTCATTCGCGGTTCCCGGTATACAAAGATACAATTGATAATGTTATAGGTATTTTATATGTTAAGGATCTCCTGAGGTTAATTTTCAAAAAGGAAGCCTTTGATATAGAGACAGTTATAAGAAAACCTTATTTTATTCCTGAAAGCAAGAGAATAAATTCACTTCTTCATGAATTCAAGAGACGAAGGGTTCATATTGCTGTAGCTGTTGATGAATACGGAGGAGTATCGGGAATTGTATGCATGGAAGATATTATCGAAGAGATTGTAGGCGATATTCAGGATGAGTTTGATGATGAAGAAGAAGATATTATAAAACTGGATGACAACAATTATCTTTGTGATACAAGGGCTGATATAGAAGATATAAACAAGCACCTCGGTCTTGATATTCCGCATGATGATTATGATACACTTGGTGGTTTTGTTTTTGATCTTTTTGGGAAAATTCCTGTTAAGTATGAGAAAGTAACATATGAAGGGATAAATTTTATAATTAATAATATGGATGGGCATAAAATCAAGACTATTAAAATAGAATTAAACAGTGCAAAATGAACAGAATACTGACTGCTCTAATTTTTATTACAGTTTTATCTCCACTGTTCAGTGAAAATGAACTGTTTACACTCAACAGTGAAGGTGACAACCTCCTTCTTGAAGGGGATTACTACTCTGCAATAGAAAAATACAAATCAGTTCTGGAAATTAATCCCGATTATATACATTCTGTCAAAGGGCTTGCCCTTTCTTATTATTACCTTGGTGAATACGATGAAGCATACAGACAGGTGGTTCTTGCAAGAAAATATGATAAAAACAATATAGAACTGCTCAGTCTGGAAGGCCGAATACTTCTGGGAAAGGGGGAAATAAGCAAGGCAGAGGAAATTTTCAGTAAAATAAAAAAGTCAGAACCCAATAATATCAATGCATACTTCGGTTTTGCTGAAACTGCACTTCTTACAGGCAAATTCACTGAATCCAGAAACAATTATATGGATATACTGACTATATCACCGTCAAACAGAAAAGCACTGTTATCAATTATTGTTCTTCTTGATTATCAGAAACAGTATGATGAATCTGAAAAATATGTTACAGAAGCACTGCGTATCTACAATAATGACCCTGCTGTGCTATATATATGCGCCCGTCATTACATAATGACAGGTAATACCCATCTGGCTGAAACTAAAATCAGGGAAGCTGTCAATCTTGATCCGGATTTTCTCGAGGCTGCTCTTCTTTACTCAAAAATACTGCTGAGCAATGGTGATTATGAAGCAGTCCCTGAAATACTCAACAGGTTTTATTCCCGCAGAAATAATAATATTGTCGCCTACACACTCGGTAGGGCTTCTGAAAAAAAAGGTGATACAGATTCAGCAATGAGATTTTATGCTGAAGCATTCAGAATAAATCCTGATGATGAAATATCAAGATTTGCACTTGAAAATCTTATCAGAGAAGAAAAACCTGTGAATGATACATCAAGAACAATGGCTGCAGATTACCATTATCAAAGGGGAAAAGGGCTTGAAGAGAGAAACTATATAAACAAGGCCCTGAATTCATACAGAAGGGCACTTTTGATTGATCCTAACTCTGTAAAAGTCAGACTTGCATATTCACGTCTTTTTCTCAATAAGGGTTTCAGGTCGAAATATCTTTCAGAGCTTTATACACTTCCGGAAAAAGAACGCAACTATCAGAAAATAAAAGATGATATTGAAATTCAGGAAAGCCTTCAAAGCACAAGCGTATCCTCAGTTTGGAATATCGATCAGTTTCTTGTTGACAAGCATAATTTTGATATAAACCTCTTTTACAGGGACAGTTTCAGTATGCTCCACCAGAATGGAGAAACAGTTCTCTCAGAAATCTTCAGATCAGTCGCAGGTCATTCCGAAAATATTGAAATTGTTAATAATGGTGTTAAAATAAGCAGTTTTTCAGAAGCTTTTTCTGAATCAAGAAGCGGAAAGAATAAAAGTGATTATTTTTTTATACTTGATTTCAGTGAAACTGAACGTCTTTTCAGGGCTGAATGCACTGTTTATTCTTCATTTACCGGTTCTGAAATTTCCAGTTACAGTATTATAAAGACCGGTAATAACAGGATATGGGACACCATCAACAACCTTATTAATGATATTCTCGCAGATATTGATATTTATGGTGAAATAATAGGGCTGGATTTTGAAAAAGGGTTAATAAATATCGGTAAAATTGAAAATGTGATGGAAGGTGATGAATTTCTGATTGTCAGAAAAGACAGGATAAAAATTGACAGAAGCAGAATAGGATATGTTTATGAAGATTCTGATATAATCGGCAAATTCAGCATTACACTTACTGATGAATCAGTATCTGAGGGTAATGTTACCAGCCGGGAAATGTTTGATCTTGTAAACTACGGAGATATTGTTGTCAGGGATGCTGCAGAAAAAGAAAGAAAGAAAGATGAGGAAAAATATTTCAGCAGTTCAGAGATCTATGATTTCATAATTAATATCAAATAAGATACTTTTTTAGCGAAATAATATAAGACAATAATACAAACTGTTGCTGTTTAATTGACATAAGAAAATCTTTTTAATATGATTAACAGTGAAAATATTTTAAGAGGTGACAATTTATGAAATTAGCAATTAACGGATTCGGAAGAATTGGTCGAAATGTATTTAAGATTGCATTTGAAAGGGACAACATTGAAATTGCAGCTATCAATGACCTTACAAATCCTAAAACACTTGCATATCTGCTCAAATATGACTCAACTTTCGGGGTTTATGATAAAACTGTTGAAGCTAAAGACGGAGCTATCATAGTAGACGGCAAGGAAATCAAGGTTTTCGCAGAAAGAAACCCTAAAGATCTTCCATGGAAAGAACTCGGTGTAGATGTTGCAATCGAGTCAACAGGTGTTTTCAGAACTGCTGAAGGTCCTAAAGGCGGATATAAGGATCATATCACTGCCGGAGCTAAAAAAGTGATTCTTACAGTACCTGCTAAAGATGAAGTAGACAGTACTATTGTACTTGGTGTAAATGATGATGCGCTCAAAGCTACTGACCTTGCAGTATCAAATGCTTCATGTACAACAAACTGCCTGGCACCTGTAGCAAAAGTTCTCAATGACGAGTTCGGAATTGTAGAAGGCCTTATGACTACTGTTCACGCATTCACAAACGACCAGGTTATTCTTGACCAGCCACACAGCGATTTAAGAAGAGCTAGAGCTGCAAGCATGTCAATTATTCCTACATCAACAGGTGCTGCAAAAGCTGTTGGTCTTGTTATTCCTGAACTTAACGGAAAACTCAATGGTCTTGCAATGAGAGTTCCAACTCCTACAGGATCAATTGTTGACCTTACATTCAGACTCAAGAAAAATGTTTCTGTAGATGAAATTAATGCAGCAATCAAGAAAGCTGCTGACGGGAAACTCAAAGGAATTCTTGAATATACTTCTGATCCTATTGTATCAGCAGATATCAAGGGAAATCCTCACTCATCAGTTTTTGATGCTGCAAGCACAATGAAAATCGGTGAAAACTTTTTCAAAATTCTTTCATGGTATGATAATGAATGGGGTTACTCAAACAGAGTTGTAGATCTTGCATTAAAGCTTGTTTAATTAAGGATATAAAATGGCTGTAAAAACAGTAAGAGATATAGATCTTAAAAACAAAAAAGTTCTTGTAAGGGTTGACTTCAACGTTCCTTTAAAGGACGGGGTTGTAACTGATTCCACAAGGATAAAGGCAGCACTTCCCACTTTGAATTATATACTCGGGCAGGAAGGAGCATCTCTTGTTTTGATGAGTCATCTTGGAAGACCTAAAGGAGAGAGAAAGGCTGAATTCAGCCTTTCTCCTGTTGTTAAGGAACTTTCAAAACTTATCGGCAGACCTGTTAAAATGGCAGATGACTGCATAGGGGATGAAGTTCTGAAACAGGTCAGTAAACTTGAGGCAGGTGAAATCCTTGTTCTGGAAAATGTCAGGTTCTATAATGAAGAGACAAAAAACAATCCTGAATTTGCTGAAAAACTTGCCAGAAACGGTGATGTTTATATTAATGATGCATTCGGTACTGCACACAGAGCCCATGCTTCCACAGAGGGGGTAACACATTATCTCCCTTCTGCAGCCGGTTTTCTGATTGAAAAAGAGGTTGAGTTTTTTGAACCGGTGCTGAGATCACCTGAACAGCCTTTTGTTGCAATAATCGGCGGAGCCAAGGTTTCATCAAAAATTGCAGTTCTCGAATCACTTCTGAAAACCTGTGATTCAATGGTTATCGGCGGTGGAATGGCATATACATTTCTTAAAGCAAAAGGTCATTCAATAGGTAATTCACTTTTTGAGGGTGAATATCTTGAAACAGCAAGGAATTTTCTCACAGCTGCAGAAAAAAAGGGAGTTGACATTGTATTTCCAATAGATCATATTGTAGCTACTGAATTTTCCGAAAATGCTGAAGCTGAATATATTGACAGTGCAGATATTCCTGACGGGAAACTGGGCATGGATATCGGTGCCAGAACAATTGAGAAAATCAGGGAAAAACTTGTCAAAGCAAAAACAATAGTCTGGAACGGACCTATGGGAGTTTTTGAATTCCCGGAATTCCAGAAAGGGACACTCACAGTAGCTGAAATAGTTGCTGCCAGTACCGGTAAAACTGTAGTAGGCGGCGGTGATTCAGTCGCTGCTGTCAACAAATTCGGTTTTGCAGACAGAATAAGTCACGTTTCAACCGGAGGGGGTGCATCTCTTGAATTTCTTGAAGGTAAAGCTCTTCCCGGTATTGTTGCACTTGAAAAGTAAAAAAGAGGATAATTATGTCTGATAGAATTAAATATATAGCAGGAAACTGGAAAATGAACAAACTTACAGCTGATGCAGCTGAACTTGCAAAAGCTATTATTGAAGGTTCCAGAAATTCCAATGCTAAAGTTATGATTGCACCCCCTTTTACAGCACTTGCTGAAGTTGCTAAAATTACAAAAGGGACTAAAGTTCTTCTTGGTGCACAGAATATGTCAAATGCACTCTCTGGTGCCCATACAGGAGAGATTTCTGTTGAAATGCTTAAAGATCTGGGTGTTGATACAGTTATTCTGGGACATTCAGAAAGAAGAATTATCTACGGAGAAACAGATGAATTTATCAATTCAAAAATCAAACTTGCCCTTTCACAGGGAATGGAAGTTGTTTTCTGCGTAGGTGAAACACTTGAAGAACGGGAAGCCGGGAAGGCAGATGATGTAGTATGCAGTCAGGTTGTGAACGGACTAAAGGACATACCTGAAAGCGACCTTAAATCCATAACTGTTGCCTATGAACCTGTATGGGCAATAGGAACCGGAAAAACTGCTACAGCAGAAGATGCTGACAGCATTCACAAGGTAATCAGGGATAAGCTTGCTGATATGTATTCAGACAATGCTGCTTCCAGAATGATAATTCAGTACGGCGGTTCTGTTAAGCCGGAAAATGCTGCTTCACTTCTCTCAATGGAGAATATTGACGGAGCACTTGTAGGCGGAGCATCACTTAAGCCTGAATTGTTTTTACCGATTATAAACGCATAAAAATCTACTGGAGTAATAAAATGGGAATTCTAACTGTTTTACTGTTAATTATCTTTGTTGTTGCATGTCTTTTACTTATTGCAATGGTACTTCTTCAGGATGAACAGGGCGAAGGACTTGGTGGATTATTCGGGGGTGGCAGTGCTACCCCTTTTGGATCAAGATCAGGCAATGTTCTTACCAAATTCACTTCGATTCTTGCTGTTGTTTTTATTGTTGTATCACTTGGACTTGCATGGGTTAACAGAACACCTGAAAAGGGTGATGTACTTGGAGCTGCATACAGGGAAAATGCAGAAAATAATACTGTAACTGAATGGTGGAATGATTCAGAATCAGGAAAAACCGAATAAAAAGCTTTATATTATGAAAAAAAAACTGTCTATAATTATACTATTTTTAATCTCATCTTCTGTCTTCTGTCAGGATCTGATTGACCAGAGAGCTGCTACTGTCAATCTTACAAAACCTGAAATCATATCAAGAAAAAAGCTTGACCAGACTGTCGAAATACTTAAAAGAAACGGTATTGATAAATCACACCGGGAAGTACTGGAAACTATGGTAGGCGATATTCTTCTTCAGCAGGGTGCTGAAAGGGAAGGGATTTCCGTTTCAGATAAGGATGTTCTTAATCTCATCAGAAATCAGATTGGAAAATCCTCCACAGGTATGAGTGACAGCCAGATAAAGGATTTCGTTAGAAAACAGACAGGTGTCAGCTGGGAAAAATATTCAGAAAAAAGCAGGGAAACTATTCAGCTACAAAAATATGTCAACAAAGTAAAAAAAGACAAGCTTTCAAATATTCCGAGACCTTCTGAAAAAGAGATTCAGAAGTTTTATGATGAAAACAGCATTAAATTTTCCATGCCGAAAACAGTACGGTTCGATCATATATTTATTGATACAAGGATGCTGTCAAAACCTGAAGATATGGAAAAAGCTACTCAGAGAGCTGACAGTTACCTTAAAGAACTCAGAAACGGAAGTAAAACATTTGATCAGCTTGTTGAAAATTCTGACGATTCAGCTTCCAAATACAATAAGGGAGATTTCGGATATCTGCGAATCAACGATCTTCCTCGAAAAAAGCTTCTAGGTGAACTTTTTTTCGACTCTGTTTTCAGTCTGAAAAAAGAACAGATAAGTGATGTGATAAAGTCAAATATGGGTTATCACATTGTAAGGCTCAAGGAAATTATAGATCCTCATGTTCTGGGAATAGATGAAAAAATTAATCCATCTGTTGATAAAACTGTAAGAGAAAGAATTGAAGACTATCTCATGATGAAAACTCAGGAAGATCTTTTTAAGGAATCAGTCAAGGAACTGGTTGAAGAACTTGAAGAAGAAGCTGAAATAAAATATTACCTGTAAACAATGAAAGGATCCAGAAGAAAAAGCCGAATACTTGCTTTTCAGGCTGTTTACAGCTGGGATTTTACAAGTGAAAAACTGGAAAATCTGAACAGTTTTGAATGGCTTGATAAAGAAACTGACAATTTAAAACCGGAAACAAAGATATTCGCTTCTCTTCTTATAAACGGAACAATAGAGAATATCAGAGTAATAGATGAAACAATTACCAGGCATATCAACAACTGGAAATTTGAACGTATCAGTAAAGTTGATCTTGCAATACTTAGAATAAGCGTCTATTCCCTGCTTTATCAGAAAGATATCGCAGGCAATATAACAATTGACGAAGCTGTAGATATATCCAGGGAATACAGCAGTAATGATTCATACAGGTTTATAAATGGTGTACTGGACAGTGTTTTCAGAGAAATCAACAAATGATAATGGTATACGATTCAAGTAAACTTATGGATCTGGTAATATCTGATAAAAATTGTGAAACTGTCATTATTTAAAGACACAGAAAAAAACAATAAACTCAAGACTTCTTTTATAATTCTGATTATTTTAAACTTACTGTTATTTCTTATCATCTCAGCACTTTTTCTTTTAAACACAGATAACAACAGAAAATTCAACAGGAATATATTTCTGGCAGATGCATTTATTTTAAAAGGTAATTTCTCCGGGGCAGAGGAGATATTAAAAAAATCTGAAGCATATGCAAAGACAAAAAACAAGGTCCATATACTTTTAAAAAGAATCAGTAAAATATCGGATGTTTCAGGAGATTACATATACATGGAACATCTGGGCGATTTTTTTTACCGTAAATATAGAAAAGATATGCATATAAAAAAAACATATCTTTTTTCTCTGCTTAAAAACAACAAAATGGATCTTTTTTTTGATATTTTCCCCGGAAAAATAAATAATGATCCTTTTCTCGAAGATCTTTTTCTGGAAGGGTATTCAGCATATTTGAATGGGCAGCCTGGTAATATCAAAAAAATATCTGCTCTGCTTGAATCTCTAAACAATAACATTTATATGAGGCTTCTTTCTGACAGGAATAATCATGAAAACTATCTTTCTGCATATGAAAAAGACAGAAATACTGAATTCCTTAACAACCTTATTCTTCTTTATATGATAGAGGGTATTACAGATAAAGCTGTTCATTATATTCCTCTAACAGATAACAATGATCTTTTATCGTCCCTTGTATATCTTGACACAGGCAATTTCAGCAAATCACTTTTAATACTTTCCGGAATGACAGAAAACAGCAGCAGAATTAAAATGCTCAAAGCAGATGCTGAAATGTTTCTTGAAAGATTTGATTTATCATTTATTTCCTATCAGAGCATTTACAATGATGATCCCGGATTCAGCAACATTCCATTGCTCAACCTTATCTGGCTTGAATATCGTGAATCAGGAATTATAAATGAAAAATATTTATCTGCTGCATTTAGAAACAATCCGCAGGAAAATATTAAAAATCTTGTTTTTTTTATTAATCTTCATAATAATATTCAACCAGAATCAGTTGATGTTATGGATTATAATATACCTCTGCTGAATGATCTTTTCAGCTGCAGCCCGGAAAACATCAACAAATATACAAATATTCTGTGGAGTTTTCTTAATAATTACAGTACTGAAGAAGACTTTAATAGATATTTTGCATATTATCTTCTTGAAACTGGAAAATACAGAGAAATTGATATACTGCTTCAGAAAGAGGTCTTCAGAAACAGTAAAGATTACTGTTTTTTCAATTCATTTTCCAATCTTCATTACGGAAATATTTCCGAAGCTGAAAACAGTCTGAAAGACTGTTTAAAAGACAGTAAAAGTCCGGAGATATTCTATAATCTGGCTCTTATTGATATTAAAAAAGGTGATTTTTCAGGAGCTGAGAAATATCTTGATATAATAACTAATAATGAAATAATATCAGACAGAAATTTACTTTCAGATTCATATTTCTGGAAAGCATATGTCCTATACAGGACACATGACTATAATGAATCACTTGTTATGCTTAATAAATCACTTTCCCTTGACAGGGCAAATATTGAAGCTGAATTTCTTCTTAACCATATTAAATCCAAAATAGTTGAATCGTAATACTTTAAATGTTATAGTAATATAAGTTTAAATATTTTAATTTTAAAAATACTGGAGCCAAGGTGTCAAAAATAACTGATATGAATACCAATTGTATTATCGGAGAAGGTTCAATATTTGAAGGTCGTTTTTTTGTGAACGGACCTGTACTTATAGAAGGTAAGTTTCAGGGTGAAATAAGAACTGACGATCAGGTTGTTATAGGACCTACAGGAAAAGTAAAAACTGATATAACTGCCAGAAAAGTTACTGTATCAGGAACAATAATAGGTAATATTGCAGCATCAGAAGAGGTTAACCTTCTTTCAACAGGAAAAGTGCTTGGTAATATTGTAACACCTAAAATCAATGTTGAACCGGGTGTGATTACAAGCGGCAAAGTCACTATAACGTCAGAAAACAGCAATGTGGAAGATATCATCAATACATCATACGGTAATGATGCAGAGACAGAATTCAAAAACCTTGGCAAGGAAGTAACTCCAAAAGAAAGAAAAGCAAGACTGGAAAATGATAAAACTGAAGAATGAAAACGATATAAAGAAACTGAGAGAATCAGGTTACATACTGGCTGAAACATTTCAGGAGCTTAAAAAATACATTGTACCTGGAATATCCACTATTGAAATAGATAAAATAGCTGAAGACTATATCATCGGCAGAAAGGCAAAAGCTGCTTTCAAGGGATATATGGGATATCCTGCAAGCATCTGTATTTCTGTAAATGAAGAAGTGATTCATGGAATACCCGGTAAAAAAGTACTTAATGAAGGCGATATAATCAGTCTGGATCTGGGAATTGATCTTAAAGGATATATTACTGATTCAGCAATTACCCTGCCTGTGGGAAGAGTTTCTGAAGCTGACAAAAAACTCATGAAAGTTACAGAGGAATGCCTCTACATGGGAATTGAACAGGCAAAAGGTAAAAACAGAATCAGCCATATATCCAAGGCTGTCTTTACCCATGCAAAAAAGCATAATTACGGAGTAGTCAGAGATTTCTGCGGTCACGGTGTCGGTTTCAGTGTTCATGAGGAACCTCAGGTTCCCAATTATATTAATAATGGACCAAATCCCAGACTTAAGAAAGGAATGGTCATTGCTATAGAACCGATGATAAATCTTGGAGTTGATGATGTTTATATTCTTGATGACGGCTGGACAGTAAAAACTGCTGACAGCCTCAAATCAGCGCATTTCGAACATACAATAGCAATCTACGAAGATCATTCGGAAATTCTGACTTCACTTTAAATATCCCAGCAGATATCTTCCGGAGTTTATAAATGAAAAGAATTTTAACACTTATAATGCTGTCCTCATTATTTATTTCGTGCACTGTGTTGAACAGAAACGGGATGGAGCAGGGTAATAATCAGGGCTTCTGTCTGTTCCCTGAAACAGCTGAAAAAGTGCTTCCTTCTGTTGTTCAGGTAACAGTAATTGATTCAAAATACCAGAAAATACCTGAAGGATGGGATTTTTCATATAATCCGTTTGACCCCTCGCCGGATTCTCTGAAAAATAATGAAAAAGAATTCAGGGATGAGGGTCTCGGATCTGGTATTGTAGCAGATAAAAAAGGAAACAGATATTTTATACTTACAAATAAGCATGTGATAGGTGAAGCAGAAGACATTTCTGTAAAAATTTCAGACGGGACTGTTTTTACTGCTGAGGTTGCAGGCATTGATGAAAGAAAAGACCTTGCTCTTGTTTCCTTTGAATCTGATAAAAATATTCCAGTTATAAAATGGGGAGATTCAGACAAGGTTAAAGTAGGTGAATGGGTAATGGCTGTTGGCAACCCCTACGGATATAATTCAAGTGTTACTGCCGGTATTGTAAGTGCACTGGGCCGTAAAAACAGTTCAGGTGGTAATATCAGCGATTTCATACAGACTGATGCTTCAATAAATCACGGTAATTCAGGGGGAGCACTTGTAAACCTCAAAGGTGAACTCATAGGTATAAACAGCTGGATAACAACTCCTACAGGGGGAAGTATCGGTCTTGGTTTTGCTCTTCCATCAAACAATGCTGTTAAAACAGTTTCAGATATTATTGTTTTCGGTGAAGTCAGATACGGATGGGTAGGTCTGATTGGAGGAGAAATACTTCAATCAGAAAAGATGCATTATCTGTCAGGTATAAACGGTGTATATATTTATCAGACTGTTATCAATGATCCTGCTGATATGTATGGTATCAGACCCGGTGATATTGTTATGTCTGTTGATGATACAAATATAAAAGATGTTGATCAGTTCACCAGGGTAATTGGAAATCTCGGTGCTGATATTGAAACAGTTTTTACTGTGCTGAGAAACAATCAGACTGTTGAATTTAAAATAAGAACCGGCCTGAGACCAAAAAAAAGTGATCTTACAGAAAGAGTATCTTTGTACTGGCCTGGCATTTCCGTTATATCAATAAACAAAGACAATATGGATATATTCAAATCAGGAAAAACTTATGAAGGAGTTGTTGTCGCAAATATAGAAGATAATCCTTTCCTTGATTTTCTTGAACCCGGAGATATTATCATCGAAGTAAATAACAGAAAAATTACCAATATCAACGATTTTTATTCTTCCATTGAGAGGAAAAATGAAAAAAACATTATAAAATATATCCGTAATGATATAGAATATACTAATAACAGCTTATAATTGAGACATTAACATACAAGCAGGTATTTATGAATAAAATATTTTTACCATATACAACTGTGAGAAATAACGCAATAAAACTGGCTCACAGAATTTATAACGACGGTTTTGTTCCTGATATCATATATGTCCCTTTAAGAGGGGGTGCATATCTCGGAAATATAATCAGTGAATATTTTAAAATTGTACAGAAAAACAAACGTCCTGTTTTTTATGCAGCAGTGGTTGCCCGTTCATATTCAGATATTAGGGAAAACAGCAATATAGTCGTAGACGGCTGGACTTATGACCCTAAATATCTCCGGAATGGAGACAGGATACTTTTTATAGATGATATTTTTGATTCAGGTAAAACAATCAACTATCTTGTTAACATTATTTTATCTGAAGGTATCAAGAGAGAAGATATCAAAATTGCTGTACATGATTACAAGATCTTTAATTTTAAAAACGAGGATCTTCATATACATCCTGACTATTACTGCAACAAGCATATTATTAACAGTCCTGATGAAGATTTATGGATCCACTACATGAGCCATGAACTTCAGGGGCTGACACATGATGAACTTTCAGAGTATTACTATAAAGATGATCCTGAACTGAAGGAAGCTTTAAAAATACTGGAATAAAGTGATGATGAAAAAAATATACCTGTTAATACTGATATTTTTTTCCCAATCATTATTTTCACTTGATAAAAATCAGGTTAATCCGCCTCAGGGCAGATACAGCAGCGATATTACAATAACACTTGAAAAGCAGGAAAAGGAAATATACTTTTATTTTGAAAAAAGCAGAATAAAAGATCCTGTTTTATATGATCAGCATAATTTTCCAATCATTCTCAGTGCTTCTGCCGGAGAAGAAAAAAACTATACTATTGTTTTCACCGAAAAAAATCCTGAAAAACAGCCGATAAGACTTAATTACACTATAGATAAAAAACACCCCCCTTTACCTGATTTATCTATAAACAGCAGTTTTCTTTCTTTTGTAAATAATGATAATGCAGTTTTCTACAAACTGGATGAAGGAGAATGGCGGAAATGGATAAATGAAAAAATACTGCTTTCCGGATTCAATACTCTTTTATATTACAGCAAGGATTCAGCCGGCAATAAAAGTATGGTTGAATCATGGTCAAACCAGAATTATGATGATTACAGCTCTTCAGAAAAATATTTAAAAATAATCAGCCCGGAAAAAGGTGTTTTTTATAATAAACAGTTTTTATACATTGATAAAACAGGATTCGACTGGATCAGATACAGTTTCCATGATTTTGATTCGGCATCAAATGGTAATGAATATAAAGAACCTTTTCTGGTGGACAGAACCGGAAGCATCAGTATTTATCTGTCAGGCAAACCGTCCGGTAGTGATGAAATACTTTTTACAAGTATTTCTTATAATGTTGAGCTCGATGATGAAACAATAAAAACTGAAATAATTGAGTACAAAAACAACAGATTTCTTACAGCTGTCTCAGAAAAGATTATTCTCTATTCTGTCAACAGTAATGATTTTAAAAGATATGTTTCCCCGCTGAAGCTTATATCTGAACCTTACAGTCTTAATTTCAATACAGTCAGGCTTAAATCATATGACAGCAGCTCTTCTGCGTGTTACAGATATTTTTATTATTATGACAACAGGGATAGAACAAACATCTCATATCCCTCTCAGATAAACAGTGGTGTTACAGGACATCCTGAAAAACCAGTATTATCCGGAATAAAAGTACTCGAAAACGGGGAGAAGCAGGTATATCTGGAGCAGAAAAAAAACAGATCATTTGCATATACAATAAGTGAAGAAATTCCTCCCGAAAATCCGGGACCTCAAAGTCCGGTTTCGAATATTTTACCGGTATTGAAAAATCCTTACGGCAGGGAAAGCCTTTATTTTATCAAAGTTTCATCTGTAGACCGGAACGGCAACATATCTGAACCTCTCAGTATTAATAATATAAATGTTGACCACTATCCTCCGGATATCCCTGATATCACTTTTAAAAATAATCTACTTGAATTTAAAGCCAAGGATGATGTTTATTACAGAATAACAACAAAAGATGTCAGAGAAAGTTTTTACAAAAAATACACTAAACCGGTAAACATTCTTTCCATATCTGGGATATCATCTGATCTTAAAATTGAATACTATTCATCCGATTTATCGGGAAACAGAAGTGCTTTTAATACAGAATATTACAGGTCGGACAACAGTTTTCCCGAAATTTCAAATATAATTGATATCAGGAAAAATAATCTTTTCAGCAGTGATTATACTCTTAAAAAAAGTCTTTTTAACAGTAATTATGATATATATTATACAATTTCGGAAAATATTACGCCTCCTCCTGATCCGGATCTGAATTCATTTTTACTTGAAAATGATATTTTATTTTCCTGCCCTGAAAATAAAGAAAAACACTACACTGTAAAATTACTCCCTGTCTCGAAAATAAATAAAAATATGGGAGATTCCTCAACAGTTCATTTCCATATAGATAAAATAAAACCTCCTGAACCATTATTGTCGGATCTTAAAAAAATCTACTATTCTGACATGGCCGTAGTCAATATTACAGGTTCCGGAAAAGGGAATACTGTTTTTTACAGTTATACAACTGATGAAAAAAGTCCCGGTTCTCCTTTTGAAGGTTATGAAGCGGAAAACAATACCCTGAAAGTTACATTAAAGGAAAAAACAAGAAAAACCTTTTTTTTAAGAACTGCATCCGTTGATCTGGCAGGTAACACATCAGAAACTGATAAAATTTACAGTTTTATAATAGATAACAGGGATTATCCGGAAATCAACATTGAAGGGCTCAAAGATGAGCTTATAACAGATAAAACAGTTACAGTCAGCAAACCTGATGATAATTTTATTTACCGCTATAAAATTTCGAACAGCAGAGAATTCATAGGAAACGTTGATTATAAATCTGAAATTCTGGATTCTGATATCAGTTTCAATTCTTATCAGGATGAAGAGAATAATTTTTATTTTGCAGTTAAGGTATTCTACGACATCCATGACAGAAAAGGATCTGATGAAAAAATCTATACCTTAAAAACTGACAGAAAAAAACCATTAAAGCCTCAAATATCAATATCTGAAAACAACACAATAAAACTGACAGGTGAAAATGATTTATTGTATTCAGCATATCCTGACAAAATTTCCAAGGAAAATCCTGTTTATAAAAAATATGAAAATCCTTTCAGGCTGAACCGTTATCTGCCGCCCGGAAGATATATTATCAAAGCATATTCAAGAGATAAGGCCGGTAATATCAGTGAAGCAGCAGAAGATTCTTTCTATATATCACGTCAGGTTTTGTATATATCATCAGAAAACGGAAATGATTCAAATAATGGTATATCTTCAGAAAAACCTTTGAAATCACTGAAAAGGGCTTTCGAGATATACCTTAAAGACAATATTGATACCCTTATACTTCTACCGGGAACTTACAACATGCCTTTAAACATTGCTGTGGATAAACCTCTTTTTATTAAAGGATTTTCCAGTCAGACAATTATAAAAGATTTTCATGAAGTTTCAGAAAACAGAATCAGAATTAATAATTCATATCTGATTTTCAAGGACCTGAATATTGTTTCTGAAAACAGCTGTATAACATTTATAAATAGTAATAACTCGCTTGTTGTTATTGATAATACAAATGTGAGTATCAAAAGCAAAACTTTTATTAACAATTCAAAGGGAAATATCATAATTGAGGATTCTGACATAATGATTAATACATCATTTCATTCTGAACCTTTTATATCTCATTCAGGAAAAATTACAGCAAAAGACAGCAGTTTCAATATAACTTCATCTTCTTCACTTTCTGTTTTAAATATACGGAATACATCTGCTGCTGCTGAAAATACATCGTTTTACATAAACAGTGATGATATCGTTTTCCTGAATTCTTTAAACAGTATCTCTGAAAATGATAATATCAGAATTAAAGCTGAATCAGGCGATATAATAACTTTTTTTAAAACAGACAGCAGTATACTGAGACTGAACAATTCATTTTATACCGATTCTAGCGATTCAGTTAAATCATATTTTCTTGAATCTTCAGGATCAGATATCTCTGTGTCAAATACAAATATAAATCTCAACAGCAGGGAAGAAAGTGTTATTCTCAAAGCGGAAAACTCAGAATGCATTTTTTCAGATATAACATCCTCAGTAACAACATCTGAAAACATTTCATCCCTGATTACAACTGATAACTCCTCTTTAATCATTGACAGTTTATCAGTCAGTTTCAGCAGCACCCGGGAAGGGGGTTTTATCAGTTCAGCAAATTCAATGTTTGAGATTTATTCATCAGACATTAAAAACAGTTCACCAGAATACAGTTACCTGATGGATTTCAGAGGAACAGGCAGTGTTCTTTTACGTGACAGTGTTTTTTCACCTGACAGGAATTTTATCCGAAAATCAGATAAGGTTTCTCTGATAAACGATTAAAAAAGGCTGTCATCGACAGCCTTCAAACCTTTAATTTTAATCTGCTATTCTCTCTGCCATACTCTTTCACCGTTATCATCGATATTTTTCCACAATCCCTCGCCGTAGGTAAGTGCATAAAGCTCATCATCTGAAGTATCTCCGTTTCCTGTAAGGTCATCCTTGTAAAATCCCAGTACAGCTGAATACCTCAGGTCACTTGCATTGTAGGTCTGGTAGTCGCATGTAATTGAATCACTTTCAGGCCTGTCAAGGTCTTCTATTGATAATCCGGGTGTAGTGGGTTCGTAATATCCGTATCTGTCAGTTCCTGCAAAAAAGGTGGGTGTTGAGTTAACTTCAAAAACAATCATGTCATTTGCATTTATAGAAAGGTTTTCGACACTGTTGTTCCATGTTGTTCCGTTATAATATCCGAATTCACCTAATGATCGTGTTGCGTAAACATGGTTTTCATCATAAGCATATATGTAATTGAAATATTCATCATCATCCACTTTTCCCCATGACTGATCAAAAGGTTCTGTAAAATCATTGTCACGATAAATATTTACCTTTGTCAGGAACCAGTAATCAGTTCCGTCATTATCAATATCAAAATGCCCGCCAAGGGCATTCATGCTCATTGCAGTAAAATCATCGTTATTCCCGGTACCTGTTGAATAAAAATTCCCGCTGTTGCTGCCTTTCACGGTTGAAACAACCATATAGGCATTTGCAGATTTAACAATGGAAAAATTACCATCAAAATCAGCATCAGTGACCGGTATCCAGCTGTTACCGTCAGCAGATCTTAAAAAAGCTGTATTTGCTGAATCCTTGTTAAACCAGACTGCATATATATTACCGCCGAATACAGTCAGGCTTGTACACAAATCATAACCGGACGGTGTAGAGCATTTAGCCCATTCATTGTTTGTCCCTGAAGCTTTCTTATACACCTTACCGGCGGCAATGTACAATGTGGAACCCAGTTTATCCATCGCGCCTATTGTCAGTGAATTTGGAAGAGACCTGTCCACAATTTTCTCTTCGTTTTCAATTCCGTAGAATATCCCGATATCACTCTGGTTGCAAGAAATAATAATCAATGCATTTGCTGATATCATCAAAGTAATTAAAAATATTTTTAGTATTCCGCTTTTTTTCATATAATCCATAATCCTTAGAACCTGAACATAGCTGAGAGTGAAGTTTCTATAAAATGACCGAACCTTGTATTGCTTGCCGGTACTTTACCGCTTCCTGTATAAATCTGGGGCACCCACCAGTAAACAAGATTAAATCCGAAAGCCCACTCCTCATTGAAATTCCAGTAAGCACCTGCTCCCGGTTTAAGTATCGGATCAAGGTGAAAGGCATCAGCAACGCTGTTGAAACTGAATCCTGCACCTAGAAATACCGGAAATTCAAAAGGATAGTTCCTGAAATATCTTGTAACCTTGAATGTCAGCGGCATCATATAGAGAATCCTGTCATTTGGGGTAAAAGCAAACATCCCTCCGAATTCTCCACCCAGAGACCAGTTGCTGTTTATATATGCATTCCACTGAAGCGATCCGCATCCCCCCATTGAAAGATTATCATCCACAAATTCAAAATCAGGTGTTGAATAAAAAAGTGGATGGAAAAGCCCCGCTGTAATTGTAAACGTCTGGTCACCCAGACCGTATGCATCTTCAAAATATTCTTCCTGTTCTTCATCCTCCTGGGCAAAAACATTATATGAAGAAAATAGAATAAAGATTATTAATATAATAAATAAGTTCCTGTTCAAATTTTGTATCCTCTGTTTATTTAAATTGAAGTTCGTGTAAAGATACCACCTGAGTAACCTTTTTGCAAGTAAACAAGTTGTTATAAATCTTGAAATCACTTACGTTTTATTGTATCCTGCAACCCATAAAAAGGGGCATTAAATGGCATTAAATATTGTAGAAAAAATTGATAAAGATATTAAAGTAAACAATATACTTCTGAGTGTTTCAGATAAAAGCGGTCTGGATTATTTTGTATCCGAAATGGTCAGTATTAATCCTGAAGTAAAATTTTATTCTACCGGGGGGACCTACCTTAAGCTCCTCGAAATGGATTGTATAAAGGAAGGTGAAAATCTAATATCAGTTTCAGATTATACAGGACAGCCTGAAATGCAGGGCGGTCTTGTAAAAACCCTTGATTTTAAAATCTACATGGGACTTTTAAGTGAAACCTACAACAAAGATCACCAGGATGATATCAGAAGAGTGTCAGCAGTAAGTTTTGACATGGTTATAGTAAACCTTTATCCTTTCAGGGAAACTGTAGCCGGAAAAGATATTACAGCTGAAAAGGCAAGAACCAATATCGATATCGGCGGCCCCTGTATGCTGAGAGCTTCGGCAAAGAATTTTCTGAGAATAGCTTCAGTCTGCGATCCTTCCGATTACAGACAGCTTGTTGAGGAAATGAAAGATTCAAAAGGTTACATTTCATTCAAAACACGTTTCCGTCTTTCAGGTAAAACTTTTTCCCATACTGCAGAATATGATTCTGCTATAAGCAGTTTTTTCACTTCACAAAACTTTGATAATGTTGATAATATCTATAACAGATAACAGTTAAATATAACGGAGTCGCATCATAATGGAAAATCTCAAGAAAATGTATCATACAGTAAATACTGATTCTTTTCCCATGAAAATGGATATATCATTTTATGATAACGAAAACAACAGGCAGACACTTTTTTATGAAAAAGCTGAATGGACAATAGACGGAGAAAAAAAAGGTCTCAGATACGGAGAAAATCCGGGTCAGGAAGCTTCATTATACAGGCTTGTCAATGGTAATCTGACTCTCGGAAATGTTGAGACAATCCTACCCGGACAATATCTGGCATCTGATGTAGAACTTCTTCAGTCAGGAAAACACCCTGGTAAAACAAATATCACAGATGTTGATAATGCTCTCAATATCATGAGATATTTTTCAGAAACACCTGTTTCCATTATAGTAAAGCATAATAATCCATGCGGCGCCGCAAAATCCGACAAACTTTCTGATGCATACACAAAATCACTGATGGCTGACAGGGTTGCAGCCTTCGGCGGTGCAGTGGCACTGAACAGATCAGTTGATATTGAAACTGCAGAACTTATATCTGAAAATTATACAGAAGTTGTAGCTGCACCCGATTTTGAAGAAGGTGTTATGGCTGTTTTTGAAAGAAAAAAGAACCTCCGTGTTATGAGAATAAATAATATAAGCAGTCTTCAGAATTTTATAGGGAAAAGAGTAATTGACTTCAAGTCTCTTGTTGACGGAGGCATTATTGCACAGTGGTCTTATTCTCCCAAAACACTTAAAAAAGAAGATTTTATAAAAGCTGAAACTGTCTACAAGGATATCAGATATTCAGTTAACCGACTTCCAACTGAAAGTGAATATGACGACCTTCTGTTCGGATGGCTGGTTGAAAGCGGTATTACCAGCAATTCAGTAATATATGTTAAAAACGGATCCACTGTAGGCATAGGTACAGGCGAACAGGACAGGGTAGGGGTTGCTGAAATTGCAAGGGACAAGGCATACCGTAAAACATGGGACAGACTTTCCTGGGAAAAATACAGGACTCCCTGGAACCTCCTTGACGGAAAAGACAAGATTGAAGAAATTATGGCTGAAGCTGCAGAGATAAACGGAGGACTTAAAGGAAGCATTATGGTTTCCGACGCATTTTTTCCGTTCAGAGACGGTATTGATGTCGGCCTTTCAGAGGGTATAACAGCAGTTGTTCAACCCGGAGGTTCATTGAGGGATTTTGAATCAATAGAAGCATGCAACGAATATAACGCGGCAATGGTTTTTACAGGTCAGAGGAGTTTCAAACACTAAAGTGATAGATCTCAGAAAAATACTGCTTTATTCCGGCGCATTGATATCTGTACTGGTAATTATACTGACTCTTTCAGGTATATCACGAAAATCAGACAGAATCGAAAAACGCTTATCAGAAGAATTTTCAGCAAACAATTCCCGGATTGAAATGATCAGACAGAATCTTATAAAAATCGGTTCTGATCTAGGACAGACACGCAGTATGCTGGGTCTTCCTGAAAATGATTATTTATTGGATCCGGAAAATGATATTAAGGGGAACACATCAGGAGAATCCTATTCTGATAACAGTGTTTATTTCAGAAGTTTTGAAATACTTAAAAATCATTTTACAGAAATTGAACTTCTGAAAAAACTTTCCTTTATTGCTGACAGCGGTGTCTTTAAAGCTGCAACAGGCAAAAACAACCTGGAAATTATTCAGGACAACTGCGATCTGCGTCTTAAAGACAGTATTACAGGTAATACCCTGATAGTTTTTTCTGCAGATAATGTTGAAAACTCAATTATTGCTGAACCTTTATTCAGATCTGCAGGCCGTAAAGTTTTAAAAGATATATCTCCCGAAACTGCTTCTGTTTATATAAATGAAAATATTGATGAAATAAAACAGTTGAATAATAAACTTGAAAATTACAAACAGGCTGTCAGTAATCTGATATCTGATAATACTGTAAAAAGCTTTCTCAACAGACACAAACTTTATCTGGACAGCTATACTTCAACTGAAAGGAAAACTTCTGTTAAAATAAAGAGAAATTCCGGTTCCTCTGTTGCAGAAATAATACTTGATCATTCTGATCTGACTTTTTCCTTCTGCGGAAATATTTATAATGATATAAACAAATTAAAAACTGACATACTTTCCATAGAAAAAATATGTGACATCAGGACTTCCGATGAGAAAAGAATTGATCAGTCTATGAATGATCTTCAGAATCTGCTCAATGATGAAAGTTTTGTCAGTTACCTTGCAGACAAAGGGTACAGACTTTCAGAAAAAACCAGGGAAGACAATGACTATTTTTATTATGATATTCTTTCTTTGGATGATAACTCAAAGATCGGTTCCTATGCTGTACACAAAGTCAGCGGAGATATATATCTTACTGATCACGAAGAAATACCAATCTCTTCTATCCAGAGTTTTAACAGCATTAAAAAAAAAAACTGAATTCCAGTGATAATGTTCAAACACCTGATAAATACAGCTTTCTGATATGCGGTTCACATGAACGCAATGCTGATACAATAATTCTTGTTACAGCTGATTTCAGTAAAAATATTATCAATTTTTTCAGTATTCCAAGGGACCTGTATTATAAGGGAAGAAAAATAAACAGTTATTACAAAACTTACGGTGCAGATAAGTTGACAGAGATTATTGCACTTTTAACTGGTCTTGATATAGACGATTATATAATTGTTGATATGTTTGCATTCATAGATGTTATCAACATACTCGGCGGCATTGATGTTGAACTTTCTGAAGATCTTGTTGATCCTACTTACAAGGTAAGAGATAACGGTAAATGGTCGACTCTTTACTACAAAAAGGGAATTCATCATGTAAACGGAATTGAAGCTTTGAGAATTGCAAGGGCCAGGCATTTCACACCGGTTTTTTCAAGAGATTCACGTCAGCAGAAGATACTTATTAGCGTTAAAAACAGGTTTGAAGAAATCGGATTCAGTGATTTCAATAAAGTATTTGAAATAATGAAGACTCTATTATCATATATTGAAACAAATATGAATATGATGGAAATTATAGGTTTGTATAACAAGCTTAATTCCATAAGCACGATACATCAGAATGTTCTTTCCACTGATAATGTTCTTTTTCAGACATATTCAAATCTTCTTTATCTGGGCAAAACCGAAGAGGAAGTTGATGATGATTTCAATAAAGGAGCATGGATTCTTATACCTGAAAACAATGACTGGAATGAACTGAAGAACTATATTAACAGCAAATTAGAGGGAAACAGCTGATGAACAGATATCTGATTGAAACCTACGGATGCCAGATGAACAAAGCAGAATCTGATGCACTTGAACTTGAACTGGCAGGGGCAGGCTGGAAAGAAACAGAATCACCATATGAGGCGGCAGCAGTAATTATCAATACATGTTCGGTAAGGAAAACTGCAGAAGACAGGATATACGGCAGAATAGGATATTATAAAAAAATAAAAGAAGACAATCCTGAATTAAAACTCATAATAACCGGATGTATGGCGGAACGTCTTGGTGATAATCTGAAATCAAAAATATCTCCAGTTGACTTTGTTGCCGGAACTTTCAATAAAAACACTATTATTGATTATTTAAATAATAATATCTCTGATTTCAACAACAGCGGAGTTTTTGAATTTCAGAAGCTTCATTACAGGGAAGGCTCATTCAAGGCTTTTGTTCCCATTATGCACGGATGCAATAATTTCTGCAGTTATTGCATTGTCCCATATGTAAGAGGGAGGGAAATATCAAGAAATACTTCAGAAATAATTGATGAGATAAAATATCTTGAAGCAAAAAGTGTAAAGGAAATAACACTCCTGGGTCAGAATGTTAATTCTTATAAAACTGAAACAGATTTCCCTTCGCTGCTGGATCTTATTGCCGGAAAAACAGATTCAATTGAATGGATCAGATTTATTTCATCTCATCCCAAAGATGTTTCAGACAGGCTTATTGATGTCATAGCTGAAAACAGCAAAATATGCAATCATATCCATCTTCCTGTACAGCACGGCTCTGACAGAATTCTTGATCTCATGAACAGAAAATATGATACTGCCTACTATCTTGATTTCGTAAAAAAGATAAGGAATGCCATACCGGAAATATCCCTTACTACTGATTTACTAATAGGGTTTCCCGGGGAAACAGAGTATGACTTTCAGAAAGTCCTTGAAATAATGGAAACTGTCAGATATTCAGATGCTTTTACTTATTATTACAATCCTAGAGAAGGTACAGCCTCATGCTGTCTTGAAGATTCTGTCCCGAAAGATATTAAACTTGAAAGGCTTGACAAGGTAATCAGACTTCAGAAAAAGATATCTTTAGAGGGAAAACAGAAAAAAATCGGATCTGTGTTTAAATCACTTGTAGAATCTGTTTCAAAAAACAATTCCGATGAACTTCTTGCCAGAAATGAAAGCGATGAAATGATTGTTTTTAACGGAAATCATGATAAAATAGGAACATTCGTAAACCTGAAAATTATTTCACTGAACGGAAATACCTTAAAAGGGGAAATAGTAAATGGTTAAATTCAAAATAATTCTTATTGTCCTTATTATTGCTCTTGAAGCAGTTTTTGCAGGACTCAACATGAAGAATGTATCAGATATTTCTTTCGGTTTTACAGTCCTTAAGGATGTACCAGTTTTTTTAAGCATACTTATATCTTTTGTTTCCGGTGCTGTAATAATTCTTCCTTTCACACTATTAAAAGGTAAAAAGAAAAAAAAGATTGAAAATATTGTACCGAAAAAGAAAAAACTGACACTGAAGAAAAAAGACGGAAACAATATTGAAAACAGCGGTTTTTAAATATTCTTTATTATTATCATTTATAATATCTAATCCCTTTTCAGCCTGGTCAGACACCTTTGATACAGCTGTCGGGTTTCTTGAAAAAAATGAAATAGAAAAAGGGCTGTCAGGTTTATACAGTTACCTGGCGTCAGATACGGGTAAACCGGATAAATATTATTTATCTCTGGAAAAAATTATACATTATGAGAAAAATATTGAAAAAATAATAGCTACAATTAAAAATTACTCATATAGATTAAAAAACAACAGCAAGATCATGTCCGAGATACTTCAGGCAGGGGCTGAGCTTTCTGAATTATCAGGACGTACAGAAGATGCAGTTGATTTCTATATTTCTTCATACAATATATATCCGGTTCCTTCAAACAGTATTTCACTGCTTACTTCATCAAGAATCCTTATTGATAACGGCGAATTCAATAAAGCCGAGAAACAGCTGACTTTTTATAAAAATCTTTCTCTTGATAAAAACAGCTTATACAAGGCAGATATAATTGAATCGCTGATATTTATTCTATCCGGAAGGAAAACTGAAGGGGAGAAAATACTTTCCGATTTATTGAAAAATGATGATATATCTTCTGAAAACGCGGCATCTGTATTGTTTATATCAAACAGCTATAATCTAGAAAATGTTTCTATAGAATCCAGAAAAAAGCTTGTTCAGATTGATAATAACGCTGATATTAAAACTATCCTGTCAACAAACAGCATGATATCACCTGCATTTTATTTTAATTATGACGATGCAATATCTGATAAAAAAGATTATACAGAATCTGAAAAAGTTTCTGTATTTCTACAGACAGGATCATACAGCAGTATGGAAAATGCTGAAAACATGAACAACAGACTGCTTAAAATAGGCTTCAACAGCACAATAATCAAATCAGAGTATAAAGGTAAAATTATCTTCAAGGTACTGGTTCCTGCCGGATCAAGGGAAGAAGCACAGGAATATCACATAAAACTCAAGGAACACTCAATTGAAAGTTTTATGGTTTTCAAATAGATAATAATCAGTTGTTTTCTTTTTCTATTGTCTGTTTATAAATTATTTTATCTTCACCTGAAGCATCAAAATACTGGGCTTTTATTTCTCCGTGCTGCAGTCTGATCTCATTAACTGTTTTATTCTCGATATCAAACTGTGAATATTCAATACTGTATTCTTTTATATCTTTAACAAGCCTGTTACTGTCAAGATACCTGAATTCAATAATATTTTTACCATTATAATCAAAAACTGAATAAACTCCCTTTTTCATTGCAGCAGGACCTGTCTGGGTGAAATCAGACCCGGAAAAAGTTATAGTATCATTTACACCAGTATAGCTTCCTTCAAGTAATATTTTAACAGTTTCTTCTTTTTTCTGTTCCATATCAATATTAACGCTGCTGTTAATCCTTTCATAAGCCCCGTTCCACGGGTGTTCAATATCTTTACTCGCTATTTCCCTGTCATTTACAACAATCCTTATCCTGTCAAGTTTTTCAATTGTTATTAAAATGTTTTTTCTAATAAAATGGATAAGATCATTCCTTGCACTTATATAAACTTTTTGAGGCATTCTTGATTTGGTAAAATCTGTCCATTTGTAAATTTCCAGTATATCATCTGAATATACAGCAATTTCATTGTTTTCCCTGTCAAAACTGATTACAGAACTGCTGTTTTTATTATTTACCCACTGGCCCTGAAGAAAATCCTGATATGCATCAATATCTTCAACAAAAAGCTTTTCCAGACGTTCTTCCTCAATTTTTTCACCTGGAATTTTCTCTTCAAGCGATTTTATGAACCTGCTTGACTGGTAATTCCATATAAATGTTTTTTTTACCATATCAAGAAGATTTTCTGATTCTTCGTCTCTCTCATATGTAATTACAGGAAAACTGATTCCATTTTTCTGCCCAAGAAGATATGCAGAACTTCTTTCTTTTTCAATAATTTCAATCTGACCATCAATAATTATTTCAGCTATATTTTCATAATAAAGGCTTATCCCTGCAGGTGAATGTGTTTTTCTGTAAACAGCAAGTATCTGTTCATTACTGCTTCCTGTTCCCCTGAAAAGTATTTCCATGTTATGGTCACCGACAACATCTGCATATGAAATAATAAACGTTCTTGGATTTACATTTTCCCTGAAAGTTTCCCATGTTGTAATATATTTATTACGTACTGAATCAAAATCAACAACAATGATTCTGAGTTTATTTTTGATATCAGGATCTTTTTCGACAATAACCTGTTCCTCTTCAGTATCAAAATCGAGATTTATATTCTGTATATATAAAATCAGGTCGTTATTTTCTATATTTATCTTGGGGATTATACTTTCATCAAGAAACTTATGATATAATCCTGTTTCATTTTCTGTTTTTTCATCAGCTTTTTCTTCTGTCTCATTAATGATTTCTGCAGACACATTTTCTTCATTTTTACTTTCCGAACCGCATCCCTGGAGAATTATTATTATAAAAAGCACAAGAGGTATTTTATATAGAAGTTTCATTTGATACTCAGCCTAATAGTTTTTTGATTTCTTTTAACACTTTTTTCATTATTATTTCAAGAGGTTCATTACACTTGAACCCTGCTGCCGTAGTATGTCCACCGCCTCCGAAACTTCTGGCTATTGATGCTATATCAAGATTATCTTTTGACCTCATGGAGCATCTGAGAACCCCTTTTTTGTTTTCCTTGAAAAAGACTGATATCCTGATATCACGGCATTTCAGAGGGATATTAATTATTGTATCACCATCTTCATATGATGCGTTGTATTTTTTAAGTATATCTCTGGTCATTATCTGCAGAGCTGTACTGTGGTTGTGGTAAAACTGAATATCGGAAAAAACCTTTGAATGAAGCTTGAGAGATGACAGACTGTTGCTTTCATAGATCTGTGAATAGATATAGTTTGGTTTCAACCCTTTTGAAACAAGTTCAGCAGCTATAAACAGAGTCTGATCGCTTGTTTTGGGGTATATAAAAGAACCTGTATCATATATTATTCCGGCATACAAAGCTTGAGCCATGTCTAATGTTATTTCGGTGTTTATCCCGCTGTTTTTAATAATTCTGTATACAATTTCACATGAAGAAGATGCATCAGTTTCAATACAGTTGTAATCCTTAATAAGTTCATCTTCTTCAGGGCTTTCATGATGGTCTATGATGAATATTTCCCTTACCCTGTCTTTCAGATAGCTGTATATCATACCTGTGTTGTAAGGTGTATTTGTATCAAGTATTATAAACGCGAAATCTGTAATATTTTCGGGAATATCATCTTCAGATTTTACTTCTTCAACAATATTTTCAGAATCAATAAATCTGTATTTTTCAGGCAGTGATTCAGCTGTCATAATCCTCGAATTCTTTCCGCAGTTTCTCAAATGTCTGCATAAAGCATATTCACTTCCTACAGCATCGGCATCAGGATTTTCATGGCCTGTAAGAATGAAATTATCATAATTATCCATGAATTTATAAAATTTGTTTAAATTTTTCATACAACTGAACCGCTTTTTTTAATTTTTTTTAATTCCTTTAATCGGGTTGAGATTACATCTGCCCCTATCAAAGATCCTGGCTCTGCTACAAATTTTGAGGGTATTATACTGTTCATCCCGACAACAGTCAGACCTTCCTTGATTTGTTCCGGATAATCACTGTTTCTTGCTTTTGATTTGTTTGCTCCAATAATACATTTATCCTGAATGTTTGAAATGTTTACAGGATTTTTAAAATTCGGAAGTATAAGGGTATTTTCAATATTCACATTTTTTCCAATCTGGTTTCCGCTCATAATAACAGAATTCCTGATAACAGAATTCTGTTTGATATTTACACCTGAAAATATAACAGAATTTTCTACATATCCCTCAATTCGTGAATTGGAAGATATTATTGAATTAACAACATCTCCTTTTCTTCCAATAACCGAATCCTTTTCATGCGGAGGAGGGGTGTTTTTCATAAAGGATTCCATAAGATCTGAACTGTTCCTGTTCAGTAGTGCAATATTGTTATTATAAAACTGGCTGATGCTGTTATTGAATAAAATATCTCCTTTTATATCAATCATATTTTCAAATTCAGTTGCAAGTATTTCTTCGAGAATGAAATCGAAAATATTGGTTTCAGGTTTTATTCTGTTCTGCATGCTGTCAAGATTCTTCAAAACAGTTTTTTTATCTGCTATATAGATATCAACAGGAATTGAATTAACTGATATTTTTTCTATTTTTCCGGATTTTCTATCAGCAAAGTCTTTTACAGCATTCCTGACTTCATTTTCTTCCACAGCTGCGGCGAAATTGATATTATAAAATACCAGAATATCATCTTCAATTTTTCTCAGGAATGATTCAACAGAATCCAGATCACTCCTGTAAGGGAAAAAATCAAATCTCCTTTCATCCCACTTGAGCATCACATTGCTGATACATTTGCGTATTTCTTTTTCACATATAAAAATATTCTGAATGGAATTCACATTGTACAGTGAAAAATCCAGAAAACTGTACTCGCCCCAGAAACCGAGTTCGGAAGCAGAAAATATTTCAGAAAAACCGGGTATATCCTTGTTTATACCCCCTTTATCAATAAAAAGGGTTGTAAATGTCATTATTTCCTCTTAAAAAGAATTTTCAAGAACTTACCGCTCTTTAATCTAATATTAACAGATTTTCCAATAATATTATCAATTTTATCTTTAAAATCTGGAAACAATTTGCTGTCCAGTATTTGAAAACTTATCTTACCGTCTGATTTAACCAGATATCCTTTTGAAAAGGCGGATTTTATTCTTGATAATGTAATTTCACCTGCATTGTTTATTGCCAGAAACAGTTTTTCATTGTTTTTCAGGATATAAGGAATTTCAGATATTTTTTCATTATCTATAAGAATATCAAATCCGCTATCCTTGTCACTCTTACCTGGGCCTTTCATATTTTTAAAAATAAACAGTAAAATTATCAGAACAGGAATTCCAGCTGCAATAAATATTAAAAGAGGATTTATTCCCTTTGATTTTACAAGTTCAATATCAAAAAGAGATGGAGTCAGGATGTTTTCAGAAACATAGAAGAATTCAAGACTGCCTTTAATATTTCCAGGAGGTATTTCATCTTTAATCATTACAGGAATATCTATATTGTTTACAATATCGGGTTCTATTATAAATCTGAACTTTTCAGGAAGCATTTCATGTACTTTTTCTCCTGCAGTGAATCGTATTGAATCCATAATAATTTCAATATCATTATCTGTATTAGATGATACAGCAGAAAAGCTTATAACAGATTCATTTTTTCTGTTCAGTTTCTTTAATTCAGGGACCTTGTTTATATTAATTATTGTAAGAAAATCCGATGTTTTTTCAGCCAGATCTTCTGCTACAGCTTTATCCACCTCAATATAGGTACCGGACAGTTTCTCTGCAATATCAGCAGCTTTGTTTAACTTGCCGATACCCAGAACTTCAATTTTCCAGCCCTTTTTCTGAATAACACGGGTATGTCTGAGAAGCTCGTGGTTAAAACTTCCGTCAGGACTGTAGTACTTTGTACCGGG
The DNA here is from genome assembly GCA_963668545.1 of Spirochaetia bacterium. Lineage (GTDB taxonomy): Bacteria > Spirochaetota > Spirochaetia > CADAEX01 > CADAEX01. Next base: position 1,581,186 of record OY764868.1, on the reverse strand, counting down.
AGGAGCTTCCTGTTTACCGTCTGTTATAAGAAGCATATATCTGAGCCTTTCTGTTTCCTCTCCTGCAGTTTCAGACAAGGTGTCAAGAGCACTTCCAATATCTGTAAATCTTCCGTCAGCCCTGACATCTGATATTTTATCTTTTATTTGACCTTTTACATCATTGTTGTCAATAAAAGAATCAATATACTTTTCAGTTTTACCGTAAAAATTTATTATAAGCAGTCTGTCGCCATTAATTATAATGTTGTCGACAATATAACTCTGTATATATTCCTTGACCTCATCAATGTTGTTTTCCATTGAAAGGGATTTATCGAGAAGTATAAAAATATCAATATTTTCTTTGCGTTCATCAGAATATAATCTTATGGAAAGAAGTATAACAATAACTGCGAAAAATGTTTTCTTCATCATATGTTTCACCTTTTTTAACATTTATACCAGTTGCCGATTTTTTATTAAGCATTACTTATTTTAAATATTTTCAACAATCAAATCAGTAAAAATATTTTGTTTTTTATTGTTATTTCAATTAAAAAACCCGTTTTTTGGTATATATAATCATAATATTCTGTTTAAAATATTACAAATACTTATTTTTAAAAAATGTGTTTGAATTATATTATTATTTTACTTATAATCAGATTAGTTATTTTATTTTGTTGCAAACAGTTTATTACGAGTTGCTCATTAATGAAAATATACGATTTTCAATCTTTTATAAAAAAAAAAAAACGTGCTTTACATTTGTGTTAAGTTGTTGATATTCTATAAATGTAAGGATTAATAAGGAGAGTATTATGGGAAGTATTGATCTACCTAAAAGCCCGATGGTTTTCCATCCTGAAAAACCGAGCGCTGTAGGATCCAGGAACTCTCTTGCTCAGGAAAGCAGGGATCAGCAGGCAGAGGTTGACAGACTTCTTGCAGAAGAAGTTGATAAAGTGATGAACCACTTATCATCAAAACTTCCTCTAGAAGTTCTTGAAAAAATAGACGTAATGGGTGGCCTCAAGGAAAAAGTCTATAATTATTTCAACCAGAATTACCAGAACATGTTCAACAGATATATTGTTACATCTGAAGACGAAATGGTAAAAAAAGTAAGAAATTTCATAGACAAAGAGGAAATGAAGGTCCTCAACAGGTATACACCTAAAGAAATTGCTTCACTTCTTGATGAAGTCGGAGGAATGGATAAATTCAACACCGGTGAAATTGAAAAATCAATTGTTAATATGTACGGCCACCTTCAGGGCCATATTCAGAGAGGGGTTAATGATCTTGAAAACCTGACTAACTCTCTCCTGAGACAGAAAACTGATGTTGGTGCTTTTATCCGTGGTGAAAACGCCTATTCAATTGTTAAATGTGCATTTCAGGATAACGCATTCAAACCAAAGACAGTTTGTGATGTGAAAATGTCGGTAAACATTCTGGATTCAGAACTGATAAGCCCTATTTTTCATTATCAGGCAACAGTTGAATATTTAATCAAGGAACTTATCTCAAAGAACATAACAGATATCCTTGATAAGGAAATTGAAAAAGTAAAAGATGTTCTTATTGATGAAGGGAAGGAAGAACTCACTGACAGTGAAATAATTTTCGAAAAAATGAAGATTGTAGAAAATTACACTGATGATGACAAGACAAGTCCTAAATCAAAAAGATATACAATGGTGGCAAAAAGCCTTATGGATGCAATTGACGGTCTCAGGGCTGAAATTGATCCTGAAAGTTTTGACCAGCTGAATATCAGGGAAAACCTAAAGAAGATTATTGATATTGAGAATATCAGAAACAGGGGATACAACACAGCTGTAAACTCAATTACTTCCATACTTGATACTTCAAAAATGGGATATCAGTACATAGAAAACCTTAAAAACGGAAGAGAGCTTCTTATAAGGGAATATGAAGATACAGATGTTCAGAATCTTCCTGATGAAAGGTACCAGATCAGACTCAGATATTATGATAATGCCCAGCTTATTGAAGAGCAGAAAGCTTATGATGTACAGGTGAAATCATTTGAAGTCGAATGTGAACATTTATGGGATATTCTTGAAATGGTTTATCAGGATGCCAAAAGATTCAAAGGTGTTACAGATTTTGAAGATCTTGCAAAGGCATACAAGAACAAAATAACCAAATCAATAAAAGCAAGAACTGGTGACCCGGTATATGAAGATATTGAAAAGGTGTGGGATGAAATATCATTCGTAAAACCAGCTGAAACAAGTGTAGAAGAACTCAACAGAACCTATGTCTTTGAAAAAGACAAAGTTAAAAAGAGATTCATAATCATGAAAAAACGTCTTCAGGATATGTACGGTTACAAGTATCCTATCCAGAGAAGGGTAATGGAAGAAAGAATTGAAAAACTTGAAAAACAGTTTGGAAGTTTTGATTACATGATAAATCCCTATCACATACAGCCGGGACTTCTTCTTGATCTTGATATAACTTCAATAAAAAGAAAGAAGGCTACACTTGACGGTATGGCGAATTGTATGAATGAATTCCTTTACGGAGTTTCCAAGGGATTCCAGGATGCGGCTTTTGCAGCATTCTCAAGACGTAGATCTACAGTAAGAAGCGATATTAATCAGTCATTTACTACAGACCTTATTGAAGGCGGCGAAGAAAATGCAGGTGAAAGTTATCTTGATCTTCTGAACAGCACATCTTCAGGAAGCCCTGAAATTGAACAGTCTCTTACAGTTGAAAAACCTGACTCCGCAAAACGGGGCAGAAAGAAATCAACAGGTATTGTTGACAATTCAAAAAAGAAAAAACCGGGTAGAAAATCCTCCGGAAACAAACTTACTACTATTTAGTTAATCTAATCAAACTGGTTGGCAGCTTAAATGCTGCCAACTTTTTCTATAATTAAAAGGCAGGGTAAATCCATGACTGATGTAAAAGAATATGAACGCTTTTATACACGTAAAGGATTTAATAATTCTTTAAATCATTTCCAGTCCGTACTTTCGATAATTGATAATTTCGAATCATTTGATAATATTGCAGATTCCATAAACAAGTATCTTGATGATAATACAATTGAACAGCACCAGGTTCTTCCCATTGTCAATTCACTGCTTGCAGATAAATACGATTTCAGTTTCAAATCCTATAATATGAAAGAAACTTATGACAATTTTGATGAAATTACTGAAATCCTTTCAGGTTGGAAGGGTGTTGATATTGTCATAGGATACCATAATCCCAATATCGGTTATGTAGTTATTAATCCCAAAAAGGCTGAAAGCTGGACTCTCACAGGGGGGCTTAAGAATTTTGAGCTTGTCACTATATATGCCGGTGACCATTCAGGCAACAAGAATAAAAAAAATCATGAAGCGGTAATACAGGCAATAATAAACATACTTGAAAAAAAGAACTATAAAGTACCGCCCTCAATATTAAACGGGAAGTATACAGTTAAAATGGCAAAGAAAATATCTGAACCAAAAAAAACTGCAGGCAGAAAAAAAGCTGCTGCACCCAGAACTGTTGCAAAAACCTCAGCTGCTGCACCTGCTGAAAAAACCCAGGAACCACAGAAACCTGCATCATCACCTGTGCCTTCAAATGCAAGAATGACTCCGCTTTATTCTGTTCCTGTAACCAATGAGCTTTTTCATAATGGAAATGTGGAAGCATGGAAAAGAATAATAACCAGCTATAAAGCAAAATATCCCGGTCTTGAAGTTATTATCTTTTATGAAGGGGAAAGAATACATGATATCAATACCCTTTTCAAATGGGGTAAAGTAAAACACGGCAGTTCCATTATGTTTGCAGTTGCAGGTAAAGATATTAAAGATGTTGCAAAACTTCAGAGATACCTTAAGCAGGGTGCAAGTCAGAGATTTGAAGATTTTCTCAAATTCCCTGTTAATGCAATTCTCAAACTATTTTAATCAAGAGGAATTTTAAAAATGAAAAAAAACATCCACTTTTTCAGTGAAAATGAGTTTATAAAAAATCCGTCAATTCTTGAAAAAATAGGGGGCAGAAACAGGGAGGCGAACAACTTTGCCAGCCTGAAGCTGCCAGTAGTACCGGGATTTGCCATTGATTCTGATGCAGCATCATCTCTCGAATCAGGTAAAATTATTAAATTTCTGAATCCATATATTGATAAAATTGAAACACAGATGGGAAAGAAGTTTAATGCCGAAGTAAAACCTCTTACCCTCAAAATTATAGTAAGTCCAAACCTTACAATTACCAGCAGTTATCCTGCCCTTCATAATTTTGGAATAACAAGGAATACATTTGACGGTTTCAGTAAACTTGTAGGTGAAAACTTCGCTTATAATGAGCTTTTTTTTCTTCTTAAAGGAATTTTGATAATTGAAGAAAAAATTGCCGTTCTGGAAGAAGATGAAAAAAAGGCGGATTCAATAAAAAAAGTTATTGATTTCATCAATACAAAGCTTGGCAAAAAAATCAGGGAATCAGACAGTGAGAAACTTATTTCTGATGCAGAAAATTTTATTCCTGTAAATTTCTGCAGTGATGCCTATGAACAGCTTGATTATTCCCTTTCCAGAGTAAGCAGACTTCTTGCTCTTGATGATATGAACGAAGATGATACATCAATCGGTGTGCAGGCAATGGTTTACGGAAATACCGGAGATAAATCATTTGCCGGATCTTTTTTCACAAGAAATGTAATAAGCGGTGAAAAGAAAATTTCCGGAGAATTTTTCCAGAATACTTTTGATTTTACCGGTACAAAGGGTAAGGATATAAATACAATAGAAAAAAACTATCTTACCAAACTTGAAAAAATTGCAAGAACCATTGAAGACACTTTTAAAAATATACGACATATCAGATTCACAATAGAAAACAAAACACTCTGGATGGTTGATCAGCGGGAAGTCCTTAATAAAAGTGTTAAATCTGAAATTATCACACTTCTTGATTTGATGAACAGAAAAATTGTTGATGATAAATATGTTATAAATTCCATAAAACCTGAACAGCTCAATGAAATACTTCATCCAATAATAAACATCAATTCAGTATCAAAACTGAAAAAAATAACAGGAGGTATTGCAGGTGCTCCGGGGGCTGCAATTGGAAGGATTTTCTTTTCTACAGAAAGACTCCTCGATGCCCAGAAAGAAGCACAGCAGAAAGATCTTGATACAAAAATGATCCTCTGTATGGAAGCTACCTTTGCTGAAGATGTTAAGGCTATTGAAGTATCAACCGGTGTCCTTTCTTCGGAAGGGGGATATGCAGCTCACGCTTCTGTAGTAGCCAGACAGTATGGAAAAGTATCTCTTGTCAATAATGATATTAAATTCAAAGGCAATAAAATACAGATAGGCGATATAGTTATAAATGAGGGTGATTACATAACACTTAATGTTCCCAATTACGGTGATCCTGTAATATATATTGGTAAAGCAGAACTTATAGAACCTGATTATGAATCCTCGGGAATAAAGGATCTTATAACAATATCTAAGAAGTATATGAAAAACTTTCATGTAAGGGTAAATGCTGATAATGCACGTGATGCATCCCTTGCACGAGACTTCGGTGCTGAAGGTATCGGACTCTGCAGAACAGAACATATGTTTTTTGATGCTTCCAGAATAAATGTTTTCAGGGAAATGATTCTTTCCGACAACTTTGAAAAACGTAAAAAAACTCTTTCCAAAATACAGAAAATGCAGAAAACTGACTTCTACAAAATCTTCAAGGTTATGGAGGGTAAAGAGGTTACTATAAGACTCATGGATGCCCCTCTTCATGAATTTCTTCCCCATAACAGTGCTGAAATGGATGATTTCATTGCATATCTCAAAAAACAGAAAGATTTTGAAAAAATAACCAAAAAAGAAGTTGCAGCACTTTGCGATTCACTTTCAGAATTCAACCCCATGCTCGGCCACAGGGGTTGCAGAATAGCAATATCCTATCCTGAAATATATGCCATGCAGATTAATGCTATTTTTGAAGCAGCATATACTCTTCAGAAGGAAGGTGTAAAGGTTAATCCGGAAATAATGATACCTATTGTCATGAATCAGGAAGAGGTAAAAGCCCTTATTTACGGTAAAAAAATTGAAGGTGCTGCAATTACAGGTATTAAATCAACAGAAGAGGAATACAGAAAATCAATCAAGGCCAAACCACTGGAATATAAAATCGGTACAATGATTGAACTTCCTGCTGCAGCTCTTTCTGCAGGTGAAATTGCTCAGTATGCACAGTTCTTCTCATTCGGTACAAATGACCTGACTCAGACAACACTGGGTCTTTCTAGAGATGATTTCAATAATTTCATGCCTGATTACACACAGTTTGATATAATTCCTTCCAACCCTTTTGAAATTCTCAATGAGAGTGTAAAGGAACTTGTTTCATTTGCTGTGAGAAGAGGTAAAATGACAAGACCCGATATTAAACTTGGTCTATGCGGAGAACAGGGTGCAATTCCTGTAAACATTGAATTTTGTAAAAATGTAGGTCTTGACTATGTTTCCTGTTCAACATATTCAGTTCCGATAGCAACACTGGCTGTTGCACAGCTTTCTTTAAAAGAAAAATAGACGGGATAATTCATACTATAAAAAAAGCTGCATGATAAATGCAGCTTTTTTTATTTCATGATAAAACTTCTAATCCCAGAGTTTGAATTTTTTTATCCCCTCAATAACACTTCTTGCACTTTTCTTTGTGTCTGTTGTAGGAACACCAGCTTCCTTTTTCAATGTCTGTGTAAAAAAGAATTCCAGTGTTTCAAGAACATCAGGTCTGTTATAGAAAACAAGTGAAAAGTTGATACCTGTCGGTTTCAGAATTGTAAAGGATGAATAGGAAACAACAGGTTTTTTGCTGATCATCACTTTTGTCTGATTTTTAGCTGTTAATATTTCAAGTTCAGAAAATCTGTGAGGGATCTGTTCTTTATTGCCCCTTGTAAAAGGTTCCTGATATTTGTGCGGATAATTTGTTGGTTCAACAAGTACATAGAGTTTATGTCCGTCTGTCTGGAAAGTCAGTCCGTTTTCACCCGCGTAAATGCTTTTAACATTATCATAAGCAACTATTTCATAAATTGAATATGCGGAGTTCTCATCAAAAAACGATGATACAATATATCCTCCCTCCTGGGGAAGTTTACCTTCATGATAAGCCTGGAATAGATCTAAAGCTTTTGGATCTGCCATTTTATCCTCCTGATAAAAAGTTATTTCATATAGTGTTATTTATCAAGCATTTTTTTATAGCGCTGGTAATGTTTATGAAATTTTTCCGCCATGTCACCCAGGCCCTGGATTTCATATACTCTTGACATATTATAATAGGCTCTCCAGTCTTTTGAATTTTTTTCCAGTACTTTTCTGAATTTCTCCATAGCTTTTTCATACTTATTTTCCCTGAAGTAGATTACACCAAGTGTCAGGAGAATCCGGCTGCTGTTTCTGAAATAATCAAGGGATTTCTCAAGCAGCTTTACAGCTTCATCGCTTCTTTCAAGTTTTTCAAGACAATAAGAATATGTCATAAGATAATTTATATTATCAGGATTTTCCTGCAATAATTTTCTGTAAAAGACTACAGCTTTTCCGTAATCTTCTGTTTTAAAATAACATTTAGCAAGCAAATATTCCATTTTGGAAATATTTTCTGTATACATATTGTATTTTTCAATTTCCCTGATAGCTGCCTTGTATTTTTTAAGTTCGTACAGGTTGTTTATAAAATACTTTCTCATCAGGTTGTCATCGGGATATATTTTAAGGTATTTGGAGAAAACAGAATTTATCTTGTTCTTTCTGTTGAGTTTGAAATAACTTTTTATAAGCCCTTCATATGCTTCCTTCATGTCTGATATTTTCAGTGAATTCAGAAACCATTTTTCAGCAGAAGCTGCGTCACCGTGTTTCAGGAATTCATAACCTACAGCATTGATTATAAAAGGATCATTCTTGTTGTTTTCCAGTACTTCTTTCAGCATATTTATGGTATCATCAAACGGATAGTCAAGCCGGCATATTGTAAGCGCCTTGTAATATTGTGCTATTTCATCATCAGGATAATGCTTTTCTATCAATTTAATTTCATTGTATAGATCCTGATATTTTTCCTCAGTCCAGTAAATCATGATTTTACCGTATCTTGCTTCAAGTTTTGTTTTATCCCTTTTTAAAACCAGATTGAAATGATTTTCAGCTTTTTCGTTCTGTTTAAGCTGCCGGAATACTTCTCCCATAAGCATATGCATTTCATTGTCATAATAGTTTTCATGTATGATTCTCCTTGCATAATGCAGTGCTGCCTGCAGTTTATTTTTACTGAAATATTCAACAGCCAGTATCCTGTTTATATCATTTCCTGTAAGGTTATTAATATTAAGGGGAATACTTTTCTCTGTCAGTTCAGCAATAAGCCTGGCAGCTTCAGCCTGTTCGCCTGTTTTAATCAGAATTGGAACTATCTGTACTTTAAGCATTTCATCATCAGGATTCCGTTTTATTACATTTTTATATAGCTCAAGAGATTTGGTAATGTTGCCGTTTTCCTTTTCAATTACAGCAAGAAGAAGATCTATGTTATCTGAACTGCGGTTATTATTTTTAAGATATTCAAGTATCTGTCTTGCCATGTCAGGATCTCCGTAATAGAACTCCCTGACCCCCTTTGCATAAAGACTGTTGAGATATGCGTTATAGATACTTTTATTATCAGGCTGTATTTCATAAGCCTGTTCAAGAAGCGCCACAGCATGATCTATTTTCCTGAGCTTTAAAAGAGATACACCAAGAAGACTCAGTATTTCAGGGTTTTCAGGAGACAAAGAAAGTGCCTTGTTAAGATAGCGGGCAGATTTTCCGGGTAAACCGATTGAGAGGTATGTCCTTCCGAGAAAGAAATATCCCTTTGGAGATTCCTCTTCATAGGAAATATAGAGTTTAAGCATCCGGACTGCGCTGCTGTAATTGCCAAGAGCATGATAACTTCTTCCAAGATAAAGAAATGCATCAGGAATTGAATCTGTTTCAATGATAATTTTGTTAAGCAGGAATACAGCTTTTTCATAATCACGTTCGCTTCCGGCCCTTACCGCCTCCTGAAACATATTCATATAATTTGTTTTCACCCTGCTATTTTAATCTATTTATAGAATTGATAAAAGATATTATTCAAGGGCTTTGACAAAATCCTGACTTTTTGTAATTATGGAATATGGAAACTAAATCAATTTTTAAAAACATCTCACCTCTTGATCACAGATATTATCTGGCCAACAGGGAACTTTTTGACAGACTGGAAAAATATCTTTCAGAAGAAGCTTCAATAACCTACTGTGTTAAAGCTGAAATAGCTCTTATCAAAACACATATCAATCTCAACATGGAAAATCCTGAAAAATACCTTCAGGAAGCAGATTTGCTTTTAGATAAGATTGATCCGGAAGAAGTTTATGCTGAAGAGGAAAAAACCCAGCACAATATCAGGGCTCTTGTCAATGTCATAAAAAAATATCTGCCTGAAGAACTTAAACCATTTGTACATCTGGGAGCAACCTCTGTCGATATACTTGATACTGCCACTTCTCTGAAAATGAGGGATGCAGTCAATGATGTTGTACTTCCTCTTCTCATCGAAATTGAGGAACTGCTTGCTGATATCGCAGAAAAAGAAGCTGAAACACCCCAGGTCGGTAGAACACACGGCCAGCATGCTGTCCCTATAACTCTGGGATTCGCGCTTGCAGAATATGTTTCAAGGCTCGGTAAAAGCATTATCAGAATAAGTGAACTAAACAGGGAGCTCAAGGGAAAACTGGCTGGTGCTGTAGGTGCATATAATTCAACAACTCTTATTGTAAAAGATCCGGTAAAAATGGAAAAAGATACACTTTCATTTCTTGATCTTGAACCCTCTGAACACTCCACACAGATGGTTGAACCGGAGTACCTTTTAAGGCTGCTGCTTGAAATAAATGTGGCTTTCGGTATTATTGCAAACCTTGCAGACGACCTGAGACATCTTCAGAGATCTGAAATATCAGAACTGAGAGAAATGTTCACATCTACACAGGTAGGCTCATCAACCATGCCGCAAAAAAGAAATCCATGGAATTCTGAGCATGTTAAAAGTCTGTGGAAAGCATTTTACCCCAGAGTAAACACTTTTTTCATGGACCAGATATCAGAACACCAGAGAGACCTTTCAAACTCGGCTTCAGCAAGATTTGTTGCTGATTATATTGCCGGTTTCTGTTCAGCGCTGAACAGAATGAAAAAGGTACTTTCAACCCTGCATGTTGATAATAAACAGCTGAAAAAAAATCTTTCCTTCACAGGAGACCTTGTTCTTGCAGAAGCTGCTTATATTCTTCTTTCCTGCGCAGGAGAACCTGATGCTCATGAAGAAATAAGAAAAGTAACACTGGAATCTGAAAAAACAGGAAAAAGAATGGTTGATATTCTAAAAGACAAACCGGAATTATGGAGAAAAATATCCATGCAGCTGAAAAAAACTGCAGCAATTGATCCTGAAAAATTCTTTTCCACACCTGAACTATACAGAGGTCAGTCTGTATTCAAGGCAAGGGAACTGGCAGTTAAATACAGAGATGCAATGAAAAAACTAAAGGAGAGACTTTAATGGAACTTAAGGAAGGTTTGAGTTACGATGATATTCTTCTGACTCCTGCTTATTCTGATGTGCTGCCGGGGAATGTCAATGTCAGATCAAGACTGGTAGGTAATATTTATCTGAATACACCTATAATATCAGCTGCAATGGATACAGTTACCAATTCAGAGCTTGCAATCGCAATCGCTTTATGCGGAGGTGCAGGTGTCATACACAGAAATTACACACCGGAACAGCAGGCTATGGAGGTTTCAAGGGTTAAAAGATATCTTAACTGGGTTATCCAGGACCCTCAGACAGCTCATGAAAATACAACTATCGGAACCATAAAACAGCAGATGGAAACATATAATGCAACAGGTATTCCGGTAATAGATGACAATAACAGACTTTCCGGAATAATAACATCAAGAGATCTCCGTTTTATCACTAATGATAATCTGCTTGTAAAGGAGATCATGACAAAAAATCCTGTCGCTGAAATAGGAATTCCGACCCCTGAAAGTGCTGCGGAAAAATTTGACAAATACAAAATTGAAAAACTCCCTGTTATTGATGAAAAAGGATATGTTAAAGGTCTTGTAACATACAGGGATATGGATAAGAAGAAAATGCATCCTGATGCAGCTCTTGATGAACTGGGACGGCTTATTGTTGGAGCTGCTATCTCCCCGATGGATTATGATAAAAGAATTCCTCTTCTGCTGGAAAAGAAAGTTGATTTTGTTGTCATGGATAATGCAAGCGGCGATACAAAAAGCTGTCTTGATGCTATAGAGGATATCAAGAAAAAATACAGCATAATGGTAATAGGGGGAAATGCAGCAACAGCTGGTGCTACAAGAAGGCTTATAAATGCAGGCTCAGATGCTGTAAAAGTAGGAATAGGACCCGGTTCCATCTGTACAACAAGGATTGTTGCAGGTATTGGAGTCCCCCAGTTTACAGCAGTTTATGAATGTTCCGAGGAAGCTGAAAAGACCAAAACCCCTGTTATTGCTGACGGAGGAATCAAGTATTCAGGTGATATTGTCAAGGCTATCGGTGCCGGTGCCCATACTATCATGGTCGGCAATCTTTTTGCCGGTCTCAAGGAATCACCAGGAAGGGAAATAATCTATGAAGGGAGGATTTTCAAGGCATACAGGGGAATGGGTTCAATTGGTGCTATAAATGACGGTTCCGGTGACAGATACAGGATGAAGGAAGGAGAGGATCCTGTTCCTGAAGGTATTGAAGGAAGAGTCCCTTATAAGGGGGAAATGAAGCCTTATATCACTCAGCTTGTTACAGGCCTTAAAAAAGGTATGGCATATTGCGGCTGTAAGAACATTAGTGAATTGAGGCGATATAAAAATTTTGTTAAGATAACACCTGCAGGGTTGAAGGAAAGTCATGTACATGATGTTTCCATTACTCAGGCAGCACCAAACTATACAAACTAAAGGATATATTAATGAATGTAGTCATTATTGGAGCTCAGTGGGGCGATGAAGGAAAGGGCAAGATTGTTGACTATCTTGCAGAGGAAGCAGATCTGGTAATAAGATTTTCAGGCGGCGCAAATGCAGGACATACAATTGTCAACAACGGCATAACTTATAAACTTCATCTTGTACCATCAGGTATAGTATATTCCGATAAAAAAGTTGTACTTGGAACAGGGATGGTAATTGATTTTGAATCTCTTTTCGATGAACTGGATACTATCAAGAAACAGGGTGTCGACTGGGAAGGGAGACTCTTTATCTCTGACAGAGCCCATATCGTTTTTCCTTCTTATAAGCAGAAAGATATTGAAATGGACAAGGATCGGAGAAATCCCATAGGAACAACCGGAAGAGGTATCGGAGTTGCCTATGCTCTTAAATCCTACCGTGACGGTGTAAGGGCAGGAGACATATTTGATGAAGCTGTATGCTCAACCCTTACTGAAGAAGAAAAATCCTTTATTGACAAGTATAAATCAAAGCTTGAAGGTATGGTTGTTGATCTTTCTGTTTTTGTCAGCAAATACAAGGGACAGAAAGTCATGTTTGAAGGTGCCCAGGGGGCTCTGCTTGACATTGATAACGGAACTTATCCCTATGTTTCATCAGGTGCATCATCCTCATACGGAGCTTGTTCAGGAGGAGCTGTAGGGCCCAGGGATATTGACGGCGTCCACGGTGTTTTCAAGGCATACAACACAAGGGTTGGCCATGGACCTTTCCCGACTGAATTTGATCCTGAAACCGAAGGCGAGCTTGAAAACAAGGTAAGGGAGACAGGCAGGGAATACGGCGTAACCACAGGAAGACCGAGAAGATGCGGTTACCTTGACCTTGTTGCTCTCAAGTATGTCTGCAGGACCAATTCACTTGATTCGCTGGTTCTTACCCATCTTGATATCTACGATGATATGGATGAAATAAAGGCATGTATCGCCTATGAGTATGAAGGAAAGGAAATGCTTGATTTTCCTTCATCAATTACAAAACTTGAAAATGTAAAACCTGTTTACAGATCATTTAAAGGCTGGAAAAAAGAGCTTACAAATATCAAAAAATATGAAGATCTCCCTGATAATGCAAAGAAATATATTAATTTCATTGAAGAATATACTGAAACTCCAGTCGGAATTATCTCTGTAGGTTACAGAAGGGAAGAAACAATGATAAGAAAGGACGTATGGACAAAATAATAATTCTTGATTTCGGAAGCCAGACAACACAGCTTATTTCACGGAGGATCCGTGAAATAGGTATTTATTCTGAAGTTTTTCCGGGTGAAATAAGCATATCTGAACTCGACCTTACTGACGTAAAAGGGATCATCCTTTCAGGTTCTCCCGAATCTGTCTATGATAATGACGCGCCTTCAGTTGACAGGGCTGTGTATGAAACAGGACTTCCCCTTCTGGGGATCTGCTTCGGCCTTCAGAGGCTTACAACAGATTTCAAAGGATCTGTAAAGTCTCTTGAAAAAAAGGAATACGGCAGATCAGCTGTCTCATTTATTACTGAATCACCACTTTTTCACGGTGTTCCTGAAAATTTCATCTCATGGATGAGCCATGGTGACAGTATTGAAAAACCTGGAGAAGGTTTCGAAATAATAGCTGTTTCTGAACATCATACAGCTGCTGTATTCAATCCTGTTAAAAACATCTACGGTATTCAGTTCCATCCGGAAGTTACACACTGCGAGTACGGCACAAAAATCCTCGAGAATTTTTCATCACTGATCTGCGGAGCTGAGAAAAAATGGAATATGGATGCATATTTCGAACAGACCAGGAAGAAAATTGTTGAACAGTCTGCCGGAAAGGATGTTCTTCTCCTTATTTCAGGAGGAGTAGATTCAGCTGTAGTTGCAGCGCTTCTTCTCAAATCACTTCCCTCTGAAAAAATACATCTCATGTATATTGATACAGGCATGATGAGGAAAAATGAATCTGAAGAAGTTGAAGCAAACCTCAGAAAACTGGGTGCTGAGAATCTTCATATAATCAATGCTGAAGAGAGATTCCTGACAGCCCTTGAGGGGGAATCAGACCCTGAAATAAAGAGAAAGATTATCGGGGACCTTTTCATAAGCATACAGACTGAAGAAGTCAAAAAACTCAATATACCAGAAGATGCAATACTTGCTCAGGGTACTCTCTATACAGATCTTATTGAATCAGGTAAAGGGGTCGGGAAAAAAGCCCATGTTATTAAATCACACCACAATGTAAAATCACCCCTGGTAGAAGCAAAAAGGAAGAGAGGTGAAATAATTGAACCGCTTGACTGTCTCTACAAGGATGAGGTCAGAAAGCTGGGTGAGGTTACAGGACTTTCAAAAAATATTATCTACCGTCATCCTTTTCCCGGTCCCGGTCTTGCAGTAAGAATACTGGGCGATATAACAAAGGAAAAATGCGACCTTTTAAGAGAGGTTGATTATATTTTTATTGATGAGCTTAAAAAAAGAGATCTATATGACAAAATCTGGCAGGCATTTACTGTTCTCCTCCCTATCAGATCTGTAGGCGTGGCTGGAGATGCCAGAAAATACGGACAGATTATTTCGCTCAGGGCAGTTACATCAAAAGACGGAATGACAGCTGATGTATATCAGTTTCTTATGAAGGACCTTCTGGAGATATCATCCCTGATTACCAATTCAGTACCAGGTGTAGGAAGGGTTGTATATGATATTTCCAGCAAGCCTCCCGCAACAATTGAATGGGAATAAGACAATGTTCTGTTTAAGCTGTTCATCAACAATGAACAGCTTTCAACATATTGCTGCTGAATAATTAATAATTAAATCAGGTTTATAAGATATATAATTTCCTAACTTAAAGTATTCAGCAGTTCCTTTAGTTTTTTCACTTCAGGTTCATTAAGTGTTATTCCTTTTCCCATTTTCTCCCTGTCAGGTGCCCAGTCCCTTATATCATATTTTGGGTCTCTACCGTTCCAGCTTACAAGATTAAGCTCTTTTTTCCATCCTTTGCTGTTTTCTGATAACGTACCGATATGTCTTACGACTTCATATGAAAAATCACTCATAATTAATTAAAAAGTTTAAAACTAAACTTTAATTCCTCCTCCTGCTGAATTAGTCTTTAATATATCATAATTTGATTATTTTTTTCCAATAATTTTGATTTTACATTATTATATAGTATATTTCATATATTGATTTTAAAGAGGTGTTTCATGAAATACAAATACTTTTTATTACTTATATTGATTTTATCCGCTTTTCCAGTTTCTGCAGAAAATCTGTCCATGGAATCCTTTATTGGAAAAGTGCTTGATATTCATCCTGAACTTAAGGTTTTTTCATCAAATGAGGAAATATCAAAAATCAGATCTGAATCAGCCCTGTCAATGGAAAAATGGGTAGTCAGCATGAAACCTTTTATAAATTATTTTGGAGAGGCTTCAGCATACCAGTATAAAAGTTCTGAGACACAGCAGTATGGTACTGAACTGAGTCTTAAAACACCTCTCGGATTCAGCGGTGGTGAAATCGGAATATCAGGCTCATCAACAGCAGAATACAATGATCCTCTGTCGCAGGATCAGAGCGAGGAACTTTTTAAACAGAATTTTTCAGTTTTCTACAGGCAGTCACTGCTTAAAAACAGGGGAATGAAGGAGTCAAAGATTCTTGAATCTGAACTGTCAGATGATTTCAGAATACTTGTATTAAACAACAGAGAACTTACAGAGAAAATAATTCTCGAATTTTCCAGCCTGTATCTGGACTGGGTTTATCTCAATGAGACAATAAGACTCATGAAAATCAGAGTCGATTATGCGGAGAAACTTCTTGATCAGATAAATGCAAGATTCAGGAGCAACCTGGTTGACGAAATAGATATACTCAGAGGCAGGGAATCAGTACTCAACAGCAGACAGCTTCTTCTTCAATATGAAAACAGACTTGAAATACTTGTAAACAGTCTTAAGGACAAACTGGGAATTGATATTTCAGGCGACAGCCCCGAATATGACTTTTATAAAATAAGCAGCGCAGAAGAAGAGGGAATTTTACTGTCGGAAATTTCTGATACACGTATTTTCCAAATAAACTCGGTAGAAAAAGAGAAACTTGAAAAAACAGTAAACCGTTTGAATTTGTCAAAAGAGCCGTATCTTGACCTTAATGTAAATATAGGTATATCAAGCAGGGAAGAAGATTTAGGTACTTCAATTTCATCAACCTATCCTGAAGCGGGAATCAGTCTTACTTATTCAGGCTCCTTAAACAATGAAATAATCAGCAACATGATATCTGAAGCTGAATCCAGAATTATAAATACTGATTTCAGGCGATCTTCCCTTTTATCTGAATACAGATCACTTTCTGAATCACTCATTTTACAGCTTGAACAGAACAAACAGCTTGTATCTTCTCAGGAAGAACTTATATCAATTGCAGGTAAAAAAACAGAAGAGGAAAGGAAATACTATAATCAGGGACGGGGTGAGCTTAACTATATTATTCAGAGTCTTGATTTCGAAACACAACAGAAAATAAAAAGGAACGATCAGCTTCTCAATCTTAAAAAAATATGTCTCAGGCTTAAGGAACTGTCAGATTCACTACTTGAGATTGAAGAAAAAGGGGACAGGTTATGATTAAAATTATTGATTATTTCATAAAAAATAAAGCAGTTACCGGATTTATCCTTCTCCTGATACTTTTTACCGGATATCTGAGTTTCAGAAACCTGAAACAGGAGATATTCCCCCCGACTGATATAAATACAATGGTTATAGATATAAGGTATCCCGGAGCAAGCCCGAGGGATTCGGAAATCAATGCAGTGATACCTGTTGAGGACAAACTGTCTTCTATACCTGGAATAAAAAGCACTGTTTCCCTGTCAGTTGAAAATGGAGGGACTGTATATGTTTATCTTGACCCTGATGTGAAGGATCTGAAAAGTGTCAAGGACCAGATATACCGTGATATAGGAACAGATACTGAGGGTGTTTCGTCTGAAGTTGATGATATCTCTATTGTTGATATTAATCCTAAAAGGATGGCTGTTTATTCACTTGCTGTTACCTACGATAATCCAGAAAAACTATCTGAAAAGCAGTTCTATGAATATTCAGACTACATTGAAACCAAACTCAAGAATATAAAAGGGGTAGGAGAAATAAGAGTTTCCGGATACAAGGAACGGGAAATCAGAATCAAGGTAAACCCCTACAAAATTCAGTCAAACTATGTGTCTCTCAACGAAATAACAAGAAGTATTCAGAACAGGAATGTTAGAATAACAGGGGGATCACTTCAGTCTGTACAGAAAGAACACAACATTGTAACTATCGGTGAGTTTGAAAATCCCATGGATGTTGAAAATGTAATTATACGTTCAACATTTGAAAGACCTGCACTCAGAATAAGCAATATTGCTGATGTTGAAGACAGTTTTGAAAAGCAGGCTGTAATGGTAAGGGTAAATAAAAAACCGGGTATTATATTCAATATTGTTAAAAAAGAGAATTCAGATATTGTAAATACAGTAGATAATCTCAAGGATTTTATCAGCAAAGAAATAAACAGGGTACCAGACGGTATAAAACTTTCCTCCATTGATGACAGGTCTCTTTCAATCAGAAGTCTTCTGAATGTTGTGGCATCGAATGCAATAATCGGTTTTCTTTTTGTTTTTGTTATTCTTCTTTTATTTCTCGACTACAAGACTGCATTCTGGACAGCGTTCGGTATACCGACAACACTTTTCATGCTTTTTACTTTTTTCAATATCAGGGATTATACCCTGAATCTTATTACACTGGGAGCAGTTATAACAGTTCTGGGTATGCTTGTTGACCATGGAATAGTAATATCAGAATCGGTTTTCACTTTTAAAAAACAGGGACTAACCCCATCAGATGCTGCAGTTAAAGGGGTAGCAGATGTTCTTTCCCCTGTTCTTGTAACAATACTTACAACAATTGCCGCGTTTCTCCCTCTGCTTTATGTGGGGGGGATTATGGGTAAATTTATAATGGTATATCCTGTAATAATATCAGCAGCACTTGTTCTTTCATTTATGGAAGCTGTATTTATACTTCCGGCTCATCTTGCTCATATAAAAAACAAAAAAAATAAGCCTTCCAAAAACCGATTTGAGGTTTTTTCAGAGTTTTACAAGTCACTTCTTCTAAAAATCTTTAAATACCGCTATATCGTTGTTGCAGTTTTCATTGCACTTCTTGGTTTTTCCGTTTTTCTCGCACGGGACAATATCAGAAATTTTGTTCTTATGTGGGATAATACTGCAGATTCTTTCCTGGTCAATCTGGAAGCTCCGGAAGGAACATCTCTTGAAAAAACTTCAATGCTTACAGAGCCTCTTGAAGAATTTGTAAACAGGGCAGTTAAAAAGGATGAACTTTACGCTTTAAAAACAAGTATCGGCCATCATACAGTAAAAACAATCAATTCCCAGGGCAACCACGAAAACTGGTCCCAGATTGCTGTTTATCTTGTCCCTAATACAGAAAGAAACAGGTCTGTCGAGCAGATAATAAACGCAGTAAAGAATGAATTTAAAAACGAGAAAGAAACAGTCAAACAATTCAGTAAGATTACCTTCAGCAAAATGACCATCGGCCCATCATCAAGCGGTCTTGTTGAAATCAAACTGACCGGAGGTGAAAATGAAAAAAGGTATGAAGTGTTTGAACAGATCAGGACATTCATGAAAGAACTTCCCGGGGTTATTGATCTTGATAGTGATCAGAAACCTGGTAAAAACGAACTCAAAATTGTATTTGATTATGAAGCACTTGCAAAACTTGATCTTGATGTTGCTTCTGTTGCACAGACAGTAAAAACAGCTTATGACGGCACTGTATCCACTTCAATTCAGACGGAAAAGGAAAAAATCGATTTTCGGGTCATGATTGATGACAAATATACAAGGGATATTGTTTTTCTTGAAAACCTGCTGATTCCAAATGCAAAGGGGAGACTGATAAGGCTGAATCAGGTGGCTTCAATCGAAACAGGTACAGGGCCTGCTATAATAAACCACTTTAACGGCAACCGTGTTATAACAATTACTTCACGAGTTGATAAAAATTTAACTACAGCAAATACTGTTTCAAATAAAGTACGTGAATATTTTGATTCAATACCAGGCAGAGATAAAAATGTAAAGCTTATAATAAAAGGGGAGGCGGAAGATACACAGGAATCCCTCTCTGACCTTAAATATTCCATGATTCTTGCACTTATTCTGATTTATTTCCTTCTTCTTCTGCTTTTCAAGAAATCTGAACAGCCTCTCATAGTAATCTTTACAATACCATTCAGCATAATCGGTGTTCTTCTGGCATTTTATTTTCACAATATACCTCTTTCATTTATGGCCCTTGTTGGAATAATCGGATTGAGCGGAGTTGTAGTCAATGACAGTGTTGTTATGGTTGCTTTCATAAACAAGCTTATGAAGGAAAACAATTCTTCTTCTCTAAGGGATGATATTGCAGAAGGGGCTAAACAGAGATTAAGACCTATAGTTCTTACAACACTGACAACGGTTGCAGGTCTTCTCCCGTCAGTATACGGAATAGGGGGAGATGTACAGAGTCTTGTTCCGGTTGTCATGGCGCTTTCATACGGACTGATATTTGCAACACTTGTAACTCTGTTTATGGTACCATCCCTTTTTCTGATTATAAGGGATATCAAAGGTTTGTTTATCCGGTCTAACCCATGACCGGATAAACAATATCCGGGAAAAGGACCTTTTTAAAAAATTATCAATTTTACTGATCAGTCTCTTCATTTCCTTCAAGAGCAATACCTGTCTTTTTAAGAAAAATGGTGAGCAATGATATGACTGCCACTACAACCAGAATAATAAGTGTTGTCATTGCAGAGGATGCTCCCTCCTTACCGTCCTTTTCCAGGTTTATTACAGATACTGCTGCAAGGTGTACATCAGGAGAAATAAGAAATATTACAGCACTTATTGTGACCATGCTTCTCATAAAGTAATATATCAGGTTACTCAGAAACGATACTCTGTTCAAAGGGAATATTACTCGAAGAAAAGTACTTGTTATCCCTGCTCCAAGGCTTGTAGCAGCTTCATCCATCTCCATATCAATATTTTTCATGTTGCTTATGCTTGACAGTGTTCCAAGAGTGAAATTGCACACTATGATATTGATAATAATCAGTGCCGGTTTTCCGTAAAGTATCTCATCCAGAGCCAGGAATTTAGTGTTGAATATGAGAATATAGCTGAGCCCCATAACTAGTCCCGGTACAGCTGCAGGAATAACTGACATCATATAAAGGGGCTGTGCGAAAAACGGCTTTTTCTTTTCAATAATGTAACCGTTAACCATTGTAACAGAGGCACCTGCAACAGCAACAAAGACTGATATCCACATACTGGTCCAGAGTACCCCGAGACCTCCTGGTATCCTGAAATGGAAATGCTTCATTGTCAATGTCCAGTCATACATCCAGAGATTTACAAAAGCTTTTATAACAACAATCACTATAACTGATAGAAGAAGAACTGCAATAAACCAGCAGTATGATGTAAAGCTGTATTTCTTGAGAGGCCTTGAAGGGGGAAGCAGAGGTTTCGCCTGGCTGCTTACAAGCGCATTGCTTTTCTGGGTGAAATAATAGTTCAGCATGAATGCAATCACTGATGGAACAAGGAGTATGACAGCTATTGTTGTTCCCATATCAAAGCGCTGCATTCCTATCACCTGGAGGTATATCTCTGTTGCAAGAACCCTGTAACCCCGTCCTATAATTATCGGATTGCCGAAATCTGTAATTGTCAGGTTAAAGACCAGGGCAGCAGCTGAAAAAATACCATATCTTGCTGTCGGTACAGTTATTCTGAAAAAAGTGGTGATCCCAGAAGCCCCCAGACTTGATGCTGCTTCATCAAGTCTCGAATCAACAGCTGAAAGGGTAGTGTAGAGTATTATCATTGCATGGGGAAAACAGTAGAGAACTTCAGATATTATAATTCCGACAGGTCCGTAAATGTTCCACTCTGTTTTCAGTATTCCTGAAGTTATAAGCCCGTTTGCTCCGAAAAGAGATATAAGGACCATCGCCTGAAGAAGTGATGGTGCGATAAGTGGCGCCATTGACATATAGTAAAGTGTTTTTTTCAGTTTTATCGTTGTTCGTGTCAGGCCGTAGGAAAAGAAAAATGCCAGAACTGTAGTGATAACTGTTGCCCATACAGATACATACAGGCTGTTGTAAAGTGACTGTACAACAGAGGGTTTCGTGAAGTAATTGTAGAAATTGTCAAATGTAACCCCCTTTCTAAAACTATGGGATTCTTCGATATAAGGGGTTATACTCAGGCGCAGAATATTGAATACAGGCACCACCATAAAAAAAACCAGGAACAGGAATATAAGTCCCCCTGCGAGAAATATTAAATATCTGTCATCGACAATTCTTTTTTCAGGAAGTTCTGTTTTACAGAAGGCAGTATTATCCATGGAATTTCCTCCTGTTATTCAGCTTTATACACAGTAAAAGCTTCTGGAGGAAAATACAGTTTAACATTGTCACCCCGTTTTATTCCCATATCCTCAAAACGCTTTTCAAGATAATCCACTATGACATCAGTTTCTCCTCCGATTCTGACAACAAGCCTTACAATAAGACCCAGAAAGACAATTACTGTTATCCTGCCTTCAAAAATATTTGTTTCTTCTGCATCATTTTTATTGATATTATTCAGAAACTCTATTTTTTCCGGTCTGATTGCCGCAGTGGCTTTTCCTTCAATCCCTCCGGAATGGCCGACTTTGATTAAAAAATCCCGGCCTCTTATAAAACTGTCTGTAACTTCTCCATCAAAGAAATTGCTTGTTCCTACAAAGTCTGCAACATACTTTGAAACAGGTTTTTTGTATATGTTTATAGGTTTGTCAACCTGTTCAATTATCCCGTGTTTCATGACAACAACCCGGTCCGATATGGAAAGCGCTTCCTCCTGATCATGGGTGACATAAACTGTTGTTATGCCCAGTTCCACCTGAAGCTGCTTGATTTCTGCTCTCAGCTTTACCCTTATCTTTGCATCAAGGGCACTTAAAGGTTCATCAAGAAGAATCAGCTCAGGCTGTGGTGCAAGAGCCCTTGCAAGGGCAACTCTCTGCTGCATACCACCGGATAACTGAGGAGGATATTTTTCCCTGTGTTCATAAAGCCCTACAATTTCAAGAAGTGTTTTTATCCTCTTTTCCATATCTTCTCTGGGGTATTTATGCATTTTAAGACCGAATGCAACATTCTCCCTGACTTTCATATGGGGAAACAGAGCATAAGATTGAAAAACAATCCCGAAATTCCTTTTCTGAGGTATATAATTGTTTATTATCCTGTTGTTATATTTTATTTCACCGATATCAGGATATTCAAATCCGGCAATCATTCTGAGTGTTGTGGTTTTTCCGCACCCCGACGGCCCCAGCAGTGTTAAAAATTCACCTTCCTCTACAGTGAGGTTTACATTATTTACAGCATACAGCTTTCCATATATTTTACTGATATTTATCAATTCAAGGTTTTTCATTTAAATATCCGTTATATAACTTTAAAAAAGGGAGACATTTTTTAATGTCTCCCGCCATACAGCACTGATCTGTTTTACAACAGCTTTCTTTTTATTTGGGAACTGTTTTGTCCTGAAACAGTTCTGTCCATTTTTTGACTATTGCAGTCTTATTCTGGGCTGACCATTGAAAATCCATTTCAGCAAGCTTTACTTCTTCAGGTTTCGGAAGCGGGAGTGTGCTTTCAGATGAAATACCCTTTCTTGTAACCATTATTTTATATTTTGAGTAAGCTTTCATGGCATTTTCGGAAATTGCCCAGTCAAGAAATCTTTTTGCGTTTTTCCTGTTTTTTGCACCCTTTATAAGCGCATTAGCCTCAAGTTCATAACCGCTTCCTTCTTTCGGAAATATCATTGTTACAGGATATCCGTCTGCTTTCTGTTTGGCTGCCCTGTAACCGAATGATACTCCTATCGCAATTTCACCTTTGGACGACATTTTTGCAGGTGCGGATCCTGAATTTGTGTATTCAACAATATTCTTATGCAGCCTTTTAAGAAAATTCCAGCCATCCTCACGCCCGGATTTAATTCCGTTCATAAGGAGAATTGAACTTATCTGCAGATAACCAGTCCCTGAGCTGCCCGGGTTTGGCATTATTATTTCACCTGAGTATTCAGGTTTTGTAAGATCTTCCCAGCTGTAAGGCATTGAAAGACCCTTTTCCTTGAGCCTGTCATTATTTATACAGAATGATGCAACATACATATCAATAGCTGTCCAGTAACCATCAGGATCCTTGAATTCATCTTTAATCATATCGAATCCTTCCGGCTTGTAAGGTTCAAAATAATCTTTAATCCTGGCAAGCTCTGTAACAGCTGTCCCGTAAACAAGGTCTGCCTGTGGATTGTCTTTCTCCGCATGCAGTTTTGCCATTACTTCTCCGGTTGAATACCTTACCCATTTAATCTCAAGATCCGGCATATCATTTTTCGCAATTTCCAGATAATCCGCTGTTTCATCCTCTTCAAGTGCAGTATAGATTACAACTTCATTTGATTTTTCTTTCTTGCCTCCTGCAAAAAGAAGAGCCGGTATTAAAATCATAAAAAATGCAAGAGGCAGTATTAATTTTTTCATATTAACCTCCGTTTTTAAATCGGTATTTTATAAATAGTACAGCTATTGAATAAACAGAATGGCAGTGCTGATTTCAGATGAGTCCAAATTTTATTTTACTACATCCTGGACGATTTATCAAATTATTTAAATTTATCAATAATACTGATAAATGATCTTATTTTTATTCATAATTATTTATTTGCGAAGCAAGATTCAAAGTGCTATAATTTTCTTTAGACTATTTAATAAGGAGTTTTTATAAAATGAAAAGATTTTTTATTGTATCACTCATTCTTCTTTCAATGATTTCTTTATTTAGCTGTAAACCAAAAGAAGAGAAAGTCTCAATGGAACTGAATGTGCTGATGACACCGCAGGAGGAATGGTGCCAGGGCATGAAACAGGAATTTGAAAATCTTACAGGAATTACCGTTAACTATGTAAGAATGTCAAGCGGTGAATCTCTTGCAAGAATCCGGGCTGAAAAGGATAATCCACAGTTCGATATCTGGTGGGGTGGTCCTATTGACAGTTTCGTAGCTGCAAAACAGGAAGGTCTTCTTGAAGCTTATGATTCACCAAGTTATGACAACCTCCTTGACAAGAAAAAATTCAAAGATGCAGATAATTATTTTGCAGGAATCTATGTTGGATCTCTAGGATTCGCTACAAACAAAAACTGGCTTGCTGCAAACCCGGGAGTAAAAGCTCCTACTTCATGGGACGACCTTTTAAGACCTGAATTCAAGGGCCAGATGCTTGTTGCCCACCCGTCAACTTCAGGTACTTCATATACAGCCCTTGCAACAGTTCTTCAGATACGAGGCGAAGATGCAGGATGGAAATACCTTGAAAAATATGCCGGACAGATGCACCAGTTTACAAAGAGCGGTGCAGCTCCTGCAAAATTTGTAGGTCAGGGCGAAGCTGCTGTAGGTATAGTTTTCTCACATGACATAGTTCATGAAATCGAAGACAACAAACTTCCTCTAGAACTCACTTTTCCTGCAGAAGGAACTGGCTATGAAATAGGTGGAATGGGAATCCTGAAAGGCGGTAAAAACCTTGCAAATGCGAAAAAATGGTTTGACTGGGCTCTTTCAGCTGAAGGACAGTCACTCGGACCAAAATACAAGGCATACCAGGCTCCGACTGTAAAAGGGGTAAAACTCTCACATCCTGAACTTCTCGATGTCAATCTTATTGATTATGATTTTCAGTGGGCAGGACAGAACAAAAAAGCTTTTGTTGACAAATTCTCAAATGAAATTGCAGCAGCAGCTAACCTGAAAAAATAATTTTTATTTCTGCTGCAGATCCTGGTTACGTCATATCTGCAGCAGTATTTAACTGGAGGTAATTATGAGTACTAATGCAGACCTAAAACCCCTACGTTCAGTATCTCCTTTCAGACAGAGGATGCAGGAATTCAGCCTGATTTTCAGGGACCATGTTCTTTCATTAAGCCTTTTACTAAGTGTTCTTTTCCTGATTGCATTTATTATATATCCGTTGACAAAAACAGCCATTAACGGTTTTTTCACCCTGGACGGACAGTTCAGCCTTGAACACTTTAAACGTTTTTTTGATCCCTATTATGGTCCTCTTGCACGCAAGATATTCGGAGATACATTAGCAATGGGTCTGCTTACAGCAACCGGAGGCACAGTTCTGGGATTTATTTTTGCATATGCCATAGTCAGATGCAGAATGCCGGGCAAGAAATTTATCCACCTGCTTGCACTGGTCCCGACAGTATCACCCCCTTTTGCAATAGCACTGAGTTCCATTCTTCTGTTCGGCAGAAACGGTATGATAACAAAAAGTTTTCTCGGCATTACATTCACCAGTAATATGAATGATATATACGGAATGGACGGCCTTGTATTTGTTCAGGTGATTACATTCTTTTCAGTAGCATACCTTATCCTGCGAGCCATGCTTGAAAGGCTTGATCCCTCCATGGAGGAGGCTGCAAGAAGTATGGGAGCCGGGAAAATACATATTTTCAGAACAGTAACACTCCCTCTTCTTATTCCGGGTATAGCAGGTTCATTTCTCCTCCTGTTTGTTGAATCTCTGGCAGACCTCGGAAATCCTCTATTTATTTCAGGTAACACAACTGTTCTGTCTGCACAGATTTTTCTTGCAATTGCAGGAGAATATGATTATCAGAAAGCCTCTGCCCTCGCAGTAGTTCTTCTGATTCCCACACTTGTAATCTTTCTTGTTCAGAGATATTACGTTTCCAGAAGATCATATATATCTGTTACAGGAAAACCTACAAGCGGTCTGATTGAAGAGAAAGAAGGCTGGATCAGATGGCCTTTTATTATTGTTACATATCTGGTATGTGCTCTTATTCTTACACTCTATATTGCAATCATGTACGGATCATTCAGTACTGCATGGGGAATCGACTATTCCTTCACTCTTGAATGGTGGAAACAGATGTTCGCAAGGGGAATTGAATCAATTCTTGACACTACTTTCCTCAGTATTATAGCAACACCAATTGCTGTTCTTCTTGGAATGGTTGTAGCTTTTCTCGTTGTAAGAAAAAATTTTGCAGGAAAGGAAATTGTAGACTTTACTTCAAATCTCGGAGGTGCAGTTCCTGGAACTATTCTTGGTATTGGCTTTGTCCTTGCCTTCAGTACTTCTCCGGGTATTCTGGTATTTGTTCTCTTTTTTGTAATGATTATTTTTTCAATTGGGGTATCTTTTCAAACCAGAAAAGAACAGCTGATAACCGGGTTATCAGGTATTGCTATAGCTTTTCTGCTGAATTTTATAGAAAAACTAACAGAAACGCTTTTGCTGGTTTATATAATTGCTGCTATAATTCTTATTTTCGGATTAATTGAACTTTTCAGCCATAACAGGAAAGCCGGCAGGAGATTTATCCTTCTTGCATTATATCTTTTTTCCTATGGTCTTATTGAATATGTAACTTATCCTCTTTCACAATTATTAAGAAGCATTCCGTCAGGTATTTTTAAAAACGCTATAACTCAGCTGCCGGATTATATAAAACTGTTTTTTCAGCTTCCTCATCCAATTCTCGGATGTATTGTAATTATTATCTCTGTACTTTCATTTATTGAAAAGAAAAGCAAACTCGGTAAAACTGCTCTCATATTTATGATAGGCTGCTCATCAGCTCTTATATTTGCAGGAAAACCGCTTGCACTTGTAGGTACACCGTATATTATTCTTGCTGCCTATGCTGTAAGAAGTCTTCCAGCTTCAGTAAGATCAGGTGTTGCATCGCTTCAGCAGATTGACCCTTCAATTGAAGAGGCATCTGCAATAATGGGGGCAGACGCACAATACACTTTCAGAAAAGTCACTCTTCCGCTGATAATGCCTGCAATGCTTGCCGGCCTTATATTCAGCTTTACACGGCATATGACAAGTCTTTCCGCAATACTTTTTCTTGTAAGTCCGAAATGGAGAATTGTTACAGCTTCAATCCTGAGTGAATGGGAACAGGGTGGAATCAGCATGGCTGCGGCATATTCTACACTTATCATATTTTTTGTTCTCATAGCAATCATAATTCTTTATATTGTAACAAACAGAATGATTAAAAGGCGTGGTGGTATAGATATTACCTGGGGCGCATAGGAGGTTGAAATGTATCTGAATCTTGAAAACATATTTAAAGTATTTCCACCGCGCGGCGGTGCATCAGAAGTTACTGCAGTTAACGATGTAACTCTCAAAATCGAAAAAGGGGAACTTGTTACTCTTCTGGGACCATCAGGCTGCGGTAAAACTACAACATTAAGACTTATCGGAGGATTTGAGGTCCCATCTTCCGGAACAATTAATCTTGATAATGAGGATATCACTTCGCTTCCGACACATAAACGGGGCATGTCAATGGTATTTCAGAGCTATGCTATTTTCCCCCACCTCAATGTTTTTGAGAATGTAGCCTACGGACTCAATGTAATGAAAATATCAAGGGAAGATGTTGAGAGAAGGGTAAATACTGTTCTGGGTCTTGTAGGGCTTACAGGTTTTGAAACACGTGCCCCGAACCAGCTTTCAGGCGGTCAGCAGCAGAGGGTGGCACTTGCAAGAGCCCTTGTTCTTGAACCGAAAGTTCTTCTTCTTGACGAACCTCTTTCAAATCTTGATGCAAAGCTCAGGGAACAGATGAGGACTGAAATCAGGAGAATTCAGCAGGAACTCGGAATTACCAGCATATACGTGACTCATGATCAGATTGAGGCAATGACCCTTTCAGACAAGGTTGTAGTTATGAACAAGGGAGTAATAGAACAGATTGGAACACCCCATGAAATCTACAGGTATCCCAATTCACGTTTTGTTGCCAATTTTATCGGAAGGGCAAACTTTGTCGATGCTGAAGTTAACAGTTCAACAGATTCAAGGGCAACTGTAAAATGTTTCGGGACAACTTTTGATATAAATACACATGAAAAACTTGAAACAGGTAAACTGGTTACACTTATACTCCGTCCTGAACTCATGTCAATATCCGAAGGAAAAGGAGATTTTCAGGGAACTGTTAAAAGATCACTTTATCTGGGTAATGCCATAGAATATGATATTGAAGCTGATAATCATCTTCTTACATTCTCTGAAACACACCCGGACAGGATGAAGATGTTTGAACCTGGAGAAACAATCAATATTGAACTTCACAATGAGATTGTTCACTATCTCAAAAATAAATAAAAAGGTGCCTATTCAGGCGCCTTTTTTTGCATTTCCCTGAAACTGTTTTACAGGAGGTTTAAAATGTATCTGCTTCTTATGCAGCATGCAAAATCAAAAACAAAGGAGGATGATCCAGAAAGAGGGATTACAGATGAAGGGAGAAATGAAACACTCAGAACAGCAAAATATCTGGATAACATGGATTTTAATGTAGATGAAATCTGGCACAGCAGCAAAAAAAGATCCAGAGAAACAGCTGAACTGGTAACTTCTGTAAACAACCTTCATAATATTCTCTCAGAGAAGGATTTTCTTTCTCCTCTTGATGAGGTAAAGCCGGCAGTAAAAGTACTCAATAGTTTCAATAAAAATCTCATGATTGTCGGGCACCTCCCTTTTCTTTCAAAACTTGCTTCATCACTGATCACAGGATCAGAAGATTTTGAGCCAGTCAAATTTTTCAACAGCGGCATCGTTACTCTTTTCCGGGAGGGTAATTCCTGGAAAATTATATCTGTAACAATTCCATGAAATATTTATAAAAAACCGATTTACTAAATGTAGCATTTAGGTACATAATAATATTTATGAAAAAATCTGTAACCATGAAAGATGTAGCTGATTACTGCGGATGCTCGAGGGCAACAATATCACGTGTACTTAACAATGACAAAAGCGTTACCCCTGAAACATATAAGCTTGTCCATGATGCAATTGAAAAGCTGGATTACCATCCCAACTCAATGGCAAGGGCTCTTTCAGGGGGTAAATCAAAGATTGTAGCTGTTGTTGTTCCGGATGGATGGAAGGATCAGCCATACTATATTAATCTTCTTGATGCAATCGAGGATGTTGCAGATTCCAAGGGTTTTCATATCATACTTAAAAGGCGCAAATATATAGATTCAGTTACTGAACTTGTTACACAGAAAATTGTTGACGGTGTAATAATAAGAAATATGGAAAACTACGAAAAAGAAACAAAACTTTTTCTTAAAATGAACAGGATAGGAATACCTTTTGTACTTATAGGACAGCCTGTAAAAGATTACTCTTTTATCAAGGTTGACAATGTCGGAGGCGGTAGGTCTCTTGCTGAATACTTTGTTGATCAGGGATTCAGGCGTATTCTCATTATTTCAGGACCTCCAAACCATATAGATACAATTGACAGAACTTCAGGTTTTAAAATGGGTCTTCTTGAAAAAGGTTTTGATATAAATAATCTAATAATCAGGGAAGGGGATTTCAGCAAGGATTCCGGCTACAAAATAGCTGAAAAATATCTTCTAAGTGATAATGTAGATGCTGTTTTTGCCCATAACGACAGGTCTGCACTCGGAGTGATACTTTACTGCCGTAAAACAGGTATCAAGATACCTGAGGATATATGCATTGCCGGTTATGACAACAATTTTTTTGCTGAATTTCTCAATCCTTCGCTTACAACGCTTGAAGTTCCCATGAGGGAAATCGGAACACTTGCCATGGAAACACTCTCCCGGATGATTGAAAACAATGACAGACCTAATGCCAGAATCATTCTCCCGCCGGAGCTGATAATCAGGGAATCCTGTAAAAAGAAATAATCCTGATTATTTTTAAATTATTTAAGCTAATATCTTTTATTTATACAGATAATCTTTTCTCAAATATAACTGAAAACAAATAATAGCTGCTTCCCAATTTTTAGTTATTCAATTTAATCATTGAATAATATTGTTTTATTATTGTTTGCCTATTGACAATTTTCCGGTTTGGCATCAATAATGATGTTACATGTATAAGATCGGTTTCATACATGTAATATCAGGAGGAAAAAATATGAAAAAACTTATTGTTTTTACACTTATCGTTCTTACTGCTTTCAGTGTTTTTGCCGGCGGCAAAAAGGAAGAGTCCGGTAAAGTAATGATTACTATTGCAGGAAGAGACGGCTCATATGGCGATTCAATGCAGATGGCTGCAGATGCTTATACAGCAATGCACCCTGAAGTTACATTTGAAGTACTCAAGCTTTCAGGCGGAAGCCTTTATGAAAAAACTGTTATTGATTTAAAGAGTAAGACAGGTACATATGATATCATCCTTATTGATGATCCAAATGCTACACAGTACCATAAAGCAGGATGGCTCGCAGATCTGGGTGCAATGTACAAGGAAGCTGGCGAAACTGTAGATCCGGACTTTATTCAGCCTGCTCTCAAAACAGGCAGATATCCTTATGCAGATAATGGAAAACTTCTGAGTCTTCCATTCGCAGGAAATGTTGAGCTTTTTGCATACAGAACAGATCTTTTCAAAAAATACGGATTTGAAGAACCTGTTAAATGGTCTGAATTTCTTAAAGCTGTAAAAACCATTGATGAAAAAGAATCCGGTGTAGACGGTGTTATTTTCAGAGGATCAAAAGGAAATCCAATTGTAACAGGATTCCTCCCGATATTCTGGTCATACGGTGCTAAAATTCTTGATGAATCAGGCAATGTAACTGTAAATTCACCTGAAGCACTCAATGCTCTCAAATACTACCTTGAACTTTCAAAATATGCTCCGGACGGTGTTTCAATGTATCAGTCTGCTCAGGTAAAAGATGCTGTTTACACAGGAACTGCCGCAGCTGCAATTGAAGTATGGCCGGGCTGGATCAATCAGCTTGAGGATCCTTCAGTATCAAAAGTTGTAGGCAAGGTAAAAGTTATCAAGCACCCCGGTGAAGTAAAACCTTCTTCCCCGATGATCGGTATCTGGCTTGCAGCTATTCCCGAAGCATCCAAAAATAAAAAAGCTGCTTTTGATTTTCTCAAGTTTGCTACCAGTTATGATATGCAGGTTAAAATGGCTGAAACAACAGGTAATCCTCCTACAAGAGAAAAGGTTTATGCTATAGAATCTCTTCAGAAAAAATACCCATGGTATCCTGCTCAGCTTGATGCACTTAAAAACGGTGTTGCAAGAACAAGAACAACTGCATGGAAACAGATTGAAGACAAACTCGGAACAGCTCTTCAGTTTGCTCTTATCGGAGACATGAGTGCAGAAGAAGCTCTTGCCCAGGTAGAAAAAGATATCAAAGCTATAGTTGAATAAAAACAGGATGTTTTTTATACCGGCCAAGCCAGGACGGCGATCAGGCCGGTGAAATACTGTTTTTTAGTAATATTCATGCGGCAGGATGAAAACCTGCCGCATGAAAAATAGAAATATTTCCAATTATAAAATTCATGACACATAATACTGATAACGCAGAAAATATTTTTTGATTGTCTAAATGTGTCTGAAATCAGCAGCTGTATAACATGAATCAGTTATCAGTCAGAGGATATGAAATGAGATTTGTTAAAGAAAAAAACGGGGGGGCATTTTTTTATCTGATAATAGCCCCGGCTGTAATTTTTATGTTATGGCTGACAGTCTATCCTGTTTTGAATGTTATTTATTTATCATTATTTGATTATGATTTTTTTTCCGGAGCAAAAAAGTTTATTGCTTTCGGAAACTATATTAAAGTTATCGGGGATAAACTTTTCCAGAGAGCTTTGCTGAATACACTTGT
Organism: Spirochaetia bacterium; assembly: GCA_963668545.1. Lineage (GTDB taxonomy): Bacteria > Spirochaetota > Spirochaetia > CADAEX01 > CADAEX01. The sequence goes on along the minus strand of OY764868.1, from coordinate 1,549,098 downwards.
TTTTTCTTTCAGTGCAACAATTGCTGAAGTAGCACTGGGAACACTTCTAGCCTTTATTTTCTACAGGGAATTCAAGGGTAAAAAGCTGTTCATGACAATTGTTATTTTTCCCATGATGCTTTCAACAATGGTTGTATGTGCTGTATGGCGAATCCTTTATCACTATGATATCGGCCTTTTAAATTACCTTACAACATCAGCCGGCTTTTCCCCTTTTGGCTGGTTAATAAACAAGAACATGGCTATGTTTTCGATTATTATTGTCGATATCTGGCAGTGGACTCCCTTTGCATTCATTATCATGAATGCTGCCATGAGTTCTATCCCATCTGAAATTTTCGAAGCAGCCCAGATTGACGGAGCGGGAAGTTTCATGACAGCGATGAAAATTACTATTCCGATACTCAGCAGCCAGATATTCCTGGTAATGATGCTTAGAACCATTGATACTTTCAAACTTTTCGGCAAAGTTATCGCACTTACAGGGGGAGGGCCGGGGAACTCCACAGAAACAGTATCAACATATATCTACAGGGAAGGTTTCTCATACTTCAATATGGGTAATGCAACAGCAGCATCACTGATTGTACTTATGGTAATTGCCGCGTTTTCAGTAGTATACATCAGAAAGATTTTTCAGGAGGACTAGAATGGTAATTAATAAAAAAAATAAACTGATTTTCTGGTTGTTCCTGATATTTATTACTCTGGTTATTCTGTTTCCGATTTACTGGATTTTTGCAACATCACTTAAAACACCTATAGAAGCAGTCAATCCTGTTCCGACCCTTTATCCCCATAATCCTACACTTCAGAATTATGTTGGTGTATATGAATCAGGGTTCTTCAGGAATATGTTCAACAGTATCTTTGTTGCTGTTGCCTCCACACTGCTGTCAATTCTTCTGGCATTTCCTGCTTCATATGCACTTGTGAGGTTCAATTTCCCACTGAAATTCAAGAACATATTTCTGATCTGGATTCTTGTTGTAAAAATACTACCTCCGGTAGTTCTTGCAATTCCGATATATTCAATGTTTTCAAATATCGGCCTTGTAAACAACCTCTGGGGTCTCATTCTTGTTTATCAGGTATATACAATTCCCTACTGCATCTGGATGCTTTTCGGTTTTCTTAAATCACTACCAATAAATTATGAAGAAGCAGCTATTATTGACGGTGCCAGCAAAAATTATATCCTGTGGAAAGTTGTCTTTCCCCTTACAAGAACAGGTGTCATTGCAACAACTATTTTCAGCGTTATCATGGCATGGGACGAATTCCTTTTTGCACTACTGTTTATCAGAACGCCGGCATTGAGGACACTTCCACTTGTAATTGTGAATTTCATCGGAGAATATGAAACACTCTGGGGAGAACTGATGGGAATAGGTCTGTTGACAACAATTCCTATACTTATATTTTCCAGCTTTGTATATAAATACTATACAAAAGGTTTTTCAATGGGGCTTAAATAATGAAATCCGATATTACGATGATGATACATAACGGCGCAGGAAACACAGAGATCAATTCCATGGATTACATAGAATTCGCCTGCAGTATCAGACCGGATTTTATCGAAGTTGATGTGAGATGCACTTCTGATATGATTCCCGTACTTCATCATGATTCATATATAATCATAGAAGATGATAAAAAACATTTAAAAGATATCAGTTATTCTGAACTTTCAGAATTGAAACCTTCAGTACTGCGTCTGGATAGAATTGTTGAACTTATCAGAAGTCATTCAATAGGAATTAATTTTGATATTAAAGAACTCAGAGCAGTCAATTCTGTATTAAAGCTGATTAAAGAAAAAAATATTTCAGACAACATACTTTTCACCGGCTGCCGTACAGATGAAATCAGGTTGATACATGATTTCAACCGGGATCTCCATGTTCTTCTTAATGCGGATCCTGCTCCGGAAAATCCGGAAAACTATAGTGAATTTATCAATAAAACTCTGGAAACAGTGGAAAAGGAAAATTTTTACGGTCTGAATATTGATTATAATGACTGCAGACCTGAACTTGTAAAACTTGCAAAAAGCAGAAATATTCCTGTATATGTATGGACTATAGATAATAAAGAAGTTATGAAGCAGTTTATAGATCTTTCTGTATCTTCGATAACAACAAATGAAATTGTCCTTCTTCGGGAATTATTAAAAACCAATTCGGAGGAAATTAATGGCTAATGTATCACTGAAAAATATCTCCAAAAGTTATGACGGTGAATCCAAAGTTGTAGATAATATAAGTTTTGAAATCAAGGACAGAGAGTTTGTTGTCCTTGTGGGACCGTCAGGCTGCGGGAAAACAACAACCCTGAGAATGATTGCAGGTCTTGAGGAAATATCAGAAGGAACAATTACAATTGACAAAACAGTAGTAAATGAACTTCAGGCAAAAGACAGGGACATTGCCATGGTTTTCCAAAACTATGCACTTTATCCCCATTTAAGCGTATATGACAATATGGCATTCAGCCTGAAAATCAGAAAAGCTGATAAAGAAGAAATTGATAAAAGAGTAATGGAAGCTGCCCAGATCCTGGATATAGAACAGCTTCTCAAAAGAAAACCCAAGGCACTTTCCGGAGGACAGAGGCAGAGAGTGGCGGTAGGAAGGTCGATTGTAAGGAATCCCAAGGTATTCCTTTTTGACGAACCCCTTTCAAACCTTGATGCAAAACTCAGGGTACAGATGAGAGCGGAAATTTCCAGCCTTCATAAAAGACTGAATGCGACTATGGTGTATGTAACACATGACCAGGTAGAAGCTATGACAATGGCAGACAAGATTGTTGTAATGAAGGACGGGATTATAATGCAGATCGGAGCTCCCCTTGAACTTTACAATAATCCCGACAATGCCTTTGTAGCAGGGTTTATAGGTTCTCCTCCCATGAATTTCATAAAAATGACTGTCGATCTTTCCGGTAAAAACGTTGTCCTTGATGAAGGGAGCTACAAGCTGGCTGTATCGGATAATTTCAGAAAAATCCTTGAACCATATAACGGAAAGAAAATCAGTCTGGGATGCAGACCTGAAAATTTCAATTATTCGGATAAATATGTTGAAAATGAAACTATAATCACAAAAGTACATATTGTGGAACAGCTTGGTGAGGAAATCCATCTCCATTCTGAAATCAGGGAAGGAAAAATAATTGCAAAACTTCCCCCTTCACTTGATTTTGAAACAGGTGATACTGTATTTCTCAAACCAGATACAGATCAGATCAAACTTTTTGATATAGAAACCGGTAAAGCAATAAAATAATTTTTAAGACAAAAAATCCTCTGCAGAAAAAATGCAGGGGATTTTATATTTTACATATTCTTCAATAAGTCTTGAAACAATCTCGCTGATAATAAATTAAACAGAGAAATGCTTTAACAAAAACAGCAAAGACAATAACAGCAATTGTGATAAAGTATCTGATATCATGTCTGTATTGAATCATTGTAATTTATTATAATATATTAATAATTCAGTTTTTGTTTATTATTTATTTATTTTATTCACATGGAAGTACATAAAATGAACAGCAAAGCAACTTCAGTCATACTGGTCCGTCACGGTGAGACATTATGGAATATTGAAAAAAGGCTTCAGGGCAATATGAATTCACCGCTGACAGAAAACGGAATCAGACAGGCTGAGGATACAGGCATTATTCTTGATAAAATAAAAATTGATTCAGTTTATTCAAGTCCGCTTGAAAGAGCATATAAAACAGCTGAAATAATAACCGGGAACAGGAACCTTAAGATATCAGTAAAGGAAAACCTCAGGGAAATCAATCTTGGTCCATGGGAAGGGAAGACAAAAGAGGAAACCAGGATATCCGATCCCCTGGAATACTATAACTTCTGGAATGAACCTGAAAAATTCAATCTTGAAGGAGCAGAAAATTTCAAAAACCTTCAGAATAGGATGGCTGCACAATTAAGCACAATTCTTGATGAAAATGAAGGAAAAACAGTTCTTGTTGTCTCCCACTGGATTGCTATCATGGCAGCTGCCGCACATTTCAAATCTTCCGGGCTTTCATCAGGAGACAGTCAGATAAACCTGTCTAACGGTAAATTTCTGGTTCTTCAGAAAAAAGGGGAATCGCTAACTCTTTGTGAGGATCTCTCAGTCCTTGATAATTGATATTATATTCCCCCGTACCATTAATATAACATGTAACATATGTTGGTGATTTTATATGAAAAACTTTTGTTCAAATACAAACGTTTGTGTTATGCTTTAAATAACCGGAATAATCTGACCCGAAAACGACTTCAGTTTATCAGGTTTCTATAAGATGAAAAACCTGATAATTATGGAATCTTTTTGATGTTTATTGTTTCAGGTTAATATTTTTTACAGGAGCTGAGTATGAGCAATACTTCAAACGGAGGAGCAGACAGTAAAGGCAAAATAGCTATGTATGCAAAGCTTTATCTGGCTGTTCTTTTAATTATCATTGTTTCCGAGCTGATAGGTATTCACAAGATTAATATCGGTCCCGGAAGTGTAGTGCTGCTGCCGATGCTTTATGCTGTTATCATCGGTATTCTTATTACACCCGATGTACTGGGTAAACCTTTTAAATTCCTGAGGAAAATCGTAACCAGCGAGGAAGTAGAGGCTGCAGGGCCTATAGTTCTTATTTCCCTGCTGCCGCTCGGGGTTAAATACGGTACACTTGTAGGCCCGAACATTGTTAAAATTATACAGGCAGGACCTGCTTTCCTTCTTCAGGAACTCGGTAATGTTGCAACACCGCTGATAGCACTGCCTCTGGCACTGATGCTTGGTCTTGAAAGGGAAGCTGTCGGGGCAACAGTAAGTATCTGCAGAGAACCGACTCTCGGTGTAATAGGGGGAAGATATGGTATGAATTCCCCTGAAGGAACAGGGGTTCTCGGCACATACATGATTGGGACTGTTTTCGGTACAATATTTTTCGGACTGCTAGGTTCTTTCGCCCTGCTGACCGGACTTCATCCCTATGCCCTTGCCATGGCTTCAGGTATGGGAAGCGGCAGCATGATGACTGCAGCAGCCAGTTCTCTTGCAGCTGCAGCAGACCCTGCCCTTAAGGATACAATTCTCGCATATGCAGCAACCAGCAATATGCTTACCGGGGTTACAGGTATGTATTCGGTAATCTTCATAGCTCTGCCGCTTACAAATTTATACTACAGGAAACTGTATCCTGTTTTCAAAAAAGACAAGGGAGGCAAGTAATGCTGAATATGAAAAACACTCTTGAACAGCTGAAAATAATGATAGTAGTTGCTGTAATGATTCTCATAGGGCAGAAGATAGGTTACGGTCTTTCAGTTATTGAAGCAATTCCCGGAATTATTCTGATAGTTATTGTTGCAATGCTTGCCCTTATGATTAAAGACCTGCTTCCGAATCTCAAATTCCCTGCTTTCGCTTGGGCAACAATGATAGGTCTTATATTGAGCATGCCTTTCATGCCTACTGCAAAGTTTTTTCTCGAATACACCAACAAGGTGAATTTTCTCGGGACAACAACACCCATACTTGCCTTTGCAGGTATATCAGTCGGTAATAAAATTCCCCAGCTTAAAAAACTCAGCTGGAAAATACTGCTTATTGCCATCGTTGTTTTCGCAAGTACATATTTCGGTTCCGCAATAATTGCGCAGATAGTACTTAAAATCCAGGGAATTATTTAATTATTAAACAGGGCTGCTTTATCTGCAGCCCTTAACAGACATTCAGATAAATCAGTATTTTCTTAATACTCTTTTTTATGTTTAAATCATTCTATATTGACAGCAATTCAAATAAAACCAGCGGAGGGTCAGATGGACATTAACAGTCTCAAGAAACTTGTTTGCAGTGAAATAGACAGAAACAGGGACAGAATAATAGAAGCGGGGGAGAAAATATATAAAAATCCCGAACTCGGTTACAAGGAAAAAAACACAACTTCATTTGTTTCATCTCTCTTCCGGGAAATGGGGCTGACTCCTGAGGAAAACATAGCTGTAACCGGGTGCAGTGCAGTTCTTGAAAGCGGGAAACCCGGGCCGTCAGTAACTTTCATGGGGGAACTGGATGCTGTAACTTGTCCCGACCACATGGATGCCGACAGCGAAACAGGTGCAGTTCATGCCTGTGGACATAATATTCAGCTGGCTGTCATGATAGGAGCTGCAATAGGTCTTGTTGAATCAGAGGCAGCATCCTTTTTAAGCGGTTCAGTCAAATTTGCCGCAGTACCTGCAGAAGAGTTCATAGAACTTGCTTTCAGGTCTGAACTCAAGGATAAAGGGGAAATCACCTATTTCGGAGGCAAGCAGGAGCTTATAAAAAGGGGATTTTTCAATAAGACAGATATAGCTGTGATGATGCATGCACTGAATCTTCCTGACAGCAAAAACTTTCTCATAGGCCCCAAAGGCAATGGTTTTATAGGAAAAGAGGTTAAATTTACAGGCAGGGAATCACATGCCGGCTCTGCCCCTGAAGAGGGGATAAATGCCCTTAATGCGGCAATGCTTGCAATAAACAATATTCATGCCCAGAGAGAGACATTTTCAGATCATGACAGGATCAGGGTCCATCCCATTATTACAAAAGGGGGAGATATTGTTAATGTTGTCCCTTCAGATGTCAGAATTGAAAGTTATGTGAGGGGAAGAACCATAGAAGGACTTCTCGATGCCAACCGGAAAGTTGACAGGGCTCTTAAAGCAGGTGCTTTTGCAGTCGGGGCAGATGTTTCAATTAATGATATACCGGGCTATCTGCCTCTTCTTGACAACAAAGACCTTGATGAAATACTGAGGCAGAATGTTATAGATATTTCAGGAGAAGAGGCAATTGTTGAGGGGGGTGATTTTACAGGATCATTCGATTTCGGTGATATTTCACATATCATGCCTGCCCTCCATCCAATGACAGGAGGGGTGGAAGGGGGTCTTCATACAAGGAATTTCAAAATAACAGATACTGAAAAAGCGTATATAGAACCTGCAAAGGCAATGGCAATGACAGTTGTGGATCTTCTTTACGGAAATGCAGAAAAAGCTGAAACAGTAATAGGAAATTTCAAACCTGTCATGACCAGGGAAGAATATCTTGAATATATGCAGTCTGTATCAGCATTAAAGATTTTCAGAAGCTCTGATATAGGCTGAACCATGAGTTTTACCTGCAATGCAATAAAAATAATAAGAAATATACCTCACGGAAAAGTTGCAACATACGGACAGATAGCTTCCCTTGCAGGTAATCCCGGATCTTCAAGGCAGGTTTCATGGCTGCTTCACAGTTCATCTGAAAAGGAGAGACTTCCCTGGCACAGGGTCATCAACAGCAGGGGAACAATTTCTCTCAAACCCGGATACGGTTACGAACTTCAGAGAAAACTCCTGGAAGAGGAGGGAATCGTTTTTGACCCTGCAGGAAGGATAAATTTGGAAAACTGCCTCTGGGATGGAAGAAAAATCAATAATCCATGAATCATGTACATGGATTATTATCTTTTTAATAAAATAGACTTAAAATGATTATTGCTTTATAATTATTAATTCAGAATAATGAATGACAGAAAGTTGTTTTATTTTTTTATAGACGGACTCGGAATCGGAAGCAATAATGAAGACAATCCCGTCTCAGACCTTTTCAGGTCATCACTTGATGGAAACCTTCTCGCTGATATTACAGAACCGGTGAAATTAAATAAAGGTATAATTGTGCCGGTTGACGCAGTTCAGGGGGTGCCCGGAATACCCCAGTCTGCAACAGGGCAGACTTCTCTTTATACAGGACTCAATGCACAGAAAATACTGGGATATCATCTGACAGCAATACCAAATAAAAAACTTATCAGGATTATCAGGGAGAGAAGTCTTCTCAGAAAGCTCAGTGAAAACGGAATTTCAGTGACTTCTGCAAACATGTACTCACAGGAGTTTTTCAGCAAGCGGCTCAATATGAAGAAAAACATGCTGCCTGTATCAACTTTAAGCATCAGGGCAGCTGATATAGCTTTCAGAATGATTGAGGATTATGAAAAGGGGGAAGCACTTTTTGCAGATATTACAAACCGCCTGATAAATGACAGGGGTTATAAAATTGACATTATAACTCCCGGGGAAGGGGCGGTGAGGATTGCAAATATTCTTGATAACTTTCAGGCTGTTTTTTATGAATACTTCATGACTGATATTTACGGGCACAAGAGAAACAGGGAAGGACTTGAACTAAGGAAAACAGAACTCAACCAGTTTCTTGAAAGACTGCTTGTTTTATTAAAGGACAGGCCTGATATTTCCATTCTCATTACAAGCGACCACGGCAATGCCGAAGATTTTACAACAGGCAGCCACACACTTAACAAAGTCCCTTTCATTTTTCTGTCAGGTGATGATAAAATGCTTGTAAAAGCATCAGAATGCAGAAGGCTTACAGATATCTACTATTTTGTACTTGAATACTTCAGCATTGAAACAGCAAAAAAACCGGCAGCAGGCAGATCATGAAAGTGAAGCTTAACAATACGGAAATCAACTGTAAAATTATTGAAGGGGATACAGATAAACCTGTTCTGGTCTTCCTTCATGAAGGTCTCGGCTGCATAGAAATGTGGAAAACTTTCCCTGAAAAACTCTGTATGAAAACCGGCTGCCAGGCCCTCCTCTATGACAGATCCGGATACGGACTGTCATCACCTTTTACAGGTAACTGGACAACAGACTACCACAGATACTATGCACTTGAGGAACTGCCTGCACTTCTTGAAGCGGTCATGCCTTCAAGAGATATAATACTTTTCGGGCATTCTGACGGTGCAACTGTTGCACTTATCTATGCTTCATCAAAACCTTCAGTTCTCAGGGGGATGGTTCTCGAAGCACCCCATGTTTTTGTTGAAGAGGAAACAGTATCCGGAGTCAGAGAAGCGGTAAATGCATTCAATGAGGGGAAACTTGATAAACTCCATAAATACCATGGGGAGAAAACAAATTCCATTTTCTCTGCCTGGTCCGGTTTATGGACAGATATAAATTTCAGAAAGTGGAATATTGAAAATCTTCTTCCCTCTGTTGATGTCCCACATCTTGTTATTCAGGGGGATATGGACAGATACGGGACTGAAAAGCAGTACAATGCAATAAAAGATAAAACTGCAGGTATAACCACTGTTTCAGTAATAAAAGACTGCGGTCATTCCCCCCATATAACAAAACAGCAGGATGTTACAGACATTGCAGCAGGTTATATAAAAGCCTTGAATCAAGCTTAAACCTGTTATTTGAATAGTATGAGATATTTTGAAGGAGAACTTATGACTGAAAAAACTGATATCATTATCGATAAACTGGAAAGTATCAGCAGAATACCCCGCGGTTCCGGTAACATGGAGAAAATACACAGCTATTTCATATCATGGGCTGAAGAAAACAGCTTTGAATATAAAACAGATGAAGCGCTTAACATAGTAATCAAAGTACCTGCTACAGAAGGTTTTGAAAATTCACCCACTGTAATTCTGCAGGGCCACATGGATATGGTATGTGAAAAAACACCTGATTCCGGCCATGATTTTTCAAAAGATCCCGTCAGACACATAACAGACGGGGACTGGCTGAGGGCAGACAGGACTACTCTGGGAGCAGATAACGGTATAGCCCTGGCAATGGCAATGACAGCGGCTCTGGACCCGGAAACTGAGCATCCACCGCTTGAGCTTCTCTTTACAACTGATGAGGAAGTCGGTCTCAAGGGGGCAAGCAGGATCAGGCCCGGTTTTACAGAAGGGAAGATACTTCTAAATATCGATTCTGAGGAAACCGGGATATTCACGGTCGGCTGTGCAGGATCTTCAAGGACTTTTATTGATTTACCTGCCCGGATAAGGAAATGCCCTTCCGGAATGTCAGCACTCTCCCTGAAAGTCGGGGGCCTGCTCGGGGGTCATTCCGCAATGGATATCAATAAATCAAGGGGCAATGCAGTTGAGCTGATTGCAAGAGGTCTTTCAGAACTCAGGGAAGAAGCTGATTTTCTCCTCAGTTCAGTATCAGGGGGTTCTGCAATGAACGCCATAGCAAGGTCTGCTGAAGCTGTAATTGTATTTGATCCCTCCTTATCAGGTAAAATAAGGGATTTCTGGAACCGCTTTTCAGATACTGTTACCTCGGAGTACAGCTGCACTGAGAAAGACATGTCTGTTATTTCTGAGGAAACAGATCTTCCTGAAACTGTATTCGAAGAGTCGGGGAAAATAATAAACAGCCTTGCAGTTATTCCCCACGGTGTTGTCAGCATGGATCCTGTTTATCCTGACCAGCTTGAAACATCGCTCAACTTCGGTATAGTTGCATCTTCCGCAAGCGGCATAAAAATCACAACTATGCAGAGAAGTTCTGTTAAATCGCGTTTAAAGGCTGTTACAGCAAAGATTAAAACACTGTCAGAAGTCCTTGGGGGGAATTTCAGCATTGATATCTTCACAGACCCCTGGGAAGCTGATACAGACAGCATTCTGCTTAAAAAATGCACCGCTTTATGGAAAAAGCTTTACAGTGAAGAACCTGAAATCGAGATTACACACGGGGGTATTGAATGCGGTGTCATAAAAAATATCTCGGGCGATATGGATGTAATCTCATTCGGCCCTGATATTGAGGATGCCCATTCCCCCGGGGAGAAACTTTATCTTCCTTCTGTCGGAAAAGTGTATAATTTTCTTTCTGAACTTCTCAGAAGCTATAAACAGGAGCGTTTCCATGGACAAGATAAAAAAAATTATTGAAAGCTACAGAGCTGCCGAAATTGAAGCTGATATTTCTTCTCTTCCTGAAGATATAATAAAGGCGCTTCCCCATATCAGGAATGCAATGGATGTTATAACTGAAATATTTATTCTTCAGCAGAACGAGGATCTCCCGGATCACTATAAAGAGGTCATGTCATCCAGTGATGAAACAAGAAAGCAGTATTACAGCTTTTTCAAGGGGCCCTACAATGAGCTTGAAAATTTCAAATCAGAGTTCAGCGGAATTCCGGACAGAAGAAAAGGATGCGCATTTTATCCCGATACACTTTCAGACAGTGAAATAACAGATAAAATAATGAAACTCTCCCCTGAAGAGCTTGAAAAAGCAAGAGACCACTATTCAGTAGTCAGGGAAAAAGGGGGGGGCCTTGTTTCAATACCGTATCATGTCTACTACTCTGATCTCCTTTCAGAGGCTGCTTCAGAACTGAGAAATGCGGCTGGACTGATCAGTCACAGCAATCTCAGAAGCTATCTTCTTACACGGGCCGAGACTCTTCTGAGCGGGGATTACAGGAAAAATGACAGCGAATGGGTCAGGCTCACAGACAGCCCGATAGATATCGTAATAGGACCTTATGAGGTATATGCAGACGCCCTCATGGGACTCAAGGCAACCTATGAGAGCATGCTGATGATTGTCGACCATGAAAAATGCTCCGCCCTGAAGGAAATAGAGAGCAACATAGATAAACTTTCAGAACTTTTCCCCCTTCCTGCAGGTTCTGTCTCTGCATTCGGCGGTTCAGCCCCTGTTGTTGTTGTAAACCAGATATATGCGGCAGGAGAGGCATCAAGCGGGGTTATGCCTGCAGCATTCAACCTGCCCAATGATTCATGGGTAAGGGGCAATGTGGGCTGGAAGCAGGTAATGATTTACAATGTGATGAAGGCGAAATTCAATACTGCAACAAAGGCTATTGCACAAAGGGTACTGGATAAAAGGGAAAAGATAAGCTTTGATCCGTTATTCACATTTGTGCTTCTGCATGAAATCAGCCACGGCCTGGGACCTGCATACAGAAAAAGCGGCGAAGAGGTTTCAAAAGCACTTTCCTCATTCTATTCAACTATTGAGGAGGCAAAGGCAGACACAGGGGCGCTTTACCTGATACTTAAGGCGGGAGGCAGATACGGAATTGAAAAATATGATGAAAGGGTGCTTCTGGCTTCATACCTTTCAGCGCTTTTCAGGTCAGTACGTTTCGGCATTCACGAGGCGCACGGCCTTGCCAACGTTATTCAGCTGAACTGGTTTGCTGAAAAGGGTAATATTGAGACAGACAGCGGAATATACAAAATAAACAGCAACGGCATTCTTGAGTCATCCGGGGAACTTCTCGATAAACTCTGCAGTCTTGAAGCATCAGGAACATTGAAGGAAACTGAAGATTTTATAGAAAGATACGGCAAACCGGATAAAAGCCTTCTAAGTACTCTTGAAAAACTTGAAGACATACCGGTTGACATAAGAGCTGTCTTCCCGGATTTTTAATAAAACTATCCGGGCAGCTCAGGATTGTTTCATACAAATTCTATTTCAATATCCGGGAATTCATTATTAAATACATTCTCAAGATCATTCCGTATTTTCGACATAACAAGCGATGCTATTGCCGCGCATGTAAAACATCCCGGCTGGTGTGCCTGGAAATCCGTGAAAACATAGAGGTGTTTTTTCTCTTCAGAATACCTCAGTTTTTTTACAAGCCCCAGTTCAGAAACACTTAAACCGCTTTCAGGGTCTTTTACCCTGTCAAGGACAGAATCTATCCGCCTTTTCATTGCATCATCCATAATAATAAAATACCAACAGAAAAATAAAAATCAAAATATTTAAGTTTTATATTTCCGTGTTATTATGCTGATATGGGAAAAGTCATAATTGCAATACATGGACTTGGAAACAAACCTGCAGGGAAAACGCTTGAAAAATGGTGGAAGATGGCAATCCTTGAAGGTCTTGAAAAAGCAGGCAGAAAAGCGGATCTTCCCCGTTTCGAAATGATTTACTGGGCAGATATTCTATATCCCGGGCATCTTGACGAGACTGTTACCGACAGGAACAGCCCACTTTATTTCAGGGAAAAGTATATTGAATCATCAGACAGAAAATTCCCTGAAACAAGCAAGGCAAGGCAGAAAATTCATTCCCTCATTGATGATGCAATGAATAATATATTTCTGAATGATGACTACACTCTCAATTTTGAGGGCCTTACAGACAGTATTCTGAAAAAATACTTTTCAGACCTCCATATTTACTACAACATCAACAGCACAACCCTGGACGGAGGCATATATAATGCCCGTGATCTGATAAGAAACCGGGCTTCCTCTGTATTGAAAAAATACAGGGGTCACGATATTTTCCTGATTGCCCATTCCATGGGTTCAATTATCGCATTTGATGTTCTTAAATTCCAGGTTCCTGATATTAAAATCAACACTTTCGCAACCATCGGTTCACCACTCGGGCTTCCTGTTGTACTGGGTAAGATAGCTGCTGAAAACAGGTCTTTCGGAAACAGTGATACTTCAATGAGCGCACCTCCGGGAATAACAGGACACTGGTATAACTTTTCAGACCCGCTTGACAGGATTGCATTTGATTTCAGGCTTTCCGATGATTTCAGCCCCAACAGTTATGGTGTTGAACCTGTTGATTTTATCGTAACCAATGATTATGAGATAGAGGGTATAAAAAATCCCCATAAATCATACGGATACCTGAGGACACCGGAATTTTCAGAAGCTTTATCTGATTTTATCTCAGGGGAAAAGAAAAGTTTCTTCACATTTCTGAAGAATAAATATCATAATTTACTGAAAAAAATGAATGAGGTCGCAACTTGAAAAAGGGAGAAATAATAACAGACTGTGATAACCCCTATATTGTCAAAAACTCGGATCTTGTAAACAGCCAGGGTGAAACACTCAGGACCCAGTGCACATATTCACTCTGCAGATGCGGGGAATCAGAGTGCCAGCCTTTCTGTGACGGTTCTCATATTGATTCAGATTTTTCGCCTGAAAGAATCGACAAGAATAAACCTGATCCTGAATACTATGAAGGAAAAGATATAACCATTGTTTTTGACAGGTACCTCTGTATGGGGGCAGGTTTCTGCGGTGAACTTGAATCTGTATTCGGCACACATGATAAACCCATCTATAACCCGGACGGAGCTGCTGCTGAAGATATTATTGAGACAATCAGGAAGTGTCCTTCAGGCGCCCTGACCTATATATACAGGGGAAAGCATGAAAAAAACTACTTCAGCAAAACAGAAATTGAGGTACAGGAGAAAGGTCCTCTTAACTGCAGGGGCGATATTTCCTTCAGTGATGATATGAATTCTGAAAAATATATTCCCGATACAGATCATTTCTGTCTCTGCAGATGCGGAAAATCTTCTAAAAAACCGCTTTGTGACGGTTCCCACATGAAAAATCTATAGTATTATGATAAAAAAGGAAGAATTATGGAAATGCATATTGTAAAAAATTCAGCAGTCAGAACAGGTATAGGATTCGGATCAGCACTTGCCATGGTTATCAGCTTTTCAGTCAACAGAAGCATATTCTGGGCAATTATTCACGGTCTGCTGGGCTGGATATATGTTGTTTTCAAACTGCTGACCGGCGGCTACTGAAACAAATAATCTGTTATTACATCCATTTTAAGGTCTGCAATTTGCATAATCAGTTATTATGAAAGATAATTATAAAAAACTGGATGCAAAGGGATGTAATTTATGGAAAATATCTATAATGATCCGGATCCCGCGGAAACAGGAGACTGGATCGATTCTTTCAGGGCACTGATAATGTCGGAAGGAGAAGAAAAAGCAGATTATATTCTTAATCTGCTTACTGATACAGCCAGATCATTTGGAATTAAAACTTCTCCGGGGATTATTTCACCTTATATCAATACTGTTTTTTCTGAAAAACCTCCATCCATACCTCATGATGATTCACTGACTGCAAGAAATGTTGCAGCTTATGTCAGGTGGAATGCCATGGCAATGGTTGTAAGGGCAAACAGCGGAGGCAGGCATCTGGGCGGACACCTTGCAAGCTATGCATCATCATCATCAATATATGAAGTCGGTTTCAACTGGTTTTTCAGGGGACCGGAATCGGAGAACGGTCCTGATCTTGTTTATTTTCAGGGTCATTCATCTCCCGGAATATATTCAAGAGCATTTGTTGAAGGGATACTGACTGAGGAAAATCTCATTAATTTCAGACAGGAAACTGAAGGGAGAGGCCTTTCTTCATATCCTCACCCATGGCTCATGCCTTCTTTCTGGCAGTTTCCAACAGTTTCAATGGGGCTGGGGCCTGTAACAGCTGTATACCAGGCCAAATTCATGAAATATCTTGAAGCAAGAAATATCATCAAAAAAAGTGAAAGAAAGATATGGGTTTTCATGGGGGATGGTGAGTCAGACGAGCCTGAATCCAGGGGGGCCCTTTCAACAGCCTCAAGAGAAAATCTGGACAACCTTATTTTTGTAGTCAACTGCAACCTTCAAAGGCTTGATGGCCCGGTCAGGGGCAACGGAAAAATCATTCAGGAACTGGAAGCTGTTTTCAGGGGAGCAGGCTGGAATGTCATTAAAATAATATGGGGCAGTGAATGGGACGAGATCATGTCCCGGGATAAAAAGGGAATTCTCTACAAAAAACTCAATTCAATGGTGGATGGTGATTTCCAGACAATACGTGCAAGAGGACCTGAGTATTTAAGGGAAAAGATATTCGGTGATGACCCGTATCTGAGTGACCTTGTAAAGGATAAGACTGATAATGAACTCTGGCAGATGACAAGGGGTGGACATGATCCGAGAAAAATATATGAAGCTTTTTCAGTCGCTGTCAGACATAAAAACGAGCCGACAGTTATTCTGGTCAAGACAATCAAGGGTTTCGGACTTGGAAAAGAGGCTGAAGCTTCCATGGGAGCCCATAATCTGAAACAGCTCGAGTATAACGCACTCAGGGAATTCAGGGACCACTACCATGTTCCTTTAATCGATGACAAACTCCAGGACCTTCCTTTCATACGGCCTGAAAACGGCAGTCCAGAGGATGTATTTATAAAAAAACAGAGAAAGTATCTGGGAGGTTTTATCCCGTCAAGATCTGATGCTGCTGAACAGCTGAAAATTCCTGATCTTGATTTCTTCAGTGTCCTGCTTAAAACAACAGGGGAAAGGGAAATCTCAACAACTATGGCATTTGTAAGACTCCTTGGAATACTTTTGAAAGATGAAAACATAAAAAACAGAATAGTACCTGTTATTCCTGATGAAGCAAGAACATTCGGGATGGAGGGGCTTTTCCGGCAGCTTGGCATATATTCCTCCTCAGGCCAGCTGTACGAGCCTGAGGATTCAAAATCCCTGATGTGGTACAGGGAGGAACAGACAGGACAGATACTTGAAGAGGGAATAAATGAATCCGGAGCATTTTCATCATGGCTGGCGGCAGCAACTTCAGGGGCAAATTACGGCAGATTCATGATACCTTTTTACATTTTCTATTCCATGTTCGGTTTCCAGAGAATAGGGGACCTTGCATGGGCTGCAGGAGACAGCAGGGCAAGGGGATTTCTCATAGGCGCAACTTCAGGAAGGACAACATTAAACGGCGAAGGGCTTCAGCACCAGGATGGCCACAGTCATATTATGTCATCTGCAATTCCATGCTGCCTTTCCTATGATCCTTCGTTCTCTTATGAACTTGCTGTAATAATTCAGGACGGACTCAGAAGAATGTACGAAAAAGGGGAGAATCTTTTTTATTACATAACTGTCATGAATGAAAACTATTCACATCCTGATATGCCTTCAGGATGTGAAGAAGGTATTGTAAAAGGAATCTATCTCTTCAGGGAAGGATTGAAAAGCAAAAGAAAAGTCCAGCTGATGGGAAGCGGTGCAATTCTGAGGGAAGTGATTGCTGCCTCTGATATTCTTAAGGAAAATTTCAATATTGATTCTGATATATGGAGTATTCCGGGTATCAACCAGCTCCACAGGGACGGTATTGATACAGAAAGATGGAACAGGGATAATCCCGGCAAGGAGAGGAAAACATCATATCTTACATCTGTCATGAAAGAAAGAAAAGGGCCGGTGGTAATCAGCACAGATTATATCAGGGCCTATCCTGAACAGATCAGAAGGCTTATTCCCGGCAAAGTATCAATTCTGGGAACTGACGGATTCGGAAGAAGCGATTCAAGGGAAAATCTCCGCAGTTTTTTTGAAGTTGACAGGTTCTATATAGCACTTACAGCAGTTAACTGTCTTGAGGAAGAGGGATTAATAGAAAAGGGAACTACAGAAAAAGCACTGAAGATCTTCAACATAGTTCCTGACAAAAAAAGTCCATACAGGTCATAGGAGGATTCAATGGGCAGTCCTGCAGAAATAACAGTTCCTGATATCGGTGATTTCAATGATGTGGTAATTGTTGAAGTCTATATAAAAAAGGGGGATTCCGTTAAAAATGGTGATCCGGTTATTGCTCTTGAAAGTGACAAGGCTGTCATGGATATACCGTCAACGGAATCAGGTATCATAACAAGTGTAAAGGTTAAAGAAGGTGATAAAGTCTCCAGAGGAGACATTATTGCAGAACTTGAAGAAACAGAAAAACAGGCCGGTACAGGCAGTGATACAGTTAAAAAAGATGCAGAAAAGGATAATTCACCGGCAGAAATCAGTTCATCTCCCCCTTTACAGGACATCAGAAAAGAAAAGAGTATCATTGATAATGCTGATGAAAACAGGTCAAATAATGGAAAATACCATCATGCGACACCATCAGTGAGAAAACTTGCAAGGGAACTGGGAGTAGATCTTTCTCTCATAAAAGCAACAGGTCCCAAGGGGAGAATACTCAGGGAAGACCTCTTCAGGAAGGTATCTGATGTTTTTAAAGGCGGCACACCTTCTGCAGGCCAGTCCTATGCAAAAAACTACAGTGCCGAAGATTTTAAAAAACATGGAGAAATTGAAGAAAAAAGCCTGGGCAGAATAAAACAGCTTTCAGGTGAAAATGTTTACAGGAGCTGGATTTCCATACCCCAGGTTACACATTTCGATGAGGCTGATATCAGTGATCTGGAATCCTTCAGGAAAAAACTTTCAGCTGAGCACAATACCAGAATCAGCATTCTTTCTTTTATAATAAAGGCAGCTGCAGATGCACTTCAAAATTTTCCTGTTTTCAATTCAACTCTGGACAGCAGATCAAACACCCTTGTTTTAAAGAAATACTACAATATCGGAATTGCAGTGAACACAGACAACGGACTTCTTGTACCGGTTTTGAAAAATGCCGACAGGAAAAAAATTCTTGAAATAAATACTGAATTAAACAATCTTATTGAAAAAGCCAGAAAAGGCAGGCTTGAATTCCAGGAACTTGAAGGCAGTACATTCAGCATTTCAAGCCTGGGAAGTATCGGCGGAACAGGTTTTACCCCTATAGTAAATCCCCCGGAAGCTGCAATACTCGGTATTTCAAGGATGAGGATAAAACCTGTGTGGAACGGGGAAGTATTCAAACCTGCAACAATACTTCCTTTATCCGTAACATATGACCACAGGATTATTGACGGAGCAGAATGTGCATATTTTACTAAATACCTTTGTGAAGTATTATCTGATATCAGAAATATTCTTGTTTAAATATTAAAGTTATTATCTTTGGACAGTACTTAAGTTATAATCTAATAAACAGCTTTTGGAGGTTTTTTAATGCCAGGAATATATAATGCTGATCTTCTTGTTCTGGGCGGAGGCCCGGGAGGATATACAGCAGCTTTCCGTGCTGCTGATCTGGGACAATCTGTAACAATTGTTGAAAGGGAAAAAAATATCGGAGGAGTATGTCTTAATGTGGGATGCATACCATCAAAGACACTTCTTCATGCAGCATCAGTTATGGAAGAAGCGGAAACTGTTTCAGAATATGGAATTAAGTTCGCTGCCCCTGAGATTGATATAGATTTACTGCGCGACCATAAGAACAATGTAGTAAACAGGCTTGTTTCAGGTCTTCATAAACTTTGTGAACTGAGAAATATCAACATCATCTACGGTACTGCCAGAATTAAGAATCAAAATTCGGTATACCTTGACAGCAATGATGATTATTCAGAGATATCATTCAGAAAAATGATTATAGCTGCAGGCTCAAAACCGGTTAAACTCTCTGTTTTTCCTGATGATGAAAGGATCTGGGACTCTACAGATGCACTTGAAATAAATGAAGTTCCCGAAAGACTCCTGATTGTGGGGGGGGGAATAATCGGACTTGAAATGGCGACAGTATACAGTGAGCTTGGTTCTTCCGTTACTGTTGTGGAAGCCATGGACCAGATAATTCCTGCAGCAGATGCAGATATTGTCAAACCGCTCTACAGAAAGCTCAGGAAAAAACTTGATAAAATCATGCTTGAAACAACTGTTACCGGTTCAGACTGTTCAGGTAAAAATATCAGAGTATTCATGAAAGACAAAAAGGGAAGGGAGATTGAATCAGAATATGACAGGATACTTGTTGCAGTGGGAAGAATACCCAGCTCATCCCTTATCGAGGTATCAAATGCAGGAATTAAAACTGATGAAAAAGGTTTCATTGCAGTAAACAGTAAAACAGAGACAAGTGTCCCGGGGATCTATGCAATAGGGGATATTGCAGGTAATCCCATGCTTGCTCACAAGGCTTCTCATCAGGGCAGAATTGCTGCAGAAGTAATTTCCGGGTTAAACTCTGAATTCACCCCTTCTGTTATCCCTTCAGTAGCCTATACTTCGCCTGAACTTGCCTGGGCAGGCCTTACTGAAAAGGAAGCGCTTGAAAAAGGGATAAAATATGAAACCGGAGTATTCCCGTGGACAGCCAGCGGAAGGGCTCTTTCTTCCGATGCATCTTCAGGAACAACAAAACTGCTGTTTGATCCTGAAACAAAGAAAATTACAGGTGCAGGTATATCCGGGCTTAATGCAGGCGAACTGATTTCCGAAACTGTTCTTGCTATTGAAATGGGCGCTGATTATTATGACATTTCAGAATCGATTCATCCTCATCCGTCCCTTTCAGAGACAATCGCTTTTGCCTCTGAAACAGCAGCAGGAACAGTAACAGATATTTTATCTCCTAAAGCAGTGAAATAGTATTGTCTCAATTCCTGAAATTTCAGGAATTGAGTATTTGATTTTACAGATTTAATAATTCCTGTTCATCCTCTCGGCACTCCCGTCTGAAGATATAAGCAGCGCATCGGGTAGATATGATAGTACTCTCTGTTCTTTAAGCATTTTCTTAAGAAAATCAATACCGGTTTTTATATCTCTCTCAAATATTACGGCATCCACTCCTCTTATCATTGCTCTCATACTGTTCTGGAAGAAAACAACCTTGTAGACATATATATTTTTTTCAGTATCATAAATTACAAAGCTTTGTGAATTGGCAGCAGGATCATTCTCTATGATCCTCTGAAATTCCTTTTTTATTTCAAAAAAACCATCAAATATCTCTTTTATACTGTCAGCTGTCTGCTTTATTATTTTTTTCCGGCTGTCTATAAGTCCCAGTTCATACAAAAGCAGTCTCCAGCTGCAGTAAGGTATTTCAACTTCGCCGGAAAACCATCTTGAAACAGTTCTCTCGGAATTCCTGAGTATCCTGGCGCATTCTTTCTGGGTAAGGTTGTATTCAGACAACACTTTCTGAAAATCAATATAATCTGGAATATTTTCTGTATCAATTTCAATTTTCATTTTCAACCTCCATTTTGCATTCATCAGATTTCATTATGTCTTATACCAGTCACCCTGTCAAAACATTTTATTTTTTAGGAAGATAAGTAATCAATAAATGTCAAAATGTCATTTAAAATCATTTATAAATTAATTATAAAGACACTGTGACATTTAATCCAGATGTTGCCTTATGTTTTTATAAAGAGTTTGTGAAAAAAAATGGTTACAGGAAAAAACTCCTGTAACCATTCATTTAACATTAAAAAATCAATACTACCGTTATTATCTCATATTTAATCGTTCTTGCAGAATTATTATAACACCTGAAATACAATCCGTAAATAAACATATTATTATGAATCATTGATATAGGATAATTTTTTTTATTTACTCGAATATTTTAATATTTAATAATTCTTTTTTAATAATTTTTTCATATATATCTCCAAAACAATTCATTCAATCATTATTTAACAGTTTTTTTATATATAAAAAAAGGAAAACTAAATAAAAATCAAACATCAAGCTGTAAAAATGAATGTAATGAAGAATAAGGAGTATTTATGCCATATATAAAATCAAATAAAATCTATACATCACTTGAAAACATTCAGAAACAGGAGCATCTTTATTTATCATCAATTATTTCACAGTATTCCGAATCTTTAATTGAAAACCCGTCTGTATATCAGAAAAATCTGATTGCTCTTTTATATGATTACTATAATGCAGCAAAACAGCATAAAGAAACTGATGTGTTCTGCTATATAAAAAGAAATTATGATAATTTCATTGAAATAAACAATCATCTGGAGAAATTTCTCGATGATCTGGAAGAAGTGATCTACAGTTTTGAATCCGGAGAATCCATAATCAGTTCTGAACTGTTTGATTTCATTTCCATGAACAATATGGGGCATATAATGCTCCATTCGGATGAATATCTTTAACTATGCCAATAATTATTTAAAATGTTCTAATCACTGATTTGGAATATTATACTTTTCCACTGTAATCACTATTCATTAAATCACTTGTTAATAAGAACTTTCTTATGATATAATCCCATGTTTAACTCCAATAATTTATCTTAAAGCTTTTTAACTTGATGGAAACTGCAAAACTTAAGTACAGAACTTATTCAATGGTGCAGATGTTCTGCATTGTTGTTTTTACAGTATTAAATAACCTACACAATCTTGTCCATCTGGTTTCCAGGGATTACATCTCTCCAGGTACTGTTATCTTCAACAGCCTCAACCTGCTTCTTTTTGCTGTTTTTATTCTTCATAAAAAGGGTAAACATAATTTTGCAAACCATCTTTTTTTCACTGTTTTTGTCATTTCTGTGATGACCCTGAATTTCCTTAAGCAGAATCTTTTCTACCAGAACAACATACTTCTTGCATACCCTATAATGCTATCCATTGTATTTTCAAAAAAAAGAAACACCTTTATATATGCTGTAATAATTTCAATCTATTTCAGCATATACCAGTATCTTTTCAGAAAGTATACTGCCGAGGAATTCATTGCAGTTCTTGTTATACTTTTTTTTATTACGGGAACTGTTATCCTGTATATGGTTTTTGTAAAGAATCTCGAGGAAAAAGAAAAGAATTCCTCCAGAGAGGTTTTTGACAAAACTCTTACACTTCTTGCAAGTGTTGCCGAGCTCAAGGATGATGAGACACACAACCATCTTGAGCGTGTGAGCTTTATTGTGGAAATCATTCTCAAAAAACTCCAGAAAAGGTCAAAATATTCAATAATCCTTACTGATGCCTATATAAACAATATAACAAAAGCATCTCTGCTTCACGATATCGGAAAGATTGCTGTTGATGATAAAATTCTTTTAAAGCCGTCCAGGCTTACCCGTGCCGAGTTTGAAATAATGAAAAAGCATACTACAGAGGGTGCTGCTCTTCTTGACCAGGCAAAGCATGGAATTGAAAACAGGGCGCTTTTCAACACAGCTATAGAAATAGCCAGATATCATCATGAAAAATGGAACGGAACAGGTTACCCGATGAGTCTCAAAGGGGAGGAAATACCTTTGCCGGCACGCGTCATGGCAGTTGCGGATGTATATGATGCGCTTGTTTCGGTAAGGCCCTATAAAAAGGCATTATCTGATGATGAGGCACTTAGAATCATCAAATCTGAATCAGGGACCCACTTTGATCCTGAGATTGTGAAATGCTTCACAAAAATTCATCACAAACTCTATGAAAAAATAAAACCGCTTCTGTAGACAGTTTGTTGCTGATAACAACAAAATTATTCTGCATATATTCCCGTTTTTATTAAAAAACAATGATTTTCACCATTCTCAAATAAAAAAATATCCAATTTACCATAAAGTATTTATAATAATATTTAGTTATCACGAAATACACAAAACAGTAGTTTTCGGAAATGGCTCTGACATACAACTTCATTCATTATTCACGAAAATCTGTCTCAGCCTTTTTTCATGGTTTTGTGTCTCTTTCACAGGTTTCAACTGCATTTTTTCAGTTCTGCTTTTACAACTTCTTGCTTTGATTTTTCATGACTCTTATTGGTTTAAGTTTCTATATTTTGCAGTTTTCACACTTTTTAAGTTTTGTTATCTATAAGCACAAAGGGCTGAGTCAGATTTTGTCCTGACCTACACTCGTTCGTTTCCTTCACGCCACATCCGAAAACAGCGTATATCCGGCTCCGGCTTGCGGGGTGTATTTCCAGGGTAAAGCGTCCTTCGCCAAAAATGCCAGGACTTTTTGTGTTGCAGAGTAAATGCAGCAGGTGTATCATTATTCAAAATAGAGCGGCTGGCATCTTCGGATATACGCGTGCCGTTATGTCTAATTTTGGGCTTATTCTTCTTTTGAGGATTTAGAGAATCGCCATCCATGAGCGATTTTTTATTTATACTGCTGCGGAAATTCTTGAAATAATATACTTATTTATTGAAATCCCTTCTTCAGCCGATTTTATTACCAAACTCTTGTGAAGCTCTGGTGGAACTCGCAATGTAAGATTTCCTTTGTACTTCTTCAATCCAAATGGCTCAGGAATTTCTTCTCCATCTTCACTCAACCACTCGATTGTTTCATTTACAACTTTTTCCATCTCATTTAAAGCTTGACTTGAAGTGTCTCCATGAGCCATTAACGATGGAAATTCCAGGCATTTTGCAATGTGTGTATTATCTTCTTCTGACCACTCTACTCTGTATGTATATTTGTCAATCACATTATTATTTTTCATTGTTAGCCTCCAGTTTCTCAATAGCTTTCAAAACCAATTGCACTTGATAAGGTTTTGCATTCTTGCCATCTTTTTGGATATTTATTCGAGGATCTCCTTTCCATGGTGTCTTAAATATGTGATGACTACCACGAATTCTCGGTTCTCCAAAAAGATCCGTACATATCTTAAGTAAATCACAGAATTTAACATTTTTCGGATTTCTTAACTCTTTATATTTCACAATAAATGATAGCGCATACGATAGCACACGTCAAGTATATAAGGATGAAAAAATTGATAATCAAACTCAATGAACATCCTTATTCTTTGAGAACTTTAAACAAATTCTATAATGGACCCGTAATTCTGGACAAGATGATTAGTTTGATTGTTTAATAATTACGGGTCCATTATAACTTTCACCAATATTGGTAAGTAGATTTAATGATGCGTTAAAGTTGATAAAATGCTTCTGCATCCTGTGTGTCCGCAGCATATAATCGGATTTTTACTATTGATTCAAGAATATTTAATAGATAAAGCAAGTCATTCTTTTTATTCTGTAACATACCTCATATCCTTTTGGGCTCTGTAAAGAATAATCGGATTTGCATATTTTTTAAGAACTAAATCTATTTCTTTATTTGAAAGTTTCTCTAATTCTTTTTTGAATTTTAAAAGTTTTTTAATTTCGTATGTTTCAATATCAAGGTAAATATCAATATCCTTGGCTTCTTCGCCTCTGGCAAATGATCCGAATACACCAATTTTATCAAAACTATATTTTTTGAGTAGTTTTTTTGATTTTATAGCTTTCTGGAAAGACTCAAACGAATCAATAATCATGATTTGATTATACTTATAATTATGGTCGGAAACAAGCTTATTTTATCTCTGGAGATAATGGATATTTAAGGGCATGTTGGATTACAGTAGTTATGTGCAAGTCAGAGCGCTGCATTATTTATAAAACAGTAGATCTATGATAAAATAAAACCGCCCCCAGGACGCCATTGGTGCTCATCGAATCGCACCAAGTCCATGCCGGGCTAAGACAAGGGATAGAGGAAAGTGAATGAATAAAAAAGACTTATCAGAAAGGGATATAATCACACAATTCATAATGCCGGCAATAAAGAAAGCAGGTTGGAATATAGAAAAACAGGTTCGGGAAGAGGTCTACTTTACTGATGGTCGGATTTATGTAAAAGGAAACAAGACAGCAAGGGGCGAAAGAAAGTTCGCTGATATTATTCTCTATCATAAACCCAATATTCCAATTGCGATAATTGAAGCTAAAGATAATAAACACACTGTTGGTGCCGGGTTGCAGCAAGGTCTTGATTATGCAGATATCCTTGATATTCCTGTTGTCTTCAGTTCAAACGGTGATGGTTTTCTGGAGCATGACCGCTCTGGCTATTCATCCCAAATTGAAAGAAATATTGATCTTGATAATTTCCCTTCCCCAAGTGAAATCTGGGAAAAGTATAAAAAGTTCAAAGGAATCGAAACAAAAGAACAGGAAGATATTTCCTCTTATGATTATTTCTTTGATGGTTCTGGAAGAATGCCCCGGTATTACCAGCAGATAGCGATTAACCGGACAGTCGAAGCCATTTCCAAAGAACAAAACCGGATTCTTCTGGTCATGGCAACCGGAACAGGGAAAACGTACACAGCTTTTCAGATAATCTATCGTCTATGGAAAAGCGGAACAAAAAAACGTATCCTTTTTCTTGCCGACAGGAACGCTCTGATCGACCAGACAAAGCGTGGTGATTTCAAACACTTCAAAGATAAAATGACCGTCATTCGTAAAAAGGTCATTGATAAGGCATTTGAAGTTTATTTAGCACTATATCAGGGGCTAACAAATTATGATGAAGACAAGGACGCTTACAGGGAATTCAGTCCTGATTTCTTTGATCTTGTTGTCATAGATGAGTGCCACAGGGGAAGTGCAGCAGAGGACAGTGCCTGGCGAAGCATTCTGGAATATTTTTCTTCCGCAACGCATATTGGTTTAACGGCTACTCCCAAAGAAACGAATGAAGTTTCAAATATCGAGTATTTTGGAGAACCGCTTTATACCTATTCATTAAAACAGGGTATTGATGACGGTTTTCTTGCTCCGTATAAAGTGCTTAGAGTCGGTCTTAATATTGACCTCGAGGGGTGGCGGCCTGATTCAACGGTTCTTGACAGCGGAGGTAATCCTGTTGAAGACCGGATTTACAACATCAAGGACTATGACCGGAATCTTGTTATCGATGAGAGAACAAAACAGGTTGCCGGAAGAGTTACGGAATTTCTAAAAAAAACAAATCCTCAAGACAAGACAATTGTCTTTTGTATTGATATTGAACACGCCGAAAGAATGAGGCAGGCTCTCATAAATGCCAATCCTGAAGAAGCAAAGAAATCAAGTAAATATGTAATGCGAATAACCGGTGACGATCAGATTGGAAAACGGGAACTGGATAATTTTATTAACCCGGAAGAAATCTATCCTGTCATTGCCACAACTTCAAAGCTGATGACAACTGGTGTGGACGCTCAGACTTGTAAGCTTATTGTTCTCGATTCCAACATAGGTTCCATGACTGAATTCAAACAGATAATTGGGCGTGGAACCCGAATCAATGAAGAGTTCGGAAAACAATTCTTTACCATTATGGATTTTCGGAATGTGACTGATAAATTTGCTGACCCAACCTTTGACGGAGATCCGGTCCGGGTCAAAGATATTGGTGAGGATGAAGAACTCACTGTTGAAGATGTCTATCCCGGAGAAGAAGTTGATTTCTCAGATGATGAAGAAATCCCCGGTGAAACCCCGACTATTGTTGACGGTGGTGAAATTGAAGACGGGCCTAAGGGTAAAATCTATGTGGCCGGCGTTGATGTTTCCATATTGAATGAACGTGTGCAGCATCTGGATGCCAACGGTAAACTGATAACCGAGAGCCTGAAGGAATATACAAAGAAGGGGCTTTTAAAAGAGTTTCGCAGCCTTGAAGATTTTCTGCAAAAATGGAACAGCACGGATAAGAAAAAGACAATTATTGAAGAACTGGAAAAACATGGCGTCATCCTTGAAAATCTGATGGATGAAGTGAAGAGAGACCTCGATATATTTGATCTTATCTGCCACGTGGCCTGGGACATGCCTGCATTAACACGCAGGGAACGGGTTGAACAGGTCAAAAAAAGAAACTATTTCACCAAATATGGCGAACAGGCAAAAAATGTATTGACTGCCTTGCTGGACAAGTATGCCAGCGAAGGTATTGAGAATATCGAGGAGCTTTCTGTATTGAAGGTGAAACCCTTTACTGGATTGGGAACACCGGCAGAAATAATCAGATTATTCGGCAGCAAGGAAAATTACCTGAATGCTATTAAAGAACTGGAAGAAGAATTATATAAGGTGGCCGCATAATGAGTGAATCCACAATTTTCAGAAATACGAAAGGGACAATAGGTATTCTTTTTGATCAAATTGATCGTGGGGAACTTGGCTTACCAGAACTTCAACGCCCTTTTGTTTGGGGGACAACAAAAGTACGAGAGTTATTTGATTCCATGTATAGAGGATACCCAATTGGTTATTTTCTGTTTTGGGCTAATGATAGTGATGATCAAATAAAAGTAAAACAAATTGGAAAGAACGTAAAAGATGCAGTGGTACCCAAATCATTGATAATTGATGGTCAACAGAGATTGACAGCTCTTTATAGCATTGTTAAAAATCGACCGGTTATAAATAAAGACTTCAAATCGGAGAGAATTGTTATCTCCTTTAATCCGATACTGGAATCTTTCAAAGTTGCCAATGCAGCAACATTG
The DNA here is from genome assembly GCA_963668545.1 of Spirochaetia bacterium. Classification (GTDB taxonomy): domain Bacteria; phylum Spirochaetota; class Spirochaetia; order CADAEX01; family CADAEX01. Next base: position 1,521,379 of record OY764868.1, on the reverse strand, counting down.
AAAAATAAAGAATATATTGCGGATATATCAAAGATGTTCGGGACATCGACCTACACATTTATCAATAAATATTTTGAGCAATTAGATGAATATAAAGTAAAAGTAGAGGCCAATAAAGAAAAGATTACTAAACGGCTAACGGATAATAAAATCCTGAATACAAAGGAAGTCGAATTCATTGTTACCCGCTTCAATCAGCTTGAAGAGATTCTGGAAGAACAGGAATTCGCTGTTATGAAACTCAAGGATAAGATTAGCTTGTCTGAAGATGATAAAAAAGTCATTCTTAAATTTCTAAACAAAGAAATAATTTACAACAAAGAAGAAATTGCTGAAAGAATAAATCGGCTTGCCCAACTTAAAGAATATCCTTATGAAGCTCTGGAAATAAATTCTGATGTAGATGAAGAAGTAGTTGCAGAAATATTCACTCGAATAAACAGCAAAGGGACAATCCTTAATCAGGCAGACTTTGTATTGACATTACTTTCTGTATTCTGGGAAAAAGGCAGGAAAATAATTAATGATTATTGTGAATCGTTCACCGTTGTACCTGACGATTCAACAAAGTATTCACCCTATAACCATATCTGTAATCTCGACGCACAGGATGTTGTCAGAATAAACATCGGTGTTGGTTTTAAACGAGGCAGGATGAAAGATGCTTATGCCATTTTAAAAGGAAGGGATTTAGTTACCCGAAGATATAGTGCTAATGAAAGAGAGAAGCAATTCGAAATATTCAAGAAAACAAATAAAATCGTAATTGATAATACAAACTGGCATCGATTCCTATCAATTATTACGAGTTTAGGGTTCAAGAATAAAGAATTCCTGTCTTCAAAAAACGCTCTTATTTATTCATATACTTTGTTTCTCATAGGCTTGTCAGAATATAAGTATGATCATAAAGAACTTGAAAAAATAATTTCCAAATGGTTTTTTATGGTTGCATTAACATCACGGTATTCCAGTTCTCCGGAATCTCAAATGGAAGCAGATTTAAACAGGATTAAAGAATGCAAGACATCAGCGGATTTCACACACTTCATAAATAATACTATCCAATCCGTATTAACAAATGATTTTTGGGAAATTACCTTGCCAAAGGATCTTTTTGTTACATCTTCTTCCAATAGCCCGGCAGGTAATGTTTTTTTTGCTTCACAGATTAAAAATGGAGAAAAAGCACTTTTCTCGGATAAACTGGTTGGGGATCTTTTTGATCCTACAGTTAAATTAAAAAAGAAGAGCTTAGACAGGCACCATATTTTCCCCTCCAACTTTTTAAAGAAAGAAGGATTCCAACAGACAGAAAGAAACCAGATTGCAAATATGGTTTATCTTGAATTCTTATTGAACATTGATATAAGTGACGATCCTCCGCAAAAGTACATAGCTGATATCAAGAACAAATATTACAAAGGTCGGGAAAACCAATTGGAGAATGAATTACTAAATCATTCCATACAACCGGATTTAATGACTATGGATTATAATGAATTTTTAGAAAAACGTAGAGTAGACATGGCCAATTATATAAGAAGAACATTTGAAAGCATTTAGAGGATAGAACATAAATGAAGAACATCGGAAATATTATCAAAACACTACAGAACATCATGCGGAAAGACCAGGGTGTTTCCGGCGACGCGCAGAGAATTGAACAGCTTGGCTGGATGATTACTCTTAAAATTATTGATGACAAAGATACAGAACTGGAACTTATCCAGGATGATTATTCTTCGCCCATTCCTGAAGAGCTTCAGTGGCGTAACTGGGCGGCAGACAGTGAGGGAATTACCGGGGACGAACTGAAAGAGTTTGTCGATCAGAAGCTTTTTCCCGGTCTGAATAACCTTGATATTTCTACGGGAAACAAAAGGGCAGTTATTATCAGGGAGATATTTGAAGGCACCAATAACTATATGAAGAACGGTACCATTATCCGTCAGGTAATCAATCAGCTTAACCGGATAGATTTCAATGTTTCAGAAGACCGGCATATGTTCGGAGATATTTATGAAAGCATTCTGAAAGACCTTCAAAGTGCCGGAAACTATGGTGAATTTTATACTCCCCGTGCCATTACAAAGTTCATGACGGAAATAATAAATCCTCGCCTGGGAGAAAAGGTCCTTGATCCAGCCTGCGGAACCGGAGGATTTTTAACCTGTGCCATAGAGAATATCCGCCATCAGGATGTGAAAGGGGTTGAGGATTTAAAGACACTTGAAGAAACCATTCACGGGAAGGAATTCAAGCCACTACCTTTTATGCTCTGTGTAACCAACCTTATTCTTCATGATATTGAAGTTCCCAATATTGATTATACCGACAGCCTGAACCGTGAATATACAAGCATCGGGGCGAGAGAAAGGGTTGATGTTATTCTGGCAAATCCACCTTTCGGGGCCTCTGTTGCAGATGGTGTTCAGACAAACTTTCCATTAAACTACCGGACTACTGAAAGTGCTGATCTTTTTCTTTTGCTGATGATCCGCTATCTGAAAGACGGAGGCAGGGCAGCCATTGTGCTACCGGACGGTTCACTTACCGGTGACGGTGTAAAGGCGAGAATCCGCCAGCACTGGCTGGAAAGCTGCAATCTGCATACCATTGTCCGCCTGCCCAATTCAGTATTTCAACCCTATGCCAGTGTGGCAACCAATCTGCTTTTCTTTACAAAAGGCGAACTGACCAAAGAAATCTGGTATTGGGAACACAAGCTGCCCGAAGGTGTAAAAGCCTATTCCAAGACAAAACCGATTCAGAAAACAGAGTTTGATGGTTTGAAAACATGGTGGGATAAACGGCAAGAGAATGAACAGGCGTGGAAGGTATCAATCAAGACTCTGGAAGAGAACGGGTTTAATCTGGATATAAAGAATCCCCATGTTACGGAAGAGGAACATACTTATTCAAGTAAAGAGTTGTTAACCATGCTCCATGAGTCATTCAGGAAGAGTGATGAATTATTGGAAGCCCTTAAAAAGGAGCTTGTATGACCGAGAAAGAGCTGCAATTAATTTTACAGGAAGGCGAAGGTTACCGTATTGAATTTAAAGAGGCTTTGTCTCATTTAGATAAGGAAATAGTCGCCTTTGCCAATGCCTCCGGGGGATTTATATATTTAGGAATCAGCGATGACTGCAAAATAAAAGGTATAAAGACAGACAACAAACTTAAATCACAGATTCAGGATATCGCAAGGAACTGTGATCCTTCCATACAAATTATACTCAACGAGTTTAATAACATCCTTATAGCCGAAGTCCGGGAAGGCACAAACAAGCCGTATCGCTGTTCCAGCGGTTTCTATAACCGGATTGGACCAAACTCGCAGAAAATGAACCGGGATGAAATTCTGGATTTTGTTAAGGCCGAAGGCAAAATCAAATTCGATGAACAGATTAAAAACGATTTTACCCGGAATGATTTTGATGAAGAGAAGTTTGAGAAATTTTTAAGACTTGCCGGGATATCCAAAATTCTTGATACGGAATACATTATCAAGAATTTGCACGCCGGAGAAATCCAGGGGGGTAAATGCCTTTATTACAATACGGCTGTTTTATTTTTTTCCAAAAATCTTGACCACCAGTATTTTCACACTACCGTAACCTGCGCCCTTTACAAGGGGACCGATAAGGTGACGATCCTGGACAGGAAAGATTTTAACCGGGATATCGTGGACAACATTGATCAGGCAATGATTTTTCTAAAACAGCATCTTAAGGTCCGGTATGAGTTTGACGGTTCTCCGGCCCGAAGGGAAATCCCGGAACTTCCTTATGAAGCCCTGCGGGAAGCGGTAATAAATGCCGTTATTCACCGCGATTATCATGAAAAGGGCGCCAATGTGATGATTGAAATATATGATGATCGGGTTGAAATTTCTAATCCCGGAGGCCTTCCGAAAGGTTTGAAAGAGAAGGATTTTGGAAAGGTAAGCCTGCTGCGGAATCCCAATATCGCGAATCTTATGCAGCGAATTGATTATATCGAAAAAATGGGGACGGGAATCCTGCGGATGCAACAACTAATGAAGGAAGCCGGTCTGGAACCAATCCTCTACGAGTTCTCTAATTTCGTCAAAGCTGTATTCCGCAAGGTCGCTACCCAGCAAGCTACCCAGCAAGCTACCCAGCAAGCCACCCAGCAAGGAAATGAAGAAAAGGTAAAGATAATCCTAGAGTTCTGCCGAATCCCCCGCAGCAGAGAAGAAATCCAACAACATCTGGGATTAAAAGACCGGGAACATTTCCGATCTGAAATATTATTACCTCTTTTAAAGGAGGGTTTGTTGGTGCCTACCATACCGGACAAGCCTAAGAGTCCCAGGCAGAAGTATGTGGCGAAAGAAGAGGGGGCCGAGGAATGAGTGAAGCAGGATTTTTCTCCCGCGAAGAACTCAAAGCGCGTAAAGAGATAGTAAATGGGAATCTTTGCGGTTCTGGCGAACTCTGCGAGAGGATGAGTAAGTTTTATGATTCGTTTATGAAGAGTAATGAGCTGTTGGAAAAACTAAAAACGGAGCTGAATGTATGATTGAAGCTTCTATAGGTGAATTATGTGAAATTGTCAAAGGTGAGACTGGTATTATGAAAGCAATACCTGGGCAATACCCTTTAGTTGTAACTGGTGCAGATCGAAAATCATCTTCAACATTTCAGTTTGATGATGAGGCGGTATGTATCCCTCTTGTTTCTTCAACTGGACATGGCCACAAATCACTTAATTATGTTCACTATCAATCTGGAAAATTTGCACTTGGTACCATATTAGCTGCAGTAATACCAAAAGATAAAAGCGTTTTATCCGCAGAATATTTACAAAGATATTTGCAATTCAACAAAGACAGAGTTTTAGTACCTTTAATGACTGGTGCGGCAAATGTAACACTAAGCATGAAAAATATCGCGAAAGTATCTGTGCCTATTCCTTCTATAGAAAAACAGCATAATTATATTGATCTTATTAATAGAATTGAAAATAAGCAGTTAAACCTAAATACAGAGTTTAATACTCAGTCCTCCTACCTTACTCAACTCCGGCAAGCCATTTTACAGGAAGCCATAGAAGGGAAATTGACGGCTGACTGGCGGAAAGAAAATCCTGTTTGTAAAGGTGATCCCGATTATGATGCAGAAGCTTTGCTGAAAAAGATAAAGGCTGAAAAAGAAAAAATGGTTCAGGAAGGGAAAATCAAGAAGCAGAAACCGCTTGCGCAGTTTAAGCCGGAGGAAGTGCCGTTTGAATTGCCTGGGGGGTGGGTTTGGACGAGATTGGGGGAGATAAATAACATTAAATCTGGAAAAAGAATACACGCGGCCGACTATAGAAAAGAAGGAATACCATTTTTACGATCAGGAGAAATTGGTTCACTCGGACGTGGTGAGTGTTTGAAACAAGAGTTGTTTATTAGTGAGAAGAAGTATAGTGAAATTAAAGAAAAGTTTGGCGTGCCAAGTCCAGGAGATATTCTAATAGCATGTATTGGTGGATCCATAGGTAATACATGGATTGTAGATGAAAGACCGTTCTATTATAAAGATGGTAATCTAGTTCTTATAGAAAAGAATAGTGGTTTATTGATTTCTTTTTTATTGAATTATTTAAAATCAGGCTTTTTTTGGAACAATACAATTTTAAATGCTACAGATACTTCTTATAATGCTTTGACGATTGAAAAACTAAACTATGGACAGATCCCACTCCCACCTCTTGCTGAACAACAAGCCATTAATGAACGAGTTAAAAATCTCCTTTCCATGATTGATGAACTGGAAACGCAGGTTTCAGGCCGGAAAGAGCAGTCAAAACAGCTATTGCAAGCGGTTTTACGGGAAGCGTTTGAGGGAAGCAAATAAATAGATCTATTATTATGGATAAATAGCGAATATATAGGAATTAAAAGCCAATGAAGATTCAGTCCGTTTATATAAAAAACTTCCGAGCAATTACTGAGCAACATTTTACATTAAAAGACCTTTCTATTCTTATTGGTAACAACGGAACCGGTAAAACTTCCGTACTGGAAGCGATCAATTTTACATTATTACCTTATTTTATTAGTGGAAGAATAAAGCACACAGATTTTTCTAATGGTTCTGATGAACCAATAATATTTGAGATAGAGTTCTCTGCTGAATTCGAAGCAGAATTACCGGATGGTTTCACGACCCAGAAAGTATATTGTAACAAAGTTCGTTTAGAAATAAAAAAAAGAGATAGAGCTACCCCAAACAAAGCTTTTTCAGATGGATTTGTTACAAATCACTATGTGGTGCCAGTTCAGAAAAAAAATAGTGAAAAAGGATGGTCTGTAAAAAGAAAAAATGGTTCCAGCTATGATTTTACAGAAAGAACTCTTTCATTGGGGAATGTCCAGTTAAAAGACTTTCCACGCTCGTTTTATTTTAATAAAAAAAGAGAACAGCAAATCAAAAAAGGGTACAATTCATCGATTACATCAGTGTTTGATGATTTTAACTGGCGCTTTTTAAAGGGTCTTCGGAAAGAAGATTCAACTGAAGGGGAACACAATCTAATTACTCGCAAAACTGTATTTGAGAATGAAATTATGTCTTTGGTTGATGAGGCAGTTGTAAAAAAGAGTTTTCAAGCTTTGAATGAAAAGTTGAAAGCATTTGGTATTGATGAAACACGACTATCTATATTTGATAGCAGTGCTCCATTTGATAGCGCATTTATCTCTAGAGAGATTGGAACTCTTAATGTATCAACTAATAGTCTTGGGTCTGGAGTTGAGATGATCATCTCTCTGCTTTTTCTAGAAACTTTGGCATCTCTATCAAAAGAACAAATAATTATCTTCATCGATGAACCAGAGCTTCACTTACATCCACAATTACAGGAAGCTTTTGTACAATACTTGCATACTTTATCGTCAGAAAAACAAATAATCCTATCCACACATTCTCCTTTCTTTTATAAAAATTGTCTCGGGAAATCAAATATTGAACTGATAGTAACAAAATGTGATGATAAAAAATGCATAATTGATAATTCGACAGATTTATTAAAAACATTCCCATGGAGTCCGTCATGGGGAGAGATTAATTATTTTGCATATAATTTACCCACTTTGGAATTCCATAACGAACTTTACGGATACTTGCAGGAGCAGAATCAAGCTTTTTTACAAAAAGATATTGAACAATATTTTGTTACCAAGGGAATATCTGCTAATACAAATTGGATCAGAATGAATAAAGATGGATCACAACAAAAAGAGACTGTAACTGCAATGACCTATATTAGAAACTATATTCATCACCCAGAAAATTCGAATAATAAGTCATTTACAAATGATGAATTGAATAAATCCATTGAAACTATGCTGGGTTTACTTTAATGAGCATTATAAAAGATGAATAGAGATATAATCATGAAAAACTTTAGCGTCCTTGGCGTTATTTGCGAGAAAAAGAGGTGACCCCATGACCCAATCCCAAATCATCCTCTATACAACCCCCGAAGGCGACATAAAAGTAGACACCATCCTGCAAAACGAAACAATCTGGCTGACACAGAATGCAATGGCTGAGCTCTTCGGAGTAAATGTTCCCGCAATATCAAGGCACTTGAAAAACATTTTTGAAGATGGGGAACTGGAAAAAGAAGCAACTCTTTCCAAAATGGAAACAGTTTAAAATGAAGGCTGACGGCAGGTTACCCGGAACAAAGAATTTTTCAACCTTGACGCCATTATCGCTGTGGGCTATAGAGTCAATTCCAAACGAGCAACTCAGTTCAGGATCTGGGCAACCAATATCCTGAAAGAAAATAACATAAAAGGCTTTGCCATGGATGATGACCGTTTAAAAAGTGCCGATTAATGGGATTATTTTGATGAATCGCTCGAACGTATCCGGGACATCAGGGCCTCGGAAAAGCGTTTCTACCAGAAAATCAGGGACATTTATACGACCGCTATTGATTACGACAGACAATCAGAACAGGCTCAACTCTTCTTCAAGAAAGTGCAGAATAAAATGCTCTGGGCCATCACAGGAAAAACTGATGCCGAACTGGTTCAATCACGCAGTAATCCTGAACTATCAAATATGGGACTGACTTCATGGAAAGGTTCCATTGTCAGAAAACAGGATATCGCTATTGCCAAGAATTATCTGAATGCCGTCGAAATAAAAGATATGATATTGTAACGATGTATCTGGATTACACGGAAAGGCAGGCCAGGCAGAGAAAAACCGTTACAATGGAACAATGGTCGGACAAACTGGATGTTTATTGGAGTTTAACGAACAGGAACTGCTTACCCATGCCGGAAAGGTAAAAGCTGAAGTGGCCAGAAAGATTGCTGAAGACCGGTATGAAGAATTCGATAAAAAGAGGAAAATTGAAGAAGCAAAAAAGGCCGATGAAGAGGATTTGTAGGAACTGGAAGAAATTGAAAAGAATGACAAAAAAAACGGGACAGGAAATAAATAATGGGAATTAGAGAATTAAAGAAAGAATTAAACTCCATGCAAAAGAATGAACTAATGGAAATAATAATTGATTTATACAGAAAAGTGCCCCTTGCAAAAGAGATTCTTGATGAAAACTATAGTATTTCAAATCCTGATGAAGTTTTCAGGAAATACAAAAAGCATATCATTGATGAGTTTTTCCCTGAAAAAGGATTTGGCAAACTAGGATATGCCAACATCAGAGACACTCTTTCAAAATTTAAAAAGATATCTAGCGATCACGGTTATATGGCGGAACTTTTATTTACACATGTCAAATGCGGGATAGATTTTACCAATGAATACGGCGATATAGATGAACGTTTTTACGAAAATATTGAAAAAGCATTGGAACAGTTCCTTGTACATATAAGTGAAAACGATATGCTGGAGAAATACAAAGACCGGTGTTTCGGTTTTTTGGACGAAACGGAAGGCATAGGCTGGGGGTTTCATGATAAAATCGGGAATCTGGTTTATGAATTTTATGATGACATAGAGGAAGAAAATGAATGAAAGATTTTATCTGCTGAAAATACAACTTCTTGATATCGAACCGGTAATATGGCGGCGTTTTGTCGTGCCTTCAAGCATAACTTTAGATCGTCTCCATGATGTCATTCAGATTACCATGGGCTGGACAGACAGCCATCTCCATGAATTTACCATAGGTAAAAAACGATATACCGAATATCCCGAATCAAAAGAAGACGGGCTTGTATGCGGTAGATATCACCTCGGTGATCTTATTAAACAGAATGGACGTAATTTTCACTATCTTTATGATTTAGGAGACAGCTGGGAACATGAACTTGTTCTTGAAGATAGCCGGTATTTTGATTCAGAATTGAGATCAGAGATCATTTGTCTTGAGGTTGAACGAGCCTGTCCACCGGAAGATGTAGGCGGAGTACCCGGTTATTATGAATTCTGCAAAGCTATAAAAGACAAAAATCATGAAGAGCATGTAAAATGGTCCGGAGGTGATTTCAACAGTGAATATTTCGATTGCAGCACAGTGAATCGAGAACTGATGAAATATCTTCGCTGGTCCAGAGACCGGTATGTGGTTCTACTGGGAAGCGTAGGCATCCATTTGCGTCGAAACCGATCCAACAATATAATCGCCAAATTCTTCAGCAAACTTTGATTTAGTATAATTCCTTACTTCAGATATAGGAGAAATCAAGGATGTAATATCAATTTCTTTTTCGTATTTTTCAGATTTGCCATATTTATCAGTATATTCAGCTTTTGCCTTCACTATTACATGTTCTACTTTCTTTTTCTGAACACCATCCCAGATAGCTTCTGCCCATTCTTTATTTTTTGCAGCGCCTGAAAACCAAAGATTCATTTTTACTATTGCAGTATCTCCTTTAATTTTTGGACCGGAGAAAAGATTCATTATTGCTCCGGCAAGGATTAAAATAAATACAATTGTTAATATTCGGGATAAACAACCGCTTTTTTTATCCCCCATAACTGACTCCCTTAAATAGATATTTTAATTTATATCCAAACTCAAAAACTGTTTTGTTTTGTTTAGTCATTTAGATACTTTTGCTCAGCTAATCTATAATTTTCTTCTCCAGTACTAGACAAGAAATTACTAAAAGGATTTAAGTTACATAGACTAACCATACAAAAAAAAAGGACTATCCTATGTACCAGATAGCCCATCAATTTTTATTTAACCATAACTTCTCTATTCGTTCTATTTATATGCCCGGCAAATTCTACATCTATTGAATAGGCATAAGGAATTCCATCATTTGTTTTCTCAAATTTTCTAAAATTATTCCATTCAACAACTTTGAATTTTGAACCATACATATCATTTAAATCACGGTCTATGGCTCTTAAAAGATCTTTTGGCCATTTAGAGACAGGTATTTTCTCTTCTGGTTTGGGTAATATTTTTATAACGTTTTCTGGTAGGTTAGGTAGATAGGTTAAAGTCATTTTACCCTTTGCAACAGGTTTCCCATCGTCTTCAAAACCTTTCGTTGTCATGTCGGGATAAACATGTGTGAGTATTCCACCTTCTTCGAACAGATCAAATACCCGTTCTTGTTTGAAATACTCTGTAAAATCCATGCTTTGTCCATTATTAAGTGGCATAAAAATAGGAAGAGATAATGAGGCCGCCATATCAAATTCGTAATATGATTCAATTCCTCTATTATCTTTTAAATACCAGGCAATAGGAAATTTTGAATCAGCAGAATAGAAACATCCTATTGTAGAGCCACCGCTCGTGTCCAAAGATTCAGATCTCAGTTCCAGATAAGGATATTCCTTTGCGTCCTTTTTTATTGAATTACCACATGAAAGAAAAATGACAGAAGAGAATAGAAGACAATAAAATATTTTCTTCATAATTTACCTCTTTAAAATCCAAATAAATATTGGAATACCCCCAGTTTACTATACATAAAAAAACCTCATAATTAGGTAGGGAGTAAACATTGAAATTATACTTTCAGTATGAGCTGAAGTCAATATACTTATGTTTCTGTATTTGCAAATATTGTAGTCCTATGAACAACACCCAGTTGAGCTGTTTGTAAGCGTCAATTTAACCACAGGGTAAGCTTAATTTATTGATTTTCTCTTTATCACAGTTCCATGGCAGCAGTTTTTCAAAATCTTTTTCTTCTACAAAATATGGAGCTTCTTTGAAAATGTGAAACAGATACCCATACGGATTTAAGCCGTTCTGCTTTGCAGTTTCAATTAAAGAATACATGAAGCAGGAACTCATCGCCCCCTTAGTGCTTACAGAAAATAACCAGTTTTTCCGCCCCAGAACAAATGGTCTTATAGCATTTTCGCAGGCATTATTATCAGGGGTCAGGGATGCACACTCTGCATACTTCATTATTTTATCCCACTGGGAAAGAGTGTATTTTACGGCCTCTCCTGCCTTGCTGCTTTCCCTGACTAAATGAACTTTTTTATCGAGCCATTTTTTGAACTTTTCCATTTCTGGTTTGATTGATGATTTTCGTTTTCTTAAAAACTCATCCTCTGATAGATTTTCTTCCCTGAGTTCGCTTTCAATAGTATAAAACTTCTGTATCATCTTAAGGGCTTCATGAGAACTTCCTGCTTTTTTAGTAACCTTTGAGGCTTCAAAGAATTTCCTCCTCGCATGGGCAAGACAGCCTACGTGAACTATTTTATCATTGTCTTTGAGTGCACTATCATATCCTTTATACCCATCTGTCTGAAGGTACCCTTCAAAACCGGTGAGAAAATCTTTTACATATTCTGCATGTCTTTTAGGATGATATTCATAATAAATGAGAGGTTTTGAAGGACTTCCTCCCCTTGCAAGCCACATATAACTGTTTGAAGAGGAAGATTTACCATCTTCATTAAGGACCTGAACCGTTGTTTCATCCATCTGGATAACATTTCCTTCCAACATCTTCTTTTTGAAGAGTTTTTTGAGAGGAAGCAGCTTTTCATAGCTCTTGCTACTCCAATTGACCATATCCTGCCTGCTTATTCTTACCCCGATTCTTTCAAACCGTTTTTCCTGCATGTAAAAAGGAAGATGATCGCAGAACTTGTTTGTAATGATAAATGCAAGAAGTCCGGGAGTTACAATACTTCCAGGAATTATTGATTTTTCAGTTTCTGCTTTTCTTACTGCCTTTTTATCTTCATCTGAAGATCCTTCACAGTTCCTGCAGCCGTATTTTGGATAGATATGCCTTTCAACATAGATCTGCTCAGGTATTACATTGAGCTTTTCACTTACTTCTTCCCCGATTTTTACAAGTTCGCATCCGCAGGCGCATTTTTTATCTTCTTCACTGATATCATGAATTATTTCTTCCCTCGGCAGTGAATCATCAAGTTTTTTTCGACCTTTCTTTTTTCTCATGTGAGAGGGAACGGTTATTGTCTTTTCAGTATCTGAAGTATCATCAGCTGTAGTATTACTTTTTTCATCTTCAAACAGCTGCATCTGATTAGGATCATCTTTTTCACTTGATTTGCCATATTTTCTAAAAAGTGCTAATTTCAGTTTTTCCTTAAGGTATTCATTTTCATATTCAAGAGAATTTATATATTTCAAAACGCCTTCCGGTAAAGACTTTTTTGATTCTTCATCCATCCTGAAAAGAATTCTAACATTTTTAAATTTCTATGGGAATTCCCTTTCAGTTAACTTCTTTATAATTAATTCGCCCATGAGCTTTCCAGAAATCTATCCCGTCAAAAAGCATTTTGAGCTGGTCAAAGGTTAGTTCTGATGCCTCTTCTTTTGAATCAGGCCATGGGAACTTGTGTTTTTCAAGTCTCTTCTGCCAGAGACAAAATCCATTTCTGTCCCAGTAGAGGACTTTCAAAAGTTTTCTGTCTCGGTTGCAGAAGATGAAGATGCTTTCTGAAAATGGATCCAGTACCATATCACTGCTTATTATTTCCGATAATCCGTTTACAGCTTTTCGCAAATCTGTCACCCCCGGATGAACATAGATCTTCACCTTATCAAAATTAATGAGCATTTTATGACAATGCCTTAATTACTTTTTCTAGGTGACTTTCTATCAGACTTGCTAGTAGATTTATTTTTAAAGTTCCCTTTTCTATAATAATGATTTCTGATGCTGGAAATGATTTTTCTGATCGTTTTATTTCAACAAATCCTGAATTATTTTTTTTCTTTTCTCTTTTTATCCAGCCATAAAAAGTTGTTGGTCTTATCTCTTTTTCTCTGCAGAACACAGCAGCGTTTTTTCCGCTTTCTTTCCATTCTTTAAGAAGTTTTTGTTTTTCATCTATTGATAATTCTGTCAAATCAATCCTCCATGATGAGGATTTTACTTCCAGTACTATTTCTGTTTTAAGGGGTGGTTAAATTGACGCTTACGAATTATCAACAATGTTTAACAGCACAAACCAGAGAAGCACGGGAATACCTGACAGACCGGGAATACTGATCTCCTGTAAATATCAGTATTCCTTTTAATCAGTCGATTTTCCAGATAAAAAAAGCGCATTTTATCCTCCCAATGCTGTACCATGGTTTTCATGCCACAGTACTGAAGGATAAAAGCGCCTGTTTTCAGGTAGCTTCAATTTAAACACTTACCTTATAAGTATTTATTCTATTTTAACAACCCGTATCACTATTGGAGATGGCGGGAGTCGAACCCGCGTCCTGAAGACAGGACCACAAACATCTACAGGTTTATTTTCTGCTTAATTTCGGAAAGAGGCGAGGTGCAGAAACAAACCCTGCCTGATTCCTGAGCCTGCTTAGTGTCGCTTTACCCCGCAGACGGAAAGCAAAGCCAAGTCCCGTTTTCTGACAATCAGCACCGGACTTCGGAACAGCATTCCGGGTGATCGTAGCAGCAGCTAGGCTGCTAAAGCGTAATCTGCGTCGTTAGCAGTTAATTGTTTTTTGCCGGTTTAAGGAGTCAGCTCTCCACCTGCAGCCCATGCTCCGGAAAATCCCCAGTCGAGACCATTTCATCCCCGAAGGACTTATAATAAAATACTATAATTATGCATTAAAATCAATATCTTCAGTGTTTTCATTATTGACCGGACAGATGCAAGTGAAACAGTATTTAAAGATGCTTCATCTCCCTTGCAGCATCCTTGTTAAGGTCCCTGTCCTTGATTGCAGCTCTCTTGTCGTATGTCTTTTTACCTTTGCAGATACCTACTTCAATCTTTACCAGCCCCTTTTTCAAATATACTTTGAGGGGAATGAGGGTGAATCCCTTTTCATCAACCTTTCTTGTGAGTTTTTTAAGTTCATCACTGTGAACAAGAAGCTTTCTCTCCCTTTCAGGCTCATGATTGTGGATATTCCCGAATTCATATACAGAAATATGAAAACCTATGAGCCACAGTTCATTGTTCCTTATCCTGCAGTAGGCATCTGAATATGAAAACCTGTTCTGTCTTACTGATTTCACCTCAGTGCCTTCAAGAACTATTCCGCATTCAATAGTTTCATCAACAGAGTAGTTATATCGTGCTTTTTTATTTACAGAGAGAACTTTTACACTAGTTTCCGACATTTCCAATCCTTACCAGTACAGGCCTGAATCCCAGGAAAGGGGTACACCAGTTGGGAGGCTGTGAAGCCCTGGTACTGACAGAAACATTGCTGTTAACCCAGCTTCCCCCTCTTACAGATTTTGAAAGACCCCTGAAGCTGTTTCTTCCGGAGGAAGAACTGTCAACAACAAGGTCAATGCCTGTTTCAGTTGAGGGGCTGATGAAATCTCCGGGATAAAACCAGTTGCTGCACCATTCCCAGAGGCTTCCTTTTATATCAAGAAGCAGTTTTCCTTTTTTCTCGGAATACAATGCAGCAGCTTCCCACTGATATTCATCAGGAAGTGTAATCTTCATATCATCCATATCTTTATCAAGCCTGGTATTCAGCCAGCTGCAGTATGCCTCAGCTGCAAAATTTGAAACAAACCTCACAGAAAAGTTCCCTTCATTTACAGGCGGTTTACCGTTTTCCCAGTCTTTGAGATAATCCCTGTTTACAAGACCTTCATCAATAAGGTTTTCAATATTGCTTTTTGCCCATTTGCTGTTTTCATTTATAAATTCATAATATTCAGCATTTGTGACTTCGCTTGAGCTTATAAAGAAACTCTCAAGATAAATATTATGCGGTATTTCATAGTCAGGCTCTATTATTGAGGGGACAAGGTCTGTTTCCCCGTTACCGAAAAGATATCTTCCCGAAGGTATTTTTATATATTTCCTTCCGTTTATTCTTTTTTCACTGTATGGGGAAGGTAGTTCGCCGTTTTTAACAAGTTTTTTCTCATAACTCCTGAAAAGCTGGTCTGATTTCCCCTCGGGAAACAGTTCCTGTTTTGTCTCATCCTTCATTATCCTGGCAGCATATAGAAACAGTTTCTTGTTTGCGCTTACTTTTTCCGCAGCATAGGAAATTGCCCTGAGATAATCTGAAACTGCAGGTATTCTGTTTGAATTTGATTTGTAATAATACAGTGACTTCAGAAAATCATTGAAAAGGTATTCATCTGTAATATTTTTATATGAATTCAAAAGATAACTTTCCACCAGAATATCACCATGAAATGAAGCTGGAAGATTTTTCATAGATTCTGAAAGAACCTTTTCGGGCTGATACGAAGGATAGAAGCTTCCTATTCCTCCCCAGTGAGTTATTTCATTCATGTTCCATTCAAGATATTTCTCAAGATCTTCAATTTCCAGTTTTCTTGTGAATACAATTTCCGGTTTTTTCAGTACTGTAGCAAAAAAATACCCTTTTACACTGATATCTTCACTGATCTCCCTGAAACCGGGTTTCCTGTATTTGACTGTATGACTGCCTTTTTTCACAAAAACAGTACATGGTGTAGAACCTGCATATACATCATCAATCCATACAGATACTGTATCAGGAGCAGTTTTAAAAAATATTCTGGATCCGTAATTTCTGATTCCAGGCAATACAAGAATCAGGAAGAGTATTAATATTACAGCTGCACTGTAATAAACAGTCAGATAGATCCCCGGTTTTATTCCGAGGACTGTTTTCATTTCTATACAGAGGTCTTCATCTTCATTGTAAAACAAGCCGTTTTTCTTTCTCATATTGATTGGATTATATGGAGAAGTTTAATTACTTGTCAACGACATAAATTGTATGATAATCTCTATGCAGCAGGACAAACAGCAATATGATGAATTTTTTTAACAAAGTCCAGATAATAACAGAAAACTATCTGACATGGAAAAATATACGAAAACATAACAAACTTGAAAAACAGAAAAGCAAGCACCCGGTTGTTGACTGGCTTGAAGCCTTTTTATGGGCTGCAATGGTTGTGCTTCTTATAAACCAGTACCTTTTTCAGGCATACCAGATACCATCAGGCTCAATGATGAATACTCTTCTTATCAAAGACAGAATATTTGTAAACAAAATGATATACGGACCTGAACTTATTCCCGGAATGAAAAAACTGCCCGGTTTTTTTGAACCGAAAAGAGGTGAGGTAATAATCTTTGAAAACCCGACCTACCTTTCAAAAGGTCCGGTTTTTGATGTTGTACAGCGTGTTCTCTATATGGTAACGCTCTCCCTTGTTGATATTGACAGGGACCAGTATGGCCAGCCCAGACCCCATTTTCTCATAAAGAGGGCAGTTGCAACTGAAAAAGACAGGGTGAAAAATATTAATGGCGAATTACTGATCAGGCCTCCGGGAGCAGAAAACTGGATAGAGGAAAATGATTTCAGACATCTCAACAGGGAAACTTCAAAAGTCAGAAGGCTTATAGGGAAAAATGATTATAAATATTACAGGGATGCTGCATTCGGGACAGTTCTCAATGAAAACAATATTTTTGTTGACAATGATCAGAAAAATGCTCTTTCGAAGCTTAACTCATCTTTTGTGGATTCCATCACATTCAACAGCTACAGATCGGAAATGAAATATGCTATTGAACCCTACAACAGGGAATTCAGAAAGGATTATATTAAAAACCAGACTGGCTGGTATATCCCTGAAAAATGGATTTTTCCTCTCGGCGACAACAGGGATAATTCAAGAGATGCCCGGTATTTCGGTCCGGTAAAGCTGAAAAAGGTGCTTGGAAAAGCAATGATTAAATACTGGCCTTTCAGCAGATTCGGCCAGATCAGATAATATTTTAAAAAGGGTTTTTATGTTTTTCAAAAAGCGAAGCAGTTACAGTTTCTACAGTCCCGGGAATTCACGGAGGATGAAATCCCGGAAAATCATTAAATTCCTTATAATTTTTATAATTATATATGAAATTATCACATCACTTCTCATAGGAACATTGAAAACAGAAACAGCAAGCATGAATCCCACTCTTTCAGATAATGATCTTCTTGTTATACTTCCAGTCTTCTACAGCAGAAATATTATGAAATATATACCGGTACCAGGGATCAGGGAACCGGAAAGGGGTGATATTGTTCTTTACACACCTGAATCTGCAAAACAGCTGCCATGGTACCTTTCCGTCCCCGATTCAGTCTACAGATTTATAACTTTCCAGAAAAAAAGTATTACTGACCATACATCATACCAGAACAGTCTCTCTGTAAAAAGGATTATAGCATTGCCGGGAGATACAGTTTCTGTAAAAAACAACATTATCTATATCAGGGAAAGAGGTACAGATCATTTTAAAAGCGAATTTGAGCTTTCAAACTGCGAATACAATGTTTCCTTCTCAGACCAGATAGAAAACTGGGGAGTCAGGGAAAACCCTTTTTCCGGCAATTTCAGGGATAAAACTCTTAAGAACAATGAATATTTTCTTATCGGTGACAACAGGGATCTTACCAGCGATTCAAGGAATACTGATCCTGTAAAAAGAAATGAAATAAAAGGCAAAATAGTTTTCAGGTACTGGCCTCTGAAAAAAATACATGCATTCTGACAATGAAATAAAATCACTCTATATACATGTTCCTTTCTGCAGTTCAAAATGCAGCTACTGTGATTTTTTCTCCATTGAAAACAGCGATTTCTCCCTTAAAAAAAGAGTTGTTGAATCAACTCTGGAGCAGTTGAAGTACTACTCTGATCACTTCAGTTTCAGGGGAATTGAAACTGTCTATATCGGAGGGGGAACTCCTACTTCTCTTCCCCCGAGTCTTCTTGAAAAACTGATCTACGGTATAACAGACAGCCTTGATTCAGAGATCAGGGAGTTTTCTGTTGAGATAAACCCTGAAACAGTTGATGAGGAACTTGTTATTTTTCTAAAGGATACACCTTTAACACGTCTGAGTATCGGAATACAGTCTTTCAGCAACAGATTCCTTAATATCCTGGGAAGAAACAGTTCCAGCAGAAGCTGCATGTATGCACTTGAATTTCTTAAAAATACAGGCAGGGATATGAACATTGACCTTATTTCATCAATCCCGGGTCAGAAAACAGAAGACTGCATAAAAGATATAAAAACTGCACTTTCCTTTTCACCTGAGCATATATCTCTCTATAGCCTGACTATTGAGGAAGGTACACCGATTTCTGAAATTGCAGATAAAAAAGATATAGATGATGAATCCTGGATTAATGGCTCTGATTATCTTGAAATATCAGGTTTTGAACATTATGAAATATCAAATTTTGCAGCAAAAGGCAAAAGATGTCTCCACAACATGAATTACTGGATGATGAAACCTTATCTGGGATGCGGACCTGCATCAGTATCCACACTTTTCAAAGACAGAAAGCCTTTCAGGCTGTTCAACAGTTCCGATATTTCCTCTTATCTTGAAGGTGCAGGGAATAAATGGAATATCAGAGAGGAAAAAATCAGCAGCACTGATTATCTGATAGAAACCCTGATGATGGGTTTCAGAATTTCAGACGGCATTACAGAATCAGATTTTACAGACATTTTCGGTACTGATATATATGGAATTATTCCTGAAACTATAATAAAATGGATAGGAAAAGGGATGCTGAAAAAAGGCGAAGGGAATCTGTATCTTACAGATAAAGGGAGACTTTTTCACAGTTCCTTTATTATAGATATAATGGATGAACTGGATAAAAGTAAATTCTCCCTCTCTTGACACCATATTTTTCATTATGATAGTTTCTATATCAGCTGAAATTTTTTAATAATTACCGTTATAACCGGTATTTATGATAATTACTGCTTTTTTAAACATAACTATATTTTAATTTAGACTATAAGGAGTTTTTATGTCGGGTCACAGTAAATGGGCTTCCATTAAACATAAAAAAGGCGCTGCAGATGCAAAAAGAGGAAAAATTTTCACTAAAATAATCAAGGAAATAACAGTTGCGGCAAAACTGGGAGGAGGAGACGAGGAAGCCAATCCAAGACTCAGAACTGCCATTATCAAGGCAAAAGCAGCAAATATGCCTAAAGACAATATTGAGAGAGCCGTAAAAAAGGGAACAGGGGAACTTGACGATGTAACCTATTTCGAACTCACATACGAAGGTTACGGTCCGGGAGGTGTAGCACTCCTTATAGATACTCTCACAGACAATAAAAACAGGACAGCTGCCGATGTAAGAAGCCAGCTTACAAAAGGGGGGGGAAACCTCGGAGAGTCCGGATGTGTATCATACCTGTTCAAGAGAAAAGGTATCATAGCTTTTGACAGTTCAAAATATACTGAAGATGATATTTTTGCAGCAGCTCTCGATGCAGGGGCTGAAGATGTAAGTACAGAAGGGGATTCAATAGAAGTTATTACAGAACCGGATGATTTCGAAACAGTACTGAACTCACTTACAGAAGCAGGATTTGAACATACAATGGCGGAAATCTCAAAAATTCCGGATTCAACAGTTACGCTTGATAATGAAAAAACAGCAAAAGCCCTGAGGCTTATTGAAAGAATGGAAGATCTTGATGATGTACAGTCTGTATCAACAAACCTTGACATTCCTGATGATTTTGAGATGCCGGAATAATAAGAGAGTTTTTTAAAACAGGAAATAATTTGTTAAGAATCCTTGGTATTGATCCCGGGCTTGCCCAGACAGGTTACGGGATCATTGATATTGAAACCAACAGAATAATACATAAGGCACATGGAGTTATAAAAACAGCTTCAGGCAGGGAAATATCCGAAAGGCTTCATTCAATCTATAATCAGCTTTCAGATATTATTGATGAATATAAACCTGATGAGGCTGGTATTGAAGCTCTTTATTTTGCCAAAAATGTTTTAAGTGCAATTCCCGTTGCTGAATCAAAAGGGGTTATACACCTTCTGTGTTCACAGCACGGAATTTCGAACTATGAATATACACCTCTTGAAATTAAACAGACTATTGTAGGTAACGGGAGGGCTGATAAAAAACAGGTACAGCAGCTTGTCATGTTTCTTCTCAAGCTTGATGAACTGCCTAAACCGGATCATTGTGCTGATGCTCTGGCAGCAGCAATCTGTCATTTTCACAACAGGGATTTTAAAAAATGCTTAACAGTATAAACGGGACAATTACAGACAAGAAGACAAATACTCTTTATATTGAAACCGGCGGAATGGAATGGATAGTAAACTGCTCAACAAGAACTATATCATCAATTCCGGGTACAGGAGAAAAAATCAGGATCCTTCTTTATCTCCACCAGACACAGGATTCAATGTCACTTTACGGTTTCTCAGATGATAAAGAGAGAAATCTTTTTCTTGAGCTAATAAAAATAAGCGGACTGGGGCCCAGAAACTGCATAAAAATACTTTCAGGGATTTCTGCCGGAAATTTTATAAAGGCTCTTGAGAATGACGATGTAAACCTCCTGTCCTCACTTCCGGGAATAGGGAAAAAAACTGCAGGGAAAATAATTCTGTCATTGAGAGGAAAGCTTGTTGCAGATGATTCTGATTCGGAAAAAATGAATCCCTACAGGGAGATTGCAGCTTCCCTTTCTGATATGGGCTTTGATCACAAATCAGCATTAAAAGCTGTAAAAGATATATCATCCGGCGAAGATCTTGCAGAAATGAGTCCTGATGAAAAGGAAAAGGAGATATTCAGAAGAGCAATTGTTGCTTTAAGCTCCTGAACAGATTATTAGATGAATAAAGAGAGTATTATTTCCGGTAATATTATTGACGATGATCTCGACATCAGGGAAAACAGGCTCAGACCCTCCCGGCTTGATGATTTTCAGGGTCAGAAAGCACTCAAGGAAAACCTCAGCATTTTTCTGAAAGCTGCAAGAGAAAGAAAGGAAAGCCTTGATCATGTTTTTTTAAGCGGTCCTCCGGGACTGGGAAAAACAACTCTTGCAGGTATACTTGCAAACGAGATGGGAAGCGAATTCAAGGCTACAAGCGCTCCGGCACTTGAAAAACCGAAAGACCTGGCAGGCCTTCTCACATCAATATCAGATAACACAGTTTTCTTTATTGATGAAATACACAGGCTCAAACCGGCAATCGAGGAAATGCTCTACATAGCAATGGAAGACTATGAACTTGACTGGATAATAGGGCAGGGGCCTTCTGCCAGATCCATAAGGCTTCCAATACCTCCTTTCACCCTGATTGGAGCTACAACCAGAAGCGGAAATGTTTCAAGTCCTCTTTACAGCAGATTCGGCATAAATGTCAGAATGAACCTTTACGCCAAAGAAGATATAATCAGTATTCTAAAAAGATCTTCAGGACTGCTGGATATATCAATAAATGAGAAATCACTGGAAATGCTTGCAGAGTGCTGCAGAGGCACTCCCCGTGTTGCAAACAGGATACTCAGAAGGGTACGTGATTTCGCACAGATAAAAGGGGACGGGAGAATAAATGAAAAAATCGTTTCCTACAGCCTGGCTAAACTTGAAATTGATTCCTCAGGTCTTGAACTTTTCGACAGAAGGATTCTGGAAACAATCATAAAAAAATACAGTGGAGGACCTGTAGGTGCAGATACACTTGCAATTTCTCTGGGTGAAAGCGTTGAAACTCTTGAAGATTTTTATGAACCATTCCTTATCCAGAAAGGGTTCATTCAGAGGACACAGAGAGGAAGAATTGCAACCCCATTTGCTTATAAACATCTGAACATTACACAGGACGGGGATAATGAAGACCAGCGACTTTTATTTTAATCTGCCGGGGGAACTGATTGCTCAGTACCCTTCAGATAAAAGGGGAGAATCAAGATTAATTGTATATGACAGAAAAAACGGCAGACTCACGCACAGCTGTGTTGATAATATCACGGATTTTCTCGACAGCAGTTATCATATGGTTTTCAACAATACAAGAGTAAGAAAAGCCAGATTATTCGGTATATCAGATTTCGGGGGCAGGACTGAATTCCTGCTGCTCAGGCAGCTTACTGACACTACCTGGGAAGTAATATGCAGCAAATCAAAGAGGCAGAAACAGGGCAAGAGCTATACATTTCCCGGCAATATCAGGGGAAAAATCATTGAATCAGAAAGCAGCCGGAAGATACTTGAATTCAATACTGCAGTTAATGATTCCTACCTGGATATTAACGGCCATATCCCGCTTCCCCCCTATATCAGAAGGGAAGATGTCTCCGCAGATGCTGAAAGATACCAGACAGTTTATTCATCAAAAACCGGTTCAGTCGCAGCACCTACAGCCGGTCTTCATTTTACTGAAAACAACCTTCAAAAAATAAGAAACATGGGCATAGGTATTGATTTTGTAACGCTTCATGTGGGGATGGGTACTTTTGAACCGATCCGTTCAGAAACTGTAGAAGACCATGATATACATGAAGAACTTTACGAGATAGCAGATGATACTGCAGAACGGCTTAATAAAGCAAAAAATGAAGGGAAAAAAATCATTGCAGTGGGAACAACTTCTGTAAGAACACTTGAATCATCAGCAGATGAAAACGGGACAATCATTCCGGGACGGAGAAAAACTTCTCTTTACATATATCCGGGATACAGTTTCAGATTTGTTGACCATATCTTCACAAATTTCCATACTCCTGATTCTACACTTCTTCTTCTTGTGTCAGCTTTCGCAGGTACAGATAAGATAAAAAAAATCTACAGTGAAGCTATTGATAAAAAATACCGTTTTTTTTCCTATGGTGATGCAATGCTGATTTTATGATATCAGCAATCACTTTTTCTTTCCTGATCTCATTTTTTTGAAATATGTATTTGATTTTTTTTTCAAACTGACTATTCTTATAATAAATGTTTATCAGAATTAATAAAATTATATTTTTAATTACTTTTTATGGTGTGACATCATTTCAGAACATATATTCACAGACACTTAATATTGGCCTATACAATAATCCCCCCTTTATTACAACTGACAATAATCAGATCGGGGGATTTACAGTTGATGTAATAAACAACATTGCAAAAAAAGAAAATTTCAGTGTCATATATCATCTTAACACGTACGAAACCAACATTGATTTTCTCACCCTGGGTTTAATTGATATTGTTCCGGTAAAAGAATCAATTCCTGTTTCCGAAAATTTATTTCCATATCTGGTAATGCTGAATGACAGCTTTCACGGTGATAATAAAACAGGAATTCCCTTTTTTATGAAAGATAATCATCAGTCACAAATTTCTCTTCTTGCTGGTAAAAGTATATTTCTTAAAATTCTTCCCCCTTATGAATTATCAATGTTATCTGATTTTAAATTTCCGGTCGGCAGCAAAACACCTGGCAGTCCGAAATACTGTTTCAAACTGTTAATTATCCTGATTTTGATTATTTCAATGTCACTTTTACTACTTATACATCTTCCTGTTTACAGATTTATTCACAGAACAGGGCGTGAAATAATTTCAGAATTTGAATCTCCTGACTTTTTTACAGTTATCTTTAAAAAATTAGCCAGGCTTATAAAAACAGATTATTTCTGTATTGGAACCTACAGCAGCAATACTTTGAAAATGGATATATTCAGCAGTAAATATGACATACATAAAAGTGAAATAACAGAAACTATTGAAACAAACAGCAGCTGTTTTATTTATGCATTGAAAAACAGGAAAAATGTATATACAGGCAACTGTAAAAAGGATTTAAAACAGTATGTAAATACCCGCTATTCACTGGATAATATCGATGTCAACATTAATTCAGCACTGATAATTCCTCTAGTTTTCAACGACCAGGTACAGGGAGAAGCAGCTCTTCTTGACCGGAAAAAAAATGCCTTCCCGTTCATCAGGAAGTATCTTTTTCTTTCAATTTCAAAATACATTACAATAGCTCTCAAAAACAGAAAGCTTATTAACAGGAACCGGGAACTTCTCAGCTGCATAGAGGAGGATAAAAACAAGATTCTCAAGGCCAAGCAGGAAGTAGAATACCTTGCCCAGCATGATCCACTGACAAATCTTCCAAACAGGCTTTATCTCAATGAATTTCTCAACCAGGCAATTAAAAAATCAAACAGGACAGGGAAAAAACTTGCTGTCATATTTATTGATATGGACAATTTCAAAGAGGCGAATGACACCTACGGCCACCAGACAGGAGACAAGGTTCTTATAGCTGCAGCAAACAGGTTTAAAAACCTGCTCAGGGAATCAGATATTGTTATAAGGTTCGGAGGAGATGAGTTTATCATAATTCTTGAAGATATAAATTCAAATGATGATGTAAAACAGGTTACAGGGAAGATACTGAGCACATGTACTTCTCCGGTACTTACAGAAACTGCTGATCTTTCACTGAGTTTCAGTATCGGTATAAGCATATACCCTGATAACGGAAGCAGTGCCGATGAACTTATCAGAAAAGCTGATATAGCACTCTATAATGTTAAAAACAGGGAAAAGGGGAACTGGGAATTCTATTCAGAATAAAAATCATGATTAATATGCAGTATTATCCATACTTTTAAATTTTTCCCTGACTGATTGAAGCCTTTCAAGGTGAGAGTCAATTATATCATCATAATCGAGCTTTTTTTCTTCTATTCTGAAGGATTCATCTTCCCATTTCTGGATTTCCTCAAGAACTGTCCATGATTTTTCCACTGTTTTCTGCCATTTCAGTGTTTCATTCCAGTATACCCTTGCAAATCTGTAAGACTCTTCCGCAATATCAAGAGACTTGAGGTTTTCCCGCTTCCAGGGATAATTATAGAAATATGCTTCCATTTTATCATATTTGCTTCCCAGTCCGAGATACAGCTCTGTGAGCTTGAGAGAAACATGCATTCTGAAAAGATTCATATATCTCTTCCATTCAGTTTTGTTTTCTATCCTTGCAAGAGCATTGAGAGGATTGGCAAAATCAGATCTCAGTGCCTGTTCAAGATAATATATATTTTCAAGGTAATCTTCAGGATACTGATAAAAATGGCTATGGTATAACCTGTAAAACTGTTCAGCATACAGTATCTTGTAACTGTATGCCTTGTCTGTATAAATAAAGAGTACAGGTAATATTATCACTGTAAAAACAAAAAAACGTTTCACATTTTACTTATCGGTTTGTATACCCAGTTTTTTCCAGATTTTTTCAGAAATTTCATCAGGAGATTCTGTCCCGTCCAGTTTATGGAATTCAACACCGGATTCAATTCCCATATCAAAACCGAAATTATAGTTTTTAAGTATCTTTTTCTGGATTTCAGATCTGTCAAACAGCTCAATTTTATCTCTAGTTCCGAGTCGCCTGCCGCATTCCTCAACAGGAACATCAAGGAAAAAAAGATATTCCGGAAGAGGATAACGGTTAATTGTCAGCACCCAATCCCGATCACATTTAAGAGACTGATAGGCAATTGAAGAAAACAGATACCTGTCACAGACAACCCAGACACCTTTGCCGGAAAGTTCTTTAATGCCATTTTTTCCGTAAAGGTGTTCATGCCTGTCTCCCGAAAAAAGTATTGCAAGTGTTTCCGGTTCAAGATCAATATCTTTTTCAAGGACTCTTCTTATAAGCCGGCCGACCGGGTTATCTGTCGGTTCCATAGTTGTATAATACGGAATATTGTATTTATTAAATTTTTCCCCGAGTTTTTTCATCTGAGTAGTAGTTCCTGAACCATCAAGCCCTTCAAGAACAATAAACCTCTTTAATATTTCATAATTTTTCATTTTTACTGCTCCGGGAATGCATATTAAAGTTAATTAATCCGAAATACAATATATATAACAAATAATTATTATTTTTTCATATTAACTATATGTAACTGAATCACTATTTAATTTATATTAATATGATATTTTAGGAAACTGGAGATAAAACTGCTGTCATTAATCAGAAAATACAGATCGTTTATTGTTATTCTCTCTTTGACAGCGATATCTCTTATAGTATCAGCTTTTTTCATCTACAATTACCTTGATAGAACAATAAACTCTTTTAAACACGATGTAATAAAATCATTTGAGACATCTCTTGATAAAATTATCACTTATGACAGCATATCGCCCTCAATACTGCAGTATCTGGAAATAAGAAAACTCTTTATTACTGATTCAAACGGGAACTGCCTGATAAAGGCTGAAAAGCTCAGAATTTCCTTCAGTCTCTATAAATATTTTTTTACTGATGATTTCCCTATAGGTTCAGTATATTTCGAAAACTCATCCCTTTCATATAATCACAATAATGACTCAGGAACTGTCAAAGCTGTTATAAAATCTCTTGAAAACAGCAGGGGTAAAAAAAGGGATGTCAGGGAACTCAGAATCGAGGGGAAAAACATTTCCCTGATAACAGATATTCCGTCAGGCCGGTATAATATGCAGAAGCTTTTTCTTGATATAAGTTTCTCTTCAGACAGCATTGCACTTGATATGAGATCAAAGATTTCGGGAGATAAAATCCCTTTCCTTAAAAACAACAGCAGTTTGAAAACAGATATCAGGATGAGAGGCAACAGCTCAACAGATCTTACCTGGAACAACTATGATATTGAACTTATTAATCTCAGAACAGATGATTTTCTTATAAGAAAACAGAATTTCAATATTGATCATTCGGGTAACAATATCAAATTGTTGAAAACAAGAGCCAGAGACCCATTTGATCTTTTTGCTGAATATGATATTGATAAAAAACTTCTTTCTGTCAACACTAAATCAGAAAACTACAGGCCTTCAAAATATATACACTACTACAGCAGCAATACAATCTCAGGCATGCTGAAATCTGTTTACTCAGGAACAGCAGTTCTTTTTTTCAGTTTCAAAGACAGAAATATTGATTCACTCTCCTATAAAGCTGATTTATCTGTATCTTTTGATAAATCAATTGTCCCGTTTGAAAACAATATAAGAACTGTATTTCACGGGAATACAAAACAGGTAATATTTACAGATTTCAATGCAGACACAGATAGGGGGGATATCAGATACAGAGGATATTATGACATCAGGAAAAAGCTTCCTGAAGGAAGGCTTTCACTAAGAAATATAAATGCAGGAGAAAATTTACTTGTTAATTCTGATATTTCCATAGGCATTGAAGGGGAGGACAGCCTCTTCCTGACTGCAGATGCAGAAGCAGGCAAACTTAATCTTGAAAATATTGAATGCCATCTTTCAAGAAAGGGAAAAAATCTTATCTACAAAATATCATATATTGATATAAACACAGGCTTTATCAGAGCTGAAGGGTCTTTATCACATAAAAACAGTGAAATGATGCTGAAATCTGACATAGAACTGAACAGAATCAACATTAAAAGGTTTTCTTATGTTTACTTAAACTCTGATTCAAACAGGGAAATAGTCCCTGAAAACCTCTTTCTCTCTACAAAATTCTACTTTGAAACAGATTTCAGAAATATAAACCTGTTTACAGAAACTCTTACCCTTGAAGACGAAAGCGGTAAAAACAGAATTTCATCTGATTTTTCTGTCTTTGACAATAATTTTGTTTTTCACAATATTGTTATTGACTGGAAAGATTATAACGGTAACGGTTACATCAGTTTAAATAACAGTGATGATAACATCTACCAGATAAAATCATCCATTTCATTAAACAACGAGTCATACAGTTTTTCCGGCAGTTATATCAATGGAAGGACTCTTTCCATAACAGGAAGCAGCGATTTGAGTCTGCTGATATTTTTTGAAAGAGACAGAACAGTATATTACCTGAATACTGACAGGTTTCCTTTTCCTGTCCAGAGCACTGTACCTGAATTCAGTTTAAATATCAAAGGGGAAGCAGGAAAAGGAAAAATTGTTTTTTTTATGGAAAATAACAGAATATACAACCTGCCTGTACTTAAAGGGAAAGAAAGTTTTATCGCGATAACTTCTTCTGTTACTGATTCAAAAATAATGCTTCATAATTTTACTGTTAAGGATAATTTTTCAACAGTCAGAGGCAGCGGAGAGTTGAATTATCCAGATAAAAAGAATATCAGCGGATGGATAAAAGGAAACAGCGCTGAAAAAAATGAACAGCATCTTATACTGTTTGACTATTCTGACAGTATATATGATGTAACTGCGGAATTCACAAATTTTCCCGCTGAAAGAATAACTGACAAGCCTTTATCCGGTGATTTGTCAGGTATTATGAGAATAAAGGGTCCCGGATCAAATCCTGTTTATTCTGTTGAAATGAATATGGATAACGGATTATTTCTTGACGATCCCTTTGCATTTAATTTTTCACTTAATGCATCAAATGAGAGCCTGATTCTCAACACTCTGAAAGTTAAACATAATCTAAACCGGATTGATTCCGCTTCGGGATATATAAATAAAGATGAAGGAAGTTATTTTTTCAGCGGGAACCTGTTTCTCCGCAAAGGGGTTTCTGATAAGGAAACACTGAATAAAATAGAGCTTGAAGGAGAAATTTTTGAAAAAACATTTAAATGGTTTTCTAATCCCTTACTTATTGAAAACAAGGGGATAATCAGGGTATCAAACAATGAGAGTAGCAGAAAAGATTTCAGTAAATGGGAACTCTCTTTTATAAATAATGAATCTTTTCTTATTTTCAACGGGGGGCCTGCCAGTTCAATTGAGGGAGAAATAAACAGAAACGGATTGTTCAATGTAATTCTTTCAAAACCTCTTCCAATAAGCGGTAAATTCAATGGTGTAATTAAAGACGGTATTATTGATTCTATTTGCGAAAACATTGAAATTGATTTGAAAACTTTCGGAGCTTTCACGGATATTGCATATTTCAAGGCAGATTCAGGAAAGGCATCAGGTAATCTTGTAATAAAGGGACCTGTAAATGATCCGGACTTTCAGGGTCACCTGAATGTTTCAGGTGTAAAAGCCTCATCTGTATTTGTTCCGGCTGACATTATCATGCCAAATACATCCTTCATTTTCAACGGTAAATCACTTTCAATGCCTGAAACAGGTCTTATAGTTGATGAAAACACTCTAAAAGCAAAACTGGATTTTTCAATTGACCACTGGTTGCCTAAAGATTTTGACATTGACATAACAACAGATCCAGGCAGTATGCTCTGGATCAAGCACAAGTTTTCCATGATTGATATTGACGGATTTGCAAGCGGAAATGTTTCAATCGAGGGGGATGAGCAGGGTCTTTATCTGTCAGGTAATATTGCTGCACGTAAATGCATTATCACACTGAATGATGATAAAAAAAACGGGAAAAAGAAAAAAAAGGGCTCATTTGATTATGAAGTCGATCTCAAGGTGACTTCAGGACCGGGGGTTGAATTTTACTGGCCATCTGTCAGGCTTCCTGTTTTAAGAACTTTTGCAGCTGCCGGTGAAAAACTGTCCATATACAGTAACAGCGCAACAGATGAATATTCTCTTACAGGCGATATTAAAATACAGGGTGGTGAGGTTTTTTACTTCAGCCAGAGTTTTTTTATAAAAGAGGGAAGCATTGTCTTCAATGAAAATGAGACCAAGTTTGATCCGCACTTTACTGCAAGGGCAGAACTCAGGGAAAGGACATCTGAAAACAAGGAGGTTAAAATATCCCTTATTGCAGATGATACACCTTTAAGCCAGTTTTCTCCCCGTTTTGAATCAAATCCCCCTTTAAGCGAAAATGAAATATTCGCCCTCCTCGGAGAAAGTGTATATACACAGTTCGGGGGAGAGGATATAACTTTCGGATCAGCACTTCTCGGAGCAGGGGCATACAGCACACAGCTTATAGGTATTTTCCGGCCCTTTGAGACAAGAATGAAAAACATGCTTAATCTCGACCTTTTTACAATAAGGACAAATGTACTTCAGCAGGCCTTTGATAATGATAAAAAGGAAAACATAACTATATCCGAGAATAACACACCGGTTGATAACAGTTATCTGGATAATACAACAATTTTCATGGGAAAGTATTTCGGAGAATACTTTTTTTTGGAAGGTTTGGTAAGTTTTAATTCAAGAGATTTTGACATATATCAATATAATGATTATGATGTACCAGATTTTATGGGTATGCATATAAAAACTGAACTCAGTCTGGAGGTGGATACTCCGTTGTTTTTAATGGATTTAACACTCTATCCCCAGCTTACAGATTTCTATAACTCTCTTACAGATACAAGCCTGGAATTTTCCTGGAGATTTTCTTACTGACATAGGAGTATTTATGAGACTTAAAAATGTTAAACTTGTAATATTTGTACTTATTTTTATTTTCTCTGTTTTCAGCATTTCAGCTGATGACTGGTATACAGATAAAAAAATTGAAAATATACAGTTTAAAGGACTGAAGAACATAACTGAAAGTGAACTTGAAGCTATTACATCTGAATTCATAGGAAAAACATTTACAGATGATATTTTCTGGGACCTTCAGGGTAAGCTTTATGCACTTGATTATTTTGACGACCTGATGCCGAATGCATACCCGGGAAAAGATGAACTTTCAAAATTCGATCCATCCAATACAGTAGTAATAGAATTCAATGTTGTTGAGAGGGCTGTTGTAAAAAAAATCAGGATCACAGGAAACAAAAACATAAGAAAAAATCAGCTCCTTGATGTCGTTCTTCTCAAACCCGGAGACCTTATAAACAATACAAAAATAAAACTTGATGAAGACAGCATAAAAGCACTTTATATTGAAAAAGGATTCCCGGAAGTTGTTGTCACAGGGGAAAAAGGGGAGAAGAACGAAGACAATGAATCTGAAATAACTTTTACCATTGAGGAAGGCGAACAGACAAAAATAAGTGAAATTCGTTTTTCAGGAAACAATTTTGCCTCAGACAGTACCTTGAGAAAAAAACTCGAGACCAAAAAACAGTCCCTGTTTTCAAAGGGTGTATATCTTGAATCAAAAATTGAGGAAGATATTCAGAATATAGTCAAATACTACGGTGAAAAAGGTTTCATTGATGCTGAAATCACAAATGTTGAAAAAGATATTACAGCTGATGATGAAGGCAACCAGACAAACATGATTATTACATTCTATATATCTGAGGGAAAGCAGTATGTATATGACGGTATGATTTTCGACGGGAATGTTATTTTCACGGATGAAGAGCTTTTTGAGCAGGTTCGGATGGAAGAGGGCGACATTCTCAATAAGACAAAGCTGGAAGCTGATTTTTCCCGTGTTGCAGACCTTTACTATGATGACGGATATATTTTCAATGTGATATCCAAAGAGGAGCAGAGAAACGAAACTGACGGCAGGATAGCATACAGGGTGAAAATCATAGAGCAGGGAAGGGCCCATATTGAAAACATTACAGTCAGGGGAAATGACAAGACAAAGGACCATGTAATATTAAGGGAGCTTCCCCTTGAGGTAGGAGATATATTCAGCAAGAAAAAAATCATAGAAGGGATGACAAACCTCTACAACCTTCAGTACTTCGGTGTTGTTGAACCTGAAACACCACAGGGAAGTGCTGACGGGCTTATGGACCTTATTATAAATGTTGAAGAGGGTAAAACCACTGATGTTCAGTTCGGCCTTTCATTTACTGCAGAAGCAGGTGATCTTCCCATAATGACTTTCATAAAATGGACAGACAGGAATTTTCTCGGAAACGGTCAGCAGCTGAGCATAGGGACTAACCTTTCAAGCGAAGCGCAGGAAGTTTCTATAGGATTTACCGAAAGATGGCTTGCAAACAAGAGATGGACAGGGGGAGTAACGCTTTCATTTGCACATGAGAAAACCAGGCAGGTACCTCAGGACATACTGGGCCCGATATTCCAGGGAGATGACCTTGATGAGGGGGAGGTCCCTGATCCTTATTACGGATACTGGGTTGATCCGGATACAGGTGAAATTGAACCCCAAGACAGCGATTCCATAACTGACTATGAATATGCTATAAGAATGGGAGAAACAATACCTGAATCATACCTGATGGAATATGACTC
Organism: Spirochaetia bacterium; assembly: GCA_963668545.1. Lineage (GTDB taxonomy): Bacteria > Spirochaetota > Spirochaetia > CADAEX01 > CADAEX01. Next base: position 1,489,061 of record OY764868.1, on the reverse strand, counting down.
CTGGGATGTTTCACTTGGTCTCAACACAGGTTATACATGGCATACACCTGTCGGAAGGGTTAATGCATCCACAGGCTATGATATATCAAGGACATGGGTGGATTATGATGATGAAATATACAGGCCATACAACGAAACAATCAGGGACAACTTTCAGGAATGGCAGACTATAAACAAGCTCTGGTACAGCCTTTCATGGGATACAAGGGATATTATCTATAATCCAAGCAAAGGTTTCTACCTGAAACAGTCAATAACATATGCAGGAGGTATTCTTCCTTCCGAGAGAAACTATATAAGCACTACATCCAAGGCAGAAGCTTTTCATCAGCTTTTTTCAATACCAGTGTTCTCATCCTGGAATTTCAAAATGGTGCTTGCAGGACATACAGCTCTTTCCCTTTTATGGGAACAGTTTGACGGAAGTCTTGATGTTACCAGGAGTGAAATGTTCTATATCGACGGTATGACAATGGCCAGAGGATGGACTAGGGTTTATGACGGCCATGCCCTTTGGGATAACTGGCTGGAACTCAGGATGCCTATTGCAGAAAGATTTCTGTGGTGGGACTGGTTTATAAGCGCAACCGGTATATGGTCTGACAGGGATTCCTTCAGAGACAGGGATAAAAATGATTACTATTATTCTCTAGGTGGAGGATTCAGACTTACAGTCCCCGGACTTCCTATCGGTTTCTACTTTGTAAAAAGGTATGAATATGAAGATAATGAAATTGTCTGGCATGACGGACCACTCTTTGACAGTTCAATGAAACTTGACTTTGTAATTGGTTTTACACCAAGTTTTTATTAATAGGAGAACATGATGAAAAAATATCTGATACTTGCAGCATTCTGCTTTATTGCTGTTTCCCTTGTTACAGGAGAGCAGATAGCGAAAATAGGAATAATAAATTATTCGAAAATTGTATCTGCATATTCAGGCGACTCAAGGTCTCTGAGAGAAATCGAAAGAATGATTAAAAGTTATGAAGATGGTGTATCTTCCATAAAAGATGATATATACAAGCTTCAGGAAAGAAAGCTTTATTACCAGAATAACAATGACGAGATCAATGTTTTAAAATATGAGGAACAGATAGAAAAGAAAAAACTTTACCTTAAGGAATACAGCAAGCTTAAACTTTCAAATATTGAAGCCAAAAAAAACAAGCTTATCCAGTCTGCGGAATTCCTCTCTGAAATACTTGAAAAAATAGAGTATATTGCAGAAAGTGAAGGTTATTCAATAATTTTCAATTCCAAGGACCCCAATATCATATGGTGGAGCCAGACAGTTGATATCACTGATCTTGTAATTGAGAAACTGAAGGCATCCAGATAAAAAAATGTCATCAGATACTCCGGTAATGCAGCAGTATAAAAGAATAAAGAGTCAGAACCCTGACTCTATTCTTTTTTTCCGCCTCGGCGATTTCTACGAAATGTTTGAAAATGATGCGAAAGAGGTAAGTCTTCTTCTTGACATAGCACTCACAAAGCGTCACAGCATTCCAATGTGCGGAGTACCTTACCACTCATCATCTCCCTATATTGCAAAACTTCTTAAATCCGGTAAAAAAATTGCAATTTGCGAACAGCTTTCAAATATACCAGCCAAAGGGAAAAAAATTGTCGACAGGGAAGTTGTAGAAATTATCACTCCAGGTACAGTTATTGATGAAGATTTTCTTGACAACAAAACTAACAATTACCTTGCTGCACTGAGCAAAAACAGAAACAGTTATTCATTCTCATATGTAGACATATCTACAGGTGAATTTGCTGCGCTTTCCTCTGATGAGAAATCCCTCAGGGAAATACTGAGCAGGGAGCTTACACGCCTTGACCCGGGTGAAATAATAATACAGGAATCAATACCAGAATATAACAGTGAAGTAAAAAGGATTTTTGAAGAGTTTAAAAAACCTGTCAACAGATATCCAGACTGGTATTTCAATCTTGAGAATTCAGTTTCAATTCTCAAGAAGCATTTTAATGTGGACACACTTAAAGGCTTCGGCTTTTCAGATGATTCACCGGAACTGCTGAGTGCAGGTGTCATTATAGAATACCTCTATGAAAATTCGAAAAACCTTCTTCCACACATTACAAAGCTGATCAAGCATGATAACAGCTCATTCATGGGACTTGACGAGAACAGTCTCAAAAATCTTGAAATACTGAAAAACCTTCATGACAATTCGCCGGCATACACCCTTTTCAGTATTCTTGATTATACCAGAACATCCATGGGGAGCAGAACTCTTAAAAAATGGCTTACTTCGCCGCTTACCGATAAAGATGCAATTGAATTCAGGTATAACTGTGTTGATTTTTTCTACAGGAATCAGATACTGCTTTCTGAAATCAGAAAAAACCTTTCATCAGTAAGGGATATTCAAAGGCTCTCCTCCAGAATTGCTATGGACAGGGCAAACGGAAAAGACCTTACAGGTCTTAAAAACAGTTTTTATTCGATTAGAAATATTCTTGAAACCCTTTCTGAAAGCTCGGGAAGTACTGTTCTTTCATACCTTGAAAACAACTCTCTTATTGATGAAATAAACAGTATCTGCCTGATAATCGATGATTCCATTAAAGAAGAACCTTCTGTATTAATCACAGATGGAAACATTATCAAAGACGGGTACAGCACTGAGCTGGACAGGCTGCGTGATCTGAAAAACAACAGCCAGAATATTCTCAACAGCTACATTGAAAATGAAAGAATCAATTCACAGATTCCCAATCTTAAAATAAGATACAACAAGATAATAGGGTACTTCATGGAAGTAACTAAATCATATCTTGATAATGTACCTGAGCATTTTATAAGAAGACAGTCTCTTGTCGGTTCTGAAAGGTATACAACAGAAAAACTGGTAAATCTTGAAAGCGAACTCAACAGTGCTTCAGATAAAATTGTTGCGCTGGAAAAGCAGCTTTTTCTTGAAATAAGGGAAAAAATAAAAACATTCATTCCATTCATATCAGATATATCTGAAAAAGTATCTGATATTGACTGTCTTCAGTCTCTGGCCCATGCAGCAACAGTAAACGGATATACAAAACCTGTTATTACGGATAAAAGGGAACTCAATATAAAAAACGGAAGGCATCCTGTTGTTGAGGCAAATCTCCCCACCGGCGAGTATGTTCCAAATGATATATATCTGAAGGGTAAAAACAATTTCATACTTCTTACCGGCCCGAATATGGCGGGAAAATCAACATATCTCAGGCAGACTGCATTAATTGTACTGATGGCACAGGCAGGATCATTTGTTCCTGCTTCAGATGCAGAAATAGGTCTTGTCGACAGAATATTCTGCAGGGTTGGGGCATCAGACAACCTGGCCAGGGGTGAATCCACATTTCTTGTTGAAATGTCGGAAACAGCAAACATTCTCCGGACAGCAACTGAAAACTCTCTTGTTATTATGGATGAAGTCGGCAGAGGTACAAGCACCAATGATGGTCTTTCAATAGCATGGAGTATATGTGAATATATTATAAAGAAAATCCGTGCAAGAACACTTTTTGCGACGCACTATCATGAGCTTGTAAGTCTTGATTACCCTGAAATATTGAACCTCTCAATGAATGCTGTTGAACAGGACGGGAAACTCATTTTCCTGAAAAAAATAAAAAAAGGTTCTGCCAACAAGTCATACGGAATTAATGTTGCTGAAATAGCAGGTATTCCTTACGAAGTGATTATAAGAGGCAAAGAGCTTCTTGAAAAATATGACAGATCCGAAAAAGAGCAGTTTCACAGGAACAGTTTATCATCTCCGGATTCCCAGATTGATCTATTCTCTTCAGACCACCTTATATCAAGGGAAATAGAATCTCTTGATATCAATAATATGACACCTCTTGAAGCACTTAATAAAATTAATTCATGGAAAAAAATGCTTAAAAACTGAATCAGCTTAATAATTAACGCTGTTTTATGTATTTATGCATTTTATGTTTCTGTTAAATATACCGCGATATATCTATTATTATTTTTTCCCCCGGAGATGCATAGTCTGCGGCAGAATAGTAAACCCGGGATTGATTAACAACCTGTGCGGAGAATGCAGAAAAAAAATACCAACACCTTTTTATGTCTCTTTATCAAATCAATCCTTCTGCAGTAAATGCAGCAGAATACTTATCTCTGAAGATCAGCTTTGCACAGTCTGCAGAAACAGGGATTATCTGTTCATCAGAAACATTTCCATCTGGAGATATTCAGATCAGACAGTCAGACAGCTTATACACAACTACAAATTCAGGAATTTCAAATCTGCCTCATTATTTCTTTCAGATAAAATATCTGAATTTTATTTTACTCTCTACAGCGGATATGCTGTTATTCCTGTCCCCTGCAGCAGAAAAAGACTGAAAAACAAGGGCTGGGACCATATGGAAATAATATCCAGACATCTCATTAACAGAAAAATACCTGTATTTTCAGTTTTAAAAAGAAGGCATGGTACAGAACAGAAAAAACTTTCATCATATGAAAGGCTCAGCAATATAAACAGCAGATTTTACATAAAAAAAAACTTTAAAACTGTTATTCTTAACTCATTCAGAGGAATACTTATCATAGATGATATTTTTACAACAGGTGCAACTGTCAATGAATGCACCAGAACCATACTTAAATCTGTGAAAAATAATAATATTCATATTCTCACCATTGCTCTTGATTAAAAACATTTTTTCTGCTAAATTTGATGTACATTAAAAATATTTCGGTCCTGAAAGAGTCGAAAAAATCGACTCTTTTTTTATGCAGAGGTATTGTGGATTATATAACAGAACATAACAGTAATATTTACTCTATTGTAGCCCCTGTTGTTGATGCAATGGGTTATACAATAGTGGAACTCACTTCCGGAAAAGTATCTGAAGACCTTCATATTCATCTTATAATTCATACACCCGAAGGTATAGGAATTGATGACTGCAGCAGAGTCCACAGGACAATTCAGAAAAGAATAGAAGCACTGAATGAGGACAGATATTTTTATCTTGAAGTTTCATCTCCAGGAATAACAAGGAATTTCAAGAGTGCAAATGAGTTTGCTGTTTTCAAAGGGAGACATGTGAGGATTCTTCTTGAAAATGATTCAGAATGGATCAGGGGTATTATTGGAAACAGCAATGATAAAGAAGTGGAAATACAGTCATCCGGAGAAATGAGAATATTACCATTTACTGAAATAAAAAAAGCAAAATTAGATTTTTCAGGGGAGGTTTAAATAATGGCTTCAGACCTTTCTGATGCAATCAGATTATTTGAACAGGATAAAGGAATTCCTAGAGAGCTCGTATTAAAAACAATTGAGGATTTTCTGCTGGCCGCTTACAAAAGAAGATACGGCACAGTTGAAAATGCGGTTATACGTTTTAATGATGATGAATCAGAGGTTACTGTATTTTCAAAAAAGAAAATTGTAGAAGAAGTATTTGATGATGTGACAGAAATGTCTCTGGAAGATGCTCTTGCCTATAACTCTGAATGTGAAATTGGTGACGAACTTCTTATTGAAATAAATCCCAAGGATTTTGAAAGAATAGCTGTACAGAGCGCTAAACAGAAAGCAAGACAGAAACTGAGAGAAATACAGAAAGACACTCTGTACTCCGAATTCATCGAAAAAACCGGAGAAATGATAATCGGTTATTACCAGAGAGAAAAAAACGGCAACATATATGTAGATCTCGGCAAGATAGAAGGAATACTTCCCAAAAGGTTCCAGTCGCCGAGAGAGATATACCGTCCAAACGACAGAATCAAGGCTATAATATATGAGGTGGAAAAATCCGATTCCGGTCTTAATATTATTCTCTCGAGAACACATACAGATTTTGTAAAAAAACTTTTTGAACTTGAAGTTCCTGAAATCTATGACAAGACAGTTGAACTTTTCAAGATTGTCAGGGAACCGGGATACAGAACAAAAATTGCAGTCTATTCAAACAGGGAAGATGTTGATCCTGTAGGCGCCTGCGTAGGGCTGAAAGGGGTGAGAATACAGGCAGTTGTAAAAGAGATGGAAGGGGAAAAAATCGATATTCTTAAATATGATACAGATCCTACTGTCTTTATAAAAAATGCACTGTCACCTGCAGATGTTGAATCAGTATTTGTACTTGATGAAGCCAAAAGACATGCACTTGCAGTAGTTGCTGACAATCAGCTGTCCCTGGCAATCGGAAAGCAGGGCCTTAATGTACGTCTTGCAAACAGGCTTGTTGACTGGAATATTGATGTAAAAACACTTGAGCAGTTCGAAGAAATGGATATCTCCATTGATAAGAAAAAAGCACTTTCAGATCTTTTCACAGAAGAAGATGAATCTGCAGATAAAAATGAAGAAATTACCCGTATTGAAGAATTGCCTGGAATTCCTGAAAGGCTTGTTGAACTTATGCGACAGCATGGTATAGAATTGATTGAAACATTTTTATCTCTGCCGGTTGAACAGCTTACTTCACTTGAAGGATTATCTGACAGTGATATTGATTCAATAAAATCAATACTTGAAGAAAATGTTGAAATAATTGAAGACAGCATTTCAGATGAGCAGAAAACAGAATCTGAAGATCTGGTAATTGAAGATTCTGAAGTTGAGGATTCTGAAGTTGAAGATTTTTCTGAAGAGGAAACTGAAGAATATTCAGATTCTGAAGAATATGAATGTCCGGAATGCGGAAACAAAATAACAGTAAATATGACTTCTTGTCCAAACTGCGGTGTTGGGCTCAGCTTTGAAGAAGATGATGATGAAGATGATGAAGATGATGATATAGAAGAATAATTCCGTAAAATCTTACGGAATAAGACTTTGTGAATTATTTAATCCGCAGTCGCAGAGTCTACAGGATACGGATAGAATAAATCCGTTTCAGCAGGAGAGGAAATTTTAAATGGCAGAAGAACAGGATAAAAAAGAAAAACCAAAAACAACATTGATTAAACACAAAAAACCTCAGACAAACCATAAAGGACCTGACGAAGAAGAAAAAAAGAAGGTTGTTGTTGTCAAGAAAAAAGTAGTTGTAGTAAAAAAATCAGGGAAAAAAGATACAACTGATGAGACTGTAAAGCATAAACCGGCAGGTAAAGCCAGAAAAGATGATTCTGCTCCAGCTAAAAGAACAACTGCGGAGAAACTCAATACTTTAACAGGATCTCCTTCTGATAAAAGGCCTTCTCCAAGTGATAGAGTGAGATCATTCGATTCAGACAGAAGCAGTTATCAGCCCCGTGACGGCCAGAGACAGGGCGGTTATCAGCAGAGAGACGGTCAGAGACCTCCGAGACAGGGCGGTTATCAGCCCCGTGACGGTCAGAGACAGGGCGGTTATCAGCCCCGTGACGGTCAGAGACAGGGCGGTTATCAGCCCCGTGACGGTCAGAGACAGGGCGGTTATCAGCCCCGTGACGGCCAGAGACAGGGCGGTTATCAGCCCCGTGACGGTCAGAGACAGGGCGGTTATCAGCCCCGTGACGGTCAGAGACAGGGCGGTTATCAGCCCCGTGACGGCCAGAGACCTCCAAGACAGGGCGGGTTCCAGCCCCGTGACGGCCAGAGACCTCCAAGACAGGGTCAGCCGGCAGGTGGTGCCCCCATAAAACCTGAAACTGCATCAAAATCTTCCACCAAGAAGTTTTTCAAGGCAAAGAAAAAAACATCATACCAGAAAACAAAAAAAGAAAATATCATTGAAAAAGATTTCCAGATCAAGAAGAAATCAGTACAGATGGCTAATCCTGTTCCGAAAGAAATTGATATTATGGAAGTTGTTACTGTTTCTGAACTTGCTAAAAAGATGAACCTTAAAGCATCAGAGCTTATTGCAAAACTGATGGGACTCGGCATGATGGTCACAATCAACCAGCAGATTGATGCTGAAACTGCAGAGATTGTTGCATCTGAGTTTGACTGCAAGGTAAATATTGTATCCCTTTATGAAGAGACAATTGTAGAATGCGATAAAGGCAATGATGACGATATAATGGAGAGACCCCCTATAGTAACTGTAATGGGGCATGTTGACCACGGTAAAACAAAACTTCTTGATGCAATAAAATCAACAGATATTGCAGGTTCTGAACACGGCGGTATTACTCAGCACATAGGGGCATATAAAGTCAATGTTGCCGAAGGAAAGAGTGTTGTTTTTCTTGATACTCCCGGTCATGAGGCATTTACTCTCATGAGGGCAAGAGGTGCACAGATAACAGATATTGTAGTACTTGTTGTTGCAGCAAATGACGGTGTTATGCCTCAGACTGTTGAAGCAATAAACCATGCAAAGGAAGCAGGTGTGCCAATCATTGTTGCTGTAAATAAAACAGATCTTCACGATGCCAATCCTGACAGGGTAAAGCAGCAGCTTTCAGAATACAACCTCATACCTGAAGACTGGGGAGGAAATACAATTTTCACAAATATTTCCGCTCTCAAGAAAACAGGTATAGATGATCTTCTGGAAAACATTCTTCTTCAGTCAGAAGTGCTTGAACTCAAGGCAAACCCCAACTGCAGGGCAGAAGGCAAGATTATTGAATCAAAGATGGACCATGGAAGGGGAATTGTATCAACCGTTCTTATTGAGAGGGGTACACTTAAGGTAGGTGATGCTTTCATTGCAGGTGTTTATCCGGGCAAAGTCAGGGCAATGTTCAATGACAAGGGGAAAAAAGTTGATTCAGCTCCTCCTGCAACTCCTGTTGAAATTTCAGGATTTACAGGTATGCCTAATGCAGGTGATCCGTTCCAGGTAACTGAAAATGAAAAATATGCAAGGCAGATTGGAGAAAAACGTCAGGAACTTGAAAAAATAGGTGCTGCCAAGAATGTCAAGAAAGTAACTCTGGATAATCTCTATGATTCAATTCAGGATGGTGAGATCCAGGAACTCAAGGCTATAATCAAGGGAGATGTACAGGGGTCTGTTGAAGCGCTCAAGATTGCTCTTGAAAAGCTCAGTACAAAGGAAATAAGGCTTAATGTAATACATTCGTCAGCCGGAGCTATCATTGAAAATGATGTCAACCTTGCTTCTGCTTCAAATGCGATCATTGTCGGGTTCCATGTAAGGCCGACTCCCAAGGCACAGCTTCTTGCAGATCAGGAAAAGGTTGAAATTAAGAAATACAATATAATTTATGATGCTGTTGAAGATATAAAGACTGCCCTTGAAGGTATGCTTGCTCCTGAACTTAAAGAGGAAACTGTCGGTACTGTCGAGGTTCGTGAAACATTCAAGGTTCCCAAAATAGGCACAATAGCAGGCTGCTATGTCACAAGCGGTAAGGTACTGAGAGGGGGAGTTGCCCATCTTTACAGAGACGGTATTGACATTTTCAGCGGAAAAATATCATCGCTCAAGCGTTTCAAGGATGATGCCAAGGAAGTAGCTACAGGTTATGAATGTGGTATCGGTCTTGAAAACTTCACAGATATACAGGTTGGTGATATTATTGAAATTATTGAAATAAAAGAAATTTCAAAGAAACTGGATGGTTAGAAATGTCTGAATTCCGTATACAGCGGGCTGAAAAATTAATTCAGGAAGAAATAAGTAAAATGGTTGTTACGGGGAAAATAAAAGATCCCCGTGTCAACAAACTTATATCAATTACAAGGGTAAATGTTTCATCAGACCTTGGATATGCAAAAATTTATATTTCAGGCTACTGTTCTGATAAAGAAGTTGAAAGAAGTGTATCAGCCCTTAATCACGGTGTAGGATTTATCCAGGGTGTGATAGGCAAAAAATTAAAAACCAGGCTTACTCCCCGTATTAAATTCTTCAAGGATGATTCCCTGAAAGAGGGTTTTGAGATTAACAGGATTATTGAGGATAATCTCAGTTGAAATTTCCGTTATCAGGTTTTGCATTGTTAAACAAGCCTGCCGGAATGTCTTCCTTCAAGGCTGTAAGTATTCTAAAAAAAAAATTAAATACAAAAAAAGCAGGACATACCGGTACACTTGATCCATTTGCAGAGGGACTTCTGGTTATTTTAATAGGAGATATGACCCGTTTTTTTGATTTTTTCATGAATTTCCGTAAAACCTATACAGCAGAAGCTGTATTCGGCGAGGAAAAAGATACTGAGGATATTACCGGCGAAACTTCAGCAGTTTCTGCTTTTCTGCCTGATTTTTCAACTATTTCATCAAAAGCATCATTGTTCAGGGGAGAGATAAAACAGATTCCGCCCGTCTATTCTGCTGTCCATGTAAACGGGAAAAGGGCGTATCAGCTTGCACGTGAAGGTATAAAAGCAGATCTTAAACCGAGGAATTCTTTTATATACTCACTTGATCTAAACAGCTATAATGATAATATTCTTAATTTTACTGTTTCATGCTCATCCGGGACCTATATACGTTCAATAGCAAGAGACCTTGCAAGAGAATGCGGATCAGCTGCTTTTCTTAAATCGCTTGTCAGAACAGATATAGGCAGTTTCAGCATTAAATATGCAGTTTCACCTGATGATTTCAGAAGTGATATGCTTATAAGTCCTTATAACGGGATAAAACAGATGGGAATCAGTACTGTCACAGTAAAAGACAGTTTCAGAGATAAAATGCTCAACGGAATTCAACCAGATTCAGAAAGCTTTACTTCAGCAGTACCTGATGGTCCTTCTGCAGTTTTTGACTCTGAAAATAATTTTACAGCATTTATCGAAAAAACAGTGAATGAATTCCGTTACAGGTTTGTCATACCGGAAAGAAGCGTATAAATATGAAAATTATTTCATGGGAAGATTTTACATCAGATACATATATGCTCAAGGAACCTGCATCAGCAACTGTAGGAGTTTTTGATGGAGTGCACAGAGGGCACAGCTACCTGATAAACAAGCTGAATGATACCTATGTGGAGGAGAAAGTTGTATTCACCTTTATCCGGAATCCTCTTATTTATATCAGGAACAGAGCTTTTGAGGGCAATATATATACCTTAAGACAGAAATTAGCCGCTCTTGACAAAGCTGGGGTAACAACAACTGTACTGATTGACTTTTCCAGTGATTTTAGTAAACTTAAAGGGGAATATTTTATAGGAACAATACTTGATCATTTAAACCTGAAAAAAATTGTTCTTGGTAAGGATTTCAAATGCGGAGTTGATCACAGTACCAACTCTTTTGATATATTTAATATGCTTAAAAAAAGGGATATTGAAGTAGTTATTGTCAACAGGCAGAATTATAAGAATATTCCTGTAAGCAGCAGTGATATAAGAAAAATGATTATTTCGGGAAATACTGTTCTTGTAAAGGAACTTCTTCCATTCGGTTATTCTGTTGATCTGTCAGAAACTGAAATACACTCTGAAAATGATTATTTATATGTGAAACTGGATAATATCAACCAGCTGCTGCCAGAAAGGAACAGTTTTTTTGCAGATCTTTATTATGATAATAAAACTTGCCGTAGGGAAGTTTTTAAAGATAAAAGAATTATTAAATGGTTTAACAGATAGTTTTTACTGTTTTACTGTTTTCTTAAGAGGAGATTTAAATGGCACTATCAAAAGATGCTAAACAGGAAATTATTTCCAAATTCGGATCTAATGACAAAGACTCAGGTTCAACAGAAGTACAGATTGCACTTCTTACAAAAAGAATTATTGAACTTACTGAACACTTTAAAATTCACAAGAAAGACCATAATTCAAGAAGAGGTCTTCTTAAACTTGTAGGACAGAGAAGAAAACTCTTAAAATACCTCAAGAGAAAAAATCTTGAATCATACAGAACACTTATTAAAGAACTGGGACTCAGGAAATAAAAGAACAATATAAGGAACAATTAAATGCCTAAAATTACAATACCAATAGGTGAAAAAGAACTAATACTTGAAACTGGAAAAATGGCAAAGCAGGCAAATGGTGCTGTATTAGCTACTTTTGAAGGTTCTTCCGTTCTGGCAACAGTATGCTGCTCAGAAAATGAAATTGAAGGACTTGATTATGTGCCTCTGCAGGTTGAATACAATGAAAAATACTATGCAGCAGGTAAAATACCCGGAGGATTTCTTAAAAGGGAAGGTAAACCAAAAGACAAGGAAATACTTGTTTCACGTCTTATCGACAGACCTATGAGACCCTTGTTTCACAAGGAATTCAGCAGAGATATTCAGGTAATACCTACAGTAATATCAGCTGACCAGATAAATCCTCCGGATACAGTAGCAATGATTGCATCTGCAGCAGCTGTTGCTGTTTCAGATATTCCGTTTGAAGGGCCTGTTGGTTCTGTAAGAATATGCTGTATAAATGATGAATTCATAGTAAACCCTACATTTGACCAGATCAGGGAAAGTCAGCTGGAAATTGTTGTAGCCGGAACTGAAGATGGTATTACAATGGTTGAGGGGGGTGCTAAGGAAATATCAGAGGAAATAATGCTTCAGGCAATCGAGAAAGCCAGAACAGTTATTCAGGATATTTGCAGGGCACAGAAAGAGCTTGTTTCTCTTGCAGGAAAGGAAAAACTTCCTATCACAAAAGAGGAAAAAACTTTTGCTCTCCGTGATGAAGTCTGGAATCATATATATGAACCATACAGGGAAGCATGTTTCCTTTCCAGCAAGATAGAAAGAAACAATGCAAAATCAAAAATAAAAAATGATGCCAGAAAGTTTTTTGAAGAAAAGATCAATGATGAAGACAAGGGAGAACTTTTCAAGGTATTTGAAGATGTTGAATATGATATACTCAGAAAAGCTATCCTGGAAGAAAACAAAAGATCTGACGGAAGAAAATCTGATGAAATAAGGCAGATAACATGTGAAACAGGTGTTCTTCAGAGAGCACATGGTTCTGCTCTTTTTACAAGAGGTGAAACACAGTCACTTGGTGTAACAACACTGGGAACTGCAAGTGATGAACAGATGTTTGACAATATTGACAGCGACAAGCACTTCGGTAATTTCATGCTTCATTACAACTTTCCCCCCTTCAGTGTAGGTGAAACAGGAAGAACAGGAACAGGAAGAAGGGAAATTGGACATGGACACCTTGCAATGAGATCTCTCGAAGCTGTAGTTCCTACAAAGGAAGATTTTCCATATACAATCAGGATTGTATCAGAAATTCTTGAATCCAACGGCTCTTCTTCAATGGCGTCTGTCTGCAGCGGAACACTTTCACTTCTCGACTGCGGTGTTCCGATAAAAAAACCTGTAGCAGGTATTGCAATGGGCCTTATCACCGAAGGTGAAAAAACAGTTATTCTAAGTGATATTCTCGGTGAAGAAGACCACTTCGGTGATATGGATTTCAAAGTTGCAGGAACAGAAGAGGGTATTACCGGCTTTCAGATGGATATAAAGATTTCAGGTGTAACTACTGAAATAATGACCAGGGCCCTTGAGCAGGCAAAAAAAGGCAGGCTCCATATTCTCGGTATAATGAATGAAACTATTTCAGAAGCACGGGCTACTGTATCTGAATATGCACCTCAGATCCTTAAAATGAAAGTTGATGTTGATAAAATCGGGGCAGTAATAGGTTCCGGCGGAAAAAATATTAAAAATATTGCTGAAAAATCTGAATCTTCTGTTGATATTGATGACAACGGAAACATCATGATTTACGGTAAAAACAAGGAAAAAGCCCAGGTAGCCAAAGATATGATAAAAGCTCTTATCGAGGAACCTGAACCAGGAAAGATTTATAACGGTGTTGTAAAAAGGATAACAGATTTCGGAGCATTCATAGAATTCCTTCCAGGAAAAGAAGGCTTATGTCATATATCCAAACTTTCAAGGGAAAGGGTCAATTCCGTAACAGATGTTCTTTCAGAAAATCAGGAAATCCCTGTAAAACTTATTGAAGTTGACAGAATGGGCCGGGTAAACCTGAGCTACATTGATGCAATTGACCCTGACTATAAACCTTCTTCTTCAGAGAACAGGGACAGAAACCAGGGAAGAGACAGCCGGGATAACCGTGACAGAGACAGGAACAGGGACAGACACAGCCGGGATAACCGTGACAGAGACAGAAGCCGTGACAGAGAAAGATATAACCGCGACTATGAAAAAACATCAGATAATCACAAAAATGATGCAGAAGAAGGCGGAAACTCCGGCAAGGACAAAAAATCAGGCGGTTTTTTCCGGAGAAACACTTGATAAAACATATTGAACTTGAACCTGGTTCAGTCATGCTGCTTGATAAAATCAGCATGACTGATATAACTTCAGTAGGATTCTGGTTCAGACACGGTTCTATCAATGAAGCACGCGAACAGAAAGGATATGCCCATTTTATTGAGCATATCCTTTTTAAAGGTACAGAGAAAATATCCACCTCAGATATTGCAAAATCCTTTGACCGGATAGGCAGCAATATAAATGCATTTACAGAAAAGGATGTAACATGCTTTTACTGTACATTTCCATCAATTCACCTTTACTATGCACTTGATATCCTTTTTGACATGATATTCAATCCTCTTTTTGATGAAAAGGAGATTGAAAAGGAAAAGAATGTAATAATAAGTGAAATCGGAGAATATGAGGACAATCCTGAAGAAGACAGTTATGATATCTTTATGGAAAAAATGTGGCCTGACTGCTCACTGGGCTGGAAAATTACAGGCAATACAGAAGATATAGAAAACATAAACAGGGACAGCCTTTACAGGTATTATCTTGATAACTATATTCATGAAAACCTGGTAATTTCTGTATCAGGAAATTTTGATGAAAATGAAATTAAAGAATACTGCAACAGAAATCTTCCAGCAACAAATCACCCTGTTTCAGAAAAAACAGTCTATAATCACAGGAAAAATTACAGCTTTGACATAATTCCCGAAGATACACGCCAGGTCCAGATTTATACAGGACTTGATTTAAAAACACCTTCAGAAATGGAAATTTACTATCATTTTCTTATTTTCAGCACTCTTGCAGGTGAATCCATGAGCTCCCGTTTTTATCAGAAACTGAGGGAGGAATCAGGTTTGTGTTATTCTGTTTATTCCTTCAGGTCCTTCTATTCAGATATTTCAATGTGGAACATATATGCAAATACAGTCCCTGAAAATGCGGAAAAACTTATAGATAAACTGGTACAGGAACTTCACATAATTGACAGGGAAAGATTCACATCTACCGAGCTTGCAGATGCAAAAACACATCTCGAGGGGGGGCTTATTCTGGCAAGGGAGGATATGGAGCTCAGAATGAAGCGGGCTGCAAGACATTTCATTTTATGCGGGAAAACCCCTGATTATGAGGAATCACTTGATATTCTTCATAATGTAAATCAAAATAATATAAATGATTTTATTGATAGAAATCTTAAAACTGATATTTTCAATACACTGATATATGGCAAAGGTATCAACAGCAGAATATCGGAATCAAGGATAGGGCTTACGGAGAATAACCATGAACATTAAAATAAAATGCAGTATTGAAAACAGCAAATATCTTCCTGTATATTCTTCAGAACATGCTGCAGGAGCAGATCTTTATGCGTATCTTCCCGAAGGTAAAATCATCATCAAACCAGGAGACAGGTTTCTTGTTCCAACAGGTCTCAGGATAGAACTCCCTGAAGGTTATGAAGCACAGATAAGGCCCCGGTCAGGACTTGCTGTCAAAAACGGGATTACACTATTAAATACTCCCGGTACAATAGATTCAGATTACAGGGGCGAGATTAAAGTCATTATGATAAATCTCGGGCATGAGGATTTTCCCGTTTCATGCGGCGACAGAATTGCACAGATGATTATTGCCCCGGTTGTCAGGGGTATGTTTTCAATTGATGATAATCTTTCTGAAACTGTCCGGGGAGACGGAGGTTTCGGCTCAACCGGCACATGATATAGCTTTTATTAAATTAAATAATGAATTTGAATATACCAATTTACTACAAATACATTACAAAGGAATATCTCTTTTCTTTTATTGTATGTTTCTTTTTCTTTTTCTTTATATTTTTTGTGAACCAGATACTTTTACTTGCTGAACACATTCTTTCAAAAAAAATACCTGTCAGGGATGTTCTTCTTCTCCTTGTATATTTCATGCCTGCAATGGTTTCACTGTCTTTTCCCTTTGCCTCTCTGGTAGGAGCACTTATGACTGCAGGCAGGCTGTCATCAGATAATGAAATACTTGCTTTCCAGGCATCAGGTATCCGTTTTCTTCAGATATTTCTCCCTTTTATAGTTTTAAGCATTTTTCTTTCATCTTTTTCATTTTTTATAAATGATTACTTTATTCCCCGCGGAACAATAAACTATATAAAACTCTACAGAAAACTTATATATTCAAATCCTGAGCTGGAGCTTGAACCTTATTCAATAAAAAGATACCAGAATACAGTCCTGGTCACCGGAAATGTCAGGAACAGGCAGATTGATGATATAATTATAATTGACAGGGACAGCAGCGGCAACAGGCGTTTTATTACTGCTGACAGGGCTTTTTTCCTGGAAGACAGGAGCAACAGGGGGCTGATTTCACTTAATCTCGACAATGTTTTCACCCATTCCAATGATGACAAGAAAGAACTGGATTACAGTTATCTGATTTCTGAAAAAATGATATACAACATTCTGTTAAGCGATATAAGTGTTTCAATCAGAAATCCGGGCCCGCGTGAAATGAGCTCAATAGATGTTTACAGGAACATCAGAATCAAGGAAAAAAGCCTTGAAGAGAAAAAACAGAGAATACAGTATTCAAATGATTCCAACTACATGAATTTCATTTCATACTATTATAAACTGTGTTCAGAAAATACTCCTGACAGCAGACGTACCTCACTGACAGAAAACATGGAAAAAGCATTAACGGCATATACAGATATAAAATATACTGCTGTAAAAGACAGACCTCTTCAGATTTACAGACTTGAATTCCAGAAGAAGTTTTCTCTGCCTCTTTCATGTTTTTTTCTTGCAGTTTTCTCTCTTCCGGCAGCCCTTTTTACAAGGAGAAGCGGAAGATCTGTAGGATTCGGCCTTGGACTTATTTTATCGGTTTTTTACTGGTGTCTCCTTTTTGCGGGACACACTCTTGGAATCAGGAGCTATTTTAATCCTGTTCTGTCCATGTGGATGCCGAATATAACTATAAGCCTTCTAGGTTTATTTCTCTATACACTGAGGTTTTCAAGATGAGAATACTTGACAGGATGATTATAAGAGATTTCATGATTAATCTTATTTCCTCTCTTTTCTTTTTTGTTCTGATCCTTGAACTCCTGGATATTTTTGCAAACCTCTGGAGATATCTCAATAATGATGTCCCCCTTTCACAGATTTTAAAAGTTGCTGTACTGTATCTTCCAAAATCAGTTTCATTTGCACTTCCTGTATCTGTTCTGTTCTCCTCTTCATATACACTGGGTAGTTTATATGCCAATAATGAACTGATTTCAGTTTTCGGATCAGGTGTTCCGATATACCGTTTTGTTTTTCCAATGATAGTTTTGTCCCTGTTTCTCAGTATTTTTCTCTATTATTTTGAAGAAAATTTCGTCATAGACAGTTTTAAACAGAAATCTGACCTTTCTGCAGAGCTTCTTAAACGCAAACAATCACTTAGCAACAGCAATGTAACAGTTTCAAGTCCTGACAGGAAAATTATCTATAATGCTGATTATTACAATGACAACAATAAAACACTTTCCACTCTCATGCTGATTGACAGAACTGAAAATCTTCAATACCCGGATAGAATAGATGCAAAATGGGCAAAATGGGATAGTACAGCAGGATACTGGATCCTCATGGACTGCAGGTCTTTCAAGTGGGATAAAGAAAATCAGAACTACAGCATTGAAATCATCAGCCAGATTGACAGAAAGTCATATGATCTTGATCCTGAAACTTTCAGGAAAATTGTCAAGAATATTGATGAACTGAAAAAGGGAGAGGCAAGAAAATGGCTCAAATCACTGAGAACTGCAGGACTCCCTTTCAGGAAACAGCTTACAGAATATTATAAGAGGTTTTCATTTCCCCTCACATGCCTCATAGTAACCCTGATAGCATCATCACTCGGGGGACGTTTCAGAAAAAATATACTTCTGATGAGTCTTCTGGTAAGTCTTATGATTGCTTCAGGCTATTATATAATACAGATGATATTGATTCTTTTCGCCAAACTGGGATATATTCCACCTGCAGCAGGTGCCTGGGGAACATTTCTGATTTTTCTTTTTCTTTCAGCAGTTTTATTCAGATATGCAAAATCATAATTTCACTCACAGGATGTAGATATGAATTTCAGAGTTTTAAAGCTTGATAACAAATCAAATGCACGGATAACAGAATTTTTTCTCCCTCACGGCAGGGTTGAAACACCCATCTTTATGCCGGTCGGTACAAACGGTGCTGTAAAAGCAGTAAAACACAGTACTATTTCAGAATCCGGTATAAACCTCATACTTTCAAATACATACCATCTCTACCTGAGACCTGGTATTGAAATAATAAAAAAAGCGGGAAGTCTGCATGATTTCAGCACCTGGAAGGGAAACATTCTTACAGATTCTGGCGGTTTCCAGATATTTTCCCTTGCTCCTTTCAGAAAGATAAAAGATGAGGGGATATACTTCAGGTCTCATATTGACGGTTCTTATCATACACTCACACCCGAAAAAGTTGTCGATCTTCAGCGTTTTTTCAGGAGCGACATACTCATGCCTCTTGATGTTTGTACACCTCCGGATATACCTGAAAAAGAGGCTTTAAATGCCATGAAAAAAACCCACAGCTGGCTTGAAAAAAGCAGATCAAAGTGGCATGAATGCAGGGACGAGTGGGGCGGGAACCTGTTCGGAATAGTACAGGGCAATTTCTATAAGGATCTCAGGAAACAGAGCGCTGATTTTGTAAACACTCTTGATCTGCCGGGAATTGCCATAGGGGGACTGTCAGTCGGAGAATCTTTTGACATGTTCAGTGAATACTTGTCATATACATCTGATCTTATTGATCCCGCAAAACCACGATATGTAATGGGAATTGGCACACCTGAGTATATTCTCGAGGCTGTTGGTAACGGCATAGACATGTTTGACTGTGTTTATCCGACAAGAATTGCCCGTAACGGAACAGTTTTTACAAGAAATGGCAAACTCTCGCTTAAAAAAGATATATTCAAGGACCAGTTTTATCCTATTGAGGAAAACTGCAGCTGTTTCGCATGCAGAAACTACTCAAGGGGATTTCTGAGACATCTTTTTAAAACCGGGGAAATACTGGGGCCGATGCTTGCATCCGAACATAACATACACTTTATGAAGAATTTTGTTGATGATATAAGAAATAGCATATACAATGACGCTTTTTCAGATTTTAAAAAGGATTTTTTAGATAATTATGCAGGTTGACAGCTCGGAATCTTCAAGGAAAACTTCTGTTTCAGCTATGGCTGTAATGATATGTACTCTGTTTTCAAGAATACTCGGATTCATAAGAATCGCACTGATAGGGGCATTTTTCGGTGCCTCAGGTGAAGCAGATGTTCTTAATTCAGTTTTTTCAATACCCAACAACCTGAGAAAGCTTATGGCTGAAGGAGCCCTTTCTACATCCTTCATACCTGTACTCTCGGAATCCCTTGTAAAGGAAAAAAACAGTGATGCAACTGTCAGACTTGTCAGAAATATTCTTACATTTCAGGCCCTGGTTCTTGTTCCTGTCTGTATATTATCAATAATCTTTTCAGATTTTCTTATTACAAAAATACTGCTTGATTTTGATGATCCATATCTCAACGCGCTGTCAGTTTCACTTTTCAGATGGTTTATCAATTACATACTGTTGATAAGTATAAGCGCAGCGATGATGGCAGTACTTAATTCAAACAGCTATTTTTTTATTCCTGCTGTTACACCTCTGCTTTTTTCTATTTCCGTAATTATCAGTATAGTATCTCTCTATAAAACACTCGGCATTTTTTCAATGGCTGCAGGGGTACTTTCAGGTGGGCTTCTCCAGATATTTTTCCAGCTACCACTTTTTTACAGGCTCGGTTATGACCTGAAACCAGATTTCAGCTTCAAAAGCCCCTATTTCAGAAAAATAATGAAAAACTGGGGACCTGTTGCAGCAACTGCTTCAGTCTTCACAATAAACCAGCAGATTGCAATAAGATTTGCTTCAGGTCTTGATACAGGAAGCACTTCCGCATTAAGTTATGCACTTGTCTTCTGGCAGCTTCCTTTCGGTATTTTTTCAGCTTCCATTACAACTGTTCTGTTTCCAAGAATGAGCAAATTCAGGGCCCTGGGGGATTCTTCCAGCCTTCTGAATACAGTTGAGACAGGGATGAGAAATCTGATGTGTCTACTACTCCCTTCCGGTGTTTTTCTTTTTCTGCTTGGTCCCGAAATCATATCAATTGCAATGCAGAGGGGCTTTTTCAGCAGTGAAAATACATACATCACTGCTCTCGTACTGAAAGGATACGCACCTGGACTATTCACAATCGGCATGTTTAATTTCTCCCAGCGTTTTTATTATTCAGCTGATAACTTTAAAAAGCCTTTTTATTTTGCTGTTGCTGTTTCAATTCTTGATATTGCCCTGTCTCTCTGGCTTAAAGAAACCTTTCTCAGAGTTACAGGACTTGCAGTTGCAAACTCAGTATCTTTTACTCTTATTGTTGTCTTCATTATAATTGATATAAAAAAATCCTACCCTGATTTCAGGCTTTTCCATCTTTTTTCCGATTTTATCAGGATAATACTTTCAATTATCCCTGCAGCTGCTCTCATTCTGATAACTGGACGTTATTTCGGTTCCATGTGGAAATATGGATTTTCACTTTCTCTTTTATTATATTTTATAATAATTACTTCATTGTTTTCGATAATTATACTGACATCTTATAAACTTTTCAGACTTGATTTTATGTTTTTTAAAAGGAGATCATAATTGCAATTCAAATATGTCATATTCCTGCTTGCACTGTTAATACCGCAAACTGTTTTTTCACAGCAGTCGGAAAATAATATTGAAACAGAAAAATCATTAAAAATGCAGAGGGAAGAGAAGCTTCTTTACGGAATAAACTCTGAAATACTTGATCTTATTGAATCTCTTACTGAGGAAAAAAATCCAGACTTCAATAAAAGACTTACTGAAATTCTTTCAGAAACAAAAAACAGGAAAGTAGCTGAAAATATTCTGAATCTCTTTATTGAAACAGAGTATTATGATGCAGATGAAACTGTTTACAGATTTATTGAAGAGAAAGAATACAACAGTAAAAATGTAGTCAGTAAATCAATTGTATATCTCTCCAGAACAGGGAAGGGGAAATACAATAATGATTTTATTTCACTTCTTGACTCATCAGATGAAATATTCCGCATTGAAGCTGTAAAAGCACTTTCCGTATCAGGCAGCAAAGATTTCACCGCTAAACTTATTGAACAGTATGATAAGGATGAAAGCGACAAAGTCAGAACAGAAATACTGCTCAACATCGGTGAGCTTAAAGACAGTTCATCTGTTGATTTTCTTCTTGATATACTTAATGATGATTATATTGATAAAACTTCCAAACAGTATGCATGCCATTCTCTGGGACTTATAGGGGATGATAAAGCATATCCTTTTCTTCTCAGGACATATGAAGATACCGACCCTTTTATCAGGTCCTATGCACTTGAAGCAATCTCTAAATTCAACAGGGATGATACTGAAAAAATAATGCTTCAGGCACTTAAAGATGACAGCTGGCAGATAAGGAAACAGGCAGCAGTATCAGCTGCCGGGATGAAAAAGGAATCATTTGTTCCTTACCTTGAATATAAAGCAGTTAATGATCCAGCAAAACCTGTAAGGACAGAATCAGTTAAAGCACTTGCAGAGATAGCATCACCTGAATCCCTGAAGTTTCTCCGTGAGAAAGTATCTGATAAAAAAGCTTCAGTTGAATTGAGAAAGCTTTCACTTATAGAACTTATTAACAACGATATTTCAGGTTCAAGAACTGTTATAAGCGGGATACTTGAAGATGAATGGGAATCAAAAACACCTGTCCTTCTGGAAACTGCATGCAGCACACTTGCTAATAAAAAATCTGATAATCTTGAGGATTTTTATTCAAGAATGCTTGACCATCCATCACTTACAATCAAGCTGTCCGGACTGAAAGGGATAAAAACAAACAAATGCAGTTCGCTGAAAAGCAAGGTTGAAACATTTACAGCTGATAATGTTTCTTCTTCATCTTTTAAGAATTATGCGAAAGCAGTTCTTGAAGAACTTTGACAGTTTTTCTTTCTACCTGGAATAAATAGAAATCCTGTTTTCAGGCATTCCCTTATGTTCAGTAAGTTTCATTATTGTATTGATTTTTTCCAGCGGTGAAATATACTCATAAAAATAGCATTCTACATATGTATTGTTTTCTGTACGTATTCTTATATTTCTTTCAAATACTATTTCAGAAGAGTCCTCTTCCATATCAGGAAAAAAATCTTTTTCCCTGACAGAAATCCAGTATTTTCCGTCCCTGTGAGCTATTTCAGCTATATGCGAAGGTATTTTATAAAGAAAAATCAGGTAGGATGAGTGCCCTCCGCCGAGAGTCTTCACAGATTTGTCATTAAAACTGTGTATATTTCTTCTTCCTATTCTGCTGTCATTCTGTCCTATAACTCTGAGGGCCAGTGGACGCAGAGCCTTATCGCTCAATATTTCCTCAAAATCCTTTTTTATAACATTATATGAATCCCTTACAGAAACATGCACAAATGAGCTGAAGAAAATAAAGAAAAATACTACAAGAACCGCGGCAATAAGCACCAGAAAAATTATCTTGAATACAATATTTATATCCTTGAGGAAATCAGAAACTGATTTTTTCAGGTAAACATGAATAACAGCTGTATCAGGATATGCCCGGTTCTGATCATTGAATATCAGCTTTATTGAAAGATCAAACTCACCAGGCTCAACAGTGCGTGGCAGCTTCAGGTCAACTGATATTTTCTTATTCTCCCTTTCCTCAAGCTTGATACTGATATCATTATCAAGTATATCCTCTCCTCTGAACAGCACTCTGTCCAGTTTAAGCAGTATAGCTTTGCTGTAGAAATTTTCAATATCAAGGGGAAGTTTGAAATGGTATTTTATTTTATCCATTTTAACAGGATATGTTATTCGTGGAGACCCTGTTGCAGAATCATCGTTCTTCAGACTGCTGAAAAATTCTGTCTTATATATTTTTGATGATCCATTATCAGCAAATGAAAAAATATTGTTATCTGTTTTTTCATTAATTACCGGGAGTTCATTGTTGCTGTCTGAAACTGCTTTTGCATCAGATCCTGAATCATCACTTTTTTCCTTCTGATCTGTAGATAAAGAATCAGCAGTGCCTGTTTCTGAATTATTTTCCGATCCTGTATCAGTTTTACCGTTTTCAGGAAGCTTTACAAGGCTTACACTCATTCCGTTCCTTGTAATTGATTTAAGTTCATTTTCAAGAAGGTTTATTTTATCACCTGTAATTTTATCTGTTTCATAAATTTCACTGAAAGGACTTCCCGGAGGAGGATCATGAATCCCGTCTGTCAGAATAATTATTTCACTGTTTCCTGAATCTGACAGGGATGATACATACTGATTCAGATACTTTAGCGCCATTATCAAATCGGTATGTTTACCCAGAGGGTTTAAGAGAAAAAGGTCTGCGACTACATTCTCAAGATCTTCGCTGTTCTGAAGCTGCCTGGAATATATCAGCTCAGGCTTTGAATCAAAACTTATCAGGTGAAAAGTATCTCCGAACCTCACATGATTTGTTAAAACATTTTTAACTATATAATTTACAAGTTTATCATATATCGGCAGAACACTTTCTGATGTATCAAGCATTACGACAACATCCACAGGTTTTGCCGATATAGAAAACGTACATACTGCAATCATTATTATTAAAACAACTGTTCTTTTTATCATATCTTTTTTACCTGGATTCTGTCTTATTTGAATATATCAGCCATTTTTATTTTCCCTACTTCATACTCATAGTTTCTGTCATTGATAGTAAATTTCAGCTCTTCCCCTGTTTTCGCATTAAGAAGAGCGCTTCCGAACGGAGCCATGTATGAAATAATATTTTTTTCAGGTGAAGATTCCCAGGGTCCAAGTATTGTATAGACTTCCTTCTTTCCGGTTTCTTTGTTTTTAAGTTCCACAACATTCCCAAACGATATTTTTTTTGTATCAGCTGTTGAAGGATCAAAAACCTTGCATTTTTCAATCTCGTCCTTCAGCTTTCCGACTGAAATGTTCAGAAGTTCCTGTTTTTCCTTTCCTGCCTTGTATTCGGCATTTTCCTTGAGGTCACCGAGCTCTATTGCAGCTCCGATCTCCTTGGAGTTAAGAGGTATTTCAACTTCAAGTATATGCTTAAGCTCAAGTTTTTTCCTGTTAAGAGCATCTTCTGTAACAATGATTCCGCCCCTGGAGAAAGTCTCAATTTCTTCTGTTTCTCCGATAAATGCAATATCGGCATATTTCCCTTTGACAAGTTTTTTAAGACCGACAACCATAGCGGGATCAAGACCCTGAACATCATCAATAAGAGATATCATTCTGATTACTGTTTCCCTGTCAGCTTCCTTTAGAAAGTTTTCAAGTCTGTTTTCCTTGAAAAGGAATATTGATATCTGCCTGTTGATCTTCTTGTTGTTGCTTACATTTCTTTTATTTATAATCTCTCTGTATGTAATATCCAGCAGATGAATCAAGTTGACCAGAACTTTTTCTTCATCATAGAAATATTTCTGAAAGAAAGGATAATCTTCACTGTTCCTGTAAATCCAAATAAATGCCTCACGGTAATCCTTGTAGTCTTCCTGGATTTTCATAACAAGTTTTTTGATGGATTCCTTTTTTCCTGCCTTGTTGAGTGAATCAATTATATATCTGTTGAGAAATACAGGGAAAAGCTCAGCAAATATCTCCGGCCATGTTTCAACTTCTTTCTTGATCTTATCAAGAAAGAGTTTTCTAAGTTCACTGTCATTGATTTTTTGAAACAGACCTGTCAGGTCATCTATTTCCTCAAATAATTCACGGAATTCCATCTGCATATTGGGATTCATATGGGGGAACCTGTTGATAACCATTTCCATGATAAGATAACTGCTTATTACAAATTCATTAACAGATGAATATGATTTAAGGTAGTTTGTAAAGTACAGAAACATTTCAGGGAAATAATCTGATTCAACAGAAATTTCATCCATGAAATCCTGAAAAGTCTTTATTTTGGCAAAAAAGTTGTTTTCTGCCTTAAACTTGTTGAATGTCTTTTCTTCGTATGAGATAGGGGTATCCCTTACAACGAAAAAATCAACTTTATCAGGAAGATTTCCGAAATCCGAGTCAGTTTTAAGTATCTTTCGCGCCTCATTGCTCCATGTTGTCCATTCGCCTGGGGTAAGAATACCAGGAACAAGTTCTGACTTGATTTTTTTCATGTCAACCGCATTGTCAAAACTTCTGATAATAGTTTTGAGAGTCCAGGCAATATCAGATTTTATCATTTTTCTGAGTTCATCTTTCTTTGTAGTACTTTTGATTACCCAGATATGCTCCCTGCCGAGCATTGTAAGTGCATTTACAGCCATTTTAAGCGACATTTTATGGTCCCGCTTTTTGATAAAATCAATAACCACATTATCACCTTTAATTAACTTGATCCGTCCAATACCCCATGACCTGTGGAATACAAAGTTTCCCGCATCAAAGGAAATATGCTTTTCAAAATCTGAAATTGCCTCGTTGATATTTCTCCATTTCTGTGCAAGATTTGATACCTTGATATATTCTTCAACCTGGCTGTGATAACTGTATTTCTGTCTGAAACAGTATATAATTTCACTTCTGGTATCTGAATCCTTTGTATCAAAAAACAAAATATTTTTAAGGATATCAATGGCTGTATCCCATTCTTTTCTTTCTTTATAGTATTCATACAGTTCTTCAAGCAGCTGTGAAGCCCTTTCAGTGCTGATATTTTTTGCAATTTTCTTATTTAGGTGATAATAAAAATCAATATCATCCGGACAGATTTCAAGAAGCTTTGTCCAGATTTCCTTGACATTTGCAAAGAGTTTTTTGTTTACATATCTGTGAACCGCTTTTTTATAGTATTCAACAGCTTTTTCGGAGTTACCCTCTTGCTCATATTTTTCAGCAAGCTGCCTTACTATTTCTGTCTCGTCATAATCAATTCTTACAAGTCTTTCCCATATCTCGTATTTTTTTTCCTCTTCATTTTCATTATCATAACATTCCGCCAGTGTCCTGAGTGCGAACTTGTTTTCACCGAAGTCCAGTATCCTTTCACACAGGTACTCTACAACATTCCATTTATGATTGTCTGAAAAAATGTTTATCAGAATCATCAGGTTTGAATCATCAATCATGTGCCTTGAAAGTGAAATAATTCCGGATATATAAAGAGCTATGATACTGTTCTTTGTATGATGCAGGTGCTCCTCGCATATATCAACAATTTCCTGCTGATTTTCATCATCCATTACCTCATCAATCAGCTCATCAAGATCCTTGAAATTTGTGATTGAATAACTTTTAATTGTTGCCCTTGTCCATTTTTCTTCATTAAGCAGATGACTAATCTTATCAATAGTTTTAGAACTCATTTTTATCTCCAGAAGTATTTTATAAAATTATGAGAAGTATAACAACCTTAGTTTGTATAAAGTTCATATACTGAAGGATTTAATTTATTAATTTTTTTGAGAATATCCTCTATTCTGTCACGGCTGTCTTTTACATTAATATAATAATCAATCAGCCAGAAATACCTGTTTAACAGGCGCGGAATTGTAATATACCTGTTTTCAGGTTCCTCTTCATATCTGTTTTCCAGTGCATGAATTGACTGCTTAAGTTTCCCAAGCTCAAGCGCTTTTAGCTCCCTTTTTATATTAAAAACACCGTAAAGTACTCCGTATACAGGAATCCATTCATTAAGTTCGGTTTTTTCATATCCCTGACTCCTGATATTTTCAATAAGCTTAGCGATCAGAAGAGATTCCATGGAATACAGATTTATTTTTGAAGGATCAATAAAGAATGCCTCCCTGAAAAATATTTTTGCAGCCCTCACTTCATTAATCAAAGCATAACAGTCAGCCATTTCCGAAAGCAGTTCTGCATCATCATTTTTCTTCTGACCGGCATATTCCAGATACTCGAGAGCCTTGCAGTAATCACCCAGATTTTTATATGATATCCCTATTTTTATAAGCATTTCATAATCATCAGGGGAATGATTAAGTATTTCCAGGAAATGGTAAAGAGCCTGGCTGAATACCCAGTACTTGAGGGCATAAAGAGTCATCTCGTCTTTCAAACTGTATTTCTGTATAAATTCCTGAAATTTTTCCCACTGCTTGAACAGATACATTCCTCTTTCAAAATGCCCCGATACGTTATGGAATTTTGACTTCCTTTCAATCCAGAAATTTATATATTTAAGGCCGGTAATTACTTCAGTATTATTAAAATCAATGGATAATCCGTTTTCAAGCTCAGTTCTTGCCTCGTCAAAATCCCCGTTTTTAATAATATCTCTTGTACGCTGCAGTATTGCGCTTAATTCATTCTGGCTGTTAATAACACGTTTATCCATAATCCTTCCTTCTATTATACCCAGAAGCAGAAAATAGTCAATTAAAGAGCTTTTTTGATAATTGCTTTTATTATAATAATTTGTTAATAATGATCCATGAAAGAATTAAAGAAAAAACTTATTGCTGCATCTGTTTTGGGAGCTGATCTGAGCTCTCTTAAAGAAGCTGTCCGTCTCTGTGAAACATCAGGTATAGACATGCTTCATCTTGATATAATGGATGGTCATTTTGTTCCTGATATAACTTTCGGAAACAAATTTGTAGCAGATATCAGGAAAATTACAGAACTTCCGCTTGATGTTCACCTGATGGTGAATAACCCGGCAAAGTTCCTTGATTCATATATGGATGCGGGAGCAGATTCACTCTCGTTTCATATTGAAGCGGATATACATGTACACAGGTCTCTGGAATATATAAAATCACGCGGTGTAAAAGCAGGTATATGTCTTGTACCTTCAACGCCTGTTGATTTTCTCTCTGAAATTATTTCAGATGTTGATTATGTTCAGGTCATGACAGTCAATCCCGGTTTTTCAGGTCAGAAGATGATACAGTCCTGTGTAGACAAAATCAGGCAGCTCGATGTTATCCGCAGAGAAAATAATCTTGATTTCACAATTTTTGTTGACGGGGGAGTAAATCCTGAGACATCAGGTAAACTCATAGAATACGGAGCTGATATACTGATAACTGCATCTGCTTTCTTCAATTCCGACAATCCTGCAGTTATTGCAGAGAAAATAAGAAAAAGCAGTGATTTCAGAGCTGTGAGTAAATAAATATGCAGGTTTTTCCGATAATTTCAGAGGAGGAATCCCTTGAAATTATCGAAAACCGTATCTGTTATTATTTTATTTATTATAACACTCCATTCCAATGTTTATACGGAATCCGCATTTTACAGTGATTATGAGAAAGGCAAGGAAGCCTATTTAAATAATCAGTATGACATGGCACTTACTTATTTTGAGAATGCACTTTCCGGATGCGATCCTGAATATGAACCGGTTTTATACTACTGGTCAGGGCAGTCCAATATGGCCCTTGGTAACTACAGCAAGGCAGATAATATATTTAATGTCATAGTTGAAAAATATCCTGGAACAGCTGAGGCAGTTAATTCTGTATACCAGAAAGGAAGAATACTTTTCATCGAAAATGATTATGAGAAATCAATCGAAAAGATGCATACATTTCTGGAGAAATCAGGTGAAAACAGGCTTAACGGCAACGCATACTTCTGGATAGGTGAGTCTCTTTTTTATCTGGGCCATAAAGACAAGGCATTGTCCTTTTATAAAAAGGTTATTTACGATTATCCTGAAAGCTATAAATATGAAGCTTCGAACTACAGGGCAGAACTGATAAATCTGGGGAAAAAAGAAGATGAGCTTTTAAAGCTCCTCAAATGGAGCCATGAGGAATCATTGAATGAAAGAGAGCTTTTCATTAAAAAGGAAAAGGAATATAAGCAGGCTCTTCTTGCATACCAGAGAAAACTGGCCATACTGTCAGATAATGAAATCAGCAACGAAGTCCTTACACTCAGGGAAACAAACAGTGTTCTTAAAAAACAGATTGCTGTTCTTCAGGACAAACTGAAACTCCAGGAAAAAGAGATTGAAATTTTAAAAAATATGAATAATGATAATAAAGATAAATCAGATAATCCAGTTGTAAATAAAACTGAAACCAGTGAACCGGTGAATGAAGAGCAATAACCTTAAAAAAGCACAGAAATATTTCAGATACGGCAATTATTCAAAAGTCATAAGACTTCTTGAGCCTGATGTATTCAATTATCGCGAAGATGACAGATATTACTATCTGCTTGGTGTCTCCTGCCTTTTTACAGGAGATTACAGCGGCGCAAATTCCTATATCAGAAGATCACTTCAGATAAATCCTGTAAGCAGCAGTACTCTTCTGGCACTGGCTGTTATTCACCTTAAAAGAAATAATTCAAAGGAATCAATACGTCTTTGGCTTGAAGTTCTTGACAAGCATCCCGACAACAGGTTTGCAAAGAGAGGTCTCAATCTTCTGAGGAAAAGCGGTGTTCCTGACAGTGTTTCAGATCAGTTTATTAAAAAAAACATAAACAGGCTTATTCCGGGACAATTCACTGTTTCCATCAATAAATTTATCAGAATTATCCTGGTCCTTGTTTTAACACTATCCATTTCAGCTGGTCTTTATTTCTCTGCAGTAAAGACAATAAGTTATATTAAAAACAGGAATAATATATATCCGGAGGTCAGTATTGATAAAAACAGCAATCTGACCGCTGAAAACGGTTATTTCGAAATAGATCTTACAGAAAAGGAAATAATCAAGACTTTCGACAGGGCAAGAAAACACTTTATAGATAACAATGACAACAGCGCACAGATTGAAATTAACAGGCTGCTGTTTTCAAATGCTTCGGAAAATGTTAAGGATAAGGCAACTCTTCTTCAGTCATATCTGGAAAAACCGGATTTCAGATATTTCAATAACACAATAAACTTTGGTGAAGTTGCTGAAAAACCGTTTCTGTTCAACAACTGTTATGTAAAATGGAAGGGTAAAATCACCAATATAAGTGTAAATGAAAGCAATCTGGATTTTGATTTCCTTGTGGGATATGAAGACGGAAAGCTGCTTGAAGGTATAATAAGGGTCAATGTCGATTTCCCGGTTCTTCTTGAAGAGGATTTTTCATATGAGATTATAGGTAAACTGCATACTTCCGATACATTCAGAATAAGTGCAGTCTCAATAAGGAAGTTTATAAAATGAGAGCAGTTGTACAGCGTGTAGACAGTGCATCAGTTTCAGTTGATGGTAATTCTGAGGGGGAAATCGAAAAAGGAATCCTGGTTTATCTTGGTGTACATACAGATGATACAGAAAAGGATCTTGATTATACCGTGGATAAAGTAGTTAATCTCAGGATTTTTGAAGATGAAAACGGTAAAATGAACAGATCGGTCACTGACATAGAAGGTGAAATAATGGTTATATCCCAGTTCACCCTATACGGTGATACAAGAAAAGGGAGAAGACCATCATATAACGGAGCTGCATCTCCTGAAAAAGGCAATGACTACTACCAGAAAGCTGTCAATATGATAAGGGAAAGGGGGTTCAGGACAGAAACAGGTGTATTCGGAGCCAAAATGAAGATAGACTATATAAATAACGGACCTGTTACTATTCTTGTGGATTCATTCAAGGATTTCTGACTATTCCTGCAGTTTTAATACATTCCTGTAGATAACATCATTAATCTGATCAAGAACAGCTTCACTGTACTTTTCAGAATAACTTCTATAGACCCTGCATTCCTCAAGAATAACAGGGTTTAACAGACTGTTTTCCCTTCCCATTTCAGCAAGCATCCTTCCTTCCCTGGTCAGTATCTTCAATGCAGTTTTTTTATCAGTATATTCTGTTTTCCTGATAATCTCCTTTCGCAGAATTGATTCTGAAAAGCTGTCAACAGAGTAAAATATTTCTTCGAATACATTCCTGTTTATTTCATAATCACCTGGCGATTTGATAAACGAGTTCACTGTGAAATATAAAATCAGCTCCCTGTCCCTGTCTGGACAATCCAGGCTGTAATAAATATCTTCAGCAATTCTGCAGAAATCCCTGTCCTCCCTCATACCCAGCTGTTTAATCAGATCTATTCTGTCAGTCAAGCCTGATTTCATTATAATTTCAGAAACCAGCCTGTTGCTGCTGCTGTCTGATTCAGTTACCCATTCTGTTCTTGAATAATTATCATTTTCCTGAGCAGAATTAGATGTTATATTTAACAGACCCAGCATTGCAGTAAATATTAACAGAGGCATGCAACAATTATAACGACGGTTATTGACCTCGTAAAGTAAATATGTAAAATTCAGCTTTGAAGTATCTGCAGCATAATATCAGTTATCATTTCAGGAGGACATAATGGCAAAAAAAGGTGAAGTTTTAAAAACAGAAATAAAAACTTCTGACAGCGAAAAGGTTAAAGCTCTGGAAGCAGCCAGGCTGCAGATTGAAAAACAGTTCGGCAAAGGATCTCTCATGAAACTTGGAGATACCGGCATTAATCAAGGGATAAAGACAATTCCTTCAGGATCAATTACACTTGATGCTGCACTCGGTATCGGAGGATATCCGAAAGGGAGAGTAATTGAAATATACGGACCTGAATCATCAGGAAAAACAACACTTGCCCTCCACGCAATTGCAGAAGCTCAGAAACAGGGTGGGGTAGCGGCATTTATTGATGCTGAGCATGCACTGGATCCAATCTATGCGGCTAATCTTGGGGTAAATACTGATGAACTATGGGTTTCTCAGCCGGATACCGGCGAACAGGCCCTTGAAATTGCGGAATCCCTTGTCAGGTCAGGCGCAGTTGATATAATTGTAATTGACTCTGTAGCAGCGCTGACTCCCCAGGCGGAAATCGAGGGGGATATGGGTGATTCCCACATGGGTCTTCAGGCCAGGCTTATGAGCCAGGCACTCAGGAAACTCACATCAATCCTTTCAAAGTCAAATACAGCAATGATTTTCATCAACCAGATCAGAATGAAAATAGGTGTAATGTTCGGCAATCCTGAAACAACAACAGGAGGAAAAGCTCTCAAGTTTTATTCATCTGTCAGGATCGAGGTTCGTAAGATAGAGACAATAACAAAAGGGGAAGAATCAACAGGGAACAGGGTCAGAATCAAAATTGTTAAAAACAAGGTGGCTCCCCCTTTCAGAAAAGTTGAACTGGAAATAATATTCGGTAAAGGCATATCTGCAACCGGATGCCTTCTTGATGCAGCAATCACCGGCGACATCATCCAGAAAAGCGGAAGCTGGTACTCGTACGGCGAAGACAAAATAGGTCAGGGAAGGGAAAATGTTAAAGAATTCCTCGAACAGAACCCGGATATATACAAAGAGATTGACATAAAGGTGAGAAAACTTCTGTTTCCGGACAAAGCTGATACTGCCGACAAGAAGAATGCAGAAAACATCAACAAACCGGAGGCAGGGGATAACCTTGAAAAAGCAGAACTCTTCTGAGACAGTATATCTCGGAATCGGTTCAAATCTGGGAAACAGAAAAGACAATATAATTAAAGGTTTCAGTCTTCTGGAAGAATATCTGGAAGAACTTGAAACATCTTCTCTTTATGAAACTGAACCAATGTATATGACAGATCAGCCCCGTTTTCTCAATGCAGTCTTCAAGGGAAGATGCAGCATGACAGCTGCTGAACTGCTGGATATTATTCATGATATTGAGTACATGCTCGGCAGGGACAGAAAAAAATCCGGGTTCAAGGGGCCAAGGCCTCTTGATATAGATATCCTTTTGTTCGGAAATACAGTATTAAAAACTGATTTACTTGAAATTCCCCATCCCGGTATCAAAGAGCGGCTTTTTGTTCTTAAACCTCTTCTTGAATTTGACATCAGCATTTCCGATCCGCAGACAGGCAGCAGATATTCTGATATAATGAATTCTGTTGAAGAAGATGGTATATACTACTTTGAATCGTGCCGATATATTGAAAATCAATATAAAAGGGGAAAATAATTTATGGAACAGATTCAGAACGATTCATCACATAAATTCAAACTGCAGGAATTTGAAGGCCCTCTAGATCTCCTTCTTTTTCTTATCAGAAAATCAGAAGTAAACATCTACGATATTCCCATAGCTGAGATTGTTGAACAGTATCTTGCATACCTTGAATATGCTGCAAAAAAGAACCTTGATAATCTTTCTGAATTCTACATCATGGCATCTACACTGCTATACATCAAATCAAAAATGCTGCTCCCTGTGGAAGTTAACGTTGAAGATGAATTTGAGGATCCGAGGTCAGAACTTGTGGAAAGGCTTATCGAGTACCAGAAATTCAAAAAAATATCAGACCTCATGTCTGTCAAGGAAAAAGAATCAGAATGGATTATTGAGAGAAACAAAAAGCAGAGAAATTTTTCTTTTGTCGATGATAAGGAATTATGGGAGGAAGTGGATGTATGGGACCTTCTCCAGACCTTTTCAAGTATTGTCGGAAATCTGTCAAATGAACAGATAATAGATTTTTATGAAGAAGTTTCAATAAACGAAAAACTAACACTAATGTCTGAACTTCTTGATAAAAACAATGAAATTCTGTTTAATGAGCTTATTATAAACAATTCATCAATACTTGAATTTGTATGTTCATTTCTGGCTGTACTGGATGCTGTTAAAAACAAAATTATCCAGGTCTATCAGAATAAGATGTTCGGAGATATCCGTATAAAAAAATACTCTGCTGATAAATTAAGCACAGATAATATTTCTCATGAAAACAAGGAAGGATAATGAAGTTGGAAAAAGAGGAAGCACTTATCGAGGCAATACTTTTTCTGGAAAGTGATCCGATTGATATCAATACAATTATAAAGATTACAGATCTGTCTAAGGAAGTTGTTTCAGAAACAATTAAAAATCTCAGGGAAAAATATGAGGACCCTTCACGGGGAATGGATCTTACTGAAATAGTAGGCGGTTACCAGCTTATACCGAAAGAGGAACTCTGGGGTTACCTTAAAGTCAGATACGGCAAGAAAAATGAAAACAGACTCTCGCGGGCAGCAATCGAAACCCTCTCTATAATTGCATATTCCCAGCCTATCACAAGAGGTGAAGTGGAAAATATCAGAGGTGTGTCGGCTGACGGAATGATCAGGCTTCTTTTAAGCAGGAAACTTATCAGGGAGGTCGGTAAAAAGGATATCCCGGGCAAACCGGTGACATACGGTACTACTCCTGATTTTCTTAAACTTTTCAAACTGAACAGTATTTCAGACCTTCCGAAACTTGAAGAAACTGATCTTAAAAGGTTTGAATTAAATGGATAGAGATGAAAAAGAGGGGATAAGGCTTCAGGTTTATCTTTCACAATGCGGCCTGGGTTCCAGAAGAAAATGTGAAGAACTGATCAGCAAGGGTCATGTTAAAATAAATAACCGTTACATTACAAAAATGGGAGAAAAGGTTTTCCCCGATGATATTGTATATTACAGAGGAAACAGGGTATCCCCTTCAAAAAAGAAATTCTACATAGCATTCTACAAACCAAGAAAAGTACTCTGTTCAAACTATGATCCTGAAGGAAGAGATACAATTAATCAGTATTTTCAGGAGTTCAGCTCCTACAGGCTTTTTTATGTAGGAAGGCTTGATTATATGTCTACCGGACTTATTTTTCTTACAAATGACGGTGATTTTGCAGAAAAAATCACACATCCGTCTTCAGAAATGGAAAAGGAATATGTTGTTGAAACAGGTTCACCTGTAGATGAAAAAGTCCTTTCTGATATGATCAGAGGTATTAATATTGAAGGGGTATACTACAGGATAAACAGGTATACCATAAAAAACCCTGTAAAGATACACATAGTCCTTACAGAGGGAAAAAACAGGGAGATAAGAAAGCTGTTTACCCATTACAGGATAAAGGTTAAAAAGCTCCACAGGATAAGGATAGGTAATGTCAAAATAGGGAATCTTTATCCCGGAAGCTACAGATATCTTGGCAAAAAGGAAATTGACTGGTTTTCCAGATTCAAGGGAGAAGAACATTGACAGTAGCTATTGACGGACCGGCAGGTGTAGGAAAAAGCACTATAGCAAAACTAATTTCACAAAAAGCAGATCTTTTTTATCTGAATACAGGTAACTTTTACAGGGCTGTTACCCTTGAAGCAATTAACAGTAAAATTGATTTGACTGATTCTGAAAAACTCATCGAAATTGCTGAAAAATCAGATATCAGGATTATAAATTCACATATATATCTTAACGGCATGGATGTTGAAGACTTTCTCCACACCGATGAAATTGATTCAAATGTTGCAGAGGTTTCTTCCATAAAAGAGCTGAGGATTGAAATCAACAGAAAGATCCGATCAGTATCTGAAAATCTTGACATAATTGCAGAAGGAAGAGACATGACAACTGTTGTTTTCCCGGATGCCGATGTCAAGGTTTTTCTGGATGCTTCAATCGAAACAAGGGCTTCAAGAAGATCCAATCAGGGAGTAAGTCAGAAAAACGTTAGAGAAATTGAAGAAAGCATAAAAAAAAGGGATGAAATAGACCGCAACAAGGAATACGGCAATTTAAAAATCACTGAAGATGCAATTTATTTGAATACTTCGGACTTGACCATAGATCAAGTTTGTGAGAAAGTAATGTCTGAAATAAATAAAAACAGGCAGAATAAATATTAGGAGTTTTTTTCAAATGGCTGAGAAGGAAAACATCATCAACGAAGACACTATAAACCAGACAAACCTTCAGGAAGAATACCTGAAATCTCTCGATGATCTGGAAGAGGGACAGGTAGTTACAGGTAATGTTATACAGGTAACAAATGAAACTGTGTTTATAGACATCGGATACAAATCTGAAGGAAAAATACCTATAACAGAATTTGAAAAGGCTCCTGAACTGAATGATGAAGTCAAAGTAATTCTTGTTAAAAAAGAAAGCAAGGACGGACAGATAGTAGTATCCAAAAGAAAATATGATGAAAAGGAATTCTGGATAAATCTTAAAAATGCTTTTCAGGACAAGCTTCCTGTTCAAGGTACCATTACAAAAAGCATCAAGGGGGGATTTGAAGTTTCTCTCGGTCACAGCATAAGAGCTTTTCTCCCTATATCAAAAACAGATGTTGTCAAGGTTGAAGATCCTGATAAATATATCAATATAAAATCAGATTTCCTTATTGAGAGACTTTACAGCGATAAAAAAGTGAATATTGTTCTCAACAGAAGAAAATACCTCTCAGATAT
This sequence comes from Spirochaetia bacterium, assembly GCA_963668545.1. GTDB lineage: Bacteria > Spirochaetota > Spirochaetia > CADAEX01 > CADAEX01. The sequence goes on along the minus strand of OY764868.1, from coordinate 1,452,509 downwards.
TCAGAATAAAAAGAAAGATGAATTTTTCGAAAATGCACAGGTTGGAGATGAGGTAGAAGGAACAGTGAAAAGCATTGCTTCTTTCGGTGCATTTATTGATCTCGGAGGTTTTGACGGTCTTCTTCATATCAATGATATGAGCTGGGGACATGTAGCAAGACCGAAGGATTATGTAAAAAAAGACCAGAAAATAAAGCTTAAACTTATCAACATTGATAAGGAAAACAATAAAATAAACCTTTCATTAAAGCATTTTTCAGATAACCCCTGGTTTTCTTTCGAAAATAAATATCATGTAAATGACATTATTACAGGAAAAGTAACCAAGCTCACCGATTTCGGTGCATTTATTGAACTTGAGGAAGGTATTGAAGGAATGGCCCATATATCTGAATTCTCATGGGTCAAAAAAATCAATCATCCCAAAGAAGTATTCAAAATCGGTGATGAAGTTGAATGCATGATTCTTTCATACGATCTTGAGCAGGGAAGAATATCTCTAGGTATAAAACAGGTATTTGAAAATCCCTGGGACAAAATTGATGAAATCTATCCTGTAGGTACACAGCTGGAAAGAAAAATATCAAAAGTTACCAATGCAGGTGCTTTTATTGAGCTTGAAGAGGGAATCAGCGGTTTTCTTCATATTGATGACCTTTCCTGGACAAAGAAAGTTAAAAATACTTTCTCAGTTCTTAAACAGGATGAGAACATCAAGGTTATTGTTATAGGCATTGACAAGGAAAACAGAAGGATCAAACTGGGTGTAAAACAGCTTGAAGAAAATCCATGGGATTTCCTTTACAAGAACTTCCCGAAAGGCAAAGTAATTGAAGGTGAAATATCCGGAAAAACTGATTTCGGTCTTTTTGTGAAAGTGCAGGGCGATATTGAAGGTCTTATAAATAAAAGCAATATTTCAGATCAGTACAATGAAGATGCTGACAAGGAACTTGAAAAATACAATGTAGGCGACAAGATCAAGGCAGCAGTAACTGAAATAAACCCAAGAAAGAAAAAACTTTCACTTTCTATAAGGGAATATAAAAAATCTCTCCAGAGAGAGGAGATTTCTAAATATATACAGGATGACGGTGATGCACCAATGGCAACACTTGGTGATTTCTTAAAACAGGGTGACAACTAATAATCATCTCAATGATAAAGGCAGCACTAATTCAGCATCAGACAAGCCTGACCGGGTGCTGCCTGTTTTTTATACAGATCAGAAAATAACAGGTTCCGGAAATACAATACAAAAAACATTACTCAAAGCAAAGAAAATTGCACTTTCTGATGCTCCTGTACTTATTACAGGAGAAAGCGGTTCAGGAAAAGATATTTTTGCTGATTATATCCATTCTGAAAGCGTAAGAAAAAACAGACCTTTCATAAAAATAAACTGTGCTTCAATACCTGAAAATCTTTTTGAAACAGAACTTTTCGGACATCTCAAGGGATCCTTTACCGATGCCTCCCGTGATAGAAAAGGAAGGTTTCAGACTGCTGATAAGGGCACAATATTTCTAGATGAACTTTTTGAAATGCCGTTGAATATACAGTCCAGTTTATTGCGGGTTATTGAAAATGGGGAAATATATCCGATAGGGTCAGAACATCCCCTGAAGATTGATGTCAGAATTATTGCAGCGACAAACAGAAATATCAATAAGGAAATTTCAGATGGAAATTTCAAAAAAGAGCTTCTTTACAGGATAAATGTTCTAAACCTTGAAATACCCCCCCTGAGGGATCACAGGGAAGATATACCTGATCTAGCAGAATACTTTCTGAATAAAACCGGATTCTCTGAAAGGACAATAGACAGTTCTGCAATGGACAAGCTATTATCATATGACTGGCCCGGCAATGTAAGGGAGCTTTTCAACACACTTTACAGAGCAGTATTATCTGCTGATACATCTTTAAAAGAAAGCGATATAATACTTGATTCCTGCAGCGATTTAAAAAAAACTGTAATACCGCTAAAAAAAGCTGTTACAAATTTCAAAAAAAATTATATTATAAAAGCGTTGAAGTACAATAACTGGAACCAGATGAAAACTGCAGATATGCTAGGTATCCAGAGAACATACTTATCCAGGCTTATAAAAGAGCTTGATATATTTAACAACAAGGAGTATTAAATGCACCAGGATGAAATTACAGGAAAAGATAAAATATTAAACAGCCTGAACAGTTTTCTTTCAAACTACAGTAAAATTATTATAATCTTTTCAGTCCTTATTGTAATTGCAGTTTCAAGTATAGCTGTTTCAATTAACTTCAAATCCGGCAAAAATGAAGAATCTGCACTTGCAATTGAAAAAATCCAGACAGATTATTCCAATCTTCTTTCAGAAAAAGACGGCGATCTGTCAGATGATGATATTAAAAAAATAATCGACTCTCTTGATTCACTTATAAAGGAATATCCTTCCTTTTATGCAGGACAGAGGGCTGTTTTCATGAAAGGCAATATCTATTTTGCAAGAAAGGAATATGAGAAATCCTCTGAGTCATTCAAGGCATATGCAGAAAGGTATTCCGATACTTATCTTGCTCCTATTGCTCTTTACAACAGCGGTGTCTGCAGCGAGGAACTTGGTAATTATGATGAAGCTCTTAAAACATATGAATCTGTAAAAGATAAATATTCAGATTCCTATCCTGATATTCCGGGAATTCTTTTTTCAATAGGAAGGCTTTCTGAATCTTCGGAAAACTATGATAAAGCTCTGAAAAGCTATTCAGAGATCGTCGACAATTATTCAAATAGTGGTTGGACAAATTTTGCCAGAGACCGTATAATTTACCTGAAAGCTTCTGAATTGATAAAATAACAAGGAGACATACAAGTGGGTAAAAAGGGATCTATAAAAGTATTTGAAACAAAGATATTCGGTATAATAATAGCACTTTTTATATTTTTCCTTATAATCGGTGTTGATAACTTTACTGATATTACCAATAAGCTTAAGTTGAAAATGCTTGATGTCAATTTTTACCTTAAAAATGTCTCACAGAAAACCTATATCCAGGAAGGTGTAACTCAGTCTGTACAGAATCCGAATATATCACCGGATATAATGATAGTCGGTATAGATTTCAGAAGTCTCAACAAATTCGGAAAATGGCCTTTTCCGAGATACAGACATGCAGACCTTATAAAGTCCTTTTCCAGGATACAGAACCAGAATGAACGGGAAAGGGCATTATTTATTGACGTTTTTTTCATTGAACCTGATGAAAGAAAAGCCTACGATGATGCTCTTCTTGTTGAAGCTATCAAGGAAAACGGAAATGTTTTTCTTGAAACAGTCCTGGACGAAGTACCACCGTCAGATGCCATCCGTGACGATTATGTAAAAAGACAGGAACTTCTTTATGACAACTACGGCAGAATAACAAATATCGAAGGGAACTGGCATACAATCAGCTCATATACAGGTCTTCAGCCGCCTCTTCAGCCTCTTGCAAGAGCATGCAGGGGTTACGGGCATGCAAATTTCAGGGAAGACTTCGACAAGGTCTACAGAAGACAGGGTCTAATTTCAAAATCGTCCATTCTTATGGATGTAATTAATCTGGAAGAACTTTCTCCATCCTTTACCATTGATCACAAAAACTTTGAAAGACTGGGATGGACTGATATTAATGGAATTGATCACCCGATAAAGTATCCGCTTACAGAGGAACAGATTACAGATCTTAAAAATACTATACAGACAAATTCTCCTCCAATTAAATCAAAAACTGCAGAAGGGCAGGACAGTTATTACTTTATTGTAAAAAAATACAAAGACACATTTGTTCCTTCAATAACTCTTTCTCTTGCTATGCAGTATTTCAACAAATCGCCTGAAGATCTTGAGGTGAAAGTAGGGGAATACATAAAAATACCGTCACCTGAAGTCTACAATACGGAAAAGCAGTCATGGGAACCTTACAGGATAACTGTTAAACAGCCTAAATATAATAAAGACGGCTCTTTAAAGAAACCGGGAGTTGAAAAGGTTCTTGATGATATTATTATCCCGATAGATGAACATGGACAGATGCTTATAAATTTCATGGGAAATCCTTCAACTGCAGACCCCGGAGGACACCAGACATTTCCAATCAGGTCCTATTCAGGATATGCTGCGAAATCCCCTGGTCCTGATCCTTCAAAATGGCCGAAAACAAAAGCTGTCGGTAACAAGATCCTCATGACAGGCCCGTTCGCAAGAGGTATTGCAGCAGATGAAAAAACAACACCTTACGGACTCATGTATGGTGTCGAGATACATGCAAACTCACTGAACACCATTATAATGAATAAATTTATTACAGAAGTGGACAAATGGGTAAATGTTTTATTACTGTTTATTCTTGTTTTTATTACGGCTATAGTTACTTCAAGGCTATCAACCCTCTGGGCAGCACTTTTTTCAATTGTTTCAATAGCGGCCTATTTCATAACAACTAGTATCATATTTGACAATTTCAACATAGTACTTGATTTCCCGTCTCCTGCGTTGGGAGGATCGCTTACTTTCATATCTATTGTAATCTACAGGGTTATGACAGAGGAAAAGGACAAGAAAAGGATTAAGAACATGTTCGGTAAATATGTAAGTCCTGCAGTAGTTGATCAGATTCTCGATAATCCTCCCGAACTCGGTGGTGTTGACAAAAACCTTACAGTTCTTTTTTCAGATATCAGGGGATTTACAACCCTTTCAGAAACCATGACACCTCAGGAACTTGTAAACCATCTTAATATTTATCTGACAGCAATGACAGATATAATCCTTGAGTTTAACGGTACACTTGATAAGTATGTAGGGGATGAAATAATGTGCTTCTGGGGTGCCCCGATTCCTCAGGAGGAACATGCATTATTCGCATGCAAGTGCGCCTTAAAACAGATGGATGCACTTCACAAGCTGAATGAAGGATGGCCTGAAGAAAAAAGGATTAATATCGGTATCGGTCTTAATTCCGGTGTAATGACAGTAGGAAACATGGGATCCATGGGTAGAATGAACTACACACTTATGGGTGATAATGTAAACCTCGGTGCAAGGCTTGAAGGTACAAACAAGCAGTATAAAACAAATGTCATAATCAGTGAGTTCACTCATGCACTTGTAAATGAACATGTTGTTGTAAGGGAACTTGACAATATAAGGGTTAAGGGTAAAAACAAACCTGTACTCATCTATGAGCTTCTTGATGTCAAGGGAGGGTATGATACCCCGTAATTTTTTCTTACATTTAAAAATATTTATACTCATTACAATATTTACGTCATCCTGCGGTCTTTATACATCTCCGTATCTGTCAGCTCCCAATGTAACCACTTTTGAACCGGGTATTCCCAGTTCAGCTTTAATATACAACAGATCAGATAATGATCCTGAAGTATTCAGGGGTTACGAGATTTACTATAAATACTATAACAGTCATTCTGAAATTGCAGATGATGATAAAAAAATATTCAACACATCAGAGCCTGAACCTGATGATCTTAAAAATGTAGGGTATAGAAGATTAAACACAGTTCTCACAACAGAGGAAACCACAACTTATCCGATGATTCCTGTTGATTATTCAGACAGGGATACATCCTTTACACTTACAGTATATTTTGATGAGGTTTCTTCTGATACAGCTCCAAGAGTTGAATACTCAGGTTATTCTGATAGAACCCTTAGAAGAAATATTACACAGTATAATTCAACTTCCGGAAAAACTGAATATAAAACTTTTATACCGGCTGATCATGTTTCTGGTGATTCTGACAGATCATCAGGACAACTTGCTCTTTCAATGTATGTTTTTGCATACGGCAAAGATGACAATGTATATAATATCTACAGCAAGCCTGTATGGCTTGGTTACATAACATATTAAAAAATTATTGAGGCAGATTTTATGTTTTCTTACTACTTTAATATAGCGCTTGTTTACCTGCTTATTGGTTTCGGAACAGCTCTTGTTTTCTTTTATGTCTTCAACAAGGCTTTTATAGGAAACTTCTGGGGAGTGCTTATTGTCTCCATTATCGGTTCATTCCTCGGTGCAATAATTGAATATTATTTTAAATGGATTATTGATGCTCTTACAAAGGTAAACGGCGTTGTAAATATTTTCCCTCCGCTTGTTGTATCAATGACAGTAATCTACATATACCACAAGGTAAGCGAAAAGAAATAATCAGTTTACCTGTAAACCAAATAGAATATTCAGCTTTTTATTTTACCGGCTGAATTCATTATTGCTTCCGATAATGTATATTCTGTCTACTTATATATATTATTTATATAAATCAACTTATTTGGTAATATGAACACCTTTCTTTTAGAAAGCACATACTGCAGATAGGCTTTTTTCTGCATTTCTCCACACAATGTTTAACTACCAGTGCATGATATTCATTATATAGTTCTACATCCCTGTCAAGATTATTTTCATAATACTTTTTATATTCCTTATAACTCTTCATTTTAAGGTCCGGATTTAATCTTTCGGTAAGACGTTTTGTATACATATCAATAACAAAGGTGGGGACATTGAATGCATACAGAAGTATTGAATCAGCTGTTTCTTCCCCTATTCCCCAGAGATCTACAAGTCCGCTTCTTTCGGGAATCCTGTTTTCATAATTTTTTTTATCAGTCAGGTAACCTTTTGCACAAAGATATTCCATTACAATTTTCAGCTTTTTATATTTCTGGTTATAATAACCTGATGATTTAATAAGTGACTTTATATCATTTTCATCCTTTTCAAGAAACAACCCAGCAGAATCAATACTGTTTTCCTTAAGCTTCATCAGGCATTTTTCAACGTTTTTCCAGGCTGTATTCTGTGTAAGCACCGCACCTGTTATTATTTCAAATTTATCTTTTAAGCTGGTTTCAAAAACAGGGTTTTCTTTGTGATATCCCCGGTTATCCTTTTCAAACTGATGGTCTTCAATAATAACAGGCCACCATCCCTGCGGACCGTAATGATTGTATAATTCACTGTATAATTCATCAGGGCCTATTATTTCTTTCATGTTAATACAAAACTCTTTTATCGCTTTCCATAACCCTACAGTGAAGACATCCTGTCTAACCCTGTGCCTATTGCGCACACCTCACTCAGGATTCTGTGCCAGGTATAATATTACATCCTGTAACTCCCTCGTTTTTGCGCATCCCTGCGCACTCGGGATAGTTACATCCTGTAACTAAAAAAGGCAGGAGACTCGAATCCCCTGCCCTGTTTTAAATCTTTTCAGATTATCTGTTCTTGAGTACAGCCTGAGCTGCAGAAAGCCTTGCAAGCGGAACTCTGTATGGAGAACATGAAACATAGTTAAGCCCTGTTCTGTAGCAGAATTCGATTGAAGAACCTTCACCGCCGTGCTCACCGCAGATACCAAGTTTGATCTCAGGTTTGAGAGCTCTTGATTTTTTTGCAGCCATATCAACAAGCACGCCAACACCGCTCTGATCTATAGCCTGGAAAGGATCTCTTTCAAGCACACCCTGTCCGAGGTAATCCGGGAGGAATCCGCCGATATCATCTCGTGAGTATCCGAAAGTCATCTGTGTAAGGTCGTTAGTACCGAATGAGAAGAAGTCTGCATATTTAGCAACTTCGTCTGCTGTAATAGCAGCTCTTGGAATCTCAATCATTGTACCGATCTTGTAGTCAACTTTTATTCCCAGTTTTTCAAATACAGAAGCAATAACTTTTTCCGCATTTTCTCTGAGCATCTTGAGTTCCACATATGTTCCTACAAGAGGAATCATGATTTCAGGAAGAACTTTTATTCCTTTCTTTGTCTGCTCACATGCAGCTGTCATGATAGCTTCAACCTGCATATCATAGATTTCAGGAAAAGAAATACCAAGTCGGCATCCCCTGTGACCAAGCATCGGGTTGAGTTCGTGGAGTGAATCAACTTTTGATTTGAGTTCAGCAGCAGTTATACCAATTGTAGAAGCAAGTGCTTTTATATCTTCGTCTGTATGTGGAACAAACTCATGAAGAGGCGGATCAAGAAGTCTTACAGTTACAGGAAGACCATCCATTGCCTCAAAAATACCTGCAAAGTCAGTAATCTGAAGTGGAAGTATTTTAGCAAGAGCTTTTTTTCTGTCTGCAACATCTTTTGCAACAATCATTTCCTGGAATGACTGGAGTTTATCACCTTCAAAGAACATGTGCTCAGTTCTGCAGAGACCTATACCTTCAGCACCGAAATCTCTTGCAACTTTTGCATCATGCGGCTGGTCAGCATTTGTTCTTACGAGGAAACCTTTAGGAAGTCCCTTTCTTTCAGCAGAAAGTCTTATTTCATCAGCCCATGAGAGGAATTTTGTAAGTCTTTCATCAAAAGTAACTTCTACAAGAGGAACTTCACCGTTGAATACTTCACCGGTTGATCCGTCAATTGTAAGCCAGTCACCTTCTTTGATTTCCTTGCCTTTAACCTTGATTGTTTTATTTGTAATATCAAGTTCTTTACAGCCTGCAACACAGGGAGTACCCATACCTCTTGCAACTACAGCTGCATGACTAGTCATACCGCCTGTTGAAGTGAGAATACCTTCAGCAACTACCATACCGCCGATATCTTCAGGAGATGTGTCCCTTCTCACGAGGAGAACTTTCTTGCCCTCTTCTACCCATTTTTCTGCTTCATCTGCTGTAAAAACAACCTGACCGCATGCAGCGCCTGGAGAAGCATTGAGACCTTTAGCAAGAAGTTCGAGAGAACCCTTTGTTTTCTTGTCAATCATCGGATGGAGAAGCTGATCAAGCTGATCAGGAGTTACTCTTGTAACAGCTGTTTCTTTTGTTATAGCACCTTCTTCAACCATTTCTACTGCACATCTTACAGCAGCAGGACCTGTTCTCTTTGCATTTCTTGTCTGGAGAATGTAGAGTTTTCCTTCCTGAATTGTGAACTCGATATCCTGCATATCTCTGTAGTGGTCTTCAAGTTTTTCTTTGTATCCGACAAGTTCTTTATACATTTTCGGATCTGCTTTTTCAAGTGAAGCAAGTGTTTCAGGAGTTCTGATACCTGCAACAACATCTTCTCCCTGAGCATTCATCAGGTATTCACCGTAGAAGTAGTTTTCACCTGTAGAGGGGTCTCTTGAGAAACATACACCTGTTCCTGAAGAATCGCCGTAGTTACCGAAAACCATTGACTGAACGTTTACAGCTGTTCCGAGAAGGCCGACAATACCGTTGATTGCTCTGTATTTGATTGCTCTCGGGTTGTTCCATGAACCGAATACAGCATCAATAGCTGCCCAGAGCTGTGTCATAGGATCCTGAGGAAAATCTTCCTTCAGGTAGTCTTTGTATGCTTTTTTGTATCTTGTAACAACTTCTTTAAGATCATCTGCATCAAGATCAAGGTCTTCTGTTACACCTTTTTCTTTTTTTACACCTGCAAGAATTTCTTCAAAGTCGTGATGAGGAACACCCATTGCAACATCACCGAACATCTGGATGAATCTTCTGTATGCATCCCATGCAAATCTCGGATTTCCAGTTGATTTTGCAACAGCTTCAACAACTTCGTCTGTAAGACCGAGGTTGAGAACTGTATCCATCATACCAGGCATTGAAACTGCAGCACCTGATCTTACAGATACTAATAATGGATTGGAAGGATCTCCAAATTTCTGTCCCAATACTTTTTCAAGCTTTGCTACATTTTCTGCAACCTGCTCTTTAACAGCATCTGTGTAAGTTTTATTATTGTCATAATAAGATTTACATACACCTGTTGAAATAGTAAATCCGGGAGGAACCGGAATACCGAGATTAGTCATCTCAGCAAGGTTGGCACCCTTTCCCCCGAGAAGTTCCTTCATTTCTGCCTTACCGTCAGCAGATCCTCCACCAAAGAAATAAACAAATTTTTCTGACATTACTTTTCTGACCTCCAGATAAATTCTAATAAAATTAATGAATATTTATTAACATTATTTTTAAAGCTAAAACGGAAAAATAAGATTTTTCGACATAAGATTAAATTATAAAGAAATGTATGTCAATATAACCGCAGGCAATAAGTATTATCACCTACGGTTATCGATATTATTTTTTAATTATTTGTAAAATATAGAAAAAAAATCATATCAAACAAAAGCTTCCAGATAACGGCTTCTTGAAACATGTTTCATTCTGTCAATAGCTTTCTTTTCTATCTGTCTTATCCTTTCTTTTGTCAGGTTATATCTGTCTCCAATTTCCTTCAGCGACATAGGTATAATACCGTTAAGACCGAATCTCTGTTCAATTATATCAGCTTCCTTTTCTGAAAGTGTTTCAAGAAGTTTGTTTATTTCCTCCTTGAGAGAACTGTCAATAACAATATCTTCCGGCTGAGGTGTCTTATTATCAACAATATAATCACTCAGAAGTGCAGATTCTTTTTCACCTGACTTTACAGGATTATCTATAGAAACAAGATCACGTGATATATCAATGAGATCTCTTACATGTTCCTCATCAAGTCCTACTGCATCAGCTATTTCCTGAAGCTCGGGATCAATGCCATTCTCTGAAAGTAGTTCCTTTTTTGCCCTTTCTATCTGCACCAGTTCACCTGCTCTGTTTAACGGCAGCCTTATCATTCTTGATTTTTCGCCTATTGACTTGAGAATTGACTGTTTTATCCACCATACTGCATATGAAATAAAATGATAGCCGCGGTCGACATCATACTTTTCTATTGCATTCATCAAACCTATATTACCTTCATTGATAAGATCAGAAAGGGGAATTCCCTTGTTCTGATATTTCTTGGCAACATTAACAACAAAACGGAGATTGGATTTAATAAGTATCTCTCTTGCCTTTTCATCGCCATCAGCTGCAAGCCTGGCATATTTATCCTCATCTTCTCTTGAAAGAAGCGGTATTGCATTAATTTCTTTAAGATAGATTGATAATACATTTTCATCATTTGACTGGCTGTTATAAAGCCTAGTTCTTTCTGCTGTCATTTTATCACCTCTCAGCTATATAAAGCAAAGTTCATGCCAATTCCATAAACCAGTTAAAAATTATTTAATTCCTTATAATATATATATTTATATTAACTTTAACTTTTTCCTTGAAATCACTCCTTTTATTATACAGTATCATTTCGACACACATGTTCAGTCTGTAAGTAATTAAGGTTCATTTTGACCCATTATCATTCAGTAAAATGATTTTTATGTTTCCTGATATATTTATCTTGACCAATATTAAGAACATTCGTATATTTTTGATTAATAAAAAACACAAAAATCAAATATAATATATTTCCACAGGAGGATTATATGAAAATCACACCTTTAGGGGACCGTGTACTTGTTAAAATCTCTGAGTCAGAAGAAAAAACAAAAGGGGGACTATACATACCTCAGACAGCACAGGAAAAAACCCAGACAGGCGTTGTATCAGCTATTGGTGATGATAAAGATGTAATTAAAGTTAAAATCGGCCAGAAAATCATGTATGATAAATATGCCGGAACATCTATCAAAATCGATGGGGAGGAATTCCTCATTCTCAAGGCAAATGATATTATTGCAATTGTAGAATAATTTTAATTTCCTGATTATCTGATATGCCCGGTTTTTCTGCCGGGCTTTTTTATGCCCCGTCACAGCCGAAAAACATCAGCTGTATAAAAAATCCTCGATTTTGGAGTGAAGATTTTCCGCTGTTCCGAAATATCTTGATGCTTCAGGAAGAGACTTAAGAAAAATTGAACCGTACTGTTTCCTGAGTATTCTGTTATCAGTTATCTGCACAACACCTCTGTCATCTTTAGCCCTCATAAGTCTTCCGAATCCCTGCTTGAGCTTGATGACCGCTTCAGGAAGAGAAAAATCCATAAAGGGGTTGCCACCGTTTTCAGCAATCCTGTCCATTCTTGCCTTAATGACAGGATCAGAAGGAACCCTGAAAGGGAGTCTGCATATAATAAGATTTTTAAGAGTATCTCCCGGACTGTCCACCCCTTCCCAGAATGAATCTGTTGCAAGCAGCACGCTGTTCCTGTCACTGTTAAAAGATCTCAGCAGCCTGAAACGGTCATCTTCCCCCTGTCTGTAAACCATGATCTTGTTTTCAACAAGTCTGTCCCTAATACTTTCATATACTTTCATCAGCATTGTATATGATGTAAAAAGGACAAGTCCCTTACCTTCAGATATCAGCAGTGAATCATAGATAAACTGTGAAAGTTTTTCCGTGTATTCTTCATCTGAGGGATCAGGAAGATCCTGGGGGATCCCCAGAAGCACATTCTTTTCATAATTGAAAGGGGATTTATAGATATTCTCTGTGACAGGAAACATTTCAGAATCCAGCCCCACCCTTTTTTTCCAGAAACTGAATTTTGAACTTATACTGAGTGTTGCAGAGGTAAATACTATTGATTTGACTTTGCTGTAAAGAGTATCCTGAAGTATCCTGCTAATATCAATTGGTGTAACATAGAAAAAGATTCTTTTTGATTTTTCAAACCACGGTATATAGTTGTCATCAGTATCGAGAAGTTTTTCACAGGTTGAGACAAGCCCCTGAAGCTTGTTTTTTATCAGAATTATTTCATAAACCCCGGCATCATCTTCAGGGGAAAAATCCATTCCCTGTGTAATATCATCAATAATCATATGTATTTTTGAAAGATGACTTTTAAGAGATGCTGTTCTGGAAAGCAGATTATCAAATTTTTCTTCATGATCTATCCTCAGGTTATATGATCCCTTGAGAAGATCTTCAGCCTCCTTTTCCAGAAGCTCGAATTCACTGACAGCCTCAGCTGTCAGTGAAGGTATCTCTTCGATTTTATCTTCAGCCCCTTCACTGTTTTTAAGGCTCACATATATACCTGATATCCGCCCCTTTTTTCTTCTGTATATTTTTGTAATAGTCTTAAACATCATACCCCGGGACAGTGTCGGAGAATAAAATGAGGTGGCAGCATTTTCCATATTATGTGCTTCATCAAATACAATTCTGCTGAACCCGGGAAGGACAGCTGTACCGTTGAAACCTCCCCCTGCACTTCTTGCTGATATATCTGAAAAGAGTATATGGTGATTTACAACAAGTATCTGTGCCGCGGCAGCTCTTTTCCTTGATTTTATCACAAAACACTTTTCCCGGTACGGACAGTGCAGCCCGAGACAGTAATCTGATTCGGAAGCAATATCTCCCCACAGTGCATGGTCGGGAAGAAAACTCAAGTCAGACTTATCTCCTGTATCTGTTGTCTCAACCCATTCCTTTATAAGCATCAGTTCCCTGTCTGTTTCATTGAAAAGGGAAGTTTCATTCAGTTTTTCCAGATATTTTCTCATGCAGACATAATTGCCCCTTCCTTTTACAAGGGCAGCCTTTTTATCTGTCTTAAGCATTTTTCTGACAAGAGGAATATCTTTTTCAATAAGCTGGTGCTGAAGGTTTATTGTCCCTGTTGATATTACTATCCTGTCATTATTATTAATAACCCACTGGAATGCAGGAATAAGATAAGCAAGCGATTTTCCGACCCCGGTGCCTGCTTCTGCAATTATGATTTCCTCATTGTTAATTGCATCAGCAACATCGCAAAGCATCTCAATCTGGGACGGCCTTACTTCGTACTTTTCAAAGATTCCTGATAAAGACCCGCCAGGTTCCAGGTGTGATTTGATTTCATCTGTATTTAAAGGGACTATCCTTTCAGCAACAGTTTCAGCCACTGCATAAACTTCAGTGACCTCATTATTGATAATATAAAAACCTATCCCCTGATTTCCCAGTATTGATGCTATTCTCAAATCTGCAGCACTTGGGCTAAGGTTTCCTCCGGGATGGTTATGAATAACAACATCCCCCCTGTCTACAAATCCTTCAAGTGCAGGAACAGAATTCTCGTTTCCCCGGGCTGCTGTTTCTATATGTTCAATCAGGCCGCTGTCTCCGCTCCGGCCTGTAAACATTACTTCATTTCCCCCTGTATCTGAAACAGCTTTCCGCATCTGCTGTATAACAGGCGCTGAGAATTTTTCTGATGCTTTCATAATTATTCCGGTGTGTTCCTGGTTTTTTTATATTTCTTCAAGAAGCCTGCTGACAAGGTTTATGAACCGCCTGTTGACCTTTTTCCCTGTCTCAACTACTTCGCTGTGGTCAAGAGGCTGATCAAGAATGCCTGCTGCCATATTGGTAATACATGAAATACCGGCAACCCTCATACCAAGATACCTTGCAGCAATTGCCTCATTTACTGTAGACATACCCACCATATCAGCTCCTGCTGCTTCAAGCATCCTTATCTCTGCAGGTGTTTCATATGAAGGACCGGTAAGTCCTGCATAAACACCTTTCCTAAGTTCCGGATCTATTGACATTGCTGCCCTGTTTATTTCCTCATCATATACCCTGCTCATGTCAGGGAAACGGGGGCCTTCAAAACCTTCGTTTTTTCCTATCAGAGGGTTCTGCCCGGTAAGATTTATATGATCAGTAATAAGTGCAAGGTCCCCGGGAACAAATTCCCTGTTTACCCCCCCCGCAGCATTTGTGAGAATTATTTTTTTTACCCCCATCCGCCACAAAAGAGCAACAGGAAGAACAACATCTTCCATGGAATGTCCCTCATAAAAGTGAATCCTCCCTGCCATGAGAACTGCTTTTTCTGCAAGCTTGAAAAGCCCCGGATGCCCTTTTATGTTTACAGAAGGAAATCCTTCTATATCTGAAAATGATATTTCCCTTCCGCTGTATGATTTCACCAGCTCAGACAAGCCTGAACCGAGAACAACAGCTGTTTCAGGACAATATTCTCTGTCAATATTACAGGATCTGTAGACCTGTTCCACTCTTTCATGAAAACCTTTTTTCAAAATATTTCTCCATAATCAAGTTTATCAACTTTTATATATTTTAGCATATCATAGATAATATTTTAAGACACCATGGTAAATTCTGCTTTATTGACATAATGATTCATTAATGTTAGCAACAATCAATCAGCATCATTGAAGTGTTATTATATATCAGAACAGTTATTTATAATTTTTACCGGCTTTCTAAAAGCTTTCTATTAAAATAATAATACTGTACAATAACGCTGATTAACAACATCAGATACATGAAAACAGGAACAGGAAAGGAACATGATTGTATTAAAATTCGGAGGAACTTCAGTCCAGAACAGCGAATGGATTGACAAGGCAATTGATATTGCTGAAAAACAGATTAAATCAGCACCGCTGATGATTTCTTCCGCCATGGGAAAAACAACAGACAGACTTGTTGAAATTGCTGATTTTGCTGCAGGCAAAAACAAAGACGGGATAATAAACAATATTGAAAACCTCAAAAAATCCCATCTTGAAACAGCAGAAGCTTTCCTTACAGGCGACAACCTCAAAAAAGCATCTGAAACAATCAATGAGATGTTTGAACAGCTGTATTCACTTGCAAGAGGGCTTTTTCTCCTTCAGGAATGCACGCTCAAAAGCAGAGACACTCTTTTATCATTCGGAGAGAGACTCTCAACTGCACTCATATATCACAGAGCTGTTGAAAGGGGAATCAGGGCAGAGCTTCTTGATTCAAGGGATATAATAAAAACTGATGACAACTACTCAGCTGCAGTTCCCATTTTTCCTCTTACTGACAACATAATAAGGGAAATGGTTAAGCCTGAATCTGACAAGCTGATAATTGCGCAGGGTTTTATCAGTTCAACTGAAAGCGGTTCTACCACAACCCTTGGAAGAGGCGGTTCCGACTATACAGCTACAATCTACGGGTCAGCACTTAATGCTGAAGAAGTACAGATATGGACAGATGTTGACGGAATCCTTACAACTGACCCCAGGCTTGTCAAAGGTGCAAAAACAATGACAACAATAAGCTATATCGAAGCTGCCGAACTTGCTTTTTTCGGGGCAAAGGTTGTACACCCGTCAACAATACAGCCGGCGGTTGAAAAAAGGATACCGGTAGTTGTAAAAAATACAAGGAATCCCGATGCTCCCGGAACAAGAATTATCAAAGATGCTGCTTCATCAGGACTTACTGGAATTGCAGGGAAGAAAAACATAACACTGATCAACATCACTTCTTCAAGAATGCTGAATGCATACGGTTTCCTCTCCAGAATATTTTCAATTTTCAACAAATACCAGACACCTGTTGATCTTATTTCAACATCAGAGGTTTCTGTATCAATGACAATCGAAGATACAAAAAACCTGAATTCAATCAAATCAGAGCTTGAAATGATAGGAAAAACAACAGTTGAATCCGGATGCGGAATTATCTGTCTTGTTGGAAAAAATATATGGAAGGATTCTTCTCTTATCTCGAGAATTTTTGCCACACTTTCCCCTGCTGTCATTAAAATGATTTCGCTGGGATCTTCTGATGTAAACCTCTCCATGGTTCTGGATCAGAATGAAATAGACAATACAATTATCAACCTCCATAAAGAGTTTTTTGAGAAGTAAAATTGGAAATAAACTTTTTCAAACTTCATATATTACGGAATGATCTTCTGCTTGCTGATTTCAGAGATGAAAAGCTGCCGGATCATTCCGTTTTCTCAGACATTGCGGTAAAAATCTGCGACAGGCATACAGGAGCCGGTGCTAATGGAATTATATTTATTACGAAACATAATAATAACTGCACGGAAATACTGACTTTTTCTCCCGACGGTTCTTTTCATGACTATTCTTCTGATTCATCCATTGCAGCATCAAGATATATTTATGATACTGTTTCTACAGACAATTCAGATATAATTATAATCAACAACAACAGGGAATATACTCTCAGAGCCATAGACAGCAGGAATTTCAGGATAAAGACAGGAGAACCGGAAATTGATACTGGCAATACTGAAAACCTGATATACAACAATTTCACTTACAGATTCAGCAGGGTGAAAATCGGTAAAACAGGAATAGTTTTTTTCCCGGAGAACAAGCCGAGGGAGTTCCTTAAAAAGATGCACAAGGAAATAATGAAATCAGAAACCCTTTCCCTCTGCCAGCCTGTTTTTGTAAAACCTCTTTCTCCTGACATAATCAGTATAACAGCCTGGAAAAACAGGATGAATACAGACAATTCGCTGACTTTATCAGCAGGTGCAATTGCATCTGTTCTGAACGGTTATGAAAACTCCCTTCTTGTAAATTTCTATAATACAAAGGCTTTTGCAGAATGGGACCAGATTAAAAATGAAGCTTTTATAACAGCTGCACCTGAATATGTTTATACAGGCCAGTATTTCTATGATGAAGGAAATATCTGATAAGTAATTAGCCGATTCTTCTCATATTACCCTGCTTCATATCAGTTATAATATTACCGAGTTTAATAATTCCACTTCTTAATTCATCTGTAACAGGTGATGCGAAACTTATTCTGAGACAGTTTTTAAATCTCTCACCATTACCGAAAACCTGTCCCGGGGCAATACTTATTTTTTCCTCCAGCGCTTTACTGAAAAGCTCAACAGTATCGATATCTCCATTGATTTCAAGCCAGAAAAAGAATCCCCCGCACGGGGTGGATATGGCTGTATCATCCGGGAGATACTTTGAAAGCAGCATCTTCATTTCAAGTGCCTGCCTTGAAATACTTTTCTGGAATTTTTTGACATGATTCAAATATCGTCCGTTTTTGAGAAAATCAGCCAGGGCGGCCTGCAGAACAGGGCTTCCTCCGAGATTCTGTGTAATTTTCATAGTCCTGCATTTCCTGTGATGTATCCCCCCCATCATCCATCCTATCCTTAGTCCCGGGCTCAATGTCTTTGAAAAAGAGGAGCAGTATATCACATGCCCCGTCCTGTCAAAACTTTTGACAGGACGTTCTGCTGTAAAGTTGTGGGAACAGTCGCTGTACAAATCGTCTTCAATAATTATGATACTGTATTTTTCAGCAAGCTCAACAGCCCTTTTTCTTTTTTCCTCAGGCATGACAAATCCCAGAGGGTTCTGAAATGCGGCAGTCATCATGACAGCCCTGACATCTGATTTTTTTACAGCCATTTCAAGATAATCGAGATCCATTCCGCTGTCTGCAGATGTCGGAACTGTTATTATTCTTCTCCCCAGTTCCTTAAGTATCTGAATTGCACCCATGAAAACAGGGCTCTCAATTGCAACTGTATCACCGGGAGATGTAGAGCTCGCTACAGCAAGGGAGAGAGCTTCAGTACAGCCGTTTGTGATCAGAATATCATCAGGGTTTGCATTCACCCCCCTGTTAAGCAGTATTCTGCATATTTCACACCTGAGGCTGTGATACCCTGCTTCATCAGAATACTGATTAAGCAGAAGCGGATTTTCTCTCAGGACACGGTTAAGTGACTGTTTTATTGCTCCTACAGGGAGAAGACTTTCATGGGGAATTCCCGCCCCGAGAGGTACAATTGTCCTGTCATTGCTCGCATCAACTATTTTTCCTATAATGCTGAGCGGTTTAGCCTCTTCCGACCTCAGTGAGTATGTACCGGTATCAGTTGAAGGAACAGGATTGGTAAAAGGTTGAGAAGCAAAAAATCCCGACTTTTCAACAGCATGAATCTTTCCCCTTTTTTCAAGCACCTCATACGCCTGCATAACTACAGATATTGAACATCTGAATCTTCTGCTTATTTCCCGCAGGGATGGAACCCTGCTTCCGAACTTTATTGTTCCATCCTCGATTGCATAAGTAATATATTCTGCAATCTCTTCGTAACGGAACTTTTTTTCTTTTTTCATATTCATGTTTTAAGGCTAAACTGTTATGGTTATAAAATCAATATTCTGTATCTGTTATTGTTATTGAACAGCATCTATTATTTTCAATATGTCAATATTATTTATCAGGAGCTTGATATGGATTTTAAAAAACTTCTTGCTGAAAGAACAGAAATCATGGGAGCAAATGCCATAAGAGAGATACTCAAGGTGGTATCACAGCCCGGCATGATATCCCTTGCAGGGGGGATTCCTTCTCCGGAAAGTTTCCCTATGGATATAATAAACGAACTTACCGATACTGTTCTGAGAAAATACAGCTCATCAGCTCTCCAGTATGACTGTACAGAAGGATTTATGCCTCTCAGGGAATCCCTTGTTTCCCTTCTTGAAGAAAGGGGTATTAAAACAGATGCTGATAAAATCTGTATCACCAGCGGGTCTCAGGGGCTGCTTGATGCTGCAGGAAAAATTCTTATATCAAAAGGTGACAAAATAGCGGTTGAATCTCCAACCTATCTTGGGGCAATTTCAGCTTTCAACCCCTATCAGCCTGAATATATATGCCTTGAGACAGACGATAACGGTGTAATCCCTGAATCTCTGGAAGAAGTGCTTGCAAATAATACAATAAAATTCGTATATCTCATACCAACATTCCAGAATCCCACAGGAAGATCAATTTCTCTTGAGAGAAGAAAAAAAATAGCTGAAATAATTATAAGAAATAACACGCTTCTTCTTGAGGATGATCCCTACAGTTCATTGAGGTACAGCGGAGAGCCGCTTCCACCGATTGCTGTATTTGCTCCTGATAATGTCATTTATTCAGGCACACTTTCCAAAGTATTTGCACCGGGACTGAGAACAGGTTTTTTCACTGCCCCTGACGTGATAAGAAAATGGCTTGTCCTTGTCAAACAGGGGGTGGACCTGCATACAAGTACCTTTAACCAGGCTCTCGCTTCAGAATATATTTCAGGGGGACACCTTGCAAGACATCTGCCTGAAATCATATCCCTGTACAGGCCGAAACAGGATGCCATGATTGAAGCCCTCAGAAGGAATATGCCTGAATCATTTAAAACAGCAAAATCTGACGGGGGAATGTTTCTGTGGGTTTCGGGTCCTGAAAATTTCAATATGATGGATCTTTATCACAAGGCAATTAAGAATAATGTGGCATTTGTTCCCGGGAAATTCTTTTTTACAGATCCTGATAAAGGTATCGAGACAATGAGGCTGAACTACACAATGGCTGATACTGATACAATAAACAAGGCTGTTGAAAGGCTGTCAGGCATAATAAAGGAACTTTGCTGATTAATGCTGTAAGCATCAATGCTTACAGCATTGATGCTACTGAAGATTATACTCGTTAAGCTTTCTGTGAAGAGTTTTCCGCCCAATCCCAAGCACTTCGGCTGTTCTGCTTTTATTGCCGTTAAGGCTGTTCAGCGTACTCTGTATAACCGTCTTTTCAACTTCTTCAAGTGTGACACCGGTTTTTATGTTTATAAAATCAGCACTGCTGTCGCTTTTAACAGACAAGGGAAGATCATCATAGCTTATAATACTCTCCCTTGCCATTACAACAGCGCTTTCAATGCAGTTTCTGAGTTCCCTGATATTTCCCTTCCAGTTATGGTTATAAAGTGCAGCCTGTGCCTTCTGGTCAAGTCCCTCTATGTTTTTATTGTTCTCCCTTGAAAAATCCTTGAGAAATGAAGCTACCAGAAGAGGGATATCATCCTTTCTTTCCCTTAAAGGGGGAATATCAAGTTTTACAACATTTAGCCTGTAATATAGATCTTCCCTGAAATTACCCTTTTCAACCTCTTTTTCAAGGTCCTTGTTGGTTGCAGAAATAATTCTGACATCCACACTTACAGTTTCCTCTCCCCCGACTCTTTCAAATGTCCTTTCCTGAAGAACCCTCAGAAGCTTTATCTGTGTCGACTGGTTTATCTCCCCTATCTCGTCCAGAAAAATTGTACCCCTGTGGGCCAGCTCAAAACGACCCCTTTTTCTGGCAACAGCACCTGTAAACGCCCCTTTCTCGTGCCCGAAAAGTTCAGACTCGAGAAGGGTATCTGAAAGTGCTGCACAGTGTACCTTGATAAATGGTTTATCATTCCTGTCTGATAAACTGTGGATTACATCTGCAATAACTTCCTTGCCTACTCCGCTTTCACCTGTTACAAGCACTGAAGCTCTTGTTGATGCAATCTGCTGTACTGTATCCAGGACCTTTTTAATAGCAGCGCTTTTACCTATAACCTTAAGCTTGTTGTTCCTTATCTTCTCAACTTCCTCCTGAAGAGCCTTGTTGCTAAGGACAAGCTCACGGTTTTTAAGTGCCCTTTTTATAATCAGGAACAGGTGTTCAAGATTAAGAGGTTTTGTCATGAAATCATATGCACCGTCCCTCATTGTCTGTACAGCATTTTCAATTGTACCGTGCCCGGTGAGGATAATTACAGGAATATTCTTATGGTCTTTTGAAATTCTTTTAAGAAGTTCCTCCCCTGTCATTTCAGGCATTCTGAGGTCTGTGATAACTATATCAATATTTTCCTTTTCAATTATTTCAAGCGCTTTTAACCCGTTTTCCGCAAGAAATGTATTATATCCTTCCCCTTCAAGGGCCTGACCGAGGCCGAAACGTATGTTTTTTTCATCATCAGCAACAAGTATCGAAAATTCCACTGTTACCTCCTTCCCAGCTTAGTAGTTTCTGTTCCTTCTTGTGTGCAGGAAAACTCAGTGTGAACGTTGTTCCCTCACCCTCGACAGAGGAGATTGCTATATCGCCTTTATGCTCCCTTATAATCTTATATACCAGAGTAAGGCCTATTCCGGAACCGAATTCCTTTGTTGTGAAATACGGCTCAAATATTCTTCCAATTATTCTTTCAGGTATCCCTGATCCGTTGTCTTTTATATCAAGCATCACATTGCTGTCTTTAAGATAAGATCTTATTTCAAGTATCCCTTCTTTTTCCTTCATTGCAGCTTCTGCGTTTTTAATGAGGTTTATTATAGCCTGTTTGACAAACCTGCTGTCCAGCATGATATCAGGAACATCATCAGAAAGCTCCTTTATCACCTTTATCCCCGATTCATCAAAATCCACCTTCATGAAATCAAGGGTTTCATCAATAATCTTGTTAATGTTGTTGTATTCAAGATCAAGATTAATAGGTCTTACTGCAAAAAGGAAATCCACAACAATCTGGTTAAGCCTGTCCACCTCTTCATTAATAACTGACAGGTTTCCAAGTATTTTTTCCTTATCAGGATCATCCTCTTTTTTTGAAACTAGTTTTTCAACAAGCTGTAGATATATACTGATAGAACCAAGCGGGTTTTTTATCTCATGCGCAACACCTGCCGCAAGCGTAGTAAGCGAAGCAAGGCTTTCAGCCCTTCTCAGCTTTGTTTCCCTGATTTTTCTCTCGGTAATATCCTTGATCATGATAATATTTCCGTATATACATTTTTCCCTTACAAGGGGAGTTGTTGTAAACTCGAGAATCCTTGATTCCTTTTTGTTTGTATCAATATAGTTGTTTACGGTTCTGTCATCATGTCTGTTGAGAGACTCGACAAGCATTTCCCTGATCTTTCTGTCTGGAACAGCATCCCACAGGCTGTTTTCAACATTTTCATTCAGATACTGTGTCCCCAGAAGCCTTTTGGCCGATTTATTGATAAAAAGAAGGTTTTCCTCCCTGTCAGAAACTATAAGCCCGTCTGTCATTGAATCCAGAACAATTTCGAGCAGTTCATTTTCATCTGTCAGAATATTAATCAGATTCAGAATCTGGTTCTGGTCAAGTTTTGATATCCTTTTTACAGCACGCTTTATGAAATTTCTCATATACTGTTTCTCATCCTGAAAAATATATTTTCAATTACAAGTTCAGGATTTACATTAAGTATCTCATTGTTTCTGTATCCGTCATTAATAAGCTTTGAAAGCTTTTTAATATCCCTGTATGTCCCGGGTGAACTTTTCATGTAATCACTGCTGTTTAAAAGAAGTCTGATATATTCAAGAGCTGATTCAAGAAATATCCTGAGATTATCAGGTCCCGACGATTTCATGATTTTTTTCAGCTCCGGACCTGTACTGCTGAAATTTTTTCCCGTATCTATGATATCTGTAATAAACTCTTTTGCTGCTTTTCTTATCAGCTCATGTTCTGTAGACCAGGAATTGAAAAAATCAGGGAGGGAAAATTCAATACCCGGTTTTTCCCTGAAAATTTTTTCTATAACATCCCTGCTTTCCTGAAAAGTCCTTTCCTTCAGTTCGTATTTCCTCAGGCGTGATCTGATTGTAGGGATAATTTCACCGTATCGGGATGTCAGAAATATGAAATATACCCCCTCAGGAGGTTCCTCAAGAATCTTCAGAACAGCATTCCTGGCACTCTCATTCATTTTTTCGGAGTTTTCAATTATTATAACCTTCTTTTCCCTGTAACCTGTTGTGTGGACCCAGAAAGTGATTTTTCTGACCTGATCCACTGAAACACCTGAAATATTTATATCATTTGTAATTATTACGCACTTTTCAATAATCTGATCTGCTTTTTCTTCAAGTTTTGCTGGATCACTGTCCTCTTCCGGTGAAATATCATATATAAGATCTTCTATCTCTCTTATAAGAGGAATAATCTTTTTAATCTTCTGATCTCCGCTTTCTGTAAAAACAGGATCAAATCTCTTGATAAGCTTTCTCACACTCCTTACAAAAAGAAAGCGGCTGAACAATTCACCTTTCTTCTTTTTCATTATATCTGCAGTCATTTTTATTTCAGGAAGAAATGAATCAGATCCCGCAAGCAGTGTTGAAGGATGCATCAGGCTCCTCTGCAGCCTGCATGATTCACACATGCAGCCCCATTCCCCGCTTTTCTGGCATGTGAGGGAACGGGCGATTTCAAGCGCAAGAGTCTGTTTGCCTGAATACTCAGGGCCGGTTATTACTGACGATCCTGGAAACCTTTTCCCTGTAATTTCATTCTTTATCTGGTCCACAACACTTTCATGTCCAATTATATTTTCAAACATCTGTAATCCTTCTAGAAATCCGGCAGATAAACAAATATTTTTTCCGCCAGGCTGAATGCAATACTGCCGTCTGCAATTTTATCATAGGGGAAAAGCGGCTGAAGCTTTATAAGCAGAATAATAACAAGCACAACAACAGCTCCTTCAACAAGTCCCAGGAACAGACCAAGTGCCCTGTCCAGCTGTTCAAGTTCAACCCTTTCCACAAAACGGCAAAGCATTTTTTCAAACATCTTGATAATAAGATAAACAACAATGAAAAGAACGAGAAATGAAATAAGGTAATTCCATCCAGATTTTCCTATATAAATATCAATATACCTGTTTAAAGTTCCTGAAAATATAATACCTGCACTGATGCCCCCAATTACTGCAGCCATGGACAGGAATTCAGTGACAAATCCCTTAATTATGCATCGAATAGTAAAGAAAATAATAACTACACAGAATATTATATCTACAGGGACAATACTGATACTGTTCACATTCCACCGCCTGCTCTTTCTATTATAATACCGGATATTTTTTCAGCCGGATCTTTTTTGGTGATTGTTCTGATATTTTTTCTGTACTTGACTAAAGACTCTCTGTTATCAAAAACAGACCTGATCCTTTCGAAGAACATATCTTCTGTAATTATTTTATCATCAAGAACTGATGCTGCATCAATAGAGTTGAGAAATCTGCAGTTCATTACCTGGTCCCCCCGTGTGCCGCTCCCTCTGAGCGGAATTATTACAGCAGCCTTTCCTGCTGCTGAAAGTTCCCAGATTGTTCCGGCTCCGCCTCTCGAAACAACAAGGTCGGCTGATGCAAGTATATCAGGGAATTCATCCCTTACAAATGGAACCTGATAATAGTTGATGATTTTATCTCCGGTTTCAGGTTTATAATCCCTTTCTCCGCACTGATGGATGACATTGAAACTTCCGCTAAGCCTGTTAAGGACTGCTCTTACAAGATTATTTATCTCGGAAGCTCCCTGGCTTCCCCCCAGCACAAGAATTACCGGGAGACTGTTTTCAATTCCGAAGTATTTTCTCCCTTTTTCAGGGTCTCCGGAGAAAAAATTCTGTCTGACCGGATTTCCTGTTTCAATAATTCTGGCCATGTATCCTTTTTTGAAATACCTGGCTGTTTCGCCGACAGAAATCAGTATCTTTTCAGAAAAACGGCTGTTTATCCTTGTTGCAAGGCCAGGTGTATAATCAGACTCGTGGGTTATCACAGGTATCCTCAGAATCCATCCAGAAACAACAGGCGGTACGCTGACATACCCCCCCTTGGAAAAAATCAGATCAGGTTTCTCCTTCATGATTATAAACAGGGACTGGAGAAGACCGGCGAGAATTCTGAAAAGATCAGTAAAATTCCTTAATGAAAAATATCTTCTCAGTTTGCCGGTCTGTATTCCGTAATATCTTATGCCTGTATCTGAAATAAGGTTCTTCTCCATTCCGGAGGAAGATCCTATCCAGAAAAAATCAGTTTCAAAATTATCCTCAAGCCCCTTTTCCCTTATTTTTTCAAGTACAGATATACCGGGATAAACATGACCTGCTGTTCCTCCCCCTGTGAAGCATATTTTTATTTTCATATAACCTCTTGATCAATCACTCAGTTTTAAATAAATTCAGGATAACATGAGAAAACACTTAATTTCAATCTTAACACTTTTTTTAATTTTTATGCCTCCTTGCAGTTCATATTCAGAAGAGCAGAATTCTGTTCAGCACTCTTCCGGGATATCTGTCAAGGAGAAATATTTTTCAGGAATTCCTTCTTCTGAACTTGTCAAACTTGAAAATACTGGAAAACTTACTCTCTTTCTTAAGGAAGGGCAGTTACCGGTTTTTCTTCCCGACATTTCAGAAAAAAGCAGGATGGAAAATGAAATTGAAAAAAGCAGTTTCAACACAGGAATTGAAACACTTTTTCTTCACAGAGAGAAAAAGTATCAGAAAAGCATTAAAGAATATTTCGATGTACTTACAGATGTCAGGACACTCGAAGGCATTGAGTACTATTCCCATTCAAGGGAAAAATACAGAACACTTTTTGCCGAAGCATATCCTGTTAAAGGTACAGACAGAAATGATACAGCTGAAAAGCCTGTTTTCAATGAAAACATAAGGAATTACAGCTTCAACTGCTATACCCGGGACCTTTCCTTCGGCAGGAACTACTACAGGCTTGACTATACTGTTTCTGATAACTACCTGGTAATGGAAATGACCAATATAGATGACATGCGTTATAAAATAATTCCGGCCATCGGCAAAGGTGACCTTACTTTTTACCTGGTTATAATGGCGGACGGTGATGATCTTGCAATATACTGCTCGGGGATATGCAGTCATGCCAATGCAGGTTTTCTCGAAAAGAAGATAAGGAATTCAATCCACAGCAGGGTTGAAGCACTTTATGACTGGTTTATTGACAATATTTCCGAATAATATAAGGGTATAATTTATTAAAGATTGGAATTGTACTTTGCCTAAAGATCTGATAAAATATGTTTAAATGTTTATACATTTAAACATAGGAGTTCAGGATTATGCAGCATAAAAAATTTCTCCCGGGTTCAGTTCTTGTACTCTCAGGGGCGCATTTCTTTCACGATCTCTACAGCAATTTCCTGGCACCTGTTCTGCCGATTATTATATCAAATCTTGGTATATCATATGCTCAGGCAGGTCTTTTATCTGTCTTTCACCGCTTCCCTTCACTTCTGAATCCTGTCATCGGAAGTATAGCTTCAAGAAAAAATCCCGCATTAATTATTGCAGCATCCATTGCTGCAAGCTCCACTGTGATGTGTTTCATAGCATCTGCTCCATCATACACTGTACTTGCACTTCTAATACTTGTAATGGGAATAAGTTCATGCTTTTTCCATATTCCGTCACCCGTCATGATCAGAAAATATTCAGGTGACATGACAGGAACAGGTATGAGTTTTTACATGCTCGGTGGTGAACTTGCAAGAAGCGCAGGCCCGATTGTGGTTCTTGCAGCAATATCACTCTGGGGAAAAAATAAGGTCTATTATCTGCTTCCAGCAGCATTTATCTATTCAGCTGTAATAATCATGATGTTTCACAGGAACAGCCGCGTAAATACTGAATCAGGGAATATCGCTGAAAAGGGATTTACCGCTGTATTGAAGGAAATGAAATTGTTTTTCCTTTCAATAACAATGATACTGATTTCAAGAACCAGTATTGCATCTGTACTCAATACATATCTGCCTGCCTATCTTACTTCTAAAGGATTGAGTCTCTGGTTTTCAGGTATATCACTTTCAGTACTGCAGCTCTCTGCTGCTGCAGGTGTCATGTTTTCCGGTTTCATTTCAGACAGAATTGGAAAAAACAGAACACTTCTCATATCAACAGCATTATCCCCTGCCCTGATGCTTGCTTTCACCTTCTCGGGAGGCTTCATGTCAATCATTCTTCTGGTACTGACTGGTTTTACCGCCTTTGCATCATCTCCTGTCCTGCTTGCATATGTGCAGGAGCAGAGCGGGAAAAACCCGACTGTATGCAGCAGCATATTCATGACTGCAGATTTCCTTACAATTACACTTGCTATTACTGCTGCAGGTTTTATAGGGGACCGTTTCAGTCTTCATACTGCATTTATAATATCAGGAATAGTATCTGTCACAGGTTTTCCCTTTGTTCTCATGCTTAAAAAAAATATATCTTCACAAAATCAGCTGCATCAATAAGTTTTTACTTATTATCCAAAAAAATCTCTTCTGCAGTTGACTATTTTTCTATTAAGGCTAAAATATAGCCGTCAGTAAATTTTTACAGAAAAACAGCTGACAACTGCATATAAAAGGTTTCAAATTATATGCAGCTGCAATGTGTGTGTGGGGGTGGCCAAGTATGCCTGAGATTATACCCGATGTACCTGAACTGGATAATGCCAGCGTAGGGATTCAAACACTCTTTATCCCGCTATACATGCACTGAAACTCAAGGATAATACTGCTGTCAGATAATATTTTTCTGATCATCAGCTCTTCTGTGCTGAATAATTCTTTATTCACCCTTTAAAAAGAGCAACTGATTATAAAATACTGAAGCGGCAGTTAATCCTGTACACAAGGGAGAAAAAAATGAAAAAATGGACATTACTGCTCTTTGCAGTATTTGTACTGATGCTTAATGTATCTTGCAAGAAAAAGGAAGCTGCACCTGAGGAAACAAAAAAGCTGGTAATATATGCATATGATTCCTTTGTTTCCGACTGGGGTCCGGGACCAGTTGTTGTTCCAAAATTCGAGGAGAAATATGGAATAAAAGTTGATATCAGGTCTCCGGGTGATGCGGGGCAGGTCCTGACAAAAGCTGTACTTGAAAAAGATTCACCTGTTGCTGATGTGCTTATCGGGATTGACAACAACATGCTTTCCAAAGCACTGGATGAAAACATCCTGGTCCCTTATAAATCAGAAAATCTGATAAATGTTGATTCAAAACTTCTTTTTGATAAATCAAATCATCTTACGCCATACGATTACGGATTTTTCTCTTTAATCTACAACAGTGAAGCCATTAAGAATCCTCCCCAGTCTCTTGAAGACCTGCTTTCCCCTGAATATGAAAAATCAATTATTCTTATGGATCCCAGAACTTCAAGCCCGGGACTCGGATTTCTTCTGTGGACAGTAAATGTCTTCGGAGAAAGCTTTACAGATTACTGGTCAAAACTCAATAAAAATATTCTGACAGTTACTGATGGATGGGACTCGGGATACGGTCTTTTTGTAAACGGAGAAGCCCCGATGGTACTGAGCTATACAACCAGTCCCGCCTACCACAAGGAATATGAAGACAGCGAACAGTACAGGGCAACCATTTTCAGAAAAGGAAACTATATGCAGATTGAAGGAGCAGGAATTGTAAACAACTGCAGCAACCTCAAATCAGCACAGCTTTTTATTGATTTCATCCTTACAGATGATTTTCAGAAGGAAATACCTCTTACAAACTGGATGTTTCCTGTCACAGATATAAAACTTCCTGCCTCCTACAGCGTGGCTAAAAAACCTGAAACCAACCTTCTTCTTTCCTCCGAGGAAATAAACAAAAACCTCGACAAATGGACTGAAGAATGGCTTGAAACTGTAAACAGGTAACCGGATTTTGAAAAAACAGCCGGCAGAAATTATAAAAATTATTCCATTTCTTTTTATACTGCCGGCTTTCTATCTTCCGCTCATCAATCTTTTCAGAAGCGGTATATCATTAAGCTATCTGAAGGATTTTCTATCAAAACCCTATTATCTGAATATATTTGTTTTTACTTTTAAACAGGCTTTTTTCAGTTCTGTATATTCCGTGATTCCGGGGATTCTCGGGGCATATTTTCTTTCTCACTACAGTTTCAGATTCAAAAAAACAATCAGGGCTGTAACAGCTGTCCCCTTTGTCCTCCCCCCTATTCTGGTGGTGCTGGGATTTGTCCTTCTGTTCGGGAACAACGGCCTTATAAACAGGTTTTTCATGAATATACTGGATACAGGAAAACCTCCGTTTCAGATACTCTACAGTTTCAGGGCAATTATACTTGCACATGTATTCTTCAACTTTCCACTGGCAGTAAGACTTATATCCTCTTCATGGGAAAAGATTTCCGTTTCCTATATTGAAGCGGCCAGAAGCCTTGGGGCAGGCAGGATAAGAGTGTTTACACAGACAGTCTTTCCTCAGCTGCTTCCTTCTGTAATAGCCTCCTTTTCCCTTATTTTCATTCTCTGTTTTATGAGTTTTGCAGTAATTCTTGTTCTGGGAGGAGGACCCAGAAACAGTACGGTTGAGGTTGAAATATACCGCCTTGCAAGAATAAACCTCAATATTCCGGGTGCATGCTCACTTGCTGTCATTCAGTCTTCCGTATCTCTGTTTTTCCTCCTTATCTATACATTTTTTCAGAAAAAACTCTCACATGCAGTTTCCGTAAACACATCTGATACACTGACTGAAAAGGAAGCATCCGGTTATTCACTTGTATTTCTTGCCCTGTTCCTGATCATACTTTTCACAGTAATAATTCTTCCAATGGGAGTAGTGATTTTTGAATCTTTCAAATACAAAACATCGAGGGGATCCGACATTATCTACTCGCTCCACTGGTACAGAAAAACATTTTCAGAACTGGGTTTCAGGCCTGTCAGGAACAGCCTGCTTCTTGCATCAGTCAATACCGTGATTTCAGTATTGATGGCCCTGACTGCTGCCTCATATTCATCAAAAAACAGAAAGGGAATACAGGTTTTTGTAGAATTTTTCTTCACATTGAGTCTCGGTGTATCATCAATAATACTTACCCTCTCCTATATAAAATTCATGAATGATTTTTCCATAAAGTCCACAGGATGGATACCTCTTGTAACTGCCCATACCATTGCATTTCTCCCTTTTGTTTTTAAAAGCATAACAATATTCTATGACAGAATAGACAGCAGCATAACTGAATCAGCAATGAGCCTGGGTGCTTCATGGAGAAGAATATTTGTCAGGATAGAAATACCAATGGTTAAAAACGGTCTTTTTACAGGTGCAGTTCTTGCCTTTGCCCTTTCAATGGGAGAGATTAATGCAACACTGATGATTGCTCCCGATAATTTCATAACAATACCGCTGGCTATTTACAGGCTGATAGGTTCATATAATTTCTATCAGGCATGTGCCATGGGAACAATCCTGATTATGACATCGCTGGTATCTTTTCTTGTCCTTGACAGGGCAGGTACATTTGAACTGTGAGGAAATAATGGAATATCTTGAACTTAACAATATCAGAAAAAAATATGATGACTTCGATATTTGTGTAGATTTCAGAATAAGAAAAGGTGAGTTTTTCACACTCCTCGGTCCTTCAGGGTGCGGAAAAACAACTCTTCTGAGAATCATAGCAGGTTTTATACAGCCTGATTCAGGAGAACTTATCCTTAACAGCAAAAACATTACAGAGCTGGAACCTAAGGACAGGAATATTTCAATTGTCTTTCAGAATTTCGCACTCTTTCCAAACAGGAATGTTTACAGGAATATTTCCTTCGGACCAGAATCCAAAAAATGGAAAAAGGAAAGGATAAGGGAAAAGGTTGAAAACCTTCTCAGAAAAATAAACATGGAAAGTTTCAGCAGTCGTAAAACAGATACCCTCTCAGGGGGGGAAAAACAGAGGGTTTCCCTTGCAAGGGCCATAGCTGTCGAACCTGATATCATTCTTCTTGATGAACCCCTGAGTGCACTTGATGTTTCACTGAGAAACAATCTTCGCAGGGAAATCAGGGAAATACATGATTCGACAGGGCTGACAACCATCTATGTTACCCATGACCAGGAAGAGGCAATGACATTATCAGACAGGATATGTGTAATGAATGACGGAAGGGCTGAACAGACAGGATCGCCAGAAGAAATTTATTATTCCCCGAAATCACTGTTTACAGCATCTTTTCTCGGTGATTCAAATATTATCCCTTTCAACAGCAGTTTGTTATATAAAAACCATGCTGAAAATATTGAAGTGGAAAACGGGTCCATGTTTTTCCGTCCGGAACACTGCATGCTTTTATCAGAAAATGAATATCCTGACATTGAGAACATAAATATTTTTAAAGGGAGAATAATAAAAAGATCATTCCACGGGAACTGTTACAAGGTTGTTGTAGAATGTATGAACAGCAATATTACTTTATACGATTATTACCCTTTCAGGACAGAAAACATGGACACTGTTGCATTTTCGGTTGAAGCTGAAAATATTATATGCTACTGCTGAACAGACAACCCGCTGGCAGCTACTGCTTTTTCCCTTGATGAATAGATATCAATGTATGAACCGAAAACCCATCCCTTCAACCCGTCATAATTTATCAGATACCAGTAATTCTCTTTTC
Organism: Spirochaetia bacterium; assembly: GCA_963668545.1. GTDB lineage: Bacteria > Spirochaetota > Spirochaetia > CADAEX01 > CADAEX01. Next base: position 1,420,739 of record OY764868.1, on the reverse strand, counting down.
CTTCAACAAAATCCCTTATATCCGACTTTCTGAGTATTTCCAGGATGTACCCCTTCCAGAGTATTGTTACAGCCTTAGAATTTATAGTGGGTTCAGTCCTGAGCCTCAGGTGTGACGATGATATAACTGCAAAATTGGATTTTTTTGTTATTGCTCTGGTTGCGGGAAGATCTATATTTTTTATTTCAATATCTTTTCTGCATGAAGAAAGGCAGAAAACAGACAGAATTATTAAAGCAATTTTTATACTGTTTTTCATGCGTCTTATAATAGGCTGAAAAACAAGTTTTATCAATAAAAAGATATGTTTTTGTCAGATCCTATAAATAATAATATTCCAGCCCGGTTCTATGCCTCGCCCTTTATTTTACTGATTTCATCCCTTACAAATGCGGCCTGTTCAAATTCAAGGTTCTTGGCATGTTCAAGCATAACTGCTTCAAGTTCTTTTACAAGTTTTGTTTTATCAGATTTATTCAGGATATTGTATTTTCCCTTTATAAGCTCTACATTGAATTCCTCGTTCTTTTTTTTCTCTTCAATCTTTCTTACAAGCATATCATGAACCGATTTTCTGATTGTAACAGGTGTAATACCATGTTCTTCGTTATATTTATTCTGTATTTCACGGCGCCGGTCTGTCTCGCTTATCGCCTCTTTCATCGCGTCAGTAATCCTGTCAGCATACATTATTACCTTTCCGTTGACATTTCTTGCAGCCCGCCCGATTGTCTGAATAAGCGATGTGGCGGAACGGAGAAAGCCGATCTTGTCTGCATCCATTATTGCAATAAACGAAACTTCCGGAAGATCAAGCCCCTCTCTGAGCAGGTTGATACCTACTACAACATCGAAAACCCCGGTCCTCAAATCCTTCAGTATCTCAACCCTCTCGATTGTCTCAACCTCTGAATGAAGATACTGCACCTTAAGCCCCGCCCCTGACAGGTAGGCGGTAAGATCCTCAGCCATTCTCTTTGTAAGCGTTGTAATAAGCGTACGTTCATCTCTGGCTATTCTTTTGTTTATTTCCCCGAAAAGATCCTCTATCTGCCCTTCAGTTTTTCTTATTTCAACTTCCGGATCAAGAAGACCTGTTGGCCTGATTATCTGTTCAACAGTGTTCTCGGATCTTTCGCTTTCCTCTTTGCCAGGAGTAGCAGAGACAAATATCATCCGGTCAATAATATCGTTAAATTCGCTGTATACAAGAGGTCTGTTGTCAAGTGCGGATGGAAGCCTGAATCCGTGGTTTACAAGGTTTGATTTCCTTGACCTGTCACCTTCATACATTGCCCTGACCTGCGAAAGGGTTACATGGGATTCATCAACAAATGTAAGGAATTTATCCGGAAAATAGTCCAGAAGGACAGCAGGTCTTTCCCCTTCACTGCGGAAAGTTATGTGCCTGGAATAGTTTTCTATTCCGCTGCAGTAACCCATCTCCTCCATCATCTCAATATCATACATGGTTCTGGATTTCAGCCTCTGCGCTTCAACCAGCTTGTTTTCAGCAAGCAGTTTTTCAATCTGTTCTTCCAGTTCCTCTTTAATACCGGAAACAGCTTTTTTAAGCTGATCTTCAGGAACAACAAAATGCTTGGCCGGATAGATAGTGATATACTCGTAACTGTCCAGCACCTTTCCCGATACAGGATCATATTTTACAATTGATCTGATCTCATCCCAGTCAAGCTCAATCCTCACAGCTCCCTTTGTATATGCCGGGAATATCTCAATAACCTCGCCCCTCAGCCTGAAGCTCCCCCTTCCTGGAGTCATGTCGTTTCTGTCATACTGCATTTTAATGAGTTCACGGGAAAGCGAAGCTGTATCAACAGTCATCCCCTCCGCAAGCCTTATTCTCATATTCTTGTATGAAGAAGGATCTCCCAGGCCGTAAATACATGAAACAGTTGATACAATAATGACATCGTCCCGCTCAAGGAGTGAAGATGTTGCAGAAAGTCTCAGCCTTTCTATCTCCTCATTTATGGAAGCATCCTTTTCTATGTAAAGATCCTTTGAAGGTACATATGCCTCAGGCTGGTAGTAATCGTAATATGAAACAAAATACTCCACTGCATTATCAGGAAAAAAATCAAGGAATTCCCTGTAAAGCTGGGCAGCAAGCGTTTTGTTGTGGGAAAGTACAAGTGTCGGAAGACCAGTTTTTTCAATAATTTTAGCCATGGTAAAGGTTTTCCCGGAACCTGTCACCCCTTTAAGTGTCTGGCAGCTGCAGCCTCTCTCAATCCCGGCAGCAAGATCTCTTATTGCTTTTACCTGGTCCCCTGCAGGTTCAAAACCTGATTTAACCCTGAATATCGACAAAATATAATCCTCTGCTAATGTCTTCTGGAGAGTTCGACAGTCAGGTTAATTTCCTTCTTCCCCCTGAGCACAGTAACTCCGATTCTGTCTCCGGGATGATTGTCCTCAAGTGCGCTGTACAGGTCCGTAATTGTTTTAATTGTGACACCATCTACCCTGGTTATTATATCGCCCCCTATATAAAACGTTGACCTTCCGTACCGGACAGCTTCATTACCGCCCCTTATTCCGGCTTTTTCAGCGCTGCTGTTATCTGCAACACGGGAAACCAGAAGTCCCTGTGAGACAGGAAGGGATGCATACCTTACAAGTTCAGGAAACAGCTGTATAGGTTCAACATCTATCCAGCCCCTGTTCACTTCCCCGTATTTTATCAGTTCGGGAACAACTCTTCTTGCAGTATTTACAGGGACTGCAAACCCGATTCCAATGGAACCCCCTGTGGGGGAATATATCATTGTGTTGATCCCGATCATTTCACCGTGTGAACTTATCATGGGGCCACCAGAATTGCCGGGATTTATCGATGCATCTGTCTGTATCATATCCTTTATTATATACTTGCTTGAAGAAGCAGGTTTTACAGGCCTTCCCAGTCCTGAAATAACACCTGTTGTCAGTGTCCTTTCATATCCGAAAGGATTACCGATTGCAAGCACTTTCTGTCCCACAAGAAGATCGTCAGAATTGCCGAACGGAATTGTAACCAGCTCCTTGTCGCCGGGTTCAATCTTGACTACAGCAAGATCATTCTCAGGGTCTATGCCTACAACCTTCCCTTCAAACTGTGATCCGTCTGAAAGAGTAACATATACCTTATAGGCATTTTCAACAACATGCCGGTTTGTAAGGATATATCCTCTTCTGTCAATTACTGATCCCGAACCGCTGCCCCCTTCCCTCGGTACAGGTTCAAGAAACCAGTTGAGAGTTACCACTTCTATGGATATGTTTACAACAGCCTCGTTGAGCCTCTGATACACTTTAATGTTTTCAAGCTCATCCTCTGTATATCGGGATGAATCGTTTACGCTTATAATATTGGAGTCTGCCATATTTGTCTGATATATAAAATCATCTTCCTTTTCAATTGATGACAATACAGCAGTATCAGAACTTTTTCCGGATTTATTACCAAAGCTGATTATTCCGAAGCCTATTAAGAAGAGAATTACAATTACTGTGCTTGCAAAGCAGTAGAAAAACAGCTGTCTTCTTGAATATAATTTCATACTAATATAATGATATTTTTTCCCCGCAGTTTCAAGTTAAATATATTTATGAAGGATTATATTTTTTATATCTCCTCAATTATTGAAGTTCCTGAAGATCTGTCCGAACAGGTCCACTGCCATTTCTCATGATAACGGATTTTCCCGTTTTCAAGTATTTCAGGCACAGATCTGCACTTGCCTGTCATTATTTCATTACAGTTATTGATATGATGATATCTGAAATCAAGGTTGTTTTTACCGTCAATTATTCCTATAAGATGTCCCATTATAATAGAACCCCCGGAATATTCCGCCCAGACAATTCGTCCCTTCTGATAATAGCTGAAGACAGTATCTCCTGAAACCTCTCCGTTATCACTGTTTTCGACTGATCTGAATTTCCTGTTATTCAGTGAAAAAGAGCTGTCTTTACTTTTTTTATCCGGATTTCCGTTTTTTCCTGTTAATTTATACATTTCATCTTTTACAAGGGAATCACACATTTCATTATATTCATTTCCTGAATGTCCTTTTACCCATTTCCATTCTGCCGACAGACTTTCATTGAGAACTTTCAGTTCCTGCCAGAGCTCCCTGTTTTTAACAGGCTGCCTGGATGCTGTTTTCCAGCCGTTGTCAACCCAGGTATTTATCCATGAAGTAATACCATTTTTAACATAAGCTGAATCTGTATGAATTACAGGGATCATTTCCCTGATTCTTTTATCTGATGATATGTATTCAAGCGCTTTTATTACTGCAGTAAGTTCCATTCTGTTGTTTGTTGTGTTTTTGTCTCCGCCTGAATACTTAATGATATTATCTTTATCAAGCAGGACAAATGCCCAGCCTCCGGGTCCGGGATTCCCTGAGCACCCCCCGTCTGTGTATACAGTTATTCTATCCATAGCAATAAAACTGTCATTAATAATACAATATTTCAAGTTTTTATAATTTAAATCCAGTGATTCAGGATATATTTAATTTTCCAGGTTTTCATCATTATTCATTTTATTATTGACTTATACTCGGTAAAAGCATTAATCTGTAAAACGGAGAGGGGAAATGCAGGAACAATTAATAGTTAAAAATCTGCCTTTTATAAAAGTGCTGCCTACATGGGCGCAGGAGCTTTCATACAAATACTGCTCTAAAACAGCAAATCTTTACATAATAAACGGTAATATAAGGGATTTTCTCCCGAACAAGATGTATGAGGGGGAATTCATATTTGTCCGAATCCAGGAATTCATTTCAGAAGTTCTTTTCGGAAACAAGGATATAATCATATTCTATGACAGGTCTTCAGGAATCAATTTCTGTACACAGGAGATGATGAAAGACTATCTCAGAACAATGAAAGCTCAGTATCCCGGAGCAGAATCAGAAGAGCTTCTTTCATCAGATCCCACAAAGGCTTTCAGGTATCTTGAAAAGTATTTTCTTATAAATATTCCACAGAAAAAGAGAATTATTCTTATAATCGATTATGCAGAGACAGTTGTTGCGAACTGTGATATTGCAAAGATGACTGATGAAGACAGATACTGTCTTGTTACCCTTAACAGGTGGAGCCATGATCCAATTTTTACAAAAGGTGATGTATCTGCAATTCTTTTAACAGAAAATCTCTCAGATTTAAGTCAGCGTCTTGTACGCTCCCCTTCTACCGTAAAAGTAAATATCCCTATTCCTGATGAAAAAATAAGGGCAAGTTTTCTTAATTTCATCGATAAGCAGAATGCCCTCATGCTTGAAGACAGACTGACATGCGAAAAAGTCGCAACAATTACAAGCGGTCTTAACCTTATGAATTTGAATCAGCTTGCAGCTGAATCTTTTGAAGAGGACAGACCTATATCACTTGAATACCTTAAACAGAGAAAAAAGGAAATAATTGAAAATGAGGCAGCAGGTCTTCTTGAATTTATAGAAACTGAACATGATCTGTCGATGGTCTCAGGCCATAATTTTGTAAAAAAGAGATTTAAAAGCGCAGCCCGTGCAATTAAACAGGGGCGCCTTGATGTTCTTCCTATGGGTTATCTTATTGCAGGACCTGTAGGAACCGGTAAATCCTTTATGGTAACAGCTTTTGCAGGGGAAATCGGTATTCCTGTAGTAAAACTTAAAAATTTCAGATCAAAATGGCAGGGAGTCTCAGAGTCCAATTTTGAAAAAGTACTTAATATACTGAAAGCCATGTCTCCTGTAGGTGTTCTCATAGATGAAGCTGATGCCTTCCTGGGAAGCAGAAATCAGGATGGAGACTCCGGAACAAGCAACAGGATTTTTGCGCAGCTTGCGTCATTCATGGGGAATACAGATTACAGAGGAAAAATACTTTGGTTTCTTATTACGTGCCGTCCGGACCTTCTGCCAATCGACCTTAAAAGGCAGGGAAGAGCTGAAGAACATCTTGCACTGTTTTATCCTGATTCGGTTGAAGAGCGGGAAGACCTTTTTCTTACACTTATAAAAAAACTCAAACTCAAAGTTCAGCAGAATCTCGCGATTTCAGATCTTTTCAGGAAATACAGGATGGAATCTTCAGGTGCGGATATTGAAGCCATTCTTATCAGGGCCAAATTCAATGCAACAATGAACAATCATGTAATCATTACAAAAGAGGACCTTGAAGAGACTATCAGGGACTTTGTACCGCCTGCCTATCCGCATGAGATTGAACTCCAGAACCTTGTTGCAGTACTTGAATGCACAAGCCGCGAAATGGTCCCTAAAAAGTTTCAGAACTATGACAGAAGCAAAATTGTCACACAGATACGGGAACTTAAAATGCTTATAGGTGAAATTGATTAGTAGTTTCATAACAGAAAAAAATGTCTGCTATGACAATAATATAAATCCCTTTTAGCGGACTAAAATCCAATAGAAGGGTTTTTTATTTTATCAACAGATATCCTTACTGTTTTATCCAGTTAATCGAAATTTTCACGTTACTGTATTCATTTCAATTTCAGATAATAATTGCGAAAACATTTTCAACTTTTCTTTCCCAATATTCCTTACTGCAGTTTTTTCAAAATCATCAATTTTTATTTTGACATTTTCGTAAACCGCTTCACCTCTTTTTGACGGGAAAAGAATCCAGTTTCTCAGGTCATTCTTGTCACGAACCTTTATAATATATTTCTCACTCATCAATAACTTCATTCCCTTTGTCACAGTTGATTTATCAATATTCAGCATTCTGCATAGTTTCTCCTGGTTTATACCGGGGTTTTCGTTAATTTTCATTAAAATAAAGACCTGACCTGTACCCAGTCCCGTATCTTTAAGATAGTCATTGAAATTTCTCTGTATATTTCTTGAAACTGACAATATTTCCCTTATAAACATCACATTCGCCCCCAATTAATGTTTACCTGCCAACCTTTATCTACCGTATAACAAAATACTTTACCTGCAAACTACTCATGAAAATGATTTTGCATGGTTTACCTGCCAATTATAACGCGTGATATTTTGATTGGACAATAAAAAAAAATACATTTATACTTTTAATATGAGTTCAGTAGCCAATGAAAATCCGCAAATTATGGGAAGAAAGGTTTTTTTCCTCTACCCTCACAGTGTAATACAGAATGATATGATAAATATTCTTATAAATAATGAATATGAAGTATATTCTATCAATGATCATAATAAAATGATTAAACTCTCTGAAAAGTTTCCGGAATCCATTCTGTTTATAAATATTGATGAAAAACTGGACCATGATGAATGGGAAAAATATATCAGAAACCTTATAAACAGCGATAAACATATTACCAGAATTGGAATTCTGACATATAACAAGGATCAGGAGCTGGCACAGAAATACCTGATGGAGATGATGCTTCCATGCGGTTTCATACTGCTGAGTCTTTCACTTGAGCAGAGTGCAAAAACAATACTAAAAACCCTCATGGTCAATGAAGCCAAAGGACGCAGAAAATTTCTCAGGGCATCAGGTTTTGATTCATCAAACACCAAACTCAATTTCAAATACCAGGAACTGATCTATAACGGCAACATTACTGATATCAGTATAGCGGGAATGGCAATTGAACTGAACGAGGATGTAATTATTCCTCTTCACACTTATATTGAAAACATACAGCTTCAGCTTAAAGGTATTATCTGCAGGGTAAACGGCATCGTAGCTGCCCACAGGAACAACATCAACGGAAGCTGTGTGATTATTTTCAAAGGGCTTGATGATTTATCTGTAAAAAAAATTCATAATTTTATTTATGGGAATCTTCAACAGAAGATGCAGAGAGTTTTTGAAAAAATCACTTAAGTATTCTACCCTAATATATATTCCAAACATAAAAAAACCGCTGCCTCACACTGTGCAGCGGTTCAATTGATAATTTTTTTTTCAACCCAGATGTTCCCTTACAATATTCAGCATTCTTCTGACTGGTTCTGCTGCTCCCCAAAGAAGCTGATCACCTACTGTATAAAGCGCGAGGTATTCCGGTCCGAGGTTCATTTTTCTGATACGGCCGACAGGAATATCAAGTGTACCTGTAACAGCTGCCGGAGTAAGCTTTTTTATTGTATCTTCCACTTCATTCGGAATAACTTTTACCCATTCATTGGCCCCTGCAAGCATGCTGTATATCTCATCAAGAGGAACATTTCTGTTCATTTTGACTGTAATACCCTGGCTGTGGCATCTCATTGCACCAATTCTGACACAGAGACCGTCTATCGGTATCTGTTTTTCTGTCTGAAGTATCTTGTTTGTTTCTGAAACCCCTTTCCACTCCTCCTTGGACTGTCCGTTGTCAAGCTTTTTGTCAATCCATGGGATCACATTGCCGGCAAGAGGCACTTTAAAGTTATCAACAGGGAAAGACGAACTTCTCATATCTTCAGTAATTGCCCTGTCTATATCAAGTATAGCAGAAGCCGGATCATATATTCTGTCCCCTGCAGCCTTCCCCAGGGAAACCATCTGCGCAAGAAGCTCTTTCATGTTTTTGGCCCCTGCCCCTGAAGATGCCTGGTATGTCATTGAAGTAACCCACTCTACAAGGCTGTTTGCAAAAAGGGCCCCTATACCCATAAGCATGAGACTTACTGTACAGTTTCCTCCCACATATGTTTTTATCCCGTCCATGAGAGCCTTATCAATAACAGGCCTGTTCACAGGATCAAGCACTATAATACTGTCCTTTTCCATTCTCAGAGTGGAGGCTGCATCTATCCAGTAGCCTTTCCATCCTGCAGCCATTATTTCGGGATATACTTTTTCCGTATAGCTGCCCCCCTGGCAGGTAACTATTACATCCATTTTTTTAAGTTTATCTATATTGAAAGCATCTTCGAGGATACCTGTATCCCCTCCTGCATATGTATCGCTTTTTCCGGCCTGTGAAGTTGAAAAGAACTGCTTTTCAATTCCGGCAAAATCATTTTCCTCAACCATCCGCTGCATCAGGACAGATCCAACCATCCCCCTGTAACCGACAAATCCAATCTTTAACATGAAAATCTCCTGATATTATATAATTATTAGATGTTTATAGTATATTTCTTCAGATTAATGAATATCTATGCAGGTTTTTATTTACAGAAAAAGATCAATTATTTTTTCAAGAACAGCTGTATCAGTCTTGAAGAACAGGTCAGATCAATAAAAAAAACTTACAGCAAATCGATTGTTCATTCCGAAATAATACTGTGTAAATTCTTGTCTGAAAGGTAATTACACTATATACTTATAAAAAGAAACAGTAATAATTACTGTTTTTTTATTTTACATAGAATTTGAGACAGTAAAAAGTATAAATAATTATCCAGGTTCAGGAGAAAAAAATGTATAAGAAATCAGTTTTTATTATGTTTGCAGTTTTATTTTCTGCTGCAACAGTCTGCTCCCATGCAGACTTTTTCGAGAGCATCAAATGGAATCTGCTCCCCTCATACTATGTTCCCATGAACGACAGTACAGACTTATTTGATAATGGTGCAGGTTTGAAATTCTATGCCGAACTTCCATTATTCACATATTTTCAGGCAGGAATAAATGCCGGTTATAATATTATGCCGACACCTGCAGAGAATGATCTATCAATGACAACAGCGGGTCTGAATGCAGGTATAAATTACTTTGTCACATCAAGGTTCAATGTTTCCCTCTTTGCTGACGGGGGTTATTACTTTGCCACCTATAACAATCTCAAGGAAAAAAACCCCTATTGGGGCGGAAACATGAGGACTTCATACTACCTCAAACCTAATTTCAGCATTATAGCAGAGGGTGGCTATTACCAGTTTCTGACAGCTGCAGATCCAAGATATGAAGGTATTAAAATTTCAATTGGTGCCAGTATTTCTCCGGGAACAGGCAATGATGGAAATATTGATGTAAATAATGTTGAATTCAAGCAGATATATCCTGTCTTTTATAAATACTATGATGACCATGATTTCGGAAAAGTTTCTATTCAGAATCTCGAAAACGGCAGTATAAACAACGTAAAGGTGAAGTTTTTTATCAAACAGTATATGTCACAGCCGAAACTCTGTGCTGAGTTTGATACAATTTCCAGAAACGGGATAAAGGAAGTTCCTGTTGTAGCACTTTTCAACGAAGACATACTAAAGATCACTGAAGCAACAAAGGTAAGTGCTGATATCATTGTTGAATATGATTATATAAGCGCAAAGTTTGAAAAAACTCTGACAGAAACACTCAGACTTCACCACAGGAATGCAATGCTGTGGGATGACGATGAAAAGATATCAGCTTTTATAACAGCTAAAGACCCTGGTCTTTTGAGGTTCTCAAAATACACTGCAGGTCTTATAAGGGAAAACGGGAGCAAGGCTGTAAACCTCAACTTCCGTCTTGGAATGGGAATGTTTGAAACGCTCAAGCTTTACGGCATGAACTATGTTATCGACCCGACAACTCCGTATGCCGAGTTTGCAGGAAAAACAGAAACCCCTGACTACCTGCAGTTTCCGACCCAGACACTTTCATATAAAGGGGGAGACTGCGATGACCTTACAGTGCTTTACTGCGCAGCTCTTGAATCAATAGGGATTGAAACAGCATTCATCACCATACCGGGACATATTTATGCAGCATTCTCACTTGATATGGAACCAGAAAAGGCAGAAAAGTACTTCAAGAATTCGGATGATTTCATTTTTCTTGACAACAAGACATGGGTACCTGTTGAAATCACAATGTTTAACGAGGATTTCCTGAAAGCATGGCAGACAGGTGCCAGGGAATGGAAAGACAATAAAACCCTTGAAACAGCCCGTCTTTATCCTACCCAGGTCTCATGGAATAAATATGAACCTGTCGGGATGCCGGGAAATGAAATCAGGGTACCTCTTCCCCCTTCTGAGGATATTGTTGCAGTATTCAGCAGATCACTTGACAGTTTCATAAACGGGGAAATAAGAATTACAGAGCAGAAGCTCAGGGCCCAGATCAGCAAATCAGGTTTCAATGCGGCAAAAATAAACACTCTCGGTGTACTCTATGCCAGGTTCGGCCAGTTTGACAAAGCTGAAGCCGAATTTAAAAAGGTTGTTGAGAAGGAGGATTATCTTCCGGCACTGATCAATCTCGGCAATATATATCTTACAAAGGACAATGGTGCAGAAGCATTCAGCTACTTTGCAAGAGCTGAAAGAATAGCTCCTGACAATTCAAAAGTACTGCTGGGACTTGCCAGGAGCAGCTATGATACAGGAAATATAAAAGCTGCAAACAGCAATTTCAGAAAGCTTGAAACAGCAAATCCCAAGCTTGCAATGGAATACCCGCATCTAGGCTCTGAAAATACAGCTGTAGGAAGGGCATCACAGGTTAAAAATCATGAGGTAACAGAATGGGAAGACTGATGAAAACTGCTTTGAGAATTATTTTTTATGCATTATTTATTATTCTTGTTTCATGCCCTTCTCCCTTAGAAGACAAGCTGACAGAAACAATAGAGACAGAAGTTAAGGAAGCTACAGCTGAAAAATATAATCTCACTATAGAAACTCCAGAAAACGGTATTATCAACCTTTCAGGTACAATTACAGTCAAGGACGGGATATCACAGCAGATCCTTGTTACCCCATACCAGACACATGCCTTTTTAAGGTGGGAAAAGGTATCAGGTTCGGGAACAGTCAGTTTCCAGTCTCCTGAAAATGCGGAAACAGCCTTTACAGTATCAGGGGGAGATGCTGTTATCCGGGCTGTTCTTACAGAGAGGCCCCGGGTCAGGTACAGTACCCCTACCGGAACAAATGTAGGGTATGATTCAAGTATTATTGTAAAATTTTCCACGGAGATGGATGCCAGTACAATAACCTCTGACACATTTATCATTTCAAATGCTGACAACGGCGAAGCTGTATCCGGAATAATAAGTTATGCAAATAAAACAGCAACATTCAAACCTGAAACAAACCTGGATTCATGGACAAGGTTTTCCATCAGGGTTACCAGGGATGTGGAAGATATTAACGGTATTTCTCTTGTAGAGGACTATTACTCCCCATCCCCTTTTGTCACCAGCAATTCAGGTGATACCAGTCTTCCTGTAAACGGAACCTTCAGAATAAACAATGACCAGACATGGACCTCAACAAAACTTGTAGAACTTACTGATATTTTTGCTCTAGACCTAAATGACGGGACAATTACAAGAATGTATATAAGCAACAGCTCAGGTGGTACCACATGGAGCGATCCCTATACTTATGATGAAAAGGCAAACTGGATACTCAGCGATGGAGACGGTACAAAAACAGTCTATATGCAGTTTGAAGATGCTTCTGGCAATTTAAACGACCAAGTGAACCAGACCGGTGGACCCGGCTATGTTCCTGACGGCGATTATATTACAGATACAATAAAACTTGACACGACAGGCCCTGAACTTGCAGTTGTACAGACTTCGGGAGAAAGCGGTATAGCAATTGATGTGGACGGGGATATAAGCGCCAATGATTCATATACGAATTCCCAGGATATTGACCTTTACATGGATGCCCTGGATGCAGGAATAGGCACCAGCGGAGACACTGCAGCTGAAAAACAGCTTGAAATGCTCATATCGCAGGACCTATCAGGAACACAGGGAGAATGGGATGATACACTCAACAGCGGAAACGGGGGTTATGTTTCAGCTGGGTGGGAGGCTTTCACTGATGATACAACAGTAAGGACCTTCAGGGTTGATCCGGGCGATGGGACAAAGGCTGTTATAGTGAAATTCAGGGACTCACTCGGTAATGAATCCGCCAAGACTTTCGACTCAATAAAGCTTGACCAGACAGCCCCTACAGGATCTGTTACTATCGACAATGATAATCAATACACAAACCAGTCCACAGTTAATCTGGAAATCGCAGCAACAGACGGTGGAGTTAACAGCACAAGCATCGGAAGCGCAGAAATGTTTATTTCCAATACTGCAGATTTCAGTTCAGGATCATGGGAATCATATTCTGCAGCAAAAACTGCCTGGACTATAGATACAGCTTCTGATGGTGTAAAAACCGTATATATCAAATTCAAAGACTCCCTCGGCAATGACCAGGAAAATTCTCAAGCAGCATCCGATACAATTATTCTGGATACAGCAGATCCTGTTTCGGGAACAGTAATAATCAACAGCGGAGCTTCAAGCACAAATACAGGTGATTTAAACTTAACCATATCAGCTGCAGACAATTCCGGAGGAAGCGGTATTGATCAGATGGCATTTAATTTTGAAAATGTTTTTACCGATGCAATATGGCTCCCCTATTCTACATCAGCTGTATATAATTATCCTTCTGTAGAGCTTCCTTCAAGCGGTAATCCTATGCCTGTTTATGCGTCATTCAGGGATAAAGCAGGTAATGAAATTGATACTTCAACTCCAGTTACTGACAGCATAATTTATGATACAACTCCTCCTGCGGGAACTTTCTCCATAAATAACGATGCTAGCTATACAAACAGTACAACAGTAACAATTAACAGCAGCTTTTCCGGCGTAGCAAGCATGAGATTCAGTAACAACAACACAACATGGACAGAATGGACAGCATACAGCACAACCACGGGCTTTACACTTACATCCGGTGACGGGACTAAAACAGTTTATGCTCAGTATGCAGACGGGGCTGGAGGAACCGGGAATGTATCAAATTCAACAGATACAATCATTCTTGATACTGTTGCTCCTGTAGTGGGAAGCTGCTACCTCGAAGGAACTGCTGTTGATGACTCTGCAACAAACTTGAGCTACGTGACAATTCACAACGATGTTTCAGGATCTCCGTCATATATGAGGTTTAAAAATGAAACTACAGGATCATGGTCAGGCTGGTATTCCTTCAGTTCAACAAAAACTTACTGGTATCTTTATAACTACAATGTTGACGGAACAAAGAGGGTATATTTCCAGTACAAGGATGCAGCCGGCAACGAGACATCAGAGACTGCAAATTATGATACCATAATTCTTGACAAGACAGCTCCAACAGTCAGCTACTTCAGGATAGGTGCTTCTGATAATCCTGCAAAAACAAATGACACAACTCCCGATCTATACAGCAATGTAACAGACTCAGGCAGCGGAATGTACCAGATGAATATTGGAAACCATCTTGATCCCTGGAACGGATGGGAAAGCTATGCATCAACAAGATACAACTGGCCTCTTAAAAATCCTGATACAGACGAGGAAAAAAGGATCTACTGCTACTATAAGGACAAAGCCGGGAATACAACCAGCACAACACTATACGATACAATAGAACTTGACACTACAGCTCCTCAGAATGTAAGCGTTGTTGTAAATGACGGAAGAAAATATGCATATGATCAGGAAGTAACTCTGACTATATCAGCTGATGATGTTCCTTCCGGTTCTCAGATGCGATTCAGGTATATAGTCGGAAGTGTTTATATATGGACAGATTACGAGGATTTTGCAACTACCAAAACAATTACATTAAGCGATTCCGATACAACAAAATATGTTTATGTGCAGGTTATGGATGATGTTGGGAATGTATCTGGAATTTATGACAACAGAGATACAATTATACTTGACAGACCATCCATCCAGTATGTTACCAGGGGGACTCCGGGCGGAAATGGTAAGGTTAAAGTATACCTTGACACAGTCAACATAGATACAGCGTCCGACGAAAATGTATATTACAGGATATATACCAGTACAACTCCGGACGGCGCAAAATCATACAGGGGTTATATATACAACAGCGGTGATGAAATTGCACCTCCCGCAGAGGAAACAGAATATTACTTTCATGTCAGAATGGCTCACTACTATGACGGTGCCTGGAACTATCCGGATACTTATTATAAAGGATCGGGAGGTATAGACAGGACAGGTTATGCAGCTGATGTTATAATAATATACAAAAACGGGAATTCCACAGACCTGACACTTGCAACAAGTCTCAGGGATGATATTATCCAGAAAAACTTCCCTGCAGATTATACCTGGGCAAGCGGAACACAGCCTGCATGGAGTGTAAAACTGGTACCTGATACTGATATTTCCGATACATACTCTGCTGAAAATACTGTATACGGTAAGCCTGCTATTATAACTCCCGGCCTTTACAATGATTACACAGATTCAGGCAAAGACGGCTGGGTAAGAAATATTGCTGCAGCTGAACAGGGAATAATCACGATGGGTGCAGGGGCCTGGGTCCTTGACAGGATTGAAGAAAACTTTACATCGTGGGGATTTACAGATCAGGCTCCTACCGATGTCGGTTACGGTGAAAGTATTTCCTACCTTACTGGTTCAAGTGATATGGCATATTCAAAGGTTGCAAATGCAAATACCATATGGAGGACCCCTGTAAGTTCAACCTATGTAGGTACATCGCCCTCAACAGGCTCATCATATTCAATCTTCTCTGTAACAGCTGATTCTGTAGGTAAAGCTGTCAGCAGACCAGGCGGTGCAAATCCGAACGGCGGATATAACTATGCACAGGTTAATTCAGGATCCTACTATTACCAGATTGTAAGGCAGGGAAGATTCCTTTTCTGGGGATGGAGCAAGATACCAAACCAGCTTGCAAGCGGAAGAATGATGTTTGTCAATTCAGTAGCATTAATGGACGGTTATTGATATTTAATAATATTAATTATTTTTCAAAACTTTTACCTGCATTATTTTATATAATGCAGGTTTTTTTAAATATTATTGCAATCTCTATTTTAAAAAGTATTAAAATATTTCTTTTTTCATAAAAATTCTTTTACCACTTAAAACTGGACTTATTGTCTTTGAAAGCCGATACTTGAATTGTTATGTGTTACAGAAAACAAAATCTGAAAGACGGCAGGCTTGAGCTTACAAACGGAGGAAACCTTTCCATCTTTTTTGCAGGAACAGGCTCAGCCTTCACAAAAAAACTCTATCAGACTAATTTTTTTATAATCAAAGGCAATGACCATATACTTGTAGACTGCGGAACAAAACTCCCCCAGGCACTTTATGAACTCGGAAGATCTGTATCTGATATAAAAAAATACCTTATAACCCATTCACATGCTGACCACATAGGCGGCCTTGAAGAGGTAATGCTTTCAGGCAGATACATATCAAAATCAAAACCATCCATTATAATTACAAAAACATATAAACACCTCTTGTGGGACCTTTCATTACGGGGGGGGTGCGGCTTTAATCAGGATGACTTCGGCAAGCAGCTGAGGTTTGACGACTTTTGGGATGTACATTACCCGGAAAGGATTGATATATTCTCACGTGATGCATATGAAGCTTACGCGGGCTCGATAAATATAAAAATGTTCAGGACCATGCATATTCCTGAAGAAGACAGCTGGGACTCAGGGTTCTGGAGCTGCGGACTTATAATTGATGACAGGATACTTTTTACAGGAGACACCAGATTTGATCCCGGTTTCATCCTGGAGGCAGATAAAATATTTAATTTCGATATTATATTTCATGACTGCCAGTTTTTCACAGGCGGTGTACATGCCGGAATTGAAGAAATTAAAACACTCCCGGCTGAAATAAAGGAAAAAACCCTGCTGACACACTACGGTGATAATTATGAAGATAAAAATGATCTTGTAAAAAATTATGGGTTCAAGGGGTTTGCAGAGCAGTGGGTTTATTATGATTTCAACTGACAATTATTTATACTGCATAAAAAAGACCTGCTTCAAAGAAGAGCAGGTCTATATTTATTAATCCTGAAAGAAAAGCATGCTTAACTTTCGAATAAGTTTTAATTCCAGTTAATTACAGATCTGTCATAATCATCAGGAGCTTCAAACCCGAGGAGTTCAATACATGTTGCAGCAACACTGCTTATTCCAAGACCTTCGTCAAGTTCCTTTGAATATTCCCCGTTATACTCAGGATCATAGATAATGCAAGGCACAGGGTTGAGCGAGTGCGAAGTCTTAGCCTTGGGCTTATTGTTCTCCTTTAGTTTAACATCACCTGTTTTCTTGTCATGCTCAAACATATCATCAGCATTACCGTGGTCGGCGGTAAGTATCATGACACCCCCGGCCTTTGCAACTGCCGACTTAAGACGCCCTATACAGAGGTCAAGGGCTTCCATTGAACATACAACCGCTTCATATATGCCTGTATGCCCCACCATGTCGCCGTTGGGAAAATTAAGACGTATAAAATCATACTTTCCGTCTTCAATTTCCTTTATCACCCTGTCTGTTATATCAGCGCACTTCATCCAGGGCCTCTGCTCGAACGGGACAATATCTGAAGTTATTTCAACATATTCTTCCAGTTTTTCATCAAATTTTCCGGTCCTGTTTCCGTTGAAAAAGTAGGTCACATGACCATATTTCTGAGTTTCGCTTATTGCAAGCTGTCTTACGCCGGAAGAAACAAGGAATTCCCCCATGGTCCTGTCAATTGAAGGAGGATTTACAAGAAACTGTGCAGGTACATGAAGGTCCCCGTCATATTCCATCATTCCGGCATATTCGACAGACGGATATCTTTTTCTGTCAAATTTGCTGAATTTACTGCTCTCAAATGCTTCAGTAATTTCAAGTGACCTGTCTCCCCTGAAATTGAAGAAAACAAAGGAATCACCGTCCTCCACTGTTCCGACCGGTTTACCGTTTTCAGCTATTACAAACGGCTGGAGGTCCTGGTCTATAGCCCCTGTTTCCTTCCTTATTGTTTCAACAGCCTCTTCCGCAGAACTGAAATACCTTCCCTCGCCCAGTACATGGGTCTGCCATCCTTTTTCCACCATTGACCAGTTTGCACCGTATCTGTCCATTGTGATAACCATTCTTCCGCCGCCTGATGCAATTCTGCAGTCAAATGAATCATCCCTCAATCCTGCAAGAAAATCCTCAAAAGGCCTTATATAGTCAAGAGCTGATGTTTCACCTACATCCCTTCCATCAAGAAGAATATGTACCCTTACCTTTTTTGCCCCCTGCTCCTTTGCCTTTTCAATCATTGCTGTCAGGTGGTCATAATGGCTGTGAACATTTCCGTCTGAAAAGAGTCCGAGAAAATGAAGTGTGGATTTATTGTCCTTTGCATTGGAAACAAGCTTTTTCCAGGTCTCACCATCAAACATTGCTCCGCTTTTTATTGACCGGGAAACAAGCTTGGCCCCCTGTGCAAAAACACGTCCGCATCCTATTGCATTATGCCCGACTTCACTGTTGCCCATGTCATCATCTGAAGGAAGTCCTACCGATGTACCATGAGCTTTCAGTTTTGTAACCGGGCATGATGAAGAAAGCTCATCAAGATAAGGAGTCAAAGCACTGCTTACTGCATCCCCTTCCTTATATTTCCCGTATCCAACACCATCCATAATAACAAGGACGACAGGGCCCTTTCTTTTATTAAAATTACCTTTTTTTGCAAGAGGCTGAAGCATAAAAAACTCCTTGTCTTTTTTTATTCATTTCTGCAAATCTGTTTTATTCAGTCTTTTTTATCTCTATATCGAACAAAAAAAATTACAGATTAATTTCAATTATAGTAGAACAGTATACTTTTATAACAATTTCATCTTATTTTAAATAAGAAAAAGCCAACTTTATTATTTTTCATGATTCTGCCGAATTGAATAAATATCTTTTCATTTCTGGAGAATCAATATTTATTTACCTGCTTCAACTGATCTTCAGCTCCACAGGGCAGTGATCACTTCCCATGACCTCCTGGTGTATCAGGCTGTCCTGAATACGGGGCAGAAACTCACTGTTTACACAGAAATAATCAAGACGCCATCCTGCATTTCTGTCCCTCGCCTTCGTGCGGTAGGACCACCATGTATACTGCTCAGGTTCTTTATGAAAATACCTGAAACTGTCAACCCAGCCTGATCCTGTAAAATGATCCATCCAGGCCCTTTCCTCGGGAAGGTAGCCAGCATTTTTTTCATTTGCTTCTGGATGTGTAAGGTCAATCGGTTTGTGAGCAACATTATAATCACCGCATATAATCACATTTTTTCCTTCATCTTTAAATGAATCAGCCAGACTGTTCAGTGCTTCATTATATCGCAGTTTATAATCAAGCCGGGCTCCTTCATTCTGTGAATTTGGAAAATAACAGTTAAGAAGAGTAAAATCTTTGTAATGTACAACCATTGTCCTTCCTTCCCTGTCAAATTCATCTACTCCCATATTAACAACAGAAACAGGTTTTTCCCTTGTATAAAGTGCAGTACCGCTGTACCCCTTCCTTTCCGCACTCATAAAATAACTGTAATATCCTGTCTGATTATGGAAATTTTCATTCAGCTGTCCGGGCTGTGCCTTGGTCTCCTGAATACATAATATATCAGGCTGAAAATTCTGAAGCCAGTCAAAAAGTCCTTTCCCTTCCGCAGCCCTTATACCGTTAACATTCCACGAAACAATATTTGTCAAAACATTTCCTTTCTGTATTTATATATCAATTTTCATTCTTTTTTTAAAAATCGTCAATAACATATATACTAACTGCATACCGGTGTTTCTGCCATTCAATTTTTTTCAGGTACTTATTGACAAATATTTCAAATATTTATATATTCACCATACAAATATGAGGTGGCGTAGCTCAGTCGGTAGAGCAAACGGCTCATATCCGTTCGGTCAGGGGTTCAAGTCCCTTCGCCACTAACAACCGGTCTTAAGGACCGGTTTTTTTATTTAACTATTTCTATCAACCTTACAATAATCTGTTATATTTCAATACCTGAAATTATTTGCTTATATACCTGTTTTTTTCTCTTCACTTCTGTCAGTTGCAGGAGGAGGCGGAGGCGATATTTTGTTGATTTCAGCTCTGATCTCATCATCAATTCTGATATTAACTGAATCGATAGACGGCATAAGCTGTTCAGTATTTGCAGCTCCTATAATAGGAGCTGTAACAGCGCTGTTAGATGCAGCCCATGCAACTGCAAGGCTTACAGGATTGATACCTGCTTTTTTAGAAAATTCTGTATAGAGTTCAGCAGTTTTATAATAAAAGGAATCTCCATATCTCTCTGCATACATCGGATTATCTACAAGTCTTCCGTTTTCAGGTTTTTTATTCATACCGTATCTGCCGGTCAACAGACCTCCCCCCAACGGACTGTATGTAATAACTCCGATTCCTTCTGACAATGCCATCGGAAAAAGTTCAACTTCCGCCTGCCTTTTTGCAATATTGTACATAGGCTGTATACAGTGAACCGGAACAGTGTTAAGAAATTCTGCAATTGTCAGCATTTTTGAAACCTGCCATGCGGCAAAATTACTTACTCCGATATAAAGGATTTTACCCTGTGAAACAAAATCCTGAAGCGCCCTGAGTATTTCATCGATTGGAGTATTTTCATCAAATCCATGAAGAAAATAGATATCAATATAATCAGTTTTCAATCTCCTGAGACTATCATTAAGGGCTGATGTAAGATTTTTTCTTGAAGAGCCTCTGTCATTGGGTTTTTCTGACATTGGAGAAAATGCCTTTGTTGTTATAACAAGATCATTACGCTCTTCTCTGATGAATTCCCCCAGATATTCCTCAGCAGTACCTTTCTGATAGACGTTTGCACAGTCAAAGAAATTTATCCCTCTGTTTCTGCATAATCTGTACATCTCCCGGGAATCTTTTTTATCAGCCCTCCCCCCGAAAGACATTGTTCCGAAACAAAGTTCGGAAACCTTTATCCCTGTTTTTCCAAGATATTTGTAATTCATATTTGCAAAATCCTCTTTTCAGTTATTGACTCTTCCTGACAGCAGATTAAATAATTAATTATATCTCAACCGGAGGTGGTGTCGCGCCTCCTTCCCAGAGCTCCCTGTCTTTCTTTGTCATTTTCCTTCCATAAAGCATCAGAAACAGCAGTTCAAAATCCTCCTCTGCAATATCGAGGAAAATAATACCGTAAAAAACAGTACCGTTGCTTTTGAATTTCCTCATTATACGGCAGCTGGCGTTTATCACCCCGCCGCCAATAAATATTTCCGCCTTGATATCTGTATATATAAAAAATGATTTATCAAGTTTCTTGGAACTTGAACAGAACAATAATCCTGAAGCGCTTATATCAATAATGCTGCTTTCATACTTTTCATAATCAATAACTTTTTCCTTGAAATAGTTGTTGATTTTCAGCGAGAAAGCAAGAATCTTTGAAAACTGATATGTAAACTCAAGAATTTCATTGCTTATTATTGATTTATTCTCATCACTGTTCAGAAGCTGTACATAACCGATAACATATTCATTATAAAGAACCGGACAGTAAAGCTCTGAATGTATTCCATCGCTGCTTTTCTCAAAATTTCTGATTTTAAGATTTTTTGTCCCGTTTTCAACAGCACAGTCAATTTCTTCCGTGGTTAATACAGGAACTCCGTCAATCATGTGTTCTTCCGGCAAAGGATCGTTGGTTGAAGGTATAAAAAGAACTTTTCCTGTTTTTGCAATTATAAGTTCTTCTAACTCTTCTGGCCCCTTCTTTCTGAAAGTAATAATATTGACTTCCTTGATATGATCAAGCATCTTATCACGGAAATCTCCCACCAGATCTGCTATATTATCAACAGAAAATGAAGATGGATCAAAATCAGGTGTGTCCACAGAATTATACTCATCAGTTTTGGGAAAATTCAGTTCAAACCTCTCCCCTTTAACATTGAATACTATTTTCGAACCATCAGGAGGTTTTACCCGCTCATATTTTCTGCTGAGGTTCTTGTATATCACATCGGGGAATGTAATAAGGATTTCATCCGCACATCTTTTTACTGATGCAGCAAATGTCATGACATGACTGAAATAGGAGAAATATATTTTGATATTATCCTCAAGCTTCAAGACCTGTTTGCTGTCATCGGAAATATTCAGTTTTATATGCCTGTTGAGTTCGTATTCCTCAAAAGTACAATTAAAGATTTTTCTTCCTCGATGAATACAGACCTGAATTTTTTTCTCGCATACTGATTTGATAATGAATTCTGTTTCAATTCTGTTTGTTTCAATACCCATGTTTCAGTACCCCTTCTGCTTATTCAGTTGAATTTATATATCTCAGGCTCAAATTTACCCTTTGCCTCTTTGTCATCAGTATCCATAAGTGAAAGGTCTCCTGTAAATCCCTTGATATAATAACTGTTCATTTTTTTTATTATAGTAATCTCTCCTTCTGTTTTTCCACTGTTTTTTAATAATCTTAAATTAACAGTTATAATTTCGCCGTCTACCACAGGACTTCCTATCCTTATTTTTTCAGGTATATGATTATTTTTCACGAAATCATCAAATACTTTTTCAAGATAAAAGCGCTCATTATTATCAATAAGCTCTTTTTTAACCTTTCTGTTTTTAAGTTCATTGAAAAATTCATTTATCATTTCAGCAATAATTTCAAAATCTGTTTCTCCGGAATAAAGACTTCCTATTTCAAAATCATCGGGATTAATGCTGTTTTTTCCGGATATTTCAGATATGAGGAAATATCTGTTGATTATATTCTCATCTGTATTAATTATATTTTTAATTACACTGACGCTGTTTTCATCAGCTTTGACTATTTCAACTTTTTTTATCCGGTCCCCTTTCCCGCCGAAATTATCTTCAGCATTTCCAGGTGTTTTCTGTTCAACACTACCCTTTTCAGCAGTCTCGTTTTTTTCAACCGTCGATATATTTCTGCTGCAGCCTGAAAAAATCAGAGTTAAAACAATTAATATTGAAAGAGTATTACTTATTCCCATATATCCATATTATATCACAAATTATTTTTCTGGAACTGTATTATATAAATTATTACGCTTTTGACATAAAATGTAATTCCAATTATACTTTCATCATATTATCAACGGGAGATCCAGATGGGAAAATCACTTGCTTATAAAATTATTGAAAAACACCTTGTATCGGGAGAAATGAAAGCAGGCAGTGCAATCAGTATAAAAATAGACCAGACACTTACACAGGATGCAACAGGAACAATGGTTTACCTTCAGTTTGAATCAATGGGAATAAGGAGGGTTCAGACAGAACTTTCAGTTTCCTATGTAGACCATAATACCCTTCAGTCTGATTATAAAAATATGGATGATCACAATTTCCTCCAGAGCTTTGCCAAAAAATACGGTCTTTATTTCTCCAGACCCGGCAACGGCATATGCCACCAGGTACATCTGGAAAGGTTCGGTATTCCCGGAAAAACTCTCCTTGGATCCGATTCTCACACTCCAACAGGAGGCGGACTCGGCATGCTTGCCATAGGTGCCGGCGGTCTTGATATTGCCTGTGCAATGGCAGGAGCCCCTTTCAACCTTGTAATGCCTGAAATAATCGCTGTTAAACTTACAGGTAAATTAAGTCCCATGTGCAGCTCAAAAGATATTATCCTTAAACTTCTTCAGATGGAAACGGTCAAGGGAGGAGTCGGCAGGATTTATGAATACACAGGAGAAGGTGTAGAAACTCTTACAGTCCCCCAGAGGGCAACAGTTACAAATATGGGGGCGGAACTCGGAGCAACAACATCTGTCTTCCCCTCAGATAATGTGACCAGGGGATTTCTCAAGCTTCAGAAAAGAGAAAACTTATGGATTGAAATGAAGGCGGATCCTGGCTGCGTATATGACAGAGTGATTGAAATAAACCTTTCAGAGATAGAACCGATGATTGCCCAGCCTCATATGCCGGACAAAGTTGTAAAGGTGAGTGAAATCGAAGGCAAGGCAATTGACCAGGCTGCTATAGGATCATGTACAAACTCATCAATCAATGACCTGGGAATTGCTTCTGATATTCTTGAAGGGAAAACAGTTGCAGAAAATGTTTCACTCGGCATTTCTCCCGGTTCAAAGCAGGTTTTTGAAAGCGCGCTTGAAGCAGGCATAATAATGAAGCTTGTAAAAAGCGGTGCACGTATTCTTGAAAGCGCATGCGGTCCCTGTATAGGAATGGGTTTTGCCCCAAAATCAGGGGGAGTAACTGTAAGGACATTCAACAGGAATTTCAAGGGAAGAAGCGGTACTGCAGATGCAGAAGTTTTTCTCGCCTCCCCTGAAACAGCTGCAGCTTCAGCACTTATGGGATGTATAACAGATCCGAGAAAAATTGCTGTTGAAATGAAGGATTACTCATCATTTACTGCAATTGACGACAACATGCTTGTTCCTCCTGCAGATGAATCTGATTTTGATTCTCTTGAAATATCAAGAGGACCGAATATCAAACCCTGCCCTAAAGCAAGTGAAGCGGAAGAATCATTTGAGGCTGAAATACTTATAAAAACAGAAGACAACATAACAACAGACCATATAATGCCTGCCGGATCCAGGGTACTTCCTTTCAGGTCCAATATTCCTGAAATTTCAAAGTTTGTGTTTGAAGCTCTTGAACCTGATTTCTATGAAAATGCTAAAAAAGCAGGAAAGGGGCTGATTGTCGGTGGAGAAAACTACGGTCAGGGATCTTCCCGCGAACATGCTGCACTTGCTCCTATGTATCTCGGTGTAAAGGCAGTTATTGTTAAAAGTTTCGCAAGAATCCACAAGGCAAATCTTGTCAACTTCGGCATAATGCCTCTTACTTTCAAAGATCCTTCTGATTATGAAAAACTTACAAAAGGGGTGAAACTTTCTTTTCCATCTTTTAAAAAGGATATAATGGAAGGGAGAGAAGTAAGGGCTGTTGATGCAGAATCAGGCAGGGAATTCATATTTGTTCATGATCTTGACAGCAAGGCAGTAGATATACTGCTGTCAGGCGGCATGCTCAACTATACAAAAAAGAGCCTTGGACTTTGAGATAATCTGAATGTCCCGGAAAGAACTGATATTAAAACATCTGGATAATGATTATACAGAACCGGTAAGAGACCCTCTCTGGGGCAACATAATGCTGTCCCGGGGATTCAAAAAAATTCTTGCTTCCGAAACCCTTCAGAAGCTTAACAGAATCAAACAGCTGGGCCCTTCATATCATGTATATCCCGGAGCGACCCATACACGCCTTGCACACAGCATAGGGGTATTCCACATTTCAAAAAGGATTATCCATCAGCTTCTCACATTTGACAGCTGTCCCGATTTAAGCATGGAGGGGGTTCTTGCATTCCTGTGCGCCTCCCTTCTTCATGATCTCGGTCATTTTCCTTTCGCGCATTCATTAAAAGAGCTTCCCCTGCTTGATCATGAAATCTTAACAGGCAATTATATCTCATCTGAACCTCTTAATTCGCTTATAAGGGATAAACTTGAAATTGATCCAATGACTGTAAGGGCCATAGTGGACAAATCTGTCAGAGAAAACATTACACCTGAAATTCTTTTTTTCAGAAGCATTCTTTCAGGGGTCCTTGATCCTGACAAGCTTGATTATCTCAACAGGGATGCATACTACTGCGGTGTTCCATATGGAATTCAGGATATTGATTTTATCATAAACAATATAACTCCTCATGAAGAAACAGGAATTGCGCTTTTTGAAAGCGGTATTCCTGCCGTTGAAAACCTCCTTTTTTCAAAATATCTTATGTACAGGGCTGTATACTGGCATAAAACTGTCAGGGTTGCCACTTCCATGGTAAAAAAAGCCCTCTATTCAGGAATGCAGGAAGGTGCTATCAAGGCAGAGGAGCTATACGGGCTTGATGATGAATCTCTGATATTAAACTGCCAGAACAGCACTTTCAAACCTTTTCAGCTTATTAATATGGTTTCTTCAAGAAATCTTCTTAAAACTGCTGTAGAATTACCGTTTGATATTGAAAACTCAGCCCATCACTGCCTGACATTTCTGAATACAAGATCACGTACGGAAAAGGAAATATCATTTAAACTTAAAAAAGATTTCGGTCTTGATATAGATCCGGTTTTTATAATTATTGATATTCCGGAGCAGATTTCCTTTGAAGTTGATCTCCCAATTGTCACAGGAAAAAACACAGTAAATTTCACTTCATCTTCGTCAGTATTTACAAAACCTGTTGTAAAGGGATTTACAGATGTCCTGAGAAAAATAAGGCTTTTTCTTCCAAGGGAAGCTGTTCACAGACTTGAAACAACTGATTTTATTTCTGAAATATTAAACAGCGGCTGCTGAACCTAATTATGAAAGATATCAGAGCAGTTATCAGGAAAACACCCCCATGGCTTTACAGGATTGTGAAAGAAACAGGGAAAGGAATAAACAGGTTTAAAATGATTGAGGGGGGTGATGATGTTCTTCTTGCCATATCGGGAGGAAAGGATTCACTTGTTCTTGCACTATGTCTTGCGTTGAGGCTGAAATGGCTTCCTGTAAGTTATAATCTTAAAGCTCTTCATATTGACTGGAAGGAATACCCTGTTCCTGAAAATCTTTCATCAGAGATCAGGGAATTCTTCAACCAGCTTGATATACCCTATGAATCGGAAAAGCACTCAATGCATCCGGAATCATTCAAGGATGATTTCAGCTGCTATCTCTGTGCAAGGAACAGGAAAAGGATACTTTTTGATTATGCAGAAAAAAACGGAATCAGTAAAATCGCAACAGGACATCACATGGATGATATTATTGAAACAACACTTATAAACCTCTGTTTCAGGGGTAACTTTTCAACAATGATGCCTGTACAGGATTTCTTCAGCGGCAAACTCAAACTGATAAGGCCCATGTCTCTTGTGACTGAAAATAAAGTTGCCCTTGTTTCAGAGAGACTTGAACTTCCTGTGTATCATACAGATTGTCCCCACAAGGAAACAAATATGAGGCTTAAAATGAAACCCTTTATAAAGGAACTATCAATGATGGACAGAAACATACGCGAGCATATTTTCAATGCGCCATGGAACATCAACACAGAATACCTTCCTACTGATCTCTAGAAATCACTTGATATTTCCCATAAATGATTAATTACAGTTTTTTTATTAACACCATCCACCTTTGCTGATTGGCGCAGAATTTCTTTTTTTATATTTTTTGTTTATATTTCTTGAAGATATGTTTAACAACTGTTAAACTTTATTTGGATATGGAAATACACAATACTAACGAAGATACAGTAAAACAGATTATTGAAGACTACTGCGGTAATGAAAATTTTAATAAGGAAAAATACTGCAGCTGTATTCAGTGTAAACTTGATGTTGCATGTTATGTTCTCAACAATACAAGGCCAAGGTACTCTGTTTCAAGCAGGGGTATAGTGCATCAGGAAATGGACTATATAAACAAGCTTCAGGAAACCGCTGATCTCTACCATCTTGTTAAAGAAGGTTTTGCAAAAATAGCAGAACATAAAAGACCGGGAGTTGATCACAGCATTGACACAATGGAAAAAGCAGTCAGCGGACTTTACTTCAATTTCCCGAACATCATGGGAAAAGTTCTTGACGGAAAGACTTTTGAACCTGTTAAAAATGCCGAAGTAGTGCTTTTTCTTGATGAAAAGATAGCAACTATGACTTCAAAAACAACACCTAACCCTAATATTACAGAGGGAGCTACAAACGGTATTTTTGTTTTTCAGCCTTCACCTGTAAAAGCTGAAAAAGAGGGAGAATCAAGGAACTTCCGTTTCAAGATAATTGCCAGAAAACCAGGCTATCAGGAATATATAAGAATAATTGATGTACCTTCTACATCAGAAAACACATATATCGACTCAATTCAGGTTGAAAATACAATTACAGCTGATGATATTTATCTTTTTCCCCCTGTAGACTGATATTGAATATGGAATTAAATAATATTATTTTTGCCGGTGCCGGTGCCCTGGGTGCTTTATACAGTCATAAAATGGCTGATAAAGGGAAAAATATTTATTTTCTTGCTGACGGAGAAAGACAGAAACGTCTGGAATCTGAGGGTCTTGTAATCAACAACAGGAAATTTCCTGTTATATGTACCGGAAATGACAATTCAATCAAAGCTGATCTCCTTATAGTTGCAGTCAAGTATCATGATCTTGACAGTGTTATTGACCAGCTCCAAAACCATGTTACTGAAGAAACAGCAGTAATCTCTGTGATGAACGGAATAGATACTGAAGAAATACTGAAATCAGAACTTCCCACAGAAAATATATTCATGACAATGGTTCTTGGTATGGATGCTGTAAGAAACGGAAACAATATCTCCTTTACAAACGAAGGGAAAATGGTTTTTGGCCCGTGGAGCGGCAGGAGCTTTGAATATATCAGTTACCTGCAGAATTTTTTCACTGAATGCTCCATACCCTGGGAATCTCCGGATAACATGCTTTATCAGGTATGGTTCAAATTCATGATAAATACAGGAATTAACCAGGTCTCAGCTGTTCTTGGAGCTGACTACAGTGTCATGCAGAATGACAGTCATGCCAGATGGCTTATGGATGAGACAATGAAAGAGGTCATAGAAATTGCAAATGCTGAAAACATCCCCCTTTCTGAAAATGATCTTGAAAAATGGTATAAAGTGCTTGATTCACTGGGACCAGACAAAAAAACTTCCATGTGCCAGGATATACTTTCCGGAAGGAAGACAGAAGTTGAAATGTTTTCCGGAAAGATACTGGAACTTGCGGAAAAGCAATCCATCAATGTTCCATTCAACAGGATCCTCTTCAACCTGATAAAAGCCAGGGAAAGCAGCTATTTATAAGCCTTTTTTGATTATTTGAAGAACAGATATGATTTCTGATTAAAATAATAAATACTCCTCTCCTGCTGTTTTTTAAACATCTTACATACCCTGTCAAATCTTTTTTTTCATGATATTAATCTTAATCTGATATATAATCAGCTTAACCGGAATTGAGGTACCGGCTAAATAATATATAACCGGAGAAAGTTTATCTTCAGGAATACAGCGTTATTACTACTTTTATTTTTTTTCTCATTCAATATATCAGCTGAAATCAATATTACAGATAACCATGAATCTGATAATTCCGGAACAGTTAAATCAGATTCTGAAAGGCTGCTTCCTGAAGGCAGCTATACAGAAACAGGCCCGGGGTCAGTTGAGAGAACTGATGAAACAGGGGAAGCTCCAGAGTCGATTTTTTCAACACAGCTGGGGGACAGCGATGTTGATTTCTACATGAAAGGTTCCTGGGACATATTCATGACAGGTTCTGCCGGATACAACCTTTCCGAGGGGGAGTTTATTTCATCCCCAATTGAAAGCATGGATCCGGGGTTCCAGTTCAGCCAGATACCTGATCTTACAATGTCTTTATGGATTATGGACAGGTACTTTTTTGAAACAACTGTAAAAGAGGATTCAGAGCAGAACACTTTCTTGCTCGGGTACCAGGGTAAAGAGGATGAGTTTGTCCAGTCAGTACTGATAGGCAACACAAGAATTGATATTGATGATTACAGCCTCCTTTCTGTCTCGGAAATACCTGACAATTCAATCGGGGCTTCCGCCGCATTCAAAACACAGAAATCCTACCACGAGCTGATGCTGCGCTATGATCCGTCCCGGAATGCTGTCAGGGAATTCAGGGGGAGGAATGAGATACTGAGGCAGACATTTACCCCTTTTGAATATGAAAGAGGAATACTTTTCATTCTTCCCGACAGCGGTATAGAAAATGTTTCTGTCTATATTGAATCAGAATACGGTACTCTTACAGGAAGCGACGGGAGGCTTTACAAAAAGGGAACTTCCGAGGATTTTATAATTTCAGAATCTGAAGGGACTTTAAGGATGAGGGAGGCTTCAGAGGGGAGAATTCTTGTTTACTATACAAAGAACGGATACAGTGTCGGAGACCCTGCCCTCGGGACAGCTGCTTTGTGCGGCGACACTTCAGGTTATCCTGATCCTTCTGCATCTTCTGTGGATTTTGATTTCGGCATGGCAGATTATCTGGGTCAGGATATGTCTGAAAAAGAGATCACAATCGAAGGGAAAGGTGCCCTCCTTGTTTTCAATAAAAATGAATACTCCCCTTTTGAATCATATTCAATATATAAAAGCTCTTCCTCCCTTCCGGATGAGCTCTGGAAAACCCGTTTCGGGCTATCTGACAAATCAGCAGACCCCGAAGATATAGATAAGGAACTCAAGTACAAATCCTATACTGATTACAGCTATATTCAGATTTATGTAAATTCAAACGGTGAAAGGGACATGCATAACAGGTATCCCCTTTCAGAAGAAAGTCTTTATTCTTCTCCATACGGACCGGGAAAGGCTTCAGAGGAAGGGAGCTACAGGAAAGAGCTGAGGCTTGAAATACAGAGTCCTGTAAGCTCCTATTACCTTGATCCTGATGTCATTCCCGGTTCAGTAAGCATAAAAAGAAACGGTTTTACAGAAACACGATATGATATTGACTATTCAACCGGTCTTATAACATTCAACACCTATATACACCCGAATGATGTAATCAAAGTCTCATACAGGACAATGTATGCTGATTCCCAGGGTGGGGATCTTCTTTTCGCTTCAGGTAACAGGTTCCTCCTGGGTGACTATGCAACAGGGGAACTCGGTTTCGGCATAAGGTGGAATGTACTTAAAAACCAGTACTCTGTAAAACCGGAACAGTATCCTGGGTCTATCCTTGCTACAGGGGGAATTGATTACCTGAGAGAGGCAACCAGGTTGAATATTGACGCAGGTATATCACTGACTTCACCCGATACAACAGGTATACTGAGGCTCTTTGACATGCAGAAGGATGGTATAGAACTCAATCTTGCCCAGACTTCAATATTCCCTTCAAGTGTACCTGAGGAAACCCTGGGAGCATTTTCGCCTGTAAGTCCCTCTGGAACTTCCAGGGGTACACTGATCTTCAAGGACTACACAAGTTCCTCGTTCGGAAGTTCAAGCCTCAACAACTACACATGGACTCCTCCAGATAATCAGATATATGAATATAAAACAGGTAATCCCCCTGGACCTTACAGTGCGAAGGCTGAAAACGACGGGATAAGGGATGAGGTAATGGTCATGGAATACAGCATCCCCTCATCAAAAAACTGGGTTGGGGCACAGATACCTGTTATAAAAAACGGCAGCAGCCAGGACCTCACAGATGCCGAGGCAGTTACATTTAAGATAAAAAGTGTGGGCAAAACAGACGGGGGAACACCAGGAGAGACCAAGCTTTTTCTTCAGATCGGCTCTGTATCTGAAGACCTTGACAGCGACAACAGCCTTGACAGGGAAGTCTCTGTCTACTCAAACGGCTTCCCGTTCAACGATTCATCTAACAATGCTGTTCTCCTCATCGGAGGAGGCGGCAGCAGCAGTCAGGGTAACGGCTATCTTGATACAGAGGACAATGACCTCAATGAAATACTCGACAGGGAGGATGACAGAAATATTGTTACTGTTGAAATTATTGAGGAATCCCCCGGAATAACAGATCTTGATGATTTTTCATCATGGAAACTTGTAAGGCATGTTTTCACAACAGAACAGAAAAAAAAGCTTTCAAACAGCTCTTATGTACGATTTGTAATAACAAACAGCACAGGTTCTGATGCTTCAGGTAAGCTAGTGATTGGCGAAATAAATATTGAAAGTTCACCCTTCAATGCTACAGCAGGAAACGATGATGAAACTTATGCACGGGAAATTTTTGAAAGGAATTCCCATTTCAGCCCTCCTGAAAAACTGGTTGATGCATATCCTGAGGTCAGGGATATCTTTTTCCAGGACATGGTCCCTGAAAATGAGCAGAAGGTACTTGAATCAGGCTGGAACGGAGGCAGCTTTGAGCTTACCGGTTATTCAACACCGGTGCCATACGATATGTACAGGGACCTCAACATATACTTAAGGATTCCTCCTGCAGAATTTTCAGGGGGCAATATTTCAATCAATTTAACAGATACCAATGGGAAAGGAATCAAATGCAGTTTCAATACAACAGGTTTCAATGAATGGAGAAAGCTTACTATCGATATCGACAGGGAGAAGGCTGAACTAGACGGATATGATATAAATGCTGATGTAACTGTTACTTCAACAGATAATGATCTTTCCATGCTTAAAGTAACTTCAACAGCAACCAAAGGTATAATTTACATTGACGAAATCCATTATTCAGATCCTGACATAAATATAAGCTCGGGTACTGCTGTCGGTTTCGAGCATACTTTTAAGGGAGACATCTGGAGAATCGGGGACGCATCGCTTGTCCACGACCTTACGCTGAGTGAGGATTTTATCCATACACAGAAGGATTTCAGCGGGGAACTGAGCGAAAAAACAGATGCAAACAACACAAGGACAAAAACCGGTATTAAAACAGGAATACTTGATTCAACTCTGGAGACAAACTTTGATTTCAGGTGGATTGATCCTGATTTCTACCAGACAATAGACCACTCATACACCACTCCTCTCTCAACAGATTTCCTTGAGTTCACCGACAGCTACAGTGAATCAGATGAGGCTGGAATAATATCATTTTCCAAATCGAACAGCCTGAAAGCAGATTTTCCGGGTTCCCTGAAAACAGGTGTTTCAACCTCTTCTACACTGCTTTACAGCAGCCTTACACAGAACTGGCTCATCGATTTTGAAACAGATAACGAATCAGAACATCATTTAAGTTCAGAAGTTTCACTTACCATGAATTCTGACAATTATACTTCTCCCGATTCAGGATATGCTGCAGACTGGATTGACAGCTATAAAACTCTTGTCCCTTCAGACAATGATGCATATCCTGACAGGAGTATTGACCATTCATCAGAATACACATACAGCGGGGAAAAGAAAGGTTTCAAGGGAAAGATTGAAACAGGTACCCTTTCATCAGGTGAAAATTCACAGAGAAGCCAGACAAGTACAGGAAGTGTTGAGCTTTCTTTCCCGTTCTATAATCTTTCCCCTGATAATTACTGGCAGGTAACACCTTCATATAAACGGGAATTCACATATAAAAACAGCCCGGTACAGAAAGAGGGATTTGGTGAAGATCAGCTTCAGTGGTTCAGTGATTTCGGCAGACAGAGCTATTTCTACACGGAAATCCCTTTTGCCGAGTTTTTCCTGGAAAGCACCGAGGAAAATTTCATTGATGACTCAGACTATCTGGAAAACAGCATATATACACCATCATTTGAACTTGCATTTACAAGGAATTTCGGATCCGAGATATCAGATCTCTATATACCTTCAGAATTTGTCTTTAACTTTGAAAAAGAATTTAAAAAGGAACAGGACAGCTATCTGAATACATATACCTGGGGAAGCGAGCTTACTTCCAGGGCTGTAAATATTTTCGGAGGATACGGGTCTCATCCTTTTTTTGATTTCTACAAGACAGATGAGTTTATTACACGGGCAGGTTTCCAGATCACTTCAACAGATACTCTTTCTCCTGAAGACAGGGAAATATCGCTTTCAAACAATCTTTATTTTACAGGATACAGAAATAATGAGCTTGCACTTGAAAACCGTCTCAGGATAAATTACCTTGATGAGGAAGGCAGGCACTATATCTATGATG
The DNA here is from genome assembly GCA_963668545.1 of Spirochaetia bacterium. Lineage (GTDB taxonomy): Bacteria > Spirochaetota > Spirochaetia > CADAEX01 > CADAEX01. The sequence goes on along the minus strand of OY764868.1, from coordinate 1,387,230 downwards.
ATGCAACAATTGCATATACATGGATAATCAGACCTGCCAATAAAATATATTTCAGATACCTTGCTGAAGAGGATGATCCTGATGCTTACTTCATGCACACGGAATCAGCAGTTTATACAACAGCTCCTGAAACTGCATACAATGACAGTAATTACTGGTCTATCCTTGCAAAGCATGAGTCCGCCCTTGTTTTTCCGGAAAAAGGAAGTGTCAGGGCGCTCTTTGCAATCGGATTGGAAAAGCACAGGACAGACACGACAGACAGTGATGAGAGCAGCCTCTATCTTCTCGGAATTCAGGCAGGGATATTCGGAAAAGTGAGTTTTTAAATTATGTCATCTAAAATCAGGATTCTGGAAAAATCAGTAGCACTCAGGATAGCAGCAGGCGAGGTTATAGACCGCCCAGCATCAGTCCTCAGGGAGCTTCTTGACAATTCTATAGATGCAGGAAGCACTGAAATAAATGTCTACCTGAAATCAAGCGGAATGGAAGAAATACGTGTAATTGATAACGGCAGCGGAATGAGCAGGGATGACCTAGAACTTTGCTTTCTGCCGCATGCAACATCCAAAATTGAGGAAATTGAAGACATATACAGGATTTTCACCCTCGGTTTCAGAGGTGAGGCCCTTTCAAGCATAGCATCATCAGCCAGGACAGAGATTATTTCATCAACTGATGAATCAGGAAAAGGTCATACACTTAAAATAGAAAACGGCAGGCACGATATTCAGGGTTCAGGGGCAAACAGGGGAACAGTAGTTTCTGTAAAAGATCTTTTTCATATGTTTCCTGCAAGAAAGAAATTCCTTAAAAGCCCCTCAGCTGAAACCAGTCTCTGTAAATCAACTTTTCTTGAAAAGGCAGCTCCCAATCCTGAAATTACATTCAGACTGTTTATTGAAAACAAACTCGCATGTTTTCTTCCAGCTTCAGATCTTCAGGAAAGAATTTCGCTATGCTATCCATCTGTATTCAGTAATAAAAAAATGATTCTGGAAATGGAGTATGGAGAGCAGTCTTTTTCAATAAAAGGGATACTGAACTCACCAGAAATAACAAGGAAAGACAGAAAATATATACATATATATATCAACGGCAGAAGGATACAGGAATATTCCCTGGTGCAGGCTGTTACATACGGCTTTTCGCATTTTATTCCTGGCGGAGTTTTTCCGGCTGCTGTCATATTCATCAATATTGATCCCGAACTTGTTGATTTCAATATTCATCCTGCTAAGAAAGAAGCCCGTGTAAAAAATATAAAAATAGTTCATCATGCACTTTCTGAAACTGTTTCGGGAAAGCTTAAATCATCAGACCTTTCCGGAAGGTTTTCAATAAACAAAGATATATTTTCCACACCGGCTCAGAGGGAATTTGCAACTGGAGGAAAATACTCTCAGAATGATGAAATAAAACCATCCTTCCATGAAAACATAAATAATTCAGATCTGAAAACCTGCTTTTACAATAAAAATTTCACTTCATATAATAAAGCTTCAGAAAGTCTTTCTGAAGAATACAATAATGAATGGGGTGGCGAAGAAGATCATGAAGAAAATATATCAAATACAAGTTATTTGAATGAACCCTCTTCTGATAATAACATTTCCGGATCTGAACTCTCCGGAATCAGATATATAGGGACCCTCTTCGACCTTTTTCTCATATGTGAAAAAGATGACTGTCTCTATCTAATTGACCAGCATGCAGCAGATGAAAGAATAATCTATGAAAGACTCAGCAGGAAAAAACCTGATATACAGCCCCTTCTTATTCCCCTATACCCTGAAAAAAAACTTGTTATTAATGAGAAAATAATCAGCGGATATAAAGAGCTCGGGATAATACTTAAAAAGGACGATACAGGAGACTACTTTATAGATGCCCTTCCCGCGTACTGCAGTGAAATAAAAAATGATGTTCTTGAAATAATAACAGAATCACCAGGCAATATTGAAGAAATAAGAAAAAACCTATATGCGACAGTATCCTGCAGAAAAGCAGTGAAAAAAGGAGACAGGCTTACTGATGAACAGGCAAGAGCTGTTATCAAAGGGGCATTTAATCTTGAGATACCTTTCTGCCCTCACGGCCGACCGATCTGGAAAAAAATAACAAAGCATGAGCTTCTCGAGGAAATAAACAGGATTGTTTAATGATGTTATCTTTCTTAAATCATATAAAAAAGGCCGGAAGAACTTCCGGCCTTTAATCTATCTGATAATACCCAGTATCTCATCTTTCTTTTCATAATCAGGGTTGCGGTCAAGAAGTTTCCTGAATATCTCTTCAGCCTTTTCCTGCTCTCCTGTCTTGATATAAAGATGTCCAAGTCTGTAGTATGCATCATAGTAATCCGGGTTGATCTTGATAAGCTCTGTCAGTGTTGTTATTGCAAGCCTGTCCTGATTTGTTTCTATATAAGCAATACCCAGATTGAATCTCATCTGTGTTGCATTAGGCTTCATTTTTATTGCAGTAATATAGTGCTTGATACTGTCATTATAAAGTTCCTTATGAAGATAGACATTTCCGAGGTTATTGTTGACAGCAAGCATGGAACTGTCTATTTCATAAGCCTTAAGAAGGAGAGTCAGAGCTTCGTCATACCTGCCCTCTTCATCATACATTGCACCCAGATTTATATACGGAAGTGGATACTCTGCATCAAGTTTAATCGCCTGGCTGTATGCTTTTTCCGCTATTTCTTTCTCGCCCAGTGATTCAGCAGCCTGTCCCAATGTATAATAATAACCGGCATTGTCATTTTCCAGTTTTACAGCATTCCTTGCATATACAAGGGATTCATCATACTTACCAGTTTTAAGCTTTACAAGAGACATGTTGCTGTTGATTTCCGCAGAATCAGGCCTCAGGGAAAGGGCTTTTTCATAGAATTCCTCAGCTTTCGGATAGTTCTCCATCCATGAGTAGATATTTCCAAGCTGTATGGAATAGGCCGGCTCTGAAGAATTTATTGTGTAGGCTTTATAATATGCCTCTTCAGCTTTCCTGTAATCCTTTTTAGTCTTGTATATATTGCCTATTTCATAATAAGCCAGATCAAATCCCGGTTTAAGAGAAACAGCATTGCTATACGATTTAAGCGCCATATCATATTCAGAAAGCTTTTCATATGTTTTTCCAAGTCTGTAATGCCCGTTTACAAAGTCCTTTTTAAGATGGACACAGCTTTCAAACGATCCCCTGGCCCCTTTATACTGTCTTGCAGCATACTGCACCTTGCCAAGTTCATAAAGTATCATATAATCTTCAGGATTGAGACGTGCAGCCTGTTTCAGTTCATCAATAGCTCCGTCATAGTCCTTTGTTTTTGTATATACCTGTCCAAGCACATAATGGGGAACCCACAGACTTGAATCCTTTTCAATTGCTTTCTTTGAATTTATCACAGCTTCCTTGAGGTTGTCCGGATCATCATCATTTTCTATGATAAATGACTGCCCCTTTCTTGCCCATGCTTCAGCAGAGTTGTCATCATATGAAAGGGCTGTATCAAAATCATCCCTCGCCGCATTAAATGACCCCTCATTCATCTTTTTGATACCCTGCCTGATGTATTCATTTACTTTTTCCCTTTTTTCCTTTTCCTTTTCAGACAGTTTTTCATCTGTTTTATCATTCTGAGCAGTTTTTTCAATTTCCTTCCGGGGAGGAGGAATGATCACCTTGGGCTGGTCCTGAAGGGAGCTTCCAAGTTCATCAAGGCTTTCCTTGAGTTCATCCTGCATCTGCTTTGCCTTTTCCTTCTCAGCTTCCTGGCTGCTGTTTTTTGCTTTTATGATACTGTCTCTTAGTTCTTTGGCATTATCATCATCAGGATTGCTTATAAGTACATTATCAAGAAGATCCAGTGCCCGCTGGTATTCTCCCTGTTCATAGTATTCCTGTGCAAGCCTGATTGTATTGTTTCTTATCCTGTCTTCCCCGCTTTCCCCTTTTCCGGGCCTTACTGATAGAAAAAGGAAAACAGCTGCAATAATCAGGATCAGCGCAGTTGCTGCTATAATAATCTTTTTTCTGTCCATAGTTGAATTTTACTCCTCAAGTTCAAGTTCTTCTTCATAGTCGGTGATTTTTTCAGATTCGGCAGGAATATTTTTTGTTTCACTGCCCACATCTTCGAGAGAGTTGAGTATATCTTCCAGAAGAGCTTTCCGTCTCTCCTCCTCAGCCTTTTTTCTTTCAGCTTCCTCTTCCATCCTGACTTTTTCATCTGTAATTTCATTCTGAAGAAGGGCTATCAGTTTTTCAATGGAATCCTTCTGATGGTTTTCAGGTTCCATATTGAGAAATATCCTGTAATCGGAAATTGCCTCAGCTTTATGCCCCTGCTTCAGCCTGGAATTTGCCCTGTTCAGATAACTTCCTGTATTGGATCCGTTATTCTGTATTGCCTGGGTAAACATGTCCTCTGCCAGGGTAAACTTTCCCGAGAGATAATATATATTTCCGGCATTGTAATAATAAATATCCTTATCACTTGAAGCTGATTTTGCCCCGTTTTTAAACATTTCCAGTGATTTTTCATAGTTTTTCATACCGGCATAGGAAAAACCCAGGTAAAGCATTACAGTGCTGTTCTGCGGTTCCTTTTCAAGTGCTCCTTCAAGAACTGCTGCAGCCTCCTGAAGCCTGTTTTCCATAAAAAGGCTTTCCCCTTTCTCGAAAAGAGTCTCGGAAATTACAATTGGAGGAAATAATGCAATCAAAATGAAAAAGATACCTGTTATTCTGAAATCATTTGTAATAAATAATTTTATTCGTTTGACAGCTTTAAAAAAAATAATTAATCTGTACATACAGGAGTTTTTAATGTTTCTAATCATTACTTTAATTTTCGGTATAGTCATTGCTCTTTTAACTATAATATTAATTAAAAACCTAATAAAGCCCAGAAAAATATCAGCAATTGATTCAATGATTAAAAACGGCAAAATTCAGCCTGCAATAAGAAATGCGAAGCAGCTCCTGCTCAAGGAGCCGTCCAATCCGGAGCTCCATTATCTTCTGGGATCAGCATACCTCAAGGACAGCAAAGCAGAACTTGCCCTTATGGAATTCAGAAAGGTCAATGAAATAGGTCATTTTGGAGGTATTATTGATGAGTACTCATTCCGCGAAATGATCGGTTCCCTTTATATACAGTTCAACCAGCCTGAAGAGGCACTCAAGGAATACCTCCTTCTGATAAAACATGATCCTTACAATGCAGATTACCAGTTTACTGCCGGTACTCTCTTTGAGGAAAGGGGAAAAAATGAAAATGCAATCACCTATTACATGAAGGCGATTGAAATAGACAGGAGAAACAGTCAGGCACATTTTCATCTCGGGAAAATCTATTATAATGCAAAACAATTGACACAGGCTAAATCAGCTTTTGAAGAAGCAGTCAAATATGATTCGGAAAACGGTAATGCCCATTACTATATCGGAAAAATCAATAAAGACAACAGGAATTTTCCGGCTGCAGTCACTGCATTTGAAAAAGCACAGAAAGACCCAGAACTCAAGGTAAAGGCAGTTATTGAAAAAGGTATATGCCAGATGTTCAACAACAGGCTGGATTCTGCAATAACAGAGCTTGAAAGAGCTGTGAGAATCAGCAAAGACAAGGAAAACAGTGAAGTATTATATGCAAGATATTTCCTTGCAGCTTGTTATGAGAAAAACAGGAAAATTATAAATGCAGTAGAACAGTGGGAAGCTATTTTTGAGAAGAAACCGAATTTCAAGGATGTTGCAAAAAAACTGAGCCAGTATCAGGAAATAAGAACTGATGATTCAATGAAGGATTTTCTCATTGCAAATACTGACAGGTTTATTGAAATATGCAAAGCTGTTGTGGAACAGATGGGGATGCAGGAGAGAGACTCAAAACCCATAAAAAACGGATGCAGTATCATTGCTGTGGAAAAAAACACAGGAAAATGGAAAAACATCAGGGTACAGTCGATCATGGTGGGGTTTTACAGGGTTCCTGAACCGATTGATGAATCAACAATCAGGGTCTTTCAGGAGGAAATGAAGAAGAACAGCATTATAAAAGGTGTCATGATATCATCATCCGGCTTTACCAGAAAAGCAACTGTTTATGCTGAAAACAGACCTATTGATTTTGTCAACAAGGATACACTTCAGGAACTTCTTAAAAAAATCAACATCACAGCAATATAGTTCAAAAACTATCAGAAAAGCGCTCTATTTCACATTATACGGCCCTGAAATAAGGCCTATACCGTTTATTCTGTCATACCTGTACACAAATAATTCAGATACTTCTTCTGAAAGACTGAACCTCTTTGCCTTTTCCGTTATGTAGTTTTCTGTCATGACAGTCCCTTCCGAATTGTAAACCCAGACAACATCAGAGTTATTGCCGGCACTGACATTTCCTTCTGATACTGTCAGTACAGGGAACTGGATATTTTCAGGCATAACAGAGCTGTTTTTAAGGGTAAAGCCGGTTTCCATCCTTTCTCCAGCCTCATCAATAACTATTACCCTGTATTCCCCTGATGGGAACATTGAATAGTCATTCATTTTCAGCCGGCTGCTCCCTATCCATGTTACTTCCCTGTTTTCCTTCAGAATAAGGTTTTCACCGTCGACTTTCCAGAAAAGTTCCTCTCTGTCATTTATAATATAAAGTGATGCTATATCTTCTATTCCGTCCTGATCAGTCACCTGAACAAATACTGATAATGTATCATAAACAGATCCTTTTTCAAGATCATTGAATCTGTTGGACTGCCAGAACAGCTGTTCAATTTCAGGAGGATTTTCTGAACAGGCAGTTAATATCAGAAAAACAATAATTTCAGCTGTTAATATAACTTTCCGCATTTTCAACCGGTTTTGCATAGGCTTTTAAAGCATACTGAAGTATATTCTCAGGCAGTCTGTCAAAACGCCTGAAGAATTTTTCACAGTACTCTTCCGTATATTTTCCTGAATACCTGTCAGTTTTGTGAATTCTGTCATATGCAGCATAATTGGAAGGCCACAGCCTGTAATTGCAGTGAATAAATCTGTCAATTTCATCAGCAACTTCCCTGCTCTCGCTGAAATCTCCATTAATCGGAGCCCCTACAGAGATATGAACATTCCCTTTGTAATCTGTAATTCCCTTCACCATGCTGATAAAGTCTTCGCCCTTCCTTTTCACATAGACTTCCTGCTTGTCACGCCTTTCAAGCTCCCTGGCTTTAAGCCTGTCGCATGGATCAAATTCATAAGATATTGCAATAGGGACAAGTTTCAGCTCATTAACAAATTCATTAAAGGGAAGCCCCCCTTTTCTCTGTGAAAGGAAAAACATTTTCAGAATTGCCGGATTGGTAATATCATTACCATCCTTTGCCCTTCCTTCTCTCTGTGCAATCCATACCGAATCATATGTATGAAGTGTATACCATATGTACTTTGAGAGTATCATGGTAGCCTCAAGCTGTGCCCTTGGAGAGGGATGGTTTCTTTTTACGATAAATGATTTATTAATTCTGATAAGGTCTGTAACAAGCTGATTTATTAGCAGGTTGTCTCCGAAAGCTATCTCAAAAGTCGGCATATTGTTTCTTGTCATCATATAGTTTGTCAGTGCCGGATCAAGAACAATATCTCTGTGGTTGGATATAAAAAGGTATCTTTTTTCACTGTCAAGATTTTCAATCCCTGAAAAAGTCAGATTATCTGTAGTCTTTGAAATCATCTTTCCAATTACGGTTTTTATGATTGTTGACTGGAATTCATAAGGGGTTTTGACGTTTCTAAGATTATATTTCACATAAAGGCTTATAAAAAACTCGAAAACAGGGTTAAAAAAACCGGGGATTGAAGGTAAAGCAGCTTTTCTGAGATATCCCAGCAGTTCCCTGTTGTTTTTCAGCCTTTTCATTGCTTCGATAAATTCTTCATTTCTGTATGGTTCAATCTCACTGAATTCATCAAGAAATTCTACTCTGGTATCACTCATCACTACTCCTATAAAACATAATAATAGTCAAAAACCTTTAATAATTCCACCCTTTAAAAATATTGTTATTGATATTTTTTCATCTTCATTTTAACAATTGTATTTAATATTATTTACCATGTTTTATTTATGCAATATATTTATTTATTATATTGTCGGAAATTACAATCAACAGAATATAATACTCTTTATTTAATCTGCAAGAATATAAATACCCGGGGGGATTATGAAATACAGAACTGAAAAGGATTCAATGGGGGCAATCAGGGTTGAAAATGATAAACTATGGGGATCACAAACCCAGAGATCACTGGAAAACTTCAGAATTGGAAATGAAAAAATGCCTCCTGAACTTCTCCGGGGCTTTGCCATTATCAAAAAAGCAGCAGCAAAAACCAACAATACTCTAGGGCTTCTGGATAATGAAAAATATCATCTTATTGATTCAGCATGCAATGAACTTCTTGAAGGGAAATATCATGACCAGTTTCCTCTTGTCATATGGCAGACAGGAAGCGGAACACAGACAAACATGAACTTCAATGAAGTTATTTCAAACAGGGCGAATATTATTGCTGGAGGAAAAATGGGAGAGAAATTTCCGGTCCACCCCAATGACCATGTAAACATGGCCCAGTCTTCAAATGATACTTTTCCTGCAGCCATGAATATTGCTGCAGCTGAAATATTAAGCAATAAACTGCTTCCTGAGCTCAGGGTTTTCATGAATGAAATCGGTAAAAAATCTGACGATTTCATGGATATTATTAAATGCGGCAGAACCCATCTTCAGGATGCAGTCCCGCTTACACTGGGTCAGGAATTCTCCGCATACAGAGATCAGGTAATGAAAACAATAAAACGACTTGAAAATATACTGCCAGATATACTCTGTCTTGCTCTCGGAGGGACTGCAGTCGGAACAGGCCTTAATACAGATCCTGATTTTGCAGATAAAGCTGCCTCGGAAATTGCAGAGCTTACAAAGCTGCCTTTCAGAAGTGCAGAAAACAAATTTGCAGCCCTTGCATCCCATGATGAACTGGTTTCACTTTCAGGTGAACTGACATCACTTTCCTCAGCCCTCATGAAAATCGCAAATGATGTAAGATGGCTTTCATCAGGACCAAGATGCGGAATCGGTGAAATAATAATTCCTGAAAATGAACCCGGCAGTTCCATAATGCCGGGTAAGGTCAATCCGACACAGGCTGAAGCGCTTACAATGGTCTGCGCCCAGGTAATTGGGAATCACACAACAGTGTCTGTTGCAGGTTCCTCTGGCAATTTTGAACTCAATGTATTTAAACCTGTAATAATTTACAACATTATACAGTCGCTTAATCTTCTATCAGACAGTGTAAAAAGCTTCAGGATAAACTGTTTTGAAGGGATCAGGCCCAATATCCCTAAAATCGATGAAAACCTCAACAAGTCACTCATGCTTGTAACAGCTCTGAACTCAAGGATAGGCTATGAAAAAGCCGCTGAAATAGCAAAAAAAGCCTATAAGGAAGAAAAAACCCTTAAAGAAGCATCTATGGAACTGGGATTTCTCACAGAAAGCGAATTTGATTCAATAGTTGATCCTTCAAAAATGATCTCACCCGGAAAAGCATGAATATAGTACTTTTTGAAAAAGAGGAAATAAATAAACCCCTATCACGCTCAGACAGCAGGGGAAAGCATATAACTGAAATACTGAAATTCAGTATCAAAGACAGTTTTGATGCAGGAATAATTAACGGACCAAAGGGTAAATGTCACATAACTGATATCAATGACAGCTTTATCCATTTCATATTCAGGGAAGACAGGTTAAACTATAATCAGGTACATCCTGTTGTTCTGATCACCTCATTTGCAAGACCTTCCGAATCAAAAAAAATACTTAAAAATGTTACTTCAATAGGTGTAAAAGCAATCTGTTTTGTTAAAACAGAAAAATGTGAAAAATCCTATATGAACAGTTCTCTGTGGAAGGATTCCTCCTACAGGGATTATCTTATTGACGGGGCTGTACAGGCTTTTGAAACTGATATACCTGAATTATATTTCTTCAATTCACTCAGGGAATGTCTTGAAAACAGTACAGTCTCCCTGTCCGAAGAAAAAGCAGCTCTTGACAATTACGAATATACAGAAAAACTGAGCAGGATCAGCTTTTCCAAAGGTTTCTCAAGTACTGCTGCAATAGCTGTCGGTGGAGAAAGAGGCTGGAGCAGCAGTGAAAGGGAGCTTTTCAGGAAAAGCGGTTTTACTCTGTGCAGTCTCGGGAAGAGGGTCCTTAAAACCGAAACTGCGTGCATTGCAGGAATTACTCTTGTCAAGGCAGTTAAAGGTATTATCTGATTCAGATAAAAAAAGCCGTCCGGGTCTTCCTTAACCAGGTAAGACAGCTGACGGCTTTTCAGAATACATGATGTTATTACAGACTTGAAAGAGTTTTTATATACTGTGCCCTTCTGTAGGATGTCTCCTCATTTTCCGCGCTCAGTTTTCCTCTGAAATCATCGATTGTACTGAAATTATGTCTTTCCATCCATTTTTCAATTTCACCAAGTATTCGGCTGATCTGATCAGGGCCATTCTTGTAAATTGTCGAGCAGAGCTGTACAGTTTTCGCACCGGCAAGAATAAGTTTTAAAACATCTTCATATGTATAAATACCGGTTGTTGCAGAAAGGTCTGATTTAACCTTACCGGCAAGAAGCGCAATCCATTTAAGGGGAACCTGTGATTCACTTGAACTGCTGTGCATTGATGCAGATGTTACTTTAAGCTGCTCAATATCAATATCAACCCTGAAATATCTGTTGAACATTACAAGCGCATCCGCACCTGCCATGGATATATTGCTTAATACATTTGTAAGTCCTGTAAAGTGTGAACTTAATTTCATTGCAACAGGTATGGACATTTCCTTTTTAAGTTTCTCCATAATCCTGACATATATTTTCTCTATTTCTTCAGAAGTCATTTTCAGGTCATGCGGCTGTATGAAAACATTCAGTTCAAGTGCATCAGCCCCCACCTTTTCAAACATTTTTGCATATTCTATCCATTTACCATCTGTTGTACAGTTGATACTCGCTATCACAGGGATAGATACTCTTTTTCCCGCTTCTTCGACAAGTTTAAGATATTCATCCATAAGATGCGTTTCTGTTGATCTTGAAAACCAGTCAAAAGCCTCTGCATGGATATCTGTATCAACACTCTGAAGCATTTTTTCCGTATCAGCTATAATCTGTTCCTCGAAAAGTGATCGAAGGACAACAGCTCCTGCACCTTTTTCTTCCAGTTCAACTATCTTTTCTATATCTGATGTCAAAGTAGAGCTGGAGACTATTAAGGGATTTTTAAGTTCCAGTCCCATATATTTTGTAGATAGATTCATAATTATCCTCCCTTACATTTTAATTACATAATCTCATTTATAGACAATTGTCAAGCTCAATAAAATAATTATCAAGCCCGGCTTTAATAAGACCAAGTTCATATTCAATAACTTTTTCACTGCGTCTGAACAGTCTGTATACAGACTCATACCTGATTTTACCCTTAAGCAATGATGAAAGATATTTACCGTCAGATAGTATATTAGTGAAAAGATCTTCTGTTTCAGAAAAAAGCTGTATTATATCAAAATTTTTCACCCGAACTGAAAATTCAAAAATCTGGTACTTAAGCAGTTCATTCTTCATATCTATAATGTTTTCCCATATTCTTCCGGATTTCTTAAGATACTGCTGATATTCTTTTTTTTCCTTACCATCAAAATAATACTCTGTTCCTGAATCAGCAATACTAATAAATTTACCCGGCTCTGTTTTACTGCATTTAAATGATTTACGGTCATCAAGACAGGCTGCCCTGTAATTTTCAAACCCTGCTTCAGATAATAAATCAAAAATTCTGTCAATACAATTATTTCTGCAGATTATTATAAAATCATTGATCTGATTTTTGAGAACAGAATATATTTTGGTGAAAAAACGGACAAGATCGTTTCCATTGACCTTTTCAAGACATATATCAAAATATCTCATATCAAAAGCCACACTCTGTGTATTTGTAAAAATTGAAAGATAATCTTCTATAATAGATTCAATTATTGACACAGCACCCGGTGCTTTTGGATTAATCACAGAACAGTTGTTTCTGTCAATTCTCATGAACAGATATGAAGGAAATGAAAGAAGGAATTCCATACCGCCGAACAACGGTATGAGAGGAATTATTGAACATTTTTTCCCTTTCTGCCTTTCATTTATTGAACAGATTGTTTTTTCATCAAACTGGCATGAAAGAGAAAGCCTGTCATCAAGTGTCCAGGGGAAACTTCTTCCCCAGTTGATAATGAGATTATCATTTTCATGCTGAGATCTGACTACAATACCCTTGTATAGATATTCATCTTCCGGGATTATATCAGAAAAATCCAGATATCTGTAGTTTCCGATTTTTTCTTTCTCCATATAAAAATATCAGGCTGATAAGACCAGATACTGATAATATCATAATAAATTTTCCGGAATAATGCACGGACCATTTCTGACAACTTTGTAAGGCTTTGAAGTCACATCCAGAATAGTAGATGCTGTTGCTTCTTCAGCTGCATCCCCTCCGTCAATTACCGCATCCACAAGATTTTCAAACTGCGAAATAATATCTTCAATAGAGTTCAGGGAAGGACTACCGGTAAAATTAACACTGGTTGAAACCACTGGTTTATCAACCAGCCTTAAAAGTTCCAGAATATATTCATCGTCAGGTACCCTGAACGCTTCAGTTCCCCCTGCCCTGCTTTTGACAACAAGTGTCAGAGGCCCCGGCCACAGATCGAGTATTTCGCTGCTGACTGACTGAATACTGTATTTTTCAAGGTCTTCCCTGGATGATATCAGTCTTATAAAAGGCTTTCCTTCATCACGTCCTTTTGCAGACCTGATTTTATTTTCAGCGTTACCAGTGAGGCCTACCATACCATATATGGTATCACAAGGCATGATAACAACACCCTCTGACAGGATTATTGATGAAGCTCTATTGATTGTATTTTTTTCTGATTTTTTTAGTACCATTGTTCCCGGTAAAAAATATACTGGAAAAAATATAAAATAACAATGATAAAATTAGACTTGCAGATCTGATAAATGGAGACCGGTTTACCTGACTGCTGTTGCGAAAGATTATTTTACCGAGCGAATGGGAAACATCAGATTTTACAACACCTTTCAGATATATTTTTTTCTGATCAGGTTCCAGATATCCCATTTCATAAGCTCTTAACCTGATTGTATTCATCTCATTATAGGGTTTGCATTTCCTTATAAGGTCCCGGTTTATACCTTTCAGCTCGGCAATATTTTCCTCCAGGACATTTCTGTAACTTTCAAGATTATCGGAGGCTTTCAAACCTGAAGGTCCGTAATAGAGAGATAAAAGCAGATAAATAGATACTGCAATATATAATGTAAATAATAATCTTCCGGTGCGGCTCATACATTTTATAATACGGCTGTTTTACCTGTAATCTTGATCGGAAGCTTGTATAATTTATTGAAAAAAATCCGATAATAATTCTATAATTAGTTAGGATGAATAAATTGTTCAGAAATACGACAGCTTTATTGTTACTGATTCTCATTTCACAGCTTTCCTCATGTAAAATAGGCAATTTCACGGATATTGACGGGAATAACTACGACAACCCGCTTTTTGTTTTTGCACTGACAGACAGCGGTTTGAATGTATACCAGACTGATACCCGTTCAGGATCACTGTTTCAGAAGCATTCAAATCCCTCCTTCACTTTTACTGATGGAGCATGTAAAGTCGTATATGATTATGAAAGGAAAGACCTTTTCATATCTCATATGTCAGGCGCAGACAATTACATAACAAGATTTAAAGTATTTGAAGACGGATCTCTCGATACAGGAGGGGCCTACAGCTACAATATAGGAGCTGCATCTATAGAAAATTACGCATTTGACAACAGCGGAAACTATTTTTATGTATTGTCAGCAGGAAACATTTACAGGTTCAGCTATGATGGCAGCGGTGTAATAAACTACCTTGGAATGCATGCAACAAGTTATCCTTCACCATGTATTTCTTTAAATATTTATAACAATAATCTGTTAATACATGGGAATGCTCAATGGGTTACTTTTACAATAAATGGTGACGGAACACTTACTGATAATGCAGGTTTTGATCCTGTTAATCCAACAACAATAAACACAGAAAATCCAGGTCCTTCAATAACAGATAACAGTCCTTACCTGTTTAAAATAGCATCTGCTGATGTTATCAGTTACAATGTTGATCCTGTTGGGGCAGGTACTGTTCAAAGGGATTACTATTCCCCAGTACCATGGGCAGCACCTGCAAACAGAAATGATCTTATCAGGGACAAGGAAAATAATTATCTCTACTTTGTACATGATTCAAACAGTGATATTTACTGTATTGAAATTAATAATGGTATTATAAATAATATTACAACTGTTCCTACAGCAGCAATTACAAATGCAGCAGCAATAGATCCTTATAAACAGTATTTTTATACAGCAACATCAGGGCAGCTTAACCAGCATTCCATGAGTGGAAGTATTCCAGACAGTGATTATTCACAAATTCCTACACCGATAATATATGAATTGACTGCTGTCAGATATGAACACTGAAATATCTGAAAACACATCATTTATAAGTAAATTCAGCTGAAACAGCGTCTGTCATGGATGAATATTTATTGAAATAATTCCTGTAAATTATCTATAATTATATTAATATGCAAAAAAATAAAATCTATACAGCTCTGCTTTTCACAATACTTATGGGTTCCTGCAAGATTGGAAATTTCATGGATATCGAAGATAGAAATAATTATGACGGAGCTCTGTATCTTTATGCCGCAACATCGTCAGGACTGCTGATTTTTCAGGTCGATACACAAACCGGAACATTATCTGAGAAAGGCACAGACAACAGTATAACTACAGGAAATAATGCCTGTAAATTTGTTTATGAGAACAGTAAAAACAATCTCTTTATTTCACATGAAACAACAGTGCCTGCAAGAATAACAGGATTTGATGTAAACCCTGACGGTTCTCTTGATAAACTTCCAGGCTACCCGGTCGGCTTTCCGGGGGCAAATTCAGTTCATGATTTTATTTTCACTGAAGATAAAAGATTTTTATACGCTCTTTCATCGGACGGTCTGATATACGGGTTCAATTACAACAGCGACGGAAGTATATCCCCGACAGCCCAGATTCTTCTTGCAGATTACACACCTCCAATCGAGGGTTTTTTCATGTTTGATAATCATATAGTAAAAAATGACAATACCGGCTGGGAATCCTATTCAATTGCGGGGGACGGAACTATTGCAAGTTATTTAACAGGCTACAATCTGGGGGCGGGAACAGGCGAATACCCTGCCGTATCAAACGGCTATATATTTAAACTGCTTCTTGGAGCTGCCGGCGCAAACCTTGGGAACAGTTATATTCTCAATATTAATAATACAGCAACAACAGCTGTATCAACAAGCATATCCATAGGAGCAGTTGCAGGTTCAAACACAACAAATGCTCTTGTAAAAGACCCCCAGGAGCGTTTTCTGTACTTCGTGAGCACTACGGAAAACAATATATACTGTATAAGGACAAATACTGACGGATCGATAGGAGTTCCGATAAATTACATACTGACTGGTAACCAGCCCGGAGCTGCAGCTATTGATCCATACAGACAGTATTTCTTCACAGTATCTGATGACGGCGGAGGAGGATACCAGATAAACATACACAGAATGAACGGAGACCTTCCTGAAAATACCTTCAATTACAGGACAACACCCAATCAGATTTTTGAGCTTGCAGCTGTCAGATATAACAATTAAGAATGATATTGAACATATTGAAAAAGCTGCTTTTAACAGCTTTTCAGAATGTAAATCCTGCAGAAGCGGAATTAACTACATATGTAAGATAATCACCTTCCACATTCCATGTTTTGAATCCTGTCGTAGCCTCAAGATAGAGATGCTTCAGCAGTTTTACAGAAAGTCCGCCCGATGCAATCAGATATCTGCCGAATTCAGGTCCATAATCAACATCCTCAAAAATACTGAAGCCCCCTCCCCCTTTTACAATAAAATTGAACGGAGACTGGAAACGGCTTTTATAGTAGATATTGAATCCGAATTCATTGAAATAGATATCCTTGGGATAATGGGCAAATGACAGCTCAGCACCGATCGGGTAAAGCCAGATATATTTATTGAAAAAATCATTATTGAAATCAAACTGGGCTCTGCAGGTTATTCCTGCATAGTTATAGTTATGGTAGTCAGATATATTTTCAAGAAAATAACCATATTCATACCCGCAGTGGACTGTGATAATGTCTTTCTTAAATCCCTTCATCATGAGTTCAGATTCATCTGTGCGTTCATGTATCTGAATGGTTTTTCTGGAAAAATCGGAAAGACCTGACGGATTTTCCACATATATCCTGTACTTTTCAGCCCCGGCAACTGTAAGATCAAGAATTACAGAGATCTCTTCGGCTGATACAAATTTTACAGATGCGGGATAAATGATTTTGGAACCGGACCGGAATTCAACCTTAATATTCTCTTCAAAGTTCTTTCCTGTAATTTTTATTCCGCTGTAAACTCCCCTGTTCAGAAAAACACCTTCGCTGATTCTGTCTACTGACGGTATAAGTTCCTGCCTGACTTCGAATTTTTCAATGGCAGTATCCTTCAGTCCTGAGGGGTTTTCCACAGAAAGGGAATATAGTCCTTCAGAAAGATTTTTCTCCGGGAACTGGACCTCATATACAGAATTATTCTCCTTTTTAACTTCCCCTTTTATCAAGTCACCTGATTCAGATATAAGGGTAAACACAGATCTTTCCTTTATATTATATGCATCAATCATCAGGAGAGCATTATCCCTGTTAAGATAAATATGACCGGGATTGAATTTCTTTATCACAGGCTGTTTTGCAGCTTCTATTGTAAGATTTTTCCATCCTGTTTCTGCTGTTATTTTGCTGAATTTATTCATAACAGATATCTTGAAAACATATTCTCCTGGAGGAAGGTCAAGATATATAAAATTTTCAATGCTTTCAGTCTTAAGAACCTGCCTTTCACCTTTTTTCACCTCAACCATGTAGGCTGAAGCTCCTTCAACTTCCTTCCATTTCAGAACCCGGTTATCATCGCTGTTCTGAGCATTAGCAATGCTGCAAATCATAAGACCGGCAGCTATCATTAAAAGCAGTTTCTTTTTCAGTTCCATCGTTTTCTTCTCTGTTATTTATAGTTTTATACCGGCTTTGACATATATAAAGCCCATATCTACAGGATCAATATCGGCATCTTTTCTGAAATAATGCTGTTTTCTTACATCAACCCCTGTTTCCAGATAATACATCTCAGAAACACGGAATTCAGTAAAAAAACCTGCATCCATATATATACCGTTCAGCCGCTTATTATTTTCCGTCTCTTCATCAATATCTCCTGAAATCATCCAGCCGCTTCCGGTCCCTGCCCTCAATCCCATATTCACAGGTTTTTCAAATCTTGTTTTCAGATAAAATGATAATCCGGTTGAAAAGTAGTGTGATGTGGATATTTCTTCACCTGTTTCGTCTTTACTGTTCAAAAAAATATACTTTCCGGAAAATCCTATTCCTGCGATATTCAGGACAGCAATATTCCCTCCAAGATCCATATCAGCTCCAATATCAAAACCGATAAAATATGGCGTATTGGCATAATCAGGCCGTGTCATGTTATATCTTAAATATACTGAAGTATTATAACTGCTGCCGTCAGTATTATCTGAAGTAACAGCTTCTGTCACCATATCCTGGCTGAAAGCATATCCGCATAATAAAATAAAATTTATTAAAAAAATTGTTCTCTTTTTCATATTCTTCAATGCTAATTTTATTATAAAAGGATTAGACAATCAATAAAATAATATTAATTACATTATGGTTTTAACAAAAAAATAATTATTATTAAAAAAAGTTGTAAATACCTGAAAATTACAATATTCTAATAAAATAAAAATGAATATAACAAAAAGGAATTAAAAATGCGTAAAATTACATTTCTTTCATTTATCTTATTTCTCGTTACCATCAATACTTATTCTTCAGAATTAATTTTTGGTGGTTCTGCAAGCTATTCTGCAGGGTGGTTTTCTGGAAAAGACTGGAACAACTTTATTGATAATTATTATGAAAAAAATAATGTTACTTCCGGTTTTTCATTGGGGCTTTTTCTTGATATTAATTTCTCAGATCATTTTTCATTACAACCGGAAGTAAATTATTTATTAACAAGTGGAAAAACAACTGTTTCAGAATATGTATATTCATTTGGGGATTATATTACTGCGGAATTGCAGGAAATAACTCAATTTATAACATTTCCAGTACTTGCCAAATATAAAATCATTTTTAATAACAGCAAATGGACATTTTTTGGAGGTCCCCAGTTATCATTTCTACTTGGTGATATTAAAGAACGACAGACCCTATCTGCTGATGGTTATCTACCTGATATATCTGATTCATCTTTTGAAGCAGATAATCTTTTCTATTTAGGAGCTGTAGCAGGAACAGGTTATGAATTCAGATTAAGAAGGAATATCTTTTTTACTGATTTAAGATATACACATATATTTACCAGTTTTTTTACCGACTCTGATATGCTGCTTAATAATATTGAATTCAAAGTCGGTTTCGGTACAAAAATCTGATAAAAAATAATATTTCCTGCATGAATTAAAAAACAAAATTGATAGATTGAAAACAGTCCTTTTTCAGTTTATAATTATATAAATCAGTGAACCTCATTTTACCTTCGGCAGGTTCAGATACCTGGCATTTACGTCAAAAGTACACAAAGTGATCACCCAAGTCGAAGGTTATAGATTTTTACAGATGTCCATTATTTAATAATCAATTTTATGTTTTCATTAGTCGATAATGAATACATAAATTTATATTCAAAGAATATTATTCAGGAGTAGGAAATGTTAGATAACAATAATAACAATAATGAACTGGAAAATTACGGTGTCTGGGTAAAATCAGGGCCTGAAGATATTATTGATGAACACAGTGATCCTGCTCCGGAAGAGTTCGAACTAACTGATCTGGATAATGACAGTATTGAAAATAATGATGACTTTCTATTGACTGAAGAGGAGGAAAACCTTCTTGGTTCTCTTGAAGATAATTCCGAGGATAATGATGAAGAATTATATGATATACAGGACCTTCAGGATATTGATAGTTCAATTGATGCAGAGGATGAGGAATTCATAGATATTGATATTCCGGATTCTGTAGAAGCCGGTTACAGCAGGAATATGGATAAGTCCGGTTCCTATGACAAAACAGCCGGCAGTGATTCACATAATTCCATAAAACTTCTCACAGAAATTGCCAATGACCTGAAAAATGATCTTTCTGCAATCAAAAGTGAACTCAGCGAGCTGAAAAAAGAACTTTCCCACTATAAAATAGAAGAAGAATCTTCAGAAATTAAATCTGATGAAGTACCTCCTGGAGGTTTTTTCTCTGACGATGGAGATGAAACAATTGCACTGACAGGTGACGAACTTGACAACATTTTCAATACAGCAGAAATTACAGAAGAGGAAGTTACAGATGAAGACCAGGAGGATCTTTCTGAATCTGATGAAATGTTTTCCGATTCTCTTGAAGAAACAGCTTTTGAAGAAAACAAGGATGAATTGAATTTTCTGGATGGAAACATTGACACTGAAGAAGCTGTTGAAAAAAACGAAGAGGATATTGAAATAACTGAAGAAGATCTGTCTGATGATCTTTATCTTTCAGAAAATGCTGTCGGTGAGATTGAAATATCAGAAGAAGATATTTCATTTGAACCTGATGAGAATGAAGAAGTCAGTGTTGATTTTGATGAAGAAACAGATATCAGTTTCACAGATGAAGTAACTGGCCTTGAGATGAATGATTTATCTTCAGATGAACTTGATATAAGTGAAGATGAAATCGATATTAATGGACTTGAAGGTGATACTTATGTTGAAGAAACAGAGGGTATAACAGGTCTTGAAGATGATGATATTTCCCTTGATGATATTACTCTTGATCTTGATGAAGATATTGACACTGAAGAAATAAGCATAGATATAGAAGACAATATTGAAATATCTGAAGAAGATGAAGAAGCAGAAGAAGAAATATCGGAAGAATATAACCCGGTTGAGTTTTCTGAAGAATCTTCAGAAGCTTATGATGAAGAAATACCGCTTGATGATATTTCTGTTGATATGGAAGATGAATTATCAGCACCATCAATTATTCCATCAGAAGAACTTGTTATACATCATATTGAAGATGAAACAGCTGAAATTGACGAAGATCTGATAGATGATCTGAATATTGATGAATCAGAAATTTCTGCTATAGATAATGAACTTGTTTCGGATGACCTTTCTGACAGCATTGAAGAAACTTCTGCTTCAGAAATTCTCTCTGATGAAGAAATACATCCGGAAGAGGAAATCAGTTTCGAGGAAGAAGCTGATATTGAAAATGTTTTCATCCCTTCTGAAGAAGAATCAGCTGAATCTGTTTCTGAAACAGTAACATCTGAAGAATTAACAGTACCATCAGAAGAAGAAGTATCAGAAATAATGGAAGATATTTCACTTGATGAAGATATTTCTTTTGATGAAGAAATAGGTATTTCTGATATTTCAGAAGAAACTGATTTATCAGAAGGACCGGAACTGGATGTAGATATTAATGAAGATATTGCAATTGAACCTGAATTTAATGTTGATATTGATGAGGAAATTGCTGCTGAGGAACCGGTATTTGATTCAGATATCGATGAAGAAATTGCAGTTGAAGCTGATCTTGATTCAGAAATTGCTCTGGAGCCTGATTTTGATGAGGATTTTGATGAAGAAATTGCAATTGAACCGGAACTTGATGAAATACCTGAAGAAATTGAAATAACTCCTGTTGAACCTGAATCATCTGATGAAGATGTAATTTCTGTTGATGATATTCTTTCAACAGAATCCGGTAAAACAGATTTAAGTGATCTTGATACTTCAGATCTCACTTCATCTCTGGATCTTGCAGAGGATAATGAGGAAATTGAAATTGGAGATATCGAAGAAGAAGAAATTGTTGAAGAAGAAATAAAAGAAGATATAAGCACGGCTGATATGCCTGATAATATCAAAACAGAGATTAAATCCGTACTTCTTTACCTTGATCAGCTTCTCGAATCACTTCCTGAAAATAAAATAGAGGAATTTGCAAAATCTGACCATTTCAGAACATATAAAAAACTGTTTGAAGAATTAGGATTAATTTAATATGGGTCTTCTTGATAAAGTTTTAAACACTGAAAATATCAAAAAAGATAAAAATCCTCTTGAATATAAAAACAGTCTTTTAAGAAAAGCTGAAAATATACTGTCCGAAGTTACATCGGACAGTATTGATCTTTCATCAAAAAAAAAAAAAATAAAAGTACTGATTGATTCTTTTTTCTCAACATCCTTTACTGATGATTTTAATCTCAAAATACCAATTAACACTTTCAATTTCTTTAAACACAGTTTCAGCCTTGTAAAAGGAGCAATTTTCTTTACTGATGAAACAGGAAATGCATTTCTTCCCTGGATTTCAACAGGCTATGATATGACCACATCATTGAGGCTCCGATTCAAAAAGGAAGATCTGATAAAATTTTCCGGAGGTACTTTCAGTAGACCTTTTTTTATAACCAAATCAAGAAAAACTGCAGTTTGTGAGTATTTTTCAACAAGGGAATACGGTCTCCTTGATGATATTCTGGTTATACCCTACTCTGATATTAATAATGAACCTGTTTCATTTATACTTATTTCAGAACTCAACTCATTTTTTACAAGTTATGAAGAATTATTAAAATATGCTTCTTATTTTCTTTCAAAATCAAAACCAACTTTGCTGAGATTCTGCAGCAGCAGAAAAAAAGTAAAAGACAGTACATTATATATATCAAGGAAAAGTATTCTTGAAGAAATAAATAATTATTCAGTTACTGATTCCCAAAACAGTCTCTTTATTATATTTATAAATACTGACAATATCATTGATAAGCTTTTCAGACTTTCATCAGATATTATTTCAACAGGTTTTAGTATTGAAATATTCAGAATTTTTTCAGCCCTGACTCTGAACAGGGGGAAAATATTCACTTTACCCGGAAATACACTTTTTCTTATTATAAATTCTGATGCTCTTCTTGACAGGAACCTTCTAAAACACCAGATAACAGTGCTGTTAAAAAATCTTCTTCCGGATCTTGATGATTCAGATACAGATTTCCTGAATATCTTTTCATATCCTGCTGATAAAGGCATTATTAAAGATTTTATAAATGTTTGATTTTTTCAGGTCAAGAACAGGTCCTCTTACCTTTTCATTCAACGGAAATCTTGTTCATTCTTCATATAACCCCCTGAAAGAAGCTGAAAAATATGTTATTTCAAATCTGAAACCT
The DNA here is from genome assembly GCA_963668545.1 of Spirochaetia bacterium. Lineage (GTDB taxonomy): Bacteria > Spirochaetota > Spirochaetia > CADAEX01 > CADAEX01. The sequence continues at coordinate 1,364,608 of OY764868.1, read as the reverse complement.
TCTATAAACGGCAATCATCTTTTTATCATACTCAATCCTGGCCTAAACTATATTTATGATATCCTGGAGAAAAGGTTTCCCGAATCAAGATTCATAATTATCCATTCCATAGAGCAAGCCTATAAAAATATTTCCTTCAAATATAAAGATAATGTTTCAGTCTGGTTCCCGGGTTGTAATATGAATCTTGAATCATTCCTAAAATCTGAATTCACAGAAATCAATCTTAAAGGCCTTCAAATTTTCAACTGGTCTCCTGGATCAAGAGTTTTTAATGACATCTCTGATTATATTGAAAATACTTTAAGCAGAGTTATACGCGAATATAACGGAAACATTAATACAACAAATTATTTCGGAAAACGTTATTTTAAAAACATTATCAACAATTCCCTGTCTTTAAAAAAATCAGTAACTTTCCCTGAAATAAGTAAACCTGTTTTTATTACATCATCAGGACCTACTCTTGAACAATCAGTTGACTTAATAAAAAGAAACAGGCAAAGTATTTTTCTTCTTGCTTTATCTTCTTCACTGACTTTTCTTCTTGAAAACAATATAGAACCTGATCTTCTTCTGACAACAGATCCCGGTTTTTATTCCTCATATCATCTAAAAAAAATCAATAACTGTAATTTTCCAGTTGCGATGCCTTTAACTGCACATCATTTCATTGCAGATGATAAACCTTTTTTCCTTCTGAACCAGAAAACTCTTCAGGAAAGGCTTCTTCTGAATCATCTTCAGAATAAACTGCATTTTGTAATGCAGAACGGGACTGTATCAGGCTCAGCTCTTCATCTGGCACTGTCAATTTCAAAATATCCTGTTTTTTTTGCAGGACTTGATTTCTGTTCATCTGATATAATAACCCACTGCCTTCCGAACGAGTTCAGTATTCCTGATATTGCATCTTCTTCCAGGTATAAACCTTTTATAAACATGCTTTTCTCAAAGTATTCAGATTATTACAACATCAGGACAAAAGAAAAACGATGCAGGACATCAATTCAGCTTAAAACATATTCTTCATGGTTCAACAATTTTTCTACTGACAGAACTGTCTACAGAATAATGAGTTCTCCTGTTCCATCCGGCAGTTTATGCGATATAAATATCTCACAGGCGGAAATCCTGTTGAATGACATGAAAAACAATACAGGAAAATCTATTCTATCAGCTGAATCCATTGACTCAGAATCGATGTTAAACTCTATCAGGCAATCGTTAACTGAAGCTGTAAACTATCTTAAAAAGAACTCCGATATTTCTTTTAGTAACAATTACTTCAACTCTTTTAACAATGATATACTGTACCACTACTCTGCATCTGTCTATCTTGATATTTATGGAGATTATTTTTCGGGGAACAGGGATTCAGCATTAAAAAAATACAGGCTGCTTAATGAAAAATGCATATTATTTCTTGAATCCCTGAAATCTAAAACGGAGCGTTATGAATAATTCAGTTTTTCAGCAGAACATTATATCTCTTTCATCAATTGATCCTGAACTCGCATTCAGCATAAGCCAGGTTTCATCCACTGACAGTTGTGAAATTACTCTTTCCAGAGACAGTTCTCCTGTTCCAATGATAAAAAATGATAACAGCATTCTGCAGCTTCATTCACTATATAATCCTGTCAGGGAGGGGGAAAAACTCTATATTTCTGCAAAAAATGAAAGCGGGTTTGTAATAATATTCGGCCTCGGCGGGGGGTATCATATTCTTCCCTACTTAAAGGACCCTGATATTCATCATATATTGATTGTTGAAACTGATAAAAGTGTTTTCAGAAAAATAATTGAAGAAATAGACCTGACAAGAATTTTTGCAGACAGGAAAACAGATTTTATAATTAATCCTGACTTTGCCAGCCTGAAACAAAAACTGGCAGATAAATACAATCCTGCAATTTACGGAAATCTGAGCATTGTACAGCTTAAGAACAGGGTTAAAACAGAACCTCAATTTTTTGAAAATATCTTTAAGGATATAAAAAGTATTCTTGATTCAGTCTATGATGATTTTGCCAGTCAGGCACAATTCGGTAAACTCTGGTTTAAAAATACTCTGAAAAACCTCTGTTATGCTGAAGGATATTCAAAACCCATACCGCCAGCGAAAAGCATTATCATTGCAGGAGCGGGCCCTTCAATTGAAAACCATCTTGGTACCTTAGCAGAAAGAAGAAAAAACAGTATTCTTATTGCCACTGATACTGTTCTTCCGTATCTTACAGATGTTTCTTTAACTCCGGATATAATAATATCTATTGACTGCCAGCAGATAACATACAACCATTTCATGGGCCTCGAACATCTCTCTGGAATACCTGTCATACTTGATCTTTCTTCCCCCCCACACCTGTCAAGGAAATTCAGCAACCGCTCTTTTTTCTCTTCCGGCCATCCTTTTTCCAGATATCTGGCAACATACTGGAAATATTTTCCGGTAATTGATACTTCGGGAGGAAATGTAGGACATTCCGCTGTTTCTCTTGCAAAAAATCTGGGAGCAAAAGATATTTATCTTTACGGAATTGATTATTCATATCCGAAAGGCAAACCTTATGCAAAAAACAGCCTTATTTATAAATATTTCATGAAAAATGAATCAAGATACAAGTCATGCGAATCAAGTATCTACTCATTCGTTTTTTCAAATATAAATTCGGAAACCTATACAAATACAAAACTTGATTCATATTATAATCAGCTTTCAGAATATATCAGAATAAACAATCTCAATACATATACAGAACCTGGATCTCCAAGAAATCTCAGTTTCACTCCCTCTTTTGATGAACATTCCGGAAAAGCCGAATATTTAAGAACAAATAATCGTGTTTTCTTTTCATCCGGATCAGCTTCCTCGTCATGGGATGTTTTTCTCAGGGAATATTCACAAAAACTCAAAAAACTTCCAAAACCGGAATTCAGTTTTAAAAACTATTATCAGTCTTTAAGCAAAAAGGAAAAAGAACTCTGGACAACTGTATTTCCGGTTTGTGCTTCTTTCCGAAAAGATCATAAAGATATCAAACTGAGTATTTCCGATATACTGGAAGAAAGCAGAACATGGTGTATAAAAGAAATTGATAAATATATCTGAACAGATGTATCATTATTTAACATTCAGTTTCCGGACAATAATTCAGAAATATATTATTCCGGCATATCCCACAAATGAATCAGACGGATAAATATCATTACTGGTATAATAATAAAGAAGTTCGGATTCTGTACACCCTTCTTCTTCCGCAAAAACTGCAGCAAGTGCAGCTCCTCCTGCAGAACAGGCTGATCGTTCCGTCAAGGCATATTCAATTGATTCTTCTATCCTGTACTGAAGCAGCATATCAATATAATTTCTGTCATTTACATTTTTTACCCATGATAATGCTTTTTCGCCGGTTCCGTGGTTCATAAATCCGTAGTTTATACCATAATGTGTGAGATCAGTTGAACCCGCAACAGTTATTTTTTTCCCGCTTCTGTTTTTGTACTCAGTCAGTATTGATGATATTTTTCTTACTTTTTCATATTCCGGGGGTATTCTTATCCATATAATTTCTGTTTCAGGGAAATATTTTTTCACAAATGGGAGCTGTATTTCCACAGTGTTGTCAGGCACCCTGTCAGGTTTTACTATTTCAGAATCCAGTAATTTTTCAAGCAGCTGTACTGAATTCTTTATTTCTCCCAGAGGTGTTTCAAAATAAGCTTCGTCTGCTATCAGGACTGAATCATTACTGCCCAGATGCCCGCCTGCAATAACAATAATATCAGATTCCTCAGACAGCAGCTTTATTGTATTTGCTGCAATTTTACCGGAGAAATACCATCCTGCATGCGGTACTATAACTGATTTACCTTTTTGACCCTGTTTTTTTTCTTCCCATTTTTCTATACTTGTATTTACAGCATTCTCAGTGTCCGGGTACCATCCTTCGGGAAGTCTTCTTTTTCTAACAGTATCCTTCATATAATAATTATATTTTAATTCCTGTCCGATAACCAACTGTTTTTGAATCTTTATTTAATTTTCACAAACATTTATTAATATTATTCCTGTATTTTACAATTAAAATATATATTTTTACATAATAAAAAAAGTATTCACATATTATCGATTATAGGTAATAATAAACTTATGAAAAATAAATTATTTAAAACATATCTGCTATTAAGCCTGTCAGTACTTCTTCTGATAACTTTAACAGCAGGAATTTATCTTGCAGCTGTTTATAAGAATAATTCAAAAAACGGATCAGCTGCAATAAATAAGCTAAAAACAGACCTGACAACTGTATATCTGGCAGAAGGGTCATTCAGTTCAGACCTTTTTAAAAACCGTGTAAAAAAAGTTTTCAATGATAACAGCAGGATATATTCACTTGTTATTTCAGACAATGATAATAAAGTAAAATACCTCTATATTAAAAACAGAAAATATGTAAAAGATATTCCCAGTTCTTATATTCCAGGTAATATAGATTATCCGCAATATATTAATACAGGTTTCACTTTCTCTGTTTTAAGTGATTCATTTATTATTCCCGGAAACAATGCATATAATATTGAAATTCTATACAAAACTGTTTCAGACCCGGAAATTATACGAATTATTAAAATTTCAATAATTTTTCTTCTTGTTTTCATTATTTCCTCAATTATTTTTATCATCTATCTGCCGGAAAAAAACAAAAAAATAATTTCTGTTAACACAGTTGACAGCAAAACTGATACAGAAGATTATCAGGCAGAAAAATCAGATAACTCATCCAAATCAGTCGAAAATAAACTTCTCTGGGAGGAATACCTTGAGAAAAAACTGAAATATGAACTTGAAAAGGCAGCCTCTTTTGATCAGGATGTAACTTTTGCAATTATCAGTTTTGAAAAAAGCAGCATTAATATCAAACACATTAAAAATACTCTTATTGATGCAGTAAACAGTTATTTTTCACTTGATTTATCATTCGAATACAGTAAAAACGGACTGGCACTCATCCTTCCGGATAAAGAACTTGAAAGCGGTATTTCTGAAATAAGTTCATTTATTACAAGGCTTGAACAGCTTTTCAATGTTTCTGATTTAAAGGCAGGGTTAAGTTCCAGAAATGAAAGGATACTGTCTCCCACAATACTGATAAAAGAAGCTGAAGGTGCTTTAAATAAAGCTTTTACAGAATCAGAGAGGAACCTGATAGCTTTCAGATCTGATCCGGAAAAATACAGGGAATATATCTCGTCCAAGAATTTCAGCAGCTGACAAAATAAAACCCCCTTGAAAAAGGGGGTTATTTTGTGTCCAACTTAATACATAAAACAAACACAAAAACGAAGATTTTATATCAGTTTATCCTGCTTATCACTCTGTGAATCTTATACTGGTTAATAACCAATGTATATTTATCTCCCCTGATATTCAGATAAAACTCATTGTCATCTTTTTTCTGTATATCTATTATCTGTTTTCCGTACTTCTCTGTTTCAATCTGTATTACTACATCCTTCCTTGTTATTCTTTCTTCCGTGTAGCTATCTGCAACAAGTGATGAGATGTTATTTGCTATTGTATCAGCTTTGCTTCTCTGAAATTTCTCATTATTTTCAGGATTATACCATTCATAATTCCCTTCATCATTCTCCTTAACAAGCTTGAGTTCGCCTTTAAAGTTATCACCTTTAATATCAACATCTGCAGTTATATTCATTGAAGTTATACTTGTACTGTCGACATCATCTGGTAATATTCTCAGCTGACACCAGTAATTGATATCCTTGTAGAAATACCTTTTCAATGTACCGTCTGTCAGATATGTTTCATCAGATCCTGTACTCCTGATATATTCTCCCCTTTCGGCAGGACCGCTTTTTCCGATGTAAAGTGTAAAAAGTTCTTCTCCCTTTTTGTTTTTCAGCATTACATATCTTGCTTTATCTTCTGTAAGGTCAAATTTTTCCCAATGTTCTTTATTTGTGCCCACAGTCTGAAACTTGTTTAGGTTAAATATTGAATCAAAAAAGTTTTCAACCTTGTATTCTGATACAGGATATTCATTGTTTTCTGCTTTAACCATCCATATCCCGCTTTCCCTGTTCAATTCAGCAAAACCTTCATTAGTCGAAATCCTGAAATATCCCACAGTATCCATAAGATCAATGTTAAACAGTTTTTCCCTTGATCTTTTTTCCTGGACTCTCTCAGGTGAAAATATAACACCGAGAATAAAAATTATTGTCAGTACTGCAATTGCAGAAGATAATGATAATATTTTGTTTTTATATGTCATAATTATTTTCCCCGCTTCAACTCTTAAGATTCTTTTCTTTTTCTTCTGATGAATCTTATTACCCCGAATGCAACTACTGCCACAGGAATAAATACGATATTTACAAAATAAACAAAAAGTATTGCCTTAACCTTTTTTTCCGGGATCTGTATTTTATTGAGCCTCATATCCCTTTTATCCCTGGTTTTTATTGTCAGAAGAGAGTCATCAATAGCAAGCCATTCTATTGCATTTTCAAGAAAAATTATATTGAATGGACTGTCAGAATATCTGATCACATCAGAAGCAAAATCAGAATCTCCGATCACTATCATCCTGTTTTCAGGACTTTCCTTTTCAGTAAAAAAGCTTTTAAATTTTCCCTTCAAAACAAAACCGAAATCAAGCTTTTCCCTTTCCAGGTCTTCTCTTGATGCAATACCGTTTACTTCATAGGGGTTTGCAGTAACATTTTCATTGATGGAATATGCCTGATCTGATGAAGAGAGAAGTTTTTCAGCTTCTATACTGCTGTCAGTACCTGTCAGCTCAACTGAACTTGCCCATAAAAGATCAAGCCCTGCAAATCTGCTTGTTATCGGATTTTCTTTTGATACATTTTCAGCAGCAACAGAAACCCATTCCGGATACAGCATCGGGAAAGAGCCCCGAAGAGGTATTCTTCTGGCATATTTATCAATTACAAGGTCCCTGTTGACCCTGACACCGTATTTTTCCAGCATTTTAAAGATTGGTGCATCCTCGAGTACTGTAGTTTCAAGGTTCCTGGTCATTTCAACCTCTACTCCGTCAATACAGAACAGCACCTTTCCTCCGTGCATGATATATTCATCAATATAGAGCAGATCGCTTTCAGTCAGGTCCTTTCCGCCCAGAAGAATAAGGCCTGAAAAATCATCAGTAATCTCTTTTCCAGGTTCTACCAGATCTATATCAAATGATGATGAAAGCTTGTCTCCGAGAAAAGAGAAACTGTTTTCTATGGTTTTTCTGTTGTCACCGATTATAATACCTATTTTGTTGTTTATATTTTCAACAAGCTTTCTGATTCTGTATGTTATCTCATATTCAAGTGTTTCCAGGCTCAGAATAAAAGGTATTGTTTCAACCTGATCAAGATACTGAACTGTAATTCCTGAATATACCATAGCAAATGACTGTTCATTTTTCTCATATACTTCTATCTGCTGTGCCTGAATACCAAGTGTTTCAGCTTTTTTCCCGGTATTTGTTTTAAGAGGATCCAAAACAGTTACAGCGACATGTCCCCTTGAATTGGCTGAATATTCATACAGAAGATCTTCTATCTCGGAAGCTACAGGTGTGATATTTTTTATTTTATCTGACAGGTAGTATGTAATCTGGACATTCCCCGGAACAGTCCTGATAATATCCTTTGTAATCTTTGAAATAGTGAAAGACTTGTTTTCTGTAAGGTCAATTCTTTTAAAAAATCTTGTACTGTTAAGTCCGATAACTATAAAAAGCGCGGAAACAAGCACCAGCAGAATTATCTGTTTAATTTTATTGTTCAATTTTTAATTCCTCCCTCTTATTTCCTTATTTCAATTACTTTTGTATTCAGATACAGAAAATACATTGTAATAATTATAAAATATATCAAATCACGAGTATCCAGCAGCCCTTTCTTAAGTGATTCAAAATGATAAGAAAAAGAAAGATAACTGAAAAAATCAGCGATCCAGGCCGGAAGATTGAAAATCAGACTTACTTCTCCAATCATTGTTATAAACAGAAGGGCAATTACACTGAAAATAAAAGCACTTATCTGGTTTGAGGTTACAGATGATATGAACTGCCCGACAGCAAGTCCTGCAGCTCCAAGAAGAAGAGTACCGAAATATTCACCAATGATCTGGCCGTTTTCAAAATCACCCAGGATACTTATAGTAACTGGTACAGCCATTGTGAGGATAAGCATGATTGTCAGAAGTATAAGAGAACTGAAGAATTTTCCCAGAACAAAATCAATGTCACGCATCGGCAGGGTAAGGAGAAGTTCTTCAGTTCCCAGTTTTTTTTCTTCCGCCCAGCTCCTCATTGTTATTGAAGGTATAAGGATTACAAAAAGAACAGGCATAAGTGCAAAATATGATCTCATTGATGCAATATCCTGTGCAAAAAACTGGTTAAAGAAAAAATAATATATATTTGAAAACATTACAAAAAATAAAACTACAATATATGCAATAGGTGAATTAAAATATGATTTTAATTCCTTTTTTATCAATCCGGATATATTCACTTTAATACTCCTGCTTTACTGATTTGTTAACTTGATAAAAATATCTTCAAGACTTACTTTTTCAGGAACCATGGAGAGAATTTTATATCCTTCTGATACTGCCCAGTCAAAGATATCTTCTCCCCCCCCTTTTTCAGATTCTACTGCCACTTTCAGTTCCATAATACCGTTATTTTCTTCAGATTTCAGTATTTCCTTGACACTGTTCACTTTTTCAAGTGACTTTACAGCTCCATCATAGCTCTTTGCCCTTATTTCAAGTGAAAATCTGATATCACCTTTAAGTTCTTTTCTTATTTCATCAGCTGTACCTTCAGCAACGATTGAACCTTTGTTGAGAATAAGAACCCTGTTGCATACAGCCTCAACTTCCTGAAGAATATGTGTGGAAAGTATAACAGTTTTCTTTTCTCCGAGTTTTTTTATAAGCTTTCTTATTTCAATAATCTGGTTCGGATCAAGACCAGTAGTCGGCTCATCCAGGATAAGTATCTCGGGTGAATGAATAATTGCCTGAGCAAGCCCTACACGCTGCCGGTAACCCTTTGAAAGCTTTTCAATCTGCCTGTAGACAACGGCTTCAAGTCCGCATTCAGCTATGACCCTTTCAATCTCCTTGAGTTTAATGTCCGCAGGTATTTTTCTGACATCTGCTATAAAAGAGAGATATTCATAAACATTGAGTTCATTATAAAGAGGCGCCATTTCAGGAAGATATCCTATCGATTCTTTTACTTTGAGAGGATTTTCATAAACATCGTATCCGTTTATTGATGCGCTTCCGCTTGATGGGAAATGGTAACCGGTAAGTATTTTCATTATTGTTGTTTTCCCTGCACCGTTAGGGCCCAGTAATCCGACAATTTCACCTTTACCGATATTAATCGTAACATTGTCAACAGCTTTGACTTTACCGTATTTTTTCACTACGCTATCAGTATTAATCATATATAAGTTTCCCTCCTTTATTTTTAATTTATTCAAAAAAATATTAATTTTCTTTTAAATATAACAACTGTTTCAGTGCTGATTCAGGTCAGGATTCAGTTAAATATACCTGATCTTTATCCGTTGCTTATGTCATATAAAACTATTTATATCACAAATAAATAGTTTAAAATTATAACTTTTTGTTAAACAAATCAGTCTTTATACTTTATTTCAAAGATCTGCCTGTCTCTGGTCAGGAATGTATCTGGAAAATCCTCAGCTGCTTCTTCCAGCAGTCTTTTGAGGTCCCTGTCGTTGTAGCGTGGACTGTAATGAATAAGCCCCATTTTACCTATACCACCTGCTTCATTTGCTATTTTCGCAGCCTGCTTTGAGGTAAGATGCTTTTTGGAAGCAGCACTTTCCGCCAGATCCTCAGTAAACATTCCTTCACAGATTAAAAGATCAGATCCTGAAACATTTTCTGCAATACCGGGAAGATATGCAGTATCTGTAACAAAACTGAATTTTCTTCCTGGTCTTTTTGCTCCTGTTACCATTTCAGGAGTCACAACAGATCCATCGCCAAGATTTACATCACAACCCTTTTGAAGCCTTGACCAGTCAGGCCCTTTCGGTACACCCAGGCTTAGAGCTTTATCCGGAAAAAATTCACCGGGTCTTTCCCTTTCTATAAAACTGTAACCATAGCAGATTTTGGTATGATTCAGACGGAAGCTGTTTATGTAGTATTCATCTGTTTCATAGACAATCCCGGGCTCAGTTATTTCCTTTACTATTATTTCATAGTTGATATACATATCAAGAATTCTTCTGCTTTCTTCTACATATTCAGCAGTCTTGGGGGGACCTATAATATATAAAGGCTCCTCCCTGTCGACCTGTGATGAAAGCATCAGAATTCCAGGAAGACCTGTGATATGGTCAGCATGTGTATGGGAAATGAGAATTACAGATATTTTTTTCCATCTGAGATTTAAGCGTTTAAGTGATATCTGTGTTGCCTCTCCGCAGTCAAACATGAAAAGATCGCCTTCCCGTCTGAGCAGCACAGATGTCAGATGCCTCCCCGGCAGAGGCATCATTCCACCGCATCCAAGGACAAATAATTCAAGATTCATTTTATTTGATTATAAAGTGATAAAAATCAATTATCAAGTATTAACTTTCTGCTCCTTGTTCATTATAACAAGTTCATCACCGTTAAAGTCAATTAAAACCGATGTATTATCAACTATCTCCCTTTTTATTATAAGAGTAGACATCCTGTCTTCAACTTCTTTCTGAAGAACACGTCTCAAAGGTCTTGCGCCATACCTTGAATCCCAGCCTTCTTTAATAAGGTATTCTTTTGCAGATTCAGTTACTTCAATCACAAGGTTCTTGTCGCTGACCCTTTTCCTCAGTTCATCAAGCTGTTTTTCAAGTATCATTTCAATCTGGGCCCTTGAAAGACTGTCAAATACAACAGTTTCATCAACCCTGTTAAGGAATTCTGGTCTGAATATCCTCTTGAGTTCATTGAGCGCAGATGACCGGATCTCTTCATATGTTATATGTTCCTGTGCTTTAAATCCGAGAGAAAATCCTGTTGATATATCTCTTGCTCCAGCATTTGAAGTCATGATAATTACAGCGTTTCTGAAAGATACCCTGTGTCCGAGATTATCCTGGAGTTCCCCCTCTTCAAGTATCTGAAGCATTAAATTGAAAACATCAGGGTGTGCTTTTTCTATTTCATCAAACAGTATTACGCAGTAGGGTTTTCTTCTGACCTTTTCTGTAAGAACACCCCCCTCTTCATATCCTACATAACCAGGAGGTGAACCAACAAGACGGGATGAATTATGCTTTTCCATATAGTCAGACATATCAATCCTGATTAGTGCATCCTGTGATCCGAACATGAACTCAGCAAGTGTCTTTGCAAGAAGGGTCTTACCTACACCTGTAGGTCCGAGAAAAATGAATGAACCCAGAGGTCTTTCCGGTGCTGAAATACCTGCCCGTCCCCTTCTGATAGCTGATGCTACAGAAGAAATTGCCTCCTGCTGACCAACTACAGTATTATGTAGATAATCTTCAATCTTCAGAAGTTTTTCTGTTTCATTTTCTGCAATTCGGGAAAGAGGTATTCCGGTAATTTCAGATATAACCCTGTATATGTCGCCATCTTCAATCAGGTTGTGTTCAAGCCTGATTTCCTGCCGCCATTTGTTTTCAAGTGAGTCCTTTTTTTCCTTCAGGTTATTGAGAGAATCCCTCACAGCAGCAGCCTTTTCATAGTCCTGATTGTTTACATGGCTTTTCTTCTCGTGATTGAGATCTTCAATCTGTTTGATAACACGGTCAAGCTCTTCAGGTTTTTCCCTTGACATTATCCTTTTCCTGGATCCCGCTTCATCAATTATATCTATAGCCTTGTCAGGCAGAAGTCTGTCTGTTATATAGCGGGATGCAAGCTGAACGCTTAATACAAGGGCTTCCTCTGTATATGTAACATTGTGAAATTCCTCATAATAATTTTTTATTCCTCTGAGAATATCTATTGTTTCATCGCGTGTAGGTTCTTCAATAAGAATAGGCTGGAACCTTCTTTCAAGGGCAGTGTCCTTTTCAATATTTTTCCTGTATTCTCCCAGCGTTGTAGCGCCGATACACTGTATTTCTCCCCTTGACAATGCAGGTTTCAGCATATTGGAAGCATCAATAGCACCTTCAGCCCCTCCTGCGCCCACAATAGTATGTATTTCATCAATAAAAAGAATTACATCACGTGAATTCTTGATTTCCTTCATAATCCTTTTCAGTCTTTCTTCAAATTCTCCCCTGTATTTTGTACCGGCTATAACAGATGCAAGGTCCAGTACCATAAGCCTCTTCCCATGAAGAACTTCCGGAGCTGATCTGTTTGCTATTATTGTTGCAAGACCTTCCACTATTGCAGTTTTTCCTACCCCCGGTTCACCCAGAAGTATCGGATTATTCTTTGTTCTTCTTGCAAGAACCTGTACTACCCGTGATATTTCCTTTTCCCTTCCAATAATAGGATCAAGCTGATTGTTTCTTGCCATTTCTGTAAGATCTTTAGCAAATTCATTCAGGAGAGGGGTATTTTTTGAAACAGGAATAATATTCTTTTTGTTTACGGAAATCTGTTTTGATATTTTATTATCATTTTTAATGATAGCTGTTACTTCAGTTATAGATTCTCTCAGCATTTCTATACTTACACCATTGTTGTAAAAAAACATGGAGATTATGCTTCCGGGCTCCTTTGCAGCTGCAAGTATCAGATGTTCTGTCCCGATATATTCATGATTGAGTTTTCTGGCTTCTTCTGCAGAATCCTCAAGTATTTTTTTCCCCCTTTTTGAAAGAGGTACATCGCCCAGAATAAAGCCGGCTTTGTTTCTGAATATGTTTTTCTCAATTTCAACCTGGAGTTTGGCAGAATCAATTCCAGTTTTATGCAAAACCTTAAGAGCCTGCCCTTCACCCTCTTTCAGAACTGCCAGAATTATATGTTCAGGAAGCAGCTGATCAGCATGAAACCTTTTAGCTTCTTCCTGAGCCATTAAAGCAAGTATTTTCTGAGCTCTTTTGGTTAATCCTTTAAACATTTTTCCTTCCCTTTAAAAAGTCTGGTTCTAACTAATTCAGCCCTTTTGCTGTCTGTTTCCTCATTACCTGAAACAGCTATATTCAGGTGGGCTTTCTGTATCTCAATTAATAAACAATTGATATTACAGTAAGTTATATTCTCTCCATTAATAATATTAAGATATTTTCCCAATTTTAACAGAGAAAGATTATTAATTGCCTCATTAATCGGCAATATTCTGCAATATTTCAGTGTACCGTATGCTCTCATAATTTCGTCTTCCAGAGCTCTACCCTCATTTTTATATAAAAATCCCCTTGATTCCCTTTCATAATCAGTTATCATGGTTGATATACTTTCAATTCGTTTTATAATCTCTTCCTCGTTTTCACCTATAGAAAACTGGTTTTCTATAACATAAAGGTCTCCTGAGGATTTATCACCTTCTCCTACAAAACCTGTTACAGAAAGACCAGACTGGACAACATCTTTCATAATTTTATCGATTTTCCCGTTTCTCGTTATAGCGGGAAGAAAAAGCATTACAGAGCATTTCATACCTGTACCTGCATCTGTAAGTGAAGAGGTGAGATAACCGAACCTTGAAGAATAGGCATATGAAAGCTTTTCTTCAAGAAGATTATCAACATGGTTGCAGTTATTGTAAGCAGATCTTAAATCCAGTCCACCCTTTATTGATTCAATCATTACATGGTCATTCTGATTGAATATAATGAAATATTTTTCATCATCAGGTAGAAAAACTGCAGGGTCTCTCTCAAATGATGCTCCGCTTTTTATATAATGTCTTTCAGATAGAAGTTTTCTGTCATCATAATCAAGCATTGAAAAAAAATAAAATCCACCCTTGTCAAGGTTGCTTACTGCATCAACTATCTTTGAAAAAAATTTTTTCTCTGTCTCCCTGTCCATATTTGAAGGAAAAACTGTCTTTTCAATATTTCTGTTCAGGCATATTTTGCTGAAAACCACAATATCATTTTCAGGTCCATTTTCATAAAACCAGCTGCAATTTCCAGTTTTTATTTTACTATCCATATTCTAATCTATATACTTTCCCAAAAACCTTATTCTGTCCCTGAGGACAGCAGCTTTTTCATAATCTTCCGTTTTAACAGCATTGTACAGTTCCTTTTCAAGTCTTTCTTTATTAAGCTTTTTCCTTATGAGAACTGATATTTTTCCGGGATGCTTTCCGGTATGTTCATAACTTCCAACTGTATTTTTATAAAATTCCTTCAGATAATCCTCAAATTCAGCATAACATTCCGAACACCCTGCTTCACATTTTTTCCTGAATGTAAGCAGGTCTGTTCCGCATACAGGACATTTTCTTTTTTCATTCTTTGAATCAAGGACCTTTTTTATCTCTTCAAAATTTGAAAGCAGGATCTTCAGGCTTTTTCCAATTTCCCTGTTATCTAGTGTCAGCCCTTTTTCATGGGCACATTTTTCGCATATTTTGATATTTATTTCAGTACCGTCATATATCTGCTGTATATGTATAACAGCTCTGTTGCTGCCGCAAATATCACACTTCATAAACCACCTGTTGTTTCCTATTATAAAAATATTAAAAATTAACCTTTTTGTCGAGAAAAATAATTATTTATCTTTACTCAGTATTTCTGCAGTATTTCTATGGGTTTTATTTTACCTGCTCTCAGAGAAGGTATTGTGGACGCAGCAACTGCAAGTAGTATGGAGGCGACAGCTACAAGATAAATCTCGGTCAGGCTGAGATTGACAGGTATTTTTTCCAGATAATAACCTGAATTAAGTATCTTATAAGGATTATACAACGATCCTGTAAAACTGCCTGTAATAAGCCATATAATATAGTTTATTCTGTTAAGAATGAATTCCACAAAACAGATTAATTCATTTATCCTGATTGAACAGAGTATCCCTGCAGCAACACCTGAAAATGTCCCTGTAAATCCGATAAGAAAACCAGTTGTTATATAAGTCAGAACAATTTCTGAGGAGGAAAATCCGACACTCTTTAAAACTGCAATCTCTTTTCTTCCTGCATTTACCATCATTATCATAGATGATGAGATATTTACAGAGGCTACACCAAGTATCAGGAACATAATAAATACAAGCAGTTTCTTTGTAGTTTCAAGGCTTTTGTAAAAGGTATAATTTATTCTTTCCCAGCTTATCACAAAATATTCCGGAGGGATCAAAGATTTAATTTCACGTCCTATATCGGCAATGTTTTTATAAGGATTTTTTATTTTTACTCCGATCTGTCTGCTTCTGCTGTCCCTGAATATTTTCTCAGCCCTAGTGTCCCTGACAAAGACTGTCAGATCATCAAGATCATTATATCCTGTTGTAACTATGCATATTACCTTAAACCTTGAAGGTTTCAAAAGCGGAGGCCTGCCGGGAAGCGAGTATGCTGTAAGTATTTTAAGTTCATCTCCTGCAGATGCATTAAGCTTTTCCGCAATTGTTCTGCTCAGAATTATGCTGCTTTCATCAGAAAGATCAAATTCCCCTTCCACAATTTCCAGATATTTTCTCATATTCCTGTCTTTTGAATACAAGTCTTCCGGAATACCCCGGACAGAAAGGCCTGTTCTTCCTTTTTCAGTATATGCAAGAGAAGTACCTGTCACAAAAACAAAAGCGTTATCAACTTCACTGTTCCTTCTGATAATTTCTGCAACCTCTTCCAGCGAATAATCTGAATTTCGTGTCAGCTGCTTAATCTGGAAATGATAGCTTCCTATCTCGATATAACGTCCTGTTATTCCCTGTATCATGCCGTCAGAGATCTGAAGCACGACAATCAGGGGAACAAGACACAGAGCAATACCGAGTACAGCTCCCCTTATATGCCTGAAAAGATCACTTTTGCCGCTTTTATATATATTTTTGACTGCCAGGAAAAAAGGTACTTTTATTCTCATATTGACAGCAGTTTTCCCTTTTCTATAGTTATTTTCTTCTCACCCCGTTTGGCTATTGCTGCATCATGGGTAACTAGTACAAGTGTTGTATTGTTTTCCTCTACAAGCCTGAAAAGAAGATTTTCGACGATTTCAGAGTTATCTGAATCCAGGTTCCCTGTTGGTTCATCTGCCAGTATCAGTTCGGGATCATTTATCATTGCCCTTGCAACAGCAACCCGCTGACGCTCTCCCCCTGAAAGCTGCCTTGAATAATGGTCCTTTCTGTTTATAAGATTTACCCTTTCAAGAAGATATTCAGCTTTTTCAAGTGCTTTTTTTCTGGGTGTTCCTGATATAAAGGAGGGAAGCATGACATTCTCAACAGCTGTAAGTTCCTTTAACAGATAATGAAACTGGAATATAAATCCGACAACACTGTTTCTGTATCTGTAAAGCTCATCCTCATCAAGCTCTGAGACATTATAGTTACCCACCCTGACTGTTCCGCTCTGGGCAGTATCAAGGGAACCTATGATATTAAGAAGGGTGCTTTTTCCGCAGCCGCTTTCCCCTGTAATTACAAGGTTCCCCCCTTTTTCAAGTTCAAGATCAATTCTGTCAAGAATTTTCAGTTCTTCAGAGCCATTATCATAAATTTTTACAAGATTTCGTATTTCCAGAAGATTCATTATTCATACCTCAGATATTCAGCCGGTGTTTTTACAGATATTTTTCTTGAAGCGAAATAAGCTGAACCGACTGCAGATAAAAGTGCAAAAAGAAATATCAGTAAAACCTCATGGAGCAGTATCCTGTATGGTACTTCGGTAAGGTAGAAATAGCTTTCAGGAAACAATGATATTTCAATTGAAGGGAGAATATCAGTGACAGAAAAAAGATACATTACAGTTTCTTCAGCATACTGCAGAACAGTACCTGCTGTCATAAATAATTGATCAAGATTAACAATTAAAAGAAGACCGGAGGCAACACCAATCAGCCCTCCTGTAAATCCGATTATAAATCCCTCGGTCAGGAAGATTCTCCTGACCGATTCTTCAGATCCTCCGACTGCATATATTACAGCTATATCCTCCATTTTTTCAGATACTGACCGTTTTATTGAATTATATATATTTACTCCTATTACAATGAAAATCAGCCCTATCAGAAGCATCATTGAGATTTTCTCCATTCTAAGTGCGCTGAAAAATACCCTGTTGTAGTCTCTCCAGGACACAGCATCAACTTTTCCTCTGTATTTACCCTTCAGCCGGGCTATAACTTCCCTGTCTCTGTAAATGTTTGATATCTTTATTCCAAGTTTGCAGTTTTCTGAATCAGACTGTATTTTGAATCCTGAAGCCAGGGATATAAATGCAAGGTTTCTGTCATATTCGTAATATCCGCTTTTGAAAACTCCTGAAACCCTGAATTTATAAAGATCGGGAGAAAGCTTTTTGAATGAATCGCCTGCCATTACCATCAATGTTACAGTATCCCCCACATCAAGACGAAGAGTTTTTGCAAGTTCAAAACCCAGGACTATGCTGTAATCATCTTCTAAGGAGAATTCTCCCTGAACAGTATTCAGCTGCTTCAGAAATCCGGCATCATTCCTTGAAGGAACAGGGTCAAGTGCACGGAGCATTACAGGATCAAGTCGGTTGCTGTCCCCTTTTATCAGACTTTGAAGATCCAGAAAATGAACTGCATTATTCACCCCTTCAACTTCTGAGATAGAAGGATAATTATTATAGCTGCAGTTTTCTATCTGTATATGATAGGAATATATTTCAAGAATATCCTCTATATATCCCATCTGTAATCCGTTCATAATAGAAATAACAGCAATTAGGGTTATTACACCTGCAGATATTCCGGCAATTGAAAGACTTAATGTGGTATTTTTTTTATCAGTTCTTCTTTTTTTTATATATTTTTCAGCAATATAAAGCGTCCATTTTTCAATCATTTCTCTGTCTTGTATTTTTCATTGTCCCTGTAATATATTCGCATGTATTTAATATTATCAGAATAAAGGTCTTCAAAATAATTACCCTCACTTTCTTCATATACTGTCTTTTTCATCAGGCTGCCGTTCAGGTAATACAGCTCGACGGCAAGTTCACTGTCATTGTAGTTGTAAATATATTTTTCAGTATCTTTATCTGATTTCACAATTTTCTTTATAATATTATCATTATCATATGTATTGTAAACTGTTCTTACAGTATTATCATTATATTTTTCCGTCTCACTGACTACACGTTTTCTCTCATCATAATTACAGGTAATTTCCCTGTTATCTGAATAGGATTTTTCGACTGTTTTCATCAGCTTTTTGTCACTGTAAAAGTAATCTGTACGTGAAAGAGCTTTTTCACTGTCCCATTTTTCCGTATAGGCAATTCTTCCATCATTGTAATAAAAAAAGGTACCTGTCCCATCCGGGTGTCCCTGCCATTCAGACCTCAGATCTGTTCCGGAAAAACTGTATAAAGACTGAACATCATCTTCAGTTTTGTTATCATCCAGAACAGAGGTTACCCACTCCCCTGTCTGACTGTAGCTTTTTCTTGAATACAATGCCCCGTCGCTGCTGTAGTTTTCAACTTCCCTGAGTGTTCCGTCGGAAGAATAAATATATATGTTTTTGCCCTGGAATTTATTATCCCTGTAAAATATCTCTTCTTTCAGGCTTCTTCCAGAGTAATAATATTCAGTTTTCTCTCCATTTTCATCAACAGTTTCCTTCTCCTGCTCACCTGCCCTGTTATAATATATTTCCCATGTTTTTAAGAGATTTCCCTTTTTATAGAGTTTCCTGTATCTGACATTTCCCTTCAAACTGATTTCAAGAAGATATTCAGCTTCATCCATCCTGATAGCTGAAATCCTTTCCAGAGCCATACCGGTACTGTTTGACCTGTAAAATTCCTGCGATGAAAGACTTTCTGCGGAAATTAAAAAAATAATTGAAATTAATATATTTTTATACATTTAACAGCGAATCAAGATATTTTTCCTTGCTGAATTCATTAATATCCGAATACTTTTCACCGGTACCGGTGAAAGCAAAAGGGATACCCAGTTTGCCGGAAATTGACAGCGCTATCCCCCCCTTGGCTGCTGAATCGTATTTTGTCATAATAACTGCATCTATTCCTACAGCTTCATTGAAAATTTCAGCCTGGTTAACTCCATTCTGACCTGTAGTTGAATCAATAATAAGTATTTTCTTATAATTTTCCTTTTTTATCTTACCTTTGATGATTTTATCAATTTTCTGGAGTTCCTTAACAAGATTTGACTTGTTATGCATCCTTCCGGCAGTATCAGCAAGGATAATTTTATCACCCCGTGATCTTGCGCTTTCTATGCTGTCGAAAATTACAGCACCCGGGTCTGAACCATGAGACTGATGTACAACTCTCAATCCAAGCCGATCTCCATGCAGTTTAATCTGGTCAATAGCAGCAGCCCTGAATGTGTCTCCGGCTGAGAGAACTATACCAGCTTGAGGGTATTTTATTTTAAACATATTGGCTAATTTAGCAATAGTTGTTGTTTTTCCGACTCCGTTTACGCCCAGGAAAAGAAAAAGATTGATATCATCTTCAGCGACATCAATTCTGCAGTCAAGAATCTGTTCCGACATTATCTCTTTCAGAAGTGCAAGAAGTTCATTCCTGTCTGATATTTTTCTTTCAGCAGCCCCTTTCTTCAGCATATCTACAATTTTTACAGACATTGCTGCTCCGATATCTGACTCTACAAGTGCATCCTCTATATCATAATAGAATTCTTCATCAATTCTGGAAAAACCGAATATTTCCTTAAGCCTCATTCCAAGATTTTTCATTTTCTCTCCTGTTCAAGTATATCACCAGCTTCAATATAATCATTAAGATGGAAAATCATATTAACAAACAGACTGATACTGATAAATAGTGTTCCATAATATCCATAATAGCAGTAATTTCTTGTTTTTTCCAGACGATCAGTCTCAGACTGGTTTACGCCGGAGGCAACGGCGCTGTTATAGGAATTTGTATAATCATTTAAAACAGCAAACATGAAAAAAGGTACAGGTGCTGAAAGAACAAACCATGAAAGATTTTTATAAAAACTGTTTCTTTTATTCAACAGATAATCAGTCCTGTCAAAAAGCTCAGGAGAAAGACTGAATTCAATACTGTTTTCTTCTATTTCATCAACAAGAAACCTGTTTTCCCTGAAACCCTCTTTTCTTATAAATATTTCACCTTTAGTGCTGTTGATAATTACAGGGCTTTTCCCCTGCCAGAGCGAATCATAATAAATATCAGCACCGTCAGGATATGTGTTAACTGCCAGCAGTTTCTCTTCCTCATAACTGGTATCAGTATCTATCCGTGTATGACTTTTTTCCTCCAGATATACAGAATATGTTTTCTCCTCGATACCGGTCCCTGCAATTCTTATCACATGATTTCCCGGAGATACAATTTTTTCAGAAATACTTCCGGTACCGGAATATTCATCATCGATAAATATATCTGAATTTTTATCTGTTGATATAATACTTACTGAACTCCAGTTTTTGCCCAGAACTGCAGTAATAAAAGGCTTAAGCGCCTCATCAAGTTCAGAATAATAACTGCTGATTTCAAATGCGCCTGAAAAAGATACAATATCTTTCCTGTCAAGTCTGCTGTAAAGCTGAATATCAGTAAACACTACATCATCAAAAATATTAACCTTGCCGTAGATTATATAATCAAGGTTGTTCTCAGAAACAATTCTGTAGAGTCTGTTCCTGTTTACAGATTCAAGTTTTTCATTATCAGAAGATCCGGTGTATTTAATTTCCTTTACATCTTTTATCCGTATTCTTTCTTTCCTGTACTTTTTTATTTTTCTGATTTCTTTATTTATATCCCTGATTTCATTTTTCAGATTACTGCGGTTTTCTGAATCAGTAAAATATTTTTTATCATAACTAAGCTGTTTTTCATGAAGTTTTTTTTCCTCGTCTTTCAGCTTCTTATCTACAAGGTATTTCCTGAAATCAGAGATTTCCTGTTCACTCAGCAAATGTTCACTGCATACAGAAATTTTATTCATTATATATGCAGATACTGATTTTCCGAAAAAAACATTATTGTCATTATCAACAGTTGTCAGATCTGCTATACCTATATTCCAGAATTCTTCAGAATCCTGGATAATAAGCTTTTCAGAAAACAGACAGGACGTAATAAAAAAGAGAAAAAAAACAAATATTTTTACCTTCAAATGTTCCTCATAACCTTGCTGATTGAAGAAACCAGCCGTTCTGCCTTGAATGGTTTCACAACAAAATCGGATGCACCAAGCTGAATTGCTTTCACAATATATTTCTGCTGCCCGAGAGCAGAACACATAATCACTCTGGACTCGGGATATTTGTCTTTCAGCATCTTTAAAGCTGTAAGCCCGTTCATTACAGGCATTGAAATATCCAGAAGTAGGATATCAGGTCTGATTTTTTCATACATGAGAACAGCAGTCTTTCCGTTTTCCGCTTCTCCTGAAACAGACCATCCCTGCTTTTCAATTATTTCCCTGATTGTAATTCTTACAAATTCCAAATCATCTGCAATAAGTATTTTTGGTTTCATTATCCCTTGTTTTTCCAGACATAATTTAAATATTCCTCGATAAAAGGCTCAATATTACCATCCATTACACTCTGTATATTTCCAATTTCGAGCTTCGTCCGGTGGTCCTTAACCATAGTGTATGGCTGAAAAACATAGGATCTTATCTGGCTGCCCCATGCGATATCTTTCTTTTCCTGAGCATATTTCTCATTTTCCTCATCCTGTTTTTCCCTGTAATATTCATAAAGCCTTGATTTAAGAACTTTCATGGCATTTGCCTTGTTCTTGTGCTGACTCCTTTCATTCTGACACTGTACAACTATACCGGTTTCAAAATGGGTTATCCTTACTGCTGAATCAGTTTTATTTACATGCTGCCCGCCGGCCCCCTGGGCACGGTATGTATCAATACGGATATCATCAGGTTTGATATCTATTTCTATATCATCATCAATAACAGGAGAAATATGTACAGATGCAAAAGAGGTATGCCGTCTGGCATTTGAATCAAATGGGGATATTCTTACCAGTCTGTGTATACCTGATTCCGACTTAAGATATCCATGAACATAACTGCCGGTAAGCTGTATCGTAACAGACTTTATTCCCCCTTCAGCCTCAAGAAGATCGACAATATCAAGCTTGAAATCCTTTCTCTCTGCCCACCTTGTATACATCCGGTAAAGCATTCTCACCCAGTCACAGGCCTCAGTCCCCCCTGCCCCTGAATGAATTGTCATAAATGCTGAAGCATGGTCCATTTCACCGCTTAACAGCTGCAGTGTTTTCATTTCAGAAAACTTATTTTCTATTTCGCTGCAGCTTTCCCGGATATCCTTTTCCTGTGATTCATCCCCCTCTTCAAGGGCAAGTTCAAGAAGTTCTTTTGTATCTGATATAGAATTCAGAAGATCTTCCCATGGTTCATAAATCTCTTTCTTTCTTTTTATTTCAGATAATACTTTTTCAGCTTCCTTCCTGTCGTTCCAGAAATTTTCATCATAACTTTTTTCTTCAAGTTCCCTTATCTCGAGTTTTATCCTATCCGGGTCAAAGATGCCTCCATGTTGCATTAATCTCGTCAAACATTCGGGCCACATGGTTCTGATAATCAACTAACATCTAAAATACCTCATTCCAATATTATTCTTTTCCACCGCTTTTTTTCAAGCATTGTAATAATCATTCTGTCTTCATAAGGATACTGATAAAAACGCACCCTGTCAAAATGATCTGTCACACGGTCAATATCACGCTTCAGACGTTTAAGCGTGTTTTCCATTATTTTATCAGATTCAAAAACACCGCCAAGAACCTCATTAAATCCATAGAATACAAGGATTTCTCTTATCTTGCTTACTGAATCCTCACCGGATAAATCATATGTAACCGACACAAACATAGCTTATAGTTTAAATGATTTTTTTTTATTGTCAAACCCCTTTCTACTTTTGATTGTAACTATTTATACCGATATTTAATTCAGGATATTATGTTTATGAAAGGTTTCAGGAACTGCTTATTATTCTCGATTATGCTTGTTTTATCAACATCATATGTCCAGGCGGAAAACTATGTATTTGCCCCATTTGTTTCCAGACTGAAAGCTGTAGAGGAAAATTCATCAATAAAACTGACATGGAAGGATTCCGGGGATGTTGACGGTACATATCTAATATACAGACACACGGAAAAAATAGGAAGAAATAATTTTCCTGATGCTTTTCAGGTTGCTGAAGTCGGTAAAGGAGTACAGAATTATACAGATACTGCAATGGCTGGAACAGATTTCTATTATTCAGTGCTGCTTAAAAACAGGGAAGGCAAGATATATGATATATTTATTCCGTATAGAAACGTAACATCCAATCCTGTATCACTATCATCAATCAGAAAAATTGACGATAACCTTACCTATATAACTTATCTCAGAGTAAGCGAAAAAAAAGACTCGCTCTTTCTTACTTTCCGGTCATCAAATCCTGACAGGAATATTGCAGTACTCAGAAGCACTGAAGCTGTGTTTACATCTGATGATCTCAAGAATGCGGACCTTCTATCTGTCATTCCATCGGAAAGAGACAGCTACACAGACTATCCCATAGCCGGTATCCCCTACTATTACACAGTTGTTGATGCTGAACTTCTGAAATCATACAGAATTGACATCATACCCTTTGAAAACACTACAATAACCCCTTCGGAAATAAGGATCACAGATCAGGTTATTTCATCCTACAGGAAAACACTGAAAATAAGACCTGAACCGCTTCCCGCGGTTCATATCAACAGAAACATTGAAACTGGCGAGAAACTGCTTTCAGCCTATTCGGAATTCTTCCCTGAAAAAAAAATAAGCACTGAAACAGAGGCTGTTGTCATCAGTTTAATGAAAGAAAATACTGAAGAGAATAAACCGGAACCGGAACTCCTGAACAGCAGCGACTTTTTCGGCCAGAAGGAGAATATCCAGCTTTCTGTTCTTCTGAACCGCTATTTTTTCAAAAGGGAATGGGAAATACTTGAAGAGAAACTCAGGGATTTCATAAGGCATAATGAATCGGTTTCCCTGAACAGGAAAGCTTCATTCTATCTTGGTCAATGCTATTACTTCACTGGAAAACATGAGAAAGCATTTATGGAATTTCTCTTATCTTCTGAAAATTTTTATCCGGAATCAAAAAAATGGATGGATACTATCCTGTTATATGATCAGTAAATATCCTGTTTATTTCTTAATCATATTTTCAGTTCTATTTTTGATGTGATTGTCTTTCCCGGTGTCAGATCATCAAGTTCCCAGAATAATTCAAATCTTGTAAAATTGTAATATTCCCTGTATCTATTTTCTGTTATCAGTTTACGGAATGGAAGTGTTGAGTTTATGCTGAAACGTGCCCCTGAATCCTTTATAAGTATATCGTTCTGCTCAACCCTGTAAGCATCATCTGTTGAATCATCATTATTAAAAGAAAAATTAATTTCAGTTGAAAATGTTCTGTTGATTGTTTTTGTACCTATATTTGATATCTCGTACAGGACTTCCACCCTTTTTTTAAGAAATCTGTACTGCTTGGACAGTTTTAAACTCATATCATTCTCAGGCTGCTTGATTCTTTTCACAAACTTGATGATTTTGTTGTCCCTGTCATAATTATCAATACGGTATTCAATATTACCGAGAAAGAAACATTCATCTTTCAGATCATTTTTTTCAAGTTCATCATCAGAAATATTCCTGCTGTAGATTCTGTCAAGAAAACTTCTGCATATACCGGAATTACTGCTTTCTCCGGAGTACACTGCATCTGAATAGTTCCAGTTGTTTTTTATTCTGTCAAATTCAAATACAGAAGCACCATCGACATGGAGATACAGGTTATATTCATCTCCCTGGTACATATATTCTTCCACACCGTCGAGATCAAAATCAGTTTTTATCAGTGAGGGAATGAAAACACCCTGCTGTCTTGTATTTATTTCCGCTTCTATAAGGTAACTGAAGGCCTTTTTTCTGAGCTTTATTCTTTCCTCAATATCTGAATCTTCATGGTTCACAATATTGAAAAGGTTGTAATTCTGCCCTGCCCACAGGCTTTCCTGGGCAGCTTTTTTCTTGTATTTATCACCCCGTATCTGGTTAACAAGTGTCTGTATATGTATCATTTTTGAATACAGGAGATTGGTTTCAGGTGACTCGGCAAGGATTTTCTTGAAAAAATTATTATTGTGAAAGTATGCCTTTTTAAATCTTCCGTTGTTTCTTATATAATGGGACGGGCTTATAGTTCTTATGTTGTCGGATTCCGCAACTCCTTTAAAAAAATCAGAAATCCATTTTTCATCTTTGTTTTCAAGATCATATTCCCTGAATATTACAGAGTAAAGTTTTTCATTATCTTCTGATTTATTTAAAAAAGATACAAATTCTGCAGCCTCTCTGTCTCTGTATCTTTTTATTATTTCCCGGTGAATCGGAAAAACATTTAACAGCTTGCCGTTTTCCTCTGTTACACACACCCTGTACTTGTCATCTTCATTTATTCCTGCAATTATCATTTTCTCATAATCCAGAAATACATAATCCATTCCGCTGCTTTTTACAGGGTTGATAAGTGAATTGTCCCAGTAATTACCAGCTATCCAGCATCCTCTGGGTCTTTTTCCGAATTTTTTTCTAATCAGTGTTGTAAGAGATTCTATCTGGCCTGTTCTGTCAGTGGGAGAAATCATTGTGAGTATTGGTTCATAAAAACCGGATCCGAGAATTTCAAGCTGCTTTTTCTTTTTTATCAGTTCACTTATAAGCATTATGCTTTCGGGATGCCTGTCTTCCAGCCATTCAAGCAGCACTCCTGAAAAATGGAGTACTGCCTTGATGTCTGGATAATTATATAGAACCCGCAGAAAGGGTTTGATTACTTTTAAATATAATTCTTCATTTGGCTTATCATGCTCATCAACATATTTCATGCATGATAAACCTATAACTGTCTTATTTTTCATTCATTATTTACTTTAATACCTTATTAGAGCTTTTTAATGCACTTGGCTGGGCATTTTTCAGCACCGGCTGCCCGGTCACCATCCTTGCTGTAGTCAATTGTAGCAAGGAAATCTTCAATAATGTAACCGCCTTCAGGTGACTGTTTATCACACATTTTACATCCTATGCAGCCAACTTTGCAAGCTTTTCTTACAACTGCCCCTTTATCATTTGAATTACAGGCTACAATGTAATCTGCAGAATAAGGTATCATTTTTATAACACCTGTTGGACAGACATCGATACATTTTCCGCATGCTATACATTTATCCCTGTCTATCCAGACAAGTCCTTCATTATCATAATATATTGCATCTACAGGACATACTTTCATGCAGCTTCCGTATCCAAGGCATCCGTATTTACAAACTTTTTCACCCTGAAAATATATAGAGGCAGCATTGCAGTCGCTGATCCCCTTATAATCAAAAGCTACCGATGCATTTTCCTTTCCCCCCCTGCAGTGTACCTGTGCAACCATTTTTTCAGCAGGAACCTCAACAGTTACACCCATGATATCTGCAAGCTTGTGTGCTGTCTCAGCAGCACCGGGAGCGCATAATGTCAGATCCTCTGCATTACCTTCGAATATTGCCTCTGCATATGATGAACAGCCTGCAAATCCGCATGCACCGCAGTTATAACCAGGCATTGCTTCTTCAAGGCTTACAAGCTTTTCATCTTTCTTTACATGGAGATACCTGGCAGCAATTGCAAGTCCGATACCGAAAACAGCTCCCAGGGAAGCAACTGAAATAAACGCATAAAATATAGTAATCAACATAAACAGCTCCTAACCAAGTAAATTTTTCAAGAGTGCTTTATCAAATGCCATGAAGGCAAGAGCCATAAGACCTGCTGCAATAAAAGCTATTGGAATCCCTTTTATTGCTCTTGGTATTCTTTCTGTATCAAGTCTCTCCCTTATAGTAGACATTATAAGGATGGCAAGCAGGAATCCCAGACCGGCTGCAACTCCTCCAAGGAAACTTTCCATGGCATTGTATCCGCTTCTGACAACTATGAGTGCAATACCCAGTACAGCACAGTTTGTTGTAATAAGAGGGAGAAAAATACCAAGTGCCTTGTAGAGAGGGGGTGCTACTTTCTGGATAACCATTTCCACAAACTGTACAAGTGAAGCAATTACCAGAATAAAAGTAATAGTCTGAAGGAATTCAATATGCAGCGGAACAAGAACGAAGTACTGTATTGCCCATGTTGTAAGCGAAGCAATAGCCATAACAAAAGTTACGGCAAACCCCATACCGACAGCTGATTCAACATTTTTTGATACCCCTATGAACGGGCACATTCCGAGAAACTGTGTTAGAATCAGATTACTGATAAAAACATATGTTATTATAATACTTATATAAGTCATTATCTCCCCCTATTTCCTGTCCAGGTACCAGTTGAAAAATGCTTTTAGATACCCCATAACAAGAAGGGCACCGGCAGCAAGTCCGATTACACGTACAGGAGAGTTTACCAGTCCGGGAATCGGAATAACACCGTCAAAGCTTCCAATCGGAAATATTGTTATCGTACCTGCTCCAAGTATTTCCCGGACAACAGCAATAAGCACAAGTCCTATTGTGAATCCCAGACCCATTCCAAGACCATCCATAATAGACGGCAGAACAGTGTTTTTATTTGCAAATGCCTCTGCCCTGCCCAGAATTACACAGTTTACTACAATAAGCGGTACAAAAACTCCAAGGTTTTTATAGAGTGCAGGTGAATATGCCTGCATTACCATTTCAACAATTGTTACAAAGGAAGCTATAATAACAATATATGAAGGGATTCTCACCTTGTCCGGAATAAAATCCTTTAAAAGGGAAACAAGAATGTTTGAACACAGAAGAACAAAGATTACTCCGGCGCCCATCCCCAGAGCATTTATCACTTTTGTTGAAACACCCAGAGCGGGACAGAGTCCGAGAACAATTATAAAAATAGGATTCTCTTTGAAAAGTCCTTTAGTAAATTCCTTTAACACGGCTATTCTCCTAATTTTTTTACATAGTTTGAGCCGTAATCAAGCGCTTTGCCTATCCCGACAAAGGTTATTGTAGCTCCTCCAATTGCATCAGCATCCTCTGCTGAAAGCTGACTCTTTTTTACAGGTATTGCAGAATCATCCCCGAAACCCCTGTATTTTTCCATATATTCTATTTTTTCAGCTTCCTTGCCAAGTCCGGGTGTTTCCTGGTTATCCATAAGAACACATGCAATCAGCTTTCCTGTTTTCTCATAGTTTGCAAGAATTTTCAGGTCCCCTGCATATCCGTCGCCCCTGAGAGTAAGTATATACCCCTTCATATCACCTGTATCAAGTTTTACAGGATAATAACCTTTAACGACGCTGTCATCTTTAATAACAACTTCATCACCGGGAGTCCCTGTCCTGTTTATTACTGTAAGAGCATCTGCAAGGGCAATTTTTTTAAGCTCGGCAATCCGGGGTGCAGTAACTGCATTAACCATCCCGAGACAGAGAGCTGCCGCAGCACAGATTATTGTCAGTTTAAAACCGATAACTAATATATTTTTCATTACTTGTTCCCCTTTTTAAGAGCACCGAACATTTTTGGAGCTGTTGTCCTGTCTATCATTGCGACAAAGATATTCATGAGGATAATTGCAAGAGATACCCCTTCAGGAAATGATCCGTAAACTCTTATCAGGAATGTGAGGAAACCGCATCCTATTCCGAAAATGATCTGCCCCTTTCCTGTCAAAGGTGAAGTAACCATATCTGTCGCCATATAAAGGGCGCCAAGCATAAGACCGCCTGAAAGCAGATTAAACATAATATCGCCTGAGAATAATCCGTTCCCGAATCTGAGTCCGTCAAAAATCCATATCAGGACTGAGAATGATACAAGGTATGCAGCAGGGATTTCCCATGTTATTACTTTTCTTATGAGAAGATATACTCCACCGATAATAAGAAGAAGCGCTGAAACTTCACCTATGCATCCGGAAATATTTCCAAGGAAAAGGTCAAAGTATCCCCCGTCTATTTTTGCACCGAACGCTGAATTAAACCATTCTGTAAGTCCTGTATCAGATGCGGTTTTGGGATAATCCTTCAGGAATTCCATCGGACCGGTAACTTTACCGGAAAAATCCATAAGTCCGGTTTTAAGATATCCAAGAGGTGATGCACCGCTTATTGAATCAATTCCCATGTTGGTCACAGGCGCTTTCCATTTTGTCATAGTTCCTGTCCATGAAAAAAATACAAAAACACGTCCTGCAAGGGCAGGATTCATCATATTGCCGCCCAGGCCTCCGAATGACCATTTTACAACAATAATTGCAAAGGCTGATGCAATAACCGGAACATATAACTTTACATCGGCAGGCATGTTATACCCTATCAGAAGACCTGTAAGAAGAGCACTGTAATCATCAACAGTAGTCCTGCCTGATACTTTTCCCAAAAGATATTCACATAAAACAGCTGAAACAATAGATACAGCAACAACAACAAGCGCTCTTATGCCGAAAACATAAATTCCCCAGATACCTGCAGGTATAAGAGCAAATATTACATCAAGCATGATTCTGGCTGTTGAATCAGGATGATGGATCTGAGGTGAACTTGATACCAAAAACAATTTATCATCTTTCATTATTTTACCTTCTTTTTGGCCATTCTCTTACCAAGTCTCATCCCCTGTACGAGAGGGATATTTGCCGGACAGGTATAGGCACAGCATCCGCATTCTTTACAGTCCATAAGATTCATTCTCATTGCCGCATCATAATTGCCGAAGTCAATGTTTTTATAAAGTCTGGTTGGGGAAAGCCCCATAGGACAGGCACGGGTACATCGACCGCAGTTAAGACAGGCAGTCTGCCTGCTTCCCTTTACCTCAGCAGCAGTAAGAGCAAGAATACCTGATGTCCCTTTGATAACTGGTGTATCAAGACTGCACATTGTAAATCCCATCATGGGTCCACCCATAACAAGTTTCACAGCATCATCTGTAAGTCCGCCGCAGTCTTCAATGATATCTCCGACTTTTGTACCGATTCGAACCTTGAGGTTTGACGGATTATTAATTCCCTTTCCCGATATTGTTACAACCCTTTCAATAAGCGGCTTGTTGAAAACCACTGCCTCATAAACTGAAAAAACAGTTCCCACATTTGATACTACAGCGCCGATATGAATTGGAAGTTTTCCAGATGGAACTTCCCGGTCAAGAACAGCCTTAAGCAGCTGTTTTTCATCTCCCTGGGGATATTTGAGCTTAAGCGGAACAACTTCAATATTAAGTTCAGATTCAGAAGCATATTTGTCCATTATCTCAATTGCATCAGGCTTGTTTGCCTCAATTCCGATAAAAATATTTTCAGGTTCAAGAATCATGTTAAGGATTTTCAATCCTGTAAATATTTCCTCTGTTTTCTCAAGCATGAGTCTGTGGTCAGCTGTAAGATATGGTTCACATTCAACTGCATTGATTACCAGTGATTCAACTTTGGAATCTGCTGGAACTGCATATTTCACATTGGCTGGAAATGTTGCTCCTCCGAGACCGACAATCCCCATTTCAAATATCTTGTTTTTAAGTTCTTCAACAGAAAGAGAACTCCAGTCAACTGCCTGAATATTCCGGCCGAGCTGGTCAAATGATCCTGAGGGTTCTATAACAACTGCTTTGCTTTTCATTCCGCTTGCAAGATACACATCTGTTATTTCCTTGACTGTTCCGGGAACCGGAGAATGAATATTTGCAGAAATAAATCCTGATGCTTTACCAATAAGCATCCCTTCTTTCACCTCATCGCCGGGGGCGACAAGACATTCAGCCGGAGCTCCTATATGCTGTGACATTGGAATAACAAACAGGTCTTTAATCAGAGCATTCTGGATCCCGATACTGTTGGTTAAATCCTTGTAATCACCCGGATGAATTCCACCTTTGGGAAAAGTTTTTAAAGATTTCATGCCGCTTGCTGTTTTCTCCTTTTTATTACAGGTAATATATGTTTTTCATAATTTGTTTTTCCTGATTTCTCTTTCCAGACAACCATTAAAATCAGAAAAATATAGAAAATACAATATATGCATAAAAAAAGAACAGGATCAACAATCTCTGAAGTATCTGTAAAAACAACTTTTACAGGATTATCAGCTGACAGCATCAGCCCTGTTAATCCGCCCTCTTTAATGCGAATAATATTATCTTTTAACCATGAATCTGTAAACAGGTAGGCACTCTTTTTTTCTTCCTGAAAGTTATTTTTATTTAAAATATAATGAGAAATATTTATCGATTCATTCTGTTCAGGAAGTGAATAATCAGATTCATAAGGCATTCTTATCTGATATGCAAGGTGTTTAAAATAATCGGAAACATCAGGCAGGTAACTATCTTTTTCCCCCATTTTTTTCAGGGGAAATGCTTCAGAAAGTGTTTTCATATCTGCAAAACTTTCTATCCCGCTTTTTCCCGCAATATCAACAGGCTGAGGAATCTGACTTGTGCTTTTCCCTTGCATAAAAAAAACAGAAGGAATAGAAACCAGGAGAACAAATAAATAAAAGTAAACAGGCTTTATTATAAGCCATCTGTCAAAAATCCTGCTTTTATTTGTTTCAAGAATCGGAACACAGCTGAAAATCCTGTGAATATATCCTGTAGCCTTTTTCAGGCTGTATGCAAGATCAAGAAAAAGAATTGCAGATTCAGCAGAAACAGCTGCATATAGTATTATAAAGGATTTAATTGAAGGATTAACAACTGCCAGAACAAGATTGGAAAAAAGAAATACAGAAACACCTATGACAATGCTTTTTCTGTTTACAATTATATCTATGCTGAATTTTCTGCTGTCGAACCAGTTTCTCAGTATAAGTTCAATTATTTCAATATTATAGCTTACAAAAACTATATTTATTACTGCAATACAAAAAAAAACGGCATCAGTTTTCAGAATAACAACTGTCCAGAGGGCTGCAGTTAAAAAGAAAAAAGCGGATTTCATTTTTTTTACATAAACAAGCGAAGCAATTATAAGAAGAAAAACTGCAGAATTGATAAATACTGATTTTTTCAGGTTTACAGATGCAATTTCCCATTCTGTATTATCAGGCAGAATATTTTCTAAAACTGATTCTGTTCTCCTTTCAGTTAGCAGTGTTTTGATATAGATAATATCCTTTCTCACCCCTTCAGATTCAGTTTCAAAGTAATTAGGAACTTTTTTCATAAAACTGTCATAACGAGGATCCTGCTGATTGAATCTCTTTTCAAGACTGCTGATTCTGATTTTTTCAAGTTTGTTATAGTTACTGTATTCAATTTCAGTATTGTATTTAGAAACAATCTCGTCAAAAATCTTCTCCCCAACCAGCAGATCACTTATATATTCCAGTGAACTGTCATTATTCCGGCTTACCAGAAGAAGATGATATCCCGGCCAGAATGAATGCTTTTTTGAAGGTGTTTCATCAAGAACTGAAAAAAGAGCTGTTGCTGCAATAATAAGAATGAGGATAACAGGTAAATTAGTTTTTTTTCTTAAAATTAAATCAATATCTGTCATTAATATTCCTGCTAAAGGCTGTTAAAAGCTACAGCTATGAAAAAGCCGATAAGCGATCCGATAATTGCTTCAGATGCAGTGTGTCCGTTTATTTCCTTGACCGGCCTGAATGGTATACCGTTTCTTCTCTCAAGTTCCCTGCCGAGCCTGTTAAGCATTATTGCCTGGAGACCTGCAGACCTTCTTACCCCTACAGAATCGCGTATTACAAGCAGGCCGTAACAGCTTAGAGAAATAAACAGTGAACTGTTGAATCCTTCCTGAAAACCTGCAGAAACAGCCACAGAAGTAACAAGTGCTGAATGGCTTGACGGCATTCCCCCTGTCTTCCATAATAGCATACCGAGATAGTATTTTATCGGTTTCTGCATTGGATAAAGTACAGCAATAACAGTTTTTATAAACTGTGCAATAAACCAGCTGAAAACAGCTGACAGAAATACAGGATTATGAAAAAATCTGTTGATATAGTAAAAACCGGTTTCCTGCATAAAGATATAGTCTTATGTAGCAGTTGTATTGTCAAGTAGTTAAAGGATAGAAAAGAAGTTGAACAGTAAATTTAAAACAGCCGCTGTAACTGGTAAAAATGACTCAGGTAAAAGGGCTGACAGGATTATAAGAAAAGTTTTTCCGGAAGTCTCTCTTTCAGTTATATACAGGGAAATAAGAAACGGCCGTATAAGAATTAACGGAGAAAAAATAAAACCGGACTGCAGGGTCTGTGAGGGTGATAGTATTGATATCCATATTTCACTTTCAGAAAAAACCTGTTCTGAATTATCTGATAATAATATTTATGATTTTTCTGATTTTGATAATCAATATTCATCACTTAAAAAAGAAAAAAACAGTAATACGATACATGAATCATCTGCAGAATTAAAGAATGCTGTGATTTTCGAAAATGAAAACATTATTGCAGTCAACAAGAAAAGGGGAACTGCTGTTCATTCGGGAGGGTTCAGCAGTAAAAAAACTGCCACTCTTGAAGAATCGGTCAGACTCTACCTTAAAGATAAAACTTCTTTCTCCCTGACGTTCAGCCCTGGGCCTCTTCACCGTCTTGACAGGAATACTTCAGGTCTTATTCTGTTCGGCAAATCCATAGAAGGGGCAAGGGTTTTTTCCGAGATGCTGAGAAACGGAAAAACTGAAAAATGCTACATAGCCCTGTTTGACGGAAAAATTGAAAGTACTGTAAAATGGGAAAACTCAATTTACCAGGATAGAAAGCTTAAAAAATCTGTTTCACCTGATTCCGGGCTGCAGAACACTGATGCAAAAAAGGCTGTTACAATTGTAAATCCGGTTATTACAGGAAGCAGTCATACACTGGCCCTTGTGACTATTCCAACAGGAAGATATCATCAGATACGAAAACAGGGAGAGATCAACTCCCACCCCCTTACAGGTGATAAAAAATACGGAGGAAGCAGTTCAATTCCCTTTTATCTGCTTCATTCATACAGGATTGTTCTCAGGGAATACTCTGATATCACAGGTTTTAAAACTATCACTGCTCCTCTTCCCGATTATTTTATAAAATATGCAGGAAAATTATTCAGCAGAAATGAAATCAGTCAATTCATGGATTATATTGATAAATATTAATCCTGTTTCTTTAAGGCATAGGAATAATATCCCGGCTCACCGGAGTATAGAACATTTTTTTCACAGAATCATAGTCTTTTGTCTGTCCCTGACTGTTTCAACCATTTTAATCCAGTGCTCAGGCTGAATATTTGTACTGTCAATACAATTGTCCTTTAATAATATAACTGATTTATTCCTTCCTGCAACTGATTTGATTATTATGTTTTACAGGTTCATCAACAGATGAAATTGAATGATGAATATTCATTTTCCATCTTTCTTTTAATTTTTTTTGTGTTATATTTGTTTTATGAAATTTTTTTACTTTATTTTGTGGCTCTTCAAAGGTATCAAGGTTTTTGCCCTTGTCGGCAAAAGCGGAACAGGAAAAAGCTTCAGGGCAAAACTCATAGCTGAAAAATACGGGATTGATCTGATTATTGATGACGGTCTTCTTATAAAGGAAAACAGTATAATTGCCGGTAAATCAGCCAAAAAGGAATCAGCATTTCTCGGAGCTATTAAAACAGCACTGTTTGATGAAGCGGAACACCGAAATGAAGTTATCCAGGCCCTTCAAAGTACAAGTTTCAAGAGAATCCTTATCCTCGGAACATCAGAAAAGATGGTAAGGAAGATAACAAGAAGACTTAAACTGCCCCATATATCAAAATTAATACATATCGAGGATATAGCAACTGAGGAAGAAATCAATATGGCAATTAAATCCCGCCACATGGAGGGAAAACATATTATACCTGTTCCCACTGTAGAAATTCAGAGGGATTACTCGCATATCATCTATGATTCAGTAAAGGTTTTTGTAAAGAGAAAAATTTTCAGGATTGGCAAGGGGAAAGAAAAGTATTATGAGAAAACTGTTGTACAGCCGGATTTTTCACAGAAAAAGGGGAAGGTAACAATATCGGAAACTGCACTTACACAGATGATTATTCACTGTGCTGATGAATTTGACCATACAATTAAAATAAAGAAAGTCAAAGTGAAAAATGATCTTACAGGATACAGGATCAAGCTTTACATACAGGTCCCCTACAGGACACAGCTTTCCGGAAAAATACACAGTTTTCAGCAGTATGTAATAAACAATATTGAAAGATATGCCGGGGTTATAATTAATGAGGTCAATCTTAAAATTGAAAACCTGCTCAGCAGATAAATAAAAGAAAACTTTATTTTTTCAGATTATTCTTTATTGAAGGTCTTCTGACATTCTTTAGTCTTATACCGTTGCGTTTAAGTATTTTTCTGACTGCTTCCGAAATATCCTTATTCGGAGGAGTGATAGGCCTGAGATAGGATTTGACATCTTCAGTTATTTCTCTTAAAGAATATTTTTCCTCTCTGTCGAAGCAGATGAAATTCAGAATAAAGTCTTCGATTATAGGTTGAAGAACTACACTTATGTTCTCTGTATTTTTTCTTCCCTTTTCCTTATCCCTGTCATATTTTTCAAGACTTTCATAGAAATAGCTGTTTTTCTGCATCTCAAATACTCCGGGCAGAATATATTTGAATATTCCAGAAACTGCAAGTTTTCTGAGAACAGCTGCAGTATTATCCATTTTGAGTATTTTAAGTATCTCTTCAGTCAGACGGGATGGTGATGTATACATGATTTCCCTGGAATGTTTTTTCATCCTCATTCTCAGGAAAAAAGGTATTTCCCCCTCAATCATAACCGAGTACTTGACAGCTCTGATCAGCCTGACAGGATCTTCAAGAAATATTGTCTTGAGCGGGATGACAGGTTTTACCTTTCTCTTTTTAAGGTCACGGAAACCATTGATAAAATCAATAATATATTCATCTTTCGGATCATAATAGAGTGCATTTATGGAAAAATCCCTCCTGAAAACATCCTCTTTCATTGTTCCGAAACTGTTATTATCCCCGTCCTGGCCTCTGTTTGATCTGAATGTTGATACCTCATATATCCTTGAACCGAGATAGACATGAACAAGCCTGAACCGCTTTCCGATTATTCTTGAATGTCTGAAGAGTTTTTTTATCTGTCCGGGGAGTGCATCTGTTACAATATCGAAATCCTTGGGAACTTTTTTGATTACCAGGTCCCTTACCGCACCCCCGACAATATAGGCCTGATGCCCCTCATTTCTGAGTTTATCACAAATATAGAGGGCTTCAGGATCTATATTATGCCTTGAAATATCATGTTCTTTTTTTGTATATAGTATTGCCAGTTTTCTGGTTTTTCCCCGTTCTGTTTTCGTATATCTGACTATCAATCCCTGTTCCAGCTGATTTAATTTCTTTTATGGAATTATTGCATAAATACTTTTTTTTTGAAAGCCTAAATATTTTCCTGCTGTTACTGAATACCAGACTCTCTTTAATTACGGTTGATAGAGGTCATTATATACTGTATTATTTGATATAAATAATTATAAAGACCTAATCATGTCGTTGATAACAGAAAAACGGTTGGAAAACTGTTTTTTTCTGCATCATAATTAAGGTGTACAATATTTGATACTAACAGAAAAAGAGAGTTATTAAGATGGCCAAACTTATTGAACCCAAAATACTTAAAGGATTCAGGGACACACTCCCTGATTTTGAAATCAAGAGAAAAAAACTTTTTGAAATACTTGAGAAAAACTTTTCATTGTTCGGTTTCGTACCCATAGATACACCAACACTTGAATATACAGAAGTTCTGCTTGGAAAAGGGGGCGGAGAAACAGATAAACAGATATACCGCTTTAATGACCATGGAAACCGTGATGTTTCTATGAGATTCGATCTTACTGTACCTTTTGCACGCTATGTTGCGGCAAATAAAAACAGCCTCTACTTTCCTTTCAAGAGATTTCACATTTCGAAGGTATGGAGGGGTGAAAACACCCAGAAAGGAAGATACAGGGAATTTTATCAGTGTGATTTTGATATTGTAGGAGCAGATTCATCAGCGGCAGATCTCGAAATTCTACTGCTGATGAAGAAATCTATTCAGAGCCTCGGAATAGAAAATTTCAGGATACACCTTTC
The DNA here is from genome assembly GCA_963668545.1 of Spirochaetia bacterium. GTDB lineage: Bacteria > Spirochaetota > Spirochaetia > CADAEX01 > CADAEX01. The sequence continues at coordinate 1,327,183 of OY764868.1, read as the reverse complement.
AAACAGGGCGGTTTTCAACAGGTTTCTGAGTCACCTGAAACTGGAGGACAAGTCAGTTGAAATACTCAGAGCTGTTGACAAGCTTGCAAAAATCGGAGAGGAAAAAGTTCTCGAACTTCTTGATGAAACAGCAGGCAGCGAAAACAGCAGGAAAATACTGAGTTATATCACACCTGAAAAAACTTTTTCCGGGACTCTGGCCAAGATAACAGAGCTGGCAGGGGGAGAAAGCGATGACACAGCAAGAATATCAGAGATTTTCAGCGCAATAAAAGAAAACAGCCTTGAAGACTATTATGTTCTAGACCCATCCATTACAAGGGGACTTGATTACTATACAGGCATAGTGTTTGAGACATTTCTCACAGACCTCCCTTCAATCGGTTCTGTATGTTCAGGAGGAAGATACAACAACCTTGCATCTCTCTATACAAAAGAGGAACTTCCCGGTGTCGGAGCATCGATAGGCATTGACAGGCTTCTTGCAGGTCTTGAGGAAATTGATAAAACAAAATATTCCATGAACCAGTGCGACTGCATAATTTTTAATTTTGACAGCAAGCTTCTCCCCTATTATCACAGACTGGCTGAACAGGTAAGGGAAAGAGGGTTTTCCTGTGAGGTATACCCTGACAACAGGAAACTTGACAGGCAGTTCAAATATTCTGAAAAGAAGAACATCCCTGCAGGTATAATCTGCGGTACAGATGAATATGAGACAGGCACAATAACAGTGAAAGACCTGATCAACAGGGAAAATTTCGATAAACTGGAAACAGATAAAGGAATAGATAAAATTTCAGAAATACTTAAAAAAGGACAGTAAATGATAGATCCGAAAACACTTCCCGTATATCAGCAGAAAAGAAAGATACTGGAAGCGCTGGATACAAACCAGGTAATAATTGTAGAAAGTCCCACCGGTTCAGGAAAAACAACCCAGCTTCCTCTTATTCTTTATGAGGCCGGATATACGGCAAAGGGAATTATAGGGGTAACCCAGCCAAGAAGAATTGCCACACTCTCAGTATGTGATTACATGGCAAACCAGCTCAGGACAAACGTTCCGGGACTTGTCGGCTACAAAATGCGCTTCAACGATATGACATCATCTGAAACGCTTTTAAAGGTAATGACTGACGGTATTCTGCTCCAGGAGATAAAGACTGATTATATGCTGTCAAGGTACAGCTGCATTATAATTGATGAGGCCCACGAGAGAAGCCTGAACATAGACTTCATACTGGGACTTCTTAAAAGAATTATAGAAGAGAGAAAGGATTTCAAGGTAATAATCTCCTCTGCAACAATCAATACTTCAGTATTTTCAGAGTATTTCGGTGGAGTTCCTGTTGTTCATATAGATTCGATAATGTTTCCTGTCGGGATTGTCTATTCACCTCTCAAAGACAGCAGAAACAGCTATGATGAACTTATTTTTAAAATAAACGATATAATAAGCAGGGTTATAACTGAGAAAAGAAAAGGCGATATCCTGGTTTTCCTTTCCGGTGAAAAGCAGATAAAAGACTGCATAAGGATGCTAAACTCATCCCCTCTTAGAAAAAAGATGGTGATCCTCCCCCTTTACGGACGACTTTCAAAAGAGGAACAGGAAAGGGTGTTTGTGCCTACCCCGAAGGGAAAAACAAAGATTGTTGTTTCAACAAATATAGCAGAAACCAGTGTTACAATTGACGGTATAACTACAGTGATCGATTCGGGCCTTGCAAAAATAAACTCCTATAACCCGAGGACATATACTTCATCACTTCTGGAAACAGATATATCCAGGGCATCGTGCAACCAGAGAAAAGGACGTGCCGGAAGAACACAGGAAGGGACATGCTACAGGCTTTACACAAGAAGCGATTTTGAAACACGCCAGCTTTTTACAAAAGAGGAGATCTACAGGACAGACCTGTCCGAAGTTGTTCTTAGAATGGCTGAACTCGGTATCAGGGATTTTGAATCTTTTGATTTTATCTCATCTCCAGGCAAGCAGGGTATAATCGGAGCGGTTGAAACCCTGAAGCTTCTTGAAGCAATAAATGAAGACCATACACTGACAAGAGCCGGTGAAATGATGGTGAAATTTCCACTTTCCCCAAGGCTTTCAAGGATTATTGTCGAAGCTGTTTACCGCCTGCCCAATGTTCTTGAAGAAGTCCTTATTGCAGCTACTTTCCTTTCAACAAATTCCCCGTTTCTCCTTCCCCAGGGGGAGGAATTTGAAGCACGAAAAGCACATCATTCATTCAGGTCACCTGAAGGTGATTTTGTATCATACCTGAAAATATTCAGAAAATTCGAGGCTGTGGAGAAAAAAGAGGAATTCTGCGACCGTTATTATCTGGATATCAAGGTGATGAATGAGCTTCTCAATATAAAAACCCAGCTTGAAGATATTGTAAGAGAGGATCTGGGCGTTCCCGTACTTTCAGGAGGAAGCAATTCGGATTATCTTTACTGCATATGCAAAGGTCTTATTCAGTTTGTATGTGTAAAAGCAGGCAAGGGAAGCTACAGGAGCCTTACTGCAGACAAGATAAATATACATCCCGGTTCTGTAATGTTCAGGGAAAACCCGCAGTTTATAGTAGCAGGGGAAATTGTGAGAACGAGCAAGATGTTTGCACATTCCGTTTCCCCCTTGAGGAAGGAATGGCTTAAGAGTATTGCACCCGGGCTTGCTGATAACCTGTTGAGAAAAGACATATCTGCAGATAAAAAAGGGAGAAGAGATACTACTAATACAGTAAAAATCGGTGAATATTCCTTCAGGGTTGAGAATCTGAAAGGGAAAAAGAAAAAAATTGCATCTCTTGACTGGGAAAAGCTTAATGATATACAGAAAAAGACTGATTTCAACAGTATTTTCATACCTTCCGGTATTACAGGAAAAATAGTTTACAGAAACAGTGAACTTCTAGAAGGGGAAAAACTTAAAAATATACTGAGAGTTGTTCCTTTCATAGACCCTGAAAAGATGTTTCTCAAAAGTATTCCGGTAAAGGGAAATATAAATTCCTATTCCGGTATCAGCAGAATTCTTGAGAATTTAAAATATATCCTTTATATAACTCCTGTAAAGAAAAAAGGTAAACAACTGGGATTTATCACTCTTAATACAGATAACAGGAGTAATTACTGGTTCAAGGTTTCTAAAAGCTTTGACAACGCACTTACATCCAGTATAGGAAGCCTCGAAAACCTTATGGATGAACTGCCTGAAGGTTGCAGTGCTGACATGATTGAAACAATAAACTCCATATACAGAAGGCTTAATTTCATTCTGGACAAGCAGTATTATTCGGATTTTTAAATATTGGTAAACCTGCTGCTGATCAAAAATAAAAAAACCGGGAATCCATATTCCCGGTTTGATCAGACAACAATAAAAACAAAAGAATTAACTATTTATTTTCAGCTTCTTTTGTCAGGCATTCAGCAATAAGTGAAAGCATGCTGTCTACAAAAGGGTCTATGATTTTATAAATTCTTTTATTTCCGTCAATTTCAGAGCTTACTACTCCGTTTTCCTTAAGAACAGCTAGATGCTGTGATATAACCGGCTGTGGCTGATCCAGACATTCCCACATTTCCTTGACGCATGGAGCACCGGTTTTTATAAAACAAAGTATTTTAAGCCTTACCGGATGTCCGCAAACTTTAATTTTCTGAGAATATACTTTAAGGGTATCACTTTCACATGTATATATAGTCTTCATAATATATAATAATATCTTAAAGAATGTTTTTCATCAATATTCTATTTATAATATTTATAAAATATATTGATGATTTTTCAATCTCTATATAATCTGTTTAACATGAATATTTACCTTGACTGGGCTGCCACTTCAGTCCCTGATTCCGAAATAATCAAAAAAACAGCTGAAACAGCTGTTGAAATATACGGAAATCCCTCTTCAAAGCACGCAGAAGGGACTAGAGCGAAAGAGCTGCTTGATAAATCAAGGCAAATCTGCGCAAAATCATTATCAGTACCTGTTAAAAATATTCATTTCACATCAAGCGGGACTGAATCAAACAATATTGCACTTCTTTCATTATTGAGAAAAAAAAAGAGGGGAAAAGTTATTATTTCAGCAATTGAACACCCCTCAGTATCAGAACCCTGTAAAATTCTTAAAGATTCAGGATTTACAGTAGTGAAGATTAATCCGGACACTGACGGCATTGTAAAACCGGAATCCCTTGAAAAACTTCTCGACAGGGATGTTCAGCTTGTCTCTCTCATGCTTGTCAATAATGAAACAGGAGCTGTACAGCCGGTGAAGAAAGCAGCTGCCCTTGTAAAAGGATTTGCTGAATCCAACAGCATGAAAATTCATTTTCACTGCGATGCAGTTCAGGGAACAGGAAAAGTGGTCTTTGATGCATCAGACAGAAATATTGACACAATATCAATAAGCGCACATAAATTTTCAGGTCCCAGGGGATGCGGGATACTTGTTGCAAACAGCAGCGTCCTGCCGCTTTTATCAGGGGGAGGTCAGGAATCGGGAATACGTCCCGGTACGGAAAACCTTCCGGCCATCTATGGAACAGCTCTTGCTCTTGAAAAAGCAGTAACAGGATTCGATGAACGATACAGAAAAGCTGAAAAGCTTTTTTCCATACTTTTTGAAAGAATATCTGCTGTCAGGGGATGTGAAATCATACCTTCATCAAGAACAGCTGAAAGCAGGGATTACTCCCCCTATATACTCAACGTTTCTTTCAGGCCTGTACCTGCAGAAGTGCTGACAAGGATACTAAGTGACAGAGGATACTTTATTTCATCAGGTTCAGCATGTTCCTCGATTAACAAAAAACATTCAGAAACCCTTTCTGCAATGAAAATTGACAATAAAACAGCTTTTTCAGCTGTCAGAATATCAACAGGCTGCAGTACAGAAGAAAATGATATCAATTCCTTCTGCAGCGCACTTGATGAAGAGGTATGCAGACTGCTCGGAATATCGAGCTGATAAAACCCTCTTAAACAGCTCAAGTATTTATGATATATTCAAACTCAGTTACAACATACAATTATTCTTTTTGATTTCAATCAAAAGGTCTTGCAGACAGGAGAAATAATGAAACACCTTTTTCTGATAAAAATAGGAGAAATAAACCTCAAGGGAGGCAACAGAAGGCTGTTTGAAAAAAAGCTTGTAAGCAATATAAAAAAACAGCTTGGAAATATCAGTGTCAGGATAACCGGCAGGGCCGGAAGATTTTTCCTTGATTCATCAGAGATGGAAGTACCGGAAGTTATAGAAAAAATAGAAAACACCCTTTCAAAAGTATTCGGTATTGTAGCTTATACAAAAGCATATTCAGTACCTAAAGATATGGAAATTATCGAGAAGACAGCCCTTACCCTTTCTGATAAAATCATTTCAGAAAACAAGGATTTTAAGACTTTCAAAATAGAAAGCAGAAGATCAGATAAAGGTTTTCCTTTGCGTTCATATGATATTTCATGCAGGCTCGGCGAATTAATACTTGAAAAACACAACTCACTAAAAGTTGATGTCAAAAAACCCGACTTCAAAATATCAGTTGAGATCAGGGAACAGGCCTTTATTTACGGACCTGAGACAAGAGGCCCCGGAGGGCTTCCTTCAGGTATTGCAGGTAAAAGCGTTCTTCTCCTTTCAGGGGGAATAGATTCGCCTGTGGCAGGCTGGATGATGGCTAAAAGGGGAGCATATCTTGAAGCAGTATATTTCCACACATACCCCTACACTTCAGACCAGTCACTTGACAAGGTGAAAGATCTTACGGAAAGGCTTTCGAAATATCTTCCTTCAGTTAAACTCCATATTGTCCCCTTTACAGATATCCAGCTTTATATAAGGGAAAAATGCAGGAAAGAGGAGGTTACACTCCTTTCAAGAGCTGCAATGATGAGAATTGCTGATATTACAGCCGGAAAAATCAGGGCCAATGCTCTTATTACAGGTGAGAGCCTGAGCCAGGTTGCAAGCCAGACAGCAGAGAGCATGAGGTTTACAGGTTCAAAAACAACTCTGCCTGTTTTCAGACCGCTTATAGGACTTGATAAGGAAGAGATTATAGGAATTGCGAAAAAGATTGATACATTTGAAACATCCATTCTTCCATATGACGACTGCTGTACTATTTTTGCTCCGGATCATCCTCTTGTAAAGCCTGATTTTATCAAAATAAGTGAATCTTTTGATCTTCTGAAGCTTGATGACCTGATTGAAAAAACTGCAGAAAATATTGAGACTGTTATCTACAGTCATAAATAATCATGTTTTTATATTATGTTCAGATTTTTTTTATGCTAATCTTTAAGGAAAGGCAGTATTTATGAGATTAAGAGACAGGACATTTTTTATATTTCTGACATTATCCCTCCTTGAAATACAATCAGTTTATTCGCATGAGACAGCAGATATTATGCCTGTGCCTTTTTTTACTCAGGGTAAAAATGCCCCCTGGGCTGATCTGAAACTTGGAATCAATTCTGATCTTACAATAAGGACACACGGCTGCGCACTTACCAGTATCTCAATGGTGATATCATATTTCAGCGGCAGGGAAATTACACCGGATGACATGAATAACTGGCTTAAAAACAACAACGGCTTTGAAGATGCATATGAGGGGGATAAATACCTGGGGAAAGTAAAGCTCCACTGGCCTTCACTCTGCAGTTATGAAAAGAGTTATGTTTATACAAGGCACGACTGGAAAGCAGGTCCAGCAGATACTGTTCTTATCAAATACTATCTTGAAAACAGCAAGCCTGTTATAGCTGAAGTTACCTATAAAAACGCACCCCATTATATCGTACTTACAGGATATGATTCGGAAGGCTTTTTCATGAATGATCCTGAATTCCCTGAAGAGCACAGGTTTGATAAGATCTACAACATCTCGGACAGCTGGGGATCGGGAGCTTCCCGCAATATAAACGGGATACGTGTTCTCTACCCGGGGGAATAATTATCATTACAACCAATCTTATTACTATATTATTTTATAAGGTCTTCAACTTGGGCAGAAGCAGTTTTTATCAGATCAGCAGTAGATAGTTCAATCTGAAGTCCGATTTTTCCCCCGCTCACTATTACATTTTCAATATTATTAACAGAAGAGTCTATAAAGGTTTTAAATAGCTTTTTCATTCCAACAGGAGAACATCCTCCCCTGATATATCCTGTCAAGTCAAATATTTTTTTAACAGGCAGCATATCGATCTTTTTTTCTCCCGCAGCTGAAGCAGCTTTTTTCAAATCAAGTTCGGCTGCAACTGGAATAACAAATACATATATTTCCCCGCCTGACCCTTCAGTTACAAGAGTTTTATAAACAAGATCAGTATTTTTAAATATCTTTGAAGCAACAGATAATCCGTCATTGAATCCGTCTTCTGTTTCATAGGTATATATCCTGTGGGAAATCTTCCTGCTCTCAAGGATTCTCACTGCATTGGTTTTTTTCACCTTAGGCATATAAACATCTCCATCACCTGTTTTTATTACTCATAAAAAAAGCTGTCTTATTCCAGACAGCTTTTCCTATAATTAATTACAGGACACTTCTGTGCCCGGATATTTACCTTATTTCTTTTCAGAACTTTTTGAAGTTCCCGGAGCAGCAGAATTGCTTTTATTATTGTCTGTAACGTAAAAACCGCTACCTTTGAATATTACACCGAGCCCACCGCCTACAAGCCTTTTGACCTCTTTTCCGCAATTTGGGCATTCTTTTATCGGTTCATCAGACATTGACTGAAAAACTTCAAACTGCAACCCGCATGAACTGCATTCATAATCATATGTCGGCATATCGTTTCACCTTCTTCCAGAAATATTATTAAAAGCATCAATCAGCACCTGCCATTTCAAGTCAGCCGAACTGTGCTTTATAGTTCAAGAAAAACTTACTTCTCTTCCCCCGGAGAGGAATACTGTAATTCTGTTCCCTGTATATAATATATATATTTTGACAGTTTATGACAAGTGAACTGAAAAAACAGCAATGGTACCCAATCAGCTGTCAGATATTATCAATTTAATATTCTTCATAAGTCACGAGTCAGAATAATCTTTGTTAAAAGTGTTTACCAGTCAAGCCTTACAGGGACACTCTCAGCATCAAGATAATCCTTTATCTCTTTCAGTGTATATTCCCCGAAATGGACCATTGACGCAATCAATGCAGCATCAGCCTTTCCCTCGGTATATACATCTCTCAGGTGAACCGGTTTTCCCGCACCACCTGAAGCAACTACAGGGATACTCAGTGCCTCGCTCATCATTCTTGTAAGGTGGATATTATATCCGTCCTTTGTCCCGTCAGCATCAATTGAGTTAAGGACAATCTCTCCCGCTCCCAGCTCTTCAGCTTTAAGTGCCCATTCAAGAGCATCAAGTTCCGTGGGAGTTCTCCCACCGTTGATTACAATCCTGTATCCGGAAGGCATGTCTTTATCATGTAGAGCATCCATTCCAAGTACAATGCACTGTCTCCCGTATATTGATGCCCCCTCTTCAATGATTGAAGGATTTTTTACAGCCTGTGAGTTTACGCTTATCTTTTCAGCACCGGCAAGAAGAACACTTCTCATATCCCTGGCGGAGGAAATTCCCCCCCCTACTGAAAAAGGAATAAAAATCTTCTCTGCAACTTTTTCAACAACTTCAAGCATTATTCCCCGTTTCTCGGCAGAAGCTGTAATATCATAAAAAACAAGCTCATCAACACCTTCAAGATAATATTTTTCAGCCATTTCTACAGGATCGCCTATATCAATGTTTCCCTTGAATTTAATACCTTTTGTTGTTTTTCCGTCCCTTACATCAAGACAGACTATCACCCTTTTCTTCAGCATCTATTTTCCCTCCCTGAGGAAGTTATCAATAAGCTTTATACCGTGCCTGCCTGATTTTTCAGGGTGGAACTGTACAGCAGAAACATTATCCCTTGCAACGGCAGACGAAAAGTTTACGCCGTAATCTGTTCTGCCGATTGAAAACTCATCATCAACTTCCGGATAGTATGAATGAACAAAATAGAATGATGAACCTTCCGGAATCCCCCTGAAAAGAAAATGGTTTTTCTCTGATACAACACTGTTCCATCCTATCTGGGGAATTTTCAGCCCCTTATCCTTTTTAAAGGATACAACCCTGCCCGGAATGAGAGAAAGGCAGTCAGCCGGCCCCTCTTCCGAACTGTCAAGAATTATCTGGCACCCAAGACATATGCCCAAAATAAGTTTTCCCGTAGCAGCAAAACTTTTCAGAAAATCATCAAGAGAATACTTTTTCAGTACAGACATTGCTGAACTTGCCTCTCCTACCCCCGGAAAAACAATCTTATCGCTTTTATAAAGCTGATCAGGATCGCTTGATACCAGATAATCAGCACCAAGGTGTTTGAGTACTGTTTCAACACTTCTCAGATTCCCCGCTTCATAATCAACTACACCAATTTTCATCAGAATACCTGTCCTTTCATTATTTTATCGAAAATATCTCCGGTTAACTTTTCCGTTACAATTATATCAGAAACCTTTATGATGCTCCTGTCCTTTTTCACGGTAAACTTTCTGCCATCAGCAGCAGATACACCTGAATCCTTTTTCCTTGTTAAATCCAGCATTACAAGCTTTATGACAGGTGAATATTTTGAAGCTTCCTTTTCATCTGAAAAGGAAATAGAACTTTCAAGCAGATAAGTTTTTTTGCCTGAATCCTTAAGAACTACTTCAAGTTCTTTTACTTCTGCCGATTCAAGCCTCTTTTTATCCAGAAGCGAAACGAACTCCTCTCCCCTGACAGTAAAGAACTGAAACAGGTTCTCCCTGTTCCAGCCCAGAAAGTATTCTCCTGCTGCCTGGTTATCGGTGATGCCTGATGATTTCAGGTTTTTCCCGCTATCCCTGATATATCTGTAATTCCTGTATATTTTATCCAGGGGATTATCTCCGGTTACAGGATTTACATAGTTCGTTGCAAAGATATGATTGTTCTCCGCAAAAAAGAGCGAAAGATTTCTCTCCCTGTTATTATAGCTGTGCCTGATATTTCCTTCTGTCCACCCTGGAGACTCTGATATTCTTTTCTCTGCAAAAGCATCCGGATAACGTCCCCTTAACAGGAGATAAAATTCCCCCCGGATCCCCCCCCCTGTTATTTCATAAGTTCTTTCAAAAAGTGGTCTGATGGATTTTTCAACTTTCTCAACAGGAATTATTGCAGGATCAAGAGCAAAATAAAAAAGACAGTCCCCCGGTAAAGCACCGTAAGGGACTGTTCTGCGACTGTCTTTTAAAGAAGCGCAGCCGGACAGCAGAATTACAATCAATACAACTGCGGTAATAATGATCCCTGAAGGAGCTGTCCCGGGTGCTTTTTTTGCTTCCTGATAAAGTTTTATGCTTTTTCCAGCGCTATTCTGCAACTGTATTCACCGCATTCAAATTCTTTTGAGCCTTCAGCTTCTTTCCAGTCCCATTCAACAGTAAGTGTTTCATTCTTCATGTATTCTTCATGGCTGTCCACTGATGCCCTGATTTCATCAGAACCTGAAATGCAGAGTTTGATTCTGTCAGATACGTCAAGTCCTGAATCCTTTCTGAGGCTCTGTATATTTCTTACAAGGTCTCTAACAACACCCTCCTGTTTAAGGGATTCTGTAAGTTCTGTATCAAGACCGATTGTAAGTGAACCTTCATTCAAAACCTTAAGGTTTTCTTTTTCATTTCTCTGAACAACAATACTTTCGCTGGTAATATCATAGTTTACACTGTCAATTTCAATTGAGAGTGTTGCACCGTCAAGGAGAGATTTGATCTCATCCATTTTAAGCTCTTCAATCTTTGAAGCACCCTTCTTCATGCTCTTTCCAAGTACTTTTCCGAGGACCCTGAAATTGGCTTTTGCCTGATATTCCACAAGCTCCTCTTCATTTTCCCTGATAATTACCTCTTTCACATTGAGCTCTTCAGAAATAATTCCCTCCATCTCCTTGAGAATTGTTTTTTCCTCAGGATCTCTGGTTACAAGATAGATTGCCTTTAAAGGCTGCCTTATCTTGAGGGAGAAGTTGGCCCTTAATGCCCTTCCCATTGAAACAGCATGCTGTGTCACTTCCATTTTCTTTTCAAGTGCCTCATCCCTGAGTGAAGAATCAGCAACAGGATAATCACACAGGTGGATTGATTCAGGCATGGAGTCTGTCCTGAGGTTCTGATAGATCTCCTCTGTTATGAACGGTATTACAGGGCATGCAAGCTTGATATACTTCATTATAACTGAGTAGAGTGTCTGGTATGCCTGTTCCTTATCAAGATCATTTTCTGATTTCCAGAATCTTCTTCTTGATCTTCTGATGTACCAGTTGTTGAGAAGATCAATAAAATTAATAAAGCATGTGTTGGCCCTGTGTATATCATAGGCCTCAATAAATTCAGTAGCTTCCTGAGTAAGTTTTTCCATTTCCGACAGAATCCACTGGTCAAGCGGATTAGAGGGATTTGACGGAGCCTCACTTACAGTAATATCGTCAATGTTTGCATATGTTACAAAGAAACTGTATGCGTTCCATATAGGTATAATAATTGTTTTCAGGATTTCCTTTACACTTTCATCCGAGTAACGGAGGTCTTCAGCCCTTACAACAGCAGAGTTTGTCAGAAAGAATCTCAGGGCATCTGCGCCGTACTGGTTGATAACTTCAACAGGATCTGTGTAGTTCCTTGCAGATTTGGACATCTTTTTCCCGTCTTCAGCAAGCACAAGACCGTTTACAATAACATTCTTGAAAGCAGGCTTGTCAAAAAGAGCTGCCGCGAGAATTGTAAGTGTATAGAACCATCCCCTTGTCTGGTCAAGGCCTTCGCATATAAAGTCTGCAGGGAAATGGCTTTCAAAATGCTCCTTGTTTTCAAAGGGATAATGTACCTGTGCATAAGGCATTGATCCTGATTCAAACCAGCAGTCAAGAACCTCCGGGACCCTTTTCATTGTCCCCCCGCACTTGCACGGATATGTGAGTTCGTCAATTATATGCTTGTGAAGATCATCAACCTTCTTACCTGTCTTTTCCTCTAGCTCAGCCTTTGATCCGAGGCATTCTGTCTCTTTGCAGCTGTCGCATTTCCATACAGGGATCGGGTTACCCCAGTATCTGTTTCTGGAAATCGCCCAGTCCCTGGCACCTTCAAGCCATTTACCGAAACGTCCATCTTTGAGGTGTCCGGGCATCCAGTAGATCTGGCTGTTTGCTGAAAGCATTTTCTCCTTGATCTTGCCGATATCAACAAACCAGGATGATATTGCTCTGTAGATAAGAGGAGAAGAACATCTCCAGCAGTGCGGATAGTTATGAAGATACTGCTGCCTCAGGACAAGCTTGCCTTCCTCCTTGAGTCTTGCAATAATATCCTTGTCGCAGTCCTTTACAAAACGTCCTTCATAGTCAGAAACTTCGTCAGTGAATTTGCATTCCCCGTCGATTGGACATACTGTCGGTATATCTGTATTTTTGAGAGTCGCATAGTCATCTTCACCGAAACCCGGTGCAGTATGTACTATTCCTGTACCGTCTTCAGTTGTAACATAATCGGCAGGAAATACCCTGAAAGCTCCTTTTTCCTTTGCATCTGCAAAATAATCAAACAGAGGCTCATAACTCATTCCTACAAGTTCGGAGCCCTTCCTTGTCCATACAACTTTATATTCATCTTCATTTTTATAGTAGGCTGAAAGTCTGTCTTTAGCCATGATATAGTTTTCGCCGCTGTCTGATACCTTTACATATTCAACATCATTGCTTACAGCAAGAGCAAGGTTTGAAGGAAGTGTCCATGGGGTTGTTGTCCATGCCAGAAAGTATGTGTTTTCTTCGCCGTCAGCCTTGAATTTTATTGTAATGGCTGGATCATGGACCTCCTTGTATCCTCCGAGATTGAGTTCGTGGTTTGAAAGAACAGTTGAACACCTCGGGCAGTATGGAAGTATATAATATCCTTCATACATCAGTCCCTTTTCCCAGAGCTGCTTGACGACCCACCAGATAGATTCCATATAATCAGGATTCATTGTCTTGTAGTCATTTTCAAAATCAACCCATCTTCCCATTCTGGTTACAATATTTTCCCACTCTTTTGTGTATCTCAATACAATTGAACGGCATGATTCGTTGAACTGGGCAACTCCGAATTTTTCAATCTCTGTTTTACCGGAAATACCGAGTTCCTTTTCCATTTCATATTCTACAGGAAGACCGTGACAGTCCCATCCGAATCGCCTGTCAACTTTTTTCCCCTTCATTGTCTGGTATCTGGGATAAATATCCTTTACAGTACCCGGTACAAAGTGTCCGAAATGGGGGAGACCAGTAGCAAACGGAGGTCCGTCATAGAATACATATTCATCACAACCCTCTCTCTGTTCTATGGATTTTTTAAATATCCCCTGTTTCTTCCAGAATTCCAGTATATTCTCTTCCATCCGGGGAAAATTTACTTTGGGATCCACTGCTTTATACAAAATAGCCTCCTGAGAATATTACGGCAGTTTATCTTTTACCGGTTTCTCTCAACCTGGTTAATACACTGACCTGCCGTCTCGTTTTTTTTATTTTTTATTTTCTGTTATCCGGTATTTACACACCCTGTTATATATAAACCGAAAATATTTTCATATACTGCAAATCACTTTCAATAATAACTTTAGATAATATATACAATAAAAAATCTTTTCAAGAGAATCTCTATAATGTGATGTTATTTATGCAGAATTTCGTTTTTTTGTCTGACATATATATTTTAAGGATTTTTTTATAAAACATGATTGACATTTTTTTTTGTTAAATATATAACTATCAACGTGATTGCCGCTGTAGCTCAGTCGGTAGAGCAGAGGACTGAAAATCCTCGTGTCATCAGTTCGATTCTGATCGGCGGCAACTGATTCCCCGTAAGCTGTAAAGCATACGGGGTTTTTTTTGCTGAACAGAAAAATATAATTTAATAAATACTGAATATTATTTAATTAATGTTTTAATATTTTTATGGAGCAGTTTCCGGAAAATGAAAAAAATATTCAGTATTCAGTCAAATGTCAGGACTCTTTTCATACTTCAATTTCTATTGCTTGTTTTAATAATACTCCCCCTTACAATAACTGTCTCAAATTTCCTTTACAATAAAAATCTTGAGTCAGTAAAGAGAGAGGCATTCAGGGAACTTAACAGTCTTGTAACAGAGATCAAAAACACCTCAGCTGTTACAGAAGATATTGCAGTAAGATACAGAAGCCTCGGGATACTGATTCAGGATATTTCCTCTATTCTTGATAAACAGTTTGAACTGGGCATACCTGATTATTCAGATCCTGTCGGAAGAGACAGGTATGTGAAGAAGCTCGCAGACCTTGCTTCAGATCTTCTAGACAGTATACACAGAACACGTGTAAGAAAATATATTCCGCTCTTTGTGATATCCGCTGCTGCCCTTCTCACAGCACTTGGGCTGACAGGATATATCCTTTTCCTCAACTACAGGTTTTCATGCTTCACAAAAGGGGTGATAAACGGGCTTGAAAATATCAACAACCTTCTGAATTTCCACGAAACAGAAAACACGGAAGAAAAAAAATGCAGCCTGAATTATTCAGAAACAAGTGTTTTCAGCAGCATACTTGAAAAGGTAACGGAAAATATTGAAAGGGACATGAAAATTCAGGACATAGATATACACGGCAACCTTGATGATATTCTGAAATTCATACACAGGCAGATTTCAGGCGAAATAAACTGCGACAGAATAGCCCTTGCCTTCATTGATAAGGGGGGCAATGTTATAGCAGAAACTGCATATGCTTCTTACCAGCCGATTTTTCTCCAGCCGGGATTTGCTGAAAAGATTTCGGAAACCAGTCTCAGCAGACTGACAGGAGACCGCTCCCCGAGAATTATCAGTAACCTGCCTGAATATGCGGAAAACAGGAGCATCTCTGAATCTACAAAAAACATATTGAAGGAAAAAATAAAATCCAGCCTGACTGTGCCCATGTTCTTCCAGAACAGATGCATTGGTTTCCTTTTTATCTCAAGCAGAAAATTAAATGCCTATACTGATGCTGATTCAGAATTTGCTGAAAGAATAGCCGGGATCCTCAAACAGAAACTATATGTAGAATTCCTGATTCAGGAAATCATAGCAGAAACCTCAAACTCCTTTATCACCCTTATGCATGAAAAAGACAATGAAACATCTCTTCATATCAGGAGGATGACTGAATATTCATATCTTATTGCAGTCAGGTACTACAATAAATTCAATACTGTTACACCAAGGTTCATCAGGGAAATAAAATGGTTTGCTCCTCTTCATGATATAGGCAAGGTGGGAATACCTGACAGAATTCTCCTTAAAGAGGGACCTCTTGACAGGGAGGAATTCAGTATCATGAAAACCCATGTTGATACCGGGATTAAAGTCATTGAAAACATGGACAGCAGGCTTAACAACATCCTGAGCCGTTCAGTTCTTCAGACAGCTATTGATATAATCGGAGGACACCATGAAAAATACAGCGGACTCGGTTATCCTGGGGGGCTTAAGGGTAATGACATCCCGCTTGCAGGGAGAATTGTCGCTGTTGCTGATGTTTTCGATGCACTCACATCAGCACGCCCCTATAAAAAGGCTTTTTCTGTTGATGATGCTGTAAATATTATGGAATTGGAAATGACAGGGCATTTTGACCCTGAAATACTGGAATGTTTCAGGGAAGCACTCCCTGAAATTCTAAGTATCTATGAGATGTATAAAGAGGTATAGCTGACTTCTTTTTTATTAATTTCCGGTATCAGAATGTCAGCACCTGATCAATAAGGATGTCAAGGCTTTCCTTATCCCTGACAGGAAGTGCTTTCTTGACTAGAAGTACTGTCAGACCATGTATCATACACCAGGGTCTTAAAAGCTCACCCGGAATCTGAACTTCCTGATCCGATGGGTCCTGAGGGATTCTGAATAAGCCGGGATCATATTTTTCAAAAAGAGGGAGAACTTCTGAAAGATAGGTTTCAAATGATGATCCTTCAGGATGTTCATGCTTTCCGCAGGAGATGTCCTGAAGCTCCGGAGTGAGAAAAAGCAGTTCCAGAAAATCAGGGTTGGAAAGAAAAAAATAGACATATTCCCTTCCCATTGCCCTGATACGGTCTAACTGCGATCCTTCAGCATTCTCCAGAGCATTTTTAAGCGCGTTATTGAATTTATTCTGGACTTCCCTTCCTATTGCAAGTATCAGTTCATTTTTATCCGAAAAATGCCTGTACGGTGATGCATGGGAAACACTGCACCGTTTTGCCAGTTTTCTCAGGGAGAATTTTTCATATCCCTCTTCCACCAGAAGCCTGACCCCTTCATCCAGAAGTTTCTGTTTTAAGTTACCATGGTGATAATTTTTCATAAACTGAATGAATTATACAACATTTATGTTGACAGTGTAAACATAAACGGATATATTTCCTATGTTGACAGTGTAAACATAGGAAAGGGGTATATATGAAATCAGTCATAATACATGACACTGCTGATGAATTCGGCAGAAAGATACTGGGATTTCTTAAAAAGAAGGCAGAGACATCAGAAGGGAGTTTTAAATTTTTTGATCTCAGTCAGTTGTCAATGGAGGCATGCTGCGGCTGTTTCGGGTGCTGGATCAGGACTCCGGGTATATGTGTTTTCAGGGATGATCTGGAAAAGGTCATGAAAGAGGAGGTAAACAGCGATAAGGTTCTCTACCTGTGTCCTGTTACCTGGGGCAGCTACAGCCCGCTTCTCAAGATAGTTCAGGACCGCTTTCTCGGAAGGGCCCTTCCCTTTTTCAGGATCTATAAGGGAGAGACACATCATCCGAAACGTTATAAAAACTCTCCTGTACCTTTTATGGCAGGATACGGAACAAATCTTGATGAGGATGAGTGTGAAATTTTCGTAAAAACAGGTGAAAATCTGAGTGATAATATTCACAAGGGGAATATTAATACCATGATTATAAAATCTGAAAATGATTTTTCAGGTTTTATGAGTTTTTTTGAAGAGGAAAAGAAGTGAAAAAAATACTTTATTTAAATGGCAGCCCGCGTGAAAAAAACAGCAGTAATTCTTACCAGATTTTAAAAGATATAGCATCTTTCCTTGAAGATGAAAATATCAGTTACGGGGAGCCTGACATTCTCACGCTGCCCCGTTCCTATATAGTCAGTGGGGATGAATTCTTCGAAAAGATGGATTCTGCTGATATCTGGATACTGGCACTTCCGTTATATATTGATACCTTACCTGGGCATCTCTCTTTCTGGCTTAAAAGATATGAGGAGCACAGAAAAGAGTTGAAAGCAGAAAAAAAGATAAAAGTCTATGCTTTTATAAACTGCGGGTTTCCTGAAGCTGTCCAGAACAGGGACGCCCTTAAAATAATGGAAATCTACTGCAGGAAAAACAGGCTCAACTGGCGCTTTGGCATAGGCCTTGGAATGGGAGAAGCATATAAACAGATGAAAGGTATTCCTCTCCGTTCTCCCTTAAAGAGAGATATTCTGAAATCATTCAGAACTCTGGCAGCTGATATTGAGAATGACAATGAATCTGAAATTGAAAATATGTTTGTATCTGTAAGATTTCCCTCTCTTCTTTACCGTCTGATGGGTACAGCAGGGTGGATACAGAGAGGGAGGAAAAACGGATTAAAAAAGAAAAACCTCTATGCCTGTCCCTATCAGGACTGATTCGGTCAGGCAATCCCGGATCTGACTTCACTTTATTCAGAAATCCTCTTGTTTATCATGTCCAGATATGAAATTGCCCTGTATCTGACAAAGGTGTCAAGGCTCCTGTTATCCTCAAGATTTTCCCTGGGGAGAAATCCCCCTGCCATTGAATCATGACCTCCCCCGAAACCGGTGTCTTTCAGGATAAACCTGACAAAATCATTTGCCTTTATTTTTTTATCTATACTTCTGGTCGAAAACTTTATCCCCCCCTCCCTTGGAGAATATGCGACAACTGCATTAACCCCTGCTATTGTAATCACAATATCGCTTGCAGCGCCGAGAAGGGAATCATTATTGTTGTCCAGGTAGAGAAATCCAATTTCATCATATATTTCAACAGAACTGAAAGCCTTTGCATAATCCATCAGATCAGACTTGCTGATCTGGTTCCCTTTAAGCTCGCTTATATATGTAATATTGGACAAGCTGTAAAGACGGTAGAACATATCAATATCAAATACTGATACTCCCCTGGTGAGATTGTCTGTATCCATGAAAATACCGTAAAGAAGGGCTGTTGCAATATTTCTCGACATCTCAAGACTGTTTTCAAAATAGTAGGAAGCAAGAATGCTTGAACAGGCTCCGACTTCCGGCCTTATATCCTCAAACCTGTAACCGTTATTCCCCATATATTCATGATGATCAATAACAGCAACCTCATCTGTGACAAGATCAGTTACATTGGAGTTCCCTTTCTGTACATCCACAAGGACTGTCCAGTCCTCTTCTCCGAGAGTTGCAACCCCGGATGCAGGATATATGTCTATACCGAAGAGCTCAAGCATTTTAAGGGAGTTGGCCTTTTCAACCTCGTTTTCATAAACAATTACAGCATCCACCCCTTTCTGCCTTAAAAGATCCTGCAGCGCAAAGGAACTTGCAAGGGCATCGGGATCCGGGACATTATGAGGCTGGATAAAAACTTCATCAGGAGCTTTTTTCAGAAGTTCGGCAAGCTTGTCAAGTTTTGTCATAATATCCCCCTTGAATAATGATACAATTTTATCACGGATATAAAATCTGGTAGTAATGATATTTATTTACTTCCCTGATTTAAATATAATATATTTCATGTATCACTGCTTTTCAGTGCATTGGGGAACAGACAGATGAACAGAGATGAATTGAAAAAATGGATCGTCACATACGGAGAATTCTCATTTGCAAGATCGGGAGGACCTGGCGGACAGCATGTCAACAAGACAGAGACAAAAGCTGTATTAAAAATTGCTGTTGATGATCTTCCCCTGACTGCTGAAGATAAAGATCTTATAATGCACAGGCTTTACGGCAGGATTAATTCAGGCGGGGAACTTGTAATCCATTCATCAGAGGAAAGAAGCCAGACCCGCAACAGGGAGATTGCCGAAGAAAGGGCAGTGTCTCTTATTACTGCCGCACTTGTCAGAAGAAAAAAGAGGCGTTCAACAAAACCTACAAAAGCATCAAATGAGAGAAGAATTAAAAGCAAAAAAATACGGGCTGAAATCAAAAATCTCAGAAATTTAAAATATTAAAATGATAATTAGCGTCTGGAAATTACTATACAAAGTGTGTCTGTTTTAGTTAAATATTATTCAGGAGTGTTCAAACCTGATCAGGGATTACCATATGAATATTACTTCCCTGGAAGTACCCAGTCCGGCCTTGGAAAGTGGCAGGTATATCCATTCGGATACCGCTCAAGATAATCCTGATGCTCAGGTTCGGCTTCCCAGAAATCTCCTGCATTTTCAACTTCTGTTACAACCTTTCCAGGCCATAATCCTGAGGCATCAACATCAGCTATTGTCTGCAGCGCAGTTTTTCTCTGCTCTTCATTGACAGTATATATTGCAGATCTGTATGAAGTGCCCATATCAAAACCCTGCCGATCTGCTGTTGTGGGATCATGAATCTGAAAAAAGTATTCCAGAATACGGCGGTATGAAATCTCATCGGGATTAAAGATTATTTCTACTGCTTCTGCATGCAGTCCATGGTTTTGGTATGTAGCATCAGGAACATCACCCCCGGTATATCCCACACGAGTCTTTATAACACCGGGCAGTTTCCGGATAAGGTCCTGCATTCCCCAGAAGCATCCTCCGGCAAGTATTGCTTTTTCCATGAATAATACCTCACTGCTGAAAATATAAGCATTTTAAAGAATGAAGTGTATAAATATTTTATTCTGCAATAATTCTTGCAGATACTTTATTATTGCTGTCAATCTCAATCACAGCCATTCTGCCTTCTTTGAAAGGTCCCGGATTTATTACAAGTGTATTTCCGTAGTATTCCATTCCGCTTGATTCATGGATATGACCGCACAGGCATAATAAAGGTCCACTTTTATCAATATATGATCTTAACGCTTTGCTCCCTGTATGAAGATGCCCCACAACCCTGTCTGCAAAAGTTTTATAAGGAGGCTGATGAGAAATTATAATATCCGCATTTCCTGCAAGATTTTCATAAAAATCCATAAAATCATTTTCCGGCCTTGTGTGGGGAGTTTTTAAAGGTCCTGACAATGACCCTCCCATACCGGAAACAGATACTGACCTGTCCCCGTCTTTTATGCTTTTTCCTTCAGGATGCATTCCCTCTTTTTTAAGGTAAGCTTCAATTTCAGGACTGTCACAGTTCCCGGAAACAGCATATATTCTGCTGTTTATTTCAGATATCCTGCCCAGAATTGCAGATGCTTCAGGAACTCCCCCGAAATGGGTAATATCACCCGAAATAAAGACAATGTCAGCATTTCTGATATAGGTTTCAGCTTTTTTCAAATATGTTAAATCACCGTGTATATCTGTTATTCCTGCTATTTTCATCAACATCTCCTTTAATTTTATCATAAATCATTATTCATACATCAGGAAGACTTATAGAAAATTCTTTATAAATTTCCATTCTTAAGAAAAATCAGTCTTTGCAGAATATTACATATGAATACTTACAATTCCTGCTCAATCTCATTCTTGTAAAGTTTTTTTTATGGTATATAATTATGGTATGGCAAAAATGAATAACAGAGCAACATTTGCTCTTGATGATGAAACTGTTTCCAGATTAAAAAAACTTTCTCTCCTCTGGCATGTATCCCAGGCAGAAGTTGTCAGAAAAGCTGTCAAAATTGCAGACAGACAGATAGAAGAGAAAAGGAAGGAAAAGTTATCTAATCTTTATTTATATCAGGAAAAAAAAGGACTTGATCCTGAGGCAGCTGATGCCTACCTTCTGGAGGCATCAGAAAACAGGGCAGAATGGAGACATGAGAAATGATTCTTCTTGATACAAACTACCTGATAAGAGCTCTTGTCCGGGAGTCATCTGAAATGGAAAAGATAGTTACCTGGATAAACACCGGAGAAGATCTGCTGACATCTGCTGTTTCCTGGTATGAGTTTATCTGCGGGCCTGTAGATGAAGAAGGAATTTCGCTTGTTGCATCTCTGATTGAAGAAAGGATATTACCCTTTACTGCAGATCAGGCTGCCGAGGCTGCACGGCTGTTTAATGAAACAGGACGGAAGCGTTATTTACGGATCGATGCAATGATAGCAGCTGCTGCAATTATTTCAAACTCAAAACTGGCAACTGAAAACCTTAATGATTTTAATTATTTTACACCCCTGGGTCTTCAGCTCCTGGATTAATGCTTCTCGACAAGGTAAAGATACTCCTTGACATGTATCTTCCTCTTCCGTAAATTACGGCTTCCCCTGAATGTGTTGTACTTTGTTTCAAGGATTTCAAGCTTTCCTATTTCAGCAAGCATCTTTTTCATCTCATCAAGGGTAATAAATCCTTCTGAGTTAAACGAAATAAGAAGGTACTTTGCCTTGAGGTTCCTGACAAGGGTTCTGAAAGATTCAAGGGATTCCGCCCTTTTATTGTAGGAGGACCTGTTCCAGTCTGCAGGGATACCTGATACCTCGCTTATTCTGTCAGGCTTGATGTAATCAGTTATGAGATTGAGCATGAAATAATTTGAACCGTAGGGGTGCTGGTTGTAAGGGGGATCAAGATAGGCTACATCAACCTCATCCACACATCCTGCAATAATATTGGAGTCCCCCCTGTGGATCTCCACGCTGCATTCATAATTGCTGAAAACGGGAAAAGGGAGGTTTATATCTCCGAGTATCCTCACCAGAGCATCCCCCCTGTTGCCGCCGAATTTCCCTATATTCAGATGAGAATCCTTATAGAAACCCTTGAATACTCCTGATGTATTGGCATGAACAGAAGCTTCCGAAAGAAGAGGAGCAAGAAAAAAATGCCTGTATTCCAGCGGAAGGTGTTCAATATACTGACGGGCTGTATCTATATACCGGGCATTTCTCCCGGTATAGAAAACCCTTTCCCCCTTTCTTATGTTTTCATCATTTTCAGGTGAATAAAGCTCTGTAATAAATCCACGCTTTAGGCTCTGATTCTCCAGTCTGCCTCTAATATCACTGTAGAAATCACTGAGAAGGGGAATATCTGTTTCCGACCTGTTTGAAAGGTAGCAGCTGCTGATCACTTCCGAGTATTTTTCAAGATCATTGACAATAAGGCGGTTTGAAAACTGCTTGAAATACCTGGAAACTATACCGGATCCAGAAAATACATCAAAGATATCAAGTTTTTCCTTATCAAGTGATTTCCTTACCTTTTCAACCCCGCTTCCTATAAAGGAGAGAAGGCTTCTCTTGTTGCCTATATATGTGATTATCTGGCTGTTGAAATATTCTTCATTTTCCCCTGAAACTGAAGTCCGGCAGCTGTTTGAGGAAGCTGTTGAATCCATCAGCTATGCCTCATAAACTGCCATGTTTTTTTCGGTTTCAAATATCTCAACCCTGGAAAGGTGATATCTCCTGCCCTCTTCAGGAAGAAGCGGTTTTATCCTGTCATAGATATATTTTGCTATAAGCTCTGCAGAAGGATCGAATCTTTCAAAAAGCTCAATTTCATTAAGGTTTTTATGGTCTAGTTCTTTAAAAACCTCTTTAAGAGCTTTCTTCAGTATTGAAAAATCAAGAAGCATCCCCCCCCTGTCAAGCTCATCCCCCCTGACATATACCCTTACCTTGTAGTTATGACCGTGAAGATTTTCACATTTACCGTGATAGTTTTTTATGTAATGGGCCGCTGCAAAGCTGTCTTCAATCCTTACTGTAAACATTTAAAATCCTCCGATACTTGAACCAGCAGAAGTTTACTGCTACTATTCTTCCGTAATGAAAAGGTTAACAGGTTTAATTAAATACTGCAACATAATAAGCATTAAAGGCAGTACAGAGAAAGATATAACAGGGATTGCATATGATTCACGGTCAGTCGGAAAAGGGTATGCTTTCTTTGCACTGACAGGTGTCCATACAGACGGCCACAGATATATAAGAAGCGCTTTTGAACTTGGGGCTTCTGCAGTCTTTGTCGAAAAGGAACCGGATGAATATATTGAAGGGCTGACATACATAGTTACAGAAAACACCAGAAATGCAATGTCATCGTTCTCTGCAGCCTATTATGATTTTCCTTCTCATAAACTCAATATCATAGGTGTCACAGGAACAGACGGGAAAAGCTCGACAGTATCCTTCATTTATCAGCTTCTCAAGAAAGCTGGCCACAGGACAGGATTCATATCAACGGTTGAATATGACAGTTCAGGAATTATAGAAAAAAATCCATACAGGCAGTCGACTCCTGAATCGCCTGAGATAATGAAGATACTTTCCCAAATGGTTGAAAACAATTTTGAATTTGCTGTTGTGGAATCAACTTCACACGGACTGAGTGAAAAAACTGCAAGGCTCAGAGATGTAAAGTACAATTCAGGGGTGCTTACAAACATATCGCATGAGCATCTTGAGTTTCACGGAACTATAGAAAACTATGTAAATGACAAGGCAAACCTTTTCAGAAAAGCATCTGACTTCTGTGTGGTGAATGCTGATGAGAAGTTTGCAGCAAAATTCACAGATGCTGCAGATTCAGAGATATATTACTATCACGGCTCTTCATATTCAGGTCCTGAACCTGAAAACCCGAATACTGTCTGTGCGCTTAATATAAAATCGGACGGAATCAGAACAGAATTTGTTATATCCATGAACGGGAAAAAATATCCTGTAAAAATGAATATCCCCGGCATTTTCAATGTAGATAATATCACAGCCGCAGTTCTTACAGCAGCCCTGTCAACAGGAAGGGATATCGGTGATTTTGCACATCTTGTTGAATCAGTTATCCCTGTAAACGGAAGGATGGATACAGTTGAAATGGGACAGCCTTTCTCAGTTATTGTTGATTACGCCCATACTCCTGGGGCTTTCGAAAAAATATTCCCCCTTATAAAGCAGACTGTTAAGAACAGGCTTATAACTGTATTCGGATCAGCAGGGGAAAGGGATACGGAAAAACGCCCTGTTCAGGGAAGAATTGCATCTTCATACTCTGATATTGTAATCCTTGCAGATGAGGACCCCAGGGGGGAAGATGCGACAGCTATTCTCGAAGAGATAAAGGGGGGTATAAACAAGGATTTCAATCAGGATAATATCTACCTGATACCTGACAGGCAGGAAGCGATAAACAGGGCTGTTGAAATTGCCCTCCCCGGCGATACAGTAATACTCCTCGGAAAGGGGCACGAGTCATCCATAATATATGCTGAAGGGAAGATTGCCTGGAACGAGAGAAAGGCAGCGGAGAAAGCGCTTAAGAAAGCAGGCTACGGGGGATAAATTCCTGCTCCCCCTTTTTTTCAAGGTAATAATTATAGTCCCCTTCATATATGTTCATTCTCCCCTTATCTATCTCAAATACCCTGTTTACAAAACTCCTGAGGAAATACCTGTCATGGCTTACCACAATAACAGTCCCTTCAAAATCTATAAGAGCGTTTAGAAGCACCTCCCTGCTTGCGATATCAAGGTGGTTTGTCGGCTCATCAAGGACAAGGAAATTAAGCGGCTTTGAAAAAAGGAGTGCAAGCATTACCCTGCTTTTCTCTCCTCCCGAAAGGACAGAGATCTTTTTATCAGCATCATCACCTGAAAAAAGGAAGGCCCCCAGAAGGTTCATGATATAACCCTTTGTTTCATTCGGAACCCGGGACTGCAGCTCTTCATAGATTGTTTTTTCAGGGTCAAGAATATCGGATGAGTACTGGCTGAAATAGCCTGTATCGACACTTCCCCCTGTAGCGGATGTTCCTGAAGTCGCATCAGTCTGTGAAGTTATTACTTTAAGAAGTGTTGATTTTCCCGCTCCGTTTACCCCTGTAAGGGCGATCTTGTTCTGCCTGTCGACAGTCCCTGTTATCCCTGAAAAAACATTAAGTTCGCTTCCGTCTTCCCTCTTCCATGTTTTTGAAAGGTTTTCCATGCTTACAACAATATCGCCGCTTCTCCTGCATTCAGGGATTTTAAGCTTCATTACCTTCTGATCGGGGGGAACAACAATTCTTTCAATTTTCTCTATTGTTTTCACCCGGGACTGGACCTGGGCCGCGTGGGAAGCCCTTGCTGCAAACTTAGCAATAAACTCCTCCTCCTTGGCAAGCATTGCCTGCTGCCTTTTAAAAGAGGCGATAAGCTGCTCCCTTCTTATCTCCCTTTCCCGCAGATAAAAATCATAATCCCCGGTGTATGTAGTGATTGCCCCTGCAGCTGTTTCTATTGTACGGGGGCAGAGCCTGGTCATGAAATCCCTGTCATGGCTTGTCATTACAACAGCCCCCCTGAAAGACCTGAGCCAGTTTTCAAGCCATATTATGGATTCCATATCAAGGTGGTTGGTCGGTTCGTCAATAAGGAGAAGATCAGGATTAAGAAGCAGTATCTTCGCGAGCTCTATCCTCATTTTCCAGCCTCCGCTGAAAGAAGAGGAAGGGCTGTCCCACCTGTCTTCCCCTATACCGAGCCCTGTAAGTATAGTTTTCGCGTTTGTCTCAAGCTCATATCCCCCCGCATCCTGGAATTCCCCCTGGAGCTCCCCGTAACGGGCCATGATCCTTTCCATCTCATCATCATCCATCGGCTCGCTGAAGCGGTGTTCTATTATACTGAGTTCCTTTCCGATTTCAGAGATCCTTCCCGCACCTGACAACACCTCTTCAAGAGCGCTTCTCCCCCCCATTTCACCGGCATCCTGGCTGAAGTATCCGATAACAGTTCCCGGATCAATCGCAATTACACCGTCATCAGGTTTTTCAATCCCTGTTATAACCTTGAAAATCGTTGATTTTCCTGAACCGTTGGGTCCGACAAGGCCTATCTTATCCCCTTTCCGGATGAGAAAGCTTTCATTATTGAAAAGGACCCTCTCGCCGAGGGTCACTCTGAGTCCCGAGACATTTACCATATATAATTTCCTGTCTGTATATTATGTTTTATAGTTTTCCTTAAAAAGCTTCCGGTCGGAAGTTTTAAAGGTGCTGGGATATTACAATATTTTCTTTAATTATTCCATAATGAATTGCTGATATGAAGGAGAAGTCAAGGCAATCGGTTAAAGTATTATGCCTTTTCCAGTTCCCTGTAAAAGAGGTCAGTTGCATCCCTCCGGTATGACTCGCTGACATCATCGCTGAAAAGCAGTATGAATTTAAATTTTCTGCTGTAATCAAGCAGGCAGGTTTCCACAAGCGGATATCTAGTTTTTACATTTTCAAGAGCTTTATTGATTTTCTCCCTTTTCCCGATATTCCTTGTAATGACGGCAGAAATGATTACTGCCATGATTATAAGAGTGATAATTTTCATTTAATACACTCCCGGCTTGTCTATATAATTAATCATATGATTTTTTTGCTTTGATTTCAAATTATCATGACAGAAATGAAGTCTTGCAGATGAGGAATTATTGGGCAAGCTATCATATATTTTATATTATAAATCAATTATAGAAATACCAGGACTTGAATCTGGTCATGCAATTAATACAGATTTGTACGTATTGGTATATGTTGATACCATATAAAGACTTACTCAACATTCATTTGATACCTGTTAGCACCCAGTTGCCCCTGTTTTGACTTTATATTGCTCACACAACTGCTGACAAGCGTCTAACGCTTAAAATTAAAAAGGGAAACTATTTTTGATCAAATGTTATACTCATCTTCATTGCTCAGATTTCAAATTATAATCCATAATTTCCTGCAAAGCCATACTCTAAGAATATACCGTTTTTATTAAAAAAGTAATCACACTTGTATTCCCAATAATAAAAACCACCTGTTATATCTCCAGAATTATCATTTCTTGCATAATATCTACCATCATCAGTTTGCATTATATTAACATTAATTATACTTTCATTCCCCTCTAATAATCTATATACCTTATTATCCCTGATTTCATATTTAACGTTAGATAATAAATCTTTAAACAAAGAAATATCTGTAATATAAATACATCCTTGAAAAGCTAAATTAAAATCGATAAACACAGAATTATCCAAATTAACCCCGTTAATTTTCAAAACTGATCCTTTTTTTACTAAAGCTCTTTTTTCTCTGGTTATATAATCATAAACATCAATATCCTTCTCAGTAATAATATACCCAGTATGGGAAGTAAGGGGATTAACCACATTATTCCAATTATCTACAAAACTGTACCAAAGTATATGACTTTTTCTAAACGCATAATTATTATAATTCACATAACCTTCGGGATTAATTGGTGTTTCTGAAAATAAATATCCTGTTCCAAGTATTGATTCTATTTCTAAAGAGTTTTCAAAATAATTATTCTCATCTTCTCTTTCTCTAATTATTTTATCGAATTCCTCTTTTGAAAGATCTTCCTTATTTAAATAAATATGATTAGATTCAGTATCTATAAATTTATTTAAAAATTCGTAATATGAATAAACCTGCTTATTTGTCATATCAAATGACAACGTTTTATTAATATCTACAATATCATCTGGATATACAACAAATATATTAATAAAAAAAATTAAACAAATAATTTTATATAATTTCATAACTCCTCACCAATTTTAATATCAATTTCTTTAAAACAGTTTAATAAAATATTAGTTTTTAAAGAAATTTCAACGATAATCATCATAATCCTCTTCGTTATTATTTTTGTTACTATTTTTAGCATTCTCTTCTCGCTTTTTTTCCAAATATCGATCTAGGAATTTTTCTTTCATACTTCTCGGATCTGAGAAGCTACCGACCTTCCTCACATCCCCCGCTGGAATATATATTTCACCATTTGGCCCAATTTTCCACGATTTCCTTAATGAGTTAAAACCATTGATACCAGGTAAATCATTTATGGATGTGGGATTAACTCTTACATATTTACTTCCACCAATTGTTTTAACTCCGTCCACACCAACCCAATGTGAATATTTTCCAATTTCAACTTTTGCAAAAGCTGAATAATCTTCCAATAAATCTTTTCCCCAACTTTCCAGTTTTTCAATCATATCAGTTTCTGTAAATTCATAATTCAATCCATATTTAGATGCAACATTATCAATTTTAGCAAGATCCCCTGAAAATAAATTTTTATCTGCAGCTATAATATCCGGAGTTATCTTATCTCCAGTAATATCTGATACTGAATTACTCAAAGCTGTAACAGTACACCCCTCTTCTCCAATTATTGTAGAACTCTCTCCAATTTTATTTCCATACCATTCTTTATTTTGCATCAGGTTATTTGTTGTATTTTCCATTAAATACCTTCCGGTCTGATCTATAAAATTAATAGGATTATTGTTTACATACCCATACCAACTGATTCCATCTTTCGAGGGATCTTCTGTTATGAACCGTCCTACTTCAGGGTCATAATACCTTGCATTGAAGTAAAGTAGTCCTGTACCATCATATCCCTTACCGGTAAAGGATGCGAGCTCTCCGTTAGTGCCGGAAACATGCGTAACCTCTCCGTAGGCTGAGTATGTGAACCTATCAGTCACAGCGCCGGAAGAATCAAGAACAACTCTCCTTGATCCAAGGTTGTCGTTGAAGAAGTACTCATAGTCCTCACCTGCCCCGTATACCTTTCTTATATGCCCAAGCACACTGCTGCCTGAGATAATGTTAAACCGGGTTTCAATAAGGGTAGCCCCATCATACTTCTCCTCAATCACAGGATTGTTGCCAGCATACATTGAGTATAGCACAACATTGCTCCCCGCTGTATCTTCTTCTTTCTTCACTCTGATTCCACCTCGTACCGTTACAAAAGTCATCCGTGCCTGTATTTTATGCAGAACTTCTGTAATAATGATGATGTAATCCAAATAAAACATCGTCACACACCACCCTACCACTGTTTGTATTTATATACTTCTCTGGAATATCATCAATTCCTTGATGATGTCTGTATTTATTATAGTAGTTAACGTATTCATTCACAATCTTTTTTACCTGTTTCGAAGAAAACAGAATAAAATGATCAAGTACCTCCTGTCGAATCGATCTTACAAATCTTTCAGCATATGCATTCATATTCGGAGATCTTATTCCTGTTCGTACTCCTTTTATTCCATAGTCATTATAATCAATGGTAGTGAACTGAGATCCGTTATCATGAATCAAATACATATTCTCATAATTTTGATCATTTTCAAGTTCGATTAATTGCTGCCGGACAAACTCCCGAGTTGGATATTCTGTCATTCTCCAATGTACTAGTTTTCGAGATTTCAGTTGTATTATGAATAAAACATACATTCTTTTACCAAAAAGTGTATCTACAGTAAAAAAATCTGTTGCAAATAATGAATTCCAGTGTGCTATCAGGAATTTATTCCAGCTTCCTGTGGATTTGACTTGGCCATTTTTTCGGAATGTCTGAATTATTCGATGTACAGTTGTATGATGAAGATCTATTCCTATTTTCTGTAATTCACCAGCTATTCTTCTAGATCCCCAGAGAATGTTATCATTCTTCATCTTCAAAATTATTTGTTTAATTTTAATGGTTATTGCAGGTCTACCTGTTTTTGTATTTTTATAAGTCCAGTGTTTTCTGATAAAATATCTTTGCCATTTCAAGAGTGTTTCCGGTGTTACAAAACAGATATATCTTCCTACAAGATCTGAAAGAGTTGATAGGATTGAAATAATAAATCGCTCACTCTGATTTGTTTGTACATTCTTTCCTGAATGGTTCAGATGTCTTTTCAATATCTCATTTTCTTTCTTAAGTGACAGGATTATTACAATTAATGATCTTCTACTACGAAAAGCACTAAATAATAATGTTTTTAGCAAACAACAACAAAATTTAAACATATAATATCATCGACACATGGAGCAAAAAGCGAAAAATCCATTATTTACCTCCACGGACGACTTTTGCAACGGTACGGGACTCATTATTCTTTGATGAAATTGCTACCATCAATTCTAACTGCAAGAAAAGATCTCTGGACAATCCTGAATAAGCCTCCATCGAGGACAATTCAAAAAAAGAATTTCAATCTTCAACTGGAGCTGTTATGATTGTTTTGGACACTTATGATCATATCTATAAAAATTATCAGTTCCGAGTTTCTGTATATCTATCCTGTAACTGCTTTAAAGCCGTTTTAGGAAAACTATAAATCGTCATTACAGGAAGAAAAATTGAAGGAATTAATATAATAGGTATTCTTGATAAAGTAATAATATTCAAAACTATTAGAAATATTGAAATCAGTATATATATTATTGAAAAATAACATCCAGGTATCCAATTAACTTTATACTCCTTAATTTTA
This sequence comes from Spirochaetia bacterium, assembly GCA_963668545.1. Classification (GTDB taxonomy): domain Bacteria; phylum Spirochaetota; class Spirochaetia; order CADAEX01; family CADAEX01. Next base: position 1,296,607 of record OY764868.1, on the reverse strand, counting down.
ATACTTTTATTTAATGAAGCTACAAAATCAATAACTATCATTTGTAGACGAAGAAAATATGATATTACAATGCCAATTAGATAATAAATAGTAAAAAATAATATGGCGTAAATATTGTCATATAGAAATATTTCTAACAATAACATAACGACAATATATAAAATATTAAATAATATTAAAAATTTCTTTTTTTCATAAATAAAGATCAAAAACTTTAGTAAATATAATTTCATCATAATTTCATCATAATTTCCTTTTTAGTAAAAAATTATAGATATTACATATAGTAATAGGTACACAGCTTCACACCCCTCCTGTTAGGGTAGAAGTTTTTCTTTATCATTCCATTATATATGTAATCAAAATTGTGCATAGTATTGAATATGAAGAAATGATATAATCTTTAAGTAATAGAAAGATTATTTATCTCTACCATATTCATTTATTACAATAAATGTTGAGCTTTAACTCAACACTGAGTAAAGCTCAACATTTGGTTATTGATTTGAAAGTTTTAATCAATCTGATAATTAATTATATTTTATAAGGGATAACAACAGTACCTCCATAAAAAACACCGCCTCCTGCAGATAGATTAAAATTCCACTTATTTTCTACATTGCTATTCTTCAAATCGTCTGTAACTTGAAACAATACACCGCCTTTGGCATTTTTAAATACCCTATTAAAATCATATATATCTCCGTTAATTGTTGTAATTGAATTATATTTATCTAAAATTTGATCCAGTGATTTATTTACTGAACAGTGATGGTATTCACCTGACAGTTGCATAAAAAAATAGTGACCATCAGTCACCCGAAAGATATAATGTTTTTAACCACAAAAACTAATATCAGGAGGACACAATGGTCACAAACAAAAATGTAACACAAAAGGCAGCAAGACGAAAGATGAACATGCTGGAGCTTGCGGAAGAAATGGGAAATGTAAGTAAAGCATGTAAAATCATGGGATATTCCAGACAGCAGTTTTATGAAATCAGGCGTAATTATCAAACATACGGATCCCAAGGATTACTTGATAAATTACCTGGAGCAAAAAATCCACATCCAAACAGAGTTTCAGAAGAAGTTGAAAAAGCTATCATGGATTATTCTTTAAAGAATCCTTCACATGGATGCGTTAGAGTTTCTCAGCAGTTGAGTCTTATGAGTATACAGGTTAGCTCTGGTGGAGTAAGAGGAGTCTGGCAACGGAACAATCTTGAAACCAAGTATCAAAGACTCATGAGGTTGGAAGAATACTGTCGAGGAAAGAAAATAGAATTAACTGAAGACCAGGTTAAAATGCTCGAAAGATTTGATCCAGAGTTCAAAGAAAGGCATATAGAGACAAGATTTACAGGAGATTTGGTATCAATAGATACGTTCCTTGTTGGAACGCTAAAGGGAGTAGGTAAAGTATATCTTCAAACTGTAATCGATTGTCATAGCAGATATTCATGGGGAAGGCTTTATACAAATAAACTTCCAGTAACAGCAGTACATGTTTTAAATAATGATGTATTACCATTTTTTGAAGAGAATAATATAAAAGTCGAGACTGTATTAACCGACAATGGACGGGAATACTGTGGTAGAAAAGATCATCATCCGTTTGAATTATTCTTACAGCTTGAAGAAATAGAGCATCGAACAACAAAAGTCAGAAGACCACAGAGTAATGGGTTTGTTGAGAGAATGCATCGGACATTACTGGATGAGCATTTCAGGATAAAGGGCCGTGAAAAGTTTTATGAAGCTTTAACAGAAATGCAGGATGATCTTGAGAAATATCTAGTTTATTACAATGAGAAAAGAGCTCATCAGGGAAGAAATATGAAGGGGAGAACACCTAAACAGGCCTTCTTTGACGGAATTAAAAAGAGTAAAAAAAGCGGAGATGCCGCTTAATAAAAACACTATCTTTCGGGACTGAGTGTCAGGTGAATACTGTACCAATACATATTTACAAATGATGACAGTGCAGGTATATCTATTTCTGCTAAAACACCAATACCAATTTCTCCAGTTAAAGCAAGACCCATATTTCCTTTTGAATCATAAACAAAGCCAACTTCATATCCGCCTCCAATAGTTGCTGCTCCAGTAAAACCACCCAAAGGAATATATTGAGCTTTAGGATTCTTTGCTTCAGGATTAAACGCTAGAGGAAGATATTTTTGTAAACTGTCAGGAATACTGAACCCTCTATCAAATAATGATTTTGTAAAATTTTTATTTGCAGTCTCCATCGCTTTATTAAAACCATCAACCAAGCGTCCAAACCAAGTTTTTTTTCTATCATCATCTTTATCTCGACCTTCATTTGGAGAATCATCATTTCCGGGATCTTCATCCTCATTTTTTGTCCCATGTTCAGCTTCTCGTAAACCCGTAGGATCAATCATATTTAAAGGATTATTCCCAACATAGCCATACCAGTTTATCCCATCCATTGAAGGATCTTCTGTTATTGGTGTGCTCCATGAAAAGTAGACAACCTAACTATGCAGCTATTGCTGTTTGCTTTTCATATTCAGCAGGGCTTAAATAACCAATTGCTGAATGTTTTCTCTTCCTGTTATAGAATATCTCGATGTATTCAAAAACACCAGCTTTTAATTCTTCTACACTCTGATAGTTATTTGGATAAATTAATTCTACTTTTAATCTGCTGAAAAATGATTCCATTGGGGCATTATCCCAGCAGTTTCCTCTTCTACTCATACTTAGCTGACAACCTTTTGATTGTGCAAAATCTATATATTTCTGAGCTCGGTACTGAACTCCTCTATCTGAAGGAAGTATTAGACCTTCAGAGTATTCTCTTCTTCCAAATGCTATCGATAATGCTTCAATTACAAGATTTTCCGTCATGCTTGTATCTAATGCCCAGCCAACTATTTTTCTCGAATAAAGATCCATAACTGTAGCCAAATACATCCATTTGTTTCTTACCCAAATATACGTAATATCTGTAGTCCATTTTTTATTCGGATTCGTTGCTGTAAAATCTCTCCACAAAATGTTATCTGATACATTATTCATTGACAGGCTTTTTCTGCTATATTTAAAGCCCTTTCCATTCAAGGCCTTTATATCGTTCTCCTGCATGATTTTAGCTATGAAGTTTATTGAACATTTCCAACCCAATGAATTTAATTCTTCTGCAATTCTTCTTGAACCATATCGAGCTTTAAAATCTTCATAAGTATTTTTAATCAATTCTTCGATCTTCGCTTTATATTGATGTCTTTTCCCAGGTTTTTTACTTCTCCATTTGTAATATCCTGATCTTGATACTTCTAAAACTCGGCACATCAGAGTAATCTCAAATTGACCTTCATATTTATTAATTATTGCGTACTTCACTTCTGGTCGTTCGCAAAGTACGCAGTAGCTTTTTTTAAGAATTCATTTTCATCCTTTAAACGCTTAATTTCTCTTCGTAGTTTTCTTACTTCTTCACTTTCATTTTTTGAGTAATCAACACCGTTTAAAGAATTAAATTGCTTTTCACTCAGTCTGTTAAATTGACGCTTCCAGTTATAAATTTGCTGGGCACTTATCCCCAGTTCTTCTGCTACTTTTGCTGCAGAACTCCCCTCTTTTTCTGATCGTTTTACAGCTTCTCTTCTAAACTCTTCGGTATACGCCTGTACCTTTTTTCTTGCCATTTAGACACTCCCCTTATCATTATAATCTAACTATAGAAGGTGTCCACTTTTTGTGGGGCAGTCCGTTATATACCGCCCAACTACCGGATCATAGTAACGTGCATTAAAGTAAAGAAGTCCTGTTGCATCATATCCCTTGCCAGTAAAGGATGCCAGGTAATCATTTGAACCAGAATCATGCGTTACTTCCCCATATGCAGAATATGTAAACTTATCAGTTACAACTCCTGCAGCATCAAGAACAATTCTTCTTGATCCAAGGTTGTCATTATAGAAGTACTCAAAATCCTCACTTACTCCGTAAACCTTTCTTATATGACCAACAACACTGCTTCCAGATATGATGTTGAATCGTGTCTCTTTAATGGTAGATCCATCATACTTTTCCTCAATCACAGGATTATTGCCTGCATACATTGAGTATAGTACAACATTGCTTCCAGCTGTATCTTCTTCTTTCTTTACCCTGATTCCACCTGCATTGTAGGTATATTTATCAATCTTCCCGTCAGAACGGGTGATTTCCCTTAACCTGTTAAAGTCATCATAGATAAGAGAATTAAACTTACCAGTTACAACAGTCGGGTTGCCATTCTTATCATAGGTGTAAACTGATGGAGATGCAGTTCCTACTTTAAATGATTTAAGCCTCATCTGACTTGTCCCCTCTCCTGATGACTGATATTCATAGCTCTTGTTTCCGCGGTTAAGGAGATTTGAGATCTCATCATATTTAAAGTCTTCTCCCTCACCTGAGGTGAGCCTGTTCATCCCGTCATAGGAATAAATGTCAGTTTCACGGGTCAGGATATTTCCAGTAAAATCCCTTGTTATGTCTATGTTGAGAGGGGCTTCAGTTTCAGGACTCACAATATTACTCTTCATAGAGTTTACTCTCATAAAATTCTCATACCCAAATGTTATATCTCTTGCAGTAGTTGTTCCGTATTTAATTTTGCTCATGACCCCTGCATAGCTTGACTCATTTATAATCTTAGCTGCTGCACCATCAAGAATTGCAGTCTTATTAAAAGGATCTGAGTCATCTGCAGATGAATGATACTGACTGTCAAGATTAAGAGTCTTACTCCATGCATTTACGCCACTCCCGGAACCTGTTGCCTTAATAGAGGTCTGATTCCCCCCGTCATCATAGGTTGATTCAAGGATATGGGTAACTGAACTTCCTGTAATTTGTGAGTTCTTTACTACCCCTCCTGTGAAGTGGTATTCATACTCATTCCTTACAATTTCTGCTTGATTTTCAGTTTCCCTGATAAATACAGGACCCAGGTGACTGTAAAGCCTTTCAATCTCGATATTCCCGGTTGAACTCGATACAGCAAGGTCTGACTTGTTGTAGCTGTTAATTACAGTAATTCCCCTCCTGTCCTTGCTCTTTAAAATATTGTCATAGTTAAGTAGGTCAGTGTTTTCTTCTCTATGCAAAATCCCTGCAGATATTTTCTCATTCATATTATTTCAAACTTATAATATCTGATAACTTATTTCAAATTCCTGCAGGGACCGGGCCTACTCCGGGCTCCGCTGTCGCTCCGGCCTCCTCGGGGAGCATTTCTGCTCCCTTGCGGGGTCCGCCTTCGGCGCCCTCCGTATCCCTTTTTGTGTACGGAGAGGGTTATTGTTATTTAAAAAAGTGTTATTCATTTTCAAACCAGTTTTATTTTAATACTATAGTAAATTATTATCTCTAAAAATATTCCTTAATTTCTTATGTAAAAAAAACATAATGTTAAAAACAAGTAAAAAAAATACTAAAGAAATTACTCCAGAAATAAAATCAAAATAAAAAGCATTTATTATAGCAACAACACTTAAAACAAGACCTATTATTCTTGGATGATAAATAACCAATACTTTTTTATTCTTAAATATAATTCCATCTATTACTGGTAAAAAAAGATTCGATGATTTTTCAATTGGCTCTATATTGAAATAATTTTCGGTAGCTAAACAGCTAAAATCTTTTTCTCCTTGATAAGCATGAGGAATTATACGATTCTTTATATTTCCCTCACATATTTTTGATAGAGTATTAAAAAAATCGTTTTTTTGCTTAAAATATTTTATCATGATCATATAATCACCATGTTATGTTGACCATTGCTGAAAAGTCAACCGGACTCACAGAAAGTCCACCTGAATAATTTATAGAATACCCAGTTAATTCACTATTATTTTTAGTAGGTATTGCTTCTACATTAGCTCCGGCATTCATGCCAAAGTATCCAGCTGATAACCCTCCTGTATATGATTCACCGAATAAATTATCAATTTTAGCCCCAGGAACAACAGTAACTGTTTTTCCCACCTCAGCAGCAATATTACTTTCAACTCCATAAGAAAATGACTTATATTTTGTTGTTGCAATTATTTCTCCATCTTTTACTTCAATAGCATATCCATATTCAAAGGATCCTGAAATTAAACCGGAGGCATGATATGTTGTTCCTTTTGTAATGAGTCCGGTAAAATTATTAATATCTTTTATATATTTAGTATCAAATTCCCCTAAAAAATCTTGAATCGAAGCAAAATCATTTCTATTTAATATTATTCCATTTTGTTGATAAAACTTTTTAACTTTCATTGCTTTAGCAAACGCTTTTCTTCTATCCCACCAAGAGTCATCATCGTCATCATCTTTACCCTTCCCTCTATCTTTTTTCGGGGAATCATCATTTCCGTGATCTTCATCCTCACTTTTTGTCCCATGTTCTGCTTCCCGAAGCCCTGTTGGATCAACCAGATTAACAGGATTATTCCCGACATATGAGTACCAGTTTATACCGTCCTTTGAAGGATCTTCTGTCAGGAAACGGCCGACTACAGGATCATAATACCTTGCATTAAAGTAAAGAAGTCCAGTCGCATCATATCCCTTGCCAGTAAAGGATGCCAGGTAATCATTAGAACCAGAATCATGTGTCACTTCACCGTAAGCAGAGTATGTAAACTTGTCAGTTACAGCTCCTGCGGCATCAAAAACAACTCTACGGGAACCAAGGTTGTCATTGTAGAAGTATTCATAATCCTCACTTGTCCCATATACCTTTCTTATATGAGCAACAATGCTGCTTCCGGATATAATGTTAAACCTTGTTTCAATTATAGATTCTCCATCATACTTTTCCTCAATCACAGGATTATTGCCTGCATACATTGAGTATAGTACAACATTGCTTCCAGCTGTATCTTCTTCTTTCTTTACCCTGATTCCACCTGCATTGTAGGTATATTTATCAATCTTACCATCAGAACGGGTGATTTCCCTTAACCTGTTAAAGTCATCATAGATAAGAGAATTAAACTTACCAGTTACAACAGTCGGGTTGCCATTCTTATCATAGGTGTAAACTGATGGAGATGCAGTTCCTACTTTAAATGATTTAAGCCTCATCTGACTTGTCCCCTCTCCTGCCGGCTGATATTCATAGCTCTTGTTTCCGCGGTTAAGGAGATTTGAGATCTCATCATATTTAAAGTCTTCCCCCTCACCTGAGGTGAGCCTGTTCATCCCGTCATAGGAATAAATGTCAGTTTCACGAGTTAGGATATTTCCAGTAAAATCCCTTGTTATGTCTATGTTGAGAGGGGCTTCAGTTTCAGATGCCAGACTATTACTCTTCATAGATTTTACTCTCATAAAATTCTCATACCCAAATGTTATATCTCTTGAAGTAGTTGTTCCGTATTTAATTTTACTTAAAATCCCTGCATAGCTACTCTCATTTATAATCTTAGCTGTTACACCATCAAGAATTGCAGTCTTATTAAAAGGATCTTGGTCATCGGATGATGAATGATACTGAGAATCAAGGTTAAGTGTCTTACTCCATGCATTAGCGCCAGTTCCTGAGCCTGTTGCCCTGATAGAGACTTGATTCCCCCCGTCATCATAGTTTGATTCAAGGATATGGGTAACTGAAGTACCTGTAACCTGAGAGTTCTTAATAATCCCTCCTGTGAAGTGGTATTCATACTCATTCCTTACAATTTCTGCTTGATTTTCACTTTCCTTTATAAATACAGGACCCAGGTGACTGTAAAGCCTTTCAATCTCGATATTCCCGGTTGAAATCGATACAGCAAGGTCTGATTTATTGTAGCTGTTTATTAAAGTTATTCCCCTCCTATCCTTGCTCTTAAAGATATTGCCGTTGTTGTTATAGTTAAGTGGGTCAGTGTTTTCTTCTCTATGCAAAATCTCTGCATATCTTCCTGAATTCATTTTATTTTCTACTTTTTATTCTGTTAACTTCTTTTAAATTCCTGCAGGCGTCTGTCCCCGAAGGGGAGATCGGGCTTACTCCGGGCTGCGCTTTCGCTCCGGGCTCCTCGGGGAGCATTTCTGCTCCCCTGAGGAGTCCGCATTCGTCTCCCTCCGTATCCCTTTCTGTATACGGAGAGGATTATGGGCTATTTGAAAAAGTGTTTTTCTTTTTCAAACCGGTTTTTGTTAAGCAACTGTCAGATGAATTCTATTATTGTTCAAACAGTAAATACGTTCATTTATTATATTTACTAATAAATATAGAATTTATTTTGCTATATATAATTAAAGTAATCATAAATCCGGGAATAAAGAAAAATGAAATAAGTTCATAATTATCATTTATAACTATAAAAATAAAATTAAATATACTTAAAAAATAAATATAGAATTCTATTAAAAATAGACCATTAATAATTTTTGCTAACTTTTCATACCCCAATATTTTTGAATAAATAAAATAAAAAGGGTAAAAAAGGATTGCTGCAAAACCTGCAAAAAAACTAGTAAGGCTAGAATCAAACCATAGCTTTTTAAGGATTATATCTTTATCAATAATATATATAAATAATAATAATAATATTTGCAATAAAACAAATACTGTCACAATGGATACTTTCTTCCTTAATATCCATTTATTTAATTTTTTCATTTCTCCCCTCATTAATAACTAAAAACAAATGTTCTTCCCCAGAAAGCACCACCACCAACACTAAGATCAAAATTTAAATCTGGATCACCATTATTCATAAGATCTTTTGAAATCCCCAAAATTACTCCTCCTTTTGCAAATTTGCTTGGACCTTGAAAATCATAAATATTTCCATCAATTATTTTTTTATTATCCAATTCATCAACAAAAGATCTTAGAACTTTATTTGCAATTTTAGATAAACCAGGAATATCTATATCTGCAATAACACCAGCACCTCCACTTACTGTAATAGCAAGACCTCTATTGCCCTCTGTATCAATAACACCACCAATTTCAACTTCGCCAGCAGCAATAACTCCAGCTCCGAACGCACCATATGACTGATAAATTGCTTTTGGCCCCATTTCAGAGTACTTTCCTAATAGTCTCTCTAATTCTTTTTCTCGTTGTTTCTCTTTATATTTTTTATTATGATCTGCCCATCCTTTAAAAAAATCTTTTACTATATCCAAGGCAGATTTTTTTTCTTTTCCACCATTCTCTTTATCTGGGGAATCATTATTTCCGGGATCTTCATCCTCGTTTTTAGTTCCATGTTCTGCTTCCCGAAGCCCTGTTGGATCAACCAGATTAACAGGATTATTCCCGACATATGAGTACCAGTTTATCCCGTCCATTGAGGGATCTTCTGTCAGGAAGCGGCCCACTACCGGATCATAATACCTTGCATTAAAGTAAAGAAGTCCTGTACCATCATATCCTTTACCAGTAAAGGATGCGAGGTTAAGATTTGAGCCCGAATCATGAGTAACTTCACCGTAAGCTGAGTATGTAAACTTATCAGTTACCACTCCCGCAGCATCAAGAACAACCCGTCTTGAACCAAGATTATCATTATAGAAGAACTCATAATCCTCACTAACCCCGTATTTTTTCCGTATTAAACCGATAATACTTCCGCCAACAATAATGTAGAACAATGTTTCAATTAGAGTAGATCCGTTATATGTTTCCTCAATGATTGGATTATTACCTGCATACATTGAATAAATTACAATATTACTGTTATTTACATCTTCTTCTTTCTTTACCCTGATTCCACCTGCATTGTAGGTATATTTATCAATCTTCCCGTCAGAACGGGTGATTTCCCTTAACCTGTTAAAGTCATCATAGATAAGAGAATTAAACTTACCAGTTACAACAGTCGGGTTGCCATTCTTATCATAGGTGTAAACTGATGGAGATGCAGTTCCTACTTTAAATGATTTAAGCCTCATCTGACTTGTCCCCTCTCCTGATGACTGATATTCATAGCTCTTGTTTCCGCGGTTAAGGAGATTTGAGATCTCATCATATTTAAAGTCTTCTCCCTCACCTGAGGTGAGCCTGTTCATCCCGTCATAGGAATAAATGTCAGTTTCACGGGTCAGGATATTTCCAGTAAAATCCCTTGTTATGTCTATGTTGAGAGGGGCTTCAGTTTCAGGACTCACAATATTACTCTTCATAGAGTTTACTCTCATAAAATTCTCATACCCAAATGTTATATCTCTTGCAGTAGTTGTTCCGTATTTAATTTTGCTCATGACCCCTGCATAGCTTGACTCATTTATAATCTTAGCTGCTGCACCATCAAGAATTGCAGTCTTATTAAAAGGATCTGAGTCATCTGCAGATGAATGATACTGACTGTCAAGATTAAGAGTCTTACTCCATGCATTTACGCCACTCCCGGAACCTGTTGCCTTAATAGAGGTCTGATTCCCCCCGTCATCATAGGTTGATTCAAGGATATGGGTAACTGAAGTACCTGTAACCTGAGAGTTCTTAATAATCCCTCCTGTGAAGTGGTATTCATACTCATTCCGTAAAACTTCTGCTTGATTTTCACTTTCCTTTATAAATACAGGACCCAGGTGACTGTAAATTCTTTCAATCTCGATATTACCCGTAGAACTCAAGACTGCAAGGTCTGATTTGTTGTAGCTGTTTATTACAGTGATTCCCCTCCTGTCCTTGCTCTTTAAAATATTGCCGTTGTTGTCATAATTAAGAATTGTGTATGTTGAGTCAGGATACTCGCTCTTTTCAAGCTTACCTCCTGATGTGTAGATATAGCGGTATTTCTCGCCGTTATTCATCTCTTTCTGGCTCAAATTCCCTGCAAAGTCGTAGCTCAACCTTACTATATTCTCATCCCCTGTTCCGTTTTTACCAGAATAGGAGTGCTCTTCTATCGGGCCTCTTCCAAGCCAGTCATTAACTGTTTTAGTCATCCTGAATGAGTTGTCAGCATCCCCGGTGTAGGCCTTTGAAATAACAGTGTTTTCAACATCAAGGTATTCTGTTTCACTAATAAGCTGAAAAACCTTGTTCCCATCAAAATCAGAATCAGTGTTTTTGTAGTATGATTTAACAGCCCTTCCAAGCTTGTCATACTCTGTTTTTGAAATAATCCTGTTGTTATCATCTTTCATAGGATCAGTGAATTTTGTGCTGAGGGAAGGTTTTCCAGACATCACATCATATACTGTCTCACTTGATGAGATTTCAACAGCAGTCGCTACAGGGGTGTCATAATCAATATTAGTATTCTTATTTGGCCTGAAACTGCTCACCTTTCTGGGCCTGAAGAACCTGTCATATTCTGTTACAGTCCTAAAACCTTTAAAATCAGTTGATGTCACTTTAAGATTATCATCATCGAAAACCTGCTTGAGAACAGGCACCGTGTTAGTACTTCCAGCCTTTTTAACAGTAATCCTATCCATACCGTCATACACGTATTCAACACAGCTCTCTGGATACTTTGCAGCATCGTAATCAGCTGTTCCGTCAATATTTGTAGAAAGGTTTGTCTTTTTGCTTATAAGCCTTCCCTTTATGTCATAATCATATCTGTTTACAACATACTGACTCAAAGCTCCTATATTATTATCAAGTTCTGTGTAGTCTCTTATGATGAATGAATCTTTCCAACTTCCTGTGCCGTAAACAAGATTGATCTCGTTCGAAAGAGGTTTTGTGATTTTAATAAGATTGTTTGTTACAGCATCATATTCATACTGAGTGATCAGTTTTTTAACGCCGAAGTTCTGAGGAAGTGAGAACCTTACTGTAGACCAGTCATTGCTTCTTACAGTCTGATGCTTTGTTGTATGATATATCTTACTTATATCAGTTTCTGTAACCGGTGTGGTGTTTTCATTGTAGGTTGCCTTGAAATCAAGGGTATGAAAGTATTCACCTTCGGTAAGACCTGTTGATTCAACATGCCTTGAAACTGTGACATTAAGAAGCGGATCAAAGTTATTGAAGACCTTGTCCTTAAGACCATCCTTGTTTACCTGTGTAACTTTACCGCCTAAGAGTTTGAAGCATGGATGATTATCATATCTACTCTGGTAATCAATTGCATATATATTATTTATAAACTCACCATACGGATCAAGGTTGTCTTTTGTCCCAATTCCGACATATTGATTCCACACATTGATGCTCTGCCCCCCAGCAAGAGAGGGTGAATAAGTTCTACTTCTTATTACTCTACCGTATGCATCATAATCAAGGTCTACATACTTTTTCCACTTGCTGTCATTAGGGATTCCCCCTTTTTCTGTGTATGTACAGGTACTTGAGTAGTAATAATTGCTTGTAACTCCGTAGTAAGCAGCATTGGTAGCAGGATGCCCTATTACATTGACTCTCATATCCACAGGAATCCATTCACTGTCCTGCTTTTTATAGTTCTTTATTGTTTTCTGACCTTTAAGAATTTTCGCTTCATCATACTGGAAATCGATTACTTTCTGAGTAAAGTCACTCTGATCCTTTCCGTCTTTCCATGTAATAACACTTGTTCTAATTAACTTGATATCATCAGGAGGAATCTTTTCATCTGATTCGCCATCGACATCATCAAATATAAATCCGCCGCCGCCGATATCATCAGTTGTTTCATTACCGCCTTTAAGGTATGTGTATTTATAACTTACAGATTTCCATTCTTTGTCCGTTTCAGTCTGTTTTATCTCAACCTTTACGACTTTTGGTTTATTTAGGTAGTAGACAAAGAAATTATAATTGCCGCTATTTTTAATTAAAACACAGCTATCCTGACCACCGGTAAATGTCGGACAAAATGAGAAAGGACTTTCTACTATTATGTGTGAAGCATCCGGAACGCTTTTTATCTTTCGTATTTCATTTCGTATGGCAATATAGTCTCCTGCTGCCATCCCTGAAGATGGTACAGTAATATATGTACTATTGATTGGAGAAGTATCTCCATTTACAGTTTGGAATGAATGATAGTTTTTAAAAGCAAGATATTGATCACCAGCATATGGTGTAACAGATAAACTACTAGTAAGCTCAACTTTATTCCCTGCAAGAAGAGAACTGACCTTTACATAATTACTACAGGCTTTATAATCAACTATTTCGGTTTTAACCATTTTGTGTTGATCAAAATCATATTTCTCTTCCCAGATTGCAGCATTATCTTCTGTTGAATTCCGGTCATTAAAAACCTTAAACCTGCTTACTCCAAAGTAATAACTCGAATCAATCAGAAAATCCGGGTCTTCAATATTTAATATATTTGCAGTACTTTTAGGCCTGATTCTTCCCTGATAGATATCCATATTGTTATATGAATGGCTCCTGAATCCCCCCTTCTGAAAGCTGTATTTTGTTAAAGCTCCAGCATGGTTTTTAAGGGTGATGTAATCACTATCAGGGGAAGGGTCTGAAGAAATATCATATCCATACACATTTTCCTGTAATGGCTCAAAATAATTAAGCTCATTTACAATATCAGTACTGAACGTCGTTGAAGGAGTAAATGCTTTGGTATCAAGTGTTTCAAACTTCATGAGTCTGTTTGAAGAGAAAGTATACCTGTTTAAAAAGATATCACCTGTATTAAGATTATTAATATTTGTATCACCTGAAAGAACTGTTGTCATTCTTGGCCTGGGTTCACCTGATGAATCTGTATAATAATAAAACTTGACGCATCTTCCGTCTGTATGGACAATCTTTTCGATCTGCCCTTTGCTTATATTGTATGTATCAGATGTAGCAGCTGGTATAAAACTAAAACCACCAGATATAGTAATATTTAATCCAGATACACTCCATATTACTTTTGTTTCATCACGAATTGTTATGAGATCCCCAGGTTTGACCTTTCCTTCTGATTCCGATGCAAGAGTAAATGAACTTCGAGTAGGTGTTGTTACACTTGTTACTAATCCTGTAACACTATCCCCATCTATTTTGTAAAAAAACTCAACACTGTTTTTACCAGCCGCATCAGTGATTTTCCTGATATGCCCAGTTCCAGCCTCTCCTGTTTTCTTGAACTCCATAACAGTTCCATCAGAGAGGTAAAGTTTGAAAGGATCTGTATCATCATAGATTACTTTATAATCAACATCCGTTACTTCTTCTATTACTGAACACTTTATTACAATTTCTGCTTCTGGAATGGCTACTTCCAATGGCCTTTTCCCGCCAGTAGCAGCACTATATTTTACATGATATCCTTCTACCCAGAGATCAATTTCTTTATCAGCAGCCTCATCATTCCAGGTCTCTCCGCTTATCACAGATGAAAGATCAAATGTCTTTCCATTGATTACTACTTTAAAAATATTTTTTTGACCAATCATGATATATGGAAGGTCCCAGGACCAACCGTCTGCAATCCTGTAAAAGTTAGTCTGTCCTTCAGGGAGGGTCATCAGAGTATTTGAAGGCTGCTCTCCCTTTGCAATTTTCTTGATTACAGTTGAATAAAGATGATCTGAGTTAAACTTTGAGGAAAGGGATAAATCAATTCCTCTTGCGCTTACAGAAAAATCATCTTTCGAAAATGTAAGTGTCCCAAACTGACAATCAACATTGTGATTGACAGAGACTCCTTTCAGGGAGCCTCCTTCTTCTGTTTTATATGACCCCACACCAGGGGTATAATCTTTTTCGCTATTGCTCATAATTATTTCCTATTTATTAAATCATAACAAAATTATTTCAAGTTAATTCTTTATAATATAATTAACTCCAATATTTTTTACTCGAGTTTCTGTGGAAGTTCTTCCACTTGAGGGATCAGCAGCAGTATAACTTGTAGAACCCGTTCTTGGTTGATCCCATTCATTTGAACCTGCAGGAATATATGGATTATTTCGATCCCATGCTTTAACAATTGTAAAATCATGTTTATGATTGTGTTGATGTATTTCAAATGAATCTTCCTGATAACTTCCAACAACAGGGCCAACTACCTCTGCTTCATTATGAATATTTCTTCTATCAGCAGAATCAGGATCTTTACATCCTTGTGCAATTGTCCTCTTATCAATTCCCCGCAAGAATACCCCCTGCAAATCTGGAAGACTGAAAGTATTTCCGCCTCCATCTCCATCACCAAAATTGGTACCAATCACATCAAATAATCTCTGATCTGTTGTCCTGCTTTTTGTACTTCCATCACAAAGATACCACCCTGAAGGAGCTATAGTTCCTCCGAACGCAATAATAGAACCTGCTGGTGTTAAATCAGACGCTTGTTCATATACTCCACCTACTTCTACTTCAATACTCATTTTGTTCCTCCTGTGTTATATGAGTTACTTTAAAAGCATATAACTCACAAACAACAGCATTTATTTGAATGTTACACGTTATTTCTTAAACGTAATGTTATATCGTTTAACTTTCTTTATAGAATCTTCACATTTCGTAACTCAGTTTTTTATAATGTAATTTACCCCGATATTAACAGGTCGTGTTTCACTTCTATAGTTACCAGATGTAGGAGATGCCGCAGCTGTAGTTGTAAGTGCTCCTTCATTACTTAATGCATCATTGTAAATTGAGTGGCATACGGTATAACCTGTTCCTCCGGCATCTGTATAGACATTATGAGCATGACTATGATTATGAGTTTCAAAAGCATGTCCCTGAAGACTACCTACAACAGATCCGACTATTTCTGTTTCATTATATAAGTTTCTTCTATCAGCTGCATCAGGGTCTTTACTTCCAGTTACCCTGTTATCGATACCCCGCAGGAAAACACCTCTTAAATCAGGAAGACTGAAAGTATTACCACTATCATCACCATTTCCAAAGTTTGTACCAATAACATCAAACAATCTCTGATCTGTAATTCTATTCTTAGTAGTACCATCACAGAGATACCATCCACTAGGCGCTACAGTTCCCCCAAAAGCCACTATAGTTCCAGGAGGTGTTAAATCAGCAGCCTTCTCATATACTCCACCAACTTCTACTTCTACACTCATTATAAATCTCCTAATTATTTATATAACAGATCAAATCTGCCTGTGTTTTTGAATTAAAATAATTTTTGCATGCTCTTATTTCAGAAATGAAATAAATGTATTTTTTATATAGTTTGTCTTCTTACTTGTTTTTTATAAAATCAGATGCCTCTTTTCCTTATCACTTATTTTTACCCTGCCTGTTATTATTGATTCAGATAAATGCTTAAAAACCTCTCCTGCTTTTCCATGTTTGTTATGGGTAAAATATGAATGCCCTTTTAATATATCGCATTCAAAGTTATGCTCATCGCAGTCAACTGAATATACGTTATTGGGAAGTTTTGAATAGTCTTCAGGGCCGGTATGCCCCAGACGACGGGATGCAATACCGTTTTTAAGATTAATAACCTTGCTTGCCCTCAGAGCAAGATCATCAGATGCATAATATACTGTAACATTCTTGGCAGATTCACAGATAAATCTGCCTGATTCCCCTTTTGAAAGGGTTTCATTGACTACATCAGCTGCAACCATAAAAATGTTTTTAAAAATCTGAGGGATTCCTTTGCTTGAATCATACTTTGCCCATTCTTCAAGAGTTTTTCTTAATACCCTGTTTCCCATTGAATGGGCAAGGATGTTTATCCTTTTTTTGCAAGGAGTTTCACTAGCCTGCTGTTCATTGCTCCATATTAAAAACCTTTCCATAATTCTGGTAAAGGAATAGGAACTCATATCTGCTGACCTCTGATCAGACCAGTATTCCTTTATTATGCTTCTTTCATCCTTTTCGCTGTCATAATCACAGGGCCATATCATGGGTACTACATATATAAGGCCTTTCTCTTTTTCATCAAACAGTTTTTGAAGATCAAAAGCAGTCGGGAATATATCATCTTCCGGGAAGTTTGAAAAACCATGAATATAGAGAAGTATTTGCTTGAAAGGCATCTCTTTAAGTCTTTTAAGAAGTTCATCTGATCCGATCTCTGTATAATTGTCCTTTCCTTCCCTTTCACAGTAAAAAACATGATTGGATGGGGCATTCTCCCTGTAATCAAAATGGATCTTCCGGTTTTTCCTGCTTTTATTTGATTCTTTTATCTGACGGTTTGTAATAAATAACACTTTTTTCTCCTTAATTTTTCAGGAAAATCTTATTTATCTCTTATCAATGCCCAGGCTGCAAGCTTCTTACAATACTCATCAATAGCATGGTCTTTGATATTCCTGTTCCATGAAATCCTGTTTTTTATAAGCCTTTTTATCCTTGCAAGAAATGTAATATTGCAGATTAACCTTACATCTGAGCAGTTCCCTTTTCTGCAGTTTGTAAGGTATCTCATATCTCCATGGTGTCTGTATCCGCTTACCTTGTCATCAAGAAAAGCTGCAATAGGTTCTAAAAATGGAAGTATTCCTCTTAAAAGACGAAGAATATCAACAACAACTTCTATCAGAAGTCCTGGGGGAAGACGGGGTACAATATCTGCAGTATTTACTACCCTGTAAATCGGTATCTTTATGCTGTCACCGAACTCGCTGTTACCGACCCTTGGGCTTCCGTATGTATAGCAAGCAGCAATATTGTCTCTCTCTAAGTGTTTTGCAGCAAGGAGTGCCAGTGCTCCGCCTAAAGAATGACCGGTAATGTATATGGAATAGCTGTCATCAATTTTATCTAATTCCCCTTTAATCTCTTCATGTACAAGGAAATATGCATCTTTGAACCCTGTATGGATCTTTTCATTACCATCTTTATGCGTGATTGCCTTTAAATCAGCTTTGATATCAGCAATTTGAGTTGCTTCAGTTCCCCGGAAAGCAAGAACAACCATTTTATCAGCATCCCTTTTCGCTAAGTACACTTGAGTCCCTTTATTGTCAAATGTCCTGATAATTTCAAAATCTGCTAATTTGAGATTTTCTTTCAAAACTTTTAATTCATTTGTATTTTTAAGCATTGAAATAAACTCATGTTTAAGGTATTCAGCAAGTTTTTCTTTTTCCATGCTGATCATATTCTTGGCTGTTTCTAGAAAATCGATACTCTGATTCTCAAACTTGACATAAGCAAGTTTTGACATCTCAGCAAGAAGCCATGATGTTCTGTCGCTGTAGGCAGCTCTTCTGATAGGGGGATTTTTCAACAATAATTCTTTTGATTTAAAACTTTCCATATTTTACCAACTTTATTTAAATTCGATTAACTTTAATGTGTTATTTTAAACCCACTTTTTTTATAAATCAAGAAGGGGGATTAAAGAATCATATAATAAAAAAGCTCTATACACTTCTCTTTTTGAAGAATTCGTATAGAGCTATAAGTAATCCGATAACTTACTATATTTTGATAATATAGTTCATTGCAATATTCTTTGGTCTATTATCAGAAGCTGTCTTAATAGTCACATCACTAGATGCATTAAAATTAACTTTATTATTTGCATGACTTGTCATACTTGAGGAAGGATAAAATCCCTGTCCGTTTAATCCAGAAAATACTCCAGTCCCATCAGCAACATATGCATAACCAACATCAAAAGAACCAGTAATATTTCTAATAGCATCTTCCTGTTTACTACCTACTGCATCACCTGTATTACCTCCTGCTGCTGATGCAGTACGTGTAGATACATCTGGATCATTTCCAGTACCATTATCTCTGCCTCTAATAAAATAGCCCTGAAGATCAGGAAGGTTAAATGTAGTACTCCCGTCCCCCTGACCAAAATTAATCCCAATTGCATCAAACAATCTGCTGTAAGTTACCCTGTTCACAGCACTCCCATCACATAATAACCAACCACTCGGTGCATTAACTCCTGCAAATGCAATAACAGCTCCAGCCGGTGTCAGGTCTGCTGCCTCTTCATAAATTCCACCTACTTCTACTTCAATACTCATTTTTTACTCCTTGAAATTATAATTTCAATAACTTTAAAGTGATAAAACTTTCATGTAAATTGATATTTTATTGATTCATTCCTTTAAACACTGATATTTCATATCAAAAATATTTTTTACCTTGATGACAATTTGTATTATAATTAAGTGTTAAAGAAGGTATTCTATGGATTCTTTAAAAAAGTCAGATATCGAAAACCGCAGAAAATATGTAATGCTGATCACCCGAAGACTTATAATTTCAACAGGTATAGCTCTACTGATTATTGGTGGCATTTTTGCTGTCCCTTTTTTCATGAAAAACACACGTATAATGGTTTCATGGTTATGCCTGATGTGCGGGATTGTAGGAGGATTCGTCAGTATACAGCAAAGATTAAAAAATATTTCTGATAACGAGCTTCTGTTACTGTCTGGTTCCTGGTTCCAGATACTATTAATACCAATATATGGCGGAGTATTTGCATTTGTTATTTACTTGATTTTTCTGTCAGATCTTTTAAGCGGCAGCTTGTTCCCCGTTTTTTATATTCCGCCTAAATTAGAGAATCAACTACCCTGGCAATATCTGCCTGTATTTTTAAAGGAAACTGTCCCAAACAGCGGTCAGGATTTTGCAAAGTTACTATTCTGGTGCTTTGTATCCGGGTTTTCGGAAAGATTTGTCCCTCAGATCATTACAGAAATTAACAATAAAGCTATTTCAACAGACAATAACAGTAATTGAAGATCAAAATCCAGGTTAAACATGACTTGTGGGGGTCATAGGGACAAAAAATATTTATCCTTGTAATAGTGGAAAATTAACGTATTCCAATATTTAATGTACGCTTTAGACATAACCAATACCTGAAGCACTAAAAATACTCTAAAGCAAAAAAAAAGCCGGACATACTCTGCCCGGCTGATTTTCATTATAAATTATAACTAATTTACTTTTTCAAAATTAAGCTCATCAGCTTCATAATACTGTTTTGCATTTTCTCTGGTTATGAGTTCTGCTGAGAGTATTATTCTTACAGGCAGTTTTTTCTGATAAAAGCCTTCAAAAGACTGCTTGTTGTATCCAAGAACGGCAAGACCCACTGCTGTTGCAATACAGTCAGGCGGATATGTTACATCAGCCTTTACAAGCGGGTTACTGTCATCGATAATCTGCTTGAGTATTTCCTTGTCAGCACCGCCGCCCAGAAATACCTTGATATCACTTCTTCCTGATTCCTTGTAAGCCTGAAGAGCACCTTTCATCATATCATCATCAGCTGTATAAACTGCATCAATCTGCGGATATTTCTGAAGATAGTTTTCCATAACTGCAAGTGCCTTTTCAGGGTTCCACATTCCAGGCTGTGAATCTATAACTTCAAGACCGTACTGAGCAGCAGTCTTTTTGATGGTATCAGTTCTTATTGTATTGATTTCACATGGTATCCCCTCTATAACAGCAAGTTTTCCTTTTCCTCCGAGCTGCTCTGCAATCCATTTGGTTCCTTCCCTTGTGTAACCTTCATCATCATTTGAAATATAAACATCATAGACAGGTCTTGTAGCACCTCTGTCAAGAACTACAGTATATATTCCTGAGTTATAGGCTTTTTCAATAACAGATGTAAGTGAGGAGTCAAAAGGAAAAACAACTATGGCATCAATTTCCTTGATCAGGAGGTCTTCAATATCTGAAGCCTGTTTTGTAACACTGTCAGCTGTTACAACAAGGAATTCAAGTCCGGGATTTGAAGCTTTCCAGTCCTTAACTGCCTTTTTTACCCACCAGTTGACACGGCCCATATAGCCATGTGTAGCTGTGGGAAGAGAAATACCAATCTTTCCAACATAATTCTTTGCAACAGGCTGGGCACCGGAAGCTGCTGCTTCAGGAGCAGAAGAAGCTGCTGCTTCTTTTTTTGCACATCCTGTAAAAGCAAAGATTGATACTGCAAGTACGATTACAAGCAGAACCAAAAGATTTTTTTTCATAATGAATCCTCCTATGAAATATTCATAAAGCATCCGTATATTTTTTAAATTCCGGATACAAGAAATACTGAAATCAACCAGCCGGTTTGCTGATCATGCTTTTTACTGTTTCAAATAAAGCCTTCTGCATCCTGACCGGTGCAAGTCCTTTCAAAAGAAGTTCAAGATCATCAACAACCATCTCCCCTATCAAATCAAAAGCCTGAGGGATTCCCCCTGCCCTGTGCGGTGAAAGGATCATGTTTTCAAGTTTTCTCACCCGGTGGTCCTGCGGCATTGGCTCTTCAGGAAACACATCAACTGCAGCTGAAAATCTATTCCCGGAAACAAAATCAACAAGTGCATCAAAATCAACAGCAGCAGCCCTGCTTAAGAGTATAAAAAAAGAATTCTTTTTTATTAATGACAGTTTTTCACGGGTAAGAAATCCCTGGTTCTCCTTTGTTATTCCTGCAAGGACAAATAAAAACCTTGATGAACTCAGGACTTCATCTAGTGAAGCAGGTATACAGTTATTTTCAATAATTACATTTTCAGGAATCCATGGATCATAAATTTTTACACTGCAGTTAAAAGGCTTAAGCAGTTTAAGGAGAGCCCTCCCCAGATTACCGAATCCGATAAAACCTGTTTCGCTCCCGGAAAGCAGAATAGAGTCCCTGCATCCCTCACCGAGATATGTTTCATCATTATTCCTGAACCGTCTGTCCTCCCTGGTAATACCTCTTGCAAGATCTATTGCAAAAGCAAGCCCCATTTCCGCAACAGGTTTTGAATAGACAACACCGCAGTTAAGAACATAAATATTGTTTCTGAAACAGTAATCATAATCGATATTCTGATAGAAATTCCCCTCAACATTGAAAATGACTTTAAGGTTTGATGCTTTTCTGAGCCTTTCTGCAGGCATATCCATCTGCCCTATGAGAGCAAATGCGTCTTCAATATTTTCATCAAGTTTACTGTAATCAACCGCTTTGTTACCGAGAAACCTGAAATCAGTCATATCATAAAGCTTTTCCAGTTTTTTTTCTGAAAAAATATTTTCGAGTTTCTGGGGATACGGACAGGCAATCACAGTTTTTTTATCAGGCATTTTGAATTTTCCCCTTATATTTTTACTGTTTCTGCTTCTGAAAATATACAGCAATGATAATTACAAGACCTTTTACTGTTCCCTGAAGATAAGGAGATACTCCAACCATATTCATCATATTATTTATTATTCCGAGAATTACAGCTCCGAAAACAGTTCCCCATATTGTTCCCCGTCCCCCGCTCATTGCAGTGCCGCCTATGATAACTGCAGCAATTGCATCAAGCTCATATGTAAGCCCCATATTGGATGTACTTACTGCATTAAACCTGGATGCCAGAAGAATTGCAGTTATCCCGACAAGCATACCGATGAGTGTATAGGTATAAAACTTTATTCTGTCGACATTTATAGCTGAAAACATGGCCACTTTCTGGTTTGATCCTATAGCACAGAGATATCTTCCGAACCTGGTATTATTAAGTACAAGATGAAGAACAGCAGCCAGTATAAGAATGACCCAGACAGGTACAGGAATAAAAAGAAATGACCCCATTCCCAGTTTTCCGTACAGAGTGTTATGTGACTGTATTTCACCGGCATCCCCTATATAAAGGGAGAGAGACCGGAAAATCGACATTGAACCCAGAGTTACTATAAAAGGGGCAATCCTTCCCTTGGTTATCATCAGTCCGTTGAAAGCACCTGCCGCCCCGCCGACAAGGATCCCTATAGGTATCCCCAGTACAAGGACAAGAGCTTCGCTGTCTATGACCCTCAACATGGCATTCATGGAAAGGACAACAACCGCCCCTGTAAACGCGACAACAGATCCGACAGAAAGGTCTATTCCTGCAGTAATAATTACAAATGTCATTCCGAGAGCAATAATACCGGTATAGGATATCTGTCTCATGATATTGATTATGTTCTGTGGTTTCAAAAAATAGGGACTTAACAGTGATGAAAGAATAAAAAGAAACACAAGTGCAAAAAAGGAGGCGTATCGCTGCCAGCTGATTTTTTTTATAATTCCTGTAACTTCAACCATGTTTAATTCCTCCTTACTTCAAACCAGTTGCATATAACATAATTTCTTCCTCATTTATACTGTTCTCCTCCAGTATTCCCGGAATTTTTCCCTCATGCATTACAACAACCCTGTTGCACATTCCTATCAGTTCCTCAATTTCAGAAGAAATTATTATACATGAAAGGCCTTTGCGGGCAAGAGAGTTGATAAACTGGTATATTTCCTGTTTCGCGGAAACATCTATACCTCTTGTCGGTTCATCAACAATCAGGATATCCGGCTGAGTATCAAGGGTTTTTGAAAATGAAACTTTCTGCTGGTTTCCTCCGCTTAAAAATTCCAGTGCTGTATCAAGTGAAGGAGTTTTCAGATTAAAAAGTTTTCTGAATCTTTCAGAGGATTCCGTTTCTCTGATTTTATCAATCCACTGGATAAAGTTATCACTGTATTTTTTAAGGGAAACCAGTGTCATGTTATGTGCTACACTGAATGAAGTTATAATACCGCTCCCCTGCCTGTCTTCGGAAAGGTATCCCAGACCCGCCTCTACTGCATCCCTGGGTTGTTTTATACTGATCTTTTCACCATTTACAAATATTTCACCTGTTGATACCTCTCGGAGTCCCATTATTGCCTCTGCAACTTCTGTTCTTCCTGCGCCTACAAGACCACCCAGTCCCAGTATTTCACCTTTCTTCAATGTGAAACTTATATTTTCAAGAAGCCCTGATATTGAAAGATCCCTCACTTCAAAAACAACCTCATCACCGGGAGTATTCTTTTCAGGAAATACCTGGGAAAGTTCCCTTCCCACCATGCTTTTAGCCATTTCCTCAGGAGAAATGGTATCAACCTGGCTTTCAAGTACAAAATCACCATCTCTCAGCACAAGAACACGGTCGCAGATTGCTTTGACTTCTTTAAGTTTATGAGAAATATATATAATAGTCAGACCTGATTCCTTCAGCTTCCTCATGTTGTCAAAAAGAATATCTATCTCATGCTGTGTCAGGACAGAAGTAGGTTCATCCATTATCAGAACCTTTGAACTGAAAGCAAGAGCCTTGCTTATCTCAACCATCTGCTTTTCAGCAGCACTCAGGTTTTCTATTTTCTCATCCGGGGAAATCTCAACCTGAAGATTACTTAAAAGAGATCTTGTTCTCTTTTTCATTTCATCCTTGTTGAGAAGCCGGTTTGAGAGAAGAAGTTCAGAGCCGAGAAATATGTTGTCATATACAGACAGATCATTGATAAGATTGAATTCCTGGGGGATAATGCTTATCCCTATTTTTTTTGCATCCAGAGGTTTATTTATTAAAACTTTTTCCCCTTCGAAATAAATATCTCCTGAAGTGGGAGTATGAATTCCGGCGAGAATCTTCATCATTGTGGATTTTCCGGCACCGTTTTCACCGATAATCCCCAGGATTTCACCTCTTTCAATTTCAAATGAGATATTGTGAAGTACTTCAACAGTAGAAAAGCTTTTGCAGATATTTGAAGCCTGTAAAATCAAATCATTATTTTTCAAAACTTTCTCCAATATTGAATACTTTACTATTCCATTGTAACCGGTTACAATTACATTGTTTCAAATTTTAACACGAGTGTTTTTAATAGTCAAATTTAATTTGGAAACATGAAAAACCTTAAATCGGCTGGAAAAATAAGAAATAACCGGACGGGAGTATAAATTATGATTTCAGCAATAGAGATACTGTCAAAACTGTCAGGCTGCAGAGCTGCAGTTGTGGGAGACTTTACACTGGATTTCTACATATCAACAGAACCGGACAAAGGGGAGATTTCAATTGAAACAGGGCTTGCAACCCTTCCTGTACGGAAATACTCGACATCACCGGGAGGGGCCGGTAATGCAGCATTAAACCTTGCAGATCTCGGGATAAAAAAAACAGCAGCATTCGGAGTGACTGGTTCCGATATGTTCGGCCGGGAATTGCTGAAGTTGCTGAAGGAGAAAAACATTGATATTTCCGGCATGTCTGTACAGGAGAAAAACTGGGAAACAAGTGTATACACTAAAATTCTTAAAAATGGGATAGAAGGAAACAGGATAGATTTCGGGAATTTCAATATTCTTGAAAATGCTACAGCAGACAGAATAATACAAAATCTTGAGAAAGCCCTCCCCGAAACAGATGTTATTGTTATCAATCAGCAGCTTCTTTCCGGCATTCATACTCCCTATTTCAGAGAAAAGCTTAATCATCTGCTTGTCAGATATCCAGATATTCCAGCTATTACAGACAGCAGGAATTACCCGGATGATTTTCAACTGACAAGCAGAAAAATCAACACAGATGAAGCCCTGAAAGTTCTTGAAAGGAACATGATTTCGATAAAGGAGCGCTGGAAGAAAGACCTGAAAACAGCTGAAGAACTTTTCAAACTCTGGAAAAAACCGGTTTTCCTTACAAGAGGAGATCGCGGAATAATTGTCAGCAGCAGTGAAGGCTGTCTTGAAATTCCCGGAATCAGTGTGCTTTCAGAGATTGATACAGTAGGAGCTGGTGATACAGCCCTTGCTGCAATTGCAGCTTCTCTTGGATCCGGAGTTTCCCCGAATGATGCAGCAGTTATCGGAAATCTTGCAGCTGCAGTAACTGTAAAAAAACTGCATACGACAGGAACAGCTTCCCCTGATGAAATCCTTGAAATGGAAAAAGAGGCAAAATACATATTTAACCCGGAACTTGCACTTAATTATACAAAAGCATCATACTGGAAGGATTCAGAAATTGAAATTGTCAGAAGGCCATCAAAAAAGGGATGTTTAAGGTTCGCACTTTTCGATCATGACGGAACAGTTTCCACACTCAGACAGGGCTGGGAAGATATAATGCATCCCATGATGATGGAAGCGATAACAGGCAATTCAGTTCCGGATCAGGCCCTTTATAAAAAAATTGACGGCAGGGTAAATGATTTTATAAAAAATACAACAGGACTGATGACTATTATTCAAATGGATGGTCTTGAAAAACTTGTCAGGGAATTCAGACTTGTTCCTGAAAACATGGTCCTTGACAAATTTGAATATAAAAAAATATTCAATGAAAGACTGATTAAGCTTGTAAAAACCCGAACCGGCAAGTTCCGGAATCGGGAACTCAGTATAGATGATGTTACAGTCAAAGGAGCTGTGAAATTTCTTGAAAAGCTAAGGGAAACAGGAATTACTCTATATCTTGCAAGCGGTACAGATGATGAAGATGTAAAAAAGGAAGCGGAACTTCTCGGCTATAAAAATCTTTTTAACGGCGGTATTTACGGGGCTTCAAATGATATTTCAGAGGAACCCAAAAAAAATGTTATTAAAAGAATTCTGAAAACTGTCGGAAGAGAAAATGCTGATAAAATAATCACATTCGGGGACGGTCCTGTAGAGATTATTGAAACAGTAAAAGCCGGGGGATTTCCTGTAGGTATTGCAAGCGACGAAGTAAGAAGGTACGGTCTTAACAGGGAAAAGAGGACAAGGCTTATAAAGGCAGGTGCTGATGTTATTATTCCCGATTATTCCCAGTCGGATATTCTTCTTGATTTTATCCTTAATGGGTAATAACCTGTCTGATTTTGAATTCAGAATAAACTTTCTTCAATCATGGTGCAGAGAGCATGATATACAGGCACATGAAGTTCCTGGACTTCAGCAGCAGATAATGCAGGCACCCGGATACACACATCACAGAACTGAAAAAGCTCACCCCCTTTTTCTCCTGTCAGCCCCACTGTTCCAAGTCCGAAGGCTGTAGCAGCAACAGCTGCATTTATGACATTTTCAGCATTACCTGAAGTACTTATACACATCAGTATATCCCCTTTCCTGCCATAGCCTTTAACCTGCTGCGCATATATCAGACTGCTGTCCATATCATTAAGAACAGCTGTAATTACTGTTGAATTTGTGTTCAGTGCAATTGCAGGAAGAGCACCCTGCAGATTTTCCGCCAGATACCTTCCTCTTTCAGTATCTGCATTTAAAAGACTGTTCTTTTCCGAATCAGAAAGTTCCCTTCTCTTGTGAAAACCTTTCATAAGCTCACCAGCAATATGTGAAGAATCAGAAGCACTGCCCCCGTTTCCGCAGATAATAATCTTGTTCCCTCTTTCAAAGCATTTTTTTATCATGAAATATGCTTTTTCAATATCACTTCGGCAGTCTGATAATTTTTCATACCTTTCAATCAGACTGTCAAGAATATACAGACTTTTATCCATTATAAAACCCTCATCAATTGTCAGTTTCCTCACCGGCACATATGCTGCCGAGGTCTCCGATGAGCTCTCCGAGTTCTGAAGGGAGAATTGAACACACCCCTGCTGAATGTTCCAGAGCTTCCTGTTTTATGACAGAGACAGCAGCAGGAAGAAGATGTTCTTTGCATCTTGTAAAGATGCTTCCTATTATTATCCTTTCAGGATTAAGTATATCGATAATGACTGAAAGCCCCATTCCCAGATGTCTCCCGCTTATTTCAAGTATCTCCAGAGCATCGGAATCTCCTGAATAAGCTGCTCTGCAGACATCTTCAGCTGTTATTTTCTTCCCTGAAAATTCAGCAGCAAAAGGAGTCATGCTGTTTTCGGCCTTCCTCTTTCTGATTATGTCTGCTGCAAGCTGTGATATGCCGCTTCCGCTGCAGAATCCCTCGAAAGAACCGGCTTTCCCGTAACCGACAGGACCTGATTTCTCAAGCCTTATATGTCCGGCCTCTCCAGCCATATCGGTTGAGCCGCTGTAAAGCTGACCGTTTATTATCAGCCCTGCTCCCATCCCTGTTCCGAAGGTCATAAAAACCATGTTGCGGCACCCCTTTCCTGCACCCCATCTCCACTCGGCAAGTGCACATGCATCAGCATCATTCCTGAGAAATGCTTTTATTCCGTATCTTTCTTCCAGCATTGATTTCAACGGGATCCTGTCCCACCCCGGCAGGTTTGGAGGGGAGAGAATTATACCGTTTTTACTGTCAAGCGGCCCTCCGCAGCTGATTCCGAATGATTTGACATCTTTCTTCCCAATAAGGTTCAATATCGATGATACAGCTTCGAAAATATTGAACAGTGTCTGTTCAGGCCCTGATTCTGTATCTGTAGGGAAGCATATTCTCTCATATATACGAGGAGTCAGATCACCCAGGACTACTGCAGTTTTGGTACCGCCTATATCAATTCCAATAATATATTTTCCCAATTTCTCCATCCACGCTGTATTCAGCAATTTCTACAAAACACTTGAACATAATCTGAACTGTGTTAAAATATATTGTAACCGGTTACACAGAACTCATCAATCATTAAATACCTGATTCCTCCGGTTTCAAAAAGTTTTTAAGGATGGAAAATATGGAAAAAATCAAAGGACCCGGAATTTTCCTGGCACAGTTTTTAACGGATAAACCTCCATTCGACTGTCTTGAAAATATCACAGGATGGGCGAAAAACCTTGGATATAAGGGAGTTCAGATACCTGCCAATGAAAAACATATAATTGATATTGATAAAGCAGCTGAATCAAAGGATTACTGCGATGAAATAAAAGAGAAATGCAGCGGTCTTGAAATTACGGAACTTTCTACTCACCTTTTCGGACAGCTTATTGCAGTTCATCCTGCATATAATGAACTGTTCGATGTTTTTACAGAAAAGGAACTCAGAAACAATCCATCTGCCAGACAGAAATGGGCAGTCGGAAAAATGAAAGCATCAATCAAGGCATCTGCAAATCTCGGCCTGAAAGTACTTCCCTCTTTTTCAGGAGCTTTAATGTGGCACCTTGTATATCCATGGCCTCAGAGGCCGGATGGAATTGTTGAACAGGGATACAGGGAACTTTACAAACTCTGGAAACCGGTTCTTGATACAGCTGACAAGTACGGAATTGATATTGCCTATGAAATTCATCCGGGAGAAGATCTTCATGACGGAATATCTTTTGAACGATTTCTGCAAGCTTCGGGAAACCATCCCAGAATTAAAATCCTATATGATCCCTCACATTTTGTTCTGCAATGCCTCGATTATATCGATTTTATCAGGATTTATTCTGCACATATAAGGGCTTTTCATGTAAAGGATGCGGAATTCAATTCCACAGGCAGGTGCGGAGTATACGGAGGTTATTCCCCATGGAAACAGAGGGCCGGAAGGTTCAGAAGTCTTGGTGACGGTCAGGTGGATTTCAAAAAGGTTTTTTCTACACTGACAGAATACGGTTATAACTCCTGGGCTGTACTTGAATGGGAATGCTGCATCAAAAGCGCTGAACAGGGAGCACAGGAGGGAGCCCCTTTTATAGAATCAATGATTATTGAAACAGCTGACAGGGCATTCGATGATTTTGCAGGCGGATCAGCCGATGAAAAATCCAACAGGAGAATTCTAGGTATTTCCTGACAGGATAAATATCCTGAATCAAGTAAAGAATATTCTGTTAATCGGAAAAAGTTTTCAGGAAGGATGGAGGAGAAAATGGTAAAAAAACTGAAGGGCGGAATAATAGGTGCAGGAAAAACATCATTTATAGGATTTGTACATATAAGCGCGGCCTCCCTTTTCCGGGAAGCTGAAATAATATCAGGAGTTTTTTCAAGGGATCCTGAAAAAAGCATCCGGAGGGGAATGGAACTGGGTATAAAACCTGACAGGGCCTATACAGATTACAAGGCAATGGTCAAACATGAACTTTCCCTTCCCGATGATGAAAGAATAGATTTTGTCATAATAGCTTCTCCCAATTCATCACACTATGAAATAAGCATGACTTTTCTCAATGCAGGTTTCAATGTTTTTTCAGACAAACCAATGGCTGTTTCCCTCAGCCAGTGCAGGGAAATCAAGGAAGCGGCTGAAAAGAACAGAAAGCTTTTTGCACTGACACATGGATATACCGGATACCCGATGATAAAACAGGCGCGCCATATTATTAAGAAGGGTCATATAGGAAAAATCCTGAGGGTTGTTGTTGAATATACACAGGGATGGCTTTCCCCATTAATTGAAGACCCTGAAAACTTTCAAACATGGCATCTTGATCCTGATATTTCAGGACCATCATGCACAATGATGGATGTAGGTATTCATGCCCTTAACCTGGTACAGACAGTGACAGGCCTTACCCCCCTTAAAGTATGCGCAGACCTTAATGCAGATATTCCCAATAATCCTCTTGATGATACAGGATCAGTACTGATACACTATTCCGGCAATGTCAGGGGTATTCTTCATGCATCCCAGGTATCCTCAGGCGAAGGTAATGCACTGAGAATACGAATCTACGGTACTGCCGGAGGGATCAGCTGGGACCAGGAATTCCCTGAAGTGCTAGAAAAAATGAATACTGACAGTACATCAACTATATATAAAAAAGGGTGTTCGGCCCTTTGCAGCGAAGCTCTCGAAGCATCAAATCTGCCGGGAGGGCACCCTGAAGGTCTGATCTGCGCATTTGCAAATATCTACAGAAGCGGGTTCAGAACTATAAGATCATCGGAAAACGGTGAATCAGGGGAGGAAGCAGTCCCGGGGTATGATTATCCGGATGCAGAACAGGGGATTACAGGTCTGGCATTTATTGAAGCAATACTAAAGAACAGCAGTTCAGGAGAAAAATGGACAAAGCTTTAACCGGAAAATATGAATAAAAAACTTACAATACTTGATATCTCAGAAATTGCCGGGGTCTCGAAAGCAACAGTCTCAAGGGTTATAAACAACTCTGATAAGGTTAATGAGATAACCAGACAGAAAATTCTGAAAATAATTGAGGAAAACAACTACAGACCGAGTAATCTTGCAAGAACACTCTCCAGAAAAAGCTCAAATATTATCGGGGTTGTAATCGAAGATCTTGCAAATCCTTTTTTCACGGAAATTGCCAGGGGCATTGAATCAGAGCTCCATAAAAACGGATTTATCATGTTTCTTACAAGTTCAAACTGGCAGAAGGAAAAGGAACAGGAAATAGTCAGTAATCTGCTCCTTAATCATATAGACGGACTGCTTATTACTCCGATTGATACAGATTCACCTGCATTTGATATACTCGAAAAAATTACAATGCCTGTTGTACTCATGAATTACAGCAACAGCAGCAGGAACCATTCAATAGTCACTTCTGACAATATAAAGGGGGGAGAGATCGGGGCAAAACTGCTGTTTGAAAACAGATACAGGGAAATAATATGCCTGAAGGGATTTGAGCATCAGACAGCAGATGACAGGGTAAAAGGGTTCTACAGAGAGGCGGACAGGCACAGGGGGGAAAACAGGATCATTAAACTTTTTACAGGGGTCAACAGACAGGAGGACGGCTACAGGTTTGCAATGAAACATGCAGATTATTTCAGGAACAT
The DNA here is from genome assembly GCA_963668545.1 of Spirochaetia bacterium. GTDB lineage: Bacteria > Spirochaetota > Spirochaetia > CADAEX01 > CADAEX01. The sequence continues at coordinate 1,265,341 of OY764868.1, read as the reverse complement.
GACACACAGATGCGGGATCTTTGCTTTGAATGACTTTGCAGCATTCGGTCTTATCGACGGCCTTATCGACTCCGGAATCCCTGTCCCCGAACGGGTCGCAGTTATGGGATATGATGATATAAATTTTTCTGAAAAATACAGGATTCCCCTGACAACAATACACCAGCCGAAATACAGACTGGGAGTGATTGCAACCTCTGAACTGCTCAGTCAGATAAAAAACAAAAAGAAAAAAGCAGTTAATATTATTATTGAACCTGAACTCATCATAAGGGAATCATGTCCGCGCCTTTAGAGCCTGGCTTCAGAGCTGTTAAGGAAACAGGTCCGTTTCAGGTTTATCCTGTCTTAACCGCTTCTGTATTATGATATTTTCTGATTTTTCAAAATCCTCTCAAGCCTGTCGATTGAAAGCACAGCAGCCCTGATTGTATGATAATTAACCTTCCAGGAATGGCTCATATGTGTCCATACAGGTTTACCTTCTCTTTCCAGAAGAGGCCACCACTCACCCACTTCATGCTTGATCATATGCTTCATCACAAAGCCATGTATATTTTCATATGCATCAAGGTATTTTTCATCACTGTATAAAAGATAGGCATCAAGCATTCCTGTAAGAAATTCAGCCTGCTGCCAGAATTCCTTGCACTTGTCATAAACCTTTGTTCCGTCATGAGAACCTTCCACATAAACACCGCCGTATTCCCTGTCAATTCCCGTATTTACAGCTGTAGTCAGAATTTTAACGAAAATATCATCGTATTTATGGAGGTCTTCATCCAGAATTCTCAATGCATCAATAAGCAGCCAGAAAAATTCTACATTATGTCCGTATGATGTATTATCAAAAACATTTTCCTTTTCCTGCTTTTCTCCTTTAAACCTGTCCCATCCCCATATAATGTCAAACTTGATCTGGGGAGCAACGCTCCAGTCCCTGTAAAACTGAGGTATTCCGCTTCCGTATTCAGGATGCATGATTCTTTTAACAAGAATATCAATAATCTCCAGGAGCTTCCGCCTGTGAAGCTCCTTTCCGCTGCATTCGTAAAGAGAAGTAAAAGCTTCCATAAGATGCATATGTACATCAAGGGTTTTCCTGTCACCTCCGCCGCTGCCGGGAGAGCATAGTGTCCAGTCACGGTTAAACATTTCCCAGTATCCGCCATCAAATGTATCTGTACAGTTTATCTGCAGAAGGTCAAAACATTTTTCTGCATACTCAAGACCGATTCTGTCACCTGAAACAATTGTATATGTGGAAAGAGCATATATTGCAAAACTTAATCCGTATATAATTTTTTTATCAATCAGAATCTCATTTTTCCTGTTGAAAAGCCAGTAAAAACCGCCGTATTCCTTGTCCCAGTAATTTCTAACAGCAAAAGATACCCCCTCCTGTGCAAGTTTGAGACAGACATTGTCTTTATCAAAACCATTTTTATGGGCAATTGAAAGTGAATATACAGTTCTCATATGGGCAAGAAGTGATTTTTCATCACAGCCGGTATCATTACCATCTGTATCAAACTGAGTAATATATCCTCCGTTAACTGCATCAAGGCATCTTTCCTTCCAGAAGGGAAGAAGCTCCTTTTCCAGATGAAAAGCCATTTCATCCTTCCACTTGTTTATTTTATCAGGATTCATAAAACTTCCCCCTTTTTGATATTTTATGCAGCTGCTGAGTAATTATAATATATCTTTTTATTTTCTGCAGGAGGAATATTTCTGATTATTCAAAAGGGGTTTTCCTTTTCAGAAAAACCCCATGCTATTTATTTAAACAGGTTTGGAAGAAATGTAATTATCTGCGGGAAGAATGTGAAAACAAACACCTGCATGACAAGTATGATAATGTAGGGATAGATCGCTTTTGCGATTTTATCAATGCTCAGTTTGGTAACAGCGCTTACAACAAAAAGGTCAAGTCCTACAGGCGGAGTAATATTGCCTATTGCAAGGTTACAGATCATCAGTACACCGAAGAATACCGGATCTATGCCGAATTCCATCGCAACAGGATAGAGAATAGGTGTAAGTATAACAACTGCTGCGGAAGGATTGACCAGTGTTCCCAGCATAAGAAGTATTATATTTACAAAAATCAGGAAAACATATTTATTAGGTGCAACTGTTGTTATCCACATACCAAGCTTGTGGGGGATCTGTGCAGAAGTAATGGCATATCCGAATACTTTTGCAGCTGCGACAATAAACATTATAACAACTGTTCCGTAGATAGCCTGGGCAACAATTTTTGGAAGGTCCTTTATTTTAAGTTCCCTGTAGATAAAAAACCCGACAAAAAGGGCATAAATTGAAGCAACTGCGGCAGCTTCTGTAGGGGTGAAAATACCTCCGTATATGCCGCCCAGTATAATGACAGGCATTAAAAGTGCCCAGAAACTTCCGATAAAACTCTTTCCGATATTTTTCCAGCTGAAGGAACCTTCCCCGCCCCATCCGTGTTTGCGGCAGATAAAATAGCTCAAAACAAGCATGGAAAGCCCGTACATCACTCCCGGGCCGAAACCTCCAAGAAAAAGGTCTCCTATGGAAACTCCCGCAATGACCCCGTAAACAACAAGGGTGATACTCGGAGGTATTACAATTCCAACCATTCCACCTGCCGCAACAACAGCTGCGGTGAAAGGTCTTGAATAACCCTTTTTCTCCATCACATCAATCATTATCGCGCCTATAGCTGCAGTAACTGCCGCGGCAGACCCTGAAATTGCTCCGAAAAATATTCCCGAAACAGCAACAACCTGGGCAAGTCCACCCCTGTAGTGACCGACAAGAGACTGTGAAAAATTTATAAGGTTTTTAGTAACTCCTCCGTGGGACATGAAAGCCCCAGCCAGCATGAAAAAGGGTATGGCAAGAAATTCATAGGAATTGGTTGCAGAAAACATGTTCTGGGCTATCAGGACAAGTGGGACCTCCAGTTCTGTAATAAGGAGATATACTGTAGAGAGCCCCAGCGCATATGCTATAGGCACCCCGATAAAAATAAAACTCAGGAGAATCCCGAAAAAAATAAAATATGTCATTTGAGGGCCTCCGGTTTTAGAGCTTTCCGCTTTTCAATGAATTCAAGAACTGTCTCAATATAGTTAAGCACATGAAAGACTACTGTAAGTCCTGACCCTATGGGTATTGCCAGATAAACAATTCCCATGGGAATTGTAAGCGCCGCGCTGCTGTAAAACATCATTGTCCTTGAAAGCTTGATTCCTCCCAAAAAAACAATGATAAGAAAAACAAGTCCGCATAACGCTATAAAGCTTTCAAGCACAAAGCCGCTTTTTTTATCAGACAGCCTGTCGCTCAGCAATGTCACAGCTACCTGTCTTTTGTCCTTTACAATTTTTGCTATTCCAAGGAAAACAATCCAAACAAATATGAACCTGGCCATTTCATCTGCAAAAAATATGGAGCGGGAAAAAACATACCGCCCCACAACATTGGCAAATGTAAGAAACAGCAGGAACAGCATTAAAAATATAGAAACTTTTTCAAGTACAAAATTGATCTTTTCAATGTTTCTTATTATTTTAGCATTCATCTAATTCCTGTTCCCCTTATTTATCAGCGAAGGTTCTGTATTTTTTCAATCAGAGCAGGACTTTCTTTTGTAGCAAGCTTGTCCCACACCAGTTTTGTTTCTTCGGCAAACAGGGATCTGTCGACTTCAATAATCACTGTTTTTCCTGAATCAACAATACTTTTAAAGAACCCTGCTTCCTGCTCCCTTGCAAGCTGTCTGGCATAGTCAAGGGATTCCTTAACTGATTCAAGAAGAATGGTTCTGTATTCTTCAGGAAGTTTTTCCCATGTCTTCATTGACATTGTAAGAGGTTCTGATTCATATGTATGACCTGTAAGCGAAACATATCTGTTAACCTCAAAAAACCTCTTCTGCCAGATATGAACAGCAGGCACTTCAAGGCCGTCAACAGTACCGGTTGAACAGGCGGAATATACTTCTCCGAAAGACATGGGTGTAGGATCAGCACCCAGTGATTTCATCAGTTCCACATAAACAGGGGTTGTCATAACACGCATTTTAAGACCTTTCATATCTTCCGGTTTTTTGATAGGAACCTTGTTGTTTATCATGTGCCTTATTCCGTTTTCATAAAAACCAAGTATTTTCACCCCTTTGTTTTCAAGGTTTTTACCAACTTCTATTCCGACTGTATCAAGTGCTTTGTATGCGTGGTCCCTTGTTTCAAACATGTAGGGATAACCGAATACAAGAAGGTTGGGTTCAAACTGCCCCAGTACTGCGGTTGTTGTCATTGCAAAGTCAATACTTCCGAAAACAAGGCTTTCAATAAGTTTTTCCTGATCACCAAGCTGGCTGCTGGGAAAAATACTTATTTTAACCTTGCCGCCGGTACGTTCTTCCATGAGTTCGGCCAGTCTGGTAGCCCCGAGAGCATAGGGATTATCAGGCTCTGCAACATGCCCCAGTTTTAATTCATATACCTTATCTTTGTCGGCTTCGCTGCTTCCGCTGCACGGAGCGTCTATGAGAAAAATCAAGCCGCAATATCAATATTTGTTGGAATTTCTATACCATTTTTAACAAGAAGTTTTATATATTCTACCATCTTTTTTTTATGATTTTCCGGATCCCTGAAATAATGATATTCTTCTTTTTTAAGCATTTGATAAATTTCTGTTATCACTCTCCTGCATAATCCCATACGTACAATGCCAGGTTTTTTATAGACCCTTAATCGATCATGCCATCTTCGAATATTTGGATTATTATCTCGGAAATGATTTAATCCCTGGCTTAAAAGAGTTATTGCCACTTTCCTCCCTGATTTATTGGTACTTTTTATTATTGTTTTTTCATTTGAACTCTCAACACGAGGAGTGCTTCTCAAATAAGATGAAAACTTTTTACTATTTTGAAATCTCCTGACAGTAATAATATCTGAAATAATTGCTATTGCTGTGAAAACACTTAATCCTCTCATACTTGTAAGAATATTAATCTCTTTAATATATACAGCTCCTTCTAATAATATTCGCTCCTTAAGAGTTTTTATTTGTTGCTCAATACTTTCCAGTTGATCCATTAACAAATTTATCTGAAAATGCAAAACAGGATTCTCACTGCATAAATTCCTGATTATTTTTCTTGATTTCACACCAAAGATATATTCTTTTGTAAAAGGATATAAATTCTGTTTTAATAGCGAATGTATTCTATTTTTAACAGAAATTACCTGCTTTCTTTCTAACCTGTAAGTTGTAAAAAGTGATCTTAAATTCTGGATATGCATTGGTGGAATAACAACAGGATGAATCTGTTCTTCTCCACTTAATATTTGAGATTTAATTACTCTTGCTAGTTTATAAGCATCTACTTTATCTGTTTTTTTATTTGTAAATGATATTGTTTTTAGTTCAAAAGTATTAGCGACTATGATCTGCTTTACATCTGATTTAATGAGATTTACAAAGCAAAAGGAATTGATTGTAGCCTCAACGATAGCATATGAATTATTATCAACTTTATTCAGAAAGCTTGAAATCCCTTCAGAATTTATACTGAAAGAATAAATTGATTTTGCTCCTGTTTCATTAAGAAAACAGGCTGTAAAACAGTTAGTATGTAAATCAATACCGATAAACTGCATATTATTCCCCCTTTTATTGTGTTCTGCAAAAAGTGAAGGTATAATAATCATACGTCTATACGGGGTAAGTGTAGAGGCTTCCCCAATATTCAGATACGATTGGTGGCTGCTAATCGTTAGTACGGGATCATAAATGTCCCAGCCCCGCGGCAGCCATCATTCGTTCTATTTACAGAACTTATTGATTATACCATCAATCGTATCTGTATTTATCATAGCATCGTTAAACACAGCAATCACAAGAGCAACAATAAAGAAAATATTGAAGATTTTGCTGAATCTTGTCATTTTTGTCTCCTTTTGTATAAATCTTGAATAATGCTAGCACCGGAGACTGGAGACAGCAATTGTCCCAAAGGTGTAAAAAAGTGAACTATTTTACGGAAGGTGAAGTATTTTATGGGCCTTTTGGCCCATCCTAATATCTCAGAGAAGCTTTTCGTTTATTACTTTCTTTACTATTTCCACTTTGGATTTGACATTGAGTTTCTGGTAGATATGAAGAATATGTTTTTTCGCGGTGGATGCTGATATGGAATACTTGTCCGCTATTTCACGGCTTGTATGCCCTTCAATTATATCTTCAAGTATCTGTTTCTCCCTTGCTGTAAGAAAATAATCCTTTTTGGCGGGAGGAGCAGTTTTCTGGATTTCAGATACAAGAGTACCTGCAATAGAGGGGCTGATTGGAGTACCCCCTTCAGAAAGGCATTTTATCTGGTCAATAAGTTCCTGGGGTTTTGTGTTTTTAAGTATATATCCTTTTGCGCCGCTTCTGAGAGCTTCAAGTATTTTTTCCTCCTCCTCAAATATTGTGAGAATAAGGATTGCAGTTTCAGGGAAGTCCTGTGTAATTGTACGGGTTGCGTCTATTCCGTTCATTTTCGGAAGCTCTATATCCATCAGTATTACATCAGGCTTCAATCCACCCTTCAGACCTGCTATAAGGTCTTCCGCTTCCTCATAGGTTTTTAAAACAGAGAATGACGGTTCCAGGGAAAGGAAGTATTTAAGTCCCTCCCTGACATCCTTGATATCCTCAACTATCACTATTTTCAATCTTTTATATTTACCCATTATACTACTCAGCTCCTGACTGCTTCAGAGGTATTTTAATCTGATATGAAGTTCCGCTGCCGGGTATGGTTTCAACTGTAAGCCCGGCGTTCAGCCGGGCAGCACGTTTCTCAATATTTCCTAGTCCGTAACCCCTGTTTCTGCTGTTTTCCCTCATGCCTATTCCGTTATCAGAGAAAGAGAGAATCATTGACTGCCCGCTGAACTCCACAGAGAGCTGTATTTTTTCCGCCCGTGCATGTTTTAACACATTAGTTATCAATTCTTCAAGAATCATGTTCAGCTCATGATAAATATCCTTGCTCAGCAAAGGGAAATCCTTTCGTTTCGGTATATCTGTTTTAAGTTTGATATTCTGGAGAGAAAGCCTCCTTCTGAACCTTTTTACCATTTTAGGGCCCAGGAGTTCCTCGTTAAACATCTCGGAAGCACCTTCAGAGAGGAGGTTTTTCATATCTTCAATAGCCTGTTCACAGTTTGCATCAATCCTCACAAGCATTTCCTCTGTACGTGTCAGGTCACTGTGAATGATTGATTTGGCAACATTGTTGCATATATTTATATTTGTAAGCCTGGCGCCCAGGGAATCATGAAGGTCCCTGTACAGACGTTCCTTTTCCTCCATAATTTTGAGGCGTGTATTCTCTTTCTGTAAATTTATAACCTCTTCTGTTCTTTCCTTAACCTGCTGTTCCATATTCACGGAATAATCCTCAATAATATCCATAAGCTCGTTAAACCGTTCACCCAGAAACGCGAACTCGTCATTGTTGCCGGATTCAAACCTTATACTCCAGTTCTTGTTCATTGCATCTGAAATTATTCTCAGAAGATTATTCATGGGACGGGTAATAACCCTGGTCAGATACAGGGCTGCAGCAAGAACTGCAAGCAGTATGATAATGCTGATAATCACTGTTTTTATAAGAAGATCATGTGAAGATAAAAGAAATTCCCTGTAACTCAGGCTCACCCCTATACACCATCTGTTATTCTCAAGCGGGGCCAGTGCAAGAACATGCCAGTTAGCCTCTTCCTGGTTCCTGTATACAGATGTCATAGGCTTCTGTGAAAGAAGGGCTTCCCTGTGAAGCCGGCCGAGAACAGCTTCATCAAGGCTTGTTATTTCCCTTCCGAGAAACTGCTGGCTTTCTGTAAGCCGTTTTACCGTTTCCGGCGAAAGTTGAGTGATACTGTGAAAGAGGCGTCCCGGATCGGGATGCATGATTATGATCCCGTCCTGGTTTATAATAAAAGTTTCAGGATTCAGATCAGGGATTTTTATATTTTTAAAAAGTTTTATGTTTCTTATTTCCTCATCACTGAAAAGATTTGATTTTTCAAAATTATTAAGCTCATCAATCTTTTTCTGAAGGTAGTTACCGCTTATCTTTACAACAAGTACTCCTGCAAAAAATCCGTCGTCATTTTCTATTGGTATGGAAAAAAATATTCCCGGTACAAGGCTTTTAAGTCCTATTGAATAATCCGATATAAACAGATTATTTCGTTTATCAATTACATTCTGATAGTATGTTCTGAAGCTGTAGTCTGTACCTATAAACCTTCTGTCGGTAGATGCCCTGCAGAATCCGGACCTGTCAATCAGGAAAATAGCTGAATACTCTTCATAATTAAACCCCTGTATCCTGTCGAGTAGCCGGTTGATCTCTCCGTTGTCCCTGTAATCCTTTTCACAAAGAAATTCAAGTATTCTGCTGTTTGTACCAAGACCGAAAATAAAGTTTGCAGACTGATTCAGATAATGGTCCATCTGCTTCTGAATTATAAGGCTTTTTTCAGAAAGGTTTTTCTGCTCAAGAGTCAGAATATATTTCGAACTGCTGTTGTAATGGGCTATGCTGAAAAGAACAACAGAAGAAAGAGATATTGATAACAGAACAATAATGAGCTTATATGAAAATTTCATCCAGCATAATGCTAATAGCAAATAATTTTACAGTCAAGACAAACATAACAGTGACTGAGTAAGTCTCAGATATCCTTCACAGGGAGGTCGTCAAGAAGTTTTACAACCTCTTCAAACTTGAAGTCAACATCAAGTACACCGTAAAGGTCTCCATCCCTGTTCATCAGAGGAAGAGCTGTTGTCATTATAAGCTTTCCTGTATATTCCGAGAAAAAGAGATCAGACTGATATATTTCTCCTCTTGTCAGAACATTCCTGAACCATTCCTTGTTATTGAAGTCTTTTCGGCTGAGGCGCCTGAATTTTCCCTTTTCACCTCTCTGTGTCTGGAGAGGTACTATTCTGTGACCTTCAGTATCTGTTACAGCAATAAGATGAATAAAAGGTTCCCTGTTTATAATTTTCTTCAGATAGTTTTCCAGTTCCCCGCTGTCGCCTGAAGAAATTTCAGGTGTCTGTGACAGCTGTTCAGCAAATCTTTCCGCAAGGGCAAGTGCACCTTTTTTTGCCCTCTCAAAATCTGATTCAAACAGTGAAGGGATATAGTGGCGTGCACGGTAAAGGATTTCTTCAGATGAAATACTGGTGGTCCGCCCCTTTTCATACTGCTCCATAACCCACTCATATATATACTTTACACCTGGATGGCGTTTTGTAAGTTTTTCCTTGCTTCCGTCTACTATTCCGGGAATGTTTTCATTAAGCCAGCGGGCAATACCTGCCATTCCCGACTTGTCAGTGACCATTACACGCAGCGGGCGGTTAAGTATTTCAGCTGTATCAAAGATATTGTATATCTCTTCATTTTTAAGAAGTCCGTCAGCATGTATACCAGCTCTGGTTGTATTAAAGTCAGAACCTGCAAAGGGATAATTTGCAGGTATGGGCGCCTTGATCTCTTTTTCAAAATATTCAGCCAATTCTGTAATAACACAGGTATCAATACCGTCTGAATTCCCTTTAAGTCCTATATACTCAATTACAGCCCCTTCAAGCGGAGGGTTACCGGTCCTTTCACCGTAACCGAAAAGTGAGGCATTAAGTGAAGAACAGCCGTAGAGCCATGCAGTTGTTCCGTTTATAAGTACCTTGTGAAAATCATTGTGTCCGTGCCATTCAAGCATTTCTGAAGGGTATCCAAGCTCCTTGTGGAATGCATGTACTATCTTGGGAACGCTCCTCGGAAGAACTGCTTCCGGATATGTAAGACCGTATCCCATGGTATCGCAGAGCCTGATCTTAACAGGTATTCCGCTCTTCTGGGAAAGCTTCAGGAGCTCCTGAGCAAACGGCAGACAGAACCCGTAAATATCAGCCCTTGTTATATCCTCGAAATGACACCTTGGAATTATTCCCTCCTCAATTGATTTGCCTACAATCTGGAGATATTTTTCCATAACCTTTTTGCGGTCGCTTTTCAACTTGATATAAATATGGTAATCGGAAACTGAAGTGAGTATGCCAGTCTCCTTCAGCCCGAAATTTTTTACCAGTCTGAAATCATTCTCGTCTGCCCGTATCCATCCTGTAACTTCGGGAAAGGGATATTTTCTGTCAATACATGCTTCAACAGCTTCCCTGTCCCTGTCACTGTACAGGAAAAACTCACTCTGACGGATAATTCCGTTTTCACCGCCGAGACGATGCAGAAGATCATATATGCGCAGTATCTGTTCCGGTTTGTAGGGTGGCCTTGACTGCTGCCCGTCACGGAAAGTTGTGTCTGTAATCCATATTTTTTCCGGAGGCGCCATAGGTACTGATTTTTCATCAAAAAGAATAGGAGGCACACTTGAATACGGGAACTGATCCCTGAAAAGCTCTGGTCTGGCAGGATTAAAAAGGGTTATATCGGGTTTAACTTTACATATCATGCAGATTTCTCCTAACTGGATTTATAGGTAAGTTCATAAAGTTTACCATCTAAAGGCTTTTTGGTCAAATATCTGCACAGTATAAAGTTATAAATAAAGCTGTTAATTTAATTTTAACAGCTTTTAAACATTCTGTTTTCAGAAAGGCAGGAAGCAAGCTCCTTATATGTATCTAAAACCGGAATCTTTTCCACAGATTTGAGAATTCTCTCAGACAGGGAACCCTCCTCAAGTATGGTTTCAACCGGTTCAAGATCTGCATGGCAGGAAACTTTTTTCATATTTTTTATCAGTACCTTCCATAAATCACGTATTGATAATTCTGATATTCCTTCCATACCAAACAGTTCAAGATAATCCCTGCTTCTTATAACTGATTTCATCCCTTTAGAAACTGCTTCGCTGTATATTTCTGTCAGAGTGCCTGTATCAATGGCAAGCTGTTTTTCAGTGTCTGAGTCTTTACCTGCCAGAATCTCAAGTACTCCTGTTACAGCTTCTGCAATGGAAAAATCAACTACCGGTGATTCCTGAATATCAATAATTCTGATCTCAATTGTACCCCTTTCAAAACGGGCAATTGCACCCCTAGCATTCAGCCATTCATGGGAAATTATTCTTTCACTGTCGTATTCTGAAATATCTGAATATATTCTTTCAAGAATATTTTCCCTGTACTCTCTGATGCTTCTGACAGCCTCCGGTATAACATCACCGGTTACAGAGGGAATTCTGGCACAGTTTTTTCTGTAAACATTCAGTCTGTTATCAAGAATCCCTGTTATTTTTTTATCCATTATCGGTGAACTTGATGAAAGCGCAGGAATGACAGGCATAATAAGTCTTACAGCTGTATGCAGTCTGAAAAACTCTTCATCATTTTTAAACGGCAGGTTTATATGCATACTCTGGAGGTTGGACCATCCATGGCCGCTGCAGCCGAATATTCTGTCAAATGTATTATAGATTTCCCTGTCTCCATGACTCCACAGTACAGTCTCCCTGTAAGGGTCCATCCATGGATGCATGGCTGTGGGAAGAAGCATTGCATTATATTCATCAAGAAGTATGTTTGCTTTTTTTATCTGGTCTGAAAGAACTTTTTTTCCTTCTGCAAACCCCAGTCTGATATTGTTTGTCTTGAACTCAATAACATGTGCTGCAAGTTCATTTGACCATGCGGAATTACCTTTTTTTCCATCAGGGTAATATGTATTGGTATACCTGCCTGCTGCCTTTTTAAGAAGCTTATCTGCTATAGGCGAAACATCCAGAGTTTCCCTGTCAACAATCATGTACTCAAGCTCAATGCCCAGTGTTTCAAACATTGAATAATTATTTCCCATGTATTTTGTCCATTCTTCGTATGAATTCCCTGATAATAGTATCGTAAAGCAAGTCCCCGTATACTTCATCCTCAATACCGCTGTCTATACTCGGATTATCATTAATTTCTATTACAATTGCTTTTTTGTTCACAATCTTGAGATCAACACCGTAAAGGCCGTCACCTACAAGCTTTGCAGCATTCAGGGCAGTTTTCAATACAACAGGAGGTGTCTGCTCTATTTCAATACATTCCGTCATACCGGCATCAGACACCTTATGGTTGTATATCTGCCAGTGCTTCTCTGCCATAAAGTATTTGCATACGAAAATAGGTTCATTGTTCAGAATCCCTATTCTCCAGTCATATTCTGTCGGTGTGAATTCCTGAACAAGAAGAAGAGAGGATTTTTTAAAGAGTTCCGATCTAGACTGCTCAAAATCCTCCTCAGTATCAAATTTATGTACACCAAGTGAAAATGAGCTGTCGGGAATTTTAACAACACAGGGGAACCCTATTCTGTTTTTTATCTCTCTGGCACTTGACTGCGTTATAATAATTGAGGAAGGACAGGGGATACGGTTTTTTTCAAGTATTTCCTTGAGATATATTTTATTTGTACATCTCAGTATTGAAACAGGGTCATCTATTACAACCAGCCCCTCTTTTTCCCCCCTTCTTGCAAACCTGTAGGTATAATGGTTTACAGCTGTTGTATCACGTATAAAAAGAGCATCATATTTATCAATTTCTGCAAAATCATCAGAAGTTATTATCTGACTGTACAGGCCGTTCCTTTCAGCTGATTTAATTATTTTTTCCACTGCTGCCGTGTCTGAGGGGGGAAGTTCCTCTTCAGGAGAATTTAATACTGAAAGTTTGTATCTGTATAAATTGCTGTCAACTGAATTCCGTTTATACTTTCTTCCCGCATAATCAACAATCCGTTCTTTCAGAAACTGATAATGACTCTCGGGAACCTCTTCCGGGGATATCATTTTTATATTGTAGAGCTGCCATTTTTTATTGTGTTTTTTAAAATAGGCACGGAAAAGCGGAAGAGGGAAATGATTGAAAAGCATTTTCGAGAGTCTGCTGTGACAACTTGCAACATTTTTACCGAAATAGATGCTCAGCTCAAAACTGCTGCTGTTGATTCTTGAAAGACTCTTCTGTATCAGATTGTCAATTTCATCTGATACTTTTTTTATTATTATATTGTACCTGAAATCAAGCATTGACTTTACAGATGGTACTGGATAATGCCCTCTTGCAGCAGCAACAAGTGAAACATAGTATCCGGTTGACTGATAACTGTATGATTTGCACAAATTCAGAATTTTAAGTCTTTTTCTGTTAAGAAATGCAGGGTCAGTCAGATAGTCAATACCTTTGACAATTTCGACCCCTTCTATTTTGAAATCCCATTTCGAGGGATTTTCAAGGACTATTACTGTTGTATTCATTCAGATATTTGTTTTTTACCGTCCTTCATGTTTAGATAATATCTTTATTATATCTACACACAAAAACAGTCAATTATCTTTCAGTCTATTTATGAATTCATCCGGTTCTTTTCACATAATTACTTAACTTATGTATACCATATCAGCAGAATATTATCTTTATCAATCAGGAATATCACCGACACCGTTCAGAACATAATCAGGACAATAGGCAAATCTGCCCATATCAGACTCACTGGTAACTCCGCTCAGGACCAGGGCTGTAGTTATTTCTGCCTCCATACCGGCAATAATATCTGTTTCCATTCTGTCGCCGATTATCACTGTTTCCTCCCTCTGGGAACCAAGTATCTTGAGTGCTGTTCTCATCATCAGTGGGTTTGGTTTTCCGATAAAATAAGCCTTGCTCCCTGTAGTTAGCTCAATCGGTGCAATCAGGGAACCTGTTGCAGGTATTATTCCTTTTTCGGAAGGATCTGACAAGTCTGGATTTGTACCTATCAGTTTTGCTCCATTGCTGACAAGTTCAACCGCTTTCTGAAGATTAGTATAATTGTAATTATCAGTCTCGCTGACCACAACATAATCAGGGTTTGAATCATTCATTGAAAATCCCACATTATAAAGGGCATTGAAAATACCTGCATCCCCTATTACATATACACTTCCGTTTTTTTTCTGTGTGGAAAGGAACTGGGCAGTTGCAAGGGCGCTTGTGTAGAAATGCTTTTCATCTATATCAAGACCCAGCCTGAGCATTTTTTCCCTCAGTTCCCTGGGGGTCCTTGAGCTGCTGTTGGTCAGAAAAAGGTATTTTTTACTGTTTTTCTGTAGCCATGCAACAAATTCATTAACTCCTGGAAGTATACGGTTTCCGTGGTATATAACACCGTCCATATCGCATATAAATGCATTTTTATTTCTTATTTTTTCCATAAATAACTCTTTCCGCAAATATTTCAATTATTAAAGCCATAATGTTAGTATAATATTTTTTTCCTGATAAAAATACATTTATTAAGCATTATATAAGCAGATAAATTTGTTTTTTCCATATATAAAATTATAATTATTATAAGCAAATTTAAATAAGGAGATTCTAAATGGAAGAAGTTTTTGAAAGCAAAGTCACACCAATGCCGAGGATAGGAGACAAGGCACCGGAATTCAAAGCTGTAACCACCCAGGGGGAAATTAATTTTCCATCAGACTATACCGGGAAATGGGTAATACTTTTCAGTCACCCTGCAGATTTCACTCCTGTCTGTTCTTCTGAATTTATTACTTTTGCATCACTGGAAAACAAATTCAGCGAAGCCAACTGTAAACTTGTAGGCCTTTCTGTTGACGGTCTTTACAGCCATATAGCCTGGCTGAGGACAATAAAGGAAAAAATTGAATACAGGGGCATGAAAAATGTCGAAGTAAATTTTCCGCTTATTGAAGACATTACAATGGAAGTTGCAAAAAAATACGGAATGATACAGCCGGGTGAAGATTCAACAAAAGCAGTACGTGCAGTTTTTTTTATTGATCCCAGGGGAATTATAAGAGCAATAATTTATTACCCGCTGAGTCTTGGAAGAAATTTTGATGAGATCTACAGGGCTCTTACTGCAATGCAGACAACAGATGCGTTCAATGTTGCAACTCCTGCTGACTGGCGTCCCGGTGATGATGTCATAGTTTCACCTGCAGGTTCATGCGGTACTGCAAAAGACAGAATGGAAGGAAAAGAGGATATGGTCTGCCAGGACTGGTTCTTCTGCCAGAAAAAAATTGATAAAGAAACAGTTCTGAAAAAAATACTTAAAAAATAAAGGCTGGATTATTCAGATTCAACCCGCTTTCTGCCCCTGTATTTTGCTTTATAAAGCACAATGGAAGTCTTTTCAGCATCAATTCAGGGGTATTTTATTGCCAGGAAACAGCTGAATATATTTTATCTTTTTTCAATCCGAAAGCTAACAGATTCAAAAGCCAGGCTTATCTATCATTCCTTTCAGTAACTCAGGATTTCTGAATGAAGATATGAAAGCTCATTATCCATTCCTGCAATTTTCAGATATGACAGATAAGGGACCTCTCTTTCAAGTAGGAAAAACCTGTCTGCAGGAATTACCTGTGAAAAAAGTACACGGTCTGCAATAAAACATCCGGATTTATCATTGTTTTTAAGGATTATTCCATGCATGAGCTTTCTGTTCATTTCAAGCGGAAGATTGCTGTCTTTTGCATAAACCCTTCCGTCCTTGTTATAAACCGGATATTTACTGTAACAGAGAAGTCCTTCGCTGCTGTTTCTGAATTTATCCCTGTCAATAGTTACAATCCTTTCAATATCCTCGTTGTTAATAACAATAATTTCATTCCTGCATTTTGTGAAAACCACTTTTGTTGCAATAAATGTATCAGGGAGTATTATCCTGACAGTCAGTCCTTCTCCAGTCTTTGAAGATATAATAATATCAGCTCCCGGGATCTTTCTTATTTTATCCCATACAAGATTAAGTCCGAATCCCCTTCCTGAAAGATTACTGACATTTATTTTTGTTGAGAATCCCGGTTTAGTAAGGATTTTAAGCAGTGTTTTTTTATCCGAAAGCTGAGCAAGATCATAACCTGAAACCTCGGATATTTTATTAAGATCAAGTCCTCTCCCGTCATCCTTAATTTCTATTACAAGCTTTCCCTGTTTTCTTGTTGTGCTGCAGCAAATGTGTCCTATCTTGCTTTTACCGCTGTTCCTTCTGACTTCCTTATCCTCTATACCGTGATCAACCGAGTTCTTTAAAATATGGATAAGTGGATCATAAATATACTCAAAAAGTGACCTGTCAATTTCTATATCATTGTCATCAAAAACAATTTCAACATCCTTTCCAAGGTCATATCCCATCTTTTTTATCATTCCGGGAAGCATCTGGAATTCCTCAGAGAAGCTTATCATCCTGAGTTTTTTTACGTTTTTTTCTATTACAGCTATCTTTCTCAGAATAGATTTTCTGAAATCACTGTCAAGAGTACCATTCAGTGCCAGATCAAGCTTCATCCCCTCTACAGCTACAAAAAGCCTGTCAAGCCTTTTGATCTTGACAGGAATTGAATCCAGCTCCCCTTTTGAGGATATTTCCTCAGCAACAGTATGTTCGCTTGTTTTAAAATAATAGCTGTATGGAAGGTTAATTATCTGTATATTTTCAATCTCATCCACATCAACAATACTGAAAATCTCTTTATACCCGAGTTTTGTAGTAATATAAAGCTTTATGGAGGTATAAACTCCGTTTTCAATCTCCTCTGATGACGGGAAGGATTTTATAAGATTTGTTTTGAGTTCCAGATTATTTATCACAAGATAAAGCCTGGGATATTTCATTACAGATTCTTCTGAAATTTCACAGGTAATCCTGTAAAGCTTTTCTCCCCTTTTCATGGATTCAGAAAGAAGCTGAAGTTCAAAATCAGAAAACTCCTTTCTCACCTCTTCCCTTATCTCGTCAGATATTTCAATACTTTTTATTGCTGGTATTTTTTCTGAACCGTCTGCCAGTGCTGATGCGGAAACACTTCCGTTTATTACAGATTTATCGCTATGAAAAGCATCTGTATTCTGTTCTGATTCAGTATTTTTTGGATCCGCAGAAGATGTATCTCTTTTATCTCCTGTGCCTATATTTATCCGGTCTTCAATATCATATTCCAGAATATAGTATTCCTCTTCATTTTCTATATCCGTCTGGTTTATAAGCTTATCAGGCTGCTCATTTTCCGGTCTTTCATCTTCAGCGTCAGTATTCCTGTCACCTGATGTATCGCTGCTGCCTCTTATTTCAAGTTCCCTTTTGATAATCAGGGAGAGGTTGTCAAGCTCACTGATTATTCTGCCGCACAGTTTATTGTCAGGAACAGTTT
Source organism: Spirochaetia bacterium (assembly GCA_963668545.1). Classification (GTDB taxonomy): domain Bacteria; phylum Spirochaetota; class Spirochaetia; order CADAEX01; family CADAEX01. Next base: position 1,248,086 of record OY764868.1, on the reverse strand, counting down.
CTCCGCTTCTAAGGGATTCCAGCGTATTTTCTATTTCATGGGAAAGGTTCTTTGTCTCTGTCATCTGAAGATAAGATGATTCGGTTTTTATTGAATGGACAGCCCTGAATGCGGTTTCTATATTTGCATCCACTTCCTCTTTTTTCTCAATATTTATAAGCGAATTCACTGCCTGTGATATATATTTCCTGCTGTCTCTTATAAATAACTCAGTTAATCTGTCCATGATATTTCCTTATTTTCTTCCTGCTTTATCAAGCGATATCATCAGCTCAATTTCCCCAGTAGGTATGTTCAGGTTTTTGGATATCAGTTCAATTTCAATTCCGTTTTTATACATTGTAACTGCCCTCTTTCTGATATCTTTTTCATCTGTTACTTTATTATCGGTTTTTTCTTCAGCTCTTATATTTCTATTATTCTTTTTCCCTCCGGGAAGTTCAATCCTGATAACATCATCCCTGATTTCCTCGCTTTTTCCGTAAAAGCTTCTTGCTTCCAGTTTTCTGTAAATTTCACTTTCATCAAGATTTCCAGCCTTCTCCCTGTTTATCACAGATACAACTCTCTCCGCATCCTTGACAGCGTCCTTGATCTGGGCAATTTTTGCTTCCATAAGCTGAAGGTTCCTTTCTGTTGTTCTGTTTATTTCAATTATCAGGTTTTCAGCATCTTTATCCAGACCGGAATTCCCCTTATCTGCTTCCTTCTTAAGCAAGCTCCATTTGAGATAATGATACATAAAAAATAAAACAATAAGATTAATAATTATATTAATGATCACCGACATTAAGTTATCCGCTGAAGTCTATTTTTGTTCCGAGATCAGGATCACTCAGAATCTCTTTTTCTTCCTGAATGTTTTTTTCCTCTTCTCTCTCGTTTCTTTTTTTCCGCTGCTGCATAGTACCGTGTTTACCGTCTTCCCTGACTTTTTCAGCTCCTGATTCAGGTGTTTCAGCCCTGTGTACACTCTTATCATCATGCTGGTGTTTCTTTACAATTTCACTTCCCTGTATTTCCTGCTGCACAACAGCACTGTTCTTGATAGCTGCCTGTTCCCTGCCAACCTGATTCATTTTTACAAATAATGTCTGAAGATCAATCGGCTGTATAGGCATTATTCCTCCTCTAAGGATTCCTCTTCCGGTTCTTCATATTTCTTGGTTTTAATTACAGATTCCTCATTGACAAATGTTATTCGTTTTAATTCGTTCTTAACCTCAAGGTGCGCATCCCTGATAGTAATTTTAACACCGGGATAGACGGTTCCTGATGCGGAAATTTTTCCGACATGCCTTAGAGACTGCAGATATCTGTGAATTTCCTCATTCTCGGTATCATTTGACTCCATATCGCTTTTAAGCTCAAGCATCCTGGCATTAAAACCTTCAAGTATCTTTTCCTTTTCCTCGGGGAATTTACCACGCATTTTCTTTTTCATGTTTTCAAGAGTGACAAGGTTCCTGTCAATATCATCCATCTCTTTTTCAAGCTCGCCTTTTTTCTGTTCAAGCTCAAGCAGCCTTGCCTTGCTTCTGGGATCAAATCCAACTTCCACTTCTGTTGAACCGACAGCCAGTGAACCGAAATTCTTTGCAGAGATCTCCTCAGTTGCTCTTATTCTGCCGCCCACTATTGTAGCCCTTTTTCCCCTGCATATTATCTTGCTGTTTGAATCAACATATGAATTGATAATACCATCACTTACAAAGACTATTTCATCAGCCTCGACAGTTGAATTCTGTATAAATTTGGCAACAACACCTTTCCCTGCCTTAACAAGTCCGCCCTCTTTGCAGTTGATACCCTGATGAACAATTATACTTCCAACAGCATCAAGAGTACACTTGCCGACATTTCCCATAACCTCAATATTACCGGTCGCTTTTATTGAAAAACCGTCCTCAACACTTCCCTTGACCATAACTGTTCCGAGAAAATGGATATTCCCTGTTGTAAGGTTAACATCTCCGTCAACAACATATACATTTTCCACAGTAATTTTATCGTTGAGCATCATAACCTGACCATTGCAGGAAGCTGTTACCTTAAGCCCGTCCTTTGAAAGTTCAACATTATTTCCTGTCTTCAGTTCAGCATCAATACCGTCTTTTGCCTCAAGAGGTCTTCCTGTGACAGTTCTCCCTTTCACACCCTTTTCGGCTGGTTTTTTCTCTGCCAGTATCTGACCTGCAACTACATTCTGGACAAGGTTCTTATCCTTGAAATCGATTTTTCCCCCTTTTTCTTTCATGAAAGAGGGAATAGATTCAATATTGAAATTATACCTTATCTGTGCATCTTTTCCGTTTACAGGCGGAGTTCCTTCCGCAACAAGAACAGGTTCGTTATAAAAGGGATGGTCTATCACATCCTCTATCCTCTCTTCATCAACACCATATACTACAGAATTGTTTTTAAGAAATGACAGAAGAGTATCTTTAATTATATCACTGCCTCCGGGTCCCGGAGGAGAAAAAACAACATATGCCTTCATATCACTTTCTTCAATTTTCAAAGAAAGTATTGAGTCATTTGCAGGATTATGGATGTAGGTTCCTATCTTTACAGGCATATTATCAGCCAGTTTTATAACTTTGCTTATAAGTCCGGGATTATAATTGCTTACAGCCCTTTCCCTGAGTATACTTACAGCTTCCTCTGAAGATGCCTTCTTCCCTTTTCCCACAGGAGGGGTTACTTTAAGGAAAACATCTCCCTTGAAAAGTGATATTAATGCTTCTCCATCCCTGTTGGGGACAGTCTCTTCCTCAACAAATTCATCAATCCCGATATCATCAACAAGATCAGATTTTTTCTCTTCATTTTCAATTTTATAAACAACTATATTAAAGTCTTTTTTACCGAATCCGAGAAAACCCTTTTTGCCTTTAACTATTATTTCATATTCAAGCTGTTTTTCTGTTACCTGAAGTTCAATTGCAGCCTCTTTCAGACCTTCTTCCAGAGTCGGAGCTGTAATCTGGACAGATTTTATCTGGCTGTCCTTATCTGCCAGCTCTTTCATATATGCCCTGAATTCCTGAAGATCCAAAACTTCATTCATTTCTACATTATTCCTTTCTTGAGGCTTGTAAGTTTTGATCTGAGCCGCATAATAGCCTTGGTGTGAAGCTGTGAAATTCTCGACTCTGTAACTTCAAGGACCTTTCCTATCTCTTTTAATGTAAGATCTTCATAATAATAAAGCACAAGCACCTTCTTTTCCTTATCGGGAAGCTCGCTTATTGCCTGTACTATTACCCTTTTAATTTCATCTTTCTCAACAATTGTATCAGGATTCAGGCTCTGGGGAGACTCTATGCTGTCAACAATTGCAACTTTATCGTTATCCTCACCTGAATACCAGAGGTCATTGAGAGAGATTATTGAGGAAGAGGATATTTTCTGCATTGTCTTGTGAAGATCATTTATGGAAATACCCATCTTATCAGCAATTTCCATATCGGAAGCAGATCTTCCAAGTGTTGCTTCAAGGGAATGGATCGTTTCCTCTATCTCCTTCGTTTTCTGTCTTACAGACCTCGGGACCCAGTCAATAGACCTCAGTTCGTCATAAATTGCCCCCCTGATCCGGGTAACTGCATAAGTCTTGAATTTCACATGTTTTTCAGGATCATATTTTTCTATGGCATCAAAAAGTCCGAAAACACCGAATCCGACCAGGTCATCAAATTCAACATTATGAGGCATTCCAACAGCAACCTTGCCTGCAACATATTTCACAAGAGGAGCATACTGACGCACAAAATAATTCCTGATTTCAGGATCTTTCTTTTTCTTGTATTTAATCCAGAGATCCTGTTCTTCATGTTCAACATTTTTTTTATCAGTCATTTATATCATCCTTACTGGTCTTTTTTTAGTATTGTTTTAATAGCTTTTGCCATTGTTCCGGGGTCTATATTACCGCCAAGTTTATTAACAGCATCATTATCCCTTTTGTCAGTACTTTCCGATGATCCCGAAACAAATGAAATATTTTCATCAAGTTCTGGAAGAGCCCCGTTACTTATGCTGTCATCCATCACCTCTATAACTTCATCAGAATCATCATCCTGTTCCAGAATGCCTATATCATCAATACTTTCCTCTTCTACTTCCTCTATAAAATCCTTCTGAAGGAGTGTATCTTCATCTATTCTCTCCTCTTCACTGCTGTCTGATGCTGCCTGGTCATACGGGTTTTCATCCTCAATAACTATATCCAGTTTTTCTCCCGGTATTTCGCCATCATCCCCGCTGTTTTCTTCTTTCAACAGTTCATTAATCTCAGGTAAAGTTTTTTTAATAACAAAAACTGCGGCTGCAACAATTGCAGTAAAAAACAGCGCACCAATACAGGATCTGAAGAGGATTACAGAAAAAGGATTTCCGCTGAACAAACCTGTCATGAGCGAAAAAATAAATCCTGAACCTGCAATAATTAATACACTTTTAATCTTTAACAATTCCTTCCTCATTAATAAGAGTATTTTAAAAATTTACAGCAGTCAAGCACATTGTCTGCTAATCAATATTCCGTATAATTTTTTTAAGAAAGCTTCCCAGTCCCCGACCTTCCTTGTATTCAATATTTTCAAGGCGGCTTACTATATGTTTTACACAGATTGCAGCCTTGCTTTTGGGTTCTGTAACAACAAAAGGCTTCTGCCTTATTACAGCATTCTGGACAACTATATCATCATAAACATAACCAAGATAATCCACTTTAAGGTTGAGAAACTGACCGGCAATGTTTACAACCCTCTGGGCCACTTTTTTCCCTTCTGTTACAGATTTCACCCTGTTGACTATAAGCTTTATACTCATATCAGGATTATCAAATTCTGTAGCAATAATCTTGATAATACCGTAGGCATCTGTTATTGCTGTCGGTTCTGGAGTGGTCACTATCACAGCTTCATCTGCAGCTGCTATAAACGCAAGTACATTGTTAGAAACTCCGGCGCTTGTATCAATTATAATAATATCTGCAAATGAAAGCTCCTGCATTTCCTCAATAAATGTATTCCGTTCATCTTCTTCAAGGTTGGCTATCTTTGAAAACCCTGAAGCACCTGCAATAATATTGATGCCGTATCCGGTGTTTATAAGGATATCCTTCATTTTTTTCTGTTTCTTTATAAGGTTATACAGGTTATATTCCGGAATAATTCCGAGTATTACATTTACATTTGCAAGTCCAAGATCTGCATCCAGCACTACAACATTTTTACCGAGCATGGAATAGGCAATTGCAAGGTTGATAGAGAGGTTTGTTTTCCCAACTCCCCCCTTGCCGCTGGATACAGTAATTATTCTGGCCTTTTTTTCAGATTTTACAGCCAGTCCGTTTTTCTGTTCAACCATCTTTCTTAAATTTTCAGCCTGATCTATCATATTCTCTCCAATGATTCCTGTTTATTTAACAATATTAAGCTCACCCAGATTATCCAGCAGTATATCTGCTGTTGCATATTTGATATCATGAGGTACTTTCTGTCCTGTTGTAATATAGGATATCGGTTTATGCTTTTCACGAAGAGCGCTTATAATGTTGCCGGAACACCTTGTCTCATCCAGCTTGGTAATAATCACGGAACTGTACTTGAACGATTCAAACTGCTGCATGATTTCATGAATATCAGATACCTTGGTAGTTGAACTTACTGCAAGGTGTGCTTCAGCAGTTGTGCCGCAGGCATCAAGCATCTCTTTCATTTCCGCCAGGTTTTTATAGTCTTTGGGACTTTTTCCTATTGTATCAACAAGAACAAGATCAACATTTTCACTGTAAAGCGCTATATATTTTCTCAGCTGCTCGAAATTCTCTGCACAGACTACAGGGACACTCATTATTTCACCATATGTTTCTATCTGCTTCTTTGCTCCAATCCTGAATGAATCAATCGTAATTATCCTCACAGAAAGCGGTTTTGTATTTATTCCAAGTGAGTTTATGGCGGCAAGCTTTGCTATTGTCGTTGTTTTACCTACACCGGTAGGACCCACAAGTATGAATATCCGGGGAGTTGTCAGAGGCGGAGCTTCAGGGAAGACATTTATTGTTTCCTTTATTAAATCACGCACCTTCTTAAGAACAAGATTGAAATTATCAAGATCTTCGAGAGATATATTTTTCTTGATTTTTTCAATAGTTTCCCTTATGTAGGAGGAGGAGAAATCATTCTTTTCCAGCATTTTTTCTATCCTGCTTATTGTAGGATGAGGTTCATCTGCCGAAAAACTGCTTTCATCAAGTTTAGTTTTTATGTCATTGACAGCTTTCATAAGCTCATTGAGGGTACTGCCCCCTCTTGCCCCTGCAGCATGCAGAAGCTTCTCCTTCTCCTCTTCAAGTTTGACATTTTTTTTCCTGAAAGGATCCTGGGAAATATATCCCTCTATCTGTACCCCTTCCTTACGGAACATTCCAAGAAAACCTCCAAGCAGAATACTTTTATGACTCATGATTTTGATATCATTGCCGTATTTATTTTTCGCTTTTGAGATCGCTTCCTGAAATGTAAATCCCTGTTCTGTAAAATAATTCATAAACACACCTGTTTTAATTCTTTAATATTTAAAATTTAATCTCTCCAAGTATTTCAAAATTTATATCTGTTTTAAGCTCCCTGGCCGACAATACAGCAACTGCAGGCAGCTCCCTTTCTATCGCTTTCTTAACCAGAGGTCTTGCCTCTTCGGAACATAAAATGACAATAAATTTATTCAGGTCCCTGTATTTCATCATCTCGTTTGTCACACTGTTTACAAAAGATGACATGAACTCCCTGTCAAGAACCGGGACATAGCCCTCTATTGTTTCAACTTTTGATTCAATAATAGTGGATTCAATTTCAGGATCAATTGTAACAACATTCAGAACCTTGTTCTCGTCAGCAAACTGAAAGCATATCTGTCTCCCGAGTGCCTGCCTTGTCTTTTCTGTAAGAAAAACCGGATCTTTCGACACTACAGCAAAATCTCCCAGTGTCTCAAGTATTACAACCATGTTTCTGATGGAAATCTGTTCTTTAAGAAGGTTTTGAAGCACTTTCTGTATTTCCCCCAGTGAAAGGGCTTTTTTAACTTCATCAACAACTGCAGGGTACTTGTCATGCATTGAATCAATAATTGACTGGACTTCCTGTCTTCCAAGTATTTCAGAGGCATGCTTCTTTATTATTCCTGTCAGGTGTGTTGCAATTATTGAAGGGGGATCCACAACCAGGTAACCCGACTGCTCAGCCCTGTCCCGCTGTTCCTCGCCTATCCACTGTGCAGGAAGCCCGAATGCCGGATCTGTTGTTTTTTCCCCCTGCAGTTCCTCTTCAATACCTCCTGAATTTATGGCAAGGTAATGGTTCATTCTTATTTCAGCCCTGCTTATATCCACACCCTTTATCTTGAAGCAGTACTCAGAAGGATCAAGCTTCATATTGTCTCTTACCCTTATTTTCGGGACCACCAGTCCGAGCTCTGATGCTGTCTCTCTTCTTATTCTTGTAATTCTTTCAAGAAGATCCGCCCCTTTTTCCCTGTCTACAAGAGGAATAAGTCCGTAACCCAGTTCAAGGGAGAGAGGATCCAGAGGTTCAATTCCCGGAATTTCAGATGATCTGGACTCAGCAGTATCTTCTCTTGATTCTGCCATTTCTGCTGCTTCGGCAGCACTCTGTTTCCTGCTGAGACGTGTACCTGTAAAAGCCATTACAACCCCCATGGGTACAAGGACATACCAGGGGAAACCGGGCAGAAGTGCAAGAAGAACAAGGAATACGGCAGTTACATAATATACCCTGGCCTCCCTTGTAAACTGATCAGAAATATCGCTGCCGAAACTGCCGTCAGAGATTGATCTTGTAACAATAATACCTGTTGCTGTTGAAATAAGAAGTGCTGGAAACTGGGTAACAAGTCCGTCACCTATTGTAAGGGTGATATAGTTATTAAGGGCAAGCTGGAACGGTTCATTATGGTAAATCATACCCACAATTATTCCGCCTATGACATTTATAGCTGTTATAAGTATACCGACCTTGACATTTCCAGATACGAATTTGGAAGCACCATCCATTGCGGAATAGAAATCCACCTCCTTCTGAAGCTTCCTCCGCTTATGCAGCGCTTCGTCTTCTGTCAGTGCCCCGCTTGCAAGTTCAGCATCTATTGACATCTGCTTCTGGACCATTCCGTCAAGAGTGAACCTCGCAGCTACTTCTGCAACCCTTGTTGCACCTTTTGTAATTACTATGAACTGAACAGCTATCAGTATGATAAATATTATAAATCCTATTACAAGACCTTCAGGACCTGCAGTACCTACAACAAACTTTGAAAAAGCCCTTATAAGCCTTCCGTCAAACTTTGCACCCTTGGAAAGGATAAGCCGTGTTGACGATATATTGAGGGCAAGCCCGAAAACAGTGGAGACAAGAAGCAGAGTCGGAAAGATGGAGAAATCTGTAGTGCTTTTTGTATAAAGGACTATAAGTATTACCAGCAGACTCAGCATCAGGTTGAAAGACATGAAAGAGTCAAGAAGGAATGTGGGCAGCGGAATCAGCATCATTGCCAGTACCAGAATAACACCTGCCGCTACAAAGAGATCGTTTCTGTTACTGAAAAAACTGCTGTTTATCCTGTTTCCTGAATCAGCCATTTATTGTTCGCCCCTGTTATCTGATAAAATAGTTTTATCCATCTTTTTTATATCCTTTTGTTTTACCATTCTTTAATTATCTGCCTTCTAGACAGCTTCAAAGCCCCTTCCGTTCAGTTTATATACTTCAGAAAGAACAATTGACACCATTTCCCAGTACTGAACAGGTATTTCATCGCCTATCTTCACCTCTGCAAAAAGCGCCCTTGCAAGAGGCTTGTTTTCCATAACAGGGATATTGTTTTCCCTGGCAACTTCCCTTATCTTGAGGGCTATCTCATCCTGCCCCTTGGCAGTAACCTGCGGAGCTTCCATTGCAAACCTTTCATATTTTATTGCAACTGAATAATGGGTAGGATTTGTTACTACGACATCAGCAGAAGGAACATTCTGTATCATATTCTGGCTCATAAGATCCCTCATTCTTTCCATAAGCATGTTCTTGATATGAGGATCTCCTTCGAGCTGTTTCATCTCTTCCTTAATTTCCTGTCTTGACATTTTAAGGGATTCCCTGTGCTGCTTCCTCTGAAACATATAATCAGGAAGCGCAAGTATCAGCATTGCTATACCTGATTCAATGATAATTCTGAATACAATTCTTGCTATAAATCCCATTGCTGTCAGAGGTGTCTGGGATGATAGATGTATGAGCTGATCAGATTCCATTCTGAGATTCAGATAAAGCAGGAGTCCGATAACAACAACCTTTACAAGGGTCTTGAAAAGGTTGAATGCAGCTTCTGCTGAAAAAACAGCCCTCTTGAAAAACCTTACAAAATCAGGAGCAATCCTGTTGAAATCAGGTGTTATCGGCTTTGTTGTAAAAAGAATTCCCACCTGCATGAGATTTCCCATGAGAGCTGCTGTAAAGGCAACCAGGGCTATGGGAATGAATACTTTAAGAAAATAGCTTAAAAAAACAGGAAGAATAGTTGAAAACCCGGCAGTATCCAGATCGGATGAAACTGTAAAAAAGAATTTCATCATCTCCAGTATATTTCTCATGATAAAACGGGAAAACACTGCTATTGTTGTAATTGTGAAAATAAGCACAAGCGCAGGGGCAAGTTCAGGCGATTTGGCAACCTTTCCCTCTTCCCGTGCCTTTCTGATTTTATGCTCTGTAGGATCTTCCGTACGTCCTTCATCTTCAGGCGCGAACCACTGAATATCAATAAAGGGAATGCTGTTATCATTGTTATTGAGATGCTTCTTGAAATATTCATAAAAACCGGGAGATTTTTCGCTATTTAAGAAAATCATCCTGTCCCCCTGTACAGAGAATACCATCTGAGAACTTCTGAAAAACTGTTGTCAATAATAACTGAAAATTTACCTATCAGAAACGGAAGACTCAGGAATATAATAACATAGGCAGTCAGGATGGCAATCGGGAATCCCATCATAAGAAGGTTCATCTGAGGGGCAGCTTTTGCAAGAAGACCGGTTGATACTGAGATCAGAAAAAGTGTACCCAGTATAGGCATTGCAATAATAAGCGCCTGTTCAAAAAGCTTTGACACTCCGGTGAGCGACATTGTAAATATATGTTCTTTCTGTGTCATTATTGTATAAGCATTCAGAGACTGGAATGACCTGTACACACCGGTCAGAAAAACCTTGTAGAATCCCCCTGCTGCGAGAAACACAAACATTGCGAAATTATTCAGCATCTGTCCCATAATTGGTATCTGTATCTGAGCAAGCGGGTCAAATACTACTGATGCTCCGAATCCCATCTGCATTGAGAAAAACTGCCCTGCCACAAGAAATGCGGTAAAAATAAGCTGAAGGAAAAATCCGGTGATTACACCTATTCCCCCTTCACCTATAAGGAGAGCTGCATATCCCAGGCCTGTATCAGGTATAACATAACCTGCTGACTGTACCTCGGGAAAAACCGCAACAGCAGTAAAAAGAGCAAGCGTAACCCTTATGATTGATGGAATTGCTGTTGATGAAAGAAGCGGAGCTATAGATATAAGAGCAAATACCCTGACAAAAATGAGCAGAAATAACTGTGAATTTTCAGCCAGAGTATAAAAAAACATCTTACTTAACCATATCCGGTATCATTGTAATTATTCTTACAGCAAACTGCTGCATTGAGCCCATAATCCAGGGGCCCAGAAATATAATTGTTCCAAGTATTGCAATTATCTTGGGTACAAAAGTAAGGGTCTGTTCCTGAAGCGATGTTGTGGCCTGTATAACAGATATCACCAGCCCTACAATCATACCTATCAGAAGAATAGGCGAAGCCATCATTATAAGCTGAACTATTGAGTTTCTGAAAACATATACTGCAAATCCCAAATCCATTTTCTAATGCCCCCTATAAAAAACTTTTCACTATCTGTCCGGTAATAAGACTCCAGCCGTCAACCAGTACAAACAGTATCAGCTTGAACGGCAGGGATATCATTACAGGCGGAAGCATGATCATCCCCATGGACATGAGGGTTGATGCAACTATCATGTCTATGACAATAAAAGGAATAAAAAGAAGTATCCCTATTTTAAACGCTATAGTAAGCTCATTAAGCACATATGCGGGTATCAGTACATATGTCGGAACTTCAGAAAGGTTGTTAGGCTTTGGAAGACCTCTCATAGTCATGAAAAGCCTGATATTTTCAGGATGGTTCTGCATCTGACGGAACATGAATATCCTCACAGGCTGTTCAGCCCTCTCATACATCTCCTGAAGACCTATCTCCCCATCTGAAAAGGGTTTTAGCGAATTATCATAGACATCTGTGAATGTAGGCCACATGATGAAAACAGTCAGGAAAAGTGCAATTCCCATAAGCACCTGGTTCGGAGGAACCTGCTGAAGTGAAAGCGCTCTTTTAATGAAATCAAAGACAACTGCAATCCTTAAAAAGGATGTTGTCAGAAGAATAATTGAAGGGGAAAGTGTTATGACAGCAAGAAGCAGCAGGAGCTGAATTGAAAGAGCTACTTCCTGATTGGATTCAGGCTGCCTTACAGCAATATCAACAAATGGTATGGTTAGTGCATTGCCGTCTGTATCCTGTGTCTGAATGCTTCTTTCCTGTGATACTGCTGCATCAAGAGATATAAAAGCCAGAATAATAACAAATAATACTTTTTTCATTCCCCCCCCGTCATGAAAAATAAATACTTAAATCAGAGTTTTTCCATCCGTTTTTTCTGCTTTTCAAGCAGTTCATGTATATCCCCGGATTTTGTTTTCTTTCTTCCTCCGGGATTTATCACCTTTGACAGATAAGAATAGAATGTATCTCCTCTGGGATTCGTGTTCTCTCCTTTATGGAGTTTTATCATTTCATATGTCTCTTTATCTGTAATATCAGAGATGTGGCTTATTGATTCTTCAGAAACCCCGATAATCATCATCTGGTTTCCCACTTCAACAATATGGAGTGTCTTTCCAGTATTTATTGATTTGCTTGATATGATATTTATAAGTTCAGATTCCTCAAAACGCCCTGCTGAAGCTTTTTTGAGAAGAAAAACAAGGGCATATATGCAGCCTGCAACAAAAACAAGAACAAAAACCATTCTGAAAAAATCCCAGACAGTAAATGTAACAAGGCTCCTGTTTCTCACTTCTCCATCTTCCCGATTATCACCTGCAGCTGCATCCTGAGTATCAATTATTTTATAGCTTTCTTCAATACTGCTGCCTGATTTCTCTTCTGCAGCAGAATTTATATCCTGTGCAGTGGCAATATTCATTGATGAGAATAAGATAAGAATTATTATAAGATATTTTTTGTTTGTCATCCCCCCCCCAGTAAAATGACAATTTAAGATGCTGTATTTCTCCGGCTGTTATGACATATCTGCCAGGCCGGCATTCGGTGAAACAATTTTTGTTACACGGACACCGAAGTTTTCATCAATTACAACAACCTCTCCGTTTGCAATAAGTTTATGGTTAACAAGTATATCTACAGGTTCACCAGCCAGTTTATCGAGCTCAATAATCGTACCTTCACCCATACTCAGGATTTCACGTATAGGCTTTTTTGTCCTTCCAAGCTCAACAGTCATTTCCATGTTTACATCCATGAGAAGACTGATATTGCCCTGTTCTGTATCCATATGACCGCCTGTCAGTGGCGGATACTGAACATTCTGAACATTAATACTCTGTGAAGGAGCCTGCATACCTCCGCCCTGCATTCCTCCAAATCCCATGTTGCCCATGCTGCCCATGCCGCCGCCCCTTGACAAATTCTGGGCAGGTGCCTGCATACCTCCTCCCTGCTGAGGTGCAGCTCCCATACCGAAACCTGAAAGAAGGTCATCAACATCTGCTGCTCCTGCTGGAGCCAGCTGATCTTCAGACTGTACAAGCGACTTTACTGCTGATATATCAAAAAGCTCTATAAACGAAGAGGGAGTTTCCCCTTCAACAGTTACCGGAAAAGTCACCTTTACAAGCTGTCCCGGCTGGATATCAGAATCTGCAGCACTTTTGAGATCTGCTGATGCAGGTTCTGTCATTATTGTTAAATTGTTCTTGTCCCCGAAAGCAGTGAGCGCTGATCCGGCGATTGTATTGATTGCTTCGCTTATTGCTGACATTGAAGCTTCGTCAAGTTCCACCTGTTCGAGGCCTGTAAGCATGGATGCAATTGTTTTAGAAAGATCTTCAGGTATGACATATGAATGATATCCGGTTATACCTTCTGTAAATGAAGAATTTATTCTTATGAAGTTTCCTGAAAAAGATGAAGCAACTGAAGAGCCGTCAACAGTTTCAACAGAAGCATTCTGTATTGAAACAGTCTTGCCCATCATACCAGTGAGTGTTGCAGCCTGGGTTTCTGTAACTGAATTAATGAGATTCTGAAAATCCTTCTTTTCGGAATCTGTCAAACCGCCCCCGGATGCAGTTGCACCCCCTGAAGCTGTATCACCCCCGAAATCAAATCCCCCTGTTGAACTTCCGCTCATCAAAGCATCTATTTCATCCTGAGAAAGAGCGCCATCACTCATACTACTCATCTCCTTCTGCTGTTAGTTCTTCAAATTCCTCTTTAGTGAAGTCCTCAAGTTTCTTTGTTATCTGTACAGCAATTTTATTCCCGACAACACCGGGTCTGCATAAAAATTTTGGCCTGTTTCCAAGTTTAAGCTTCATTTCATCTGTCACCCGTACATTCTGCAGTCTTATAACATCACCGACGGAAAGGGCAAGTGCGTCCCTTACAGCTATATCAATCTTTCCAATTTCGGCAACAACATCAACATTTACAGTAGAAAGCCTTTCCCTGAGTATATTGAGGTTTTCTGTAGTTGTACCCCGTCTTACTGATGAATACCAGTACTGGGCTGAAAGCTTTGATATAATAGGTTCTATAGTAAGATAGGGAATACAGAAATTCATCATTCCTTCAACTTCACCCACCTTTGTTTCCAGTGTAACAAGTACAACCATTTCTGTGGGAGGTACAATCTGTGCAAACTGCGGATTTGTCTCAATCTGCCCAAGACGCGGTCTCAGGTCAACCACCTGGCTCCATGCCTCCCTCATATTCCCCAGAATCCTTACAATAACCCCTTCCATTACAGACTGTTCGATATCTGAAAGTTCCCTGTTTATCTTGGTACCTTCTCCCTGACCGCCGAAAAGCCTTTCAATGATAGAAAAAGTAACTGAAGGATCTATTTCAAGTATTGCAGATCCTTTAAGCGGATCCATATTTATAACTGCAATTGTAGTCTGGTTTGGAATTGACCTTATGAACTCCTCATATGTCAGCTGGTCTACTGAAGCTACATGAACATGTATAAGACTTCTCAGCTGTGCAGACAGGGAAGTTGTTGTAAGTCTTGCGAAAGTCTCATGCATGATTGAAACAGTTCTTATCTGTTCCTTTGAGAATTTATCAGGTCTTTTAAAATCATATATCTTTATCTTTCGCTGGTCATTTACCTGAGAGACATCTTCAGACTCAATATCTCCCGTAGTAAAAGCTGTGAGTAACTGATCTATCTCGTTCTGTGACAATATATCTGTCATATTATGAAGGCTGCCCCTGTCCTTTTAAAATTCAACCATATTGAAATCGGTAAAAATAACATCCTGGACCCTGTCGCTTCCGCTCAGCATCCTGTTTATTCTCCTCTTGAGTTCCTCTTTAACCTTCACTTCATCTTTCGGAAGAAGTTCATCAGCAATTTTTTCTCCGAAAAATACCCTGATTTCATCTCTAAGCTTTGGTGTTTTTTCAATCAGCTCCTGATGGAGATCTTTTGACTTTTCATTGAAGCCGACAGAAACTTTTACTATAAGAATAACCTTTTTATCAATATCTGCTGTTCTGCATCTGATATCATTGTCACCGACATTATACCACTGCAGATTCGGCAGTGTATTTCTCAGCTCCTGAGTATCATAGTAATAATCAGGTGTACTTGCTACCGGATTCATTATCTTAAGAGTAACAACAACCACAGTTACTATAAAAACCACTGCAACAAGTACAAAAGCAACCCATTTGAGTATTTTTATAACAATTGCGGGAAGAAAACCTATTTTCTTTTTTCCTATTTCCTCTTCTTCTGAAATAGCACCGGAATTCTCAAGATCAAGATCATAATCTTCAGGCATTTTCCAATCTCCTGATTAAAATAATTATTGAATTTTATCAAAAATATCCAATATTTGCAAACATTTTATATTTTCACACCATTAAAGGTGCCCGCCGGTGAGCAGAATTATATCCACCCTTCTGTTATATGCCCTTCCTTCCTCTGTTTCGTTTGTTGCAAGAGGAACTGTATCTGCAAAACCGGCAACCTGCAGCTTCTTTTCATCAACGTTAAAATCACGAAGGTAATGTACAATATTTGTAGCTCGTGCTGCTGAAAGTTCCCAGTTGCTGCGCCACTCCCCGTTTTCATCCGTCGGCATACTGTCAGTGTGTCCTTCAATTCTGAATTTCCGTCCTGTCATTATTTCTGAATTCATCAGGTTTGCTACATTCTGTACTGTAGTCCTGGCCTCTTCAATATTCAGTTCCGCACTTGCAGGTCTGAAAAAAGCATCTGCCGAAAGTGAAATGACAAGACCTCTTTCATCTTCAGTAACCCTCACCTTCCTGCTTTTTATTTCCGGCTTGAAAAGAGATACAGCCAGCTTCAATGCACTGTCAAGGGATTTCCCTGCTCTGGGAGACGGCATTGACATTATATTGTTTCCCAGCTCAGCAAGCTTTCCTTCAGCATCAAGAGTGTTTCCCCCGTCAAGAGCTCCAAGCCCCTGAAAAGCAGAAAGAATCAGCCTTATATCTGATCCGTCAACTGTTGCAGTTGTAAACATCATAACAAAGAATGTAAGGAGAAGAGTCGTCATATCACTGAATGTAACCATCCATTCAGGAGCGCCTTCAGGTGGACACTTTTTTTTCTTTTCTTTAGCCATACTCTACCTGCTTAAACTCTCTGTCATAATAATCCTATTCATTCCCTGTTTCAGCCCTTACAGTTTCCCTTTCTGCCGGTGCAAGGAATGCGAGAAGTTTTTCCTCTACCATTCTGGGATTGTCTCCCGACTGTATTGAAAGTATTCCTTCAACCATGATTTCCTTGACCATCATCTCTTCCTTGTCCCTGTCTTCAAGCTTGCTCTTTATAGGAACAAAAATAAGGTTTGCTACAATCGCACCGTAAAAAGTTGTAATAAGGGCGAGCGCCATACCTTTACCTACAGCAGCCTGGTCTCCGAGGCTGGCCATCATCGCAATAAGCCCCTGAAGTGTTCCGATCATACCGAATGCAGGAGCAAAAGAACCCCAGTCTGCAAAAATCTTGATCCCTGCCGCATGTCTTTCCTCAAGCTGATTAAGTTCGTTATAAAGTATATTTTTAATCAGGGTCGGGTCGGTACCGTCAACAACAAGACGGAGCCCTTTTTCCATGAATTTATCTTCCAGTTCATCGAGACTGTCTTCAAGGGCAAGAAGACCTTCCCTTCTTGCCTGCTCTGAAAAACTTACCATTGTGGATATAAGCTTTTCCTTACCGTAGTCTTTTACATTCAGGGCATGATTCAGATAATTCATTATACCCAGAACTCTCTGAAGAGGGTTGGATACCATAAGGGCACAGAAAGAGCCCCCGATTACCATTACAGCTGAAGCGGGGTCGACATAAAGACCGAGCGAAGCACCGCTCAAAAACATTGAACCGATTATGAGTATAAATCCTCCGGCAATTCCGCCCAGTGTTCCGATATCCATTAAAATTACTCCTCGTTTTTAAAACTGCCTATCAGCTTCCTGTATTCAACTATTCTGTCATAAACATCATCATAGGACTCCCTGACAACAAGCTTTTTTCCCGAAAGCATAACAAGCGTTGTATCAGGATTAAGTTCAATATATTCAATCTGATGAGGATTTATAAAATACTCTGTACCATTCAGTCTTGTTACCCTGACCATGTTTCCCCCATCTTACGGCATTATATAACAGATAAAGCCATCATATATAATAAAAAAGTTCTGTATTACTCTTTTTTAAGAACTTCCGACGGAATACCTGTTATTTAACCTGTATTCCGTCTTAAAACAATCCTTTATCTACTCAGATTACCTCTTGAGTGTCATAAGCTCCTGAAGCATCTGGTCGGATGTCTGTATTGTTTTTGAGTTCGCCTGAAAACCACGCTGTGTTACTATCATGTCTGTGAACTGCTCGGCAAGGTCCACATTACTCATTTCCAGAGCACCTGAAATAAACTTTCCCTTTCCTGCAATACCGGAAGGACCTATATTGGCGTCCCCTGAATTATTGGTAATTGCATAAGTGCTTTCCCCGGCTTTTTCAAGACCAGCAGGGTTTACAAAACTTGCAAGCGCCACCTGTCCTATAGTCCTGTTTGTCCCGTTTGAATAAACACCTGTTATATATCCGCTCTGGTCAATCTTGAAATTTTCAAGATATCCCATTGCATAACCATTCTGTTTGAATGCCTTGGTTGAGCTTTTTTCAGCAAACTGTGTTACAGTATCAACTGCGCTTCCCACTGTACCGAGATTGAGGTTGAATGTCTGCCTAACAGGTTCAGCCCCTTCCTCTACAGTTGCCCCTGCAACATTGAAACTTACAGGTATCTGAAGTTCCCCTTCTGTAATTCTGTCACCCTGACCATCTTCTGCTCCAAGAAGCATACCCAGGTTGCTGAACTCAACTATAAAAATATTGTTTTCATTGTTTTCAGCCCCTATATCCAGAGCTGTTTCTGTATCAGCTTCCGCATTCCTGTCTACAAAAACCTGTGCCTGCCACTGGTTGTTGACTCCGGGAACCTTTGTAAAATCAATGCTCATTGTGTGTTTGTTTCCAAAACTGTCATATATAGTCTTGTCAATGCTCCATGTTCCTTCACGGACTTCTGCAGGTCCGGCACCTGGTGCAATTTCAGCAGTCCTCTTGTCAAGGTTGCATGCAAGGAAAACCTCACTTGTTGCAGCTGCAGGGTCTTTGCTTCCTACAGGGATGGTAATATCGCCCGGGTCTGCTGCTGTATTTACAAATGTCTGTCCTTCAAGAGTTTCAGCCATCCAGCCCTGAACTTTCATCCCGTTTGAAGGATTCACAAAAGTACCTGCTTCATCAATTCCGAATGCACCGGCTCTTGTAAAAAATTCCTTTTCACCGTTTTTCATTATAAAGAATCCGTTACCCTGAACTGCAATGTCAGTAGCAACACCAGTTGTCTGAAGAGACCCCTGAGTATGAATTGTATCAATTGATGCAACTGTCATACCGAGACCTACCTGCTTGGGGTTAACTCCTCCAAGATCTTCTGTCGGCCTGGCTGCTCCCTGCATTGACTGGGACAGCATATCCTGAAAGTTGACTCTTCCCTTTTTAAAACCTATTGTATTAACATTGGAAATATTGTTTCCTATAACATCCATTCTTATCTGGTGATTCTGTAATCCTGATACACCTGAATATAATGATCGCATCATAATGCTGCCCCCTTACCTGATTTTTTCTATCTTATCGAGATCGTAATATTTTCCGTTTACAAGAAGCTGCGGATATTCATATCCGGATACTTCTTCCACTACACCGCTTATCAATTCGCCGCCGTCGACAATATTTACATTTTTACCGATCAGAGACACAGCATGATTTGCAGCAACCATATTCTGCATCTTTCCGAATTCCTTTGTCATGTTGGTCATCTGTTCGAGAGAAGAGAACTGGGCCATCTGTGCGATGAACTCCTTGTCCTCCATCGGCTTTGTAGGGTCCTGGTGTGTCAGCTGTGTAAGAAGAATTTTGAGAAAATCATCCTTGTCAAGTTCACTCTTGTATGTCCTTTCCCCTGCAATTTTTTTATTAAAGCTGTCCACCTGCATCTGGACTTTGCTTTTTTCCATAGCTGATAAATTAGTTGCAATATCCAAAACCGATTCTCCCCTTTAAACAACAAGATCTATCAATGCATCTGCATTACTGGTGCTGCTGCCGATAATATTCTGGCTGTCAACATCCTCAATTATTTTCCTGCTGAAAAACCTTTCATTGCTGTCCATGTTCTGCTGGCGGCCTTTTTCTCCGCCGACTGATACCTCAAGTGAAGCTGATGAAAAACCGCTTTCCCTGAAATTCCTCAGAAGGTTGTCCATGTTGTTTTCAAAAATTTCTTTTATACTATTATTGTCGACAATAATCCGCCCCACTATATTATTATCATCAAGATTAAGCTTAATTCTTACAAAACCGAGACTTTCAGGCTTCAGCACCATTCTCAGCTCTCCTGAATTATTATCCGAGAGGACCATCTTTGTCTGTTTTATAATTTCAGCATTTCCATCGTTTTTCAGTTTATCAAGTACAGCTGCCTGCTGGGCAGTCAGTGATTTCACAGGATTTTCACTTCTTGCATCGCCTGCATTATCAGCCTTTATAAAAAGGGAATCCTTTATCTGAAGATCACTGCTTCCGGTTTTCTGTTCAGATATCTCTGCTGCAGCATCTGATTTCTCATTGCTCCCTTCTGATCCTGAAAAGCTGTTTTCCCTGCTGTTTTTTTCGGAACTCCTCAAATCAAGCACCTGAAACCTTGCTTCCTCTTT
Source organism: Spirochaetia bacterium (assembly GCA_963668545.1). Lineage (GTDB taxonomy): Bacteria > Spirochaetota > Spirochaetia > CADAEX01 > CADAEX01. The sequence continues at coordinate 1,228,314 of OY764868.1, read as the reverse complement.
ATTTGCACCCTGGCTTTTTTTTGTCAGATTTTCATTTTCTGAATCTTTCTTCTCTGCAGGATTTTTCAGGGCTTTTCCGTTTTTTTCTGACTTACCGCTTTCTGAAAGACCGGAAACAGCCGGAAAAAACACCTGATTTGCTGATGTTTTTTCAGCTGTAATTTTTTCAGATTTACCATCAGCAGTCTTCAGTTCCATATCAAATCCGGGGAAATTATCTGTTTCAGATTTTTCAGTTTTTTCCTCACTTTGATCTGAGACTTTTTCAGCTTTCAAATCAGGCAGCTTTTCGGTGTTTAATTTACCCTCAGCTGAAGTTTTTTCCTTCTTGACGGAACTGCTCAGGGAAAGGTTTTCTTTTTTACCTTTTTTAGTCTCAATTTTCGCATCAAGAAGCTTTTTAAAATCACTTTCTGATACTTTCCCATTTTTTTCTCGACCTTCTGCAGTCACCTTGTTTTTGGTTTTGTCTGATTTTACTGCGGAACTGTTTTCCTGAGTTTTTATATTTGTATTGTTTATTTTCACAGCAATTACTGCCGGCACTCAGTACTCCTTTTTCCTTTTTTCAGGAAATTAAATAAGAAACACTTATAAAACATAAAGACTTCAGGTGACTGCATAAATCAGTAAACAGCCCTTAATTCCTTATTGTTTCATCAGGTTTTATTGTCATCTTTCTCTGTATTGCTGCGGACCGTTCCGCAGGCATGAGAGAAAGCCAGTAGGCAACAAGAGAAGCCTCTCCTGATTCCACTGCCAGCCTTTCAGTCACCCTCAGAATATCAATAACATCCTGATCACCCATTTCCAGAAGGATGTCCCTTGCTTTCTCAGGAGGCATACCTACAAGATACTTCGATGACTGTTCAAGGTTTGCTATTTTATTTTCGTACAATCTTGTGCGTGTATTAAATGATTTTTCTCTTTCTTCAAGCGCCTTTTCCCTTTCTGTCAGCATTTCCAGCTTCTGAGTGATTGCAACTTCCTTTTTGGAAAGGTCTTCCTCTATTTTTGCAAGCTCTTCAGCCTGTATGGTAAGCGCTTCCTTCATTTTCCTGAATCTCTCCCTGTCAAGAAGCATTTCATCCTCTTCATTCTCTAGTTTTACAACTTTTTCCTTGCTGAACAGTGCAAATACAGTAGAAAGGCTTTCACGGGCATTTATTATTCCCAGGTAATCAAACCATATTATTCCGCCGAAACTTACTGCTGCAATAAGCAGTATCAGTACAAATATTCTTATTCCTGCACCGGCGTTTCCTGTAAAAGCCATTTTAAACCTCCTGAAGTTTTACTGTAAAACTGGTAACTGAAATATCATCAAGGGACTTTTCCTCTTTTGCTGTTTCCGATTTTTTATGTTCACTCTTTTTTTTCTCTTTCAGTTTTTCAAGAACATTTTTATCTTTTAAAGCTTCGATATACTTTTCCCTTACCTTATCCCGTTCCCGTCCGATTTCATTCAATTCTTCTGTTAACAGCCGTATTTTTTCCTTAACTGCTGATATCTGGCTGTCATAAAAAACAGATACTGCACTTGTATTTTTATCGGCAGAATCAAACCGTCCTTTTAAAATCTGTTTTCTGAGATCTGAAAAGCGCTTTATTTCATTTTCTTTTCTGATATACCTGCCGGTTACCTCTGCAAGTTCAAGAGATCTTTCACGCTCCTTAAACTTCCTTATCTCGAGAAGTTTTTCCATTCTGAAAACAAATTCCTTCATCTGCAGAAACCTCCGTTATCAGACAGTCATTCCGGCTATTTCAGCCGCAAGACGGATCGTATCCTCGAAACCTGATTTTTCATCAATATCCTGAATCAGAAACTTTTTTATCTCGGGAAGCTTTTTAATTGCCTCATCAATTTCAGGATTTGTTCCCCTGGCATACGCGCCTACATTAATAAGGTCTTCAGCTTCTGTATAGACCGCCATTTTGTTTCTTATGAAACCTGCCACTTTTCTTGCTTCGGGTGTACTTATTTTATTTGCAAGTCTTGAAATTGATTTAAGTATATTTATTGCAGGATAATGGTTTGCTTCTGCAAGTTTCCTGTCCAGAATTATGTGACCGTCCAGAAATCCTTCAGCATTATCGGCAACCGGTTCATCCAGATCATCACCTTCAACCAGAACTGTATAAAACCCTGTTATGGTTCCCTTATCAGAATTGGCGCATCTTTCCAGAAGCTTGGGCATCTCTGTAAAAACGGAAGGGGTAAATCCCCTGGTTGCAGGCGGCTCGCCTATTGCAAGTCCTATCTCCCTCTGTGCTCTCGCAAAACGGGTAAGGGAATCAAAGAAAAGCATCACATTTTTGCCCCTGTCCCTGAAATATTCTGCAATAGCAGTTGCAGTATACGAGCCCCTAATTCTGGCTATCGGAAGACTGTCGGAAGAGGAAACAACAATCACTGATTTCTGCAATCCATCTTCTCCGAGCTCATTTTCAATAAATTCGAGAACTTCCCGCCCCCTTTCACCTACAAGGGCTATTACATTTATATCAGATTCGGTATTGCGGGCAATCATTCCAAGAAGGGTTGATTTCCCCACACCTGCTCCTGAAAAGATTCCTATTCTCTGCCCCATACCTACAGAAAGAATTGAATCAATAGCCCTTATTCCTGTAGGTATCTGCTCTGTTATCATTTTTCTTTTAAGTATATCGGGAGGAGAATTGAAAACAGGGATTCTTACAGCAGATCTTATATTGCCTTTGTCATCCGCAGGCCTACCCATGCTGTCTACAACTCTTCCGAGAATTTTTGCGGAAACCGGTATTTTGAGAAAATCTCCTGTAGCTACAACAGGACATCCGATCTCAATACCCTCCATGGAGTCATATGCCATCAGCTGAACTGATTCCTCCTTAAGGGCAACCACTTCAGCCCATATAACATCTTTTCCGTTTATTATTATATAGCACAGTTCACCCAGGATCACTCTAGGCCCCGAGCTTTCAATCAGAAGGCCCTGTACCTTTATGACCCTTCCTGTAAATTTTATCGGATCAGTTGTATCCAGCACATCGCTGTATTTTTCAAATATAGTGCTCATCCCCCCCCCCTGGTTTTTTTATGGGCACATCAGAACTTTTTTATGCGAATTTTCTGATTTCTACATAAAATCCTCTTCCACCTCAGCTTTTGTCTTGATCGGAGCAAGCTCAAGTATCCTGTCCCTTATCTCGTTAAGCTGAGAAGAAATTCTGGCATCTATTTCTCCGAAATCTGTTTCAATAATGCATCCGCCCCTGTCAACAGTTGAATCTTCAAGAACAGTTATGGACCGGATATTATCAACCATTCTCATAAAGTCCTTTATATGATCAGTTGTAAGCTGTACATCTGAAAGGTTGACCCTTACAATTACCTCGCCCCTTGTCTTGAGTTTCCTTAGGGCCTGTATGACATTGTTGATAACAACATTTTTCTGGTTTTCAGATATAACCTTTATTACTTTCTGGGATATAAGCAGAACAAGGTTTATAAGCTGGGTTTCAGATTCCTCGATAATCTGGTTGCGCTTTTCAATTGCATTGTTAAGTACAATCTGCACTTTATCTATAAGCCTCTCAACCTCTCCCTTGCCGCTGTCAAAACCTGTATCACGTCCTTCACTGAAACCTTTTTCAAAGGCATCCTTTTCTATTCCGGATACACGCTCCTCTGCGTCACCTATCAAGGAAGCTGCCTTGTCCTCAGCATCCCTGATTATGGAATCAGCGCTGTCATTTGCTTCCTGTACACTTTTCTGAGCCTCGTTCTTACCTTTTTTTATCTCTTCAAATGCAGACTGTCTGGCATCTTCAATAATTTTTTCAGCCTCAGCCTTTGCATCGGAAATCATTTTCTCCCTTTCACTGTCCCAGGCAGCCTTGAATGCTTCAGCTTCCCTCCGGAGGTCATCTGCAGTGGGTCCTGTATATTCCTCAAGAGTCATTTCCTCTTCAATTTCTTCGATTTCCTCTTCCACAGGTTCCAGAAGCACAGTTGATTTGAGATCAACAATTTCTGCGGCTCTGAATACATTCCGTGCCATTTATCATTCCTCCGGAAAAATTATTTTTCAGCCGGATTTTCCCATACCGGCATTATCTTAATCAATATTTTCATACTGGAGTCAAAACGGTCAGACGACCATTTCGTCCTCACCAGACCTTGCAACAACAATTTCACCCTGTTCCTCAAGTTTTCTGATGACTGATACAATTTTCTGCTGTGCTTCCTCAACATCCTTGAGCCTGATCGGTCCCATGAATTCCATGTCTTCCTTGAGTGTATTGGCAGCACGTTTTGACATATTCTTGAAAATTTTATCCTGTACTTCATTATCGACAGCTTTAAGCGCTTTACCAAGCTCCTGCTGATCAACTTCCCTGAGGACCTTCTGTATAGCCCTGTCATCAAGAAGTACAATATCTTCAAATACAAACATTCTCTTCTTTATTTCTTCGGCAAGTTCAGGATCTTCCTCTTCAAGAGATTCAATAATTGTCTTTTCAGTGGAACGGTCAACCCTGTTGAGGATTTCAACAATACTTTCCACACCCCCTGCAGATGTGTAGTCTTCACTGGAAAGTGTAGAGAGTTTCTTTTCAAGAACTCGTTCAACCTCTCTGAGGGTTTCCGGAGAGGTCCTGTCCATTGTCGCTATCCTCTTAGCTACATCCGACTGTGTCTCATGAGGAAGGCTTGAAAGTATGATTGAAGCCTTTTCCGGTTCAAGATATGCCAGAATAAGAGCTATTGTCTGGGGATGCTCCTGCTGTATGAAGTTCAAGAGGTGTGTCGGGTCTGTTCTTCTGATAAAATCAAATGGCCTTATCTGGAGAGAACTTGTAAGCCTGTTGATTATATCTATTGCCTTCTGGTTTCCGAGAGATTTTTCAAGCAGTTCCCTTGCATAATCAATACCGCCTGAAGTAATAAAATCCTGGGCCATCATAAGCTCTTTGAACTCAAGAAGAACCTTGTCCCTGTCTTCCGCTTCGACACTCTCGAGCCTGGCTATTTCAAATGTAAGAGCCTCAATTTCATCTTCCCTGAGATGCTTGAATATATCTGCTGAAATTTCAGATCCTATTGTCACAAGAAAAATTGCCGCTTTCTGCCTGCCGTTAAGCTCTTTTCTCACCCCCCCTTTCTTTGCCGGGGGATTTGCCGGTGTCTTACCCATAATCCTACTCCTCTATCAACCAGGTTCTGATCAGCTGAGCAACATCTTCCGGATGCTCACGCGCCATATTAATGGCATTTTCCTGCATTTCAAGCCGCGCCCGGTCTTCGACAGACATTTCAACACTGACCCCTTCTTCTTCCGCGCTTCTGAGTGCAGCTTCTCTCATTGCCTGATGCTGACGTGCCAGTTCTTCCTCTTTAAGCTTTCTTCTTCTTTCAATTGACCTGACAACGATTCTGAATATTATGAAAAAGATTACAAGAACAACAAATCCTATAATTGAATACAGTATCATTGTCCTCATTCTCATTTTATTTCTGTATTTTTCATCTTCCGTGAGGAACTGACTTGTCCTGTCAAACTGTATTGACTGGACAGTTACTGAATCCCCCCTGTTCTTGTTGTATCCTATGGCATGTTCAACTAGTGTTTTAGCTTTTGCAAGGTCATCTTCCGTAACAGGGTCATAGTTTCTGATTATGCTGCCGTCTCTTTCAAGCTTGACATTTCCTCCGTCGTCATATTCCCATTTCCACAGACCGTCAATTACAACACCGACAGTTATCCTTTTGATACTCCAGGGACTTTTTTCCTCATATATGTTTTTTGTATTTACAACTTCGTTCTGGGTAACATTATTTCTTGAATATTCACCGACCATCCCCTCAAGGTCCTTGTAGGCAGGGGGAGTCTGCCCTTCCTGTCCGGGAGGTCCCTCCGGATTGAACCCTGTTCCCCTGAAGTTTTCATCAACTGTATTTTTGGACAGTGTAATTGACGGTACAACTTCTGTTTCATCAAACGGGGTTCCGGGATTATCAGACTTCATTGTGATGGGAAAATGCTCCTCAGTCTCCACTGTCTTTTTACCCATATCAAGGTCTATATCAAGGTTAACTATTTCAACCCTGTCCCTTCCGAAAATCTGTCTGAGTGATGAAATAATGGCAGTTTTAAGCCTTTTTTCCTGTTCAGCCTTGATCTTCATCTCCCTTTTTGCAAGTTCAAGCCTGTCGAATTTTTCAAGCCCTGCAAAATCATTGAGAAGATTCCCCTGATGGTCTGTTATTGTAATAAATTCATCATCAAGCCCTTCAACAGCGAATTTCACCAGTTTTACAACACCCTCGATTTTTTTCCTGTTTTCCCTGATATCAGAACCTGGTTTTGCAGTAATTATTATTGATGCTGAAACCTTGTTCTGATCCTCCTGAAAAAGTTCATCCTCAGGAAGCACAAGAGAAACCTGTGCGGAATCAATATCTTCAAGAGCTTCAAGATGATTTTTAAGACTTTCTGTAACAGCCCTTCTCAGGTTTACATTTCTCTCAAAATCAGTAACTGTCCATCTGTCCATTTTGAAAATGTCCCATGGAGATGCCTCTGCAGGAATGAGATCCTCCCTTGCGAGAAGAGATACTATTCTCTGAGCAGTTCTTTCATCCTCAACATATATAATCCCCTCTGGAGTGATCTGATGGGTAATACCCTCTTCATCAATCCGGAGAGATATTTTGTTGAGAAGATTTTCATCTGTTACAGGATTTGTAAGCACACGCACCATTCCGGGCGATGAGCTGTATACAGACAGAAGGATTACTCCTGTCAGGACAACAAGTACTACTGAAATACCGATTATCTTCTGCAGAACCGACAGCTTCCCCCATACAGTAGCTGCCTGGCTGATAATTTTTTTAAATTGTTCTTTCATTTCCCCCCCCCAGTGAAAAGAACCTTATATCATCAGGGAACCTCATCAAACCTTACGGTCTGAATTAAAGGATTAACCCTTAAATATCATTATCTGATACTTATAATCTCCTTATATGCTCTAAGGCTTTTATCAACAACAGCCTTGGTAAGAGCCAGAGCTGTATTTGCCTTTGCCATTGAAATTGTAACATCATGAGGATCAACACTTTCAGGATCAATAATCATTTTTTTGCTGATGTCAGCACTTTCATTCTGTATCCTGTTTACCCCCTCAAGGGCTTCAAACATCATTTTATGAAATCCATCGGCCCCGGTATCTGATACAGCTGCTGAACCGGTCTGTCCGTTCATTGTAAAATGTCTGGGATCTGTCCTTATAAGGGATACCCTGTGCCCGGAAACCTGATCATAATTAAGATAATTCATTTACCTACCTCCCGATTTCAAGAGCCTTTAGAAACATGCTCTTTGATCCGTTCACCATTGTCACATTTGCTTCATATGACCTTGTAGCTGATATCATATCAACCATTTCATTTACAATATTAAGATTTGGAAACTCCACATAACCTTTCCTGGGCCCGGTCTTTATTGCATCAGGATGTGTAGGATCATATACAAGCTTGGGTTTCGCATCCATGTCTTTTTCAACCTTGGCAACCCTGACTCCGTGTCCAATGCCGTTGTCAAGATATTTCGGCAGAAAAGGACTTCTCCAGTACGGCTGTGATACTTTCGGTCTGAAAACAGTTCTGCTTCTTCTGAAAGGCCCCCCTTCAGTAGTTCTTGTAGTATTGGAGTTGGCTATATTATTTGATATGACATCCAGTCTCAGCCTCTGTGCTGAAAGACCTGATGCCGCTGTGTTGATACTAGTGTAAAGTCCCATCTATTCCCCCTATCTCAGTACTGTATTAATCTGAGAAAACTGGTTTGCCACTGAAAGTGTCATCAGCTGATAATTAAGCTGATTCTGCATTGAAAGCATCATTTCCTCTTCTATATCTACATTGTTGCCGTTGTTTTTTGATGCAGTAAGATAATCAAGAACCCTTTTCGGTCCAACGCTTCTGTAGTCAACAGGCTTGTAAAAAGGTATATGTCTCGGATCATTCATCAGTGCCGGAATTGTTTCCCTTTTCTGTGATTCAAAAGCCCTTTTGAGCTGTGATTCAAAATTCACAACACTTCTCTTGAAGTTGGGAGTATCTGAATTTGCTATATTGTCAGCAATCACAGACCTTCTCAAAAGAGAAACATCCATTGTTCTGTGAAGCAGATCAACTGTTCTTCCGAAATTATTGTTTATAAACATCTACCCCTCCGATCAGGTTTATATAAATCCCTAATACTGATTATCGGTTTTTTAAAACCAGTCATTAGAAAAATCACCCTTACAGGATATACCCTTTACAGGATTACATCCCTACAGGATGTACCCTTTACAGGATATACCTGCTTAAATCCTGATCTTCTATAACATTGTTAAGTCTTTCATTTATATAGTCAGGTGTTATTGTTATAGTCTGCCCTGCAAGATCAGAAGCCTCAAATGAAATCTCTTCCAGAAGAAGTTCCATCATTGTATGAAGTCTTCTGGCTCCTATATTTTCAGTTCTTGAATTAACATCCTCAGCAAGCTGTGAAAGCTTTCTGACAGCATCATCAGTAAAAACAAGAGTCACATCCTCTGTCTTCATAAGTTCAACATACTGCTTGATAAGCGCGTTCTGCGGCTGTATAAGGATTTTTTCAAATTCTGCAGCCCCCAGTGATTCAAGCTCCACACGGATAGGAAACCTTCCCTGAAGCTCAGGTATCAGGTCTGAGGGCTTGCTCATATGAAACGCGCCTGCTGCTATAAAAAGTATGTGGGAAGTATCTATAATCCCGTATTTTGTATTTACCTTGCTTCCCTCAACAATCGGAAGAATATCCCTCTGGACCCCTTCTCTGGACACATCAGCGCCGCTTCTTGATTCCTTGCCTGCAACCTTGTCGATTTCATCGATAAAGATAATTCCCATTTCCTCTACACGCTGCTTTGCAATATCCGAAGCCTTGTCAGTATCAATCATCTTGTCTATCTCATCATTCAAAATGACTTCACGGGCATTTTTAACTGTCATCTTCCTTTTTTTCTTTTTTCCCCCTCCCAGAAGGCCTGCAAACCCACCCAGGTTAAGGTCCATATCCTCAAGGTTTGTACCTGAAAATATTTCTATTGCCGGGGTACTTTTCTTTGAAACCAGGACATCAATTTCCTTGTTTTCAAGTTTTCCTTCCCTTAGCATTTTTCTGAATGTCTCTCTTGTAGTAGAGTTTTCCGGAACAGGATCACTCTCGGGAAGCAGTGCTGTGTCGTCGGGGAGCTGGATAATATCCGGTGATCCCTGAATATCCTGAGTCTGTTTAGTCTTTTTTTTGTTAAGCCCTGGAAGCAGAAGGTCAAGAATGACCTCTTCTGTCCTTGCTTCAGCTGCTGCAGCGACATCTCCCCGCATCTCAGCCTTGACCATATTTACAGCAACATTCATAAGGTCTCTTACCATTGATTCAACATCACGTCCCACATATCCGACTTCTGTATATTTTGTTGCTTCAACCTTTACAAAAGGGGCGCCGCAGAGTTTTGAAAGACGTCTTGCAATCTCTGTCTTGCCCACTCCTGTCGGACCAATCATGATTATATTCTTGGGTGCTACCTCTTCGCGCAACGACTCGTCAAGTTTCTGACGTCTTACCCTGTTTCGAAGAGCTACAGCTACAGCTTTTTTCGCTTTGTCCTGTCCGATTATATATTTATCAAGTTCTGAAACAGTCTGTTTCGGTGTCAGTTTATCCAGTTCAAGCATTTAATTCCTCCAGAACAAAATTATCATTGGTGTATATACATATTTTTGAAGCAATTTTAAGAGACTTTAATGCAATATCCCCTGCTTTAATGTTTTCATTTTCGATATAAGCAAGAGCTGCCGAATATGCAAAACTTCCTCCGCTGCCTATTCCTATAACTCCTTCATCCGGCTCAATAACATCCCCCGTACCTGAGATAAGAAGTATTTTACTGATATCTGCAACCAGAAGCATTGCTTCCAGCCTTCTCAGGGCCCGGTCAGTTCTCCATTCCTTTGCAAGCTCAACAGCAGACCTGGTAATATCCCCGTTGTACTGGTTCACCTTTGCTTCAAATCTTTCAAAAAGTGTGAATGCATCAGCTGTTGCTCCTGCAAAACCTACAAGTACCTTGCCGTCATAAATTTTTCGTACCTTTCTGGCAGAACCTTTCATCACTGTGTTTCCAAGGGTAACCTGGCCGTCTGCTGCCATTGCTACTGAATTATCCTTCCTTACTGCAAGTACTGTTGTTCCCCTGAAACCTGATCTATTGTTTTCCATATCTGCTTATCTACTCCTTGATTTCCTGCTGTGGGGATGGGCATTCCTGTACACATCCTTAAGCTTTGATATACCTGTGTGCGTGTAAACCTGGGTTGTTGAAAGGCTTGAATGGCCCAGCATCTCCTGAACCATACGTATATCCGCACCCTGATCAACCAGGTGTGTTGCAAAACTGTGCCTGAGTGTATGGGGGGAAACCTTTTTCTGTATTCCGGCGCCTGTTATTATTCTGTCTATTATGTAAAATGCGCCCCGAACAGAAAGTCGTTCACCCCTGCTGTTTACAAAAAGAGGGGCATTTTTATCCGCTCTTATTTTTCCGCATCCTGATGCTGCATCTCTGTATTTCCTTATTGATTCCATTGCCCTTCCGCTTAGAAAAACTATCCGCTCCTTGTCCCCTTTTCCTGTAACTTTTACACAGTTTTCATAAAACTTTATTTCACAGTAATTAACAGCAACTGTTTCCGAAACCCTGCATCCTGTTGAAAAAATAAAGTCGACAAGAGCAAGGTCCCTGTATGTTTTAAATTCATCTCTTTCCCGAGAAAGAATGTAGCCCCTCATTTTTTCAATCTCATCAAGCTGGAGATATTCGGGCAGTCTTTTTTCCCCTTTTAGATGAGATACGGAAGAAAAAGGATTCAGCTGTACAACACCCTCTTTTACAAGGTATTCGTAAAATCCGGTAAGTGCTGAAATTTTCCTGTTTACGGAAGAAGGCTCAAGGCCAGAATATGAAAGATAGGCAACATATCCCCTCCCTGTATTTTTTTCGGGATATCTGTAATCTCCGTCATTTTCACTGAGATATTCAAAGTACTGTTTCAGGTCAGCCCTGTAGCTTATTACAGTTGCGGGTGAGAGATTCAGTACTGTATCAAGATATTCCAGAAACCTTTCAACCATTATTCCTTATCCGCCTCCATTGAGTTTTTACATTCAGTATTGCTGCATGAATAGTAGGTGCCCCGTTTTTTATCATATTTTTCAACCATAAAGTATCCGCATTCCGGGCATTTTTTTGAGGATGGTTTGCTGTGACTGATGAAATCACATTCAGGATAGTTTGTGCATCCGTAGAATTCCTTTCCTCTTCCTCCCTGTTTTTTCCTTGCAACAATCTGCCCTCCGCATCCCGGTCTCGGACACTCTGCAAGCGGTACAGATTTTGTGTTCATGCATTCCGGAAAACCTGAACATGCGAGAAAATATCCGAACCGTCCAAGTTTCTTCACCATCTTCTTTCCGCACTTGTCGCACAGGTAGTCAGTCTCTTCATCCATGACACCCTTGACTGATTCAAGAGTCTCCATTACATGTTCCACCTTGTTCTTGAACGGCTGATAAAACTCTGAAATCATTCCTGACCAGTTGTCTTTTTCAACTTCAACATTATCAAGCTTCTTTTCCATTTCAGCAGTAAAATTAACATCAAGGATATCGGGAAAAGAAGATATGAGAATATCATTTATCATTTTACCGAGTACCGTCGGTACAAGCTGCCTGTTTTTTCTGACTACATAATACCGGTCTATCAGAAGCGATATTATGGGGGCATAGGTTGAAGGCCTTCCTATCCCTTTTTCCTCAAGCACCTTGACAATACTTGCATCAGTATATCTTGCAGGACCCTGTGTAAAATGCTGCTCAGGGATGAATTCCTCTGCTGCCAGCACATCGCCCTCTTTCAGTTTCGGAACCTTTTCACTTTTCTCCTTTGATGCAAGAAGCCTGAGCACTTTCTGAAAACCCTTTTCCCTGATTTTTGTTCCGCTGATCCTGAAAAGGCCTTCCCCGCATTCAATATCAGCTGTAGTAGTTGATGATAAAGCAGCATTCATCTGGGACGAAACAAACCTTTCCCATATTATCGTGTAAAGCTTAAGCTGGTCCCTGGTAAGGTATTCCTTAACATAATCAGGGGTATATTCTGTAAATGTCGGCCTGATTGCCTCATGCGCATCCTGGGCCCGCTTCCCCATATTGTAGTTGACAGCTTTTTCAGGAAGATCTTCCGGATAGTTTTCAGAAATATATTTTCTAACCTCACCGAGAGCCTGTTCTGAAATTCTAGTCGAATCTGTTCTCATATATGTAATCAGACCTACACGGCTTGACCCTATATTTATACCTTCATACAGCTGCTGGGCAATCTGCATTGTCTTTCTGGAAGTAAATCCCAGCCTGTTTGCAGCATCCTGCTGAAGCTTGGAAGTTATATAAGGTGCCCTGGGCTGAAGTTTCTTTTCTGTTGTCTTCACTTCCCTGACGGTAAAATCCAGTCCCTCGAACTCATCTACAAGTTTTTCAACACTTTTCCTGTCTTTGAGTTCAGGTTTTTCCCCTTTATAGCTTACCAGCTGGGCCTTGAGCCTGGTTTTATCTTTTTTAAGTTCAGCATCAAGGGTCCAGTATTCCTGGGGGATAAAATCCTCAACCTCTTTTTCCCTTTCTGAAATAAGCCGCAGTGCAACTGACTGGACCCTTCCTGCAGAAAGTCCGTTCTTGACCTTTTTCCACAGGAGGGGGGAAAGATTATAACCTACAATTCTGTCAAGAACTCTCCTTGCTTTCTGGGCATTGACCTTACCCATATCAATTTCATGCGGATCTGCAACTGCAGATTTTATCGCAGAAGGAGTTATCTCATTGAATATAATCCTTTCAATCTTTACATCTTTGACCTTTTTCTCAAGCACGCTCTTGAGATGGAAGGAGATTGCTTCCCCTTCCCGGTCATTATCAGAAGCAAGAAGTATATGTGTTGATTTGGCAGCTTTGGAATTCAGCTCCTTGAGTATTCTGGCTTTTCCCCTGACAGTAATATATTCAGGTTCAAAATCACCTTCTGTATCAACACCCATCCGAGACTTGGGAAGATCAATAAGATGTCCCATTGATGCTGAAACTGTATATCCTTTCCCGAGATATCGTTCAATAGTTTTTGCTTTTGCCGGTGACTCGACAATTAGAAGAGTTTTTTCTGCTGTCTTTTTAGTAGTACTTCTAGGCATACAATTTTCTCCTGTAATACAATCCTTTTCTATCTGAAGCTGTTCTGTCAAAATCGTTTTCTTTTACAGTATAGCTGTTGTTATTCAACCGGTATTCTTTTCCTTTACCGGATCTGTTATTACAAATTCCCCATTCTTCTAGTATATCATTTCCGCATTCAACAACAGCAGCGCCATCCTCTGAAAGGATTCTTCCTCCCAGTCCATTTTCGCTGCTGAGACCATCTGAGTGGATAAAAAGGTCTCTTCCCTGTTCAACTGCAAATGATGCAGTTATCAGTGAACCTGATTTTTCAGGTGCCTGAACAACGAGAGTTCCCCGTGAAATCCCGCTTATAATCCTGTTTCTCTCCGGGAAACTGTACCTTGTAGGGGCTGTTCCCGCCCTGTATTCGCTGATCAGCCCTCCCCCGGTTTCCAGTATTCTCTCTGCAAGAATAGTATTTGACAGGGGATATATAATATCAATTCCGGAGCCGAGTACTGCTGCTGTTGTTCCGCCGCTTTCTATTGCACCTGAATGCGCGCTGGAATCAATTCCCCTGGCAAGCCCTGAAACAACACATATTCCCTTTTCCGCAAGACTGAACGCTGCTTCATATGCTGAAATCAGGCTTCTGCGTGAAGCATCACGGGTACCTACGACTGCTATTGAAGGCTTTGAAGCATCAGGCAGTCTCCCCCTGACATAAAGAACTGATGGAGGGCTGTGGATCTCTCTCAGGAGAGGCGGGTACTGTCTGCTGAAAAAGCTTACAATGCTTATACCTCTTCTGCTGTATTCCTCTGAAATCTTTTCAGCTTCCTGTGAAGCTTTTCTGATTTCCAGATCTGAAATTCTGAAAAGTTTTCCTGCTGCTCTTTCAGCATCATATACTGATTCAACCTCCAGGTTCTGATGCTCAAAAAGATACCTTACAATATTAATTCTGTCCCTTTTCGGGGGACTCTTCAGGCTGTCAATGAGAAGAGCGAGGAAATCATTTCCATTCATAAATATTTTCCTCCAGCTCTTTCTTGTTTTTTTCCGCCTGGGTTATATAACTTTTACTGTCTGCATTTTTGATGATACTGCCGTAGACAGATACAGCCTCATCAATTTTTCCAAGCTGTACATATGCATTGGCAAGCAGGAACCTTGCTTCAAAGTTTCTGCTTTCATGTTCAATAAGTGTATTAAGCATCAATGCAGCTTCTGACGGCTTTTCCATCTCATAAAGATAGAGAACTGATAACGCTATAACAGCTTTTGAGTAGTTCTCATCAAGCTCAACAGCTTTTCTGTAATATTTTTCAGCATTGTTCATATATTCAAATTTTTCCTGATCATCTACAGAAGCTTTGGAATATCTTGCACTGCAAAGCCCTGAATAATAATACAGTATGGGGTTTTCAGGATATATTTTAACAGCTTCCCTGAACTGCTCAAGGGAAAGCAGATACATTTCATTTTCAAGGTAAAGCTTTCCAAGCATCTTGTAACAGCTTCCAAGTCCTCTGGCTGCTTCTATTTTTTCTTCAAGGATCTCTTTGTTCAGTCTTATATCTTCCTTCAGTTCATTTTCCCTTTCACTGCTTATCTCTCCATATTCAGTACTTTCAAGCCGGTTATAAAGATCCCGCTTCTCGTTTCTGCATGAAATGGAAATTAAAACTATAAATATAATAAACAGCCTTTTCATTATCAACCTTCAAAACTATCCGTCAGGATGGTATTTTTTATGATATTCCCTGAGGTCTGATTTATTCAGATGTGTATACACTTGAGTTGTTGATATATCTGAATGTCCCAGAAGCTCCTGGACTGAACGGAGATCAGCCCCCCCCTTAAGCAGGTGGGTGGCAAATGAATGCCTAAGGGCATGTACCCTGGAAGATGCATTGACTCTGCCCTCTGTATTAACTTTATCAGTAAGTTCCCTGTATCTCTTCCATATCCCTTTTCGTGAAAGTTTTTCCCCTCTGCTGTTAAGGAAAAGATATTCGCATTTTTTCTTTTTAAGAAGAAACGGTCTTGAATCTGCAAGGTATATTTTAAGCCATTTTTCAGCTTCCTCGCCAAGGGGGACAAAACGCTCTTTTCTTCCTTTGCCGAAAACCCTGATAACTGATTCATTGAAAAAAATGCTGCTGTATTTCAGATCTGATGCTTCTGAAATACGGAGTCCCGAGGAATAGATGAGTTCAAAAAGAGCCCTGTCCCTTATTCCGTTTTTTCTCCCCAAATCAATTGCATCAAGTATCTGGTCAATCTCATCAACATCAAAAACATCGGGAAGCTTTCTTCCCCTTCCACCGGACCTGACTGCTTCAGCAGGGTTGTCCTTTCTTATCTCCTCTTTCTGCATGTAATTACAGAAGGAACGTACAGCGCTTTTGGTTTTATTCAGGGTTGAACTTTTCAGGTTTTCAGAGCTGCTGTTCAGCGTTTTTTTTCTTAATGCCAGAAAGCTTTCAATATCATTAAACTGGAAACTGTCCTCTTTCAGGTCTTCCTTATTGCAGTATTCATAAAAATAGAGAATTTCACGCTCATAAACCTCAACAGTTGAAAGTGTAAGGTTTTTTTCAGCCACGAGATATTCTCTGTATTTTTTTATAAAT
This sequence comes from Spirochaetia bacterium, assembly GCA_963668545.1. Classification (GTDB taxonomy): domain Bacteria; phylum Spirochaetota; class Spirochaetia; order CADAEX01; family CADAEX01. The sequence goes on along the minus strand of OY764868.1, from coordinate 1,212,392 downwards.
ACATCATTCATACAGAATTAATCCTGTTCTGCAGACTTTGCGAAACTGCTGTTGCCGCTTCCCTTGGGGAGATCTGCCACATACTCACTCTCCCTGCCCCTGTAGAAAGCCGGTATATCAAGGTCGGACTCAGAGCTGTTTCTTCCGCTGAGGTAAAAATCATCCCTTTTCCCGATAAGCCCTTTTCTTATCTTGCTCCATTCCTGGTTGCTCATAAACTCTCCGCTTCCGCTTCCTGGAGCAGTTTTAGGCTCGTCTTTCCTGACTGCTGAAGGGGCAAAACCTGTTGCAACAACAGTCACCTTTATTTCATCTTCTAGAGTGTCGTCTATGACACTTCCTGTAATAGTAAGAACATCCCTGTCTGCACTTGAGGTAATTATCTGAAGCACTTCCTGGAATTCAGACAAGGAGAAATCACCTCCTGCTGTAACATTGACAAGTATACCTTTTGCACCTTCTATGCTTTCATCCTGAAGAAGAGGATTATTGATAGCATTTGTAGCAGCATCAATAGCCCTGTTTTCCCCCCTGCCTGTACCTATACCCATGAGAGCATCACCGTTGCCGCTCATTATGGTTTTAACATCTGCAAAATCGATATTCATCAGACCCTCTTTTGTTATAAGGTCTGAGATCCCCTGAACACCCTGTCTCAGTACATCATCAGCAATAAGAAGAGCCTCTCTGAAAGGGGTTTTTCTGTCTATTATCTTGAGAAGGTTTTCGTTGGGAATAATTATAAGTGTATCAACTGATTCCCTGAGTCTGGTTATCCCGGCTTCCGCCAGCTTCATTTTTCTTTCCCCTTCAAGAACAAAAGGGCGTGTAACAACAGCTACAGTGAGAATACCCATTTCCCTGGCAACAGAAGCAATTACAGGAGCCGCTCCTGTCCCTGTTCCTCCCCCCATACCTGCTGTGATAAAAACCATGTCAGAGTTTTTCAGTGTGTTTTTGAGAACTTCCTTGTCTTCAATTGCAGCTTTTTCACCCACTTCAGGCACACCGCCAGCTCCAAGGCCGTTAGTCAGCTTGGTACCAATGGGAAGTCTGTTTACTGCTTTGCTTTTATTTAGGTCCTGAACATCTGTATTGACTGCAATAAAGTCAACATTGCTCAGACCGCTTTCTATCATTCTGTTGACAGCGTTGTTCCCGCCGCCGCCAACCCCTACTACCTTGATCTTCGTAGGATTGGTATAATTAACATCTTCTACAACTGTAACCTGCATTTCCCCCCCCCAGATTAAATGCTTGGATAATCTATTTAATATCTGTTTATACGGGGGGACATCTGTACCCCGGTATAAATTATAATTTCAGTTTTTCATTCAGGCCGGTCATCTTTACGATTTACAGTCTTTCGTAAGCTTTAAAAAAATTCCTTCAGCCAGTTTTTAAACCTGACTGTCAGGCCGCTTTCACGGGTAAGTGATACATTTTTTTCAATACTGCCTGATATTTCATCAGCATAAAGCACAAGTCCCACTGCTGTTGAATAAACAGGGCTTTTATACTCGCCGACCAGCCCCCCGCACTTGAGAGGATACCCTACTCTTGCGGGTCTGTCAAAAATATCTCCTGCAAGCTGCGTAATTCCAGGCATCAGAGCTCCCCCCCCGGTCAGCACTATTCCGCCGTTCAGCTTTTCAAGGTACTTTTTTTCATCCAGTTTATCTTTAACCATCTGAAAAATCTCAACCATTCTCGGTTCTATTATCTCACAGACTTTCTTTCTCGGAATCGGTTCAGCCGGCCAGCCCCCGACTCCAGGAAGTATCACATCCTCATCATCCTCAACAAGCGGCATGTAACAGCATCCCGACTCAATTTTAAGCTTTTCAGCCATATCTGCAGGTATTGTAAGAACAATGGAAAGATCATTTGTCACCTGCCTTCCTCCGAGCGGAACAACATCTGTGTGATACGGCGATCCGTCAATATTTACAATCACATCAGTGGTCCCGCCACCAAGGTCAATCATAAGAACTCCCATCTCTTTTTCATCTTCCTTGAGAACAGCTCTTGAAGATGCAAGAGACTGAAGAACAACCTCATCAACCTTGAAACCTGCCCTGTTGACGCATTTAATAAGGTTCTGGGCAGAAGTAATTGAACCTGTTACTATATGCACTTCAGATTCAAGCCTTATGCCTATCATATCCAGCGGATTTCTTATACCGCCCTGATCATCAACAATGAATTCCTGAGGAATTACATGGAGAACTTCCCTGTCCATGGGGATTACAATTGCTTTTGCAGCATCAATGACCCTGGAAATATCTTCCGAAGTAATTTCCCTTCCCTTTCCGGCAACAGCCACCACACCTCTTGAATTTATTCCTTCAATATGTGCACCGGCTATTCCTGTTACAACAGAAGCAACTTCCCTTCCTGACATCATTTCTGCAGCTTCAATTGCATCAGTTACAGACTTCATGGTTGCTTCAATATTGATTACAACTCCCTGCCTGAGACCTGATGATGGAGCTGTGCCGATACCGGTAATTTCGAGTTCCCCGTTTTCATTGTACTCCCCGATAACTGCGCAAATTTTTGTTGTTCCTATATCCAGACCGACAATAACATTATCAGAAGGCAAAGTTCATCCCTCCTTAACCTTGTAAACTACCTGACCTGACCTGAAATCAAGTTCTTCCATATCTGAATCTATCCCTTTTTTTTCTATTATATCAAGTACTACAAAAATCTGTTTAAGTAAACCCTCATCAATATCCGCTCCTGTTCTTATCCTGATATTTCCTTTCAATGGATAAAGAAGCACTTCATAATCAGAATTGCTTCTTTTTACAAATTTAAGCTCTGAAATCTGGTTGAACAGGAGGGGTGAAGTATCCTTGAGAGTCTTAAGATCAGTAAAATAATCGCAGAGCTCAGATGGGAGCTTTACACCCAGTTTCAGATTACGGAATTTCAAGCCTGATATAACCGGCATTGTATAATCAGATACGCTTTTCCCGATTTCAAAAACAACCCCTTCATTATCTATCATTACAGGAACACTTTTTCCGCCCATTTCAACCAGCGAAAGGGCAAGAGGGGTTCTTTCAGTTATATATATTTTAAGTGTTCCCGGGAAAAATTTCTCAATTTCAGCACTCTTTACAAGGGGATTTGCAGACAGCTTTCTTTCCGCCTCTTCCGTATTTATCGAGAAGAAGTATTCCTTTTCCTTTATTCCTGCAATTTTAACAATATCTGTATTTGAAAGCTGGAAATCCCTTGAGCAGTATACCTGTACCTTTGTTATCAGCAGTTCAGGTGCAATAAAAAGATGAAAAACCATCTCAACAGCTGCAAGAATAAAAACAGCAGAAATCAGATATATGAAAAGATTTTTTTTCAGCGGTGAAGTATTTCTCTCTTTTTTATCTTCTGCCACATAACCTGTAGTATATACAGTACTACTCATTGTAAACATCCTTTTTATTGTTATAATTTTTTGAAATATTCAGAAGCATTCCGCACATGAGAAGCGTTACAAGCATGGAAGACCCGCCGTGTGAGAAAAAAGGGAGAGGAATACCAGTTGCAGGAACAACACCGGAAACAACAGCCATGTTCATGAGGGCCTGATAGAAAATACATGTTGTTATTCCAAACCCCAGAAGCGAACTGAAATAATCCCCTTTTCTTCCCCTTTCAAGGCTTACAGCATATCCCCTTACAGCAAATACAGTAAAAAGTATAATAATTATAAAAACACCGATAAAACCTGTTTCCTCGCCAACTACAGCAAATATGAAATCTGAATGCGCTTCAGGAAGTGTTCCGAATTTCTTCACACTGTTTCCTATTCCGGATCCCCACAGTCCCCCGCTCACAAGAGCTGCCTTTGCCTTTATCATCTGGTATCCGACCCCTGCAGGGTCTTTTTCCGGATTTATAAATGCAATAAGCCTCTTCACCCTGTGTTCCTTGCTCATTATAAGAATCAGGAGAAAAGGGACTACAGCAATGAACGCGGAAAAAAAGTACCTGATTTTCACACCGGCAATAAAGAACATGGCACAACCGACAAATATAATAAAAATTGCAGTTGAAAAATCATTCTGACCGAAAATCAGAAGCGCGAATCCTGCAACAACCACTGCCGGGTGTGAAACAGTATAAAGCTTGTCTATACTGTCATATTTCTTTGATAAAACTCCCGCCACATAAAGAATAACAGAAATTTTAACAAGCTCGGAAGGCTGGAAAGAATGACCGGCGATAACCAGCCATCTTCTTGCACCCTGAATATTCCTTCCGACAGCAAGTACTGCAAGGGAAAGAAGAAGTGAAACAATCAGGAAAACAGGGATACTTTTCCGGATTTTCTCAACAGGTATACCTGCAAAAAAAACCGCTCCGATAATCCCTGCCCCGACCATGAGGAGCTGTCTTTTCAGGAAAAACTCAGGTGATTTGCCAAGCCTCAGGGCATTCGGATATGAAGAGGAAAAAAGGAATGTCAGGCCTGTTCCGAGAAGGAGAATTATTATGTAGAACAGAACGGGATCTATATTTTTCCCTGTCTCTTTTTCAATCTGAAAACCTGAAAGCATTCCTAATACACCTGCCTTTTCCTACTGTATCTTTAATGTGGAAAGACTCAGGATCACAAAGAGTCCCCCGAGTATCCAGAAGCGGATTACCACTTTTGTCTCGTTCCAGCCGTTAAGCTCATAATGATGATGAAGAGGAGCCATTTTAAAAACCCTCTTCCCCCTTGTTTTATATGAGACAACCTGAATTATCACGGAAAGGGCTTCCAGAACAAAAACCCCTCCCACAAAAATCAGAAGTATTTCCTTTTTTATCAGGAGGGCAAGCACCCCTATGAGACCTCCGAGAGAAAGGCTTCCTGTATCTCCCATCATGATCTCCGCCGGATGACAGTTGAACCAGAGAAATCCCACCGATGCACCTACAACAGCAAGGCTCAGGATTGTCAGTTCACCGCTCCCCTGTATATAGGGGATCTGAAGATACTCTGCATAGTCAGCCCTTCCTGAAAGATAGGTAAGTATTGCAAATGCAATCCCGGCCATGAGGACAAGCCCTATGGCAAGACCATCAAGTCCGTCTGTAAGATTTACAGCATTTGATGTACCCACAAGCAGGAGAACTCCGAAAGGAATATAAAAGAATGAAAGATCAATTACCGGATACTTGAAGAAAGGGATGTAAAGCAGCGTTGAAGTATCAGTTCTGTTTACATATATGAAAGTAACAATCACTGTTGAAAGAAGAATCTGGGCAATGAATTTAAACTTTGCCTGCAAACCGGCACTGTTCTTTTTATATACTTTGAGATAGTCGTCAAAAAAGCCAATCAGACCGAACCCTATTACTGAAAAAAGAGAAACCCATGTAAAGAGATTCCTGATATCCTGCCACAGGAACACTGATACAACTATTGAAAAGATTATCAGAATTCCCCCCATAGTGGGAGTACCTGACTTCACCTGATGGGATTCAGGCCCGTCTTCCCTTATCTCCTGTCCCAGTTTTTCCTTTTTAAGCCAAAAAATCAGTTTCGGGCCCAGAAAAAGTGATATAAAAAGAGCAGTTACAGCTGCATAGGATGCCCTGAAAGTAATGTACTGGAAAATATTGAAAAAAGTAATTTTGTTTATCAAAGGCAGAAACAGTTCTTTAAGCATTCTCCCCCCCCATCCCGAATGATTCTTTTATTGGATCAATAAACTGTTCAAGCGCCATACCCCGTGACCCTTTGAAAAGGACAAGATCACCTTTATGAAGATAATCAAGAAGCTTCTTCTCCATCTCACTGCTGTCAGATGCATAAAAGAGGGAAACTTTTCCCTCAAGTCTGTCTGCAGATCTGTAAGCCTCTTCCGCATCTTTTCCGAAAAAAAACGCAGCATCAACTGATGATACAGCTATCCTTTTTCCGATCTCCGAGTGAATCTCTCCTGACTGTTCTCCCAGCTCAAGAACAGAGCCTATCAGAACAGCTTTTCTTCCTTCCCAGTCAAGATCGTCCAGAAAATCCAAGGCTGAGATAACAGCTTCCCTGTTTGCATTGTAGCATTCACTTATTACAGTAACCTCTCCCTCATAAATTTCCCCTCTACCGAAAAGGGCAGTAACGCTTTCAATCCCCTTTTTAATGCTCTGAAAATCAACAGACAGGAATTCCGCTGTCCTTATTGCAGCTGCTGCATTCTGCACATTATAGGGACCGATCAGATTGAGTATGATATCCCCCTTTTCAAAGTGGAAAATACTGCCTCTTATCCCCATATTCTCAACAGATTTAATACCCTGAAGATGCTCTGCATCATAGAGCTTTACCCTGTTAGAGGTAAGATCAGCAACATTTTCAGCATAACTGTCTCTTGCATACATAAGACCTGACTTGAAACTGATGTTGTTCAGGAAAATCTTTGTTTTCTCCTCAGCAATTTTCTCCTTTGATCCCAGCATTCCTATATGTGCAGTCCCGATGTTGGTAATAATACCGAATTCAGGCTTGAGAACATTGATAAGTATATCCATCTCTCCCGAACGGTTCATACCCATTTCAAAAACACCGTACCTGTGATAATCCCTGATTGAAAAAACTGAAAGAGGAAGTCCGATTTCAGAATTGAGATTCCCCTTATTCATAACTGTGGGGGCTTTTCTTGAAAGGATTGATGCAGTAAGCTCTTTTGTTGTTGTCTTGCCGCTGCTTCCTGTTATTCCTATAACAAAGAGGTCATTGAATTTTGACCTGTAGTATTCTGCAAGTTTCTGAAGTGCAGAGAGTGTATCATGGACCCTGACAAGCATGCAGCTGTTTTCCAAAACAGCTGCCTCAATCCTGCTGTCCACTGTGTCTATTATGCAGCAGGATGCCCTGGAAGATACATCCGGCACAAATCTGTGCCCGTCGTTTCTTTCACCGTGAAGAGCAAAGAATATACTGCCTTCAACAACTTCCCTTGAATCAATCGACACACCGGTAATCTTTCTTCCGGGACCGCTGCATAAAATATCACAATCAAGGACAGAGGTAATCTCGCTGCAGCTCAAAGGCATTGTATCTTTATTCAACTTTTTCCTCCGCATCAGGATCAATATTGACAATAACTGACTGACCTGAAGAAGAAATAGTTAAATCGGAATTATCCTCCGTGATTTTCTGCACTCTTGCAGGAGAACTGAATACTGAATATGTTGAAAGCATCCGCTTGTTGTCCTCGAGCCATTCCTTCTGCTCTATCTCGTATTTTTCAACTTCTGTCTCAAGCCTTTCATAACGATAGCTCTGCCTTACATTGAGAAACATAAGTACAGGTACTGACAGCACTATAAGAAAACATAAAAGTCTTTTTATCCTGATCATATCTCATTAACCTTTTCAACAACACGGAGCTTGGAACTCCTTGAAGGAAGGTTCTCTTTTATTTCAGCTTCCTCGGGAGCAACAGGCTTTTTTGTAAGAATTTTAACAATGCTCTTACCCCTGCAGGTGCATACAGGTGCCTCGGGAGGACAGATGCATTCAAGGCTCATTTTTTTGAAAAACCTTTTAACAATCCTGTCTTCAAGGGAATGAAAACTGATGACACCCATTCTCCCGCCAGTCTTAAGCACTGCAAGGGCAGCCTCAAGAGCCTCTTCAAGCCTTGCAAGCTCCCCGTTAACCACTATCCTTATTGCCTGGAATGTTTTGGTGGCAGGATGTATCCTCCCTCTTCTGTATGGTGCAGGAACAGCTTTCCATACTACATCTGCAAGCTGCTTTGCATCTTCGAATTTCATTTCCTTCCTTGCCCTGACAACAGCCGATGCTATGCGGCGTGAATACCTTTCCTCTCCGTATTCAAAAATAATCCTTGCCAGTTCAGCTTCCGGATAGTTATTGACGATATCAGCTGCTGATATTTCAAGAGTCCTGTCCAGCCTCATATCAAGCTTTTCATCTTTTCTGAAGGAAAAACCCCTTTCTGATTTTTCATAATGATAAGTTGATATCCCCAGATCAAAAAGAATTCTGTCCGGCCTTTCTATATTATCGGGATAATTTCTGAAAAACTGATTAAACCACTGATTGTAGAATGTGATCTGGCTGCTGTAGCATTCAAGCCTTTTTTTAGCCACCTCCATTATTGAAGGATCAGCATCAAGACAGAAAACCTGCATATCGGGATAGCTTTTAAGAAATAATTCGGTATGCCCCCCCTCACCTGTTGTGCAGTCAACAAGAATCTGACCGGGTTTATCAGGTTTTAAAAATGAGACAACCTCTTTCTGCAGAACTGAATAATGGACAATATCCATAACTTATATTGAGACAATTTTTCCGAGCTCTTCAGCAGCATCCTGAAAATCAGCCTCATTTTCCTCCCAGTATTTCTGATAAACTTCTTCATCCCAGATCTCAATATAGTTATTGATACCCAGAATAACACATTCTTTTTTTAATTCAGCCGACTGCCTGAGTGCAGGTGTAATATTTATCCTTCCGGCCTTGTCAAACTCGATTTCCTGGGCCGGTGCAATTATCCTTCTCTGGATAAGACGGGCCCTTGACTGAAAAATAGAGGTGGAAGCCATTATCTCATCAGAGATCCTCTTCCATTCGGATAGTGTAAAAAGCCAGAGACATTTATCAACTCCGCGGGTCAGGACCAGAGAATTCCCCTCAATCTCTGTCCTGAGCTTGGACGGAATCATGATACGTCCCTTTTCATCTAAATTATTAAGATATTCTCCACTTAACAACTTAAATACCACTTTTTACTATTTTTTCCCACCATTTCCCACATATTTCTATCATATAGTATAAATTCCATCTGTCAACGCTGATTCAAATTTATGAATAGAAAAAAACAATTAAATTATTTTTTTTACTTAACATTATTTTAGTATATGCCGATAGGGGGTTTCTGCTACTATTATTCCCATGAGATATACAGTGAATAGAATTATTTATCCTGAAGGTGATATGAGGGAAATCAGTCATAACCTGCAGATCAACCAGCTTGTTGATATAAACGGTTTTCCGGTTCAGCTGCCTCTCAGAACTGCAAAAACTATTGTCTACAGGGTTTATAAAAAAACAACAGAAGAGAACAGAAACGAGGATCTTATATCATTCTACCTTGAACAGCTTTTTATTGATGAGCTTAAGCAGCTTGTATATTAATGCAAAAAAAACCTGTACAGTATCTGTACAGGTTTAATATTTTTATTTTTCTGAAATCAGTCATCTTTTTCAAAAATTCTGTAATCAATATCAGGGAAGAGATTATTCTTTTTTTCAATATTAGTAAGCCATTCCGTATCAACAGTATTCCTGCAGAGATTATCATAGATAACAAGGAAGTTGTGTATATGCTCCCTTACCCTTTTAACTGCATACGGCTCTGCTATTCCTGTCTTCATGATAAACGGCCAGTCAGATGCCTGCGAAAGAAGAACCTCCCTGGCAGCCTGATTAAGGGCACGCTCCTTGAGACCTTTTTCGTCAGGGAATCTCTGTACAAGTTCACCCATTTTATCAACCAGTGTGTGTATATGCCTGTAAATCCAGTCGTTCGAGCCGTTGAGCCACACCCGTGCATATCCGTTATTGCCCCAGCTTGAAAAGGAGAGATTAAGGTACTGGTTTTCAGGATACTTCTCAAGATATTTTTCTGCAGATATAGGCTCAATAGATGTTTCTGTACTGTAAACATCCCTGAGGACCTTTTCTAGCCATAACGGCCCCTCATACCACCAGTGTCCGAAAACCTGCGCATCAACAGGGCAGACTACAACAGGAGGCCTGTCAATACAGGATGATATTTTTCTGATCTGTTTCTTGAGGTTATAGATAAAGTTTTCAGCATGCTCATCAATCTTGACATGGGCATCATCTGGATTATAGGGTTTTTTCTCTTCTTTCGGTTTTCCAGTATTAGCATAATACTTGAAGCCGGAATTCACCCGGATCCCCCCCTCATAAAGTATGGATGAAAGATAATCCTCAGGCAGATCAAAGCTTATATCCCTGTAGAATTCCCTGTAAACCCGGCTTCCGGGGTAACCGTCATCATAGGACCAGAGAGCTCTTGATGTACTCAGGTCTCTTCCGAAAGCAGCGATCCCGCCGCAGTTTGCAGGAGCATAAACACCATACTCAGGTTTCTGGGCTGCAAACAGAAAAGAATGAACAGAGCTGAAGAAATACTTGATATTATTCGATTTGAGGACATTCTCTATTCCGGAAGCATAACCGAGCTCGGGAAGCCAGAAACCTGTCGGTTCTTTTCCGAATATCCTGCTGTGCGATATTACAGCTGTCTGAACCTGGGCTTCAAGAGCATTGGGATAGTCTGTATAAAAAGGGAGGAAACTGTGTGTTGCCGCAGTTGTCATGATAACCACCCTGCCCGCTTTTTCCAGTTCCCTGAATCTTTTCAGAATATTGCACCTGTAATCTTCAACAAATTCATTTCGTGAAGTTATATAGTTTTCAAGATACATTTTTGCAAGTCTGTTGAAAACCGGATCAAAAGATGTTCTTTGAACCTCTTTTTCGCCAAGCTCTATCCTGTTGTCCAGATATTTTATAAAACGCTCCTGCAGCAGCTCATCATTGAGCATTGATGCAAGAGTCGGAGATATGGCAATTGTAATGCAGAAAGGTATTCCGTCAGATTCAAGCCGGTTGAAAACCCTTAAAAGGGGCAGGTATGTTTCTGCAATTGCTTCATTCAGCCAGCTTTCCTCAACAAAACTTTCATATGACGGATGTCTTACAAAAGGCAGATGCGCATTCAGTACAAATAACAGATATCCTTTTTGCATATTAATCCTCTTTTCCGTAATCATTCAAATATTTTTCCGAAAGCATAGATATAATTCTCTGAGGTATTTTCTGCTCATCCGAATCATCCTCGAAATCATAAACTCCTGTTAAAAGCAGGAGATCTTCATCAATATTATCTATTGTTTTTGAAGGACTTTCTACAATACCTGACTTTGCAAGAACTTTCTCCTCTCCGTACATCAGGTTTATAAACTCAATATAATACCTTGAATTATATGACGGGAGATTGATGTACCAGCTGTTGTCTTTAATATCTATTGGAATATCAAAAAAATCGGGAAGGTTGTTATCCTCGCAGCTTGAACATGATATTTCATGCACCCTTAAAAACAGTTTCCCCGATCTTGAAGTTTCGTTATAAGAAGCTTTATCCTTGTCTGAGATCTCCCAGTATGAATATGCAAGCTGAGGCTCAATAAGGATCAGCCCTATTTTTGTTTCATTATAGGATGAAGGTATTTCATAATCAGTTTTATCCTGTGCCTCAATTTCCTCATCCCGGAATATGTCATACTTTTTTTCTTCGCCTCGTATAGCCATATTGTTGTGAATAATCCGGTCATTTCTGTCCTCTTCCAGAGCTTCTATAACAACATCAATTAGTTTTTCCCTGTGAAGGCTTTCAAAATCAGAAATTCCCATTTTTTTTGCTATATCTTTGAGAGAAGAAAGCGGAAGTGATTGAAGTCTGTCTTTTGTCATATTCCCCCCGTTAAATCAATATCCTATTTAAATGGGAGAATAGTGTCAAGTAATTGGATGGATTTAGGGGACATCACATTTTATATATCTTTTATTTAACGGAAACCATTATCAGTAATTATATATTTTTTAAGCAAACATCATGCTTTCACTTTCTGAAAAGCACCATCACAACATCACCTGAACCTATTTTCTTTGCAATCATATCTGCAGCTTTTTTTATGAATAACGGGGCTGTTCCTGCTGCAAGTCCTCCCCAGGTAACTGCCCTGACAGTACTGAATCCCGTCCTTTCAGCCAGTCTGATCAGTGTTTTTCTCGAAAAAAGAAACATATGGTCAGCTATTGCAGATCTCCATTTTTCCCTGAAAAGACGCGATTGAAAACCGTCAATATTGGGGGTAACCAGGGCAAGATATCCCCCGGGTTTGAGGATTCTGAATACCTCACTGAGAAAATCATAAGGATCATTAAGATGTTCAATAAGATGGGATGCATGGACAAAGGAAAAATAATTATCAGGATAGCTGTTATCTTTTAACGGTTTAACAGAAATATTTACCCCATGGACCCTGTTGCCGTATTCAGCAGCCTCCCTGCATATTTCAACCCCTGCAGTCACCCACCCTTTACTCTTTAAATGGCTGAGGAGTTTTCCTGTTGCACATCCCACATCCAGCACTTTCCTGTCAGTTTCCGAAAAGTCAAGGCTGCTGAACCTGATATCAGCAAGCCCTTTCAGCATGAGATTCAGAAAGTTCTCCTCATTGTTTATCTCATACTCAAAATATTCACTGTCATATCTTTTTGAAAGATCTTCAAAAACAGGCTGGGGGTTCTGAAATACAAGGGAACATTCCCTGCATTTAACATACGAATAGGATGAAAAACTGTAAAAAGGTTTATGATTATCTGGATTGCTTCTGCAGCATGGACATTTTATCAGTGATTCTGTCTCAATTCCCGGTTTTTTTGAAAAAGTCTTCATTCTACCTGTATACTGTAAGCAGTCTGTCTCTGGTTGATTCGTTACCGGCAAAATCCTTGACTGATATCTCAAGACGGATTGTCCCTGGAATAAGGTTAATTTCACCTATATTGACTGTCCAGTCATCTTCTCCGTTGTAATATGACTCAACTGTTGATGAATTGCCTGACAGTACAACCCGCCCTTCATCCCTTACCAGAGCATCATACTTAATCTCAATAACCTGTTCACCGTTAAGATATACAGAAATGCTGTATGGTGCAGTAGGACAGAAGTAATCAACATTTCCGCAGACATCATAAACATGGGCTGAAAGATTGTATTTTCCGGTCTGAACCCGTTCCCGCCTTGACAGTACCCTGTCAGCAGAGTTGTCTGAATTTTTTAATATAATATCTTTTATAACAGGCTTTGTTTTATCATTGCTTTCAGACAGCAGTTTAAGCGGATTTATTATCTGGTTCAGTTCTCCGTCAACAACCTCAAAATGGAGCTGCTTCCCTCTGGATGCCCCTGTATCGCCCACAACACCTATCTTTTCCCCCCTCTCAACATTTTCCCTGTTTTTAACAACAGAGCCTTTTTTAAGATGGGAATAGGTGGTTTTCAGAGACCTTTCATGCTCAATTACTATAAAGCTCCCCATACCGCTTGGAATGTCAGATAAAAGAGTGTCCTCCTCATAAATAAAGACAATTCTTCCGTCAGACACGGAAACAACATCCTGTTCCCCACCTGAGATATCTATTCCGCTGTGGTAATGGTCACCCCGTTTTTCACCGAAAGTAGAAGTTACATTCATATCTTCAACCGGCCACTGCAGTGAGTATATAAATGCAACATTCAGGATAAACAGAAGAACTAAAATCTTTTTCATAACAACACCATACTATTCAGTCCCGAGCCTGACTGAATATATTTTATCATCAACTCCGATATATAATGTATCAGAATCATTTTCCATGAATATATTTTCAGCATGAAAACTGCTGTCATATATTATCCTTCCGTCAGAATGGGAAATAATTATCCTGTATTTATCGTCCTCTCCCCGGGAGAGTACACAGAACAGGTCATGCTCTTTAATATAAAAAACCTTTATCACTTTCTCACTTACAGGTATCTTGAAAAGATTTCTCTTTTCAAGATCATAACAGTAAAAGGATTCATAACTGCCGAAATAAAGAAACCTGTTGTCATCAGTAAAGTCTATTAATCTTGAGTACCTGAGGTTATCAACAAACTGATAACTGAATATTCTTGTATATTTATCATGGTTTTTTCTGAAAAGCAGCATATACTGTGGTTCAATTCCGGAAATTACAGCAATATATTCCGAACTGTCTGATATACCTGTTCCAAAAACAGTATTTATCCTGCTCAGATCAGGCTTAAACAGTTTATCTATCATGTTTTCACGGTTAACAACAATTACTTCCCCGTTTACATAACCTGCAACTACGTCTGTTTTATTGGCATCAAGAGAAGTCAGTTCTGAAAGGTTTTCATCTTCCCACAGAATATCACCTTCAGTGTTAATCTCTGTCACTTTTTTTCTGTTAGTGGAAACCAGAAAAAGACGGTCATTTCTGAACCAGGGATATCCGCTTGCAGCAACTGTATTGACAAATTCACCGTTGCTGCTGTTAATTACAAGCTGATCAGTTATGCTTGAATAGTTGATAAAATATTTGTCAGACTGTGCAATTCCGTAAAAAACCCTGTCCCTGTATCCAAGTTCTCCCTTTTTGCTGAAATAACCGAATAAAGAACCCATTCTAAAGGGGACAGAAGAACTGTCTTCAGGGAGTTCTGAAACTGTATCGTTTTTATCAATAATCCATTGAGGTATAATCCGGAAGATACTTCCTTCCCTTGAAGGCGATACAAGAATATAAACAAGCAGTATAAAAAGCAGACCGATTTTTTTTCTTTTTTTTCTCATTTCCTGTTCTTTTAAACTGTAAACTTATTAAGAATCTGCTACTAGTTCCTGTCTTCCCGGATCCCATACACTTTATTTATATTTTATAAACCCCGATAATATATTTACATCCTGATAAAAAGAACGTTATTCAGATTCCTTTATTTCAGTAATTGTATATAATAGAATTAGAGGTGTCAACGAAATAAAAAAAGGAAGTATATTTTGGAAAAACTTAAAAAACTTTTCGACTTGGCAGTTAAAGTCTCAGAAAATGCATATGCCCCCTATTCACATTTTCATGTCGGAGCTGCTCTGCTGTGCGGCGACGGAACAATAGTAACCGGGGTAAATGTGGAAAACAGGTCATACGGTCTTACAAACTGTGCAGAGCGTTCAGCCGTATTCTCAGCTCTTTCAGAAGGGAAAAAAGACTTCAGGGCAGTTGCGATATACTGCAAAGATGCTGATTATCCTGTGCCGCCGTGCGGTGCCTGCAGACAGGTTCTTTCCGAATTTCTTGATAAAAATACTCCTGTTTATTTTGCAGGGAAAGATATGGATTTCAGAAAATGCACACTGGAGGAACTTTATCCGTTTGATGCCCTGCATGAACTGGGAGACAACATAACTGACATAGGATAATTGATATTATAAAAGCCAATGGGATTTTTCAGGAAAAATGGATATAATCCGGACAGGTAAAAAATCAGATGCTTTTCGCCGAGTCCTTTTCCATCTTCACTTTCCATGAATCTATATTTTTCTTGGTTTTTTCAGCTTCACTGGTCTCCCCCAGGTATATATGAAGTCTTCTCAGTGCTGACAGGTAACTTATTGCAGACTTGAAATCATCAATTCTGAAAGTATTCAATTCATACTTCTCCCTGTACCTTGTTGCAGCAGTATGCAGAAGTTCTTTAACCAGATTCAGATGGTACATTCTGATCTCATAACCGTCTACTGTCGGGTCCATTCCCTTAACAAGGGTTTTAAAATCAATGAGATTTTTGGCAACAGTTGCAAACCTTCCTTCCAGTTCGACAAACGACCATTTCCATTTTGAATTTTCACCGAAAGCCTTTTCAATTGAATCGATTGTAAATCCCAGTTTTTTTACAATATCATACCTTTTACCGTCATCATAACCGCTTATACTTTTCTGATTTTCGGTAAGTTCTGAAAAAGGAACATCTATCATATCAGATACAATACTTTCCATGTAAATAATTGCCCTGTAGCAGGCTTTACGGGCTTCATTGAGAAAATTATCATTTTTAATGCCGAGAAGCGAAGCAGACAGGGAATTCAGAAGAATATAATATGACGCCATATTGAGGACACAGTCTGCCATATCAATCTTTTTCTTTTCAATATCATCAATTTCCTTGCCTGTCTTGATATCGTAATCCAGTGCTTTTTCCCTGATTATGATTTCTTCAATAATTATCTTGTATTTTTTTGTGTATTCGGAATAATTTTTCTTTGCCTCCAGACTAATTTTTCCCATCAGAACCTCTTCATACTTTTTTTCCCAGTAATTCCCTGGCATGTTCCACAGATATACTGTTTGAAATATTTCCGGAAAGCATTCTTGCTATTTCAGAAACTCTCTCATCTCTTTCTACCCTGTATACCTGAGAAAGAGTTCTACCTTCCACTACACCTTTCTCAGCTTTTAAATGATTATCGGCATTTGCAGCTATTGAAGCAAGATGTGTTATGCAAATAATCTGTTTCTTTTCAGATAAAAGCAGAAGATGCTCACCGAGAGAAACAGCAACCTCGCCGCCTATGCCGGTATCTATTTCATCAAAAAGCATTGAATTGACATTATCTTTTTCGGAAAGAACACTTTTAACTGCCAGCATTATTCTGGATATTTCACCGCCTGAAGCAATATTTTCGACAGGCTTGAGATTTTCCCCTTTATTCGGGGAAATGAGGAATTCAACCTCATCAATTCCATATGGACCGCAGACAGGCTGCCCTGAACTGTTTTTTTTAGCATCCACGCTTATCCTGAATACAGAATCCTTCATACCCAGCCTTTTAAGAATATCCTCTATCCTTCTGCTCAATACAAGAGCATTTTCTTTTCTCGCTTCTGAAATTCTTTCAGCATCTGCCAAAACGGTTTTCTCAAGTTCTGATGCTTTTTTCCTGAGACTGCTCATGTCCTCTTCATAGTTTTCAATTTTTTCAAGTTTTTTTTCAGATTCCTTCAAAAAGGCAAGTATATCATTAACAGTACTTCCGTATTTCTTTTTAAGCCGGTGAATTACCGAAAGCCTTTCTTCGCAGGAAGCCAGTCGTTCGGGTGAATAATTATCATTTGTCAGATAATCCCTGAAAGTCTCGGCAATATCCTCTATTTCATAGAAAGCTTCTGCAAGTCTTGAAGAAGGATTTTCAAGTTCAGGATCAATTTCTGCAGCTGCTGATGAGGCATTCAGAGAGTATCTAAGCCCGGAAAGAGCTCCGCTGCTGCTTTCGGAAAGATTGGTATAAACCTCTTCCACTGCACTGTAAAGTTTTTCATGCTGTACAAGCATTCTGTGCTCATTTTCTAGTTCTTCATCTTCTCCGGGAGAAAGGGAAGCTTCCCTGATTTCATTTATTGAAAATTTCAGGATATCTATCTCCCTCAGTCTTTCCTGCTCTGAACTTTCAATAAGTGAAAGCTCCTTTTTTATTCTCCCGAGTTCTGAATAATTAATGTAAAGTCTTTCAACATCTGCAGTCAATGATGCATTGCTGTCAAGAAGGGATCTCTGTCTTGACCTGTCCATTACTGTATGGTGTTCATGCTGTCCGTGAATATCAAAAATAAATGAGGTAAATTCCATCAAATCAGTTCTCGTTACCGGCACTGAATTAATCTGGATAGTCGAGCGGCCGTTGTTTTTTATAACCTTTCTTATGATTACCGACCCGTCATCACTTTCTATCCCTCTGTCTTCAAGCCACCTCAGGGATTCCTGGTTGCCTGAAACATTGAAAATTCCCGATATTTCAGTGCTTTCTTTTCCCTTCCTGATAATATCCGTCCTGTTCTTGCTGCCTCTGAGCTGTGCAAGTGCTCCAGCCACCAGGGACTTTCCGCTGCCTGATTCACCTGTAAGGACATTGAATCCATCTCTGAATTCTATTCTCAGATTATCAATAAGGGCGTAATCCTTTATTATCAGTTCCTCAACCATTAGGGCCTCCGGACCAGTTAAGTTTTGTTTTAACCTTGTTGAAAAAATGATTTTCCCTGGATTTCAATATAAGGGTCCGGTACTCTCCTCTTGAATATTTTATAACATCACCTTTTTCAACCGGGAAAGCTTCCTGGCCATCAACAGTCAGCAGAAGATCAGTTCTCTGATCCCTGCACACCTTAACAGTTATTCCCTTATCAGCCGGAAGTACAAGTGCCCTTCCGGACAGGGAATAAGGGCATATGGGAGTAAGAAGGAAGGCATCCATGTCCGGATAAAGGAGAGGTCCTCCCGCCGCCGCAGAGTATGCTGTGGAGCCGGTGGCAGTTGCTATGATAATTCCATCTGCACGGTATTCCCCTATTTCAGTATCTTCAATATAAACATTAAGTCTGACAATCTTTGCAATATTACTGGCTGAAATAACACCGTCATTAAGCCCTGTCTTTTCATAAACAAGTCTGTTTTCACGGAATACCTTAACATTAAGCATCAGATGGGCTTTAATATCATATATCCCATTGAGAAAATCACCGACTGCCTGCTTCCATTCACTTCTCTCAACTTCAGTAATAAAACCGATATCACCGAAATTAACTGCAAGAATAGGAATACTTTTTCTGGAAAATATTCCTGCACACCTCAGTACAGTCCCGTCCCCTCCAAGTGTTATAACAAGATTACATTTTGCTGCTTCAAAATTTTCATTTATATCTTCAATATTGTACTTTTCTGCATCAATATCCCTTTCCTCAAGAAAAAGGTATATTTCATCAGCCATGATATCCGAGCCCTTCTTGTCAGGGTTGAAGATGATAAATATTCTGCAGTTTTTTTCCATATTAATGCATTATCCTTGTTACGGAAGGGTTGTAAGCACTTTAACAATATTTTCTATATTACTTTTTCCAAGATTGGGATAGAGAGGGAACATCAGGCACCTAAGCTTGAGGGCAGCAGCTTCAGGACAATCCTCAACTTCATATCTTGAAATAACAGAATCATCAAAAAGATTAAGAACTTCAATCTTCTTTCTGGAAGCATATTTTATTATTTCCCTCGTGCCTGATGCAGCTATAACAGGAAAAAACGGATAGACAGCTATGCTGTTATCCCTGTGGATTACAGTTTTGTGCCTGGTCTTCATAAGAGCATTTTTATAATTTTCTGCAATCTCATTTCTTACTTCAATATATCTGTCAAGGGAAGTGAGAAGTGAAAGGGCAAGCGAACAGTTGAGGTCAGGAAGGAATTTATCTCTCCCCATCTCTTCTGCTGTTTTCCTGAGCTTTTCCCGCCCTTTCCGGCTTCCTGCTGCTGTAAAAACACCGCAGCCGGCTGTAATAATTCTTTCCGGATCCATATTCATGATAACAAAATCAGCATTGTTTCCGTTTTTTATATCTTCTGTCCCGCCTCCGACAGAATTTGAGATATCCTCAATTACTGTTATATCCTCATCAAGATCATTATAATCAGGAGACACACCGAAGGGTGAATCCACTATCACTGCGCTTATTCTTCTCTCAACAGCCTCAATTTTTTTCAGGGAAATTATACCTGTATCAGGTTCAACATCTGTTATTACAGACTGAATTCCCAGGGAATCAAGTACTTTTTTATAATAATATGATGACAGAGGGGAAAGGGCGACTATATCTTCCTCCTGAAGTTCAACTGATCTGATTACAGCTTCAATTCCCCTTTCATACTCTTTAAAAACAAATCCGCTCTCAACGCCAATGTAATCTGAAACTGCAGCTGACAACTCCCGGTTAATTTTCCCGCAGTCTAATTCCCCATTAACAAGGGTTGTCAATACAGAATCCATATCTTTTCTGCTTATAAACGGTTTAAAAGTTCTGATGCTCATTCTCCAGTACCTCTGCTCTATCTATCTCCTCATCAGTTCAAGCTGTTTAAGTTCCTTAAGTGCAAACAGCCTTTCCACATCCAGTATAATAAGATAATTATCATCGATAGATGCTACTCCCTGTATATATTCACTTCCAATACCTTTTATCATCTGAGGAGGCGGCTGTACCTTGTCTTTTCCGATTGTAACAACTCTTGATACACGGTCAATCCGGACAGCAATTTTCATTTTACTTACCTTGATAATAATCAGCCCGCTTAAAAGCTCATCTGTTTCATCTGCTTTAAGCTTTTCTATCTGAAATCTTTTGTGAAGATTTATTACAGGAAGAATATCTCCTCTCAGATTAAAAATACCCTCGACAAAAGCAGGAGCATTAGGAAGATCCCTGATTTCCTGTTCCCTGACTATCCCCTCAACCTGCATAATATCAATACCATACTGTTCTTTACCCAGGAAAAATGTAACAATCTGCAAATTATCTCCAAATTCCATAATACTGTCCTTGTTTTTTTATTGACTTCTGCCTGTAATTACCTGAAATCTCTATATCTATTATATAGGAAATAAGCAGCATAGAAAACTTAATTCTGTTAAATCTGCATCCAAAATCAGATCTCGGGTAATTTGATATAGTATTATGCTATATTTTTATTTTATTTGCAATTTCCTTTTCTAAAACATCAAAATCTGTATTTAAATATTTTTGAAATATTAAGTTCATTATGTTCAGATTTTCCTTGACACCGAATTTTTCCTATCCTATCCTAATAGATGGATTGCTCTTCTTCTTTACATTTACACCCCGTTTAAAGGTTTTTCAGGGATAAAAGAGTCATTTTTCAAATCTCATCTTCTATCCTTAACGTAAAAGGAGTTTTCAAATGTATAAAATTCTTGTAACTACCGATGGATCGAATCATGCTGAAAAAGTTATTGATGAAGCCATTAAAATTGCTTCAGCCATGAAAGCAGATGCAACAATACTGGCTGTTGTTGATGAAGGGGAACATTCATATTTTTCCAACATACCAATAGATGTGGCAAATGTTGTAAAAAAGGACAAGGAAGATTTTTTCAAGGAGGCTGTTGAAAAAGCCAGGAAAAAATTTCAGGACAAAGGGGTAAATGCTGAAACAATAATTATACCCGGAGCTCCTTCAGATGTTATCTGCAGCTATTCAGACAGGGAAAAGTTTGATCTCATAATTATGGGAAGCAGGAGAATGGGAAAGATGCACGGTTTTCTTCTGGGCAGCGTAAGCAGCAAAGTACTTCATACATCAAAGACTAATGTAATGATAATCAGGTAAATTGAACTGTTATATGAAAAAATCAACCCCATCTGTTTTCCAGACGGGGTTTTTCTGTTTTTAAATACCAGAATCAGGGATTCAGAACAAGAATTTCCCCGTCTGATGTACCCGCATATACTTTCCCGCCAGAAAATACAGGACTTGCTGTTATAACTGATCCTGTTTTTATTGTATCAATTGTTTTCCCTGTATTGGAATCCGCAGAAACAAACAACCCATCAGCTGTACCATAATAAAGCCTGTTTCCGGCAACTACCGGTGCTGAAGAGGCTCCTGAGAGAGGTGAAGCAAGCTTTTCTCCTGTATCTGCAGATAGTACAAAAATTTTCCCTCCTGAGTATGCAAAAAGGGCTTTGCCGCTGCACTGAAGATCACCTGTAATCATAACTGTTTTTCCGGGTACAAGTTCTTTTGACCATTTAACTGCATTTGATCCCAGATCGATGCAGACAACCATCCCCTTCCTTCCATTGAAAAAGGCTCTTCCGTCAGAAACAGCAACATTATTTACAACAGGCTGTACCGCCCGGGTTTTTATTTCCGACTTGATATTTCCCGTGGCAGGATCAATCCTGTAAAAAACCCCCTTCTGGCTGACGACAAGAAGTTCATTGTTATAATAACCGGGAGTCATTCTTGTGCCGCCCGGTATTTCAATACTGTCTCCTAAATCACCGGATTCGGGGGCAAATTTTATCAGAGAGCTGTTGGCCGGGTATATTCCTGTTTCTCCTGCAAAAACTACCCTTCTTCCGAATACATGGCTTGCATCATCTTCCAGAAACACAGAATTAAGGACTGCCCCGGTTGAGGCATCAGAAACAATGAATTCATTTGCTCCTGAAAAATATACTCTGCTGCCCCGGGCAACAGGAAAAGCCCGCTCATTGGGAGTGTTGCCAGTCTGCTGCTTCCAGAGTATCCGACCGCCCGTTTCTGAAGCAGACAGCTCACCATATGTATCGGCAGCAATTATCCTGTTATCTGAAAAAACAGTGTATCCTGTCAAAGCAGCATTTGATACCTTGATCCGTCTTTCAAGAGAAGGGAGAAGTTTCACATCATAGGTTTTATCCGCATCAGGATTGACTATATTGAAAAACTGTTTCTGGAATCCCTGTTTCTTAACAAGTATGCTGTACCCTTTCTCTGAGAGCATTTCCTTTACAACTGAACCATTCCCTTCAGAGATACCGTCAATAATTATTTCAGCATCATCCGGAACTGTGTTTATAGTTATTTCAGCAAAATCCTTTGCATCAGGGTCCTTTTCAAGAACAACATCAAAACTGTTGCTGCTTTTACTGTCTGCCTTGAATACAAGCTCTTTATCAAAATAACCCCGTTTTCTGATAAGAAGAGATACCTCCTCGCCATTGTTCACAATAGCTGAAAACCCCCCCCGTGCAATCACTTTACTGTTTCTGATTATCTGTGCATCGGGAATATCAACACTTACTGTAACCTTGACAAGCATATCTGTAACCTGGTTATTTTCCCCTTCAGGAAGCTGTCTTATAACCATGGTATCAAGGTATTCCATTTCTTCCCTGTGCTGGTCAGTCAGGGCTGAGGCAGCAGAAAGCTCCTTTATAAGCATATCTGATAAAGATTTTATCCTGTCCGAATCTGCCTTGCCTGCTTTCCTGTTTTCAAGTTCTGTAACAGCTTTCTCAAGATCATTATATGTGTTCTCAATGCGTGCAATATCCTCGCCTTTTATTTCGATCTCCTGGTCAGCATCGACAACTGTGACAGAATTCCCTATATTTTTTACAGCATTATATATATCATTACTGTCAGATGGTATTCTGGAAAGAAGGGCCTCCAGATCAAATTTGGAAGGAACTATTACAACCGAGCCTTCCTTTACTGCAAGAAGAGTATCATCATCTCCTCCGGCAGAAACCATAAACTGTGTACCTCTTACACCGCAGGCTGCCGACTGGGTCTGAACTGAAAAAGAA
This sequence comes from Spirochaetia bacterium, assembly GCA_963668545.1. Classification (GTDB taxonomy): domain Bacteria; phylum Spirochaetota; class Spirochaetia; order CADAEX01; family CADAEX01. The sequence goes on along the minus strand of OY764868.1, from coordinate 1,189,576 downwards.
TCGCTTCCTGTAAGCTTGTTGACTTTGGAAAGGACAGTACCTGTCAGCATTTTTATTCCGACATCTGTGTTCCCGGCAGCAGTATTAATAGAAGGAATGACAAGTTCTGTATTTTCCTCGATTTTTATAACAGCTATATTGCCGAACTGTATCTCGCAGAAAGAATCCGATTCTACCCGGATTTTATCATCTTTTTCAACAAAGTCGTTTATATCAGCTTCAGACCATTCATTTCCATGATATTTCTGAACATCTCCGGTAGTAAAGGTAATCATACCCTGTGTTTCCTGCGGGATATCTACAGATGAAATAATTTTTTCTTCAGAAGTTGATCCTTTACAGGATACAATCATTATTGCGGCTAAAATTAATAATGCTTTTTTTCCTTTTTTCAACATAATTTCTCCAATTTTTTAATTTTTTAACATAATCATGACTATTTAATATTTATCCATATAGAGATTTCTTTACAAGCACTAAAACATATAATATTATTTTAAAAAACATTATAAAATAGATTGATTTTTAAATCAAATTAATAACAGGCTGTAAAAATGTTTAATTCTATTTATTTATTACTATCAATTATTCTGTTTTCCCTTTTTCCGGCACAATTATTTTCAGAGGAACTTAGCAGCGGACAGCCTCTTGATGATATAATAAGCATTGATGCATATCCGGGGATATCGATTCCTGTTTCTCAGGACGAAGAGTTTTTTGATAACGGTTTTATCACAAGACTTCATACAGATTACAGATTCAAAAATTTCCCTTATATTTCTCTCCTGGCCGGTGGGGAATATGATCTTATACCGATAAAAGCGCTCATTTCTCTCAGCACATATGTGGGTTACGGAGGACTGGGTATAAACTTTGATATAACAGACCGCCTTCTTCTTAAACTGGATTCAATGATCGGTTATTCCCACAGTATTATTAACAGCGGCGTGAGCAAGGGGGAGAGTTCAGGAGGTTTCTACTATTCAGGAGGCGGGGATCTTTCCTGGAGAATAAACCAGGAATGGAGTGCAGGACTCGGAGGATCCTATGTAAACCACAATTCACTGTATCAGGGTTACAGAATAACTGCAAAGGGATCATATTTCATCAACCTTGATTCCACCCATGCTGTTCAGGTCAGGAATCCCGGTTTTATTGAAGTTTTTCCTGCACTTATCAACTATCACAACACAATTCCTCTGGTAACAGCAGGGATACAGAATGTTGAGGATTTTAATGCAAGAGATATCAGATATGAACTGAAGCTGAAAAAATACATGGATGATACAGTTTATTCAGAAGGCCCTGATCTGATGAAACCTGATGAAAAGGTATCTGTCAGTTATTATCCTTCTTTCAACAGCGAACTTAAAACTGCTTCAGAAGGAAAACCGTTTATTACAGCCCCCCTTAAAGCCCTTGTAAGATACAGCTACAATGACTGGTTTTACAGGGAAAAGATAAAACATGATCTGGTTATATACAACCAGAATTCAATCAGATGGGATGACCCATACAAGCTTTCTGTTTTTATAACTCCGGAAGATGATGATCTTATGTCAGTCACAAAAAATACTCTGGAAGCAGTAAATGAAGCATCAAGAATTCCTGTCCCTGGAGAAATTCTCAAAGCCCTGGCAATTTACAAGACTCTGGAGAATATGGGTATCAGGTATGAAACAGATACAGTTACCCCTTACCCTGTTCATGTGAAACCGCCTTATCCTGTTGACTTGATGCGATATCCGGTTGAAACAGCTTCAGAAAAAATGGGTGATTCAAATGAACTTTCACTGCTTTACTGCAGTCTTCTCGAAGCCTCAGATATAAGAACAGCACTTGTTGCAACAGACAAGGCATGTCTGGCAGCTTTTGCCCTTGAAAAAGAGAGTGAAATATCTCATTCGAATCTTCTGATTGAAAAGGACGGGGTAAAATGGATGCCTGTTGATCTCAGGAATCCTGAAAACAGTTTCGACAGTGCAGTTGTAAGTGCTCTCAATATATTGAACGATACAAGTCTGAAGGAGATATATCCTTTAAGTGCAGGAAGGGATAAATACCTCTCCCCTTCTCCCCCTGAAAAAGCGGGTAATGTGTCTGTTCCTGCAAAGGACACTTTAATTGAGTCATATCTTGAAGATATCAAGAGCTATGCATACTGGGAAATCAGACCTGACGAGGAAATGTACAGGGGAATAATCGGTCTATCAGATGAATACCCTGAACTTACAAATAAACTCGGCGTTCTTTATGCAAGATATGAGAAATATAATGAGGCATACAGTGAATTCGAGAAATCAGCTGAAGTAAGTTATGCCCCGGCAATGGTAAACCTGGCTAACCTTTATTTCCTTGATGATAAGCTTGAAGAGGCTCTTCCCCTTTATGAAAAAGCTTACAAAAAAAATGCATATAACGGACCTATGCTTCAGAATATGGCTGTGGCTTATTACAAGAGACTTGATTTCGGACTTGCAAGAGATATCTATAAAAAGCTTGAATTTATCGACTATAACCTGGCAGAGGAAGTTCCTTTTATGGCGGAAAGAACAGCCGAAATGAAGATAGCTTCAGGTGAGGGGCATGAAAAAGGGCTTAAGAACATGGATATATTCACAGAAAACTTTTTCATAGAAAAGGGAAACCAGTATTACATACTAAACAGGCTTAAACAGTCCAAAGCTTTTTATGAAAAAGCTGAACAGACATCCCCTGACAACCCGGAAGTTCTTATCTCTCTTGCAAGGATAAACTATGAACTGGATAATTATTATACAGCTTCTCAATACTATAACAGATTGAAGGAAATCTCCCCTGATACAGCAGAAATTAATTCTTACCTGATATCACAGAATAAAGGGGCAATAATGAACAAGGCCCTTGAAAACCTCAAAGGTGATGTGAGATGGGTTGAAGAGTGATTTTCAACCATGTTCTGGCAATAATGAAAGCTTCCGGCCCTTGAGGGGATCAAATTTATACAGTATAATTTAAATATAACGACTTTTCAGTCGTTTTCTTCGTTTGTGCACCTGGTTAATTTTTTTCCGGGGGATAGAAAAATGCCTTTCAGATTTCTTTTCAAGTCAGTTATTATAATCTTATCTTTTTTATTTTTAATATCATGTCCAAATGACCAGATGAGGGAACTTGTCGAACTCAAGGTTTCTGATCCTGTTGCAGACACATTTATCATAAACTCGGGAGCACCAACCTCATCAAGAACTGTTACCCTTAATTCCGATGTTTCAAAGGAAGAAGATGCTCTTGAAATGAGATTCAGAAATAACGGATACAGCTGGTCTGACTGGGAATCATATTCTCCTGCAAAGACATGGACCCTACCAATAGGAGACGGAGTTAAAACAGTATATGCGGAATACAGGGACGAAGGGCACCACGTTGTTGCAATGGCAAACAATATAACACTTGATACCGGAGCACCTGCAGGGCCCGGTTTTTATGTATGGGGAAGCGGCACAGAGGCCGGTCAGATACATGATTATATAAATACAGCCGCCTGTACACTTTTCATTAATGTTGCAGGCGCCGACAGGATGAGATTTTCCAATACCTATATTGACAGTGATACAGCCTCCTGGGATGCAGCTGTTTCAACAGTTTCCTATTCAGACAGTTATTCATGGACACTTTCATCAGGAGACGGGTCAAAGACTGTATATTCACAGTTTCTTGATTCAGCCGACAATGCAAGCTATTTCACATATACAATCACACTGGATGAAACAGCACCTTCTGTGACATCATTCCAGATTAATAATGATGATGCCACTGCAAATGCCATAGGAACAACACTTACCTACAGCTATACAGAAACAAATTCAGTATGGGCCGAGTACAGGAATGACGGAGGCAGCTGGAGTTCAAGAGAATCATTATCAGGCGGATCAGTTTCAAAAAGCTGGACATTAAGATCAGAAACAGGAACCAGGACAGTATATACAAGGCTGAAAGACATTGCAGGGAATCTCTCCACCACTTATTCCGATGATATTTACCTGAGTACTGCAGCACCCGGAGATCCTGCTGTTACTGCTTCTACTCCTACCAATGATACAACTCCTGCATGGAGCTGGAACAGTGTTACAGGTGCAACACAATACAGGATCCAGCTCAACTCTGAATCAGGAAGCTGGACAAATGTTGGCAATGACCTTAACTGGACTCCAGGATCTGCCCTGGCAGAAGGGAGCTACACACTTTATGTGCAGGCAGGAGATATTGCCAACAACTGGTCATCATCCGGATTTTCATCCATTGTTGTTGATACAACTGCCCCTTCAGCGCCAAATACCCCGGTATGCACCCAGGCATCAGACGGATATATAAACAGCAGTGAAGTTAGCTCAGGTGTAAGTATTACTGTGGATTTTTCATCAAGCGGAGCTGTTGCAGGAGATTCCCTTGATCTGTATATCAATGCGGGCCCGGTAACAGGAAAAGTTCTCAACAGTTCAGACATTGCAAATGGATACTATACTTTTTCTCTCAGCTCTGCACAGCTCGGATCTAACGGATCAAAAACTGTTCAGGCGGAAATTGAAGACCAGGCGGAAAACACATCACCTTTAAGCAGTTCACTTGTTTTTACTCTTGATACAGCAGCTCCTTCAATATCATTTACAGGTACACCTGCCACTCCGTCAACCGATACAACACCTACATGGAGCTGGTCAGCAACAGATGTAGGCGGATCAGGAGTTGAAGAGTACAGATATATTTTTGATTCAGGAAGTGAAATATCAACAACTATGAGCAGCTATACAGCTCCTTCACAGAGCGACGGAACACATACATTCAGATTCAGGGCTCTCGATAATGCAGGAAATGCATCTTCCTGGAGTTCTGTTTCAACAATTGTTATAAACGCACTCCCCCCAACTCCTGGAAGCGGAGTTGCTTATACAGCATCCACCCTATGGGCATTCGGAGTTCAGCTTACCTGGAATGCAGCAACAGATACAGTAACACCCCAGAGTTCGCTGGAGTATAAGCTTGTAAGGTCCTCTTCATCAAATATAAATACAGTAACAAACGCACAGTCCAACGGAACCACTGTAATGAACTGGACTGCAAATACTATATCTTGTACAGTAAATAATTTAGCTCCATCATCAGCATATTATTTTAATGTGATTGTCAGGGATTCACTGGGAAATATGAGCGTTTACACAACTGAAAATATTACAACACTGGTCAGACCTGTTCTTTTAATTGAAACAACATCTGTTTTCAACGGTAATCTTGGAGGACGGTCAGGAGCTGATGCAAAAGTTCAGTCAGCATATAATGCCTCATATTCAGGATTCAACTGTACAAATGTCAGATGTTTCATATCAACAGGTGCAGCTGATGAAATAAGGGATATGCCCACAATATACAGCGTCCCAACAGATGTTCCTGTCTACAGTCCCAACGGGACAAAAATTGCAAACAACTGGAGCCAGCTTATGTATGGAGGAGGGGCTGCAAATATCTTAAGCAGCCTCAGCGGAGCAGGTTTATCATCCGGCAGCTGGTGGAGCGGTTCTCTTGGCGACGGAAGCCTGGGATACCAGCACTGCAACGGGCATACAGATACATCACCAGGAACAATAGGAAGTTCATACAGTACAACTATAGCAGAAACTACAGGTAACTGGATATGGTCTTCTTCAATAGTTGGTACAAATGAATATAAACTGCTTGGGGTCTGCTGGTAGTTCCTGAGCTGATAAGTATCCATTTATTTCATAAAAAAATTCCGGGCTGACCAATTTTTCAGCCCGGTTTATAATTCAGATCCTTCCGGAATCAACTTTCAAGCAGTATTAATAATTTATTTACAATAAATATGTCTTTGACTTTAAAAACAGCAATCTTGTCTAATCAAAAAAACACATATATAATTACCCGGAATATCAAATAACAAAACTACAGATAACAGGATTATTATTTAAGAAAATGAAAAAAAATAAAACAATATTATGCAAAAAAAACCTTTTTCTTATGATTATCATAAATACCATACTTGTATCATGCCCCAATGACCAGATGAGGGAACTGGTAGAACTTAAAGTGTCAGATCCATTGGCTGATACATTTATTATAAACTCGGGAGCTCCGACATCATCACTTTCTGTAACCCTTAATTCTGATGTTACAAAAGAGGAGGATGCCCTTGAAATGAGGTTCAGAAATGAATCAGGCAACTGGTCTGACTGGGAATCATATTCAAAGACAAAAACATGGCAGCTTACTCCAGGAGACGGAACAAAGACTGTTTATGCTGAATTCAGGGACGAGGGGCATCATGTTGTGGGAATGCATAACAATATAATTTTAAATACAGGAGCCCCTGCAGGGGATTTCTATATCTGGGGCAGCGCAATTTCCGGGAACAGACATCTTTATGTCAATTCAGCATCAGTAACCCTCTGTATGACAATAAGCAACGTTGTATCAATGCGTTTCTCCAATGACGGGGGTACAACATGGAGCAGCTGGACAGCATATTCAGACACTTACAGCTGGAATCTTGCATCCGGAGACGGCTCTAAAACTGTTGATGCAGAATTCATTACAAATGCAGGTACAACAACTGCATCATCAAGGTCAATTACTCTTGATTCAACATTACCCTCTGTTTCCAGTTTCAGAATTGACAATAATGCTGCAACCTCAAACAGTATCGGGGTTACACTTGATTACGACTATGCAGAATCAAACAGCTTATGGGCGCAGTACATGAATGACGGAGGAAGCTGGAGCAGTCAGGAGGTTCTTTCATCATCACCTGTAAATAAAAGCTGGTCATTAAGATCTCTTACAGGAGACAGGACAGTATATCTGAAATTAACAGATATCGCAGGAAATGTTTCATCTGCATACTCAGACAGCATATACCTGAGTACTGCAGCTCCCGGAATACCTGTTCCAACAGCTTTAACACCTACAAATAATCAGAAGCCAACTTGGTCATGGGGTGCGGTAACAGGGGCTGTTAATTACCGATACAGTTATGTTAATAATTCCGCATGGACAGAAATAGGCGATGTTACAGAATTCACACCGGCCGGCAATCTTTCAGAAGGAAACCATACACTCTATATTCAGGCGGAAGACCTTGCAGGCAACTGGTCATCATCAGGTTCATTTACTGTCAACATTGATACATCTGCCCCTTCCGCGCCCGCCAGCCTTGACCTTGCATCTGCCGATGACAGCGGTATATCAAACTCAGACAATATCACCAACAAATTAACAGGTCTTACTTTTTCGGGATATGCAGAACCTGGTTCATATATACACATCTATGCTAATACCTCCATGAGAGCAGGCACATATGCAGACAGTTCTACCGGTTATTTCAGCGTTGCAACATCTGTCCCTGCTGAAGGCAGTTGCAGTATAACAGCGACAGCCATGGATGCTGCAGGCAATGAATCACCCTATTCTGCTGCCCTTGATATTGTTGCAGATTTAACAGCTCCCGTAATTTCATCGGTAGTTATCAACAAAGGCAATACATTCTCCTGCTCTCCTGTACTGCAGGTAGAAACTGCCTGCTCTGATCTGCTAACATCAGGATCAGACCTTCGTATGAAAATCACAGGCAGCACTGATACCGGGATAATCGGTTATTCTTCTCCATATAATATTTCCTCTTCATCAGGATCAGTGTCAGTTACAGTTTATGATGAAGCTGGAAACGAATCATTGCCAGCTGTTGACACTATAACTGTTAAATCAGGACCGACTGATATAAACCTTGAAAATCAGTCACTTCCAAGCCATCTTGCCTCTTCTGCAAAGGACCTGGGTAACATGTCTTCATGGAATCAGGAAATGTCATCAGATTCACGATTCGGGAGTACACTGGAAACATACGGTACCCTGAACCTGTGGGATGAAGACTGGTTTAAAATATATGTTGACACAGGCCATAATCTTAAATTCACTCTCTGGGGTGATAATGGGGCCAACATTTCAGGTATTATAAAGTTTGAAGTTTATTATGACCAGGAAGGGACCATTATAGCACCCAAACTTGCTCCAGGTTATATTGATAATGGGAATAACATTACAGTGACAATTGATGCTGCAGATTTTTATGGACCAGACCAGACAAACGTATGGATTAAAATATATAAAGATCCTTCAGCTGATAATTATTCCGGTTCAGAATATTATCTGGACTGGGGTGTAGATCTTCTGTGATTTTTATTTTCAGTATTAAAAAGGGTATATTCAGAAAAATCTTGAATATACCCTTTTTTTATCTTCCTGTTGACAGCGGATACAACTTTTTTTATCATTACATTAAAGTTAAGTTTTGGAAAATTATTTATTCAAATGAATCTTTGAAATTATATGACAGGTTTCAGCAACAGATAAAGAAAGGTAATAATGGATAAAAACCGTACAGAAAAAGACCACCTCGGCTCTGCAGAAATTCCGGAAAAAGCCTTATACGGTATACATGCTTTCAGGGCAAAAGAAAATTTCCCCGATACTGAAAGGTTCTCGGCAGAGTGGTACAGGGCTGTCGGAACAGTAAAACTGGCATGCTACAATACAATTGAAAAATTCAGGAAATCCTCTGAGAAGAATTTCGGAGAAAACATACCTGTTGATATACCTGAACAGAATATAATAACAGCCCTTCAGAAAGCTGCATTAGAAGTATCAGAAGGGGAGCATCTTGATTCGTTTATTGTACCTGCGGTGCAGGGAGGTGCCGGTACAAGCATCAACATGAATATCAACGAAATCATTGCAAACAGGGCCCTGATCCTCTCCGGATATAAGCCTGGTGCATATTCTTTTATTGATCCTGTGGAACATGCAAACAGATACCAGAGCACAAACGATGTAATACCCACTGCCCTTCATATAGCATCAATGAAACTTATGCAGAAACTTGAAGAAAGCATAAATCTTCTGAGACATGAAATTGAAAAGCATGAAACAGAACACAGAAACTCTCTCAGGATCGCCTATACCCAGATGCAGCAGGCAGTACCATCATCACTCGGAAGACTTTTCAGCACCTACAACGAAGCATTATCAAGGGACTGGTGGAGAATTTCAAGGGCACAGGAAAGACTTAAAGTTGTAAACCTGGGGGGAAGCGCAGTTGGTAGCGGGATTACAACACCGCGGTTTTTTATCATGGAAGCTGTAAATGAACTTCAGAAGCTCACATCACTCCCTGTTACGAGAAGCGAGAACATGCATGACGCGACCTGTAATCTCGATCCTTTTGTGGAAGTCCACGGTTTTTTAAAAGCTCACGCAGTTACTCTTGAAAAAACAGCAGGAGATCTGAGGCTTCTGAGTTCAGACATCTCAGGGCAGAATGATATAGGAATCCCCCAGAAGCAGGTGGGAAGCAGCATCATGCCCGGTAAAATAAACCCTGTAATTCCTGAGTTTGTCATCAGCGTATCACACAAGGTGTATGCCAATGACCAGATAGTATCATCCCTTGCATCCCAGGGAATGCTTGACCTCAACGCATATCTGCCCCTGATAGGACATGCATTTCTGAACAGCATTGAACTGCTGACTGCCGCTGACAACACTCTCAATAAAAATCTTTTTAAAGGACTGAAAGTAAACAGCAGAACTGCAGAAGAAAAACTCTATTCAAGCCCTGCTGTATGCACAGCTCTTCTTCCTTTCATGGGGTATCATAATGCTGAAAAGCTCAGCATTATGATGCAGGAGACAGGCTGTTCGGTTTTTGATGCAAACATGAAACTCAACCTGATCAGACAGGGCAGGCTGGAAGATATATTGTCTCCTTCAAACCTTCTCAAAGAGGGTTTTTCATTATATGACATTATAGAGTCGGAATAGCCATTTTCAACCGGAAAATATTCAAGGATTAACCTCTTTCCTGTATTTACTGTATATATATTTCCGGGTTATAAGTATATAGAATCAAGCTGCTGCTGTTGATTTTGATTATTGACAGTAATTTAAATTCACCATTTGGGTAAAAGATATGAAAGGCAAAGAAGCAAGACCGCATATTGGCATATTCGGCAGAACAAATGTCGGTAAAAGTTCGTTTATAAATGCAATCACTGGTCAGGAAATTTCAATTGTAAGCAGTACAGCCGGTACAACCACTGATCCTGTGAACAAGACTGTAGAACTTACAGGTATAGGTCCGGTTGTTCTTGTTGATACAGCAGGTCTTGGTGATAAATCAGAACTCGGACACCTGCGTATAAAAAGAACAAAAAAAGTCCTCAAATCCATTGATGCTGCTGTTGTTCTGATTTCTGAAAACAGTTTTGAAGAAAGTGACAGGGAGCTTCTTTTTGAATTAAGCAAAGAAGATATACCATACATTGTTATTCACAACAAAAGTGATCTGGTAAAAATGAGCCGGGATTCACTTGATATCCCTCAGAATATTAATGCATTTGATTTCTCAAGCATTTCTGATCAGGATCCATGGCCTGTATTAAGAGCTCTGAAAAACATAATACCAGAGTCAGCATTTAAAAAACAGACCCTTGTGGGAGACCTTCTGTCATACGGCGATATTGTACTGATGATTGTTCCTATAGATATCGAAGCGCCTGAAGGAAGACTGATACTTCCACAGGTCCAGGCAATCAGGGATATTCTTGATAATGATGCGGTGGCAATTGTTTTAAAAGAGCGGGAAGTGGATGTATTTCTTAAAAAATCAGGGATTAAACCTGATCTTGCGATTACTGACAGCAGTATTTTTCTCAAAGCTGATGCAATGATACCGAAAGATATCCCTCTTACAGGATTCAGTGTGATTCTTGCCCGTTATAAAGGTGATTTTGATGCATATCTTGAAGGTACACCTAAAATATCGGAACTTAAAGATGGTGATAAAATCCTGATACTTGAATCCTGTACACACCACACATCATGCGATGATATCGGCAGGGTGAAAATTCCAAGATGGATTTCTCTGTTTACTGGTAAAAAACTCCATTTTGAAATTGTTGCAGGACTTGATGATATACCGGGAAAAATTACAGATTATTCACTAGTTGTACAGTGCGGAGGATGCATGATAACACGTAAGCAGCTTTACAACCGCCTCAGACCTGCAAAAGAGGCAGGTGTTCCTATAACCAATTACGGTATGGCAATAGCATATGTACAGGGTATTTACAACAGGGCAATTGCCCCGTTCACGGGATCAGAAAATGATAATGATACTTACCTGTGATCAAGAGGCAGAGTTATTACAAAAACTGCCCCGCTTCCAGGATTTGAGCGTACAAACATATCACCTCCATGATTCTCCTTGATAATAAAGTATGAAACACTCAATCCAAGACCGGTACCTTCTCCCACAGGTTTTGAAGTAAAAAAAGGTTCAAAAACCCTTTTACGCACCTTTTCATCCATTCCGGGTCCGTTATCCTCCACTTCTATAAAAAGGTTTTCTTTCTCTTCATCCCTGTATATCCTTATAATAAATGAAGGATTTTCAGTACCTGCCTCCTGCATTGCCTGGGCCCCGTTTCTGAGCAGATTAAGCATAACCTGCTGGATTTTACCTGAATCACAAGGGACAAGGGGAAGATCATTTTCATATTCCCTGTTTATCATTATTCCCCTGAAATCATATTTCTTTTTAAGGTCATAGTCTGTACATGCAAGTTCAACAGTGCTGTCTATAAGACTGGCAATGTTATTTGATGAAACCATAGATTCACTTTTACGGGCAAATCCAAGCATGTTTTCAACAATCTTTGCAGCCCTGCATCCTGATTCATTGATATCTTCAAGCATTGAGAAAATATTCCGCTCCATCATATATCTTTTTATTGATTCAAGATCTGTACCTGCTTTTTCAGCTGCCGATGAATTCCGTTCATTGCTCTCTGTCAGCCGCTTGTTTATCACATGGGCAGTCTGCATTATTCCGGCAAGGGGGTTGTTTATCTCATGTGCCATACCTGCTGCAAGTCCCCCAACTGAAAGCATTTTTTCTGACTGTATCATCATTTCTTCAAGATATTTTTTTTCTGTTATATCCCTGAAAATAACTACTACTCCTGATATTATTCCGGAATTATCCATTATCGGTGAACCCGAATCTGCAATATGATACTTTTCCCCCGACCGGGATATCAGTACTGTATGATTGGCAAGCATTTCTATATCTCCTGACTTCAGCACTTTTGAAACAGGGCTTTCCTCTTTTTCCCCTGTAGCAGCATTAACAATTTTAAAAACAGTATTGAAACTACTGTTTTCAGCATCTCCGAAGTTCCAGCCGGTAAGCTTTTCAGCTACAGGATTCATCAGGATTATTTTCTCTTTCCTGTCTACAGCAATAACCCCGTCACCTATTGAGTTCAGTATTACTTTCAGTTTTTCCTTTTCTGATGAGATTCTTTCAATATTCATTTTAATTGATGACTGCATAGAGGAAAATGATTTTGTCAGGTTTGATATTTCATCGTTTCCTGAAACATCTATTATTGATGAATAATTACCTTCCGCCATACTTACAGATGCCTGTTCTAGCATGAAAACTCTTTTAAGTATACCGCCCCTGAGCCAGAATATTATTATAAAAACAAGGAGAGTTACAAAAATAAAACTACCGTAAACTGAATAAGTAAATACAATTGTCTCCCTGTCTGTTACATCACCGACCTGATTGTATAAATCAATTATATACATTTTCATCTCATGATTAAGGAGAAGAAGCTGACTGAGAGTTTCCCTGAAAACAAGTTCATCCACTCTGGAATTTTCAACAAGACTGATAATATTATCAAGATAATAAAGCATGTCACTTTTTTTTGCGACAACAGGTGCAATAAAACTGAAGGAATCAGAAAAACTTCCTAGATCTGAAAAAGATGTCTCAGATCTGAAATCCTCAATTCTGATCTTAAGCTGGCTGTAGACACGCTGGTTCCCCCGAATCATATATTCGTTCAGAATGGATGAAGTCTGCTCAAGCGACTTTGCAGCTTGAATTAACAGGGATTCCACCTTCATATTATTTCTGAAACTGATATATTCTGAAGTAAGAATATATGCTGAAAAAGAGATGATTATAATAACTGCGGCAATAAGAAGAAAGGATTTTCTTTTTAAAGTCATGACCTGTTTCCATTCATCTGATAAGTGTTACCCTTTCGGGATAAAGGCTTTCAAGGTATCTGTAATCAATTATGCTTAAAAAATCAGGAATTTCAGTATTTCCCGGGATCTGTTTCTGTTTCCATTCCCCCTCCTGCTCCATAGCCAGGATAAGACTCTGAGGAAGTTCAAGATAAAAAAGATACTCTTTCCATTCATTTTTTACTGAATCAGGGTCAAGGGATAGAAAGGATGCTGTAATATTCTGGGCCTCAGATGGATCTGCATTAATCAGCTTATAGCTTTTTTCAAGTGATTCAAGAAATTGCTTTACTGCATCAGAATTTTCATCTGTCCATTTTTTCCTGGAGACCAGAAGCCAGTACATATCACGCCCGAGCTGTGCATTTACAACAGAAGCCCTGTCTCCAAGCTTTTCAACAGCTTCATAGGTGAACGGTGACCAGACAATAACTGAATCAACTTCTCCTGCAGCAAGAGCAGATGCCAGTTCCTGCGGTTTTTTATAAACAACATCAACAGAATTGTATTCAATATTATTGAATACAAGAAGCCTGTAAAGTGTATATTCCCCTGCACTGTTTCCTGCTAGACCTATTCTTGTACCAGCAAGTTCTGAAGACGACTTAAGAATATCATTGTTCATGACAAGAGACCGGCTCTGGTTCCTGTTAAGCACAGCTATAATACAGAAATCACTGCTTGTAAATGAATAATTCACTATCTGATACTCTGGAACACATACAATATCGCATTTACTGCTTTCAAGGTTTTCCATCATTTTTACAGCTGAAGGTTCTATAATCAGATCAACATTTAGATTGTTTTCAGTAAAATAACCTGATTCCTCTGCAATTGCAATCGGTGCTGATTTCACACTCCTGTTAATACCTATCCTGATTATTGATTTGATGTTATTACTGCTGGTTTCTGTTTTATTGCAGCTTGTCAAAACCAATACATACAACAGCAGGAAAAATAATATTTCTTTTTTTTCAGACATATCTTTTTCCTTTACTTATCGCTGTATTTATTGCTTATTTTTCTTATCTCATCAATATTTCTGCAGAAAACCTCAATAACTTCAGGATCAAATTTTTTTCCTGAATTCTCATTCATGTATTCAAGGCTTTTTTCCTCGCTCCATGGTTCCTTATAAGGTCTTTTACTTCTTATAGCATCATAAACATCAGCAACTGATGTTATTCTGGCCTCTATCGGTATTATTTCACCGCTAATTCCTGAAGGATACCCGCTTCCGTCCCAGTGTTCATGATGGCACATAGCAATATAAGCTGCATTTTCAAGCATTGAACATTTACATAATTCTTCCTGATTATTAAACCCTGTCATTCTGGTAAAATCAGACAAAAAACGGCCAGTCAGTATGCTTTTTCCATAACTGCAGTGCTGTTTCATCTCTTCCCATTCATTTTTTTCAAGCGGTCCCGGTTTCAACAGTATTTCATCAGGTATTCCTATTTTACCTATATCGTGAACAGGGGAAGCCAGTTCAATGCACTGTATATTATTATCACTCCAGTCAAGTCCCTTTGCAATTACACCGCACATATTGGCTACTCTCATGAAATGATTACCTGTTTCGAAATCCTTGTATTCAGCAGCCTGAGATAAAATAGCTATTATCTGCATCCTTGAGTATTCGAGCTGATAGTTTGTTTCTTCAAGCTTTCTCGTACGCTCTTTTATTAGTTCTTCAAGGTGTGATTTGTATTCGTTATTTTTCCTGATCAGATGTACCTGTTCCAGAGCATTTCTAACAAGATGTTCAACTACACTCATGTCTTCAACAGGTTTGAGTACGTAATCCCATGCACCCAGATGAAGAGCTTCCACAACATCCTGAATTCTTCCTGTACCCGAAACAACAATAACTGGCAAATCAGGACAGATTTCCTTGCCTTTTTTAAGAACTTCAAGACCATCAACTTCAGGCATTCTCAGGTCGGTCAGTACAACATCAGGATTCTCTTCCTTTATCTTTTCAAGTCCCTCTTTACCATTTTCAGCCTCTATAATATTGTATCCGAAATCTTCCAGATAATAACGCAGACATCTTCTCAGAACCCTTTCATCATCAATGACCAGTATTTTGTTTTGATTTTCTTCTCCCACTTCTTTTCTCCTCTTTTTTTAATGATCTTTTTTAATAATATATAATTATATTACAGCATATTTTCGTTTTCAAACTTTATGTATAAATTCTTACAGATATAACCTGCTTGAAATTATTTATATTATTAAACCATAATTGATTTTATTTTTTGCATTCCTGTTTTTAATATTTTCATTTACGCAAAAAAAAAAGCTGCCTTAATTTACAAGACAGCTTTTTTATCTCCTAGGGGATTCGAACCCCTGTTACCGGACTGAGAACCCGGAGTCCTGACCACTAGACGAAGGAGACAATTTCACTAACATAATGATAAATCTGTTCCTTATCTTATTCAACATTTTTTTTGCATTTTATTTTTAATTCCGGATTGTTTATGCACTTGCGGTACAAAAGCGGCCTGACCTCCGGGTCGTTTGCGCTGCAATGCAGGGAGGTCGTTGTCGTATTAAAAATTCATAAAATGTATTTGAGTTGTATTCGTTTCAGATATGTATTAATAAAAAAAAGTCTGGCAACGACCTACTTTCCCGCCTTGGCAGTATCATCGGCGCGTGAGGGCTTAACTTCCGTGTTCGGGATGGGAACGGGTGGAACCCCTCAGCCATAGTCACCAGACTAATTTTTTTCACTCAGCCCCTTCCCTCTTTATGTGAAGGGGTAAAGCAAAAACCTTTAATTTTAAAGGAAGAGTTAAATAATAATATGGTCAAGCCTCACGACTGATTAGTACTGGTAAGCTGAATACATTACTGCACTTACACTCCCAGCCTATCAACCAGATATTCTCTCTGGTGTCTTCAGGGGTCTTAAAGACCCTGGGATGTTTAATCTTGAGGGGGGCTTCCCACTTAGATGCTTTCAGCGGTTATCCCTTCCGAACGTAGCTACCCAGCAATTACCGTTGGCACGATAACTGGTACACTAGAGGTTCGTCCGTTTCGGTCCTCTCGTACTAAAAACAGCTCCTCTCAAACATCCAACGCCCGTGGCAGATAGGGACCGAACTGTCTCGCGACGTTCTGAACCCAGCTCACGTACCGCTTTAATTGGCGAACAGCCAAACCCTTGGGACCTGCTCCAGCCCCAGGATGCGATGAGCCGACATCGAGGTGCCAAACTTTGCCGTCGATATGAACTCTTGGGCAAAATCAGCCTGTTATCCCCGGAGTACCTTTTGTCCGTTAAGCGACGGCCCTTCCACGCGGGACCGCCGGATCACTAAGACCTACTTTCGTACCTGCTCGACTTGTTTGTCTCGCAGTCAGGCTGCCTTATGCCTTTACACTTACACGATGATTTCCAACCACCGCAAGGCAACCTTCGCGCGCCTCCGTTACTCTTTAGGAGGCGACCGCCCCAGTCAAACCGCCCACCTGACAGTGTCCAGATACCTGATTAAGGCATCCGTTAGAAACCTAACCTGATAAGGGTGGTATTTCAACAACAACTCCGCACAATCTGGCGACCATGCATCAAAGTTTCCCACCTATCCTACACATACCAGGACAAGTTTCAGTGTCAAGCTGCAGTAAAGGTTCACGGGGTCTTTCCGTCTAACCACGGGTAACCGGTATCTTCACCGGTACTCCAATTTCACCGGGCCTCGCGTTGAGACAGCGCCCAATTCGTTACACCATTCGTGCGGGTCGGAACTTACCCGACAAGGAATTTCGCTACCTTAGGACCGTTATAGTTACGGCCGCCGTTTACCGGGGCTTCAATTCAGAGCTTCGCAGCAAGCTGCTAACCCCTCCTCTTAACCTTCCGGCACCGGGCAGGTGTCAGTCCATATACGTCATTTTGCAATTTCGCATAGACCTGTGTTTTTGGTAAACAGTCGATTGGGCCTATTCTCTGCAACCTCTCTTAAACTTTGACATCCAAAAGAGGCCACACTTCTCCCGAAGTTACGTGTGTATTTTGCCGAGTTCCTTAACGCGAGTTCTCCCGTACGCCTTAGCATTCTCAGCCCGCCTACCTGTGTCGGTTTGCGGTACGGTCCCTCTTACCCTATCCTTAGAGATTATTTCTTGGCACCATGATTACACCCGCTTCGCTAAGCCGTAGCTTCGCTCGCCATCATAACTCACCTCAAGTTGCGGATTTGCCTGCAACCTTCAACGACTTGTTATTTAGACCGGGACTACCGTCGCCCGGCCGGGCTTCACCTTATGCGTCATCCCCTCGAAAGTAAGAGAGGTACTGGAATATTAACCAGTTTCCCATCGACTACGCTTTTCAGCCTCGCCTTAGGGGCCGACTAACCCTTGGGAAGATTACCTTAACCCTGGAAACCTTAGGCTTTCGGCGGAGAGGGATCTCACCTCTCTTTTCGTTACTCATGCCTGCATCCTCTCTTCTGTTATCTCCAGCATACCTTACAGTACACCTTCGTCGACATCCAGAATGCTCCCCTACCCCTTGTAATAAATTACAAAGCCGTGGCTTCGGTTCTATGCTTAGCCCCGTTACATTGTCGGCGCATGACTACTCGACCAGTGAGCTATTACGCACTCTTTCAAGGTGTGGCTGCTTCTAAGCCAACCTCCTGGCTGTCTTCGCAATTACACTTCCTTTTCCACTTAGCATAGATTTGAGACCTTAGCCGTCGGTCTGGGTTGTTTCCCTTTTGACCACGAATATTATCACCCGTAGTCTGACTCCCATACATCCTGTAACGGCATTCGGAGTTTGGTTGAGTTTGGTACCCGGTGAAGGGCCCGTACCCATTCAGTGCTCTACCTCCGTTACATTTATAATATGAGGCTAGCCCTAAAGCTATTTCGGGGAGAACCAGCTATCTCCGAGTTTGATTAGCCTTTCACTCCGATCCACAGTTCATCCCTGCCTTTTTAAACAGACTAGGGTTCGGTCCTCCACTCTGTGTTACCAGAGCTTCAACCTGACCATGGATAGATCACTCGGCTTCGGGTCTAATGCATACTACTAAAATCGCCCATTTCAGACTCGGTTTCCCTCCGGCTCCGGAACTACTATTCCTTAACCTCGCAATATACATTAACTCGCAGGCTCATTCTACAAAAGGCACGCCATCACCCTAATTACTTAAGGCTCTGACCGTTTGTAAGTCTACGGTTTCAGATTCTATTTCACTCCCCTCCCGGGGTTCTTTTCACCTTTCCCTCACGGTACTATACGCTATCGGTAGCTGTCATGTATTTAGCCTTGGATGGTGGTCCACCCGGATTCAAGCAGGATTTCTCGTGTCCCGCCCTACTTAGGTATAAATTACACAGACTTATTATTTTAAATTACGGGGCTTTCACCCTCTCTGGCCGGCCTTCCCAGTACCGTTCTTCTAATAATAAGTTTTCTCTAACTGTGCCCCGATTCTTACACACCGGGATAATTTAACCTGCAACCCCTGACATACAACGATGTAAGTCTTACATATATCAGGTTTAGGCTCTTCCCCGTTCGCTCGCCGCTACTCAGGGAATCTCAATTGATTTCTTTTCCTCCAGGTACTTAGATGGTTCAGTTCCCTGGGTTTTCCTCAATAAAGCTATTTATTCACTTCATTGTACATACCATTAAAGGCATGTGGGTTACCCCATTCGGTCATCTGCGGATTATAGGATGTTTGCTCCTCCCCGCAGCTTTTCGCAGCTTACCACGACCTTCTTCGTCAGACAGCTCCAAGGCATCCACCGTAGACCCTTATTCGCTTGACCATATTATTTTTTAACCCTTCTCTTATCATAAACACCAGATTTATTTCTAAATCCTTATATGTGTTAATGTTTATCTTTTAAAGAACAATGCCACGGATGGCGTTGTGCCGGCGAGCCAAGGATGGCGATAGCCGGTACCATATAAGCCTGAACTACCATTTTCAGATAATTCATTTTGGGCCTGACAAGAGTTGAACTTGTGACCTCACGCTTATCAGGCGTGCGCTCTAACCAACTGAGCTACAGGCCCATAACTGGAGATCACCTGCACAAATAATTGTCAAATAATCTCCCATCTATATAAAAAAGTTTCCTGAAGCGGATCGTTTTTCGTAATTCAAATAAATGAACTACTGTATCCAGTACATTTGGATATTATTACCTTTCTCTTAGAAAGGAGGTGATCCAGCCGCACCTTCCGGTACGGCTACCTTGTTACGACTTCACCCCCCTTACCAGGCATACCTTCGGCATCGTCCCCCATTGCTGGTTAGACTAACGACTTCGGGTACCCCCAACTCGGGTGGTGTGACGGGCGGTGTGTACAAGGCCCGGGAACGTATTCACCGCGCCATGCTGATGCGCGATTACTAGCGATTCCACCTTCATGGAGTCGGGTTTCAGACTCCAATCCGAACTGAGGCAAGCTTTCTGCGATTTGCTCCACATCGCTGTTTCGCTTCGCTCTGTACCTGCCATTGTAGCACGTGTGTAGCCCAGGACATAAGGGCCATGATGACTTGACGTCGTCCCCACCTTCCTCCGGTTTGTCACCGGCAGTATTGTCTGAGTCCCCATCCTAAATGCTGGCAACAGACAAAAGGGGTTGCGCTCGTTGCGGGACTTAACCCAACACTTCACAGCACGAGCTGACGACAGCCATGCAGCACCTGTATACAGGCTGCAAGCAGCTGATGTATCTCTACACCATTCCTGTATATGTCAAGCCCTGGTAAGGTTCCTCGCGTATCATCGAATTAAACCACATGCTCCACCGCTTGTGCGGGCCCCCGTCAATTCCTTTGAGTTTCACCCTTGCGAGCATACTCCCCAGGCGGTGCACTTAACACGTTTGCTACGGCACTGAAGGTAACCCTCCAACACCTAGTGCACATCGTTTACAGTGTGGACTACCAGGGTATCTAATCCTGTTCGCTCCCCACACTTTCGCACCTCAGCGTCAGTCTATTGCCAGGAGTTCGCCTTCGCCACCGGTATTCTTCCAGATATCTACAGATTTCACCCCTACACCTGGAATTCTAACTCCCCCTCTTAGACTCTAGCTTGCCAGTTCTCAGCGCGTCTTTTCGGTTAAGCCGAAATATTTCACACCAAGCTTGACAGGCCGCCTACGTGCCCTTTACGCCCAATAAATCCGAACAACGCTTGCAACTTACGTGTTACCGCGGCTGCTGGCACGTAATTAGCCGTTGCTTATTCCCTGATTGACGTCATCAGAATAGCATTCCCTCTATCCTTTATTCCTCCTCAGGAAAAGAACTTTACAACATCTCTGCCTTCATCGTTCACGCGGCGTCGCTCCGTCAGGCTTTCGCCCATTGCGGAAGATTCTTAGCTGCTGCCTCCCGTAGGAGTCTGGGCCGTGTCTCAGTCCCAATGTGGCCGGTCACCCTCTCAGGCCGGCTATCCATCGTCGCCTTGGTAGGCTTTTACCCCACCAACAAGCTAATGGACCGCGAGCTCATCTGGAGACAGAGCCGTAGCTCTTTTCCTCTACAGTCATTCAAAACTATAGAGCTTATTCGGTATTACCCCATGTTTCCATGGGCTATCCCCAATCTCCAGGCAGATCACTCACGTGTTACTCACCCGTTCGCCACTCTAAAGAAGTGCAAGCACTTCTCTACCGTTCGACTTGCATGCTTAAAACGCGCCGCCAGCGTTCGTTCTGAGCCAGGATCAAACTCTCCATTATATATTCCAACGTTCCGAAGAACGTTAGCTACAATTTTGGTCTTTTCCCAGCTTTACTCTTATCAAAAGATTAAAACTGTCAAAAATTAACTTCTTGACCCGCTTCAGGTCCCTTCTCTATTCATTTGTATTAAAGAACTTCGCTTTTCACTTCCAGTTTTACATTTCAGTTCAAGCTTTTATTTTTATATGCATCAAGCAACTTCCGTGCCAAATGCTCTAACGTTCTACCATTTACTCTTTTCCCTGTCAACAGGTTTCTGATAAAAAAGTTTGTATTTTTTACAGATAAAAAAATCTCAAAAATAAAAGCTTTTTCATATATTGCTGCGTTATTGACAGCTTTACCGATAAACCAAAATTGAAAAAAAGTAATAAGAATTATTATTTGTTATTAAAATAAATAAAAAGATAAAAAAAGTCTGGCAACGACCTACTTTCCCGCCTTGGCAGTATCATCGGCGCGTGAGGGCTTAACTTCCGTGTTCGGGATGGGAACGGGTGGAACCCCTCAGCCATAGTCACCAGACTAATTTTTTTCACTCAGGTCTTCATCAATTGATGAAAACTAAAGCAAAAAGTCTTTTCCAGAAAAGAGTTAAAAAATAATATGGTCAAGCCTCACGACTGATTAGTACTGGTAAGCTGAATACATTACTGCACTTACACTCCCAGCCTATCAACCAGATATTCTCTCTGGTGTCTTCAGGGGTCTTAAAGACCCTGGGATGTTTAATCTTGAGGGGGGCTTCCCACTTAGATGCTTTCAGCGGTTATCCCTTCCGAACGTAGCTACCCAGCAATTACCGTTGGCACGATAACTGGTACACTAGAGGTTCGTCCGTTTCGGTCCTCTCGTACTAAAAACAGCTCCTCTCAAACATCCAACGCCCGTGGCAGATAGGGACCGAACTGTCTCGCGACGTTCTGAACCCAGCTCACGTACCGCTTTAATTGGCGAACAGCCAAACCCTTGGGACCTGCTCCAGCCCCAGGATGCGATGAGCCGACATCGAGGTGCCAAACTTTGCCGTCGATATGAACTCTTGGGCAAAATCAGCCTGTTATCCCCGGAGTACCTTTTGTCCGTTAAGCGACGGCCCTTCCACGCGGGACCGCCGGATCACTAAGACCTACTTTCGTACCTGCTCGACTTGTTTGTCTCGCAGTCAGGCTGCCTTATGCCTTTACACTTACACGATGATTTCCAACCACCGCAAGGCAACCTTCGCGCGCCTCCGTTACTCTTTAGGAGGCGACCGCCCCAGTCAAACCGCCCACCTGACAGTGTCCAGATACCTGATTAAGGCATCCGTTAGAAACCTAACCTGATAAGGGTGGTATTTCAACAACAACTCCGCACAATCTGGCGACCATGCATCAAAGTTTCCCACCTATCCTACACATACCAGGACAAGTTTCAGTGTCAAGCTGCAGTAAAGGTTCACGGGGTCTTTCCGTCTAACCACGGGTAACCGGTATCTTCACCGGTACTCCAATTTCACCGGGCCTCGCGTTGAGACAGCGCCCAATTCGTTACACCATTCGTGCGGGTCGGAACTTACCCGACAAGGAATTTCGCTACCTTAGGACCGTTATAGTTACGGCCGCCGTTTACCGGGGCTTCAATTCAGAGCTTCGCAGCAAGCTGCTAACCCCTCCTCTTAACCTTCCGGCACCGGGCAGGTGTCAGTCCATATACGTCATTTTGCAATTTCGCATAGACCTGTGTTTTTGGTAAACAGTCGATTGGGCCTATTCTCTGCAACCTCTCTTAAACTTTGACATCCAAAAGAGGCCACACTTCTCCCGAAGTTACGTGTGTATTTTGCCGAGTTCCTTAACGCGAGTTCTCCCGTACGCCTTAGCATTCTCAGCCCGCCTACCTGTGTCGGTTTGCGGTACGGTCCCTCTTACCCTATCCTTAGAGATTATTTCTTGGCACCATGATTACACCCGCTTCGCTAAGCCGTAGCTTCGCTCGCCATCATAACTCACCTCAAGTTGCGGATTTGCCTGCAACCTTCAACGACTTGTTATTTAGACCGGGACTACCGTCGCCCGGCCGGGCTTCACCTTATGCGTCATCCCCTCGAAAGTAAGAGAGGTACTGGAATATTAACCAGTTTCCCATCGACTACGCTTTTCAGCCTCGCCTTAGGGGCCGACTAACCCTTGGGAAGATTACCTTAACCCTGGAAACCTTAGGCTTTCGGCGGAGAGGGATCTCACCTCTCTTTTCGTTACTCATGCCTGCATCCTCTCTTCTGTTATCTCCAGCATACCTTACAGTACACCTTCGTCGACATCCAGAATG
This sequence comes from Spirochaetia bacterium, assembly GCA_963668545.1. Taxonomy (GTDB): domain Bacteria; phylum Spirochaetota; class Spirochaetia; order CADAEX01; family CADAEX01. The sequence goes on along the minus strand of OY764868.1, from coordinate 1,166,361 downwards.
CTCCCCTACCCCTTGTAATAAATTACAAAGCCGTGGCTTCGGTTCTATGCTTAGCCCCGTTACATTGTCGGCGCATGACTACTCGACCAGTGAGCTATTACGCACTCTTTCAAGGTGTGGCTGCTTCTAAGCCAACCTCCTGGCTGTCTTCGCAATTACACTTCCTTTTCCACTTAGCATAGATTTGAGACCTTAGCCGTCGGTCTGGGTTGTTTCCCTTTTGACCACGAATATTATCACCCGTAGTCTGACTCCCATACATCCTGTAACGGCATTCGGAGTTTGGTTGAGTTTGGTACCCGGTGAAGGGCCCGTACCCATTCAGTGCTCTACCTCCGTTACATTTATAATATGAGGCTAGCCCTAAAGCTATTTCGGGGAGAACCAGCTATCTCCGAGTTTGATTAGCCTTTCACTCCGATCCACAGTTCATCCCTGCCTTTTTAAACAGACTAGGGTTCGGTCCTCCACTCTGTGTTACCAGAGCTTCAACCTGACCATGGATAGATCACTCGGCTTCGGGTCTAATGCATACTACTAAAATCGCCCATTTCAGACTCGGTTTCCCTCCGGCTCCGGAACTACTATTCCTTAACCTCGCAATATACATTAACTCGCAGGCTCATTCTACAAAAGGCACGCCATCACCCTAATTACTTAAGGCTCTGACCGTTTGTAAGTCTACGGTTTCAGATTCTATTTCACTCCCCTCCCGGGGTTCTTTTCACCTTTCCCTCACGGTACTATACGCTATCGGTAGCTGTCATGTATTTAGCCTTGGATGGTGGTCCACCCGGATTCAAGCAGGATTTCTCGTGTCCCGCCCTACTTAGGTATAAATTACACAGACTTATTATTTTAAATTACGGGGCTTTCACCCTCTCTGGCCGGCCTTCCCAGTACCGTTCTTCTAATAATAAGTTTTCTCTAACTGTGCCCCGATTCTTACACACCGGGATAATTTAACCTGCAACCCCTGACATACAACGATGTAAGTCTTACATATATCAGGTTTAGGCTCTTCCCCGTTCGCTCGCCGCTACTCAGGGAATCTCAATTGATTTCTTTTCCTCCAGGTACTTAGATGGTTCAGTTCCCTGGGTTTTCCTCAATAAAGCTATTTATTCACTTCATTGTACATACCATTAAAGGCATGTGGGTTACCCCATTCGGTCATCTGCGGATTATAGGATGTTTGCTCCTCCCCGCAGCTTTTCGCAGCTTACCACGACCTTCTTCGTCAGACAGCTCCAAGGCATCCACCGTAGACCCTTATTCGCTTGACCATATTATTTTTTAACCCTTCTCTTATCATAAACACCAGATTTATTTCTAAATCCTTATATGTGCATATGTTTATCTTTTAAAGAACTTCGGATAATCAAAGTGATAAAACTTCAAAAATCCATATCAAGCCAAACCTTAAATATCTAATATCTCCAGTTCTGGCTCTAAAAAAAAGCAGTTAACCTATTAAGTCTTCCACTTTATCTGGAGGCACGGGGACTCGAACCCCGGACCCCCGGCTTGCAAAGCCGGTGCTCTAGCCAACTGAGCTATGCCCCCTCATCGGGGTTAAATACCCCATTTATATAAAAAAGTTTCCTGAAGCGGATCGTTTTTCGTAATTCAAATAAATGAACTACTGTATCCAGTACATTTGGATATTATTACCTTTCTCTTAGAAAGGAGGTGATCCAGCCGCACCTTCCGGTACGGCTACCTTGTTACGACTTCACCCCCCTTACCAGGCATACCTTCGGCATCGTCCCCCATTGCTGGTTAGACTAACGACTTCGGGTACCCCCAACTCGGGTGGTGTGACGGGCGGTGTGTACAAGGCCCGGGAACGTATTCACCGCGCCATGCTGATGCGCGATTACTAGCGATTCCACCTTCATGGAGTCGGGTTTCAGACTCCAATCCGAACTGAGGCAAGCTTTCTGCGATTTGCTCCACATCGCTGTTTCGCTTCGCTCTGTACCTGCCATTGTAGCACGTGTGTAGCCCAGGACATAAGGGCCATGATGACTTGACGTCGTCCCCACCTTCCTCCGGTTTGTCACCGGCAGTATTGTCTGAGTCCCCATCCTAAATGCTGGCAACAGACAAAAGGGGTTGCGCTCGTTGCGGGACTTAACCCAACACTTCACAGCACGAGCTGACGACAGCCATGCAGCACCTGTATACAGGCTGCAAGCAGCTGATGTATCTCTACACCATTCCTGTATATGTCAAGCCCTGGTAAGGTTCCTCGCGTATCATCGAATTAAACCACATGCTCCACCGCTTGTGCGGGCCCCCGTCAATTCCTTTGAGTTTCACCCTTGCGAGCATACTCCCCAGGCGGTGCACTTAACACGTTTGCTACGGCACTGAAGGTAACCCTCCAACACCTAGTGCACATCGTTTACAGTGTGGACTACCAGGGTATCTAATCCTGTTCGCTCCCCACACTTTCGCACCTCAGCGTCAGTCTATTGCCAGGAGTTCGCCTTCGCCACCGGTATTCTTCCAGATATCTACAGATTTCACCCCTACACCTGGAATTCTAACTCCCCCTCTTAGACTCTAGCTTGCCAGTTCTCAGCGCGTCTTTTCGGTTAAGCCGAAATATTTCACACCAAGCTTGACAGGCCGCCTACGTGCCCTTTACGCCCAATAAATCCGAACAACGCTTGCAACTTACGTGTTACCGCGGCTGCTGGCACGTAATTAGCCGTTGCTTATTCCCTGATTGACGTCATCAGAATAGCATTCCCTCTATCCTTTATTCCTCCTCAGGAAAAGAACTTTACAACATCTCTGCCTTCATCGTTCACGCGGCGTCGCTCCGTCAGGCTTTCGCCCATTGCGGAAGATTCTTAGCTGCTGCCTCCCGTAGGAGTCTGGGCCGTGTCTCAGTCCCAATGTGGCCGGTCACCCTCTCAGGCCGGCTATCCATCGTCGCCTTGGTAGGCTTTTACCCCACCAACAAGCTAATGGACCGCGAGCTCATCTGGAGACAGAGCCGTAGCTCTTTTCCTCTACAGTCATTCAAAACTATAGAGCTTATTCGGTATTACCCCATGTTTCCATGGGCTATCCCCAATCTCCAGGCAGATCACTCACGTGTTACTCACCCGTTCGCCACTCTAAAGAAGTGCAAGCACTTCTCTACCGTTCGACTTGCATGCTTAAAACGCGCCGCCAGCGTTCGTTCTGAGCCAGGATCAAACTCTCCATTATATATTCCAACGTTCCGAAGAACGTTAGCTACAATTTTGGTCTTTTCCCAGCTTTACTCTTATCAAAAGATTAAAACTGTCAAAAATTAACTTCTTGACCCGCTTCAGGTCCCTTCTCTATTCATTTGTATTAAAGAACTTCGCTTTTCACTTCCAGTTTTACATTTCAGTTCAAGCTTTTATTTTTATATGCATCAAGCAACTTCCGTGCCAAATGCTCTAACGTTCTACCATTTACTCTTTTCCCTGTCAACAGGTTTCTGATAAAAAAGTTTGTATTTTTATACTTCAAAACCATTATCAGTCAAGCATAAAACTTGAGGTATAAATATATATAATTTGTTGAAAGAAACAAGTATAAATCAAAAAGCTGTAAAACTTTCTTTTGACTCGCGAAGAGTAAGATATATATTTTACCGTTTTTAGTCAAGCTTTTTTACTGGCTTTTTTTTAAAAAAAATGTATATATTAATTATATGACAGATATAGCAATAAATTACAAAAATTGCGTAAATTGTGGAAAATTTATTAAAACACAGCTGAAAAACAGAAGAAATATCTGTTCAAGGGATTGTTCGCTTAAATACCATATATGCAGTACATGCGGAAACTACTTTCTAACAGATTCAAGTGATGCAAAATACTGTTCTCTTAAATGTAAAATGATTTTCAACATCAACAAGAAAGGCTATCCATACATAAAAACAACACCCTACAAGATAATAATGACCGGTGATCCGATTATAAATAATGAGATAATTGCCCTCAGGCTCTCAAAAGTCCTGAAACTGCCTCTTTTGATGACTGAAAAAATCAAAAGGCAAATGCAGCTTACATCAAACAATGTTTTTTATGAAATTGAAAAACTGAAAGACACTGAAAACAACGGTGATTTTTTTATTCTCTTATGCAACAGCTATGAATATGAATTTGTAGCTGATTTCACATCGCGTCATGATTTCAATATGATTATTGACATAAAAAACAGACGGGAAAGCTTCAGGAAAGATGATGTTTACCGCTGTGATGAATGTTCATGCATAAATTCTTTTTCCGAACCTGATTTTGAAGGGAGAAAACACTGTCTTATATGCGGTTGCGAAGATTATAAGCATATAGATACACCGGCGGCAGTTAATACAAAGGAAAGGAATTACAGGGAAATCAATTCATTCCTTAAAAACAGTTATCCTGATAAATACAGGGAATTTCATGTGGAAAGTGTCAGTAATACAGTAAATAAAATCACTTCTTTTTTTGTCTACAGTTAAAACACAGTATTAAAAATGATCAGTAATGGTAAATATAAAAAAACCTGTCAGGTATCAATCTGACAGGTTCATATATATAAGATTATTTACTTAATCCAGCATTATGGTAAAACCTGCCCAGGCATTTATCGCCTCTTTTGTAAATGCAGGTTTAGGATACAGCTCAATACCCGGAGCTACTGTTATGAAAAATTCCAGAAAATTATCAATAAAGCCTATTTCCGCTGACAGCGGTATATTCATTCCTCCTATAAATTCTTCATCATTCTCACCAAAAGCTACTCTCCCGAAAAGACCAACAGCCAGTGTACCGGTGATACTCTCAAACATCGGTCTTGAATTTATCAGCATATAAGATCCGCCGAGAAACATATATTCATCACCCTCAGTAAAGTCATATCCGATTTTCATATCATAAGGTCCTGCCTGAAAGATAAATACAGTATTAGGCACTCCGAATCCGAATCCGAGCCGTTTTTCCCCTATTGATTCAGAAAACAACGGAAAAACAGCTGCTGCAAGTAAAACTATAAGTATAAATATCTTTTTATTCATAACTACTCCCTTGAAAGTTGTAAAAAATAAGCCTCATCTATTAATCGTCTTATTAATCACTGTTTTCAAGTATTTTTTCAATCTCTTTTTTGACACTGTTGTTTTTATTTTCAAGAAGCTCATCAAGCATTTCTTTATCACTGAAACCGCTTTTTATGGCTTTTTTAAAAAACTCAAGCCCCTGCTCACTGTCTTCTATCTCCAGCAGAAGTACCCTGCTTAAATCAAATAAAATATCTCCATTATCAGGTTCATTCTCCAGAATCTTCTTTCCTGTCTCCACCATTTTTCCGTAGAGTTTACTGTTCTTATATATTTCGAAGAGGTAGGCTGCAGTTTCCCCATAATCCGGGTTCTTTTCATAGACAGATTCAAAATATTCCTGGGATTTTTTATAGTCTTCCTGCAGATAATATATCCGCCCGATCGCAAAATCAATTTTTACAGCAAGAAGATCATCATCCGGATTTGCACTCTTAAGCTCTGCCAGCTTTTCCACAGCAGACTCATAATTTCCCAGTTCTGTCATTATAAATGCATAGTTAAACAGAGCATCCTGATCTCCGGGATTGATTTTTATTACATCCAGATAACTTTCTGCAGCCTTGTTATAATTACCGAACCTGAAAAGACAGTACCCTTTTGCCGAATGAAGGACTGTATTTTCATTATCATTTTCAATCATTCTGTCAAGAAGACGAAGTGCTTCCGAATATTTTTCCGCTTCAATATAGGTCCTTACAAGATTATATGTGGCAACTTTAAGTTCACTGTCAAAATCAAGTGCCCGCAAGTATGCGGCAGATGCATCTTCATTTTTACCGAGTTCAAAATAAGCGTTTCCAAGATTGTAGTAAACCCTTGCAGATTCCCTTTTCGAAAGCCCCCCCGCACATGATGAAAAGATTACAGCAATAGCAATTCCCGTTAAAATAGAATTAATCAGCGTTGGAAAGAACTGTTTCTTCAATTTTTCGTACCTGCGATCTGTAAAGCTCAGTTATATCTGAGCCGTAATCAGCTATAAGCTGAATAATATTTCTAGGATGATCTTCTTCATCTTTACCGTTCAGCCTGTCACCGGCATCTCCAAGCCCCGGCAGTATATACGCAAGTTCATTCATGACAGGATCCATCCAGAGTGTATAAACAGTCACATTTTCAAGAGCCCTGACAATTCTCAATGTTCCTTTAAGTGATGATATTACGTTGAAGAATTTAACAGATCTTGGTTTAACTCCCTGCTCCATCAGATATTTCATGATAGTAACAAAACTTCCCCCTGTTGCATTCATTGGATCTGCAAATATCAGGTCCTTGCCATTCATTGACTCAAGATCAAAATATGATTTATCAAGATCAAGGATATATTCCATATTGCTTTCTTTTTTTGAATCATCTCTTTTAATTTTAAAAAGAGCAAAGGGAGTAATATAGTTGTCTGATGAATATTCCTGAATTTCTTTTGACATAATAATCGAAGGAAGAAGTGCACCCCTTAACATTACACACATTACACTGTCTTTAAGATCAGCATCTATATTGGGGATCTTGTGAACAGCGTAATTCTGAACCGGATTATTAACAGGAGTCTTTACAATAAGATAATTCTTCTTGCTCTGATCATCCCCGTAAAGGGAAAGGTTGAAAAGCAGCTCATATGCTCTCTGGGTATAATAAAGAAATTCGCCGTGCTTTGTTTTTACATCTCTAAGCTTGGCAATAAGACGTGAAGCCTCTCCATGAATTGATGTAGGTGTCTCAAATGAATACACACTTATCCTGGGTTCACCCGAAACAATCTCTCTCATGAATTCACCCATTGCATTGAAATTATCAATAAGCTTCTTCCTCTGTTCTTCTGTCGGTATTTCATTATCCTCGGATGAGATGGATTTAAATATCTCAACAGACTCTGCATAATAACTGTTCATCTTTGAAAGAAGTTCATGATCCTCACCTGTCAGATAACCGTCAAGATCTGTTGAAGTTAATATAACTTTATTACTCATTTAACTGCTCCTGTTAATCATATCTCTATCATATCAATCATTATAAATTACTTTACAACCGGCAGGCAACCCTGAAAACCAGTAATGAAAAGTGATATAAAAGGCAAAAAAAAAGCCCGAAGAAAATCTTCGAGCTTAAACATCTCCTAGGGGAGTCGAACCCCTGTTGCCGGGATGAAAACCCGGTGTCCTAACCACTAGACGAAGGAGACTTGGTGATACACGCGGTACCAGTTGAGCCGCACTGGGTTCGAACCAGTGACCCACGCCTTAAAAGGGCGTTGCTCTACCAGCTGAGCTAGCGGCCCCTGCCTTATCGACGTTGGCAATGTACCAATATTGCCTGAAATTGTCAATATATTTTTAAAAATATTTTAATATTTTTATAATTACTTCATATATAAAGACTTATCAGTTCCGAACAAAAAAAACCTTCTTTCAGTTTTCCTTCTTTTCCAAGTCGTACAAGAGCTTTTTTTCCCTCGGAATTCTGATATTCGCCACTGTCAACAGGGACAAGAACCTTGAGGTAATTATCACTTAATGCTTTAAGATATTTCAAGCCGGATATTGTTTCTGATCCTTCAATAATTACCTCTGTTTCACGCCCTGACCATCTTAGTGCATATTCATTATAAAGAGAATCTGACAGTTTCCTCAGGATTTCAGCCCTTTCTCCAGAGATCCTTTCAGGTACAAGGTTCTTCATTGTATAGGCCCTGGTTCCCGGTCTTCTTGAAAACGGGAATACATGCATTGATGCAAATGAATTGTTTTTCAGAATATTAAAGGAGTCCTGAAAATCATCATCAGTTTCTCCGGGAAAACCGGTAATTATATCAGCTGAAATAAACGGATCCCGCCCGGAAGAACGGAGGATTTCAACAGCCTCTGTCACTTTTCCTGATCTGTATTTCCTTCCCATGGCCTTAAGTATGGCATCAGATCCCGACTGGACCGGGAGGTGAAAATGGCTGCAGATTCTTATGTTATTGACTATTTTCCTGTATCTTTCATCAACCATATCCGGTTCAAGCGATGAAAGGCGTATTTTTATGTTTTCAGTCTTTTCAAGAATCAGATTGATCAGTAAAGGAAAATCCAGATTATCCGATCTGTAGGCTGTTACATTTACACCTGTCAGAACAACCTCATTATACCCTTCCCTTTCAATCTGAATAACATTCTCTACAACCTTTTCATGCTCAAGGCTTACTGACCTGCCGCGTGCAAGAGGAACCCTGCAGTAATGGCAGAAGTTATTGCAGCCATCCTGGATTTTCAGAAATGCCCTTGAATGAAATGAGTAATCAGTATTAACAAAATAGAATTTTCCGGTAAAATCAGTTTTATCATGATCAAGCAGAGATTTCCTGTAATTTTCAATATCCCGATTTCCGCCCAGATACCTGTCAGCGAGACTCAGAATTGCTTCCTTTTCTTCCTGTTTGACTGTAACAAGATTTTCAGAGATTGAATCAATATCTTCCTGATTAAGCTGTACATAACACCCGGTAACAATTATCAGTGAACCGGGATTTTCTCTTGCAGTCTTCCGGATAATTCTCCGGGCCTTCTGTTCACTCTTTGAGGTAACTGTACATGTATTTATAATATAGATATCAGCAGTTTCTGAAAACGGGACAATATCAACCCCCCTGCTTTTAAGACGGTCAGCTATTGCCTCGCTTTCAAACTGGTTGAGTTTGCAGCCTAGTGTGAAAATTGCTGCCTTTAATTCTTTTTCTGACATATCAGCCGGATATCTTTTTTAGAACCCGGTTTTTTCCCCTTAAGGCTTCAGTATATGAAGGATTAAGCTTAAGTGATTTTTCATATGAATCAAGTGCCCATTTATAATCTTCCTTCATTTCCCTTGCATATCCCAGCCTCGCCCACCATCTTGCTATATTTGGTGAATAATACAATGCTGTAGAGAACGCTATATCTGAATGATGGTATTCACCTAGACGAAGAAAAATTTCCCCCATGTAGTAATAAACAACATCGATCCTTCCCCCGTCAGGTACTAGTTTTGCGTATTCCTCAAAAAAATTGAGCGCATCAATATTATTTCCCATATAATAATTGGCTTCACCGCATATCTCAATAATACGGCTGTCATATCTTGAAATCTTGAGAGCTTCCTGACCAGCCTCAAGTGCTTCAGAATATTTCTGCTGTTTTATCAGACTCCAGCCGAGAACAGTATAGGAATCCATGTTTTTCGGCATTTCACTGATTTCTGCCCTGCAGACTTCCTCAGCTTCCTTGAAATTGCCGTTTCTGTACATCTGAAGAGCATCCGGTCTTTCCTGTGAAAAAGCAAATACCGGTAATAATATCAACAATAAAATTACAATTTTATTAAGCTTCATTTGAGTCCCGTCTTATCCTTTTTTTCCATTGTGCAGATGCCGTTAAAATTACATCCGTTTTCCATAACAATTGAGGGGCTGGCTATATCCCCTTCTATAACTGATGTTGAGAAAAGCTCAACATTTTTATGGGATTTAATATTTCCTTCCACCCGGCCCTTGACTGATACAAGTTCAGCTTCAACCTGTGCTGTAAGAACAGCATCCTTGCCGATATACAGATCACTGGAAGCCTTGATTTGCCCGGTAAATTTCCCCTTTATCATAAGCGGTTTATTGAAGGTCAGCTCACCTGTAAAATCTATATCTTCTGATAATATTGTATCAATTTCCGATTCATCAACATTTTTAATACTGATTTCTGACATATACTTCTCCTGATTATTATTAGGAAACCTGTTTTCAATGAAATAATATTCCTGATTTATTATATATTTTTAAAGCAGGATTTACTAGAAAAATGAATAGGAAATTGTTTTAAAAAACAAAAATATTTCCTTTTTATTATCGTACTTAACCTGATCTGAACTGTCAAGAAGGTTTGATATTATGAATAAAATATTATTTTTTCAAATATTTCTCTCTGTTTTTTTAAAAGAAAATGACTTCACCTGCTGTTTTTTACAGCTGCCACTTGTTAGGTTTACTAATAAATTCATTTTTTTTTATATTTATTTATTTACAATATAGTTAAATATTGAATTTTTGAATAATTTCTGTATAAAATTATCTGGTTAAACATGACAACCGTAAAACTTAGAATTGAAAATAATAAAAAAAGGAGACAATATGGGATTTATCGAAAGAATGAAGGATGAAGCGAGATCTAAAATGAAAAAACTGGTTCTTCCAGAAGGGAAGGACTCCCGTGTACTTAATGCAGCTAAAATCCTTATTGAAGAAAATCTTGTATCGGAAGTTGCTCTTGTCGGTGATGAAGATACTATCAGGGCCAATGCCAAAGCGGAAGGAATTACACTCAACGACAGAACACCTATTTTTGATCCTTCAAAATCAGGCAAACTTGATGCGTATGCAGCAGAATACTATGAACTTAGAAAAGCAAAAGGAATGACAGAAGATCAGGCAAGAGAGCAGATCCAGGATGTTCTTCACTGGGGAGCAATGATGGTAAGACTGGGTGATTCAGATGCTATGGTAGCAGGTGCTGAAAACTCAACCGGTGCTGTTGCTTCTGCAGCTCTTAAAGTAATTAAAACAGCTCCCGGTGTTAAAAACGCTTCATCATGCTTTGTAATGGATAAACCTGGTTCAGAATGGGGTTATAACGGAAGCCTTATAATGGCAGACTGCGGATTTATTATTGATCCGACAGCTGAGCAGCTTGCTGATATTGCCATGGCTGCTGCTGAAAGCTGCAGGGATTTCCTTCTTACAGAACCTAAAATTGCCATGATGTCTTTCTCTACAAAGGGTTCAGCAAGCCACGAAACAGTTGACAGAGTTGTTAAAGCAATGGAAATTGTTAAAAAAACAAAGCCGGACCTAGAGATTGATGGTGAACTTCAGCTTGACGCTTCAATTATTCCTGAAGTAGGTCAGAGAAAAGCTCCGGGATCAAAGGTTGCAGGGTATGCAAACACTCTTATCTTCCCCAACCTCAACGCAGGAAACATCGGTTACAAACTTGTTCAGAGATTCGGAGGATTTGATGCTTACGGTCCTGTATTCCAGGGTTTTGCAAAACCGGTTTCAGACCTCTCAAGAGGATGCAATATCAACGATATCGTTAATATTTCACTTGCTACAATCAACAAAAAATAGGATATCTTTAAACAAAAGCATAAGGCTTTGGCCTTATGCTTTATAATATTTTTTACTCTTTAAATTAAATCATCTGTTTATTGTATTAATCAGCCAGGCAACATTTTCTGCAAAATGTTTAACTGTTTCCATCCCCTCTTTATCATCCAAAGCTGATCCCGGAGCTTTTCCGAAAACTATATTCCAATATGTCGAACCGGGAATTATCATATCATTATATAGAAAAAACATCATCATTTCCTGAATTGAAGAGGTGAGTCCTCCCCTTCTGGCAACTGCCACAGGACCCCCAATTTTACGCGACAGAAAGTTTCCATTTTTCATGGAAGCCATAGCAATTCTATGTAAAGCAGTCATCAATTCAGCTCGGACAGTACCCCAGTAAACTGGTCCGCCTACAATTAATCCTTCAGCAGGAATAATTTTTTCTATAACTTTATCAAATCCATCATTACATTCTCCCTTTACATTCATAACATCTGTTATGTTCATCCCAGCCAGAGAGATCACTTCAGTTTCAATACCTTCAATTTCAATCACTGCAGCCATTTCTCTGAAGATCTGTACTGTATTTCCATTTTCATTTGGGCTGCCGCTTAATAAAATTACTTTAGCCATAAACCCTCCTTTTCTAAAAACAATTATCTCTTAAAATAATTTATAAAAGAGGTGACTTTTTAATCATTATTTCAAGAGATTCATATATAAGATATTCCTCCCTGTTTTTACTCAAAATACCGGGAGAAATATTCAGTTAATTTTAATTATTATTTTTAACCAGCTATAGGGTTTTTAACTATGATTTTTGTTTTAATAAAATTATATATCAAATGAATTAAACCAATTACTATAACTGCGATTTGTATGGTTGTATTGTCAGTAACAACCGAACAAGCAAGTAATACCAAAAGACCCGCTGCAATTATAAAAACAGCTCTCAAATAAATATTCAGCTTCCTAATGTAAAATCCCTGAAGTCCGGCAGCAATAAACAGGATTATATAAATCATAAGAAAACATAACGAAACAATCTGCATAAAACTACCCTGAAGAAGCAGTGCGGGATTATAAATGAAAATATAAGGGATAATAAATCCGACAAGAGCAAGCTTGAGAGATTCAAATCCTGTTTCCATAGGTTTTGACTGAGCTATATTAGCTCCGCAATAAGAGGCAATACATACCGGTGGTGTAATTTCTGCAAGAATTGCATAATAAAAAACAAAAAGATGCGCCGGAAGTACATCAACACCCATAGCCAGCATAGCAGGTCCACCTATAGTTACGGCAATTATATATGCAGGTGTACACGGCATTCCCATACCCATCAGTATTGATGTAAATGTTACAAGCAGAAGGGCAGGAAGAAGAAATCCTCCGGACCACGAAGTAATAACTGTAGCAACTCCCAATGCAAGACCGGTAAATGTAACAATACTGATTATCATACCTGCCCCTGCACATGTTACTCCAAGCATTATAAGATTCTGACCTGAAAGAACAAAAGTATCCCAGAGTTTTTTGGGAGTCATCATTGTTTCTTTTTTGACAAAACTCAACCCAAAAGTAGCAGCAATTGCACCTACTGCAGCCATAAACGGGGAATACCCCTTAACCAGAAATATTACCAGAAGAACAAGCGGTATAAGCTGATATGAATCCTTAAGTATTTCTTTCCAGCTGATCTGCTCTTCATCAGTTATACTTCCAAGATCATATCTCTGTGCATATACATGGACTCTGACAATCAGGCTTACATAATAAAAAATCGCCCCCAGAAGTGCTGCTATGATGATTTTATAATAAGGTACTCCGGTAATTTCCGACATAACAAAAGCACCTGCACCCATTATAGGTGGCATTATCAATCCGCCAGTAGATGCGGCAGCTTCAACAGCACCTGCGAATTTAGCTTTATAACCCAGTTTTTTCATAAGAGGAATTGTAAAAATACCTGTAGCATATACATTTGCAGCAGCTACACCGCTTATTGATCCAAAAAGCCCGCTTGAAATTACAGCAATTTTTGCCGGCCCCCCAGGCCCTTTTCCAGCAAGCTTGCAGGCCAGATTAGTAAAATACTCCCCTGTATTCGTATTCTGAAGAAAAGCCCCGAATATAACAAATATAGCTACAAAGGTTGCTGTTACACCTACTATAGATCCATATATACCTTCACTTGTAAAAAGATAATTTATCTCTATAATTCTTGCCAGAGGCATGGGTTTTACATAAAAAATACCGGGCAGAAAAGGCGCAATATAAATATAGGCAAAAAAAGCAGCCATCAGAATAGCCATGGCAGGAACTACCACCCTTCTTACAGCTTCCAGAATAAGCAGTATGTTCAGAAGACCTAATGCAACCTCTATAGGTAATACAGGATCAAAAAGTTCGAATCTCAGGTTTAAACGGTCATTAGCATACATTATAAAAAGTGGCGGAATCACCGAAAGGACAGCCAAAATACAATCAAGTACAGTTGGTCTGTCTTTAGGAGATTTCTTTGTTGCAGGAAAAAGTAAAAATGCCATTGGTAAAAGTACCATCAAATGTACACCACGCTGTATCCGGGGAGTAAATACCCCGAAGACTGCTGTGTAAAAATGAAAAAGAGCAACTCCTCCCAAACAGATTGCAACGAATTTGGACAAATATCCTTTCAATTCACGCATATATTAAACTCCAATGATAAAATTTCGGGTATGTAATCCACATACCCGCATATTTTTTTATTTATTTTAAAACACCAATTTCACGATAATATTTCTCTGCACCCGGGTGAAGAGGAACCATTGTATTTGGCGCACTTTCCTTTGAAAAATATTTTTTAAAGCTGGGATTTAAAGACTGAACTTTGTCAATATTTTCCATAAGGGTTTTTACAAATGTGTATACAACAATTTCAGGTAAATCTGCATTTACCACTATTTCTGTTGTATGTGCAAGAGCTTTTTTATCTTTTTCAATTCCAGGATAAGTACCACCAGGGATAACACTTAGACCTGACTCATAGGAAACAGTTCCATATGTTTTATTGGAATACTTGATAAGATCATCTGATGCTTCCAGAATAGTTGTTTCACGGGATATTGCCATTTCAGTAACTGCTGCTCCTGGAAGACCTAGAGTTGCTATAGCATAATCAACATGCCTGTCTTTATAAAGATTCACCATATCACCATAAGTTGCATAAATGATTCTACCACCGTTTTCTTCCATCTTTTCATAAGAAATGCCAAGATGCTCGAAAAGAAGAGAAGTCAGAGCTCTGTCAGAAGTTCCAGCTCTTGGAGCTGCAACATTTACTTTTTCCCCGTTTTTAACCTTCTGGACAAATTCATCAAGTGTACTTATACCTGTATCTTTTGCAGCAACTATGTGATAAAAGTCAACAGAAAAATTACCGGCAAGTCCTCTTATATTATCAACTTTTCTGTCAAAAAGCGGTGCAATACCATTATAGGCTGCTTTATCAACCCAGCCAACACCCCAGCCTATTTCATTCTGGCCTGTGTGTACCAAAGGTGGATTTGAAACCCCGCCACCGGGAATGATCTTCAGTGTAATTTCCGGTGCATTTTCCTTGATCATTGCAGCCATTCCACCAGCCTGTGTATACCATCCGCCGCCCATACTACCAGCAGTCCATGTGTATGTTGCCGGTTTAAGTGTCTCTTCCCCGGATGAAACTGCAGCAGTTTCCTTATTTCCCCCTGCATAAAGGAAAGACACAGATGCCAGTATCATTATTACAATAATACTTTTTTTAAGACTTTTCATTTAGATCCTCCATTAATTTTTTCCATGTTTAAAACAATCATTTACTGCTCCTCATGTTGTTAGCAGCCTTAAATTATAATAACACAAAATTAAAACTTGTCAATTTTTTATTTATTCAACATTTATTTATTACTTAATTACATAAAAAATTAAAAAAAGTTACATATTTTTAACCGGAAGTCTCTTCATGGAAACAACTTCATTAAAATATGCCTGTGGAAAGGAAACTTTAACAACAGCTGTCCTGTCATATTTCTGTGATAATTTTACAGAAAGAACAGTACCCCGACATACTTCATCCCCGAACCTGTTAACAAGATCAACTTCATCCCCGACTTCGGGCAAAGGATAATATTCATATGGAAACATGATTGATGATAGCCCCTGATCATATTCCCTGGCTTTTACATAAATCGCAAGTCCCGGACAGGCAGCAATACAAACTCCGCAACCTGTACAAAGATCAGGATTTATTTCCGGTAAAGATGTAAGACCTTTTTCCAGGGTAATTGCATTCTGGGGACATGCAGAAGCACATGGATTACACGGGATCTCTTCAACACATTCAATATATGCCAGCGGCCTGTTCCTAACAACTGATGACGGGTAACCCGGAGATGCATTCAATTCTTCAATTGATGGAACTCCATCAATTTTCACCCCATAATAACATCTGTTACAACAAGTCATTTCTGTTTCCCCCCTGCTGCAAAAATTATATTTTTCGCATTCATTCTTTTTTCACCGAAAAAACCTGAACGAAGATCATCAAGTCTTGCCTGTATCTCCTGTTCCTTTTCCTGTTTTTCCCCGTCATTCATATATCCTAGAGAAGCAGCCGCCTGAAGCCCGGCCATCCTTCCCTCTTCCATGGCAGTACTTGCTTCCTCTACACCGGAAATATCACCGGCAATATACAGGTGTTCAAGACTTGTCTGCATTCTGGAATTGTGCCATGGTACATGCCCCCCCAGAACAGGTGTATAGGTAAACTCACAACCTGCAAGATAGGCAAGTTCTGTAAGAGGCGATAAACCGGCTGCTATACAGATAGTATCAACTTCCAGTTCCTTCTCTGTACCTGGTACTGGCTTCCAGCTGGAATCAATCTGCACTATTTTAGCCCTTTCTACTTTTCCATTTCCCTCCGCAGCTGCTACTGTGTGACTTACATAAAAAGGTACCCCCGCCCTTCTTATTTTAGCAGTATGAACACCATATCCGCCTAATCTGGGAGATCCTTCAACAACTGCCACAACATCTGCTCCGGCCTGTAAAAGCTGATATGAAACAATAATTCCTACATTTCCTGAACCTATCATCAGGACTTTAGTACCAGGAAGCACTCTGTGAATATTAATCATGGTTTGAGCAGCCCCTGCACCCATAACACCCGGCAAGTGCCATCCAGGAAAACTGACAGCATTTTCAGTTGCTCCGGTAGCCAGAATTATCCTGTCCGCTTCCAGCAAAATTGTTTTTTTCTTGTTTTTCACAACCCAGATTTTATGCTGGTCAAAAATACCGCAAACCTCTGAATCCAGCCATACTTCAATCTGAAGTCTTTCTGCTTCTTCCAGAAGCTGTTTACCGATATTTATACCTCTAATACCTGCGCGGTGTTCTTTTGAACCGAAAAATTTATGAATCTGCTTAAACAACTGACCACCTGGTTTAGAATTTTCATCTATGATAAGAACCTTACACCCAGAAGAGGCAGCTTCAATGGCTGCGGAAAGACCTGCAGGGCCTGCTCCGACAATAACAACTTCATATTTACCCATGACTATCTCCCCATTTACCTGAACCTTCCTGGGTTTCAACTCTCATTCCATCTTCAACCGGGGTGACACAAGTCCTCACATTGGGAATCCCGTTAACAGTCATAACACAGTCTGTACATCTCCCTATTCCGCAAAAAATCCCTCGCGGGTTTTTATGCTTTATTGTTTTTCTGAAAACCCTGATACCATGTGCCATTAATGCAGCAGCTATCATCTCCCCCTTTCTTACA
Source organism: Spirochaetia bacterium (assembly GCA_963668545.1). Lineage (GTDB taxonomy): Bacteria > Spirochaetota > Spirochaetia > CADAEX01 > CADAEX01. The sequence continues at coordinate 1,149,336 of OY764868.1, read as the reverse complement.
GGAAGAGGAGTACCGTCTACATAAATAGTTACCAGGTCCTCTTTCTTGTCATCCAGATCACCCAGTATAGGGTGGTGTTTAATCCTATACATCCTGTTCTCCCTTAAATATTTCCATTTTTTCTGTTCGCACAGGAGAACGTGTTGTACCTGAAAGCAAAGTTTCAAGAGGGATACCTGTTTTCTTTGAAATAATCTGTGCTATTCTTTTACCGCATGTCCTTCCCTGACAAAGCCCCATCCCTGCTCTGGTTCGGCGCTTAACATCATTTACAGTTACAAATCCTTCATCAATAGCCTGTTCAATCTCAGATAAAGTAACTTCTTCACACCTGCATATAAATATTTCCCTGTCTGTCATGTCATTCACCTTTAACCTAAACTCCCTTTAAGACCTTTTCCTTTTTTTCTGTCCCGAAAATAAATCTTCCAGGGGATAACTGCATATATTCAGAATCAACAGAATCTCCCAATACAATTTCTGATAGAATTTTGCCGGTTATGGGAGCCAATGCTATACCGTCTCCTTCATGGCCGGCTGCAGTAAAAAACCCCGGAACAGATTCATGCTCACCAAGAATAAATTTTCCATCTTCAGATGCAGGCCTGAAACCGGCAATAGTTCTGATAAAATGTACTTCATTAAGAATGGGCAATATTCCTGTTGCCTGTTTAATAATTGCCTTTATAGCTTCATATGTATTTCTCTTATCAAAGCCTGCTTTTTCCCTTGTACTTCCAATCAGATAATTTCCATCTGTGGTTCTGGTAAATGAAAAGCCAAGCCCGATCCCCATATCTGATAAATCATTTTTTACAAGATCCGGTCGGAGCTTGGTTACCATATAACTTGCACTCCATAAATTTGTTTCCCCAAGAGACGGAATCTTTTCCGTAATAACAAGCTGTCCCTTTTTGGGAGTTATATGAACCTGTTGACCAACCATAGATGCAACCTTCCCGGCCCAGGCTCCTGCGGCATTAACAACCACATCAGAATAATAGTCCTCATCTTTTTCAGTCTTAATATGCCATGTACCTGAATTCTGCTTTTCTATTGATTTTACAGGTGTATAAAAACGGATCTCACCACCCATTTTTTTGATTCTTGACAGGAATCCTCTCATAACAGAAAATGGATTAACCTGTGAGTCTATCTTGCTGTAAGTGGATGCTATATACCTGTCGCTCACATAAGGTTGCTTTTTTTTCATTTCTTTTTTATCTATAATGCTGACATCAAGCCCGATCTGCTGCTGCTGCCTGACAAAGTCTTCCATTATTGAAAGTTCCTGCTGATTCTGTATAAGAATCATCCCCCCAAGATTAAGAAATTCAAGTTCTTCCTGTCCCCAATCTTTCAGCAACTGTTGATAAAGATTAAGACTTTCAAACGCGAGCTTCAGATTGATTCCCGGTTTTTTTGACTGCAAGAGAATCATATCATCGCAGGAACCTGAACTCCCATGTCCAAATCCACCAGCTTCCAGGATCAGTACTTTTTTACCCCTCTTACTGAGGTAATATGCACTGGATAAACCTATTATCCCCCCGCCAACAATTGTAACATCAAAATATTCTGTCATGGATTTTTTCCTTTATTAATATATCCAGATTTGCTTTCTGAAAAATAATGCCACAAGTGTCCTTAATAAAACAAGTAGCTGATTCTTCTTTAATCAGTGCCCGGAGGCAGCAATTATCAGGAAAATATTCTACTTTCAGTTTTTCTTCTCTTTCGCTCCAGTATTCCCTGATCATCTCAGTTACTCTATCAGAATCAGGACTCATAATCACGCTTACCTGAATGGAATCATTTTCAACTGGAACTGAAGTTATTCCTGCAAAAGGAAGAAATGGTTTATCAGGGTCAGCATCAACAAATGTTCCATTTTCTGTTGATCCTGTAGCACGTACATAAAAGGACACATTGTGTTCCATTGCTGATTTAACAGCTCTGGAATGCATTACTCTGGCACCACCAAGAGAGAGCCAGTATAATTGCTTCACAGGAATAGTAGAAATAAACTTGATAACCGGTACTATTCGGGGATCTGTATATGCAATCCCTGGAACATCTGTATAGATCACAGTCTCTTCTGCATCAAGTGCAGAAGCTAGTGCAAGAGCACTTAAATCACTGCCTCCTCTTCCAAGTGTTGTAACATACCCTTCAGGCATTGTCTGTCCCTGGAATCCAGAAATTATTACTACACGGTCATTCAAAAGATGATTCACAACAATATCAGGCTGTATCCTTATTATATTGGCCCTGGTATAACAGGCATCAGTTATTATACCTGCCTGCCCTCCAGTCAAGGGTACTGCATCAATCCCCATCAGAGAAGCTTCTGCCGATAAAACTGCAGCAGAAATATTCTCACCGCAGTTACATATAAAATCCTTTATTATACCGGTATCATAACCAGCCGGAAGAAGATTAATTAAAGTATCAGTAGCATATGGAGAACCTTTCCTCCCCATAGCAGAGACAACAACAACCACTGAATAATCTTTTTCAATATACGATTTAATATGATTATATACCTTTTCTCTAAGCTCCGGATTCGCAACAGATGTTCCTCCGAACTTCAAAACTGCAACAGGTTTCATTATATTATCCTACTGCAACAGGAAGCTTAATCAGATCCATTGCATACATTGTTTCTGCAATCTGAACTGCATTTAGTGCCGCGCCTTTAAGAAGATTATCTGAAACAACCCAGAGATTTACCCCTGAAGTTACTGTTGTATCTCTTCTTATACGTCCAACAAAAACTTCTCCATTACCTTCAGCATCCCTTGCAAGTGGATATACATTATCTTCGGGAGAATCACAAAGGACCACCCCTCTTGCTTCGGAAAGACATTTCTTAAGATCCTGCATATAATATTCATTTTCAAATTCCAGATTGATTGACTCGGAATGACTCCTGAAAACAGGTATTCGTACTGCTGTGGGGGAAACCATGATTGATGAATCAAGAATTTTATGTGTCTCATTCACCATCTTCATTTCTTCTTTTGTATAACCATTATGGAGAAATACATCAATATGAGGCAGTGCATTAAAAGCAATTGGATGAGGATATACTTTAGCTTCTGACGGTTTATCGGAAAAAAAAGCTTCAGACTGCTCCTTCAGCTCATCAATAGCTTTCTGCCCGCTTCCAGATACTGCCTGATAAGTAGAAACTACAATTCTTTTTATCCTGAAGTTATCATGAAGAGGCTTGCATGCTACAAGCATCTGTATTGTTGAACAGTTGGGATTCGCAATTATACCCTTATGGGTACGTAAAGCCTCAGGATTCACTTCCGGTACAACAAGAGGTATCTCAGGATCCATTCTCCACTGGCTTGAATTATCAACAACAACAGTCCCCTGCTTTACTGCAAGAGGTGCCAATACTTTACTTGCATCACCACCTGCAGAAAACAGTGCAATATCCACACCTTTAAAGGCTTCTTCTTTAGCAGTTACAACTTCATATTCCTTACCCTTAAAATTACATTTTTTCCCTTTATTGGCTTCTATATCCATTGGAACAAAGCCATTTATCGGTAATTTTGATTTCTCGAGAGTTTTTATCATCTGCTGTCCTACAGCACCAAGAGCGCCAACAACTGCAACATTTAACTGGTTCATATAAGAAAAGCTCCTTTAATATTGTATTGCTACTCATCTTATGAGTAGCAATACAATATTATCACAATAATAACACTTGTCAAGTTATTACAAATACTTTTTAAAAAAATCCCAGAATAAAATAAGGAAATTACAGCCAGATAAGATATTATTGCTAATGGAAAATATAATTTTTTTCAGTTGTTATAGATGAGTTTTAAACATTTTATTGTTAATGAATCGTACAGATAATAAAAATTCCAATATTCAATCTGTACGATTCATTTTTTATTATTCTCAAAAAAACTTATATGGAAAATATCCCTTTTAGAACAGTTACAGCTTTTTCCTTATCCATTATATCAATAACAGATGATATTTTGGTTTCTGATGTTGTTACTGCCTTTACCTGAATATTTTCCTTTTCAAGAGAAGAAAATACTTTATATGCAACACCTGACTGCTGCTCCATACCAGGACCCTCAACTGTGATTTTGGTAACTTCAGTATCACAAATATAATATACTTCAGGATACTGCTTAATAAGGTCTTTTATTACTTTTTCTGTTTTCAGGAGGTCAGATCTGAACAAAGAAAAAGAAACAGTTATCAGTCCACCAGCCTGATTGGTCTGGCTTATCATATCTATATTGACTTCTTCCTGTGAAATTACACCTAAAAGTCCTGTTACAACAGACATTTTTGCGGGGATATTGGCAATAGTAATCAAAACCTCATTATCTACAGTATATAAATCAGTAACAATATTAGATTCACTGATCATTTTATCCATTGTATAGACAGCAGGGTTTTTACCGGCAATATATCTTGCCGCTTTCAACGCACCCATTGCAAAAATCTGCCTTGAGAAAGCTCTATGGCTCAGCTTAACAAGCTCATCAGGGCCGGCAAAAATCACATCATGTTCCCCGATTACAGTTCCGCCACGAATTGCATGTATTCCAATTTCTTCAGAAGTTCTTAACTGGTTATCAGACTCCCTCCCGCAAACACTCTTCATTTTCGGTTCAATTACTTCGTTCAGCGCATTATATAATAAAAGAGCAGTTCCGCTTGGTGAATCCTTTTTCATTCTGTGATGCATTTCAACAATCTCAATATCATAGGAATTACCCAGAATCAAGGCTGCTTTCTTTATCAGATCCTTGACCAGATTAATACCCAGAGACATATTGGCAGAATGAAATACAGGAATATCCTGACTGTATTTCTTTATCAGATCATGATGCTTCTGCACCAGTCCTGTTGTCGCAATAACTACTGCAATTTTTCTTGAGGCTGCAACTTTTAACAGATCTGACATTGAATTCGGATTTGAAAAATCGATTATCACATCAGCTTCAACTGTACAGGATTCAAGTGATGTAAACACCGGAAAATCTGAATGCCCGGTTGGAATTGATAAATCTATTCCTGCCGACAGGACCATATCATCCTGTTCATTTAGAGCTGCAGTTAGAACCTTACCCATCCGTCCAAAGCATCCATTAATGATTATTCTTGTCATGATAACTCCTTGCCAAGATACTACAGTATTATACTTAACTTGACAAGTTTGTTACTATATTACACAAGTTCAGTTAATCTGGATTTTACCAGCATCTACATCTGTATTTATCACTAAGCACCTCAGAATGATTCAACAACAGCCATCAGTTTTTTACGATTTTCTTCCTGCATATTACATAAAGGAGATCTGTATTCTTCCTTCATCCATCCCTTGCTAGCCATAGCTGCTTTTATAGGTACAGGATTTGTCTCAATAAAGGCAGCTTTAAAAAGAGGCAGCAATTCATAGTGCATATTTCTAGCTTCCATATAATTGCCATCAATTATCAAACGTGTAAATTTAACCATTTTTTCTGGAACCAGATTACTGACTACAGATATAATTCCTCTGGCCCCCAGAGACATCATTGGTAAAGTCAGCGCATCATCACCTGAAAAAACTGAAAATTCTTCAGGTGTATCCTTCAATACTTCCATAGCTGCAGAAACATTTCCAGTTGCATCCTTCACACCAAGAATCCTTGAATCTTTTGATAGCCTTGAAATTGTTTCAGTTGCAATTTCAACTCCTGATCTTCCAGGTACATTGTATAGCCAAATCGGAAAATCACATTTTTCTACAATTTCTGAAAAGTGACGATATAACCCTTCCTGACTTGGCTTATTGTAATATGGAGCAACCTGCAGACTTGAATCAACACCCATTTCCTTCATTTTAATAGTCGCTTTTATTGCCGCCTCGGTTGAGTTTGATCCGCTTCCTGCTATAACAGGTATTCTCCCCCTGACTTTATTCAAAACCATTTCAATGATTTTCTCTTTTTCTTTTTCGCTAAGCACTGGACTCTCAGCAGTTGTTCCTAGCGGAAGCAACCCGCTGACCCCTGCATCAATCTGCATTTCAAGTATTTTTTCAAATGCCTTGAAATCAATATTTCCTTTTTCATCAAAAGGGGTAATTAAAGCTGTAATAACTCCTGATAACATATCAACTCCTTTGCTACTCATCTTATGATTAGCAATATAATATCTTGCTTATTTATTAATGTCAATGTTTTTGTTATACTTATAAATTTTTCCTGTTTTTCCTTTTTTATTTATAGCAGTTGTTTTTTTTTATTTTTTATTATAAAATCTTATCAATAACTAATTATTCAAAACTTAGGAGATAGATCTTGGACATTATGTCTGATAAGTGGAATTTGATAGTTTTAAAAATACTATCAGAAAGTGATCAACCAATGGGATCATGGAATATTGCTGAAGAAATTACCGAACAGGGAATTGAAGTGAGTACAGCAACAATTGGCAGAGTATTGAAACAGCTGGAAAAAGCAGGATATCTTAAAAAAGAAAATGTCCGTGGGAGAATGATTACTGAGAAAGGACTGAATGCTATTAAATCAGCAGCACATCAGACTGAATTAAATCATTATCATGATGCGCTGAAAGAACTGGTTAACAGCAACACACTTAATAATTACCTGCAGGTACTTGAAGCCAGAAAAGCTATTGAAAGGTCAACAGTAGCACTTGCTGCAGAAAACATTACAGATAAAGAATTAAAAAATCTTGAGAAAATTGTAAAGAAACAGATATCAGATAGAGATAAAGGGTTAAGTATTGCTCTCGATGATATTGATTTTCACCTTCTGATAGCAAAAGCATCAAGAAATGAAGCACTTCTATCATTATATATGATTCTTTCTAAAATGGGGCAGCAATCTGAATTATTTGAAAAACTTAGAGAAAAAGTGGGGGAACCATATAACGATTCCCACCTGGCTATCTTCACTGCACTGGCTAACCATGATTCAGCAAGTGCAGAAGCTGCTCTTATAAGACATATTGATATACTGAAAGAAGATGTTAACAAGTACTGGCATATTTATGCAATTTAATATTTTCAAAAGATTTATTAAGGTTGTTTTATATTTATTCATAACTGTTTTCATGGAATACAATTATAGTTAAAAAATATAATTGGTTTTTAACACTATGAAAAGGTATGTTTAATAATAAAACATACCTTTTTTTAATTTTTTATCTCTTTCAATTTCACAAAATAAATGGTAAGTACTTTAATAATATTTTTTTGATACAGAGATCAAGGAGTTAAAATATGAAGTTAAAAGGTGTATTTACGGCGCTCGTGACGCCGTTCAATGAAGACGGATCTTATGATGACGGTGCAATGAGGGAACTTGTTGAATTCCAGATCAGAGAGGGGATTTCAGGACTTGCACCAATGGGAACAACAGGGGAAAGTCCCACTCTCAATCATGATGACCATATCATGGTTATTGAAAAAGTAGTAAAACAGGTTAACGGCAGAGTTCCTGTAATAGCAGGAACAGGATCAAACTGTACAGATGAAGCTATAAGGCTTACAAAACTTGCAAAAGATGCAGGTGCTGATGTAACTCTTCAGGTCGCACCTTATTATAATAAACCGAGCCAGGAAGGATTCTACAGGCACTTCATGACTGTAGCTGATCAGGTTGATATGCCTGTTCTTGTATACAATATTCCGGGCAGATGCGGTAAAAACATTGAAAACTCCACAATGCTTAAACTTGCACAGCATGAAAATATTGTCGCTGTAAAAGAGGCAAGCGGCGATATCAACCAGATGATGAACCTTATTGCTGCAAAACCTGACAGTTTTGAAGTACTTTCAGGTGATGACAACCTGGGAATGTCGCTCATCACACTCGGTGGAAGCGGTATTGTATCTGTTGCAAGTAATCTTCTCCCGGGTAAAATGGAAGAACTCTGCCAGGCAGCTCTTGCAGGTGACATTGAAAAGGCAAGAAAACTGCACTACTCTCTCCTTCCGTTCTTCAGGGCAGAATTTATCGATACAAACCCTGTGCCTATAAAATACATGATGGCACTCAAGGGGATGATAAAGGAAACATACAGGCTCCCGCTTGTCCCTATGTCAGATTCAGACAAGGCTACTGTAAAGAAAGTCATGCAGGAAATGGGAATTTTATAATAAATACTGCATTATATATTATAAAGCTGCTCCTTAAGGGCAGCTTTTTTTAGGCAGTTTGATACAACAGGAATCAGTTTACTGATTCCTGTTTGTTTTTTTGTATATCAATAGAGGTTTTCCGACTGATGTTCCGATATCTCTTGCTATCACAGGGCACTTGGCTATCAGAAGGAAAAAGATATCCCTGTTTTCCCCTGAAAGAGCTTCATAGTTCCCCTGCCCCTTGCTTATCACCATATCAGCCTTTTTATATATTTCAATGAAATCTTCCGATGCCTTTTCCAGTATGGTCCCGGGGGCCTTCACCCCGGATGAAATCACTTCAGCATATTTTTCAATTCCGATAATATCAGCCTCTGCTCTGGTTATGTCATTTATAACCGGCCTTTCCCTGACAGCATAGAATATTTTCTTTTCCTTCATCTTCTCAAGAAGGAATCTGTCGAATACTGCCTCTCCTGAATTATCGCCAAGAAAGAGAACTGTTTCAGAGTTATCAAGCTTTTCCCTGAAGAGAGGATAATCAGCGAAATTCTCAGCCCTGTTAAGTATCCTGACAATTTCATCTTCAATATCAATAAAGCCTTTTGCTCCCAGATCAATTATATTACCTGCAATTGAAAGCATAACAGCGTCTTCTAGAGGGTCGCTGTAATCAGATTTTCTTTTTTTAAAGTAATCATATATTTCAAATGCTTTATCTATATTTTTTCTCTTTAATTCATGATAGGGATCACTGTTTCCGGTAATCTCTGAAACAAATGAATATATGTTTTCACCTATCTGGGGAGGGGTGTATTCAGGTGGTATCTCCCTGATGAATTGGGCAGTTTTATCCAGTACCATTTTTATCAGAGCTTCATCTTCGGTTGCAAGCCTGGATGCTCTTAAAGCCTGCGACATGAAGCAGGGCATACAGTCAAGATATGTTTTCATCTATTCTCCTGCAAGGCATTTCAACATCATCAATCAATATGCCCGGAATCTGAATCAGTTGTTAATTTTTATACAATTTTACAGAATTTTTTTACAGTGGTTTTCTACAATTTTTCTAAGCCATTAAGTAAATAATCTGTAGAGTTTGAAGAGGACTGAAACTATATACAGAAGCAGCACTGAAAATAGTGCTGCTTCTGTATATTCTAAATGGTTTTTGACCAGATATTCATACTTTCAAGAGATCCGCAGATCTGGGTATTGTTTATCAGCCGTCCATTGTAACTGTATCCCATCCTTGAAAAAGTAATATTCATCCCGGCGGAAGCTGCGCGGGCTATTGTATAAAGGGTTTTTATTTCCTGCTTCTTCATATCTTTTTCCATCTCAGAAAGAAGTATCTGTGCAAAACTGTTGCCCTTGTAATCAGGATCAGTCGCAAAATCAGTCATTTCAGCATTTGAATATACTATTGATTTTTCAGCTGATGACAGTGCAATAATTTCATCTCCTTTTTTAATTCCGAAATAATCAACATTTTCATGCATTGTTCTGGTAAGATATTTTTCATCTGTTATAGGAAAAGGATAGGAAGGAAAAACCTTTCTGTACAATTCTGCCATTTGCCCTGTATCATTGTCACTGCATCTGACAATTCTGAGGTTTTTATCCAGACTGTTCTTTTTTGCACTTTTTTTACAATCACAGATATTCAGTATATCTTTATATTTTTCTGTCTTTTCATCATCTCTGCGGGACTCCTCCAGAAACAATCCCATAAAAAAAACAGAATCCCTGCCGTTATAGAATCCGGGGATAACTGCTTCACTGATAAAGCCTTTATCCAAATATTTCGAGCAGTCCTCAAGCCTTGACTTGGCAAATATTTTTGAGTATTTTTTTTCCTTTGCATAATCTATCAGTGATTCTATAAATGTTTTACTGACTGTTTCAGGCTGCCTCATAAGGTAGATCCGGTCATTATATCTGCCATGCTGAATCAATCCCCCTTTGAACTCTGAAAGAGAATCGAAATTACTCATCACTGCTTCTCCTGTTTATTCTGTCATTGTCCTGGGGGATAAGGGATACTGTATCATCATAATCCGCAAGAAGCATCTCTATTCCGCTTGCATGTTCAATTCCCTCATCAAGCTTCAGCTGAAGATCACAGTCGCTGCAGTTTCTGTCACACGATGTATATTCATATGAATCAGGTTCCCTGTAGCTTGTAATAACACCTTCATAATTCCTCAGAACAACCCTGTTGGCTGACCAGGATATCATGTAATTGGGCATCATGGGGATCTTGCCGCCTCCGCCTGGTGCATCAATTACAAAAGTCGGTACACAGATCCCGCTTGTATGCCCTATAAGGCTCTCCATGATCTGAATACCCTTTCCTACTGGTGTTCTGAAATGGTCCAGACCTTCAGAAAGATCGCACTGGTAAAGATAGTAAGGTCTTACCCGGTTTTTCACCAGAAGGTGAACAAGTTTTTTAATTATAACAGGGCAGTCATTGACACCTGCAAGCAGAACAGACTGGTTACCAAGGGGAATTCCGGCATCTGCCAGTTTTGACAAGGCTTTTTTTGATGCCTTGGTAATTTCCTGAGGATGGTTGAAATGTGTATTTATCCAGACCTTATGGTATTTTGTCAGAACATTTATAAGAGAATCTGTAATTCTCTGGGGGAGGACAACAGGCATCCGAGTCCCTATCCGGACCACTTCAACATGGTCAATACTGTACAGTTCAGAGAGGATCCATTCTATATCACTGTCAGAAAGCATAAACGGGTCCCCCCCGCTTAAAAGAACATCCCTTATCTGGGGAGTTTTTCTGATATATTCAATTCCCTTTTCAAGTGTTTTTCTGTCCGGAATAAAATCATTATCACCTACCTTCCTTTTTCTTGTGCAGTGCCTGCAGTACATCGAACACATGTTGCTGACAAGAAAAAGAACCCTGTCCGGATATCTGTGTGTAATCCCCTCAACAGGGCTGTCTTCATCTTCATGGAGCGGGTCACTCATCTCATTTTCATTTACTTTAAGCTCTCTGGATGAGGGAAAACACTGTTTAAAGACAGGATCATTCTGATAATCCTCAGGGTCTATGAGGGACAGATAATAGGGTGTAATAGACATTGGAAATTTCTCAATAGTTTTCTTAAGTTCATTTTTTACTTTTTCAGGGAATTCTATTCCCATCAGTTCTTCAAATCTCTCAAGGCGGGTAACCCTGTTTTTCAGATGCCATTTCCAGTTTTCCCATTTTGAAAAGTCCTCCTCCCTGATTGTTTTAATAATCTTTTTTTGAATAATATTTACCATTTTTCTAACTCCTTACGGCAAAAAAATAGGCACTCCAACTCTTTTTATAGAGTTAGAGTGCCTATGTTTCACATATTTTTTTATGCTCACATTATGCCACTTTTACGTAGCATATATCATTGCCTTTTAAAATATCTTAAAGACCCTGAAAAGACCCCAGTTCTAATAAATGCTTTTCCTTAATGCTTTCACCTGTCCGGTTTTGTTCGCATCCCTACTACATATTTATGCATCAGGGACCTCGCAAAACAGTTACTTACAATAAATACTTTGCTGTTAAGAATTTATTATACCCCTAAAGAAAATAAACTTCAAGCGCATATAATTGTCTCAGTTATCCAGTAATTTCCTGATTTTCAGCAGAAGCTCTTTTTTGGTATAAGGCTTTGATATGAACTCTGTTTCCATGTCCGCATCTTCTATAAAATTGGCAGCATTTTCAGTATATCCCGATGTAAAAAGCTTTTTTATCCCTGGATGTGATTTTATTATATATCTGTAAAGCTTGTATCCGTTCATCTCAGGAAGAATGAGATCAGAAAAGAGAAGATCAATATTCATTTTATAATCTTCTGCTATCTGAATTGCTTCAAGTGATGATTTGGCAGGAAGGACATTGTATCCGGAACCTGACAGTATCATAGTTGCAGTATTGAGAAGGCTTTCCTGGTCTTCAACAACAATGATTGTTTCACTTCCCGGTAAATCATCTGGAATGTCCTTTAAAGGTTTATTTTCAACTGCAGTAGCCTGCTCTGCCTGGGGTATAAATATCCTGAATGTACTGCCATGCCCCGGTTCACTGTATACACTGATAAATCCTCCGTTCTGTTTAACTATTCCAAATACAGTTGAAAGACCAATACCGGTACCCTTCTCAGAAGGTTTTGTTGTATAGAATGGTTCAAAAACCCTTGAAACAACTTCCCTGCTCATTCCCGTTCCGTTATCACTGACTGCAAGCAATACATAATCTCCCGGGACTGCATCGGAATTGAATGAACAGTATTCCTCAGTCAATGATATTTTCTCTGTTTCAATAATAATTTCACCATTATCCTCTATCGCGTCTCTTGCATTAACACAGAGATTTGCAAGTATCTGGTCGACCTGTCCCGTATCCATTTTAACAACAGCTTTTTCCTTACAGGGTTTCCAGCTTATTTCTATATTTTCCCCGAGCAGCAGTTTAAGCATATTAAGGATATTTCCTATAACTTCATTCAGATCCAGTAATTTGGGAGCAATTGACTGTTTCCTTGCAAATACAAGAAGCTGCCTTGTAAGCTGGGCAGAACGGTGAGCAGCATCAACAACATGTGTGAGATATTCTGAAACCTCAGAATCACTCTTTGCCTTTTCCATTGCAAGGTCGCTGTAACCGATGATAATGCCCAGCATATTGTTGAAATCATGCGCCACTCCCCCTGCAAGCTTTCCTATAGCATTCATCTTGTCAGAATGCCTGAGCTGTTCCTGAAGATGATGTTCCCTTGAAATATCATGGAAAACAATAACAATTCCTGAAACCATGTCGCCTTCATTTCTTACAGGTGCACATGACAGGAGTATATGCCGTTCATTACCGTCAGTATCATTAAGTATGAAATGATTGGAAAATCCTTCTGATTCATTGCTGAAAAAAGATGTATGACAAAGCTGTTTAACCGGTTCATGTGTCCTTACATCTGAAAGTGACAGAAAACTGTCAAGATTTCTTCCAAAAGCATCTTTTTCACTGATTTTGAGCAGTTCTTCTGCAGATTTATTGATTCTGGTTATATTCCCGTCAACATCTGTTACAACAACACCTTCCTTAAGGGAATTCAGGGTTACACGCAGATTTTCCTCTTTGGTTTTAAGCTCTTTCTCAAACTCCTTCATTTCTGTAATATTTACAGTAGCGCTTAATATGGCATTCTCCCCTTCCCACTCAATTATCCTGCTGGCAAAAAGTGAATAGGTCTCTCTTCCATTGTCGTTGATTAATATTTCTTTCGGATAGCTGTAGCCGTTCCTGATTACTTCTTCAGCAATTATTCTGCTTTCTTCTTCATCCATTATTCTGTTAAGGTCTTTATTTGTCTTTCCTACAATCTCTTCCCGTTTCAGCCCCAGTGTTTCACAGAAATGCTGATTTACCATAAGGAAATGTCCCATGTAATCTGTTATCACACATGAAAAAGGGGCCATTTCAAAAAGGGTGAAAAAGGTATCCCTGCTTTTTTCCGCCTCTTTCTGGATATTATATCTCTCTGTAATATCAATCATTGAGACTATATACCTGTCAACAAGGCGGCTTGCACTTATAATGAAATATCTGTCACTGCCATTGCTGCATCTGATGGGAAAGACGCCCCCCTTGATCTGTTTCTCATCCTGAATAGAGGTATTAAACTGAAGGGCCCATTCCTCCTTGACCTTTTTCCTGAAATCAGGATCAGGATAGGCAAGGGGCCACCATTCTTCGATATCAGGAATATCAAAAATACTGTATCCTGTGGAATTTGTGAAAGCCTTATTTATTTTTAAAACTTTTCCGCTGTTATCAGCTTCAAGCATAGGTATGGGGGCATTCATGAAAAGGTTTTCAAAACGGGCTTCAATATTCTTTTTTTCAGCTGTTTCCCTGATCAGCCCTGATGATGTTATTTTCAGCCTCTTTTTGAGCCAGAACAGAACCAAAGATAAAACAGCCAGAAAAATAATGAAGATTATAAAACCTGATATAAAAAAACGCATTGTTTCAGGTGCAAGGTTATGCGGTTCAAGTTTAATCCATTTACCGTAAACATTTTTAAGAGAATCTTCATCCATATCAGAAAGGGATTTCTGTATAATGTTATAAAGAAGAGGATATTTTTTGCTTATTCCCATCCTGAAAATAAATTTATAATCTGTTACACCGGCAATTTTCAGATTTGTTATTCCAAGCTTGCCTATGAAAAAGGAGGCAACAGCAAGGTTCTCAAGAAATACATCTGCCTGCCCGAATGCAACAGCCTGGAGTCCCTCCTCAACATCGTTTACTGTGAGAATATTATTAATATCTTCAAACTTTCGGATATAGTCCTCTGTTGCAAAACCTTTGACAACAGCAATTTTAAGATTTTTCAGCTTGTTAACAGTTAGATTACTGCCCAGTTTTTCAGTACCGATAATAACAACTGGGACTTCTGCAAAAGGGCTTGTAAAATTTATATAGCTTTCCCTGTCACCTGTCTTAACTATAACCGGGGCAATTGAACAATCACCTGTTTCAAGCCCTTTGAGATGATCATTCCAGTCAGGACAGACACTCTTTGAAAACTTCACACCCAGCTGCTGTTCAATTATTTTCAGAACATCTGCACCTGCACCGGTAAAAGAACCTGACTGATCTGAAAATTCAAATGGAGGGAAATCAGGGTTAAACCACACAGAGATATTTTTTATATTTTCTTCTAGCCAGATGCGTTCTTCCGGGGTCAGTAAATCTGCGGGATATAGTTTGAATACAGAAAAAAGAAGCAGAAAAAGAAGAATAAGTAATTTCTTCCTTTTTGAAAAAAAAGATTTATTGGCTGAGCTGCCAAAGTTTTTTATCGCATAATCATCTAAAAACATCATAATTAACATAGCTGTACAATATTTATAAGCGTCTCTTCAATAAGATTAGTTTATAAATCACAGGTTTACAAGAACTCAGCCAATTATTGAATTACCTGGTCATTAGGGTGCCCCATCCTTACAATGTATTCATCCTCAATCCGCTCGCCCCATTTGACAGAATTCTTTATCCACCTGTACCTGAGCTCTTCAAGCTCATCTCCGGAAATTTTCCATTCGATGTCGGAAAAAGAAAGTTTCCTTATAAGTTCTGAGATTATAACAGCTGTTGACACAGAAATATTGAGCGACTGGGAAAAACCTGTCATAGGTACATACATATATTCATCAGCCATAGATTTCACCGCATCGCTGACCCCCTCTTTTTCATTACCCATGACAATTGCGGCTCTTCCCGATGAAAGATCAAAGTCATGGAGAGAAGTTGCTCCCGGTTCCGGAAGAGTGACTACAATACGGTAACCTTTGTTTTTAAGATCAGACAGGACCTCCTCATCAGGAAGATATGTCCTCCGGTGAATATCAACCCAGTTGGATGCGCCCAGTGCTACATGCTTGTTTACATGGGTTGAAGGGGAATTCCCGGTTATGTGAAGGTCCTGTATCCCAAAACAGTCACAGCTTCTTACCACTGCACTGATATTCTGTGTGTAATAGATATTATTCAGAACTACAGAAATATATCTGGTTCTTTCCCTGGAAACATTATAAATTTTTTCAAGTCTTTTCCTTGAGACATGCATCTCCATATTTCTGTAAAGTGTTTTCAAGTATCATACCTCTGGGAAATCTTTCCTATGATTTTGTATTGAAAAATGATATTGTCTCTCTCAGCTTTTCAGCCTGCGCAGAAAGTTCTTCAGATGTAGCTGCAAGTTCTTCTGAAGAAGATGCATTACTCTGAATAACATGATCAAGCTGCTGCATGGCCTGATTAATCTGATCAGCACCGGAACTCTGTTCATTACTTGCAGATTTGATTTCCTGCACAAGGGCAGCTGTCTTTTTAATGTCAGGTACCATTCTCTCAAGCATATTTCCTGCTGTTTCAGCAACTTTTACACTTTCCTCCGAAAGGGCCCCAATCTCAGATGCGGCAATACCGCTTCTTTCAGCCAGTTTTCTAACTTCAGCAGCTACAACTGCAAATCCTTTTCCATGTTCACCAGCCCTGGCAGCTTCAATTGCAGCATTGAGAGCAAGCATATTGGTCTGCCTGGATATGTCTTCTATAATGCTTATCTTTTCAGCTATCTCTTTCATTGCTTCAACAGTTTTTCCTACTATCTTACCCCCCTCTTCCGCATCAAGAGCAGCTTTGGAAGCAATTCTGTCAGTTTCAGCTGCATTATCAGCATTCTGATTTATATTGGCAACCATTTCTTCAATAGATGCAGACACCTCTTCTACTGAAGCTGCCTGTTCATTTGCATTCTGTGAAAAGCCTTCAGAAGAGGAGCTCAGCTGCTGGCTTCCTTCTGCAACATTTCCTGAAACATTCTGGACATCATTTATTACATCACGGAGCTTGGGGAGCATCTCGTTAAATGCATAGGCCATATCCCCTATTTCATCACTTCTTGAAGCAAATTTATTATTAACCCTCTGGTTCAGATTTCCCTGTGCAGCTTTCCGGAAAACAGCGACAAAATCTGTAAAAATCCTGCTCAGACTGTTAACAATAATAAACACAACAAATGCTACAGCAGCAGATGTAAGAACTCCCCCTACAACTGCTCCGTTTCTGACAACAGCAAGCGGCTTCATAAGCTCACTTAATGGAGCTGTAACAGCAAGTATCCATCCGGACTTTTCAACTTCCTGAAAAGACATTACTTTCCACTGTTTCTGTTCTTCAAAATAGTACTTATATATACCGTTTTTACGCGATATCATTTCCTTACCATAATCTGTATTACTGATATTAAGATTCATAATAAAATCTTTTGTAGGATGTCCTATAACAACACCTTCAGGATTTATAAGAAATGAATAACCGTTTGAACCTATTTTAATCTGAGATAGAATCAGATCATACAGCTCTGAAACACTTACTACTGCAAATAAAACCCCCTGGATAATATCAGACTCATCTTTTATTGGAACTGACATGACAAATATGGGATTACCTGTAGCCCTGCTTACTATAGGCTCTGAAAGCCCCATTCCGCCCCCCATGGCAGCCTTGAAATATCCTCTGTCGCTGACATCAAGTTCCGCATAACTCGGGGGAGAAGCAGCAACAACCTTTCCATCTTTCCCCACCAGGGCAACGCCTTCATAAACAGGGAAATCTTCAAGTGCATTTTCTGTGAATTCAGTTACCTTTTCGGAAGAACCGGGAATTCCTGTCAATGCAGTGTTAAAGATACTGTTTCTTCCCCAGTTTTTAAGCATTCCCGCAGTAGTCACTATCCACTGGTCAATAGTCCTGTTAGCAGCATCAGCATCTCTTGTTATGGCAGTTTTTATTTCATCCTCAAGAATTGATGAAGATTTCATATAACTGAATCCCTGAAGTGCAGTAATACCTGTCACCAAAACACCTATAATGGGTAGTAACAGCTTTCCTTTAAGCTTCAGCTTTAAATTCATTCTCGATTTCATATAGATACTCCTCATTAATTTCTTCTATAGCTTATGTTTTCATATTTCAATAATATATAAAGAGTAATATAGATATTTTTTTTGAAAAAACAATAACTTTAAATTAATTTTTTATTTTTTGAAATTCATCGCCCATCAGGAGCTCTTTTATTTTCTCAACAACACTGTTTTCGTTATTGCTTCCTATTATACAATCAGCAATTTTCTTTACTTCAGGATGACCGTTTTTCATGGCAAAACTCAGGCCCGCATTTTCAATCATTTCAATATCATTCAGATAATCACCGAATACAACAGTTTCCTCCCTTGATATCTCAAGCTTCTTCTGGACAATTTCAACAGCTTCCCCCTTGTTCGCAGTTCTGTTGGCTATATCTATCCAGATTTCTGTTGACGCTGTTACCTTGAAATCACTCCCCTCTTTCCTGAAATATTCAACAGTACTGTCCTTGACACCATTATGCTCACATATACTTATTTTAAGAATATCATCTTCAACTTTCGTAAGATCTTCAACTATTTCAACTCTGTCGTAATATTTTCTGACAAACGGGATAAATTCAGGATCTTTCCTGTCCACATAAGAGCTCTTCTTGCCGCACAGGGTTATGCTTACCCCCGGACGGGAAACAGCATCTCCTACTATCCGGGCAACAGTTTCACTATTCATAACATCAGAAAAAATCTCTTTATCACGGTAAACAACATAGGAACCGTTTTCTGCAATAAAAACAATATCATCCTTAACAGATCTGAATTTTTCCAGAAGATTGAAATACTGCCTGCCGCTTGCAACTGCAAACAGGATTTTTCTCCTTTTCATTATTTGCAGCTGTTCCCATAAACCATTGTTTATCCTGTGATCATCATCCAGAAGGGTACCATCCATATCTGCAATAATCAGTTTTATATTTTTAATCATTTGAATATCTCCAGTTATCAGTGAGTCTGCCTGTTTTAAGGATTCCGGTTTGAAGCCTGCTCAGGACCCGGCAGAATCAGACTGTCTGCCTATTCTGTCATAAAGAGAAACTATTTTTTCCACAGGAAGTGTTTCAGCCCTCAAAGTCTTTTCAATCCCCTCTTCTTCGAATGAGGAGATAATTATCTCCCTGCCGTATCCCTTGAGATTGTTGAATATGGTTTTACGCCTTGACATGAAAAGTGTCCTGAGGTATTTGAAGAAACCTTTACGGTCTTTTATATAATCATATCTGGAATGGGGAGTCATGGAAACAACAGCGGATGTAACCTCCGGGACAGGGTAAAAAGAGCCGCCGCTTACATCATCCTCATAGATAACATCACATGCAAACTGGCAGAGCACAGAAAATGAAGAATAGTCCTTCTTTCCCGGTTCAGCCGACATTCTCTGCCCTACTTCCTTCTGTACAGTAAAAACCATTTTATCAGGAACAGCATCATTTTCTATCAGTGAGCTGATCATTGCAGAAGCTGCATTATAGGGGAGATTTCCGAATATTCTGTCAGGCCTGCCGTTTTCCTGATAGTGTTTTTTCCATGTTTTTATCATATCCCCTTCAATAATTCTGAAATTATTCCTTTCACCATACAGATCTGCAAGCATTCTTATAAATCCCCTGTCAATTTCAAAAACATCAAGAGTTCCTCTGCTGCCGAGTTTTTCAAATACATGGGATGTCATAGCCCCCATTCCTGGACCTATTTCCCATACCCTGCCGTTTTCAGGTATTTTGAGAATATTTATAATATTTCTTCTTACATCTTCTGCAATCAGAAAATTCTGACCGAATTTTTTCTGGGGGGAAAATCCGTATGAATCCAGAAAGTTTTTTATATCATTTGGTGAATTATAATTCATCTGAACCTCTTAAATATTTTCAGCCCCGGGTCAGGCACTGTAAAAACGATAATAACAGATAGAATAAAAATAATTAAGAGATAATAAGTAAACGGATTAAACTGAACAGAAGGGAACAGAGAAAAAAATGAAACAGTTTCAAGAATAATCCCGGAAACAAGGCTGTTGAAAGATATAAAAACAATACTGCAGAAGGAAAATACACCTGAAAAAACTGCAAACAGCGATATTATACTGCTCCACATGAGAAGTATTATAAGAGGAGTAAGGAGAACAGAAGCAATAATACCTGACAGAAAGATTTCACCGAAAACATGAGCTGAAAGAGGGGCTGTGAATAACTGGGCGCCCAGGGAACATGAGAGAGGCGCTGCAATCACAGGGGGAAAACAGCGAATCAGTATTCTGTAAAAAGGTTTTGAAAAGAAAATTATTCCTGAAAGGGCAAGATAGGAATACTGGAATGACAGGGAGCGGACAGTGTCCGGAGCAATCATGACATTAATCAGAAATGTGAGCAGCAGTGCTCTCTGAACCGGTATTTTTATGTTTTTAAGCTTCCCGTAACTCAGGACTGCTGATAATATGCAGGCGCGGATAAGGGAGGGGGACAAGCCTGCAACAGCAAGGTAAAAGAGATTAATCAGATTGACTGAAACAACAGCAGTTTTTATTCCTGCAGCAGGTTTGATAAGGAAATAGAATAACAGTGAAATAATTCCAAGGTGCATTCCTGAAAGGGCAAGAAGATGTGTACAGCCTGACCTCCTGAACTTAACCACATCATCACGAAGTAAATCATCCCTGCATCCAGTCACAAGTGCAAGTGTTAATCCGTTTTCCGATCCTGTAATCCTTATTATATTTTCTATTTTATCCCTCAGGGAATTCCTCAGCCTGAAAAAAGGACTCTCATTCGTCTTGTCAAGACTTAGTTTACCTTTGAAAAGAAAGCTGTTTATCTCCACAGGTTTTATTATTGAAATAGAATCTCCCCAGTAAAGAGGTTCTCCTTCGGAGATTATACTGATTTCATTATCAGCTTCCACTGTAATACCTTTTACAGAAATGATTTCCTTAACTGAAACTGAATAAATATATTTTCCCATGCTGATTTTAGCAGAATCCCTTGTCAGAACACCTTTAACAGTTTTCAGGTCCCTGTAAGGATACGGAATGTAAAAGTCAGGTTTTTTAAGAATTTCAGAAAGAAAAAGAACAGAAACAACTGTAAAAAATATTACAAAAAGATCGGAATAGCAGGATTTTACGGCATTATCTTGATATTTTAAGCCTTGAAACAGCTTCTCTGGATAAACTAATAATTTCTTCGCTGTATCCGAGTTTTTCAACAGCTGAAAGGTTTTCATATGCAGTCAGATCTCCAATCTGTCCGAGACTTGAAACAACTTCCAGAATTATATCTTCATCATAATCAAGTCCCTTTTCGACAAAACTGTTTATTAAACCTATATACATGCTTAATCTGACTGCCGCTTCATGGGTGCCGAGAATACCAAGTGTTTTTATTGTTTTTAAAAGAGTGCCTTTGACGGCATCCTTGTTTTCATATGCAATCAGCTGATCAAAATACCTGAGGACAAGACCGGATGCTTCACTCCATCTCAGTTCATATATAGTATCAACACAGGTTTTAAGCAGATTTTTCACAGTCTCAGTTTCCCTGTGGTCAGATACTTTATAGCTGAAAGCAGCCTCCATCGCCCTTGAAGCAAGCTCCCCCTTTTCGAGAAGGCTTAAGGATTCTCTTTCCATAGCTATATTCAGAATCTCAAGTTTATCCAGCACAGAATTTTTTACAATTATATCAGAAGCTACTGAAAAAAACGGGACACGGCTGTTTTTAAGGATAAATTCAGCTTTCCTGATTACTTCGGGCGAATATTTCAGGTTTTTCATCCTGAAAAGATGGGAAAGCAGCACAGGGTCCGGTCTTCTGCTGATAAAATCAAGCATTGCCGATATATCTGAACTGCCTGCCTTCATCCGGGCTTTCGGGCTGCTGTTCAGAATGACAAGCATTCCTGATGCTGATCTTACGTATATTTCATCAAAAAAAGGATCATTGGAATAAAAAACGTCATTACGAACAGTATATTCCAGTGCTTTTTTATAGAGATCATATGATTCCGGGGAAGGATCGACAGATGTTATTATCTTCAGCTTATCCTTAAGGTCCGAAGCAATAAACCTCTCTTCAATTGTCAGGTTATCCCTTTTGCCGGGGTTTTCCTGGGAAAATGCGGGGAGAAACACAATGGAGAAGAACACAAATGTTAATAATGATTTTCTCATAAATTAATTATCGGGAAAAAGGCTGTATACGTAACTAAGAACATTGTTTTTCATATTGAAGCTTAAAGGTACAGCTTTCATATGGAGAACTGACTGGTTTTTGTTCTGATTATAGTTAACACCTCTTATTAAACCGCACATTACTATTGTCTCTGTATAAAGCTTCACCTGAAGTTTGATCGGAAGGCCAGCTTTAGCCCTTCCCCCTATGAGAATAGCTGCTCCGTCTTCAGAAATATCAAGAACACGGCACCTTATTCCGGGTGTCTGTTCAACATTTTCATTGCCTGATTCCACAGTTTTAAGGGAATAAAGGTATGCATTCTTGTTGACATCCGCCCTGACAGATCTTCTCTTCTGACTCCTGACAAGGGAATCTGAATGTGCAACATGAAGTATTGGGACTTTGCTGCTGTCAGTAAAATCATTAAGTATTCTGGTCTCAAATACATATCCTGCATCGTCGCCGCGCCAGAAATATATATTTATTCTCTGTGAATTCCAGGAAAACCCCACAGGCAGTTTAGGCCCCAGCGGATATGAAATTGCAAAGTATTTTCTCAGGTTTTCGACAACAGTTGCTGTATAGGTGCCTACACCTGGCAGTGTTATTTTTATTATCTGCCGGACCGATATTTTACGGCTTGTTGTTATTCCTATCTTGTATTTCGGCTGATCAAACTCAACCTTCTTTCTGAAATCAAAAAGCTTGGATATCATCTCCGGTTTAATACCGTCATTTCCCTTGCTCCTGTAACGCAGTATCATACTTCTGAGACATCTGTCCAGCTGCCTTACAGACCAGAAAAGCGATACCGGGTTCTGTATCCTGTTTTCCACAGCTGCGCGTCTTAACAGGTTGATTTCCTGCAGATTGAAACCGCTTTCCCGGCCTCTTGTATAGAACTGTATCCAGGGGAAATTATCACTTCCAAAGATTTTGAGTAGTACAAATACACCAATTAGTAGTAAAATTCCGGCAATTAATAATATTGACATAGTTTAAATATCGCTTTTACTTTTATTAAAATTAAATTTAATTTAAAATATTATACAATTATTATCTGATTTACAATAGCTTTTTTTTCCTGTAAATACAGTCCGGAGTATGTAATGCCTGAAAACAGAGTTTTTTACAGTCTTGAGCCGTTTATTCTATATGCTGTTTTATATTTCCCGGCACTTTTTCCATCTAAAACTCATAGCAGCCCGGCAGATATCTACAACAGCAATTCAATACTGCTATACTACTTTATCATATCACTGATACAGATTTCCTTTGTTCTGTATTTTATACTGAGCAGAAAAGAACTTTACAGCAATGGTATAAAAAAATTCAATTTGAATATAATTCCATTGGTGCTGTTATATCTGATCATGCTCCTTGCAATAGCTGTAACAGCTAATCTGATATTGGACCTTATTCTTCCCCGCAGCACTATGACTGTTGACAGATCAGGTATATTTATTATCAAGGCATCTGTTGCTGCACTTCTTACAGGCTACAGGGAAGAGATTTTTTTCAGAGCTTATTTCATCTCTTCTTCAGAAAAGCAATACGGAAAATTTTTCGCTGCCGCAGCATCCTCTGTTCTGTTTTCAATCAGCCATTTATCAGGTGGTATCAGGGCTGTTGTTACAGCTCTTTCAGCAGGGTTTTTCCTTTCATATGTTTTCATAAAACACAGAAACTTCCATATTAATTCTCTAACACACAGTCTGTATAATTTCTGCGTACTTATTCTGTCATTTTAATTTTTTTTAGTTGGCAGACCGATATTTATATATTATTTTTTATATATATTATTTCAAGGAGATTTCAAATGCTTAAAAAAAGCGCATTTTTTATAATCATGATATTTTTTATTGCTGTATTATCAGCATCAGGAGAAACTCTGGAAAAGGATATGGAAAAGGCAGGTTTTTTTGTATTCACTGAAAAGGTCAGCTCAATTGATTTCCAGCTTGAAACCCTGAAAGGGGAGAAAGCATCTCTCAGTGACTACAGAGGAAAAGTTGTCATGCTCAATTTCTGGGCAACATGGTGTCCTCCATGCAGGAGGGAAATGCCGTCAATGGAAGAACTCTACAGGAGAATTGACAAAGAAAAAATAGATATTCTTGCAGTCAATATACAGGAACCTGAAAAGACAGTTTCTGAATATATAAACAGAAGCAGTTATACCTTCCCTGTTCTTCTGGATGAAAAAGCTGAAGCAGCTTCCATTTACCAGATAAGATCAATACCCACAACCTTTATAGTTGATAAAAAGGGGTATATCAGGGCCCAGTTTACAGGTTCAAGGGAATGGGATGAAAAAGATATACTGGAAATATTCAACAGACTTGCTGCTGAATAATGATTGCTGAATCATTTTGACAAATCATGCTCTTTATAAAGTATTAAATACATGAAACTGGAAAGGTTTTTTAATGAAAAGATTAGAGGTTTTTTATAACAAAAAAATTATTTCACTGCTGTCATTACTGTTCATTGCATCAGCAGTACTTAATGCTCAGTTTGCCCCGCAGCCTGAACCGGAGATTACTGCAGCAGCCTCAGTTTCTGAAAACAATAAAAATGCTGTTATAAGGGTTTTATACAAATTCCCTGAAAATTTCCACCAGACACTCAACAGGGATTTCTTCCGGGCCGAAGTTACAGATCCCGGCGGTTTGGTATTTGAAACCGAATATGCGGAAGGAATTGAGGAAAAAGGTGAAATAAACTTTTACGGGACAACAGAACTATTACTTGAAGGTGATATTTCAAATCTCGGAGAAGGAATTCATACTTTTACAATAAAAGCTTCATACCAGCTCTGTGATGAAAACGGAACATGTTATTTCCCAGGTTCAAAGGAAATCAGTGCTGACCTTGAAATAAGCAGTCAGGCTGATGAAAGCCGGACAACATCTTTATTTGAAGACAGCAGAAGATTTGATTTTTTTTCAGGTATTTTCAAGTACCTTTTCCTTGCATTTCTGGGAGGCCTGCTTCTGAACATAATGCCCTGCGTTTTTCCTCTTCTCTCGATTAAAGCTCTTTCCCTTGTTAAACAGAGCGAAAAAGGGAGAAAAGAAATATTTGTATCATCACTTTTTTATTCGGCAGGTATAATTGCATCACTTCTTGTTCTTTCACTTTTTCTGATTGTAATTAAAAATGCTGGACAGTTTGCAGGATGGGGTTTCCAGATGCAGAACAGGTGGTTTGTACTGTTTCTGGTTTCTGTAATTTATCTGTTTGCACTTTCAATGTTTGATGTTTTTACAATTACATTACCGGGAGTAAATACAGCAGGTAAACTTTCTTCCAGAAAGGGCTATACAGGCCACTTTCTTACCGGCATTTTTGCTGTCCTTGTTGCAGCCCCGTGTACAGCACCTTTCCTCGGATCAGCTATAGCATTCTCCCTTTCAGGAAGCAGCCTGATGATTTTATCATCTTTCCTTTTTATAGGGATTGGTTTTGCATTTCCTTTTCTTATTATCGGGATGAATCCGGCCCTTGTAAGGCTGCTCCCTAAACCAGGAAAATGGAGTGTATATTTCAAGGAAATCCTGGGTTTCATCCTTGCAGGGACAGCTTTATACCTTCTTATATCCTTTTCAAAAGGAAAACCATCATCAGCTTTATCAAGCATAGTTGTATATCTTTTTATAATCACTTTTCTTGCCTGGATTTACGGCAAAACTGCTATGGCCGGTATCAGTAAAAAACATTCCATTATAATTCTATTCATGGTGTTTATATTGTCTGTTGTTTCAGCTCTGACAGTACCTGATTTTAATTATGATGAAAAACAGGTATCATCTTCTTCTGCAGCAGAAGGTTTTTCAGAAAAAAAGCTTTTTGAACTTCTCTCTGAAGGTAAATCTGTCTTTGTTGATATATATGCAGACTGGTGTACCACCTGCAAGATAAATGAAAGGCTTGTGCTGAATACAGATGAGGTGAAAAAACTTTTCAGCGACATGAATACAGTCCTTCTTAAAGGGGATTTTACAGACGGGAACAGTGAAATATCTGAATGGATGAAGAAAAACAATAAGGCAGGAGTTCCTGTATATGCTTTCTACAGGGATAAAGGCAGTTCGCCTGTTTTTCTTCCGGAAATTCTGACAAAAAAGAAATTATCAGAAATAATTACATCTGGAAATATGCAATAAATTTTCTTAAATACATCTCATAAAAACTATTGTATAATTATTGTAAATATTTATCTATCACAGTCAGATGTGCGGCTTTATACCTTTTTTTCAGATAAAACTTGCAATCCGGCAAAAATTAGTGTATTTTGTTTTGTTTCAGACAACATCCGGCAAGTATTTTTATAAGAAATAAAGCCGGAATCAATAATGTTCAGGAGAAATATTAATGAAAGACATCAAAGAACTTTTACCTCACAGAGATCCATTTCTTTATGTGGATTATATTGAAAAAACCGATGATGAGGAAATTATAGCTTACAGGACCTATACTGAAAACGAATACTTTTTTAAAGGTCATTTCCCGGGATACCCGGTTGTCCCCGGTGTTATTCTTGTCGAAACAATGGCTCAGGCAGGCGGTGCCGGTATTGCAGAAAGAGGGACACTTGGAAATGCTCTCTTTTTCCTTGCAACAGTTGATAAGGCAAAATTCAGAAGGCAGGTTGTCCCGGGAGACAAAGTAAAACTGGTAATAAAAAATATCAGGGTATCCGGTGCAATGATCAAGCAGTCAGGCAAGGCATATGTAGGAGAAGAACTGGCAGCAGAAGCGGAATGGCTCTGTCTGGTACAGAAAAAGGAAGGTTAAGATGACTCTCACTGAACGGCTTAAAAAAGTATCTGAACAATATCCGGGCAATACAGCACTGATGTATAAAAACGGGGAAGGTGATTTCCAGAAAATAACACATAAAGATCTTTATTCAATGGTAAGGATTTTCGGCGCCGGGCTTGCCTCTGTCGGTATAAAAAGGGGTGATCATGTCGGGATTATTTCCGACAACAGGTATGAATGGATTATCACAGATCTTGCTATTCTGGGACTTGGAGCTGCAGATGTTCCGAGAGGTTCGGACTCTACAGGACTTGAAATAGGTTATATACTGAACCATGCAGACTGCAGAATCACTTTTGCCGAGAATCCCCATCAGGCTGAAAAAATACTGGAATTCAGAGAAAATCTTCCTCTTCTTGAAAAAATAATACTTTTCGAGGGTGATGAAGAAGCTGTTTCAGGAATAGATAAAAAAGGAACAGATTTCCTGTTTTACAATGACATTATGACAGCAGGAGAAAAAACACTTGCTGATTACCCATCCCTTTTTGAAGATGAACTCTCAAAAGGGGATGAATTTGATATTGCAACAATAATTTACACATCAGGAACAACAGGAAACCCTAAAGGGGTAATGCTTAATCACAGTAATTTCAATTTCCAGCTTGACAGGATAAAGGGGGATTATCTTTTTATTAAACAGGGTCAGATCATGATAAGCATCCTCCCTGTCTGGCATGCTTTCGAAAGGGCCTGTGAATATGTATTTCTTGAAGCCGGAGGGGGGATTGCCTATTCCCAGCCTGTTGGAAGCGTCCTTATTGCTGATATGGCAAAAGTTAAACCCCAGTGGATTGTATCAGTGCCCAGGGTCTGGGAAGGGGTGAGAAATGCAATCTTCAGGAATCTGAAAAAAAGCAGCGCTGTAAAAAAAGGTCTGTTCTTTTTTTTCCTGGCAGTATCGGAAATGTACAACAGCTTCAGGTCCCATGTAATCGGCACAGTACCTGAATTCAAAAAAAGAAACAGATTTGCAGATATCGGAATATATATAATCCCCCTGATACTCCTTATACCATTCAATCTTCTCGGACACCTCATAGTTTTTTCTAAATTCAAAAAACTTTTCGGCGGGAAATTCATAATGGGTATATCGGGAGGCGGTGCCCTTCCCCATCATGTAGGCAGGTTTTTCAATGCAGTCGGAATAAAAGTTCACGAGGGATACGGGCTTACAGAAACAGCTCCGGTACTTTCTGTCTGCAAGCACAGAAAACCGGTACATGGAACAGTCGGTCCTCTCCTTCCCGATGTGGAATTTAAAGTCCTTGACAAGGATATGAATCCTGTCAGTCCCGGGGAAAAAGGTATCCTTTACGTGAAAAGCGGCCAGGTAATGAAGGGATATTACAAGAATGAAAAGGAAACTGAAAAAGTTCTTAAAAACGGCTGGCTCAATACAGGCGACATAGTTATTGCAACAATTCACAGGGAAATTAAAATAGTAGGAAGAGCAAAAGAGACAATTGTTTTTTCCGGGGGGGAAAATATCGAACCTGTTCCTATTGAGGACAAATGCCTTGAATCTGAGTATATTGATCAGATCATTGTTCTCGGACAGGACCAGAGATACCTTGCCGCACTTATTGTCCCCAATTTCGAACTTATTGAACAGAAAGCTTCAGAACTTGAAATTCCCTATATGGACCGGGATGAACTTCTTTCATCAGCTGAAATAAACGAGCTTATTGAAAATGAGATAAAAATGAGAATAACAGCAAAGAACGGTTTCAGGCATTTTGAAAAGATATTCAGATTCAAGCTCTTAAGCAGTCCTTTTGAAGTCGGCAAAGAACTAACTCAGACAATGAAACTCAGACGATCTGTAATCAATGAAAAATACAAATCAGAAATAAAGAAGCTTTTCAAATAGCAACTTATTCTATAAAGGCTTTCCTTTTTACCGGAAAGCCTTTTTTATCAATAAAAACAAATAATATAACACTGATCCCAGGTAACATGGATTTTCAGGACCTGAATATCATTACAAGAAAAATAATTACAAGTACAGCAAGAATAGCAGCTGATATAAGATAAAACCATCCCGGAAATGTTTTTTCACTCTTTTTTTCCCTGCCTGGCAGTATTGAGCCGTTTTTATCATTTTCCCGGCTCTTTTCATCAGAAAGAAACCCGCAGGAAGGGCACCCGTGAACAAAATCGGAAGAGACCCCTACATAAAGACATTGAGGGCACCTTACCCCCTTGAAAAACTTCCCGCAGTGAGGACACCTGTCTGTATTGGGTGGAACCATATTACCGCAGCTCTGACAGACAAATCCCTTTTTCTTCATTACTTTCTCCTGATTGCTAATATTGTAAGGTCATCATACTGTTCATCCTGTTTTATATGGGAAAATTCAACATATTCAGAATTCTCAGCACTTTCTATCCTGTATTCAAAATATTTTCTGTACTGGTCAAAGGTTTTACTTAAAAAGTTATCAATCTTTCTATCAACCAGTACCCTGTTATCAGCAGTTGCTGTAGGATCCCTGTACATTCTAAATATTCTTTCAATAGAAAGCAATGCCATTACAGCTTCTTCCAGATTACCTTCACACGAGGAAAAATCAAATGTCAGTTCATCATTTGAATGGTCATGATGGCATTTATGCAGATTATACACCGATCTGTTGGCAACTGCATTAAGAATATCATCAATACGTTTCAATCCGAACTCTTCATTATCAGCAAGATATAGATGCGCCCCCTGGAAATAGGGATTTTTATGGTTGACTAAATCAGGCTGTTTTACCCCGTCAATATAGTAATTGCAGACAAGCTCTTCCTTTTTGGTTGTTTTGTTTATCTCCCTATCCTGTCTCAGTTCCACTTCCCTGCCGGATATTTTCCAGGTACCTTCAGTAAAATAGAAATGGGTATCCCCTTCATTCAGCCCTTTTTCAGAACATTCAACAGTCTGGAATTTTTCATTTCTGAAATGTCTCTTGGCTTCTTCAATACCGTCAGTAAACAGGAAAAGTTCATCCCCTTTTTTCAGCTTATACTTAACCTGCTTGAAAGAATCACCAACCATGAAAGAGGGGAATACCCCTGATGCAGGGGCTTCTTCAAGTTCAACAACCTTTATCCGCTTTTCACCGCTGTCATAAATACGCACCTGGTTGTCACCTGCATGGCACATCCAGCAGTCACCTGTTCTGACATTAAGCTGCATAAGAATAAGGGCGGCAAACCTCCCCTTGAATTCCCTTTCCTCAATCCTGTCATTGATATCGATAATCAGCTTTTTAAGGTTAACCTTGCCATCCCAGTTCTTGAAATAGTTTCTGAAAAAGGAGGCAACCTCTACCATAATTAGGGCTCCTGCAACTCCCTTGCCTGCAACATCGCATTTTATTATTGCTATATTTTCACTGTCCAGTTCAATATAATCAAAATAGTCTCCAGATACCCCTTTGGCCCCCTCATAATATCCGAAAATATCGAAGAACTCGGTACTTCTGCTGCCTGTAGATTTTTTATGGTCCCCGTCCTTGTCAAGAGGTATGAATTTTTTCTGTATTTCCTTACCACCGATAAGGTCCTTATTGGCAGAAGCTGCCTTTACAAGGCCGTCTTTCATCTGGTTTATTGTCTGAGCAAGAAGGTCAAGCTCATCTCTGGTTTTTACATCGATTGAAAAATCTTTCAGTTCCTCTTTATCATCTGTATCCCTTATATTTTCCACTCCCCTCATAAGCTTTTTAATAGGGCTGATAATAATGGCAGAAAGAATAAGGGAACCTGCTATACCGAGAAGGACAGCTATTGCTGCGAAAATAAGAGTCTGTCGGATAAGGACTATTCCGGAATTCCTTATTTCTTCTATTATGCTTGTAGTTGAAACACCAAGCCTTACAAGTCCCTTGTAATAGTTCTTATCACCAGTTTGCCTGTAAATAACAGGTTTATAAAATATATATGTCCTGTCTTCGATTATTTTTGATTCAGTATCAAATTCGGGGTAAGACCTTATTGTCTTTCCGATATCTCTGATCCCTTTCTGGATCTGACTGTCAAGATCACTTATACTTTTCTGAAGCTCTGCAAGTCGCTCTTCACTTCCTCCCCTTATGGCAATACGTCTGGCCTCTTCCCCCAGTTTTTCTACCTGCTGAACAAGATCAGACAGTTCTGTATTCGCCCTTTCATTAATCTCTTTTTCCAGTGAGGGGACAAGAGGAGAGACACTGTCTTTAAGAGGACTTTCTCCGGGAATTATCTGGTCACTGTCAAGTTTGGAATAGATATTTCTGTCATCGCTTGCCCAGAGGTAATCAAAACCTTCATTGTTTCGGCTGCTTTTCCCTGTAATTGTTACAAATACAGCGTCCTCCATAGCTGTCCTCTGATCAGGGAGAAGTCCAAGTTCCAGAGTATTTGAAGCAGGAAGAAAAGAACTTGCCCCTGTATTGAGGCTCTCAAGAAGAACTGAAGCCTGCTGTTTCAGTCCTGTAAGGAGGTTTCTTTTCTGTGTATCAAGCATAAATCTGCCGAGAGGTAGGGCTACAATAATTACAACTGTAAGGACAATCACTATAACAAAAAGTGTAAATTTAATCCTGAGACTCATTCCCCGTTTTTTCATTTTCTGTAACCTCTCTTTATCAGAAACAGACTGAATATCTGTTCCTCTTATTATTGCATCAATATCTTTTCTGAACCTTATGCTCTCTTCAAAAACACTTTTAAGTCGTACTATTGAGAAAACCAGAACTGCTGCAAATACTGAGAGCAGACCCCAGAAAAGTATTTTTGCCCCGTCTACAGCAAAAAGCTGCTTTACTGCCGGTTTCCACGCTGTTTCACCGTCTGTCCTGAAATATCCGTATTTAACTGTACCGCCCGGTTCAAGCCTTATAATCGGTTCTGTGAAATATAGGCCTCTTTCGGGATGGATCAGACCTATCCTGTACATCCCCTCATCTGCATCAGAAACAGTAAAATTCTCAATAATTCTGTCTGTTTTTATCGTATATTCATTGTTTTCAAGGTAGTATGTATAATCCCAGGGCTCTTCACCGTCCCTGTCGAGAATAACAGAGGAAATATCTCCCCCGACACTGAATCCACGCCCCTCGATAGTAATATTGACCTTTCAAGAGCATCAACTACAGGCTTTATTCTTGTAATATAGGTAACAGGGACATATTTATTTGTTCTGAAAAAATATGTTTCCCCTTCCCCGGTATTTCCAGCCTCATCAACAGCAGACACAGTAAAAGCCCATACACCGTTATCAATATTACTGAATTTCTCGCTGCTGAGCCTGGTCAGTATTTTTTCTGCAGGCTTTCTTTCTTTCCACCTGTCGGAATATTCACTGAGTTCATATCGTGATCTGGAATCAAGGTAATCTAGCCTGAAACTGTATCCTTCTGCTTCCTCATCAGCCGGCGGCATCCATTCAATGGCAAATGTATTTGACGGCATATAATTTCTGTCATCAGTTTCATGTTCCCTGAAGCGGACCTTTCCGGGGGGAACTGTATCGCGGGTAAACTTCATTACAGCCGTTTCAGACCAGTTACCGGCATAATCAAGTGCTGAAACATAGAAATACCAGTCTCCGTCCTCCCTGACTGTAATTTCGGCATTCCTCCGGGCTGCTACAGTTTTTATTTTTTCAGGGGGAGAGCCCTTTTCAGAAGTACCGTATGAATAACTGAATCCTGCAATTCCCGATGCATCATCAGGCAGGTCCCAGGTAAAAGCATACCTGTTCTGGGATGCCCGGACCCCTTCTCTGAAATTAACTGCCCTTATCTGCGGTTTTCTGACACTTGTATCAGGTGAAAGAAGCATGAGCCGTGAATTGCTGTTTATTCTGTTCTCCCAGAAAAGAAAGACTGTACCGTTATACTTGACAGGCTGTCCGAAAACGGAATTCCCGTTCATAGGGGAAAGGTCCCTGTCCTGCCAGAAAATACCTGTATTCTCAGCCGCTACTATCCTGTAATCCCCCATCCTGTTGTCAAACCAGGTAATAATCTCCATGTTTCTGTAATCTGTGATCACAGGGTAGTTACAGCTTCTTCCCCCTGTAGAGACTTTTTCAGCATCCCCTTTTCTTACCCCCTCAAGATCATATCTTGCAAGATATATCTGGGGATTTTTATCATTAAGATATCTCCTCTCCCAGACAAGTGAAAACTCGTTATTGTCAATCTTGATATACGGTCTCTGGTTGTCAAAAAAATCACTGTCAACAGTTGTATCCCTGACAACTTCATCAATATCGGAAAGCTCAACAGCATCTCCCCAGCTTCTACCCCCGTCATAGCTTTTTTTAAGAAAGAGCTGGTAAGTTGATCTCTGCTTTACTATAAAGGACTGGTAAACAACATATTCAACCCCGTTTTCAGATGCAAAGGAAGGAAGAAAATTAAGATCAAATCCCGGCTCGGGAGCCAGCTGTCTGAAATCGCTCCAGTTGTAAAGGGAATCAGAGACCGAGTAGAAGATGGAAAGGTTGTCTCCCGACTCTCTTGTCACAAAAAGAATGGGATAACCGTCTTCCTTTATAAAAAGTCTCGGCCCGACAGTCATGTTGAACGAGGTCTTCTGTACAATCTCCCTGAATGAACTCCCGAGATCATTTGATATAAATATTTTTACAGCATTATCAGAGCTTGAAACTGCTATATATATTGTACCTGTTTTATCAACAGCTGCAGAGCATATCGCTACTTCATTCCCTGTATAGGGGAAAGGCCCTGCAAACCGCCTGTTCTTTTTCCAGTTTTTTCCGTCATCTGTTGCGGCAAGAGAAAGGTATACTATACCGTTCTCATCACCTGTTTTCTCAAACTCATGCCATACAGCAACCGCAGTATTCCCGCCGGCCGCTGTTTTGTGAAACCTGGCATCATCCGATGAGATCACTTCCGGATTTTCCCAGTATATTTCTGCATATGATGGAACTGCTGCCAGAAAAAGAAAAATAACAGCAGTAATTATTTTATTGAGCCGGTTTCCGCTTAAAAGGTCAGAGTCAGGCTTTCTGCATGAATATATCATATTTTGGAATCAATCCTCCTTTTAAGCTCAATTAACGGTGTATAATTCCTGTTCCGCTTGTCCTGGAGAAGTTTGTTTACAATTGCAAGAGAAGCATAGTAATTTCCGTTTATGAATTCCTGTTCTGCGAGTCTGTACTGCTCCTGGGCATAACTTGAAAGAACAACAGTTGTTGTACCTCCCATTTCAGTCTGTACCCTGTCTTTAAGCACTGTAATCTTGTTGTCATCAGGATTAAGCTTGAAAGCCTGGTTGAGGTACTCAAGTGCTGTGGGATAGTTGCTCCTTACATTGCTGGAAACAATTGAATAGGCCCTTCTGTAAAGCTGTTCAGCTTCCCTGATTTTGGCAGGGTCAGGAGGAGGAGTTCTCATTCCAAGTTTGATTTCTGTATCATATATAGCTTTATTGATCCCCGGATAATCAGGATTTATCTGGGCAAGGTCTTTGAGAATTATATATGATTCAGAAGGATTAATATTAATCCTCTCTCTTGCAAGGTTGAATTTTTCCCTGAAGATAGAATCAAAATTATCAGGGTCCTTTATCCTGAGCATTTCAAGAGAAAGGACACTGGCTTCCTGATTCATCGGAAAAGGAATGCTGACATAGAGCAGTTTTTCCTCTGCACTCTTCAGATATCCCATAGCCTGTTCAGTTTTCCCTTCAGCTATCAGCTTTTTGGCAGTCTGAAAGTCATTTCTGGCAAGATTTATAACCTGTGTCATTTCACTGTACAGAGGATCAGTCTCTGCAATCAGCCTTCCGGACCTGACAGATAGTGCTGTCTGAACAAGGTTGAGCCAGTACTGGACCTCTTCATTATCCTCTGTATTGACTGTCCTCCACATTGTCTGTGAATTGATAAGCAGGCTTTCAGCATCTCCGAACTGCTCCCTTATATACAGGTTACGTGCTTTGTTAAGGTTATTTCGGACAGTTTCAATAACAAGGGCTGTCTGAAGCCTTATGATATCTTCAGAAAGGGCAAGAATTTCCCTGTCTGAAAAAGCCCTCAGTTCAGGGTCCTCATTATAACTCAGGGATATTCTGAAACTCTCCCGGGCCTCCTGAAGTCTTTCCCTGGCTTCGGGAAACCTGTTCTGACGGAGCCTGACTTTAGCTTCATCAAGTCTTCTGTATCCCTGTGTTCTGTAGATTTCAGCCTGTGTGAGAAGCTCATCAGCTTTAATTGTGTAAAGACCTATCCTGTTATTCATATCAGAAATTACAGTCTTGTCATTATTAATAAGCTCAAGACTCTCCCTTATATCAGGAGAGTCAGTAAACTGTGAATCTTCATCTGAAAGAAGTGTTATAAGGGAATCATAATCTGAACTGTATTTATCCAGTCTTTCGCGGGAGGACACAAGCATGGGTCGCGCAAGGGAGGGATATTTGACAATTCCTGTATAGCTGTTTTCCCCTTCTCCGACTGTCTCCTCAATACCGTCTATCATTGCCGCAGCTTTTCCTATCTGAACAACCTCAGAGTTGAGATTTCTGTTGAGAGGTTTGTAGACAAGATCAAAACGCCCTCTTATAAGATCTATCTCAAGTTCAGAAAGATAGTTTGAATATCTGGAAAAAAGAGCATTCATATCAAATGAAAGGCTTACAGTGTCTCCGATATCAAGAAGTCCTCCTGCCATGGAATTTGTGCTGTAGTAGATTTCATTCCATGCATCCCTGTTGATATCAACAACAGATTTATCCCTTATTATGGACTCACGGTAATCTATAAGAACATCAGTGTCTTCAACTGACGGGTAGCTTTTTTCAATTCTGTCGGCATCTGCAATCAGTTCAGAAAGGACTGAATAGTCAAATGCAGCCTTGCTTTCCTTTTCAGCAAGCATGTATTCAGGTATATATTTCTGCGCTTTGAGGCTGTCCCTCTTTGACAGGGCCGATAACATGTCCGGAGTGACTGAGTAGCCCCACAACGAAACAAGCTCTTTTCTTATTTCTGCCACTCCTGATGCTTTCCTGAAATCATCAGATGCTGCAGTGAATGATGAAGAATTGAAATTCTCAATACCGCTGGAGTAGTATTCTCCCTGCCTGTTCTCAAGAATTGCAAGGTTCTCTTCTATCGCAGAGTTCCAGATTGAATCAACAGCATAAAGCAGCCCCTCTTCCCTTTCAGATGAGGAACGGCCTGTAATTGTCCTGTTTATTGTTGAAAGATAGGGAATATCATATTCATCTTCCTTCAGAAGTTCATTCTTTTTCCTCTCAAAATATTCGGCATATGAAACAGCAGAATTCCTGATTTCAGCCATCCCTGAAATAATATCAAGAAGAGGATTATATTCACTGTAAAGCTCATTATAATAATCTTTTTCGGAGCTTATGAAAGAATTTTC
The DNA here is from genome assembly GCA_963668545.1 of Spirochaetia bacterium. GTDB lineage: Bacteria > Spirochaetota > Spirochaetia > CADAEX01 > CADAEX01. Next base: position 1,113,298 of record OY764868.1, on the reverse strand, counting down.
CCTTCTCTGGATAAAATCATTTTTCCCGCTTACTATCCTGTTGAAATCACTTTTTATACCGGCTATTGCAGCATCAGTCTCTTTCTGGACCTCTTCGGGATAATCTTCACGGAAAATTTCTCCATGAAGCCCTATTGCTTCCAGGTAAAGTGAAACAGCTTCCCAGTATTTTCCGCTGTCAATAAGTACAAGCGCTTCATCCATGATCTCTTTGAATCTTGAATCATTATACCTGAACACAATTGTTCGGCGGGCCTTTTCAAATGAACCGGTAATAGCCTGGTCGGGAGCAGCATCTATTTTTTCCATTTCTGTAATCAGGTTATAGGCTTCTGTCACATCTGTATCTGTAAGAGTTTCCTTTTTAAGGATATTGATAAGTTCTGAATAGTTTGTATTGTACTGGGCCCTTGCGCTTCTGATGGCAGCCATCATCTTTTCAACTTCATCAAGCCTTTCAGGCTCATTTTTCACAATATCTGCCAGAATTTTTATTGCTTCGCTGTATTTTTTTTCCTGTACAAGCTGCTGGGCAAGCGGCATCTGGTCCTCTTTCCTGCCCCCTCCCCATGCAAAGAGTGCAGGAACAAACAGGAGTATGATCAGAAATGTAAAAATCCGGCCGTAATTCATGCCAGAACCGCTCACGTTATAATATTTTTTCAACCTATATTATTATCGGCAATAATCAGCAGGCCTTACTGTTATTTCGCACTGTTTCCCTTATTTAGCTTATTTTTTACTACATAAAGAATTATCAAGATAATTCACTGCAGTTTTATCAGCAGATTTCAAACCGGTCAAATACATAAGAATCTGTACACAGACACAATAATATCACAATAACAGATAAAAAAAACCCTCATAAATATAACCGCTCCGGGATGAAAAATGTTTCATCCCAATTAATCTTTTTTTTATGCAAAAAAGCTCCTTATATATTCGATTTTTTCCGATATTTTTGATATTATTAATATAAAGATGAAAAAAATATTTATTCTTTTTTTAATATTTTCATCCGCCTCATTAATACATTCTGCAGATATTTCAGATATCTACTACAATGCAGACAGCTTCCTTGAAAGTCTGGAAGATCCCAATACAGGTCTCACTGCTTTCCCGACACTCCTCATACCGATGGGAGGACGCTTCGAAGCAATGGGAACAGCTTTTACAGCTGTTGCTGATGATGCCAGCTATATCGAATCAAATCCTGCAGGAAGCGCCAGCCTGACATACACTGAACTGTCATTCTACCATAATGACTGGATAGCTGATACCAACATAGAAAGCGTGACATTTACAACAAGGAAACACAACCTGGGGATAGGTGCTGCAGGTAAATTCCTTTACGTTCCTTTTACCGAATACAATACTTTCGGGGAAAGGGAATCGAGAGGGTATTTTTCAGAATCTGTACTGATACTCAATACATCCTATAATTTTTTCTCAAATTATGATTACTTCGGACTTTCGGTAGGGGGAAATCTGAAAGTAGCCTACAGAAATATACCTGAAAAAATTTATGCGGGACAGTCTGCAGTAGCTGTCATGACTGACCTGGGTGTTTTAACAAGGTTTAATTTCCTTAAATTCTACAGTTCAAGAGATAAAAACACATCATTCGGTGTTGTTCTTAAAAATATAGGCCTGAAAACACTTGATGATCCCCTTCCCCTTGAAACCACAGCAGGAATTGCATATTCACCACTGAGGCCTGTTATTGTAGCATTTGACCTCACAATACCTCTTTCCCTGAACCCTTCAGAACAGCCTGCAGAGCAGTGGAGTTTCGCAACCGGGCTTGATGTCGCAGTAACAGATTTCTTCTCTGTCCAGAGCGGTTTCAGATACAGGGGATCCAATCCCCGCTTTTCACTTGGAAGCAGAATGGATCTGGAAGATATAAGCTTTAATGTAAACTATACCCTTGACCTGACAACACAGGTGGGACTTGACAGGTTCAGTGTTGCTTCCTCCCTTAACCTCGGGGACAGGGGACGGAGTATTACAGAGGCAGAGGTTGATGCATACTATATTGAAGGGCTCAAATCATACGCAGAAGGGAATCTTGAGGAAGCTATAGAAAACTGGGAAAAGGCACTGGAACTTGACCCCGGTTTTACCCCTGCCCTCGCCAACCTTCTTACTGCAAAAAAAACACTGCAGCTCATAGATGAAATGCAGTCAATACAGACAGTGGAATAAAAAATTATTTCTGGATTTTAAGCCTGAGATATATCAGGAAGAGAATAAAATCAATTTCTCCGTTGAACTCAAGAAGATTGAGATTCTTTACCCTGTTTAAACTTCCAAGACTGTTATCCGAGACAATGCGGCTTATTACCCTTTTCTGTTTGGATGTCTGGGTCCTGTTCAGTTCCCCCTCGATATATGATATCAGCTGGTACCTCTCTTCAGAAAAATCATCTGAAAAAAGTACATCCTTTTCGCTGAAATCGGAAACAATAAAATCAAGATTCTGTTCAACAGTATGGTTTTTCATTTCAGAAATGAGATTCTCAAGTGTCTTGATAAAATCACTTTCCTGAAAAACAATCCTGTCTACAACGCCCCTGTAATGCCCTCTCAGGCGTGATGCAGGTGCTGATTTTTTATATTTTTTACCCATAATTATATAATAGGAGACTGCTCCCAGAATTCCCGCTGCAACTTCATCCAGCATTGGAAGAGGGTCCCTTATTCCGAAAGAAAGGAAAAAATATGTCAGGAGAAACACTGCAGCAGAGCCTACAAATCTTGGGATAAATCTGGATTCAGTAATCCAGTTGTTTACTGAAGCCTCAACAATTCTGTAAAGCTTGTTCCTGAATGCTGTAAGGCTCTCTATTACAGGTTCTTCCCCGTATTTACCTTCAACAAAAAAGGAGCTCCCTTTTGATATCATTTTCTCAAAATTTTCAAATGGATGCAGATAAAGACCGCTGTTATCTGCTTTTCTGATGTGAAAAATAAAAACCTTTTTATCTATAACTGCCATAAACAAAAAATAATCGCTCAACGGTCAGTTGTCAACAGGATTTAATATATTTATAATTTATGCAGATGGGAAAAAATAAAAGCAGCAGTAAAATTGTTTTCAGCGAAGCTCTTCCAGTTTTCAGAAAAGGGGGAAAGACTGCAGTTCTTATTATTCACGGTTACCTGGGGTCTCCACACGATGTTGCTTTTCTTGCAGATGAACTCATAAGGAAGGGCTACACAGTATCTGTTCCCAGGCTGCCCGGCCATGGCACATGTGCAGAAGATCTTTTATCAACCGGGAAATCCGACTGGCTCAGAAAAATATTCGACAGTTACATGGAACTTGAGTGCATCTGTGATGATGTAGTTATTGCAGGTTTTTCACTTGGAGGTCTTCTCGCAATTATTGCAGCATCATATTTCAGCCCGGAAAAACTCATTCTTGTATCACCTGCCCTTACAAACAGGAGAAAAACACTCCTCTGCCTTACACCGCTTCTGAAATACTTCATAAAATCACTTAACAAAGAGTGCAGGATAAGAACTGAAACAGAGTTTGAAGAGTATCTGAAAACAGAGTACTGGTCAAAAGACTGGATAAAACCTGCTTCGGAGATACTTTTTCTCCAGATCAGGGCAAAAAGAAAACTCCCGAAACTGAATTCCGAAGTGCTCCTTGTTGTTTCAAAGCAAGACAGGACTGTACCTTTGGATGTTCTGGAAATAATAAGGAAAAGGGTCCCGCAAAGGCTTCTCACAGAAAAGATACTTCAGAAATCTGATCATATGATTTTTACCGGTAAAGAAAAGGAAGATGCAGCATCAATAATCATTGAGTGGCTTGATAAGAGGAAATTAACCTGACGGGATAGTCTTTGCCGATAAACCCGTAACTGAATAATCCTTAAAGATCAACAGCTTTTTTTCAGCCGGAAATTTCCTTCCATTTATCAATCATTTTTTTGAATGAGGAATTATCCTTTTTCAGTTCCCTGGATCCCCTTGTAATTTTACAGAGACTTAACCCCAGGTTTTCTGCAATTTTCCTCTGGCTTACCCCCTCATCAATCTGCTTTACCAGTTCCCATCGTGATGAAACTTCACTTATTTCATTGGGAGTCAGAATACTTTTAAGGAAATCTTCAATAAGCTCAGAATTATCTGTAGCTGCCAGAGTAACAGAAAGTTCTTTTATTGCATGTTCATAAAAAGCTTTTTCAACCATACCATTAATTTATACCTCTCAGAGATTATGTCAAGCAAAAGCGCATATTTCTTTCCAGATAAAGTTTACTGGCTGAATAATTCATCAATATGTTATATAATTTATCAGTGATGCATGACGCCTGATAAGGCGTAACATAAAAAACTGAATTATACTTGAGGTAGCAGATATGAAACTTGATCCGCTGAAAATGAAAGACTGGGAAATCGCTGATGTAGCATCAGAGAATATGAAAACAGTCTACCAGCTTGCTGAGGAGATGAATCTTGAAAAGATGGAGCTTCTTCCTTACGGTCACTTTATAGGTAAACTGGATTACATGCATATACTGAAAAGGCTTGAAAAAAGGAAAAACGGAAAATATATCGAAGTTACAGCCATCACACCGACACCTCTCGGGGAAGGGAAAACAACAACCACAATGGGGCTTGTACAGGGTCTGGGTTCTCTCGGGAAAAAAGTAATAGGGGCAATAAGGCAGCCGTCAGGGGGCCCTACATTCAATATAAAAGGGTCAGCTGCAGGTGGAGGCCTTGCACAGTGCATACCTCTTACTGAATTCAGCCTCGGGCTCACTGGTGATATTGATTCAATAACAAATGCCCATAATCTGGCAATGGTTGCACTGACATCCAGAATGCAGCATGAGTTTAACTACCAGGATTCAGTTCTGGAGAAAAAATCACTTAAAAGGCTTGATATTGATCCCAGAAATCCCGCGATGGGATGGGCCATAGACCTTTCAGCACAGGCCCTGAGGGAAATAATCATAGGGATCGGGGGCAGAATGGACGGCCTCATGATGAAAAGCGGTTTTCAGATAACTGTCTCATCAGAGCTTATGGCAATTCTTGCTGTCGCAACAAGCCTTGAAGACCTGAGACTGAGAATCGGCAAGATGGTTATCGGGTATGACAAGTCGGGAAATCCGGTCAATGCAGAAGATCTTGAAGTTGCAGGGGCAATGACTGCAATAATGGCAAAAGCCATAAATCCCAACCTTATGCAGACTATAGAAGGTCAGCCTGTACTTGTTCATGCAGGACCTTTTGCAAATATAGCTATCGGGCAGTCTTCAATAATTGCCGACCTCATAGGCCTTAAACTTGCAGACTATCATGTTACAGAAAGCGGATTCGGAGCAGATATTGGTTTTGAGAAATTCTGGAACCTCAAATCCCGCTTTTCAAACCTCACACCTGACTGCGCTGTTCTTGTATGTACAGTCAGGGCCCTCAAGATGCACGGAGGAGGTCCAAGGGTAGCTCCCGGTAAACCGCTTGACAAGGCTTACACTGAGAAGAATACAGATCTTGTGAGAAAAGGTCTTGATAACCTTATGGCTCACCTTGATGCTGTTAAAAAAAGCGGTATCCCCCCTGTTGTATGCATCAATCACTTTGCATCTGATGATGAAGAGGAACTTGAAATCATAAAAAAAGCTGCAGAGGAAAACGGAGCAAGGGTTGCTGTTTCCAGGCACTGGCTTGAAGGGGGCAAAGGGGCTGAAGAACTTGCGGAAGCTGTAATTGATGCATGCGGAGAGGAAAAAGAGTTTAAATTTCTCTATGACGAGGATGCCCCCTTAAGGGAGAAAATCTATACAATAGCTACAGAAGTTTACGGCGCTGACGGTGTAACATATACTGAGACTGCAAAGAAAAAGGCTGAGAAAATTGAAAATGATCCTGAACTTAAAAATCTTTCCACCTGCATGGTAAAAACACACCTCAGCCTTTCCCATGATCCTGAACTTAAAAACCGCCCAGTCGACTGGACACTTCCAATAAGGGATATCATGGTTTACAGGGGAGCTGGTTTTGTAGTACCTGTAGCAGGGGAAATCAAGCTTATGCCGGGGACTGCTTCAGACCCTGCATACAGAAGGATTGATATAGACACTGAAACCGGCAAGGTAAAGGGTCTTTACTAGCACAGTGATTGACGGGGCATTGAAGAATTGAACATAGATCTCCTTAAGGGATACCCTGAACAGCTGGTTGACCAGGTTGAAAAACTCTACAACAGCGGGAAACTGGCTTTTTACCTTGAAAGCAGATACCCTGATAAACATGAAATAAAATCTGACAAGGCACTCTATGACTATATCCGGGAACTTAAAAAAAGCTTTATGAAAAAATCCCCTCCTGTACACAAGGTACTCTATGATGACAGTATTGAGACAGCGTACAATGCCCTGGGGCTTCATTCATTTGTCAGCCGGGTTCAGGGGAGGAAACTCAAGTCAAAAAGCGAGATAAGGATTTCAACAGTGTTCAGGGATGCTCCTTCGGATTTCCTTGAGATGATTGCTGTACATGAACTTGCACACCTTAAAGAGAAAACCCACGGCAGGGAGTTTTACAGGCTCTGCCATTACATGATGGCAGCTTATTCAGAAACAGAGTTTGATTTCAGGCTGTATCTTCTGAATCTGGAAAGGCAGAAGGAATTACATAAAACAACAGAAAGCGGATCAGGAAAAAGGGAATAAATCTTTATGTCAGATAAATATAAAAAAATATTTATTGTTGCAAGCTCATCATTTGCCTGCCTCTTCATGTATGTAGTTGAACAGTACATCGGATGCAGCTATCTTGTTAAAACATCAGTGAAAATCTTTCTTTTTGCAGGAATCCCTTTCGCATTCACACTACTCTCCGGTACGGGATCGATAAGGAATTCTCTCGGTATTGAACATATAAAATTTAAAGACCTTAAAGCGGGAATTGTCCTGGGTATATCTGTTTTTGCAGTCATAATATCAGCATATTACCTGCTTCACCATCTTGTTGATTTAAACTCAATCAGGAATGAGCTTGAAACAAAGCTTAAAATAACAGCAGGAACTTTTTTCATTGTCGGGCTTTATATCACTTTTGTAAATTCCTTTATCGAGGAGTTTTTCTTCAGGGGATATATTTTCCTGGGAATCCATGAAACAGGTCTGAGGAAAACTGCAGCCATTATTTCTTCTCTTTATTTCGGGCTGTATCATATTTCAATATTCAGAACATGGTTCTCCCTTACCCTGACAGTTACTGTACTTGCAGGTCTTGTAACTGCAGGGCTTATTTTCAATCATCTGAATATAAGAAGCCGGAATTTCCTCAACTCATGGATTGTTCATATTTTTGCTGATTCCGCAATAATACTTATAGGATTCAGGATGTTCTATTTCTGATTCATGTTTCTATAATCCTCTCAGCCATAACGGGCGGATAAAAGAATTCCCTGAAAGAGCACAATCAATCTTCCTTATAAGATCTTCCCCTGCATCAGGGAGTGTTCCGGAAAGGGGAAGTGCGTTTGAGGCATGGTTAGACCTGAAGATAATCCTGTCTGCCGTATCAATCCCGCTTATAAGGAGCCTTTCCTCCTCCAGCATGCCCATGTCATCCTGTTCAGTAAAAACACCGTCAAAACCTGTCATAAACCTTTTTCTGCAGTCATGGGGTATAATAAGAGAAAGTGTTGAAAGATATTTAGGCGCAGTGAGGTTAACAAGCTCTGTGCTTTTAAGGACATGATCTTTCCAGTATTCCCTCCCCCCAAGGCCGTTTATCAAAGTGGCGGAAAGATCAATCCCTGCCTCTTTAAGCCTGTTTGCGGCAGAAACATGGTCGTTAAATGTGACCCCTTTTCCGGTTCTTTCAAGAAGGAAATCAGAGCCTGTTTCAAATCCAAGATAAACAATTGAAAGCCCTTCAGAACGGAGGATTTCAAGTTCCCTGTCTGTCTTGCCGGTCACATTGCCTGTATTCCCGTATAACGATATTCTCCTCAACCGGGGAAATGTTTTTTTAAGTTTTCTGAATATCCTGACAAGAGGTTCTGTATCCATGGCAAGTGCATCTCCGTCTCCAAGGAAAACTCTTCTCAAGTCACTGTACATTGAAAGCGAATCTATCTCGGATTCAATTTCCTCAAAACTTCTTTTCCTGTATCTCTTTGATTTATACATTGTACAGAATGTACAGCTGTTGTGACTGCATCCTATGGTTGCCTGGAGAATCAGGCTCTCGGCTTCAGACGGGGGTCTGTAAAGCGGTTCATCATATATGATCAAATTTCAAAACTCCGGTAAATTGAATATATGCATTTTAACGGGAATTCCAATGCAAAAAAAGTGGTTTGCCGGACGAAATCAATATATCTGGAAACTGTATATCTGTCTTTCAGGGTCCGGCCTGTTTTTCTGTTTTATCTGCAAGTTATCAGTTGTCGTAATATATTACTGTTCGTGCAGCGCTTTTATCTTCAGGGTCATCCCAGCCGGAAGCAATAACATAGACAGTAACAGCAGTACCAGTTGTGGGGATAGAAATACTATCAGTATGTGATTCTCCTACACTGAGATCAACTCCGCTTGTCCACATTGTATTGGTATAATCCCATGTTAGAGAATTATTTGTATCAATGCCAAACTGGATTTTACAGTTTTCAAGAGTAGTATCTCCACCATTTTTAAGAGTATAATTAATATTTACAGGATCCCCTGCTCCAACTTGTGACCAGGTATTTATATTAAAACTCAGATATAAATCAGGCGGAGTATTTGTGCATGAACCCATAATAAGTACTATTCCCAGAATAATAAATATGGCAGACTGTTTCTTCATAATTTCCCCTTTAATATTTATCTATATTTTAAATTATAATATATTCAAGACGCTTGTTTTGAAAGGATTTTAATAAAAACTGCATTTTTTCCAGTAAAATCAGCTGAATCTGCTGGATAATCAGTAAAGCTTTCCAGATTCTCCAATTATCAATTTTATAGATTCTCTCAATATCAGACATCTCTTATAATCCCTGGATGAAAATAATTTGAAGAAACAGCAAATCAGACTGATAATTATTAAAGGGATCCTTTAAAACCGTATCATAGGGAGAGCAGAATAAATATCAATGACGAAAAAGATTTTTTCATGGTTGCAAAACACTTTAAGAAGTTTTCACTCTCTTATTATGCCGGACAGAAACAACACAAAACAGCAGAAAACAGACATGCAGTGTGCTGGCATAAACACGGCAGATTCAGGGTCTGAGAAAAATAAAATATCAGGAATAAACAGGGAACTGCAGATAGCTGAACGCAGATACAGGGGCGTTGTGGAAACACAGTCTGAAATGATAGCCAGATTCACAGGTTCAGGAAAAATTACTTTCGTTAATTCTGCCTGGAAAAAATATTACAACAGTTATCTCGGGATTCAGGGCGATGTATTGGGCAGAAACCTGGAAGATTTTATGCAGATACCGAATTTCGATGAGGTTTTTAAATACCTCCATTCAATAAAACCGGGAGATATTTCAAAAACACTAGAAAGGAGTTTTACAGCTTTAGACGGGCAAACAAGATGGCAGCAGTGGTATGTACACAGGGTAACAGAAGAAGATTATGATAATACAGAATTTCAGGCTGTAGGAATTGATATAACAGAAAGAAAGAATGCGGAGATAGCCCTTTCAAAAAGCGAAGCCAGATTCAAGTCTCTTATTGAACTTGCTCCTGACGCCATCCTCCTCGGAAGCCCGGGAGGTTTTATAATGGAAGCGAACAGGCAGGCCTCTGAACTGACAGGATATTCAAATGAGGAACTTATATGTAAAAACATAAACATCCTTTTCTCTCCCGAGGAGATAAGAAATGTTCCTCTGAGATATGACCTCTTAATGAAGGGATATACTGTAAGAAATGAAAGAAATCTCACACGAAATGACAGATCAACTGTATTGATAGAAATGAATACAATGAGGATGCCGGACGGAACATACCAGGCATTTATCCGGGATATAAGCGAGAAACAGAAATTTCTTGACTCTTTTATCCAGTCAGATAAACTCAATGCCCTGGCAATAATGGCCGGAGGAATTGCCCATGACTTCAACAACCTCTTGAGCGGAATTTTCGGTTATATTGAACTTGCACGGTCAGGAGAGGACCTGTCCCCGGAAACAGCTGATTACCTTGACAAGGCATTTACAGTATTCGAGAGAGCAAAGAACCTTACCCAGCAGCTTCTGACATTTTCGAAAGGGGGAGAACCTGTCAGAAAGGCAGGCGACCTTGGGAAAGTACTGATTGACAACTCAAGGTTTGCACTTTCAGGTTCACAGGTAAGCTGTGTTTACGATATTGCAGGGGATCTCTGGCACTGCGATTTTGATGAAAACCAGATAAGCCAGGTTATTGACAATATAATTATTAATGCAAAACAGGCCATGAACGGAAGCGGTATAATATCAGTCAGGGCTGAAAATACTGTCGTGGGTGAAAACAAAGTGGATAATCTTCCCTCAGGAAAATATGTAAGGTTTTCTGTCACTGATAAAGGAAAAGGGATTTCCACAGAGCAGCTGAAACAAATTTTCGACCCCTTCTTCACAACAAAAAAAAGCGGGACAGGCCTTGGCCTTGCAACATCATATTCAATAATTCAGAAACACGGCGGTCTGATAAAAGCTGTTTCAGCACAGGGAAAAGGGACAGAAATTATTGTTTTTCTTCCGGCATCAGAAATCTCTGCAGAAAATATCAGGGAAAAGGAAACTGATTACCATATTTCAAGCGGGCTTGCTGTGATCATGGATGATGAGTCCTTCATGCGGGAAATTATAAGCAGTTATATCGAGTCCATGGGTTATACTGCTGTATATGCAAAGGATGGAGCAGAGACTGTTGAAATTATTGAGAATGCGGTAAATGAGGGCAAGACAATTGAGTTCGCTATTTTTGATCTCACTATTCCGGGAGGTATGGGAGGGGCTGAAGCTGTGAACAGAGTGAGGGAGATTCTACCTGATCTCAAGATTTTTGCATCAAGCGGTTTTTCAGACGACAATATCATGTCAAACCCTTCAGAATACGGCTTCAATGACAGTATAAGAAAACCGTTCAGAAGGGAGGAACTCTCATCGCTTCTTAAAAAACATTTCTCATAGGATCCAAACTTTTTTCTTAAAAAAGAATCATATTTTTTATGAAAATGTCCGGTTAATGCCATCACTGTTTTTTTTGCTTAAGAAAAACTTAACAATGACCAGGATAACAGCATTTTATTATCCTGATAGTATTTAAAAAAACAACAAGACAATTATATGTTTTTAAGTATAACCATATTTACTTATACTTAATCACTTTTTTAAAGACGCACCCGGGGTTACACAGTTTATATAATTCATTTCATTGTATCTGTTTCATCTCTTTGTTTAAAACAGCAAATCCTCAAAACTTTTTATTATCCTTAATGCGCCGCTTAAATCATTATTGCTGTTAAACTCATGATTGATTGCAATGACATTACATCCACTTGCCAGACCTGCTGATATACCGGCAGTTGAGTCCTCAAAAATAACAACTCTTTCCGGCGACATTCCAAGCCTTTCAAGGGCCAAATTATAAGCCTCCGGATCCGGCTTATGCCTGGTCACATCTTCCTGAGTAATTACAATGTCAAAGATCCTGTCAAGGTTCAGAATTTCAAGAATATTATTAACCATCCAGGAAGCTGCAGAACTCACCAAACCGCATGTTTTGCCTATAAGTTTTAGTTCTTCAATATACTCTTTGGCACCCTTGTTTAATTCAAGATTTTCCAACAGTAAGTGCTCATAATGTGCCTTGAAGGAACTGTTGAATTCACTTGAATCCGGCGATATCCCCCCTGTTTTAAAAAAGTAACCTGTAACAACTTCCCAGCTTTCACCCATGACATCCTTATAGATATTAAAATCAATGTTTGCATCATGATCTTTGCAGGCAAGTGCAAGTGCTTTTCCTTTCAGTGGTTCGGAATTTACCAGTGTTCCATCCATATCAAACAAATATACCTGGTAGTCTTTCAATATTTTCTCCATGCAGCAATTACTAATTAACATCAAATTCGACTTAATAACAGAATTCATCATTCAACTTTTAAAATTATTTATATTTAATAATCCTTTTTACCATAATTCATATCAAAAAGCTTTAATACGAGACTGTCAAAAAGTTTAACCGGTATCAGCAGGGGCAGATAAGCTGCTACTTTATTCTCAGCAATCAGATAACGGGATTTCAGATGTTTTTTACCGATAATCCTGAAAATTTTCACGGCTGCTTTATTTGGCGGCATGGCTTTTAAATTTGGATCGATAAACTTTTCTTCAAATATCTTCATGCTGTGAAGATATCTTTCACCAATAAAAGAAGTATCCTGTTTTTTTGCCTTTGACCAGATTGGTGTTGCAATACCGCCGGGTTCCAGTAAAACAACTTTAACACCAAAGGGCAATAATTCCCTTCTGAGAGAATCGCTGAGACCTTCCAGAGCAAATTTACTTGCAGAATAAGGTGATAAAAACGGCATGGCGATTTTGCCGGCCATTGAACCTACAATTATTATTCTGCCCCTGTCTTTGATCAGCCGGGGAATTTCTTTCTGGGTCAGGGAAATCAAACCGAAAAAGTTAACTTCAAAGACTTGTCTGAAAATCTTCACAGGCAGGTTTTCGACAGGCCCACCCATGGCAATGCCTGCATTGTTGATTAAATAAGTTAATTTCAGCCCTTTTTTCAAGACTCCCAGCAGTGTTTTATGGAATTTAATGATTGAGTTCTCATCAGTTATGTCAAGCTGTTCTGTATAAAGCTGCCTGCCTGGAGGAAAGGGATTGTCCTGCAGATATGATATTAAAACAGAATAGCCATTTTGCAGAAACACTTCAGCCAGGCTTTTACCGATACCGCTGTCACAGCCTGTTATCACTGCCAGATTTTTATTGAAATTTCTTTTCATTTTGAACCGCCTCGCATAATACTGACTAATATTTATTCAATAATACAAATTCACTGATTTCCAGGGGCGCCATCCCTGATAGCTTTGTAAAACTTTTTAATCCAGACATTTTTATCATTAAATATTAAGGACAAAGCGCATAAAATTTATAAACTTATTTTTGAGACTGGCTTTTGTGGAAAATGCACTTTGCCTGCATGCTTTCAGACAATAGTAGCAATTAATACAAAGCCCGTAATCAATTACAGGTACCTTTTTATTGCTGATGTTTTTCCCGATGGCATTTGCAGGACAGAATTCTATGCATTCCTGACATAAATTACATTTACCTGCAATAATTACCGGATTGACAAAGGTATCGGTCACAAACATATTGTCTTCCGGTTTTACTGTTGCAATGGGGCCTTTTATCAGTTTTTTGAATACTGCTTTCGGCATTGTACCGGTTATTTCAACAGCATTAAAATCATCAATCATTTTTCTTTCTTTGGCTCTTATCAAAGTTGAGATTTCCTCAGGTTTGTATCCCAATATTCCGGAAGCAATTATATCGAGTGCAACAGGGTCGTATGCTGCTATGATTTTTCCTGTGAATACCGGTTTTCCGGCAGCGCTGGGGCCTCCGTCAAGAGCGAACACTGCGTCCATTATATTAATGGCGGGTTTGATGATCTGGACAAGATCCAGAAAAACATCGGACAGTTCAAAATCATTACTTGAATAAACATGAATCTTCTGTTTATAGCCGCCGGGAATACAGCCGAACAAGTTCTTAACAGCCCCGCTCAGTCTTAAACCGCTGTGGGTCTTTAATTTAGGGAGGTTAATTATCAAGTCCTGGGAAAAAATAATTTGAGGTAAATAAAGAGGAATATCTGAAACATGTTTTTCCTTTATCCTGACCGGTTTTTCTTCATCAAAGGCAACTAAATTTATATTATATTTTCCGGCAATGTCATCAAGTTTCGAAGATATGAAAGCTTTTCTGGTTAAGCCTTTCTGATAAAAGGCAATTGATTCACCTATTGTGATTTTATTATTATGTTCCAGTAATATTTTACACAATGCTTCAATAAATAAATGATGGGTGATCGAATGCTGATCAGGCCGGTTTTGGGCCAGAACATTCGGCTTTAGAAGAATTTTTTTCGCACAGGGAATTGGAAATTTCAGATCGGTAAAATTTTTTAAAATTGCTCCTGATATTATATCAAGTGTATAATTGTCCGCATCTGCAAGAGATACTCTCTGCATATGTACCCCTCCAGCAATTATTATAATATATATTTTTCCTTTGTTGCTTGCTTTTTTAAATCCAAGTTACACTCCAGATTTCGCTGCAGATAAAACCAATAGTGTTGGTGTAACTTCACCCCCTCATTCGACCACTGGCAGGATTAGTTTTCTGTCTTATTCAAGTTTAGTCTCATAGTGTGATGGCATCATCCATTTATAATTATAATCTAACTATAGGAGGTGTCTACTTTTTGTGGGGCAGTTGTACTAAACATTACTCCCTTCACAAATATCCAGTGAGTAATCTTTACAAACACTATTACAACCCAACTTGAAAAAACGCATAAGCTGGAGGGGAAACTGTGATTACAATAATGAAATTGAATTATTTTTCAGTACTCTGAAAAGAGGACGCCATTCTGATCAGGTTGGCCGGTTGGCCGGTTCTGCTCCTTAACCCCCGATTATTTTTCATACAGTATGTTAAATTTGCCAATATTCCTGCCATGGAATATCATTAATATTATATAAAAAATTCTATGGAGGTCGAAATTGTGATAAAAAAAACTGCTTTATTTATTGCTGTATTTTTGCTGCCTCTTCTAACAGGTTGCGCCAGTTTGGGCGATTTATTTTCACATACAAAATATACTTATAATATCGAGAAACTTAGTGAGGCGGAAGGATACAGACCGGATGTCGTGTGGATCTATCCTGCGGCAGATGATATGGCTCAGGTTCAGGGTGAGGAAAATATTCACGGAGCCAGCTATGAGGTTGAAGGTGTGGACAATATACCGCTCTGGGGCCAGGAACCGCCCCTTGTTATGGATTGGATGGTCGGCCCTGACAGTGAAATAATCATTGTAGAAGCCCTGGATTATGAATTTGAATTGCGGGTTGGAGAAACAAATATACATAACTATTGGCTGCCGAATGCAACTAGACTCAGAATCTATGCACTCAGAGGAGATTCCGGTGAAATGCTCTGGGAAATACCCCTTGAAGGATTTAAAGCGGATACTCTGGAATGGTTTTACATTGATGAAAAACTAATGGGCATAGAGTTTAAAGAATATGGTATTGATGGTTCAGTGGCTTCTACTACTTATTCAGCCTTCAGACTTGACGGTTCCGGTCTTGCATATCAGCAAAGCTTCAATCAGGCTGCACAAAACTTCTTTGTGGAGAAAGAATCCAACACAGTTCATATACTCTTTGCTGATCCGAAGTATAGTATTGTTGAAGGAAAAGAAGTGCTGTCTGATATTATACGGAAGTGGGTTGTGCTGGATGCAGATTCCGGCGGAATGCTCTGGCAGAAAGAACTCTCATCAGAACAGACTATACTGCATATTCCTGCAGGCGGATTAGTTATCAACGAGGGAGATCAGTTATTAAAGCTTGACAGCCTTACAGGATCTTCATCAGTTTCAGCACCTTTTTCTGATCTTGACTGGATCAAGCCGCTGGGAGACTGGCTTGTTATGGGAAACAGTGAAGGTTTCCGGATTATGGATATTAACAGTAAGCGGATCCTCTGGTCAAAAACAGGTGACCGCAGCCTGTCAAGTTTTACTCTCCTGGATAATAAAATACTGATAAGCCGGGTTGCCGGGACCTTTGAAGACCCTCCTGAAATGAAAAAAACTCCCAGTTTAACCCGCTATTACAAGGACTGGGATCCTCATAATAATGATGTATATGGATTTTACGAGAATTTTAACACAGACTTAGAACTCTTAGATCTGAAAACAGGTAAATCTCTTTGGAACAGCACTGTTGAAGACCGGATGAACAGCAATGTCATTCTCCGGAATGGGGATTTAGTTCTTACCACCACAAAAAATCTGCTTTTAATCGATGGCAAAGAGGGTAAAGTACTGTCCCAGGAAGAACTGCCCTGGGGGATATGGCCGGTGGGAATTTCAATTATACCCTACGGCGATTCCCTTGTTATTGAAACAGACCGGCATGTCGCTCTCTGGAATCAGAATGAATCCTACAAAAGAATTCATGAGTTTCATCCACTCTGGGAATCCATTAGTTCCGATGCTGTTTATTATGACTTGAGAGCCGGTTACTGGGTTCTGGAAAACATGCTTGGTGCTCCTGTGGAGCCGAACTGGCTGATAGCAAGTCAAAATGAAAATAATCAATGGCAGAAAGAGATGAAAAAGCAGTTTATTGTAATGCAGCAGCAGATGCAGGCTGCAGATCTGAATCGGAGCATTACAGTATTGAATAATACTCTTTATATGGATATGAAATATAATAAATATCACGGCATTAATAATAATCCGTATAGCTACGGTCCGGACATGGCTGCCGCAGCAGCTACTCAGAATATGGCCATGGTCGGTTCACTGGCTGCCTGGTCCCGCTCTGTAAATCTGAAAGCTATGGGAATGATGTTTGCAAATAATCAGGCCTGCTATCCCCTGGTCAAACAGCAAATACAGCATCTGAGTGACCTCGATCTACATCCCTGGATAATCCGCCTGACTTCTTCCGGCCTGGAGAATTCGGTAAGTAAACTGGAACTGTTCAATCTGGACACCGGAGAAATCAAAGAGATCGTCCTGGGGCCGCGTCAGGCGCCCGATGTGGTTGATAAAACCATGGCTAACGGTGCAGTAGGACTTGGAATCTTCGGCGGTTACCTGAACTATACACACCTCTACCCTTTGAATTTTCGAGTCCTGATTGACTGGGAGAACAAACGCTTAATCCACTATGGGCCTGGTTTCGAAATGGAAAATCATATTTCCTTTGGAAGGAAGAAGAATCTAAGAAGTTTTATCTACTCCAGAGATATCTCCCGTTTAATGGAATAGGTGCTTCCTGAAGACTGTATTAAGAAACAGGTGTGCTGCTTTTTTGTTTGTGACCATCTTATCTTCTGATAAAAGCTCCTTATCTTTTATATCAAAGATTTGGAGCTTTACATAAATTTATTTACAGAATCCTGATAAAGTTTTTATCGCTAAAACATTATATCTTTCGGGTGACTGATGGTCACTATTTTTTATGCAACTGTCAGGTGAATACCATCACTGTTCATTTTTAATAAACTTCATCATGTTTTCCAATGTTTATTGGAATTATTTCATTATCCTGAATTATAAAATCTATTGTTATTCTATAAGACATATTTATTGAAACACTGTAATAATCAGACAATCTTCCTTCCAATTTATGAAGTCGTAAAGATGGATGGGAAGGATTTAATTCCATTAGCTGAAGAGTCTTTTCATATTGTTTTAGTAATTCTGGATGTTTTTTTATAAATTTTGCTGCTCTTTTTACATAACTCTCAGTGAAAATAATTTTATACACTGGATATTCTCTTTATATGTTCATCAATTGATTCATTGTATATTTTTCCAGCTTTTATATCATTTAAAGATTCATTTATTGCTGCTTCTAATTCATATTCTCTTAGATTATTGTATTCTTCAATTGATAATACAACATATTTATTCTTTCCACGGACTGAAATAATCGCTTCACTATCTTGATTTGTTATTTCTTCAATAACTGAAACACCCTTAGTTTTCAATTCATTTGCGGTGATTATATTATTCATATTATTTATCTCCCTATTTATAATACTATTAATAGTGCTTTAAAGCTACTTTTAATATATATTTTAGGTGTTTTTGTCAATAATTCTTATCTTTTTTCCCTAAATTCTTCTACCACTGGGGTTTTCGAGCGGTTTTTATAAATATTGTTTTACTTCTTACTTTCATTAAAATCGTCTCTTATTGGAGCTGTATCGTATATTATTTTCAGCTTTTTAAATTGTTTTTTATCTTCAGTAATTTCAAATACATCTACACATTCAAATTCTACTATTTTTCCGCTTTTTAAAGTCCATTTATACTGAAAATGTAATGCTACAGATGTATCATCCATACTTGAAATAAAAATATTTAATAATCTTGTATCTGATTGATTTGTATCATTAAATAGATCTGTATAAAATTTATTTACAGACATTTCCCCATATAATGGCGATATAACTACTCCGTTAGTAGTAAATAGATTCAGAACATTATTCAGATTTCCATCATTTAATGCTTGAAGGTATTCCTTACAAAGTTTTTCAATCATTTTTAATCCTTTAATAACATTTATTTTTAATTATAAGCGGTGAAAATATTCAGTTTCTTTAAAATCCGCCTGAAAGGCCATGTAACGCCCATTTGAGTTGCGCCATCGCAGCGCAGCGAGAAGGCGTCAACTCCAAATGATTGTTAAATGCTAAATTCATTTTTATCACTACTTTCTATCATAAGCATCTTTTCGATGTTCAATATCTAGTATAAAAATCATTACCTTTTCATTTTCTATTTGATAGAATAGTCTGTAATCTCCTATTCTGAATCTATAATAATCAGATAGATTTCCTTTCAATCGTTTAATATTTGATCCGAAATATGGATTTGTTCTTAATATTGGGTATACATATTCTTTAATTTTTTTATAGAGATTTTTATATTTTGGTTTTTCAATCTTTTTAATAAAACTTTCGGTTTCGGCTATTTTAAAACTACTCAACTATTCTGTACTTCCCTGCTTCAATTTCTTTATTTCCCTGCACAAGATTTTTTAATAGTTTTTCATTATCCATTATTTCATCCATTTCATTATCTGTTACAAAGCTTTCCTCTGCTAAATATGCCATTGTTGCATATTCAATAAAATTCGAAATAGATCTTCTTTCTCCAGTAGCGGCCAATTTTATTAAATTATATGTATCATCATCTATTCTTAATGTCACTGTTTTAGCCATAACAATCCTCTTTATTCATATTTATTCTATTATACTCTTTTTTATTCTTTTTATCAATTTTTCACTAAAATAATATAAAGATATTTCATCATTTTTCACATTTTTTAACATATTGCTGATGATAATTTCATGAAAAACAGTATTTTCCCATTCATAATTCTTTGGATTTTAAACATTTTTATGTAAAAATTATTCATTTTTTTGTTTTTAAGGGTAATTTTATCAGTTTTATTGTAAATTCATCCTTAATGGCATTTAACGCCCAAGTTGAGCTGTTTGGCTGCCTCAAAAGTGGTTGGCACGTGTTCTTGCTCTGCAAGAACCGTGACAAAAAACAAATCTACTCCAACTTATTGTTATCTTTCTCTATTCTATTCTGCCCAATTTTCTATTTTTATATTTTCTACCCTTTCGAATTCTTTTACATTATTTGTTATTAGTATTCCATCATTTTCTATTACTGTTGCTGCTATTATTAAATCATTAGGTCCTATAACTTTTCCTTGTTTCTCCAGCGTTGATCTTATCTTCGAATACGATATTGCTTCTTTATCTCCAAACGGTATTATTTCAAACGGGAATAAGAATTCTTTTATTTTTCTTAAATTCTCTTCTCTTTTAATACTTTTTTCTGCTCCATTTAATAATTCTGCTTTTACTATGGCACTTATTTTTATTTCATCTGGATGCTTTTCAATTAATTTATTTTTTATTTTTTCATTCATGCCTTTTAAAAAATAAATGCAGATATTCGTATCAAGGTAATATTTCATAATGTTTCTCTTTTTGCATCAGCTGAAAAATCATTTATTTTTTCTACTCTAAAAGAATCATCATTAATTGCACCATACAAATCTTTATAATTCTTTGGCCAGGCATTATACATTGATTCATTTAATTTGCTTACAACATATTTTGATATCGATATTTTCTCAAGCTTAGCGGCTAATTCTATTTTCTTTAATGTATTTTCATCTATGTAAAGTGATAATTGCGGCATATTATTCTCCTTATATTATATATTATACTTGTTTAAATTATAAAAATCAATCCAAATTCACATTTATTTAATTCCTTATAAAGTATACATTTAATAATTATTTTTTTTAAATATTTTGTTTATTATCGTATTTTCATTATTCTTAATACTTTTTATTATACTTTTCTACATTCAGTAAAGATAACACCCAGTTGAGCTGTTTGACTGCCCCGCCAGGGTTGGCACATGTTCTTGCTCTGCAAGAACTGTGACAAAAGTCAAATCTGCTCCAACTGATTGATACTCATTAAGCCCCCTACCCGAGGTGCGGTATAATTACCACATAACAATATTCCATACAGGAGGAAGCTTAATGAGATTTTATAATTCACAACATCAATTTTATGCCGGTATTGATTTGCATGCAAGAAAAATGTATATCTGCATCATTGATAATAACGGAAACAAAATCTTTCATAAAAATATGGATTCTAATCCTGACAATTTATTGCAGGCTATCTCTCCATACAATGATGATATTATCGTTGGTGTAGAATGTGTATTTACCTGGTATTGGATCGCTGACTGCTTAGAGGATAACAACATCAATTTTGTACTCGGTCATGCCTTATACATGAAAGCTATTCATGGTGGTAAAACTAAAAATGATAAAATCGATTCATTTAAAATTGCAACAATGATCCGCGGCGGGATGTTCCCAATGGCATATGTATATCCACGCAAAATGAGAGCTGTAAGAGATCTTCTACGACGAAGACAATATTTTATTCATCATCAGTCAGCTTTACTTGCTCATATCCAAAATACAAATACCCAATATAATTTAAGCAGTTTTGAAAAGAATATTCTGCATGCTTCTAACAGACAAAATATACAGAATCGGTTTGAGAATGAATATACAAGGAAAAGTATAGAGGCTGATATGGAGCTTCTGGATTCATATCACAGAATTCTTATTGGTATTGAGTCTGATATAAAAAAGCATGCTGTTCATCATGATCCGGTGTCATACCATCTTTTAAGATCTGTTCATGGTATTGGACCGATTTTATCACTGGTTATTCTCTACGAAATAGATGATATTAACAGGTTTTCAGAGGTTGGAAATTTCATCTCATATGCAAGACTTGTTAAATGCTCTCATGAATCTGCAGGAAAAAGAGTAAAAGGCGGACATAATAAAATCGGAAATGCTCATCTTAAATGGGCTTTCAGCGAGGCTGCTGTTCTATTTCTGAGGAACAATGAACCGGCTAAAAAATTACTGCAGCAGCTGAGTAAAAGATATGGTAAAGGGAAAGCTCTTTCTCTAATTGCTCAAAAACTGGCAAGGACAGTTTATTTCATGCTCAAACGAAAAGAACCTTTTGATGCTAATAGATTTTTCAGGGATAGTGTACATGAGCCTGTCGCATAACTGGATCAATATGTGATGAGGTTGTTGATGACCTTAATTATTTGCAGCAATGACTGCCTATGGCCATCATACCCGAATATCATGAATCCCGTCTGTTTGATTAGACATGTACACTGATCCTTTTACATATAAAGAGCTGCAGGAAATATTACAGTGATCTGTCCTGTGCTGACCTGCCCAAGTAACTATAGCCGTTTATACGGACTTATCTTTTTGCATCAGGCAGCATTCAGGTACCGAATCAATTCTAAGGCATATTAATTATGACCTTCTATATGTGTTTGATACAGATCCTCTTCTGTATAATTCTTTGAATTTCGAATTGGATGGCTTAATATTTCTCATCTCCTCTTTTCTCATTACTGGAAACGATAATTTTCGGGGCCGGATACTATTTTGTCATTGACTTATCGGGGGCTTATATGTGTTACACGTATTATTTGTATTGGTACAGTATTCACCTGACACTCAGTCCCGAAAGATAGTGTTTTTATTAAGCGGCATCTCCGCTTTTTTTACTCTTTTTAATTCCGTCAAAGAAGGCCTGTTTAGGTGTTCTCCCCTTCATATTTCTTCCCTGATGAGCTCTTTTCTCATTGTAATAAACTAGATATTTCTCAAGATCATCCTGCATTTCTGTTAAAGCTTCATAAAACTTTTCACGGCCCTTTATCCTGAAATGCTCATCCAGTAATGTCCGATGCATTCTCTCAACAAACCCATTACTCTGTGGTCTTCTGACTTTTGTTGTTCGATGCTCTATTTCTTCAAGCTGTAAGAATAATTCAAACGGATGATGATCTTTTCTACCACAGTATTCCCGTCCATTGTCGGTTAATACAGTCTCGACTTTTATATTATTCTCTTCAAAAAATGGTAATACATCATTATTTAAAACATGTACTGCTGTTACTGGAAGTTTATTTGTATAAAGCCTTCCCCATGAATATCTGCTATGACAATCGATTACAGTTTGAAGATATACTTTACCTACTCCCTTTAGCGTTCCAACAAGGAACGTATCTATTGATACCAAATCTCCTGTAAATCTTGTCTCTATATGCCTTTCTTTGAACTCTGGATCAAATCTTTCGAGCATTTTAACCTGGTCTTCAGTTAATTCTATTTTCTTTCCTCGACAGTATTCTTCCAACCTCATGAGTCTTTGATACTTGGTTTCAAGATTGTTCCGTTGCCAGACTCCTCTTACTCCACCAGAGCTAACCTGTATACTCATAAGACTCAACTGCTGAGAAACTCTAACGCATCCATGTGAAGGATTCTTTAAAGAATAATCCATGATAGCTTTTTCAACTTCTTCTGAAACTCTGTTTGGATGTGGATTTTTTGCTCCAGGTAATTTATCAAGTAATCCTTGGGATCCGTATGTTTGATAATTACGCCTGATTTCATAAAACTGCTGTCTGGAATATCCCATGATTTTACATGCTTTACTTACATTTCCCATTTCTTCCGCAAGCTCCAGCATGTTCATCTTTCGTCTTGCTGCCTTTTGTGTTACATTTTTGTTTGTGACCATTGTGTCCTCCTGATATTAGTTTTTGTGGTTAAAAACATTATATCTTTCGGGTGACTGATGGTCACTATTTTTTTATGCAACTGTCAGGTGAATACCATCACTGTTCATGTGTTATATTGTTCATTTAGTTTTCTATCTATATCTTCAATTGAGAGAGCTTCATATTCAGTTTCATATCCACTATATTTTTTTAATAGATTTATTGATTTATCTTTCAGTTTATTGATGTTAATTTTTTCTTTATTTAATTTTACTTCAGCAAAATATATTTTTTTATCTAATTCGTTTACTGCTACTATATCTATTTCATTGAGATTTCCTTTTTCCCAGTATCTACCAATAAAACCATAGTCAACATTGTAACTTATAATTTCAGTAAATAATTTTTCTAATTTTGGCCCTGAATATGTTGGTAAATCTCTTTCAATTAACCGTTTTAAATAATCAAATCTTTCATTTGAAACTATTGTCATATTTTTATTTATAAATCTAAACCAAAATTCAGTAAAATTATCCTTTATCATATATTTTTGATTTCTAGAGTCTTTTTTAGATCCAATTGGTTTTACTTTTTCTAAAATATCATATTCCGTTTCTAATCTTTCAAGAAATCCTCCAACACTTTTACCTATTATTGATTCGATTTCACTTCTTGATGTCCTTCCAATTGATATTAACTCTAATATAGAAAAATATTTTCCGTACTCTTTTCCAAATTCTTGAATTAGTAAATTTCTTCCTTCCTCAATAAAAAATGAATCTTTTTTTAATATATAATTCAGTATTTCTTCTTTTTTGTACTTTTTCCCTTCATTTAATATTTCTATATATCTAGGAACTCCACCTGTTATCATGTAATTATTAAAGAGGTTTTCTTCAGAATAATTGTTATTATCTAATAATATTTTTTTTATTGTAGAAATCTTGAATGGTTTTAAATATATAATTCTATCCGCTCTACCATATAGTGGTTCTTTTTCATTTTGGAATATTTCTTTCATTAATGAGTATATTGAGCCAATAAAAATTACATGTGCTTTGGTTTTAAATTTATATTCATCCCAGATTTTTTGTATTTCGGAATAAGTACTTTTATTAATATTTTTAAATTCCTGGAATTCATCAATTATTAATACGTATGGGTGCTTTTCTCCATATTCTAATAATAGTTTAAATATTTCATGAAAATATTCAATTTTTCCAATATGTTTTCTTTTTGTTAATCCTTCATATTCTTTTATAAATTCATCGCATAATAATTTTTCTTCTTTTTTATTAATGAATAGATATAAATTTTCTTTATTTTTTGCATATTTTTGGGATAAAACAGTTTTTCCTATCCGTCTTCTGCCTGTTATGACTGTTATTTTTCCATATGATTCAGAACATTGAGTAAATATTTCTTCTAATGCTGATAATTCTTCTTCTCTTCCATAGAATTTCAATGCAATCTCCATTACTGTAATATATATTGCATTATAACATTATTTTCAAAATTCTTCAACAATATAACGCCAAGTTGAGCTGTTTGACTGATCCCGAAGGGTTGGCGCGTGTTCTTGCAAAAGCAAGAACCGTGACAAAAGTCAAATCTGCTCCAACTTTTTGATACTCATTAAGCCCCCTACCCGAGGTGCGGTATAATTACCACATAACAATATTCCATACAGGAGGAAGCTTAATGAGATTTTATAATTCACAACATCAATTTTATGCCGGTATTGATTTGCATGCAAGAAAAATGTATATCTGCATCATTGATAATAACGGAAACAAAATCTTTCATAAAAATATGGATTCTAATCCTGACAATTTATTGCAGGCTATCTCTCCATACAATGATGATATTATCGTTGGTGTAGAATGTGTATTTACCTGGTATTGGATCGCTGACTGCTTAGAGGATAACAACATCAATTTTGTACTCGGTCATGCCTTATACATGAAAGCTATTCATGGTGGTAAAACTAAAAATGATAAAATCGATTCATTTAAAATTGCAACAATGATCCGCGGCGGGATGTTCCCAATGGCATATGTATATCCACGCAAAATGAGAGCTGTAAGAGATCTTCTACGACGAAGACAATATTTTATTCATCATCAGTCAGCTTTACTTGCTCATATCCAAAATACAAATACCCAATATAATTTAAGCAGTTTTGAAAAGAATATTCTGCATGCTTCTAACAGACAAAATATACAGAATCGGTTTGAGAATGAATATACAAGGAAAAGTATAGAGGCTGATATGGAGCTTCTGGATTCATATCACAGAATTCTTATTGGTATTGAGTCTGATATAAAAAAGCATGCTGTTCATCATGATCCGGTGTCATACCATCTTTTAAGATCTGTTCATGGTATTGGACCGATTTTATCACTGGTTATTCTCTACGAAATAGATGATATTAACAGGTTTTCAGAGGTTGGAAATTTCATCTCATATGCAAGACTTGTTAAATGCTCTCATGAATCTGCAGGAAAAAGAGTAAAAGGCGGACATAATAAAATCGGAAATGCTCATCTTAAATGGGCTTTCAGCGAGGCTGCTGTTCTATTTCTGAGGAACAATGAACCGGCTAAAAAATTACTGCAGCAGCTGAGTAAAAGATATGGTAAAGGGAAAGCTCTTTCTCTAATTGCTCAAAAACTGGCAAGGACAGTTTATTTCATGCTCAAACGAAAAGAACCTTTTGATGCTAATAGA
Organism: Spirochaetia bacterium; assembly: GCA_963668545.1. Lineage (GTDB taxonomy): Bacteria > Spirochaetota > Spirochaetia > CADAEX01 > CADAEX01. The sequence goes on along the minus strand of OY764868.1, from coordinate 1,087,601 downwards.
TTTTTCAGGGATAGTGTACATGAGCCTGTCGCATAACTGGATCAATATGTGATGAGGTTGTTGATGACCTTAATTATTTGCAGCAATGACTGCCTATGGCCATCATACCCGAATATCATGAATCCCGTCTGTTTGATTAGACATGTACACTGATCCTTTTACATATAAAGAGCTGCAGGAAATATTACAGTGATCTGTCCTGTGCTGACCTGCCCAAGTAACTATAGCCGTTTATACGGACTTATCTTTTTGCATCAGGCAGCATTCAGGTACCGAATCAATTCTAAGGCATATTAATTATGACCTTCTATATGTGTTTGATACAGATCCTCTTCTGTATAATTCTTTGAATTTCGAATTGGATGGCTTAATATTTCTCATCTCCTCTTTTCTCATTACTGGAAACGATAATTTTCGGGGCCGGATACTATTTTGTCATTGACTTATCGGGGGCTTATATGTGTTATGTAGTTTCTTGATATATTTTTTCTAATATTAATCCCATTTCACTTTTCTGAATATCATCACCTTTGTTATAACAATGGTCATTATTTATAAATAGAGCACAACATTTTTTCTTACTATTTTTTGAGCTTGGATAGATAATTCCATGTATTTCAGTCCCCCATTCTTTATTAAAACGTATATACTCTATAATTATTTGTGTCGGACAATAATTAATATTTTCATAACCATCTCTTACAATAGGTTTACTTATTTCTTTAATAAAAGATTCAAAAAAAATAATTGTTTCTCTAAAATGATTATCTTTACTATAAATTCCAGGTAATTTTGGAAGATTTGTAAAATCAACAAGATGTGCAGTATCTGTTAATTTAAATTCTCCAACAGTAATATCATCTAATGTTTTTTCATATTCATTATTTACAACTTCTTCTAAGGCAGATTCTTTTTCAAATGAACCATAAAATAATGGGATACCCGCTGCACTAAATCTATTTGATTTATGACATTTTTCTGGAGCTATTGTTCCTATTTCTTCAGCATTTTTAACTATTTCTTCTTTTTTGTGTATTCTAACCCGATAAATGTTTTTTGTTGTATCAATATTTTTAAATAAATCAAGTATAACCAAATCTTCAAAAAGTTTTTCTAAAAATGCTATTGGATTCATATTTTCATTATCATAGCTTTCCGATTGCAAAAAAGTATATCTTCGTTCGTATTTTACAATTTTACTAAAATTTTCCCAGCTATTAATCATAAATTCAGATCCAGAAATAAAATAATCTTCAAGTTTTATCCAACAGTCACAATTTATTTGATTAATAATAAACTCAGATACAGCGTTTTTATCTATACAAAGATCACTAAAAACATCTTCTGTTGAATATATGCCAGAAGTCCATCCATAATCATCATCCGGCCAAGGGATGCCCGCTGATTCCTGACTTTGATAAAATAACTTTATAGCAGATAATATTCTTTCTGTAATTAAATCAATATTGATCACTTTTGTATTTCTATTACAAAAACCGCATTTTTGATCTTTTTTATTAGAATCAAATAATTGTAATAAATCTGGATCCCCAGAAATATGTTTTTTTAAACAATTCGAACAAATATTTTTATCATCTGAGTAACTATAACCATTCTCTAATTGTTCTTGGTATAATGTTTTTGTTATTCCCATTTTATTTTTTTATTTTATTACCTTCTAATAATTATTGTATTATAAAATAATTTTATGCAAAATAAATGATCACGATATTTAGGGTACAACAAAGGACATCGCTTACACTTCTAAAGGGACATCCTTTACACTCTCATAACGTAATTATAATCCAGAATATCAGATACTTTAAGCTTTTTTTCATCCAAATAACCAAGAAAAAAGTTCCTGTAATATATCCTGAATATCCCGTTTCCAAGCTCTTCAAGCCCTATGTTTTTACCCATTAAAGCAGTTGATACAAATATCCAGCTTGCCTTCCCTATCCTGATCGCTCCATTCCGACAGACATATCTCACTTTGTAATCTGCGGGGTAATCCCAATCCCGTATTACTTCAGGATACTCTCTTTCTGACACCTCATGCACACTTGCTGCAGTCATTTTTCCAAGTACCTGATAGGGTCTTACTTCATTATATTCATATATGAATTTATTCAGTTTTCTCTGCTGTGCCTGAAGGTTTTTTCCAGGCGGCCTTGTTGCCTCACCCTTAAGTTCCCGGTGCATTCTCTCATGTCTTCCGTTCTGTTCCGGATGTCCGGGATCTGAATACACCGGCATTACTCCTATATCCAAAAGCCATACTGCAAAACTTGTAAGTCTACCGAGAGCATGAATACTCCCAAATGGAGCTCCATTATCAGTATGTAATTGCTCCGGAAGCCCATATTTTCGGAATGTTTTAATAAAAACAGGCTTAGATTGCTTTGTATTAGCGTATAAAAGCCCTTTTGCGGCAAGAATATACCTTGAATATGAATCAGCTATTGTTAACGGGTAACAGTACTGACCGTTCTTCATTTTAAACTTACCCTTGAAATCAGCACTCCATACTTCATTCGGTGTATGCGGATCAAAGATCGGTTTCTGCATTTCTACTTTTTTATGCCGTCTTCTTTTCTTTATTAAATCGTTATCTTTCAGGATTCTGTTTCCGGTTGTTGCGCTTGGTAGTTTTTCATAATTTCCTGATTTTTCAAGAATATCAATTATTACACCTGCTCCCCATCTGGGATGCTTTTTCCTTAATTCTATTATTGCTTCTTCTATTTCTTTTGTTGTTTTATTCGGATGGTTATGCGGGTTTCTAGTCTCTTCTTCAAGGCCTTTGTATCCCTGCTTTACAAAGCGCTCCAGGTACTTATAAGCAGTAGTCCTGCTTATGTTGAACATCTCACTTAACTCAGTTACTGAGAACTGCTGGCTCTTCCAAAGGATAATAAATTCCTTCTTTTGATCCATCGCATTTATCTCCCTCCAAGGCATCAGATCCTCCTTTTCGTAAGGATTTTTCTGCCTTTAAGTGTAAGCGATGTGCCTTAAGTTTTGTAAGCGATGTCCCTTTAGTGTACCTAGTAACTACATAACGATGCTATGATAAATACAGATACGATTGATGGTATAATCAATAAGTTCTGTAAATAGAACGAATGATGGCTGCCGCGGGGCTGGGACATTTATGATCCCGTACTAACGATTAGCAGCCACCAATCGTATCTGAATATTGGGGAAGCCTCTACACTTACCCCGTATAGACGTATGATTATTATACCTTCACTTTTTGCAGAACACAATAAAAGGGGGAATAATATGCAGTTTATCGGTATTGATTTACATACTAACTGTTTTACAGCCTGTTTTCTTAATGAAACAGGAGCAAAATCAATTTATTCTTTCAGTATAAATTCTGAAGGGATTTCAAGCTTTCTGAATAAAGTTGATAATAATTCATATGCTATCGTTGAGGCTACAATCAATTCCTTTTGCTTTGTAAATCTCATTAAATCAGATGTAAAGCAGATCATAGTCGCTAATACTTTTGAACTAAAAACAATATCATTTACAAATAAAAAAACAGATAAAGTAGATGCTTATAAACTAGCAAGAGTAATTAAATCTCAAATATTAAGTGGAGAAGAACAGATTCATCCTGTTGTTATTCCACCAATGCATATCCAGAATTTAAGATCACTTTTTACAACTTACAGGTTAGAAAGAAAGCAGGTAATTTCTGTTAAAAATAGAATACATTCGCTATTAAAACAGAATTTATATCCTTTTACAAAAGAATATATCTTTGGTGTGAAATCAAGAAAAATAATCAGGAATTTATGCAGTGAGAATCCTGTTTTGCATTTTCAGATAAATTTGTTAATGGATCAACTGGAAAGTATTGAGCAACAAATAAAAACTCTTAAGGAGCGAATATTATTAGAAGGAGCTGTATATATTAAAGAGATTAATATTCTTACAAGTATGAGAGGATTAAGTGTTTTCACAGCAATAGCAATTATTTCAGATATTATTACTGTCAGGAGATTTCAAAATAGTAAAAAGTTTTCATCTTATTTGAGAAGCACTCCTCGTGTTGAGAGTTCAAATGAAAAAACAATAATAAAAAGTACCAATAAATCAGGGAGGAAAGTGGCAATAACTCTTTTAAGCCAGGGATTAAATCATTTCCGAGATAATAATCCAAATATTCGAAGATGGCATGATCGATTAAGGGTCTATAAAAAACCTGGCATTGTACGTATGGGATTATGCAGGAGAGTGATAACAGAAATTTATCAAATGCTTAAAAAAGAAGAATATCATTATTTCAGGGATCCGGAAAATCATAAAAAAAAGATGGTAGAATATATAAAACTTCTTGTTAAAAATGGTATAGAAATTCCAACAAATATTGATATTGCGGCTTGATTTTTCTCATAGACGCCAAGTTGAGCTGTTTGGCGCCAAATGGCGCGCATTCTTGCTAATGCAAGAATCGTGACATAGCCAAATCTGCTCCAACTTTTTGATACTCATTAAGCCCCCTACCCGAGGTGCGGTATAATTACCACATAACAATATTCCATACAGGAGGAAGCTTAATGAGATTTTATAATTCACAACATCAATTTTATGCCGGTATTGATTTGCATGCAAGAAAAATGTATATCTGCATCATTGATAATAACGGAAACAAAATCTTTCATAAAAATATGGATTCTAATCCTGACAATTTATTGCAGGCTATCTCTCCATACAATGATGATATTATCGTTGGTGTAGAATGTGTATTTACCTGGTATTGGATCGCTGACTGCTTAGAGGATAACAACATCAATTTTGTACTCGGTCATGCCTTATACATGAAAGCTATTCATGGTGGTAAAACTAAAAATGATAAAATCGATTCATTTAAAATTGCAACAATGATCCGCGGCGGGATGTTCCCAATGGCATATGTATATCCACGCAAAATGAGAGCTGTAAGAGATCTTCTACGACGAAGACAATATTTTATTCATCATCAGTCAGCTTTACTTGCTCATATCCAAAATACAAATACCCAATATAATTTAAGCAGTTTTGAAAAGAATATTCTGCATGCTTCTAACAGACAAAATATACAGAATCGGTTTGAGAATGAATATACAAGGAAAAGTATAGAGGCTGATATGGAGCTTCTGGATTCATATCACAGAATTCTTATTGGTATTGAGTCTGATATAAAAAAGCATGCTGTTCATCATGATCCGGTGTCATACCATCTTTTAAGATCTGTTCATGGTATTGGACCGATTTTATCACTGGTTATTCTCTACGAAATAGATGATATTAACAGGTTTTCAGAGGTTGGAAATTTCATCTCATATGCAAGACTTGTTAAATGCTCTCATGAATCTGCAGGAAAAAGAGTAAAAGGCGGACATAATAAAATCGGAAATGCTCATCTTAAATGGGCTTTCAGCGAGGCTGCTGTTCTATTTCTGAGGAACAATGAACCGGCTAAAAAATTACTGCAGCAGCTGAGTAAAAGATATGGTAAAGGGAAAGCTCTTTCTCTAATTGCTCAAAAACTGGCAAGGACAGTTTATTTCATGCTCAAACGAAAAGAACCTTTTGATGCTAATAGATTTTTCAGGGATAGTGTACATGAGCCTGTCGCATAACTGGATCAATATGTGATGAGGTTGTTGATGACCTTAATTATTTGCAGCAATGACTGCCTATGGCCATCATACCCGAATATCATGAATCCCGTCTGTTTGATTAGACATGTACACTGATCCTTTTACATATAAAGAGCTGCAGGAAATATTACAGTGATCTGTCCTGTGCTGACCTGCCCAAGTAACTATAGCCGTTTATACGGACTTATCTTTTTGCATCAGGCAGCATTCAGGTACCGAATCAATTCTAAGGCATATTAATTATGACCTTCTATATGTGTTTGATACAGATCCTCTTCTGTATAATTCTTTGAATTTCGAATTGGATGGCTTAATATTTCTCATCTCCTCTTTTCTCATTACTGGAAACGATAATTTTCGGGGCCGGATACTATTTTGTCATTGACTTATCGGGGGCTTATATGTGTTATCTAATTTATTGAATTATTTTGCTCATCAGTTTTTGTTATTATTTCTAACACAAAATTATTGAAAATATTTTTCATTATATCATGCATTTTAACTATTGCTTCTATTGTAAAATTTTCCAATCCTCTTCCATGAGCAATATTATTTCTAAATTTTATTATATCTGGTATTAATTCATTGTATTCATCTTCATTTTTTGAGTATATTGATATTTTTTCTAATCTCATTCTTAAACTAAGTCTATTTCTATCATTTAATGCATTTTTTACTTCTTCTGAAAATTCCTCAGGTAAATATTCAAGGATTTCATTAATATGCTTTCTATATTCCTTTGTATCCATTTTAGTATCAGTGAAGTATTTTCCAAACATGGTTTCTATAATTGTTTGTATTGGTACAGTATTCACCTGACACTCAGTCCCGAAAGATAGTGTTTTTATTAAGCGGCATCTCCGCTTTTTTTACTCTTTTTAATTCCGTCAAAGAAGGCCTGTTTAGGTGTTCTCCCCTTCATATTTCTTCCCTGATGAGCTCTTTTCTCATTGTAATAAACTAGATATTTCTCAAGATCATCCTGCATTTCTGTTAAAGCTTCATAAAACTTTTCACGGCCCTTTATCCTGAAATGCTCATCCAGTAATGTCCGATGCATTCTCTCAACAAACCCATTACTCTGTGGTCTTCTGACTTTTGTTGTTCGATGCTCTATTTCTTCAAGCTGTAAGAATAATTCAAACGGATGATGATCTTTTCTACCACAGTATTCCCGTCCATTGTCGGTTAATACAGTCTCGACTTTTATATTATTCTCTTCAAAAAATGGTAATACATCATTATTTAAAACATGTACTGCTGTTACTGGAAGTTTATTTGTATAAAGCCTTCCCCATGAATATCTGCTATGACAATCGATTACAGTTTGAAGATATACTTTACCTACTCCCTTTAGCGTTCCAACAAGGAACGTATCTATTGATACCAAATCTCCTGTAAATCTTGTCTCTATATGCCTTTCTTTGAACTCTGGATCAAATCTTTCGAGCATTTTAACCTGGTCTTCAGTTAATTCTATTTTCTTTCCTCGACAGTATTCTTCCAACCTCATGAGTCTTTGATACTTGGTTTCAAGATTGTTCCGTTGCCAGACTCCTCTTACTCCACCAGAGCTAACCTGTATACTCATAAGACTCAACTGCTGAGAAACTCTAACGCATCCATGTGAAGGATTCTTTAAAGAATAATCCATGATAGCTTTTTCAACTTCTTCTGAAACTCTGTTTGGATGTGGATTTTTTGCTCCAGGTAATTTATCAAGTAATCCTTGGGATCCGTATGTTTGATAATTACGCCTGATTTCATAAAACTGCTGTCTGGAATATCCCATGATTTTACATGCTTTACTTACATTTCCCATTTCTTCCGCAAGCTCCAGCATGTTCATCTTTCGTCTTGCTGCCTTTTGTGTTACATTTTTGTTTGTGACCATTGTGTCCTCCTGATATTAGTTTTTGTGGTTAAAAACATTATATCTTTCGGGTGACTGATGGTCACTATTTTTTTATGCAACTGTCAGGTGAATACCATCACTGTTCAAATTGTTATCAAACCAGTAAGTTTTTGATCTATAAATTTAGTAGAATAATATGAAGAATAAAAATAACTTATATATTTTACTTTTTCATTCATTTCTTCCCATCTTGAATAAATAACTTCAACATTTTGAAAAAATTTATTATATGTCACGAGTGGATTTAATATTTTTGTATCATCATAATTTTCCGACCGAAAATATATTTTAAACTGCTTTACATTATCTCTATTTTTATAATTCACATAGGCATTTTTAATATTAATTGGTTTATCACAACAAAACATAATAATCTGACGTAGAATATTAAAATGTTTCTTTATTGTTTTTATATTTATCTCAGAATTTATTTTATATTCAAAAGAACTATTTTGTTTTACAGTATATTCTCCATTGTTTTGAATACCTAAAGGAACTGTATTATAATGCCTCATTTTGATATATTTATTTTCAGATATTTTTATTTCATTTTCATCTTCCATATCAACTTTGAGGGCATACTTGTTTTGTTTTTCATTTATTTCCATCGAAATATTTTTCATTCCAATCCATTCATGGAGTTTATCAAATTGAAATCCAAAACTATTAATATATTTTAAATCAAATTCATTATCGATTGATCCGAAAATTCCATATGCAGAAAGAATAGTATACTCGTATAAGTTATTAGTAGAAAAATGATTTAAATACATTGTTGAATTATATAATAAAAAAGTTCCACTTTCATTCTTGATGGCACCATATATAATTTCAATTTCAAGTTCCTTTTCTGGTTTATTTATTATCAGGTTATTTGTTAAAAAAGTAAGTTTTATCCAATTATTATATCCATATTCAATTTTTCCAATGTAAGTATCATTTTCAATATTAAAAATTACTTCAGATTTTTTATCAGACATAAATATTCCCTATTTTTTAATTTATTAAATAATATCATTTCAATATATATGCCCCCGAAGGGGTAGTGGTGTGCCCCATGAAAAGTAGACAACCTAACTATGCAGCTATTGCTGTTTGCTTTTCATATTCAGCAGGGCTTAAATAACCAATTGCTGAATGTTTTCTCTTCCTGTTATAGAATATCTCGATGTATTCAAAAACACCAGCTTTTAATTCTTCTACACTCTGATAGTTATTTGGATAAATTAATTCTACTTTTAATCTGCTGAAAAATGATTCCATTGGGGCATTATCCCAGCAGTTTCCTCTTCTACTCATACTTAGCTGACAACCTTTTGATTGTGCAAAATCTATATATTTCTGAGCTCGGTACTGAACTCCTCTATCTGAATGAAGTATTAGACCTTCAGAGTATTCTCTTCTTCCAAATGCTATCGATAATGCTTCAATTACAAGATTTTCCGTCATGCTTGTATCTAATGCCCAGCCAACTATTTTTCTCGAATAAAGATCCATAACTGTAGCCAAATACATCCATTTGTTTCTTACCCAAATATACGTAATATCTGTAGTCCATTTTTTATTCGGATTCGTTGCTGTAAAATCTCTCCACAAAATGTTATCTGATACATTATTCATTGACAGGCTTTTTCTGCTATATTTAAAGCCCTTTCCATTCAAGGCCTTTATATCGTTCTCCTGCTTGATTTTAGCTATGAAGTTTATTGAACATTTCCAACCCAATGAATTTAATTCTTCTGCAATTCTTCTTGAACCATATCGAGCTTTAAAATCTTCATAAGTATTTTTAATCAATTCTTCGATCTTCGCTTTATATTGATGTCTTTTCCCAGGTTTTTTACTTCTCCATTTGTAATATCCTGATCTTGATACTTCTAAAACTCGGCACATCAGAGTAATCTCAAATTGACCTTCATATTTATTAATTATTGCGTACTTCACTTCTGGTCGTTCGCAAAGTACGCAGTAGCTTTTTTTAAGAATTCATTTTCATCCTTTAAACGCTTAATTTCTCTTCGTAGTTTTCTTACTTCTTCACTTTCATTTTTTGAGTAATCAACACCGTTTAAAGAATTAAATTGCTTTTCACTCAGTCTGTTAAATTGACGCTTCCAGTTATAAATTTGCTGGGCACTTATCCCCAGTTCTTCTGCTACTTTTGCTGCAGAACTCCCCTCTTTTTCTGATCGTTTTACAGCTTCTCTTCTAAACTCTTCGGTATACGCCTGTACCTTTTTTCTTGCCATTTAGACACTCCCCTTATCATTATAATCTAACTATAGAAGGTGTCCACTTTTTGTGGGGCAGTCTGGTAGATAACGCCCAGTTGAGCTGTTTGGCTGCCCCGCAAGGGTTGGCGCGTGTTCTTGCTCTGCAAGAACCGTGACAAAAGTCAAATCTGCTCCAACTGATTGATACTCATTAAGCCCCCTACCCGAGGTGCGGTATAATTACCACATAACAATATTCCATACAGGAGGAAGCTTAATGAGATTTTATAATTCACAACATCAATTTTATGCCGGTATTGATTTGCATGCAAGAAAAATGTATATCTGCATCATTGATAATAACGGAAACAAAATCTTTCATAAAAATATGGATTCTAATCCTGACAATTTATTGCAGGCTATCTCTCCATACAATGATGATATTATCGTTGGTGTAGAATGTGTATTTACCTGGTATTGGATCGCTGACTGCTTAGAGGATAACAACATCAATTTTGTACTCGGTCATGCCTTATACATGAAAGCTATTCATGGTGGTAAAACTAAAAATGATAAAATCGATTCATTTAAAATTGCAACAATGATCCGCGGCGGGATGTTCCCAATGGCATATGTATATCCACGCAAAATGAGAGCTGTAAGAGATCTTCTACGACGAAGACAATATTTTATTCATCATCAGTCAGCTTTACTTGCTCATATCCAAAATACAAATACCCAATATAATTTAAGCAGTTTTGAAAAGAATATTCTGCATGCTTCTAACAGACAAAATATACAGAATCGGTTTGAGAATGAATATACAAGGAAAAGTATAGAGGCTGATATGGAGCTTCTGGATTCATATCACAGAATTCTTATTGGTATTGAGTCTGATATAAAAAAGCATGCTGTTCATCATGATCCGGTGTCATACCATCTTTTAAGATCTGTTCATGGTATTGGACCGATTTTATCACTGGTTATTCTCTACGAAATAGATGATATTAACAGGTTTTCAGAGGTTGGAAATTTCATCTCATATGCAAGACTTGTTAAATGCTCTCATGAATCTGCAGGAAAAAGAGTAAAAGGCGGACATAATAAAATCGGAAATGCTCATCTTAAATGGGCTTTCAGCGAGGCTGCTGTTCTATTTCTGAGGAACAATGAACCGGCTAAAAAATTACTGCAGCAGCTGAGTAAAAGATATGGTAAAGGGAAAGCTCTTTCTCTAATTGCTCAAAAACTGGCAAGGACAGTTTATTTCATGCTCAAACGAAAAGAACCTTTTGATGCTAATAGATTTTTCAGGGATAGTGTACATGAGCCTGTCGCATAACTGGATCAATATGTGATGAGGTTGTTGATGACCTTAATTATTTGCAGCAATGACTGCCTATGGCCATCATACCCGAATATCATGAATCCCGTCTGTTTGATTAGACATGTACACTGATCCTTTTACATATAAAGAGCTGCAGGAAATATTACAGTGATCTGTCCTGTGCTGACCTGCCCAAGTAACTATAGCCGTTTATACGGACTTATCTTTTTGCATCAGGCAGCATTCAGGTACCGAATCAATTCTAAGGCATATTAATTATGACCTTCTATATGTGTTTGATACAGATCCTCTTCTGTATAATTCTTTGAATTTCGAATTGGATGGCTTAATATTTCTCATCTCCTCTTTTCTCATTACTGGAAACGATAATTTTCGGGGCCGGATACTATTTTGTCATTGACTTATCGGGGGCTTATATGTGTTATGTTTCATTTTTTTAATATTTCCATTAATTTAGTATTAATAAATATATTTTCCTTTCCTATTTTTGTTAATTCCAATATTCCTATATCTACCAGTTGATGTAGATATCTTGAAGCAGCTTTTCTTTCAATTTTTAATTCATTTACCAGAAACTCTGTTTTGCTATATGGATTAACAAACAATAATTCTACTAATTCTTTTGAATATATTTTTGAAAGATTTTCTCTGACAATATTTATTGTCATATCCAGCAATATTCTTATTTCTTTAATTTTTTCTAATGTTTCTGTTGCGGTTACTTCAACTCCTTTTAAAATAAATAGTAACCAATTTTCCCAATCTTCATTTTTAGTTACATTTCTTAATAATTCATAATAAACTGACTTATTTTTTATGATATAAGAACTTAAATATAAAATTGGTATATCTAAATAATTTTTCATTATCATGTAAAGAATATTCATTATTCTACCGGTTCTTCCATTTCCATCATAAAATGGATGGATACTTTCAAACTGATAATGTAATATGCCCATTTTCATTAATGAATTCTCTTCATCATTTAAATATTCAAATAAATTTTTAAGTAAGTTATTAATTACATCTATTCCTTCAGGTGGAGTATATACTACAGTATTTGTTAAATCATTATATAAAGTTGTTCCTGGCGTTTTTCTTATTCCTGCATCATTTTTGAGTAATATTCTTTGAATTTCAATAATATCATTTATTGAAAGATAGCCTTGTTTTTCAATTTTTTCACATCCGGCATATAATGCTTCTCTATAAAACATTACTTCTTTTGTTGCTACATCTATTTTTTTTGAAGTAGATATTGCCTGATATAATTTATCCCTTGTTGTTATTATATTTTCCACTTCAGAGCTGTCTTTTGCTTCTTGCAGTATTATCGCATTTATCAATATTGATTGATTTGGTATTATATTAGCTATACCTTTTAACTCTGCAATAGCTGATCTTGCAGCACTTTCCTGCTTCCATAATTCTATTGTTTCATATTTTTCTTTTTTCGGCGGGACAAAAGGTAATTCATTATATGGTTTTTCTGGTTTAAAATTGGTCATGTGTACTATTTTACATTATTTTTGGTCACAAATCAAGTTTATTGTCCTATTTTATGCTTTTTTGGGACATGTATAAACATTCAGGTGCATTTTTTTAGCTTTTAGGTACATGTAAACTGGTGTGCCCCATGAAAAGTAGACAACCTAACTATGCAGCTATTGCTGTTTGCTTTTCATATTCAGCAGGGCTTAAATAACCAATTGCTGAATGTTTTCTCTTCCTGTTATAGAATATCTCGATGTATTCAAAAACACCAGCTTTTAATTCTTCTACACTCTGATAGTTATTTGGATAAATTAATTCTACTTTTAATCTGCTGAAAAATGATTCCATTGGGGCATTATCCCAGCAGTTTCCTCTTCTACTCATACTTAGCTGACAACCTTTTGATTGTGCAAAATCTATATATTTCTGAGCTCGGTACTGAACTCCTCTATCTGAATGAAGTATTAGACCTTCAGAGTATTCTCTTCTTCCAAATGCTATCGATAATGCTTCAATTACAAGATTTTCCGTCATGCTTGTATCTAATGCCCAGCCAACTATTTTTCTCGAATAAAGATCCATAACTGTAGCCAAATACATCCATTTGTTTCTTACCCAAATATACGTAATATCTGTAGTCCATTTTTTATTCGGATTCGTTGCTGTAAAATCTCTCCACAAAATGTTATCTGATACATTATTCATTGACAGGCTTTTTCTGCTATATTTAAAGCCCTTTCCATTCAAGGCCTTTATATCGTTCTCCTGCATGATTTTAGCTATGAAGTTTATTGAACATTTCCAACCCAATGAATTTAATTCTTCTGCAATTCTTCTTGAACCATATCGAGCTTTAAAATCTTCATAAGTATTTTTAATCAATTCTTCGATCTTCGCTTTATATTGATGTCTTTTCCCAGGTTTTTTACTTCTCCATTTGTAATATCCTGATCTTGATACTTCTAAAAGTCGGCACATCAGAGTAATCTCAAATTGACCTTCATATTTATTAATTATTGCGTACTTCACTTCTGGTCGTTCGCAAAGTACGCAGTAGCTTTTTTTAAGAATTCATTTTCATCCTTTAAACGCTTAATTTCTCTTCGTAGTTTTCTTACTTCTTCACTTTCATTTTTTGAGTAATCAACACCGTTTAAAGAATTAAATTGCTTTTCACTCAGTCTGTTAAATTGACGCTTCCAGTTATAAATTTGCTGGGCACTTATCCCCAGTTCTTCTGCTACTTTTGCTGCAGAACTCCCCTCTTTTTCTGATCGTTTTACAGCTTCTCTTCTAAACTCTTCGGTATACGCCTGTACCTTTTTTCTTGCCATTTAGACACTCCCCTTATCATTATAATCTAACTATAGAAGGTGTCCACTTTTTGTGGGGCAGTCTGAAACATAACGCCAAGTTGAGCTGTTTAGCTGTCCCGAAGGGTTGGCGTGTAAATTGCGAAAGCAATTTGCATGACAAAAGCTAAATCTGCTCCAACTTTTTGTTATCTTTTTAATTATTTTCTATTCTTATATAATCAATCACTTTATTTACCATAAATTCATCTGCAATTGAAAATAATAACATTTCAACTTTTATTATATCTTCTTTATTTCCATATAATTCAATTGCTAATAATTTCATTAATTCTAAATAATTATTATAAACTTTTTTTGGATCATAAAAATATTTTTCTTTTATACTTTTATATTCTTCATCTTGATTATTCTTAATTTTTTTAGTCAGTAAAATTGTTTCAATATCTAATAATGTAATATTTTTATTTCTGCTAGTTGGCATAGGAAATATCTTAGATTTAATATTATTTATTAAAATTATGGAATTTAAAGAATATGCTACTCTAGAATCATAAATAACTGCCCATTTTGGATAAGCTATACTAAGATATTTTGACCAACTACTAATATTTTCGAATTCATACTCTTTATACGGAGATTCATCACTAATAATTTTTTCATCATATTTATCTACAATTTTTTTATGACTCTTAAAACCAGTTATTCCACCCCATTTATTTATATAATACTCAGCAATTTTTATTTTTTCATTTATATTTTTTGAATTATTTATTTTTTTATTCAGATATTTTCTTAACCAAATATTCATCTCTATATGATTTTTTTTAGGTAAATCTTTTAATATAAAATATTCAGAAAATATTTTTTCATTAACTCTCCAATCATAACTATTTAAGCCGGACTCTTTTATCGGCTCTAGGAATTTTAATATTTCATTTTTTATTTGTTCTATTTCCATTTTTTTCCTTTTATTTATTTTAACTGTTTTTAAAATACAATAATCCATCATCTTCCCATGCCTCTTTTGGATCATTACTTCTATCCCTATAAAAATCTTTTTTACAATTACGACATTTATTCTTTTTATGATTTAATATATCCATTTGCCTAAACCCACATTCTGTACATTTTACCCACCCCCATTGATATCCTGTAATTTCAGTTCTAAATTTTTCATCTACAAATGAATCATAATTTATTAACTTTGTTTGTATTTCAATTACTTTTTCTATTGAAGAAATCATTTCAGAAATATAATATTCATTTTTTTCAAGTTTTTCTATTTCAGAATGAATTTCATAACTTCCTATTCTTATTAAAAACCAGCCAGCTGATTGCAAATTAATTTCTTTTCTTCTTTCGTTGTTACTTTTTTTTCTACCATGAGATCGTAATCCATCACACTCAATCGCTATTTTTACAACGTTATTTCTTGTTCCACCATAAACTGCATAATCTATTTCATATTCATAAAATGGTTTACTATCATCATAAATGTTTTTAATAAGAACTTTTTCATGTGGAAAAACAAAATAAGGTCTTGTATTACTACTTGGAAATTGATTAAGTAATAAATAGAACCATTTTTCTAATTCACTTGATTCTTCCGATTTAAAAAAATCATCAACATGATTTATAAGAATATCAAAAGGAGGAGTAAAATCATTGTGATCTTTTTCTAACCTTTTACGTATAATTTTGTATCTTTCATAAATATTTTCATTCATACTTAAATATCCTTATCCATTTTTATTTTTTAGTAAAATATTTTTAAATAAAGTGGTGTGCCCCATGAAAAGTAGACAACCTAACTATGCAGCTATTGCTGTTTGCTTTTCATATTCAGCAGGGCTTAAATAACCAATTGCTGAATGTTTTCTCTTCCTGTTATAGAATATCTCGATGTATTCAAAAACACCAGCTTTTAATTCTTCTACACTCTGATAGTTATTTGGATAAATTAATTCTACTTTTAATCTGCTGAAAAATGATTCCATTGGGGCATTATCCCAGCAGTTTCCTCTTCTACTCATACTTAGCTGACAACCTTTTGATTGTGCAAAATCTATATATTTCTGAGCTCGGTACTGAACTCCTCTATCTGAATGAAGTATTAGACCTTCAGAGTATTCTCTTCTTCCAAATGCTATCGATAATGCTTCAATTACAAGATTTTCCGTCATGCTTGTATCTAATGCCCAGCCAACTATTTTTCTCGAATAAAGATCCATAACTGTAGCCAAATACATCCATTTGTTTCTTACCCAAATATACGTAATATCTGTAGTCCATTTTTTATTCGGATTCGTTGCTGTAAAATCTCTCCACAAAATGTTATCTGATACATTATTCATTGACAGGCTTTTTCTGCTATATTTAAAGCCCTTTCCATTCAAGGCCTTTATATCGTTCTCCTGCATGATTTTAGCTATGAAGTTTATTGAACATTTCCAACCCAATGAATTTAATTCTTCTGCAATTCTTCTTGAACCATATCGAGCTTTAAAATCTTCATAAGTATTTTTAATCAATTCTTCGATCTTCGCTTTATATTGATGTCTTTTCCCAGGTTTTTTACTTCTCCATTTGTAATATCCTGATCTTGATACTTCTAAAACTCGGCACATCAGAGTAATCTCAAATTGACCTTCATATTTATTAATTATTGCGTACTTCACTTCTGGTCGTTCGCAAAGTACGCAGTAGCTTTTTTTAAGAATTCATTTTCATCCTTTAAACGCTTAATTTCTCTTCGTAGTTTTCTTACTTCTTCACTTTCATTTTTTGAGTAATCAACACCGTTTAAAGAATTAAATTGCTTTTCACTCAGTCTGTTAAATTGACGCTTCCAGTTATAAATTTGCTGGGCACTTATCCCCAGTTCTTCTGCTACTTTTGCTGCAGAACTCCCCTCTTTTTCTGATCGTTTTACAGCTTCTCTTCTAAACTCTTCGGTATACGCCTGTACCTTTTTTCTTGCCATTTAGACACTCCCCTTATCATTATAATCTAACTATAGAAGGTGTCCACTTTTTGTGGGGCAGTCTGAAAGATAACGCCAAGTTGAGCTGTTTGACTGATCCCGAAGGGTTGGCGCGTGTTCTTGCAAAAGCAAGAACCGTGACAAAAGTCAAATCTGCTCCAACTTTTTGATACTCATTAAGCCCCCTACCCGAGGTGCGGTATAATTACCACATAACAATATTCCATACAGGAGGAAGCTTAATGAGATTTTATAATTCACAACATCAATTTTATGCCGGTATTGATTTGCATGCAAGAAAAATGTATATCTGCATCATTGATAATAACGGAAACAAAATCTTTCATAAAAATATGGATTCTAATCCTGACAATTTATTGCAGGCTATCTCTCCATACAATGATGATATTATCGTTGGTGTAGAATGTGTATTTACCTGGTATTGGATCGCTGACTGCTTAGAGGATAACAACATCAATTTTGTACTCGGTCATGCCTTATACATGAAAGCTATTCATGGTGGTAAAACTAAAAATGATAAAATCGATTCATTTAAAATTGCAACAATGATCCGCGGCGGGATGTTCCCAATGGCATATGTATATCCACGCAAAATGAGAGCTGTAAGAGATCTTCTACGACGAAGACAATATTTTATTCATCATCAGTCAGCTTTACTTGCTCATATCCAAAATACAAATACCCAATATAATTTAAGCAGTTTTGAAAAGAATATTCTGCATGCTTCTAACAGACAAAATATACAGAATCGGTTTGAGAATGAATATACAAGGAAAAGTATAGAGGCTGATATGGAGCTTCTGGATTCATATCACAGAATTCTTATTGGTATTGAGTCTGATATAAAAAAGCATGCTGTTCATCATGATCCGGTGTCATACCATCTTTTAAGATCTGTTCATGGTATTGGACCGATTTTATCACTGGTTATTCTCTACGAAATAGATGATATTAACAGGTTTTCAGAGGTTGGAAATTTCATCTCATATGCAAGACTTGTTAAATGCTCTCATGAATCTGCAGGAAAAAGAGTAAAAGGCGGACATAATAAAATCGGAAATGCTCATCTTAAATGGGCTTTCAGCGAGGCTGCTGTTCTATTTCTGAGGAACAATGAACCGGCTAAAAAATTACTGCAGCAGCTGAGTAAAAGATATGGTAAAGGGAAAGCTCTTTCTCTAATTGCTCAAAAACTGGCAAGGACAGTTTATTTCATGCTCAAACGAAAAGAACCTTTTGATGCTAATAGATTTTTCAGGGATAGTGTACATGAGCCTGTCGCATAACTGGATCAATATGTGATGAGGTTGTTGATGACCTTAATTATTTGCAGCAATGACTGCCTATGGCCATCATACCCGAATATCATGAATCCCGTCTGTTTGATTAGACATGTACACTGATCCTTTTACATATAAAGAGCTGCAGGAAATATTACAGTGATCTGTCCTGTGCTGACCTGCCCAAGTAACTATAGCCGTTTATACGGACTTATCTTTTTGCATCAGGCAGCATTCAGGTACCGAATCAATTCTAAGGCATATTAATTATGACCTTCTATATGTGTTTGATACAGATCCTCTTCTGTATAATTCTTTGAATTTCGAATTGGATGGCTTAATATTTCTCATCTCCTCTTTTCTCATTACTGGAAACGATAATTTTCGGGGCCGGATACTATTTTGTCATTGACTTATCGGGGGCTTATATGTGTTATCCGTTTCATCATTCCATGATAATATCCATAGACTTAATTAATTTTATAAAATAATTTTTTCAATAAACATAATGTTTTTCAGGGTGGAGCTTTTATTATTAATCCTTAAATTACTGAATCTCCTTCCCCATCCAAACAACACTAAAATATCTTCCAAATTTTTTTCCAATATTTTTAAATATTCCATATTCTATAAATCCATTCTTTTTATGGAATTTTATACTATTATTATTTTCTGAACAAATACTTGCTAATATTTTTTTTATTCCCATTTTTTCAGCTTCAGTTTCAAGTTTATTTAAAGCTTGTTTTCCAATTCCTTTACCTGTATATTCATGATGTATAAAATACATAATTTCAGCAACTTCGGAAAAAGTAGATAAAGATATATGAGGTTTAAGCATACAAAATCCCAGAATTTTATTTTTATCATCTTTAATTGCAAACCCAGGATATTTTTTAGTTACTTCAAGAAAATTTAGGAAATGATCTTTTTTAACAGTATTTTCTCTATATGCAGCTGTTTGTATTGGTACAGTATTCACCTGACACTCAGTCCCGAAAGATAGTGTTTTTATTAAGCGGCATCTCCGCTTTTTTTACTCTTTTTAATTCCGTCAAAGAAGGCCTGTTTAGGTGTTCTCCCCTTCATATTTCTTCCCTGATGAGCTCTTTTCTCATTGTAATAAACTAGATATTTCTCAAGATCATCCTGCATTTCTGTTAAAGCTTCATAAAACTTTTCACGGCCCTTTATCCTGAAATGCTCATCCAGTAATGTCCGATGCATTCTCTCAACAAACCCATTACTCTGTGGTCTTCTGACTTTTGTTGTTCGATGCTCTATTTCTTCAAGCTGTAAGAATAATTCAAACGGATGATGATCTTTTCTACCACAGTATTCCCGTCCATTGTCGGTTAATACAGTCTCGACTTTTATATTATTCTCTTCAAAAAATGGTAATACATCATTATTTAAAACATGTACTGCTGTTACTGGAAGTTTATTTGTATAAAGCCTTCCCCATGAATATCTGCTATGACAATCGATTACAGTTTGAAGATATACTTTACCTACTCCCTTTAGCGTTCCAACAAGGAACGTATCTATTGATACCAAATCTCCTGTAAATCTTGTCTCTATATGCCTTTCTTTGAACTCTGGATCAAATCTTTCGAGCATTTTAACCTGGTCTTCAGTTAATTCTATTTTCTTTCCTCGACAGTATTCTTCCAACCTCATGAGTCTTTGATACTTGGTTTCAAGATTGTTCCGTTGCCAGACTCCTCTTACTCCACCAGAGCTAACCTGTATACTCATAAGACTCAACTGCTGAGAAACTCTAACGCATCCATGTGAAGGATTCTTTAAAGAATAATCCATGATAGCTTTTTCAACTTCTTCTGAAACTCTGTTTGGATGTGGATTTTTTGCTCCAGGTAATTTATCAAGTAATCCTTGGGATCCGTATGTTTGATAATTACGCCTGATTTCATAAAACTGCTGTCTGGAATATCCCATGATTTTACATGCTTTACTTACATTTCCCATTTCTTCCGCAAGCTCCAGCATGTTCATCTTTCGTCTTGCTGCCTTTTGTGTTACATTTTTGTTTGTGACCATTGTGTCCTCCTGATATTAGTTTTTGTGGTTAAAAACATTATATCTTTCGGGTGACTGATGGTCACTATTTTTTTATGCAACTGTCAGGTGAATACCATCACTGTTCAAGCTGTTGTTTCTTTTATATAATAATTAAATATTTCCATTACATCATTTTGATGTTCAATACTTAATTTTTCAAATTTACATTCCATATTTACTTCTCCACAAATATTATTCTTTTCAATATTTATTATTTTTGATTTATAAAATATTTTTCATTAATTCTTAAAGTTGATTTTTTATCATGATGCAAAGTATATAATTTGATAGGTGTAAAATTATAATAATCCTCTAATAATGACTTATTGGATTTATTAAATATCATATTTTTTCCCATATATCTTATATTATCATTTTTTTCAATATTTCTCTATTTTCTTAATCTCGAAGCTTGTTAAATATTCTTTTTTATTTCAAAGATCATGGATTTCATAATTTTTACGGTTTATTTTATCAGTTTTGCTATATTTACCGCCCGAAGGGCCGGATAACGCCCAGTTGAGCTGTTTGTCTGTCCCGAAGGGTTGGCGTGTAAATTGCGTAAGCAATTTGCATGACAAAAGTCAAATCTGCTCCAACTGTTTGATACTCATTAAGCCCCCTACCCGAGGTGCGGTATAATTACCACATAACAATATTCCATACAGGAGGAAGCTTAATGAGATTTTATAATTCACAACATCAATTTTATGCCGGTATTGATTTGCATGCAAGAAAAATGTATATCTGCATCATTGATAATAACGGAAACAAAATCTTTCATAAAAATATGGATTCTAATCCTGACAATTTATTGCAGGCTATCTCTCCATACAATGATGATATTATCGTTGGTGTAGAATGTGTATTTACCTGGTATTGGATCGCTGACTGCTTAGAGGATAACAACATCAATTTTGTACTCGGTCATGCCTTATACATGAAAGCTATTCATGGTGGTAAAACTAAAAATGATAAAATCGATTCATTTAAAATTGCAACAATGATCCGCGGCGGGATGTTCCCAATGGCATATGTATATCCACGCAAAATGAGAGCTGTAAGAGATCTTCTACGACGAAGACAATATTTTATTCATCATCAGTCAGCTTTACTTGCTCATATCCAAAATACAAATACCCAATATAATTTAAGCAGTTTTGAAAAGAATATTCTGCATGCTTCTAACAGACAAAATATACAGAATCGGTTTGAGAATGAATATACAAGGAAAAGTATAGAGGCTGATATGGAGCTTCTGGATTCATATCACAGAATTCTTATTGGTATTGAGTCTGATATAAAAAAGCATGCTGTTCATCATGATCCGGTGTCATACCATCTTTTAAGATCTGTTCATGGTATTGGACCGATTTTATCACTGGTTATTCTCTACGAAATAGATGATATTAACAGGTTTTCAGAGGTTGGAAATTTCATCTCATATGCAAGACTTGTTAAATGCTCTCATGAATCTGCAGGAAAAAGAGTAAAAGGCGGACATAATAAAATCGGAAATGCTCATCTTAAATGGGCTTTCAGCGAGGCTGCTGTTCTATTTCTGAGGAACAATGAACCGGCTAAAAAATTACTGCAGCAGCTGAGTAAAAGATATGGTAAAGGGAAAGCTCTTTCTCTAATTGCTCAAAAACTGGCAAGGACAGTTTATTTCATGCTCAAACGAAAACCTTTTGATGCTAATAGATTTTTCAGGGATAGTGTACATGAGCCTGTCGCATAACTGGATCAATATGTGATGAGGTTGTTGATGACCTTAATTATTTGCAGCAATGACTGCCTATGGCCATCATACCCGAATATCATGAATCCCGTCTGTTTGATTAGACATGTACACTGATCCTTTTACATATAAAGAGCTGCAGGAAATATTACAGTGATCTGTCCTGTGCTGACCTGCCCAAGTAACTATAGCCGTTTATACGGACTTATCTTTTTGCATCAGGCAGCATTCAGGTACCGAATCAATTCTAAGGCATATTAATTATGACCTTCTATATGTGTTTGATACAGATCCTCTTCTGTATAATTCTTTGAATTTCGAATTGGATGGCTTAATATTTCTCATCTCCTCTTTTCTCATTACTGGAAACGATAATTTTCGGGGCCGGATACTATTTTGTCATTGACTTATCGGGGGCTTATATGTGTTATGTTCTGTTATTATTTAATTCATTGAATATTTTTACAAATTCGGAAGGTTCCATTATTTCAATATTTTTCTTTTCGGTATAATCATCAACGTTTCTTGTTATTAAAAAATCTATTTTATTATCAAGTGCTGTATAAAATTGAATTGCATCTTCAAAATCTTTCATTTTGCAATTAACTGCATCAATTATTATTTCTTCTGTAATTGTTAGGACTGATATATATTTTAATAGTTTTTTGACACTTTCTCTTGCTATTTTTCTATTCCCATATTTTGTTAACATGTAATTTATATTTGCAATTATTACTGGAGAAGTATGACCTTTTATTATTCTGTCTTTCATTAATTCTAAAATAATTGAAGAGTTTTCAAAGAATTCCTCTCTTTTTGCAAGGACATCAATTATAATGTCTGAATCTACAAAAACTCTATAATCCATATTTTTTATCTCTATAATCGTTATATTCTTGTTTTATGTCAAAATTTTCAGGTAATTTTATTACACCCGTTAAAGATTTTATTTCCGGCGAAATTTCATATTTCTTTTCCGGTTTTTTATTATCAACCATCATTTTAAAGTATTTTTCAACTAATTTTGAAAGAGATTCATTGTTTTCTGAAGCATATCTTTTAGCCTGCTCTATTATGTTATCTTCTAATCTAAGTGTTAATTTTTTATACATACTCCACCTCTATACGTATATTATAAACACATTTTGAACGTACAGTCAAGGTTGAAATAATTGATTATTTACATCACTTTTTCTTAAAAAAAGTACAGTTTTAACGGTTATTTTTATTAATTTTATCCCCAAAAACATCCATATTCATCTTCATTTATAATTCTTAAAAAATCAGATAAATTATCTACTTCTGGATTTGGATTATATCCATGCCACTTTAAATCACCTCTCATCCAATATATTTTCCATATATCTTGAGTTTTTATATATGTAGTTTTAGCTACTGGAGTATTGATTGTTTTATTTGGATTATCCCATTGTGGTCGTATTTCAAATATTTCAACACTCTGATTAGTAATTCTGTAAGAAATATCTAATTCTTTACGAATATTTTTTGGAGGCCTTTTTTTTTCAATATATTTATCTAATATTTGTTGATGTTTTCTTAATTCGAACTCATTAAATGCCATATTTTCCTCTTAAATTTTCTATATTCTAATATGAATTCATTGATATTTCAATTTTTTAACCATGTAATCCTACTCTGGTGGAACTGGTGTGCCCCATGAAAAGTAGACAACCTAACTATGCAGCTATTGCTGTTTGCTTTTCATATTCAGCAGGGCTTAAATAACCAATTGCTGAATGTTTTCTCTTCCTGTTATAGAATATCTCGATGTATTCAAAAACACCAGCTTTTAATTCTTCTACACTCTGATAGTTATTTGGATAAATTAATTCTACTTTTAATCTGCTGAAAAATGATTCCATTGGGGCATTATCCCAGCAGTTTCCTCTTCTACTCATACTTAGCTGACAACCTTTTGATTGTGCAAAATCTATATATTTCTGAGCTCGGTACTGAACTCCTCTATCTGAATGAAGTATTAGACCTTCAGAGTATTCTCTTCTTCCAAATGCTATCGATAATGCTTCAATTACAAGATTTTCCGTCATGCTTGTATCTAATGCCCAGCCAACTATTTTTCTCGAATAAAGATCCATAACTGTAGCCAAATACATCCATTTGTTTCTTACCCAAATATACGTAATATCTGTAGTCCATTTTTTATTCGGATTCGTTGCTGTAAAATCTCTCCACAAAATGTTATCTGATACATTATTCATTGACAGGCTTTTTCTGCTATATTTAAAGCCCTTTCCATTCAAGGCCTTTATATCGTTCTCCTGCATGATTTTAGCTATGAAGTTTATTGAACATTTCCAACCCAATGAATTTAATTCTTCTGCAATTCTTCTTGAACCATATCGAGCTTTAAAATCTTCATAAGTATTTTTAATCAATTCTTCGATCTTCGCTTTATATTGATGTCTTTTCCCAGGTTTTTTACTTCTCCATTTGTAATATCCTGATCTTGATACTTCTAAAACTCGGCACATCAGAGTAATCTCAAATTGACCTTCATATTTATTAATTATTGCGTACTTCACTTCTGGTCGTTCGCAAAGTACGCAGTAGCTTTTTTTAAGAATTCATTTTCATCCTTTAAACGCTTAATTTCTCTTCGTAGTTTTCTTACTTCTTCACTTTCATTTTTTGAGTAATCAACACCGTTTAAAGAATTAAATTGCTTTTCACTCAGTCTGTTAAATTGACGCTTCCAGTTATAAATTTGCTGGGCACTTATCCCCAGTTCTTCTGCTACTTTTGCTGCAGAACTCCCCTCTTTTTCTGATCGTTTTACAGCTTCTCTTCTAAACTCTTCGGTATACGCCTGTACCTTTTTTCTTGCCATTTAGACACTCCCCTTATCATTATAATCTAACTATAGAAGGTGTCCACTTTTTGTGGGGCAGTCTGGAACATAACGATGCTATGATAAATACAGATACGATTGATGGTATAATCAATAAGTTCTGTAAATAGAACGAATGATGGCTGCCGCGGGGCTGGGACATTTATGATCCCGTACTAACGATTAGCAGCCACCAATCGTATCTGAATATTGGGGAAGCCTCTACACTTACCCCGTATAGACGTATGATTATTATACCTTCACTTTTTGCAGAACACAATAAAAGGGGGAATAATATGCAGTTTATCGGTATTGATTTACATACTAACTGTTTTACAGCCTGTTTTCTTAATGAAACAGGAGCAAAATCAATTTATTCTTTCAGTATAAATTCTGAAGGGATTTCAAGCTTTCTGAATAAAGTTGATAATAATTCATATGCTATCGTTGAGGCTACAATCAATTCCTTTTGCTTTGTAAATCTCATTAAATCAGATGTAAAGCAGATCATAGTCGCTAATACTTTTGAACTAAAAACAATATCATTTACAAATAAAAAAACAGATAAAGTAGATGCTTATAAACTAGCAAGAGTAATTAAATCTCAAATATTAAGTGGAGAAGAACAGATTCATCCTGTTGTTATTCCACCAATGCATATCCAGAATTTAAGATCACTTTTTACAACTTACAGGTTAGAAAGAAAGCAGGTAATTTCTGTTAAAAATAGAATACATTCGCTATTAAAACAGAATTTATATCCTTTTACAAAAGAATATATCTTTGGTGTGAAATCAAGAAAAATAATCAGGAATTTATGCAGTGAGAATCCTGTTTTGCATTTTCAGATAAATTTGTTAATGGATCAACTGGAAAGTATTGAGCAACAAATAAAAACTCTTAAGGAGCGAATATTATTAGAAGGAGCTGTATATATTAAAGAGATTAATATTCTTACAAGTATGAGAGGATTAAGTGTTTTCACAGCAATAGCAATTATTTCAGATATTATTACTGTCAGGAGATTTCAAAATAGTAAAAAGTTTTCATCTTATTTGAGAAGCACTCCTCGTGTTGAGAGTTCAAATGAAAAAACAATAATAAAAAGTACCAATAAATCAGGGAGGAAAGTGGCAATAACTCTTTTAAGCCAGGGATTAAATCATTTCCGAGATAATAATCCAAATATTCGAAGATGGCATGATCGATTAAGGGTCTATAAAAAACCTGGCATTGTACGTATGGGATTATGCAGGAGAGTGATAACAGAAATTTATCAAATGCTTAAAAAAGAAGAATATCATTATTTCAGGGATCCGGAAAATCATAAAAAAAAGATGGTAGAATATATAAAACTTCTTGTTAAAAATGGTATAGAAATTCCAACAAATATTGATATTGCGGCTTGATTTTTCTCATAGACGCCCATTTGAGTTGCGCCATCGCAGGCTTCAGCCGAGAAGGCGTCAACTCCAAATGATTGATACTCATTAAGCCCCCTACCCGAGGTGCGGTATAATTACCACATAACAATATTCCATACAGGAGGAAGCTTAATGAGATTTTATAATTCACAACATCAATTTTATGCCGGTATTGATTTGCATGCAAGAAAAATGTATATCTGCATCATTGATAATAACGGAAACAAAATCTTTCATAAAAATATGGATTCTAATCCTGACAATTTATTGCAGGCTATCTCTCCATACAATGATGATATTATCGTTGGTGTAGAATGTGTATTTACCTGGTATTGGATCGCTGACTGCTTAGAGGATAACAACATCAATTTTGTACTCGGTCATGCCTTATACATGAAAGCTATTCATGGTGGTAAAACTAAAAATGATAAAATCGATTCATTTAAAATTGCAACAATGATCCGCGGCGGGATGTTCCCAATGGCATATGTATATCCACGCAAAATGAGAGCTGTAAGAGATCTTCTACGACGAAGACAATATTTTATTCATCATCAGTCAGCTTTACTTGCTCATATCCAAAATACAAATACCCAATATAATTTAAGCAGTTTTGAAAAGAATATTCTGCATGCTTCTAACAGACAAAATATACAGAATCGGTTTGAGAATGAATATACAAGGAAAAGTATAGAGGCTGATATGGAGCTTCTGGATTCATATCACAGAATTCTTATTGGTATTGAGTCTGATATAAAAAAGCATGCTGTTCATCATGATCCGGTGTCATACCATCTTTTAAGATCTGTTCATGGTATTGGACCGATTTTATCACTGGTTATTCTCTACGAAATAGATGATATTAACAGGTTTTCAGAGGTTGGAAATTTCATCTCATATGCAAGACTTGTTAAATGCTCTCATGAATCTGCAGGAAAAAGAGTAAAAGGCGGACATAATAAAATCGGAAATGCTCATCTTAAATGGGCTTTCAGCGAGGCTGCTGTTCTATTTCTGAGGAACAATGAACCGGCTAAAAAATTACTGCAGCAGCTGAGTAAAAGATATGGTAAAGGGAAAGCTCTTTCTCTAATTGCTCAAAAACTGGCAAGGACAGTTTATTTCATGCTCAAACGAAAAGAACCTTTTGATGCTAATAGATTTTTCAGGGATAGTGTACATGAGCCTGTCGCATAACTGGATCAATATGTGATGAGGTTGTTGATGACCTTAATTATTTGCAGCAATGACTGCCTATGGCCATCATACCCGAATATCATGAATCCCGTCTGTTTGATTAGACATGTACACTGATCCTTTTACATATAAAGAGCTGCAGGAAATATTACAGTGATCTGTCCTGTGCTGACCTGCCCAAGTAACTATAGCCGTTTATACGGACTTATCTTTTTGCATCAGGCAGCATTCAGGTACCGAATCAATTCTAAGGCATATTAATTATGACCTTCTATATGTGTTTGATACAGATCCTCTTCTGTATAATTCTTTGAATTTCGAATTGGATGGCTTAATATTTCTCATCTCCTCTTTTCTCATTACTGGAAACGATAATTTTCGGGGCCGGATACTATTTTGTCATTGACTTATCGGGGGCTTATATGTGTTATGCAGTTATTTCTTTTTCAAGGATATGCATTATTAATTTATTCATGCTCGTACCAATTTCTAAAATTAGTTTATTATTTGAATCAGTAATTCTATTTGAAAGTACATTCTGTAATGCTTTATCAGTTAACTCAGTATATAATACAGTATCACCAGCCTCTTTTCTTTTTTTAATACAATCATCCAAATATTTTTTTATATATGTTTTTTTCTTATTTATTCTCTTATTCTCTTTTATTTTTTCTAAATCTAATTCTTCAACACACTCAAAGTGTAATAATAACCATAATTCAAATGAAGGATTACTGATAGCAGCATTTATTTTTACATTTCCGATCGAATCTAAACTTTCTAAAAATTCATCATAAACTTCTTCTGTTGTTTTTGTCCTTGTTGCTGAGAAGTGTTTATCTATATCTATAACTATCCATAGTTCATCCTTGTTTTTATCAAATACACCTTTTAGGTTTTCATTATAGTATTCAAATAATCCATCTCTAACATGTATAGGATGACTTTTTCCATCTTTTTTAAATCTATTTACTGGAAATATTTTTACAGCGTATTTTTTTGATGATTTAACAAACTGACTCATATTTTTAAAATATGAAGGTTCAGTTACAACACCTTCGTAAGCCACAAAAATCAATTTTTTATATTCAATTTTATTTGGTATATTTCTTACTTTATCTGAATCATATTCATTTGAAAATAATCTAGCCATCGATTTCTCGTTTTGGTGATAGTAATTTATAGATTTGAGGAATACCTCCATATCTACCATTTAAATAATCTTTATTTAATACTTTATCACTTCGAATATTAAACTTATCTAATGAAATCAAATTACTAGATCCATCAATATCTCTATCAACGATCCATATTTCATCTTGTCTAACTAATTTAAAATCCATTAATGCAGAATCGTGATTTGTTACGATTAATTGTGATTCTGTATCTTGAGATAATGTTATAAATTTTTCAATAAAATCAACAGTTAAATTGGGATGCAATGAACGATTTAATTCGTCAACGATAAAAACTCTATTTTTAAATTGTGCTGAATATAATAAATTAACAAGCTCAATTACTCTTCTAGAACCATCGGATTCTTCTCCAAAATCAAATTCTGCACATTTTTTATTACAATGTTCAAATTTCAGACTTTCAAAAATAACTTCTTTTTCTTTTTTATAAGCCTTAAAATA
This sequence comes from Spirochaetia bacterium, assembly GCA_963668545.1. Taxonomy (GTDB): domain Bacteria; phylum Spirochaetota; class Spirochaetia; order CADAEX01; family CADAEX01. Next base: position 1,058,424 of record OY764868.1, on the reverse strand, counting down.
TTTATCATCAATAATAATTGTTGCATTTGTATCTTCTTCAATTGATGAAAGTTCTTTAAAAATTCCTTCAACCGTATCAGTTTTATTGATTGGTACAGAATTTAAAACATCTTCTTTAAATTCTTCAAAGCTAAGTGTTTTTTTTACAAAATCTGTTATACCTGTATCAAAAGATTTTATTAAATCTATTATAGAGTTAACTTCTTCATTAGAATCATTATTAAATAAACCAATAATATCAACAGGTTTCGAATTAGGTTTTAATACTGTAAGAGTAGATTTAAACCATTGAAAAACACATTTTATATCATAAATAATACCTTCTTCTTTGAATTTTATACTATCAAGATAATTTATAAAAATCTTTTCTTCATTATGTGTAAAATCATCAATATAAACCTCAATTTTCTTTTTATTAGCCTTTTCCTTTATTTTATCAAAATTAAAATTTATATCATTATTTTTATAATCTAAATCAAAGTATAATATTTCTTTATCATTTTTTAATTCATATAAATATTCTTGATATATAGTCTCATTATAGAAAGATACAGATAATCCATAAACGAAAATTCTATCATTCACTAATATTTTATATTCAAAATTTGAAGGTTGTTTCTCTTTTTCACTATCTAATTTAAAGAATAATTGTTTTTTATAGGAAGACATCTCACCATTAACAATTAAGTCTCTTGTTCTACTTATCCCATCTACTAAATTAGATTTTCCTGATGCATTTCCTCCATAAATTGAACAAAATTTTAGGATATTGGCTATTTTTTTAGTTATCACATGATTCTTCTTTAATCTGTATTTCCCAGGAACCATAGTAAAATGTTGTGGATGTTTATATGATTTATAATTTTGAATAGTGAATTGTATTAACATATAGCTCTCCTTAATTAGGATAATACGCTATTTTCGCCTAAACTGCAAGTTTTATTTAGTCTATATTCTTTTTTGTATCTTTTAAAGAGATATTTTCTCCTTATATTGATTTTTGTTTTTTTTCGTTTATGCATAACGCCCAAGTTGAGCTGCTCCGGTGGTTCCTGAAGCGAAGCTGAAGGATTGGCATGTGTTTTTGCTTATCATTCTGCATTAAAACAAACGATTTTTATCAAATAATTGCTGCATTTTTTAATAATTCAACTTCTTCCTGCAAAAACCATGACAAAACCGGGGTCTGCTCCAACTTATTGTTACATACTAAATCCACTCAAGATCAATTAGCAAGTTCTTTTTCTACATTTTCCAACCAGAAAATATCCTGCAGATCTTTATAAATTCGCCATTTTCCAGCCTGGAGGATACCAAAACATAATTCTTAGATTATCGTCACATTATATTTTCGGCTCGCTCCAAATCGGCTGAAAAGCGCCTATTTTCTTTACTTCATTGGACAGTTTTATTTTTCATATTCGAGTGTCAAAGTGGCAGGCCACACTAAATATCCTCTACCCTCTTTTTGAATCGGGAATTTTTTAATTTACAACATATAAGCTTTTTTGCCGGGCGGGCCTCAAGATGATGCATACAATCCCTAATATTCTTTTTTTTACTCCACCAACTTTTTCTCAGGTTTACCGGTTTCCGATAACTTTTGTGTATGTAACACCCAGTTGAGCTGTTTGACTGCCCCGCCAGGGTTGGCACGTGTTCTTGCAACAGCAAGAACCGTGACAAAAGTCAAATCTGCTCCAACTGATTGATACTCATTAAGCCCCCTACCCGAGGTGCGGTATAATTACCACATAACAATATTCCATACAGGAGGAAGCTTAATGAGATTTTATAATTCACAACATCAATTTTATGCCGGTATTGATTTGCATGCAAGAAAAATGTATATCTGCATCATTGATAATAACGGAAACAAAATCTTTCATAAAAATATGGATTCTAATCCTGACAATTTATTGCAGGCTATCTCTCCATACAATGATGATATTATCGTTGGTGTAGAATGTGTATTTACCTGGTATTGGATCGCTGACTGCTTAGAGGATAACAACATCAATTTTGTACTCGGTCATGCCTTATACATGAAAGCTATTCATGGTGGTAAAACTAAAAATGATAAAATCGATTCATTTAAAATTGCAACAATGATCCGCGGCGGGATGTTCCCAATGGCATATGTATATCCACGCAAAATGAGAGCTGTAAGAGATCTTCTACGACGAAGACAATATTTTATTCATCATCAGTCAGCTTTACTTGCTCATATCCAAAATACAAATACCCAATATAATTTAAGCAGTTTTGAAAAGAATATTCTGCATGCTTCTAACAGACAAAATATACAGAATCGGTTTGAGAATGAATATACAAGGAAAAGTATAGAGGCTGATATGGAGCTTCTGGATTCATATCACAGAATTCTTATTGGTATTGAGTCTGATATAAAAAAGCATGCTGTTCATCATGATCCGGTGTCATACCATCTTTTAAGATCTGTTCATGGTATTGGACCGATTTTATCACTGGTTATTCTCTACGAAATAGATGATATTAACAGGTTTTCAGAGGTTGGAAATTTCATCTCATATGCAAGACTTGTTAAATGCTCTCATGAATCTGCAGGAAAAAGAGTAAAAGGCGGACATAATAAAATCGGAAATGCTCATCTTAAATGGGCTTTCAGCGAGGCTGCTGTTCTATTTCTGAGGAACAATGAACCGGCTAAAAAATTACTGCAGCAGCTGAGTAAAAGATATGGTAAAGGGAAAGCTCTTTCTCTAATTGCTCAAAAACTGGCAAGGACAGTTTATTTCATGCTCAAACGAAAAGAACCTTTTGATGCTAATAGATTTTTCAGGGATAGTGTACATGAGCCTGTCGCATAACTGGATCAATATGTGATGAGGTTGTTGATGACCTTAATTATTTGCAGCAATGACTGCCTATGGCCATCATACCCGAATATCATGAATCCCGTCTGTTTGATTAGACATGTACACTGATCCTTTTACATATAAAGAGCTGCAGGAAATATTACAGTGATCTGTCCTGTGCTGACCTGCCCAAGTAACTATAGCCGTTTATACGGACTTATCTTTTTGCATCAGGCAGCATTCAGGTACCGAATCAATTCTAAGGCATATTAATTATGACCTTCTATATGTGTTTGATACAGATCCTCTTCTGTATAATTCTTTGAATTTCGAATTGGATGGCTTAATATTTCTCATCTCCTCTTTTCTCATTACTGGAAACGATAATTTTCGGGGCCGGATACTATTTTGTCATTGACTTATCGGGGGCTTATATGTGTTATGTTCTGTTTTTTATTTTAATTCACTGAATATTTTAATAAATTCTTCAGATTTCATTACTTCTACTTTTTTCTTCTCAATATAGTCTTTTGTATTTCTTGTTATTAAAACATCAATTTGATTATTCATTGCTGTAAAATATTGTATCGCGTCTTCAAAATCTTTCATTTTTGAATTCACTGCTTCATTAATTATTTCTTCTGTTATTGATAGTACTGAAAGGAGTTTTAATATTTTTTTTACATTTTCTTTTGCAATTTTTTCATTACCATATTTTGTTAAAATATAATAAACATTTGAAATTACTATGGGAGAAGTATGACCTTTTATTTTTCCGTCTTTTATTAATTCTAAAATAATTGATGAATTCTCATAGAATTTTTCTCTTTTCGCAAGTACATCTAGTAATACATCTGAATCAATAAAAACTCTATAATCCATATTTTCTTTCTCGATAATCATTATACTCTTGTTTGATTTCAAAATCCTCAGGTAATTCAATAACACCAGATAAAGATTTTATTTCCGGAGAAATTTTATATTTCTTATCTGGTTCTTTATTATTAACCATCATTTTAAAGTATTTTTCGACCATTTTTGATAGAGATTCATTATTTTCAGCAGCATATCTTTTAGCTTGCTCTATTATGTCATTATCTAATCTAAGTGTTAATTTTTTATACATATTACGCCTCTATACGTATATTATACTTTCGTTTTAAACGTACAGTCAAGGTTGAAATATTACTTATTTTCCTTCCTTTTTTTCTCCAATATGTCCATTTTAAGGTTTTCATATTTTTGCGTGAACATAACGCCAAGTTGAGCTGTTTGGCGTCAAGTGGCGCGCATTCTTGCGTATGCAAGAATCGTGACATAGCCAAATCTGCTCCAACTTATTGTTAAATGCTAAATTTTATTTAATTATTAAGTCATCAATTTTTATTTTAGTCCCTTTATTCCAGAGATCATTTCTCATTGCAACAGCAACTTTTAAATAGTTCTCCATTGATATTTCATTTATAAAATCTTTTAATGCTAAAATAACAGAATCTGAACTATATAAAACACTATGATAGTAATACTCTTTTATCTGTTGTAAATATTCTTCTTTGGTATTTAAAGGTATTTGTTCATTCAACGTAAAATATTTTTTCTTTTTAATATCTAAAGCACATGCCATAAATACTAGTAAACTTCTATATTTATCTTCAATTATTTTATTTAAGTTTATAGATATTTCATTTTTCTTATCCAGATGTGATTTAATAAGGGAAACAATTATCCCTCCTAGTGCTCCTCCGAATAAACCAAAAAATATTTCAGTTACTGTCATTTTTTATCCTTCTTCAATCATAAGCATCTTTTCGATGTTCTATATCTATTATAAAAATCATTATTTTATCATTTTCAATTTTATAAAACAGTCTGTAATCTCCTATTCTGTATCTATAATATTCAGAATATTTTCCTTTTAATCTTTTGATATTAGGTCCGAAATATGGATTTGATTTTAACATTGGATAAACATATTCTCTTATTTTTTTGTAGAGATTTTTATATTTTGTTTTTTCAATTTTTTTTATAAAACTGTCTGTTTCGGCTATTTTAAAATTACTCAACTATTCTATACTTCCCTGCTTCAATTTCTTTTTTCCCCTGTACCAGGTTTTTTAACAGTTTTTCATTATTCATTATTTCATCCATTTCATTATCTGTTACAAAGCTTTCCTCTGCTAAATATGCCATTGTTGCATATTCAATAAAATTTGAAATCGATCTTCTTTCTCCAGTTGCGGCCAATTTTATTAAATTATATGTATCATCATCTATTCTTAATGTCACTGTTTTAGCCATAACAATCCTCTTTATTCATATTTATTCTATTATACTCTTTTTTATTCTTTTTATCAATTTTTCACTAAAATAATATAAAGATATTTCATCATTTTTCACATTTTTTAACATATTGCTGATGATAATTTCATGAAAAACAGTATTTTCCCATTCATAATTCTTTGGATTTTAAACATTTTTATGTAAAAATTATTCATTTTTTTGTTTTTAAGGGTAATTTTATCAGTTTTATTGTAAATTCATCCTTAATGGCATTTAACGCCGTTTTGAGTTGCGCCATCGCAGGAGCATAGCGACGAGAAGGCGTCTACTCCAAAACTTTGTTATAAAGCCATATTTCTAAGATAATTTTTCTTCTATTTGTTTATAAATTGAGTTTGATAGGTCATAAAATCTTTTGACTGTTTCGACTTTTGGTATTCCCTCAGGTATTAATCCTAAATCTGATGGATATCTTGTTTCTATGTAAACGTCATTCACTTCATCAAGTACATCTTCATCTATTACCAGTTTGATTTTACATTCTTCGACTTGACCATATAATTTTTCAAGGTCATGTGTCCGGGGTATTTTATTTTGATTTTCTTCAAGTATAGCTTTAAAGGATTTTTCAATTGATTGTTGGCAATGAAATGCGGCACTTTGGGTTAAACCAGGATCTTCAAGTAATTTTATTGCTGAGTCTAAATCTATTTTGGCAAATTTCAGCCATTCTTTAACTCGCTTTTTCATATATTTTTTTACCTGTATTATTTATTTCAGTTAAAAAAGAACTTCCCTCTTCTTTCATTATTTCAAATTCTTTTTTTGTATAAACCAATAAATCTAAGGATACTTTTTTATTAATTGCTCTCAAAGATTTTCTGATTTTCTGTCTTAATTCCATTTTTTCTTCATAAGTTTCAGGTATTTTATCTATATCTAAAATAATGAGTAAATCTATATCACTTTCATCATCATAATTACCTTTACTTACAGATCCAAACAATATTACTTCAGATATTTCAAGTTTTTTGAGTATTTCAACTGTTTCATCAAGATAATTGGACATTAATTCATTATTCATTTGTTCTATTTTAATATATAATTCCGCCATAGAGAATATTTTTCTTCATCAAATGTAAAATAATTGCTGAATATACAATAATATCTCTAAAATACTCATTATTAGCAGCAATATTGTTTATTTATTTCTTTTTTTTCTAATTTCCTTTTTCTTCCAGATATTTTTCTTTTTACAATAAATATTTCATTTTACGTCATTCGCCACACCTAAAAGCTTTATAACGCCCAGTTGAGCAGCTTCGCAGTACCAGTAAACCATACTTCTTTGCTGCTGAAATAATCCTGAAAGTAAAAAGTCGCGAAGTCTGTTCCAACTTTTTGTTACATGTAATATTGTTTAATAAACCTCATCATGCTTTCCAATGTTTATTGGAATTATTTCTTTATCTTGAATTATAAAATCTATTGTTATTCGGTATGACATATTTATTGAAACACTGTAATAATCAGATAATCTTCCTTCTAATTTATGAAGTCGTAAAGATGGATGGGAAGGATTTAATTCCATAAGCTGAATAGTTTTTTCATACTGTTTTAGTAATTCTGGATGTTTTTTTATAAATTTTGTTGCTCGTTTTACATAACTCTCAGTAAAAATAATTTTATACACTGGTTATTCTCTTTATATGTTCTTCTATTGATTCATCGTACACTCTTCCAGCTTTTATATCATTTAAAGATTCATTTATTGCAGCTTCTAATTCATATTCCCTTAGATGATTATATTCTTCAATTGATAATACTACATATTTGTTCTTACCACGAACTGTAATAATCGCTTCACTATCTTGATTTGTTATTTCTTCAATAACTGAGACACCCTTGGTTTTTAATTCGTTTGCGGTGATTATATTATTCATATCATTTACCCCTATATTAATAATACTATTTATAGCACTTTTAAACAACTTTTAAATAATTGTTTTGCACTATATTTTTGTCTTTTTCCCCTAATTTCTTCTACCACTGGGGTTTTGTATCGTTTTTTTAATATTATATTTTTTTTCTTATTTTCAGCAATATTTTTATAAATTGATCATTTTTCATATGTTTTTATTTTTTTTTGCTTTTTAAAGTCCATTTATACAGAAAATGTGATATTAGAGATGTTTCATCCATGCTTGAAGGGATTATTTACAATATTTTTCAATCATTTTAAGCCTTAAATAACATTTATAATTTAATTATAAGCGCTAAAAATATTCACTTTTTGATAAAATCCGCCTGAAAGGCCATGTAACGCCCAGTTGAGCTGTTTGGCTGCCCCGCCAGGGTTGGCGCGTGTTCTTGCTCTGCAAGAACCGTGACAAAAGTCAAATCTGCTCCAACTGATTGTTATCTATTAATTTATATTATTCCTTCAAATTTTAAAATCATTGCTACTTAAAGCGAAAAAAAATAATCTTTTAATTCATATTTGCTTATAATGTTATTCTTAAGTAATTCATATGCTTCAATAGTTTCGCCTTTTGATTTTTTTAATGGAGCTATTATATTATTTATTTGATTAATGTTTATATTTCCATATTTTTCGATTTTGATTATTGATTTCAATCTATCATCCCTTTCTTTTTCCAATGTATAATCATGTTCACTTCCAATTAATTTTTTTACATTTTCATAAGCTAATTCAAAATTTATCACGTCATCATTTTCAGGTAATGATATTTTCATTTCAATTTCAGTATAAGTTTTTCGGTCTAACTGTATAAATTCTTGTCTTAATATTGCATTTGGTAAAGGATCTTGTAAGCTTTTAGGTTGAATTGATGTTAACATTGAAAAAGGTAAATTAATATCTCTAAAAAGCAAACCATAATCATAAATATTTTTTGATATATTTTGTATATCACTTTGATTGATTTCTCTCATTTTTCTGGAAAAGGTGACTGGATCATAACTTTTCATAGTAAAAAGAATACCATCGAGCATAATATTCTGATTTTTAATTAAATTTTTAATTGAATCAATTAAAGATAATTTCGCTCGTAGTATTTTTGTATTGACGTCATTAGAATAATTTGTATCATTTTTTTGATTAATTGAAAACTCTACATATTTTAATACATAATTGCCCCAAAAAATCATAATTCTGCTCCCATAATTACTCATATTATATTTATAATAATGATATATTTACAACTTTTTTCTTTTTTTCTAAAATCTCTCCCCGAAGGGGTAGATAACGCCCAGTTGAGCTGTTTGACTGTCCCGGAGGGTTGGCGCGTGTTCTTGCTCTGCAAGAACCGTGACAAAAGGCAAATCTGCTCCAACTGATTGTTAAACTCCTATTAATTAATTTCCTTTTTAAAGTCATTAAATAATTGAGTCATGTTATTCACTAATGGTTTGATATTTTCTTTATTAAGCATGAATCCATATGCATGTCGATAAAAGTGTCTGAAACCCATAAGGTCTCTAAGTTCTTCTTCCAATTTATTTGGGATTATTTTATTTTCACGGGATTTAATAAGCAGTTCGGAATGCCATTTATGATTTGTTTCAATATCTATTTTTAAATCTTTCAGTTTGAATAGTAATATTTTTTCAATTCCATTATATATTGAATGTAATGTACTTGCTGCTGCTCTTAATTGAATTTCATCAAGATCTCCATTTTTTATTACATCTTTAAGCAATTCTATTATTTTTATTTCTTTTTCAATTTGATTAATTTCAAAAGTTATTTTGATATCTTTATTAGGCAACTCGTTCAAATTTACCAGTTTCCTTTATCATTTTACTGAAATCATTTTCATAATCTAAGCCAACTAAATCAAAATCACGGGATAATTTTTCTAAAAGTTCTCCGTATATTTTGAAGTATCTATCTTCTCTTAATCCAACAATAGCGATATCAATATCTGATTTTTCTGTATATTTTCCTTCTGCAATTGATCCAAAAATATATATTTCGCTTACTCCTTCCCGTAAAAGGATCTCTTTTGCGATATTTATATCTTTCATTATTTCTTCTGGTAAATTTATCATTCTAATTTGATTTTATTCTATTTTTCTTGATTTTTCAATTGTTATTCTTAGAGTAAAAAATACTCATATCTCCATTTTCTCCACATATAAGTGTGTTTAACGCCCAGTTGAGCTGTTTGACTGCCCCGTAAGGGTTGGCGCGTGTTCTTGCTCTGCAAGAACCGTGACAAAAGTCAAATCTGCTCCAACTGATTGTTATCTATTGATTTATGTCATTCAGTAAAACCCTATTAATAATTTTTTTACATTAAATCATTATTCTTTCTACTATATTTTAAATATCAATAATTTTTAAATTCTTATATTCAACTTCTTTTTTAAATAATTTTTCAACCTTTTTTTTATTCAATTCGCCTCGAATATGCCATGTTGTTTTATATCTATAATCTGTAAATATTATCTGATTAATTTCCCATAGAGTCATAAATGGAGATCCTAATTCATATCTACTTTCTGCAACTTTATTAATTTTTAAACAAGTTTTTAAATTTTCAAATGATATACCTTCAAGACTAAAGTCTATTTGTTTTGCAGTATCAATATAATATAGCAAACTTTCATATGGATCTGCTGGATTAATCCAAACCATATAATCGCTTTGATATACTTTATGACCATATAGCTTTTCCATATCTATAAGAAAATTATCATAATATGTACTACGTCCTAAACATAAATGTTTAAACGATTTTATTTCATTTATTATAAGATTTTCAAAATCGTTAATTCTTTCACCCTTGTAAAAACCATCGATTTCATACCATTCTTTATTTTGTTTCATTTTTAAAGTTATTTCTTTATATTTTTCTCTAAATTCATCTTCAACATCAATAAGATCAGCTGATTCATTTAAATCATTCATACTATTCTGATTTTCATTATTTTTTTCTATCACAATATTTTCATAATCTTTATCTACTATCTGAGCCAATATTTTAATTGCATCATCTACAGTAATATTTTCACAATTAATATTTTTATTTTCATTTCTAATAATTAATTCTATTGTAACTTTTTTTCCATTTTTTGGATTATTCGATTGGTAAGAAGTATATATGCTAATATCCTCACAATTACTTCCTTCAAAATATACACAGGAACTTGAATATCCTTTATATTTTAATTTATCTATCCAACTTTCATTTAATAATTTTTTAGCAAATATATTCATTGGTTCATGATTACCAAATAAACCACCTTTTGATGCTTCTTTGAGGGTTAGTTTTAATATTTGCAAATCATCTATCATTCATTTCCCTTTTTAATAATCTACAGTTTCTTACTTCTTTAATTACTTCTCCCCCCGAAGGGGTAGATAACATTACATATTCAATCTTTTTGTCTATATTTTATCCCATATAAGTTATTTTTCAAACAATTATATTTTTGCTTCGTTTTGAAGTAAAAAACACTTTTCACTGTATTAAACATATAAAACTGTTATTTATTCCATATATCTGTAAAACAGGAGTATAAGTATGAGTTTTGAGGAGTTTTTGACGGAAAAATGCAATGTAAATGAAAAGTATCTGGCTTATTTTCTTCGATGGGTTTCACAATACAATTCATTCATTCTGCATAACCGGGATTCAGGTATCAGTGATTTTCTAAATACCCTCGGGAAAAAAGCTGAAATCTGGCAGCTTGATCAGGCCCGGAAAGCTGTAAACTACTATATATTTTACAAAAGTAACTATGATAAGGAAAAATCAAAAAACATATCTTCCCCTTCAAACTGGGATGATATCATAATTCTCATTAAGGAATCATGTAAATTTCAGTATAAATCCTACAGCACCGAGAAATCCTATCTTCACTGGATCAGGGTTTTCAGGAAATATCTTGACGGCAAAAATCCTTCAGATGTTGATGAATCAGATGTGAAGAACTTTCTAACTTACCTGGCAGTTGAAAAAGGTATTGCAGATTCAACCCAGAAACAGGCTTTTATTGCGATTCTGTACCTGTTCAGAAATGCCCTTTTCAGGGAGATAACAAATCTTGATAATGTCATACGTTCATCGCAGTACAAAAAGCTTCCGTTGGTTCTCTCAAAAGATGAGGTTACAAGGATCATAAGCAGGATGAAGGGTATTCAGAGATTAATGGTTGAAATAATCTATGGAGGAGGCCTCCGTCTTTCAGAGTGCCTGTCCCTCAGAATCAGGGATATTGACTTCCAGAGGCAGTGCATTACTGTGAGATCGGGAAAAGGAAACAAAGACAGGCAGACCCTTCTTCCGCTCAGTATTATACCTTCACTCAAAAACCATCTGGTACTAACAAGAAAATATTATGATAATGACAGAAGAGATAATGTTGAGGGGGTTCCTCTTCCGCATGCACTTGAAAATAAATACAGAAACGCATGCAGGGAATGGTGCTGGTACTGGGTATTCCCTTCTAACAAACTCTCTTTTGATCCGAGGGACAAGATAGTCAGAAGATTTCATATATATCCTACAACTCTTCAGAAATCATTTCATGAGGCAGTTGTTTCTGCAGGGATTGATAAAAACGCTTCAGTCCACACTCTCAGGCACAGCTTTGCAACCCATCTCATTGAAAAGGGTTATGATGTAAGAACGGTTCAGGAACTTCTGGGGCATTCCGACATCAGAACAACAATGATATATACACATGTTGCAACAAAAAACAAGCTTGGAGTTATCAGCCCGTTTGATGACCTTGATCTTACAACCGACCTTTGAAAAAATAATCAGAAGAAAACTGTTGTTTTCAGTATTCCGGTGCAGATAAACTGAAAAGTATTGATCTTCATATTACAGCAGGATTCTCAACTATTCTTACCGCCGGCTCAGGGTTTCCCATATGATCTATAAGAATTATCTTTTCAGAAAATTCCTGACATCGTCAGAACTGAGTGCCTTGAACAGTATTGAAACACATTCTCCCCTGCAGTCCGAGGATATATTCCTTACAGCTTTTTTCACCCTTGGGATGGATGCAGGATTCATGCTCAGGTTTTCTATCCCGATCCCTATCAGGAGCATTGCAGCGTCAGGGTCTCCCCCCAGTTCACCGCAGAGGCTGACATCTATCCCTGCATTTTCCGCTGCAAGTACTGTTTTTCTCACAGCCCTCAGTACAGCAGGATCATAGGGGTCTGAATAGGAAGAAAGACTGCTGTTCCCTCTTTCTGCTGCAAGAAGATACTGTGTCAGATCATTGGTCCCGATGCTGAAAAAGTCGCTTATCCCGGCAAGCTCATTTGCCATGAATACTGCAGCAGGCGTTTCAATCATTATTCCTGTTTCAACAGGCCATATATGTTTTATCCCCCCTGCAGTCAGTTCCCGGTGGACTTCATTTATCAGGTTATATGCCTGTTCACATTCGCTGTACCTTGAAATCATCGGGATCATTATTTTAAGATCATTGTCAATTCCTGCCCTGAGTATTGCCCTGATATGGGTTTTAAGCAGATCCCTGTGAGTTTCATAGATCCTCACCCCCCTCATTCCTAGAAAGGGATTGTTTTCTGCCGGAAGGTCCATATAGGGGATAATCTTGTCTCCACCCACATCAAGCAGCCTGACAGTTACAGGTCTTCCCTCCATTATCCTGAATATTGAGGTAAAGAAAGTGTACTGCTCATCCTCTGAAGGGGGCTTGTTTTTCCCGAGAAAAAGGAATTCTGTTCTCAGAACACCAATCCCCTCAGCTCCGTTTCTGACTGCAGCCTGGGCCTCTGAAACTGTTGCAATGTTTGCAAATATCCTGATTCTTTTTCCGTCTTTTGTATATGCAGGTTCAAGACTTTCATCTGCCAGTTTCCGCTTTTGAAGGATGAATTTCTCCTTTTCAGACTTCATGATATTCTGTCTTTCAGCATCCGGATTTATATAAACTCTGCAGCTGCCTGCATCAAAGGAAACAAGATCTCCCTCCCTGATGCTGTCAATCTCACTGTATCCCCCTATTGCAGGGATTCCGAGAGATTTGATAAGTATTGCCGCATGGGAAGTCATGTCGCTGTCTGAAACAAGTATCCCTTCTGTTTTATCAGGATCAAGATGAAGCAGCTGAGAAGGGGTAAGCCTGGCAGAAGCAATCACAGCTCCTTCAGGTATTTCTTCAGAATAGAGGCCTCCCTTATCTGTGAGGAATGACATGACCCTGCAGGCAACATCCCTCACATCAGCTGAGCGCTGTTTCAGGTACCTGTCCTCAATATTCTCATATCTTTCAATTACTTCACCGGCTGAAATGCTCCATGCTGAGGCAGCAGTAAAGCTCTCTTCCCTTATCCTGCGGATACTTTCATCTCTGAGATCAGGGTCCTTCAGCAGGTAAAGATGTGTTTCAAGTATCTGCATCTTGTCATCTGATATCCTGTTCTTTCTCCTGTTTACTGTTTTCCTTATTTCATCCCCTGTTCTCTCAAGAGCAGTTTCAAGTTTGAGAATTTCTTCTTCAGCATTTCCTGTTTTTTCCGCCTCTTTTACAAGGCTGATTTCAGCAGGGAAATAAATCCTTCCAGATGCTATCCCTTCAGAAAGTGTTACAGCTCCCTTTAAAATATCTGTTTCTGGTGATGATAAAGTCTTTTCTGGTTCCGGTTCATGTCCACTTTTCCTTTCATCACCGAAATTATCTCTTACAAGCCTCTCAAGTCTGCTGAAAAACTCAATTGATGATTTTTCAGCACCAAAAGCCTCAACCAGTATCTCGTCCCCTTCAGTTATTTCAAGAGCTGACAGCCGGTTAAGGCTGAGTCCGTTTGCAGGACCCCTTTTTTTTGTGAGGTTTGTTACTTCAATACTGCATCCTGAATCTGATGCTGTTTTTATGAATTTTGAAGCCGGCCGCGAATGGAGCCCGTTTTTGTTTTTTATGATATATCTGCGTCCTCTTCCCTCTTTTAAAGCCCCTTCTTTATAACCTTTCCCGGCAGCTTCATCAGCATTATAATTTTTATCCCCCGTATCTTTACGTAGGAATTCAATTTTCTGAACAAGGCTCTCCTCTGCCTCGGCAACTGTGTTTTCAAGAGATGATCCTATTCTGCACTGGACAGCGGCGCTGATCACCCCTTCAACCAGAGGAGCGGAAGATATGTATATTTTTTCAGCCTTATCAGGGTCTATAAAGTCAAGTGCTGTTTCTGAGCTTATAAGTGCGCTTCCCATATCAGCAAAAATAATTACACCTTCATCTGAATAAACAGATTCAACCGCAGCCATTATATCTGTAGCATCAGTTCCGAAACCATCTTCCCTTCCTTCAACCCCCCCTGCGTAGGCAGCAGGGATTTCCCTGCCTCCCAGTTCGAGGGCAAGTTCATAAAGGCTCCTTGCAAGGATTCTGCTGTGTGAGACAATTACAATACCGAACATATTTTTTCTTCAATCTCCGTTTTATACAGAAAGCGTTCTGCAGTATTCAAGAACTGCTTTTTCTTTATTATATTACTTCACGTCCACAGATCACAGGCTGCTTTTATCATCATAAAGCTTGATGCAGCTCCCGGATCAAGGTGACCTATACTTCTTTCACCCAGGTAGCTTGCCCTTCCTTTTGTTGCAAGCATTTCAATTGTGGAGTTCATCCCGGCCCAGGCAGCTTCTTTTCCCCTTGAAAGGATTTCCCCGACAGAACAGTTTTCTGAGAGAGCTTCCTCCATTGCACTTACAGCAGGTGACCATGTATCTATCATGGTTTTTTCCCCTTCTGCTGCATGTCCCCTCATCTTTATCCCCTCAAGGCCGGCCCTGAAAAGCGATACAATTTCCTTTCCGTCAATTCCATCATCAGATGATACTGTCTTTGACATCTGGAGAAAGAATGTCCCCAGAAGGGGCCCTGATGCCCCTCCCACTGTTTTTATCAGCATCATGGCCTCTGCCTTAAGGAGGTCCCTGATTGAGCTGTATTCATTCTTTTCAATATCTGCCCTGACTGCTGAAAATCCCCTGTCAAGGTTGATACCGTGGTCCGCGTCCCCTATTGCAGAATCAAGATCTGTAAGATAGTTTTTATTCTCACTGTATATCTCAGAAAGCCTGATCAGCCATTCCCTGACACTGCCAAGTGTTACCATTGTCTAGATCCCCCACCTTAATGCTGCTGTGTGTACAGGATCATCCCAGAGTTTCAGTATCTCATCATCAGCTTTAAGAAGTGAAATTGAGTATCCCTGCATATCGAGTGATGTTATATAATTCCCGACAAGGTTTCTTGAAACCTTTATCCCTTTTCCCTCAAGTATTTTAACAGCTTCCCTGTACATCAGGTAAAGCTCCATCAGGGGAGTCCCCCCCATACCATTCAGCATGAGTATAGTTCTGTCGCCTGTTCTGAAAGGAAGATCTTTTATAACTGCATCAAGCATCATATCAGCAATTTCAGAAGCCTTTTTAAGCTCCATCCTCTTTACACCAGGCTCACCATGTATCCCTATGCCTATTTCCATTTCTGAATCCGGAAGATCAAATGTGGGCTTTCCGGCTGCAGGTACAGTGCAGGAGGTGAGGGCCATACCCATCGACCTTCCGTTTGAGTTTACTTTCCTGCAGAGATCAGCTGTTTCTGAAAGGGAATATCCCCTTTCGCTTGCTGCCCCGCATATTTTTTCTGCAAATACTGTTGTCCCTACACCTCTTCTTCCCTGTGTATAGAGGCTGTTTTCAACAGCAACATCATCATCAATAACAACAGATACTGTTTCAATCCCGCTGTCTGAGGCAAGCTCTGCAGCCATCTCGAAATTCATGATATCTCCCGAATAGTTCTTTACAATAAAAAGAACTCCGGCCCCGCCGCTGACAGCTTTTGCTGCTGCTTCCATCTGGTCAGGGGTTGGTGAAGTAAAAACATCGCCGGGACACGCAGCATGGAGCATACCC
Organism: Spirochaetia bacterium; assembly: GCA_963668545.1. Classification (GTDB taxonomy): domain Bacteria; phylum Spirochaetota; class Spirochaetia; order CADAEX01; family CADAEX01. Next base: position 1,042,364 of record OY764868.1, on the reverse strand, counting down.
TTTCCAACAAAACCTCCGTGAAGGGGTTCATGCCCGCTGCCTCCACCCGATACAAGGGCCACTTTCCCTTTTACAGCTCCCCCTGATCTGACAATTATATCAGGATCATGCTGAACCCTGATTATATCAGAGTGAGCAAGCTGCATACCGTCAAGAGATTCGGAAATTACATTTTCAACCTTGTTTATAAGCTTTTTCATGTTCCCCTTCCTGTCTGTTTTTACTGCTGCCGTGAATTTCCAGCAGCTCATGACTATATCTTAACTCCCGATTGCCTGATCTGTCAAACAGACACTGGTTCATAACTGCATAATGGGGATACTGATAATTTATTTTAATAGCTTCATGTCAGCTGACTGATACTGTGAGAAAAAAAGATCCCTGCCGGGATTCTGGATTACCGGCAGGGATACTTTATATAACTTATTGAAATAAAAAAGGAGTTTCAAATAAAAATATTTGAGCATTAACGGAGAGTGATACCTGTTTATATTTTCAGATGAAATCAGCACTGGTTATTCCATGATATAAAAAGCCCTGATCTGATTCTGCCCGAATTACCAATGCTTTACAGCCTTCTATGAAAGAGAACTTACATACTTTTTTACACTCTCATAAACTGAGAGGTTTTCTGTACTGCTTATTCTTTCAACTATTGCAGACCCGACAATTGCGCAGTCTGCGTATCCGTCAAGCATTGATATCTGTTCCTTGCCCCGGATCCCGAAACCTGCAAGGATTTTGAGCCCATTTTTACCCCTGCTTCTTATTGTTTCAAGATACTCCCGGTTTGAACTGCCAATTTCAGTCTCTTTTCCTGTTATCCCCTTTCTCATTGCAGCATAGATGTAATCAGTATTGAGAGAGAGTATCTTTTCAAGCCTTTCCCTGTTCATCCCGGGAACAACAACAGGGACAACGGAGAGCCCCTCCTTTTCAGCTTCATCCATGAGACCTTCATCATTGTCAAAAGGGAGGTCCGGAATTATGAATCCTGCCGCACCTGATTTTTTCCCCTTTCTGACAAATTCCCTTATACCTCTGCTGTATGCAATGTTAGCATATGTCATTATAAAAACCGGTACTGAGCTTATCTTTCCTATCCTTTCTATCAGGCGGAAGCCCTCCTCAACAGTGAAACCCGCGTCAATAGCATCATATGATGCCTTTTCAATTACTGGCCCGTCTGCAGAAGGGTCGGAAAAAGGGAACTGTATTTCAAGGAAAGAGGAACCTCCGTCAATAAGGGCCCTTGCAACCTCAAAGGATGTTTCACTGTCGGGATACCCTGCAATCATGTGTGTCATCAGTTTAATTTTCATATCTCTCTCCCCGTTCTACTTCACTTTTCAGATACTCAACCCAGTTTTTCCTGTCAAGCTCCATTGCTGAAATAAATATATCCTTGTCTCCCCTGCCCGACATGTTTACAATCACAGCTTCCCCCTTTTTGTATTCAGCTGCAACCTTAAGCGCAGCTGATGCAGCATGGGCAGACTCAAGAGCAAAAAGAATTCCTTCATTCCTGGCAAAAACCTTAAGAGCGTCAAGGACTTCAGGATCATCGCATTTCATATATTCTATCCGGCCTGTCCTGCCCAGGTATGCAAGCTCAGGTCCTATCCCGGGATAATCAAGCCCTGCGGAAATCGAGTGGGATGGAAGGACCTGCCCGTCATCATCAAGAAGGAAGAGGCTTTTATATCCCTGGACAATCCCCTCTTTCCCTTCTCCGCACATTCTGGCAGCATGGTTTCCCCTTCCATTTCCTCTGCCCCCTGCTTCAACACCTATGAGACGGGGAGAATCTTTTTTAAGGAAAGGATAGAAAAAACCTATCGAGTTGGATCCCCCACCCACGCAGGCAACCATTGCCTTTATATCAAGCTTTTTCTCCTCTGCCTGTCTCTGTACCTCCCTCCCTATTACAGACTGGAATTCCCTGACCATGTCCGGGTACGGGGAGGGGCCGAGGGCTGATCCGAGAAGATAATATGTATCATCAGTGTTCCATGCCCAGTCACGCAGCGCCTCGTTTACAGCATCCTTGAGTGTCCTTGTACCGCTTTTAACAGGGACAACCTTTGCCCCGTAAAGCTGCATGTAGTAGACATTGGGCCTCTGCCTTGCTATGTCAACCTCACCCATGTATACGGTACAGTCAAGTCCCAGCCTTGCGCATACAGATGCTGTTGCAACTCCATGCTGGCCGGCCCCTGTTTCTGCAATTATTCTCTTCTTTCCCATCCTCTTTGCAAGAAGCCCCTGGGCAAGGGCATTGTTGATCTTATGGGCCCCTGTGTTTGCAAGTCCTTCAAGCTTGATATATATATCTCCTCCCCCTGTTTTACGGGAGAGGTTTTCAGCATGAAGAAGCGGGGTCTCCCGCCCTATGAAGTCCTTTGAAAGCATTTCAAGTTCCCTCAGAAACCCTGGATCTCCTACTGCTTCAAGATATGCCTCTTCAAGGCTGTCAAGCGGACCTTTAAGTATCTCTGCTACATATCTTCCCCCGTAGGAACCGAAAAAATTATTGTATTTATCCATTCTCTATCCTCAAATCTGAAGTATTTTCTATTTTCCCTTCACAGCCTTTACAAAACTGTCAATTTTAGCGTGGTCTTTTCTGCCGGGAGATGATTCCAGGCTGCTTGAGGCATCAACAAGCTCAGGCAGGTACATCCTTACTGTTTCAAGGACATTTTCAGGACTTATTCCCCCTGCAAGCCAGAGCTTTCCTCCTGCCCTCTCCCTTATTTCCCTGACAGTCTTTTCAGGGATTGTCTTTCCTGTCCCTCCGTAGCTCTTTTCTGAAAAGCTGTCTGTAAGCACCCTTACGCTGTGGTATCTTTCCCCGCTTTCATATTCAGATGCATCCTTTATCCTCAGTGTCTTGTAGAAAGGGATTTCAAGATCAGAGCAGAATTCTTCACTCTCATCGCCTGAAAGCTGTAGAGCATCAATCAGACCTTTCCAGTAATAATCCCTGATTTTATCCATAAGGGATTTATCAGGGTTTACAACAACAGCTACTTTGGGAATATCAATATCAGCTGTTTCCTGAAGAAGGTTTATATCTGCCTGCCTTACAGAAGGGGCAAAAACCATCCCTATCATGTCTGCCCCTGATGAGTATGCCGCTAGACAGTCTTCCCTGTTTGTAATTCCGCATATCTTTACAAGGGGTTTATCCCCCTTATCCCTGAATATCCTGTTCCAGAAATAATTTTCAGGATTTCTTCCGCTGCCTTTAATACTTGAACAGGTATTCCTGTATACTGAAGCAAGTGAAGGGTCTTTTATAACAGATTCCCCTGTAAGAATGCCGCTGAACCCTGACTCAAATGCAAAACATGCATCTGACCTGCTTCCTATCCCGGATTCATAAACAACACTGCAGTCCCAGTCTATCTTCAGCTTCAGTGAGACAGGGGTAATCATATCGACTGAGAAATCCCTGAGGTCCCTTGAATTTATCCCTACAAGGGAAGGTCTGAATGACCTCACCTTTTCAAGGTCATCATCATCATGAATCTCTACAAGGCTCTTCATCCCTTTTTCAATTGTAAGATAATAAAGCTTTTCAAGAAGATTTCTGTCCAGTGCTGATGCTATAAGCAGAAGCGCATCGGCACCTGAGTTATATGAAACCTCAATATCATTTTCGCATACAAGGAAATCCTTTCTCAGTACAGAAATACCGGGATATTTCTTCTTTATTTCATAAAGATACGATAGTGATCCCGCAAAATAGTTCTTCTCTGTAATCACTGAGATATTTTTGATCCCCCGGTCCACATATGCTGCTGCAGATTCAAGATGATTAAAGCCCTCCTTAAACACCCCTTTGGAGGGAGACTTCTTCTTGACCTCTGCTATTATAAAAGGTTCCTGTCCGAAAGGGACAACAGGTAAATCCCTCCTTTCAGGGGGTGTGAAAGGGCCTGTATCTGTGCCTGAAGCTATCTCCTCTTTCCTTTTTGCAATTATCTCATCTATTATTGTCATAAGAAAATCCTCAGCTGTCCTTTACGCAAAACTTCTCAGTTCTTCGACTTTCGAAAGGACTTTCCCTGAGCTTAAAGTATCAGAAGATATTCTGTATCCCTCTTCGATACTCTCTGCAATTCCGTAAAGATAGAGGGCTGCACCTGCATTCAGGCAGACAGAGGTACGGACTGCCTCGTTTCCCTCTCCCATTAGAAGTCTCATCGCTTCCCGTGCGTTATCTGAAGCGCTTCCCCCTTTCAGCATTTCAACGGGATATGTTTTTATTCCGAGCTTTTCAGGTTCAAATACATAAACATCCTCTTCTCCGTCTTCAAAAATCTTTACAATCCTTGTAGGCTCTGAAACAGATATCTCGTCAAGACCGTCAAATCCGTGAACAACAACAACCCTTTTAACTCCCAGCATTCTGGCAGCCTGAGCAATTGTCCTGCAGAGGGACCTGTCGTAAACACCGATCAGCTGGTAGTCAGCTGATGCCGGGTTGACCAGTGGCCCGAGCAGGTTGAAAATGCTCTTCACTCCAAGTTTGTTTCTGACAGGGGCTGCATGCTTCATTGCACTGTGATAAAAGGGGGCAAACAGAAATGCGAAACTGCACTTTTCCATCAGCTTTTCAGCCTCTTCCGGCTTTATATCTACCGGAATTCCCATTGCCCTGTAGAAGTCTGCGCTTCCTGAAAGGGAACTTACTGCCCTGTTTCCGTGTTTTGCTACTTTTGCACCTGCTGAAGCTGCAATAAGTGCTGAAAATGATGATATATTGAATGATCCGAGTTCATCCCCTCCTGTTCCCACAATATCTAGAATCTTCCCTGATGACTTGATATTTACCTTCTTTTTCATGAGAACAGATGCACATCCTGCTATCTCGTCTGCGGAAGCCCCCTTGGTATTCATTGCAGTCAGAAAACCTGAGATTACAACCTCGCTAAGGTTTCCTTCTGTAAGTTCCTCCATGAAATCTGCTGCCTCCTCAAAGGTGAGGCTTTTATGCTTCATGATTGATGTAAGTATTGCCCTTGGTTTAAGTGACTCCCTCTTGTAATTGAGAAAATTCTTTAAAAGGTGATGCCCTGCTTCCGATGCAACAGATTCGGGATGAAACTGGACCCCTTCCACAGGGTATTTTTTGTGTCTAAGCCCCATTATCTCACCTTCAGATGAAAAAGCGGTTATTTCAAGTTCATCAGGAAGGGATTCCTTTTCAACAATCAGTGAATGGTACCTTACCACTTCCATGCGGGGGGAAAGATTCCTGAATACACCTTTTCCGTCATTCTCAATTGTATCTGTTTTACCATGATATATCTTGTCCCCTTTTACAATCCTGCCGCCGAATGCAGCCCCTATAGCCTGATGCCCCAGGCATATACCGAGAATTGGTATTTTACCCTTGAAATGCCTTACACATTCAATAATTATCCCGTTTTCTTCAGGCCTCCCGGGGCCGGGTGAAATAATTATTCCATCCGGTGCCATTTTTTCTATTTCATCAATTGTTATTTCATCGTTTCTTTTTACAGTTATTTCCCCCGGTTTGAGTTCCGAAAGATACTGATATACGTTATAGGTAAATGAGTCATAGTTATCGATAAGAAGATACATCCTAAACCTCCAGTCCCGCAATCTTTGCAATTGATCTTATTTTGTCTGTTGTTTCCCTGTATTCATTTTCAGGTACTGAATCATATACAATTCCCGCGCCTGCCTGGATAGTCAGGATATCCCCCTTTTTCATTCCGCTTCTTATTGTAATGCAGGTATTAAGATTCCCGCCCGGCTCAAGGTATCCTACAACACCGGCATAGAACCCCCTGTCCTCCTCCTCGAGCCTGTCAATAACAGATATGGCCCTGATTTTCGGGGCACCTGAAACAGTGCCGGCAGGGAAAGTGGATTTAAGAGCATCAAGGCAGTCAGAGCCATTCTCAAGATCTCCCTGAACTTCGGAAACTATATGCATTACATTTTTATACTTCTCTATTGACCTGGAATCAGTAATTCTGACACTTCCTGCCCTGCAGACCCTTCCAAGGTCGTTTCTGGCAAGATCAACCAGCATCAGGTGTTCTGCGGATTCCTTCTCGTCGGCAAGGAGCTCTTTTTCAAGCATCTCATCCTCTGCCTGGTTTTTCCCCCTTTTTCGGGTCCCGGCTATAGGCCTTACCAGGGCCTGTCTGTTTTCCACTTTCAGATGGACTTCAGGGGAGGAGCCGAAAATCTGGAAATCATCAAAATCAAGGTAAAACATATAAGGGGAAGGGCTTTCCATCCTCAGTTTTTTATATGCCTTGAACGGGGGGATATCTGTTTTTATCCTGATCTTTCTTGAAAGTACAACCTGAAGAAGGTTTCCTTCAGAAATCTCTCTTTTGCCTTCCCTTACCATTTCCAGGTATTTTTCATATGGAGTCTCATAAACAACTTCTGCCCTGTAGCTGTTGCTGTCCTGTACAAGATAGTTGAAGTTGAGATCATTAATCCTCTTTTCAATCTCCTTTACAGCTTTTTCAAGGTCAATTTCCGCACCGTTATAGTTAACCCCGACAATATATATCTGTTCAGTGAAGTGGTCATATACGACAAAGGTGTGCCCGAATATGAAGAGCGCTTCAGGTATTTCAGAATAATCCTTTTTTACAGAAAAACTAACTGCATCGCAGTATGAGGCAAATTCAAAGGAAAAATAGCCGATACCGCCGGCAGGAAAAGGGAACTCAAGCGCCCGGTGCTGGGATGCTACTGCGCTGATAACAGAAGTAAAGCTGTTGTCAAACTCATCAATTCCGAAGTCAGCATTATCACCCTCAACTGATACCTTCCCGCTGTTCTGAACAATCCTGAAAGCCTCATCAATCATCAGCAGGGAATGCCTTGCCTTTCCCAGATTGTAGCTTGAAGATTCAAGCACAACTTTCGCATCAAGCTTTTCAGCAAGCGCGCATGGTGTAAAATTATCTCCCGGGATTATCCTGATAACCAGATCATCCCTTTTTTTCATCTTCATACCGGCTCCTGTTTCTATACATAGAATCGTTTCTTTAGACAGAAACATATACCGGAAGGATTTTTTTGTCAACATATTTTGGAAAAATATTTATCTGCCAGGTAAAACTTGTTAAAATGGATGCTATAATCTGCAAAGTGAAAGTTAATAATTGGTTTAAAGGAATTACATACAGGGGGATAAATTTGAAAACTGTTACAATCAGAAAACCGGATGATATGCATATCCATCTCAGGCAGGGAGAGAGCATGAAGGACTATGCAGAAGCAGCAGCATCTGTTTTTGCAAGGGCCCTTGTAATGCCGAATACTCTCCCCCCCGTGAATTCAGCTTCTGCCATGACCTCATACAGAAGGGAAATTCTTGATGCAGTTCCTGGTTTCAAACCCCTTATGACTTTCAAGCTTTACAGGGGAATGGGAAAGGATGAGGTATTCAGCCTGAAGGAATCAGGGGCCTGTACAGGGAAGCTTTACCCGGCAGGGGCAACAACAAACTCTGATGACGGGGTGAGAAGCTGGAAAGAAATAAGTGAAGCGCTTTCTGCAATGGAGGAAAGCGGCCTTGTCCTATCCATCCACGGGGAAAAACCGGAATCATTCTGCCTTGACAGGGAAAAAGACTATATTCCCGAGCTGTATCAGATTCTTGATAATTTCCCGGATCTCAGGGTTGTCTTTGAGCATGTATCAGGCAGGGAAGGTGTAAAGGCAGTACTTGAGGGGGGGGGAAACCTTGCAGCAACAGTTACTCCACAACATCTTCTTTTTACACTTGATGATCTTCTGGGCGGTATGCTTAATCCGCTTCTTTTCTGCAAACCTGTTGTAAAGACTCCTTATGACAGGGAAGCTGTACAGGAGGCAGTCCTTTCAGGCAGCAGCAAATTCTTTTTCGGCTCTGACAGCGCACCTCATCCAGAAAATACCAAATTCGCAAGGAAAGGAAGCGCAGGGTGCTACAATACCCATGCAGCTATCCCCCTTATCACTTCTTTTTTTGAGAAAAATGACAAGCTTGATATGCTTGAAAACTTTGTGTCCCGTTTCGGTGCGGAATTCTATCAGCTTGAACTCAACAGCGGGTCAATAAGCATTGAAAAATCACCATATAAAGTACCTGAAAAGTCAGGGGATGCTGTTCCCTTCATGGCAGGTAAGGAACTTGAATGGAAAGTATTAATCTGAACTGCATAGCAGTTTTCTGATAACTCTATAGTATTCCAAGCGATTTCCTGAGTGAATTAAGGGTGTTTTTCATAAGCATTGTAATTGTCATCGGTCCTACACCTCCCGGAACAGGGGTGATTGATCCTGCAATCCGGCTTATTGCATCAAAATCGACATCCCCTTTCAGAAGAGCTATCTTCCTGCCGGTTTTTGAGCTGATCTTTTCACCTACCCGGTTTACTCCCACATCAATAACGCATGCTCCCGGTTTTACCCATTCAGGCTTTACAAGTCCCGGGACACCTGCTGCCACTATAAGTATATCCGCCCTTCTGCAGTGTTCATCCATATTTTTTGTCCCGGTATGGACAACTGTCACAGTTGCATTTGCCCCTTGTCCTTTCTGAAGTAACATATTGGCAACAGGCTTTCCAACAATATTTGAACGCCCCACTACAACAACTTCAGCCCCGTCTGTCTCAACACCTGATCTCCTGATAAGCTCAACAATACCTGCAGGTGTGCATGGGGGGAACACAGCCTCCTTTCCCCCGATTACAAGACGTCCGACATTCACCGGATGGAACCCGTCAACATCCTTGTCGGGATCTATGGCATATATGATCTTCTTTTCATCTATATGAGGCGGGAGGGGAAGCTGTACAAGTATCCCGTTAATCGAATCATCCCTGTTGTACTGATCTATGATACCAAGAAGTTCATCTTCGGGAACAGTCACAGGAAGATTCAGCTGGACCTCCCTGAACCCGAGGCTTTCCGCAGTTTTTATCTTGAGTGTCACATAGGAAACTGACGCGGGGTTCTCACCCACAAGTATGGTAACAAGGCCTGGTACTTTTCCGTATTTTTCCCTGATTGAATCTGTTTCCCCCTTTATTTCCCCGAGGATCTCCTTCCTGATTTCTGTTCCGCTTATTATTTTTGCTGACAAATTTTTCTCCGCCTGTATTTGTAAGTTTCAGTATAACAACAATTTGTTTAGCTGCTAAAGCAGTTTTCTAAGCTGTTCAAGTGTTTCCTCTTTTATCTTGAATGAATGTTCAGGGCCGGGAAAACTGCCGTCCCTTACTTCACTGCTGTACTTTGAAAGCGCTTTTACAGTTTCTGAATATATATCTGCATAAACCTTTACAAATTTGGGGGTGAACTTCTTATACATTCCGAGCATATCATGATATACAAGGACCTGACCGTCACATCCCGCCCCCGCCCCTATACCTATGGTCGGTACAGAAACCTTTTCCGTAATAATCTCTGCAAGCCCTGCAGGAATAGCTTCAAGCACAATTGCATATGCGCCTGCCTCGTCAAGAGCAACAGCATCATCAATCATTTTTTTTGCAGCATCAATATTCTTTCCCTGCACCTTGTGCCCTCCGAGGAGTGCAGCTGTCTGCGGGGTAAGCCCTATATGGCCGCATACAGGAATACCGGCCCTGAATACAGCTGATACAGTATCAGCATAATCGCAGCCCCCTTCCAGCTTCACGGAATCAGATCTTCCCTTCTGGTAGAGTATGCCTGCGTTTTCAATAGCCTGCTCCTTTGATATGTTATAGCTCATAAAAGGCATATCAGCAATAAGATGGGTATCAGGAGCTCCTCTCCGGACTGCCCTGACATGCAGAAGCATGTCCTCCATAGTTACAGGTACTGTATCGCTGTAGCCAAGCTCAACCATACCCAGTGAATCCCCGACAAGGATTATATCAATCCCCGCTTCTTCAGCCATCTGTGCCTGTGGATAGGAATATGCTGTGACAACAGAGATTTTCTCGCCGCTTTTTTTCATATCCTTCAGGTTGTTAAGAAGCAGTTTTGTATTTCCTGACATATTTTCATCTCCTCATTTTTCAGTCATTCAGGTTTTCAGCAAATATTATAAAAATAATCTTTTTTTGTCTTTTTCAGTATTGCTCCGTCTCTTCAGATCCTCTCATGCAGTTATTGATTCCATATCAAGGAATCCGTCATAAAATATCTGAGATAACTTTTATAATTCTCTCTGCAACTTCAGTTTTTGAAGCCATTGGTATTTTTATATTTACCCCCTCTTTTGAAAGAAGTATCATCTCGTTTGTATCTGATTCGAAACCTACACCTGATTTTGATACATCATTGACAGCTATCATATCTGCAGAGGCTTTGTTCATTCTCCATGATGCATTTTCCACAAGGTCCTTTTCATTCATATCATGGAGGGCCCTGAATGCAAGGAGAAAGATGTCAGGATATTTTTCCCTAATGCTGTCAATGATTTTAGGGGTAGGTTTAAGCTCAATAGTCAGCCTGTCCCGGTTGTGGGTGGAAACTTTTTCACTTGAGGGATTAAGAGCCTGCCAGTCCCCGACAGCTGCAGCTGAAGCAAATATATCATATTTTTCCGATGATAATTCGCTGTGAACAGCTCTGAACATTTTTTCTGCTGTTTCCCCGTCAACAACCTTGATTCTTGAAGATGGCTTGACAGTGATCTTTCCTGCAACAAGAGTTACTTCAGCACCTGCATTCAGGGCAGCTTCAGCAAGGGCAACTCCCATTTTCCCGGATGAATTGTTTGATATCACCCTTACAGGGTCAAGGTATTCAACTGTCCTCCCGGCAGTAACAAGCACGTGCTTTCCCTTTAGGGGTTTATCATCACAGGACTTGTCCAGCACTCTGATAACCTCGTCAAGAATATCGCTGTTCTCAGGTATCTTTGCCTTTCCCTCCTCAATCCGGGGCATCATTACAGTAATACCGCTATCCTCAAGTTTCTTTATGTTTTCCATCACAAAGGGGTGTCTGTACATAGGTTCATGCATTGCAGGAACTACTATCAGAGGGATTCCCTCTCCAAGGGCTGTGGTAACAAATGTTGTTACCGGTGTATCGTCAATGCCGCATGCAATCTTGCCCACAGTATTTGCAGTTGCCGGTGCAACAAGAACAAGGTCAGCCTTTCCCTTTACATTACCTGCAAGAGCGACATGTTCAACCTTCCCTGTTATCTCTGTTACAGTTTCATTGCCAGTGGCCCAGTGCATAAGGTCGGGATGTATCATTCCGCATGCCGCCCTGGTCATAACAGGATAAACATCAGCACCGTGTCTCATTAAAAGACGGGCTATTTCAGAAGCCCTTACAGCTGCTACGCTTCCGCTTATGCCTAAAACAATTTTTTTCCCTGCAAGATCATTTGAAAGACTTCCCCGAATATCAAGTGACGGATGTTTCTCATTCATAGTTTACTCCTGTATCTATCCCGGATCAGACAGTCTCTGAAAGTTCTCTTACATATTCTGAAATATATATAAGCGATGCTTTGAGTATTTCCCTGTTGTTATAGTTTTTCAGAATATTTTCAAGTTTTTCCTTCGGATAACTTTTCATATTTTCAATTTTCCTGCTGAGAAGGGGAAGCGCACGTGTTATATTGTCAATAATCGATATATCGGCCTTTCTCGGGGTCCTTGATATGGGATTGAGATCAACAGTAACAACTTTCTTGCCCATTGCAACAAGGGCTTCTGTTCTGTCGCCGTCTTCAAGGGGAACAAATACAAGGTCTGCCTTTAGAATGCCGTCAGGATCTACAATTCTCCTGTCGCTCGAGAGTTCAGGTATAACAGCACCCATCTTTATTCTCTCTTCTGTTCCAAGAACCTCTTCTGCACCGGCATTTTTAAGGACCTCAAGAATTGCAGCTTCCCTGCCCGGCTCCCTGTAAAACAGGTTTATCTCAAGCCTGGCCCCAGATACTTCTGAAAGTTCAACAAGCTCATCAGGAACAAGCTGCGCCACATTGCCGTTTACTGAAATGACAGGATAATCTGCAAGCAGGAATGCGGCAGCAGCAGCTTCACAGGCCTTTTCCGAAAAAGGCGCTGTTTTTTCCCCTATAAGATAATCAAAAGCCTCACCCCTTCCCTGTGCAATAAGTCCGGCAGGGGCCACAATCTTCTTTTCGCATCCCTTTATCAGGTTGTGCCTTATCATCATCGCCCTGTAACGGGGATGGTCCTCCGGTATATTAATCTTCGCTGACAATCCTTACCCCTCCCTTTGCTATATTGGAATAAAACAGCTGCGGTTTAATATCTGAATCTATCTTCCTGATTATTTCAGTATATATTTTATGCATTCTTTCAAGTTCATCCTTATCAATTACTGAAAAAGTCCCTTCCCCGAACATCAGCATGCTGCTCTGTATCCCCCTGAGATCAAGCTCATCAAGTATCATTCTCACACTGTCAGGTATTATACCAGTACTTTCCGCAAATTTCCTGGAGTATTCCATAAAGCGGCTGAACTCCGGGGCCTGCCTGATCAGGGTATGATATTTTTCCCCGCTTTTCATGATACTTTCCCTGACAGCTGGATCGCTCAGAGCCTGGCTTGTCGAGTATGGACCGAATACTATAAACACGGCATAAAGCCCCTTTGGATACTGTATGGAAATTGTCTTTCCGATCCCCGGTGCGCCCGGTTCAACCAGCACCTTGAACCCGCCCATTGTTTCACCCATAACAGTTCCGAGACCTGTCCTGCAGAGGACCTCAGCCACATGGGCAATCTGGGAGGCCTTGATGGAACTTAAAGGATCATTGAACAGCCGGTTAAGGGCAAATACAAGACTCAGGGCCCCTGATCCGCTTGATCCGAACCCTGCTCCCTGGGGAGTTTCTATATAGTGGTCAATGGAAACAGGCTCACAGGGGATATCAGTCCATTTGTAGAAAAGCTCAACAACTTTCCTGCTTACTGGAGCATCAGAGTTCCTCTGATTATTTATAGTCACAACTGTCTCTGATATATTTTTTCCGAACGAAACTGTTGTAAAGGCACCCTTTTTCAGGGAGAAGCCGGAACCGAGTGATCCCCTGTGCAGGGGATCATCTGCAAGGTCTTTCATATAAAACAATCCGGTAACGTGACCGGGGGAAAAAGCAATTACCTTATTCATAGTATTGAGTATCTAACATTACAGTTTTTTTTTCAACACTATACTCAATGGTTATCCACTGCTTGCAAAAGAATGAGTTTCTGTTATGATTTGATTCATGAAGACAGCAATTATAGGGGCAGGAGCAATAGGTTCATTGTTCGGTTCCCTGATGAAAAAAGGAAACTGCAATCCGGTCCTCTATGACAGAGACAGCAGTAAAACAGATTATATAAACAGAAACGGGATCAGCCTTGTTTATGCTGAATCCGGCAATACACTGAAGGTGTTTCCCGAAGCTGTAAGCTCATTGAGCAGAATAAAAGACTGTGACTATTACCTTGTATGCGTTAAATCCTACTCCACTGAGGCTGCGGCAGGAGCTGTCTCGGAAACAGCAGGAAGTAATTCTGTTGTAGTCACTTTTCAGAACGGTATGGGAAACGTGGACATACTGAGGAAATATTTTCCAGACAGCAGGATTGCTGCAGGGACAACATCTGAAGGGGCTCTTTTCAGGCCTCCCGGAACTCTGGTTTACGCAGGGAAGGGGGAAACTGCACTCTCCATTATAGAAAGCGGCAGCAGCAACGCTTTACTTGATCCCCTTATCAATGCGCTCAACAGAAGCGGTCTTAAAACCTCTGTATCAGAGAACTACAGGAAAGATATCTGGAGGAAACTTATAGTAAATGCAGTAATAAATCCTGTCACAGCAGTACTTCGCCTGCAGAACAGGCATATTGCAGACTCTGTATACCTGAGAGACCTCGCGGAAATGATTATCTCAGAATCAGTAAAAGCTGCTGCTGCTGACGGGATATACTTTGATACAGATGAAATAAGAGATGCAGTTTTTACAATTGCAGTTAAAACAGGTGAAAACAGGTCATCAATGCTTCAGGATATTGAAAACGGAAGAAAAACAGAGATCGACTATATTTCAGGGGCTGCAGCTGATAAAGCGGAAGAATCAGGTATTATTCCTTCTGTGAACAGGGTTATGCAGAATATAGTCAAAGTACTTGAGAACAGGTACTTCACTTAAAAAAATATTATTGTTACAATTTCCGCCATGAACGAAAACAGAGTAAAAGAGCTTATCAGAGAAATACTCATAGAAATAGGCGAAGATCCCGAAAGGGAAGGACTTAAGAACACACCCGAGAGATACGCAAAAGCCCTCTCTTTCCTGACCAAAGGATACAATGAAAATACAGAAGATGTTATCAACGGAGCTGTTTTTTCAACAGAAAGCAACAACATGGTAATTCTGAGGGATATTGAGGTTTACAGTCTCTGTGAACACCACATGCTTCCTTTCTACGGTAAATGCCACATAGGTTATATTCCGCGGAACAAGCTGCTGGGGGTAAGCAAGCTTGCAAGAATTGTTGAGGTTTATGCAAGACGGCTGCAGATACAGGAAAGGCTTACTGCCCAGATTGCAAATGAAATAAAAAATGCTGTTGATGTTGAAGGGGTGGGTGTTGTTATGGAATGCAAACACCTGTGCATGATGATGAGGGGTGTTGAAAAGCAGAACTCGTTCATGACAACTTCAACTGTACTGGGAAGTTTCCATAATCAGCTTGCAACAAGACAGGAGTTCATGAACCTTATAGGAATAGGAAGAAGCCAGATCTGACAGAAAATCTGTATGTATTGTAATATTCAGGGAGTTGTTGATTATTTACAAGACTACTAGCCAAGCATAAGTTTTGTCAGCTGCAGAAAATAGTAAACCTTCCTGTATACCTTTTTTATTTCTTCCTGAAGATTTCCCGGGTATTCATTTTTCACTGTGGAAGGATTAATAATAATCGACATCCTTGTTGTATCTTCAATATCAGGAAGAAGGTCCTTGAGGCCGTTGGCTATTTTAACAAGATTTCTGTAGCATTCCTGGCCCAGGACAACAGCCCTGTTGTTAACATCCATGAGAGATTTCTTTATCTCAACCTTGTACTTGGGTTCCGCAGTCATCCTTTTCATATAGGTATTGATTTTTATTCCCACCTCTTCATCTGATGCCAGAGACTGGTCAAAGTCTGTAATCCTTTCAGAAAGTGATACAAGCTCATCCATGGAATCTGAAAGTGACTTGCTGTAGTTGTTGGATTTCCATTCAGCCTTTACTATAACGAAATTGACAAGCTTCAGAATATCATTTTTAACAACATCAAGCATGAATGCTTTCAGGTAATTCATAAAATCTATATGCAGATACCCCCCGAGGAGCTTGGTCTTGAATACAGTATTATTGCTTTCAGTATAATACTTCATCCTGCTTATTGCTGTTGTCCCGAATATTTCCTTGAGAAGGTTGTCACGCCTGTTATTTTTTGTCTCTTTTATAACCTTCTGGATAACCAGTTCTGTTGATGTCTTGAGTTTGTTGAAATATTCCTCAAAAATTTCACCTTCAGGTTCTGAAGGAACAGGTTTGAAAAAGGGATCCTTGTTAAGGAGCTTGACAATGTATAAAAGCACCTGTGACTTGTCAACAGCTGAAATAACATTGAGAAGTTTAACCCAGGCCTGCCTTGAAAGGATTTCCTGATGCTTGAAAAGATCAAGCACCTTGAACAGGTTTTCCCAGTCAGTATACTTCTGTATGAGAGGAAACATGGAGATTGTATCTATGATATCTTCAGTTATATATTCACAGTTTATAGGTGAAAATGAAGGTTTATACTTGAAATCCATTTCCCCGAAATTTGAATCAAACTTTCGAAGAAGAAAGTAATAGTCGAATTTTATGAACTGCAGAAAAACAAGGTACTGTCTGTAAAGTATACTTACACTCTGTTTCTGTTCATCATTTACAGATTTCAAAAGGGCTGAAAGCTCAGCTTTTACAACTTTTATTTCTGCGGGATTTTCCTTTATCCTTTTTTCGACATTGTCCTTATGAAGGCGTTCAATCAGCTGTTTCTGTTTTTCACTCAGATTTGTATCAATAAAAAGATACTTGAGCGCGGGAGAGTTCTCCTGGTTGGCAAGCAGACTTGCAGGGACTGCCGTAGTCCTGTAGATCTGATAATAAAACTGCGCAAGCTGGGGAAGGGCTTCCTCTGTTTTTACATTAAGGAATTTATATTTCTGTTTCTTCAGAATCTTCTGAATATCCCTGAGAAGCCTCTTTTTCCTGGCATCAGGCGAGTTATTAACAAAAAGACTTAATATTTTTTCAATAAATGATACCGGTTTCTGCTCATCTTCATTCAGCAGCGATTCATCAGAATATTCGTCCCGCAGCAAATCATTGTCCATAGAATTATAATAGTTATAAAACAGGTATGCTGTCAATCTTATTATAAAATTTCATTTTCTCCGCTTCCAGACGCATATTTTCCCTGCCAGGTACCGGCTTTTATCATTTCCTTTGCAAGAAGTGTATAAATCTCCCCCTTTCTCAGGTCCCGCTTCGGGGCTGCCCTTCTTTTATCAGGGGTGTCGCATGTAACTCTCATGACAACAACATCTTCAGGAAGTATTTCAACCGCTTTTACAAGATAGTATATATGCCTTTTTCCGCATGGAACAGACAATTCCCCTGCGAGGTATTCATCAAAAAGAGGAGTATCAACAGGAACATGAAGGTTGTGTATTTTAATCCCCTCAGGCCTCATTTCTGCAAGATATCTGACACTTTCAAGCATATCCTCCTCACTCTCGTCGGGAAGGCCGAAAATAAGGTGTGTGATAATATTTATTCCCCTGCTCCTCAGAAGCCTGAAAGCATTCTCAAAATCAGAAACAGTATGACCCCTGTTTATCCTCTCAAGTGTCCTTTCATGGCTGCTCTGGAGTCCAAGCTCAACCCAGACCTCAAGTCCCTTCTCCCTGTACGAGCTCAGGAGGTCCGCTTTTCCATCATCAATACAGTCAGGACGGGTTGATACAATCAGTTCCCGGAAATCGCCGAGTGAAAGACAGTAATCATAAATCTCCTTAAGTTCTTCTGTTTTCCCGAACGTTCCTGAAAAAGCCTGTATATAGAGAAGAAAGATTTCAGCATTATACCTTTTTTTGAGAAAACACACTCCCCTTTCAACCTGCTCCCTGATTTCAACCGACTTGTCAAGGTATGTAGCCCTTGCTCCATTGCCGTCGCAGTATATGCATCCGGGATTTTTGCGGTTACTTCCCCTGTTTGGACAGGAAAGTCCGATATCAACAGAAACCCGGAAGGCTTTTTTTCCGTATTTTTTTATGAGGTATCCTGAATAGTTGTTAAATGGTAATTTTATATCCATATCTGATTGACATTCCAGTCACTGTAACATAAAATTTCCATCTATGAAAATCAACATAAAAACATCCGCTTTACTGATTTCCGCAGCTTTATTATTGTCCGGTTGCAGCATCTTTACAAAAAAAACCTTTGTCATATGGACAGACCAGCCTGCCATAATCTCATATATAGAAAATTTCAACACATCACAGAAATCTGTCAAGGCAGAACTGGTATACAAGAAAAATCCTGCTGATGAAATAAGAAAAACCAGAGTTCATCCTGATCTTGTTATCAGCAGCAGCCTGAATTCGATAAGGGTTATTGACAACTTTGCAAAAACAGATTCACTTTTCAGAAAAAACAGGATAGACAGCTCAATTTTCTACAGCAGACTGCTTTCAAAAGGGATGGTAGACAATAAACAGGTCCTTATTCCTGTATCCTTCAATCTCCCGGCACTTATGTTCAGGAAGGGGGAAGTAAGCTACAATATCAGCAATTTTGTCCTGAATGAACAGAATCTTATTGATATATGCACAGATTTAAACAACAAAAACAGTTCGCTTATTGCATTTTCACCCAGATGGAACAGCGACTTTCTTGTCCATATTGCTGCCCTTTACGGGGCTTCTTTCATGGAAACATCATCAGGAAGATTATCATACAATTTGGAGAACATTGAAAAATCACTTTCCTTTGTCAGAAACTTCATAAATGATACAAACAGGGGTATAGAAAATGATATAGCCTTTGAAGACAAGTATCTCTATAAACCGGCAGAAAATCTTATTCATGAAGGTAAAATCTTTTTTTCCTTCACAAACCTGAGAAAGTTTTATGCAATCAGCCAGAAAGAGAGGATAAACCTGAATTTCAGGTGGACATCCAAGGATGATTATATAACTGCAAATGAAGACATAATATATGCAGGTGTACCGAAACATGCTGAAAACAAAAAGGGGGCTATGGCTTTTCTTGAATGGTTTTTTAATCATGAAACACAGCAGAAACTTATGGAATCAGCAAGGGATAAGAGGACAAGATCCTTCGGTATCTGCATGGGTTTTTCATCCATTAAATCTGTCAATGAACTTGTTTTTCCAAGACACTATCCCCTTCTTGTAGGGCATATACCGCCTGAGGATATCCTGAATTTCCCTGAGCCGCACCCCGTTGAATGGGAAAGGATAAAAAAGGAAGCGATTATCGGATGGCTTTACAGGGAAGCAGCAAACCAGGATACAGAAAAAGACCTTGGCGAGGTTGTCAGCAACTGGTACAAGCTTAATCCTGAATACTGATGATTTCAGCAGTTCAAGCAGTCAGGCATGCTTTTCATTTCCTGATGAATGTTTTTTCACACCCTTTACTTTTCTGAATATCCACTTGAGATCTTCAGTTTCCCCCGGCACTTTTCCGAATGACTTCTTCCATACAGTACTGCTTTCCATGCACATGTATACAGGGGCACCTGTCGCCTCTTTCAGTTTTTCATGCATCTTCCTGTATACTTCACGCCTCTCATTCTGCAGATATCTGTACTTTCCGTCACGGCACGGTACAAACTCATTGTAAAGATACGGCCTGTCCTGCATTCTGTCTTTAAGGGATGGTGTATAGCGGAAAGTACCGAGACTGATCCATTTGATTTTCCCTTTCGGAAAATGTCTTAGCTTTTCAGCAAGCTCAAGATACCTGTTTTCCCAGCTGTTTTCACAGATAATAGGATCAAAATGGAAAGCCAGATTATAACCGGCATTGACAGCTTTCCCTGCTGCATCAAGCCGTTCTGACAGGCTGAAAGCATCCGGTTCTTCAGCTTCCACCGTATCTTCAGGATTCAATGAGAAACTTATAACTGCATTGCCCTTGTTTTCAATCTCAAGAAGGTGGTCGACAAAACAGGTTTTAGTTTTTGCTTCAAAATAAACATTGCTCAAGCCGGAGAGTTCCCTTATGAAATCTTCCGTCATTTCAAACAGGGGATCAAACTGGAGGGAATCGCCCACTTCCCCGGTACCAACCCTTATAAACCTGTCAGAGTTAATAGCGGCAAGTTTTTTTATCCTCTCTATTGCAGGCCCGGAATCAGCATAAACAGTAACAGGTGCGAAATTCAGGTAGCTTTTCATGATGCAGTAGCTGCATCCCAGGGTGCATCCCTCATAGAGGTCGACTGTCAGATAGTTGCAGCATATATGCCCGGTAGTCCCGGGACATCTGCCCACAGTCTCCCCTATCCTCTTCTTGATAAACAGTGTACTGCTGTTAAGGTCATTTTCAGGTATCTCATCCTTGCTGTCAATGATTCTTGCAGGGAGCCTGTCAAGCCGTCCAAGTGCCCTCTGAACAGGGACTTCATCATATACATCCCTGAGGACATATATTCTTTTGAATAATGAGTAGTAATAGTCTCTATAGTAATCTGAAAATTTCATCCGATGTTTTCCTGACTTTTTCAAGGTGTTCAATAATTCTCGAAAGCTGTTTTTCAGATTTGAAGCTGAACTGCACAGAATAACTTCCACCCTCGAAAAAGGGGGGAGACTTGAGCTGAATACCGGAGCCTTTCAGATACTTTTCCAGATAGCTGCTGAATTCATTCTCGAGCCTCATAAGGGAGGGGTATCTTTTAAATGCTGCTGATTCAAACGGATCATCTGAAGCGGAAATCTCATCAAGAAGAGATATTATTTCCTCCCTGCCGAGTTCCCCTTTCTTCTTTATTTCAACAATGTAATTTATGAAAAGTCTTTTCCTGCTGAAGGAGTAATCTCCTGTAATATCAATGATTTTCCCTGCTGCTTCTGTATCTCCAAGCATTTCGAGTTTCAGCGCTGTTTTAAGGTCTACAGTGTTATTGTTTACATTTTCTTTCAGCATACTGCAAAGAGCTGAAAATTTTTCTGTATTAGGAATAAATGAACCTTCTGTCTGAACAAGTCCTGGAGCTTCTGATTTTTCAGGGTCAATACTGTTTTTCTTCATGAAATCCAGGATTTTTTCCTTTTCAAACCAGCTGTAGGAATCTGTTCTTGATTCAGCCTTTAAAGCTGCAGCAAGATTTTCATCTGCTGAACCTTCAATGATGCGGCAGTATATATCATCCATTCTGCCGGAAACAGACCTGACAGTATTATGCCCCCAGATCAGAACATTATCTGAAAGGAGGGGAAGTGAATAGAGATCATTATCAGCTGCTGCTTCATAGTTAAAAAAATCGTAATCATCTCCGGATCCAGCCAGTTTGCTGATCCTGATTTTCTCTATAATCATTCCATGAGATTATCAAAAACATCTGATTAATCCAAGATATTGAATGGTAGAGATTATTGACAATTTTATTATGCATCAATAGGATATTGTTAATTATCGGGGGCCATGTTTGGAAAGATCAGCCTGAATTACTGGATATATCAGTGACAATACAGGGCCGCAGCAGACTTTTAGCCCGAATGTCTGCATGTACGGCAGATTTAAAGATGCAGGTTTCCCACTCAAGGAGCATTAAAATTGAACAGTCAAGAAAAAAAAGCGGTAGCAGTTCTGGGGTGCGGTGTTGTCGGAGGAGCAACAGCTGAGATCCTGACAAGAGACATTGAGTATTTGAAAAAAAGAACAGGAATTGATTTCTTCCTGAAATATATAGTTGATATTGATTTCACTCATGCTGAATCTCTGTCACTCGACAGTACGCTTTTTACCAGTGACCTTGATACTGTTCTTAACGATGAAGAAGTGTGCATAGTTGTGGAACTTATGGGCGGTACTACTATTGCCAGGGATTTCTCTGAAAAAATACTAAAAGCAGGAAAAAACATTGTAACTGCAAACAAGGCACTGCTGGCACATCACGGCATTGAACTGTTCAGGCTTGCAAGGGAAAACAATGTTTCCATTTCATTTGAAGCAAGCTGCGGAGGCGGTATACCCATAATCCGCGCACTCTATGATGGTCTTATAGCAAATAAAAATGAAGCTCTTTACGGTATCGTTAACGGTACATGCAATTATATACTTACAGAAATGACTTCTAACGGAATGAGCTATGAAGAAGCACTTGCAGGGGCAAAGGCAAAGGGGCTTGCAGAGGCGGATCCCACACTTGATGTATCAGGGATGGATTCAGCCCATAAACTCACCATTCTGAGCTCAATCGCTTTCGGTAAACAGATTTCACTCGACTCAATACCTGTAACAGGTATCGATAATCTTGAACTCTTTGATGTAGCATCCGGTAAAGAACTGGGTTATATTGTCAAACTTATAGCAATGGCAAAAATTGAAGACGGGAAAGTCTCATTACGTGTAAGCCCTTCATTTATAAGCACAGAACACCCTCTTGCCTGGATATCAGGGTCTTTTAATGCAATAAGTGTGTACAGCCATGCGGTAGGACATACAATGTACTACGGCAGGGGAGCAGGAGGATCTCCCACAGCTTCAGCAGTTATTTCAGATATTATTTCGGTTCTGCTCGGAACAACTGAAAAAACCTTTTCACACCTGCCTATATGGCCTGATATGTCAGAACCTGCCGACATACTTCCTCCGGGAGAGAACAGAGGCAGATATTACATCAGGATAACAGTAAAGGACCAGCCAGGTGTCCTGTCAAAGATTTCAACAGCCTTTGCAGTGCATGATATCAGCATTTCAAGTGTTCTTCAGAAAGGCAACGGTGAAGATACAATAGATAATTATGTTCCTATTGTAATTACGACACATGAAGCAATGGAAGGAAGTATTGTTACAGCGCTCAAAGAGGTTGACAGTTTTGATTTCAGCAGGGGTAACAGCGTCTACCTCAACATAATTGACGAGCATAAGGAATCGCTTTAAAAATTATTCACTTTTATATAATAACGGGTATCGGCAGCGGATTAATTCCGTTTAAGCTGATACCTTATTTAATTTCAGCTGAATTCAAACATCAGCTCTGAAAAATATCTTTATCCTGAGTTGTCTGGAGAATCATCTCCTTAAAACTAAACTCTTGACGGCAAAAAGTCGATTATGTTATTATCTGATTATCCAAGGAGGTACTGATGGAAGGTAACAATGCTTCCAGTCAGGATTCTAAGCATCCAGCTGAAAAAGTATATTGCGCCAATTGTATTCATTGCAAAATTGTCAGAGAAAAAGACGGTAACGGTTCCCAGTACTATCTTCGTGTAAGATGTGCTGCCGGAAAATGGAGGAAGAAACTGGGCGGTGAAAAAGTATATAAATATTTCACTGTTGCAAGAAGAAGTCTTGAAGAATGTGACTGCTATATACCTATGGGAGATCCAAGGGAATTCCTCAAAGACCTCAAGAAAACTCTTCCTATCAAAGATGAATTATATCAGTAGTATTCAGTGAGTAAACAGAAATGAAAAGAGTTCTACCCTTTATTTTGGCATCAGTTTTTTTAATATTAATATCCTGCAACAGTGTTCCCAAGGAAATTCCGGAAGATATGCAGCCTGAAGAATACTTCAAGAATGCCCAGACTGCAGTAGTAGACTGGGGAAATTACAGGCGTGCTCTTTTTTATTACAACGAGTTCATAAAACGCTTCCCGGACATGAAAGGAAAAATACTTGAAGCAGAATACGAAATTGCTTTGATCTATTACAAAAAAGAAAATTATTATGAATCTGAAAAGAGATTCAATGCAATAATTGATCAATATTCTACAGATGATGCTGTATTCTATCCTGAATGGCCCAGAATACTGTCTGAAAAGATACTTAAGCAGATTGAAGAAGAAAAGAAATACTGAAGTTTTATTTAGGGACTTTCATTCTAATGGAAGTCCTTTTTTAATGTTCAAATAGTCCTGAAATTAAACCATTGCATTTTAAAACAACAGCAGACCCTCTTATGAATTACAGTAATTAAAAATAAGATGATGTATCTTTCCCTTTATACAGGAAAGGCGGATATCATCAATCCGCCTCTGTGATCTACTGCGGCAGTATAATTGGATAAATCTTTATCTCCCTTTCAGATGCTTTTTTGAAAACATCCTCTCTCCTGATACTCCCTTTAGGTTTGGGATGAGGAGGGGCATCACCTATCAGAATAATTATCCTTTCATCTGCAGACCAGGCATATCCTGTTACAGCGCTGTCAAGTGCCTCATAAACAGCTTCAGGGCGGTCTTTTCCTCCCCAGACCTTTATTCTGTCAACTGCCTTTTTAACCTGTTCCATATCGCGGGTAAAAGGGACTGTTTTGGTTATATAGGTTTCACCGTAGTCCTTGTAATAAACAAGCCCGACACTTACATCTATAAAACCCTCTGTCTTCTCTTCAAGAAGTTCTATAAGCTTTTCCTTTAGAAAAGGTACATCATTTTTCATGCTTTCCGTAGTATCAATTGCAAAAACAAGGTCAAGGCTTTCACCTTCAGCGTGATCAAGAACAGCAGCAATATCATCCAGCAGCGATTCCTCCCCTTCAGAATAGATAATCTCTCCGTTGCCTTTCTCTGCTATTTCCCTGAAACTGTCGACAGCTTCTTCCATGTAGTTATCGGGAGGAATAACTTTGAGGGGGACCTGTATTATATCAATCAGAAATGGATTGTCCATGAACCGGCCGGTATAATCGCAGTACTGTTTTTCAAAAGTTCTTATATTGATGAATGTGCCTGCTGAAAGGTATATCTCGCCGTTTCTGCTCCATGGATAACCATATTCAGTTACATACGGTATAAATATATGAAAAGCTTCACCGAAATCCTGTTTCATTTCAGGTGTTGAATCAATCAGGAAATAGAGCTTTTTTTCTTCAGGAATGAATTTCCCGTCAAGTATCCTCTTTTCACCGCCGTTGACAGAATTATATTCTCTGGCGCGTAATGAAAAAACAGCTTTTTTCTTATCCGGATCAGCTGTTGATTCAGTAATCATCACAGATTTCACACTGTCATTTTTTCTGATCCAGAGGTGAAATCCCCCGTCAGCTTCCTCTTCAAGAAGAATGTCTTCAGATCCCACATTCATTTCATCAGGATGTGCAATAAAAATCGGAATCAAAAACAGAATAACATATATAATCTTTTTCATGATATTCTGATTATCGGCGTTAAAAATTATCTTTTAATAATAATGATGGCAGGAAAGGATGAGACTTTGAAAAACTCTTCTGTTTTGGCGAAAAAAATCATTTTCCTGGTCAACTCAGCGGCAAAATCATATGAGTAATCATCTGGGTCCTTATATTCTATAAACAGTGCCCATCTGCCGCTGTTTATATAGCAGAGAATATTTTCATTCACAGAATAAAAAGAAAAACTGTTTATACTGACTTTATTCCACTCATCAAACACAGGTATCTCTTCGGTTGTATAATAAACTTCAATTTCATTTCCATTGAGCTGGTACCTCCCCCTGAAGCAGGGGATCACATTATCCCCTATCCCGGGAACACCATTTACATTTAAAGGACCCTCCAGAAGAACAGCAATATTCCCCTCTCCCGTGTTTTCCTGGGATGATAAAAATCCACCCGGCAGAAAAAATACTGCCAGGATAGTAAACAGGATTTTATTCAACTGTAACACTTTTAGCAAGATTTCTAGGCTGGTCAACATCCCTTCCAAGATTTAGTGCGCAGTAGTATGAAAAAAGCTGGAGCGGAATGCTCATGAGAAACGGATATATATATTCAGCTGCATGAGGAACACAGAAAGTATCATCAGCTATCTCGCTGACCTCTTTATCATTATCCACACAGAAAGCAATCACTTTCCCACCCCTGGCTTTTACTTCCTTGATATTTGAAATAACCTTTTCACGGAGCCTGTCATCAGGTACCAGGAAAAGTGATGGTGTTGCCTCATTTATCAATGCAATCGGGCCGTGCTTTATCTCAGCTGCGCTGAATCCCTCCGCATGTATATATGATATTTCCTTGAGTTTAAGGGCTCCTTCAAGAGCAACAGGATAATTTATCCCCCGTCCGAGAAAAATGAAATTAGAAGCTTTACAGTACTTATCAGCAAGCTTTTGAAGCTCATCACGCCTGCCGAGTATCTGTTCAACATGTTCAGGAACAGAAAACATCTGGTCTACAAATTCACTGCCTGCTTCAAATGACATATCCCGCATCCTAGCCATCATGAGTGTAAAGATATACAGGGCTGTCAGCTGGGATGTGAATGCTTTTGTTGATGCTACTGCAATCTCCGGTCCCGAATGAATATACACTCCTCCGTCTGTTTCCCTTGCTATTGTCGAACCCACAACATTGCAGATTCCTAGTACTTTTGCCCCTTTTCTCTTAAGCTCCCTCATTGCATAGAGGGTGTCAGCTGTTTCACCAGACTGGGATACGACAAAATACAGTGCGTTTTTTTCTATAATTGGATTTCTGTACCTGAGTTCTGAAGCAAGTTCAGTTGTTGCAGGAATCCTGGCAACTGACTCCATCAGATATGCAGCCACCATTCCAGCATGATATGAGGTACCTGCCGCCACAATAATGACACGTTCGATATTAAGAAGCTCGCTGCTTGTCATGTTAAGCCCGCCGAGATGTCCGGTTGCCATTTCCCTGCTCAGGCGCCCGAGAAGTCCCCTTGTAATAGATTCCTTCTGCTCGAAAATTTCCTTGAGCATGAAATGTGTGAATCCATCCTTGTCGAAGGCTTCAAATTCCCAGTCAACTTCATCAACTGTCTTGTTTATGCTCTTCTGATCAAGACCTGAGGTCCTGAAGGAATCGGGAGTAACTGTTATAATTTCCCCGTCCTCAATATAAACAACCTGTTTTGTATAAGATATCATTGCTGTAACATCAGATGCCAGAAACATCTCGTTATCACCTATCCCGAGAATAAGGGGAGAACCGTTTCTGGCCCCTACAAGTGTATCAGGATGTTCCTTGTGCATTACAACAAGGCCATAGGTGCCTTTAAGCCTGACAGCAGCATCTCTGACAGCCTTTGTAAGGTCGCCTTCATAAAGGTCTTCAATAAGATGTGCTATAACCTCGGAATCTGTTTCAGACTTGAATTCATGACCCTTTTCAACAAGAACGTTCTTAAGCTGAATATAGTTCTCAATTATTCCGTTATGTACAATAGTGATTTTACCTGTACAGTCGGAATGGGGGTGTGCATTCCCGTCAGTTACTCCGCCGTGTGTTGCCCATCTTGTATGTCCTATGCCGTTTTTCCCGAAAGGTTCAGAAGGAACTATCTCTTTAAGGTCCTTTATTTTCCCTTTTCTTTTGATTATTTTAAAACCGTCTTTTGTCCCCACTGAAATCCCTGCTGAATCATAGCCCCTGTATTCAAGCCTTTTGAGACCTTCAAGCAGTATTTCTGAAGCAGGTTTCGCACCGCAGTATCCTACTATTCCGCACATATATTGTATTCCCCTTTTATTTCTTCTTCTGTTTCTGTTTTTAATTATCCATGCAAAGTTGATTGTTTTCTAACATTTAAAAAAACAGAAAGTAATTATTCAAAAACTCTTTCAGCTGTATTCCTTGAGCTTGTCTATATCCTTAATCACAATCCGGTTACCGGCAATCTCAATAATTCCTTTTTTCTGGAATATATCAAATTTTTCCTGAATTATATCTATAGGAAGTTCCATGTTTTTTGATACAGTATCAGTTACTTTATCATAGTAAAGGTTTTCACACATTTCAGAACTCTGACACAGATAATACAGATTCATAGCAATAAGACTCTTGATATCCTTTTTAACAAGCATTTTTATCTGCTGGTTGGCACTTTCAATCCTTCTGCAGAGTTTATCAATTATATTCAGTCCTATCTTGGCATTCTTTTCAATCATTGTAATAAAACCTTCACGGTTGAAGGCTAGCAGCTGGACTTCCCCGACTGCAGTTGCTGTGGCAGTTCTCTTTAATCTGCTTACAATAGCCATTTCACCGAAAAAATCACCTTTATTCAGTATTGCAAGTATATGCTCCTTACCGGCTATCATTTTGCTTATTTTAACAGATCCTTCCTGTATTATATACATCTGTTCCCCGTCTTCATTTTCCTTGAATATTATCTGCCCGTTTGGGACATTCCGTCCGAATTTATTAAACAGTGAACTGTCAGACATATAACCTCCGATGTAAATTTTTGAATCAGTTTCTCATTAATTATGTTAATACAAATATCGACAGGAGAAAAGTATGTTCAAAACCTTTTTTAGGTTCTTTTTCATCCTATCTGCCCTTATCTCATTTTCATGCAGTGAAATATCATTCAGGGATGAAGAAAACAGTATAAATGTAATCCCCCCCGGAATAACCGATCTTCGGATAACTGATCCTGATTCAATTGAATTTGATTTTACAGGGAACATACTTCCGATCAGCAATATATTCAGTATTTCGCCTGATATAGGCATTTCCGAACTGGACATGACAGATTCAACCCTTATGGTAGTCTTCGGCAGCAGTCAGATACCGGGTGAAAAATACTATATAAAAGGGGCTGTTAAAGACAGCAGGGGGAACTCGCTTACATTCTGTGCCGAATTCTACGGCTACAATCCGGATATTCCAGGACTGCTTATAAACGAGGTGACAACACAGGGATCGTCCTCACATCCCGATCTTGTTGAACTTTATGTTTTAAGTGAAGGCAACATGGCAGGAGTAACCTTTTATGAAGGCTGCAGTCAGGATTATGATGCCAGATATGTTTTCCCTTCGATAGATGTTGATTCCGGTGATTTTATCATCATACATGCGAAACCTGAAGGTATTCCTGACGAGATAACTGAAACTCATGACAGGGCGCTTTCCGGCGGTATAGATTCCAATGATCTTGCACTTGATATTTGGCCGGAAGGGTTTGATGGTCTTTCAGGAAACAACGGGGTTCTAACCCTCTATTCCTCACCCGGAGGCAGCCTGATAGATGCTTTTCTCTACAGCAACAGGACATCATCTTCAGATGAAAAATACAGAGGTTTCGGAAGCACTGAAACCATGACAAGAATGGATGAAACAGCAAATTCCGGAGGTTGGATTTTTTCTTCTACATTAATTTCACCGGAAGACTGTGTAAACCCTGATCCGTCCACAGCAACAAGGTCAATCTGCAGGAACTCTTCATCACTTGATACAGACAGCAGATCCGACTGGCATACAGTCCCCACATCAATGTCGTCATTCGGTTCAGTTAATTCTGATGATATTTACACACCTTAGAATAAAGGAGAATTATCATGTATTATGAAATTCTTAATATTCTTTTACGTAACTTTCTTTATTTGATACTTAATCTGCTAATTCTCTGCCTGACCTGTTCTCTTGTATTCTGACTTGCAGATACCTGTCTTATTATTTCTCTTTTTGTAAAAATAAGTTTAAAGAATAAAAAATCTATCTTTTTAATTCCATCAGGTCTTTCAGCCGGAAATCTTTATTGATTTCATCAAGATGTTTAATCATATCAGATATATCAAGTGAATCCTGTTCCGGCATATCTTCCGAGCTGTCAAGTTCGGAAAGGGCATTCCTGAGGTCATTGACAAGAACAGCAGCTTCAAGAATCGCCATTTTTTCCTCTTTTTCAATATCCTTGGTCCTTGCAAAGGGAGATGAGAGCAGGGATTTATATCTTAAAAGCCTGGTAGGGACATCATCCTTGTAGATGCGGGAAAACTCATTGATACTGTTCTCAAGCCTCATATATGACAGGTTGTACTTTATCGCCCTGTATTTTTTTGATATCCGGTCATAATTGCCCCAGTATTTGCTGTCAAAATCTATCAGTGTTCCGAAAAGCTTTCTGATCTCCGGATTTGCATTCTCATGTATGTAAATTTCAGGATATTTTGCAATCTTCTCCATCATTTTTTCTATAATCCTGTCAGCGAAATCCTTTTTATCCCTGTTATCAGTTTTATTGTTTTCAGAAGCCTTTTTTCTTTCCTTTAATGCTATTTTATTGAGTTTATCTTTTTCAGACTGTTCAATTGTCCTTATATTGTTTATTTCATCCCCCAGAAAGCGCTCGGGGTTGACCCCGGCTCTCCTGACCTGATAAAGCCTGTCTTCAAAATCCTTTTTTATTTTGGGTGAAAGGAGGTATGTTACTATCAGGTCATTGTACCTGATTCTTATTTTGCTGATGATTGATTCTATTTCCTGTACTGACAGTTTCTTTTTCATCAGGGATATTATATTGCAAATAAAAAAAAACTCCAGTCCCTTTCAGGTACCGGAGTATCTTTTAGCTGATTAAATCCCTACAAATCTCCTCCGCCTGATGTTATCTCCTCTTTTACCGGTTCTCCCGCTTCATCGCTGTTTTCACTTTTTATCACAGGCTTGAATTCAACATGCTCTGCAACAATTTTAATCCTGCTCTTTGCATTTCCATCGCTGTCATTCCATCTGTCCTGCTTAAGTCTTCCAACTACCCTGACACCTCTCCCTTTTGCAAGGTGGTCGCTGCATACTTCGGCAAGCCTTGCCCATGTTTCAACATCAAAGTATGAAACTTCACTCTGGATCTCATCTTCCTGCCTGTAGTACCTGTTGGTTGCTATCGGGAATTTGCATACAGATGTCCCTTTCGGTGTTTCATTGAACACAGGGTCTTTTGTCAGGTTTCCTTCAATAAGGATTGAATTAAGGTTATTCATCTTTTCCTCCGGACTTTTTGATTTTCAGAATTTCATCTGATTTTGATTTATAACCTTAATTACTGTTTTTATCTGTTTCTGCTTCAAAATTTACAGTTTATTAATAAAGACTGATTCCTTAAGTGATTTTTTACTGTTGGTATTTATTATAAGACTATTTTCCCGCCTGCTTCCCGGCAGAAATCAATTATTGATTTATATTCTTTTTCTGCAACAGCTCTTAGAATATCCATATCCATTGATTGGTATTCATATATTGCAATATTTCTGAAACCTGTCATAGTAACCATGTTTTCAGCTGTTATTGATGTTATAACCTTATTTCTGGCAAGCAGTATAAAAGCATCAGCACTTGACTGAGGCATCCCTAATATTTCTACAGCAACAAGATGCTGCGCCAGATCAATTGCAGTCTGACATGCCCTTTCAATATTTAAAATCATTGCATCAATGTGGGTATAATTATCAAGTTCTGGATTCTGAAGATATTCCTCTTTCATTCTTTTCAGGGAACGCTCAATTATTGCAGTTTTATTCAGAATTATATTATCAGGCACTGTAGGCATTAATAACCTCGCGTCTTTCATAGTTAAACTGCAAATACATACCTAACAGGGCTGCCCTTTTCATTTCAAAGGCTTCTTTATCTTTTATAAATATCTCACGACCTTTAATAACTGCTTCATTTGAATAAATCAGGTTTTTTGAAGTAATCTCACCAACATCAATTATTCTGCCCAGCTTATAAGATAATTCTTTTATAATCAGCATTTTTTTATTCATATCAAGTTTTTTTCCGGGATACACAATTATTGCAATATCAATATCGCTGTCTTCTGTCATTTCCTCTTTATTTGCACTTCCCAGAAGTAAAACAGCCATTATCTCCCTTTCCTGAAACAGATAATTTTTAATTGTTTTTTTTATTTTTTCTTTACCTGTCATTATTCTTCCGTCGGAAATAATTATAATATATTTTAAGGATTATTACTATCAAATCATTTTCAACATTTTTAATATCAATTGCTTATTCCCTTCAGCTTTCTGTATATCCTTATAAATCTTTTGTTATAAATAAAACATACAATTAATCAGTCTTTGACAAAAAAAGTCATTGAATGTAAAGTTATCTAATATTTCAGATCAAAAGAGGTTTCAATGAAAAAATCAATTTTAACAGTTTCTCTGCTTGTTGTTATATTCACGATATTGCTGACAGGCTGTACAACACCTAAATACCATAAAACAGACAGTCCCATACTGCAGACTGATGAATATGCTGATATCGAAATTCAGTGTCTTTATCTTGACAGGGAAATGATCTTAAAAAGACACGGTATAAAACACAATCCCTTTCTTCCTCCACAGATGTCATTCACACCTAAAACAGCAATCATATTTGAGATTAAAATTAAAAACAATGATTCTGCTCCAATGAAACTTGATATCAGGGATGTACAGTTTTATTTCAATGATATGGATTTCCGTGCAATGAGCAAGACTCAGATGGAGGATCAGATTGATGAATTTTCAACAAACGGCATGGACAAAATTAAAAAGGGGAGAACAGCTAAAGCCTATATGCTTGGGGATATTAAAATAATTGAAGGTAACAGTGAAGCAAAAGGCTATCTTGTCTTCATGTCAGGATTCAAAGACAGGGGCGATGCAGAATTAGTTCTCCCTTTTAAAGGGATCTCAGGGGATGATATTACAGATTTTTCCTTTCACTACAGCTTCGGTATGAAGAAAAACCGTTAAATATAGGCTGAACCCATAAAGCTTGACAGATAATCATTATAAGGACTTGGGTTCTGTATTGTGCAGGGTTTAAGTCCTTTTTATTTCCAGTTGACTGATAACAGACTGTCAAGATGCTTTCATATTCAATTTATTATCGCTATTTAAAAGATTTTTTAAAGCTATTATAAAATAAAAAACCCCGATCTTTCGATCGGGGTTAAATATAATTTCAAATAAAATTAGAAATTAACATTTGCGAGGAAATAGATTCCGCCGTTAAGTGGGAAATCTGATGCAGCATAAGCTGATGAATAGCAAGACTTGCCTTTGGAATCAACAGCATCTTCTGAAGTTACGATATATCCGAGGCCGTATTTAGCAGCACCTGGTTTCATGTAGATACCGAATTCAGCGCCGAGGAATGATTCATCACCGCATTTATCTGTTGCATAGTCGCCCATTGCAAAAAGAGCACCAGCATTTACGCCCATCCACTCAAGAACAGCGTATTCAGCTTCAACACCAAGCATTTTAAGAGCATAGCTAGGATCACCAGCAGCATCAGCAGCATCTGAACCAAGGAAAGTACCATTGAGTGACATACCTACAGTTGCACCGTATGCAGCAACAGCAGCACCGAAACCGTAATTCATATCAAACTCATCATAAGCTGATTTATCCATTACAAAATGACCACCAGCTGTGAGCTCAACACCGTCAGCAACTTCGCCGTTATAAACAGCTTCAAGACCAATAACAGCATCTGTAACACCAGCACCAGCCTTACCTGCTGAACCGAAGTATACTTCAGCAGCGATAGGTGCGAAATCAACTGTTGCGCCGAGAATATATTCAGCTCCGTTTCCACCCATGTTGTCAAAATTAGCTGTGTAATATGGTTTTACCATACCCATAATATCAAAAGCTACTTCATAGAAAGGTGCGCCTGTAAGCCAGATTGAATCTGAGTACTCAAGGTTGTAATTTGTGAAGTCTACAACTTCTTTGTAACCTTTTGAATCAATACCAACTGTTGTTGACATGCCGAAACCTGATTCAGCAAAACCGAAGTATTTTCCCCAGTCTGTTACAAGAGTTACATAGTTGAGTGTAAGAGGCTCATCTCTAACATTGTCATCACCAGGATCCTGGTCATCTTCGAGTTCAAATTTTACTGTGTTGTAATCATCAACTGCAGCTTTGAAATCAAGTTCCATTTTATCTGTTTCACCATCATATGCTTTGTCGCCAACATTCCAGGTACCTGAATAATCAAATTCACCGGAAAGAGCAACATCTGCCATTACAGGTGCAACAGCGAATGCCATTAAAGCAAGTGCAAGAACGAAATATTTTTTCATTTCATTTCTCCTTTTAGTAATTGGGATTCAAGCCAACAGCCTGAATAACTTCCCTTTTTGAATATCTATCGAAAAAAATTATACCAATTGTGATTTTTACTGTCAAGAAAAATTATTATTTTGTTTAATATAGTGATTGCAGTATCTTCTATTTAATGTTTTAATCTTTTCCATGATAAATTACATACTTTTTGACGTTGACAATACACTTTATCCCGCTTCCTGCGGTATCGGGGCGGAAATGATAAGGAGAATGAACATATTCGTCTCAAATCTCCTTGGAGTAAGCGTTGAAAAGGCAGCTGAAATGAGGAGGGACAGGGACACAGCCCTGTATGACTCAACACTGGACTGGCTTCAGAAAAAATATGGGTTAAAGGACGCTGAAAGCTTTTTCTCATACATACACCCTGAAAACCTTGAAAACTACTTTCCTGTTGATATTAACCTGATAAATATGATGAAAAAACTCAACCTGCCCTCATCTGTACTGACAAATTCATCGCTGGAACATGCCAGAAACGTTACTGATTATCTTCAGATAACAGAATATTTTGAAAATATATATGACCTGAAATTCAACAATTTCAAGGGAAAACCGAACATGTCAGCATATGAAAATGTTTTAAATGCACTCGGTAAAAAGGCTGAAAATGTTCTATTTATCGATGATATCCCCTCATACCTTGAAAGCTTCAGGAAAATGGGGGGAAATATCCTTCTTGTTGATGAAAATTCCGATTACAGCGATACTGATATGCCTTCGGTAAGGAATATCACTGATCTTTCAGGTTATCTTGATAATAATTTCTGAATTCCTTTTTTTCATACTCTCAGCATAACTATCCGGATATCAACTGTTTGTCACCTAAATATTCCATATAATATGCTTCGGTCTTGACACTGGAAGTTATTATGTAGATAACTATTAGATGTAGAAAATATTAATTAAGTAAGGAGCATTAAATGAGTTTCATAGAGTATATTGAAGCAAGGGAAATCCTTGATTCAAGAGGAAACCCGACTGTTGAAGTTGATGTTTACCTTGAAGACGGTTCAATGGGAAGAGCAGCAGTCCCCTCCGGAGCTTCTACCGGTGAACATGAGGCAGTTGAACTCAGAGACGGCGACAAATCAAGATACATGGGAAAAGGTGTTTTAAAAGCAGTTGAAAATGTTAATGAAATTATAGGTCCAGAACTTGAGGGATATGATGCACTTGATCAGGTTGAAATCGACAGAACTATGATTGAGATCGACGGTACAGAAAACAAGGGAAAACTCGGCGCAAATGCAATTCTCGGAGTATCAATGGCAGTTGCAAGAGCAGCAGCAGACTACCTTGGAGTTCCCCTTTACAAATACCTTGGAGCATATCATTCAAATACACTTCCTGTACCAATGGCTAACATAATTAACGGCGGATCACATGCAGACAACTCTGTAGACTTCCAGGAATTCATGATCATGCCTGCTGGAGCTGAAACATTCAGGGACGGCCTCAGAATGATAACAGAGGTTTTCCACAACCTTAAATCAATCCTCAAGGCAAAAGGATACTCAACTGCTGTAGGGGATGAAGGGGGATTTGCACCAAACCTCAAATCCAATGAAGAAGCCTGTGAACTTATCATAGAAGCTGTTGAAAAAGCGGGATATAAGGCAGGTGAGGATATCTTTATCGCTCTTGACCCGGCTACAAGTGAATTCTATGACAAGGATAAGAAAAAATACATTCTCAGATGGTCAACTGGGGAAGAACTAACATCAGCGGAATTGGCAGATTTCTGGGCCAAATGGTGTGAAAAATACCCTATTATCTCAATCGAAGACGGTATGGCAGAAGATGACTGGGACGGATGGAAAGTTCTTACAGATAAACTTGGTAAAACAGTACAGCTAGTAGGGGATGACCTCTTTGTAACAAACACAAAGAGACTTTCAACCGGTATTGAAAAAGGTGTTGCAAACTCAATCCTTATCAAAGTAAACCAGATCGGAACTCTTACAGAAACATTTGAAGCTGTTGAAATGGCAAAAAGAGCAGGATATACAGCTATAGTTTCACACAGATCAGGGGAAACAGAAGACAACTTTATTGCAGACCTTGTAGTTGCACTTGAAACAGGGCAGATCAAAACAGGTTCACTTTCAAGATCAGACAGACTTGCAAAATACAACCAGCTCCTGAGAATTGAAGATGCACTTTCAACTACAGCTGAATATCCCGGAAAGAAAGCTTTCTATTCCATTAAGAAATAATGCCGTTATAGGCAGACAGATAGTTTTTGCACTGCAAAAACAGTTATATTAAAAAAAACCCTGAATCAGAACGATTCGGGGTTTTTTATTTGCTTAACTGTTATATCCTTTCAAACGGGAAGCAGAAACGTTCTCCTGCTTAAAAAGTCAGTCTTCAAGTATTATAATCTCAACCCGTCTGTTAAGGGCCCTACCCTCTTCCGTATCATTCGCGGCAGCAGGTTCAGATCCCCCTTTCCCCTGGAAAATCAGCCTCTCAGCGCTTATACCTGCGTTTTTAAGCATCTCTGCAATAGTTTCAGCCCTTTTGACGGATAATTCAATCTGGCTCTCCACAGAGCCTATATCAGCGGTATGGCCGGTTACAAGAAAGCTTCTTTCAGGTATTTTCTTTAATATATCAGCAATTATTTTTATTTTATTATCCTCTCCAGGAAGAAGAACTGACTCATCAGGCCTGAAATGGAGCTTGTTGAGTGTAAGAGCAACACCATCCTCCCTCTTTTCAACAGTTACATTATCTGCAAGTTCTTTATTTCCGCTTCCTGAAACAGCTTTTTCAATTTCATCCTTAAGAGCAACCCTGTCCATAACAGGCACAGGTTTATACCATGTATGTGAAAATCCCTGAAAAGAAATATTATTATCGGAATATGAATACATTTCGTCAATGTTATCCTGTATGAAAAAAGGTCCCGCGTCCGGATCATCAATATAAATCATTACTTTATGGCTTCCTGACACATTCCTGAGTTCAAGATCCCCTTCAGGATCATCACCTGATCTGTACCTTACCGCATACTGTGCATAAACAGCATGCACTTTCATGCCGTTGAAATCCTTTACACCCTCATAACGGTATTCGCAGATAAACCTGACCCTTGTATAAACCCCTTTTTTAAGGGGATCGACATAATAATCACCGAATTCCTCCCATTTATCACCTACCCTTATTTCTCTTCCTGAGGGAAAAACAGGGAAGTTTCTCAAGAGAGGAAACAGGCTGTCATCCTCTACCTTGATTTTTCCATTAAAGTAAAATGTAAAACCGGTATCAGTAATATCATCAACCCTTTTTGCATTAAGCCGACCT
The DNA here is from genome assembly GCA_963668545.1 of Spirochaetia bacterium. Classification (GTDB taxonomy): domain Bacteria; phylum Spirochaetota; class Spirochaetia; order CADAEX01; family CADAEX01. The sequence goes on along the minus strand of OY764868.1, from coordinate 1,005,907 downwards.
TCCCTTTTCTGCTCTTCAAATACAAAAGTTCTGCCTGTATAAGAGGCGCCCCCCTTTATATTGTCAGTCATTCTGCAGAGCTGCCTGTATTCCCTGAAAACAGACCCCTGATATTTACTGTTTACCTTGACTCTGAGATTGTATTTACTGATTATTTTAAAATCATCTCCGGGATAAAAGAAGAATTCATTCCCTTTTTCAGGATTATCCGGAGAAATATTGTGGTTTTCCTGTGAAATGATATGTTCTGTTAGTAAAAAAAATAAAACAAATAACAGGTATCTGTTTATTCTGATGTGCATTTTCCATCCTTTTTTAAATTTTCAAATAATTATCTACTGCCTGTTATACTGCTCTTCAATATACTTCCTTGTGTTTTCAAGTTCTGTTCTGTTGATTGTACACTTACCCTCAAGGACAACACCATCCTGTATTATAAGTTCAGGAGTCTTTATATCTCCGAGAACTCTTGCTGTTGAAAGAAGCAGTATCCTGATTGATGCACTTATATTTCCGACAACTACCCCTTCAATAACAACACTTGAAGCAGAAATGTCAGCCTTGACCTTACCCTCCGGACCGATCTGAAGCTGATCAACCTGAAGCATTTTTCCTTCAAATTTACCGTCAATCCTGAGATTTCCTTTAACTGCAAAACGTCCTTCAAAAGAGGATTTTCCCCCAATTACAGTATTTGCTCCAATATCTATCTGCACAGTTATTCTCCGTTTTATTGTTATTCAGGTTCAGTATAACACTTAATTCATATCATATACCAGAAACATGGCTGTGTTAATATATTTAACAACTTTTTCAGTTCTTCAATCAGAAATATTTGTCAGTTAAAATATCAGCTTAATTAATTGTTATGCATTTTAATTTTTATTAAATATTTATTCAGTTCACATATAAAAAAAACCCTGTGACAGTTTATCACAGGGTTATTTATTATATAAGGTAATTTTTACCAGCCGTCAGCCATATCATCAACATCACGGCTTTCTTCAGTAAATAGGTCTGAAACAGCCCTGAGATCATCAAAATAAACATAATATGATCCATATGTATCTTCAGGATCACAGTCAACTCTCAATCCTGCAAACTTGATTCCGTTTATATTTGTATAATGATAATCCTTCTGAACAATTCCCGGAGGAATAGCTACTGTAAGTTTTTTCCAACCTGAAAAATTCAGTTTTCCTATTGTCAGTTCTTTGGGGTTTCCAAAATAATCCAGAATCATCATGCTGAGTATATGGTTATTGTTTCTACCTGCCACCCAGATTGACATGGTTTTTGTTATTCCAGCTATCGGAAGCGGTTTTACAGGCATTACTGCAAATGAGTTAACACCTCTTTTCTCATAGTGAACTTTTACACCGAGTACATATTTATCATCTTCATCAAGGCCAATTTCTGCTTCTTCAGGTATCGGCTCCTTGTCTATAGGAGAACCCACAAGCCTCCTTGTCAGGACAAAACCCTGATCACGCGGCATTGCTGTATAAAAGAATGCAGGATCTTCAAACTTGATTACAGAAATCTCTTTTAAACTCTGCTGTGCTTTATCTACCCCTATATCTCCGGGAATTGGATCACCGGGACTTCCGCTTTCACCAACCTGCTGTGCAAAACTGATTCCTGAAATAAAAAGTGTTATAAGAAGGATTGCTATAAATACTTTGCTTTTTTTCATCAGTTCGCCCCCCCAGCTTTTACCGGTTCAGTCCATTCCATTTCATTTACCATTTCAGGGTTTGAAAGATTATCTCCGTCAAATCTTGTTATAAAGATATCTGTAAGAACTTTAATCTGGTCGAAATAGATATAGAAGTTGTCAACCTTTTCTTCCGGCCTGGTCCATACAACTATTTTTGCAAGACTGAGCTGTTTAATTTTAGGGATATATGTCCTTCCCTGTGGTATATAATTGGGAATTCTTACCTTAAGGTTTTTCCATCCCTCATACTTCAAACTGCCGAGTGGAAGCACATGGGTAATTCCGCGGTAGTCAGTAATATGAACTTCTGCATAATAATCAAAATTTGAGCCCCATGCCCAGAGATCAATCATTTTACATCTTCCAGGGATAGGTATACCTGTATACTCCCCTTCTTCATTCTTTATATCTGGTATGAGTTCAATAAAATTATATCCCTGTCTGTCAAACTGAGCATTTATTCCCAGAACCTTATAGTCCTTATCCTCTGGATTGGCTCCGTAAAGGGCTGCCGGCCATGCTTTCGGAAAAGCCTTTTTTGGATAACCTTCATGAGAAAATTTACTTCCTTTGACAATCCAGTTATTCTCTACCGGGTTATCATAATCATCCAGTATTCTTGATACCAGGTTCTCTGTTCTTTCGTCAGCATAAACCGGTAAAGTGAGTAGCACAGATATTAAAATGAAAAAGCCGAATACCAGGCCTGCTCGTCTCATTACCTTCTCCTTTTGCGTCATAGTCCGCTTTAATTCTTGTTAATTTGAATTATATTTCTTACAAGATTCTTTGTCAAATATTTTATTTTTTTTCGAAAAAGCAGCTGTAAATGATCTTTTTATCACTTCCGGGCTCTTCTTCTGACAAAACAGTCTCAAAAGAGCCCTGATAGTCATATTTTATTACTGAAAACTGTTCAGTAAGGGTTAAAAATATTCCGCCTGCTGTAAAATCTGCAAAATCATAGACAAGGAAGCTGTTTTTTATTTCCCGGATTTTATCCGAAACAATGTCAAATAAGGATTCAGGAACAATAACAGTTAAAACATCTCCCCCCTCATCTGTAAATCCTGATGACTTAAGCGAGTCAATCCGGTAATAAGCAACAGACAGCTTTTTTCCGTTGTATTTTTCAATTTCCCTGACGATTGATTCAGAAATCTCCTTTTCAGGAAAACTTGAGGAAGATCCTGCATCTGTATAGAACAGTACTCTGCTGAAATCACTTTTTTCAACAGCAGCAGCAGATACTGTACTGATATTTCCTTTAATTTCTACTTTTCCCCTGTCAAAATCAAAATACGGACCGACAAGATAGATATTATCTTTCAGCATCTTTTCATCAGGGAAATAATTCACATAGGCAAATGATGTCAAGACTACCCTGTCCTTTTCTGTTCTGTTCAAATTATCCAGTACTGATTCCAGCTGTTTTTCCGAATCCACACTGTAAACAGAAAAATCAAAATTGCGTCTTCCCGCTGCTTTCCTGAATTCTTCTATTATATTATTATTTTTCAATAATTCCTTTGTATAAATATCTGTAATAAAAAATATATTATTCCCGGATGAACATGAGCATAAAATCATAATAATCAGAACAGCTGAAAATCGTTTAAAATATCTCAAATATAAACCTATAAAATAACCCTGCCCCTCATATAAGAGACAGGGTCTGCATAAATTTTCAGAACTCAGAGAGATCAGTCGTCAAAATCTCCCTCAGCACCTTTGTCAACATCAAGTTCAGAAGCTTTCTTTACTATCAGATCATCAGTCCATTCTGCAGGATCTTCAATTCTTTCAGCTTTCGGACCAAGATCATATGATCCTGCTTTCAGAACAGCTTCAACTGCCAGAGGAGCTGTATCAGAAGCGTTGAACACATTTACAAGCATGTTATAGACAAAATCCTCAACACGCTTTGCCATACGTTCCCTTATTTCAGCAGACTGCCCGCAGAATTTATTTTCAAAAGCAAGATTTACTTTCTTGTAATCTCCTTTCTTCCAGCCTTTTTCATCGGCAAATGCTTTCACCTCTTTCCAGATCTTATCATCAACCCCTTCCCCTTCGACCTTTATAAAGTCGTCATTCTCATCAAGGATTGCATTACCGTAATCATTTACCTTGAGTCCCCAGGAGACCATCTGCAACGCAGTCGCAACATTAGCTTTTGTGGTATTTGTCTTTGAAGCTATTTCCCTGAGTCTTTCAGAACTGTTGCCGGAAGTTCCGTGCTGGGCTCCTGATATACCGTATTTTTCAAGTCCCTTATGGATTCCTGCTGTAAGGTCTACCTGAATACCTGCGGAACTGGCTTCTATACCATGTGTTGTTCCGTTGTTGAGTGCTATCCAGTCGGGAAATATTCCGTGTGCGTTGAGACCAGCTATGAGAAATTTCGCTTCGGAAAGAGAGGAAAGCCCTGTACTTCCCTTTATTTCACCAACTTCAGTTTCAAGCCCTGCCCATGCAGGTATATACTGGTTAAGTTCCTTGTTTACCAGAAGATTTTTATCATCAGGAAGATGCGAAGCATCAACTGCGATTGATGTAATTCCTGCATCAAACATACTTTTTATTTCTGTCCTGGCCTGTTCAACATCCTTATCATTCTTGATTCCATAATGATCTGCATGTACTGCAACCGGTACAGTAATTCCAAGTTCATTACAAAGCTGGTCAACATACATTGCCATGTTCCAGTAGCTTACAGGGCAATACGAGGATGCCCCCCCCTCAGACTTTGCAATTTCTATTATAACAGCGGCATTTGCCCTCTGTGCTGCCTTAAGGGCCCCTTTAATAACAAAACTGCTTCTGCCGTTTGCAGCTATTGTCATTGCCCTGCCTTTAGCCTTCATTGCCCTGTCAATTACTTTACCGCTCACAATAAGTGCTCTGGAATTCGGAAAAAGCTTTTTTATGTTAGGCGGACGCCCAATCTCAAGTGCTTTTTCGAAATCAGCATTATAATTCCCCATCACTTCCCCCTTTTTCATTAAAAATGCAGTTATTAAAATCTGCTGCCTGCATCTGCACAAGCGCCTCACTTCACTGCAATCAAATAGTAATTTAGGGGTAAGCGGTTGTCAACCATTCATACTGAATAATAATTATTTAATTAAAAGTATTAATTTTTTATTTCTGATCAGTCAGAACAGGAGAATTATGATAAAAAAGCCATGCTGCCAGTGATATAAACATCATCATAATAATTCCCGATACAATCATACTGTTTATATAATAGAAAAAAGTAATAAAAGTAACTGAAAAAGGGAGAAGAAAAAGTGAAATAATATACAGAATCCTGACAAATCCTGATGACTCACTTATCAGAGGTGTGAGAATTGAAAAAAGCACGGCCAGTATCATTCGGCTCACCGGAAGTATAAACAGAAGATAAGGATTTTCCCATTTATAGAGGTAAAGACTGTCAAATAATGAAAGTGCTGTAAAGAAACCGCACTCATAAGTAAATATCTCAGATATTTTTTCTCTGAATCGGTAGACCATGCTGTTTCTGAATAAAAATGTATAACCGAAATTGATTACAGCGTAATAAAATGCGAAATCATATATGAAATGGTAAAGATATATGTTTGAAAAAGAATTAGTACGCTTTATTAATCCGAAAACCAGTATAAAAAAAGGAAAAACAGGGAGAAAAGTAAGCAGACCTTTGAGAAATATATCTCTGTAATATCTGAAATCTCTGTAATTTTCATTTATTATGGAATTAATAAATATACACATAAAAGGAAAAACAGTAATGCTGAATATAATCATAATCATAGATAATATTATTAAATAAATCTTTTTTCAACTCCCTGATAAACAACAACCCTTTGACTCTTTTTATTTTCAATGATATATTTCTTTCAAACTTTATTTAACAGAGAAGGTAGGTGTATTGGCTGCAAAAGAATTAAGAATTAATGAAGCAATCCGGGTAAAGGAAATCAGACTGCTTGATGAAGAAGGTGAACAGAAAGGCGTTGTAGGCATTTCAGAAGCTCTTGAAATGGCCAGAAATGCAGGTCTTGATCTTGTTGAAGTAGCTCCTCAGGCAAATCCCCCGGTCTGCAAGATACTTGATTACGGCAAGTATAAATTTGATCAGGAAAAAAGAATCAAGGAATCCAGGAAAAAACAGAAACTGATTAAACTCAAGGAAGTCAGAATGCAGCCATTAATTGAAACACATGACTTGCAATTTAAAACAAAGCATGTTAAACAATTTCTGGATGAAGGAAACAAGGTAAAAGTAACTGTCAGGTTCAGGGGAAGACAGCTTGCCCATACAGAACTGGGAAAAGTTGTACTTGAAAAAGTCCTTGAACTTCTTGACGGTGATTATATACTGGATAGAGCGCCCATGATGGAAGGACGTTTTATGTCAATGATACTAAATCCGAAAGGTAAAAAATAGAGGAGAGGCAGTATGCCAAAGATAAAAACACGAAAGAGTGCTGCTAAAAGATATTCTTTTACAGGTACAGGTAAGGTTAAATACAAAAAACAGGGTCTGAGACACATCCTTACCAAGAAAAACACAAAAAGAAAAAGAAACCTCAGACATGCTGGTATTTTAAGCAAAGCTGAAACTGCAAAAGCTAAAGTTTTAATGCCTTACAGCTAATTGAAGTAGAAGGAGAATAAGATGCCAAGAGCGGTTGCCGGAACAAAAAGGCACGACAGAAGAAAAAAAATATTAAAACATGCAAAAGGTTTTAGAGGAAGAAGAAGCCTTCTTTTCAGAACTGCAAAGGATGCAGTTGCAAAAGCGCTTCAGAACTCTTACGACCACAGAAAACAGAGAAGAAGGAATTTCAGATCTCTCTGGATTACAAGAATTTCCGCTGAATGTAAAAATCAGGGAATTACTTATTCAAAGTTCATCAACGGCCTTAACAAAGCAGGTATAGAAATCAACAGAAAAGCGCTTTCAAATATGGCTATTGAAGACAAAGCTGCTTTCAGTTCACTTGTTGCAAAAGCAAAAGACATACTGGGAGCTTAAACATGTTGTCTCTGGAACAGATAAAAAGACTTGAAGACAGGGTATATAAAGCGGTTGAATTACTTAAAGCAATGAAAGAGGAAAACAACATCCTCAAATCTGAGCTTAAATCTGCAAATGAAAGAGTTGAAGAACTTGAACAGATAATATCTGACTACAGAAATAATCAGCTTGAAATTGAACAGGGAATAGTCAAAGCAATTCAGCAGCTTGATGATCTTGACTCTATAGATGAAATAACATCAGAAAAAAGTGAAGAACCTGTAAAGCATGCATTTATCTCAACAGAGGCACAGTCCCCTCGCGGGGCACAGCACCCTTCGGGTACAGAGTCCTCCTTGAGGGCAGAGTCCTCCTTGAGGGCAGAGCACCCTTCGGGTACAGAGTCCTCCCTGGGAGATGAAAATGTTCAGGAGAGAATAACAGATTCTCCTGAATCTGAAGAAAACCCATCTGTTCCGGTTACTGCTGATGTAATTGATGGTTTAACTCAGGAATCCTTTTCTGACAATGAAACAGAGGTTTCTGAAGAGAAATCAGAACCTGAAGTGAGTTCACAGCAGCTGGATATATTCTAATAATCATGAGTAACAACCTTGTTGATATAAAGGTTCTGGGCACTTCATTCAGAATCCAGGTAAATGAAGACCAGGAATACATGGAAAAGATAATTGATTATCTTCAAAATGTTATCAGCAAGGTTGAACTTACTACATCAATCAAAGATCCGTTAAAAACTTCAATTCTGTCATCTGTGTTTGTTATAGATGAATTATTTAAAATAAAAGAATCAGGAAGCGATCCTTCTGTGGAAAAAGAGTTCTCAGAATTGACTGAAAGGATTATTTCCTGTATAGATAATGTCTTAGAAGAATAATCTCCTGCGGGGTTCGGGAGGAGTATATAAATCTCTTGGGTCAAACCATAAATCGGGGATTCCATTTATACGGAATTGAATTGATAGCTTTTCCGGTTTATACCGGCAGGTGAATCAGGATATTCCGGAGGACGAAGCCCACTTGAGCTTATGAGTTCAAGAGATTTTCTCCAAGCGGCTCCGCGGGTTTTTACATCTTTCAGATTTTACTTTTCAGAAATTTAACTGCATGATTTTTATTTTTTGATTATCTTATTTTTGACTATGAAATCAATTTCAGATATACTAAACTCGTTACAGATAAAGGAGTTTATTGTGAAATATTTTTTAATTTCAGTTTTTGCAATATCGGTTTTGACAGGATGCGGCACAACGCAGAAAGCTGTTGAGGAACCGCAGGTACAGCAACTGCCGCAGACAGAAGAAAAAGCTGCTGAAAAACCATCAGTTCAAATAATAAAATACAGAGTACCGGTTGTATTAAAGGAAACAAGAAAATATCATAACGGAGAAATTGATATTTACAGTGTTTTTGAATATGAAAATGGAACAGACAATATGATTTCCTGCACTACCTATGATTCTGCTGATGAAATAACAGAAATAATCCGTGCTGAAAGATCTGAAAATATTGAAAAGAATTATTACTACAACAGCAGCAATGATCTCATAAAAACAAAAATAATAACTAAAGACAGTTCAGGAAACATAATTGAAGAGCAGCTGATAGACAGCAAAGACAGCCAGATTACAAGATCAGAATACACTTATGCAGGCACCCTGAAAGAGAAATGGAGTATATTTGACTCAAATAATGCACTTCTCGCATATAATACCTATATTTACGATGAAAAAGGAAATAATACAGAAATTAAAAGTTTTTCCCCTTCCGGAAAAATGGAAGAATACTTTATCAACGAATTCAATGATAACGGCAATATTGTTTCAGTAAAACATTTCAGCAGTGATGAAAAACTGATGGATTCATCCAGTCATATATATAAAAACGGTTTTATCAGTGAAGAAAGTTTTTACAAAGGTGAAAAATCACTCCAGATGAAGAAAAATTACAGCTATAACGAAGACAATACAGTTCAGATCTGTAAAGTATCAGTTTCCGGCGGTCAGATTATTGAAATCCTTGAAAAAGAATTTTTCTTTATTGAAAAAGAGAAAACAATCATCGAATAGGAGTTATTTATAATGCTTAAAAGAAAGAATATACTTTTTTTATTTTTTTTACTTTTTCTGACACCTTCCTTTCTTTTCTCATCAGAAACTTCATCAATGTGGATGAGGCTGTATAAAAGATTCGATACTCTTGATTACAAACTCGATATTATGAGAAATATTGTTGAAGAAGAAAGCAGGGACATTATTCCTCTTTTGACCGATGCACTGATAGAAACAAACCAGATAAGGGGAAATATATCAGGCGAAAATGAAAAACAGATATATAATGAACTCCAGTTGCTTGCTGTAAAAAAACTGGGTGAATTAAAGGCTGTTGAATCCCAGGATATAATAAACAGGATCATCTCAGAAACAGATGACATAATATTAAAGGGTGAAGCAATAACAGCCCTCGGAAGAATGGGATCAACAAAATATGTCGAGCAGTATAATTTAATGCTGAGAAACCTCAACCTGCAGCTTACAGGCAGCAAAAACCAGAGGGAAGATGAAATTATTGCCTATTCCCTGATTCTGATGTTTGAAGACCTTAAAGTTATAGATACATACGAATCAGTATTCAATGCATCTACAGGATGGTATTCCACAAAATCGCGGGTAAAGAAAAGGGCAAATATCGCTCTCAAAAAAATTGTAGAGGATCCCACAGAAATACTGACAAAAATAATGATAAGCGATTCAAAATTCATCAATAAATATGCAGCTCTTACAGCTGAATATGAATCAAAAGCATCTGATGAAAACAAGTCTCTTTTTGCTGTCGAAGCACTGGCGCAGGGTCTTACAAATGTAAGCAATGACCTTACAGAGAATACACAGCTGAGCAGAATAAGAACACTTGCCTGTGAAATGATTACTGCATCCAGCTCAAAACCTGCTGAAGCTATCCCCTATCTTGAGGAAATGATTTTCAGCCGATATGATGCAAATGAGAAACTCACCTGCATTGAAACTCTCGGAAGCTATACTTCAGATGAAGCAGCAGTGACTTTGAGCAAATTCCTTAAACAGCAGAATGAATGGAAAGCTGAAGGGATGACAAAACTGATTGACCGAAGATCTGTACTTGCGGTTATCAATGCTCTTGGCAATACAGGGAGTAAAGCAGCTTTGGAAGAATTGATGATTGTTAATACAGGCGAATGGACAAGTACTGTAAAAAGGGCGGCAAAAGCTGCTATTGAAAAAATAAACAGCTCAAACTGAGCATCGGAAACCTGAATATTTTAAAGGGAGAAGTGTTATGCTTTTCCCTTTTTTATTGACACGTGTAATTAATAATAATATCATACAGTTGAATATGGCAATATTGACAAATACTCAGATTACCAACCTTTATAATGCATATAAAGATATTGATATAACCTTCAACAAGGATGTAATTAAGGCTACCGGCCTTAAAACAAATGAAATATATATAAAAGCTGCAGGTATGCAGCGTCCATGCATTGTATATTCAACCTCTTTTACAAAGGCAAGGCTTATAGCAAACACAGGCAATGAGTTTATTAACAGGACAAGAGAGGCGGGAGACCTTATCACGTTAAGGATGGCTTTTGTTGACTCTGAAAAGAAAGATCTCATATCTTTTTTCATAAATGCAAAAGTTACCGGATACGGAGTCTACGATACACCTGAATCCACACTGAATTATATAAATATAATTTTCACACAGAGACCTCCGGATGATCTTATAATAATCATGGGAAAACTTCTTCAGGCGAATGTGAATTTCAATAAAAGAATTGATGAACGGATAATTGTAAATCAGTCAAATTACAGCAAGCTGGGGTTTTCATCCAGGGAGCTTCTTCTTGTGCTTCAGGAAATACCACGCAAAGCTATCCTTCTTGATATTTCAAGCTCAGGTATAAAGATAATCGGGGTCAAGGCTTTTAAATTCCATCTTAATAAGGATATTTCCATTAAATTCCCCCTTAAAAGCAACAATTATGTTGAAATTCCAGGAACAATTTTAAGATTCGACCCTTTACCAAACAGAAATGATCTTGGTATTTTCGGTATCAAGTTCAAGGAAAACAGTATTCCACTGAGTTTCAAGGTTCAGATAGAACAGTATTTTGAGACTGTCAAAAAAAATAAATAAAAGGTATTCTGACAGAAAGACACAATCCTCCTGATTTATCCATCAATAATGGATAATATTGTTTTAATATTTTCAGGATACCTGACAGGAAAGAGATTTGGAAAAAAATATTATTTTTATCAGAATTCCCGAACATCTCGGGACAGAAATCAACGGTTTTTTTATAAATCCGGAAATACCTCTTCCGGTTGAAAAATCCGAAAAGATGAATGAGGGATCCCTTGAAGACCTCTCATGGGAAATGATTATTTCAGCAATGCTCAAAATTCTTGCTTATAACAGGGATTTTGAACATATTGAATATTACAGGGAATTTATCACAGCTGTAAAACCTGATCTGGTTTATCAGCTTACAGATGCAGGAATAGTCAAGGCAAGACAGAATGATTTTGAAACTGCAGAAGAAATTTTTCTCGCAATCGAAGGTCTTGATGAGGATAATGTGATAAACCTTATCAACCTTGCCCTGATATATGAGCAGCAGGGGGAAAAGATCAGGGAAAGCAATCCCGGAGATTCTGACAAGTTTTTTGATAAAGCGTTCAGTTATTATAAAAGGGCACTTTTAACAGACCCGGGTAATGCAGACCTCCACTACAGCGCGGCATGCTTTTTTCTTGCCAGGAACAACTATGAAAAGGCAAAACATCACTTTACCACATATTCAGTACTTGCAGAACCGGAAACAGATGAAGAGCGGGAAAAGGCAGACCGGGCAAGGCGGATTGCTGACAGCATTGATAAAAACAGTTCAATGGACACCCTTTTCAAGGAATCATATGATCTTATCAAACTGGGAAATGAAAGCGAAGGAATTGATAAAATCAGGAAATTCCTTGAAAATTATCCGGATGTATGGAATGCATGGTTTCTGCTGGGCTGGGGTTTGAGGAAAAAAGGGAACTACAGCGAAGCTGTATCTGCATTCAACAGGGTTATTGAGCTGGGTGAAAAATCAGTTGATACACTGAATGAACTTGCAATCTGCAACATTGAACTTGACAATCTTAAAGAATCCGAAACACTGCTGAGAGAAGCCCTCTCAATGGAAAATGAAAACACAAAAATCATCTCTAACCTCGGTATTGTAGCCATGAAAAAGGGTAACATTGATGAGGCGGAAGGGTTTTTTCATGTTGTACTTGAATATGACAGTAATGATCCGGTCGCAAAACAATATATTGATCAAATCAGAAAACTGAGAAACAATTAATATTTTTTTTATTATTTTTTTCTTCCTGAGTTAAAGATTATAAATACTGTTGCCGAATTGTATAAATAAGGGTTTATTTCTCCTTTTAAATAAGGAAGGATTATCCCTTATCATTCTTATTATCGGTAATAAATTAGGGTCTTTAACATTTTTTTTAAAAAAATCAGGCAAGGATGCCTGTGATAATATCAGGGAGGAAGAAATGATAATTAATCACAATTTGAGTGCTATGTTCGCACAGAGATCTTTGGGAGTAACCAACAGAGCAACTGAATCAAACATGGCTAAACTTTCATCAGGTTTAAGAATTACCAAAGGCGGAGATGATGCCTCAGGACTTGCAGTATCTGAAAAAATGAGAGCTCAGATCAGGGGTCTTAAACAGGCTTCAAGAAATGCTGCTGACGGAATCTCTTTTATTCAGACAAGTGAAGGCTATCTTCAGGAAACAGAAGATATACTCCACAGGTTAAGAGAACTTGCTGTACAGTCTTCAAACGGTATCTACACAGCTGAAGACAGGATGCAGATCCAGGTTGAAGTTTCACAGCTGGTTGATGAAATTGACAGAATCGCTTCACATGCACAGTTTAACGGTCTTAACATGCTTACAGGACGGTTTGCAAGGGAAGACGGACAGAACACTGTTACTGCATCAATGTGGCTCCATATCGGTGCCAACATGGACCAGAGGGAACAGGTTTTTATCGGAACAATGACAGCAAAAGGCCTGGGCGTCAGAAATGTCGGCGATGACTCTATCTTAACACTCTCAACACCTGATAATGCCAACATGTCAATTGGTGTCATTGACGGAGCTCTCAAAAAAGTTAATAAGCAGAGAGCAGACCTCGGTGCATACCAGAACAGACTTGATACTGCTATCAAGGGTATTGATGTTGGTGCTGAAAACCTTCAGGCTGCTGAATCAAGAATAAGAGACCTTGATATGGCAAATGAAATGGTTGACTACACCAAGAACCAGATACTTACACAGGCTGGAACAGCAATGCTTGCACAGGCTAATACAAAATCACAGTCAGTATTGCAATTACTGGGATAGCGTATTATTATTATTTAGTAAACTTATACTGTTGTATAAGTGTATTAAGGGCAGCTTTATGCTGCCCTTGTACTGCTTTTAATGTTCTTTTCCGAACAGGAAAGCAGAGGCCAGTTTACATTGTGAAACTGGACACGTTGTTCTTTGAAATACAGACCCTCCGGTTTATATAGCCTGAAGGAGTATATCTCTTAATGAAGAGACATATTTCTTTATTTTAGGTAAAGAAAATACAAAAGCGGCGCTTTAAGGCTTTTGTATTACTTGATTCTATATACCTTAATAAAGGTTATATTTACAACAGGGGCAGGGATGCCTTTGTATCAATTTCAAGGAGGGGCTATGATAATTAATCACAACATGAGTGCCATGTATGCGAACAGACAGCTAGGGGTTTCCGGTTCAGAAATGAGCAAAAACCTTGAAAAGCTCAGCTCAGGTATGAGAATCAATAAAGCTGGTGATGATGCATCTGGTCTTGCTGTTTCTGAAAAGATGAGAAGTCAGATAAGAGGTCTTAATCAGGCTGAAAGGAATATTGAAAACGGTGTTTCCTTCATCCAGACCGCAGAAGGCTATCTTCAGGAAACTCAGGACATTCTCCACAGGGTAAGAGAACTTTCAGTTCAGTCTGCAAACGGTATCTATACTGCTGAAGACAGAATGCAGATCCAGGTTGAAGTTTCACAGCTGGTTGATGAAGTAAACAGAATTGCTTCACATGCCCAGTTCAATGGAATGAACATGCTTACCGGAGCATTTGCAAGAGGTAATGAAACCGGAAATATTCTTCAGCTGCAGGTTGGAGCTAATATGGACCAGTCTGAAACAATTTTTATTCAGACAATGACTGCCGAAGCTCTGGGCCTTATCAGTGAACAGAATACAAATGGATTAATTTCCATTTCTACTCCTGATGAAGCCAATATGACTATCGGGAAACTTGATAATGCTCTTAAAGCTGTCAACAAGCAGAGGGCTGACCTTGGTGCATATCAGAACAGATTTGAAATTGCATCAAAAGGAATAGCTATTGCTGCTGAAAACATGCAGGCTGCTGAATCAAGAATCAGGGATGTTGATATGGCCGGTGAAATGGTTAACTATGTCAAAAACATGATTCTTACTCAGTCAGGCACCGCAATGCTGGCTCAGGCCAATACAAAATCACAGTCAGTGCTTCAGCTTATGTAAGCTCTAATTGTGGATAACACGTGTTATTTTTCAAGCAATTGAAGAGATATCTGGACGTCATCTCTTCATAAAAAACATTCAGGGGGAGATAAGCGCCTCTCCCCTTCTTTTAAAGAGGTAGTGCAATGGAACTGGAAATTCAGGGACGAATTGCCGGAAGGCTGCCAGTTCAGAATTCAAAACAGCGGGTAGAACCTGCAGAACAGCTTGCTCAGCAGAATGAAAAACAGAAAGCAGTTGTCGAGCTGGCAGAAAAACAGATCCACGAAACACAGAAACCTGTATCAAGGGATGAAATAGAAAAATATCTTAAAAAAGCATTGAATGATGCATCAATATTGAACAGGGATCTCAAATATACCATCAACAGAGAGACAAACCGTATAATAGTTAAAGTGGTAGATAAAACCACCGATAAGGTGATTAAGGAGATACCCCCTGAAGCAATCCAGAGATTACAGGACAGTATCCGGGAAGCAATCGGTCTGCTTGTTGATGAACAAATTTAATATTTCAGGGGTAATAGCTTTCCAATGTCAGATATTACTATCCCTGGTGTTACAAGTAAAATCAACTCAGACAAAATAATAGAAGGGCTTCTCAAGGTTGAGCGAATTCCGCTTGAAAGGCTTGAAAAGCGGAATGAGCTTAACAACAATAAAAAAAAAGTCTGGCAGGACCTTAACAGAAAAATATCAACATTCAGAGACTCCGCAAAAGAACTCTACAGCTTCCAGAACCCTTTTGAAGACAAAAATGCAGAATCATCAGATACATCAGTAATGACAGCAACAGCTGCCAGGGATGCTGTTGTGGAAAAGAGAAGTATAAAAATACTGAAAACAGCCAAAGCTGACAAACTTATCTCAAAACCTGTAGACAAGGATTTCAAGCTTAAAAGCGGAAACTATGTTTTTACTGTCGGGGATAAGGAAATAGCTGTTAATTTCAGAGGAGGGTCTCTTAAAAGCTTTTCGGAAATTATAAACAGAGAGGGTGGAGACTACCTTAAATCCTCTGTAATAAATGTTGACCGCAATTCAGTTTATTTTGTACTTGAATCCAAGAAAACAGGGAAAGACAATAAACTCGATTTTGACAAGGAAGCACTTCTGTTTGCTGAAAATACAGGTATCATTGAAAAAAAAATCACTTCCAGACGCGATATTAAACCTGATCCAGCAATTATTAAACAGTGGGTCAAGGCTCTTGACAGCGAAAGCTACTCTGTTGAAAACAGTAATCTCAGGATAAATCCGGGGAAAGAACTTTCGATCCCCTTCACACCGGCTGTGATAACAGACGAAAAGCTTGTTCTGGAAATGGAGATAAGTATAAATAATATTCCGGAAACTGAATATACCCCCCCTGCCCCCCCCCCGGGTCCTTCCATACCTGATACAGGCACTATGACATATAAGGATATTACAATAAAAAATGAATCATTCACTATAGATCTTCCTGAATGGGAAACACCTGCTCCACCCGAGAAAATAAGGGACATGTCAGTTCTTTTTCTCAGTTCCGACAGCAGTATAAAAAAGCTGCCGGAAATTGCTGATTCAGAAGATGTGCAGAAAATACAGGTCCGACTCAGGGATTACGGAAATTCTATTGAATCTTTAAATATCAGAAACAGGAATACACATAAAATTATAAATATTTCAAATATCAAGATCTTCAACCCGGAAGAAAGGGGTGATTACGCTCCTGTCAATGCTGTTTCAAATGCATCTGATGCTGAACTTGAACTTGACGGTATCAGGGTGACAAGAAGTTCAAATGAAGTGGACGACCTTATACCGGGAGTGACACTGAACCTGAAATCCGAAAGCAGCAGAGAGATTGAGATTGATGTTAAACCGGACAGTGAAAATATCAAGAATTCAATAATCAATTTTGTAGGCAATTATAACAACCTTCTCACCGAAATACAGATACTTTCGAGAAACAGCCAGGATGTGATTGATGAAATTGATTATTTTTCTGATGAAGAGCGGGAGAAAGCTGTGGAAAGGCTGGGTCTTTTGCAGGGAGAAATATCGCTTACACAGCTGAAAAGCAGTCTCCAGAGAATAATGATGAACAGTTATCCATGGAATGAGGACAATACACTGTCAATGCTGGCGGAACTGGGGATTTCCACAAATTCATCGGGAGGCGGTGGTTTGAGCGCTGCAAAACTGAGAGGATACATGGAAATCAACGAGGAGAAGCTGGACAGTGTAATTGAAGCAAGGGGAGAAGATCTGAAAAACCTGTTCGGGAACGATACAGATAATGATCTGGTAGTTGATTCCGGGCTTGCATATGCTGCAGACAGTTATACAAAAGCATACAATGAAACAGGGGGAATTATTTCCCTCAAACTGGCTACCATAGACAGAAACATCAAACAGAATGATCAGGATATAGAAAACTACAACAGAAAACTTGAACAGACGGAACAGGACCTGAGACGAAAATACGGCATGATGGAAGGGGCCCTCCAGGAACTGGAAAAATCATCAAAATCACTGCAGAACTTCGGCAATAACAATAATAACTGACATCATTCATCTTTCCCTCCTTTAAAAGATATTTTTAAATCTTTGTTTTTTGTTTGCCGATTTATATAGTATAGGTATGTCCGGAAGATATAATATCCGGAATAATAAAGAAACAGGGATTATTAAAAGGATTGGAATTTGCAGATTTTTATAGACAACAGTAAACTTGACTTCAAACTTGAAGAAGAAAAAACACTTATTGAGGTTATTGAAGCTGTCAGCAGATGGCTGATGGAGGAAAATTACTACATTTCGGGGCTTTCCGTTGACGGAACAGAGACAGACTATACTGACAGGGACATACTCTCTTCATTGAAAATTGACAGCATTAATGAAGTCAGAATAACTGCAGAATCTTTCCTTGAACTGAAACTGGCACAGCTTGATGCAATACAGCATTATTTCATGCTTATCCTGAATAATATCACTGCGGGAGACAGGGAAAGTCTTGTAAGTGTTCTGGATGATTACAAAAATATAAAACCTCTTCTGAAAACCAACATTGATAAGGTATATGATAAAAATACAGGATTCATAGAAAACTTTCTGGAAAACATATCAGAAATTGATAATCACTTCAGGGAGATATCAATTTTTTCAGAAAATATCATAATAATTGCAGAAACAAGAAAAAATGAAATAATCTCACCAGAGACAGAGCTGGAAGCCCTGAAAAAAAGCTTCGAAAAAACAGCTGAAGATGCAGGGAATGTTTCCATACTCCTCCAGACAGGCAGGGACAGGGAAGCAATGAACAATGTAATTGATTTTGTTGAGTTTCTCAAAAAATTCTCCAGAATACTGAGTATTCTGGATATGAAAAAATGTATACCGCTCAATAAAGAGGAAATTCAGGACTTCAATTCGAAGCTTTCAGAACTGTGCAATGCTATTGAAGATTCAGATTCTGTACTTGTAGGAGATCTTCTGGAATATGAAATAGTTCCTGTAGTGGAAAATATACTGTCCGGTGTATAGAAATAATATAATTAATAAACGGAGAAAGTAATGTTAAATCATTTGGTACTGCTTCAGACAACAATAATCCAGACTGCTGATAAAACAACAATGTATATCACAGGAGGTATTATTGCTGTTTTTGTTATATTCCTGATAATCGGGGCAAATGCAAATAAATCAGGAGGCGGCAGTACAGGCGGAGGAACTGCTGCAAAAGCTGCTTCTCCCAGAGCAAGCAGGAACAAATTCAGAAAACACTCAAAAAAACTCGGACTCAGTCAGCTGCAGATAAAGCTGCTTGAAGATATTGCAAAACGGTATAAAGTCCCTACCCCGCTTAACTTTTTCACAAATCCAAAAATATTCAACACTACAATGAAAAAAGCGATTATAGATTTTGAAAACGGCTCCTATGCTCCGCAGGTCAGGGAAAGTTACAAGATGGCACTTTTCAGTGTCAAACAGAAACTTGACCGCTATTCAGGAACAAAAAAATCTTTCAATACAACAAGGCAGCTTAAGTCTGGGCTTAATATAACACTGGTCTCTGATTCAAAAATAAGATACGAATCTCATATAGTAGCAAATCTGAAAGATGCTGTATGTGTAAGCATTCCGGTCCAGTCTGATGGTAATTATATCAGATGGAAAAAGTGGCAGCCGCTTGAAGTCTCTTTCTGGGAAAAAGGCGACAAGGGTTTTTCTTTCAGGACAAAGGTTATGGGCTACAGCACGGTGAAGAATGAAACCTGCATCATGCTTCAGCATTCCAATTCACTTTCACAGTCCCAGCAGAGAAAATACCCGAGAAAGGAACTCAACAAACACTGTTATTTTTTCAAAATCAATATCATGACAATTGGAAGAGGAAAAAACAGGCAGAAAAAAGCTGTGCTTGCAGATTCAAAGGGAAGGCTGGGAAATATCCTAGAGATTTCAGCCGGGGGATGCAGTATAAAATCGGCGAGCAGTCTTCAGAAAGGCGAATTGATAAAAATAAATCTGGATATGGGACACAGTAAAATGGGGATTCTCGGAAAAATTGTTAATACAAGAAGAGAAGGGCCCGGAACAACAATCATGCATATTCAGTTCAGTACCATATCCCGGACAAATCTCAATTCCATTCAAACCTATGTTTACGGAATTGAAGAAAGGGGAAGCATACTTGATTACTGATATTTCAGCTTAATACACTATTTGAAATAAATCAGCAAATTGTGTATATTCTAAAATGATTATGGAAATAAAAAATTTAAGCAACATAACAAAAAAAGAATCATTTCTTTTCTACAGGAATGAGTATAATGCAGATGCAGTATTCATATACGGCAGCAGCAGTACTGAAGAAACAGTACCTGTAAGCTTTACTGTGGAAAGAACAGCGGCAGGTATTCCGGTAATTACAGTAAAAATTCTGAAGCATATTAATTACCCGATGCTGGGGGCGGCAGCTAAACTGAAAAAAATAATATCTGAGCTTGAAAAAAAGGGAGGACTCCCCTGAAAAAAATAATATCCCACTCGACAGATGAAACAGAAAAAGCAGGGATAGAGCTGTCAGATATACTTAATCCCGGAGCAGTAATTTCAATGACCGGTCCGATTGGAAGCGGAAAATCAGTCATGACCAGAGGAATTGCCAGAGGGCTGGGGATTAAAGATAATATTACAAGTCCGACCTTTACACTTATCTGTGAATATAGCGGCAGAATGCCTCTTTATCATATGGATCTTTACAGAATATCAGATTCAGATGAATTTGAAATGATAGGGGGAAGAGATATAATCTATTCAGGCGGAATATCTGTGATAGAATGGGCTGAAAAAATTGAAGATTATCTTCCTGAAAAAATGATTCATGTCAATATTGACATAGAAAGGGATGGCAGCAGAATTATTACAATAACAGGAACAGAAGAATGAATATACTTGTTTTTGATACATCTACAGAAAAACTTGCAGCAGCCTTAAAGGCGGGTAATGATATATTTACAATTACATCAGATCAGGGATTCAGACACTCTGAAAAACTGCTCCCGGCAGCGGAAAAACTGTTTGAGATTTCAGGTTCATCCATTGATGATATTGAGCTTGTCGGGTGCACCAGGGGCCCCGGTTCCTTTACAGGTCTCAGAATAGGAATGGCGACAGCAAAAGGTCTTGCATTCGGAAAAAACATACCTGTTGTTTCTGTCCCCACACTTGATTTCTACAGTTTCGGACATAATAACTTCGACGGAGCTGTAGTCCCTGTTCTGGATGCCAGAAAAAAGAGGTTCTACACTGCTGTTTACTCCCGTGGTATAAGAAAAACAGACTATATGGATGCAACGGCTGAAGAGGTTCTTGAAGCTGTTGAAGGATATAAAAATATACTTCTTACAGGCCCCCATTACAAAATGTTTCTTGATATCTGCCGGAAAAATGATAATATAACTGAAGATCCTTTTGCAGGGTTGAGCAGAATTGAATTTCTCATAGAAATCTGCGAGAAAATGTATAACAATGGAAATACCGATACAGATGCACAGGGACCGGTATATATCAGAAAAAGCGATGCTGAAGAAGCTCTTTCCAGGGAAAAATGATGTCTGTAAGAGAAATGCCTGAAACCCTAAAAAATGAATATTTTGAGGATGTGGAGGACCTGAGGGAACTTGAAGAGGTTTTAGAGGCTGAGGATGTGGAAGAACTTGTTGATGAGGATTTTTCAGATTCAGCCCTTTCAACAGGTCTATACTATGAGGCGCTTTTTAATACAGAAAAACACAAATTTGAAAAAGCCTCTGTACCTGTAATTCTTCTGACCAACAACCTTAAAATTCACTGGGTAAACCAGGAAGGTCTTAACTTTATTAATATAAACCGGAATCCTGTAGACTGTTATATACATGACATTTTTGCTCCCTATCTCAATCAGAAAAGGATGAATCATCTATACAGTTCAATTCTTTCTGCAAAATCAGGTTTCTCATGGAAAGGTAAAATCGAAATATCCGGACGCCACAGAATCACATCAACAGCGAATATGATAATTTTCCCCTATTTCGACTGCAATCTGTCAGGTGAAAAACCTGAAGGATATCTTGCCTATATAGACGATCTTACAGAAGAAAATAATACTCTTATAAGAAATACCTTTAAAAGCCTTCTGGGAGCATCAAAACTTAAAGATGATGATACAGGTAATCATGTTGAAAGGGTTAATCAGTATTCATACAGAATTGCAAAGGAGCTCTATAACAGGCCAGGTTATGAAGAAGTTGATATGGACTTCATAATGAATATTGGTTTTCTGGCATCGATGCATGATGTGGGAAAAATCGGCACTCCCGACCACATACTTCACAAACCCGGTCCGCTAACTGATGAGGAATGGGAAATCATGAAGGAACACACCTCCAACGGCGCATTGATTCTAAGCTCATATCCCAATAAAATGGCTTCCGACATAGCCAATTTTCATCACCAGAAATGGGATGGAACAGGTTATCCCTATGTCCTTTCAGGCAAAGATATCCCGCTTCCTGCAAGAATTGTTGCAATAGCAGATGTATATGATGCTCTGCGTATGAAAAGGAGCTACAAAGACAGTTTTTCCCATGAAAAGGCTTTTTCAATTATTCTTGAAGGGAGAGGAAAGCATTTTGATCCTGATCTGATAGATATAACAAGTGAAATAGAAAATGAACTGGATCAGCTTTTTACAAAACTCTCACAATCTGAATGATAGAAACCTGCTGATTCCATTTCATTTATACACTGAATAAGAATATCCTGTTTATTCCCGGTCAACAATTATTTATTGAGCATATCATCAAGAGAAGGTATTGTATCTGCCGAAGATCTGGCTGCTGCCCTGTTTTCTTCCTGTATCGCGTCATAAACCTCTTTTCTGAACACTTTTACATTCCGTGGGGCATTTATGCCGATTTTAACCTGATCACCTTTAATATCAACAACAGAGAGTTCTATATCATCGCCGATTATTATGCTTTCATTAAGTTTTCTTGACAGTATAAGCATTAACGGCCGCCTTTTTCAGATAACTCTTCAAGGATATAATGACGTGTTTTCCACTCGGGATTGATGGAAATATACTGTTTGCCTATCCTTTTTTCCCTGTTTATTATAACAGGTCCCTGAAGATTGGCACTCATTTTTTTCTGATCCTCGGGTATGGTAACAATTGCAAAGATCAGCATGTTTTCCTCTTCTATGCTCTCCGGGAAAATATCACTGTAGTCATTACCGTCTATATCAGCTTTGTAATCAGGCCGGATTATTTTAGGATCAATCAGAATAAAGGCAAGGTCAGGTACTTCCACTGACTGAAGCCAGTAGAAAGGCCACTGTTTTGCATTAAGAAGAGCATATTCCTTTACATGCTCAAATCCAAGAATCCCTGACGGGAAATTTATTCTCTGCCTCTCATCAATTTCAATTTTACCGAAAGGTTTTGTCTCAAGCTTCATTAAATTACCTCAAAAAATCAAGTAGTGTAGGTTTAAGAATCCTCGCAGCTGTCTGAAGAGAAGCTGTCTGGGTATGCTCAAGCATCTTCAGCTCTGTAATAGCTTCAGCCAGATCAATATCTGTTTCCCTTGAATCCATTGCTGTTATCTCGGGGATTTCATAGGAAAGCCTGTTTTTCACAAGCTCAAGCCTCTCATCTGCAGCACCCAGTTTTGCTGTTTTCGAAACCATATGATTGAGCGACTGCTGTATCCCTTTCATTGCTCCGCTTCCGATATCAAGTGTATTTCCTGTATAAAGTGTATCCCTGAGTTTGATCACCATATCAAAAACAGATCCCCCGGAAACCCTTGCTTCCGAGCTGATATTATGGGGAGGTCTTGAGCTGAAACTGCTGATAACTCCAAGCTCTTTAAGTATATTCCCATCTCCTGAATCTTCAAGCCAGATCTGATGCGGTTCAGTTGTTACAAGCATCAGGGAATTTTTAACAGGATCAATTGAGGCCTTAACAGGTACCCCTGAATCATTTATCCTGGCAATAACAGCATGGATATTGTCCCCTTCCTTCAGTTTTATCTCTGCACTGTCAATAAGAATTGACGAGTCCTTCCTTACAATAAAATCATCGCTGTTTACAGATGAAATTATTATCTGGTCCTCAGCCCAGAATATATTGTTTCCGGGAAAATTGGATTCAATATATGATCCTTCGGAAATTTCCGTGTTGTTTCTTTTTACAGTGCCGGTATATTCAACACCTGTAATTACTTCCTTTCCCCCACCGTCCACATAACCTTCAAATGTTCTGAAAGCATTACTCAGAGTCCTGTCTCCGGCAAAAACAGATGTCCCCTCTCCAGATCTTGCATTTGCAATATTTACAAGCTCATCAAGAAGCTGGTTGACTTCATCACCCATAATTACTGTATCATTCTGCTGATAAATTCCGTTTGCACCCTGAACAGCAATTTCATTTATCCGGTTCATAATCCCTATTGCTTCCTGCAGATATCCTTCAGCTATCCTGCTTCTACTCTGTATTACTCCGATATTATCTGTAAACTGTTTAAGTCTTGATATATGGGACTTGTACCTTACAGAATGGGAAGCAGCAATAGGATCATCCCTCAGCTCCCTGATCCTGGTCTGGTCCGCTATTTTGTTCTGAATATCATTCAGCTTCTTTTCCCTTGCCCGAAGGTAGTAGTTCATATCATTATTGGTCATATCAGTACTTATTCTTTTCATCGTCTATGCCCTCTATACACCCATTCTGTTTATTATTGTATCAAGCATGCTGTTCATTTCTGAAATAAATCTGGCAGCTGCAGCATACCCATGCTGGTATTTGATCATCTGCGCCAGCTCCTCATCAATGTTGACACCTGAAATTGACTGTTTCATATCCTCAAGGTCTTTCATTATAAGGTTCTGTGTTTCAAGCGAAACTTCAGCCTCTTCCCCTTTAAGGGCAATGTCTGCAACTGTTTTTGAGAAATATTCATCAAAACTGTTGAGCTTTCCTATCATAAGCGGCTTGTTTCTTAAGGAAGCAATTGCAAGTGCTGCCGATCCGTCACCGGGATTTGCAGGCCTCCCGTTTTCCCCGAAACCTGCTGCAATAGACATCGGATCGCTTTTTATCGCCCTGTTTATTTCAATCCAGCCGGAAGGATGGCTTAAGGGGGCAACTGCATATTCAGCATTTGCACTTTCTCCACCTGTGCGGAATGAAGCTGCAGCTCCAGCTGTTTCCCAGTCA
Organism: Spirochaetia bacterium; assembly: GCA_963668545.1. Lineage (GTDB taxonomy): Bacteria > Spirochaetota > Spirochaetia > CADAEX01 > CADAEX01. The sequence goes on along the minus strand of OY764868.1, from coordinate 981,760 downwards.
AAAGCCCCTTCAGCTCCTGATGCCTGCAGAATTCCTGAGTATCCTGCAAGAAATTCGCCTGAGTCCTCAATATGCCTTATTGCAAAATCAGGATTGTCTATGTTTTTTGCAGTTACAGCCCTGATTGTGAGCCTGTTTACATCATCAAGAACAGCATTAACCTCTGACTGTGAGTTATTAATCCTGTCGATAACATCTGCGACAGTATCTGTTGGAAAATATTCAATATTTATATTCCCGTCAGGTCCGGGCAGAGTCATCTCCCCCCTTAATCCTATCAAGGCCTCGGGGTCAAGGCTGTTGCTTCCTGAAACCCTGAAAATATAAGTTGAATCAAACTCGCCGTTGCCTGCCCTGTCATAGTTGCCTTCGGCAGATGTGACAAAAGGATATTCCCTGAAGAAATCAAGCCCGGTTGTATTGTTTTTTCCCCACCCTTTTCTGTGGAGACTGTTGACATTATCAATGAAATTGACAGTCATCAGGTCAAGCTTCTGTATCTCCTCTCTGAGGTCCCTGTCCCTTATATCAATAAGCGATGCAAGGCTCCCCCCTTTGAAAAATGCCTGCTCACCGCTCTTTTCCCATACAACCCTTGAATATCCCTCGTTAACCGGATCAATATCTGTTGAAAGATAGTTTACAGCCCTTCCCTGGATAAGATGGAGCCCTGCTGTATGGACCTGGAATTCATCAGGATCCCTGTTGTCCACAGTTATATTGATAAGAGAAGACAGATTGTTTACAAGAAGGTCTCTCCTGTCAAGCAGATCATTGGGATTATCGCCCATAGCCTTGATTTTGACAATTTTTTCATTCAGTGAAGAGATGTCTGAAAGAATAGAGTTAATCTGGTATACAGTTGCAGAAATATCGCTGTCAGCCATATCTCTCATTTCCTTGAGAGATTTATACCTCTGGTGAATACCTGAAATAAGTGCTTCCCCCCTCTGAAGGACAGACTGTCTTGTTGCAGATTCCGAAGGATTCAGCGAAAGGTCCTGCCAGGACTCCCAGAATTTGTCCATCATTGACCGTACAGAGTATTCTCCCGGTTCATTGTAGATCTGCTCTGTCATGAGAATATATTTGTCACGGTTTTCCCAGTAGCCCTTGAGGTTGTTCTGAGAAACAATCCTCCCTTCAAGCAGCTCATCCTTGATCCTTTCAACGCTGACTGCAGTTACCCCCTGCCCTATCTGTCCGGGAGTGTTTTCCCTGTTGAGATGAGGAGCATAAAGAGGATCAAAAGGCTGCATTTTAACCCGCTGCCTGCTGTACCCTTCAGTTGACGCATTGGTTATATTGTGTCCTACAGTTGTAAGCCCCTTGTTATGGGCGATGAGACTTCTTTTGCCTATTTCAAGACCTGTAAAGGTAGACTGCATTGTTTTCTCCTCTCTATAATTCCCTGTCAAGAACCATGGGCTGATCTATAACCTGGCTTTTTGTTCCTGAAAAATCATATATTGTCCCTTTTCTCAAGGGGTAAACTTCATCAAGAACCTTTTCTACTGTAGAAACAACTGTATTGACATATGTATCTATTCTTGAAGTGATATTTTTTACTCTCATTACACTCACTTTCAGTTCTCTGTAGAGCGATATAAGATTTTCCTTTCTATCAGGGCAGAACATCGAAACAAAGAGATAAAAACTTTTCACCTCATCATCCCTGCAGTAAAGTTTCATGGCCTGGTAGACATCATTTCTTCTGTCCTCTGTATCATTAATACTTGATGCCAGGGAATTGATTTCCCTCAACCTGTTTTCAAGCTGAGGCCAGTCCTTTTTTACAAGAATTTCCTTAATCTGCTCTTCCACGGCTGAAAATTTTTCCAGAAGAGCTATTTCCTTTCTCATAAGATTTTCAAGATTTTCAGAATATGTCTCAAAAGTCAAAAAACCACCTCTTTATAATCAGTCCTATGTACTTGATTATCGGTATCTGAAAAAAAGTTATGAGAGAATAGATAAAAAATGTTTAATAATGGAAGTGAAGTATTTGAGAGGTATTATTCTGCAGTTTTCAGCGTTTCGAGATCTTCAATAAGCTTTCTGTCATCCGGGACAATTTCAAGCCCCTCTTCAACAGCTTTTCTTGCATTTTCAAAATCCTGTCTGTTGAAGAAATCAGCAAACCTGTTATGGAAAACCACCCCGATATTATATAAAACAGCTTTCCTCAGCTGAAGAAGCCTTTCATCATCAGATTTTTCAAGTGATTCATTTACAACCTGAAGTGCTGCCACCCAACCGAGGGAGTTGGCTGTTCTCTCTATCTCGGATGAGTATAGATAGACATAATACTCATAATATACCTTGTCCGGAATCTTTCCCGATTCCCTCTTGTTCTCAAGAAGAGCAATGGATTTTCTGAAATCTCCTTTCTGGATCTCGATATAAAGCTCTTTCTCGTTTATCTCAAAAAACATCCCCTGTTTTATCTCCGGGGGAATAAGAGGGGAAAGCATGTATTTATTATAATAATCATAGGCAGATAACAGGTTATCTGATGAAAGTGAGTCGATTATGCTGTTCTGAAAAAGGGTTGCTGCTGTTTCTGATAATAATACTGATAAACCATATTCCTCATATGCAGAATCAAGAAAAGCAAGTGCATTGCTGAAATCCTTGCTGTCATTGAGAACAACACAGTAGTTTTTAAATTCATTCAGCATGTCTGTGTATGATTCCTTACTGTTGAGAATAAAGTATCTGTCAACAGAAAGTGGAACTGTATCCCTGAAATTACCTTTTTTCTGAAGAGCTGCAATTCTGTTCTGAAGGATCAGTGCAAGAAAATCCTTTTTCCCTATCTGTTTTCTTTTACTGTAGTTTCCCGGAGGAGTATATACAAATCCGGTCTTTCCGAATGAATCGGAAAAATCCTTTTTTTCACCCGGGTTAAACCCGTACACTGTTGTAGTCTCAACATCAACCATACCGTTTTCGGTTGAAACTCTGCAGAATGCATGATCACTGGTGAGAACACCTTCCGCCCTGAGGCCGGAAGCCTCCGCTGCAGCATAGTAGAGAATACCGGATGAAACACAGTTGAAATAACCTTTATCAAGAAGAATATCCATTGAAGTCACATATTCTCTATATTCAGTAAATACGTTTTCATGAAGATACCTGAGAAGGAGTTCCCCCTTCTCCTTATCAGAGGCAGGCATTTCTGTTTCAGTCTCTTCTTTAAACCCGCTGATAATTTTCCTGTATTTATCAAGATAGGAAGGTATCTGATCTTTTCCCACACCTGAAAAATACAGTGAAGCTTCAATAAATTCATAATTATCAAGGAATTCATCAAGCCCTGTAGAAACAGCAAACATGTCTGGTTCAATTCTTACATCAGGACCATTATAGGAATACAGCCTGATAACTGCGGAAAAGAGAAGAACCAGCTTTATTATTTTTTTTCCTGAATAAAATATTTCCATATTTCAATATTAATTAGTATCATATATTATGAAGTAAATCACTAAAGTCAGTATAATTTATCTTTATATATTAAAGCAAAATATTTTTTATATTTACTTTTTTTTGGGGATGAAAATCCTCAATGTATTTTTTATTTAACCAGGAGAATAAAATGGCACCTGACAAAGATGTTGTAATTATCGGAGGAGGCCCTGCCGGACTTACTGCGGCACAGTACAGTTCAAGATCAAACCTGAAAACAGTTCTGATTGAAGAAATGGCTCCGGGGGGGCAGGTAATACTTATCAGTGATCTGGAAAATTATCCGGGATTCAAGGATCCTGTCAACGGGATGGAGCTTTCGGGATATATGGAGGAACAGGCGAGGAATTTCGGTACAGAAATAATCAACGGAACAGTAAAAAAACTTGAGAAGAAAGATAATATTTTTTATATAGAAACGGACAATAAAAAAATAACTGCATATGCTGTAATCATTGCAACAGGAGCAAAACACAAGGAACTCGGGATACCGGGGGAAGCTGAATTCAAGGGAAGGGGTGTATCCTACTGCGCAACATGCGACGGTCCTTTTTTCAGGAACAGGAAAATACTTGTTGTAGGAGGAGGAGATGCAGCATGCGATGAAGCCACCTACCTTTCAAAACTGACAGACAAGGTTGTAATGATACACAGGCGAGACAGATTCAGGGCCCAGAAATCCCTTGCAGACAGGGTTCTGCACAACAGCAGTATTGAAGTCCGCTTCAATACAGTATGTACAGAAATAAAAGGTTCAATGAAGGTTGAAAAAGTTGTTCTTGAAACAAAAGACAAGGGCAGATATGAAGAAGAGTTCGATGCAGTCTTTGTTTTTGTAGGATCAATCCCGCAGACACAGGTTGTGGAAGATCTGCCGAAGGATGAGGGGGGATACCTTCTTACAGACTGCAATATGGAAACATCTGTGGAAGGTCTTTATGCTGTAGGAGATGTAAGGGCAACCCCGTTCAGACAGATAATAACAGCATGCGGAGACGGGGCAATTGCTGCCCATTCTGCAGTCCTTCATATAGATGATCTGATGGGCAAGGCATATATTTAGAAAATGACAGTAAAAAAGCTGCTGCTTGTTGTTCTGGCTTCCATGTTTACAGCTGCTCTCTATTCTGAAACCCTTGATTTTTATTCGGATGCTCCTGATGAAAAAATCATAAAAAGCATTTCAGATAATATGAGCAGCAGCCAGCTTGCCGGACAGGTCCTCATGTTCGGATACTGGGGAGAGGAACCGTCTGAAGAAATACTGAGATGGATTTCTGAAAAAAATATTGGTGGAATAAAAATTTTCGGATGGAACGCCGGTAACCTCTACACACTGCAGAAGTCGATAAAGAAAATGCAGAAAAGTGCAGGCAGTACTGAATTCTCAATACCTCTGTTTATTGCATCAGATCAGGAAGGGGGCTGGGTAAGACATGTAAAAGGTTCCACTTCCATAACACCCGGCAATATGGCTCTGGGATCAAACAGATATATTAAAGATTCCTATGACACAGGCAAATATATCGGGCAGCAGCTAGCCTATCTCGGTATAAACATGAATTTTGCACCTACAGTTGATATCCTTATTAATCATGATGCACATGTTATCGGCCCGAGAGCATTTTCAGATGATCCTCTCAGGACATCTGTACTTGCTACATCATATATGAATGGTATGAGGGACTCGGGAATAATCCCGACAGCCAAACATTTTCCCGGACATGGAAGATCATCGGATGATTCCCACGGAAAACTTCCTGTTATTGATGTATCTCTGGATGAACTGAAAAAAACAGATCTTCTGCCGTATGATTTTCTGATAAGGGAAAACATTCCCGCAATAATGAGCGGGCATATAGCTTTTCCGGAAATAACAGAAAAGAAAATTCCTGCATCGCTCTCCCCCTTTTTTCTGAAAAATATACTCAGGGATGAAATGGATTTCCGGGGAATTCTGATAACTGATGACATGAGAATGACTGGTGCATTCTATGTAAGCGATGATATTGCAGACAACTGTCTTGAGGCTGTCAGGGGGGGCAATGATATAGTTGAGATTTCACATGGTGTTGATGCCTATGAAAGAATATACAGTAAAATACTCAATGCAATAAACACAGATGAACTTTTCAGAATGCAGGTTAAACAGAGTGTGGAAAGAATACTGCGTATCAAACTTGAATATCTCAGGGATGAGAACCGTGAATACAGGTTTTCATCGGTAAGTCCTGAAGATATCGACAGATACATTCCATCTGATGAAGCTGAAGATTTTTTTCTTCAGAATGCTTTCAGAAGTATATCCTATGCTGGAAGGGCAAATAAACTTCCTGAAATAGGCAGTAATGAAAAAGTACTTCTTGCAGGTCAGTTCAATCTTTTTTTTGATGAAGGGAGGAAAAGATTCCCGGAAGCAGATACATATTATTTTCCATATGCCCCCTTTTTTACAGCACAGCAGAAAGATCTTGAAAACCTGCCGGCAGCATCAGCTTCATATGACAGAATAATCTTCTGTCTGGCAAATCCGGGAAGCATGCAGCTTCTTGAATCACTCGAAAGCTTCAGTGATAAAATTGTGGTTATATCAACCCTGTCTCCGGTCTATTTAAGCAAACTTGACTGGGTGAAATACGGAGTAGCTGTTTACGGGACAGGGAGAGAATCCTTTACTGCAGGTTTTGCAGCTGTAAAGGGAGACATTATTCCCGAGGGAAAAATGCCTTTGAAAGACGGGGAAAGGAACTGACATTGAGCTGGAAAAGATACAGCAGCAGCTACAGGGAACAGCTATACTCTCTTCTCGTAAAAAAGGAACATGAAGCCCTCTCTTTCAGTTCAAGGTTTATAAGGTACACAAAGTTCAGTCTGCAGGAAAGAAAAGAAACAATATATATAGATACTGATAAAAATGACACAATTACTTCTTCACTCATGCTGACCCGGGGAGGCCAGCTTCTTCCTGTAATAAGTGAAAATATCAGTTCCGATGGAATCAGTTTCAGGGAAGCTTTCAGTGTCATTGGTAACGGCAGATATTATATCAATTCAATTATGGGTGAAAAAAATATTGTTGAATCCATTTTCAGGGAATTATACAGTATCGCCCCCCAGGATAAAATTACAGAATACAATTATCACATAATGATAATCGGAAGCAGGGATAATTTTGTTCCTCCCGGATTATATGATCCGGATAACAGCTTTAAATTCAGAAAACCGGCTTTATCAGATATTGAAAAACTCATGCCGCTCCAGGAGATGTATGAGAAAGAGGAAGTACTCCCTTCAGAAAATCTTTATGACCCTGATTCCGCGAAAAGATATATAAGGGATTCAGTAAAAAACAGGATTTCTGTAATATGCGAAAACTCAGGGAAGATAATATCAAAAGCAAATACAAATGGTGACGGAATAAACTTCAGTCAGATTGGGGGTGTTTATACACTGCCGGAATTCAGGAACAGGGGTATAGGGAGAAATGTAACAGGGAAACTTGTTGAAAAGATCTTTGAAGATGGCAAAAATCCTTCACTGTTTGTAAAGCAGGAAAATCATCCTGCTGTTTCTGTTTATAAAAAACTGGGATTTACAATAACTTCAGAGTTCAAGATTATATATTTCTTCTGATTTTCTACCAATGGTTATAACCACAAGAATATCTGATAAAACAATTTATTAATATAAACACAAGTGAACAGAATAATTTTTAAACCTACCAATGATTATATGCAGATATCTGGTTCAGGCTTTTTCTGTTCCTTTCAATAAACTTTTCATCTTTCTCTCCGACAAGAAGAAGCATTACAACTCTCATTGAATAAGGGACAGTAAGAATACTTTTCATCTCCCTTTCATCATAAGTTGTAACAACACAGCTTCCGAGCCCTTCATGTTCAGCCTGAAGCATCATAAAAGAAACTGCAAAGGATATATCTATGGGATAGGAGTTCTGTCCGTTCGGCATTTCATATTCAATATTAGTTGAACATGCTGCAATTACTGCTCCAGCATTGCCGACATATTCCTGACCGTAAGCTGCTTTCTCTACCCTGCTTTTAAGATTATCATCATCAATAACAATGAACCTCCAGGGCTGCCTGTTTTTTGCAGACGGGGCTACCCTTCCCGCTTCCAGTATCCGGTCAATTATGCTCCTGTCGATTTTCTTATTTTTAAATTTCCGTACACTTGCTCTATCTTTTATTTCTTTTATTATATCCATAATCAGAAAAAATTATATCATAATTTTTTATATAGTCAAAGCTATTTACATAAAGAGGAAAAACAGTATCTTTTAAATACTTTACAGAAATCATTTATATCATTATCAGGATATGAAGCCGATTATTATAAGGGCTTTCAAATATATTAATTTATATGATATGTTAATAACAATCTGATGAAAATTTTAAAAAATATTTCAGCTCTGCTTTTATCAATCCTACTCATGAATTTCAGTGCCGGTATTCTTTATTCTGATACAGGCAGGGAAAATAATATTCTCAATGATATGTCCATTCTTGAACAATATTATCCCTGCAGTGAAAATTCTGAAAATGAAAAAAAGGTATTCAGTTATATTCAGGAAAGACTGGATTCAATGGAAATTGAATACTACAGGGAAAATCTTGATATGCTACCTGATATACATTCATTTTCATCAAACATAATAGCTGATTTCAAGGGTAAAAAAGATAAAACTCTTATTATTGCGGCACCTGTTAACAACCTCAGCAGTTCGGCATTTAATATTGCGATGATGCTTTCACTTGCAGAAGAACTCAATTCAGAACCTTCAGATATCAACTGCATGCAGATCTTTCTGGGAGCAGAATACACAACAGCTGATGAAACCGGCTATCCGATAGGAAGCAGGCAGTTCCTCAGTACTTTTTTCCCAGAAAACGATACAGCAATAATCTACATTGATCTGAGACCAGATGCCGGCATAGATATAATACACGGAAGCCGTGAAAAAGTAACACCTCTGTGGCTGTTGTCAGGGATAATCAATACATTTACAGAGAAAGGAACAGATTTCAGAATCAATACCCAGGAAAATATACTATATCAGCTTGGTTATGACACACCTACTCCTGCCGATATCTACCTGGACAGCAACATACCCTCCATTTCACTACTCAGTACAGAAGAAAAAGCTTCAGGATCCAATAATTCAGGAAAAATAAGAGATTCTTTCAGCAATATAATCAGAAACCTGGATATAGAATCATCTGAAAAATGGGACAGTCATTATTTGATAATTCAGGCTGCCGGCAGAAACATTATTTTAAGCGAATTTACTATCATAATATTTTATTTATCAGCTTTAGCTGTAATTATTGCATTTTCAGTTTTTTCCGGAAAAAAAGTTATAAGATATTCAGGGAAACTTGTTAAATACATATGGGTCCTTTTTTATTTCTTCTTTCTCATTTTCATTTTCCTGCTTCTTTCTACTTTTATTACAATATTTATCACACAGATAAAATCGTCATATGATATATGGAAAGAAACGCCGTTTTATCTCCTTGTACTGAAAATATCCATTGCATCACTCCTGTTTTTCCTGTCTCTTTTTCTGCTCAAGAAAATTAAAATACCGATGTCAGGCAGTTTTTATTCTGCATCAGCTATATTAATATTTCTAGTAAACCTTTCTATCTTTCAGTTCATAAATATAAATCTGGCTCTTTTCGCCTTATGGGGCCTTTTCTGGACAATTATTTTTTCACTTTTCAAAAGCAGAATCATCAAAACGGCATGCATGATGCTTTCTTCTGTATATATCATATATATTCTGATTTATGCGTTTTTCAAACCTGCAATTAATATATGCGAAAGTATACTTTTTGATAAAATTACAGGCAATATTCTTACATCGTTCATACTCCTGCCCTATATAATGATGATTATCAGAATACTTATTTCAAGAACTCATATTGAATCACAGAAATACACAGCATTAAGAAGATCAATATATACTGCTACAGCTCTGCTTTTTATTTTTCTTTTAAACTTCTACATGAAAAACAATCCATTCCATGACAGAAATATTCAGCCTGTCTATTTCAGTCAGATAAATGATTTAAACAGAAAAACAGCAGAAGTAATAATAAAAAGCCCTTACAGGACCGGAAAGATAAGTTTTTTTACAGGTGGAAAAGAATACGAGACTGACAGCGGCCAGACAGAGATAAGGGAAACAGCTGAAACTGATATGGAACTTCTAGAAATAAAAAAGAAAACATCATCATTTCTCGACAGAAAGAATCTGCTTCTGGAAATAACAGCAGCCGGAGATCCTGAAAAATATTATATTGATTTTTTTACAAAAGAGGATCCTGTAATTCTGGACTGTAATTATCCTGTCAGTGTTTTAAAAAAAAATCGGATGGGATCAATTCATATCGGTAAAAATCCCCCCTCTCCCCTTACAGTAGATATACTTGTACCTGAAAAAACATCAATATGGTTCAGAATAAGGACTGTATCTGACAGGTTTCCCTTTGACAACAGGCTTACGGGGAATAATATGAATTTCATACAGCATTTCGAAATAATAAAAGGGACAGATGGCTGATATTTTCTTTCATGTCGACATGGATGCCTTTTATGCATCTGTTGAACAGGCAGACAATCCGGAATACAGAGACAAACCTGTAATCATATCGGGAAGTACCGAGCTAAGAAGTGTAGTATCAGCATGTTCCTATGAAGCAAGAAAATTCGGCATACATTCAGCCATGCCGGCAGTTACAGCAAAAAAAATGTGCCCGGACGGTATCTTTCTCCCGATCAGGATGGAGAGATACAAGGAAGTATCTGAAACAGTAATGAAAATATTTGAATCCTATACCCCTGAAGTCATACAGATATCAATTGATGAAGCTTTTCTGAATATGACAGGCATGGAAAAATATATGGGAAAATCTGAAGAGATTGCCATGAGATTAAAACAGGAAATACGGGATGCAACAGGGCTTACTCTTTCAGTTGGAATTGCCGATAACAAGTACCTTGCCAAGCTGGCTTCAGACTACAGGAAACCTGATGGGCTGTACAGAGTCAAAAAGGGAAAAGAGGAACAGTTTCTTGATTCACTAAAACTGAAGGATATATGGGGAATAGGTAAAAAAACAGTCGAAAAACTTGAAAGCATGAATATCAAGACAGTGAAAAGACTGAGGGAATATCCTGAAACACTTCTCTCTTCAATGCTTGGTCCGGGATGCGCTGGTTTTATTTATAAAGCTGTAAGGGGAATTGACCCGGGTATATTCAGCTCATCCCCGAGAAGCAGGTCAATAAGCAATGAAAGAACTTTTAAAGAAGATGTTACTTCAGATGAAACACTTAAAAAAAACCTCCTTGAACTATCCCATCAGCTGATGTTCCGCCTGATGAATTCGGAATACTGTTCAAAAACCGTTTCAATCAAAATAAGGTATGAAGATTTTACAACAGTCTCTGCCCAGACAAGGAAAGAAACTGAAATAACTTCAGGCGAGGAAATATATTCAATTCTCAAACAGCTTCTTGAAACAAAAAGAGAATATAACAGGGGGATAAGGCTGATCGGGGCTGCCCTGCTTTCTCTTGAAAAGAGGAATTCTGCCGGACAGCTTGATCTTTTTGAGAATTCATACAAAAAAAAGAATAGAGTAGAAAGAGCAATACTTGAGATGAAAAAGAAAAATCCCGGATTCAGTGTTGTCAAGGCATCACTTATAAAAAAAGATCATAAAAACAGCAGGCAGTAATTTCTGCCTGTTTATCAGTTTACATCATCTATAAGGTCTGTGCTTTTTTCTGATATCATGTAATAGCTTCCTGAAGCATTCCAGAGAGTAAATCCGGAGGCATCTGTAACAGAGAGTCCTTTAAGCTGTTTTAGAAGATAATCTGTATATACGGGTCTCTCAAATTTCCGCTCTCCTCCTATCAGAAATGCCTGGACAAATGGCCTTATCAATGAACGTCCTTTTACAATATCAACAGCCCGGCTGCTTCCTTCCCTGTAGATATATTCCGCCCTTTCAAGGTAAGGGATTTTTTCGAGAAATTTCCTCGGGAAATGGGATGGATAAAACATAGGACTTATTACATCAACATAATTACACACCATATCAATCTGCTGACCGTTCCAGTTGCCCATCCGGTACCACCCGTTGAATCCGTAGAGATCTGTGCTTACCGGAATTGACAAAACCTCCCTTGCCTTTCTTAAAAACGATTCAAGAGCTTCATTATGGAGCATTCCCTCTTTACAGTACCTGTAAAAGGCTCTTCCGAGGTCTCCGTCAGTGGGAAACCTTATATAATCAAACTGGATCTCATCTACACCCTTTTTCTCAAGTTCCCTGGCAATCTCAATATTATAGTCCCAGACATCTTCTGAAAAGGGATCCACCCAGAATTCTTTCTGCTCTGGCGGATTGTCCCCATCTTTTATCAGATTGCCCCATGGACTGTCAGATTCCCTGTCCCAGACTGCATAGCTGTTGTCTTTATAACTGTAAAACTGTCTGTCCTTGAATACAACTATCCTGGCTATAACATAAATATTGTTCCTATCAGCCTTTTCAACAAAATCATCAATATCTATATAGTTTTTAATATTGCCGATTTCAGCTGCGGTACTGATGCCGGAATTATAAGTAAGATTGCCGAAATCATCCTTGAAATCAACAACAACTGAATTCATTCTGTTCTTTCTGAGAAAGGAAAATACCTCATCAGCAGACTCCCCTGCCTTATATGCTGATAAATATATCCCTTTCTTTTCAGATGCTTTTTCAAGGCGGATAAGTTTATCCCTATCACTTTTTTCAAGCTGACCGGGAAGAAATATTACATCCTTTTCCCATTCACTGTTGCCATAATTGTACCTGAAACAATACCTCCCGCTGTAGACTAACAGAGTACTGATGCTGAAATCAGATGTCATTGATTTGATTCCGTTCTTTTTTACCGGTTCCGGAACAGGAATCTCAGACCAGCTGTTATTTATGTCAAGTGCATATATTTTTCTTTCAAACCCCGATGCAATAAAAAGTCTGTATCTGTTGCTGCCATATGCAACAGCACTTATATCATCAAAAAAACCGGCACCTTTTTCCATCCACATAAGGCTGTCTTTATAGCTCTTCCAGCTCCTTCCGCCGTCTGAAGTTTCAAAGAGTCCGCTGAAGGAAGTTCCGATAATTATACTCTGAGACTCTTCTCCTTTTACCGCAGATGATGTGATATAGTATGATTTTTTATAGGGATAGCTGAGGCTGATTTCCTTCCAGTTTTCTCCACAGTTATCAGTTGTAAAAAGTTGTGAAGGTGTTGTAACAGAGACAGATCCTGTATTCCCGGGATTGAAGTTAACAGAAGAAAAAGTACGGATCTCATTACCTGAAAACGGATAAACAACCTTGACAGGAAGGAAGCTGTTTTTCTCCCTGAAAGCAATGTTTTCTTTTTCTGATACCTCAAAACCCCTGTTGCGGTTTATTGAATACAGTTTTTCTGATGCCAGGATTATTTTTTCTTCAGCTGATAAACATGGAAAGAGAAAAACATATACAAGCAGGAACAGAAGGATGTATTTATTCATAATTCAATTCTCCCAATAATAACATATATTATCAAGTAGAATGATTTTTTTTCCGAAAAAAAAATAAGAACTGTATATTTCAATATTTCCAGGGGAATTAAATGACTGACAAAAACATACCGAATGATCTTAACTATCTGCTCAACCTCATACGTTTTTTAAGCGATACCCTTGATATGAATCTGAATTTTTCTGTTTTCAGGGAAAAGACAGTATCAGACCTTATTTACCTGAATACAACAATAAAAAAAATAGAAATAAATTTTACCGAATCCGATTTTTCCAGAAATGAATACCTCATGTATCTGAAGAGAATAAAATCAGTCAAAGACAACTACGTGATTCTTCTGGAAAACATTGTCAGGGGAGAATATCTCCAGTCTGAAAACCTCTTCGAACACTTCCAGGAGTTTTCCGGAATAGCCGGCGATCATAAGACAAGTTCAAGGCAGATTCAGGAAAAACTCAGCAGGAAGCACAGTTTCATGAAAAACGATACACAAATATCCAAAGAGGAACTGAAACACCTGTTTACTCCCGGTGAAGGTGAATAATAAACAGCTTCAATTGACTTTTATTTTTTTCACTTATATTATTCGTCACAAAACGGAGAATAAAAAATGGAAGGCACAGAAAATTCATTCAATAATTACGATGCGGAATTCACAGATAAAATACTGAATAAAATCAACAGAAACGGAAGCAGTAATGAGGTAATCAGGGTTAAGGGAATCCCGTCTTTTGAAAACAGTTCCATAATAAATATCTCTGAAAGGAATTTTATTCATGAATTTGATTTCAGTACAGCTGACAGGAATCTCAGAAGTTATTCAGACAGACTGAAACTGAAAGATTTCGGAACACATTCCGGGGGGCGGATTATCCTTTCAGGCAGGGACCTTGAAAAGATAGGTCTTTATCTCCTTCCCATGGTATCTTTGGGAATTCTTAACGGCGGAGCTGCTACAAGCTACACAGACAGGCTTAAAAACAGTTCATTCAGCACCGGAATATACAATGCATGTTCAGAAGAATTCAGTATTCTAAGGGAGCTGTATCAAAACAGCCCCAAGGGAATTGCTCCTGCATATATCAACAGCTGCGGTTCACACGGGGCAAGTTTTATAGAACTGAAAATGAGGTCCTTTCTCCTTAAAATAGAAGAATACAAAAAAACAATAGGAAATGATGATTTTCCATACCCGCTTTTCCAGATGACCAGCATACAGACTGATAAACCCCTTGCAGATGAATATAAAAAATACAGGGAAAGCATATATCTAAAAAATCTGATCGATAAAACCGGAACAGATATCACTTCAGTGCTTACTGAAGTTCAGCCCCTGATTGCAGCTTTCACCCACTCAGAGGAGGGCTTTCCTAAAAAAATATTCAGAGATATCAATAATGAAATATTCCTTCTTCCCGGAGGGCACGGCCAGAATTTCAAGGTCCTCAAAGGTATATATAAAAAACTTCTGGAAAGCGGAAAAAGATTTATTTATCTCGGCAATGTGGATAATATTGGTTTTAATATTGATCTTGCAGAGGTGGCAATCATTGCACTCTCGGGAAGTTCTGCCGGTTTTGATTTTTCATTGAAAACCCCTGTCGATGTGAAAGGGGGAATACTTGTAACAGATGAAAGGGGAAAACTCAACTGCGGAGATATAGGAGCAGCTGTTTCAAAAGAGGAAGTCTCAGAAGCAGAAAAACAGGGAAAAAGCATTCTGTTCAACTGCGCTACAGGCCTTTTCAATCTCGAATATCTTGTAGGAAACATTGATTCAATTATTGATAATCTTCCGGTCAGGGTATCTGATCAGGAAAAAGAGACAGGCAAATATTCCCAGGCGGAACAGATAACCTGGGAAGTACTCAGTCTGATTGATAATTTTCTTATCTTCGGAGTTAATAAATACAGACGCTTCCTGGCTTCCAAGCTTCTGGTTGAAAACATGATGATAAGCAGACCTGCATGCTGTGAAAGATATTTCAGGGAAAATATACACTCCCCTCTGAATCAGGTATCTGAGAATCTCAACAAAGGATTGAAAGAAATCCTCAGTGAAGAAATGGGAATGATTGAAAAAAACAGCAGATGGATTCCCGCTGAATAACAAAGTAAGACAGGCCATCCATCGCGGGCCAGCATTATTTACATCCATCCTTTATACTGGCCCTGTTGCCATCCATGGCGGGCCAGCATTATTTACATCCATGTAAAAAAAAGCTGCCTGTAAATTACAGGCAGCTTCTGATGTTTTTCAACCGGTTTATCTTAGTCAGCAACAATTGCATCTACTGGACAAGAATCAGCACAGACACCGCATGATGTGCATGCTTCCGGATCAATAAATCTTTTATCATCTTTTTCACTGATTGCTTCAACCGGGCATTCAGCTTCGCAAACACCGCAGTTTGTACATTCGTCAGTAATTCTGTAAGCCATTTCAGACCTCCCGTATTTTTTCGCGCTAATTGTATAATAACCATTGTTTTTTTTCAATCATTATGCAGTAATAAATGGAAATGTTATTTGAAAAATATTCAGAAGATTATCTTCTGCAGGATAAAGATATTTACCATTTCATTAATGAAATTGTTTCACAGCTCAATATCAGCGGAAAAACCCTGGTTATACCACCTGATTATTCCCGTCTCTCTTCAGGAGCAGGCAGAATAACAGAAATATTATATAATCTCATCCCTGAAAAGGTTAAAACAGTTATTCCCGCACTGGGAACACATTCCGCAATGAATGACAGGGAAATAGTGCAGATGTTCGGTAATATACCGCCTGATCTTTTCAGTGTGCATAACTGGAAAGGTAATCTTGAAGCGGCAGGAACAATACCGGAATCATTTATAAGGGAAAAAACTGGAATTAATGGAATAAATATCCCTGTAAGGCTCAACAGGGAACTTTTCAGCAACAGGCTTCAATGGATCTTTTCAATCGGACAGGTAGTCCCCCATGAAGTTACAGGTATGTCAAATCACAATAAAAACATACTTATAGGAATGGGAGGAAGCGAGATAATAAATGCAAGCCATTATATAAGCGCTCTTTACGGGATGGAAAGGATAATGGGAAAAAGCAGAAATCCTGTGCGTGAAATACTTGATTATGCTGAAAAAAACTTCCTCAAAGATCTGCCGATATTTTATATTCTGACTGTTTCAGGTAAAGACAGCAAAGGAAATTACGGTATCAAGGGAATTTTTGCAGGAGACAGCAAGGAGTGCTATATAAAAGCATCTGAAGCATCTTTTAATGAAAATATAACAATACTTGGAAGCAGAATTGACAAGATAGTTGTTTCCCTCCCTGAAAACATTAAGAGCCTGTGGATAGGCAATAAAGCTATCTACAGAAGCAGAATGGCTGTTAAAACAGGCGGGGAACTTATTATTATCGGTAAAGGGATCTGTGAAGCCGGTGAAGATAAAACACTTGATGCCATGATCAGAAAATACGGCTACAGGGGGACAGAGAAAACAATAGAGGCAGTAAAAAACAACAGAGACCTCAGGGAAAACCTCTCAGCTGCTGCCCATCTTATTCACGGTTCTTCGGAAGGGCGGTTTACAATAACATGGAAAGATACAAAACTTTCAAAAGGTGAAATAGAATCATTAGGTTTCAATTATATAGAAAAAGGAAGTTTTTTCGACAGAATTGATATTGATAAGCTCAAGCCTGGATACAACAGCCATGAAAACAGGGATTTCTATTACATCCCGAATCCCGGTCAGGGTCTCTGGTCAACAGCGGAAAAGTTCACGGAACAGGAAACCTACTGATAAAAAGGCTTCAGGATCCAAAACAGATCCCAAAGCCCTGATATTATCAGCTGTTTGTTTCTTCAACAAAAGATACTATTGATCCGTAATCAAGCCCGTTTTCAGTGATCAGTTCATCACGTGTGGCATGTTCAGGGAAAAAGTCTTTAATCCCTCTGAAATAAAACTGGGTTTTCAGCTTGTTCAGGTGAACCAGTGTTGTAAGGTATTCCCCTATACCATTGATTTCCATATTATCATCAAAAAAGTAGGCTTTCTTGTAATTCTTCAAAACTGATACAAGATATTTTTCATCAACAGGTTTGATAAACCTCATGCTGTAGATATCGTTTTTAATACCTTTTCTGCTGAGTTTGTCCCCTGCCCTGACTATCTCCTCAAGATACCCTCCTGCACCTATCAGGAGTATTTCAGAATCATTCCTGTAAAGGAATTTGCCCCTTCCCTCCTTGAGAGCTTCACTGTTGTTACTGCTTTCAGGACACAGTGATTTTGGGTACCTTATCATAATAGGATGACTGGATTCAGCTGCATAATCCACCATTCTTACAATATCATCATTATCATAAGGGGCAAGTATTCTGAGATTGGGAACTGATCTGAAAAGTGAAATATCAAAAATTCCCTGATGGGTTTCCCCGTCATTTCCGACAAGCCCCGCCCTGTCTATAACCATTGTAACAGGCAGATCCGGGAGGGCTGCATCATGAATAACCTGGTCAACAGCTCTCTGCATGAATGTGGAATAGATTGATACAAACGGCTTCATTCCTGATGCGGCAAGCCCTGCCGCAAATGTTACTGCATGCTCTTCTGTTATTCCCACATCATAGAACCTGTCCGGGAACCTGAGCTGAAAATTCTTCAGACCTGTGCCCTCTGCCATAGCTGCTGTAATTGCTGTAATTTTTCTGTCTTTCTGTGCTTTCTCTATCAGTGCAGCTGTAAATGCCTCTGTATATGAAAGCTGGGATTTTTTCTCTATTTTACCATCAATAACTGAAAAGGGGGATACTCCGTGATAAAGGGTCGGATTACCCTCTGCAAAATCATATCCCTTCCCCTTTTTTGTTGATACATGAATTACAACAGGTTTGTCAATTTTTTTAACCCTTTCAAAAACGCTTACCAGCTGGTTTATATTATGCCCGTCAATAGGGCCCACATACTCAAAACCAAGGTCTGAAAAAAGGTTTTCCTTGAAAAAAACTGCTTTGATACCCTTTTTAATCCTGTAAACCATTTCATATAGCGGTTTACCGAAAAGAGGTATGAATTTTATGATCCTGTCAACATTTCTTCTGAATGTCTGGTAGATAAGCGTTGTTGTCAGCTTGCTCAAGTATAAGGACAGGGCCCCCACATTCTGGCTTATTGACATGTTGTTATCGTTGAGAACAACAATAAGGTCTTTCTTCAGGTGACCTGCATGGTTAAGCGCTTCAAAAGCCATACCGCCGGTAAGTGATCCGTCTCCGATAACTGTAACTACCTTGCCTTCTATTCCCTGGCTTCTCATCCCGGAAAGCATGCCCAGGGCTGCAGATATGGATGTCGATGCATGCCCTGTATTGAACGGGTCATGTTCACTCTCAGATCTCTTTGGAAAACCGCTTAATCCCCTGTTTTTTCTTATTGTATGGAACTGGTCTTTCCGCCCTGTAAGTATTTTGTGGGTATAGCACTGGTGGCCCACATCCCATATAATCTTGTCTTCAGGTGATTTGAAAACACGGTGGAGAGCTATTGTAAGTTCCACAACACCAAGATTTGAGGCCAGATGCCCCCCATTGCTGCTTACAACACCGATAATAAGTTTTCTTATTTCACCTGCAAGTCTTTTCAGTTTCCTGTGGTGAACATTTCTGAGATCTTCAGGTGAATTTATTTCATTTAAAATTGAATTCGCATCTTTCATAAACTGCCTCTCAAAAAAATACCCCGGAGTTATAATATTTTAAATAACATTATCAATCCGGGGTTAAAAAAAACAAGTAAAAAACGCAATAATGGGTGCGTAAAAGAAAATATTAACTATTTTTTCTTATGTCTGTTTTTTCTGAGTTTCTTTTTTCTCTTATGAGTTGCAATTTTATGTCTTTTTCTTTTTCTACCGCAAGGCACCGCAGCACTCCTTCTTACTATTAATTAACAAATATTATCCTTATCGCGGATAATTGAGTCAACCCCTGAAACATAAATACTGTTGAAAGATTCACGATTAAAGGGTATATTTTTTCTATATGGAACAGATACTAAACATAATCCCTGTCTACTATACTAATAATGAAATTAATGGATTATTAAAAAAATGTAAAGAGAACAAGGCTGATTATTCGCTTCATTTTACCCAGAATGAAGATTTTTTTTTAAATACATGGCAGACATTCAACATCCCCCATATCCCTATTCATCATGATATAAATAAAAAAAACCCGGATAACAACTACCTCGCTTTTCTTGAATCGGTCCTTGAAACTATCATACCCCTCACCTCCCCGCTTCTTTATGATACTGAATATTTTTTTGACCCGGCTGAACTTTTAAGGCCCTGTTTTTACAGAATATACAGCTGCAATGGGGCTGAATACATATATATAGTAAGGCTTGACCTGGGGTTCAAACCCGGTTACTGTGACATAATTGAAAAAGGTGACAATGACATTACCCATTTTTTCTCGACAAAATCAGTTTTTCTCGATGCAGATATACACCCTGTTGAAAGAATAGTGGAGAAAGGCGGCAGAAAGGAAATCCATATAAAACAGTCCATCTCACAGACATGGATAGGAGAAACAGGAAGAGGTTATTTTATCCAGGGTATATGGATTGATACGGAACTGACAAAATTTTTCAGCAGGCTTTTTACTGATGAATCAGTAAGCACATATCCCTATTACCCTTTTTCATGTAAATTCAGGACTGTATCCCATTTTCCTGTTGATTTTTCAGTGAGCGGTAGAAAAAAGCATATTGAGATCCTTGACTCTGCATACAATTTTATTTATCCATACATGAAAGATATTGAATATGTACTTAAAAATAATGAGTTTTCAACAGACCTGCCGCTGTTCATGGAATTAAAACAAAAAGCAGACCCTGAATTGATCAGTTATTTTTCAGGATACAGTATCAGGCGTTATCTAAATGAAAAAGGTATGAAGGAATATGAGCTTGAAAATTGAAAACCTTGCTGTTTCAGATCTGAATAAGCTGAAAATCACTGTTATGGGACTTGGACTTAACGGAGGGGGACTTGCCTCTGCCCTCTTTTTCGCTTCCAGGGGTGCTGATGTGACTGTTACAGACCTCAGAAACAGTAAAATCCTTTCTCCCTCTGTTGAAAAACTCAAAGGGTATAATATCAGATATGTTCTGGGAAGACATGATGTTGAGGATTTTAAAAATGCTGATATAGTAATAAAAAACCCGGCAGTAAGGAAATCCTCCCCCTTTCTTGAAGCTGCAGAGACAGTGGAAACTGATATTTCAATATTCCTCAGGCTCTGCCCTGAAAACAGGATAATTGCAGTGACAGGAAGCAAAGGGAAATCAACAACTGTTTCTGCTATATACCACAGCCTGAAAACTGTATACAGAGGAGCAAAGCTTGGAGGAAATATCACAACATCCCCTTTGAGCTTTTTTGACAGTATTGATAAAAACGATCCTGTAGTACTGGAGCTTTCATCATGGCAGCTTGCAGATCTCAGGGATAAGAATCTTCTCCATCCCGAAATATCCGTAATAACAAACATTCTTCCTGACCATCAGAACAGCTATAATTCGATGAAAGAATATGTTGATGACAAGAAACTTATCTACAGGGATCAGAATGAGCATCAGTTTGCTCTTTGTCCTTACGATGATCCCTATGGAAAAGAGTTCTTCACAGAAACACCGGGTAAAGCAGTTTATTTTTCTGCAAAACCCCTTCCTGACGGAATAAACGGGATCTATCTGGCAGAAAACAGGGAAGGTTTCTTTAAAGAGGGAAAAACAGATGTAAAAATCCTCGGCAGCAGTCTTTCTGTAAAGGGGGAACACAACAGGCTTAATCTTCTTACTGCAGCCGGTGCTCTCTACCTTTTCGGCGTATCCCCAGACATAATAGCATCAACGCTTTCCGGATTCAGCGGTATAGCTGACAGGATGGAGTTTATTGCTGAAAAAGGGGGGATATCGTTTTACAATGATACTACAGCAACAATTCCCGAAGCAGTTATGGCAGCAGTATCAAGTTTCGAAAATGGGGTACGGCTTATAGCCGGAGGGACAGACAAGGAGCTTGATTTCGCTGTTTTTTCTGGTCTCGGAAACAGCACAGAGATGATATACCTCCTTGAAGGAACTGCAACCGACAAAATAATACCGGTGCTTGAAAAACACTGCATAAGCTACAGAGGACCTTTCAATTCACTTGAAGAGTGTTTTAAAACAGCGGTCTCAGAAGCTGCTGATGGGGACAGCATTATAATGTCTCCCGGCTGCGCATCATTCGGAATGTTTAAAAACGAGTTTGAAAGGGGAGAAAATTTCAGAGTACTGGTAAGAAATCTATGAAAAAAAATCTTTTTTCATAATGCAGATTTTTCAGCCCGTTTTATAAGTTCATAGATGGAATTATCGCTCTCTTCAAAAGAACTGATTCCCAGTTTTATGCTGAAAACAAGGCTGTTTTCTTCATAATCAAGAGTAAGTGCATTAAGAAAACCCCTGATACGCTCAGATGCCTTTACAGCATTTTCCTTTTCTGTATCTTCCATAAGAACAGCAAAGTTATCTCCGCTTATTCTCCCTGTTATATCTGTACTTCTGGTCAGGCTGTCTATTTTTTTCGCAACTGTTTTTAAAAGGTAGTCACCTGCATCAAATCCGTAGTTTCTGTTAATCAAGTCCATACCGACAATATCAAGAACAAGCAGACTAAGTTCCTTGTCATAGCGGGATGTTCTGGAAAAAGCTTCGTGGGCTTTTTCATAAAAAACAGTCCTGTTGTATATCCCGGTGAGAGGGTCTCTTCTTCTCAGGGTTTCAAGCTCTTTCTCCAGAGTGCTGATTTTCTCAAGCAGTTCTTTATAGGTATATTCTTTATCCATAAAATTCCCCGTACAAAACATCCCGGCTTTCCGGTAATTCTTTCAGCCGGGTAAAATACAAAGGATCTCATCAATCCTGCGCAGAAATATATTATATACTATAATTAATATTTTTATTTATTGTGTTTTCTGAATCAGCGTTTTTTTATCTTTTTATAGTAGTAATTACGTATAATTTCTGCAAAACGGTAAATACTGTATAAAAATGGTTTAAACGGATAATCATAGCATCCATACCGGTGTATTATCATTCCGCCGAAACCTGTCTTGAAACGGTAAAGCCCATGCATCGGGTGTGAAGGATCATCTACAGGGGGGATCCCGAAAAAATCATATAAACTGCAGCCAGCCTCCCTGGCATCCTTTATTGCCTTCCATTGAAGTGAATATGCAGGCATTGTCTCCCTTTTTATGTTAAGGGATGCGCCGTAGAGATATATTGCCTGCCCGCTGTAGAATGATGTAATAATCCCGGCAATGTTTTCACCTTCAGCCTCAGCCATGTAAATACGAAGATCGGGAGAATCATTTTCCGTTTCTGAAAGGCTGAAAAGTTTCCTGTAATACTCAAAACTGTGAAGGGCAATTTTATCCCGTTCTGCTGTTTCTCTGTATATATCATACCACTCTTCAAGAGCCTCAATCCCGCACTGTTTAACAGCAACACCTTTTCTTTCAGAAAGACGTATATTATAGCGGGTCTTGGATTTCATCCCTTTAAGTATTTCTTCCTCTTCACCTGAAAGATCAAGAACAACTGTGGAGGGAGGCTGTATATCAACAGGGGCTTTAACAAGTTTTTCAAGATATTTTTCATCATTATCATCTGACATATTACAGGGATCACCGGCGGCCTGATCTGATTTCCTGTTCAGGATATCAGTTTTTCTGGTCCAAGGAAGGTCGTATCTTATGAAAAGAGTATTCCCGGGCAGCTGGTTCTTCAGTTCGGATGACAGGGCGGAAATGTAATCCCGCTCATCGTACTCAGGTGCAAAAGGGACATAGGCTATGGAAAATATACCCCTGAAGTTCCTTACCAGTACAATAAGGTTTTTTCCGTTGATTAAAAAGAAATATGGCTTCCACCCGAAACAGGATTTAAAGGAAGCCCAGAATCCGCTCTGGAACAATGAGCTCCCCTTGTTCATATTCTTGATATCAGATGCTTCAATAACAGGAAGGCCGCTCATATAAACAGCCTAGCCTACTTCTCCGTCTGCAACTTTTTCAGTTACAAGTTTCTCGCCTGATACTATGAGAGGTTTTCTGCCGCAGAAAACTGAATTGCTTTTAACTGTGAGAGGAATCTCAAAAAATCTGTCAATTGATATTTTTTTCTTTTTCTCATCAGCTTTCACTTCAGACCCTTCAAGAACCACAGGAGTTCCAGGCTCTGCATGGTCTGCAAAAAGGACTTCAACAGTTTTATCTTCACCTTCTGCAGCAAGAAGCATGCCGTGGCTTTTCACTCCCCTGAGCTTGGCCGGTTTGAGGTTTGATACATGAATAATATTTCTGCCCAGAAGCTCTTCTTCCTGATAATAGGGAACAAGCCCTGATACAATCTGTGTTTCTTCACCGTCTCCTGTATCTATTGTTTCTATGTAAAGCTTTTCAGCTTCGGGATGCCTTTCAATTTTTGTTATTTTTGCCACTCTGAGGTCAATTTTTTCATCAAACTGCTCTTCCAGAGTCGGTTCTCCTGCTTTCTTTTCTTCCATCTCTCTCTCTTTCTGGGTACCTGTGAAACGGGTCCTCATTTTTTCAATAAAATCATCTTCAAGTTTGGTAAAAAGTATTTCACTTGGTCCGATACTGATTTCACCTTCAGGTTTACCAAGCCTCTCCCAGGACATATCCTTTGAACCTAGAAATGATGCAATTTTTTCCGAGGTTGCAGGTGTATACGGTTTAATGAGGTATGCAAGGTCCCTTACAAGGTAGATAAGATCAGACAGGAGCTTTTTAGTCCCTTCAGGATCATCTGCTTTTGTTTTCCACGGCTCTGCTTCCTGAAAAACCTTGTTTCCGTATGCAGACAGTTCAAAAATCGTGTGATACGCATCCTTGAGTTCCGCTTTCTCAAAGTGTGCTGTTATTTTATCTTCAAATGATCTTACAGTCTTCCAGAATTCTGTATTCCTGTCTCCACCGGAAACTTCACCATCAAAAAATCTCGATATGAATGTTATTGTCCTGTTAACCAGGTTTCCGAGGTTTCCTATAAGTTCTGAGTTTACTTTCTCCTGGAAATCCTTCCATGTGAACAAAGAGTCGGATTTTTCAGGTCTGTTGTAGAATATATAGAATCTCCATACATCAGCAGGTATACCTGTTTCCCGGCAGTCAGTCCCGAAAACACCTACACCCTTACTCTTTGAGAACTTGCCCCCTTCGTAATTCAGGTACTCTGATGACGACATGTGGTAAAGCTTTGTCCAGTTTTCACCTGAACCTATCAGGGTTGAAGGGAAGATTACTGTATGAAACGGGATATTGTCTTTTCCTATGAACTGGAAAAGCTCAACTTCATCAGGATTTTTCCACCATTTTTCCCAGTCATCAGTGTGGTTTGCTGCAATTGAGATATAACCTATGGGAGCATCAAACCATACATAGAATACCTTGTCGGTATAACCTTCTTTGGGAACAGGTATTCCCCATTTAAGGTCTCTGGTAATGCATCTTTCCTTGAGACCGTCCCGGATCCAGCTTTTTGTCATCTGCAGGGCATTTCTTGCCCAGAACCCTTCAGCTGATCTTTTTTCTATCCATTTTTCAAGTTCAGGCCTTATTGCAGGAAGGTCTATGTAAAGGTGATTTGTTGATTTTACCTCGGGAGTCCCTCCGCAGACACCGCACCTGGGTTTTTCAAGTTCTGTCGGATCCAGGAGCTTGCCGCAGTCCTCGCACTGGTCTCCCCTTGCATCATCATATCCGCAGTGGGGGCAAACACCCCTCACATATCTGTCTGCAAGGAAACGCTGGCAGCTTTCACAGAAAAGCTGTTCAAGTGTTCTCTCCCGGATAAATCCCCTCTCATCAAGCTTATTGAAAAGGTGCTGAGTTATTTCTGTCTGTTTGGGAGTTGATGTCCGTCCGAATTTATCGAAGTCAATCCTGAACCATTCATATATCTCTTTATGGATATAATGGAATTTATCACAGAGTTCCTGCGGTGAAACCCCTTCTTCAAGGGCTTTTGTCTCAGTCGCTGTTCCATATTCATCAGTACCGCAGATGTAAAGGGTCTCATACCCTTTCATTCTGCAGAATCTGGCGAAAACATCTGCCGATAGAACCTGGATAAGGTTCCCGAGATGAGGAATATTGTTTACGTAAGGTAATGCTGATGTAACAAGTCTTTTTTTCATAACAATTTAATATATGTTCGGGTAATCTTTATGTCAAGTAGTGATAAAAACCGTGGAAACGGTGTTAAGCAAGAAAAGGGAGGGAAGCAACTAACTTTATATTGCTGGGGTATCATTTTTCTTGACTATAGCATGACTCTTCATTACCCTTATATATAAGGTTTATTTAAAATCATGTTTTAAGTCATCTTAAGAAAGATCTTGAAAACAGGATATAGATTAAAACTTTCAAACATTTCAGAGATAGTTATAAGCTCTGAATAGTATAATAAAAACAAGGAGGAAACATGGGAGACAGCAATCAGATGCCTTTCAGACCGCCACAGCTGAAAATCAAACCGAGAATGATAATAATTCTTTTTCTGGTAGTTCTTGCAGCAGCAATGGGGGTATCAAGTCTATATATGGTTGACCAGACAGAGGAAGCTGTAATACTGAGGCTTGGACAGTTCAACAGAATAGCTTCCCCCGGTCTTCACTATAAAATGCCCTTCGGAATAGAACAGAATTTCAATGTTCCGACACAGGTTATCCAGAACATGTCATTCGGATTCAGAACAGAAAAATCAGGAGTAGAAACAATTTATTCAAGGAATGACTACCCTGAGGAATCTGTAATGCTCACCGGAGACCTTAATATTGTAGATGTTGAATGGATTATCCAGTACAGGATTGAAGATCCTGTTGCATGGCTTTTTAATGTAGAAAACAGGGAAAAAACAATACGGGATATTTCACAGTCAACACTCAACAGGCTTGTTGGAGACAGAAAGATTTTTGATGTTATCGGTAAGGAAAGGGTTAATATCGAGGCAAGGGGTCAGGAACAGCTTAATGATGTTCTCAAGAGCTACAACCTGGGTATCAGGGTTACTACCATAAAACTCAGAAATATTGTTCCCCCGATAGGAGCTGTTCAGGATTCCTTTGAAGATGTCAACAAGGCACAGCAGGATATGAACAGACTGATAAATGAAGGGAAGGAAGCATACAACAGGGAAATACCAAAAGCCAGAGGTGAAGCTGACAGGATTATCCAGGAAGCTTACGGTTACCAGGCTGAGAGAGTTAATCAGGCCAAGGGGGATGTTGCAAGGTTCAACTCGGTATATGATGAATACAGGAAAAGCAAGGATATTACAAGATCAAGACTTTATATAGAAATGATTGAAGAAGTATTCAAGGGTGACAGTGATACAGATCTTATTGATAAAAACCTTGATAATTTTCTACCGCTTAAAAATCTTCAGAGCGGAGGTACAAGATGAACAAGAAACTAACAACTATTATCCTGACACTGATTGTTCTGGCAGTTATACTCATAATGATGGGACCTTTCTATATACTTGAGGAAGGACAGCAGTCTGTAGTTATAAGGTTCGGTAAAATAGTGGACTCACAGCAGGAAGCAGGACTCAAATTCAAGATGCCTTTTGTTGACAATGTTATTAAATACTCGGATAAAATTCTTGCATGGGACGGAGAAGCGCAGAGGATTCCTACAAAGGAAAACCTTTTCATATGGGTCGATACAACAGCAAGGTGGAAAATATCAGATCCGGCAAAATTCTACGCATCTGTTACATCATATGAAAGAGCATACGGAAGGCTTGATGAAGTAATAGACTCTTCAGTAAGAACAATTATTTCAAAAAATTTCCTGAGGGAAGCTGTAAGAAATTCAAATCAGATAAATAATATTGATGATACACAGCAGGCAGAAGTTGAAGGGGTTGAAGGTGAAGAGACAATGCAGCAGGAACTGAGAGATCTTGCAAACTTCTCCGAAAGCAAAGTCACTTACGAGGAAATCAAAAAAGGAAGACTGAAACTTTCAGATGAAATGTTTGACGCTGCAAAAAAGATTACACCTGAATACGGAATTGAGCTTATTGATATTATCATCAGGCAGATCAGATACTCAGATGATCTTACAGAAAGTGTTTACAACAGAATGATAAAGGACAGGAACCAGATAGCTCAGGCATACAGATCTTTCGGAGAAGGTAAAAAGGCTGAATGGCTTGGTAAACTTGAAAATGAACAGAAAAGTGTATTGTCAGGTGCATACAAAACTTCTGAAGAGATCAAGGGTAAGGCAGATGCTGAAGCTACACGTATTTATGCAGAATCCTATTCAAAAGACAGGGACTTTTTCGAGTTCTGGAGATCTATTGAAAGTTATAAAAAAACACTTCCTAAATTCAGTAAAACGCTGACAACTGATCTTGATTATTTCAAGTATCTTAATGAAAAATCTCCAAGGTAGTTATTTATCTTTTAATTAACAAAAACCGCTTAATCCTTTACCGGATAAGCGGTTTTTTTATCGTTTAACTGTATATAATAATCGGTTTTTAATAATAATTTTAGAGAGTAATTAATATCTATAAGCTGATTTCCGCTTTTCAAGAGACACTATGCTTACAATTTTCACACTATCATCAATAATATAAAAAAGCCTTAAAACCCCTATCCTGTAGCGCCATGTTTCAGGTTTCCAGGCTCTGAGCTTTTTAATATTATTTCCAAAGTAAGGATTTACTTTAAGCTGGTTGTATACTTTATCTCTGATTTTTTTATATAGAATGCTGTCTTCAGAAATATTAAGTTTTTCCAAATCCTTAAGAAACTGATCTGTTTCAAAAATCCTGAAATGATCAGACAAAACGGCCTCTGTTGTTTTCAGCATCAGAGATCCCCTGTTTTATCCTTGACTGAAGATTTTTGTCAATATTCAGATTTTCCATTTCAAAATCATCAGCATATTCCACTTCATCAATATAACGGATCGCAGCAGTTTCGATAAAATTTGATATGGATCTGTTTTCAGCTTCAGCAAGTATTTTAACAGCATTATAAAGTTTTTCATCTATTCTTAAAGAAACAGTTTTTGTCATTTTAGAGCTCCTCATGTGAATACAATGTATTCGCATGTATTAATAATAATACAAACTTCACGTTCATTCAAGAATTTTTGATTTAATCTTCTTAATATTTATTTCAGGTAGAAACAGCTTTTTAAAAGGCATGAAATTCCTTTTCTGCTGGCTTCAAAATGGGGTTCGGGAAGGTCTTCTGGGTCCGCCCAAATCCACCCTGAGCATTTTTCAGGTTCCTTCAATTCAGGTTCCCCTTCAAAGCGCTCTGAAAGAAGAATGACTGATATATAATGCTTTCCCGATTCCCTGAAGGTTTCAAGATCATTTGTTATCCCTACAACAGAAATATTCCCGGGAAGAACAGCAATTCCTGTCTCTTCAAGGACTTCCCTGATACCGCACTGCTCAAAGCTTTCCCCTTCTTCAAGATGCCCGCCCGGGATCGAGTAATAGGGAGCATATTCAGTTTTTCTCCTGCCTACAAGAATTCTCCCCCGGCTGTCTTTCAGAATCACCCCGACTCCCACTCGTACATTTCCCAAAATTATTCCCCTTCAGACAGCCTGAGGGAGATGCTGTCTGCAGCATTAATATCACCGCTGCTGTTCTGAAATATTAGAAGCCTGTTTTCATCATTGTAGAATATAAAGGTATCCGGAAGGACATTTTCATCAGAGACTGACTCAAGGACCAGTTCGGATGAAAACCTACCGATTTTGTAGCTGCTGTTTTCACTGACAACAGCAAAGATTTTCCCTGAATATTCACTGATCACAGTATCCCTGTAGACAGCAACTTCAGATTTATGTTTTACCTCAAGATTGTCATTGCTGATTTTCATGAGGTAAAAATCTGAACCATTGTCTGATCCTGTTATAACAACATCTGTACCCCGGTTTTCAAGAAAACCCCTGATTCCCGCTTTTTTAACAGATCCCTTTTCCACTTCCCTGGCAGTTCTTCTGTCAACAAGAACAAGCTCTCCGTATTTTCCGGAACTGTCTTCAAGGACCTTTATAAAAAATGTTTCGCCGGATGCTCTTATACCTTCTGTAACAGAACCCTTCTCATCTGCCTTCTCTTCATTTTCAAGCAGCTTGTTTGTATCAGAAGCTATCAATTCCC
Source organism: Spirochaetia bacterium (assembly GCA_963668545.1). Taxonomy (GTDB): domain Bacteria; phylum Spirochaetota; class Spirochaetia; order CADAEX01; family CADAEX01. The sequence continues at coordinate 952,389 of OY764868.1, read as the reverse complement.
TTTCCTCAGCAACTTCCGCTTTTTCCTCTTCAATTGAAGCAGTTTCCTTCTTTACTTTTTCAATTTCCTTATCAAGGTCATTTTCCTCTGCTGCAATTTCCTCTTTCTTTTCCTCAAGCCTTGCTTTTTCTTCCTTATATTCCTCATCCGGGATTTCACCTGCTGCTTTCTTTTCTTCAAGTCCCTTTATTTCTTCTTCCACCCTGCTTTTTTCCCCGGAAACCTTTTCCTTATCAGCTGTCAGTTTCTCCTCTTTCTCTGCAGCCTTCTCAAGTTCACTGTCAAGCTCTTTTTCCCTGAGTTCAACCATCTCCTTCCTGGGGCTGATACCCTTATCCTCATTTGTCCTGAGGTCTTCAATAACCTTTTCATCAGAAAGCTCCCCGGAACTCAATGCCGGGGCTTCACCTGTGTTACCGTTCTTAAGGGGTATGAGCATTCTTGTTCTACCCGGCCAGTTTTTATAGTGGACATCAATTCCCGCATTTTCAGAGCTTATATTGGTGAGAACCATATTGTTGTATTTTGATTCAAAATAATCTGTTTTTCCCCTGAATACAGCATTGTAGTAGGTTACAAATTCTGCAAGAAGTGAAGCATCGCTGTCGGAATATCCATATGAGGATTTAAGATACCCTGAAATGATCAGACGCAGGTTTCTTATATGGTCAACATTTGCATTCTTCTCAAGTATGAAAAGATCAGCTCCCAGTTTATCCGGTTCCGAGGGATCAACAAGATGCATGACCCTGTACTTGCCTGAAAGCGAAGAATTCTGCCTCCCTTTGATATCCTGTCCCAGAGAAGCACCTATGGAGTATATTTCCTGTCTGGTGTCAATTTTTTCATGAATACCTGTATAGTTTATAAACTCAACTTCCTGCTTGTTTTTTTCAAGTTCTTCCCTGTCAACATCATATGCTGAAACAGAAAACAATACTGAAATGAAAAAAAGACAGAACAGTAACTTTTTCATATTTTTCCCCTTTACCTGCTACTGCTTCCCGACCAGAAGCTTGATTATATCATTTTTAAGTTTTTTATCAGCATGAATATCCATCATACCGAGGATCAGCCTGCTGTATCCGGAAGGCAGATAACCGTGATATGATGCTATCCTTTCTGCTGCCGATACAACTGCCCTGCAGATCCTTAATTCATATTTTGTTCTTTCGAGGATTGTCCTGAATACCTCAAGAGTCTCCAAATCAGGATCGCTTCCCCCCATTCCAAGAAGTTCTATATCTGTAATAATAACATATTCATCATTTTCTGCATTAATCATTTTTCTAAGCATTGAAAGAGATATCTCTGTTCCGGCCGAAAATATCAGTTGTGAAGCCCTGCTCCGCATAATTGCACCGCTGCTGCCTTCAGTACTGTTTCTGGTTATCGAGACAGTTCCCCCTGTCCCAAGCCTGTAGAGAATATCAAGTATTTCATACTCATATTCAGACATCCCCCCCTTCTCAATTATTTCCTCAATAAGTGAGAGAGCCTTTTCCCTGTTTTCATATCGTTCAGATCCTGAAAGTTCATCAATATAGCAAAGAGATGCAGGTATTGGATAAAAAGATTTCTCTTCACTTTCAGGGAGAAAAACAGGCAGTTCTTCTTCTGTCAGTTCCGAATCCTCAATACTGAGAAAATAAAGTATCCAGTCGTTCCCGCCGACAGAGACAGTTCTGTTCCCGGCGAAAACCGGTTCCGGAATAGAATTCATGAACCTGTCAGATGACTTTAAGCCGGACACAGCCTCAGAAGGTATGGAAATTCTGTCAATGAAAGCAAAATCATGATTATAGAGCTTGATATCACTTTCAAAATTAAGCAGGTATATATATTTTTCAAGAATTATAAAACGTCCTTCCCTGCTCCCCTCAACCTTTTTTTCCTTTAAAAGTCCCCCATTCCTGTCAAACCTGTAGAAATATCCCTTTTCTGTAAGGATGAAAAGATTGCTCCTGAAAATTTCAATATCACACGGCTTTCCCTTTACATGAAAGGTGGTTTCAGGTTCGAACCTTCTGTTGATAAGAGTAAGACTGAAAAAACTGTCATCAGAGAGCTTAAGGCTTTCAGTTTCATCCTGATCATTTTCTTCTTTAAGAAATTTCCTTTCACCTGTTTCATATGCAAAAAGTTCTCCATGGAGAGCCAGAAATCCGCTGTATTCATTCAATTCGCTGGCTTCAGCAACAGATCCCCTGTCTGTAATAACCCAGTATCCATCAGAATTCCTGAAAACCACCCCCCGGCTGCATGGTAAAGGCTGTATATCAGGCAGTTCCTTTATTTCCTTTTTCCATCTGGGCCTGCCGTTAAGTGCATATGATGATACAGTACTGTCTGAAAGGAATACCAGAATATTTCTGTTTGTGTTTACCACAGGGGGGAACAGTGGAACTGCAGCGAGTTTTTTCAGCCAGAGGAGATTCCCCCCCCTGTTATATGCTCTCAGGGTTCTGTCCCTGAAACAGCAGTAAAATGTTCCATCCCCTGCTTCAGAAGGAGAAAAGACTGGTGATAAATTCAGTTTTATTTTCTTTGTAAGTCTGCTGTTTTCAAAGATATAAAAACGTGAGTCTTCTGAAAAAACACAGAGCTTTCCTGTTTCTTCTGAATATGACGGACGGAATATTCTTCCGCCTGCAGAAAATCTGCCTGTTATTTCAATTTTACTGTTGAGACTTTTATCCGGAACTACATCAAAACCGAATATATCGGCAGCTGAATAAAACATAAGAATAAATAACAGCACATGCATCACTTTTTCCTGGTGAGCACGGCAAGTGTTTCAGCATGAGCTGTCTGGGGATAAAAATCATATATCTTTACCATATCCAAATTATAGCATTCCGAAAGATCTCCAATATCCCGCCCCATTGTTGCATAATCACATGACAGGTAGATAAAGGTTTCAGGAGATATTTCCTTAAGATAGTTTCTCACCTGTTTTGAAAGCCCTGTACGGGGAGGATCAGCAATAACTGTATCAGGGCTGAACTTTCCGCTGTATTTTTTTACATACTTCTCAACAGATACCGGATAGAAGAAGCTTTTAAAACCAGGCCTTTCAGGAATATTTTTCCTGCCGCACTCAACTGCACGGCTGTTCTCCTCAACAGAGACTGAAACCCTGAATTTTTCAGCCAGGAATATCCCGAAAACAGATGCCCCTGCATAGAGATCAAGGAGGATATTTCCACAGGCATGTTTTTCCATTTCTGAAAGAACTTTTTCAAACAGGGGGATATTGCTCTGGAAAAAAGATCCCGGATCAGTACTGATATCAATATTACCGAGTCTGACTTTTACAGTGCTGTTTTTTTCGGAAGAGAAAAAAATTCTTCCATCTTCAGGGGAAAATACAACTGTCCGCTCTTTTATATCTTTACTGCCGGAAGAAAGAAAACTGTTGATTCCCGCGTTGCAGACAGGACAGTTTTCTACCGGTACTACCCTGCTGCTGTTTCTCTCCCTGAAACCGTATCCCCCTTTTTCAGATGGGTGGAGCTGTATCCTGCACCTGTAGCCCCAGGGACTCCCATGGATTATTTCAGGACAAGGTATCTCTGTTTTCCCGTTACGGAGGAAGGCCTCTGCAACAAGATCTTTCTTTATCCTGAGCTGCATGCTGTAATCCATATGCTGGAGAGAACAGCCGCCGCATACTGTGTAGAGAGGACATACAGGTGATACCCTTTCAGGTGATGCTTCAACTATATCCAGCAGTCTCCCCTCAAGGTATTTTTTTCCGGAGAGATCAATCTCTGCAATTATCCTTTCACCCGGAACTGTATATGGTATAAAAACAGCCCTGCCCGAGTATCTGGCAAGGCCGCATCCGTTTGAAATGATTTTTTCTACTGTCAGTTCTGTTCTTACAGTGTTTTTATCAGATTGAGAGTCTGTTGTGTCCATGGTAATATCTGTCTCTAACTTCCTTGATACCTTCATCAACAAGATAATCGTCAAATCTCATCATTTTATCAATTACATTATTATCCGGACAGAATTCAATCAGTCGGTTTGCAACAGTATCAACAAACTGGTGGTCATGTGAAGCAAAAAGAATAATTTCAGTGTAATCAATCAATCCTGTATTCAGTGCCTGTATCGATTCAAGATCAAGATGGTTGGTAGGCTCATCAAAAACAAGTACATTCGCTCCTGAAAGCATTATTTTTGAAAGCATGCACCTTACCTTTTCCCCGCCTGAAAGCACACTCACCTTTTTCTGTGTTTCATCTCCTGAAAAAAGCATCCTTCCAAGAAATCCCCTCACCTCACTTTCCTCTTCAATAGCTGTATACTGCCTGAGCCATTCAACAAGGTTTAAATCTGTATCAAAGTATGATGTATTATCCTTGGGAAAATATGAAGGTTTAATTGTTACACCCCATTCAAATGTCCCGGAATCAGGTTCCATTTCACCTGCAAGGATCTGGAAAAGTGTAGTCTTTGCCAGGTGGTCAGGTCCGACAAATGCAATTTTGTCCCCTTTCTGTATTTCCATATTGAAATTTTTAAGAACCTCAACACCGTCAACAGTTTTGCAGAGGTTGTCCACTTTAAGGATAATCTTTCCGCACTCCCTTTCCGGTTTGAAATTCACATACGGGAATTTCCTGGATGTAGACGGCATATCTTCGAGTGTCAGTTTATCAATGAGCTTTTTCCTGGATGTCGCCTGTCTTGCCTTTGATGCATTGGAGCTGAACCGCTGTATAAACTCCTTGAGTTCGCTCACCTTGTCTTCCCTTCTCTTCTTTTCATCCTTTCTCTGTTTAGCAGCAAGCTGGCTTGCCATATACCAGAAATCATAGTTTCCGACATAGAGACTGATTTTACCGAAATCAATATCTGCTATATGTGTACAAACCTGGTTCAGAAAGTGTCTGTCATGAGAGACGACAATGACAGTGTTGTGAAATTTCGAAAGAAAGTCCTCGAGCCATTTGATTGACTCAAGGTCAAGATGGTTGGTCGGCTCATCAAGAAGAAGTATATCCGGATTTCCGAACAATGCCTGTGCAAGGAGGACCCGTACTTTTTCCCCCCCTTCAAGCTCCTTCATCTTTTTTTCATGAAGATCTTCAGATATACCGAGTCCTGAAAGAAGTATTCCAGCTTCTGATTCAGCTTCCCATCCGTTGAGATCTGCAAAATCACCCTCAAGCTGGGATGCGCGTATTCCATCCTCTTCAGAGAAATCCTCTTTCATGTAAATTTCATCTTTTTCAACCATTATATCATAGAGTTTTCTGTGACCCATAATTACTGTATGCATTACAGTATATTCATCAAACTGGAAATGGTCCTGTTTGAGGACTGCCATTCTCTCACCCGGAGTTACAATAACATCCCCTTGATAATTGTCAATTTCATCAGACAGAATCTTTAAAAATGTGGATTTGCCTGAACCGTTTGCGCCGATAAGACCATAGCAGTTTCCTGCCGAAAATTTCAGGTTTACATCCTTGAATAGAATTCTCTCACCGAATCTCAGAGTAATATTACTGGTACTGATCAACTGATTTTCCTGCCTTTGTAAGTGTTTATGTTTCCCATTTCCGGGAACTGATTTATTAATTTACCGATACCAATGCGGCATTTTTATTACTTTATTCAAGCCGTATCTTATAATTACTGGACGCTTTTTTCAAGGGGCATAAATTTTTCAGTAATTAATGTTCAATATAATTTTTTTTTAGTGTATTATACATATATTTATAGTATATTATACATATTTAATACACTTAAAGAGTTTTTGAGAAAACATGAATTTAAACTATTTTAAGACTTTTTACTATACAGCAAAACTGGGAAGTATAACAAATGCGGCAATAGAACTCGATATAACACAGCCTGCCGCTTCCAGACAGATTCAGGAACTTCAGAATTCCTATGACCTCATGCTTTTTGACAAGGTAGGCAAAAAACTGGTCCTTACCGATGCCGGGAAAATATTATATTCACTTGCAGAAAAGGTGATTGAAGTTGAAGAGGAAGCTGAGAGATCAATAAAGGATTACAAAAACCAGAAAAGCGGAAAAATAAGGATTTCAGCCACTGAAAGTTTCGGAAACTACTACCTTCCTGAAATGATCTTTCTCTTCAACAGAATGTTTCCGGAAATACAGATATCAATAGATTTCGGAGATCCGGAAGATATTCACAGCAATATATATCTCATGAAATCAGACATAGGTTTTACAAGCCGGCTTATTGAAAATTACGAATTAAACTATTCGAGAATTATTGAGGACAAGTACATACTTGCTGTTCCGCCTGATTCCGAACTGGCAGATCTGATCTATTTCACCCCAGAAGATATCAACGGAAAAAGGTTTGTCACAAGGCAGCTTGGAACAGAAGACAGAAAACAGTTTGAAGCATACCTTTCAGAAAATACTATCAAGGCTGATATTATCTGCGAAGTTTCAAGTTATTATTCAGTAAAGGAATTTGTTAAAAAGGGACTGGGCATATCCATAATACCTAAAAATGCAGTCAACACTGAAGTAGAAGAGGGATCCCTGATTGCAATTCCCGAAAAGGAAAACAGGCTGATCAGGGATTATTTCATGATCAATCACAATGAAAAATATTTTAATAAGGGGTTACATGTTTTCAGGGAAATTGCACTCAAATGGGCAGATTTTTATTCAAAGGGTCTTCTCGATAATTCAAAATGGGATAACTTCAATATTTAAGTATTATTTTATTTATGTTTATCATAATATTTTTATTGATTTATCGGTGTTTCATATTATAATAATAAAAAATCAGGATTATACTTATGAAAATAACTCTTAAAAAACATCTTATTATTACTTCGATAATAAGTGTCTTAATTCCATTACTATTATTTGCTTCCATTTTTTATGTAATGGGAGGAAGACTTCTTATGAACGAATTCAAGAAGAGAACAATTGAGAATCTTTATCTTGTTGATAAGGCAGTGACACTTTATATAGAAAAAATCAAGCACACTGTTAATACAATGTCAAATAATAATATGATCAGAAATCTTGATTCCCACAAACTGTCCAATTACAAGGATTACAATGAATGGACAGAAATGGAGCCCTACAAGAGTACTGAAGAAGAAAATGAGGTATATGAATATCTTAAACTCATACACCTGAATAATCCTGACCTTGGCGCTGTATATATAGGAACAGATTCAGGTGGATTTACAATGTACCCTCCTTCCCACAGAAGGCCCTACTACAACCCTTCAGAGAGACCCTGGTATAGAGAGGTTGAGGAGATGAAAGGACAGATAACAATTACAAGCCCATTCAAATCTTCTGATAAAAACTACAATATATTTGCGGTTGCCAAACAGATATATTTTCCAAAAACAAGGGAACATGGGGTTGTCTCTGTAAATATAGAACTTGACACAATTACAAATATCATTGACCAGCTTAATATAGGGAAAACCGGTTTTGTAATCCTTACAAAAAAGGACAATACAATAATTGCAAACCCTGCCGATCCTTCGTTGAATTTCAAAAACCTTGCATCCGGTGAAATTGACAATTCATACAACCAGCTGGCGGAAATAGGGCATGAATGGGAAGAAATAATTATCAATCAGAAGAAATATATAGCAAAAAAGAATTATTCCATTGGAACTGAATGGATTTTCTATTTTCTTATCACTAAATCTGAACTTCTTGAGCCGCTCAACAAGATGCTTGTAATAATTGTTATTATATGTGTGCTTGTAATATCAATATTCACCCCCCTTGCAGTATATACAACAGTAAGATCACTTGTGCCTCTCGATAAATTAAACAATCACCTTTACAACCTGTACAGGGGAAATGCGGATCTTAACAAGAGGATCAGTATATATGCAAAGGATGAAGTTGGAGAGACAATAGGGAATTTCAACTTGCTGTCTGAAAAACTCAATAACCTTTTTATTGATATGAAAAAAACTACAGATACAATTTCTTCTAATATTTCCGAATACACAAAAGACATGCTGTTCGCTTCAACAGAAATTGAGAAAACCAAATCAGCTATCGGAAATATTGATAAAGTGGTCATGAAAATATCAGATATATTACCTGAAAGGGATACAACAGGTTCAGCCTCTGCTAAAAAAAGTCAGAAAGAGATTTCAGACAGGATGCTGGAAGATCTCTCATCATGTTTAGATGAACTTAAGGAATATATGGAAGATATAAAAACATCATACAACGGAATAAACTCCTCCATTGATATATCAATTGAACACTGCAGATTGAACAAGGAAATACTTAAAAAGATAAGAAATAAGGTTTCAACATATAAGACAAGACCGGCTGCCGAATAAATATCCGGCAGCCGGAGAGAAGGAAAGAGCTGTTAATACTTTTTTAATTTGATAGTTTAATACCCACCCTGATAAATTCTCCTGTTCCTGCTGTTTTTACAGCTTCATTGATATCTGACAGGGGGTAACTGATTTTAACAATCTCATCATAAGGATATTTATCGCATGTGTTTTCAAGGAACCTCAGAGACATTCCAAGATGTTCCGGTCTGTAATTATGTATCCCTTTTATGGTAAGACATTTACGTGTTACCTGATTTGCATCAATATCCATTACTGATCCCGGGGTTACCATACCTGCTATCAGATAGCGTCCTCCTGTTCTGAGAGCTTCGACTGCCTGAAGTGGAGCACTCCTTGCTCCGCATACTTCTATAGCAACATCAACACCCTTTTTCCCAGTAACAACATCAATAAGCATTGCAAATTCCTTGAGATCAATATCCTTTATATTCAGTGTTTTTGTGGCTCCGAATCTTTTAGCCATTTCAAGCCTTGAATCAATTATATCGGTCAGTATAATCTCCTCTGCTCCGGCTTCCTTTGCTATTGCGCAGGCATTAAGCCCCAGAAGACCACCACCCTGGATTAAAACACTGTCTCCCTTTCTTATCCCTATAGTTTCAACAGCATTCATTACTGTTGACAGGGCGCAGTTCGCAGGGGCTGCTATTTCATCAGAAACATTGTCAGGAACCTTGAAAACAGTTGTTCCCGGTATTATATAAACATATTCTCCATAACCTCCCAGAAGAGAGGATTTTATCTTTTTATCATTAACAGAGGTGTGTCCGTATTTCTTCAGGCTTGTACATTTCTGGGGAAGGTTGTTCCTGCAGAAAAAACAGTCGCCGCAGGAAGCCATGATTGTCCATGAAACCCTGTCCCCGATTTCAAGTTTCTGCCCGAAACCGTCATATACAAGATCACTTCCCAGCATTGCAATATTTCCAATAATTTCATGGCCCAGGATTAGGGGGGTAGGTTCTACCCTCCTTCCTGTTATTGTATGAAGGTCTGATCCGCATATTGTGCTGAACCTGACCCTTACAAGAGCTGCTTTGGGTTCAATCTTTTCAGGAACGGAAAAGTCCTTTAATAAAATCTCCTCGCCAACATTTTCAAATACAGCAGCTTTACATACTTTCGGTATATCGGATGTCTTTACACTCATTTTTGCAACATCAGCCGTTTCCATTGAAATCTCCTATTTAATCAGTATTGAGGGAAGCCACAGTACTGTCTGCGGGAATATACAGACAATTACAAGTCCGAGTTCCATAAGTTCCCAGAAAGGAATAGCCCCCAGATAAATATGCTTTGTCTTGATTTCAGGGGGTGCGCAGCCTTTGAGATAGAAAAGGTTATACCCGAAAGGCGGTGTACAGAATGAATCCTGCAGCATAACTGCAACTGCAACAACAAACCAGAGAGTATCAAAACCGAGAGTTTGTGCAATAGGAAGAAATATAGGGAATGTAATCATTACAATAGCTATCCAGTCGAGAAACATTCCAAGGAAGAAGCAGATAAGCATCATAAGGAGAAAAGTTCCCCACTTGCCGAATCCTGCTCCGAGAATAAACTCCTGGACAACATCTCCTCCGCCGAGTCCCATGAAAACACCTGTAAAGCAGGTTGCGCCAACCATGACAACCAGTACCATTGCAGAGGTTTTTGCAGTTTCAGTAAGTACTTCGATAAAACCTTTTTTGGTGAAACGGCCGTATGCAATGTAAAGAACAAATGCAAAGAACGCGCCTGAGGCAGAAGCTTCTGTAGGAGTTGCTATTCCAAGAAAAAGAACTCCAAGAACACCGAAAATAAGAATAAGAGGAGGAACAAGCGATGTCAGAAGCATTTTGAAAAGCTGCGGTCTGGTTACTGCATCTCTTTCAGCCTTGGGAAGAGCAGGCCCTTTATGGGGATATCTCCAGCACTGGTAAAGTATATATGTAAGATAAAGTGTAGAAAGGATCAGGCCTGGAATAATTGCCCCTGCGAAAAGTCTTCCAACAGTCTCTCCTGACTGTTCTGCCATTACTATAAGCATAATGCTCGGAGGGATAAGAATACCCAGCGCCGAAGAGCCTGCAATACAACCTGTTGCAAGTTTTTTGTCATAACCGTTTTTCAGCATGATAGGAAGTCCGAGAACTCCCATTGTCACACATGCAGCTCCAGTAATACCTGTACAAGCTGCAAGAAGGGTTGAAACAATAACAACAGCAACAGCAATCCCCCCCCTTACAGGGCCGAAAAGCAGCTGTACTGTTTTAAAAAGACCTTCAGCAACCCCTGACTTGCTCATAAGCTGGGCCATAAGAATAAACAGAGGAATAGCTACAAGTGTATAATCCTCCATAAGTCCATTAATCCTGTTTATAAAGAGGGAAAGAGAATCAACTCCCCATCCCAGCACTCCGAAAATAGTTGCAAGTCCGCCAAGTACAAAAGCAAGAGGCTGTCCAAGGAAAAGACCTCCCAGAAGACCCACAAACATCAGTATAGTTATTAAACCAGGTGCCATTTCAATCATTCTTTTTTTCCTCCAATTTCTCTACTTCTATTCTGTTCACCTCCGGAATATCGGTGATTACAGGTGCGCAGGATGGAAGGGGTTCTTCCTTGTATTTTGTTTCATAACATTCCCCGGTCAGTAAAATCTGGATATTTCTGTAGAATCCGGCAAATCCCTGAAGCAGAAGCAGCAGTGCTGTAAGCGGAATTACTGTCTTGATTGGGTATAACGGTGGGGCAAAATCACTCCAGCTTCTTTCAAGAAGCATCCATGAATCTGCAGCAAATTTGCTGCCTTCAATAAAAACAACAACAAGAAACGGGAAGAAAAAAAGTGTTGTTGAAATTACATCAAGAAGGGCCTGCCCCTTTTTTGTAAGTCGTTCATAAAAAAAATCTATAGCTACATGAGCTTTGTAAAGCAGTGCATATGATGCACACATCATAAAATAAAAAGCGTACAACATTATACTGGTCTCAAAAGACCAGATAGTGGGTCTGCCGAGAACATACCTGCTGAAAACCTCATAGCACATTACAGCAGCAAGCAGAACAACCGCCCAGCGGCATATCCTTCCTGTAAACTCGCTTATACTGTCGATTATATCCAAAATATGTTTCATATTTAGCCTCTCTTAAGTAAAAACCCTGCCGCCCTGTAAAGCGGCAGGGAAAAGCAGATTACTCTGCGTATGATCTTAATTTTTCAAGATCAGGAAGGTTGTTGTTAACCCAGCCATGGTTAAACGGGAATGAAAGTTTTCTCCAAGGTGAATAATGAACAAGATATTCTCCCATGGAGAGTGCAATTTTTGCGAAAGAAGGATTTGCTTCAGCTTCCTTGTAAAGGTCTTCAAGAGATTTAGCTGAAAGAACTTTAAGATCCTTTTCAGGAAGAACAAAACTCTGTACACCCTTTTCAGCAAACTTTGCTGTACCGTCTGCTGAGCTGTAATCCTGGAAAGCAAGTGTTCTGAGCATTGTTGCCTGTGCAGCAATTGTAAAAGCATCCTTTACACGCTGAGGAAGCTCATCCCATGTTTTCTGGTTAAAAAGAAGGTTGCACATTGATCCGGGCTGATGCCATCCGGGATGACTTGAATACTGTGTAATTTCACCGTAACCAAGACCCCAGTCAAATTCCGGAGTACATGATTCAGCAGCATCAATAACACCTTTCTGCATTGCCTGGTATACTTCAGAACTTGATATTTTAACCTGGGATGCTCCAATCTGATTAAGAATGTTACCCTGTGTTTTACCTGACATTCTGAGTTTGAGCCCTTTATAATCATCAAGAGATCTAATTGGTTTTGTACTTCTCGGTCCTGATTCAACAGTTATAGGTCCGTGAGGTAAGGGCTTAATTCCGAACTTACCATAAATTCTGTCATATTCAGCCTGTCCTCCGCCGAATTCAAGCCAGTTGATATAGTCATATGCATCCATCCACATCGGAAATGATGCAACAAGATTAAAAGCAGTATCCTTACCGGCCCAGTATCCCGGGAAATCACTTCCGATCTGAGCAGTACCATTCTTTACAGCATCAAAAACTTCACTTGATTTTACAAGTTCTCCTGATGTGAAGAATTCTATTTCAACTTCATCACCTACAAGTTTGTCAACCTGTTCAAGCCAGTATTTGTCCTGCTCGATAAGTTTGTAGTTTGGTGTCCAGCAGGTAACCATTTTCAGTTTGATCTTTTTTTTGGCTGCTTCTGTTTTGACAGCAGTCTGTTCTTCTGCTTTCTTCTGACATCCGGTCAGCATTCCTGCACAAAGCAGCACAGCAAGAAAAAGACCCAGTAATTTCTTACTCATAACAATCTCCTTACATAATATTATTTATGATAATCATAAATAATATTATATTTATGCTTTCTTCCTGCTGTCAACATTTTTTTATCATTATTTTTATGTTTATTATCATTTTTTTTATGTTTGAGGCTTTTTTATTGCTATTTTTATATATACCATGAGATATTATCTGTTTTTATCGTGATGTCAATAATTTTTATTGAGTAAATTATTTAATCAGAAAGTTAAGCGGGAGATTGTTTTTTCAGAAAATAAGTATTATTTTCAATATTTAAATAAATGTCATGATGTTTTTTCAAAAACAAGAAAAATATCATCAGTAAATGATCCGTCTGCCTCCTCATACGGTTCTGTATCTGACCTGAGGAGGGAAAATCCGTTTATTTCAAACAACGATGCAATATATTCCCTGTCAAAATAATTAAAGAATATTTCATGTTCCGTAAAACTGGTAGTTTCATAACCTGCTTTTTTACCTGTCATAAAGCTTATATAAACCAGACCATCCGATTCCAGAATTGAAGGAAGTCCCGAGATCAGCGTTTCTACAGCTTTATTCTCCATGTGAACAATTACAAATGAAAGACAGATTCCGTTATACTTTTTATCTTTTCTCATTTCCTCTATTGAAATATTATGAAATTCACCTTCAGGACAGTTCTTTTCTGCAAGCTTTATCATTTCTTCCGAGAAATCAAGACCTGTTACTTTAAGCTTTCTGCCTGCAAAAAGAGCTGAATTCAGCCCCGGTCCACATCCGGCATCAAGTATTTCTGCCCCTTCGTCAAAAAGATCTGCAAAACACTGAACATGATTTCTGTAAACCTCATTTTTACTGAATTTTTCTTCATAAGCTGATGCGCAGTTATTATATGCATAAAGTGTTTTTTCCATGTCCGGGGCCTCTTGTTAGTGTTTTCTAAATTATTTATAACACACTCATTAAATACTGATCAACAGGGAGTTATTTTATTTCAGATATTTCAATTTCTTTTTTAAACGGATTTTCTGTATTTTTTACTATTCCGGTAACAGTTACTGTCTGTCCCAGCTTTTTTTCAAGCTTTTTAGAGGCTTTTTCATCAGGGTAATAGCTTACCCTGGATTTTGAGCGGGGATTTATTACTATTGATATCCTGTTTTCAAATCCCCTTTCTACAAGACCTGTAATTTCAGCTTCTTCTGAAGTTGATTTTCGGACTTCACCGGGAAGTTCTGCATTAATAGGTGGCTGATCAGAAGAATTTCTACCCTCTTTTTTCCCGAAACTGTAAACAGAGGATATTGTCAGAAAAGAGATCATTATTATTAATACTATTTCTTTTTTCATCACCTTAAATCCCATTACCTTTAATTAATAAGATCCCGGAGTATAGCTGTTTGAAGGATCATACCATTTTTCAAGAAGCTCCCTCCATGTTTCCACAATGCCGTCTGAATCTGAATCACAGAAATCAAGTTTACCGTAATAATGACCGGTCCACCAGCTGTTTGTATCTTCTTCAGTATACCACCATTGATAGGCATATATGGAATAAGAGTCATAGGTTATATCGCCGTCAGGATAGAAAAATCCGAGACCGCTGTTCCCCGGTGAAAAACCTGAATAACTGTTACCCCAGGAAGAAACAACACAAGCTGAGACTGCTGACGCGAGATCAGATTCACCCATATTTATAGCATAATCATATAAATCAAAATGAGGATTGGAAATCCATTCATATGTATTTCCATCATCAAAATAATGTATGGAACTGTCTCTTGCATTATCTGAAGCTGTTTTAGATGATCCAAGACCAGAAGCAAGACTATCAAGCTGTGTTTTCACTGCTTCAATCATATTAAGATTATATGCCGCCATTGTTTCCCCGGCATATGCAGGTGTAGCAGCGAATGCATCACTGTATTCTTTTACTATTATTGTGGCAAAGTCAGAAGCATCTGTATCTGAAACAGATTCGCATGTATCACCTTCAGGATCTGTTCCGCTTCCGCTGAATCTGTTAAATATTCTGTTATACTCCCAGCCGTCACCCTGCTCATTCGCAACTGATGCGGCCATATAGTCCGCACTGAACCTTGTGCTTTCATCTGTCCCGGATCTGAACTGGTAAGCTACCTCAGCCATTCCCATAAGACATGCATCAAAACCCAGTAAGTCAACATCTTCGGCATCTGTAAGGACATCAGATATCTCCCCTACATAAAGACAGTCATTGCTGTTTGTTTCATCCCAGCACACCGCTTTAGGAGTATAAACAGGTTCAATCTGTTCTCCGGATTTAGATATGCTTTTGGAAATTATTGTTTCAGTTGATGAACCTCTCACCCCCCCGCCGTGGTTCCAGAGTATTAGTGCATAGTTGTCAGCAGGATAATTGCTTTTACAGTAGGTAATAAAGTCCCTCAGATTAGCCGCACTGCCCATATTTGTCTCGTCCATATTTGCAAGCTGGTATGACCTGATCATATCATCACCTGTATCGGGATCAGAGCTGATCCTGTAGCGTCTTGTATTTGTCCAGTCAGGTCCTCCGTCAAGACCTATATTAACATAGCCCGGGACACGGTCTATCTGAACTATAACAGCAAGTTCATTATTAATATTACTGTTGCCCTGCTCTGCAAGATAAAGACCATATTCCATCTCATTAAAATCAAGGAGAGATGCAGCTTCAAGATTATTATCCCCGTCAAGCCAGACCATTACTGTCCATTTTCCGGTACGGACACCTGCCCATTTGTCAGGATCCTCCCTTTCCCAGACATCTATTCCGCTGCCCCCCCCGGAACCTGTATCACAGCCTGTATAAAGAAAAAAAACTGCATGCAGAATAAGCAAAGGTAATAACTTTTTCATAAATCCCCTTTTTTCAAAAACTACCGGCAACAGCGTTCAGACCTTGTCACTGAATTCAAGGGTACGTTGAATCCGGCGAAATTGTCAAGTTATTGCAGTTTTAAACACTTGTTCATATTAAACAAACCATTCCTGTCTGATATAATAAATTCAATATTTCTACAGGAGTTGGATTATGATTATTTTAATTGTATATCTGCTTTTACTTCTCACTATAGGAGTAATCGATTTCAAAAAAGTAAAAAGTTTTAACGATTATGTACTTGCAGGGAGAAAACAGAGCCTGATTATAGTGACAATCAGCCTGATGGCTTCCATGATAGGAAGCGGTTCAACAGTAGGACTTGCAGACAAGACTTTTGCAAAAGGATTTCCTGCAATCTGGTTTCTGGCAGTGGGGGGAATAGGCCTTATTCTCCAGTCAGTATTTCTTTCAGAAAAAGTCAGGGCATCCGAAGCAGTAACACTACCCGACCTTGCAGAAAAAACAATGGGAAACAGTACAAGAATACTTGTAGCATTTATTATAACAATAACCTGGATAGGGATAATTGCAGCCCAGTTTATAGCAGCCGGAAAAATAATCACAGCTTTAACAGGACTGGATGCGTTCTGGGTCCTTACACTTGCAGCCGCTGTTATTGTTTTATATTCATATCTGGGGGGACAGGCATCCATCCTGAAAACAGATTTTCTTCAGTTTTTAATACTGCTTGCAGCTGTAGTCTTTACTGTAATTTTTCTGTATTCGGTAAAACCTCCGGAACCCGGGACTGTCAGAATAGAGCTTCTTAATGAGCATTTTACGGGAAGAGATCTTTTTTTCTATCTTACAGTTGTTATGGGGTCATATTTTATATGCCCAATGATGTTCAGCCGTCTTCTTACAGCAAAAACACCTCAAACAGCAAAAAAATCAAGTTTCATTGCTGGTTCAGGTGTTCTGATTTTTGCAGTACTTATAGTACTTATAGGGCTCTGGGGAAAATCAAATATTGCAGATCCAGGCAGAGCCGGTGTAATATCCTGGATTTTTATTAATGAACTTCCTAAAGCCGGGGGAATAATACTTATCCTCGGTATTCTTTCAGCAATAATATCAACAACAGATACATGTCTTCTGATGACTTCAAGTATTATTGAACATGATATTATCTACCCTCTTTCAGGCAGGGGAAATGAGGATGAAATCAAATCCGGCGTATTCCTTACAAGGATACTTGTTCTTGTGCTTGGAATACTGGGATATCTGACTGCTCTGTGGGGAAACTGGGATATTATAGGGCTGCTGCTTGAAGCTTTTGAATTCTACACAGCCGGCATAGTCCCTGCAATGTTTATAGCCCTTCTTGTTATAAACAGAAAAAACATGGACCCTAAATGGTCTTTCCTGGCAGTACTTACAGGGGGTATATTCGGAATAATGCCCAAGATAACAGCTGTTGTTGATATGCTCAGCAGTTCAATTCCAGGTTTCTGGGTAAAATCACTTCCAGTAACAGGAATGGCATTATCACTTGTTCTCGCAGTAACTGCTGCTTATAAAGGGAAGGATAAAGCAGCTGCATAAATTATAACAATTAAAAATAGATATTAAAAAAAACCTCCCGGGGATTTCCCCTGAGAGGTTTTTTCAGTATTCAAAATCCTGTATTTCAGATTTCAGGCAGAACACTGTCCAGAATCTGGAATGCATCTTCAAGGAGATCAATATCTGCCTGGTTTCCCATATGTCCGAAACGGAAAACCTTTCCTGAAAGACCGGCAAGTCCTCCGGCACAGGAAAGTCCGTTTTTGCGTAGTTCCCCAATAAGAAGTCTGCCGTCAACACCATCAGGGACATTTACTGAAGTAACAGTCGGTGACTTTACTGCTGATTCAGAAGGATATAGTGTATATCCTCTCTTTAAAAACTCCTCCCTGCAGAAGGAAGCTGCACTTTCATGACGTGCAAAGACATTATCTGCCCCCTCAGCCAGCAGAAGTGAAACTGCCTTGTTAAGCGCTGCAACACCATGCCAGTGAGGTGTATAGGGGAATTTCTCCTTCGCAAGAATATTATGATATGGAAGGAGCTCATCATATCCCTGATACCCGACTTTTTTTATCAGATCCCAGGCTGCCGGGCTTACAGAGAGAAAGCATTCGCCGGGAGTTGCTGAAAGACACTTCTGTGCACCGCAGACAAGAAGATCGATATTCCAGTTATCAACTTCAACACGGGTCCCGCCGAGAGATGCCACTGCATCAACATAAAAAAGGGGAATACCAAGATCTTTTTTCAGTTTTCCGAGTCCTGAAAGAGGGTTCAGTGTGCCTGAAGGGGTATCACAGTGAACTGCAGTAATCATAAGAGGCTTGACCTCTCTAAGAGTTTTTTCAATTTCAGAAAGATTATCGATTGTTGTATTATAAGGCTGTTCAACCCTGATAACTTCAGCCCCTGCAGACTGTGCCATTTCTGCTATTCCGTCTGCAAATACACCTGTAATAACAGAGACAACTCTGTCTCCAGGCATAAGAACATTTTTAAGCCCTGCCCAGAGAGCAAGCATTGCCTCACCTGACATCAGAACAACATCATTTTCCGTTCCCATAAGTGATGCAAGTTTATCTGTTGTGTCGCTGTAAAGAACCCTGTATTTATCATCCAGATTGCCGTTGCCGTAATCAGCTCCAGCTGCAGAACCTACCTCGGGATGCATTGATACAGGCCCTGGTTCCATCGGGACCCTGCAGTAGCTTTTATACCTGCCTTCATTTTTTCCTATCTGATACATTTATACTCTTCCTTGTTTATCTTACTTATTCAGATTTACTCAAAGCGGTAAACAGTGTCAATGGAACAAGTTCAGATAAAATACTTTTTGTACAAACCCCTGAACTGATCATAACTCAACTCAAGGAGCATGGCGGCCTTTTTCTGGTTATTTTCCGAAAAAGCAAGTGCCGAGGCAATCAGTTCCTTTTTTACAAAATCTGTTACATCCCTGAAACTTACAGTATCCTTTTCATCATCTGTATTATGGGAGGCACTTTTCATTGCTTTAAATAATTTGTCAAAGGTTTTTCTGCTGAAACTGCCGCTTTCTGGCGGTTCAGATTTGTTCCCATCAAAATGGATTTGAGAATGGATTATTTTCTCTCTTTCTGCTGATAGTGAATAATTTTCTTCTTCGGAACTGCTGCCCTCATCTTCAATACTCATGCTGTACGGGTTTATAAAGGGATCAAGAACAATTTCCTCAACCAAATTTGAAGAAGACCTGTAAACAGCTCTTTCTATGGTGTTTTTAAGTTCCCTGATATTTCCGGGCCAGCTGTAGCTTTCAAGTATATGCCTGACATTTTCTGAAAAGCCTATTTCCCCACTGATACCCAGTTCCCTCCCCATTTTCCGGGCGAAATGATCTGCAAGAATCAGAATATCACCCTTTCTTGCCCTCAAGGGGGGGACAAACAGAACTTCAAATGAAAGCCGGTCAAGAAGGTCCTGCTTGAATTTCCCCTCCCTGCACAGTGAAGGAAGGTCCTGATTTGCCGCACCTATTATCCTGACATCCACTTCTTTTGTTTCAGAGCTGCCTACCCTTTCAAATGTACCGTATTCAACAACACGGAGTATTTTTTCCTGCACCTCAAGAGGTATCAGGCCGATCTCATCAAGGAAAAGTGTCCCGCCGCCTGCTTCTTCAAACCTTCCCCGCCTTTCCCTGTCAGCACCGGTGTAAGCCCCTTTTACATGTCCGAAAAGTTCTGTCTCAATCAGTGTCTGCGGCAGGGCTGCACAGTTCAGTTTTACAAAGCTGTTTTTCCATCTTGATGACAGATAATGGAGGCGTGAAGCGGCAAACTCCTTTCCAGAGCCCCGTTCCCCTATAAGAAGAACAGATCTGTCCACAGCTGCAGCTTTTCTAAGATTTTCCTGAAAACTGTAGAATTCGTCAGATTCCCCTATCTGGTTATTAATTCCCTTATCTATCATGGTATTTTACACCTCTTCTGAAGGCATTATAGACCTTTTATCAGGTTATTATAACCTTGTTATTTATTGAAAACCAGTATTATTTGCTTTTTTAACGGTTATTTTAATTATTTTGCAGGTAAAACCATGACAGGGCACATATTTTGCATATCTGTAATAAAAACTGTAAGGAGAAAACTGTATGGGAGTTTTTACAAGATTTAAAGATATAATTTCATCAAACATCAATGCACTTCTTGACAATGCCGAAGATCCTCAGAAGATGCTCAGAATGATGATTCAGGAAATGGAAGACACACTTATAGAACTCAAGTCATCATGCTCTCTCAAAATTTCCTCAAAAGAGGAGCTTGAGGAAGATATTGATATTGCTGAAAGCAAGATAACAAGATGGGAGGAAAGGGCAAGGAAAGCACTCTCCATAGGAGAGGAGGAACTTGCCAGGGAGGCCCTCCTGGAAAAGAGAAAACTGGCAAAAAACCTTGATTATCTTAAAGATGATCTTGAAGAATACGAAAGGATTATTGAAGAATCAAAGAATGATATTATAAAACTTCAGAACAAACTGGAGGAAGCTATTATAAAGCATGATATTCTCATAGAAAGAAGCAATCATGCAAGGGACAGGATGAAAGCCCAGAGAGCTGTACGGAATTCTGAAAGCGCAAGAACAGGTGAAAGATTCAGGCGATTCGAATCCGCTGTCAGAAATCTGGAAAATGAAGTATCATTTGATGAAACTGATAATATCAGCCTTGATAAAAAGTTTGAAAAAATGGAGACTGAAGAGGAAATACAGTCTGAAATTGATGAGCTTAAAAAAGAGATAAATAAATAATGGGGACATGTATGCACTATCACACAAATGGCAAGAGGCTTTACCGGTCAAGAGACGGAATACTTTTCGGAGTATGCAGGGGAATTGCTGAATGGAAGGATCTTCCAGTCGGATGGGTCAGGTTTTTTACAATACTTGCTTTTATGAGTACAGGGTTCTTTCCTGTAGGATTAATATACCTGATAGCTGGACTAGTTCTTCCAATTGAACCTCCCGGATATTACAGAAGATTTGACTTTGAAAATCCTGAAGAAAGATATCAAGAAGGGAAATATAAAAGGCGCTACAACAATGAAGATGACTGGGAAAGACGTTTTTCCAGAAAGAAACGAGGTGAAGATTAAGTTCCCATGTTCGGCAGAGAGGTCAGGATAAAAGAGGAAAACAGGGGTAAAAACGGTAAAAGCGTCTTTACCCTTGATTATTACAAATCATCCGATAAGCTAAAAACAAGATTCAGGCTCTACAGCAGTTTAATGAATGGGAACAACACTGTTCTTCATATAAATACAAACATGTCTTCTTCATCCATCTCCCCTGAAGAAGACAGGGATACTGTTATAAAGCTGAAAAACATGTGCGCTGATGACAGCCTTGACTTCAGCATGAGTCCGGCTGCCCGGGAAAACAGCAGCGGAGTCCTGGGGAGAATTCTCAACAGTTCAAATCAGCTGCCGGCATACAATATTCTGATTTTCATACCCTCCGGTTTTTTCAGCAGTGATATATTTAAAAAATACATGAACACATATTTCATACATTCCGGCATAGGTTTCAATGCAGATGATTATGAAACTATAAGATCAGATTTCCTGAAAGGTCTTGTTACACCGGAAGATTTCCCCGGTATTTTTGAATATGATCTCTTTGATGCTTTTGACTTCAGCCATATGAGAATAATATCTGATAGAATAACCAGAAACGATCTCGAAAAAACAGTATAATTCAAGGATTCCTTTCCATCACACAAATAAAGATATTCAGTCACAATAAAATTATCCTTCAGCATATAATGAAGTTTCCCTTAAGTGTTGCTGTTTCCTGTCAAAACCCTTAGAATATCAGACATGAAATACAGTATTCAGGGGAAGATATGAACAGCTTAACTGAAAGTTTCAATAATTTTTACAGCATAGTTACAAAACTGAGAGCTCCGGATGGCTGTCCCTGGGACAGGAAACAGACAGCTGATTCCCTTAAAGGAAACCTTCTTGAAGAGGCTTATGAATGTATTGAAGCTATATCAAATAATGACAATATGCATATAAGGGAAGAGCTTGGAGATGTTCTGCTTCTTGTGGGAATGATAAGCAGGATCAAGGAAGAGGAGGGAGCATTCAGTTTTTCAGAGGTTATTGATGATATTTCAGAAAAGCTGGTAAGAAGGCATCCCCATGTTTTCGGGACAGCTGAGGTAAAAGATGCTGATGAGGTCAAAAGAAACTGGGAGGATATTAAAAAGAATGTGGAAAAGAAGGACAAATCCATTCTTGACGGCATTTCAAAGAATATGCCACCACTTGAAAGGGCATACCGTTTCCAGAAAAAAGCATCAGGTGCAGGATTTGACTGGATTGATACTGAAAGTGTATGGGAAAAGGTATATGAGGAACTCAGAGAATTCAGGGATGAGAGCATAAATTCCGACAGGGAAAAGATGGAAGAGGAATTCGGGGATTTTCTTTTCTCAATCGTAAATATCGGACGCTTTATGAAGATAGACCCGGCTATTGCACTTCACAGAACAAATGAAAAATTCCTCAGACGGTTCCAGTATGTAGAAAAGAATATGAAAGAGGATAATATTGAACTTGGAGAAGAAAATTTCAAAATAATGGACAGTTACTGGGATGAGGCAAAGAAGAATGAAAAGGAATTATAACCGACATTTCTCAGCTGATCATTCTATAGAAATCAAGAAAACTTCCTGCTTCCACATTCTCCCATGAGGCATAGTTTTCAAGAACAGTAACATCAATATCGGAAAGAGGATATTCACTGCCTGTAAGCTCTTTAAGTATCTTGAAAAGATTACTTTTTTTATTTCCCGGTTTTACAGTGATTTCAATTCCTTCATCTTTGTTTTCAAATGAAACATAATCTGCAAGTTCATGTTCTTCAATGTATATGAACAGCTTTTCACTTAACCCGGTTATTTCCTCTGTTTTCACCAGATACCTTGTTCCTGAATAGAGCGACATAAGTGAAAAAATCTTGTCTCCCCTGTTTATTTTATAGACAGCAGCCTCGCCTATTTTCAGCCCGTCAGGCAGAGCTTCATTCATCTTTACCCTGAAAATTTCAGGATCAATTTCCTCCCTGAGCTCAACCGATGCAATTTCAGCAAGAGACTCCATTCCCAGGGAAAGGGGATGCGCGAATTCTATCCTGGGCTTCGGATTAAATCCCTGGGTATAGTTAAGCTCAAGACGGCTTCTGAGGAAGGCTTTTTCAAATAAATGAAGGACGTTGAGATGACCAAGGTAAATCTGCTTGTCCCTTTTTTCAAAAGAGAAAACAGCCCTGTATCTCACCTTTCCGGCATTTTTGTTGGCCTTGTCAGCCAGCTCCCTTAATCTTTTTTTCTTATCAGAATAATTATCAGCACCTGTTTCAGGAGTGGTGTTCTTTGTGCTGTTTTCAATGGAACATGTATCCTCTTCCGGCAGTGGATTGAAACCCCTACTCCCACTTCTGTTTACAACTTTTACTGTTCTGCCGCATATTCCGCAGTTATGATCACAGGATTCATCACACACCGGAGTAAGCACCCTTTCTTCAGATTTTTCACATTCCTTTTCATAAAAACTGCTGCTCACTCCCATGCTTATGCTGTCCCATGGAAGGACCTCATCCCCGGATCTTTCCCTGCATACTTCCTTCTCAACATCCCAGTCCTGCTGCTCTATGACTTCCCGCCAGATTTTTCTGTCGTTATATTCCTCCCATGCATCAAGCCTGGCCCCTTTTTCATATGCCTGAATCAGCAGCTCGCCGGCTCTTTCATCTCCCCTGGAGAATATACCTTCAAGAAAAGACATAAACGGTGAATGGAATCCCAGCTTTATATTTCTCTTTTTCAGATTGTTTTTTATTTTGTAAATCCTTTCAAGTGCCTCCTCTTCATGGAGCTGAGCTGCTCTCTGGTAAGGGGTATGGGACTTGGGGACAAATGTACCGATATTTACATTAAGGTTCATCTTTGCTTCATCATGTACACGGAACAGAAAATCCAGAATCATTTCTGATTCATCTTCACCTTCCGAAGGAGGGAGTCCTATCATAAAATAGAATTTTGCCACTCTCCAGCCTGCAGCTTTGGCCTCTTTAATAACAGAAATTGTCTGATCAATATTTACTTCCTTGTTCAGTCCGATCTGCCAGTCAGGATCAGGTGTTTCAACTGCAAATGTAAGACCGCTTTTTCTCACCCGGCTCAGCCCTTTGAGAAGAGGGAGTGTAAAACTGTTAAGCTTGAGCGATGGAAGTGCAAATGAAACCCCCTCATCTGCAAATCTCCTGTTAAGAGCATTTACAGTTTCTGTAATTGTACTGTAATCACCTGATGAAAGAGATGAGAGAGTTACAATTCTGTAGCCGCAGTTGTGAACCAGATCATCAATTTCATCTTCAATTGCACTGAATTCCTTTTCCCTCTTGGGTCTGTAGTATATACCGGCATGACAGAACCTGCACCCGTTGGGACATCCCCTCATGATCTCAACAACTCCGTGATCCTGCACCGACTGAACTGATGGAACCGGAAAGTGTGAAATATTTCTGTGATTCGCCTCTGATCCGAATTCAGCCCAGATATCTTTCTTTACTGTTCCCTTTTTTCCTGCATACCAGATACAGCTGAATCCCCCTATAAAGCTGAAAATATCAGCCCTTGATGCATTCTCTTTCTTTAACCTGTGAACTCCTTCAAGTATTTCAACAAGAGAGTTTTCAGCTTCCCCGATATAGAAAAAATCAACAAACATACTGTAGGGAAGAGGATTTGTAACACCTGGGCCTCCCGCAATTACAATCGGATGATTTTCATTTCTTTCGCTGCTTCGGAGAGGAATATTTCCCGTATCAAGGATTGAAAGCATCCCTGTCGCGTTGAGTTCATAACCGAGTGAAAAAGCCATTATATCAAGTTCTGATAAAGGAGTACGGCTTTCCAGAGTATAAAGGGGAATATTATATTCCCTGAGTTTTTCCTCAAAATCGGGAGCAGGTGCAAATACACGGCCGCATGTGAATTTCTCTATTCTGTTAAGCATATTGTAAAGTATTTTAACAGCATTATTAGCCATACCTATCTCATACAGGTCAGGATATGAAACTCCAATATTCAGCTTGTCATCTGAAGGTTCAATATTATATGAACCGTATTCACCTCCTGAATATCTTCCCGGATTTACAATCTGCATGAGAATATTTTTTATATCTGATTCTGGAAGTCTTGTCATATTAATTCCCGGATAATATTTACAGGTTAAAGATCAGTACCTGTAGCGTCTGAAATACACATTTATAAGAAGGCCTGTTCCTATCATTGCTGTCCAGAGAGATGATCCCCCGTAGGAAAGGAACAGAAGGGGGATACCTGTAATCGGCATTATCCCCATAGCCATACCTATGTTGACAATGAAATGGAAAAAAATCATTGCAACAACACCTGCCGCAATATTTGACCCGAAACTGTCTTTTGCAGCACCGATTATAATTATCCCTCTTATAATTATAATCAGAAAAAGGGAAAAAATAAAAAGGGATCCTGCAAATCCAAGTTCTTCTGCCATTATTGAAAAAATAAAATCAGTTGTCTGCTGCGGAAGATACCTGTAATGGCTCTGTGTCCC
The DNA here is from genome assembly GCA_963668545.1 of Spirochaetia bacterium. Lineage (GTDB taxonomy): Bacteria > Spirochaetota > Spirochaetia > CADAEX01 > CADAEX01. The sequence continues at coordinate 927,171 of OY764868.1, read as the reverse complement.
GTTGAGAAAACCTTTTCCCCATACGCCTCCCGAGCCTACAGCAGTTATTGACTGGATTATATTCCACCCCGCACCCTTGGGATCAATATAGGGATCAAGAAATACAATAAGCCGCATTATCTGATAGGTTTTAAGAACTTTCTGGGCAGCTACAGAACCTATCATTGCTACAGACATTATCGAGGAACCATACATTATCCAGTAATAATAACCTTTCCTGGCAATATAATACCCTGCCATGGAAATTACTGTAACAGTAAGAAAGGAAAGCATCATATAAATATAGATTCCGGAATCTGATATTGTCTTGATTATTTTACCTGTACTTTCAGATGCAAAATCCTCCCAGACAGGAATTATTACAAGAACAATCATTATCGATCCTGTTAAAAGAAGATAAATTATATGCCTGAGCGAAGAACCTGCAATATATGCTGTAATAATAAAAATGGGTATATAAACAAGTGCTGTTCCCATGTCAGGCTGAACAAGTATCAGCGTCATAGGAATAAGGGTAATCAGAAATCCCCTGATAAATGTCTGTATGGATCTCACATCATTCTTGTGGGCTGAATAAAATGATGAAAGCATGAATATCGTGGCAATTTTTGCAAATTCGGATGGCTGAATTCCAATATCCATAATACCCAGCCAAGACCTTGCCCCGTTTACCTTGTTCCCTGCAACTAGAGTAACAAGCAGAAGAAAAATGAAAAATATATAAAGATATACAGAATAATCCTGTACCTTCTTGTAATTGACAATAATAACAGAAGCAAGTACAGCAACACCCATGACTGCCCATACTATCTGCTTGATATATTCATTGGATACGACAGAGCCGTCTGAAGCAACACAGCTGGAATATATGAAGAATATTCCTGTAACAACAAGAATAAGAACACTCAGCAGGATGTAAAAATCAAAATTATACTTTCCCCTCATTCTACCCTTCCCGACACCGGATGACTGTTGTTTCTCAGATACCAGAGATTAAGATCATCAACAGCCTCTTCATAATTCTGGTCAGCAAAAATTCCCTGAAAAATAACGTTACACGCCTTTCCTGCCCACCATTCCCATTCATTTTCAGCTTCAACCATGACTACAACCACAACCTGTTCTTCCGGATTATCAGAGCCGTAAGGTCCGTATGCTGCAAACCAGCTGGTCCACCTGTCCTTGTATCCGACTTCTCCGGTACCTGTCTTTCCTGCTATTTTGACAGCATCAGTTGTCATAATAACCCTTGCAGTTCCTTTTGTTATAACCTCTCTCATATTTCTCTGTACTTTTTTGAAGGTCTCCTTTCTAATAAGTGAGTTGTGAAGAAGCTGAGGTTCTGTCTCTTCAACAATCTCACCTGTAACAGGATCACGTACCTGCTTAAGAAGATGAGGAACATAGTTTACCCCTTCATTAACAACCATTGAAACAGCATTGGCTATCTGAATCGGAGTTACCTGTAGTGATCCCTGCCCGATGGAGATGTTGAATGTATCACCCCCGACCCAGGGTGTATGGAATGTGGATTCTTTCCATGCAGGGGTTGGAACCAGCCCCTTGGTTTCGCCCGGGAGATCAATTCCTGTTTTTTCCCCGAAACCGAACCTTCTTGAATATTCAACAATCTTATCCACCCCCAGGTAGTCCCTTCCGACTGTCCAGAAATAGATGTCGCAGGATTCAGCGAGAGCCTCCTGAAGATTGAGTCTTCCATGTCCGGTTTTCTTATGGCAGTTGAAAAGTCTGTCGCCCAGCCACATCTTTCCCTTGCAGTCAATCTCCTCATATTCAGGAAACACCTCCTCCTCTATTATTGCTGCACTCATGATAATCTTGAATACAGATGCAGGTGCATAGGATGACTGTATTGGCCGGTTGAGAAAAGGATACCTGGAATCAAGAGAAAGCTCTTTATAGTATTTTCCGCTCTGGTCTGTATAAAAAATATTTGGATTATATGAGGGATATGAAACAAGTGAAAGCACTTCTCCTGTACCTGGTCTCATGACAACAACAGAACCCATACGCTCACCCAGTGCTTTTTCGCATAGTTTCTGGATATGCCGGTCTATTGTCAGAACAAGGTTGTTGCCCAGAACAGGAGGCTTCTCCATGTAGGTGCTGTTTCCAATCTGCCGCCCCCGTACATCAACAGTATTATATCTTATCCCCTCTTTTCCCCTGAGATATATATCATACTGCTTCTCAAGACCGCTCTTGCCCAGCTCAGAATTGGGAGCATAACCCCTGTTGTAAAGGACCTGTATTTCCTCTCTTGTGATATCCCCTACATAGCCGAGCAGATGGGATATTGATCCTGTTTCAGTATAGTTCCTTATCGGCTTGCTTCTCCATGAAACCCCCTGGAACTCCTCCTTGTGTTCTGCAAGAAAGAGTATCTTTTCATATCCGACATTATCCTTTATTTCTACAGGTTTATAATAATTTTTGTACCGGGAAGGTATGTGAGCATCAATATCTTCAACACTTATATCAAGTACTTCAGAAAGCCTGTCCCTGATTTCAGTAATATCATCAGGAAGATTAGCCGGTACAATTTCAACAGCAAATGAATCAACATTCATTACAAGAGGTGTATCATAATTCCTGTCATAAATTTCACCCCTCTGTGTGGGAATAACCTGTTCTCTTCTGGCAACATCCCTGGCCTTTTTCTTGTATATTCCCCCCTGAATTATCTGGAGAGAATAGAGGTGGACTGAATAAACTGTAAAAACAGATATTATTATCAGGAAAAGGACAATCATCCTTATTTTAAGAGATTCTTTAAATGTAAATTCCCTGTGCGGCAATCAGATCCCCCTGTCGTCAATCCTGTAGAGCTTGAAAAGCTTCATCAGGGCAAAGATAAAAGGGGCGGTAAAAGAATTAAGTAGGACTTCAACTGCAAATCTTGATGTAAAAACAAGAGGTGCTTCACCTGATTCCAGAAAAATGGAACCTGTAAGAACAGCAAGAAAACCTTTTAGCAGTGTAGCTACTGCTGCAATAACAACAGGAAAAAGTATAGGATCAAAATAAACCTTGTTTCTTGTAAATCCCAGCAGATATCCCATCACAGTCTTTATAATGCAGTTGAATCCCAGAGGAGAAAGACTGATGAAATCCTCGGTCAGACCTGCTGCAAATCCGCTCAGCTGCCCCTCCATTGCACCTCTGGAGTTTGCATAGAAAATAATGATAAGCAGGGCCAGATCAGGCATTATAATATCTTTAAAATACATTCTCACAACAGTGCTTTCAATAACAGTTGCTGCTGCCAGAACCAGAATTATAATAATCAGTTTTCTTTTATTCATTATATTTTTTGTCCTGCTTCAAGATAAAAACATATTCAAGTCTGGAAAAATCAACAGTCGGTTCTATTTCAAGCTGAAGCGATGTCTCATATTCTCTGGCACTTATACTTCTAACCCTTCCTATATAAATTCCTTTGGGATAGACAGATTTCATTCCGGAAGTAATTACAATATCACCGTAGCTTATTCTTTCCTTGCCGCTTTTATTTACATAGCTCATGAAAATACGGGTTTTTGAATTACCGCTTCCGTTCACCAGACCTTCATAACGGAGATTCTGAAGACGGGAAGCTGCATAGAAGGATTTATCATACAGGGGAAGCACTTTTGAGGATGAATAGCCTGTTTCCACAACTCTTCCCACAAGTCCCTGAAATCCCTCATAGAAAGCAACAACAGGCATATCTTTTACAATACCGTCTTTTGTCCCCTTATCAATTATAAGTGTATTGAAAATATTTCCGGGATCACTTCCTATTATTACAGCAGGGATTTTTTCAATTTCTGTATTCTGCATAAATCCAAGCTGCTTTTTAAGTTCCCCGTTTTCCCTTTCGATTTCACGGAAATTCTTTTCAAGCGATTCATACGCTGCTATTTTTTCGATAAGCTTGTTGTACTCGGATTTTACCCTTTTAAGCTCGCTTATAGAATTGACTGTTCCGGAAAAAAAGCCTGCAGTGTATGTAAAACTCTTCTGGAATACTGAAACAATGGAAAGTCCAATTTCAGACGGTTTTAATGCATCTTTCGATCGGGAATCCGTTATCAGAAGTACTGTATTAATCAATAAAAGCAGGACAAAAACAATAGTATTTTTTTTTGCCCTGCCCTTTTCTCTTAAATCAAGCATATTATCAGTTTATACTGTTGTATATAGCCCTGTCTGATGAACTCTTGGCATGTTCAAAATACATTCCAGCCCCGAGTGCCACGCAGAGAAGAGGATCTTCAGCAAGAATAACCGGAACACCTGTTTCCTTGGAAATAAGAGTGGGTAGTCCTGCAAGAAGAGAACCGCCTCCTGTCATTACAATTCCCCTTTCAACTATATCTGCTGCAAGTTCAGGAGGGGTCTGACCAAGAGTTCTTTTTATCTCCTCAATCACTGCATTCACAGGTTCCTGAAGTGATTCCCTGACTTCAATAGAGTCCATCTCAAGTCTCCTGGGAAGACCTGTAATTGCATCTGTACCCTTGATTTCCATTCTTTCAATCTTCTTGTCTGAATAGGCATTACCGATCTTCATTTTAAGATTTTCTGCAGTAGTTTCTCCGATTATCAGATTATGAACACTTCTTACATGCTTTATAATTGCTTCGTCAAATTCATCGCCGCCGAGCCTTATTGCGTTACTCACTACCATACCCCCGAGGGATATTACTGATATCTCTGTAGTTCCTCCGCCTATATCACAGACCATATGACCGGCAGGTTCAAAGATTGGAATATTTGCACCGATTGCCGCTGCCAGGGATTCTTCAATAACCTTAACTTCCCTTGCACCTGATTTGTATGCGCACTCTTCAACAGCACGCCTCTCAACTTCTGTTATACAGCTTGGAACACCTATTACCATTCTCGGTTTCACAAACCACCTTTTAGGCATTACCTTGAGTATAAAATATCTGATCATTTTCTCTGTTGTTTCAAGGTCCGCAATAACACCGTCTCTCAGCGGACGAATTGCAATTATATCTCCCGGAGTTTTCCAGAGCATTTTCTTCGCATCCGAACCTACAGAAACAACCTTTTTGGTTCCCCTTTCAACAGCAACAACAGAAGGCTCACTGATGACAACCCCCTTACCCCGTATATAAACAAGAGTGTTACAGGTACCAAGATCAATTCCTATATCTGATGTAAACGCACTTGCAATATTGCCGCCAAAACCCATATAACCCTCCCGGCTTCATTTTTTATTTATAACACTTTAAGTTATAACAGTATAAGTTAAAATAATAATTATGTAAATTAATGATTTAATATTTTTTAAAATAACTTTAGGCGGGCACCGTAATGTTCAGGATCAATTCTGAGCGCTTTCCGCCACTCAGCTCTTGCCTTTACATTGTCCCCGTTTTTCTCATAAATCTCACCGAGTTTGTAATAAGCATCAGCGGAACGCGGATTGTTCTGAAGGATCTTGTTCAGCATATCCTCCATCTTGAAAATATCATTACGTTTCTCATATATTTCAGCCAGGAGGAAATAGCTTTTTTCCTCAAGCTCATTATCAGTTGTTTTATTTGTTGTTCTGATAAGATATTCTTCTGCCCTGTCATCTTTTTCCAGCTCGAGATAGACCTGAGCAAGAGCAAGATAAAGAAGGTCTGAAGGATTATTCTCTATGGCTTTTTCAAAACTTTCAGCACTTTTCTCCTTCTGTCCTGAAGCAGAGTAAACAAGTCCGAGATATTCATAAACATCATCACCTGTATAATCACCGGCTATGGATTTTTCAAGATACTTTACTGCAAGATCAGTATAGAAATGCCCTTTGTGATAATACGCCTTTCCAAGTATATAATATATTTCAGGAGCAAGTTCTTCAGTGTTGAATACAAGTGCCTTTCTCAGTGAAACAACAGACTGATCTATATAAGGAATTCTCTCCTCCAGAGAAAAATGTGAAAGACCTTCATAAAAGTTTGAGAATCCGTTAAATACAAGTGCATAAAAATCTGTGCTGTTGTTATGAAGAAGTTCACGGGTATATGCAACAAGCTCTTCGTACTGGTGGCTTTGCCACATTGCCAGTATCTTCTCATTCTTTCCCGGTTTATTTTCAAATGGGAGCCTTATATTACCCTTTCTGGCAACATTATAAACAGGATAAGATAAAGCAATAATCAATACAGGTATCACCAGTTTTAATGTGATTTTTTTTCTCTTTTGTCTCTGTTTAAAACTGAATCTTTCTCCAGGCAGCTGCACTTATTAAATCCTTAACTGTTTTTTGTCAACAACCGAAGGCTACCCTCAGGGAGCAGTGGTTCCCCTATATGAAAAAAAAGCAGGTCTGTAAGCCGGGTTCTGTCGCACCGAAGTGCGGATTACCATCTGTCTGTCAGCAAGGTTACCCTTCCTGTATAGCAGCCTACCCGCAGACTGCCCGAAGGCGCGGGCGAGCAACCCTGTCTGCTGCTTGGCTTTGCTCCTGATGAGGTTTGCCATGCCCTTTCCGTTGCCGGAAAAGCGGTGGGCTCTTACCCCCCCTTTTCACCCTTACCCTGAAAAAACTGCCGAAGCATATTCTTCAGGGCGGTATATTTTCTGCGGCACTTTCTATCACCCGAAGGCGTCCGGCCGTTAGCCGGCATCATGCTCTGCGGAGCCCGGACTTTCCTCCGGTTTTATTCAAAACCGGCGGTAATCTGACCTGCCTTTATTTTAACAAGTTTTACGCTGACCCTGAATATATGTCTTCCGGTCAGCATTCCCTTTATTCAGATTTTCCTGATACTAATCCTCATATTCGCTGTCTTCATCTTCTTCGTCGTCTTCTTCCTCAGCTACAGCATCAAGACTTTCCTCTATTGAGTCATCATCTTCTTCTTCAAAGTCAGCCTCTTCTTCTTCACTTTCAAAATCATCTTCTTCTTCAAAATCATCTTCTTCATCAAAACTATCATCATCAAAAATCTCTGGATTTTCAAAGAAACCGCTGTTGTCATCATCATAATCATCTGAAGCTATGGCTTTGACATCATCTGATTCTTCATCGTCAATTTCATCGATATCTTCGTCCATATCATCAAAACCTGTAAATCCGCCAATATCGCTGTCATCAAAAGCAAGAACAGAGCTTTCCTCCTGATCTGTATAAAAGAGAATCCTGCTGCAGTATGGACAGAATAGAATCTTTTCCCCCTGTCTGACATCATTCACATACTGTGCCGGAAGTATCATATGGCATCCTGTGCAAACAGAACCTTTAACAGGGACAATACCCAGACCAGCCTTGCTTTTGATAATTCTTTCAAATTTGAAAATTATTTCCTCATCAAGACCTGGTATAATATCAAGCTCCTCTTTTTCAAGCTGCCTCAGAACCTCTTTCTTTTCTTCACTTTCGCTGTCAATTCTTTCCTCTTCAAGCTTGAGGTCCTCTTCCTGCTGCCTTATAAGCTGCTCTTCCCTTTCAATGAACTGATTCAGTTCCTCGACCTCTTTTTCTTCCTTGAGTATATCTTTCCTGAACTGCTGTTCTTTCTCTGTTGCTTCCTTTATTGCCTTATCAAGGAGTTCATATTCCCTCTGGGTTTTGATAATATCCATATCTTTTTCATGCTTTTCGCGGAGTTCTTCAACTTCCCTGAGACTGTTCCTGAGAGCCTTGATCTTTTCCTGTTTTCTGTCAAGAAGGCCGCTTTTATCAATAAACTGTTTTTTCAGACGGTTTAAAAGCTCATTTTTTGTGACAAGAACTTTCGGAATATCTTTAATCTCATTTTCAATTTCATATTTCTGAAGTAGTATATCCTGCAATGACTGTAACTTCTCAAATACTTCATACATCATAATAACAAACTCTCCTGATTTTTTATTGATCTATATAATCTTTTAAACGGCGGCTTCTCTTAGGATGCCTGAGCCTTCTCAGGGCTTTGGCTTCAATCTGCCTGATCCTTTCCCTTGTAACATTAAAATAAAGCCCGACCTCTTCAAGTGTGAGAGAATAGCCGTCCTCCAGACCGAACCTCATCTTGAGAACTTCCTGCTCACGAGGAGGAAGTGTCTTCATTACATCCTGAAGCTGTTCCTGAAGCAGTGTAAATGCAGTCTGGTTTGCCGGGTTTTCCACATCCTTATCCTCAATGAAATCTCCGAGAAGGGAATCCTCCTCTTCACCAATCGGTGTTTCAAGTGATATGGGCTCCCTTGCTACGTTCTTGACAGCCTTGACACGGCTTACAGACCATCCAAGCCTTTCAGCTATTTCCTCATCTGTAGGCTCCCTTCCGAGAATCTGCATAATCTGCCTTGATTCCCTCACCACCTTGTTGATCTGCTCTATCATATGAACAGGGACCCTGATTGTTCTTGCCTGGTCAGATATGGACCTGGTAATTGCCTGCCTTATCCACCATGTCGCATATGTTGAAAACTTATATCCTTTTCTGTACTCGAATTTCTCAACAGCTTTAATAAGCCCGATATTGCCTTCCTGTACAAGATCAAAGAAATGAAGGCCCCTGTTTGTATATTTTTTCGCAATGCTTACAACAAGCCTCAGATTTGCCTTTATAAGACGGTCCTTTGCATTTTTCATCATGTTCCGGCCGTGATATATCTCTTTCGCCTTTTCAAGGATATCTTCTATTGAATTTTCGAAATCACATTCCATCTCACGGAGTTTTTTCTCATTCAGCTGTATCACACGGATCTTTTCCTTGATCTCATCAGCTGACATCTGAAGCTTTTCCTCTATCTCCGATCTCTTTGCAGAAGTTGCCAGCCCTCTTCCCAGATTTCTGAGCTCTTTAAGGTTCTTGACCCCGAGCCTTTTTTCAATCTTTCTCTGGTCTTTTCTGTATTTATTTATTTTTCTCTCTGCATTTATGAATTTTTCAGAAAAACGGACTATTTCATCCTGGTGTATATCAACATCCCTGAGGTATTTAAAAAGTGGAACTGCCTTTTTCTTGAGCCCTGAATCATCAAGAATATTCCCCCCCATAGTGAGAATCTTTCTTTTCTGATCCATATAGCCTCTGAGCTGAGTTGAAACCTCTTTGAGGGATTCCCTGTAGAACTGGTTAAGCCTTCTTCTTTCAGCCAGCAGTTCTGAAATCTCCTTCTTGGAAAGTTCGAGATCACGTGGATCAAGCCGGGAAAAAGTCTTCTGGGAAAGTTCATAGAATTCAGGGATAAGCATTCCCGAATCCCTGATAACCCTCTTGATAATGTTTTCACCGTCTTCCATCATTTTGGAAAGTTCAACTTCCTGTTCAGCGGTCAAAAGGTGTTCTTTACCAATCTCTCTCAGATAAAGTCTTATGGGATCGTCAATTGCTGAATCCTTATCTCCTGCAACTATCTTTCTGTTCTGTTTTTCTTCCCCGTCATTTTCACTATCACCGTCATTTTCGTTTTCATCTTCATCTTCATCTTCATCACCGGAAAGCCCTTCTTCCTCAATAATGATATTGTTTTTTTCAATCAGGGCTATTACATCTTCAATTTTGTCCGAGTTTACAATATAGTCAGGTAAATAATCATTGATTTCATCATAAGTGATTTTTTTCTTGGTTTTACCATATTCGATGATTTTTATTACAGCTGGTTCATTCAGCAATTCTGACATTCTTATTCATCCCTTTTAATTTATCTATTTCTTTATCAAAATAAAGCTTTTCAGCTATCAGTTCATCAATTTCATACGTATCTGCATCTGCCCTGCAGATCTGTTTCTCAATACTCTGTCTTTTTAGTTTTAGATTTTTCAGTTTTACTATTATAATGCTATCTCTAATCAGCTGTTCGGTATTAACAGAAAATTCTTCTGATGTCATTTTTTTTGCTATAAAATTCCTGAAATCAGGTTCTCTTATCATGTCCAGAACATGATCTGCCGAAAAAGATCTGTTCCTGTAGCAGTCTTCAAGAATTATATACAATTCTTTAGCTTTCCTTTCCAAAATGTCATCTATCTCGAATTCTTCCCTGACCAGATAAAAATAATCAAAATTATCCAAAACTGCAAGCATTAAATATAATTCAGGAGTAACAGATATTTCTTTATTATTTTCATTGTTTATCAGGCCTGTATTTCTTCTTTTCTCCCCGACAGTGTATTTTCTGTAGTCCTCATACACCGGTCTGTAGTCTGTATCAAGATATTCAGCAACAGTTTTCAGCCGGCCTGTCTTATTTACTTCTGAATCCTGAGTATCAATAAAAGGAAAAAGTCTGTTAAGCAGTGCAGTAACCTCATCAGGTCTGCCGGTATCACAATTTTCCAGATATTTTTTTATTAGAAATTCAAAGCAATTTATAGGATATTTTAAATATTTTTTCAACGCTTCTGCGCCATCTTTTTTAAGAATATCGGCTGGATCGCTGTTTTTCGGCAGAATTATTACATCGCAGGACAATTTTCCCTTTTCACAGATATATGCCCCCTTTTCTGTTGCTTTCAGACCTGCTTCATCCCCGTCAAAAAGAAGCACAGCTCTTGAACAGTTTTTTCTGAGAAGCGATGCATGATGTTCAGTCAGGGCTGTCCCCAGGGGAGCAACAACATTTTCCACTCCACCCTGGTTCATGGCTATTACATCCATATATCCTTCAACAATATAAACAAAATCATTCTTTCTGATTTCCTTCATTGCAAGGTTGAACCCGTAAAGCTCTGAACTCTTCTTGAAAATTTCAGATTCGGGAGAATTCAGATATTTAGGCATATTATCACCCAGGGCTCTTCCACCGAAAGCTATCACACTGTTGTGTCTTGAAAAAATCGGGAAAATAACACGCCCTGAGAACAGTGAAATATCCCTGTATTTTCTGGAAAAAAGTCCCGAACTGTCAAGAAAATCATCTGAATAACTTTTATTCCTTAGAAATTTTCTCAGCCAGTACCTGTCAGCCGGGGCAAAACCGAGACGGAACTTTAATATGGATTCATCTGTTACACCGCGGTCCTTAAGATAGGAAAGTGCTGAGCTGCCTGTACTGCTTTTTTCAAGTATATAGCTGAAACTTCCCGAAACCTTTTCATAGAGATCTATCAGTTTTTTTCTCTGGGACTCTGACTCCGTGTTTTCTTGGGATTTGAGATGTTCAATATCAATACCTGCTCTGGCAGCAAGATGTTCAACAGCTTCCGGGAATGTCATGTGCTCCACTTCCATGAGGAAATTAAACACATTTCCCCCTTTTTTGCAGCTGAAGCAGAAATACATACCTTTGTCAGGGGTTACGGTAAATGATGGGGTTTTTTCTGAATGGAATGGGCAGAGCCCCTTGTAATACCTGCCTGCTTTTTTAAGAGATACATAGTTTCCAACAATATCTTCGATATTAATTCTCTCACTGATCTCTCTTATAATCTGTTCCGGAATATGCATTTGTCCCGCTTTTTTTACTGTTTTTTCAGATATAGAATTCTTGCCCTGTTATGTTCAGACAACCTTTTGGAAAAATAATGCTCCCCTTTATCCCTGTCTTTCAGCAGAAAATACAGATAATCTGACTTCTCGGGATGAAAAGCCGCATTAAGTGCTACCAGACCGGGATTGCTTATAGGTCCGGGGGGGAGACCTGTATGAATATATGTATTGTAGTCAGAATCAATCTTAATATCATCATATGTAAGATACTCGGGATGCGGTTTCCCCCTGATTTCAGTCAGTACATATTCAACAGTTGCACAGGACCCCAGCGGTATATCATTTTCAAGCCTGTTTACAAACACTGAAGCGATAAGGGGGGCCTCTTTTTCAACACGGTATTCCCTCTCAATTATTGACGCAAGTATAATCTTTTCAAAGACCTGTTCAGAACTGAAGCCTGCAGTCAGGGATTCTGTGTTTTTAAAAAAATTATCAACCATAAACTCAGCCGCTTTGTCAGCAGGGTATGAAGAGGGGAAAAAATATGAATCAGGATAGAGAAAACCCTCAAGGGAATCTGAAGGGATATTATACTTCCTTATTATATCTGTGTTTTTTACTGCTTCAAGGAAATCATCCCTGGCTGTAATCCCCTTCTCATCAAGAACAGATGCTATTCCTGATGCAGTAAGACCCTCAGGAATTGTCACCTTGTAAAGGACCCCTGTACCAGAAACAAGCAGGGAATGTATATCATATGTACTCATACCCGGCATAATCATATACTGCCCTGTCCTGATTCTGCTTTCTGTCCCCATAATTCTGCTTATAAGCTTCATCAGCAGGGGCGATTTAATATATCCTTTTTCATAGAGATTATCTGAAACCTTGTAAAGCGACTCCCCTTTCCCCACTGTAAAAAGATCACCGTTTTCCGGGATATTTTCTGCAGGGGTATTAAAGAAGTATGCAAATAATGCTGAACCTGTCAGCGCTGCAAAAAAAAGTGTTATTAAAAAGTAAATTATCTTCTTCATCAGCACACAATAGTTACAGGAAATCGCTATTTAATCAATATAAATTCAACTCTTCTGTTTTTCCACCTGTTTTTAAGGTCGCTGAATGGAACAACCGGATCAGTACCTCCAAGACCTTCCATGGTAACCCTTTCCTTTTTCACCCCGTTTTCAGCAAGTATATCCCTTACTGTAACGCATCTGGCATTTGAAAGGGGGATAAGCTCATCCTTTTCCTCAATTTTCGCCCTGGCGGGATCTGCCCAGCTGAGGTTGTTGGCATGACCTTCTATCCTGATCATGTAGCTTGAGTATTTATTAAGGATCTCTGAAAGCCTTTTAATGATCTTTTCATTCTTTTCCTTTATCTCGGGTATATCAGCTTCAAGCTCAGGTGAATTGGGAGAGAATTTGATACTTGATATCCTGATTTTAAGCTTGTCCCCATCTCTTACTACAAGCACATCTACAGGAATAACACCCTTTTTCCCGATGCTGTTTCCGAGATTATCTGATGATTCAAGCACAAAAGTGTAATCCTCGGCAGCCTGGACCAGCTCCCCTGTATCGGAGATACCATCCCATATAATTTTTCCGGCAGGAGAACCCTTCCCTTCATATGTCTTGAAGATATTTCCTGCAGGATCATATATTTCCATTGACCATTCCCTTATTCCGCTCAGGTCTGCCATATTAAGGCTGATTGAAACCTCGTCATCAATTCCGTCATTATCAGGAGAGAAGGGATAGGGTGAGATCAGGATTTCTGAAGAGGGGGGGGCTGTATCAAGAACAAACTCCCGGGTAACAGAACCGGGATTGTCCCCCTTGTTATATGTTACGGAAAGCTCTGCCCTGTATACCCCGTCAACTATATCCCCTTTTTCATTTCTGCCGTCCCATTTCACGATATCAGAAATCTGCTGCCCGCCTGTGAATGATCTTACAGTTTTTCCTGAACTGTCTGTAATATCAAGGCTCCATTTTTCAATACTGTCACGAGGAGAGACAAAAACGGAAAACTCTGCACTGTCAAAATAATTATCATTATTCGGAGAGAATCCTTCACTGTTTACCGAAAGTATAGCGCTGGTAACCCGGTTATCAAGAACAATCCCCTTTACTGCTTTTTCCGTCCTGTTGCCCCCTGCATCTTCAGAGCTTACTGAAAAAATGTACTCGCCGTCAGGAACAGTATTTCCTGAATCATCCTTTCCGTCCCATGAAATTTCCTTTCCGAGATCTTTCCAGTTGTAACTTCGGACAGTCTTTCCGTTTTTACTGATAATCTTTCCTGTCCAGAGTTCTTCGCTGCTTGAGGATTCTATATGAACAGGGAGAATATCTTTTCTTCCATCCATGTTTGGAGAAAAAACAGAATACTTCTCATTCATTTCAAGAACAGGGAATTCCGTGTCTGATGAAAAAGCTGAGGTGAAAGCTTCAGGATTGTTTCCGTTTACATAAACAACACTCAAAGACGCCCGGTAACCGCTTTTATCGATGCTTCCTGAAATTTCTTTTCCGTTCCATATTATAGAATCAGGGACAGATCCCCTGCCTGTCTTTTCATAAACAGTATTTCCTTCATTGTCATTAACAGTGAATATGTAGCTTTCAACCCCGTCTTTCTTTTTAAGCTCGGGGAAAAACCTGATACTGTCCCTTATTCCGTCCCCGTTCGGAGAAAAAACATCATATTCCCTTGATACAAGGAGAGGTGTCTCCTCGGTATCTATAAAAAACCTCAAAGAGGATGATACGCCTCTGTTTCCTGCCCTGTCCTGAGAACTGAGCTGGTATATATATTCACCGTCGGGAGCCCTTCTGCCCCCCTCTGATGATGCATCCCATCTGAAAACAGGATCTGCTTCTCCGAGCCATTCCCGCTTAAAAACAATATTTCCGCTGATATCCCTTACAATACCTGTCCAGACCTCTTCAAAGCTGCTTTTCTGGTTCACAAGCAGCTCATCTTTTTTTCCGTCATTATTGGGTGAAAATACGGTATAGTCAGCTGAAAGCTCAGCTTCCGGTGCTGTAATATCTATTTCAAAATCGGGAGAGATCGCTTCCGGCATATTTCCGTTCCTGTAGACAATCTGCAGTCTTCCGCTGTATACACCCTCAGGAAGAAATGTCTTGCCTGAAGAAAGTCCGTAGAAGGTGAAATTTTCAGGGATCTCCTCATTTCCCTCAAATGAGTTAACTATACTTCCTGAATTGTCAAGGATATCAAGAACCCATCCTGAAATACCTTTTTTCACAGGTACATTGAAACTGAAATCAAGAAAATCAGCTAAACCGTCATTATCAGGAGAAAAAGCTGCCCTGCTGATTGAAAGGGATGCAGGTGTGTTCATTGTGCTTATTATTATATTAGCCACACTGTCGCTGCTGCTGTTTTCAGCCCTGTCGGTTGATGAAATATGATAACTGTAAACACCGTCAGGGAGAAGCATACCATCATCCCCTGCCCCGTTCCAGAAAATATCTGTCGGGGAACTGTTTTCCCACTGGAATTTCTTCAGTGTTTTCCCGTTGTTGTCTTTAATCCGGGCTGTCCAGAGATCCTCACTGCTTCCTGTCTGCCTTATGGTAAGAAAATCCCGGCTCCCGTCATTGTTGGGAGAAAATATCCGGTCCAGGACAGGCGGAGATGAAACTGTCAAAGCAGGGGATACGGTATCAACAACTACTCTGTGTTTTTCACTTTCCGATATATTGCCGTTATCATCCCAGGCCCTTACATAAAACAGATATTCCCCGTCAGGGACCTCGGAGCGGTCGTTGCTGTTCCCGTCCCACCTGAATTTTTCAGGTATCCCTATGCCGGTTTTAACATACATTAACCTGTCAAATATATTCTCAAAAGAAATGTTTTCAGGCCTTTCATCCTTGTTTTCATACTGCCTTACAACATTGCCTTCAGAATCAGTAATAATAAATTCATATCCCCTGATATAACGCTCGTCAGTTATATCAACAGGGAAAACAAGATTATCACTCCTTCCGTCATTGTCAGGAGATATATATCTGACACTGTCGTACCCGATTTTTATATCAGGCCCTGCTTCATCCCTTATCCCGAAGGGGATCCTGAATCCGGCACTGTAGCTGTTTACATTATCATTTATCCTGGCAAATCCGAATGTAGTATGTACCTCGGTCTTTTCAAGGTCTTCCCTGTCAATTGAAGCAGGGGCAATTTTCCTCAGATCTGCATTAAAACCGAATGAGATCCCTGCCGATGGGGCAGGATTCAAATCATCCGACATCTCATCCATATCAAACCTTGCAGAAAGATTGATATCAAGGAGATTATTTATATTGAAAACAGCTCCTATCTCTGTCCGTATATCCTGAAAAGAGGGGAAAAGAAGATCTCCTGAAAAGTCAAAAGAAAAACCCTCTGTCTCAAAAAGGGTTATACCAGCCCCGATTCCCGGTGTAAAAAGTGAAGGGAGAGAGCCTTCTGCTGAATCCGATACAGAATATCCCTTGCCTATATTTTTAAACACAGCACCCCATCTGAAATTACGGCTGCTCAGAAAAGCATCGGGATAGTGAAGTATTCCAATATCCATTCCGAGGCCCCAGCCGGAACTGTCATTCTTCCCTGCTGTAAGGGTAACAGAAGCACCTGCTGAAAGATTGCTGAACAGGTCTTTTGAAAAAGCAAAACCAAGACGGGAGAGAGTCCCGTAATCCGGTGAATCAAAATCACTGTTAAGAAAAAAAACGGAAGCTGTATAGACCCCGATATCAGTTGGGATTGAGAGACCTGCATTAACAGCATTGCCCCAGCCTTCATCTGAACCGCTTCCGTGCAGTGCTGTATAGTTTAGGGCAGCTGTTGTGCGCTGGAGAAACCCGCCTGAAGCGGGATTGACGAAACATGAAAGAGGAGCTTCCGAAGAAACCAGAGGACTCCCTGAAGAAATCATTTCAGGCGAGTAAAAATCATAAAGCATTTCACCCTGGGAAGGGGGATCGTATTCGCTGAAAAGGGGAATTGTAATTAAAATAAAAACTGTCAGGAATATAATTTTTCTGGTTTTCATGATTTCTTCCTTGTTTATTGAGGGATAATAAATTATCCCTGATATATTGTTAAACATCTGGCATAAACAGATGTTACTTTATTGAATTCCATTATTCCCTGCAGATGATTTTGTCAGCTCTTATCAGCCTGGATATCCTGTATCTCCTCAATTGTAAGCCTGCTGAAAAGTTCCTTTTCAAGCCTGTATTTGAGACTGTATAAAGTTTTATCCAGATATTTATCATTTTTTCTGAGAAGCCTGTATAGAGATTTTTTTTCATCTTCTGAAAGATCCACAGTTACACCTCGATTTCCAGACCTTCTTTTGCGATCATTACTTCCGGTCTGTTGCTGTAGAGATGACCTGCATACCATTTAGCCTTGTTGAGAATATCATGGATTTTCCTGTCTTCATATAAAGGTTCATGATGAAACATGACCAGCTTTCCGATTTTCCACTCGGCAGCAAATTCAACCCCCAGGCTGAATGATGAATGGCCCCAGTCATATTTTTCAATCGCTTCATCCAGTGTATACTGGGTATCAAGCACAATAAGATCTGTATTTTTGTAGAATTCGATATTTGAACTGCTTTTTTCAAAATCACTTTCCCTGAGTTCCGTATCTGTCGAAAAAATCATACTCTTGTTGTCCTCAACAACCTTGTACGAGAAACATCCCCCGGGATGCCTGACAGCCCTGGGAACAACCCTTCCGCTGCCGATCCTGATTCCCTCTACAGGAACCTTTACAAAATCGATATCAGCATCAAAAAGATCCATTGTAATCGGGAAAAACGGGGGTTCCATCTGTTTATAAAGATATTCTCTGAGCTTTCCCGACGGGCTGTAGAAAGTAATCCTGCATTTTTTGTCATAAACCTGAGGTGAAAAAAACGGGAGCCCCTGGAGGTGATCCCAGTGAAAATGGGTGAAGAATATATGATAGTGCCTTATATGATCCTTATTTCTGGCAAGACTGTTTCCCAGTTCCCGGATACCGGTTCCAGCATCGAAAATAATTATATTGTCATCATCCAGCCTTATCTCCAGGCAGGTTGTATTGCCCCCCACATATGAAAAAATATAGTCAGGCAGAGATGCCATAAATTTTTCTCTTGTTTCCGGAGTTTCAAGATCCTCCGGCTTGATTCTCTGAACAACTGCAGAAATTCTTCTGTGCAGCTGACTGTTGGTAAGGGGAACCGGGACAGATCCCCTTACTCCCCAGAATTTCACTTTCATTATTATTGACCTGCATTTTATAAATACTGCAACAGCTTAATTCAGTATGAAAAATACATACCATTGTAAGAACTGAAGCTTTTAAATTTCAAAAAAGGCAACAACTTCAGGTTATTGCTTCAGAAAATTCCTTATTTAAAAGTTTATAAGAAACCTCTCCTTTGTCAATCAAAATCTTCAATAAGAGGTTCTTTAAGGCGCTGCTCAAGCTTTTCCTCTATTTCCCTACATGGATGGATCTTTCCCTTGTTGACGCCGGGACAGGAAGCGGCAAGCGCATTCCAGTCATCCTCAGATTCAAGATAGGGCCTCCAGAACGGATAAGTCCTGCACTGAAGCGGTCTGAAACTGTAGACAAGACATCCTCCGTTTTCCCAGAAAATACAGTCATAGTTTGGCTTCTCCCTCAGGCTCACCCTTGAAAAGCCCCCTATTTCAACCTTTCTGCAGTATTTGTCACAGAACTCTTTTTCGGAAATTCCAAGGTTGACAGAAAGGTCACGCAGGTCAGTTTTTGAAAGAAAAACATACCCCGGTTCATGCCTGCAGCATGCAGAGCATCTCTGGCACTCAAAATTAAGACCATCTTTGTAAAAAGGTTCTTCCATAAATACCTCCAGCTTTGTTCAGGCTGACCCGGATCAGGACTGTTTTCTGATATCAGAATAATTATTATCAATATTATTACGTGTTTAAACGTTTATATCCGGAATAAAAAAGCAAAAAAAAACCTGCAGGCAGAACCTGCAGGTATAATGGGGAGAGAAGGATTCGAACCTTCGAAGGCGTAGCCAACAGATTTACAGTCTGCCCCCTTTGACCGCTCGGGAACCTCCCCGTATCAAGAAGGTTTTATCAAAGCAGCGACAAAAAGTCAACCACTTTTACAAAACCTTTTAGCCACCTGTCAGATTCGAACTGACGACCCCGAGATTACAAGTCACGTGCTCTGGCCAGCTGAGCTAAGGTGGCATGCACAACCTACTTCGCCGAGTATGCTGCTGCCTGAAAAGTTAAAACAGAATGTTTTATACGTTCAGTTGATGATGCGATATTATTAAAACATCGGAGGAAAGTCAATATGGTTTCCAAAATTTATTTTATTATTTGTCAAAATCTCAGTACGGCTTCCAAATACAGCTATTGTGCATTCGAACTGGGCTGTGATGCTGCTGTCCTTTGTGACAATAGACCATTTATCATCCATATAAACAACTTCAGCCTTTCCTAGAGTAAGGATAGGTTCAATTGTAAATACCATACCAGGGACAACCGGCCGGCCGCTTCCCTTCTTTCCGAAATTAAGGACAACCGGTTCCTCATGTATCTCCTTCCCGATTCCATGGCCTGCAAAATCCTCAAAAACCCTGCATCCGTACTTTGCTGCTGTTGATGATACAGCATAACCTATGTCGCCGAACCTGTTGCCGGCTTTAGCTGCTTCTATCCCGGCAAGCATGCTTCTCCAGGCACCTTTTATCAGCCTTCTTGCTTCAGGGGATGTTTTCCCTGCAACATATGTCCAGGCAGCATCACCATACCAGCCTTCATACCCTACTGTTGAATCAACAGTGAGGATATCCCCTTCACTCAGGACATAACTTCCCCCTATTCCATGGGCAGCAACATTGTTGACAGATATACACACATTTCCCGGAAAGCCCTTATAACCGAAAAGAGCAGATTCAGCTTTGTTTTTCCTGATATATTCAGCAGCAAATCTGTCTATATCCTCAGTTGCAATACCTGGTTTAATAAAGGCTGAAAGCTCCCGCAAAAGGCCGGATGCAATCATTGAAGGCTTTTTTATCCTGAGTACATCAATACTTGTTTTGAGGGGAATGTTTTTTATCAAATAATACTCCGTCTGTATTACTTATCGGAGCATCATACGGGATAATCAACCTGACCAGACAATTATAATCTTTGAAAAGAAAAAAACTGCTGTCCCGGAAACTGAAGAGAGGAGAAAAAAGATAAACTTTCTTATATATTTTATTTTCCGACCTGCACCGGATACAATCAGAATAACTCCATACATGATACTCATGAAAACAAGCACAAAGGAAACAGCTTCCAATAAAACAAGCAGCATATACTGGGTTTCATCAAGAAAAAACTGAAAATTTCCAGAAAGATAAAGGCTGAACAGCATCAGAAGAAAAAGGTATAAAAATACTGTTGTTTTCTCCAGAATTCTGAAGAAATACAGTGTTGTATAATCTCTCATATGCTTTTATCTTACATTACGATCTCCCCTCCTACAATACAGAAAAATCTTTTTAATATTGATATTATTTCTTTACTATACTGCAGTTAAATCTGCAGCCTGAAGATAAAAAAGATTTGCCTGATTTCCATGATATGTCGTAAAATCGAGTCATGGCCTTTCCAGACAACAGGCATCTTACAGATATTATTAAAAAACACGCTGGACAAATGGATCCTGTTGAAACCGGACTTGAACCTGATTTCTTCAGAACAGGAAACACAAGGGCTGTACTGTTTGATATTTACGGGACTCTCTTTATATCCGAAGCAGGGGATATTTCACATGCAAAGAGCAGTTCAGCCTCATCAGACATCTTTTCAATGGCATTGAGTGAAGCGGGGATTGACACAGAAGCTATCGGTGAAAATATACTTAAGCACCTGCCTTCTGCATATATCGCTGAAATAAAAAATGAGCATATGAGGCTGAAAAACAGGGGAATAGAATATCCGGAGGTTGTGATTACGGAAATCTGGGATAAGATCCTGAAAAAACTGACAGGGATATCCTTCGGAGAGGAAATCATTAAAACAGCTGCTGCTGCCTATGAGGCTGTTTCAAACAGGACATGCCCCATGCCCGGCACAGAAAAGCTTATCCTTTATCTGAAAAAAAAAGGGATAATAACAGGAATGATTTCCAATGCCCAGTTTTACACTCCTCTTCTGTTCGAAGCCTGGTTCGGGAAAAGCTGTGAAAAACTCGGATTTGACCGGGATCTTTCAATCTATTCATACCTTTACAGACGGGGCAAACCTGACAGTTTTCTTTTCCGGAAAGCCGTGGATATACTGTGGAAAAAATATCAAATAAAACCTGAAGAGGTCCTTTACACTGGCAACGATATGTTAAATGATATAACTGCCGCAAGTCATACGGGAATGAAAACACTGCTTTTTGCAGGGGATATGAGGTCCCTCAGATTGAGAAAAGAAAACCCAGAATGCAGAGGAATTTTTCCTGACATGGTTATTACAAAGCTTGGCCAGATTCGTGATATAATAGATTAGAGGTGTTAAATGAAGAAGTTTATCTTTCTGCTTATACTTATTTTAACTGCATCCGGAACAGCCCTGTATTTCGGATGGATAAGGCTCCCGGAGAATACACAGGCAGTTGTCTACTCAAACATAACAGGATATGAGGATAAAGTTATAAAATCCGGATCATTCCACTGGAGATGGCAGAAACTGATTCCAAAATCCTTTACACTCCACACCTTTGACAGCACAGCACACACAGCAGATGTAGTTTCAGAGGGAAATCTCCCATCAGGGGATGTATATTCCTCAATTATTTCCGGCAATCCTGATTTTGCATACAGCATATCTTTTTCAATAAAATACACAATAGACAGTTCACTGCTCCCGCAGCTTCTTGAGAAAGGGGGAATAACACCGGAGACACTGGCTTCATGGTATGAGGAAAAAGACAGATTTATAGAAAGCACAGGAAAGAATTTCATAAATTCAATGAAAAGCTCCTCAGCCTCCATCACAGACTCTTCGGAACTTGAAAAAAAGCTTGGTGATTATCTTTTGAGCAAGATAGAGAATATCACAGTTTCCTCAATAACACTCAACAGCTTCAATATCCCTGATATGGATCTTTACAATGAAGCAAAAAGACAGTACCTGAATGTCCTGAAAAACAGGGAAAACATGGTTCTCCAGTCTGAAACCAGATCAGCAAGGGAAAATGCTGAACTTGAGAGACAGCTGGAACTGCTTGAAAAATACGGAGAACTTCTTACAAAATATCCTATCCTGCTTGAATATATCAGGGCAAACCCTGAAATGGATATACTCAAGTTCAATACCGAAAGACTGAAGGAGTAGATATGTCATATTTCTTCAACTTTGATAAAATAGCTTATCTTCAGGAAAAAAAGCCGGACGGATGCATACTCTGTCATATAAAAAACAGATCAAAGGAGATTGTCAACCTCACTGTTTACGAAGACACCCTTTTTAATATTTCTGTAAATCTTTACCCGTATAACCCGGGACACCTTATAATTTTTCCTCTCAGGCATATCTATGATACAAGAGAATTTACAGATAAGGAAGCTGAAAGACTTCATATACTTACAAACAGATCTCTCGATGTACTTGACAGCTGCTACTCACCTACAGGATATAATATCGGCTATAATATGGGACGGGACGCGGGAGCATCAATAGAGCACATACATCTTCATATAATACCCAGGTTTCCAACTGAACTGGGAATTACAGATCTTATTGCAGGCAGCCGTGTTATGGTCGAAAGTCCTGTCGAAACCAGGGATATGCTTAAGAAATGTTTCAGCGCCCTTCCTCAAATTTCATAAGCTGAGTCAGCAGAGTTCTGAAATATTTTATATTATCAACAAAACTGTCAATGTGCTCCTGAAATGTTGCAGTCCTCCCCCCTATCATGTAGCTGTTTTTAAGGTTGTTTTTGATTTCATAGGAAGGTGAAACCTTAAGCTGCTCAAAAATCTTCAGAATTGCTTCAAAAGCATCCTGTGATTTAATAATAATATCCTTTGTTGTCTTGTTTTTCTGGGCTATAAAGGATTTATACATTTTAAGGTAAGCATTATCATTGCCCAGTCCGTATCTGAGCCGCAGAAAAAGCTTACCGTCCTCTTCATCAGTCCCCAGAGAATTATCAAAATCCTGAATCTTGATAAAGGCATCATCAAGTGCTGAAAGATGTACCATCACACTGTTGATTGTGATTTTATCCTGCGAAAATATTATTCTTGTTACTATATCAATGACTGTTCTGTATTTATTATTGTAGTAATGTTCTAGGTAGTTATAAAGGATCTCAAGTGTCTTCACATGGTGAAAATAAGTTACACCGATTTTACTGTAATCAAAACTTGTGTAATACCTGTAATGGAGAAATTTTTTCATCTGAAGGTTATTGAAAAACCTGTTTATGTTTTTCTCAATCAGGACATTTCTGGCCTTAGTATATTTTTCATCCACCTGCTCAAGAAGATGAATCTTGAGGTTTGCAGTATAAAAATCCCTTAGCCTGAGACCCGGAATATAAAAAGCCAGTTTATAATAGATATCATTTCTGAAATACTTTATAAGCTCTATCAGGGGAACTTTCCTGCTCACCTTTCTGCACTCGGAATATATATCATTAAGCCTTGAATAGAAGAGCTGGAGCTCACCGTTCTGAAGAGGGGTGTTTTCCTTTTCAGCACTGCTGTTTTCATTTTCATCAGGGGCTGCCTCTTCATCACCTGATTCATAGTCAGAATTGTCAACTGCAAAATACTTTCCGATAAGATCGTTGATTTTTATCGGGACAGGTGTTTTCTGGACCATATAAACTGCATAATAGAGTTTTTCAAGGTACTCGAGACAGAGCATTGCAGATGCACTTTTAAATGTAAATGAACCTCCGCCGAGAGTGGGATCAAAACCGAAAAGCTTAAGAAAAGCTGAATAGGGAAAAAGAATTACCGAACGGAAATAATACAGAGGCATTATTTCTTCTTCTATATCATCAAATACTCTTTTAGGTATTTTTTTCACATGCCTGTTGAGCATTCTCAGGACCTCTTCCCTTATGGCGCTTTTTGTCTCCTTGTCATAGAGTATCTTTTCTATCTCCTCATCAGTTACCAGATCATCAATATCCCTTACAGCCCCCTCCATTCTTTCATTGATAAGTTCTGTCAGAACAAGGTGGAATGTTTCCCCCTGACTCCAGAAATCGCGGAAAACCTCTATAAGGGGGGCTGATTTCAGATAAAGATTATAAACAATATCAGCCATTTTCCTGGAAATATTTCTTGTTTCAAATCCAGTAATTCCCGGCATTTTTCTGTTTATGCTTTTTTTAAGATGCCTGAATCTTATCGATGTATAAACAGCTTCTTCAGACTTGCCGGTAAAAAGCTGTTTTATCCTTATGACCAGTTTTTCAAGAAAAGAAAGCCTTTTCAGATCATCAAGTAACATCCTGTTTCTTTCATCCTTGTTGATCTCAACATTATAAATGCTTTCATCAATACCGGGATTAATATTCATACTGAGGTTTATTTTCTTTAAAAGATCTTTCCTTTCTTTTTCTGTTATACTTGAAGAAAGGTCGTCAAAAATAGTGTTACTCATAAAAATGCCCTTTATCTAAGACTTCTGATCATGACAAGTCTACCTTTTATCATCTCAACATCTACACTGCTTCCCTTTGCCCTGTTGCTGATTCCTGAATCTCCCGGTCTCCATACAAGAGTATCAAGTTCCCACTCAAGTCCTCTGCTTTTCATTCTGTTTTCCCCGGCTGTTACAGGGAAAAAGGAGATATCTTCACCCTTCACAGCAGAAAAACTGATTTTATCATCAACAGCAACAAGCTCCTCGCTTTTCATAACCCAGACATCGGGATGAACTTCTCTGTAGAACAGGGAAAATATGGAAAGAAGATGATCAGTCCTTCCCCCCCCTCCCCCTATAATGACAACCCTGTCACACCCTTTTTCCTTAAGAAGAAAAAAACCCAGTTCAGTATCTGTATAATCCTTGTCCCTGCTGTATTCGATTATTTCAGCATAGTCATGTCTCTTTATATCTTCGGCATTTTTTACAGAATCCATATCACCAACAATGAAATCAGGCCTGAGCCTGTATTTTTCAGCCAGATATATTCCGGAATCTGCCGCGCATACAAGATCAGCGTCTATCAGATATTTTTCTATATATTTATGATCCGAAGGGGCTTCCCCCCCAGTCAAAAGAATTCCGTTCATATATTTATTCCGCTCTTTATCATTCAATAATTTAAAAGAATACAATCTGTTTTAAGAATTCTGCATCAGCCAACAAACCATGTTCCATGACAAAAGTCACTGTACAGAAAAGCAGTCTAATATATTTTCATTTTTTTCTAAAGGTTTTTTTCAGAATCCCGAAAGTAAAAGTAGGAAACCGGACAAGGATGTCCGGCCTGCATATATCAAGGAGGATATATTCTATGATTATTAATCACAACTTAAGCGCTATGTTCGCTCAGCGGACACAGAAATTCAACAATCTCAGCGTAGACAAAAACATGGAAAAACTTTCATCAGGAATGAGAATCAACAGAGGCGGAGATGATGCATCAGGGCTTGCTGTTTCAGAAAAGATGAGAGCGCAGATCAAGGGACTGAACAGGGCAGAACAGAATGCCCAGGACGGTATCTCTTTCATCCAGACAACAGAAGGGTATCTTCAGGAATCTCAGGACATTCTTCACAGGATGAGGGAACTTGCTGTTCAGGCTTCAAACGGTATCTACACATCTGAAGACAGAATGCAGATCCAGGTTGAAGTATCACAGCTTGTTGATGAAATCAACAGAATCGCTTCACATGCACAGTTTAACGGACTCAACATGCTTACTGGAAGGTTTGCAAGAGAAACCGGAGAAAATGTTGTTACAGCTTCAATGTGGCTCCATATAGGCGCCAACATGGACCAGAGAGAGCAGGTTTTTATCGGGACAATGACAGCTCAGGGTCTCGGAATACAGGGATCAGCAGGTCTCCCAAGCACTGCAACATTTATATCCCTCTCAACACCTGACAGGGCAAATATGGCAATAGGAGTAATTGACAGCGCACTTAAAAAGGTAAACAAGCAGAGAGCAGATCTCGGCGCATACCAGAACAGACTCGACCATACACTCAAAGGTCTTGCAGTAGGTGCTGAAAACCTCCAGGCTGCTGAATCAAGAATCAGGGATGTAGACATGGCAAAGGAAATGGTAGACTTTGTAAAGAACCAGATCCTTGTTCAGGCATCAACAGCAATGCTTGCCCAGGCAAACCAGAAAAGCCAGTCAGTAATGCAGCTTTTCCAGTAGAATCAGATATAAACAATATCAGAACCCCGGCAAACGCCGGGGTTTTCTTATTTTAATCAGTTACTTTTGTAAATTATAGATTATTATTCCCCTTCACCTGTCTCCGGCTTATTAAAAACAACTTTTTTATTGACATTGCATATCTATTAATTATTTACTGTCTGTTGTGAATGTTCCTGTAAAAATCAAAGATTTCTGTTCAGTATTCAATAAATCAGGTTTCAGCTGCTATCTTGTGGGAGGAGCTGTAAGAAACTTTATACGGGGTATTAAACCAGCTGATTTTGATTTTGCAACTGATGCCCTTCCGGATGATATAATTAACCTGTTTAAAAAAGTAATCCCGACAGGTATTGAACACGGAACAGTAACAGTCCTCTATAAAGGGATGCAGTTTGAGGTCACAACATTCAGAATAGACGGAATTTATTCAAATTCAAGGCACCCCGACAGAATAGAATTCAGCAGTTCAATCTACGAAGATCTTGAGAGAAGGGATTTCACCATAAATTCAATGGCATATGACCCTGTTAAAGATATACTGCTTGATCCCCATAATGGGAGAAAAGACCTGAAAGAAAGGATTATAAGGGCAATAGGAGACCCTGTAAAGCGCTTTTCAGAAGACGGTCTAAGGGTCCTGAGAGGCTGCAGATTTGCTTCACAGCTTGATTTTGAAATAGAGGAAAACACCCTTTCAGGAATGAGGGAACAGGGTTTTCGTCTTGAATATATTTCAGCTGAAAGAATACGTGATGAATTAATCAAAATTCTTCTTTCCGAAAAACCTTCAAAAGCTTTTTTCATTATGAAAGATACAGATATACTCAAATACATTGTTCCCGAGCTTGAACGCGGAATAGGGATACAGCAGAGGGAAATGCACTGCTTTGATGTTTTTGAGCATTCAGTTTATTCTGCTGACTTTGCTGAAAACAACATTGTTATAAGGCTTGCTGCCCTTCTCCATGATGTGGGAAAACCTGATTCCCTTGAATTAAGGGAGGGAGTACCGACCTTTTACAACCATGAGATCATTTCTGCTGAAACAGCTTCAGAAATACTCAAAAGGCTTAAATTTCCCAAAGCACTGGAAAAACAGGTGACACACCTTATAAGGGAGCACATGTTCAACTACACTCCGGAATGGACTGACAGTGCACTGAGAAGACTTATTTCCAGGGTGGGTAAAGA
This sequence comes from Spirochaetia bacterium, assembly GCA_963668545.1. Lineage (GTDB taxonomy): Bacteria > Spirochaetota > Spirochaetia > CADAEX01 > CADAEX01. The sequence continues at coordinate 900,157 of OY764868.1, read as the reverse complement.
AAATATCAGGGACCTTATAAGACTCAGGTTTGCTGACAGGGCGGGAATGAAGGGGAAACCATTTGAATGCATTAACGACAAGTCCTTTATAAGCAGAATCAACAGCATTCTGGAAAAGGAAAATGCATTTACCATCAGAAACCTGGAAGTGGACGGAAACATTCTGGCAGAAAAGGGGGGAATCCCAAAAGGTCCTGTAATGGGCAGAGTACTTGAATTCCTTCTTGAATCAGTTCTCGATGACCCTGAAATGAACAGAAGAGATATTCTTATAGAAATAGCCCGTAATTTCTACAACGAAAGAATAGATATCGATTAATTTAGAGTGTTTGCCTCGGCATCCTTTACATAGCTTCTGTAGGCTATGCTTGCCGCATTCTGCTCTGCAGACTTCTTGTTTTTACCTTCCCCCGGACCGAAAACCTTGTCCTTTATTCTTACTTCGACAAGAAAAGTTCTGTCATGGTCAGGGCCTATTTTTTTTATAAGCTTGTATTTCGGATATGTTTTATACCTTTTCTGGACAAATTCCTGAAGAAGGGTTTTGTAGTCCTTTTCATGCTTGTTTTCAAGCACTTTTATAATTTCAGGAATAAGATGCTTCAGTATAAATGATCTAACTGCCTTGAGACCTGAATCAAGGTAATATGCCCCGATTATGGCTTCCATGCAGTCTGCAAGTATTGCTTTTTTGTTTCTTCCACCTGAATACTCCTCACCCTTTCCGATAAGGATGAAATTATCAACCTTTATTGACTTTGCAATGGTACTCAGGCTGTTTTCACTTACTACAAAGCTTTTTATCCTTGCAAGATCGCCTTCTACCCCGTCAGGGAGGAGATAGAAGAGATATTCGCTGGTAATCAGACCGAGAACAGAATCCCCGAGGAATTCCAGTTTTTCATTGTTATCAATATCTTCGTGGCTTTCATTTGCATATGACCTGTGACAAAAAGCAAGGTTCAGAAAATCAAGTTTTCTGAACCTTAAGCCTGCATGATTTTCAAACAATAAAAGTTCTTTTTTTCTCTCTCCACTTACCTGCGGTGATTTAAGTTTAAGACTTTTTTGAAAATTCAACACACCAATCTTAGTTAGAAGCTGATCTGATAAATTCGACAGCATCGCCTACAGTTTCAAATTCATTTGCTTTTTCATCAGGAATCTGGATTCCCATTTCCTCTTCAAGAGCATAAACAAGTTCATAAGTATCAAGGCTGTCTGCTCCGAGATCCTGTCTGAATGAAGCATCAGCTGTAATTTTTGCTTCTTCCACATCAAGTTTTTCAGCTATAATTTTTTTTACTTTCTCAAAAAGTTCGTCCATCATTATTCTCCTGTTTTTTTGGATCTATTTCAGCTTTTTTAATAAGCTGCTGAAAAAAGAAAAAACTTATATACTATTTAGGCAATTTCTTCAAGCTCTAAATACTGTTTTCCTTTATAAAATCCGCATTTTGGGCAAACTCTGTGTGGAACGACCTTGTTTCCGCAGGTACTGCACTCTGTAAGCCCCGGTGCAGTCATCTTCATGTTGATAGCTTTTCTTCCTCTGGTCTTAGCTTTTGAAGTTTTTCGTATAGGTACTGCCATTTTTTTTAACCTCTCATGTTGTTATATATAACACAGCAACTGCAGCTCAACTGTCTGTATGCTTTTGTCTGCTGTAACAGGATGAATAATATTATCAATCATCCGGGAAATCAGTTTAATAATACATTAATTTCAGAAAAAGATACCGTATAGGATAATAATTGTCAAGAACTCATGGCAAGCCGTTCTTTAATAGCTTTTTCCACATTCGCAGGCACCATCTGAGATATATCTCCTCCGAAAGATGCAAGTTCCTTGATGGCAGAGGAACGGAGAAGGGAATATCTCGGATCTGTTGGTATAAAAAGGGTATCTATATGTGATTTAAGTCCCTTGTTTATCATCGATAGTTCAAGCTCATATGCAAAATCATTGAGTGCCCTTATCCCCCTGACAATTACCTTGGCTCCTTTCTTCTCTGCAAAATCCACAATCAGCTTGTCCCACATATGAAGATGAACATTATCATAGTTTTTAATAATCTCCCTGAGCATATTATATCTTTCTTCTGCATCAAAAAAATATTTTTTCTGAGGATTCACTGAAATTACAACAATCAGTTCTTCAAAAATCTTGGATGCCCGTTCAATTACATTAATATGACCATTTGTGGGGGGGTCAAAGGAACCTGGAAATATCGCTTTTACCATCTGAATAATCCTGTAACTATACTGTATATAAAAAAATAATTTTGTTTTGACAAATAGCTGTAAAATAATATAATGTTATATTATGAAAGGTACAAGGGATATGGACAAACTTAAAATTTTATTTTGCTATTTAATAATTGTTTTCATGGTTATAACGTTTTTTGCTGCCTGCGGTACAACAGAACCGGCAGTACAGGCTGAAGAGCCGGCTGCAGCAGAAACCCCCCCTCCGGCAGAAGAAAAACCGGCAGAAAGCGAGGGGTTTCAGGTCTCGGAAGAGCAGTATACAAAAATCTTTACAGATATTGAAAAGCTTATTGATGACCTCAATAAGATTATCAGAGACCAGAATTTCAGGGAGTGGAAGCAATATCTTACAAAAGAATATATTGATTACTACAGTAATCCTGAAAATCTCAGGACAATTTCCAACACACCCACTTTGAAAAAATACAATATTACAATCAGATCTCTTAACGACTACTTCACCTATGTAGTTGTACCAAGCAGATCCGATGTCAGCCTTGATGATATTTCATTTATAGATGATAATAATATAAAGGCTTACATGAATATTGAAGGTGAACTGGTTGTTCTTTATAACCTTAAATACATAGACAACAGCTGGAAAATTGGCTTATAACATAATTTGGAGAAACAAGATGAAAAAGATAATAATTTTTACAGTGCTGGCAATCATGTTTTCTGCAGCAGTGTCTGCCCAGGACGGTGAGCAGACTGTAGAAGAGAAATACCTGAGTACCAGTGTTGAAGTAAGCATAATAAGGGAACTTGCCCAGGCAGATACAAGGGACCAGAAACTTGCAGCTATTGAAAGTATTGAAGAGATGTTCTCTGACGGAAAAATCAAAAAAGGAGATCCCCAGATACATGCCATTCTCAACAGCCTGTCAGGAGAAGGTATCTCAACTGTTGTCACAGAAAACAGAAGAAAAACCAATTACTATCCTGAAGTAAGAAGAAGAGCATGCAAGCTTCTCGGAGAACTTGGCGGGGAAATATCAAGGGATACCCTTATCGATATAACACAAAAAGATGATGAGACAATGGTTCTTTCCCAGGCAGTATATGCACTTGGTATAATCGGAATGAATGAAAACAATCAGTCCCTGGAAGCTATTGCCCAGGTAATTGATGCTGATGCAAAAAAAGTCAGGGTTGATGACAACCTGGCAATTGCATCACTTCTTGCAATAGAGAAAATTGCAAAAAAGAACGGCGGTTTTGAAGAAGAACCTGATCCGTTCTTCATATTCAGATCAATAATAAAGATAAAAGAGGGAAACTACAGCCCGAATGTAAAAAAATGGGCAGACATGCTTCTCGACAGACTTAAAAATTATTAATTTTTCATTTCATAAAATAGAAAGGGTTTCCGGCAGATACTGCAGGAAACCCTTTTTTTATATATGGAATACCAGTTTTACCGTATTCTGAGCTGATTACTTCTCCACTCGGGTTTTTCATCCCTGTTTTCAAATTCTATTTTCTTGATTATTGTAAAATCCTTTGCAGGCTTGTTCTTTTCCTGCCGTACTATGCCGAAACTTCCTGCCCCCAGATATACTATCCTGTCTGTATTTTCGAGAGTGTTTTCATCTTTAAGTTTCTGAATAATGCAGTCAAAATGCACAGGGTTCTGTGTTTCAGGGGATGCAATAGCAGATGAAATTTCTTTAATATCCTTGCCGCAGATATCACACTTGTAAACAGCTTTGCTGATTTTTACTTCATTTCCGCTGTTTTCCCTGCTTTTATCATCAGACCGGTCCTTATCGCGGTAGCGGTCCCGCCCCTTTCTCCATCGCCTGCTGTTTCTGAATTCTCTTTTACCCTCTTTTTTTCCGCTGCTTCCCTGTCCAGGGCCGGGTGTGTTTTTATTTATTTCTCCTGCGTTTTCACTGTTATTGTTTCTGCCGCTGTTTTCCTTTGCAGGTTTCATTTATTCTCCTCATTCATACCAAGTAATTCACTTGATAATAGCATTGCTATACGCTGTATTGCCAGAGTCAAATACTCTTCATCATTGATTTTTTCCTTTAATTCTTTAAGTTTCACAGGATCTGACTTTTTAGCAATTCTGACCATCAAACAATCTCCCGAATTCCGGAGCAGTCACATAATTCCGGATATTTCATATTTTCCCTTCAAGCTCATTATTGTCAATTACTTTTACAATAAAGAGCGATTTATTATCCATAAGATCAACAATCTCATTATCAGAAGAGCAGTTTCTTCCTTCGGCATTTATCATCAGCTGGAGAACAGGACGCAGAGGGGCTTTCTTCTTTATCCTGATTACTTTTCCTATTGATTTGTCATTCATTATAACGATGCTTCCGGGAGGATATATTCCAAGTACCTTTATAAACTGCTTGACAACCTGTGCATCATACTTTTTGGAATTCTCATTAAGTATCTGCTTCATTGCAGCATATCCGATCATGGATGTCCTGTAGGCCTTTACCCTGTTCATGGCTTCAAAAGAGTCTGTAACTGCGATTATCCTTGCAAGGAGAGGAATATCTTCCCCGGTCAGTTTCTTTGGATATCCTTTACCATCCCACCTTTCATGATGGAAAAGAACAGCCTGCCCTATTGCCTCCGGAAATCCGAAATTCCTGGTAATCAGCTGATATGAAAAAACCGGATGTGTCTTTACCACTTTCAGTTCATCAGGCTCCAGCTTGCCCTTTTTTTCAACAATACTTGGGGGCATCTTAAGCATTCCGATATCATGCAGGAGAGAAGCAATTACCAGGTGCTGAAGACGAACCCCTGTCATGTTATATTCAAGGCCGAGCAGAACAGACAGAATAGCGCAGTTGACTCCGCTCGAAGCCCTTTTTTCACCTATATTATCACTTTTACTTATATAGCTGATTATTTCATGAACATCGCTGAAGCTGTCAGGAGATGAAAAATTTGAAATTATTGTATCAGAAACTGTCTTGATAATTTTAAGGTCAGGCTTGACCCCTTTTGAGGCATCCCTGATAAATATTGAAAAATGATCTACAAGATCTACATATTCACTGAATAGTTTTGAATCTCTGGATATACCTCTCTCAGACCTGTCAACTTTCTGAGCAGGGAGGAGCATATCACCATCTGTAAAAACCTCATCTATACCCCACTTTGAGAGACGTTCAATTTCCTTCTGTTTTAGAGCTACATTTGCAGGGACAAGCATATTGCTTTTATCAAGATACACATCCTCTGTAAATTTCACACCTTCAACTAAATCAGCTACCTGTATATTCTTCATATTCTTCTCAGCATACCTATATTTTAACTATAAAACTTAATATTTCTGCTACTATTTCATACTGCTCTTCAGGGATGAAACTGTAAAGATCAGCAGAAAAAAGAACCTCGGCAAGACTGGTGTCACTGCAGACAGTTATTCCTTCCTTTTCAGCAACTTCCAGTATCCTGTCAGCAAACAATCCTTCCCCTTTGGCAATTACCACAGGTGCAGGATATTCCTTCTTATAGCTCAATGCTACAGCTTTTTTTCTCTTTTTCATACAGAGATATCCAGATCAGTGTTTTCCTCGCCAAAACCGCTGAAATAAGCAATATCCTTAACATTATCGTCAATTTTAACCCGCAGGTTTTGAAGTTTTTTTCGAAATTCACCAAAAGATTCGGATTCTTTGATTTTTTCAGGTTCACTGCAGTATATTCTCATATTATAACTTTTGTTTTCTGCAGTAATAAAAAATCCCCATTCATCTGATTCACCTTTTACAGCATTTACAATAATATTTTTTATCCCCCCCCCAGAGATCCTCAGCCTTACAGCCCCTTCAATATTTTCTTTTCCCGCAATATTATAGGGGACCACCACCCAGTGGTCTTTTCCGGTTTTAAGATGGTTGTAAAGAAATAATGCTGATCGGCTGTTTTCCGCTTCTGAAACCTGTTTTTTCAGATATTCCTTCATCTTTCCCCTGCTGTTGTTTTTTTCACGCCTGCCATCAAAACTGCCGCAGAGTTCTCCAAGCTGTATTTCCGACCTGAAACCTTTATCAAATGCATCAATCAGAAACGGGACCATGAATTTCAGGTTTCGTTTTTTCTTCAGATATTTTTTGAGCAGATATACATCACTGTCTGATAACCTTATATTCAGCCTGGATGCCGTTTTCATTATATAATCTGTCTGGATTAATGCATGGGGATAAAAAAAATCAGGAGAAAATGCTGTTTTCTCCTGATTCAATGTTTCCAGTTTGATAAGATTTCCTTCCTGTCGAATAAAAGCACTTACAGTTTTTCCGGGTATAAGTTTTTCTTCAGAAAAAACTTTGATAATACCCGAACTTGTGCTTACTTTCCAGAAACCGTTTTCAAGATTTTCAAGAATCTTTACAGACTTGAATAAACCTTTTCCGCTGCTTCCGAAGAATGAAGAAAGGTTAACTTCAAGCATTTTATCTTAATTTTTCTTTTTAATAAGCTCTTTAACCTTGGCAGCTTTTCCTACTCTGTCTCTGATATAGTAAAGTTTTGCTCTTCGAATCTTACCTCGTCTAACAAGCTCCACTTTCTGTATTCTCGGTGAATGGAAAGGGAAAACCCTTTCAACACCTACACCGTAAGAAAGCTTTCTGATTGTAAAGGTTTTACTTACGCCTGTGTTGTTTTTTGCAATACAGAGCCCTTCAAAGATCTGAACTCGTTTTGTAGTTCCCTCAATAATTTCAAAATGTACTTTAACAGTATCTCCGATTGCAAATGTTTCAACATTTTCTTTCATCTGCTCAGCTTCAATTGCTTTAATCAAATCCATCTATCCTTTCCTCCTTTACATTTTTCACTACCATCACTATCTGTTTAAAAGATCAGGCCTGTAATTTTCAGTTTTCTCAAGACTTTTTTCATGGCGCCATTTTCTTATATTTTCATGGTGTCCTGAAAGAAGGACTTCAGGTACTTTCATGCCCCTGAAATCCACAGGTCTTGTATACTGGGGGTATTCCAGAAGTCCGTTTGCAAAGCTCTCCTCTTCCAGAGAATCGCTGCTGATCACTCCATCCAGCAGTCTGTAAACACAATCAATAACAGTCAAAGCTGCTATTTCGCCGGAAGAGAGGATATAATCCCCAATACATATCTCATCATCCACATAGCTGTCAATTATCCTCTGGTCAACACCTTCGTACCTTCCGCAGATAAAAACAAGCTCTTTCTCATTAGAGAGATCTGATGCATATTCCTGTTTCAGCAGTTTTCCGGACGGAGAAGGATATACTGTCCTTTTCCCTGAAGCCCCTGCACTGTCAAGGGCCAATGCCAGCGGTTCCGGTTTCAAAACCATTCCCGCACCGCCCCCGTACGGATAATCATCACAGTTTTTATGCTTATCAGGGGCAAAGTCCCTGATATTTATAATTTCATATTCAACAAGGCCTTTTTCAATAGCTTTGGCCATTATTGAGTTCTTAAAATAGCTTTCCGGTATTTCAGGAAAAAGGGTCAGGATCGTAAATTTCACTCTGCAATCCATTCCTCAAGAAGCTGTATCTCTTTTCTGTCGATATCAACTTCCCCGATAAATTCCTTCCTGAAAGGAATCAGGAATATCTTTTTTCTCCCTTTTCCGGTAAGTTCAGAAGATTCAACTTCAAGCAGATCGGAAGAACTGTTGGTTATAACTGAAATTACTTCTCCGAAGTTTTTCCCATCCTTTACAACACTGCATCCGTTAAGATCAGCAATGTAGAATTCCCCTTCTCTGCATTTCGAAGCACTTTCCCTGGGAATAAGGATTTCACAGCTTCTGTATTTCTGAGCCTCTTCAGGCGTATCTATTCCCTCAAGTTTAATAAGAATGTCCTTATTTGCCACACGGACATCCTCAATCTTTTTTCCAAACTCCCTTTCTCCGCATCTGAGAGTTATATTCTTAAGTTCGGAAAACTGATCTTTTTCTCCTGAATAACTTATAATCTTCATATAGCCTTTAACGCCGTATGAAGTCCTGATTTTCCCTGTTACGAGAAAATTATTATCAGCAGTACCCATTAATCAAGAATTTCCAGAACAACCCTTTTGCCGCTTTTTGTAGCTGCTGCACTTAAAACAGTTCTGATAGCTTTTGCAATTCTTCCGTGTTTACCGATAACCTTACCGATATCATCAGCTGCAACTTTTAATTCAAGTATAGTTGATTTTTCCCCTTCTATCAGGTTCACATTTACATCCTGAGGTTCATCAACAAGAGATCTGGCAATATATTCAACAAGATCTTTTTCCAATGTCATAGCTTTTCTCCGGACTTACTTAACAAAAATATTGTTCTTGTTTAAGAGTTTTTTTACAGTATCTGTAGGCTGAGCACCTTTTGAAAGCCATTCCTTAATTTTATCTTCTTTAAGTCTTACCTGTACTTCCTCTGCTTCGATTGGATGGTAGATTCCTACCTCGTCAATTGTTCTTCCGTCTCTGGGAGAACGTGAATCCATTACAACAACTCTGTAATACGGTCTTTTTTTGGTTCCCAACCGTTTCAGTCTGATTTTCACACTCACTCGAACTTCCTCCTTATGGTGATTCTATAGTAATACACTAATTACCGAACTGAGACAACAAATTAGCCTGATATTTTTTATTTTTTGCTACTTTTTTCATCATCAGCCGTGTTTTTTCAAATTTCTTTATAAATCTGTTTATATCTGCAACAGAGGTACCGCTACCCCTGGCAATTCTCTTTCTTCTTGAAGGACCCAGTATACGGTGGTTTCTCCTCTCCATAACAGTCATGGAAAGAATAATAGCCTCTTCCCTCCGCATCTCTTTTTCATCAAGATCTTCCTCATTAACATTTCCCTTTAAACCCGGAATCATGTCAATGACAGACTGGAGTGATCCCATTTTCCTGATTCTTGAAAACTGATCAAGATAATCCTCAAGAGTGAATGTCGCTTTTGTAATCTTCTCCTGAAGTTTTTCAGCCTCATCAGCCTCAATTGTAGCCTGAGCCTTTTCAACTAGGGATACAATATCACCCATTCCCAGGATACGGGAAGCGATCCTGTCAGGATAGAAAATATCAAGGTCTTCAATCTTTTCACCTGTACCTATGAACTTGACAGGCTGTCCTGTTACTGTTTTAAGGGAAAGGGCAGCACCGCCTCTTGTATCCGAGTCAAACTTGCTCAGGATTACACCGGTAACACCTATTTTTTCATTGAATTCCCCGGCGATCTCAACAGCATGCTGACCTGTCATTGAATCAGCAACAAGCAGAGATTCTTCAGGAGCTGAAACCTTTTTGATTTCAGCAAGCTCTGCCATCATAGCCCCATCAATATGAAGACGTCCTGATGTATCAACAATTACTGTATTTATCTGGTTCTTTTTTGCATATGAAAGGGCGTTTTTAACAACCTTGACAGGCTTATTCGTATCTTCCCTGTAGACTTCAACACCTATCTGCGCCCCCAGCACTGTAAGCTGCTCAACAGCGGCAGGTCTTACAAGGTCTGCTGCAACAAGGAGAACACGCTTCCCCTCTTTTTTAAGCCTGCTTGCCAGCTTTGCACTTGTTGTTGTCTTACCTGATCCCTGAAGACCAAGCATCAGGATAACAGATACAGTATCCGGCCCTTTAAGGTTAAGGTCCTGCTTCTCGTCACCGAGAAATTTGACCATTTTATCATAAACAGTCTTAACAAACTGCTGTCCGGGATCAACCGATTTAAGAACCTTGTCGCCTACAGCCTCTTCAAGTGTTGAATTGATAAAACGCCTTACAACCCTCAGGTTGACATCAGCATCAAGAAGTGCAACCTTGATCTCCTCAATTGCGTCCTGTACATTTTTTTCTGTTATATGGCCTTTGCCTGAGATTCTTTTAACTATATCTGAAAATTTATCCGATATTCCGTCCAGCATACTGTATTATCACGCACCTTTAAATTTTATAGATTTTATACCTTTTAATAGAAGGAATGTCAACTGTTATCATCCTTAACCCTGTGTGCCGCAAAACTGGAAACAACAACAATTATCATACCTGCCACCTGGTTGACAGCAAGAGTTTCATCCAGAAAAACAATACCGAACAATACTGCAAAAACAATCTCTGAATATGTCATAATGCTGTAATGGAAAACAGAAACCCTTTTCAGTGCATAGAAAAAAAGCATGAAAGCAACAATCCCTACAAGAAATCCATATACTGAACCTGAAATCATATCCTGTCCCTTATACATGGAAATTTCCCTTATCAGAATGGGAATAAAAACAAGTGCTCCAAGACTGCTCTGGAAGTAAACAACCTCCCCTTCAGAATAACCGGAAAGGGCTTTCTTGTTCAGGAGTACTGCAAGAGAGAAAATAAATGCAGAGAGTATCATGGAAATGCTTCCATAAAGATCATTATTATCAAGCGAGAATTCCCTGTGGCTGTTCATTATAACCACACCTGAAAATGCCGCACAGATTATCAGGATTTTTTTTATTCCGGGGATCTTTTTCCCCACGGCAGCTTCAACAGCAAGAGAGAATACCGGCCACAGATAAAGCACGACAACAGCATTCCCTATAGCAGTAAGCCTGAATGCTGTTACATAGAATACCATTCTCAGAAGATTAAGAAATGAACTGCTCCATAGAAGGGTTCTGTCCTTTCTCCTTCCCAGGAAGTTTTTTCTTCTGGTTATATAGGGAAGCATCAGCAGAAATGGGATGCCGAAACGGAAACCCAGAAGGGCCCCGGTTGAAAAGGGTAGCAGTTTAATAAAGAGCCCGCTTAAGGCCCCGATCATGGCTCCTGTCAGGAGCATTACTGAAGGCAGCAGTTTTGAGTTATTTTCCATCATTCAATCACAACACGGAAGATGTATTTATCAAAGTTACACACTCAATCTACTGAATATTTATAAAATATTTCTGAAGATAACGCCTGCGTTTTTCAGACCTGTCATAATACAGGCTGAACGGAAACTGATCTATGACCATGCTGTAATATTTTTCAGCAGCAACCGGGTCTCTGTTTTTTTCATAACACTGCCCCAGAAGATAATAGAGCCTGTCAGGTTCGGAAAACTGTTCAGGATGTTTTCTTATTTTTTCGAGGTTCACTGCAGCCCTGCTGTATTCCCCTTTATCCATATATTCAACAGCCTCTTCAAACAGCTTTCCGTAATCAGCTTCATCTTCCTCTTCAGCATTAATAGCCTGTCCTTCCTGAAGAGGAGCAGTTTTTACTGATATTTCAGCTTCATCTGCATCACGTTCCGGGTCTTGTGAAGGTTCCGCTTCTGAAGAACCTGCAGAAGCGGCGGGCTTTTTCTCTTTCAGCTCTATTTCCGCCCTTCTACTGCTTCCGTCTGTATTCTGAAGCTGGAACTCAAGTACCAGGCTGCTGCCTGCCTCTGTTCTGAAACTGAAAACAGTTTTCCCGTTATCCACAGTTTTTGAAAGAAGCTCAATCCGGCTATCAGGTTCAAGCTGACGGAGGAAAATCCATCCGTAGCCGTCCAGCACTATCACTATATTGGAAGGATCATCAAAATAAACAGGCTCAAGTCTGATTTTATCAGCCTCTGTTTCCCTTTTTACAGGATCATTAATAACAGGAGCTGTTTTATCAGCAATAAGTTCCCGGCCTGATACTTCGGCTTTATTATCTGCCTGCTCTCCTGACCCGTCCTGATCAGCATTGCCGGAAGAATCATCACTATATTCACTATCAAGAACAGCAAGGTATTTATCCGCCTTTTCTTCGTAAACAGAAGCTGTTTTTTCATTTGCAGCATCAGGAGATATTTCAGCAGGTGCTTCTTCTGAAGCGGGATCTGGATTTTCTTTTTTCCCGTTCCGGGACAGATCTCCTGATGATTCTGCATGATTGTCATCAACAGATTCGGCCTTTTCATTATCAGAAATTTCAGCATCAGGTTTTTCAATTCCGGATATTTGTTCCCCGTCAGAAGACTTCATTAAAGAATCATCAGTATCTTCTGCTGTTCCGGGAGATTCGGGGCTGTTTTCTCCATCAGATTCTCCCGGATCAGAGTTACCCTCTCCGCTTATCTTCCTGGCCCATCCTGTCCCTGATGACCTTCCTGTTCCCTCTTTAAGGGGAAGGCTTCCCGTTTCAGAAATATTACCATCAGTTATTGCTTCGTCAGCTACAGCCGGCTGTTCAGCTGCTGAAGTGGAAGCAGAAGGATTTTCAGGAGAAACAGGAGATGCTGTATCAGGTTCTTCAGCAGTTATGCTGCTGCTATCTTCAATTCTGTTTTCAGGGACAGCAGCTTCCTGTACAGTGATTTCCCTATCAGTATTATTATCAGGAAGAGACTTGTTTCCTGTTGAACAGGAACTAATCAAAGCGGTAATTATTAATAGTAAAATTATTTTCAATTCTTTCACGGAATACTCTCAAAAAGTTCTTCCATATGCTTTCTGTTTCTTTCCCCAGCTGCCTTTCTTACAGTTTCTTCAGGATTGATCCAGAATTCCTCTGCATCCTCCCTGCTCCATTTCTTCTTCATGCCCCTGTAAGGAACCCAGCGGAATTCTTCAATCGACTTTATATCTTCCGGTATCAGGAAATCGGAAATATCAATCTCAATTTCAACAAGATCATCAGGGGGCATTGCCTTTTCTGTTTTTCCGCTGCCTGAAAAAAGCGGAGGAATAATTCTTATTCCTGCTACTAATGCCGAAACTCCAATCACTGCAGCCAGGGCAATCAAAGCTGTCCTGCCGGAAATATAGTGTTTCAGAAAAGAAAGTTTTCCATACAGAGGCCTGATATACTTTTCCGTAATCTCCCTGAAATCAAACATCAGCCTTATGCTTCAACCTTTTCTCCGTTTTTATCTACCCGGAAGGAAATCACCCTGGAAACACCTGATTCTTCCATAGTAACACCCAGGAATGTTTTTGCACCTGTTACTGTTTTTTTGTTATGGGTAATCACTATAAACTGGGAGTTATTACCAAACTCCATCAGCAGATTGACGAATTTACCGACATTATTCTCATCAAGTGCAGCATCAATCTCATCAAGAAGACAGAAAGGTGACGGCCTTACCATAAAAGTGGAAAAGAGAAGAGCAACACCTGTAAGCGCCCTTTCCCCGCCTGAAAGAAGTGCTATATTCTCAAGCTTTTTCCCGGGAGGCTGTACATAAATATCAATTCCCGATGCAAGAACATTTTCAGTTTCCGAAAGCTTTATTTCAGCCCTTCCGCCGCCGAACATTCTCCTGAATATCTGGTAGAAATTTTTCTTTATCTGATCAAATGTCCTCAGGAAAAGTTCTTCTGATTCGGTTTTTATCTCTTTTGTGATTTTTTTAAGGTCTTCCCTTGCAGTTGTCAGGTCATTCATCTGGTTTGTAAGAAAGTCATATCTTTCCCTGACCTCTGCATACTCCTCGGGCGCCATAAGGTTTATCTGTCCTATATTACGGACATCCTCCTTAAGCTTTCTCAATTCCTCTTTAAGGTCTTTAAACGGTACAGTTATCTCAAATATTCTGTCCTCAAATTCCGAGAGTTCCCTTGAATAATTATCCCTGAAATTATCATATATGTTTCTTATTTCAGTTTCATAAGTAGCTGTTTCAAGATGGTATTTTTCTATCCTGAGAATGACTTTATCATTATCCTCTTTTTTATTTTTCAGCGATTTCTGCTTGCTTACAAGGTCACTGTTCTTTTTACTGATACCGGATTCAAGCTTTGAAAGCTCGTTTTTAAGCTGTTTTTCAGCTTCAAACAGCCCTTTCTCCTCTTTCTCAAGCTCTCCGATTTTTATATCTATTTCCTTCTTTCTCAGATTGCAGCTTGAAATTTCCTCTTTGTTGTCAGAAAGCTGTTTTTCAAGGTCTTCTATATTCCTCGTAAGGGACTTCACAGAGTCATTAAGGGCCTGCTGCTGTGTCTTCATCTTCACCTGCTCGACCTTGAGCTCTTCAAGAGTTGACCTGTAATCCTCGATTTTAAGAGACAGAGCCTTGTTCTCTCCCTGAAGCTTCCTGATTCTTTCCCTCAGGGAAGCAGTTTTTTCTATTGATCTGACAATTTCCGAATCAATTTCCCTTTTCCGGGTGATAATACCTTCCGGGGCAAGAAATTCATCAATAAAAACCGGTACACTGTTCCTGTATTTTTCAAAATGCTCCCTGATTGACCTGAGCTTTTCAACACTGTCTGTAAAGGCTGATTTTGCAGAATCAGCAAACCTGAAATACTCTTCCCGGTCAGAAATATCAAGTTCAAGGCTGTCTTCTATAATATTAAGCCTGCCCTCAAGAAGTATTTTAAGTTCCTCAAAACTCTTGATAACAGATTCCTCTGCTTTCTTTCTTTCTGAATATGAGTAACCGGTCTCCTTGAGGTCCCGGTCAAGCTGCTGAACAATATCCTCTGTTATATCACGGAGGGCTTTTTGAAGATCATGCTGTCTCTTCTCAAGGGTTTTTATCTCCTCTTCGCTTTCCAGGATTTTATTTTCATTGTCGTTAATATCTTCTGCAGCTTTTTTTATCTTTTCTTCAAATGTTTTGATACTGCTTCCGACCTCTTCAAGCCTTGCATCAATACTTGAAAGGAGCTCTTCCTTGTCCTTAATCTGCTCCCTGACTGATGATATCTTATCGTTGAGAGACTTCTCCCTGAGAATGCATGAATCTATCTGCCGGTCAATCTCCTTCTTCCGTTCCTCAATCATTCTCATCTGGTTTTTCTTGTTTTCCTTTTCAAGATCAAGTCCGTAGAGTTTCTTCTGTTTTTCAATCTGCTCATTTTCCATTGAGCTTATAAGACCTGCATTCTCCTCGAGAAATTCATTGAGTGTCTCTATTTCACTGTCAAGGTCAGTTTTTTTCCCATTCAGCTTTCCAAGTTCCTTTTCCGCACTGTCCTTGAGTTCCAGAAAATTCTTGAGCTTTAGAAGCTGTATATCTATTTCCACCTTGAAAATATCATCTTTGAGTTCCCTGTATTTTACAGTTTTTTCAGACTGTATCTTGAGAGTATCATGAGACTTTTTCACCTCACTGAGGATGCTTTCAACCTGTCTCATGTTTTCTTCTGTTTTATCAAGCTTTCTCTCAGCTTCAGCGCTTCTGACTTTGTACTTTGTTATTCCGGCTGCTTCCTCAAATATGAAACGCCTTTCTTCCGGCTTGTTTGAAAGGATCTGGTCTATCCTTCCCTGCTCCATGATGGAATAGGCTGACTTTCCAACACCTGTATCAAAGAAAAGCTCTTTAAGCTCCTTGAGCTTGACAGGAGTATTGTTTACATAGTATTCACTGTCGCCGGAACGGTAGAGTCTTCTCTTGATGGAAACTTCAGGAACATCCAGGTTAAGCATTCCTGAATCGTTTGAAAGGGTCAGTGTTACTTCAGCAACATTAAGAGCTTTTCGCCCCTCTGTTCCGTTGAAGATAACATCTTCCATTTTTTCAGCCCTGAGACTCTTGCTTGACTGTTCACCAAGCACCCATTTTATCGCATCGACAACATTACTCTTGCCGCAGCCGTTTGGTCCGAGAAGGGCAGTTATTCCGTCAACAAACTCGATTTTACTTCTGTCTGCAAATGATTTAAACCCGAATAGCTCTATACTTTTTAGAAACACTCACTTCACCTGATAATATAAGATTTGGAAATATCTGTAGAATATATTGATCTTCCTTATGTGTTAAATTACATCTAACACCATGAAATGATTATGGTCAAGCTCTTTAATTGACCTGACAGTCCATGGAGATATATATTGTAGATATGAGCTGTATATGCGGAATTGACGAGGCAGGAAGAGGCCCCCTTGCAGGTCCTGTAACAGCAGCAGCTGTTGTTCTGCCGGAGGATTTCCCTGTTGAAATACTAAACGACTCGAAAAAGCTTTCAGAAAAGAAAAGGATCTCCGCCTGCAGAATAATAATTGACAAATCTTCTGCATACGGTATCGGATGGGGATGGCCGGGAGAGATAGACCGGTTGAATATTCACAATGCAACCCTTCTGGCAATGAAAAGGGCTTATGAGGAACTGGGCATTACCCCGGAGATAACCTATATTGACGGACTTTTTACACCTGATATTGACTGCAGAAGGGAAGCTGTCGTAAAGGGGGATTCAAAGATACACCAGATTATGGCTGCCTCTATTCTGGCAAAAACTGTCAGGGATTTATGGATGACAAGATATTCATGGATTGAAACTGAATACAGTTTTGAAAAGCATAAAGGTTATCCCACAAAACTTCACAGAAGTCTTGTGGAAAATCTCGGATTATCCCCTATTCACAGAAAAAGCTTCAGGGTTTCTTCTTCATGTAATTTACAGCTTTTTGAAGCTGCTCCATAAAGTTTTCAATATCCTCTTCAAAAACAAGAACAGAATGTCTTTCAAAACCGGCTTCCCCGTGTTTCTTGCTTTCAACAATATTCATGAAAAGATCGCCTCTCCTGTTCTCTTTTACATTAAAAAAATAGGTTCTCTGTTCTGTCTGCACCCTGGATGAAAAAACCTCACCTCTAATTCCCATACTATACTCCCGTCCCTCATAGAGGTATTTTGATGCATGAAATCTACATTATTGCATATTTTATTTCAAGTTAATTACTTGACATTTATTCTGTTTTTTTTTATATATATATCATCATTTAACAGGCATTAAACAGCCTGCATAAACAAGCGCCTGTGGTATAATGGCTATTACCTCAGCCTTCCAAGCTGATGATGTCAGTTCGATTCTGATCGGGCGCTCTTGAAAGCTGTAAAGACTAACAAGTTTTACAGCTTTTTTTATACCTTTGAATATTAAAGAGTTGAATCTTGAGTAGTCAGGGAATAATAATCCGGAAGATCTTTACAGCTTCACTTTTTCCTGAATCAGTGTCTGAGCAATATCTATCTGGTTCGGAAACAGATCAACAGGAACTGCAGGTTTCCCCAGAGCTTTAAAAACCATATATCTGGCACATCTGGAGGAATCTGTTTTACAGTATTTTTTTTTGTAGATATTTGACAATGACGGCATACTCTCCATTCTGTCATTAAAGAAAGGACAGCCTTCAAGGCATTCACAATCAGCCATTTTTTTACTCCTGTTTTTTGAAATTACGTTTAAAACTAATCATTAATTTTAGGATAAAGCAGCTGAAATAGCAAATTTTATATCTGATCTTTTTCTGATCCGGGAAACGGGAGAGCCTGCTGAAATTTGGCCGAACTTAAAAACCAATCATATTTATCACATCCTGGTTTTACTGTATACTTATTGACATGAAGACAGCAAACAGAAAAGTTCCGCATCAGAACTGGAATAATTACTACAACGGCATCTGTGACAAACAGAACGGATCACTAGCATTGATAACCATCACAATAGCTGCCATTCTTCTCTTTACAGATATACTGTATTCCGATTATCCCCTCTTTATAACTTTGATACGATCAGGGGCAGTTATTCTCGGATACATGTGCTATCTTCTTTTCAGGCTGAAGCTGATACCAAGTTCACTGGTGGTAGTTGTCTTTTCTGTTTCAACAACATTTGCAGGTGCTGTAATGATAGCCACTAATCACGGAGCTGCTGAAATTGTCCGGGATACAAGCCTCATTATTATTTACGGATTCGTTGTTTCCGCTGTTTTCAAGATAACACCTGTTAAATGGATTATTATTTCATGCTTGACTATTGTTTCCTATCTTTTTTTCGTATTATTTACCGGCCGGTTTCCGTTTCACATCTACCTCTCAAATAACGGGATCCTGGTGATTCTGAGCTATCTTGGATTTCCATATGTTTCCCTTATAAGGTACAGGCTTTACAAGGAAAACTACGAACTTCTCAGGGAAGTTGAGTTTTATGCAAACAATGATATTCTTACCCGCAGCTTCAACCGCAGGGGAGGTCTGGAACTGCTTAAGAAAGACATAGCTCTGGCTGTCCGTAAAGATCTTCCGCTTACCATATCTTTTATCGACATAAACAGATTAAAACAGGTTAATGATAAGCAGGGACATGCAGCAGGGGATGAGATGATACGTTCCATATCTGAAGTTATCAGGGACAACATCAGGGATTCGGATACCCTCTTCCGTTACGGAGGGGATGAATTTATTATCATTTTTCCTGACTGCCCTGAATCAGACTGTCATATGGTTATGGAAAAAATCCGGACTGCAGCTGATTCCAAAAAAACAAAAAATCCCATCTCCTTCAGTTACGGTATTGCCCAGTACTCACAGGAGTTGTCTCTCGATGATTTTATCAGCCTTGCTGACAAGAAAATGTACAAAGACAAGACTAAATATTTATAGGACCTGTATAATCCCGGTTCAAATTCCAGGATTTCTTTTTCTTTTTTACAACTTTTTTACAACATTTTACATCCCCATGACAACTTGTTTCATAAGCAGAGATACACTTGAATCATCTTAAATCACGAGGTGAAATAAAATGAAAAAAACAGCTTCAATTATAATTACAGCAGTATTTGTTTTTGCTGTACAGACTATGGATCTTTCAGCACAGAGCTGGAATGAAAGACCGGTTATTCAGATAGCGCTGCTTCTTGATACTTCAAACAGCATGGACGGACTTATCAACCAGGCAAAAGGGCAGCTCTGGAAGATTGTATCTGAAACAGGTAAAGCAAAAAGGGATGGAAAGAATCCTGTTCTCGAAGTAGCGCTTTATGAATACGGAAATGACTCACTTTCAGTAATGCATGGATATATAAGACAGGTTGTCCCGTTCACAACAGACCTTGATTACATATCCCACAATCTCTTTCAGCTTACAACAAACGGCGGAAGTGAATACTGCGGAGAAGTAATAAGCAAAGCAGCAGGGAAACTTGACTGGGACAGAAACCCGTCAACACTTAAAATGATATTTATTGCGGGAAATGAACCTTTCAATCAGGGATCTCTGGATTACAGTTTATCATGCAGACGAGCTGTAGACAGGGACATTACAGTAAACACTATTTTCTGCGGCGATTACAGGGAGGGGATTTCCACATACTGGGAGCATGGAGCAAGTCTGGGACACGGTAATTACATGAATATCAACAGCGATTATTCAGAAAGATATATCCAGGCACCGCAGGATGACAGGATACAGGAACTCAACATGATGCTGAACAGTACATACCTCGGTTACGGAAAAGCGGGAAGAGAGAAAAAGGAAATGCAGGCAGTACAGGACAGCAATGCATCAGAGCTGAGCATGGGAAGCTTTCTTGAAAGGGCAAAAGTAAAATCCTCTTCAAGCTATTCAAACTCATCATGGGATATAGTGGATGCATATGCTGAAGGGGAAATAAACCTTGAAGAAATGGATTCAGAAGACCTTCCCCCGGAAATTGCAGGTCTTGATGACAGGGGAAAGAGGGAATACATTGAAACACTTGGAAATGAAAGGAAAGCAATTCAGGATGAGATTACAAAGCTGAGCAGGGAACGGGATGAATATGTAAGAAATGAGAGAGAAAAGGAAGCAGGGGAAAACACACTTGATACTGCCATAATTGATACATTGAGGGATGCTGTGAAGGAGAAAGGTTTTATCCTTGAATAATCAGAAATAATGGATACAATTAGAATGATGGTCAGGATCAGACAGCAGCTATTAGTCATATTATTTCTTCTTATTGCATTTGTCCCTGCCGTCATTCTATCCTTCTATGCTATAAGGGCTGTCAGTCAGGAGGAGATGGTACAGAGAAGACAGCTCGAAGATACGCTTCTTCTTGAACTTGACAGGACAAATACTATACTAAACCTTACAATAGAGAGCATGATACAGGAACTTCATGAATCTGTTCCGGATATCGAAAGCAGTGATTATGAAAAAAAACTGGCAGAATGGAAAAAAACAGTTCCCCTTGCAGGGACCACATACCTTCTTTCCGAAGAGAGATCTGTTGTCTATCCGGACATAAGAAGCAGCAATGAGAATGAAAAAAAGGAAGCAGACCTTTTTCACTGGAGATATCTCAATCTCTTTTCCAACAGCGAGTCCATACCTGTCTACAAAAATATTGCAGAGGAGTATAAAACAGATATCCTTGAAACTGAGGAACCTGAAACAGCTGAATTGTCAGGAGATATTGGAAATAATATATTACAGGATCAGTCACAGTTGAGAAAATCTGCAGAAATACCTGAAGAAGCTGCATTTCCTGATTCAGAGTCTTTTAAGGAGGGGGATGATTACGGATCATCATTGACAGCCTCTCCTGCAGCAAAATCAAAAAAAGCTGTTACAATCTTTGAATCAGATGAAGCTGTCCAGGAGCGGATATATTCAAAGGCTGAGGAAGAGGGGCAGCAGTACCTTACCAGGAACATTATCCCTCAGATAAGCCTTACTGAACGTAAAGAAACTCCGCAGACAGTAATAAGGTCTGTATATATTGAATCTTCAAAATACTTTGATGAAATAACATCAGATTCTGACTATGGGATTATTCCAAGAACATTTGACAGTACATTCATACTTCTTTTCTGGGAAAAAAGGGGAAAACAGATAACAGGCTGTGAAATAAATATGGAGGAATTCCGAAGACGACTTACAGAAGCAGCAGGAAGCGTTGAGAATTCCTTCCGTTATATAAACATAACAGACAGAAGCGGCTCTCCTCTGATAAATTTCAGCGGCATTGACAGCGGAAAATGGAGAAAGCCTTTTGTTGCAAAGGAAATAAGCCGGCTCCTCCCCTACTGGGAGACAGCTATACTACTCAAAAATCCCGCTGAGGTCCAGGAGCAGATTGAAAATTCAAAATACCTGATGTCAGTAATTGTTTTTTTTCTGTCCCTTCTGATATTTACAGGGATCACAGCTGTTTACAGTTTTTCATCATCAAGACTCAGGAATGTCCAGAAACGGGTCGGATTTGTCACAAATGTATCGCATGAGCTTAAAACCCCCCTTACATCAATCAGGATGTATTCCGAAATGATGGCAGAGGGATTTCAGAAAGATCCCGAAAAAATCAGGAAATATTCAGGATATATAGCATCCGAGAGCCAGAGGCTTACCCGCCTGATAAACAATGTCCTTGATTTTGCAAAGCTTGAAAAAGGTACAAAGATGTTTAATCCTGAAACTGAAGATATCAATGAAATAATCAGAAACATAGTACCTTCTTTCAGGGAGGACTTTGAAAAAAGCGGTTTTACATTTGAAACTGTGCTGTCCGAATCACCTCTTTATGTAAACTGTGACAGGGAGGGCGTAATCCAGGTGCTTATAAACCTCTTTTCCAATGTTAAAAAATATTCAGTAAACGAAAAATACATTAAAATTTCAACCGGACTGGACAATGGAAGTATCTATGTCAGTGTTGAAGACAGGGGAAAAGGTATCCCGAAAAAATTCAGAAAAAAGATTTTCAGGGATTTTTTCAGGATTGACACAAGCATTACCTCGGATTCAAAAGGGACAGGACTGGGACTTGCAATAGCAAAAAAAATAATGAAGCAGCACAGCGGAGAACTGGTTTTCAGACCTTCTGAATATGGTGATTATAAAAAGGGAAGTGTTTTCACCCTTGTTTTCCCCGCACCTGCAAAGGGCAGGAATTATGGATCTGAAACAATCACAGCAGGGGATGATAATAATGTTTAAAGTATTGATAGCTGAAGATGAGAAACCTATCAGGGAGGGACTGATTGATCTTCTTGAGGCAGAGGGGTATAAGGCAGTTCCTGCAGAAAACGGCTTGAAGGCTGTTGAAATTTACAGGTCTGAAAACATAGATTTGGCAATACTTGATATCATGATGCCTGAAATGAGCGGGTATGATGTCTGCAGGGAAATCAGGAAAAATGATGACCTGCTTCCGATAATATTCCTTACAGCAAAAGAGGAGGAGATAGACAAGGTAGTGGGGCTTGAACTTGGCGCAGATGACTATATTGTAAAGCCGTTCGGCGTCAGGGAACTGCTTGCCAGAATAAAGACAGTAATGAGAAGAAGCAGAAACAGAAGTGAAGCTTCATCCCCCTCCGGGAAAAAAGAGTTTTTCAGTTTCGGGAGCTGCACGGTAAACACAGTAAAATTCAAACTTGAAAGGGATTCTGAAATTTTTGACCTTTCCGAAAAAGAGGTCAGTCTTCTTTCATATTTTTTTGAACATGAAAATGAGGTTCTTTCAAGAGATCATCTTCTTGACAGATTCTGGGGAATTGAATATACGGGAACAACAAGAACTCTTGACCAGCATATTGCAAAACTCAGGCAGAAAGTGGAAAAAAATCCTGCAAAGCCTGAGCATATAGTTACTGTTCACGGTACAGGATACAGATTCCTGGGATAATTTCTGCATTTTCCCTTTCATAAACAGATAAAATGTTTTTTTGATTCCCATCTGTATAGTATACTTATACCAGTATTTTTAAAAAGAGGTAGCTATGAAAAAGAAAATTATCCTGTTGATACTGCTGGTACTGCTTGTTTCACCTGCTGTACTGTTTGCAAAACCGTCAGAAGAAGAGGCAGTTCAGGCTTTCGGAGTTTCATTCCAGGCTTACTTTGTATCTGCACTCACAGCCGCATTCGGGCAGACTCCTCCGGGAGTGACCATAACTGAAGAGCTTGTAACTTTTGATAATGCTGATTTAACTGCCATGAAAGTCGATAACTACGGATTGTACAAAACAATATCAGGCAAAATATTTCTCAAAAACAAGAACAACATGAAGGCTGTTCTGAAACTGACAGGCGGTCCTGTAAAAAACCTTGAGTGGAAAATAGATACATTTGATGTTCAGAAGGATAATGAAGTTCTCATAAATGCAGACGGCACAACAGTCAGTTACAATACATCAAAAATGTAGCTTTGATTAACCTTTTCAGCACCCAGAAGATTATTCGATTTTCCCTCTTTTTATCAAGGTAAGAGATGCTGTTTTCCGGGAGAGAACCCAGATGTACTATACAAGATTTGATACAGAATACTGTGAAATAATACTCGCAGGAGATGAAAGCGGATTAAAAAACCTGCACCTGAATACAGGAAAAGGGAAAAGGATCTTTGATATCTGCAGCAGCTGGATCCGGAATGATATTTTTTTCAGAGACACTGCTCTTCAGTTAAAAGAATACTTTGAAGGGAACAGAAAGGCCTTCAATATCAGACTGAATCCTGAAGGGTCGGAATATCAGAAAAAAGTATGGAAAGAGGTTTCAGCTGTTAAATTCGGGGAAACAGCCAGTTACTCGGAAATTGCGGAGAGAACAGGGAACAGAAGAAGTGCAAGGGCTGCGGGAATGGCTGTTTCAAAAAACCCGGTTCCGATCATTATCCCCTGCCACAGAATAGTTGGATCAGACGGAAGGCTTACAGGATTTGCCCACGGCCTTGAGATGAAAAGACTGCTGCTTGACTTTGAAGCACAGAATACAGATGACAATAAATAATTGTCTGAAAATTCAGTTTTTAAACGGATTATTCTTCCTGTAATAATAAAACAGGTTTTTACTCCCCATATTTCCGGTTGAAAATATCAGCTTTCCAAAATCATACACTGTGGAAAGCTGATGAATTACTGTTTTAAAGCTTGTAAAACAACAAAAGAGATTCTGTAATCCTGTTATTCAGAAATTGCAGCAGCAAGCACTTTAAGTGCAGGAAACCTGTCCATGGGAAGAACTGTTTTCCCGTAAACTTCATTCAGTACCTGTGCTATGCATCCGTAAAAGGCTGACAATCCGCATATTATTCCTACAAACCCGGCAATTACTTTGATCAGGCTGATTCCTGTAAAATCCCCTGCTGCAAGAAGAAAGAAGAGGAGTGCCAGTGAGCCGAAAATGATCTGATGTACCCTTGTCATCTTAAATGTCCCCAAAAACAGACCTAGAGTAAAAAGCCCCCAGAGAAGGAGATAAAATCCCATTGAAAATGAAGATGCTTTTTCTGCAACACCGAGTGAAGGCATTACCCATACAGCTACCAGACTGAGCCAGAAAAAACCGTATGCAGTAAATGCTGTCGTACCGAAAGTGTTGTTTTTCCTTGCCTCAAGTATGCCTGCAACAACCTGCGCAAGCCCTCCGACAAAGATTCCCATACCCATGATCATTGAGTTGAGCGGATAGAATCCTGCATTATGGATATTAAGCAGAATTGTTGTAAGTCCGAATCCGATAAGCCCCAGAGGAGCAGGATTTGCAGTATTGTCCTTGACTGCCACAAAAGTTTCGTTCATTAATTAAATTTCCCCGTTAATTGTTTTTCCCTCTTCAGTGAAATTTATCCAGTTATAAAGCAATTTCCAAGGTTGAGTTTCAATCCTTTTTCCGGGCATTTTCCTGAAGAAGGGAATGTGATGGTATTAAAAAAAAACTATTTAATCAACCACCCCTAAACCTTTATATAGCAAGAAGTTATTTAAATTACCCGGAGTTATCAATCCTTCGGGGATTCTGAATTATAATCATGTTTACAAGCTCCAAATTATAAGAAGCCCTTCTTTCAAATACTTTTTTTCAGGTCAGAAAAACTTCGAATTATATTTGTTGCACTTAATAATATTTAATATTACCGATATTGTTATATACTGATATAGTAGAAAAGTTAATAAAAGGATAAAAGGGATGCAATATGAAACTTGGAATTATTGTTGCCATGGAGGAGGAATTAAGCGGCCTTAACAATGAACTTGAAAAGAAGAAGACCATTATAACAGGCGGCTTCACCTTTTTTACAGGGGAGATACATAATATAAGCATTATCCTTCTTCAGTCAGGTATTGGAAAGGTCAATGTTGCCATAGCATCTGCAATACTCCTTGACAGATTCAAACCGGACTATCTTGTCAATACAGGGTCGGCAGGGGGTTTTTCAAAAAAACTCTCGATAGGAGATATTGTTCTTTCCACAAAAGTTGCACAGCATGATGTTGATGTATCAGCTTTCGGATATGAAATAGGTCAGGTTCCCGGTTGTCCTCTCTATTTTGAAAGCGATATGAAACTTTTAAATATGGCAAACGACTGTACTCTTTTTGACTGCCGATATAAAATCCATAAAGGGCTTATTGTTTCAGGAGATCTTTTTCTTAATGAAAAGCAGCATATAGATAATGTGAATGACAATTTCCCTGATGTAATTGCAGGCGAAATGGAGGGAGGCGCTGTTGCACAGGCATGTTACAGGTTCAGCACACCTTTCCTGATAATAAGGTCAATATCTGATCTTATCTTTACAGAAGGTAATGAAATCTCTTTTGACAAATACCTTCCTGTGGCAGCTGCCAATTCTGTG
This sequence comes from Spirochaetia bacterium, assembly GCA_963668545.1. Lineage (GTDB taxonomy): Bacteria > Spirochaetota > Spirochaetia > CADAEX01 > CADAEX01. The sequence continues at coordinate 874,620 of OY764868.1, read as the reverse complement.
AACCTTTTAAAAGGACTTATAAAAAAGCTTGCTTCCGGGGCAGGAGGAGAAAATAAAATGGAAATGAATAAAATAGAAAGTTTTACTATTGATCATACAAAAATGGATAGAGGTATATTCGTCTCAAGGCAGGACATGCTTGGAAAAGAGACAGTTACAACATTTGATATCAGAATGAAGCTTCCCAACAGGGAAAATGTTCTTGATATTGCAGCACTCCACACAATTGAACATCTCGGGGCAACATTCCTCAGAAACAACAGCGAATGGAAAGACAGGACTGTGTATTTCGGACCAATGGGATGCAGGACAGGTTTCTATGTCATTTTTCACGGGGACCTCAAATCCACTGATGTCAAAGAAGTAATAAAGGAAATGTTTACCTTTATAGCAGACTACAAAGGTGAAATTCCCGGGGCAACAGCTGAAGACTGCGGTAATTTCAGGGACCAGGACCTTGATGGTGCTAAATCGGAAGCTTCTCTCTACATCAGTAATGTTCTTGAAAACTTGACAGATAAAAACCTTTATTATCCGGGAAAAAGGAAATAGCAATGGACGGAAGAAACAGAAACGATATAAAACCGGGAATCCAGGTAGCAATTGTCTTAAAGCAGGACCAGAGAAGCGGCAGGCTGACATACGGGACAGTAAAGGATATTCTTACAAATTCCTCATTCCATCCGCACGGTATAAAAGTACGTCTTGAATCGGGAGATGTCGGCCGGGTTAAAGAGATAAAACAGGACTGACTATCAGGATTTATAATTTAAAAAAGTACGGATTAATTAAGCTGATACAGAATTTCAGAGGATATCACCCTCCCCGCCTTAAATCCAATCCCTGTATTCAAATACAGTAAAAACAGTTTCTCTTTACTGGCATATCAGCAACAATCAAGGAGAATAAAGTATGAATGACGAAAAGGATAATAAAATAATATTTGAAAAAATTAAAAAGCTGATAGCACTTTCAGACTCCCCAAATGAAGCTGAAGCAGCTTCCGCCCTTGCAAAGGTTCACCTGCTTCTCGCTAAACACGGCCTCTCAATGACAGACATAAGCAGCCATGATTCTAAAAACACTGTAATAGAGAGAAGCATACTTGATAAGAAAAGGCTGAGAAACTGGGAATCAGCTCTACTCTCAACAATAATGAACGCGACCTACACGGAAGCTGTACATAAACCGGGAGAGGGAAAGGTCTACATTATCGGAAGGGATATAAATGTAAATGCGGCAGAGAACCTTTTCCAGTACCTTCATGAAACAATTACAAGAATAAGCAGAAAATATAATCCTGTGGTAAGGCACCCTGACAGCTTCAGGTACGGCATGGTAGTAAATATCAATGAAAGGCTTAAAAAAATGAATGCTGATGAAACTGCTTCAGAGGACGAAAAACAGCTTGTCCTCTCAATGGAAGGGAAAACAAGGTCTGAAAACAGCGGATATCTTGAAGAGACCTATGGTACTGTAAGAAAGAAACGGGTCAACAACAGGGTGGACCCCGAATCCTACGGACTGGGGCAGAAAGTGGGAAACAAGATTTCCCTGAGCAGGCAGATAAAAAAATAAAAAAAGCCGGAAACAAATCCGGCCTTGATTCAGGAACATTTGCTGTATCCGCATTCAATACAAGATATGCAGCCGTCCCTGTAGGTGAGTCTGCCGCCGCAGTCGGGGCAGATATTCTCTCCCGAGACAACCTCTTCTCCATCCTTAATATATTTTTTAAGCACCCGCGATACGCTTCTTTCAAAATCAATAAAGTTGGTGTCCTTTACAAGCTGATCAACAACATAGGGAAGCGGTGTTCCGTGACGGAGAGCCATTGATATGAACCTTGCAAGGGAAGCGTCAGGAGAATCATATTCACGGGTAAAATCCTTCAGCATGGTAAGTTCTTTCCCGTTTTTAAAAATCAGGTCATACCTTCCCTTCCTGACCTTTCTCACAATCCCGCTCTTTCGGCTGCCCAGATCTATATCCTTTTCAGGATCATCAATTACAAACAGCTCATAAAGGGAACCCTGATATATCCCTACAATAACTATATAGCTTTTACCCTTTGAAGAAATTCTGTGAATTTCGCATGCAAGGTCCCGGGGCCTTTTTACTGTATGGCTCCTGGTCATTTTTTCAGTTTCGCCGCTGTATTCAAGAATCCCCTTCATGCTTCCTTCAGGATTGAAAGTTGTAAAGCCCTTCAGGCCTTTCCTGTATCCGTACATGAAAAGATTGACATATTCATCATAAGTGGTACCCGGAGGAAGATTGAGTGTCTTGGAAATGCTGTGGTCCACATACTTCTGGAAAACAGCCTGTATATCTATTGATTTGTATGGATCTATATCTCTTGTTGTGACAAAATAATCAGGCACATCTGATCTCCCGGTGATATTTTTGTAAAGAAGGTATGCATAATCAGACACCTCCTCTGTCACAGTTTCATCACCCTTCCCTGTCCTTATGTTTCTGTTGAATGTAAGGGAAAATATGGGTTCTATGCCGGAAGAACAGTTCTGTCCGACAGAAAGCGATGTAGTTCCTGTCGGGGCAACCGTATTAAGCTGGATATTCCTCATCCCCTGATTCCTGATCATTTCCCTTATATCAGGGGGAAGATTCATGACAAACTCAGCTTTCAGAAATTTATCGCTGTCAAAAGCGGGGAAACTCCCTTTTTCAGCTGCAAGACAGCTTGATGCTCTATAGGATTCATTACGGAGAGATTCTGCGATCTCAGCGGAAAGCTTAAGTGATTCATCATCACCGTATTTCATCTTCATCATTGCAAAAACATCCCCCAGGCCTGTAAAGCCCAGCCCTATCCTTCTCCACTGACGGGAAAACTGCCTTATTTTTTCAAGAGGGTAAGCAGTCCTGTCAAGAACATCATCGAGAAACCTGACCCCGGTTGAAACTGTTTCAGCAAACCCTTGAAAGTCAAATAAGGCATTATCTGTAAAGGGATTTTCAACAAAATGGACAAGGTTTACAGCGGAAAGGCAGCACAGTGAATAGGGAGGCATTACAAGTTCCCCGCACGGATTGACCCTGTCCATCCGGAAAGCCCAGTATCCGTTGTTGTATTTTTCAACAGTATCTGAATAGAAAATACCAGGCTCATTATGAAGATATGCATTCCTTGCAATTAGATCGTAGAGCTCCCTTGCCTTGACTGTTTTATATACTTTTCCACCGTATACAAGATTCCAGTCAGCGCCCTTTTCAACTGCTCTGATGAAATCATCAGTTATCTTCACAGAAATATTGAACTGAGTAAGCTCCCTGTTTCCGTCCCCCTGCTTTACTGTTATGAAATCCTCAATTTCAGGGTGTGAAACATCAAGAAGAGCAATATGTGCAGACCTTCTCTGCCCCCCTGTCATTATAGTCTTTGCAGACTGATCAAATATTCTGAGAAAGGATATTACACCTGATGATTCCCCCCCCTTTGAAAGACTGTCACCTTTAGGTCTGAGTTTTGATATATCAAACCCCACTCCCCCTCCCATTTTGCTTATGACAGCATCCTCTTTAAGGGAATCATAAATACCTTCAAGCGAATCCTCTATATCAATTGTAAAACAGTTGTTATAGTTTTTCATTCTGCTTTCAGGCCTTGCATTTGCAAGTATACGCCCTGCTGGAATGAGACGTCCTGAACTGATTTCACTGTAGAATCTATCCCCCCACTCTTTCCTTCTTCCTTTTTTTTCCGCAGAAGCTATCTCATCTGCTATTTTTCTGTAAACTTCATCAGGTTCCTTTTCACCGTGAAGCATATATTTTATTTTAAAGATCTCACTGCTTATTTTCTGTGATAATTCAGACATATAACCTCCGTTATGAAATACATATACCATATATAGCGTATCTACTTAAATTATCGGACATATTAACACTATATAAAGAATTATACAAGATTTATCAATAATGATTACTGATTATACAGTTTTAAATTCTCCCGGATATTTTTTTACATATTATTGACTGCCTGAAAAGCGGAAATATATTTCTTGATTTTGATTTTTCCAGACTGTAAAATCAAATAAGTCATTTATTATCCTGAAACAGTACAGGGTAAATATTTCAGGAACAGGAGAGTCAGCGCAGAATGGAAAACAGGGAAAATTACTGGAACGATATGTACATGAGAAATCTGGAAATTTCAGAGAAGGACCTGTGGCTCAAATGCTACATGAACCTGATTAAAGATGATGACAGAATAATTGAATTCGGGTGCGGCGAAGGATACCTGAGCGAGCATCTTCTCAAAAGCGGTTACAGTATCATATCAACCGATATCTCCCTGACAGCACTTGAAAATTTCAAGGCAAGAGTTCCTGAAGCGGAGATAATGAAAGTTGACCTTGCACAGAAGCTTCCTTTTGGAAACAGCTCATTCAATGTTATAATTGCAGACCTGTGTCTCCACTATTTTTCAGCCGAGGAAACTTCGGAAATACTTGAGGAGATGAAAAGAATACTGAAAGGGGGGGGATTTCTCTTTGCCAGGGTGAATTCGGACAGGGACTACCACTACAGGGCAGGAAAAGGGGTCGAAGTTGAAAAAGGGTTCTACAACCAGGACGGACATTACAAGAGGTTTTTTAACAGGGAATCAGTTATTAATTTTTTCACAGGATGGAAAGAACTCTCTGTATCAGAAAAGACAACATCAAAATATAAAGAAGACAAGCATGTTTTTGAAATAATTGCAGGAAAATAAGTCTTTAATTGAAGGGAAATAATGATAAATGAATGGGATAACAGAACAGACATAATAATAATCGGATCAGGATTTGCAGGGCTTTCAGCAGCAATTGAAGCTCACAACAGCGGAGCTGAAGTGCTTGTAATAGAAAAAATGAAGGCCCCCGGAGGCAACTCGGTAATAAGCGACGGCGGGATTGCAGCCTGCGGGACAGAAGAGCAGAGAATAAGAGGAATTGAAGACAGTTGTGATCTCTTTTTCAGGGATATGATGAATGCAGGCATGGGAATAAACCACCCTGATCTTGTCAAAACAGTGGTTGAAAACTCAAGGAATGCATTTCTCTGGTCAAAAGAATACCTGGGTGTCAGATATCTTGACAGGGTTGATATTTTCGGAGGACATTCTGTTCCGCGCTGCTATACTGCAGAGAAGGTAACAGGCCATACAATAATAAAAAAACAGATTGAGAAGATAAAAGAACTGGGAATAGAAATCAGATACAGCTGTTTCATGAAAAAACTCATAAGAAACAGCAATGGAAGGATTGAAGGGATTACAGCTGAAGAGGGATATGACTTCAGGGGAATAAAAAAAGGGAGGGAAATAAATATCAGGGCAGAAAAGGCAGTGATCCTTGCTGCAGGGGGTTTTGCAAGCGATAAATATTTCCGGTCAGTCCAGGATCCCCGTCTTAATGAAACTGTTTCAGCAACAACTCAGGTTTTTTCTGATTCACACCCCCTTAAAGAAGCAATCAGGGCAGGAGCCGCCCCTGTTCAGCTTTCCCACATTCAGACAGGTCCCTGGGCATCTCCAGATGAAAAAGGATACGGGGACGGGCCCTCTTTCTCTGAATATATAGTGTTTCAGTACGGACTGGTGATAGACCCTGAAACAGGGAGAAGATTCGTGAATGAGCTTGGAAACAGGAAAACAGTTTCAGACGCAATACTTGCGAAGGGACATCCATGTATAGGAATAGCAGATTCAAAAGCAGTGAAAGAATCAGGGTGGGATATTGAAAAGTGTATGAAAAAAGGGGTTGTAAAAAGCTTTGAAACCCTTTCTGAGCTTGCCTTTGAATACTCTATTGACTGCAAAGAGCTTGAAAACTCTCTTAAAAAGTTCAACAGTTCTGTCATGAAAGGAAACGACAGCGAATACGGAAAACCCATGCTCGAAAATGCCTCCCCTGTTGATAAAGCCCCTTTCTATGCAATCAGGCTGTGGCCCAAGGTACACCATACAATGGGTGGGGTCGGAATAGACAGCGAAGCCCATGTTCTTGACCTTGACGGGAACAGGATAGAAGGGTTATATGCAGCAGGTGAAATAACAGGGGGAGTTCACGGGGCATGCAGGCTGGGAAGCTGCGCAATAACAGAATGCCTTGTATTCGGCAGAATAGCGGGAAGAAACGGAGCCAATGAAACATATCAGATTTAAGGAAACCGGCCTTGCAGCAAAAATAACAATACTGACCACTGTGGTTATCTTTATATCGCTTGTTATTTCAGGGGTATTCAGCATATGGATGGAAATGAAAACTATCCAGAATTATTCTGAAATCACTGTAATGAATATTGCACAGGGACTTGCAAAGGACAGCGAAGTTATTGATACCCTTCTGACAGGGGACAAAAACAGATGCAACAGCTATGTCAACAATATCAGGAACACACTTACCAATATAAGATTTATAACTGTCTGCGACATGAACAGTATCAGGTTTGCCCACCCGGATCCTGATAAAGTGGGGGAGAAATTTGTCGGGGGGGACAATCAGAGGATTATTGAAACAGGTGAAAGCTATATATCAATAGCAACAGGAACACTGGGAAAATCACTTCGGGCATTCGCCCCTGTTATGGATAAATCAGGCAGGCAGATAGGTTTTGTAACGACAGGAACACTTATATCAAATATTGCAAAAATAAAGGGCCAGTCACTCTACTTTTTTTACATCTCTTTCGCAATATCACTTCTGTTCGGTTTTTCCGGATCCGCACTTCTGGCAGGAAATATAAAAAAAACACTTCTAGGGCTTGAACCCTATGAGATAATACAGCTTTACAACGAAAAAAAGGGAATGCTCAACGCTATCCATGAAGGGATCCTCGCAATAGACAATAGATGCAGAATAACAATGATCAATGAATCTGCAGTAAAAATCCTCAATCTGGACAGAGACCCTTCAGAAATAATAGGCAGGGATATAATTGATATATTTCCCTCAACAAAACTTCTTGATGTCATGAAATACGGGGAGAACCAGTACAACCAGGAAGATGTTATAAACCAGACTCTTGTAGTAGCAAACAGGATTGTAATACGAGACAGGAACAGGATTACCGGGGCAATTGCAACATTCCAGGATAAGACAATGCTTACTCTGCTGGCTGAGGAGATAACAGGTGTAAACCAGATTATCGGAGCATTAAGGGCAAGCAACCATGAATTCAAAAACAAACTTCATGTTATACTGGGATTTATTCATTCGGGCAGTTACAGGAATGCTGAAAAATTCATCATGGATATTACTGAAGACCAGGACCAGAGGGTCTACTCTATTACAAAGAAAATCAGAAATGCAACAATTGCAGCACTTATTCTGGGGAAACTGAGCAGGGCAAGAGAGCTTAAAATTAATTTCATTATTGATGATATTTCTTTTCTAGATGATGCCAGTTATATCTACAACAATGATCTGATTACAATCATCGGGAATCTCATTGAAAACAGTTTCGAGGCAGTGGAAAAAAAGCCGGTTCAGAACAGGAATGTATACCTTTCCATCAGTGATGAACAGGATGTAATTAAAATCTCTGTCAGGGATACGGGAAACGGGATAGAAGGCCCCGATCCAGGGGCTGTTTTCGAACGGGGATATACAACAAAGACAAACAGCAACGGTGTGGGCCTTGATCTTGTAAATAAGAGCGTAAACAATATGAAAGGCAGGTTTGAGATCTCATCGGAACCTGGAGAAGGGACTGAAATCAATATAACCCTGAAAAAAGGAGCAAGCCTGTGATAAAAGTGCTGATAGTAGAAGATGATCCCATGGTATCTGAAATAAACAGGGGCTATATTGAGAGTGTAAGCAGTTACAAGGTGATGGGTTCTGTAAAAAACGGCAACGAGGCTCTTTCATACCTTGCAGAAAACAGCATAGACCTTGCTGTTGTTGACATATATATGCCTGAAATGGACGGGATAACATTTATCAAGAAAATGAGACAACTTCAGATCGAGACAGATGTTATTTTTGTAACTGCTTCCAATGATGTAAATGATATAAAAACATCACTGAAATACGGGGCAGTTGACTATCTGATCAAGCCTTTCAAATTTGACAGGCTTATTTCCACACTTGAACAGTACAGAGAGCGATTTTCCATAATGGACGGCAGAAAATCAATAGGACAGGAGGAATTCGACAGACTGACCAGAGGTGGAAATGAGAGAACAAGGCTCCCGAAAGGGCTTCAGGAAAAAACACTGGAAATGATAAGCGAAATAATAAAATCATTCACAGCAGCAAAACAGTTTGATACTGATGATATATCTGAAAAATCAGGAATAAGCACAGTAACTGTAAGACGCTACCTTGACTACCTTGAGGAAACAGGTAAGATCAGATCTGAAATATTCTACGGTACCGGGGGTCGTCCGAAATCGCTTTACAGACTTGTCCAGTAATTGACTGATATCATTCAAACCTCAAAAATCAGCATTTAGCACTGTATAAAGCCGGCTTTATTGTTACTGATCATAAAAGACATCCCTATCTTCATTTATTTTACTTGAAATAGTTAGTTTACTTAATTTTCTTATTTTAATTATCAAAGATTTTAAATATTTCACTATGCCTATCAATATAAGTTATTTGCTCATACCCTTATTACCAGAATTATAATCGGAGGAATTTATGAGTACAAACACAGAAGAGAAAACCTATAAGATTATGGGTATCTCATGGCCTGTTTTTCTCATTCTGACAGCAGTTCTGGCTGTCGCAATGTATATGGGAAAACTCCCGGGAGGACTTATTGTTCTTGGAGCAATGATGATTTTCGGAGCACTGCTAGATGAAATCGGCAACAGGACACCAATAGTAAAAGACTATCTGGGCGGCGGAGCAATAGTTGTAATTTTCGGATCTGCAATACTTGCCTATATCGGAATCTTTCCGGAGGCTACTGTCAAGAACATTACAACTTTTATGAAGGGGGGGCAGTTCCTCAACTTCTATATTGCAGCACTTATCTGCGGATCAATCCTCGGCATGAGCAGGGAATTCCTTATCAGGGCATTTGTAAGATACCTTCCCATAATACTCGGGGGTGTTATAGCTGCACTCGGGCTTACAGGCATTGTAGGCGCTTTAATCGGTTTCGGATTCCAGCGTGCAGTTCTTTATGTGGCACTTCCTATCATGGGCGGCGGAATGGGTGCCGGCGCTATACCACTTTCTGAAATATTCGGCTCAGCAATGAATGAAGACCCGGGCAATATACTCTCGATAATGGTACCTGCCCTTGCTCTCGGCAATGCTGCAGCAATTGTTTTTGGAGGTCTTATAGATAAACTGGGAAAGAACAAACCCTCACTTTCCGGACAGGGGAAACTGATGAAAAAACAAGATGAGTTTATCAAAGATACCAGGGAACCCCTTCCTCTTGACTATAAACTGATGGGTATTGGTATTGCTGTTGCAGGCACTTTCTATGTATTCGGTACAATACTTTCAAAATTCATCCCCATACACAGTTATGCACTGATGATTATTTCTGTAGGAGTTTTCAAGGCACTCAACCTGGTACCGGATGAATATGAACAGGGCTGTGCACAGTGGTACAAGTTTGTATCAACAAACTTCACCAGTGCTCTCCTTGTTGGTATTGGAATTGTCTATATCAACCTCCCCCAGCTTGCATCTGCTTTTACCATCCAGTATGTGATCCTTGTACTTGTAACTGTCATCGGATCAATTATAGGGGCAGGTTTTGTCGGAAAACTTCTCGGGTTCTACCCTGCCGAAGCAGCCATTACAGGTGGTCTCTGCATGGCAAACATGGGGGGAACAGGAGATGTTGCAGTACTTTCAGCTGCAAAGAGGATGGAACTGATGCCTTTCGCACAGATCTCTTCCCGTCTGGGGGGAGCTTTCATGATACTTCTTGCTACTGCAATTCTTCAAATAATACTGTAAAAGCTTCTGCGGAACTGTTTATCAGTTCCGCATTTTATCTTTATGGAGAAAACCTATATGGAACTTGAAAAAAACTCACTTGAATATCATTCATACCCGACTGCGGGAAAACTCGAAGTAATACCGTCAAAGCCCTGCCTTACACAGGCGGATCTCAGCTATGCATATACACCGGGCGTTGCCTACCCCTGCCTTGAAATTAAAAAAGACAAGTCTGAAATATCCAGATATACAAACAGGAACAATCTAGTTGCGGTAATAAGCAACGGAACAGCTGTTCTCGGACTCGGGAACATAGGTGCCGCAGCCGGGAAACCTGTCATGGAGGGGAAAGGGGTCCTGTTCAAGAGATTTGCAGATGTTGATGTCTTTGATATTGAACTTGATACAGAGGACACAGACAGGCTGATTGATGCAGTTAAAATAATGGAACCCACATTCGGGGGAATCAATCTTGAAGATATAAAAGCGCCTGAATGTTTTGAGATTGAATCCCGGCTTAAAAAGGAAATGAATATACCTGTCTTTCACGATGATCAGCACGGGACAGCAATAATTACAGGTGCAGCTCTTTTAAACGCTCTTGAAATTGCAGGAAAGAAAATTGATGAGGTCAGGGTTGTGATCAACGGAGCCGGTGCTGCAGGGATTGCGTGCGGGCAATTCTATATATCCCTCGGTATAAAGAAAGAAAACATTGTTATGTGTGATTCAAAAGGAGTCATATACAGGGGAAGGACTGAGGGGATGAATACCTTCAAGGAGGAATTCGCATCTGATACAGATAAAAGAACACTATCCGATGCATTAACCGGAGCAGATATCTTTCTCGGCCTTTCAGTTAAAGGGGCTGTAACAAAGGATATGCTGAAAACAATGAACAGCGATCCGATAGTATTTGCACTTGCAAATCCTGATCCTGAAATAACATATCCTGATGCAGTTGCGGCAAGAGATGATGTCATCATGTCAACAGGGAGGTCTGATTACCCCAACCAGGTCAACAATGTCATGGGATTCCCGTTTATCTTCAGGGGAGCACTTGATGTCTCTGCAACATCAATTAATGAAGAGATGAAAGTCGCAGCTGCCAGAGCTCTTGCTTCTGTAGCAAAGCTTGAAGTACCTGACACTGTATTAAAGGCTTACAGCCTTGAAAACCTTTCATATGGAAGGGACTACATAATCCCGAAACCTTTTGATTCAAGGGTCTTTATCGAGGTCTCATCTGCTGTGGCGGAAGCTGCTGTTGAAAGCGGTGTTGCACTTAAACCGTACAGCTCCATTTCAGAATACAGGAGAAATCTTGATTCAAGGCTCAGGAATTCAATCAGCAGATTTGCAGAATAAAATGGTAATTAAAGAAAAAGAAATAACACTGGAAAAAGCCGGAGCTCTTCTCCTCTCCTCCGGACTTTCTGTCCCGGATGATACAGATTATACTGCCGGCTTTTTCCACAACAGGGAACTGATAGGGACAGGTTCGATAAGCGGCAGAATTCTTAAAGGGATTGCTGTTCACAGAGACTACAGGGGAGAAAACATAACAGCCAGGATTGTCACTCACCTCAGTTCCAGGTGCCTTGAAAAGGGTCTGGACAACTTTTTCATATTTACCAAATATTCCGAAATGGAGAAGTTTGAAAGTCTGGGATTTTCCGTTGTCGGATCAGTAAAAGATAAAGCTGCTCTCCTCGAATACGACAGCAGTTATTTAAAGAGATACAGGGAAAAACTGAAAAATCTTTCATCGGGATATACAGGAGAAAACGGATGCATTGTAATGAACTGCAACCCTTTTACAAAAGGTCATCTTTATCTTATTGAAAAAGCTTCTGCAGAATCAGATCATCTTTTCATCCTTATTGTGGAAGAGGACAAGTCAGTCTTCCCTTTTGAAAAAAGAATGGAACTTGTAAAAAGAGGGACTGAACACCTTGAAAACATTGATGTTATACCGGGAGGCAGCTACACAATTTCATCTGCTACTTTTCCCTCATACTTTGCAAAGGAAAACCAGCATACTGAACTTTTCGCTTCCCTTGATCTTGATATCTTTATTACACATACAGCAGAAGCATTGAATATAAAAAAAAGATTCATAGGGGAGGAACCCTACTGTCCTGTTACTTCAATATACAACAGATACATTAAAACACTTCTCCCTGCAGCAGGAATAGAAGCAGTTGAAATAAAACGGCTGAAGGAAGGGGAAGAGATCATAAGCGCATCAAAAGTCAGATCACTTATAAGGGAAGGGAAAATTGAGGAAGCAGAACAGTTTCTTCCCCCCGTCACATACAGCTTTCTGGTTTCAGAAGAGGCTGAAAGCATTATCAGAAAAATCAAAAAAAGCAGCTCACGTCATTAGGAGGATAAAGGTGGTACTTCAGAAAAGAGCATCGGCAGGAACACTTGAATCAAGCGATACAATGGTTACAGCTGAGCCTTCAGGAAAAGAGCTTGAACTGTACGTGGAAAGTATTGTCATGCATCAGTTCGGAGATGATATACGTAAATCAGTAATGGAAGTATGCAGTGAACTTGGTGTTTCATCAGGACGGATAACTGTGAAAGACAGGGGTGCGCTTGAATGCACAATAAAAGCCAGGGTAGAAACTGCATTGTTAAGATCTGGAGGGGAGAATAATGATTAGAAGGAGCATGCTTTTTATTCCGGGCAACAGCCCTTCCATGCTTATGAACTCTACAGTTTTCGGAAGCGACAGTATAATATTTGATCTTGAGGATGCAGTATCTGAAAACCAGAAGGATGCTGCCAGGATACTTGTAAGAAACACCCTTTCAACGTTTGATTTTTCCGGATATGAGGTGTGTGTAAGGATAAACAGCACTGCCTCCCCTTTCTGGAAAAAAGACCTGAAGGAAATACTGAAATACCGTGTTGACAGCATAGTACTGCCTAAAGCTGAATCTGCTGAAGATATCGGGATGCTCTCTTCAGAACTGTCCGGACTTGAAGAGGAATACTCAATTTCAAAAAAAATAAATATTATCCCTATTCTTGAATCAGCCCTCGGAATTGAAAACAGCTTTCAGATAGCATCTGCCGGTGAAAGGATTGATGCGCTTTTCCTGGGAGCGGAAGACCTTACAGCTGATATCAGCGCCAGAAGGACAAAGAAGGGGGATGAAATATTCTATTCACGTTCCCGTGTTGTAATTGCTGCGAAAGCAGCTTCTGTTGATGCGATAGATACACCATTCACAGACACAAATGATCTTGAATCACTTGAAAGGGATACCCTGTTTGCAAAAGATCTGGGATTTTCAGGAAAGGCGGTAATCTCACCCAGGCATATTGACACTGTAAATAATACATTTCTCCCATCTGAAGAGGAAATTGAATATGCTAGAGAGGTGCTTGAAGCTATTGCCGAAGGGGAAAGGCAGGGAAAGGGTGCTGTTTCGCTAAACGGTGAAATGATTGATGCGCCTGTAGTCAACAGGGCCAGAAGAATAATTCAGCTGGCTGGGGGGAAAGGGATAAAATGAGCAAGGTAGTAAAATCACTCAAAGAGGTATTCAGACTATGCGGAATGAAAGACGGAATGACTCTTTCGTTTCATCATCATCTTAGAAACGGGGATTATGTTCTCAATATTGTAACAGATGAAGCAGCTGAAGAGGGATTCAGGGATCTCAATATAGCAATGAGTTCACTCTTTCCTGTCCATGACAATCTTGTAAGACATATAAAAAACGGAACTGTTACAGGAATAGATACAAACTATATGACAGGCCCGCTCGGGGAATTCATCAGTAACGGGGGAATGGAAAAACCTGTCATATTCAGGAGCCACGGAGGAAGACCCAATGCAATTGAAACCGGGGATCTCAAAATAGATATTGCCTTTATAGCAGCCCCCTCCTCAGACTGCATGGGAAATATCAATGGCGTTAGAGGGCCTTCAAAATGCGGTTCGCTCGGATATGCATTTCCCGATGCTGAGAATGCAATTAAAACAGTTGTTGTAACAGACAACCTTGTTGATTACCCCAACATACCGGTATCGATTAATGAAAAGGATATTGACTATGTTGTGGTTATCGACAAAATCGGAGATTCGTCAAAAATTGTGTCAGGTACGACACAGATTACAAGAGACCCTGTAGGACTTAAAATAGCAGACAATGCTGCCAGTGTTATAGCTGCATCAGGTGTAATGAGGGAGGGATTTTCCTTCCAGACAGGGGCCGGAGGTGCATCGCTTGCTGCTGCCGCCTGTTTGAGAAACCTCATGATAAAAAAAGGTATAACAGGAAGCTTCTGCCTCGGGGGGATAACAAAATATTTTGTGGATTTCGTAAAGGAGGGGCTTTTCAAATCTATCCTGGATGTACAGTGCTTCGACCTTGATGCGGTTGAATCAATAGGATCAAACCCTTTCCATCAGGAAATTTCCGCTTCCCGCTATGCAAATCCCTCTTCAAAGAGCTGCGTTGTCGATTCGCTTGATGCAGTAATACTCGGGGCAACAGAAATTGACAGGGATTTCAACGTGAATGTGCATACAGATTCGAACGGTCTGATTATAGGGGGATCCGGAGGACACTGTGATGCTGCTGCAGGTTCATCATTAAGCATTATTGTTGCCCCTCTTCAGAGGGGAAGGCTTCCGATAGTAGTTGACAGGGTGAAAACTGTAACAACACCTGGAAAGACTGTGGATGTCATAGTCACTGAAAGGGGAATTGCAGTGAATCCTTTAAAGCCGGAGCTTGAAACAAACCTGAAAAACTACGGTCTTGACGTTGTATCTATAGATGATCTAATGAAAAAGGCAGTTGAAATAACCGGGTCCCCGAGGATCAGGGAGAAAGAAAAAGGGAGAGTTGTTGCAGAAGTAATCTACAGGGATGGGTCCAGAATTGATGAGATTCTTTCCGTTTCTGAATAAAACTCAACAGTAATTAATCAGATACTTATTAATGCGGGGACTTATAAAAGTCCCTGTTATTTTATCATCAGTACATAATTATGTATTTTTGCGCAAACTGATTTATAATCTGTATATGGAGCTTAAAAATATATATTTCAGAGTAACTTTTGCATATGGAGTTTATTTATGGATATAAAACTTTTTCAGGACTTTTTCCTCTGGTGTACAGTGATCAACTTTGCAATTTTTTTTCTGAGTTTTATTCTTATTGCAACTATGAAGAAGTTCATAATCAGGATGCATGGAAAGTGGTATGACATACCGGAGGAAAAATTCAATCTTATTTTCTACAACTGCATGCTTTTCTATAAAACAGCAATCATATTCTTCAACCTTGTTCCGTATCTGGCACTCAGAATTATCAGCTGATAAAAACAGCACCCGGTCTGATAGACAGGATGCTGTTTTATTGTAATTCTATTCCAATTTCAGGCTATACAATAAAGTCCATAACAAAGAGAACAATTATACCTGTTGTTGAAAGTGTTAGTACGGCACCGAACCAGTGCCAGAGCATTTCCTTTACATCTGTTACCCCTGTTGTTCTGTTGACAACCCAGAAATAACTGTCATGGAAGTTGGTTATACCAAGAGATCCGATACAGCATGCAAGACCGGCCATATACGGGTTTATTTCAGGCATTGTAAGAAGAATAGGAGCTGCGATTGATCCTGCAGTCAGCATACCAACAGTGGCAGAACCTGTAATAATTCTTAACAGGTATGCCATGATGAGAGGAAGGAGGATCCCGGGAATATTGGTAGTTGTAAGCCAGTCAGCAATCACATTTCCTGCTCCGCTGCTTTTAAGAACCATTCCGAGGGCCCCGCCGGCACCTGTTACAAAAATTATTATACCTGCATGCTTTATTGAATCATCAAGTATTGATACAACTTTTTTCCTTTCAATTTTACCTGCAAGACCGTAAATTGCAATTAAAAGACCAATCCCGACTGCAACTATAGGATTTCCAAGTGTTTTTATGCAGGTTTTTACAACACCATTGATATCCATAAGTGATGTAGCAGTACTCAGAAGAATGAGGGCTATTGGAATAAAAATAGGGGCAAAGGATATGAAAGTTCCCGGGAGTTTTTCATCATGAATATTCACTGTTGATGAAAGTTCCTCTTCTGTATATGGTCTGTCAATCAGTTCATCATGGTTTTCAGGAGCTGGAAGTTTGAACAGTTTTTTTCCAAGCCATCTTGCATAAAGAAGACCTGAAATTGTAATAGGAACAGCTGCAATAAGGCTGTAAATCATGAATATACCGAGATCAAGCTGAAAGTAGTTTGTTATTGCCACTGGACCAGGTGTAGGAGGTACAAGAGAATGCGTTACAAGAAGAGCAGTACCCAGAGCACAGCTTAATGTTAAAAGGTTCTTTCCGGTATTACGTGAGAGTGATTTTGCAAGAGGTGAAAGGACTACAAATGCAGAGTCACAGAAAACAGGAATTGATACTATAAAACCTGTTATCAGCATTGCAATTTCCTCTCTGCCTTTTCCCATCATTTTTATAAAGGTAAGAGCCATCCGTTTTGCAGCACCGCTTACTTCAAAGATGGCACCCATCATTACACCGAATCCGATAATAATTCCGATGCCGCCCACTGTACCGCCGAAACCCTGTTTAACTGCATTTATTACAGAATCAGCCGGTAATCCGCCAATCAAACCTGCGATTATACTGCTGATAATCATAGCAGGAAAGACATGTATTTTTGTACGGGTAACCATTATCAGTATGGCCACGATAGCAACAGCCAGACCAATAATAATCCGTACAACATTCACATCAGTCATAAAAATTCCTCCATGTTTTTATATTATATATCTTTGCAGATATTTAAATAACAGGACCCAATGTGTAAAAATCCATTGATCTTGTATATTTTATTGCTTCTCCTTTTGTCATCTGTCCTGAAGCAACCCTGACAAGCAGATCGAAAGTCTCCTCTCCAACCTGTTCTATTGATTTTTCACCGTTAACAATTCTACCTGCATTGATATCCATATCCTTGCTCATCCTGTCATAGGTAACCGGATTTCCGCAGATTTTCATTACAGGTACTACAGGAAATCCCTGGGGAGCACCTCTACCGGTAGAAAAGAGAATAATCTGGGAACCGCCTACAGCCATGCCTGATAGAAGTTCAATTTCCCTTCCCGGGGAATCCTTGATCCACAGACCTTTTCCGCCGGGTACTTCTGTATATCCGATAACCCCTTCAATAGTCCTTGTTCCCGACTTGACAATTGCACCAAGTGATTTTTCCTCAATTGTACTTAAACCGCCCTCAATATTTCCCGGTGTAGGCTGACCTTTTCTCATGTCAACGCCGATTGCCTTTGCACGGTTTTCCATTTCATCAACAATCCTTTTTATTTCGGAAGCAACATGATCATTTTTCGCCCTTCTCTGAAGGATATGTTCAGCACCGATAAATTCAGTTGTTTCCCCGAAAATCACTGTTCCCCCGAGATCAACAATTTTATCTGCCACATAACCGATAACAGGGTTTGAAGCAATACCGGAAGTTGTATCAGATGCACCGCACTTTATCCCCATTACAAATTCTGAAAAATCAATTTCCTCTCTCTGCTGTCCGGTAATTCTCAGGGCAAGCTTCTGGGCCATATCAATACCAGCCTGGATTGAAGCGCTTGTTCCGCCGAGTTCCTGAATGTTGATTCTTTCAACAGGTTTGCCTGTAGCCCTGATTGCCTCTTCAAGTCTGTCTGTATCAACACCTTCACATCCGAGACTTACAATAAGAGCTGCCCCTACATTGGGATTTTCACCAACTTTAATCAGACAGTCAGTAATTCTCTCGAGGTCCGGGGGAGTCTGACAGCATCCCTGATGATGAAGGATAGGCTGGGTATTCTGTGTCGAGTAGACAATATTTTCAACAACTTCATTTGCGCAGACTACTGCCGGAATAACTGCAACATGATTTCTTGTACCGACTTTTCCGTTTTCCCTTCTGTAACCCATATATTTCATAATTATCTGTCCCCCTCTTTAACCCAGTCTCCCCTGCCTCTGATGCTGTCAATATTGTGAATATGAACATGTTCACCTGCAGTGATTTCTGTTGTGGCAATACCGATTTCCTCACCGTATTTTGTAACCTGTTCCTTAACCGCAATAGGAGAAATCGCAGCTTTATGCCCGTATGGAATATCATTTTTTACAACAAGAGTGGTTCTGTTTCCTTTCTTGTCAAATATTTCTACCGTATCTCCTTTTCCGGCATTCCCGAAAATTGTAACAACGTTATCGCTGTCATGGTTTTTAATAGCCTTTATCATGCTATCCATTTTCTACCTCCTGGTTATTACAGCAACACCGTCAGGTATTACTGTTATCTTTGAGTCATGACCTTTAATTTGATATGCTTTTTCAAGAGCTTCATTCAAATCTGAAGCATGTATAAAATTCATCCTTTCAACCAGTTCCTTATCAAGGTACTCTGTTACCAGAATGATTGTTGTTTTCATAAGCTGTTCTGCAAATCTCTGTACACACCACTGTTCTGAAATTGTCTTCTCAGGTTCTATTGAAAGCACCATTTCCATAAGTTCCTCAGGAGTTCCCTTAAGCATCATTGAACCGAAATTCTCCCCTCCAAGACCGTCTCTGCATCCTGCTGCCAGAATAATGACTCCGTTTTCGTTAATACAGTCAGATGCAGCAGCCAGACCTTTGGGACACTGATAGAGGTTCTGGTCAAGGGGATATCCTCCATTGGTGGTTATTACAATGTCAGATTTTACCGCTTTTACAGAACACATGCTCATGAGATGGTCACATCCCTTTCCGTGTGCCGCTTTAAAATCGCCTGAATAGGCTGCAATTATTTTCTTGTTATCATCGAGAAGAACATTCAGTATAAATTCAAGACTGGCAAGTTCTGCGGCCCTGACCATGTCTTCATGTATGGGGTTCCCATCAAGTACTCCGTTTCTTGCCTTTTCGCTTGCTATAGCTACTGATGAATGGTTGATATTCACACACTCTTTTGAAGCTATTCCGGGAAGTATGCTTTTCCTGCCTCCTGAGAATCCTGCAAAAAAATGGGGTTCAATAAATCCTTCGGCAATAACAAGATCCGCTTCATAAGCTATCCTGTTTATTTCACACTTACTTCCGGAAGGTAGTTCTCCAAGGTAGACAAGATTATCCCTGTCATCAGCATCATGATTAATTATTTTTTCATTTTCATATATTTTTATACCGAATTTATCTTTTTTCTCATCATCAGTCATTCCGCGGTGAAGTCCTGTTGCAACAAGAACAGTTATATCAGCATTGCTGTTGCCTTTTCTTATTTCCTCAAGAATAAGAGGCATGGTTATTGCACTGGGGACTGCCCTTGTATGATCGCTCGTTATCAAGACAATCCTGTTTCTGCCTGCCGCCAGTTCAGAAAGCCTGGGAGAGGACACGGGATTTTCAAGTGCATTCCTTACAATTTCAATTTCCGATCTGCCAATCTGATCATGTACATGATTTGCTGTTAAAACCCCTGATATCTGCGATTCATCCAGTTCAAGCTGAAGAAACCTTGTGTCATAGGGTAATTGAAAGCTTTTTTTCACAGCTGACTCCATTGCCTGTTAATTTGTATATTTCATTATGTATAATGTATACATTATACATAATGAAATTGTCAAGATTTTTTTATCAATGGATATCAATATTTTTTTAACTTATTTTTTTACTGTTCAGATAGGAGATAATCTCTTCTTTGGCAAGATCAAGATGACGACTGCAGATAGTGCATGCAGCTTCTTTGTTTTTTTTGAGAATATTGTCTATTATTGTCACATGCTCGTCAATCGACTCTTCAAAGCGCCGATTGCTGCTCAGGGAAATTACCCTGAACTGTTCAATAAGCGCCATGACATTGCCTACAACCTGGTGAAGCAGGATATTCCCGGATGATTTAATCAGATAATTGTGGAACTCTGAATCAACCTTGCAGTATCTGTGCAGGTCGTTATCCTGATACAGCTTGATGAATTCAGATTTTATTGATTCAAGTTTTTTGATTATTCTCTCATCAATATTTTCAATTGTCTTTTCTATTGCATATTTTTCTGTAATGTTTCTGAAATCGAAAATATCCTTTATTTCCTTTGCAGAAAGTTTTTTCACAGTTATGCTTTTGTTGGGAACACTTACAAGCAGCCCCTCCCCTATAAGCTCTTTGAGGGCCTCCCTGACTGGAGACCTGCTTACATTCAGTTTTTTAGCAATCACCAGCTCCTGAATACGTTCCCCCGGTTTGTAAATTCCGTTAAGAACATCACTTTTCAACTTTTCATAAACCTGTTCTTTAATTGTTTTCATTCTTTCCATCAGCATTTCCAAATTTTTTCAAAATGATACTGCAAACATCATTATTTAACAATAGTTATTCCTTTTTATGATAAGAGAAAACTGTATATCATGAATCTGCTGATTAAGTCTTCATGAAAGCACAAAATATCAAAAACAGGTTCTGAAGAAATGGTATGATAGATTCAATGAACGGAAACAACATCAGACGTATACAGCTTTCTGTGGATTACATTGAAACAAGACTTTTTGATGATTTCAGGGTTGAGGATGCTGCGGAAATAGCAAACTGCTCTCTTTATCATTTCCAGCGCCTCTTCATGCATATTTCCGGATACAGCGTTATGCAGTATGCAAGGAAAAGGAGGCTGACATGGGCTGCATATCACCTCCTTTATACACACAAGAGGATTATTGATATTGCAATGGATCTTCAGTATGAATCACAGGAGTCTTTTACACGGGCTTTTAAAAATGAATACGGGTTAACACCGGGGAAATACAGGAAAAACAATATATATAAAATGGCTGCTGAAAAAATTGATGTCGGGAAAATTCTAAGACTTAATAAAGAGGAGGCTTATCAAATGGAACCTGTTATCAGAAAAATGGAGAAAATCAAAGTTATAGGGGCAAGGCTTGATACATCCACATCAAACGGAAGCAATTTCAAGCAGATACCGCAGTTCTGGAACCAGTTCATGAGTGAAAGAACGGCAGAAAGAATACCTGACAAAAAGGATCCCAAAGTCTGCCTGGGTATATGTGATGATTATAATTTCAAGGAAGGGACTTTTTCATACATCATTGCATATGAGGTAACATCCCACGAAACTGTTCCACCGGGGCTTATTTCATTGACTGTTCCTGAAGCAGAGTATGCTGTATTTACAGCAAAGGGCAAGCTCCCTTTTTCAGTACAGAATATGGTGAGCTATATTTACGGCGAATGGCTTCAGAATTCAGATTATGCAAGGGCTGTTGCACCTGAGTTTGAATACTATGATGAAAAGGTAACAGATGATGAGAAATGCGAGGTTGATATATACATACCTGTCATAAAAAAGGGATAAACAGCTGAAATTATCCTGAAGATATCACTCAGCTGTTTTTACTGAAAAAGATCAAGCTGGGATGATGCCGGATTCCTATAAAACTTCATTCCGGTATCAATCCCCATTTCTCCGGCTTTTTTATAAAAAAAACTGCTTAGAATCCTGTGATCAGGGGGAAAACAGCTGTAACTATCTCTGAATGTTTTCTCATAACGCTCCCTCATGCCTGGAAAATGTTTATCAAGTCCGGAGTAATAGTATTCCCTCTGTCTGTCACGGAGAGTAACGGCTGGAAAGAAAAGTACATATTTGGCACCTGATTTCCCGGCATTCACCAGTATTTCTTCAATCCCCCGCACTGAATCTGTTATGAAGGGAAGAACAGGTGTAATAAGTATTCCTGTATATATTCCAGCATCAGATAGTTTTCTGACTGCTTCGAAGCGCCTGGAAGGGGGCGGGGCATCAGGTTCAAGGTATGAAGCGAGCTTGTCATCAGCAGTAGTAACTGTAACAGATACAGCTGAATAAACCCTTCCAATCCTCCTGATCTTCTCAATATCCCTTACAACAAGATCACTCTTTGTTATTATATGAACAGGGAACCTGTAATGCCCGATAACATCAAGCGCAGCTGATGTGAGCATCATGTCTTTTTCTGCAGGCATGTACGGATCATTCATGCTGCCGGTCCCTATCGTACCTTTTTCACCTATCCTTGAAAGTTCATCCGAGAGCAGGTCAATGGCATTTTCCTTGATCCTGATCCTTGAAAGATCTCCGAGCTTGTAACACTCGCTTCTTGAATCACAGTAGATACAGCTGTGCTGGCATCCCCTGTAGAGGTTTATGTTATATCTTAAACCGAAAAAAGGGTCTTCAGAAAATCTTGAGATCAGCTTTCTTGCCTTTATATATTCAGCCATCAGGAGAAAATTATATTATTTCATCATTATTTTATCAATAAATGGAAGTATCAGCCCAGTCTGTAAACCTGCTTTATTTCTGTTTCTGCAGAAGGGGAAAAATGATTTACAAGCGATTCGATCATATCAAGATTTCTGAGAACAGCTTCCCCGGGAACTCCTTCAGGTACATAAGAAACATAAAAAGCATTTTCCGTTGCAGGAGAAAGAACAGTGCTGTTGTCCTGCCCGTAAATAACAGAACAGACATTTTTACCTCCGCTTCTCATAATCATATCATCCTGTTTCAGAACAATGGACTGCCCGTTTATCCGGGTAAACTCATCCATTTCTCCACTCAGATCAAAAACAATTTTTTCTGAAAGGAGATCGGCATCATGACCGGCTGTAAGAATAAAGGTTGACATTTCCGCAATGAAGCAGGAATCAGCAAGAGGATTGACTGAAGGGAAACTTCTCCCCTTTTTTGCAATAGATTCAAGCTGAAGAAGAAGATGGTATGTCTTTTTAAACTTCCTGTAATAATCCCTGTAAGCCTTCAGAACAGGGTCCTTTATCATATCTTCACGGGCGATATCAGAATATCCCCTGATAAGAGCCGATTCTGTCTCTTTTTTCACCTTCAGAAGATACTCCCCTTCATCCCTGTTTTTTATATCTCTCATCTCAAGCACAGCGATTGAAGCTCTGCTGTATTTTTCCCTCAGTTTATCCGAGAAGAGTATTTCCTTCATCGTCTGCATCCTTTATCTTTGTGATTATTGAGTCTAATTTATATATTTCCCGAATACCTTTAACAAACCATCAGAAGCTCCTGACCGGGATGCAATATCAAGTGCTGTTTCATTTTCGGGAGTCCTTGCATAGGGATCAGCTCCATTCTCAATAAGGTATTCAGCAGCAGCAGGATTATCTGAATGATAAGGAGGATAATCTGAATTCTGTATATCAATATCAATACCCAGGGCGGAATAAAGGACAGGGGTATAGCCCCTGCTGTCAACAGCATTTACATCAGCACCTGCAGAAACCAGAAGCCTGATAACTTCCAGGTGTCCGTACCTTGAAGCAAGATGAAGAGGGGTTTCATTATAATTGTTTGCTGAATCGACAAGTGCACCTGCATTCAGAAGCAGAGACACAGTATGTTCAGAGGCACAGAAAACAGGGACAACAGACTGGCTCTGATATCCCCCGATTTTCATCAGGCAGATTGATCCGACCGATGCTTTATGAAGAGGAGTTTCCCCCATTTTATCTTTCCTGTTTACATCAAGCCCCCTGTAGATCAGGTATTCAGAAATCTCATCACTGCCGAAAACCGCAGAGCTGTGAAGCAGGCTTTGCCCGTTTTCATCTGTCCTGAATATATCAAGCCCTTTCTGTTCAAGCCTCAGAAAAAGACTGCCTGAATATCCCCTGGATAATGTCCTGAAAAGGAGGTTGTCGTTTTTGGGAACAGCTCCCTTCTCAAGGAGGTCAATTACAAGGGCTTCATTAAGATCAAAGGATTTTTCAAGGATTGTTTTACCGTCGGAACACAGAATATCCAGATCTGTACCCCCGTCAATCAGAATTTTTGCTGATTCATAGCTTCCGGCAGCAACTGCTGTTTCAAAAGCTATTTTACCGGTTTTATATTTACTGCTGCACCTCAGATTGGGATCTGCACCGTATGACAGAAGAAGCCTTATAAATGAAGGTCCGTTGACTGTATCATAGGCCGCTGTAACAAGGGGGGGACATGAAAGAACACTCTCCTCTATAAGGTTTGCCCGTGACGGGTCTTCTATCAGCATTTTTTCAACTTCTGCAAAGTTGTTTTTCCTTATATTGAAATGAATGGATTTTCCATTATTCCCTGCTGATTTATATGCCATCATATAAAGACAGGAATTAAGGAGAAAAACAGCAGACAGTAACAGAACAGTTTTTTTAATCACAAGGCACCTCACTTTTTTTTTAATGCTTATCTGCTTTTTAATTGATGATTTAATTGACAGAACAATATTGTTCTGTCTCTGATATGTTTTTTCAGTTAAAACAGATAACACAACATCTTTTTTTATCTATTGTAACCGGGCAAAATCCGGTTACCTTGATATAATATAACATATATCCTGTGATTTGGCATTTACTATGAATGATGAATAATAGAGAAGATATATTTTAATATAACGAAAGACAGTAATACTCTAATCAGTCCTGAAAAAACTCATCATTTCCCGCAATGACATGGCCTGGCTGTTAAGCTGTTCAGCAGTAGCTGCCAGTTCCTCAGACGCCGAGGCATTACTCTGAATAATCTTATCCAGCTGCTGCATTCCTTCAGTCATCTGGTCTGTTCCGATCAGCTGCTCTTTGCTTGCTGCTGTAATTTCTCCTATCAGGGCAGCTGTTTCCTCTATTTCCGGAACAACTTCCTGCAGTTTTCTTCCGGATTCTTCAGACACTTTCATCGTACTCCCGGAAAGTTCTATTATTTCAGCAGCCGCCTTCTGGCTGTTCTCGGCAAGCTTTCTTACCTCGCTTGCAACAACTGCAAAACCCTTGCCCTGGTCCCCTGCCCTTGCCGCTTCAATAGCTGCGTTAAGCGCAAGAAGATTTGTATTCCTTGCTATCTCTTCAATTACTGTAATTTTCTCTGCAATACTTTTCATTGATGCAACCGAAGCTATTACAGACCTGTTGCCTTCCCTGATTTTTTCAGCACCGCTTGATGCAATACCCTCTGTCTTGATAGAATTTTCAGCATTCTGCCTGATATTTGCATTCATCTCTTCCATGGATGAGGAGATTTCCTCTGCACCTGCAGCCTGCTGGCTTGCACCGTTTGAAAGTTCCTGGGATGAATTTGAAAGCTGCCTGCTCCCTGAACTGATCTGCTCTGAAGCTGCAATAACATCCCTTACAATCTGGTTAAGCCTTGAAAGCATGGCGTTTAGAGATTTTCCGAGAGTACCGACTTCATCCCTTCGTTCAATCATTTTCCTGTCCACTTTTATCCTGAGATTCCCCTCTGCAACCTTCTCAAGAAGTTCAGAAGACTTCAATACAGCCCTGACAATATTTCTGTTTATTATAACGTAGACAGCAAAAAGGGCCAGAAGAACAAATACAATATTCATTGCTGTTGTTTTCAGAACGCTGCCTATTATCCTCATATCAATGTCTTTTTTCGGATACCCTGTTGTAACAACCCAGTCTGTACCGGGAAGAACAGAAGTCGCAATAATTTTTGAAGGCCTGTTTTCAAAATCAAGCTGATAGCTTTTTTCCAGTGTCTTTTCTGATGTTTCCCTGAGATATTTTTTAAAGCTGTCGCTGTTTTTCAATCCGGTCAGTTCAGCAAATCTGTCAAAATCAGGCAGTTCTTCAGTTTCAGGTGTAATCTCGACATTTCTGTTGTAAATAACAAAACCGTCACCTGTAAATACAGAAACATCAGCATTATATTTTGAAGTTATTTCCTTAATATATTTCTCCAGAAAAGTTAAGGACAGATCTATTGCAGTAATTCCAAGGATATTACCTGATTTATCTCTTACCGGATAACTTGATGTTATTGCAATTCTGTCAGTCCCCGAATCAGGGGGATTGAGGTATGGAGGAGAGAGATAAAATCCACCAAGCTCAACCGGCTTCTTATAGTAATCCTTTGAAAGGGCACTGTAATCAACAGGAAGATCAAACCACTTATGAAGAGCAAGGCTTCCGTTCAGGCTGTTTACAATATATACAAGAGCTACATTTTCATCAGCAAAAGCATTTATTGTTGACATGTATTCGGAATATTCCGGGACTTTCTGATATTCTTCCAGAACAATATCGTCAGGTATTTTATTAATAAACTCATGGACAATGGGAAGATTGGCTATTACAGGAAGTTTAGCCTGCTGCTCTGTAAGCTGCTGCCAGATACCATTGGCAGCCTCGTTGCTCAGATACTGCTGCTGAAGAACTATTTCCCTGTACAGAATATTTTTCTGTATATAAAAAGAGACAACTCCCACCATCATCATTATAATAAATGGAACAACAAGAAGGAAAACAAAAAATTTTACTGAAAGCTTCACTTTGAACTCCTTATTTAAAGAAAATCATGGACTTTGCAATAAACTTCAACACAGTTGAACGGTATGAAAGATCAGCAGTTCTGAAAGGAACATGATATATATAAATTATATGTAAGTGTATTCCAGCTGTCAAAATATTTAAACTGTACGGATTTCAGGATTAATTACAGCTTTTACAAATTTATTTTTTATTCATAAACATTTATTTTAAGATATAATAAATAAAATCAGATTTATAAAGGATACGGAAATGAAAAAAATTGCCTACTTCGGATTTACAGGAGAACTGATGTGCTTTGCACATATTCTTTTCAATGCAGAGGAGATGCTTAATAAAGGTTATGATGTAAAAATAATAATTGAGGGGAGTTCCACAAAACTTGTTCCGGTTCTCGGGACTGAGAAAAATCCCTTTCAGAAAATTTACCTTTCACTGAAAGAAAAAGGTATTATTGATGCTGTGTGCCAGGCATGTGCACATAAAATGGGTACTCTTGAAGATGTAAAAAAAGAGGGACTTCCTCTTGGAAATGATCTTTACGGACACCCTTCAATTTCATCATACATGGAAAAGGGATATGAGATAATTACAGTATAAGCCGTGAAAATAAGAAAGCGGCCGGAATTAATTCCGGCTGTTTTTAATATCCGGCAGCTGCATGTGATTTCAGAACTGCTACATTTTACCGAAAAACCGCGGATGCCTGATTTTGTCCTTGAAATAATTCTGTTCCTTCAGGATAACAAGAACAACCAGCATGGCGGCAGCAACTGATAGTACAATAACTGCAGCATCACTATTAACATAAACCGATCCGCTCATATAAAGTTCAACAAGCAATACAGCAATCAGTATTGAGTAAATTGTATCAAAAAGGATCATTTTCCGGTTTCCATTATCCATAATTTATCCCCCATATATATTTTAATACAAATAAATTTCAGATACAAATAATCAGAGATTCCATGATATTATAATTCTGTTAAGGAGCATAATAATGATAACTGAAACATCATGCGGAGCACTTGTTGTAAGAAACATGGAGAATGAATTAAATATCCTTCTCATTAAAAACAGAGGGGGCAACTACTGGGGATTTCCCAAAGGTCATAATGAAAATGGGGAAACACTTGAAGAAACAGCATTAAGAGAAATTTCAGAAGAAACAGGCCTTGAGATAGAACTTAAAGAGGGGTTTAAAGGGAACACATCCTACAGAAAGGAAAACGGCAATACAAAAAACGTGACCTATTTTATTGCTGAACCTTTAAGTAAAGATATAAATATCCAGGAGGAAGAAATAGCAGATTATATATGGCTTCCATACAGGAAATGTATGGAAAAACTCACATATGAAAGGGATAAAGACATTCTGAAACAGGCGGAAAAATATATCATGCTCTGTCAGACAGCCTGATATTATTACCTCAAGACTTTCCTGAGCTGTATCTCTTTGATGCTGATACAGTAAATAGTTATATCAGCCGGATAAGGATACTCAGCAAGGGGACAACAAAGACAAGACCAGCTGTTGAAAAAAACCAGCATGTGTTCGCAATATCAAGATCCATGTCATAAATAGTCGGCGGCACCATTGCCATAAAACCGACAGGCATGGCTGACAGGACAAGCACGAGCTTCAGGACAAGTCCGTTTTCTATGTTTCCGAGACCCAGAAAATAACCGGGAACAAATACTGCTGCAGGGACTATCAGTGATTTGATAATAACCATGATTATACCCGGGAGAATATATTTTCTCATGGGACCGAACTGCATTGCAAGGCCTATTGAACTGATCAGAATTAATGAACTTACAGGTATGAAAACCCGGTTTATACTCCCGAAAATATCAGGCCTGGAAATCCCTGACAGATTCAATACAGTCCCAAGAACAAGGGCTCCTGTATTAATAACAATCACAGGATCTTTTAATGAGTCAAAAACCATTGCTCCGGTCGATTCAGCTTTCCGGTCATGTATGCTGTGACTTCTTGCAAGGGGAAAACCGGCAAGAAAATAAACAAATTTCTCAAACAGCTGATAGACCGCTACAAAGGCAAACCCCTTTTCTCCAAGAAGAAAAAAGGAGATAAGCCCCCCCAGTGCACCCAGGTTGGTAAAGCCTCCCGCAACAGCATACACACCACGCTGTTCCCTGTTAAGCCGCAAGGGGTATGCAAGGATGTAGGCAGCTCCCCCTCCGGCCAGAAGGGCAAAAATACCTATAAAAGGAAGAGATATAATTTCAACATGTCTGAGCGGAGCAATCCAGATACTTCCGGTTACAGTTACAGGCAGAAGTACTGTGAGGGTGAATTTCTGCATTCTCTGCCGGACAGTCTTCAAAGGAGTCCTGATCCTGACAACTGAATAATATACAAGTTTCTGAAAAACATACCCTGAAATTAATCCTGAAAAAACAAGTATCAGGGAAACAACCATTCTGTTCATAGAATATACCACCGGAATTTTTTCCTGTTTTATTTTCACTGCAAGCAGTGTTTTAAGCTCAGCTTATTATAATACATCCTTAATAAATCTTTCAGTCTGCTTTAATGTTTTTAATTACTGATTTAACAGAATCTGCTGTATTAATGCAGGATTAATCAGGATTTTTTAAGGTTCTGAAGATAAATTCATGATAAAATCATAAAGGAGAGGTAAAAAATGAATATCATAAAATCAAGCGTAAACAACTGGATCAAGATTATAAGCATTGTACTCGCTGTTTTTGTTTTTTCATTCGGAGAAATAGCTTTAAATGATATTTCAGAAATGTTTGAATACCCTGATTTCGAGGATATTCTTGAAGAACAGAAGACTGAAAGTGAAAAAGAAAAACTTGAAATTCTCAATGATAAATCATTTGAAATCAGCAGCAGAATTTCCGATGCTGAAGATAATTTATACAATATCGAAGAAAATATAAAAGACATAGAACAGACATTAAAACAGCTTCTCGAGGGACAGAAAATAAGCCCCGACAGTGAAACAGGAAAACTGAAAAGCAGTTTCCAGAAAAACTTTGTAGACCTGCAGAAACAGAGGGAGCAGGTAAAAAAACAGATTTCAGATTACAGAAAGGAAGAAGCTGAAACTGATGATGAGCTTGACAGATATCATGAAGAAATATATGAAAAGTATGAAGAAAATGTAATCGATATACAGAAAAGAAGGGAAAAAGCAGTTGATCTTAAAATACTCTCCTCCCAGCTTATTCTTCTGCTTATTCTTGCAGTCATTTCAGTATTCCTTTACCTGAAATTCAAAAACACGAAATATATTTATCCAGTCACAGGCTATTCTTCCGCAATTGCCCTGATGATTGCCCAGGCAATTTATATCCATTCACCATTCAAACTTCATTACTATGTGTTTATTTTCATAGGGATTGCAGCATGCATAGCACTCATTATATGGCTTGTAAGAAACCTCACCAAAATCAATAAAAAAGAAACTTTATCAATAGTAAAAAAGAACCTGGGGGCTGGAAGATGCCCAGGATGCTCCTCTTTTATATCGATTCAGGAAAGGGAAAATTTACTCAAGGGAAAAAGCAGATTCAGATCATTCATCATATTCATTATCATATGCGCAGCCCTTCTCGGAAACGGATCAGGAATTGTAATATTCTTCGACAACCTGAACGATATAACAACTTCACAGCTGATGTACTCAATATTCCTTATTGTGTTCCCATGGCTTGTACTTTTTGTCTTCATGAATATCTATACCGCTTCCACTGATAAAAAAGTACCTGATCCTGACCAGTTCAGAAGCAGAAACTGCCCTGTCTGCGGTCTTGAATTAATAAGGATATGTGAGAAATGCGGGGAAAAAAGGCACGCCCTTCTGCCTTACTGCAGTTCCTGCGGGGCAGTCAGTGAAAACAGTGAAACAGACAGTGATCAGAAAATATAAAAATAATTTATGGTTCATGTAGCTGCAGCGGTAATCAGAAACAGGAGTAAAATCCTTATAACCAGAAGAAAAAGTGATGAAAAACTCGGGGGATTCTGGGAATTCCCGGGAGGGAAACTGGAAAAGGGTGAATCTGTTCAGGACTGTCTTGTGAGGGAAATACAGGAGGAGCTTGATCTTCTTATTCAAACAGGCAGAATAATAACAGAGTCGCTCTACTCCTATCCCGACTTCACAGTAAAGCTCACTGCAGTAGCTGCAGCAATCCTTGAAGGCAGGATTAAGCTGAGAGTTCATGACAGATACAGATGGGTAAAACCTGAAGATTTCCCCCTCTACAAATTTGCACCTGCAGATATCCCTGTCTGCAGTTTTATCAGGAAAAGCAATTTATCTGATT
Source organism: Spirochaetia bacterium (assembly GCA_963668545.1). Lineage (GTDB taxonomy): Bacteria > Spirochaetota > Spirochaetia > CADAEX01 > CADAEX01. The sequence continues at coordinate 843,980 of OY764868.1, read as the reverse complement.
TCTATTAATACTCATTTTTTCTCTTTGATCCCAACTGTTTCAGTATTATATTTATATTATACTATTCTTATATGTTTAGTATGTTTTAAGCAGGTTGAAAAGCCAAGAGAGCAGAGAGGTGAAGTAATGAATAAATTTTTAATCATAGTTCTTCTTCTGGCAGCATCACTGACAGGAGTGAGTGCAAGGGGTATGAAAAAAGCCACCTTTGCCGGGGGATGTTTCTGGTGCATGGAGCCACCTTTTGAAAAACTTGAAGGTGTGGTTTCTGTTGTTTCAGGCTATACAGGGGGAAGTAAAGAAAACCCCACATACAAGGAGGTATCAAAAGGTGATACAGGACATGCCGAGGCTGTCCAGATAACATATGATTCCGACATAATCAGCTATGAAAAACTGCTTGAGGTCTTCTGGATGAATATTGATCCGGTTGACCGGGGAGGCCAGTTCTATGACAGGGGAAGTCAGTACAGAACAGAAATTTTCTACCATGACAGCAAACAGAAAAAGGCTGCAGAGAAATCGAAACAGGAGCTTATAAATTCGGGAAAATTCGGAAATGCAATAGCTACTGAAATTACAAAGTTCAGAAAATTCTATATGGCTGAAGAACATCATCAGGATTACTACAGGAAAAATTCATTTTCCTACAACAACTATAAAAAAGCTTCGGGCAGGGAAAACTACCTGAAAAAGAAATGGGGCGACAGCAGCGGTGAATATGTGATAAAGCCTGATGATGAACTTAAAGAATGCCTGACTCCGCTTCAGTACAGCGTTACAAGGCAAGATGACACAGAACCGCCTTTTGAAAACAAATACTGGGACAACAAAAAGGATGGTATATATGTTGATATTATAAGCGGTGAACCCCTTTTTTCATCACTGCAGAAATATGACTCGGGAACAGGATGGCCCAGCTTCTGGGAACCTCTTGAAAGTGAAAACATTGTATATCTTGAGGAAAAATCATGGTTCGGAAACTATGCTGAAGTCAGGAGCAGGAATGCAGACTCACACCTGGGGCATATGTTTCCTGACGGACCTGATCCTACAGGTATGAGATACTGTATAAATTCAGCAGCACTCAGGTTTATACCCAGGGAGGAACTTGAAAAAGAGGGATACGGAGAATATCTTCACCTTTTCGAGTAAACAGAAGTCGGGAATCATACTTACCGGTGAAAACAGCTCCAGGGGACCTGATTATAAAAGGCCCCTGGTGTAGTTTCCTTCTGAACTTTCCCTGATCAACCCGGCAATGCCATCCCTGTCAGATGGCTTTGAAAGAAATGAATAAACATTTTTATAGATATCAATTTTTCTTTGTATCTCTCTGTCAAGGTCTCTTCCGTAAAATGAGATCTGGCCGGGAAATATCCTGAGGTCAATAATATAGGTGAAATTTGATTCAGGGAAATCCGTTGCTGCATCAGGAATAAAATGATACCTGCTGTCATAGAGTGAAGTAAAACTGTTTTCAGACTTTTCAATAATTATCTTTTTGCCTCTGATATCTGTAAGCTCGTCAGAACCGCAGCAACCTGAGAAGCAGCTTTCATCGCATCTGCTTCTGCCGCATTTCAGGCCTAGAAGACACTGCCTTGTAGTCATAAGCTCTGCTCTCAGATAGAAGGGGATATAGATCCTGTGGGGAGTTTTTTCATGGAGTGATCTGATCTCTTTTCTGCCTGCTTCAGGAGAAACTATGAATCCGGAAAATCTGCCGAAAGAGGCAAAAAAATCAGCTGCGGAATGGTTGATAATATTAAGAGAATTTCCTGCAATCCATTCAGTCCCTGATTTTTCAGCTGCATCAATCAGGGCAGTATTGTTTACCACAATCCGGCTGAATTTACCCTCACCTACAATTCTGATACATCCTGCAGCATAATCTTCTGTCATTATTGAAGGGAATATAGGGACAATACCAGAACCGGATGCTTCAGGATATGATCTGTAATCAGAGAGGATTTCACAGTCAGAATTGTTTCTCAGGAAACCGGCAACTGTTTCATTGTCTGCAATACATGCTGTTCTGATATTTCCTTTTTCATACCCCAGGGCTCGGGAGTCAGGAGGACTGCTGATGCAGAGAGAATCAAGATATTCAAGTACGCTGTCTTTCCTTCCCTCCTCTACTGTTCCAAGAAACATTGATACAGCCTTTCTCCTTACCCTGTTGACAATACTTGAGGGAATGAAAAGATCATCTTCGAAATCCTCAAATATGACTTCCTCGGGTGTAAAGGGGGTATTGCCGAACCTCATAAGCTGTTTTTCAACATCCTCCTCCGAAGAAAAACGCTTTACCCCTTTTTCAAGCGGGGATTCTGAAAAAGCTGAAACACTTTTTTCACCGTACCGGAGAGTCAGCTTCAGGGGATGCCCTTCCATGCAGCTTATTCCGACAGTTACTGGAATTTTCCTGAAAACAGGTTTATCAGTCTTATTAAAGACATAGTCTTTATTTTCAAGTACTTCCCTTGCATAAATCATGTTGCTGTTTTCAATCTTTCCGTTAAGCTTTCCTTCTATTTCAAACAGATACCTGCATGGAGAAACTTTACTTAAAATCATTCCGCTGCACACATACTGTTCAGTATTCCGGCCCATATTTCTTTTTATAACAACCGGAAAGCTTTCCATCTCCATGATTCCTTCCGGATTCCCGATCTCTGAAGCAGTTTCAAGTATTCTGCTGTCAGCGCTGTAACAAACCACATCTGCAATATATCTGTATGATGCATCAGAGGGGCTCTGTGAAAACATATCTGATATATTGTTTTCAATATAGCCTCCGGTAAATCCCCTGTTGAAAACAGAGGAGAGAACAGGCAGAGGATCAGCCTTTTCACTGTTTAACTGATCAGAAACAATTTCCTTCCAGGCCCTGGTAACTGCATAAACATATCCACTCCCTTTTATCCTCCCTTCAATTTTAAGGGAATCAGCACCGCATCTAATCAGCTCACCGGCAGCAGAAAGCGCACTGTTGTCCTTCAGGTTCAGATAATATCCCTTACTGCCCCCTTTTCTGTATTTACGCCTGCAGAGCTGAGCACAGAGTCCCCTGTTCCCCGACAAACCTTCGAGATATGAACTCAGATAGCACTGTCCGGAATATGACAGGCAGTAGGAACCGTGGACAAAAACCTCGGTTTCAATCCCTTTTTCATGTGCGAATGCCGTATATCTGCATATTTCATCAATTGAAAGTTCCCGTGCAAGGTTTATTCTTGAAACAGAGGTTCCGGAAAAAAAGTCTATCTGCCCCGTCAGATGGGTTGTAGCCTGTGTTGATAAATGTATTTCAGCTTCAGGATAAAATCTGTCCAGAATATTGAGAATTCCATAGTCCTGAATAATAAAACACCTTATCCCGGCGCTCATTGCAGAATCAACAAGGTCAAGAACAGCACAAATCTCGTCAGATGTGATGATGGTATTAAGTGTGAGATACAGTTTAACACCCCTCAAGGCTGCTTCTGAAACAATTTCAGGAAGATCAGAGACAAGAATATTCTCAGCTCTCTTCCTCGCATTGAATTCCGATACCCCGAAATACACCGCATCAGCGCCCGCTTCAAATGCAGCATACAATGATTTCACATCACCTGCAGGTGACAGTATTTCAGTTTTATTCACAAAAGAAATCTATAACAGAATCCCTCTGTTATCAACAGGATAGGAGAGGCAGGGCTGAATAATTCCCTTGCAAACATTTTTTTGGTAATTTGCCTTAAAAAAATGCTTTCCCGATGAATTCTACTTAAAATTTTTAAAGGTATTCGGGCCCATTTATTTAGGTAATTTTCCAGTGAAAATAAAAAACATCCTTTGATAATCAGTTGTCAGATGTTACCATGTTATTATAAATTTTAGATATCCTGTGGGGGGAATCTAATATTCAAAAGTTGAGGGGCCCTCCGGTGCGATTTTATAATCCCGGCCGGCCCCCATACTTTTCAGTCCTTTCTTTATTTTAAACTCTGGTACAAATTATCCGATTGCATTTCTGCCTGTTTCACCGCTCCTTATCCGGTAGCATTCTTCAATTGGAAGGACAAAAATCTTTCCATCACCTATTTTTCCCGACCTTGCCCCCTCCATGATAGCCTTGACAGTGGGTTTTACAAAGTCCTCGTTTACAGCTATTTCAAGCCTTACTTTTTTAAGAAGGTTAACCTCCATCTTTACACCCCTGTAAAGCTCTGTATATCCCTCCTGCTGGCCGCAGCCGATGGCATTGGTAACAGACATCTTGTATATCTCTGATTTATAGAGTTCCTTTTTCACTTCATTGAGCCTGTGCGGCTGTATATATGCAATAATAAGTTTCATTTAACACCTCCCCTTTCTACTGATTCTGGAAAATCTGAAAACCGTAGTATGATTCACTTCCGTGTTCTGTAATATCAAGACCTTTGAGTTCTTCGCTTTCGGAAACCCTGAGTCCGACTGTTTTCTTCAGAACAATAAACAGGATAAATGAAGTAACTATAACCCATGCAAATACAGCTGCAATACCTGTAATCTGTACAATCAGCTGTGAAGGATCACCGCTGTAAAAAAGGCCCTGGATATCTTCAGTATTTCCAAAGAGTCCCACTGCCAATGTTCCCCATACCCCGCAGACACCGTGTACTGAAACAGCTCCGACTGGATCGTCTATATGAAGAACCTTGTCGATAAACTCTACAGAAAGAACAACAAGTACACCGGAAATCAGACCGATTAAAACAGATCCCAACGGAGTAGAAACTGCACAGCCTGCTGTAATACCTACAAGCCCTGCAAGAGCGCCATTCAATGACATACTTGGTTCTGGCTTACCTGAAAGCATCCATATCATTACCATTGAAGCTACAGCACCTGCTGCTGCAGAAAGTGTTGTATTTACTGCTACAATAGCAATTCCCATATCTGTTCCGGAAAGTGTACTTCCCGCGTTAAATCCGTACCAGCCGAACCAGAGAATAAAAACACCAAGACTTGCCAAAGGAAGATTATGCCCCGGTATAGCCTGAACAACAGTATCTTTTCCCTTTCCAATGTATTTTCCGGATCTTCCGCCGAGTACATACGCACCCATTAATGCAGCCCATCCCCCTACAGAGTGAACAACAGTCGACCCTGCAAAATCATGGAATCCCATTCCCGCAAGCCATCCGTCTGAGCTCCATATCCAGTGTCCAGAAACAGGATAAATTATTCCTGAAATAACAAGGCTGAATATTATATAGGATGAAAACTTTGTCCTTTCCGCCATTGCACCTGAAACAATGGTTGCTGCAGTTGCTGCAAATACAACCTGGAACATCCAGTCCCTGTAGACAGTTGCATCCGCACCGGAAAGAAAAAACTGTGAAAAACCGAAAAACCCGGATACAGAATCACCGTACATAATCGCCCATCCGAAAAACAGATAAATTATTGATCCGGCAGAAAAATCCATCAGGTTTTTCATTATAATATTACCTGCGTTTTTTGCCCTTGTAAGACCTGTTTCAACCATTGCAAATCCTGCCTGCATGAAAAATACAAGTGTTGCTGCAATAATCAGCCAGATCATATCGAAGGAGTCAAATATTTGCTGGACAGTTGCCCCGCTTATAGCTTCATCGCCGAAAACCCCTGCTGTTAAAAGCAGCCCGAATAACAAAATCATAAATCTTTTCTTCAGCATATATATTTACCTCCATTGCTGTTTGGAACTACATATGCAAATTACGTGCCATCTTTTTCAGTAATTTTTGATTCAAAAAAGGCTTTTTCAGGGGGTTTTCATATGATTTTCAGACGATATGACCATTTTAAGGGGGTGAAAAAAATCAAATCCTACATTTCATGCAATTCATCCTACATAAATGTAGGCAATAATACTTATAAGCATTATTACTATGCAGATACGTATCAACAAAAAGAGTGTTTCAATCAGCTTTTTAATTCATATTCAGGTCTTTCTTTTTTTCCAATTCCCTGATTATTGATCTGAATGCATTGATATAAACAGTATTGTCTGTTCCAACTGCAACTCCGCTGAATCCCTTTTCAAGATACCCGGCAGCTGTTTCAGTATTCCCGCTGAATATAAAAGCGGGTTTTCCTGCCTTGATACATGCTCCGAGAATTCTGTCAACTGCTTCAGTAAAATCAGGATTCTCAAACTGTGCAGGAATCCCCATACCTATCGAAAGATCATAGGGACCTACAAATATACCGTCTACTCCCTCTGTATTGACTATTTTCTCAATATTTTCAAGACATCCTACTGTCTCGCACTGGGGTATAAGCATGGAAGAACTGTTGTATTCCTTAAAAAAAGTATTTATATCTTTCACACTGCTGTCATATCCGTATGATGATGTTCTTCCGTAAAAGAAACCCCTGCTCCCTGCAGGATAATACTTGCCATATTCTACAATTTTCCTCACATCATCAACAGTGTTTATAAAAGGGATAATAAGAGCTTTTGCTCCTATATCAAGCATTTTAAGAACTGAAGAACGGGAATGGTCTTTAATGCGGACAAATGGAGTAATATCCCTCAACTCAGCTGCCCGGATAAACTCGAGAGATGATTCAACATCAAAGGGACCATGTTCTGTATCAATTATAAAAAAATCAAGGCCTGCAATACCCAGACTTTCGACAGCTATGCTGCTGCCTGTTTCAAAAAAAGTACCAATAACCTTTTTTCCATTCTGTAATTTTTCCTTTACTTTATTATTCATCTTTTATTCCATTATCAATAAGTTACTTTAATATTAAACAAATATATTCTCCGGTGCAAATTCCAACTGAGGAAAATATTATATGTATCTGCAAACTGATTAATTCTCCTGCTGAAACAGATCAAGCTGCCTGCCCCCTGTAATTGAATCAAAATCCACACCGGTGACGAACAGCACTCCGTCGGCTATCGGCTTTATCTGTTTTTCTATGTAATGACTGTAATCTGCAGAACCGGAAAACATTTCCAGAGGAACAGGTCCTTCCGCCGAGACAATGTAGGACACCTCCCTGATGTGCTTGTTCCCTTCAGGGTCAAGCATAAGTGCAGCTCTGACATGAGGGGGGCGGTTTTTAATATACTCAGCAGGAGGTCTGCTCAGACGCTTTCTGTAAACAAGCTTTGAATCATATTTACCTTCTTTCAGGTTTTCAACAAATGTTTTTATCCATTCAGGAAGTTCCTCACCTGCAAAAAATCTTCTGAAAAGCTCCTTCTGAAAATCCCTGGCAAGCTCTGTCCAGTCAGACCTCACTGTTTCAAGACCCTTGAATTCTGTTTCACCGCTATCAAGGAGACCTGCATAACGTTTTCTCGCCCCCTCTTCAGAATACCGTACAGGAGGGAGGAAGAATTTAAGGTAATGCTTCTCAAACTCTATTTCAAGCTCTGACCTTACACTGAACATTTCCTCTAAAAGAGAGATAAAATAACTGTTCACTTTTTCAGCAAGCATCTCTCCAGCCCTGTGAGGATCCCTGTATTCATCCTGTTTAAGGCATAAAAAAACAGAATCAGTATCCCCGTATATAACAGAATAACCCGAATCCCTGAGATATGCTGATACTGTTTTAAGAATCCACTGCCCGGTTCCGGTAATAGCCTCCGGAAGTTCCGGGTTATAAAACCTGCACCCCGGAGTTCCCATAACACCGTAGAAGCTGTTCATCAGTATCTTCACAGCCTGGGAAAGGTAGATATCATTTCTCTTTTTCGCATCCTCCCTTTTGGCCATCAGCTGTTCAAGGAATTCCGGAAGTATGTGGTTTACTGAGGAAAAAGCAATCCCTGCAGGGGTGGTTATACTCTTTTCATCTGATCTGAGTCTTGATACAGGATCAATAAAAAAAGTCCTGATAATTGAGGGATAAAGGCTCTTGAAATCCATTACAGCTACATGATGGTAAAGTCCAGGATCAGATGTAAATACATATCCTCCCGATGCAGGCCTGCCCGGCCTGATATCACTTGTATCAGGAGCCACAAGACCCTTGCGGTGGATTTTCGGAAGCATGAAAAAATCAAAAGAGGCTACAGACATATGGACCTTGTCGACAGCAAGGCCTGTAATCAGGCTTCTTGTTACAAGCTGATCAATTATTGCTGTCTTTTCAAAGATCTCTGTTACCAGAACACTGTCCTCAAGGTTGTAGACTGCAAGAGCCTTTCTGTCTTCCCTGAACCGCCTTTCAATTTCAGCAACCTTGTCTTTTTCAGGAGCGATGTCTTTTCCCCGTCCGAGAAGCTCCTGTGAAACATGCTCGAGGCTGAAGCTTTCAAACCTGTAAAATGCTGTACGGAGACTCTGCGGCCCGTCAATAACAAGCCTCCCTTCAAGAAAAGCTGAAAAAATGCCGCTTTTTTTCTCTTCGATTCTGAGGGCCCTCTTTCCCCTTCCTATCCTTAAGGGGATTCTGTAATACCCGCCCCTTCTTTCGATGAATTCCAGGTCAAAACCTATCACATGCCATCCGATTATTATATCCGGATCGCTGTTGCGTATAAAATCAACAACAGATTCTATAAGATGTTTTTCACTGATGCAGTACTCAATCCAGCTGTCATGTTTTATACCATCTCCGGAAGATCGTGGAGGATTACTGTCAAGAGCCCCTTTCTGCATACTGTATTTATCAGTATCTTCTGCCGGACTGTCCTTTCTTATAAATACTTTTCTGATTTCATTATATTTATCCTTTACATGGAAAGCTGAGGAATAGACAGAACCGTCCCTGCCTGTTTCAATATCCAGTGATAGTGTTCTGAAAGCAGGACGGTAGTCCCCTCCCCTTTTCAGAACAGGATTTCTGAATACAGTAAGGCTCCCTTTTTTTTCAGGAACACCCTCAACCTTAACTGAGCCCCTGATAAACCGCTCCATGAGAAAACGGTCTTCAGCTCTTACATCTGATTCATAAAGAGTTACCCCCTGCTGCCTCAGGAACCTTTTGGCATCAAAAAAATCTTTCAGCGATTGAAAATAAAGGGCATCTGCAGGATTGCCGGAGAAATCAGTAAGCTCGAGGCTTCTGCGCTCATACCTTTCTGTAAAAACAGGAGATGTGTCTGCCCTTATAAAAAAAAGAGGTTTGTGGTTTTCAATTACAGCAAGTGCCGGGCCTTCATCAGTTATAAGGTAATAACAGAGCTCACATCTTCCTCCCGTATCCCTGCTCTCTGAAGTCAGGATAAAACCTGTAACACAGTTCATATATAACTATGATAACAGGAAAAGTCCTGTCATGTGGAATAAAAAACAGAGATATTATTATAAATACCAGTCATTTTTTTGAAAACAGGAAGAATAAATATTATAATTCAAGAATAAAAATGTTTAAAAACTGTTCAGTTTCTTTATAAAAAGTGTTTGTCAAAAAGTGGGGTAAAAATGAATACTGAAAAAAGTATATCATTGTTATACTCTAAAAACGGGGTATGCCTTTTAAAGGCACTTGGTTTTTTCGTATCAGGGGCTTTGCTGCTCTCTGCCTTTTCAATTATTCAGAAAATTCTTTCAGGATATCCGTTAAAACCCCAGGGCTTTATAGTACCGGTTGTTTTCGGGGGAATATCAGGTACAGTGGCAGGTATTGAATACTGCAGGATAAGATTTTTTTCGAAAAATCTTATCCTGACACAGAAATTCCTTGAGAGCATCATAGATTCAATGCCTGCTGTTCTCTTTGCAGTAAACTCTTCAGGGAAAATCACCCACTGGAACAAAGCTGCCGAACTTAAAACTTCACTGTCATCAAGAGATCTCTATAAAAAAGATATCACTGTTGTTCTGGGAAATATTATTAATAATCCGTTGAATATAATGGAGATTATTAATTCAGGAGAGAAAAAAAAATGGACGCAGAAAATCGAAAACAAAGAAACCTTAAGCAGCTATTATTATACTGTTGAAATATATCCGATTTCTTTGAGCGGCAACGGGGCTGTAATAGCAGTTACAGATATCACCGAAGACCAGAACATAAAAAACCAGCTGGAACACAGCAGGAAAATGGATATAATTGGCCAGCTTGCAGAAGGAGTTGCGCATGATTTCAATAACATGCTTGGAATTATTATTGGAGCAGCAGAACTTATGCAGTCCTCAGAATATGATCTCGGTTCAGATAACAGAAAATACATTAACATGATTCTTAAATCCTCAGAAACAGCTGCGAATCTTGCATCAAAACTGATGGAACTGGGGAGAAAAAATGAATACAGGTTTAAAAGGCTGGAACTCCATGATGTTCTGAATGAATCCATTGATATACTGAAGCGTTCAATAGATAAAAAGATTTCCATAACATATGACAACAGAAGTATTAATGATTCCATTCAGGGAGATTTTCCGGGACTGCAGAGTCTTTTCATTAATCTGGGAATAAACTCATCCCATGCGATGGAGAAAGGAGGAAAAATATCAATTAAAACTGAAAATGTCTATATTGATGAAGAGTTCTGCAGAACAAATTTCTTTGATCTTTCCCCCGGAAATTATCTGAAACTGGATTTTACAGACACCGGCTGCGGAATGACTGCTGATATTATCAAAAAAATATTTGAACCCTTTTTCACCACAAAGGAAAAAGGGAAAGGCAACGGACTGGGACTTTCCGCTGTCTATGAAACAGTCATCAGCCATCACGGTTTCATTGATGTTGAAAGTACTCCGGGAATCGGAACATCGTTTCATATTCTCCTCCCCTGTTCATGACACAGCCGAAGAAATGTAACTCAGTATACATTTAAATTTTTTATCATTTTCAGCAGCAATACCGGAAACATGCTGCTGTAACAGATATAATCGGGTGTTCTTTTTTATTCATCATGCTATAGTCACTATAATGACTGATGAGAACAGGATGCTTGTTGAACTTGCAAATGCAAAAATGCCTTTCGGTAAATACTCAGGGAGATATCTTATTGATCTTCCTGAACACTATCTTCTGTGGTTTAAACAGAAGGGATTCCCGCAGGGGAAACTGGGAACAATGATGGAGTCTGTACTTGAAATCAAGCTTAACGGTCTTGAAGGTCTTGTAAGAAAAATACGCATAAAAAAAGATTTCATTCTGTAATACTGTTTCAGGTTTTGATATAACATTGGAAACCTCCAATCTGCTTTATTTACAAATCTCTTCATATATTATATTAATTCATACATACATAACCTTTTTTTACTAATAATTAATAATGTAACTCAGAACAGATTAAAGGAGCATACAAACTGAAAAAACGCAGCTGTATTGCACTTACATTATTAATACTTGTTTTTGCCCATGGGAAATTATCAGCCGATCCGCCATCTGACGTTCTTCTCCTTTCACAGGAGGAAAAACGATTTCTTGCGACCCTTCCGGTTGTGCGGGTGCACCTTGAAGAGGACTGGATACCATTTAACTTTACAGAAAACGGGGAAGCGGAAGGCTATTCCAATTATCTAATAAAAAAAATTGCAGAGCTACTCAATCTGAAAATTGATTTTGTGAAAGATAATGCATGGTCTGATACTATCAGTAAAATTAAAAACAGGGAAATTGATATAGTAACAAACCTTTCTGTATCTGATGAGCGCAAGGAATTCATCCTCTTCTCAGACCCTGTAATGGAACTTGTACCCTCATTCATCTGCAGAAAAAATGAAACAATAACAAAAATGGATGAGCTCAAAAACAGAAAGCTTGCCATTCTGGAAGGAGTCTGGATTGAAAAGCAGCTGAAGAAAGATTACCCAGATATAAGCTTTTTATACTTAAAATCAGAATCCGAAGCTTACCGGGCTGTATCTGAAGGGACAGCTGATGCCGCAATTTCCTATATGCTGTCGGCAGAATACTATATAAAAACCCATTTTATTGACAATATTCATATCTCATCCCCGGTTGAGGAAATCAACGGGGGAAAAGACCTCAACTACATAGGAACAAGGAGGGACTGGCCGCTCCTCGCAAGTTCAATAAACAAGGCCCTTGACCATATTCTGAAGAAAAAAGAAAACCGCTTGTCTGCATCCTGGATAAGAAAACACATCATAGACAGATCAGAAAAGATTGATGATAATTATAGTTCGATCAGGGAACTGGAAGAGACACTGGAAAAAAGCCTTAACAATTATTCATTCGAAAGCAGAAGAAAAGTCTGGTTCAGCAAAGAGGAAACAGAGTACCTGAAGAGAAAGAAAGAAATAAAAATGTGTGTTGATCCCAAATGGCTCCCGATTGAGGGAATTGATGAGAACGGGGACTATACAGGGATGGGAGCAGACATAATATCAAAACTTGAAAAAAGAACAGGAATAAAATTCGAACTTCTCCCGACTGAATCATGGTCGGAAACCATTGAAAATGCAAAAGAAAGAAAATGCGATATAATTACAATGGCGGGGGTAACTGATGAAAGGAAAAAATATCTTGATTTCACATCCCCCTATGTTTCCCTTCCCCTTGTAATTGCGACAGGTGAAAACTCACTTTTCGTTCCGAACTTCAATGCACTTTCAGGAAAAAGCGTAGCACTTGTTGAAAACACATCATACTATGAGGTCCTGAAAAAAAGATATCCACAGATCAATATAATTCCTGCAGAATCACCCCTGGAAGCTCTTAACATGACTGCAAGAGGGAGGATATTCGGATTCATTGCTCCCCTTCCGACAATTGCTTATGCAATACAGTTTTATGACTTTAAAAAACTCAAAATTGGAGGTGGATTCGATCTCTACTGGGACCTTTCAATTGCAACCAGGAATGATGAACCGATACTCAGGGATATTATGGAGAAAGCACTCTCAACCCTGTCTGAGGCTGAGAAAATTAATGAATATAATCTGCTATATTCTTTTGAACTTGTTAAAAAAACAGACAGGACAGTATTATGGCGGATTATTTCAGTATTCCTTTCACTGCTGGCTATAATCCTTCTATGGAACCGGAGTCTTTTAAAGAGCAGGGAAAGGGCCAGAACAGCCCTTGAAAAACTTGAAAAAGTGCAGAAAAAGCTGAAGGAACAGAACAGGGAGCTTGAAATACTCGCCGCCACAGATAAACTGACAGGTCTCTGCAACAGGATAAGGCTTGATGAAGTACTGGAAATGGAAATCGAAAGATGCAGAAGATATGACAGCCCTCTGGCACTTATTCTGCTTGATATGGACTTTTTTAAATCTGTTAATGATACCTACGGACATCAGACAGGAGACAGGCTCCTGGTCCATGTATCTGAAATACTGAAGAAAATAAACAGGAAAACAGATACTACAGGCAGATGGGGAGGAGAAGAATTTATAATAATATGTCCGATGTCTGACAGGGAAGCAGTAATTGCACATGCGGAAAAAATAAGAAAAGCTGTACAGGATAATCCGCTTGAGGAAACAGGAAAGAGAACAGTAAGCTGCGGAACTGCTGTCTTCTCTAATGATGATTCAGCAAGTACACTGACATCAAGGGCGGACAAGGCACTTTATATTGCCAAAAGCAACGGAAGGAACTGTGTGGAATTCCTTTGAACAAAAAAGATGTACCCTGAAAGATAATCAGTAACAAATATCTGTTTATTATAGTATTTTCTACAATATATCAAGAAGTGTATTGCCGATCTTTATTACATCTCCAGGCTGAAGCTTCTTTCTCTCATCGTTTTTCAGGGGATTGGAATTTACATATGTACAGTTAGTACTGCCTGCATCCATTATTGTGCATACCCCATTCTTAACTTCAATAACTGCATGTCTTCTGGAAACGAGGGAATCTGCAAGTACAATATCATTGCTTTTATCTCTTCCTATTTTCAATGTCCTGTTCATGGGAACAGTCCTGTTGTTGAATATAAGTTTTTTCACCTTGCTGTCAGCCTGACCTATTTTCTTGCCGCTTGAACTCCTCTTATAAACTGTTTCATCCATAAAAAATCTCCTGATATTCCAGATCCCTGTTTATAATATCTTAACAGGAACAGGAGAGATATCATATTCATATTATAAAAAATTCAGCAATTGTTTTCAAAAAAAATATTTTTTCACTTATTACTCATGGTATTATTGAATATGAAATACAGAAAACTTGGAAAAACAGAATTAAATGTTTCGGTAATCGGGCTGGGAACATACCAGTTCGGAGGAAGCTGGGGAAAAAACTTTTTCGAAAAAGATGTCAGGGAAATCCTTGAGGCAGCTGATGAATGCGGTATAAATTTTATTGATACAGCCGAATGCTACGGGGTAGACCATTATGCTGAAAAACTAATCGGAAAAACATTACCCTCTCCCAGAAACAAATGGATTATAGCAACAAAGTTCGGACACAGAAGAATAGAAACTCTGAAGAATTCAGATGCTTGGAGTGTTGAGGAAATCAGGCAGCAGCTGGAGGAATCACTCAGGTATCTTAAAACAGATTATATTGATATATATAAATTTCATTCAGGTTCAAATGAAGCGTTTGATAATCAGGAACTCTGGACAATGCTTGATAAACAGAAACGGGACGGGAAAATAAGGTATCTTGGAATATCCATGTCACGGAAGAAAAAGGAATGGAGAGAACACCAGATAAAAAATGCCCTTAATGTGGGAGCTGATGCAATACAGGTAAAATACAACCGCCTTGAGAGAGAAGCTGAAGAAGATGTTCTTCCGGTATGCCTGAAAGACAATATTGGGGTTATAGCAAGAGTTGCTCTTGCAAGCGGACTTTTAAGCGGTAAATATCAGAGCATTAAAGAATTCAGTTCAGCGGAATCAAGGGCTAAAAAATATCCGCCAGAAACAATCAGCAGGATGCAGAAGGAGATTGATGATATTATCAGCAATGAACTGCCCAAAAATACAACAATGGCCCAGTATGCACTTTACTGGGTACTGAAGCATGATGCGGTAAGCTGCGTTATTCCCGGCTGCAAATCGCCGGAACAGGTGAGACTGAATGCTTCTGCGGCAGATATTGATGCCATGAATTATCATCATCCACTTGATACAGGTCTGTAAAATACATCAAACAGATTTTTCAATAGTTTTAAACAAAGCTGCCCCTTCTTTAATCCGCTTTCTTATTTCCAGATTATAGGGGCATTTTGTTTCACATATCCCGCACTCTATGCATTTATCAACCGATTCTGCAGCTTCCTTTGTCTTGTTTCCCAGTATTTTCGAACGAGGCAGTCTTTTTAACAATGATTCAAACGTCATCATTTTTACAATGCTTACACCATGGGGACACGGAGAACAGTACTCACATCTTCTGCAGAATTTTGTGCCGAGTTCCTCTTTAATCTGAACAATACTCTCTTTATCCTTATCACTGAGAACTATTTCAGAAGAGTACTTTACAACTTCTTTAATTTCATCAATATGCTCAAATCCGGGATCAGAAACCAGATCAGGATACTGATTAAGAAAATGGACAGCTGCTTCTGCATTGCCTATCATTCCGCCTCCGAAAGGTTTCATTGCGATAAAACCGGCCCCTTTGCTTCGGGCTTTTTCAAGAGCCTCAGTTCCGATATCTTCTGCTATAAAATTTAAAGGGAACTGTACAGCTTCAATCTCACTGTGGTCAAGGATCTCAAGAACAACATCAAGTTTATGGGCACTTGCCCCTATATGCTTTATTAAGCCCTGTCTCTTTAAATCAACAAGAGCCTTTAATGTTCCGTTGTCAATTTTTCTTTTCCAGTCTTCACAGCTCCTCACAAGATGAAACTGATACAGGTCTATATAGTTAAGATGCATCCTTTCAAGGGACGTTTTTACCTGCCCGGTTATCAGCTCCGGAGTATCTCCCTGCGCCTTTGAAAAAACATGGACATTATTTCTGCCGATTTTTTCAATAGCTGAAGCTGCAGCTTCTTCGCTGTGTCCATATGAGTTAGCTGTGTCTATCCAGTTAATACCCAGCCGGAAAGCATCAAGAATTAACGCAGAAGCAGCTTCCCGGCTGAGTCTCTGTACAGGAATCCCTCCGAATCCGTATTTGCTAAGGCTCATTCCTGTTTTCCCGAAAGTAATTCTGTTCATAATCCAGGCTCCTTTATTCATTGGTATTGTTAAGTTCTGAAAGAACGAATTTTTTCATATTTTTGAAATGGCTGCCCAGGGCTTTCGCTGCTTTCCCTGAATCACGGAGCAAGAGGGCATCGATAATTTCAATATGTTCCCTGATCGAAGAAGAAGGCGCATTACTTATATTAAAAGTTATTTCAGCAAGATCTATCAGTGTTGATCCGATATGCCTCAGTATCATACTTTCAGAATAATTAATAATCAGATTGAAATGCAGTTCCATATCTCGTTTGTTATAGTCATCAGATTTCTTAAATTCAGGATCATCAGCATAGTTTTTTTCCTCTCTGACAAAATATTTTCTCAGGTCTGACAACTTGTCTTCAGGGATGGTATTTACAGATTCTTTAACTGCCAGTGTTTCAAGGTTCTGACGCAAATCAAAAATAACCTTTATATCATTTTCTGAAAGCTTAACAACATAAGTTCCTTTCTGGCACTCTTTTTTCAGAAGTCCTTTTGCGGCAAGTTTCTGGATTGCCTCCCTGAGAGGTGCCCCGCTGACCTGGAATATTTCACAGAGCTGATTTTTATTCAGCCTCTCCCCCGGTTTCAATATACCGCTTGTTATCATTTTTCTTAAACGCTCATAAACTTCATCAACCATATTAAATCTGCTGACTGCTGTACTGCAGTTTTCTGAATCATATCCCATAATTCAATTCTCCTTTTTAGCATCCGGTTTTCTGACCTCGTTTAACCTGAAGGCAATAACTGATGTAACTATACCAGAAACAGCCAGTATAACATAAAACCAATTATATTTTGACGGGTCTTTTTCAACAGCAAGCCCGATTAATGGCGCCAGAAATGCCATGGGAACTGTTATTGTATTTATAAAGGCAAGAGAACTTGATCTTCTGTTTTCAGGTGCAGATTCAATTACAAAAGCCTTAAAGCTCACAGTATTGCAGGACTGCGCAGCCCCTGCAAATATGAGTGATACAAAAAACACTATCAATGGCAAATCAATAGAAAAATGGGACCAGGGGACATCAAAGCTGAAAAGAGCAGGGACAAAAGACGCACCAAGTACAAGCAAAGCACTGATGAAAAAACACAGGTTGCCTGCTGCCAGAACAATCCTGTTTCCATATTTATTGCTTAAGTTCCCCCACAGCACGCTTGACAGGAATTTTGAGGATTCAATTATTGACAGGAAAATCCCGGCAATCCCTGTTATTCCAATTCTTTCAAAAGCATATGGTATAAGAAAAGCAAAGGTAAGCATATTTATTCTATGAAAAATCCTTATCGATATCAGTTTTCTGTAATTCGATGATTCTCGGAAATAATCTGCAGAGCCCGAAATAGTTTTAAAAAGGGTACGCTTTTTTGGAGGATTCTCATTTGGAACTTCCTTCACAAGAGACAATTGCATTATATCTAGAAGCAGAATAAAAAAAGCTACTAAAGACAATATCAGATAACTTCTGTTTTCAGGAAAACTACTTAAAACAGGCTGGACAATCATAACACCTGACAGCATTGCAGCAATTCCGCTCAGCAGGGATCTGTATGCAATAAATCCGCCAAGCCTGTTGGATGGCACAGCTCCTCCGAAAAAGTCCCAGAAAACAATAAATTCCGCTCCCCGGAAAAGCCTGTAAAGAAAAAAAACTATTGTAAAGAGATAAATGATCCATAAATCTTCTTTGCAGGAGGAAAACCATATCAGAAAGATCAGAATAAGCATAATGACGGCCCGTATAGAAATAGTATGAATAATAAACGGTTTTTTCTTTTTCCGGTGCTCAGTCATGCTGCTGACATAGAGCTGCGGAAGAAAGGCGCCTACAAAATTAAAGGAAGTCAATAATCCTACAAGGAAAGCTGATCCGGTTTTCCCATAAACAAAAGCTGCAAGAACCAGATCAGGGTTAATAAGGCTTTTATTTATTTCAACCAGAATACCGTTATTTATTCCAATCACAATATTTTTTCTGGTTGTGTTGGATGATATTATGCCCATAAAAAAACTATAATTGATAATGTATACATTATCAATTATATATTATCAATTTTTACATGTGATCATTTTTTAATAAATCAAGAACAGACATGATATCATTTTTTCAAAAATAAATGATACCTGCTTACTATTGGGGAAATAATAAAATCCGGGTTGATATTCAGGAATCTGAAAAAATCAATTAGTGCATGAGAAGACCGCCGCTTACATCAAGGGTAGCACCGGTAATATAATCAGCCTTATCTGAAGAAAGAAATATAACAGATGACGCAACCTCATCAGGTTCTGCAATCCGTGAAAGAGGTATTCTCTTTACATATTCTTTTTCTTTATCTGAAAGGACCTTTGCTGTCATGGGTGTATTCATCATCCCTGGAGAGACTGCATTCACATTTATACCATGAGGACCTATCTCCCTTGCAAGGGATTTGGTAAATGCAACAAGACCAGCCTTGGAAGCGGCATAATGGGCATGGCCGGTTGTGGAACCTATAAATCCGGCAAAAGATACTATGTTGACGATTTTCCCTTTCCTGCAATTATCAACAAGATAACGGACAAAGATCCTTGAAAGAAGAAAATGACCGGTCAGGTTAACATCAAGGCATTTTTTCCATTCTTCAAGTTCCATATCCCTTACAAATGCCTGTGGCCAGTAGGCTGCATTATTTACAAGGACATCTGCCCTGCCGAAATCAGCAAGGACTTTTTTAAAAAAAATATCCACAGAATCTTCAGAGGAAATATCACAGAAGTAAGCTTCTGCTTTTATACTGTTTGAACCGGAAATATCAAGAACAAGATCTTCTGCCTTGTCTTTTCTGCTGTTATAGCTTATTGCAACCGATGCCCCTTCTTCTGCGAATTTATATGCAGTTTCATATCCAAGGCCGGAGGAACCCCCTGTAACAATAACGACTTTATCTTTTAAACCGAGATCCACAAAGATCCTCCCGTATTATGCAAGAATAAGCTTTGTCCTGATTTTTTCCATTTCATCGACAAATTCCCGGCTTACATCGCTGTTTGTGACAAGAAGATCCAGTTTATCCGCTGGAATAAATGTGTCAAGCGACCCTTTCCCGACTTTTGTGGAATCAATCAGCCCTATGTTGATCCTGGAGTGGGAAGCTATCACCTTTTTCTGCTGTATCAGAATCCCCGGGACATCTGTCATCCCGTCTTTCGGTGAAAAGCCCCATCCCCCGAAAAAAGCCATATCAAGCTGCCATTTTGAAAAAGTCTTCTCAATATCGCTGTCAACAACAGAGAGTGTCTCCTTCTTTATCCCACCGCCGATTATAACTACGTTGCAGAAAGGTGCCTTGCCGAGGTTGTATGCTATATCTATGCTGTTTGTAACAACAGTTAGATTTTTTATATCTTCAAGAAAAGTGCACATCTCAACAGTGGTAGTACTTGCATCGATAAATATAAGATCTCCCGAAGAGACAAGAGAGGCAGCTTTCTCCCCTATTCTTATTTTTTTAACAAGATTCTTGACTTTCCTCTTTTCAAAAGCGACATGGTTTGACATCTCCTCGCTTGATATCGCACCACCGTGGGTCCTAAGGACTTTACCCTCCCCTTCAAGCTGCTTGAGGTCTTTTCTGATAGTTACAAGTGATATATTAAAAGCTTCAGAGAGTTCCTTTACAGTTACCCTTCCATTGGTTGAGATCATTTCCAGTATGCTGTTCAGTCTTTCCTGCTGAAACCAGGACTCTTTGTTATCCATAACTTCGATTTTATTGCTGATGAATATTATTGTCAAACATTGAATTTAATAATCGCAGGCAGCCTGCTAAATCTGCCTGCATAAAATCCTGTTATCCTTTGTAAGGGGGAATCATTCCGATTTCCCGGAGCATATCCATCCCCTCAATTATTTCGGGAGCTGCCCTTGTACCGATAAGCTCGGCCCCGGCAAGAATAAAAGCAAAAGCATTCTGGGGTCTCGGGAACTTTACCCCTGATACTTTCAGCCTGACATCTGTCCCTTTCAATGCTTTCTTCATAATCAGAAACTGTTCCATGCTCGGCCCGTCAAACTGACCGGAGGAAGTCTTGGCATAATCAAGGCCAGCTTCTGCAACAAGCTTGCTTCCTGCAGCAATCTCCTCGTCTGTAAGAAAACATACCTCAAGGATTACCTTTGTAAGAGCACCGGAAGCAGCCTTCCTGAACTCAAGGAGTTCCTCTTTTACAACATCATATCTTTTATCTTTCAATGCTCCGATATTCATTACAATATCCACTGCTGTACAGCCCTTCTTAACAGCATCAGCAGTTTCAAAAGCTTTTACTGAAGCTGGTGCTGAACCAAATGGAAATGCAATGCCCACAGCCGGACGTATGTCTGTACCTTTTAACTCTTCAACAACTATAGGGCTCCAGTAGGGAGATGATGAATAGAATGCAGCACAGTTGTATTTTATTGCTGTTTTGCATCCCTCCCTTATATCTTTTTCCTGTGTATATTTCGGAAGTATTGAGTAGTCAAATAACTTACCTGCATTTTCCCTGTTCAGTTTACTAATATCAATCATTTCAATAATCCTTTTTATTCACTTAGTGCAGAAAGTTTTTTATACATGCCTGAATGATTCATGGCTTCATAGGCAGAAGTATAGACTTCATAAACTTTCTGATATTTTGCCGCATTTTCAGAATCAGGCTTGATTGTATCAATGTAATTCACCATTTTTGAAACACCATCCCTTGCATCTGAAAACTTTTTAACACCTACACCTGCAAGTATTGCAGCCCCCACAATTGTCGCATCCTCCACTTTAAGCTGTTTAACTTCAACATTGAACATGTCCGCAATCATCTGTCTCCATGCAGGGGACTTTGTTGCCCCCCCTGTTATTGCAAGGGATTTTATTTCAATATTGTTTTCCTTCATTTTCTCATACATGTCCTTGCTTTCAAGTGTAATACCCTCCATCACGGATCGGACCATATCGCTTTTTGTATTTGAAAATTTAAGCCCCATGAATGAACCTTTAGCCTCAAAATTCCAGTAGGGATATCCTGAGCCGATAAGGAAAGGCATAAACATAACACCGTTTGAACCTGGAGCGCTTTTATTTATATGCTCTTCCATGAGAATATAGGGATCTTTCCCCTGTTTTTCAGCCTCGCCTTTTTCAAGGTCTGCAACAGTATCACGGCACCACCTGTAACTGCTGGCAGCTCCGAGCTGTATCCCTTCAACTTCA
This sequence comes from Spirochaetia bacterium, assembly GCA_963668545.1. Classification (GTDB taxonomy): domain Bacteria; phylum Spirochaetota; class Spirochaetia; order CADAEX01; family CADAEX01. The sequence goes on along the minus strand of OY764868.1, from coordinate 822,711 downwards.
TACATTCCCAGTATTCCTGACGAGGGGGCCATCATAAAACCAGACTTGTCTTCAAGTATCGCCTTTTCAGTCCCGACAACAAGAAGCCCTGCAGTACCAAGTGTCAGGGATGCAAATCCCGGCTCACTAACCCCCGCGCCCACTGCAGCGCACTGCTGATCACCGGTACCGGTAACCAGAGGAGTACCCTCTTTAAGACCGGAAAGGAGAGCCGCTTCTTGAGATACAGAACCTATTACAGTACCCGGGTCAACAAGTTTTGCAAGTTTAGCCTTATCAATCCCAAAAGTATCAAGAACTTTTTCAGACCATGAGAGAGTATTTACGTCAAGCATACCTGAACAGCAGGCATTGGTCCTTTCACAGTAGAAATCTTCTGTTCCGAACCTCCACATCACATAGTCAGAAGTAAGAAGGATTTTATTGACTTTTGCATAGACTTCAGGCTCATTCCTCATTACCCAGATAATCTTCTCAAGACTGAATGTAGGAGTAACAGGCATACCTGCAATTTTATAGAGCTCGTCAGCCGGAATTTTTGATGTGATATATTCAATTTCAGAGCCTGCCCTGTTATCCTGCCATCCGTAGAAATTCCCCCCTATTACATCATTCTTTTCATCTGTAAAAAGAAAAGTTGCTCTCTGAACAGAAAAGCCCACCCCGGCAATGCGGCTGTTGTCTACCTGACCGCTCTCAATTGCATCCTTACAGGCAGAAAAAGTCTGCTGTATAAGCATCTCTGCATCCTGCTCAACCCAGTCCTGTCTGGGGTAGATGCAGGGATACTCCCTGTATCCGCTGCTTATAACATTACCCTCCGTATCCATAACCATTGCTTTTGCGCCGGTTGTGCCTACATCAATACCTACCAGATAATCAGACATTCTGTTTTACTCCCATGAATTTATTTATGAGAAATTCACATGCAAAAAGTGTAACATTACCAAGTAGAATTGCAACCATAGTTGAAGCAAATACCTGGTTCACGCCTGTAGGATTAAGTGTGACTGAGTTGAATACTGCAAAAAGGGAAGCTGCTCCGATAAATCCGCATGGAGTTATTTCAAATGATTTCCATACAGCCATCCAGCAGAGAGGAAGACATACTATAAAAATAGCAACCGGCATTGCGAAAAGTCCCAGAAATGGAAGAAATCCTGCAATCCATATACCTATATAAGCCCATACAGCACCTGTAATATTCATTGTAAGTGAAGCCTTAAATCCGCTTACGCCGCCGCCAGCTAAAAAACCGCTTGCCCATGTAAGGTAAACAACAAAACTTGGAATCCAGAATCCAATAGCAGGGTACATTGTTACCCAGGTCCAGAATCCTCCTAAAATTGCAACACTCCATGCAAGAGCATTTTTTTCCTTCCATACTGCTTTATCCATAACACACCTCTTTCGTTTTAGTATTTTTTTGTTTCGAAAGCTTTCGTTTTATTTATTTTAATACCGTTTTTAAAAATATGTCAAATTAATTCAGAGCTTTTTTTTAAAAAAATGGATAAAATTGAATTAAATCTGTATAATTTTCCACATGAAAATCACGCAGAAATACATAAAATACCTTTACTTTTTCATTATCCTGGGAATTGTGATCGGTTCCCTCTTCTGGGAAATTCTAGAAAGACTCATTTCAATGGGTGGTATAAACCTTGATCTCAGTGTGGGACCTGTAGGTTTTGACATATCTGTACTTTCCGTATACCTGAAGATAAATCCGGGGAGCTTCCTCGGCGCTGCTGGAGGCTGGTTTTTCATAAAAAAAGTGTAATCAGACTGTTAAATCCTACTTTAATCACAGGAAGGTTTTGAAAAAGCAAAATCAGCCCTGATAATACTGAAGAGATACTGAAACCAACGGAGTAACATTTCAATGAACAGAGAAAAACCTTTAATAATTCTTGCATCAAAATCACCCAGGCGACAGGAAGTACTGAAAAGACTTGATATCCCCTATACAGTAAGACCCTGCCACATTGATGAATCAGTAAACCACAATAATATCGATGCAGTTCTTGAACTTGCCGAAAAAAAACTCAACCATGCTATTAAGGAAAACAGGGAAGCACCGGAAAACTGGATATTTGCAGCCGATACACTTGTGTTTTCCGAAAACAGGCTTCTCGGACAGCCGGAATCAGAACTGGAGGCTTATGAATATATAAAAATGCTTTCAGGGAAAAAACACCAGGTGGCAACAGGTCTTGCCCTTTACAGCAGGGAAAAAGACAGCAGATACATAGAAAAGGATATTACAGATGTAATATTTCCTGAACTGGATGAAGAAATCATTCAATGGTATATCTCAACCGCTGAATGGATGGGAGCTGCAGGAGGATACAGGATACAGGAGAAAGGGGGCTGCCTTGTTGAAAGGATTGAAGGCTCCTATTCCAATGTGATGGGCTTGCCAATAAGACGTTTTTTCTGTATGATGCATGACGCAGGGTATCCTGTAAATAAATAATATTCCGCCATTATGATACCAGCAGCTCTAACCCGGCATAAAGGTATTCAGAAGGACGAGAAAAAGAGACGGAAAGCGTATATTTAAGGAAACAGTTCTGTTTACTGACAGATCTGCAGCAGCATAACACTGCCTTTCAATATCGCTGGCTCAGGAGGGAAACATTGGCAGTAGTAACAATGAAAAATCTGCTGGAATCTGGTGTGCATTTCGGTCACCAGACAAAAAGATGGGATCCGAGAATGAAGAAATTCATCTTCGCTGAAAGAAACGGAATCCATATTATCGACTTACAGAAAACTATCGTATCAATCAAGGAAGCTTACGAAGAAGTAAGAAAAACTGTTCATGACGGCAAATCAGTCCTCTTTATCGGAACAAAAAAACAGGCTCAGATGGCTGTTGAAAAAGAGGCTAAACGATGCGGCATGTTCTATGTCAACAACAGATGGCTTGGAGGCATGCTCACAAACTTTTCAACAATCAAAAAATCTATAATGAGACTCAAAAAAATTGAGAAAATGGAAGTAGACGGTACTTTCGAAAGCCTCACTAAAAAAGAAGTTTCAAAACTCATAAAAGAAAAAACAAAACTTGAAAAAAATCTCGGCGGAATCAAGGACATGAAAGAACTCCCCGGGATTATCTTTATAATCGATACTAAAAGCGAAGCAATTGCTGTAGCGGAAGCAAGAAGATGCGGTATTCCAATAGTTGCAGTTGTTGACACAAACTGCAATCCTGAAGGTATCGATTTTCCAATCCCCGGGAATGACGATGCAATCAGGGCAATATCACTTTTCACACAGACAATAGCAAATGCAGTTATTGAAGCAGACAATGAAATAGGTCTTCAGGTAATTGAAAACCTTCAGGATGATGATGAATCTGCAGATGCTGATATGGCAGCAGATGAAAGCGGATCAGAAGATGATGTTGAAACTGTTTCACTTGCAGCAGCTATCGGAAGTGAGGATTCTGAAGGTGATGAAAAATTCACTGCTGAAGATTATTCAGACTATGTTCCTGAAGAAAAGACAGAAAAAGAAGAAGAACCTGAACCTGAAGCAGAAGAAGAAATTGTTGATGATGACAAATATTACGAAGACTAGGAGTTTGACAAGTGGATATTAAACCTATTGATGTTAAAAAACTGAGAGAACAGACAGGCGCAGGAATGATGGACTGCAAAAATGCGCTTAATGAAGCTGAAGGCAATTTTGACAATGCAGTAAAAATCCTCAGGGAAAAAGGTCTTGCAGCTGCTGCAAAAAGAAGCGCAAGAGCAACAGAAGAAGGAAAGATCTTTACAAAAATAGCTGACGGAAAAGCTGTTATTCTTGAACTTTCATGCGAAACAGATTTTGTTGCAAGAAATGAGAATTTCATAAACCTGGGAAACAGCCTTACAGATGCTGTAATTTCATCCGGAGCAAGAGAAGTTACAGAAGAGCTCAAGAACATGGTTAAAGAGGCTGTGGGAACACTCAAGGAAAACATGGACCTCAAGAGACTTGCAGTTCTTGATATTGCTGATAATGAATATGTTGTTGACTATATCCATGGTGTTGGAAATATAGGTTCACTCATCAAACTCAAGGCAGACAGCAGTGATGCCTTTTCCAATGATTCAGTCAGGGAATTTGCATTTGATTCAGCCCTTCATGTTGCTGCTTTCAATCCGGTGGCTCTTTCTCCTGAAGCTGTTGATCCTGCATATATCAAAGAGCAGGAAGATATTTTTACCAAGCAGGCAGAAAACCTGGATAAACCAGACAACGTAAAACAGGGAATTATCAAGGGAAAACTCAACAAGCATCTTTCAGAAATCTGTTTCCTTAATCAGCCTTTTGTAAAGGATGATAAAAAGAAGGTATCTCAGGTGCTTGCAGATACAGCAAAGGCAGCAGGTGCCAAACTTGAAATAGCAGAATATGTTTATTTCAAAATCGGTGAATCTGCATAACAGCATATTTACGGCAGCCGTTCCTCTCAGTAAGAACGGCTGTATTTTTTTATCCCATATTTCCTCACTTTTGCATGATGGAATACCGGGACAGGGGACACCATAAACTTTTATTAACAAAATAAGGCAAATAAAGCAAAATTTTCAATACAGGTGCCCATATTAACCTTATATATGATATATTTTAACAGAAAATACATAATATCATTGCCGACTGAAAAATAAGGAGGCCGTTTAAATGAATGAAATAAAATCAAAAGCTGAAAGCAGGATGAAAAAAAGCCTTGCAGCCCTGAATGATGATTTCAGTGCAATAAGAACAGGCAGAGCTTCTGCATCATTGTTTGACAAGATAAGTGTCGACTATTTCGGTACTGCAACACCATTAAATCAGGTTGCTACCATATCAATCCCTGAAGCCAGGCTTGTTGTAATACAGCCGTGGGACAGAAATATCATAGGGGAAATCGAAAAAGCAATACTGAAATCAGAGCTTTCTCTCAATCCGAGTAATGACGGCAAAATTATAAGAATAGCTATACCGCCTCTTACAGAGGAAAGAAGAAAAGAGCTTGTAAAAATGGCAAAAAGCACTGCTGAAAACAGCAAGGTTGCTATCAGGAATATCAGACGTGATGCCAATGATGAACTCAAGAAAAAACTCAAAAAAAGTGAAATAACAGAAGATGAGGAAAAACAGGGAACTGATGATATTCAGAAAATGACAGACAAATATGTTGCTGAAATTTCAAAGACTCTTGAGGCTAAAGAAAAGGAAATAATGGAAATATAATGCCTGAAAAAACTATTCCGCAGCATATCGGTATAATTATGGACGGCAACGGCCGCTGGGCCCGGAAACAGGGGAAACCGAGAAGCTTCGGGCACAGAGAAGGCCTTGAAGCTGCAAAAAGAATAACAAAGGCTGCTTCTGAAATGGGTGTAAAATATATTACACTCTATGTTTTTTCCACAGAGAACTGGAAGAGAACAGAAGCGGAAGTATCATTTCTCATGCAGCTTCTGAAATATCATTTAAAAAAAGAACTGGATTTCTACAGGGAAAACCAGACAAAGGTTATTCACTCAGGAGATATTACTGCTCTTCCTGAAGCAGTCTCCAAAGAGTTAAAATCCGTTATCAGTGACACAGCAGAGTATAAAGGTTTAACAGTCAACCTTGCAATCAACTACGGCGGGAGAGATGAGATCGCAAGAGCTCTAAACAGGTGGATTGCCGGCAACAGATCATCAGATGCTGTTATTACAGAAGATGATATCTCTTTGTTCCTGGACAATCCCCAGTTACCGGATCCTGATCTTATTATCAGGACTGCAGGGGAAAAACGGCTCAGCAATTTTCTCCTGTGGGAAAGTGCATACAGCGAATTCTATTTTTCAGACAAGTTCTGGCCTGAATGGACCGGAAAAGACCTTGAAAAAGCTGTTGACGAGTATTTGAAAAGAGACAGGAAATTCGGAGCAGTTCCGCAGATGCAGGAGAATAAACTTGATGACTAATTTAGCCAGACGTATACTGCTTATTTTTACAGTAGTACCATTTCTTTTTGCTGTAATTCTTTTTCTCCCGCATTACCATTACCTTGGAATAAGTCTTGTTATTACAGCTTTTATAGTACCGGGAACATTTGAAACCTGGAAACTTTTTCAGGGAGAGAGAAACAGAACAGATACTGCTTATATCTGGCTTGTTGCTTTTTCAATTCCTGCCGTATTTTACTGTCTGAAAGCAGGAATTCTTTCCGAGCAGATTGTAGGAAATTATATAGGGATTCTTATATTCCTTGCCCTATCTTATCAGATTTTTACAAGAGATGAAAAATCCTTTAAAGATATAAACAGAAAAACCTCTGCAGCACTTATGATTATTCTGTATCCCGGCGTTTTTTTTGCTCATTCAATTCTTTTTTCAACACTCAAAAATCCGGCATTTTCCATCATCTTTTTTATGATAACAATTTTTGCAAATGATATAACAGCTTACTGCACAGGTATGCTCTGGGGTAAGAATTCAAGGAAAGTAATTCCCATAAGTCCGAACAAAAGTCTTGTAGGATTTATCGGCGGATTTTCAGGATCAATTATTTCTGCAGCGTTCTTTTATTTTATAAAACCGGACTATTTTAACAATAATGTTGCAAATATATTTATTATCGGATCAATAATGGCTGTATTTACAATAGTCGGAGACCTGATAGAATCTGCAATGAAAAGATCAGCCCAGCTTAAGGATTCAGGCGATGTACTTCCCGGAAGGGGGGGAATTCTCGATAATATTGATTCTATTATTTTCAGTGCGCCCGCTTTTTATTATATTATGCTTATACTTCAATCATAGGTTATATAAATGAACAGAAAAAAGGTTATTATTCTCGGCTGTACAGGATCGATCGGCCTGAATACAGCTGACATTATAAGATCGCTTCCGGAACGTTTTGAAATAGCTGCGCTTTCAGCAAACACCAGAGAAAAAGAACTCATCGCCCTTGCAGATGAATTCAAGGTAAAAAATATCGCACTTTCAGGTAAAACCCCCCTCTCTTCAGAGAGGATCAATTATTACGGAAATGATTCAATTACAAGGCTTATCCAGGAAACTGAAGCAGATATTGTTGTAAACGGAGTTGCAGGCTCTGAAGGGCTTAAGCCTTCCATAACAGCCCTTGAAACAGGTAAAGATCTTGCACTGGCAAACAAGGAAACAATTGTCATGGCAGGGGGTCTCATAAACACACTTGCAGAAAAACATTCAGGCACAATAATTCCTGTAGATTCAGAACACTCAGCTATCTTCCACCTCATAAAGGGACAGAAAAAAGAACATGTCAGTGAAATTATCATAACTGCTTCAGGCGGAGCATTCAGGGACCTGAGTAAAGAAGACCTTGAAAATGTGACACTTGAGGATGCTCTCAACCATCCCAACTGGTCAATGGGGCAGAAAATAACAATAGATTCTGCTTCAATGGCAAACAAGGGTCTCGAAGTTATTGAAGCGCACCAGCTTTTTCATGTGGGACTTGACAATATAAAAGTTCTCATTCATCCCCAGAGTATGGTCCATTCCCTTGTAAGGACAAATGAGGGCTCCCTTTACGCCCAGATAAGCAGGCCTGATATGAGAATACCTATTCAGAATGCACTTACCTACCCTGAGCTGGGACCTCCACTTTTCGGCAGCCTCGATCTTGACAATATAAGCCTTGACTTCAGGAAACCTGATTTTGATAAATACAGAATGCTTTATCTCGCGTTCATGGCTGCAGAAAACGGGGAAGGATACAACATAGCATACAATGCAGCTAATGAAGCGGCAGTCGCTGCCTTTACAGAAAGGAAAATCAGGTTTACAGATATTTCTGTTATTACAGAAGAAACACTTTCCCGCAACTGGATGAAAAAGGCTGAAAGCTTTGAAGAGGTTTTTGAAACTGACAGAAAGTCCAGAGAAATTGCAGAAGATATTATAAAGAGGATAAATTAAAGAAATATTATGTTGATCAATATTATTATCGGCCTTACCGGCCTCGGTATAGTTGTCTTTTTTCATGAGGCCGGGCATTTCATAGCAGCAAAACTTTTCGGAATCACTGTTGAGGCATTTTCCCTTGGATGGGGGAAAAAGATCTTCTCCTTTAAAAAGGGGGAAACAGAATACTGCATATCAGCCCTCCCGCTTGGAGGATACTGCCAGATGAAGGGGGAAGAGGTCCTCAAGAGGGCTCTTGAAAAGGACCTTGACTACCTTGATCATGAGGAAGGCTCACTTTTCAGTGTAAAACCCTGGAAAAGAATTATTGTGTTTTTTGCAGGCCCTTTCATGAACCTTCTCTTTTCAGTGATTGTTCTTTCTTTTATCTGGCTCCACGGATTCACAATATATTCACCTGGAAACAGAATAATACTTGCATCTGAAATATCGGAAGATTTCAGGGATCAGCCTGCTGATTCAGCAGGGCTGAAAACAGGGGACAGGATAGTCAGTTTGGAAGGAAGTGAAGTAAATCATTTTCAGGACCTGAGGGAGTTTATTTCCATAAACCCTGAGAGGACTGTGGCTGTTGAAGTGGAAAGAGATAACAGAAAAGTTGATCTCAACATAACCCCGGCACTCAACAAATCAACCGGAGCAGGGAGGATAGGTGTCTACCCGTGGATAGATCCTGTTGTCGGAGAAGTTTCTGAAGGTTCTTCTGCCGACATTGCCGGTTTAAAAAAGGGCGATATAATAATTGAAGCTGAAAACACTCCCGTAAAAAACCAGATGGATTTTTACAGGCTCCTGAATACAAAACCGAACTACCTTTCCATAAAATTCACTCGGGGAGAGGATATCAGAGAGGCAAAACTTATATTCTCATATAATGATGAGGGTATAACAGATCCGGGGTTCATTTTCAGCATCAATCAGTACAGATCGCCTGAATACTCTCTTGCAGATTCCTTCAGGAAAGGGGCATCTGAATCATTCAGGACCCTTTTTCTCTCTGTCAAAGGTTTCAAGATGCTTTTCAGCGGGGTTGATGTCAACAAGGCAGTATCCGGTCCTATAAGAATAACATACATGATGGGGGAAATTGCAAAAGAGGGTTTTTCCAGAAGTTTTGAATACGGTATTATCAGTTTTTTTCAGTTTCTATCGCTGATAAGCATTGCCCTCTTTTTCATGAACCTGCTGCCCATACCTGCTCTTGACGGAGGTCAGATAGTATTTACCCTTTCAGAAATAATTATGAGAAAGAATTTCAAACCAAAATCAGTTTACAGATATCAGATTTTCGGATTTGTAATAATTTTCGGTCTGATATTCTTTTCTTTCTTTAATGATATAATCTTTTTTATTAAGAAGTGAGGTGTTCAAATGAAGAAAGTAATGATTCCGTGCCTTTGCGGAAAACCTTCAGAATTTCAGTATGAAGATATTTCCAGACTGGACAGGGAAACAGAAGATATGATCCTGAGCGGTAATTTCATGACAGCAGAGTGCAGTCACTGCGGCAAAACCCTGAAGCCTGACTTTTCTGTCAGGTTTAAAGATGAAGACAGAAATATTGACATGCTTTATATACCGGAAAAAGACAGGGACAGTTACCTCAGGGGAAAATCAGACTATATATACAAGAAACCGTACAGGATTGTAATAGGCTATCATGAACTTGCAGAAAAGATCAGGATCATGAGAGAAGGTTTCGATGACAGGGTCATTGAATCTGTAAAATACTACATCCTTTCAAAAATTGAGAATGATGAAAAACCGGAAAATGAGGTATATATATATTTCAACAGTTTCAGGGATGAAAAATTGGTATTTGAAATACATGGTCTTCACAAGGATGAAGTCGGTCTTCTTCCCATTGAAAGAAGCTTTTATGATCTTAATTCTGAAAAACTGGAGAAAAACATAAACACTGAACCCTTCAGTTCTTTCATGACTCCCCCTTATGTATCACTTATGAAGGTTTACAGGGAATATGAGGAAAACAAACCGGCTGACAGCATCGGGGAAGAAAACAACTAGATCTTTATTCCTGAATACAGATTGGGCCGGGAGATATTCCGGCTTTTTTTATTGAAACTCTACCAAAAGGATTATTAACGCGAATTAAATTTCAGGTAATCACCTTAATCATAGAGACATTCTTTTCAAAAAGATTCCATTATCAATGACTAATGAGATGGGTTCTTCAAAAAAATACCATTATCAATGGGATGGATTTTTTTTGACAACTTCAATTGCATGTTTCACTGCTTCCTCTGCAGCTTCCACATATTCGGTATGCCTTGCGCTTTTTGCATAAAGAGAGCCTGTAAGAGAAGTCTTATATATAGGTTTCAGATTGTTCAGAGCAAAAGCAACTATATCTAGAACACAGTCCTGGCATTTACAGATTGTATCATCCTTTACCAGCTCTTTATCGAGAATCTCCTTTACAATCTCCTCAGCTTCGTTTTTCAGGTACTCAAAATTGTAACTGCTGTTGATATCCATAAATTACCTCTTTCTTAACAATTGACTATTTTTATAATCGGAATATACAGAAGATACTCAACGATAAATTGTCATCTGGCATTCACATCCTGAACAATTACAGAAATGAGCCTATGTATAAATAGTAATGCATAATTGAGATATTTTCAGTTTTTTTAATTATTCCTGGTTGCTTTTCGATTCAAACCTGGTATAGCTGGGTCTGAAGATTACATTAATTTCACCGATGGGACCGTTTCTCTGTTTTGCAACAATCAGTTCTGTATCAATCACAGCAGGCATTTCCCTGTTTCCGGAATCATCGCCCATCCTGTCCCTGTGTAGAAACATTACAAGGTCGGCATCCTGTTCAATTGAACCAGATTCCCTGAGGTCGGCAAGTGTCGGTTTTTTCCCTTCTGTTTCCCTTTTTACCTGTGAAAGGACAACTATCGGCATTTCAAGCTCCCTTGCTAGAGCTTTAAGAGATCTTGATATTTCTGCAATCTGTTCATGCCGGGGAATGGTTTTATTCTCAGCCTGGATAAGTGTGAGGTAATCAATAAAAATTATCTGGACTCCGTTCTGCTTCTGCATTTTCCTTGCCTGGGACCGGAGGTCAAGTATCTTTACTTCAGGGCTTGCCTCAATATAGAGCGGGGCCTCATATATTTCCCCCACTGCATCATGAAGCTGGCTTATCTGCATTTCAGACAGGAAACCAGACCGTATAAGATTGCTTCTTATCCTTGCCTCGCTTGCCAGAAGCCTCATCATTATTGCCTGTGAAGACATTTCAAGAGAAAAGAAACCTGTGGGTATTTTGTGCCTGATTGATATATTTGCAGCCATTGAAAGAGCAAGTGCTGTTTTACCTATAGAGGGTCTTGCACCAATGACTATAAACTCACTTTTCTGGAAACCGCTTGTCAGGTGATCAAGGTCATCATATCCTGACGGCACACCTGTACAGACATCATCTGATGCCATCAGCTTCTGTATTGCTTCAAGAGTACCGGGGAGAAGTTCCTTCAGAGACTGATAGCCTCCTGTATACTGCTTCTCTGTAATTTCAAATATATCCCTTTCAGCCTCTTCAAGCACCTGCCCTGTGGGAATTGTATCATCCATGGCCCCTGCAGTTATATTTGCTGATATCTTTATAAGATAGCGTCTTATACTGCTTTCCTGGACAATTTTTGCATAGTATTCAATATTGGCGCTTGACGGGACTTCTGAAGTAAGCGATGAAATATACCCTGCCCCTCCAGCTTCTTCAAGCTTACCTATCGCTTTAAGCTGCTGGACAACAGTCAGTATGTCAATATTTTCGTTTTTTTCGGAAAGGTCTATTATTGAATCAAAAATAAGCTTATGGCGGTTTTTGTAGAAATCGTTCGCCCTGAGATACTGAAGAGCAACATCCAGAGCATCCGGATCAAGAAGAACCGCCCCGAGAGCTGCTTTTTCAGCTTCAAGGTTATGAGGCGGTATCCTGTCTTTTAATCCGGATGACTCCATATGGAATTATTTATCTTCTTCTTTAGCTTCAGCTGCAGCAACAACAACTTTAAGCACAGCTGATTCACTTTCATAAAGCTTGACTTTAACGTTATAGTTGCCTGTCATTTTAATTGCGCTTTCAGGAACTTCAATTTTTTTTCTTTCGAGTGTTATTCCCTCTTTAGCAAGTGCATCTGCAATAACAGCATTGTTTACTGAACCGAAAAGTTTGCCTGTATCACCTGCAGGCACCTTTATTTCAAGACCTTCAATCTGCTCAATCTTTTCCTTGAGACTGAGAGCATCCTGCCTTTTTCCCTCTTTTCTCTTCACAATCTGATCTTTTTTCTGCTCAAAAATATTTATATATTTTTTATTGTATGGAACAGCAAGACCCTTAGGAAGGAGGTAGTTTCTGCCGTATCCGTTAGCTACAGAACAAACATCACCTTCTTCGCCAAGGTTTGGCATATCCTGATTAAGGATTACTTTTATTGCCATATTAATTCTCCTTCAAGTTTTTTTCATACTTGATCCATATTTCTGATACGCCCAGAAGGGGCAGACCAATCAGGATAAAGTAGTTTACTCCCGGCTGCAGAAGCAGCAGCGATAATGTAAAAATTATCAGCATCCTCAATGGATACGGGAATTTACGAATTTTCATAAAATTCTGAATAATTCCAAGCCCTTTAAAACCGTAAAGGGTTATCATAATCAATAGAATATTCCAGCCTGTATAACCTATAAATCCGGCTGGGAGTTTCTGATCAATTACAACAATCAGCAGCGAAACAATAAGGGGCCAGACCATAAAATCAGGCATACTGAATTGTGCAGGATTAAATGCACTTCTCCATCTTCCCTGTCTGATCCCTGAACTGCCGAGCCACCAGCTTCCTGATAGTATTATAAAATAACTGAAAAGGTATGTCCTCATTGCTGTTCTTTTCATTGTTTCGGCAATCAGTTCAGGAGTTATAGATGCAATAATGTCAACTATATCACCTGCTTCTACTGTTTCTGCCTGGGCAAATGTTGTTTTTATCAGCTCGAGAGCAATACCGATCTGCTGCTTATAAAAATCCTGAAGTATCTGAATATTATAAAACAGAAGAACAGGAATTCCTATTAAAAATGCTGCAGCAGTTGCAACCAGCATTTTTTTAAGCATCCGCGGATTACCGGGCCAGTCATAATTGATATATAGAAATCCTGCCAGCAGGTAAGCAGGTATCAGAACTTCAGAAATTACAAGAACAGTTCTTTCAGTAAAGTTTTCCATACCGCCTGTTCTCAATACAACCATAACAAGAACTGCAGTTATTACTACTGCAGATGATGTAAAAAGTACTCTGAAGCCCTGCCTGTTCCTGATCACCTGCAGAGGTACCAGAAACAGAATCATAAGGTATCCGGACTGATGAAACAGTGTTGCGAGAATTGTAAACCAGATTATATCAGGTGTAATTTTTTTCATTATCCGTATAAGCCTTAGTCAGAAACCTGGATTATCCTATTTCTTTACAAAAGGAAGATATGCAAGAACTCTTGCTTTTTTAATCTCTCTTGTAAGCGCCCTCTGATGCTTTGCACATGTGCCTGTAATTCTTCTTGGAAGAATCTTGCCTCTTTCTGTAACAAATCTTCTTAGCAGATCATGGTTTTTATAATCAATAGGCATTTTCTGTGTACAGAATTTGCACACCTTTTTTCTGAACATTGGTCTTGGTCGGCCCTTGCCTCCCATATTTTTGTCATCAATATCAGAATTTCTCATTGATTTATCTTTAGCCATTCCGTCTTTTACGTCATCTGACATTTGTTTCTCCTTATAGAATGTTAAAATGGAATTCCATCATCATCAAACTGGTCATTGTTTCCGTAACCGTTCTGACCGTATTGTTCAAATGGGGTGGATCCTCCCTGGTTTGAATTGGGAGACTGAGGTCTTGCATTGCTGTTACCGCCGCCCTGATAAGAGCTGCTTCCGCCCTGCTGACCGCCACCTGCAGAACCGCCGAGGAGCTGTATATTACTTGCATGAATTTCTATTCTGCTTCTGCTCTGGCCGTCCTGTTCCCATCGGCTTTGCCTGAGTTCACCGTCAACTGCAACCTGCTTACCTTTCAAAAGGTATTTGCTTAAACTTTCAGCAACTCTTCCCCATAAAACAATATCAAAATAGTTTACCTCTTCATCCCATTTATCACCGTTTTTTCTGCTTCTGTTTACTGCAATGGAGAATTTACCTACAGGTGTTCCTGAATTTGTGAACCTGAGATCTGCGTCTCTTGTCAATCTGCCGACAAGAAATACTCTGTTAATATCTGTCATTTCATTATCTCCTGACAGCTATTATACTCTACTCTTCTGCTCTTACAAACAGGAATTTGAGAACATCTGAGTTAAGCCGTATTTCTTTTTCTGCTGAATCAATCTCAGTTCCGTCCATCTCAAGCTCATAGAAAAAGTAACGTCCTCTGGACTGTTTCTTTATCTCATAAGCAAGAGTTCTTTCTCCGAGATCTTCTTCTTTAAGGATTTTTACGGATTTTTTCTCAAGAATTGATTTTACTGCTTCTTTTGCAGCTGACATTCTGTCTTCTTCTGTTCTGAAGATGAATGTTACTTCATATTTCCTCATGTTTCCTCCTTATGGTCTTTGATCCTTGCTCAACGGCAGGATAAAGAGGTCAGTGAAACCTAACATATAGGATTGCCAATGTCAATACAGGAGACTGGCCGGGATGGTTATTGATATATAAATACTGCTGTTACAATAAATTATTTTCTCTTTGAATCAGAAAATCAGGTTTGCCGTTTAAGTTTTCTGAACGGGGGTTTTATGGAAGTCAAAGAAATGTCAGTTGCAGAAAGACCAAGGGAGAAACTCTTCACAAACGGGGCAAAATACCTCTCCGACAGGGAGCTTCTTTCAATAATCCTGGGTTCGGGAATAAGGGGAAAGGGTGTATATTCCCTCTCCGATGAAATACTCAAGGTACTTGATGCTGAGAACTACTCGGTCGATATAAACACCCTTTCTTCAGTTTCAGGGATGGGAAAGGCAAAAACAGCCCTTCTGTCGGCAGCAGTTGAGTTTTCAAGGCGGATACTTGTGCCTGAAAAAAACAGGATCTCTGCCCCCACTGATATCTATCCTGTAATAAAACACTATGCGAACAGGAGGCAGGAGACTTTTCTGTCAGTTTCCCTGAACGGTGCACATGAGGTTATAAGGATAAGGGTTGTTTCAATCGGGCTTGTTAACCGGACCCTGGTGCACCCGAGGGAAGTCTTTGCTGATCCCCTTGCCGACCGCGCCGCAGCTGTAATCTGCGCCCACAATCATCCGTCCGGAAACACAGACCCCAGTCCCGACGACAGGGAGGTCACCGATATACTCAAGAAGGCAGGGAAGATCCTCGGGATAGAACTGCTTGACCACATCATATTCTCTGATTCAGGATTCTACAGCTTCCTTGAAAAGGGGGATATCTGATAACAAGATAAATTTCATGTCAGATTTTCAGAAATACAGAAAAAAATCTGCAATGAAAGGATAATAAAACATGCAACAAATTATCTGACATATATGTTTAATACCTATTTTCGTTTAATTGTGTTAAGTGACTCAAGCGCTTCCCTGTTGTCAGGATCAATTTTTAGAATAAAATACAACGCGTCTATATTATATTTAACAGGTGATTTCAGATAATCAAACGAATCAGAAAATTCATTGAAATACATTTTATATTCTTCAAAATAAGGATTTTCCTCGCCGTCCAGTTCACTTAGGGAATAAAGCTTAATAACAACCTCTTTGCCCTGCTCATAGTATTCAATTACTTTATTCAAAAGACCCTGGGTTGTATATATTTTCCGCAGATCATTATAACTGTCCAGAGTAATTACATAACCTTTCGGGTTGTCGGGATTTTCTCTGATATACTGCGTGCTCAGGTTTACAGCTTCTCTGTATTTTTTAATAGCTGATGTTATCAGGTGACTTTCATAATCATTTGATGCATCATGATACATTCCCAGCATGGCACTGTAACTGACATCTCCAAAAGCAAATCCAGCAGAAAAAATAAAAACATAGAATATTATTATTTTTTTAATCACAGTTTAAAACCCCTTGTTTAAATATGATAATCTGACAATATATTAACATCAATATGAGCATTTCTCAATTATTTTAACAAGTCACAGTAATTTATCTCTTTTTGCTTGATTTCTATGAATACTTTTAGATCCAGACAACTGAGAAAGTCCTGGGGATGGAACTGCCTGACCACATCATATTCTCTGGCTCCTGATTCTACAGCTGAAGGATAAGAAGCGCCACTCCTGAAACCATGCTGAGTATGGTTATCAGAAAGCCTGCTTTAAGATATTCCCCGAATGAGATGTTTATTCCCATAACCCTTGCAGATTCTGCGACAATAAGGTTTGCTACAGAACCGAGCAGTGTAAGGTTGCCGGCAAAGGTAGTTGAAAGAGCAAGGGTCAGCCATGCCGCCTCAGGGGCCTGGAAAAAGGGAATGACAGGGCGGAAAAGAAGGACAGCAGGTACATTTGAAACAAGATTACTGAGGACAGCCGACACTGCAGCCAGAGGGACAGACCCACTCCCTGCAAAATCCCCGACCCTTGAGAACAATATACTGCTTATCCCTGTCGCTTCTATTGCTCCTGTTGTTATAAAAAGTCCTGAAAAGAATACAAGAAGTGTAAAATCTATCCCGCTGAATACCTTTTTAGGCTTAACCCTTCTTGTGAAAAGAAGAAATGCTGCTGCAGACAGGGCAGAAAGGGAAACAGGGGCACCAAGAAGGAAAGCAGAGAGCATTCCAGCAGTAGCTGCAAGACTCTTGTAGAGAAGGGGTTTGAGAACTCTGAAATGCCGTTCGGGAGGAAGTGAAAAATTGCATCCGTCAAATTCCCTCCGGTATAGAATCAGAATTATCCCGAAGCAGATGATAAGCCCTGCAACTGATGAAGGGGCAATTCTTGAAGTGAATTTCAGATAAGGGATCCCGGATGAAATACCAATCAGCATGTTCTGGGGATTTCCTGTCAATGTGGCAGCTGACCCGATGTTTGCAGATGTCATAAGTCCTATGAGATAGGGAACAGGATTCCTCTTAAGGCTGCGCGTTATACCAATTACAAGGGGAGTAAACATGAGGACTATCGTATCGTTAAGAAAAATTGCCGAAAGTATTCCGGAAATAAAAATTATCAGGGCAAGAAGCTGCTCAGGTGTCCGCGCCCACCTCGTTACCCTGTAACATGTCAGATCAAAAAAACCGGAAAGACGGAGGTTGGCGTTCAGAACCATCATTGAAAAAAGGAGAACAAGCGTGTTGCCGTCGATTTCACGGTATGCCTGTTCAAGGGATATTGCTCCTGAAACAATCAGCAGCGTAGCACCTATAAGTGCAATTGCTGCCCTGTCCATCCGGAACTTCGGGAAACGGCCGACAGCAACTCCAAGCAGTGTAAGAAAAACTATTGAACCATACAGCCAGATCATATTCCCATCCTGAATTATTATAACAGAAACAGGAAGATATTCCTGTCAGGTTTATCCGGCACTCATCCGGATCAGGTATACCAGACAACACCTGTTTTCCCGGAGTATACAAAAACAGAATTATTCCGGTCAAGGATCATCGCTTTATCCTGAAACATTTTTTGAAAAAATTAAAGTCTCTCACTCTCCCGCTATAATAATGTTTTTTCTTTCTGTTTCATCAATTCTTATATGTCTGTAATTGTCCCATCTCCATACCCGCATCCATGCCTGAACCATCTCTGTATGATCAAAATCAGTTATCAGTGAAAGCTTAAAGGCAGCTTCAATAAAATTGGATCCTGTCTTATGCATCCCGGCTGATCTTATCCTTTTTTTTCCTGACTGGGACCAGATCTCTGAAGCCACCTTTTCCCGGTCAATCCTGTTTACTTCAAGGTCATACCCGATAGAGTAATCCCAGAATTCATTTTCATTGACAGTTTTTCCATATCCGCCAATGACAAGATCATATTTGTCTGTCCAGGCCTCTCGGGGAAAAACCGGACTCCTGTCTGCGAAAACCATCATCCAGTATAGGTATTTCTCATCATGACAGACATAACCTTCAATAATGTCATATCCGCTTCCATCAGCAATTGCCTTATCATCTGACTGGTCTGTAAACAGAGGGTCAATTCCTTTCCAGTCGCCTGATTTACCGTCAATTTTTATGGTCCTTTCAGGTATTGTAATTACTGAACATTCTGTTTCCTTTTTCAATGAAGACATTTCAAAACAGGTTTTTTCATTTTCCCTGACAGATATGTTTTCCGTCACGAGTGTTTCCATTGTGCTTCGGTCAACCAGCCTGAAACTGTATTCCCCTGTGATAAGCCTCATTCCGCCTGATGAGACAGGTATTTCAATATTATTGAGAAATACCTGATACTTTTCAGCATCATTATCAACAGTTCTTATCTCAAATGATCCGAAAGTCAGGGGAGTATCAGAAAGCCTTGAAAGAATGTTATCCGATATTTCATCTGAAGCGTCAAAAATCTCGAGAACAGACTCAATCGAGCTGTTCCCTGAATAGCTGAGCGAATCTGCAGCAGTATCATATATACTGTAATCTATTGTGTAAGCATCACTTGTTTTGGTTATTTCCCCGTAAACTGAGCAGTCAATTCCTTTTTCATAACAGAAAGCCTTTATTGAATCAGTGGAAAAGTTGTCATCAATGCCGGATATATTTTCTGCAATGTCATATTTTCCAGTAAGCCTGATGTTGAGTTCGATGCAACGGCATACGGTTGAGGAAAGAATTTTCGATACATTATCCTCTTCCAGAACAAAAGGGAAAACAAAGAGTATGGGCCGTGTCTTATGAACCGCATCTTCAGGAAAAGTAATTATCTGTTCCTTTTCTACAGAGACTGAGACAGCTTCTGTAATGTTCCTGCTAATTTCAGGCGTAACTTTTTTAGACATGGAACATGATAATAAAAAAAACAGTATCAGAAAAAAGACTGATGGTTTCAACATTCCCGGCCTCCCGGTCCGAAATTCCATTCTGGGCTTGAATGCAAACCAGTAAAAATGTTTTTTCCGCCAGAAAAATATTTCTGTAACCTGCCTGAATATATGATGGATTAATATTTATAATATCATTTTTTTACCAAATGTAAATAAAATATTACTTATAATATCCTTACAGAGGCCAGAACAATTATATTCCCTGCTTGACTAAAAGAATGAAGTAGTTTTCAGCAGTTCCCCGTGACATATCTTCCTGATCACATCACATTCTCAGAGACTTGTTTCCTGAAGCAGGATCAACCTATTCATATCTACTTGAATTTTCATTTTCATGTCATAAACTTATTAAAAAGGGTAAAAAGTATATAAGTGCAGACACATCCAAACAATCAACAATAAGCTCTGAATAACATATCCTGCAAGTTTTTATATATGCCCTGAGGAGGGAATTTATGAGCCAATCAGGAAAGTGCCCGGTAATAGGAGCAACAAGTCACTCAGCGGCAAAAGGCACATCAAACAGGGACTGGTGGCCGAACCAGCTGAATCTGAAAATTCTGCACCAGAACCCGCCCAGTCTTAATCCGATGGACAGGGATTTCAACTATAAAGAGGAATTCAGAAAACTTGATCTTAACGCATTGAAAAAAGACCTTTATAAGCTTATGACTGATTCAAAAGAGTGGTGGCCTGCAGACTATGGTCATTACGGGCCGTTATTCATCAGAATGGCCTGGCACAGCGCAGGAACATACAGAAAAAGCGACGGCAGGGGGGGCGGCAACACAGGAAACCAGAGGTTTGCCCCGCTTAACAGCTGGCCTGATAATGTAAACCTTGACAAGGCCAGGAGGCTTCTCTGGCCGGTAAAAAAGAAGTATGGAAACAGAATATCATGGGCAGACCTGATGATCCTTGCAGGGAACTGCGCCCTTGAATCAATGGGATTCAGGACTTTCGGATTTGCAGGGGGCCGGGAGGATATATGGGAACCGGAAGAGGATGTCTACTGGGGAACAGAGACAGAATGGCTCGGAGATAAGCGTTATTCGGGAAAGAGGGACCTTGAAAACCCCCTTGCCGCTGTCCAGATGGGATTAATCTATGTAAACCCGGAAGGCCCCAACGGGGAACCTGTTCCGAAAGAATCCGCCATAGATGTAAGGGATACCTTCGCCCGCATGGCTATGAATGATGAGGAGACAGTTGCCCTCATTGCAGGGGGACATACATTCGGAAAATGCCATGGAGCAGGAGATGCATCCCATGTGGGCCCTGAACCGGAAGCAGCCCCTGTTGAAGAACAGGGGCTCGGGTGGAAGAGCAGCTATAAGAGCGGAAAAGGGGGAGATACCATAAGCAGCGGTATTGAAGGGGCCTGGAAACCCAATCCCACAAAATGGGATTCCGGTTACCTTAAAGTCCTTTTCAAGTATGAATGGGAACTTCTGAAAAGCCCTGCAGGGGCTTATCAATGGCTTGCAAAGGATGTTGATGAAGAAGACATGGTAGCCGATGCCCATGATAAAAACAAAAAACACCGCCCGATGATGACAACAGCTGATCTTTCCCTGAAATTTGATCCTGTTTATGAAAAAATAGCCCGCAGGTATCTTGAAAACCCGGCAGAATTTGAAGATGCCTTTGCAAGGGCCTGGTTCAAGCTGACTCACAGGGATATGGGGCCGAAGAGCCGTTATCTGGGACCTGAAGTCCCTGACGAGGATTTGATCTGGCAGGACCCTGTCCCTGAAGCTGATTATGATGCTGTAAACAATCAGGATATAACTGAACTGAAGAAAAAGATCCTTGAATCAGGGCTATCTGTTTCGGATCTTGTGTCAACAGCATGGGCTTCCGCATCAACTTTCCGAGGTTCGGATTACAGGGGTGGAGCCAACGGAGCCCGTATCAGGCTTGATCCCCAGAAGGACTGGGAGGTAAATGAGCCTGATAAATTGAAAAAAATCCTGAAAACACTGGAAAAGGTTAAAACAAATTTTAACGATTCGCAGAAGGGAGGGAAAAAGATATCACTTGCAGATATAATTGTCCTCGGCGGATGCGCTGCTGTCGAAAATGCTGCGGAAAAGGGCGGCAGCAATATAAAGGTTCCTTTTGCTCCGGGAAGAACTGATGCATCAGATGAGCAGACAGATGCTGATTCTTTCTCTGTTCTTGAACCATGCGCGGACGGCTTCAGAAACTACCTGAAAAGAAAATACTCTGTATCACCGGAAGAACTGTTTATAGACAAGGCACAGCTATTAACACTGTCAGCTCCGGAACTGACTGTTCTTATAGGGGGGCTTCGTGTTCTCGGGGCAAATTACAGGGACTCAGATTGCGGAGTGTTCACAGACAGACCCGGAACTCTGACCAATGATTTCTTTATCAACCTGCTTGATATGGGAACTCAGTGGAAACCTCTTTCCAGAGAAGGGGATGAATTTGAGGGTGTAGACCGGAAAACAGGCAAAAGGAAATGGAAAGCTTCAAGAGTTGATCTTGTGTTCGGATCGAACTCACAGCTCAGGGCCATTGCAGAAGTTTACGCCTGTGAAGATTCAAAAGACAAATTCCTCAAAGACTTTGTAAAAGCCTGGGACAAGGTCATGAATCTTGACCGTTTTGATCTCAGTTAATAAAATAATTCAAGGGAGACTTAACCGGCAATATACAATCGCTGTTGCCGGTTTTTATTTTATGAAAAAAATATTATTAATTACAGCCGGAAATATTTCACTTTCACTCGGAATTGCAGGGATCTTTCTGCCGGTATTACCTACAACACCCTTCCTCCTTCTTTCAGCTGCCTGTTATGTAAGGAGTTCAAGGAAACTCTATTTATGGCTTGTCAGCCACAGAATTCTGGGACTTTATATAAGGTCATATATTATTTACAGGGCTGTATCAATAAAAGCCAAAGCTGTTTCTGTTGCTGCATTATGGGCGGTGATTCTGTCAACAGTAATCTTTTTTATAGATTCAGACTGGCTCAAGGTTTTGCTTTTATTGATAGCTCTAGGAGTCAGCACTTATATTATCCGGATAAAAACATTGACAGAAGAGATGCTCAAGAAAACCGGGGAAGAGAAATCTGAATACTTTCACAGCACAGACCAGACTATACTGTAATTTCAATTTTTATTCTGAATCAGGAGGGAAAAACAGAAATGTTTGAGAGCATCAACTGGAACGGCATCATTATAGGATGTTCGGTATTTTTAATAACAGGCCTTTTTCACCCTGTTGTAATTAAAGCAGAATATCATTTCAGCGTCCGGATATGGCCCGTTTTCCTGTCAGCCGGAATTCTTTTCACAGTATTATCACTTCTCACCCTGAACGCAACAGTAAGTGCAGTTCTGGGTGTAACAGGATTTACATGCTTCTGGAGTATTCTGGAAATATTTCATCAGAAAGAAAGAGTCAGGAAAGGGTGGTTCCCGGAAAATCCGAAACGGGGATAAAGGACCCGGGGACAGCAGAAACACGCTACAGCCCATTTTTCTGAAAAAAATCAGGAATACAATAATTCCACAGACAAGGTCTGACTGATAAACTTTCATTATAAATCTTCAGAATACTAAAACGGATAAATATAACCATATTCAGGGGGATCAATTGTTTCGGCACTCTCAACTTTTATTGATGGAATATAATAATCTTTATCAGAATCATTATTGTGATACAGGTGCTTTTCCAGATATCCCTCCACCTGTATCCAGGAATTCTCACTGAACTTTTCAGTTTGTTCAATGTTGCAGTAAAAACCTATTACAGCAACATCAGCAGCACAGCACCACATAAGGTCTCTTGCAATTACTATTTCTGTTTTATCATAATGTTCTTCACGGAAAACATATCCGCTGACCTCAATTTTCTTTCCTGTAAGCTTATCAAGATTTCCGGAAATTTCATTATAAAGATTAAAATAGTTATCATCAGTCAAAACAAGGTTTTCATCAGCAGCCAGATCTGATGTATCTTTCTTTAGAGGGACCGGGACGGAAACAATACTGTTCTGGCTCCGGATTATTCCCTGAATATCCCATTTTCGGGTAACTGAAGCAGCATATGCCAAAACTGGTAATAAAAAAATAAGTACAGAAATATTGATCCTGTAATTGTTTTTTCCGGATATTATATTACATATCTGCCTGTAAAACATCATAAGTAAGAAAAACAATGCTGCCAGAAAAAAAGGATAATTTCTCGGATGAAAAAGTAATTGCAGATTATCCGAAACGAGCAGGCAGCTGTTCCAGATCAGATAAGAGAATATTATTAATAGCTGGATAATATTAAATACAACAGTTTTTTTCATCCCTGCCCTGCTATCATTGAAATAATAATTGAATTGAGAAAGCACAATGTAAAAACTGCTGATATTAAAAAAACAACAAATCCTTTTTTAAAAACCCCCAAAAGCATGATTGTATTTTTCAAATCACACATTGGTCCGAAAACCAGAAATCCGATTATTGAACTGTCCGGAAAAATACCCAGGAATTTTCTCGCTATAAACGCGTCAGATTCGGAGCAGACTGATAAAACAAAAGCCAGTATCATCATAAACAAAATCGATAATAAATTGTTGTCAGCAAATGTATAGATTACAGTTTTGGGAAGACAGGTCCTGAAGAAAGCTGCGAGGAAAGACCCGGCAATATAGTACCTGCCCATGTGAAAGAATTCCTTTATTACATGATCAATGCAGATGAAAATATCATGGGTTATAATCCTTTCCTTCTGCTGATGAGACAAATGGCAGCTGCAGTTTTTTTCAGGGGATATACAAGCATTTATTAAATAGCTGTTTTTTTCTTTTCTGCTATATTTATAATAAACCAGAATTCCGGCAGATACAGATATTATTATACCTGCAAATAGTCTGATCAGTATGATATCAACTCTGCCAGGAAATGCCAGATAAGTTGTCAGAATAACAATAGGATTTACTATTGGAACAGAAACCATAATTGTTACAGCCATATGGAGAGGCATTTTTTTATCAAGAAGCTTCTTTATAACAGGAACAATACCGCACTCGCAAAGTGGAAAAAACATACCGGCAAATGATGCTGCAATAATATTGACATAATTATTGCGGGAAACAATTTTTAAAATCAGATCTTCTGAAAAAAAGAGATTTATTATTGCCGCAACAACAGATCCAATCAATATAAAAGGTAAACCTTCAAATACCATAAGGAAAAATAAAACTGATAATTCCTGTATTTTTGTATTATCAAGTATTCCGCTTCTAACAAATAAGAATAAATAATATACAGGTATAATTATTAAAATAATCCTGCATAAATTATTGATTTTTTTTTCTATAGCGGTAAATTCCATTTCTGCCCTGTTTGGTATTACTTTGTATTACTATACATAAATAATCAAAAAGTGGTCAATAAGTTTCCTCCATTTTTTAATCATCATTAATAAAATAAGTAATTAATAATTATTATTCAGCCGCATATATCACAGTTGCCGCATTCAGGCTCATCATCAAAACCGAAATATGATTCAATACTCTGCCTCCTGCATCTTTCCGACCTGAAATAATTTACAATTCCCAGAAGCTTTTTTCTGTCATTCATTATTTTTTCCTCATACCTTTTCTCATCAAGAAGTATTTCAGGGAGTTTTTCAGAAATTACCCTGATATTTTTCCTTTCAAGCTCCCCTTCTGTTACGTTGTATCTTTCAAAAAGGTTAAGTCCTGTATCAAGGCGGAAATCAAACCTGTTTTTATAAAAAAGTTCATTTTCAACATATTCCCTACCGAAGGAGCTGACTTCCCTTTCTTTTGTTTTAAGCAGAAGAAAAAGTTTTTCAAGAAAAAGGGGTTCAGGGTTCGACCATTTTATAAAATCCATATGTATCGTAAGATCATCCTGACTGTAGAGCATTTTACAGAGAGATCTTTCCCCGTCACGACCTGATCTTCCTATTTCCTGATAGTACGATTCAAGTGAGCCCGGAAGCTCCGCATGAACTACATATCTTATATCAGGTTTGTCAATTCCCATTCCAAACGAGTTAGTTGCTAGTATCAGGCTTTCAGAACCCATAAACCTGTCCTGAACCCTTTTCCTCTGTTTCGGATCAAGTTTTCCGTGATATACGAGATGGGGGATTCTCATTGTATCAAGATGATGTGAGAACTCATTAAGAGTCCTGATAAGGGAAAAATATATTATTCCGCTTCCCTTTACAGATCCTGCTGTGTCTGCAATCTGACTGAGTTTACAGCTGTCGTCAAAACATTCAACTGCTTCAAGCCTCAGATTGGGACGCTTTATCCCCTGATGAAACAGGGGCATTTCCGAACTGGTAAAATTCATGATTCTTCTGATATCATCCTGGACTTCTCTGGTTGCAGTGGCTGTAAGAGCCACAGTAAGAGGATTACCTGTAAGTTTTCTGATCTCATCAATCCTTGAATAATCAGGCCTGAAATCATGTCCCCAGTGGGATATGCAGTGAGCTTCATCAACTGCAAGGAGGTCAATATCTGCCCTTTTTATTTTAAATCTGAAATTTTCATTATTAAACCGCTCAGGGGTAACATAAAGGAATTTTGTTCTGCCGCAAATAAAATCATCAAGACGTTTTTCCCTTTGAGTGGATGATACTGTTGAGTTTATGAATGAGGCTTTTATACCCCTCTTTAAAAGGGAATCAACCTGATCTTTCATTAAAGAAATAAGGGGGCTTATAACAAGTGTTCCCCCCTTAAACATGAGGCCGGGAATCTGGTAACAGAGCGACTTTCCCCCGCCAGTCGGCATTATCACAAGGGCGTGCCCCTCTTTATTATTTATCAGACGGTCTATTACCTCTTCCTGAATACCCCTGAAGCTTTCTATATTGAAATATTTTCCAAGAATTTTATTTTTATTCATTAATTCATTAATATATAATAAAAAACAGAACTGTTTAATGCTTTCCGAAAGTAAAGTAATGATTAAAAAAATGTTTTTAAATAGAGAATAATAAAGGAAAAAAGCCTTTTTTAAAATATCTCTTCAGGATTACCGCTGATTTCAAATCCCGCATTAATCCCTGAAACAGAAAAGTTTTCACTCCTGTTTATATATCTTATATTGATTGTGGAATCTGAGCTCTCCTTTATATTCCTGTTCATTTCACCTCTTCCGGGAGCCAGCAGATTGTTATAACCATTAACATCAACTTCAATCTCAATTCTGCTTTTATCCTTCAGAGAAACAACAAGAACAATCCGCTTTTCTTTCTGTTCCAATAGTTTAAGTTTTGAAGAGGCTGGAGTTCCGAATTTAACTGTTTTATTCCTGTGATAAAAAAATCCGGAAAAACCTTTTCTTGATTCCCCCAAAAAAGGTACTTTTGCTGCAGAAAGCATGAATGAAGTATCAGACTCAAAGCTGCTGCACTGAATCCAGATCCATGACGAAGGAAAACTTTTTCCCCAGTCTTTTTCTATATACCCTTTCCCGCCGGTAAAATCATAATACGCTTCACCGAATCTTATTCGTCCATCCAGTTTGTGCAGCATAGAAACAACACCATGATAGCACTCAAGAAACGGGAAATAACTGTACATTCCAAGTATACCGGGATAGAAAATATTAAAAGGCAGTTCTTTGTAATCTGAAAATACCAGTTCCCCCTCAAGTTTTTTCCCGCCAACTTCCGTATCAAGTATTATTCCTTTCTCTGAAAAGCTGTTGTTATCAATTGTTATATCAAAAACCTTTTTTCTGGCGTTAAATTTTTCGATTGGATAAGAGCGGTAAGCGCTTGATTCTTTACTGCTCTCAAATATCTGAATAAAAGCATGAGGATCTTTACCTGTTATAATTCCCGGAATGACAACCACAAAAGACTGCTTGTTTTCAGTAACATTTTTTAAATACCACCCCTCAAAGTAATCCTTGTTTTTTTTTATATTACCCTGAAACGAAGCAGGTGAAAAAACACCCAAAACTCATTCTCCTGTTATTTATTGTTTTACAGATAAAAAAGATCAGATTACAATATTAACACAATAGGCGGCTAAAACAATGTTTTATTTTTTTTTATCACTTTTCAGTGCTCTTCTGTACTGGTCTGCAGGATTTTTCCTTTTATTTAAAATAAAACATCTGAAAAAAGTAAATCAGAATGATAAAACAGGTATTTCTGTAGTAATACCTGTAAGAAATGAAATCAACAGGATCTCCCCACTCCTGAACTCCCTGAAAAAACAGAGCCATAAAAATATTGAAATAATAATTGTTGATGATAATTCTGAAGACAGAACTGCGGAATACTGCAGGGAAAAAGGATTCAGGGTTTTTTCAATAAAGAATAAACCGGATGAATGGAACGGGAAAAGTTATGCATGTTTTAAAGGGGCGGAAAAGACAAAAGAAAAGCTTATACTGTTCCTTGATGCAGACGTGGAAATTAAAAGTGATTTTATCGGAATTCTTGTTTCAAATTATAAAAAGGGGATAATCTCTGTACAGCCATACCATATACCAGGCAGTTTTACAGAAACACTGTCGTTTTTTTTCAATGTAATTACTGCATCAACAGCATTTTCTGTTTTTTCAGATATAAAAAAGAACCCTGTTCTGTTCGGCCCCTGCATACTTATATCAAGAAAAGACTATTTTTCATTCGGAGGTCACAGTTCTGTAAAGGGAAGTCCTGTTGATGACATAAGTCTTGCACTTTCAGCTTCAAAAAGTAATATAGCTATTGAAAACTTCTATGGTAAGGATGAGATCAGTTACAGAATGTATCCTGAGGGTATTTCATCAATTGCTGAAGGATGGGGTAAGAATACAGCATTCGGTTCTGTACATACAGATAAATCAACTGTTCTTCTTACTGTAATATGGATAACCGGATTAATTAACTCTATTCTATATTTTATTTCCTCATCTCTGCTATTCCCAGGACCTGCAACATTATTTTTAGCCGCATTTATATATTTACTTTATTCTGCCCAGCTTTATTGGATTTCAAATAAAATCGGGAAGTTCTCCATGGCTTCAATTTTCATATATCCCCTGCATCTGATTTTTTTTATACTGGTTTTTTTTGCTTCGTTATACAATACTTTTATATTGGGAAATGTTTCATGGAAAGGGAGGCAGCTTCATACAAAAAAATGAAAAGGAGATTTTTTCGTGAAAGCAACAAAACAGCACAGGGAAATTTTTAAAAAGGGAAGTAAAACCTATTTCAATTCAAGTCTTTTTTTCCCTGAAAAAATCAGGGAAGAAGTTACAATACTTTATGCTTTTGTGAGAACTGCAGATGACTTTGTCGATGAAATTCCGCAGCAGCCGGAAAAATTCTACATGTTCAGAGAGGAATATGATAAATGCCTGAAGGGAGAAAAATGTGAAAATATAATAATCTTCAGCTTTGTGGAACTTATGAAGAAAAGGGATTTCAAATCTGAATGGGTCAATGCATTTCTGGATTCAATGGAAATGGATCTTACTAAAAGTATTTATAAAAACGAAGAGGAAATATTAAAATATATATACGGTTCAGCAGAAGTAATCGGTCTTTTTATGGCAAAAATTATGGGACTTCCTGATGAAAGCTTTTTTGCGGCAAGAATGCTTGGCCGATCTATGCAGTATATTAATTTTATAAGAGATATAAAAGAAGACAACAGCCTGGGAAGGCAATATCTCCCGCTTGAAAAAACAACACTTAAAAACCTTTCTGAAGAGGAAGTCAAATCAAAACCTGATGAATTTATTTCATTTCACAAAGAACAGATAAAAAAATACAGAAAATGGCAGATGGAAGCGGAAAAAGGATATATCCATATACCATACAGATACCTTATTCCAATCAAAACAGCAGCAGACTGCTATCTCTGGACAGCAGAGAAAATTGAAAAAAATCCTTTTATTGTATTCAGGAAAAAAATAAAGCCGGCAAAACCATACATATTTCTTACAATGCTTATAAACGGAATAATATGCGCAATAAAGTAATAACAGAAATATATTATGAAAAACCTCATGTAACAGCCCTGTGGCTGGCCAGTTTCTACTTTTTCGGAATAATCTGGCACTCAATCAGTTTTACTTTCAGCATAATACTTTTCATAACACCTTTTATCCTTCTTTCTTCAGGAATATTTGTTCTTATCCCTGAAATAATATACAACAGAAGATTTCTTATATGGGCTGCCTCTTCATATATTATTACTTTTACTATTGAAGCATTTGGAGTATCAACAGGAAAAATATTCGGGAACTATATTTACAGTGAAATACTCGGACCTGGGCTCTTCAATGTTCCTTTTATAATAGCTTTTAACTGGATAATTGTTGTATTCGGAATAATTGTACTTTTAAAGTCATATATAAAAAGCCCTGCAGTTATTGTACTATCTGCATCGCTTCTATGCGCATTATTTGACTTTATTATGGAACCGGCGGCAGTCTATCTGAACTACTGGTCCTGGGAAAAAAATATTATTCCTCTTCAGAACTATTTCGCATGGTTCTGCACAGCAGCTTTATGCAGCTGTCTTTATGAAATAATGAAAGTAGAAAGAGAATCAAAACTTTCCGGATACTATTTTCTCATACAGGTCTTTTTCTTTATTGGATTGAATACAATTTTTTTTATCAAAGGATAAGTAATGAACGATTTTTTCAAACTTCAGAAAGAAAGAATTTCCGGTTTCATCAGTGAATACATTTATATGTTTGAAGAGGACAGAGTTGTCAAGTCCCTTTCACTTTTTGCTGTATTTGAAAAAATACTTGACTTCAGTCTCAAAGGTAAAATGCTCAGAGGAAGTCTTGTTCATTTCGGGGCATCCCTGTTTACAGATAACGTCAGTAAACAGGAGACAACAGCATGCGGAGCAGCCCTAGAAATTCTTCAGTCTTCACTCCTCATACATGATGACATCATGGACAATGATACAAAGAGAAGAGGTATTGATACAGTTTTTTTTCAGTATGTAAAGGAAGCTTATAATAATAAACATGAAGACCCTTATAATACAGGGGTATCAATGGGTATATGTTCCGGTGATATTGCATTTTTCATTGCGATGGAAATTCTGAATTCACTGAATGTTGACAGTAAAATTAAAACTGAAATTATTCACCTTGTATCACGTGAAATGACCTATGTCGGCATGGCTCAGATGATGGATGTCTGGTGGGGAACAGACGGGAAGGATATAAGTGAAGAAGATATAATAAATTTATACAGATTCAAGACAGGACGATATACTTTTTCACTTCCGCTTATGACAGGGGCAATACTTTCAGGGCAGAAAGGGGAAGAACTGAAAAAGCTTGCGATTATAGGTGAATACCTGGGTATTCTTTTTCAGATAAAGGATGATGAACTGGGTATTTTCGGTGATGAAATTAAACTTGGAAAACCGGTAGGATCTGATATCAAAGAGGGTAAAAAAACACTGTTTTATTATTATCTGATAAACAAGGCCGGCAGGGAAGAAAAAAAACTTCTTAATTCTATATACGGTAAAAAGGAAATTGAGGAAGAACATATAAGCATCTTCAGAGAACTTATAGAAAAATATTCAGTAAGGGATGATGTAGAGGAGAAAATCGGATCAATACAGGAAAAGCTACTTGAAGAACTTAAAAATTTCAGTACTTTAAAAAACGATGCAAAAAGTGAAATAAAAAAGCTTTATCAGTATAACATCTGCCGGAGCAAGTAATAAATGGAAATGAGACAATAAAGGAGTTTGAGCATGGGTAAAAAATGTATAATAATCGGGGCAGGACTTGCAGGCTTGTCATCTGCAGCTCTTCTTTCAAAAGAGGGATATGATGTTGATATTTATGAAAAAAGGAGCACTCCAGGCGGCGTTGCAAGAGCAGTAACACAGGACGGATATAAATTTGAACTAGGGCCTACATGGTATCTGATGCCTGAGGTCTTTGAAAATTTTTTCAGCAAACTGGGTAAAAGCGTTTCTGATTATTATGAGCTTGTCCATCTTTCCCCATCCTATAAGGTTTTTTTCGAAGAAGGAGGATCAGTTGAACTCTATCCTGACCTGGAAAAAAATAAAAAAACCTTTGACCAGCTTGAAAGAGACGGAGGTAAAAAACTTGAAAAGTTCCTCAGAAATTCTGAAATGAAATACAATATTGCAGTTAACGAGTTCCTCTACAAAGACTACAGGAGCTTTTCCGACCTTGCAAGCCCCAGGCTGCTGATGAAAGGACTTCAGCTTAATATTTTTTCAAAACTCAACAAGTTTGTAAACAGGTATTTTTCTGAAGAAAAAGCAAGAAAAATTGTTGAGTTTAATACTGTTTTCCTGGGATCAAGTCCCTTTTCGACCCCTGCCCTTTTTTCGCTTATGGCACATGCTGACCTGACAGAAGGGGTATATTATCCAAAAGGGGGAATTATACAGCTTGTTCATGCTCTTGAAAAAACAGCATCAGAATTTGGAACAAATATTTTTTACGGAAGACAAGTTGATAAAATAATTACAGAAAACAGCAGAGTGACGGGAATATCATCAGCAGGTGAATTTATCCCATGCGATGTTCTTCTTTCAGCGGCAGATTACCATCATACAGAAACAGACCTCCTTTCAAAAGAAATGAGAAACTACAAGGATAGATATTGGGAAACAAGGACAATAGCCCCGGGAGTAATGCTTATTTTTCTAGGTATAAGAAAAAAGATTCCAAAACTGACACACCACAGTTTCTATTTTGCAGGTGACTGGAAAAAGCATTTTGACTCTATATTCAAGAAACCCTCATGGCCGGAAAATCCCAGTTATTACATAGGCTGCCCTTCAAAAACAGACCTGTCTTCAGCGCCTGAAAACTGCGAAAACCTTTTTGTACTGGTACCTGTTGCACCCGGACTTGATGATAGTGAAGAAGTGGTTGAAGCATTTTCAGAAAAAATATTAAAGCATATGGAAAAAACACTTGAATGCAGTTTTATCGATCATATTGAAACAAAAAAAATTATAACACATAAAGATTTCATTGAAGGGAACCTTTATAAGGGAACTGCACTTGGACTGGCACACACTCTGTTTCAGTCTGCAATGTTCAGGCCTTCACATCATTCTGGAAAAATAAAAAACCTTTACTATACCGGACATTATACACAGCCGGGGATAGGGATGCCAATGGCCATGATAGCATCAGAGCTTGTAGCTGAACATATTAAAAAGGAGCAGAAGTTATAAAAAAACTGAGCGATAATAATATACCTGAAATTATCTGAAACATTATAAGCGTTTTCTGAGCGGAAGCTGTTTTCCCCTTGATAAAAAAATTAAGATGATAATATGTAAAAAACAAAGCTGGTAACACAGAAAGAAGAGAGACTGTTCCCAGAACCTTAATAATATAAAGAAACAGCACAGATAAATAAAACATTGAATGGATAAGAGGATACAATTTCACGGACCTTTTTTTACCCATACGTACAACCCAGGTTTTTTTCCCGGAAATTTTATCTGCTTCATAATCAGGAAATTCATTCATAAATATTATATTAAGTGTAATAAAACCAAATGGAAAACCGAGGAAAAAAAATTCAGCCCCCCCTGAACCCAGCGCATATGCTGATCCCAGAGTAAGAAGAGGTCCGAAAGCAAGAAAAATCAGAACCTCACCAAATCCTCTTTTTTGAAAACAGAAAGGCTTTGCAGAATAAAGAATACCGCTTAGTATTCCGGCTGAACCTATAATCAAAACAGCAGCTCCCTCTTTCAGAAAGAGGTAAATCCATAACAGGAAAACAGGGATATAAAAAATAACTGACAGTTTGAGAAAATCATTCCGGACCATGATTTTTTCCATCAGTGATCTGCTTCCTCCATTAAAAGGGCCTGCCTCATTGTTTATGCTGTCACTCTCATTCCAGTCTGAATAATCATTAAGCGTGTTTGCTCCCAGATGGGCCAGAATTGTTCCGGCAATAATCAAAACTGCCGATAACCATGAAAAAGAAATATTTTTCATCAAAAGAAATATAATTACAGAGACAACAGGAATTATAGTCACAGTTGTAAACGGGAACCTTGTTGCGAGAAATATTTTTTTTATAACAGTCATTATATAAAACTCCCTTTAATAATTACATTTCAAAATACCTCGGCCCGTCACCCCCTTCCGGGACTGTCCATCTGATATTATTAAACGGGCATTTTACAGTACATGTATAATCATGCAGACAGTTTGACGGACTCAGCCCTATTTTACCATTCTCTTCAAGCTGGTACACTTTTCCGGGACAGAAATAAAGACAGGGAGAAGAATAGAGCTCCCTGCATTTTTCACAGGAGCTTTTATCAATGAGCTCTATATGAGGGGGCTGGTCTTCCCTGTGTCTTACACCTGCAAGTGAGACAAAAAGCTCTCTGTTCGGATATTCCGGGTAGAATTTTCCGCAACTCTTTTTTTTCTGCCCTTTATTGTCAGGCTTTATTTTCAAAGGAAAAGGAATCAGGTGCTGAATAATGGAGAGAGGTGCTCCTGAGATAATACCAGGACTGTAATTGAATACCTGCCTGAAGTTGGCAGCTTTTTTGAGTTCGCTGTAAACTCCGGACTTCTCAAGCCTGTTTTTGTAAATTTCAAGATCAAAGTTATTTTGCTCTTTATTACCAAGAATTACAGCAGCCGCATCTCCTGCTGCAGCCCCTGATTTTACAGCAAGATGAAGCCCCTTGAACTTTGAAATATTTACAAAACCCCCGGCATCACCAGCTAGAAGGGCACCATGCGCACCTGGAACAGGAAGAGAGTAATACCCTCCCTCAGGTATCGTTTTCGCTCCTGAGGAAACAGCCCTGCTGCTGCCTGTCAATTTCTTTATAAAAGGGTGTGAAGTGTACAGGGCAATCTCTTTCTGGGGCTGAATATCATTATAGGGCCAGTCAAGAGCTGTAATAAGTCCAACAGAAACTGTATCGTCGCCCCTGAAATAGACAAAACCCCCTCCGAACTGTTTAATTCTGCAGGGATATCCAAGTGTGTTAATAATTTTCTTCTCTTTACATTCTTTGCCCTTCTCCAGTCTGAAAACCTGCTTGACACCTATTGAATAAACCTGGGGATTAATATTTTTCCGGAGGCTGAAACAGGAAACAAGCTCTCGTGACAAACATCCCAGGGAACCATCGGCAATTATCGTTATACCGGCAAATACATCTTCGCCGGGGAGATGGTTTTTCATTTTTTCCCCTTTTGATGAAAGTCCCGACTCCTTAAGCCTGACCCCTTTTACAGCATTATTTTGAATAATTAGATTATCTATTGAAAATCCGTAATAAATACCAATTTCCTGCAATCTGCATCTTTCTGCAAGATAGCTGCATAATTCAGAAACTGATATCAGAGAATCATTTTTATGCTTCAGATTTTTCGGCAGAAGAAATGAAGGAATTGCAATCTGTCTTTTTGAATTCAAAAAATACATGCTTTCTTTTTCTATCCTGCTGTTTCTTACTTTTTCGAGATAAGGATCACTGCTTGTGTTCCAGTCAGGAATAATTTCAGAAAGACAGTCAGTTTCAAACACAGCTCCTGAAAGGTTTGCCCCTCCGGGGTATTCAGATTTATCAATAACCACTATGCTGATTTCCCGATTAATCTGTCTGGCCTTTAATGCGGCGGAAAGCCCTGCAATCCCTCCACCGGCAATAAGAAGATCAATCTTTTCATGCATAAGCTTCATTTCTCTTCTTATCGAAAAGAGTAATAAGGACAGGAATTATTTTTTTATAATCACCTGTATAATAGTAATCAGAACTGCCTATTATCGGTGCTCCCGGATCATTGTTTACAGAAATAATAATATCAGACCCCTTTATTCCCTCAAGATGCTGGACAGCTCCTGAAATTCCTATTGCAATATAAATTTTCGGCGAAACAGTTTTTCCAGTCTGTCCAACCTGAAAAGTTCTCCCGACCAGCCCTTTTTCAACAGCTTTCCTGCTTCCTGCAACAGGGGGAATAAACCCTGTAAGAGTTTTAAGAGAATATGCAAAAGGAGAAATATATTTTTCAAGATCCTTTAAAGAGCTGATTCCCCCCCCGATACTTATAATAAGTTCAGATTTTTCAGCAAATAACTCATCTGGAATTAAAGAATCTTTTATTACTGGGAGATCGGGATAGTCACATCTGATTCTGTAATGATCTACAGAGCTTTTTACTGGTTTCAAAGGTAATTTTTCCGGAAAAACTCCACCCCGGACAGTTGCCATCTGTAGAAAACCCTTCCTTGTGATAATATCTGCCATGATGTTTCCCCCGAGAGCAGGCCTGGTCTGGACCAGGACTTTTTCCCGCTCTTTATACTTTACAACACTGAGGGATGTACAGTCGGCAGTAAGACCTGCTTTAAGGAGGCAGGCAACTCTTGAAGCTATTATACGCCCTGATGGGGTGGATGGAAAAAGAAATATTTCAGGCATTTGTTTTACTGCAATCTCAAAAATTGTCTTTGAAAGTATCCTGTCCCTGTTGAGGCCCGATGGCTCAGGATACAGGTTTATTACCCTGTCACTGCCTGCAGATTTGAGATATTCGATCATATCTTCAGATGCCCCGCAGCAGACTACTGTAAGTCCTGTTCCTGTTTCGGATGCAAGCACTTTTGATTTTGAAATCAGCTGCCTTGAAGAAAGTAAAAAACTATCATCTCTTTTTTCAGCATATACCCATACAGAATTTTTCCCATCTGATGGTTCAGACAAAAAGCAGTCCATGTTCAGATCTACTGTTTTCTTTTCATTCCTGTATTCCTGATTTATAATGTTTTTAATTTCATCTGCAGAGCTAAGTTCTATCTGTTTCCTTCTTGTTTCATTCTCATTACGATAAATCCTTATTACTTTTGTTTTTGAAAGGTTTATTCTATTTCCCTTTTTTCCAAACCCCAGAGAATCTGAATTCCAGATAATAACAGGATCAGTCTTTTCAGATTTACGCAGTTTAATAAAAGAGGGATAAACTTTATACGGATAATCTGAAACAGTAATCATGCACGGGATACCCAGTAGAGGAGTTATATTTAAAGCGGAACTTCCCAGAGATAAAATACCCGGGGGATTATCCTGTGTAATACCTGATGCACAGGGAATAAGGGGAAGATCAAGAAACTGGGCAACCTGGGGAGGGACCTGTTCTGTATCCCCGTCTGTTGAATTGACCCCGCTTATTATTATGTATTCCGGTTTTCCTCCTGATATATCCTTTCTTAATTTCCTTATCCCTTCAGAAAGGATATATGAGGTTGCGTAGGTATCTGATCCGGAAAAATCAGGATCAGAAATAAGAACTGACCGGCTGCATCCCATTCCAATTAATCGAGAAAGAGAAACTCTTCCTGATTCAGGCCCCATTGATAATGCTGTGATTGCGGATTTTCCGGGGAACCTGGATGAAAGTTCTTTAGCAAATCCAAGCGCTTTCAAATCAGAAGGATTAATACATGATGGTATTTTCCCTCTTTTTAATACACCTTTTTTATAATCCCAGGAAAGTTCATTTATAAAAGATATATCAGGCACTTCTTTAACAAGTAAAATAAAATTCATCAAAATAATTCTATTTCATAAAAACTGATTCTGCAAAGAAATAAAAAAGAAAAATTGACATCAGGAAGCAAGAACAGGATAATATTAATCAGGATGATCAGGGAAAAGCACAGTAACTGGGCAAAAATTATTTTCTATCCCTTTATAAAAAGACTGATATCTAAAAATTTTCATTCTTTTTTTATTTTAAGGAATATTGAAATACCTGAAAACAATTCCCTGATAATTACTCCAAACCATTTCTCATGGTGGGACGGTTTTTTTATTCATACACTCTGCAGATATGCTTTTAAAAACAGACCAATGAATATTATGATGCTTGAAGAACAGCTGAAAAAATACTGGTACTTCAGTCATGTAGGGGCCTATTCAATAACACCGGGTAACAGGAAAGAGGTTTTTGAAAGCCTTGATCATACAGTTGAAATTCTCAAAAAAAAAGAAAATATTTCTGTCATTTATCCACAGGGAGAAATAATCCCATATGAAGCAAATCCCATGAAATTAAATAAAGGAGCACTAAGATATTTAGCTGAGAAGAGTAAAAGCGGAACATTGTTTCTTCCTGTTATCTTTAAAATACACTATAACAATAAAAAAAAGCCGGATATTATTGCAAATCCGGGAAAGGCTGTTACTCCCTGCTATATTTTGGAGAATTTCAGAGAGTATATCATTGCTGTTGAAAAATTAAGAGATGAAGCTGACGCATCAGTATTAAACTGCGACTATACAAAAGGAATCAATCTTTTATGATAAAAAAAATTGTTTTTATATCATTATTCTCTTATTTACTGCTCCTGAATGAATTTATTACGGCTGAAGAAATTAGTCCGGTATTCGTTGATTTTTTTCTCATCGACAGCAAGAAAGAGGTTTTGGAAAAAAGAAGCAGTCTTGAAAAGGAATTTCCGGGAGATGAAAAAAAGTTACTCGATACAGTTCTTCTTATTAGGCTTTACCAGATAAGCCCTGAAAAATCCTATCTTAAGGAGGCTGAAAAGAAACTTGAAAAAAATATTAAAGTAACAAATAACGATATGCATATTGTACTTTCAGGCGTTGTAAACGGCTACATAGCGAAAGAAAAAAAAATATTCGGAATAAAGAATCTGAAATATATGAGATCAGAATTCAACAGTATTTCTGAACATCCCCACTGGCTTGTCCGATTTCTCAGGGGAATGACATTATACGAGGTATCTAATGGGCTGCCAGAAATAAGACTGTTAAAAAATCAGATTACAGAGGGGAAATTCCTGGCAAAAAGGGATTTTTATGCCCTGGAGAACACTGAAAACATCCCTCCTGAAATCAGGAATGCATACAGGGAGCGCCTTGAAAATCTTGAAAATGGACTTTAAAAAGAAAACTTTCTGACAATATCATTATCTGCAATCAAAGACATATTGCCTTTCAGTTCCGCTATATTTCTGGACCCTGTAAGAAGCATCCCCTTTATAAATACTTCCCTGTATAAATTTATTTCTTTAACAAGAGCCTCAGCTGATTCAAGTGCTGCTTCGAGAAAAGGAAGAGATACAGAAACAGCATCTGCCCCTAATATTAACGCTTTAAGCATTGCAAGACCGTTGTTTATGCCGCCTGAAGCAATAACAGAGCATTTATCTTTAAGTTCAAGGCAGTTTTTTAAACTATCAAGACTTGAAATACCCCATTCAGTAAAAGCTTCTGCAGACCTTCTGTTTCTTTCATCAAATCTGTATCCTTCAATCAATGCCCAGTTGGTACCGTCATTACCGGATGAATCAATAAAGGAAATAGCTGAAGTTTTTAATAAATCAATATCCTGAGAAGAAAAGCCCATTCCTGTTTCCTTCAATCCAAATGGAATTTTCAAATCATCAGCCAGTTCTGCAATTCTGCCTGAAATCCCCCGGAAATTCCTGTCCCCTTCAACCTGGAAGATTTCCTGTGCAGGATTAAGATGAATAAAAAAAGCATCGGCACCAAGTTTTTCTGCCATACAGTTCACAGTATCTGCTGTTAAAGATCCATCAAGCTGATTTGCTCCAAGATTTGCAATAACAAGATTATCAGGACATAATGGTCTTACTTTAAAACTTTTCTCATCTGATTTTTTTTCAAACAGAATGCGTGATGACCCCAGGGAAAATCCGATACCGGTTACTTTACATGCCACAGCAATATTTTTATTCAGTTTTTCGGAAAGTTTTCCCCCTCCGCTCATGCTTCCTATAATAAGGGGAAAAGAAAGTTTTTTCCCCAGGAATTCTACAGAAGGATCAATCTCATCAAAATCAATTTCCGGAAGTGCGCGGTGAATAAGTTTTACAGAATTAATTGTTCCCCGGTTTAAATAAACTGTTTCTTTTTTTTCTCTGCATATTCTTATATGATCATCTTTCCTTTCATGTATAAATTCTTTTGTTTCCAATTTTTTCCCGCTTATAATTATCAAATGTACTATAATAATAACATGCTTTTTTTATTTAAAAAAAACAAAAAAACAGGAGTAATGTATGGATAGAGCATACTCAATTCTTTCATCTGTCAACAGTCCTTCAGATATAAAAAACAGAACAGTATCAG
Organism: Spirochaetia bacterium; assembly: GCA_963668545.1. GTDB lineage: Bacteria > Spirochaetota > Spirochaetia > CADAEX01 > CADAEX01. The sequence continues at coordinate 783,541 of OY764868.1, read as the reverse complement.
ATCTGAAAATACTGGCGGATGAAATTAGAGGGGAAATAATAAATACCGTGTTGAATAACGGAGGGCATCTTGCCTCTAACCTTGGAACAGTTGAACTGGGAATAGCCCTTCATAAAGTCTTTGATTCTCCTGTGGATAAGATTATATGGGATGTGGGACATCAGTGCTATACACATAAGCTGCTGACAGGAAGAAGGGAGAGGTTTAACACAATAAGGCAGATGGGAGGTATCAGCGGATTTCCAAAAATTATTGAGAGCGAGCATGACATAATAAATACAGGACATTCTTCTACTTCAATATCTGTTGCTGCCGGAATTCTGGCAGGACAGAAAATGAAAGGAACTGAAGGAAAAGTCATTGCAGTTATCGGAGACGGAGCCCTTACGGGAGGAATGGCTCTTGAGGCCCTGAACTTCAGCGGTTCAATGCCGGATGACCTTATCATAATTCTCAATGACAATGAAATGTCTATCAGCAGAAATGTCGGGGCAATTTCCACACATCTTACAGCTGTCACAACATCAAGAGGATATCAGTTTTTCAGGAGAACATTTGACAGGACTCTGACATCTCTTCCTTTTGTTGGAAAACCATCAATGGAAATGGTCAGGAAATTTAAAAAAGCTTTCAAGGCTTTTTTCTACAAAAAAACAATTTTTTCCGACATGGGATATCAGTATATAGGACCAGTAAACGGTCATAACATTAAAAACCTCATAAAAGTACTTGAAAAAATCAAAAAACTCAAAGGTCCGGTTCTTCTTCATGTGATTACGCAGAAAGGAAGGGGATATTCCGAAGCAGAAACAAATCCCTCTTTTTTTCACGGAGTTAAACCTGATAAAAAAACATTCTCAGACAGCGGTGAAAAAATATTTACCCATATTTTTTCTGAATATCTTCTTGAGAAAGGAGAACATGATAAAAACATAGCAGTTGTAACAGCAGCAATGGCAGACGGAACAGGTCTTTCTCCTTTTGCAGAGAGATTTCCTGAACGTTTTTTTGATGCCGGGATAGCAGAACAGCATGCACTCACTTTCGGAGCTTCATTAGGTCTTACAGGTATTAAACCTGTTGTTGCATTATATTCCACTTTTCTCCAGAGGGCTGTTGACCAGGTCATACATGATATAGCTTTATCAAATCTCCCTGTCACTGTAATGCTTGACAGGGCCGGTCTTGTGGGGGGGGACGGAGAGACACACCAGGGTGTTTTTGATATTCCACTTTTACGGGCAGTTCCGGGTATAACCATATTATCTCCGGCATGTGCAACAGAACTGAAATCCATGATGGATTATTCATTATCTTCAAAGAAACCTGTTTTTATAAGATATCCTAAAGCAGTATGCCCTCATACATATCCGGGACTTGAAGCAGAGTTCTGTCCGGGGACAGGATGTTTCGGTAAAAAAACCGGAAGCAGAATTCTCCTTGTTTCAACCGGTTCTATTTACAGTGAAATAGTTAAAGCATCAGAGCTTCTTGAGGAATCCGGGGTAAATTCTGATACCTATAACCTCAGGACAATTAAACCAGTAGATAAAAAAAGACTGACTGATGATTGGGGATTATATAAACATATATTCATTATTGAAGACTGTGCTGTAAACGGAGGTATTTCAGAGTTCCTGTACAGGGTTGTTTCAGAAAAACTACCTGATAAAGACTGTTTTATAAGGGGTATACCTGATTCCTTTATCTCTCACGGTACAAGGAATGAAATCATGAAGGAATGTCTGATTGACTGCATTTCTATCTGCTTCTGGGTAATAAAACAGCTGAATATTAATTCTGCAATTCAAATGAGAAAAGCAAGCAGCCTTTATTAGCTGTTATACCAGTCCTCATTTCCGTAAAGTGCTTTCTCGCATTCAGGACACAGCCCGTGTGAAAAAGAGAGATCAGAGTTCTCCTCAAGATAGTGCTCAAGCTGGTTCCAGTAACCATTATCATCCCTGATTTTCCTGCAGTTTGAACAGATCGGGAGCAGCCCTCCGAGGAGATCAATATCAGCAAGTGCTTCTTTAAGCTCGTTGATCAGTTTTTCCTTTTCCATTTCAGCCTTTCTTCTGGATTCGACCTCTTTTTTCAGCTTCCTGTTCCAGACAAGAATAACAGAAAGTATTGTGATAAAAAAAGCTGCACTTACAAGAACATATTTTACTATATCAATATACCTTATTCCGTATTCATATTTCAGAGAGAGCCATTCATTTCTTATTTCAGAATGCTTCTCCGGAGGCAGGGCGGCAAGCCATTTATTGATTATTGAGACAAGTTCAGGCCAGTCATTCCTGACAGCCAGAAAGAGTTCATAGTTCCTGTATTTTGTGGGAGCTGCCACCTTAAGGTTTGTAAAACCATGATTGCTTATAAGGTAACTTGCAGCAGCAAGATTTTCTATGCAGGCATCAGCCTCTCCTGAAGATACAGATTCTAGGGATTCAATAGGAGTCTGAGTAGTATAGGGAACAACATCGATTCCATCCCGTTCAAGCCATTCCCTGACAACTGTACCCTTGACAAGAGCTATTTTAAGGCTGTGAAGGTCATCAAGTCCGCCTATAAATCCGGAATCATTTCTGCTGATAATAACCATGGGATAAGAAATATATGAATCTGTAAATGAAAGGTATTCTTCTCTTTCAGGGCTTCTTGCTGAGCATGCAATAACATCAATTTCCTTTTTTTCAGCTTTCGAAAGGACCTCCGTCCACGGATACTTTTTGTATGTCTCAATTTCAATCCCGATGGAACCGGCAATATACCTTATATAATCAGCTGAAATACCGAAAGCTTCTTCCTCTTCCCCGAAAAAATGAAAGGGGGGGAAATTTAGAGGACCGCTTATCCTGATTTTCCTGTGGTTATCAAGCCAGTCTTTCTCTTCCTGCGTCAGCCTGATACTTATATTTTTAAATTCTGAATAATACTTATCATCAGCATATATTGAGGGAATAATAAAAACAAACAGAAAAAAAATGATATTTTTTATATTCAGGAAGGCTGATAGTCTTTTCACAACCGGTATCTCACTTAATATGTATTTATCTGCAGCATTGAAACTGATGCTTCAATATAATAATTATAGCACAGATGACAGGCAATTTTATTCAGTTCTGACAATACAGTTATTTTTTATAACAGTTTAATTTATTTCAGATATCATTTCACCTTGAAAGGTTCTTTCTGCCTGAATGGACTGCTATAAATGAAGTTATCAACTGGCCGAGAGCAAGGCCTGTAACAAGCCCCTTAAATCCGTAAAGAGATACACCTGCCCAGGAGAGAGGGATCTGGAATACCAGTATGCCGGCTGAATTGAGCAGGGCTGAAGGCCCGGGAAGGCCTGCCGCATTAAGTGACTGGCCTGTCCATGTATAGTAGGCAAAAGCCCCGGCAGCTAAAGCGGTAATCCGCAGATAAATCACAGTGTTTTCAATTACAGAAATATCTGTACTGAAAATCCCTGAAAGCTGCGGGGCAAATACAAGCGCTGCAGCAATAACAGTGAAGCCGTAGTACAGGGAAAGTTTTGCAGATACAGATCTTATTTCCCTTATCCTGTCCCACTTTCCGGCACCTGTATTCTGCCCGATCATAGGGACAAGTGCCATGCTGTAAGCCCTGACAATAATTACAGCAAAGCTTTCTATCCTTGACCCGGATGCAACTGAAGCAACTGCGACAGACCCGCCTGCAAGGGCGGCAAGGGAAGTTACAACACCCCTTGTCAGAGGATAAAGAAGCTGGGTAAAAGCAGAGGGAATACCGATATGAAGGATTCTCTTCCAGGAATCCCTGATTTCTCCCGGTGAAGGGAGGGTGAAATCAAGAAGCCCTGCATTAAAATGGAGAAAGGACAGTGTCGCAACCATTCCCGCGCACCTGGAAAACACTGTGGCAACAGCAGCTCCCTTTATCCCCATGGCGGGAAATCCGAAATATCCGAAAATCAGGACAGGATCAAGTGCGGCATTCATCCCCGCACACACCATCATGACAACAAAGGGCCTGACCATATCACCGGTTGCCCTCAGACAGCTGTCGCTCACAGGGGGCATGATAATGGCAACAGAACCGATATACCAGATAAGCATATAGTCCTTTACAAGGGACAGCACTTCTCCTTCTGCTCCCATTGCTGTAAACAGAATATCAAGTGTAAATATACCTGCAGTGCTTATAAGTCCGACAAGAAAAACAGAAAGCAGTATGCCGTCTGTTGCTGTCCGTTTCATAAGGTGGGAATCACCGCTGCCCAGCGCACGGGAAAGGACAGAACCTGAACCCATGCTTATTCCTGATGCAGCAGCAGCAACAATCAGAATTACAGGGAAAGTGAATCCCATTGCAGCCAGTGCATCTGTACCCAGCCTTGATACGAAAAATGTATCTGTAAGATTGAATACTGTAATTGCAAGAGATCCTCCAATACCTGGCCAGGTTAAGGAAAAAAGCTGAGCCGGTATTGCTCCTTTTACAAGAGATGATCTTTTTTCATGACGCATAAAGCTGATTATAAATAGAAAATCATTTTGCTGGAATAGATTAAAAAGGATATCAGCTGTTTATATCTCCCGGGATCCTAGTCTGCCGTGTAAATCCGGGAATTGTTTCTTCCGCTGTTTTTTGCATTATACAAAGCAATATCAGCTTTTCTGAGCATATCATCAAAAGTATCATTTTTTGAGGGAATTTTTGCAAAAACTCCAAAACTGGCTGTTACTCTGACTGCTTCGTTTTTATAGACGAAAGAGTGTTCCTGAACTGATACTCTGAGACGTTCAGCTATGGAAAGTGTAGTTTCAGGATCTGAACCGGGGCATACAACAAGGAATTCCTCCCCTCCATAGCGGCCGTAAAGATCGGAAACCCTCAGCTCCCGTCCTATTATCAAAGAGAATTCCTTTAAGACATAATCACCTGTCAGATGACCGAAGGTATCATTGACTTTTTTAAAATGGTCTATATCAATAAGGATAAAGCCGATATATATTCTGCTTTTCAAAGCAATATTAATTTCACGATTGGCAAGATTTATAATATGTCTTCTGTTATAGCTTCCCGTAAGGGAGTTATATATGGCATAATACTCAAGCTCCTTTATTATTTTCACAGATTTCGTGATATCACTAACAATGAAGACATAACCTGATTCAGATATATAATCCTTCTTTATATATGAAATTTTCAGCTGATAGTTTCTTTCCTTGTAGTCAAACTGATAATCAATCATTTCAGAAAAAGCTGATTTATATTTAATAGCAGAATCACAGAACCTTTTCAGGGGATTTTTTTCCGGCAGTTGTGATCCTGCTACAATATCACATAGCATGTCTGATTTTCCGGCCGAAGAATTAAAATCCTGAACATTCCCATCCATATCAAAAACAATAAAGTAATCTTTCATTGAATCAACAGCAATCTCCCTGGCATATGGTATAAGATCAAACATTCTGTATCTGAATACTGCTACCGATAGTATCACCCCTGTTATCATCAGGACAAAAGGCTGGATATCAAAATAATTCATCCTTACTGGATTTATCACTGCCGAAAGTATGGGGAAAAACCTGAAATAAAAACAATAATTATCTGCTTCCGTTTAATTCCCCTGCTTCTGAATATATTTAAAAAAAGCAGAATCTCAGCAATACAGGATGTTGTAATAAGATTAGCCATGCTGACAATATAAAGAGGCCCTGCAGTATAGTGAAGTACAGGGAAAAGTCCGCCGTATACAACTGAGGCATCGCTGTAAAAAAGATCATGCTTTTCAAGTGTAAAAACAGCCAGGATTGTAACTACAGGTATAATAAAAAGAATCAGATAGATATAATATCTGATTTTCTTTTCTGTTATGAGTTTTACAGAAAATAAAAGAAAGAATACTGTTGAGAAAGGAATTCCTGTAAACTGTATTCTCAGTGAGTCATAGATTCCTGAAATTGTACTCTTGTTGATTTCAAAGGCATAACCGAAGCAGTAAAGAGAAACTGTCAACAGAAAAAGACTGAAGTCGGAAGCTCCGCAAACCTTCTTCTTTCCGGAAATTATCCATGAAGCAAGAGCTGCAGTAGCAGTTCCTGAAAGAACAAGAATAAAGGCAAGCATCATGGGAATCTCCTGAAAAAACATCCATCCTCTCTTTTTTATTTATAAATTATAGTTCGATAATATAAAAAAAACCCCGAAGTGAATACTCCGGGGCCTTTGATAACTGAAATTATCGGAATCAGTTTCTGCCTATGCAGTTGAGGTCTTCAAAAGCTTTTTCAACCCTTGCAACCATGCTTTCCTGTCCCTTTCTGAGCCATACCCTGGGATCGTAGTGCTTCTTGTTAGGAGCATCCGGTCCTGCAGGATTACCAAGCTGTCCCTGAAGATAATCTTTCTTATCATTGTAGTAATTGAGAATACCTTCCCATGTAGCCCACTGTGTATCTGTATCAATATTCATTTTAACTACACCGTAACTTATTGCTTCCCTTATTTCCGCCTGGGAAGATCCAGATCCGCCGTGGAATACAAAAGTAACCGGATGTTTTTCTGAAAGGCCATGCTTTTCTGCGATATATTTCTGTGATTTTCCAAGAATTGAAGGTGTGAGCTTTACATTTCCCGGTTTATATACACCATGTACATTTCCGAAAGCTGCCGCAATAGTAAAGTTGGGACTTATCTTGCTGAGTTCTGTATATGCAAAATCAATTTCTTCCGGTTTTGAGTAGAGATCCTCAGGTGCTGCATCTGAATTATCAACTCCGTCCTCTTCACCGCCTGTTATTCCAAGTTCGATTTCCAGGAACATTCCCAATTTGCTCATTCTTTCAAGATATTTCCTGCTTATTTCAATATTTTCTGCAATTGGTTCTTCTGAAAGGTCAAGCATATGTGAAGAAAAAAGCGGTTTCCCGTTCTTCTTAAAGTAATCCTCACCTGCATCCAGAAGTCCATCTACCCAGGGCATCAGTTTTTTCGCACAGTGGTCAGTATGAAGCACCACCGGTACACCATATTTTTCAGCCATCAGATGAACATGCAGTGCACCTGATATTGAACCGAGAACTGCCCTGTCCTGCCCTTCAGCAGCAAGACCCTTACCTGCATAAAACTGTCCTCCGCCGTTTGAAAACTGTATCATAACAGGGGATTTCACCTTTGCTGCTGCTTCAAGTACAGCGTTAACAGAATCGCTGCCTACGCAGTTAACAGCTGGAAGGGCAAATCCTTCTTTCTTGCAGATATCAAAGAGTGTTTTAAGATCTTCACCGTAAACAACACCCGGTTTGATTTTGTCTAATACTCCCATTTTCTCATCCTTTTTATTGTATTTTCACCCCAATAGAATAAATATTTTGAGGGATTATGACAAACCTATTTTACATGATTTAGAGACTTTTTTAAAATTTCTTTGTCTGATTTTCATATATTATGGCAAAAAGATCAATAGATATACCCTTATTTCACGAATATCTATTGTGTGATCTTAAGATTTTAATTATTTTCAGACATTTTATTCAGATAAATACCTGTTTTTTATTCAGCCTGATTTAAAGATATTGAATATTCATTACCGATTACAGGATCATCATACAGCTGTGTTACAAGTATATAGTAGGTACCGGGGGAAAGATCTTTGACAATAAGGGCATTATAATCCTCTCCTCCGTCATCATCTTCTGCAATCAGAGAATCTTCAGATATAATCCTTCTGCTGCCGTCAAAGAGATACATGGAAGTATCGGAATCTCCGTAGGTCCTTATTTCAATCTTATGCTGTTCACTTATCGTGAAAAAATACCAGTCACTGTCATCAGCCGGGACAAATGAGTGTTTCTGCCTTACAGATCCGGGTTCTATAAGAGAAGCCTCATCCGGTGAATTATCAGGTTCAAAGCTGTCATGGATAACTTTCTGAATGGAAGCAGATATCCCGTATTCGCCTGTACTGTTATATTCACTGGAAACCGCCATCAGATAGTAGAGTTTTCCCGGTGAAACAAGGTACTGTATTTTTGCATTATTTTCTGATCCGGAATCATCATTATCAATTAAAAAATCACCATCAGAATCATATAACTCAAGAAATGTATCTGTATTTCCTGAAGTTTCCACATTCAAAAGGACCCGGTCATCTGCTGATTCAGGGATCTGAACAAACATCCAGTCTTCATCATCATCCGGAATCAGAGACCGAAGTACTGCTTCCCCGTCAGGAGATAATTCACCAGCTGCTTCCATGCTGTTGTCAGGCTCATAACTGTCTGAAGCAATTTCCTCCATTTCAGTTTTTATTCCGTAAAAACCTGTAACATCATCTCCATACCCCCTGACCATTACCCAGAATTTCTGCCCCTTTCTTGCAGATACCCTTACCATGGAATTTTCATCATTCCAGTCATCACTTTCATCCAAAAGGTTAAAAGGGTCATCAGGTCCATATAATTCCATATAAGTATCAGTAGTTCCTGTGGTGAATACAGTCAGAAGTACATCCCTGCCTTCAGGCAGATTTTCTGCAGATAAAACAAACCAGTCGCAGTCACCTCAAGGGAGAAGATTATGCCCCTCGGAATAATCATCAGGCCCCAGAACAGTCGCTTCATCATAGGAATCATCATTCTCAAAATCATCCCCCTCAGCAGATCGGCTGTTTTTCCTGTGCAGATAATCCTCTATATCTTCTGTTAATGGTATTTTTTTCTCAAAACCGCCCATGACAACTGCATCATCAACCCTCAGAAGCTGAATAACAATCAGAAGCTCATCCCTGCTTTCTGATTTAAAAGCAGACCCTGTTATCACGTAATCTGCAGGTAATTCCCTGCTTTCAGAAGGGTTTTTCCCCCTTTCCTCCTCAAGCATTCTGTCATAATCCCTGCTCAGGACAGTTACTCCGGGTATTTTACTGCCGGCAGCTCTTACTGCAAATTTCCTGGAAAACAGATCCCCAAGAATTACCGCTTCCCCGTTCACCTCGATTCCTGAAGAAATCACTGCGGTGTCTCTTTCTCCTCCCCCCGGGATATTATTTCTGACAACAGACAATGCCTCATCTGCAAGCTTATCCATATAATCAAAAACAGAGCTTTCCTCATCAGCATGGATAAAGGCTGAACATAAAAATATCACAATGAAAAGAATATTTTTCCGCGGATTCATGTTTCCCCCTGAAGTATTTATTATTGCATACTTTTAAAGGCAGGTGTCGTTCATTTTAATATTATCAGCTGTTTTCTTCTGAATAACTATATAAACCTGATGGAATAAATCAGCCAGTTGGATGCAGCAAAGATAAAAAGAAAAATCCATGATAATGCAACACAGTATTCTCTCAGTTCTTCAGATATCCGCCCTGAATCATTATTGCTGATACTGTTTTCCATCTCAAGCAGTTTCCTGTCTGTCATCCTGATAAGTTCGCTGATAAAAGCAGGATGTAATATCCGCTCTCTTCTTATACTGAAAATCTTTCCGGAAGGGCTTCTGTCCCCCTCCATGAGTCTTTCAAAGTAATAAAAAACATCAGATATCATATTTCTCCTGTTCCGGCTGATCCGGAAATTTCCGGAAAGGGCAATTCTGGAAATATATATCATTCCGGTAAGAAGAGCTGTCTTTTCAAGACCGCTGTACAGTGCACCTTTTGTAACAGGGAATTTCATTACATGAAACATCACTTCTCCGACAGGAGTGAGAAGATTTGCAGCAGTTATACCGGCAAGCATTATTATATTGGGAATTATCCTTATTCTTTTTCCGGCCATTACAGATACAGACATGAAAATAAAAACATGCATCCATTTTAATAAAACACTATCCTGAAAGATGAATGCGGGAATTACAATCAGGGCCGAGGCAAACATGTAATCAGGTCTGACTTTTTTGAGAATATTCAAACGCCTTCCCCTTCTGCCCTTTTTCCTTCAGATACTGCCCTTTTTCTGCTTTCAAACCACTCGGATTTTTCAATGAATTCCTCTGCAAGGTATCCCAGAACAAGAGCACTTACTGTTCCGATAACAAGGAAAGGAGGCGCTATAAGATAGGCAGCATTGCCGAAAATAATATATCTTGCTGCTGTTATCTGCACCATATTGCCTGCAAGAGCTCCAAGCACGCTTATGCCCATCATAGAAATATTTCCGGAAAAAAGAGTATAAACAGAAATCATTACAGCACAGCTTGCAATTGAACCTGCGGCAGAAAAAATAAAAATATATGAAAAAAGAGTACCGTTAACAAGTCCCTGCCCCATTATTTTAAGGATTACAAGAACAACTGTTCCCCGCCCGGGAAGAACTGCAAGAGATACAAGTACAGGAAGATTTGCAAGACCAAGCCTCATGAAAGGAAGAGGTTTCGGGATCAGATATTCAATAACAGAGAGGAACATGCATAATGCAGCAAGAACAGCGGCAGTTGTCTTTTCTTCAGTAGTTAAGGTCATCAATTTCATCATCCTGATTTCCCTCGATTGAAACAAAAATTCTGTTCGGGAGGCATGCTGCCCACTGCCCTGTCCTGTCAAGTTTTCCTGCCATGACACATAGCTTGTCAGGACATGGGGAATCATGAATATATACAGAATTATTTTCAATATGAATTTCAGTTATACCGATAGGACCCTCAACTCTGATAATCCTGTCCCGATCAAGAGGATAAATCCATTCCCTCCCTTCGGATTCCACCTTAACAGAAAAAGCCTCCCCCTGTCCTGAATAAATATTATAGGAAAAAAGTACAATAACAGTGAGGCTGAATAACAATGCTGCATAATCAAGTTTTCTGACCTTCGGCATATTAAGATAATATTATATAGGACAGCTGATCTCAATCCCTGAAAAGAAATAAGAAGAATAAAAAACAGCTGATTCAGTGATCAGCTGTTTTATCATGTACTCAATATACTGCTGTACTGTTATTTACAGCCCTTTTTTCTCTCCCGGAAAAACCGGAACTCCTTCCTGCAGACGGGGTTCTCCCTCCCCTGAATGAATCTGTTCCAGTAATCCCGGATGATCTTCCGGCCTTTCTCCTATCAGCATCAGATCTCTTTCTTCCAGGTATTTCTCCTTCCTGTTTTGCAGCCGCCCTTCTTCCACCTTTTCTCAATCCCGGTGATTGGGCTGATTTGCCAGAAGGGTGTTTTCTGATACCTTTACTGATCCTTTCATTCTTTTCAACTTCAGCTTTAAGGCTTTCAGAAACAAAATCATCAAGAATCATTATCTTTATTTTCTTGTTCATGTGTTTTTCAATATTCCTGAACTGCTCCATATCCTCTGAAGAAATCAGTGAAACAGCAGTCCCCTCCAGACCTGCACGCCCTGTCCTTCCTATCCTGTGGATATAATCCTCGGGAGACTGGGGAAGCTGAAAATTAATTACACAGTCAAGCTGGTTTATATCAATACCCCTGGCTGCAATATCTGTTGCAACAAGAGCCTGTATCTTCCCTGTTTTGAAATTATTCAGTGCACGGGTCCTCCCTCCCTGGCTCTTGTCGCCATGGAGGGAATCAGCAGTAATACCTTTTTTTGCAAGCTGCTGTGAAAGGCTCTGAGCTCGTCTCTTTGTCTTTGTAAAAACAAGAACCTGGTACCATCCGTTGTCCGTGATGAGACGGTAGAGCAGCTTGAGTTTTTTATCATTTACCACAGGGTAGGCAGACTGTGAAACTGTTTTTGCAGCCTTGTTTTTCTGTGAAAGTTCAATAACCTCGGGGTTATTAAGCATTCTGTCTGCAAGCTTTTTTATCTCGGAAGGGAAAGTAGCTGAAAACATCATTGTCTGTCTTTCCTTCGGGATATAACCGAGTATTTTCTTTATATCATTGATAAATCCCATATCAAGCATCCTGTCAGCTTCGTCAAGAACCAGCATCTCAATATTTTTCAGCTTTACAGCATTCTGATTTATCAGATCAAGAAGCCTTCCCGGGGTTGCAATTACAATATCAGTCCCCCTGTCAAGCTTCTGTATCTGGCTCTGAATATTCACCCCCCCGTAAATCTCCGCGCTTTTCAGCTTGAGATATCTTCCGTAACTTTTAACATTTTCACAAACCTGCAGAGCAAGTTCCCTTGTGGGTACTATTATAAGGGCTCTCGGGTTTTTTCCGCTGCTTTTCCTGCAGCTCAGTTTATCAAGTATCGGTATGGTAAATGCCGCTGTTTTTCCTGTCCCTGTTTCAGCACCTCCAAGAAGATCGCTTCCTGCCAGAAGCGCCGGCACAGAACGGGCCTGTATCGGGGTAGGACTACGGAAACCCTCTTTTTTCAGAGCATCCAGAATAGCAATATTAATACCGAAATTTTCAAATGACATTTATTCTCCATTGTCAGCATAAAAACTGACCTTTTCCGCGTTTTTTTATGTTTATTATTTCCTGATGATTTAACCTGTAATGCCTGTTTAATACCGGCATACAGCTGTAAATGATTTATATTTGAGAAAATAAAGAACGGACAGAAGTTAATATCTTCTGTATTTAAGAGGAAACTAACATATTAACAGATATTAATACAGTCCCGGAAGCATGAGTAATATATAAATGGATGCAGAAGGTCCTTTAAACTCCCGGCACCGGATAATTAATCAGCCGTCCCACCACATCCTGTAGATAAAACCGTCAAGGACAACACCTGACTCAACATCAATAAGCTGTGCATTGAGAATATAAATATCCTCCTCCAGGGAAAGAGTTCCTGTCAGGATAAGATCTGCACCGAGCTGGCGCCCTATTTCAGACTGGGTATTTTCATCAATAAGAGAACTCATCTGGAATTCATACTCTTTCATGATCCTGTCAAGAGACTGCCGGCTCACGACTTTATGGGACAGCTTCTCTTCATTAAAAGCTGAAGCTATCCTGGAGGTCAGTGAGTTTATCAGGTATTCGCTGAGTTCGGAATCACTTCCGTTCTCGGTAAAATAATATACTGCCAGAGTTCTCTCCTCAAGACTGGATAACCTGTCAACAACATCCCAGGCAATATCATCAACAGCCCTGTCTGAAGACATTTCTGTAGCACAGCCGGATATAATCAGCAGCATAATCAGTCCTGATAAAATAGTTTTTAAATTTATCATTCTCAAGTCCCCCTGTTAATTTCAGAAATCAAGCTTTAAAAAAGTATAATGCATCAAAACATCAGTTTGAAGAAAAACAGATGTAAATGAGCTATACTTTCTGGATATAATATAAAGAAGGTGAAAATAAAATGGAAAAAGGGGAAAGAATCTCAAAAATACCTGTAATATTTCTTTTAGCCATTTTTTCAGCTTCTGTTCACGCTGAAAAGCTTTCAGGAATCACTTCATTCGCATACATACTGCAGGCAGACAGTTTTGAACAGAACAGGGAAGAGGCTGTCAGGAAACTTCATGATTCAGAAAGAAAGCTCCTGATTATGGATTATTCATTTTCAGGAAGCGACAGAGACAGATGGAAAAGAGATGAATTAGACAGAATCAGGGAAGGAATGGAAGGGAGAAAAATCATCTCGTACATTTCAATCGGAGAAGCTGAAGACTACAGGTATTACTGGGATGAAAAAGCATCTTTTCTTGAACTGGAAAATCCCGACTGGGAAGGGAACTACAAGGTTTTCTACTGGAACAGTGCCTGGCAGAATACTGTTCTGGATTATGTAAAAATAATAATTGATCAGGGTTTTGACGGAATATATCTTGATATTATTGATGCTTATCAGTACTTCGAATACGACAGGAAAACAGGAGAATGGCTGAAAAACAGGATAAATCCCGAAACAGGAAACAGTTTCCGGAAAGACATGATTGACTGGGTCTCTGTAATATCTGATTTCTGCAGGGGGAAATCTGAAAATTTTGCAATTGTTCCCCAGAACGGATCAGAACTCCTGGATTATCCTGAATATGTCAGCGTAATTGACGGCATAGGGATAGAAGACCTTTATACCGACAGTAACAGGAGACAGGACAGTGAACACACAGAAGAGGTGCTTGGCAATCTGGAGAATCTGAAAGGCACAGGGAAACCTGTTTTCCTGACAGAATATGCAACAAGAAAAAAATACACTGAATATGCGGTAAATCTCAATTCAGAAAACAGATATATTCTTCTTTTTACAGACAGGGGACTTGATAAAATGGGACGCTGCATCAGCCCCTGATTCTGTCAGTTATAATCAAGCCTTGTTTTTTCATCTGCAAGGAGATCCCTGAGACGCTCAAGAGCGGATCCGTTTTTCCATGTACCTAGTGCTGTATGTGTATCATAATAGCTTGCAGGTATGGGATGAGTACCGAGTACCACATCAATACCGTATTTTTCAGGTATGAACTTCATGAAATCATTAATTCTCGGACAGGGAGGATAACCGACAACAAGGCCGGTTGCAAGATGAATAACATCGGCCCCGTTCTTCTTCATTTCAGCAGGGGCATATTCTATATTACCCCCCGGGCATCCGCCGCATGTTGTATACCCGACAAGCTCAACCTCTTCATCCTTATATACAGAAAATCCCCCTTCCCTGTTTCTCAGGGATCTCAGGCACTTTCCGCCTGCACAGTTGTGGTACCTGTCACAGATAATTATTCCTATTTTCTTCATATAAACACCTCATCTTTTCAGGATCTACAAAGCAGTATCAAACTATAGTTCATTATACCCCCGGAAAACCTTCCATGCAAGCAAGTTCAGAATTTTGCATATAATAAAAATAAAGACTAATATTTATTATATGAAATTCAAGACACGTAAAAAGGCAAACAAAATCACATTGCTTATTATTCTGATACTTTCCCTCCTGAGCACATCAGGAACAGTCATCTGTCTGATTAAACTTGCCGCAGGAGGAGCTCCCTCCTTGATTCCCCTTCTTGCAGGAAGCCTTTTTTTCCTGCTTATCAGTTTTCTTTTATTCATCCAGTCATATGCATGGTACACATACTATGAAATCAAAAATGGTTTCCTTTACCTGAGAGGTGTCTATGAAAAAGGTAAAGTACCGCTTGAGTCAATTAGGGAGGTAAAAAAAGCCGATATCAGACTGGCTGAAAGCGTTATCTCGGTATATCTTCAAAAAGCATCAGAATGTGAAAAATCCGGTGATTTAAAGGGATGGTACAGGAACAATAAAAAGTATTCATTAATTACCCGGTACTGCACTGTGCAGATAGTCCAGAGCTATGCAGGTGGCAGAAGCCATTTTTCGCAGAAATACACAGGCTCCATTATAGGATCTGAACTTGTTCTGATATCACTTTCAGACGGTCAGAACTATCTTCTAAGTCCTGATAATCCTGATGATTTCATTAAAGTATTGTCTGAATATATTGACTGAAAAGGCTTTCTGAAAACTTAATAAATAAAAAAATACCCAATCTCTTGACTTTTTTATATATAGTATTTATTATATATATAATTATTGACATCCGGGAGAATTATAATGAAAAGACTGTTGATTATAGGCGGCGTAGCAGCAGGAGCAACAGCTGCAGCCAGGGCCAGAAGACTGAATAATGAAATAGAAATAACAATACTTGAATCAGGACCAGATGTTTCGTTTGCCAACTGCGGACTTCCATACTACATAGGAAGGGACATAAAAAACAGGAGCAAGCTCATACTTCAGAGTCCTGAAAGCTTCAGGGAACAGTACAATGTAGATGTACATACAATGACTGAGGCTGTTGAAATTGACAGAAAATCAAAAACAGTAAAAGCTGTAAACAGAAGGACAGGTGAAAATGTAAGCTACAGATATGACAAGCTTATACTTTCTCAGGGGGGAAAACCCTTTATTCCCGGCCTTAAGGGAACAGATAACTCCAATGTATTCTCACTCTGGACACTTGAAGACATGGACAGGATAGACAGTTACATCAGGGAAAAAGACCCTAAAACTGCTGTTGTAATAGGGGGAGGATTTATAGGGCTTGAAATGGTTGAGGCATTGAGAAAAAGGGGCCTTGAAGTAAGCAATGTGGAACTTGCACCCCATGTAATGCCGATGATGGAAGGGGAAATTGCAGGTTTCCTTCAGGAAGAACTAAAATCCTACGGAGTAGGTCTTTATACTGGTAGATCAGTAACAGCAATAAATAAAAAATCAGTCATTCTTGACAACGGTGAAGAACTTGATGCAGATATGGTCCTTCTTTCTGTTGGTGTAAGGCCGACCTTAAGGCTTGCGGAAAAAGCAGGACTTGAAACAGGGGAATCCGGAGGACTGCTTGTTGACAAGTACCTTCAGACTTCAGACAGCGATATACTCGCCGGGGGGGATATGGCTGAAACAACACACAGGATACTCGGTAAAAAAGTGAGGATACCTCTGGCAGGGCCTGCCAACAGGCAGGGACGTATTGCCGCAACCAATGCTGTTGAGGAAGATCCGGATAACAGGATGTCCTACAAAGGTGCCCAGGGGACTTCAATAGTCCGCGTGTTTGAAGCATCTGCCGGAATTACTGGTTTAAGCCTTAAGCAGGCGATTGAGGCCGGATTTGATGCACAGGCAGTAGTGGTGCACAAGGAAAACCATGTAACATACTATCCCGGTGCGGAAATGGTTACTGTATACCTTGTCTATGACAGGGAATCAGGGAAAATCCTCGGAGCGCAGACAGCAGGATATGACGGTGCCGACAAGAGGCTTGATGTTCTTTCTACAGCAGTTGCAGCAGGAATGACTGTTTCTGATCTGGGAGAACTGGACCTTGCCTATTCACCACCATTCGGTTCTGCAAATGATCCTGTAAATATGGCCGGGTTTGCTGCTGAAAACAGAATAAGCCGGTACAGCCCTGCAGTGACAGCTTCTGAACTGGAAAACCACCTGCGAAGTAAAAAAACAGCTGTTATAGATATAAGGGACTATTTTTCCTTTCAGAAAAGCCATATTGAAGGCTCGGCAAACCTGCCTGAAGACAGGGTTGCAGGAGCTGCAGGGCAGCTGGATAAGGATGCATCAATTCTTGTTATTGATGAGACAGGAAAGATTTCACACAGGGTAGTAAGGCAGCTTCTAATGAACGGTTACAGAAATGCCTTTTATGTGAGCGGGGGTTACCTGAGTCTTGAAAGATATGCAGCTGTTTCAGGATTTGAATTTCTCCCTGTACCGGAGAAAAAAACAGAGCTGAAGAATCTTTCCGGTGAAAATGAAGCTGAAATGGGTAAAAAGCAGGACAGCGTTTTATCTGAAACTACCGACAGCAGCAGTCCTGTAATAATTGATGTAAGAACTCCTGAAGAATTTGAGATGGGGGCACACCCTGATGCAATAAACATACCTCTTGATGAACTTCAGCAGCGAAGCAGCGAGCTGGGGCCAAAGGACCGTGAAATAACACTCTACTG
The DNA here is from genome assembly GCA_963668545.1 of Spirochaetia bacterium. Taxonomy (GTDB): domain Bacteria; phylum Spirochaetota; class Spirochaetia; order CADAEX01; family CADAEX01. The sequence goes on along the minus strand of OY764868.1, from coordinate 766,170 downwards.
TGCAACAGGGGCCAGAAGCGCATACGGTAAAAGGATGCTTGACCAGATGGGATTCACAAATGTGAGAAACGGTGGCGGAATCATGCAGATGATGGCCAGATAATTTACTCCCAACCTTTACAGCAGGATATATGGCCGGAATATCTATCCGGCTATATATAATAAGAAAAAAAGTATTTTGTATTACACAATCAGTAATTTGTATAACAGTATTTTCCCTCCTTTATGTTAACAATAATCTGCATCATTCAGAAAAGACTAAACAGAACAACTTCAAAAAAAGGGGATTATTTATGAGTGATCACAAAAGCAGAGAAGTCTATTTTACAGGGATTAATAGGGAAACAACGGCAGAAGAGATACAGCACATTACAAGAAATCTTCTCGAACATTACATCAATGACAAAAATATAAAACTGGATAGAAAAGTCCCTCTTAAAGTTCATTTCGGCGAAAAAGGCAACCATTCATATATAAAGCAGGAGAACTATGAAGGTATCATAGACTACCTTGAAGAAAACGGCATAGAAACCTTTTATATTGAAACTTCTGTAATGTACGGCGGACAGCGTCATAACAGAAAGCTTCATATGAAAACAGCAGAAGAACACGGTTTCAACAGAGTACCTGTTGTAATTGCTGACGGAGAACATGGGGAAAATTTTAAAGAGATAGAGATAAACAAAAAGCATTACAAAAGCTGTAAAATAGCCAGAGATCTTACCGGCTATGACCAGGTAATTGTTCTTTCCCATTTCAAGGGACATATGCTTGCAGGGTTCGGAGGAGCATTGAAACAACTCTCTATGGGTTATGCATCTAAAGGGGGTAAACTTGCCATGCATATGGGAATAAAACCCAGAATAATCAGCAGAAAATGCAGAAAGTGCAATCTGTGCAAAACAAGATGTAATGAAGATGCAATCACAATCGGGGACAAGTCTTATATAGACCATGATAAATGTGTCGGATGCGGAGCCTGTGTTTCTATCTGCCCTCATAAAGCTGTTACCATAATATCTCTAAAAGCAATTGCAAATATGCTTACCGGAGGCAGGGTATTCAGGGAAAAACTTGCTGAATATGCATATGCTTCAGATAAAGACAGAAAAAATCTTTATATAAATTTTGCAATGACAATTACAGCAGGGTGCGATTGTGAACCCAGAAAAATGAAGCCCCTGATGGATGATATTGGAGTGTTTATCTCAACCGATCCTGTTGCAGTAGATAAAGCCTGTTATGATGCAGTAAAAGAGAAAGGTAAAAAATTCAAAGGAACCGAAATTTTTCCATATGCAGAAAAGATAGGAATCGGATCTGCAGATTACATTCTCACAGAAATAAAGAAAGATGACAAAGTACTGCAGAAATAATATATAATATTTATGAAAGGTATCAGATGGATAATATAATAAAACTGGAAACAATATCACAGCTCCATGAAGGAATCGGATATGAAAAAACGAATCATCCGATTGTTTCTGTTATTGATCTTTCAAAAATCAGACCAGATGCTTTGCCTGGAAATACTAAAATACTGCAGGAACTCTATTCAGTTACACTCAAGGAAGTCAAATGCGGATTTCTGAGATATGGAAGGAAAAAATTTGATTTCCAGGAAGGCACCCTTCTCTGTGTATCTCCTGATCAGGTAATTACCATAGAACATGAACCGGAAGAAAACAGTCATGATAATCATAAGGGGTGGGCACTCTATTTTCATCCGGATCTTATCAGGAGGAGCAGCCTGGGCAGAAAAATTCATGAATATACTTTTTTTTCATATGATACAGAGGAAGCTCTTCATCTTTCAGACAAGGAGAGAGAAATACTTATTTATATTTTTCAGAAAATAGATCAGGAAATCAACACCAACATAGACAGCTTTACACAGGATCTGATTATTTCAAATATTGAACTGCTGCTGAATTACTGCAAGAGGTTTTACAGCAGACAGTTTATTATGCGTAACAGAATAAATCATGATATTGCAGTGAAATTTGAATATTTTATCAAGGAATACATAAATTCAGGAAGGCTCGAAGCTGAAGGAATACCGTCAGTAAAATACTGCGGAGAAGAAATGGCTCTGTCTCCCAACTATCTGAGCGATCTTTTGAAAAAGGAAACAGGAAAAAATACACAGGAACATATCCATTACCATGTCATGGAAAAGGCAAAAACACTTCTGCTCAGTTCAGATAAATCTGTAAGTGAAATTGCATATGAACTCGGGTTTGAGTATCCCCAGTATTTTTCAAAGCTGTTTAAGGCAAGGGCCGGAATAACACCGGGGAACTACAGAAAGTAGAGAGACTGCTGGTAAAACAGATTATTTTCGCCATTCCTGGCTTTCATACAAACTGAAATTACTATTACAGTCTTGAAAGAACAGAGGCTCTGTTTATTTACCTGAGCATCTTAAGACTGCCGGTTATTCTGTTAACTTTCTTTCTGGGTCCGTAAATACATATACCAAGATAGCTTATATCATCTTTTCCTTTATCCTTTAATGTTAATCCGTAATCATCATAATCACTTGATTTCTGCGCAACATCGCTGAATCCAATAATCTTCAAATCTTCATCATCAGATTCCAGAAGAGAATCATATTTTTCCTTCAGCTCATTTTTTTCAAGAGCAAGAACAGGAATCGGAATATTTGTTATTCCTTCGTGTATCCGCCCTTCCCTGTCTGTAAGATCTGCTCCTGTAAGTCCCTCTATACTGCTTGCAAGACTTATCCCCAGAGCAGCAGTAGTATTTGCAATAATTCCGGAAGGAAGTTTATTATCAATAATCATTACACATTTCATCTTAATTCTCCTGAAAAACAATTTATTAGATTAAATATTTATCAAAAGCCGGGTTAAGAACAGAATCCCTTTTACCTCTCATACTGTAAAAGGGTTTTTCATAAACACACTCACCCTGTTACGTCCAAAGAATATATGAAGCTCTCAAATATGTATTGTATGATATTGACTTGATAGATCTGATAATCAGTACTTAAAGAAAAAACAACATTATTCTTTTTTCAATAAAAAAGAATAATGCCTTTTTTCCATATAATCATAATTTTAATTCTGTATTGAGTTGTGATATTCCATCGGTGTAATACCGTATGCATTTTTGAACTCTCTTGTAAAATGGGGCTGGTCATAAAATCCTGCATCAAGTGCGATTACTGCGATATCATTCCTGGTCTTTAAAAGGTTCTTGGCATAATTTATTTTAAGTTCAAGCTGATATGCACCGGGAGTTGTATTATAGATTTTCTTGAATTCCCTTATAAGGGAGTATTTATTTATCAGGAATTTATCTTCAATTTCGGAAAGGACAAGACTGTCTAGAAAGTTTTCCCTGATATATGTTTTTACCAAAGCTGTCTTTTCAGGTGTAGCTTCACCTATGTCAAAGATATCCGGATTGAAAATAAATTCAAATAGCTGCCCGAGTTCAGTTTCAAGCTGTTCAGTCTCAGGAGATTTATCCATGAGTTCTTCAAAATCTTTAAGACTTGAATACTCTTTATCATCCTGCCTGAAAACTTTGATAGTATTTCTGAAATCATTATCGCTGTATTTTTCTTCATATAAACTGCTTTCAATGAAAAACATTTTAAAATCCCAGTTTTCTGAATCTTCAGGCATGCATTTATGATTAACAAAAGGATAAATCACAATCACATCGCCTGACAAAAGAGAATATACTGTATTATTTATAGTCAGCTTTGTTGATCCTTTATAAATAAAACCTATAGAAAGCTCTTCATGAAAATGAGTTTTTGAGGAATGAAGCGTATTGCCGCACTCCTTCACCTCTATTGAGTTTATTATGTCTGATTTGTAAAATCTTATCCCGTTCATAAAAGGTACCTGGATTAAATATAAAGAATCAGCTTCAGTTTTTCAAACTTTTTACAGAACCATTCATGCATGATATTATCAGTACTTAGAAAAAACAGATATTAACTATCTCTTACCTGTACACTTGATTACATGGTAACCGAACTGAGTCCTTACAACATCGCTGATGCTTCCTGCTCCGAGATTTCTCACAGCTCTTTCAAATTCCGGAACCATTTTTCCTTCACCGAACCATCCGAGATCACCGCCGCTTGATTTGCTCGGACATGTTGAATATTCCCTTGCAAGGGCTTCAAAATTAGCTCCCTGTTTTGCTTTCTGTACAAGATTTCTTGCAAGACCTTCATCTTTGACAAGTATGTGGCTTGCTTTCCACTCCATATAATTACCCCTGTTTGTTTTGTTATAAATCTGATCAATATTAACACTTCATCCGTATATATTAAAGATACAGAATTCTGATTGAAATATGATTTTTTGTTGGTAATTGCTGTTCATGTTTATTATATTGCTTACTATGGATAATACAGGAAAAAAGAAGCCTTCTGAATCACTTGTAAATATGGAAGAGCTTGTACTCCCGAATGATGCAAACGGTCTTGACAACCTGTTCGGGGGGAGGCTGCTGCAGTGGATTGATATAGCAGCAGCAATGTCGGCAATGAAGCACTCCAGGAAGGAAGTTGTTACAGCGGGAATTGACAGGGTTGATTTCAGGGAACCGGTAAGGGTTGGTGACATGGTAAAGCTGACTTCAAAAGTTACATGGACAGGAAGGACATCAATGGAAGTAAAAATCACAGTAAAAAGGGAAAACCCGGGAACAGGAGAAATCGTCCAGACAAATGAAGCATTCATGACAATGGTTGCACTGGATAAGTCTGGAAAACCTTCTCCTGTTCCTCAGCTTGAACCTGAGACCGGTGAGGAAAAAAAAGACTTCAGGGAAGCTGCTGACAGAAGATCAAACAGACTTGCAGAAAAACCATGCCCTGAAAAGAATTAAAAAAAACAGAAGAACAGGATATATAGTATTATTTCATTTATTAAACCATGCTTTTTTTAACAGCATCAATTGCAGCTGAATTGTCACCTGAAGGCATCAGCTCAAATCCTGTAAAACCTGTATAGCCTGTATTTTTTATTGCACTGAATATTTTCCTGTAGTTCAGTTCCCCGGTTCCGGGTTCACAGCGGCCGGGAACATCGGCAGCATGAAAATATCCTATACAGTCAATATTTTTTATTATCCTGTCAATTATATTACCTTTCATAATCTGCATATGATAAATATCATAAAGCAGTTTAACATTGGGAGATCCCACAGCCCTTATCAGGTCGAAAGAAACATCTGGATCTGAAAGAAAGTAGTTTTTATGATCTGCAATTGTGTTCAGTGGTTCCAGAACAAGTGTTATACCTGATTTTGCAGCCATTACTGATGCCTCTTTAAGCACATTATAAAGATTTAAAAACTTTGTATCATAACTTATATTTCCGGACAGTTTTTTTGCACTTCCATCCTCAGGATTCAATGCGTCAGAATGAATTACAAGATTGGGACATTTTAATTCCAAAGCCCTGTCAATAGAATTACCCAGAAAATCCAGATAACAGTTCTTTTCATGTGTATCTACCGGCGAATACTTATCATCACCTGAAAAAGCTGAAATTTTTATTCCAGATTCATCAACTGCATTTCTTAAAGCATCCCAGTCCCGCCCTTTCCATCTCCAGAACTCTGCATATTTAAAGCCGTCATCTGCAGCTGCTTTGAATTTATCAAAAAAATCATATTTTTTATAAAGCATTTCGACGCATAATGAATATTCCATTTTACCACCCCACTCTTTATGTTTTTAGACATCTTTGTCCTGAAATAAATAAAGACTGGCTTTATTTAAAGCTGCAGGGGGTTTCCCCTGTTTAATAAATTATATACGGGAACCTCTGTTAACCTTCGGTTGGTGCCCATAATTAAAAAAACAGCCGGGTAAGCATTTTTTACTCAACCGGCATATATTAATTCATTTATCAGATGCAAAAACAATATTTTCCATGCCCATTACTATTACAGCTTAACTATTTTACCTTCCCTGAAAGCTTTTGTTGCTGCAAAAGCAACCTCTGTATTTTTTGTACCGTCATAAACAGTAATATCAGGTTTTCTCTTTTCTGTTATGCAGTCTATGAATTCCTGCATTTCAAGACGGTATGCTTCTTCAAACCTTTCCTGAAAATTCTGTGAACATTCTTTTACAACACCGGTATTGTCAAATATGGTACACATGTTCTTGACAGGTTCTGCAGCTATCCTCAGAGTCCCTTTTGTTCCTGTGATTTCTGTTTCAACCTGGTACCCATGCTGGGCTATCCTGCCGCTGTGAAGCATTGCCATGGAATTATCCTTGAATTTCATAAGTGCGCAGGTATTATCCCCGTCATTGTAAGCATCAAATTCCCTGTATGCGTAGCTTCCGCCTATCGCATATACTTCTTCAACCTCTTCCCCGAGAAACCATCTTGCAAGGTCAATATCATGCACAGCCATATCAATAAATAATCCTCCGCTTGTTGCTCCGAATCTTATTGCCCCTTCAATTGTATGCTCGGGATCACAGCTTGTACACTTGACCAGGAAAGGTTTTCCGATTTTCCCCTGATCAATAAGTTTTTTTGCATATGCATATGATGGATCATATCTTCTCATGAAGCCCAGGAAAAACACCTTGTCAGGATTTCTTTCTACAGCTTTCTCTGCCTCCCTGCATTCTTCAATATTAACACCCAGAGGTTTATCTGAAAAAACATGGAGCCCCCTGTCAAGGGCAGCAACTATATGCTCAACATGCAGCGGAGAAGGTGAAAGAACAGCTACAGCATCAAGCTCCTCATTCCTGATCATTTCATTATAATCAGTGTAACCGTATTCAATTCCCCACTCTTTCATGACTTTATCAATTTCACTTTTTTCTGCACTGCATACTGCAGTAAGTTCCGCATTCGGTATCCTGAATGCAAGATTACCTGCATGCACAATTCCAAGCCTTCCAAGCCCGACAATGCCGACTTTGATTTTTTCCATAGATTCCCTCCATATGAAAGATATATTTACAGGTAAAAATTCTCAACGCAAACGTTTGTTTTATATTTAATATATTATTTCAATTTATACAGCAAGTCAATAGATAAAACAGTTTTTGACCCCTCTGTACAAACGGATATCTGATTCATATCTTAAATAATAATAAAAGTAAAAATGCAAACGTTTGCTAAAAGACAATAGATAATGGAACCTTTTATAGATCCGTTTTAATGAAATTATGTTTTGTCGTTCCCCTTTCCACCAGTTCAGGTTCAAGGACTATTTTTCTTGAGACTGTCTCGATCCCCTCTTCCTTTTTCCTGATATCTTCCAGAAGTGTTTCCATCAAAATTTTACCGATAAGATATTTCGGCTGCCTGATTGTTGTCAGGTTTATCATCGGAAGATCCGAGTATCTGATATCATCAAATCCGACAACCCCCACATCATCTCCGGGTTTAAGATTATTCTGATCAAGGTATTTCAGAACACCAAGTGCAGTTACATCATTGCAGGCAAAAACAGCATCAACATCTCTGTGAAGTTCAAAGACCTGTCTTGCAACATTGTAACCGCTGTCGATATTAAACTCGCCTGTAAATGTAAGAGTTCTGTTATATGCTATATGCTTTTCCTCAAATGCCTTCAGAAACCCCTTGTATCGGTCATTATGGGAAAAGGAATTCTTTTTTCCCCCGATAAAAGCTATTTTTCTGTAACCGCAATCGAGAAGATGTTTTGCTGCAAGATATCCTCCCCTTACATTGTCAACCTCAACAAAGCTGTAATTCCTGCGGGCTGAGCTGTTTTCAAACCCGATCACGGGAAGTCTCAGACTGTCAAAGCTGTCCGGCGGTGAATCATCAGCTGATTTGATTATTACACCGTCAACCCTTTTCTCAATAAAAGCCTTGAGATATTCCGCCTCCTTTTTCCTGTCCCAGTTTGAAACACAGAGGAAAACATCATATCTGTTCAGGTTGGCTGTTTCCAGAATTCCGGTTGTTATTTCATTGAACAGAGGATTGAGAATTTCAGGAATCACAACACCTATTGTCCTGGAAACCCGGCTTACAAGCCCTCTTGCAAGCTCATTGGGGCGGTAACCCATTCTTTCAGCTGTTTCTGTTATTTTTTTTCTTGTTTCGTCACTGACACCCGGTTTTCCGTTTAAAGCACGGGAAACGGATGAGTAGCAGATGCCTAATTCTCTGGCAATATCCTTTATTGTCACATTCATGGATTAATAATATACCTTTTTGTTAAAAATTTTTATACAAATTAGCGGAGTTAATCAATCCAGAGCTGTTTAATTTTTTCTGAGCTGATTTTGTAATTATTCAAACACCTCATTAACCTTGTCTATCAGCTGATTCACACTGAAAGGTTTCTGCAGAAAATTTATTCCCTCATCAAGGATTCCGCTGTCTGCAATTATATTGGCTGTATAGCCTGACATAAAAATAGTTTTGATTTCAGGATAAATTTCCCTGAGTCTGTCATTAAGATCATGCCCGTTCATCCCGGGCATAACAACATCAGTAATCAGAAGATCAAACTTGAGAGGGTTCTTTTCAACTTCTTCCAGTGCTTTGTTGCCGTTTTCAGCAGTAACAACATTATAACTTGATTTCTGCAGAACTCTACTAATCAGGGTCAGAATAGACTCCTCATCTTCTACAACAAGGATATTCTTGTCCCTGACAGAAAATTCGCTGTTATTTTCACTTCCATCAGTATTTTCCAATGAATTAGTATTGCCTTTTTTCAGATACACCTTGAATGTACTCCCTACACCCTCTTCAGAATAAACAATAATATACCCTTCATTCTGTTTCACAATTCCATAAACTGTTGAAAGGCCGAGACCGGAATTTGATGAAGGTTTTGTAGAATAAAACGGTTCAAAAATATGTGCTTTTACTTCATTGTTCATACCGGCGCCAGTATCACTGACTGCAAGAACAGCAAAATCACCCGGAGAAAAATAGGGATGAGTGCGGCAGTATTCACTGTCTACTGTACTGTTATAAGTTTCAACAATTATTGACCCTTTTCCCTTTATTGAATCCCTGCTGTTTATTATAAGGTTTGTTATTATCTGGTCAACCTGTGAAGGATCAATATAAACAGGCCACAGGGAGGATTCAAGCTTGAGTTCAATATTTATATCAGGGTCAATAAGTCTTTCAAGAAGGCTGACAGATTTCCTGAGAAATGAATTGAGATCAATTGAGCGGGGAGAAACATGCTGCTTCCTGGCAAATGCAAGAAGCTGTGCTGTCAGGTCAGAAGCCTTGGCAGACGCTTTTTTAATCTCCTCAAGATATCGCGAGGAAGAATCACTGTCAGAAATGCCTGCAAGTTCAGCATATCCTGAAATTATCTGCATGATATTATTAAAATCATGTGCAACACCTCCCGCCAGGGTTCCGATTGAATCCAGCCGCTGAATTGAAGATATTTTTTCCTCAAGCTTTCTTTTTTCTTTCTGCATTTTTATTTTTATTATGGAATTACAGAGCGCATTTCCGGCCATTCTCAAAAGATGTACATCCTCATCTGTCCATTTCCTGCTCTTTCTTACAGAATCAAAACCAATAAATCCTTTGAGATCGCCATTATAAAAGGAAGGTATGATAACTATTGATTTTATATTCTGAGCATCAAGAACAGCTTTCTCATATGAAGCTTCTGGGGGGAAATTATTGATATTTTCATACATTACAGGTTCATTTCTTTTCATTCTCATTGTCCACCATGGAGCATCTGAGGACCTCATGTTCTGAAGATTGTCTATTTCCGGTTCTGTCCCCTCAGAACACCATTCATAAACATTTGAAAAGAATACAAGATCATCGGAATATGTAAAAAAATAGATCCGGTCGACACCTGTTTCATCCCCGAGCAGGGATAGTGCCTGATCAATTTCCTGATCAATATTTTCAGAATCAATAATTGTAAGACTTGAAGAAAAGGATGATATTATTTTTTCCAGCCTGAGGCGGGATTTGAGATCAGCTTCTGTTTTCTGCTGTTCTGTTACATCACTTACAAAAGCAATATACCTGTTTTCCCTGACTTTAACCGCATCAACCTTAAGAGAGCAGTCTCTCCGGTCAGGCCGTGTATAAGCAATGATTCCTGAAGATGAACCTTCATCAACAAGTGTGTTGAAGTGTTTTTCAATTTCCTTTTTCGATTTTTCCGATATAATATCAGAAACAGACATTGAAAGGAGTTTTTCCCTGCCGATACCGCTTACATGACATGTCTCGGGATTGACTTCAAGGATCCTGCCCTTTCTGTCAAAAATAAATAGTCCATACGGAGCCTGATCCAGATATTCCATGCAGTTTTCATCATATTCTGCCAAACCATCTCCCCTCTGTTTATTATTCTAATATTGTATTTATATGCTGTAAACAGGTTTTTGGTGAATCATTCATCAGAGGATATAAAAAGATTTCATCATACAGGACTGTTATAATTCATACCTTTATCATACATATCACTGTACTCTTTATCAGGAACAAAAAGCCCTCCTGTAAGCCAGGCTATATGTGTCCCTTTTTCAGCTGAATTTCCGGTTTCCACAGGGCCGTGCAGTGATGCAGCTGCAGAAACCTCTATTTTCTCATCTTCAAGCATTTTCAGGCTGTAAAGATCTCTGTACATCTGCTCATCATTAACAGTATAACTGCCGTCAACAAGATTTCTGCAGATATCAAGAACCAGCTCTGAAGGGGAATCAACAGCAAGACCGTCAGCATCAGTCTGCATCAGGAAATTAAATTCCCGGAAATTTATCTTTCTGTTTTCAAGGAATCCCAGAAGAACAGACGGGGCATTGACCGGTTCCGCAAAAAAACACCTTACATTATCTCCGAACACATGCTTGAGACCGAAGCTTATTCCGCCGGGGGCTCCCCCGACACCGCATGGCAGATATACAAAGAGGGGATTCTTTTCAGAGACATCTATACCCAGATCATTTATCTGCCTCTCCAGTCTCAGGGCAGCAGTACTGTAACCGAGAAACAGCTCCTTTGAGTTTTCATCATCAACAAAATATGAAAAAGGGTCACTTTCACACTCTTTCCTTCCTCTCTCTACAGCTTCTGCATATGATCCTCTGTGTTCAACTACATTAACACCCAGATTCCTGAGTTTCCCTTTTTTCCACTCCTTTGCATCTCTTGACATATGTATTGTCACCCTGAATCCAAGCTTAGCAGAAATAATACCAATGCTCATTCCCAGATTCCCTGTGGAGCCTACAGCTATATGGTATCCTGAAAAGAGATCTCGTAACTTATCTGATGAATAGGCAGAATAATCTTCTTCCCGTGAAACAAGATTATTCTCAAGGGCAAGTGTTTCAGCAAATTTAAGTATCTCGTAAATCCCGCCGCGTGCCTTGATAGATCCGGCGACAGGAAGCCGGCTGTCGCATTTGATGAAAAAATTTTTTTCAAGCCCCAGAATTCCCTTTCCGAATGAGAAGGCGGATTTAAGTTCAGACTCAATAATTCCGTCTGATGTATCGGGAAAAGACCGGGAAAGAAAAGGGGCAAAACGGATGAGTCTCTGTTCAGCATCCAGAATTTCACTGTAACCTAGACCGTGGTTTCTCTCCACAGTTTTAAGAACATCATCTGCCTTTTTCTTTTCGGGATTCTTCCAGAAAACCGCTTCCTTTCCAAGCACTTTATGAAGCAGTTCACTGCTGCTCTTTTCATTGTATTTATCTTCCACAGACATATTTCTGTTCTCCCTGATATTGCTTTCAGATGATTTATCTGAATAAAAAAAAGCACTGAATCTAATTATAATATATTCAGTGCTGAAGACAACATTTTTCAGTCAAAGACTTTCCATGTTGTGGAATCTTTCAAAATTCTTCAAGGACAGCTTTCATTTCTGCTTCAGAAAAGTCCCTGAGATTGTTGCAGAGATCTTCATCAGTAATGCCTCTTTTAAATACATTCGAAAGAGGTTCCGCTGTTGCAAGCATTGATTTCTCTGTACAGCTTATAAAGGAATCAAGCCTTTCCTCACTGCTTCTTATCAGGGAAATCTTTTCCGCAGAGATATCCTCAAGTTCTTTTAGAGCTGCCAGCTTAAGGACACCTTCTTTGAATCTTCTGAAAAAATCATCAAGGTCCTCCGGCTGCATGGCAAGGGTTGATCTCAGAATAAGATAATCCATCGGCTCAAGGTGTTCAGCCTCATATCCGAACTGGGCCCCTGGTCTTGCCTTGAAACCGGACTCGTTTTTACCATGGTTATAGTTAAGAAAATAAACCATCAGGTCCAGGCTGTTTTCTATTCCTGAAGGGAGGTTCTTTCTTTTAAACTCTGAAAGAATATACCATCCTGCATCAGGATCATTTATCGTAAAAAACTCATATCCCACGCTTCTGTTAATATCCTCAACATGCCTACGGGCCCTTTCAAGCTGGCTCCTGATATACGCGCTGTTTGAGTTTATCCAGTCCCGGGAAGAAAAGGAATAGGCTCCTATCACACCGACTTCATTAGAAACCTCCATACCGTCGCAACCCTCGTTATCAAGAACCTTCTCCATCCTTGCGATTACGCATTTATCATCTCCGGGAAGCCATGCACCGCTTGTGGCAAAACCAACCCGTGCAGAGGCATACCCGAGGGTTTTTGAAGGGGAGACAATTGTTACAGTGTAATCATACATTCTCCCCTTTTCATTCTTAACTGAGGCTATTGAGAATATTTTTATCCCATCTTTCAGAATACTTCCGTTATATACCTGGTCGGCAATAACAAGAAGGGGATTGTCCCTGTTTTTATCATTGTAATCAAGGACAGTTTCAGCAATTTCCCTTATCCGGCTTTCCGGCATTACCTCGCCTGACGGATTTGCAACAACGCTGAAGTAAAGGGCTTTTATATCCCCCCTTTCAGCAAGTTCTTTTTCAATATGCTCTCTGTCGAGTTTCTCAACCTGCCTGAGGCAGCTGTTGTGCCATGAAGGGGCTTTGACAAGGCTCTGGTAGTGCCCTTTTGGTACAAGGATTGTTCCTCCTGACCTTACCCTGAGATCCCTCCCTTTATCATCCACAGCTACATCCTTTGTCATAAGAACATTCATGAGCGTATGGTAAAGGCTCTTGTAACCTGTCCCCATAACTATGTGGTTCTCATCTGCAGGAATACCAAGATTGTTGAAATAGTTTTTCATAACAAAATAGCTTTCAACCTGACCTGCAGAATAATCAAGATAACCGGTTGAAGGGATCTTCTGCTTTTTCTGCCAGTCAAGATATTCTTCAAAAGAGGAATCTTTAAAATCAGAATGCTTCCACCAGTCTCTGTAAGCTTCATAGAGGTTTATGAAGTGCCCGTTCTCAGGACAGAACTGTTTAAGAATTACTGCCAGCGGAACATTTTCTTTTTCAGAAAGTGAAGAAAGATATCCCAGCAGGGATGTATGGTTCCTGGTATGATGCATGTGGGCTTCAAGGGCCATAGGATGCGGAGAAAAAAAGAACTGTCCCCCTACATGAGCATTTACTGCAATATCATTTCCAGTAAGTCTTGATCCGAAATGAGACATGAGTCTCGCTACTTCATTATAATGTACCAGGGTTCCCGGTTTAATTCTTTTCATATTAAAAGTACTCCTAAATTTATTTTACTCAGGTATTACTCTGAACCTTAATAATCACCAATTATTATCAGGGCTGGGTTATAAGTTTCTGGGCATCTCCCCATGTTTTCATCATAGTCTTTTCAGTTTTCCCGAACAGACTTCTCCTTCTGGAGACAGGGTTGACATAACCCCGCAGCCTGTTACTGCTGTCTCTGATTTCACACCTCAGCCATTCTGACTTCCCGTACCAGGTTCTTTGTATCCGTGTTTCCGTATCAGAGGCGCACTTTACTTCATCAACAGTCGAGCCGTTTTCAATGATTTTAATATAGTAATTCTCTGATTTTTCTGCAGTATCAAAAAGTATCTCAACATTGAAACTGTCCCTGCTGTCAATTTCGGTTCCCGGAAGGATATCCCTTCCATTAAGGAACAAGTGCAAACTGCATTCAAGATCTGTAAAAACCCTGACATTATGATTCCTGATTCCCTGAAGGATTGATTCAAGTGAATCCTCTCCTGCATACACCTCTGTCCGGGGCTGTCCGAGTTTTGAATCTGAAAAATCTGTGTGAGTATCACTTCCCCCTATCCCAGTTACTCTGTAACCATGGTTCCACAGGAGGTCAAGAAATTTCACTGCCCTTTCATTAGCCTCAGGTGCACCGTCATCTGCAGCATAAGGATCAGTAATTACCTCGACCGAATCTATCATGGAAAGAGGAAGATCATTATAAAGCCACTCCCATGGATGAAGCATGGGGTGATTTACAGATATCAGCGAACCTGAATTTCTTGCATTCATCATAACAGATTCCATAATCCCCCAGTCCGGGGCCGGACCGGATCCATGGATTTTATCAGGTAGGAATTTAATACCCAGTATATTGAAGTGTCCTTTCGAAGTTGTTACTTCCAGTCCAGGAAAAACACTGATTCCCTTTTTTTCCGGAAAAGAGGGGGCAAGTATTCCATGCTCTGTTATAAAGAAGAAATCAAGTTGTTTTGAAAGCCCCTCGTTCAGAAGCTGATCAGGAGAGGAAGATCCGTCAGATAAAATAGAATGGACATGGAAATCTCCCTTTAGCCATTTAAAATCATCGGATCTGCGGTACTTGTCAGAAATCCCAATATTTTCAAAATCCTTCAATCTGATTGTTTTTTTTTCAGATCTGTCAAAATCAATCCAGCTTGAATACCCGGATCCTTCAGATTTCTTTTTTTCAGCAGCATCATCCACCGGAGAGGCATGACAGCCTTCAAAGACTTTCACTTCATAGCCGACCCTGCCCAGCGTTCCTGTGCTTCTGGCTCCGAATGTATGAACAGTGATTTCCCACCGCCCCTTTACAATTCTGCCATAACAGGTACCAATACCGGAGAGGGACTCTTCAGAATGAAGCTGAGTAGTCTTTGGATTATTCCGCCCGAGCATCTGTACCCTGAGATTCCCTTCAGGATCAGTGACATGAAAATAAAGAGGTTTTCCCTCCGAGTAGAATTCAAAATCCAGGGAGAGAAGATCCTTTTCAACCATGAAATATGAAGTGCTGCTGTATTGTTCAGGAATATCAGTATGAACAAATCCTTCAGCTTTTATTATCATATGTGACATCTGGAAACCTCTTGTACTTTTTTATCAAAATCATTTCAGGGCCGGATCAAGCTTATCGCGGACCCAGTCTCCGATAATACTCATGGAAAGAGTGGTAATAAAAATCGTAATTGCCGGTATTACAGCAAGCCACCATGCAGTAAGAATATAGTCCCTCCCGAACCCGACCATGTTGCCGAGGCTGGTATTGGGGGGCTGAATACCAAGACCCAGAAAGCTCAATGATGTTTCCATCATAATTATCTGCGGGAAATTCAGGGTCATATTAACCATAAGTGTATTGCCCACATTTGGAAGGATATGACGAAGATATATCCTTACAGGAGAAGCCCCGAATGTCCTCACAGCAACAGCATATCCCTGCTCCTCTGCCGAGAGTGCAAGCCCCCTTGCAAACCTGGCATACCTTTCCCACCCGTAAATTCCCATTATCCCGATAAAGAGGACAAGGCTGTTATCAAAAAAGGCTATAACAGCAAGTGCCAAAATCATAAACGGGAGGCTGGCCTGGAAATCTACAAGCATCATAATAAAATCATCCACAGCACCTCTGAAATGAGCTGCTATAAAACCTATGGATGTACCGATAGCTGCGCATATAACTGTTCCCAGAATAGCAACAAGGAGACTCAGGCGGATTGAATAAAACAACCTGCTGAGAACATCCCTTCCAAGATCATCTGTACCCAAAAAGTGTTCAGCACCACCCCCTTCCATCCAGAGAGGAGGAAGAAGACGCCTTTCAAGACTTATCTGCTGATAATCATACGGAGAAATCACAGGGGCAAGAAAACCTATCACCACCATTGCAAATATCCAGACTGCAGCAAACATCACTATTGCATTTTTAACTGAAAATCTTTTCTTTGCGTCAAGTATCCGGTTTCCATTTGTTTTTTTGTTATACATATCTATTCAGCCCCCTTATCTATGCTGACTCTTGGATCAAGTAATCCGTAAAGGAGATCCACTGTGAGATTAGTAACAACCATGGAACAGCTTATAAACATTACAATAACCTGGACAACATTGTAGTCCCTGTTCCTGACAGAATAGATTAAAAGCCGGCCTACTCCCGGCCATCCGAAAATAGATTCAGTGATAACAGCCCCTGCAATAATAAGCCCGATCCAGAAACCGCAAATTGTTATAATGGGAATTGAAGCGTTGGGAAATGCATGCCTTCTTACAACCTGCCACCATGTAAGCCCCTTTGCAAGGGCAGTCTTTATATAAGGCTGATAAAGCACTTCAAGCATTGCAGATCTTGTAAAACGGGCAAAAATAGCTGATTCTACAATAGTCATTGTCAGAATCGGCATAATAAAATGCTTCCAGGTCCCGCTTCCTGAGGTGGGAAGCCATCCAAGCTGGATAGAAAACAGAAGGACAAGAAGAATCCCCACAACAAAGGTGGGCATACTGTACCCTGCAACTGCAAAAACCATAATAACCCTGTCTTTGGTTGTATTATGGAAAAGGGATGCAACAAGACCCATAAGAATTCCAACCAGGAATGTGAGTGCTGTTGTTATTATCATAAGTGACATAGTATTGGGAAGCCTGGCAATAACAGAATCAAGTGCGCTTCTCCCCTCAAGTATGGAAAGACCGAGGTCCCCATGAAGAGCATTTTTGATAAAATTCATGTACTGTACACGGACCGGCTCATCCAGCCCCCATTTTGCCCTGAAAGCTTCAACTGCCTCTGGACTGGCTTCAAGGCCAAGAACTGATACTGTAGGGTCTCCTGAAAGCCTCAGGATAAGAAAAACAAATGTTGTAACCATCCAGACTGTAAGCATTGCCCTGAGAACTTTTCTGATAATATATGCGCTGTTCATGATAAAACCTCCTCTTCAAGAGCAAAACAGGATGCTTTTCTTCCATCAGGAAGCGTTCTAAGTTCAGGAACCCGTATTGAGCATTCCGGTCTTGCAGAAGGACACCTGGGATGAAACCTGCATCCGGAAGGGGGATTTAATAAACTTGGTATTTCCCCTTCAATCAAAACATCCTCCCTCTTAACCCTGGGATCAGGTATGGGAATTGCATTTATAAGTGATTTTGTATAGGGATGGAGTGGTTTGTCAAAAATTGTCTGACTGTTTCCATACTCCACTATATTTCCCATATACATGACTGCAGTGGAATCACACAGGTGTCTTACCATTGAGAGGTCATGGCTTATAAAAAGGAGAGTTATTCCCCTTTCCTGCCGTATTTTCATCAAGAGATTTACAACCTGCGCCTGAATAGATACATCAAGGGCAGATATCGGCTCATCACAGATAAGGAGCTCAGGGTCAAGAATCATTGCCCTTGCAAGAACTATTCTCTGCCGCTGCCCCCCTGAAAGCTGGTGGGGATACATCCTGCCGTGCGATTCCTTCATCCCGACAGATTCCAGGAGTGAAACTGCTTTTTTATAGTATTCTTTTATATTTTTTCTTCCATAATGGATGATAAGCGGTTCATATATCTGTTCAATTACAGGAATTCTGGGATTAAGTGCCCCCATTGGATCCTGAAAAACATACTGAATATCTTTCCGGGTTATTTTCTTTTCTTCCCCCTTAAGTCCAGTAAGCTCTTTGGAATTATATCTGATAGATCCACTGGTCGGGGAATATATATCCATTACAATTTTTGCAGCTGTGGATTTTCCGCATCCTGATTCCCCTACAAGACCCAGGGCTTCCCCCTTGTTGATAGAGAAGCTGATACCGTTTAGAACCTTTACATATTTTTTTTTCTGCCACGGCCACTTGTGTTTCCTGATTGAAAACCTTTTTTTAAGCCCGTCTACTTCAAGAATCTGTTTCTGGCCTGCAGCTTTTTCCATTATTGCTTCCATACTTCCCCCTCTTCCACAGGATTAAAGCAGAAAAAAAGCCTGCTGCCTTCTGATGTAGGATCAGGCCGGCTGTCTCTGCAGTTTTCCCTGACATTTACACACCTGTCATGAAACGGACATCCTGAAGAAAGATTTTCAGGTGAAGGGACAACACCTTCAATTGTAAAGAGTGTCTCAACCTTTATATCTATCCTGGGTTTTGAAGAAAGAAGACCAAATGTATACGGATGTCTTGGTTTTACAAGGACCTCCTCTACAGGCCCGACCTCCATAAGCCTTCCTCCGTACATCACTGCAGCTCTGTCACATGTTTCTGCAACAACCCCGAGATCATGGGTTACAAGAATGATAGCCATATTTCTTTCCCTGCGGATCTTCTTCAACAACCTCAGAATCTGGGCCTGGATTGTCACATCAAGAGCTGTTGTAGGCTCATCAGCTATAAGGAGTTTCGGGTTTCCAGCAAGCATGATTGCTATCATTACTCTCTGGTTCTGTCCGCCTGAAAGCTGATGCGGGAACTCTCCCATTCTTCTCTCAGGATCAGGAATTCCCACCTCGTTGAGAAGCTTTACTGCTTCATTTCTGAATACTTCCGAACTTTTTCCGCGAAGATCTTTTCTCATTAAAAGTGCTTCTGTAAGCTGCCTCCCTATTGTCTGTACAGGATTGAGAGAACTCTGGGCATCCTGAAATATCATTGCAATTTCGCGTCCACGGACAGCTGTTATTTCTTCTTCCGTACTGTTAAGAAGATCCTTTCCCTCGAAAAGAACCTCGCCTTCAGTCCACCCCCGTTCACCAAGAAGTCTAACCACCGAATAACATGTAACGCTTTTTCCGCTCCCTGATTCACCAACTAGTCCAAGAATTTCTCCGGGCTGGACTTCCAGATTAACACCTCTTACGACAGGCACACCCCTGTGGGCCCCGTTAAAACCGACTGAAAGGTCTTTAATCTGAAGTATAGGATTTTCATTAATCATAAAAAACTCCGAAAAAACCCTGCAGAAGGATAAATTCTTCTGCAGGATTTATTTTTATTCTGCCATTTCAAGGCTTCCTGCCCTGAAATCCATAAAATGAGATCCGGAAGGTTTCCAGCTTACCTTATCGCTTTTACCGTAAAAAATCGGAAGCAGATAGAGATAAGTTCCCGGAGGATCCATGTTTTCTGATATTTCAAGCATTCTTGCGGCAGCTTTTTTTCTTGCAGCAGAATCTGTAGTATTCAGGATTTCATACTGCTTGTTGAAATCATCATTGCTCCACCAGTTGTGAACCTGAAACCATCCATTGGGACCGTAAAGCCTTGCTATCTGGGAAAGAGGATCGGCAAAAATTGCAGTTGCCGACCAGTTGACAATGCCTCTACCTTTGGCAGCTTCATCTGTTTCAATCTGGTCCCAGTTTTCCTTCAGTTCAAGTTTTACATTGAGTCCTGCATCTGCCCACATCTGCTGGAGTATCTGGGCTGTCGCAACTTCTCCTGTATAGTAGTCAACAAGATACCTGTATCCGATTTCTTCCCCGTTGTATCCTGCTTCTTTAAGGAGCTGCTTTGCTTTTTCAGGATTAAAACCTACCGGTTCAAACTCCTTGATATACATTTTACCGAAGTTTTTCATCTGAATGCCTTTCGGAACTTCTGATATACCTTTAAAAATTGTATTGTTGATAAGTTCTCTGTCAATTGCATAGTTGAGAGCAAGTCTTATTCTGGGATCAGCAAGCACAGGATTTGCAACTGAATCATATGCAATGATTCTGACATTATTAATCGGACCGCCGGTAACTTCAAAACCTTTTTTATTCTCTATAGTGCTGAACTGGTCAGGAAGTACTTCTGTTATGATGTCATAATCACCGGAGAGAAGTCCCATGATTCTGGGAGACATTTCCGGAATTACAATGTATTTAATTTCATCAACAGGAGCTTTTTCTCCATAGTAATCATCAAATTTCCTGAAAGTAATATATTCATCAGGTTTATATTCTTCTACATAATAAGGACCGAACCCTACAGGTTTTACCATCCATTCTTCCCAGCTGCTTTTCATTTTATATGAATCACCACAGATAACTGCTGAAGTCTGGTATGTGAATCTGAGAAGCAGCAGCGGATCAATTTCCGCTTTTCTGAATCTGACTGTGTAATCATCAATCTTTTCTATTGATTCAAAAAGTCCTGTAAACTGCTTGAATGCATCATAACCCGGATCATCAGGGACCTTGCATCGTCCTTCTCCGAAAGAAACAAGAACATCATCAGCATCCAGCGGATAACCGGCATGAGAGACTATTCCCTTTTTCAGTTTAAATTCTATAGTCTTTTCATCAATCTGTTTCCAACTTTCAGCAAGCCTTGGAATTATTGTTCCGTCAGGAGCAACTTCAATCAGTGTTTCGTGGATATTTCGCATAACACGTTCTGAAACATTGTCGCTGTTTGCGACTGTGTCCAGGAATCTCGCATTATCAGGAACCCCGACTTTAAGACTTTTTTCTTTTTCAGTTTCTTTTGAACCGCCGGCAAATACTGCAGCCGCAGTTACAAGAATCAATAAAAAAACCATTAATTTTTTCATTTCATCCTCCTTGTTTTGTTAATTAATTCTAAATGGAGTTGCTGATGCAAGATATTTTCAATTTTTAATCAATTAACAAAAATGAAAATATAAAAGAAAAAAAGGTGTTTTTTTATATAGAATTTTTAATCAGGTTGATTCTAATACCGGAAAGCTACAGATTCAGCAGATTCTTTGAGATTCTGCATGCAGTGGGGGTTGCGGCAAGACCTCCCAGAGAGGTTTCTTTGAGAGTTATATCCATTTTACTGCCGATTTCCTTCATGGCTGATATTATTTCATCCGGGGGTATAATGCTTTTTATTCCTGCAAGAGCCATTTCAATTGCTGCAAAAGCATTAACTGCACCCATTCCATTCCTGTACACACAGGGATATTCTACATAGCCCCCGACAGGATCACAGACAAGTCCCATGGAATTAATAAGGGAAAGGGAAAAGGCATTGCTGACCTGCTCCGGATTTCCTCCCAGAAGTTCACATCCTGAAGCTGCCGCCATGGCTGCCGCTGATCCGCATTCAGCCTGGCATCCCCCCGCAGCGCCTGACAGGGTACTGTTCATGTCAATAATGCTGCCGAATCCTGCAGCAGTGAAAAGAGAAAGAACTACTTTATCTTTTTCAATCTTCTTTTCATCCTCCAGTACTGTGAGGAGTCCCGGTATTATCCCGCATGAACCGGCTGTAGGTGCAGCGACAATCCTCCCCATGGATGCATTTATCTCTGATACTGCAACAGCATTTCTTATAATTCTGGAAGTCAGTCCTGAACAGGAACTGTTTTCTCCTTTAATAAATTTATCCATTAGGAAAGCGTCACCGCCGCTCAACCCGGTAACTGATTTTTTATTCAGCCTTATCCCGGCCTCTACAGATTCTCTCATAACCTGATACCTGGAAGACATTTTTTCAATCAGGTCCTTTTCAGGAACTGAATGATCAAGGGCATATTGAGTAATGATAATTGAGGATAT
The DNA here is from genome assembly GCA_963668545.1 of Spirochaetia bacterium. GTDB lineage: Bacteria > Spirochaetota > Spirochaetia > CADAEX01 > CADAEX01. Next base: position 744,549 of record OY764868.1, on the reverse strand, counting down.
CGGGACATCCTTTTCTGAAGCTGATTTTACAAGGTCTTGAATACTGTTCATGTCTACTCCCCAATCAGTACAATTTATCCAGATAGATTATTTTATTTATTTCTCTGACAGACCTGCATTTCTGCAGGAAATCCTCATCAACAGGCTTGTCAAGGTTGACAATCATTACAGAGTTTCTTTTATCTTCAGACTGGTAAACACGCATTTCCACAATATTGATCTTCTGATTAGCAATCAAGCTGCTTACAGATACAACAACACCGGGAACATTTTCATTGAAAACGACAAGAGTCGGATACTTACCTTCAAAACGGACCATGACCCCGTCAATTTCACTGAGTATAATCTTTCCGCCCCCTATTGAGGAAAGCATGACAGCAACACTTCTCCCTTTCTCGCCGCTTGCCCTGATCAATGCTGTATTGGGATGAACACTGCCCAGATCAGAAACTTCAAATTCGTAAACCAGACCTCTCTTTTCAGCATGAATAAAACTGTCTCTGATTTTTTCATCATCGGGAGCAAATCCCAGAAGTCCCCCTACTATTGCCCTGTCAGTACCATGTCCCTTTGCAGTCATGGCAAATGAACCATGAAGAGTAATTTCCGCCCTTACAATCCTGTCATTAAGAAGGTTTGATGCAAGATTCCCCATCCTTACAGCACCTGCTGTATGGGAGCTTGAGGGACCAATCATTACCGGTCCTATGATATCAAAGATTTCCATATTGTATATCTTATTCTTATTCAGAATAAAAAACAAACAGGATGTAATAATTTTATATATTCTTTTCATCAAAAAAAACAGCATGCCCGGATCGGGCATGCTGTTAACAGTAGAATAAACAATATCTGTCAGCTGCAGTATTTGTCCCTTATTTTTTTCATGTGATTTACAGATTCAACAAGCCCCTGTTCCTGTTCCCTGATCAGCATATCAAGATACTCTTCAGAAGGATGGTAGTAGCTTTCAGCTGTGTGTTCGGGAAAATCAAAAACAGCTTTTTCCACTTTAAATGCCCCGGTTCCAACTTCATTTACTCCGCCTGTTCCTTTTTCCCTTTTAAATACAGATATAAAGGGATATGTCTGCTCAATGTTTATTCTTGTGAGAGTTGATTTTTCATAAAGTATTCTGAAACACTCGTCAATATCTATATTCCCCTGCCCCAGGGGAACTCCGCAGATTTTATATTCATCCCTGTCACTGATAAGAATATGGTCCTTGAAATGGGATGTCAGGGCATAGGGGGCAAGATTACCAACAGCAACTGCAGGCTCTTCCCATGCCATCATGGAGTTTCCGATATCGCAGTGGGAACCAACCCAGGGGCTGCCTACTTTTCTGATCATATCAATTATCTCGCCGGAGGTTTCCTCCTCGTGATTTTCAATTGCAAATTTAATTCTGTATTTTTTCAGCAGAGGTACGATTTTTCTGAAATTTTCAGGGGCCTTCACCAAGGCTTCAGGATTGTATTTCCCGAAACAGCAATAAGTCCTGAGCACATCTGCTCCGATTCTGTGAGTAACTTCAATTGTTTCAGAAATATATACAGGATCTATTCCCCTCATTGCAACTTCCGCATAAAGGCTGTATTTCTGAAGCTCTTTTTTAACCCTTTCAAGATGTTCAGGAGAATCTCCCCCCAGGCAGCCCCATCTGGGATGAATATACTTTGCGTTATCCCCCTCCATTCCCCCTATGATATTGATCATAACCCCGTCAAGTCCGAGTTCAGCAGCTTTTCTTATAAAACCTAAAATATCAATTTTACCATAGTGAAAAAGGAGATGGCAGCTTTCTGAATCAAGTCCTATTTTCATTAATACTCCTCCAATATCAAGTAATCAATTCATATTATGTCATGGAGATTAATTAAGATATTTCCAATTTTTAATTGATTAACAAAAAATAAACAAAACGGGGGCAGGATTATATAAAATTATTAATCAGGCAGACATTTTTACTGAATCCTATTTGTTTGATGCTTCCCGGAATTTTCCGGGACTGATTCCTGTAATATTCTTGAAATTACGGATAAATGTTATTTCATTATAATAACCCACTATTCCGGCTGTATCCCTGATACTGATGTCTGTTTCATTGACCAGGATTTTCTTTGCCTCCTCAATCCTGCAGCTGTTTATATACTGAAGCACTCCTGTACCTGAAATTTCCTTGAAGATTTTGGAAAGGTGCTGTGAAGTGATACCTAGTTTATCTGAGATTTCTGTTACAGATATGTTTTTGTCTGAATAGTTGCTTTCAATATATTTCTTTGCCTCTGAAACTATACTTGATCTGCTTTTGTCAGGGCAGAGTTCCGAAAGCTTTATAAAAACGTTTTTTGAAGAGGCAGTAAGCTGCCTGAAATTCCGGGCCTCCAGAACTGTTTTTACAAGTATTTTGAGGTTTTCCGAATCGTTTTTCAATACTGTATTAAGAGCTTCTATAAGAATATTCTTGAAACCTGAAAGCCTCAGTTTAATAAGGTCAGCATTTAAATAATGCTCCTCGACAGAATCAATGTTTGCATTCAGCATTCTTTCCGCTTCATCATATTTTCCGGCAGTCATGAGATTATATATTTTGTATTCATCTTCAAGATAGGAAAGATACTGGAATTTCCTTACCTTTTTAAGGTCTTTCAGTTCATTGAAAAGAAGCACATTGTTTTCCCTAAGCAGAGTCCTGTACTCAAGAACCTGAAGAGCTTCGCTGTATGAAAGGGAAATTCCTGCAAAACTGTCATGGATATCACCAGATGTCACAATTATATCTGTTTCCGTTTTCTCCTTTATAAATTCGGTGAGGGAGACAAGTCTTTCAGAGAGAAAGCTGTAATCATCTTTTTTTTCAGTATTGACTATAACTACATTATGCCCGGAATATACGAGATAATAGCTGAAATATACCTTTTCCAGATCGAAAGATAATTCATCCATTTTTTTCTTCAGGCTGAAAAAGTCGTTTTCCGATTCAGCTGACGGATTAATTAAAGCAACTGCAAAATTATCATGCAGGAAATCAATACCGATTGAGCTTCCAAGATCAGAAACTGCCTCATCTTCAATTATTTCCCCCATTACAAGGCGCCTCAGGAAAACCCTTTTCAGCCCCTCCCTGTTCTGCCTTATTGTATCCCTGATACTCATGTTTTCACTGATCACAGACTTGATCTCCGATTCAAGGAGTTCAAACTCACTTAAGTAATTTTCATAAATCTTCTCAAAACTTGTACCGCTGAACAGCTTTATCAGCCCGAGAAGGGGAGAAAAATTTTTCCGTGTAAAAAAACGGGACAACAGTACGCCTGCAGCCAGACAGACCAGAAGGGAAATAAATACAGCTGTCTGGAACTTCTGAAGCTTTCCGTAAAGAACTTCCTCAGGAAGCACAATAGTATAAAACCAGTCAATCAAACCTGATTTGATAACAGAAACAATATACCTGTCCTTTTTTATTTCAGCATATCCGGTTCCGGCATGTTCGGAAATAAACCGGGAAGCACCCTGCTTGAAGGAATCATCAATATCAATATTTTCAATAGATGAAATGACAGAGCCGTCGCTCTGGAGAACATATCCTGCTCCGTTTTCAAGCCATTCCAGCTGCTCAAGACTTTTATAAAGAAGATCAGGATTAATAAATATCACAGCATAAAGCTTTTCCTTTCCCTCCCCTATCATGAAAAAACGGGTTATCAGATAAAGCTCATTACCCGGACTGCTGCTGTTGATATCGTCATAGGAAAAAGATTTCCCGCTGCTCTCTGATATTTTTTCCCAGTCGATTTTTGATGCCTGAAAATTGTAGGGAATTATTCGTTCACCCGAGGAAAATTCCTTATCTTCATTGATAATATAAATCTGGTCGATGGACTGATTGAGAAACCGGATTTCCTTTATTTTATCCTCAATTGATTTTCTGAATTCCGCATCAGGTTCATTAAGCTTGAGGTAAAGCCTTATCTGTCTGTCCCAGATAACCTGATCTGCCATTTTTCCAAGCTCAGTCAGTCTCAAATCAATCAGCTCCTTCATCTGGTTCTGAACTGTTTTTTTGAAGATAAGACTCTCATTTCTGATAATATCAACGGAATAGAGATAGTTGATAAAACTGAAAGACAGAGGAACAAGAAATACAATCAGATAGGAAAAGAACCATAAATAATATGTCCTGCTTTTATTGAATAACTTCATTTCTGAATTGATTATATCACATGATTACTTTCATGCAGTTCAATATTTTTCAATATTGTTTTCTGATACCTCAACACTTCAGAAAGCTGAAGTTTATCACCGGCAATGAGATTATTATTCAGTCCTGAATTTATTTACTTCCCTGTCCAGATTATTTCCTATTTCATTAAGCGTTGCAGCCAGTGAGGAAAGCCTTTCAGCAGCTTTCATAACTTCATTGGCACCGGTCTGAACCTCCTGCATACCGCTTCTTACTTCGTTGGAAATCCTGTTTACATCATTCATTGATGAGCTCATATCCTTTATTCCCAGATTCATTTCATCAGCTCCGAGGCGTACATTGGTTGAGATCTCTTTCAGAGAATTCATCACTTTCTGGATATCTTCACTCCCCTGCTGAAGTTCCCCGGCGCTGTTTTTAATTTCTGAGAATGCATCTGTTACACTATGGACTTCCAGGTCAATCTCATTAAAAGCTTCAGATGTGCTTAAAACACTTTCTGAAGTTACAGTGATTGCTTCCGTTATTTCATTTATAATACGGCTTATACTTTTTGACTGATCGCTAACACCTTCAGCAAGTTTTCCTATTTCATCAGCTACAACAGCAAATCCTTTACCGTAGCTCCCTGCGTGAGCTGCTTCTATTGCAGCATTCATTGAAAGAAGGTTTGTCTGTGATGCGATTGATGAAATAAGCTGGGTCATTTCCTGAATGCTTTCAATTCCGGCAACAACACCGGAATTGAAATTATCAATTGTTGTGTTCAGCTTCAATTTACCATCCGCAGCTGTATCAAGCAGCTTACCTGTAGCCTCCCATCTCGCTTCAGTTATATCTGCAACACTTTTTATTGATGAAATCATTTCCTGGATAGAATCCTTTGAGTGATCTACCATTTCGGACTGCTTCTGTATCTGAAGATCAAGGCTGTTTATGCTTGCTGCTACCTCTTCAATTGCTGATGTCACCTCACCTATATTATCATCAAGCTTCTGTATCAGTCCGGTTATGCTTGAAACATTTGATGTTATCTGATTTACAGATACAGCTGTTTCCCCGGCAGTCTGTTTGAGTTCTTCCTTTATTTCAATGTTACGGAATGACTGTCTTTTAATATTATTAATTATAATTTTAAGTTTTCCTGTGAAATCATTGAAATAACTGCCAAGCCTCCCTATTTCATCATGACTTTTCACATCAACAGTTTTTGTGAGATCGCCCTCCCCTTCAGAAATGTTTTTGAGGATATCTGCCTGAATTACTATGGGAGAAACAATCGTTGCTCTGATTATAAAGAACATTAAAAGAACAAGGACAACAGCAACAAGAGTAAATTTAAGAGTTGTATTAACAATACTTCTGTTCATTTCAGCATTGTTTTCCGTTATATCCCTTACATAGGCAATATATCCTACCATGCTGTGGGAATAATCATGAATTGGAATATAGGCAGCTGCAATATTCCCTTCAATGTCAATAACTGTTTCACCCTCATTATCGGTATTTTTCAGGATAGTCTCTGACAGCATTTTGTCAGGTTCAATCCAGTCTGCACTTAATCCGGAAACAAGAAAATCCCCTACTTCCCCTTTAAAGTAGCTTGAAAGATCCTGTTCAAAAAAAAGTTTTTTAGAAATTTCACGTGATACAAGAAGGACTATTCCGCTTTTTTCCCCGCTGCTTTCAAGAAGAGGAATTATTCTGAACGGATCTGTATACAACTCAACAGATCCCAGATACCTGCCATTACTGATTACAGGAGCTATACCCCTTATTGCTACCCCGCCCCTTCCAAGTTCAACCGCTTTAAGGGGTTTCCCTGTTTCAGCTACTTTTATTATTGTGTTTCTGAAAGATGAAAGATCATCATTCCACTTGTCTGTCCATACCCTGAGAAAGCTCACTGCAGGTGCTTTATGGAAATGAAGCCTCAGTTCTTCAATACCAAGGTTTTTTTTCACATCCTCAACAAGCGGAAGCATAGCTTTTTTAAGTTCCTCCCTCCCTTCCGCAGGATCAGGATTTTCATAGGCTAATTTCACACTTTCCATGGCTGCTGTCATACTTGATATTTTAAGAGAATCTTCCTCAAATTCATTTATAAGCTTTTTTATAAGAACAGACTTATCTGCAACCTGCACCTCAATATTCTTATGTATACTTTCCAGACTTATATTCCTTATCTGGTAACCCGCCAGTACAACAATAAGAATAAACGAAACCAGAAGAATTAATGGAAGTTTAACAGTCATATTGAGATTTCTGAAATTCATATCTATAATCCTTTTTTTCTGAGATTATTAAAAGTATATAATCTTTTATTTGCTTTTGCAGATATTTCATAAAAATTATTTTTAAAAAATAAGAAAAAACAATGCTGTTGTTCAGGAATTTATAAATTTGAAATAAGTGGTTTTTAAGTTATAATAAATCAAAAGAGGTGAATATGAAAAAAAGCTTGCTGATTTTTTTAGTACTGGTTTTTGCTGCAGCGTCTCTGTATGCGGCACCTGTAATTGCAGATGTAAAACTTGAAGATTCCCTTGCATTCGACGGGTATGAATATAATTTCAAGGGAGCCGGAATAAGAAAAAAGCTGGTTCTCAAACTTTATGTGGGATCACTCTATACAAACAGGGAGGCAGACAGGGAGGAAAAAATACTGGAAGGACCTGTTGCTTCTGTTATAAGGCTTGATATTATTTCCGGTCTTATTACCAGCAAGCTTATGAAGGAAACTGTTCAGGAGGGATTTGAAAAAGCAATGGGAGGCGACACTTCATCTCTGCAGAAAGAGATTGACAGTTTTATCGCGGTATTCAGTGAAGAGATAGTCAAGGGGGACCAGTTTTCCTTTGTAAGCCTCCCCGGTGTCGGAGTCACAGCCTATAAGGGATATGAAAAGCTTACAATTATTCTTAACGACAGATTCAGGGAAACTCTATTTTCCATCTGGCTGGGAAAAGATCCGGTAGACAGCAAACTCAAAAAGAAAATGATGAACAGCTGACAGCAGGAAAAAGAAATATTCAACAGTAACAGGAATTCTATCTCTTTTTCCTGTTACTGTCATCATGGAGTTTTTCAATAAGATCGTGAAACCTTTCTGCAATATATTTCCTTTTTATCTTCAGGGTCTGCGTAAGCTCTTCTCCCATCCTGAAATCATTCGGGACTATTTTTATCTTTGAAATGCTTTCAAAAGGCCTGAATCCATGTTCTTTTGTAATAAGAGAATTTATATCCTTCATAAGCCTTTCATAGATAACATCATGCTCAATTGAATACCTGCCTTCTGTCTTTACATCAGGTACTTTCAGCTTGAGCTCTTCAGCCATGCTTAATAGCTCTTCCTCGTTTATTGCAACAATAGCGGAAAGCTGTTTCTGGTCCTGACCAAGGACCACAGCATGGTCGATATAACGGCTTTCCTTCATTTTATCCTCGATAGGTTCAGGTTCAACATTTTCCCCTCCCAGAAGGACTATTGTATCCTTGCTTCTTCCAACTATGATAAACTCGCCGTTTTCACTCCTTACTGCAAGGTCGCCGGTATTCAGCCACCCTTCAGAATCAAGAACAGCTTTTGTTGCTTTCTCATTCCTGTAATATCCTGACATTACCTGGGGACCACGGACATAAAGTGTACCCTGCTCCCCGATACCTGCTATTTCACCGTTGTCTCTTCTCACCTCGACGTCAGTATTGATAAAGGGCCTGCCGGCTGTACCGAAGGTATTGCACTCTATTGTTCTTGAAAGTATTCCGGGAGCTGATTCTGTCATTCCGTATGCATTTACTATTCTTATTCCGAGAGAACCGAAAAATTCATCAAGATATTTCGGGAGAGAACCTGCCCCCGAAGTTGCAACACGCAGCCTTCCCCCCACTTTTTCCCTGAAAGGCCTGAAAAGAATTTCGGCAGCCCTGTGTCCCGGATAGAAAAAAAGAAACCTGAAAAGATGATATATTACGGCTGATATCCTTGTAAAAATATTCCTTTTCCTGAGTGAAACATAACCCCCTTTGAGATACAGGGAGGATGAAAGAAACACCTGGTTTATTTTAATAAGTGCAAGAATCAGGTTCCTTTTTGAAGAAGGCATCCGGCTCACAGCTTTAATTATTTTCTGGTAAACAGATTCCCAGATTCTCGGAACTGATATTATATTCTCAGGTTTCTCAGATTCAAGATCTGAAGCAAACCTTGCTGCTGATGAATATATGAATGTAAGAGCAGCAGAAATACCGCAGAACTCAAATGCCCTCTCATAGACATGCCAGGAGGGAAGCATTATAACTGTTTTTTCCCCCTTTTCAACATCAATCTCAAGCCTTGGAGTATTGCCGTAAACATTCTGAAGAAAGTTTCTGTGTGAAAGCATTACCCCTTTGGGGTTTCCTGTTGTTCCGGAAGTGTAGACAATTGTCATTATATCATTTTCATTGATTTTTTCAGAAAGCCTTTCAATGAGAAAGGGCTCCTTCTCATATTCTCTTTCCCCTGCTTCAGCAAGCTCTTTGAAATAAACACATTTTTCCAGAATAAAAGAAGGTAAAGTACCGCTTTCATCATTATCCATGATAAATATCTTTCTGCACTTATCCCAGTCTTCAGAAGAAAAGTAATCAAGAAGACTGTTCAGCTGTGTATTGTTTTCAAGTATAATATAAACAGAATCAGAATGACGGAAAATAAAATTCAGCTCTGAAGGGGTTGAATCAGATCCCCTCGGCACAGATACAGCTCCCAGTCCGATAAGTGCAAAATCAGTACTTATCCATTCATACCTGTTATTTACAAAGAAAGAAACATGATCATTTCTTTTTATTCCGAAATAACTGAAACCGGCTGTAAGAATCCTTATATACATGGCAAAATCGCTGTACTTTACTGGCTGAAAAGACTCGTAACGGTTGTCTTTATGGGAAATTCTGTCAGGAAACTGCTCAGCAGTCCTGAATGGTATGTCCAGAAGGCTTTTATATATCATATATATCTCTTTTTCAGGAAAAATAAGTTATTAAATATAATTGTAATACACTTTTTTTTCCAGTACAAAACACAATAACCATGATTACATGCTATAATTATTTTGAGTTTATGATTATTAAATTAAAATATTCACCATATTCAGTATTCAGAAACAGTAAATCCCCGGCAGCCCTCTATGCCAGAAAAAAATGGCTCGGAGAATCAGAATCACCGGAATGGAAAAACGATTTCAGAGAGACTGTTGAAAAGATCACTATAAATGGTGTCCGGGATGAAAAAAATACAGTTTCATCTGTTAAAAAACTTTTCTACCTTCATCTGACAGTAAGGGAGTTAACCCCTGAAATTGAAGATGCAGTTTTAAATCTGGTTGATAAATCTGAAAACATTATAAAAAGAAGGGAACAGACAATAATAACAGACAGGGATCTGGAAAATCTGCCGTTTACCGGAGGGGAAACTTTCATTGTCATACCTCCGGCTGCACTTTTTATGGCAACCATATTCGGATTATCAGAAAATAATTCTGTAAAGATGCTGTTTAAAAATCTTACCGATTTTTCAGCTGATATCACATCTGAGGGAAATAAAATAGTATTCAGCCACAATCTTTACAGGGCCCTGGCAGTAAATCCCCTGTACTCTTCCCATCCTGTGGCAGCAGGAATAACAGAGATGCTTGCTGATACACAGTCTGAAAGAGGAGACTGGAACGGAAAACTTCCTTTTTACCAGACACTTAATGCCGCAGCTCATATAGAGTCAGAAGATACAGGGAATATTTTGAGAAAAGCGCTTCCAAAACTTATAAACACTCAGAATACAGACGGCTCATGGGGAGACGGCAATAACAGGGAATGGAATACATTCCTCTCTGTTCATGCTTTGAAAAACAGGAATATGCTGTAATTCACAGGAAAACAGGCGTTATAATGTCCAGAAAATGCCCAGACAAATAATTATAGCAGAGCTGATCCTATAGAAAAATAGCCCCTATTGTAATAAGAGAGAAAAAAAAGCCTGCTCCGTTTGCAATAAGAAGAAATAAATCCTTTCTGAATAATCCGTATACAAACCACACAACTGTACTTACAATAGTCATAAGAGGCTGGAACCAGATTGTTGTAATTCCCCTGTGATTATTGACTGCAATTTCTATCATGCTGGAAAACATGACTGTTGTAAGAATTGCGCCAATAAGCCCCATCAGTTTTTCAGGAGCTATTTTCTTTTTATTTACCGCTGTTGTACTCATTCCGGTTTCCTCTGCTTATATTCGGCTGGATAGATTTTCAGCAAGATATATACACCCCGGAACATTTATTGTCAACTGTTTTTGATATTATTTTATCGATTATTTATTTTAATATTATTCAACAGAACAAATATCAGGTCAGATATCAGTAATCCCTTCCTTTACCGGAATCGGTAATTGAAGTCAGCTCTATAGGATAGGGATTTAAAAAATATTGTCCGCCAAGATAGTTGTTTTTAAATCTTACAGCATATGAACTAAGCATATGAAGTAAAACACTTAAAGGTATTCTTTCATCCCGGTATTCCTCAACTGTATCGAGAAAAAGTTTTTTTTCATCAGAAGCCAGCCCTTCAGATACCCATCCGAATGCATGATGTAGTGAATTTATTATTGCAGTATATTTTGGCGCTGATGATAATATTTTATTCATTTTCTCTTCATATAAAGAAAAAACTTCTTTATCTTCCAATTTCCTGTGATTTGCAGTTATAGAACCGCATTTTCTAAAAGATGATTCTCTGTAGGAAAGAAAAAGCAGCTTATGGCTTGCCTGAAAATCAATAAGATCTTTCATCAGGCATTTTCTTTTTATTTTTTTGAATCTGCAGAGTGTATATGCTTTAATAAGAAAGTGTTCCCTGATTAGATAATTTTTAAGCCGTCCTTCATCTTCAACAGCTGCATCAGGATAGTATTTTTTTACAGCATCCCCGAAAAAACCATTACCTCTGTAACTCCGTGCTGAAGGATCTTTCCCCTTATATATCTTTACATCAGCAATGCCGCAGGTTGGAGACCTGTTCTTAAGAATAAAACCATCCATTTCTCCAAGATTTTCAATATAATTTTTTATAAATCTGTTCATTTTTTCAGTAATATCAATATCTGTAGACGGCTGAAAAAGACAATATTTACCATTTACATCAGCAATCCTGACAGCTTTACGGGGAACCCCAAGTCCTGTTTCCATCTCTGGACATTCTGTAATAATATCAGCATAATTTTTAAGTTTTTCAATAAACTGGTCTTTAAGAATCTGCCCGTCATATCTGCAATTTGCAAATCCAAGACAACGGCTGATAAATATTTTCGGTTTTATATTTTCCATGCTATTTATTTTAAGCTTACGAATTGGAACTGTAAAGAAATAATTAGATTTGGTTAAATTCAGTTATCTGTCATATAATTAATATTGTAATCCAAAAATCAGGAGGATAAAAATGAAATCAGGTATTTTCTTTACCGGATCAGGACCGATTCTGATTTTAACATCCTATGATTCATTCGAAAACAGCAACTTTATAAAAAAACTTACATCAAAAGGAATAAAAAAATTTATCGCTTATGAAGTTTCTTCTGAATCCCTTAATCAAAAATACGGGAATCACTATAATGTGGTTCTTGGAGATCTCCATCAGCAGGATGATTTAAGGGTACTTGATTACAACGGGCACCATATTTTCGAACTCTTTGATCTGAAGGAACTGAGGAAACCGGTTTACCACGAAAACTGATCAAGATATTCCATAATTTCATCTCATATCCATAATTCCCAATTATGAAAATATAGTTTTAATGATATATTTTCTCACCGGCTGGTTATTGAATATTATATATTGATTATATTAATTTATTTATCTAATATGGGCACAGCTTCTATCAGTAGAAATACTGTAGACCAGATTCAAACTCTATGTTAACCGGAGAAAATTATGGATGGAAGAGAGATTATACTTTTAAATGTATCAGGTGAAGACAAACCTGGTTTAACAGCAACTCTTACAAAGATACTTGCAGACTATGATGTAAATATTCTTGATATCGGTCAGGCTGTAATTCATGATGTACTGTCGCTCGGAATACTTTTTGAAGTTCCAGGCAAGCATAATTCCTCGCCCATCCTCAAAGATCTCCTTTATAAAACCCATGAGCTTGGAATAAAAATAAAATTCGATCCGATACCGGAGGAACATTATTCAGAATGGGTCAATTCACAGGGCAGGGACCTTTATATAATCACTCTACTGGGAAGGGAACTCAATTCAAACCATATTTCTGAGATAACCAAAATAATCTATGACCAGGGACTGAATATTGATAAAATTGACAGGCTTTCAGAAAGAATCCCTGTAGGCTCTTCAGACAACAGAAAGATAAAAAGATCATGCATCGAGTTTGCTGTGAGAGGCACTCCGGAAAACCTTTCAGAGATGAAAAAGGATTTTCTCAATATAAGCCATGAACAGAACATTGATATATCATTCCAGAAAGACAATATTTACAGAAGGAACAGACGCCTTATCTGCTTTGATATGGATTCAACCCTTATTCAGTGTGAAGTAATTGTTGAACTTGCCAAAAGAGCAGGTGTTGGGGAGAAAGTTTCTGAAATAACTGAAGCTGCAATGAGAGGTGAGTTTGACTTCAAGGAAAGCTTTAAAAGGCGTGTTGCACTGCTTGAAGGACTCGAAGAATCGGTAATGAAGGAGATTGCAGAAAATCTGCCAATAACTGAAGGGGCTGAAAGGCTTATACGAAATCTCAAGCACCTGGGATATAAGGTCGCAATCCTTTCCGGAGGCTTTACCTACTTCGGGAATCACCTGAAAAAGGTACTTGGTGTAGATTATGTCTTTGCAAATGAGCTTGAAATAAAAGATGGTAAACTGACAGGCAGGCATGTCGGAGAAATTGTTGACGGGGCTAAAAAGGCGGAATACCTGAAAACCCTGATAGAGATTGAGAAAATCCACCCTGACCAGAGTATAGCTGTCGGGGACGGGGCAAACGACCTTCCGATGATAAACCTGGCAGGTCTGGGTGTCGCATTTCACGCAAAACCGGTTGTGAAGGAAAACTCAGAATATTCCATATCCTCACTGGGGCTTGACGGATTATTGTATCTTCTCGGTTTCAGGGACAGGGATGTTATTTAAGAGATCCAATATCAATTAATAATAAAAAGGCTTTATGGAAGATTTCCATAAAGCCTTTTTATTTCAATCAATCTGCAGATCTATACAGGTTCTTTAACCATTCTTTTTTTCTGTAGCAGTATTATTCCAAAATATACAGCTACAGAAACAATAGATACTATTATACTGCTGCCCCCCAGACCCAGCTTTTCAGCAACCAGATATGGTCTGAAAAGGCTGAAAGTTATTAAAAGAAGTAAAACTGTCTCATACCATCTGTTTTTCATTACAGTAAAATTCTGGGTCCCTGAGGAAAAAGCAAACATTGCTATCAGTGAAGTGAAGAAAATCCATACAACCCTGTAGACCGAAGATATACCTATGAGGAGAAGGTCTGTATTGAAAATAAATATGAAAGGAAGTATTACTGTTCTCAGGGAATAACTGAATGCCTGTATACCTGTTTTGATCGGATTTGATTTTGCAAGTGCTGCTGCTGCAAATGCCGCAAGACCAACAGGTGGAGTAACATCCGCAAGTATGCCGAAAAAGAATACAAAAAGGTGCGCCGCGATAAGGGGGAATTCAACACCTGCCTTGGCCCCGAGTGTTACAATAACAGGAGCTGTAAGTGTTGCCATCACAATATAGTTGGCTGTTGTGGGAAGCCCCATGCCGAGTATCAGGCTTGCTATGGCAGTAATTATCAGAATCAGGATAAAATTACCGCCTGAGAGAATTTCAATAACCTCTGTAATAATACCGCCCAGTCCAAGAGTTACTACTCCTACAATAATACCGGCTGCTGCGACTGCAACACCGATTCCCATCATGTTCTTTCCCCCGGCCACAAGTGCGTCAATAATCTGCCTTGAGCTCTGTATAAGAGCATCTTTCAGTGACCCGCCATCCCTCCTTGCAATGATAATATTCTGCACAGGAATAAGGACTGCAAGGACGCAGATAGCCTTGAAAGCTGCCATCTGAGGTGAATGTCTGAAAACAACGAGTTCAATAATCAGGAAAAGAAGGGGAAGCATGAAATGAAGACCTGAAACAAGGGTTGTGAAAAATTTCGGTATCTCCTCTTTTGGAAGACCTTTAAGTCCCAGCTTTCCCGCTTCTATATGGGAAATATATACAAGCGCCACATATGCAATTACAGCAGGGATAAAAGCTGCTTTTATTACCTCAAAATAAGGAATATTACAGTACTCTGCAATAATAAAAGCAGCTGCTCCCATTATCGGGGGCATAAGCTGGCCGTTGGTGCTGCATGCAACTTCAACTGCACCGGCTTTGTAGGCAGGATATCCGACACTTTTCATCAGAGGAATAGTAAATGTCCCTGTTGTTACAGTATTGGCAATACTTGATCCTGAAACCATCCCTGTCAGGCCGCTTGCCAGGATTGCTGCCTTGGCAGGTCCACCTCTGAACCTTCCCAGAAGGGAAAAAGCAATATCGACAAAATATTTCCCGGCCCCTGCCTTATCAAGCATCGCACCGAAAAGAACAAAGAGAAATACAATTGTAGCAGATACATCAAGAGGAACCCCGTAAATACCTTCTGTAGAAAGGGTAAGCTGACCCAGAAACCTGTTTACTGATACGCCCTTGAATGCAATTACTGCAGGCATATAGGGTCCGAAAAAGGCATATAAAATAAATACTGCTGCTATAACTGAAAGCGCAGGGCCCAGAGATCTTCTGGCAGCTTCAAGAAGCAGTATGATAAGAACAAAACCTACTATTATGTCCCTCTCTAACGGTGCCCCCTGTCTGATGCTGATCCCGACATAATCAATTGCTATATAAAGAGCAGCAATAGAAGCTGTAAGTGCTACCGAAAGGTCAAAAAATGTTATCCTGTCCCTTGATGCAAAGTAGTTAAGTATTCTGTTTTTTTTCGATTTTTTAAAAAACGGATGACTCAGGAATACAAGAAATATTGCAAATGCAAAATGAACAGCCCTTACAATTGTTGAATTCAGCAGCAGGAATGTTGCAAGCGAAAGCTGAAAGAGGGACCAGGCTGCAGCAACAGAAGGAATAATCCATTTTGTCCAGTTTTCAATTTTTCTTGAATCACCTTCAGCTTCATCAACAATTCTCTGAGCTTCATCAATATCTTCTTTCTTAATCCCGTCAATATCCAAATCAAATCTCCTGTGTCTCCAAATATGATTATTTTCAAATAAACATGTTTTTAAATCTTTGTTTTCAGAAAAATTTCTTTTCCTGTAAAGGTGAAGGTCCCATTTTTACATCTCGAATCAGACTCCTGTTGTAATACAGGAGTCTGAGTAAAGTAATCTGCCAGATATGGTTCTATTTAAGGCCTGCTTCCTTATAGTATTTCATAGCCCCGTCATGTATAGGAGCTGAAAGACCTGTAAGAAGGCTTTCCCTGGTTATATCTGCAAATGCAGGATGAAGTGTCTTGAAATCTTCAATATTTTCAAAAAGCTCTTTTGCTATAGCATAAACAATATCATCGCTTACATCAGAAGAAGTACAGAGAGTTGCTTTAACACCGTAGGTCTGGGCATCTGCCTTGTTGGTAGCACTGGGATAATATTTTATCGGAATAGTGGATTTTGCAAAATAGGGGTATTTTGCCAGAAGATCATCTACTTTAACAATGTCTACAAAATGTGTTTTTCTTGTACCTGAAGTAGCTTCCTTGAATGAACCGTTAGGATGACCTACAGTATAGAAATATGCATCAATTCTTCCGTCCTGAAGCATTTTTGCACATTCTGAAGGTTTAAGTTCCTCGGCAGTAATATCCTTTTCCCAGTCCATTCCGTAAACCTTAAAAGTTTCAATAGCATTGGTCCTGTTGCCGCTTCCGGGATTACCAACATTTACAACTTTTCCCTTAAGACTTTCAAAGTCGGTAATACCTGCATCATCTGCTGCAAGGAGGGTAATTGATTCAGGATAGATTGAGCACACAGCTCTGAGTTTTTCCTGTTTCCCCTTATCTGCCCATTCTCCGGTTCCGTAATATGCCTGATACTGGATGTCAGACTGTATCATGCCGAACTCAAGATCACCGGCAAGAATTGCATTTACATTAAATACAGATCCCCCGGTTGACTCTACAGTAACTTTCAGGTTATATACATCAGACTTTTTGTTAACTATCTTGCTGATTGATCCGCCGGCAGGATAGTAGGTACCTGTAACTCCCCCTGTACCTATAGTTGCAAATTTAAGCGCACCCGATTTTGTACCGGAGTTGCCCTTACTGCATGAAACCAGCGATGCGAGCAGCATTACAGCAAGAAGCACTGTTAAAAGCTTTTTCACTATTTTCTCCTTTTTGTTTAAATAAAACTGATTAAAGTTTACAGATAAAAGTGATTTTTAGCAACAAAGAATATAAAAAACCCCTTACGGAAGGCATTTTTATTCATTTTTCACAACCCCGGATTACTGGAAAAACATAACAGATGGATACTGTGACATCGGTTGACTTTATATCTTTTTCAGGTGAAAGGGATAAAATAACAAGACTCCAGAATGGTCATATAAAGCAGAAAAAAAGCTCCCCGCCCTGAGCCGGCAGAGAGCTTATACTTCTTCTGAAGAAGTCAGAAAAATATATTGAAGTAAAACAGCCGGAATTAATCTCTTGTCAGATGCCTGTATTTAATTCTGTGCGGCTGGCAACTGCCACTATCAGCACTTAATAATTAAATTAACAGCCGGAATTAATCTCTTGTCAGATGCCTGTATTTAATTCTGTGCGGCTGGTCAGCATCAATACCAAGCCGTTTTTTCCGGTCAGCCTCATACTCAGAATAATTGCCTTCAAACCAGTAAACCTTGCTGTCCCCTTCAAATGCAAGGATATGGGTTGCAATCCTGTCAAGGAACCATCTGTCATGGCTTACAACAACAGCACATCCTGCAAAATTGAGAAGCCCCTCTTCCAGGGCCCTGAGTGTATTTACATCAAGATCATTTGTCGGTTCATCAAGAAGCAGTACATTTGCCTCCTCCTTGAGCATCATTGCAAGATTTACCCTGTTTCTCTCTCCCCCTGAAAGTACTTCAAGTTTTTTCTGCTGGTCAGCACCTGTAAAATTAAACCTTGCAACATAGGCCCTGGAATTCATTTCCCTGCTGCCGATCTTTATAAGATCGCTGTTCCCGGATATTGTCTCCCATATAGTCTTGCTGTCATCAAGCTTCTCCCTTGTCTGGTCAACATAGGCAAGCTTTACTGTTTCACCGAGCCTGATGCTTCCGCTGTCCGGCTTATCAATCCCTGTAATCATCTTGAACAGTGTTGTCTTTCCGGCACCATTGGGCCCGATAATACCTATAATACCCCCTGGAGGAAGTGTAAAACTCATATTTTCAACAAGTATCCTGTCATCAAAACTTTTGGAGATATCTTTGGCCTCAATAACCACATCGCCTAGTCTGGGTCCAGGCGGAATATAAATCTGAAGATCTGAAAGCTTTGTATTTGCCTCCTGGCTCAGGAGGTTTTCATAGGCATTGATTCTTGCCCTGGATTTCGCATGCCTTCCCTTCGGATTCATCCGGATCCATTCAAGTTCTTTCTGAAGAGTTTTCTGTCTTTCAGACTCCTGCTTGCTTTCAAGGGCAAGCCTCTGCTCCTTCTGTTCAAGCCATGAAGAATAGTTTCCTTTCCATGGAATTCCCTTTCCCCTGTCAAGCTCAAGTATCCAGCCTGCTACATTATCAAGAAAGTACCTGTCATGAGTTACTGCTATAATTGTTCCCTCATACCTCTGAAGATGGTGTTCCAGCCATGCAACTGTTTCAGCATCAAGATGGTTGGTCGGCTCATCAAGAAGGAGGATGTCCGGTTTCTGAAGGAGCAGGCGGCAGAGAGCAACACGCCTTTTCTCTCCTCCTGAAAGGACTTTAACTTTAGTATCTTCGGGCGGACACCTGAGGGCATCCATAGCCATCTCAAGCCTTGAATCAAGCTCCCATGCATCAGCAGCATCCAGCTTCTCCTGGACCTTTCCCTGACGGATGAGAAGCTTGTCCATCTCATCATCATCCATAGGTTCGCCGAATTTCTCGTTTATCTCATCAAACTCTTTCAGAAGGGCAACAACAGTACCGACTCCTTCTTCCACGATATCCCTTACTGTTTTATCAGGATCAAGCTCAGGTTCCTGCTCCAGATATCCTATTGTATATCCGGGACTGACAGCTGTCTCACCGTTAAACCCGGTATCTACACCTGCAAGAATTTTAAGAAGCGAACTTTTACCGGAACCGTTAAGACCGAGCACTCCGATCTTGGCCCCGTAAAAATATGAAAGTGAAATATCTTCAAGTACTTTTTTTGTTCCATGGGTCTTGCTTACCCTCATCATGGAATAAATAATTTTTTTATCTTCATCTGCCATAATATCTCCTGTATATAACTGGTTTAATTTCCAGCTGCATGTTTTTTATTCTGCAGCTTCATAAATCTATTTATCCGACATTATTATCCGTTTTTGATTTCATCTGAATATATAATAAGTTTATTATCAGGATAATAATGAAAAAAGTGAATTATTTTAAGGGGTTGAGAGGAAATATTTATTAACCTCATATAAAAATGAGGCATAATTTTTCAAGATATGTCTTTCAAAAAAAACTATACAGGCATTTTCGTTTCATGAAGGGAGAAACCTGAAAAATATTCCCTGTTTGATTCAAGAGCCTCACTTCCGCACATTGTCGCCATTGAAACAGATTCAAAGCTCTTATAGAGTCTTTCAGCTGCCCTGACAATATCATCCATCCCGGTTTTCAGCATCCTGTCCCGGTTTTTCTGTCTCACATCATCAGACAGTCTGTAGAGTAGCCTTCTCATATTTATATGCCCCTTTTCTCCTGGTGAAAGCGGCTTGATTTCCTTTCCCACACAGTTGAGCACTGCCTTGAAAAGCTCATCCTCTGTGAGGTTTCCGTTGATTATATGCAAAAGGGAATTTCTGAACGCTTCCTGTGTAGTTTCTATGGAGGGATCCCTGTAGGATGAAAAAGAAACTATCCCCTCCATACCGTTTACAGTTGCACCTACACCATATGCCCCGTTTTCCATTCTCACCTTTTCCCAGAGAAAACCTGTATCAATTATTCTTGAAAGCAGTTTTTCATGAATAAACTCATCTGTTCCTGTTCTTGATGATCTGATTACAGATGCATTGAAATTGACAAGAGAAGGTATAACCAGTGCTTCATAATCAGATCCTGACAGAAGGGATTGTCTTTTTTCACTGAGGATACAATCATCTAGCGGATTATTTTTCAAATATCTGGTTAGAATTTCTGTGGATTTATCAAAAAAAGATTTATCAGAAGTTAGACCGGCAGTTACAGGTGCTGCATTTATAATCCAGTTACGTATTTTTATGAGTTTTTCTGCTATATCCTTTAAAACAGTCCTGTCGTCAGTCTTGATTTCTGACAAAAACAGCATCTGGTCTGCTCCAGCCCAGCCGGCCTGCCTTTCAAGCGACCTGCTGAGTTTTTTTGAAGCTGTCAGGGAAACAACATAGTTTCCCCTTCTGAGAATTGAAGCTTTGTAATCATTCTTGAGTTCATCTACGATATCTTTAAGTCTTTCAAGATCATTGAAATCAGCACTTCCAAGTATTCTGAAGATAAGCTCAGATGCGCTTTCAAACCTTTCCTCAATTGCTTTATAGCGGACAACAATATACTCATTGATGCAGCTGTCAAATGTTTTTCCGGTTTCAGGAAAAACAAAAAAACCTCCCGCATTAAGAGATAATTCCCTTGCAACATCATAAAACGGGATTCCGGGCAGACCTGATTCCCTTAAAGCCCTTGCAAACAGGGGAAGATACATTTTAAGGTTTTCATCCATTGCCCTTATATCATAGAAAAAATCGGCATAAACAATACCTGCTGTAAAAAAGTCATGGTAATAGCAGTCTGAGGAATTTATTCTCCCTCTGGTGAATTCAATAGTTGTTACTTTCCCGGGAATATCTTTTTTATCAAGAACAGGGATTTTTCTGATATCCTCTTCAGAATCCCGGCTGTCACGGTATTTTTCAAACAGCTTCAGGTCCTCTTCAAACTGCACCGGATCCAAATCAGGAATATATTTTCCATTTTCAGAACTGCTCCCGCTGTCAGGTTTAACAACAACAGTGGATCTGTGACTGTTTTTCAGAAATTTTTCTTCAATAAGTTTTTCAAAATACCTGCCGTCATTATTAATTTTATCCCGTACATTATTAATGAAACGGTTGAATCCGAGAGTATGGGAAGGATCTTTGCCGTGAAGCCATCCCTGGCAGGTCATATCCATGAGAAAAAGCCCGTAGGGACGCCCCCCCTTGATCTCCCTGTTGACAAATTCCGTACTTCTCAAAGCCCCTTCAACAAGGTTTTTATCAAGACCTTCAGAGACTGCTTTTTCGAGAGAACTGATTATCAGATTCTCGAAATCCTTTTCCCTGTCAGGAGATGTATCCCTTATCCCGACAGAAAAAATAATCTGCCTGAGATCCGTATCAACTCCGCTTACAGGAGCAAGGTCACCCCCTGTATCTGACTTCAGAATATCGAGATAAAGGGGAGAGGCTGATGAACCTATCAGAATTTCAGTCAGCAGCTCCATTTCAAGTGCTTCCACAGGATCAGTGGAATCACCGCAGAGCCAGTTCATGGTAATGCTGCATATACCCTTTCCTTCTTCGGAATGGGATGTTTTAGTAACTGAAACTGGATTAATTTTTTTCTGCAGGGATATTTCCCTGGGCTGAATTTCGGGTTTTGAAAAACTTTTCAGAAAATTTTCCTGAATATATTCAAGCTGTTTTTCCGTATCAATAGATCCGTATAAAAAGATCCTGCAGTTAGAGGGATGATAGTAGATTTTATGAAAATCAAGGAATTCCTGATATGTAAGCTTTCTTATTTCATCAGGCATTCCCCCGGAATCATATTTATAGTTATTGTCAGGGAAAAGGGAGCGGTAGGACCATTCAGCAAGTACTGAATTGTGATCACTGTAACTTCCTTTCATTTCATTGAAAACAATCCCCCTGGGAATTATTTTATCGCCCTCTTTTTCGTACCTGATCCCCTCCTGCATGAATGTTTCCTTTTTAAGAAGGGGGAAAAAAACTGCATCTCCGTATACTTTCATGAGGTTGAAATAATCCGCTTCAACAGTACTTGCCCCTGGATAAACAGTTTTATCAGGATAAGTCATGGCATTAAGAAATGTATACATACTGCTTTTGAGAAGTTCAATAAAAGGGTCTTTCAGAGGGAATTCCCTGGATCCTGCAAGAACAGAATGTTCTATGATATGTGCAGTACCCTTATTGCCGAGGGGAAATGTCCTGAAAATAAAGGAAAAAAAGTTTTCTTCGCTGTCATTTGCAACATGGTAAAGATCACATCCGGTTTCTTCATGAACAAATCTTTTCCCGACAGATCTGTATTCGCTTAAATCATCTTCCGATATGAATTTGAAACCATATCCTGATTCACCAGTTTTCATTTATAATTTCCCCCAGGCTGAATGAAATATTATGCAGTTTAAAAAAAGAACCTGAATTAAACATCCTTTATGGAAAGGGATATTCTTTTCCGTTCTGTATCAATTTCAAGAACTCTGACTTTTACCTTCTGATTTACCTTGAGAAAATCAGAAGGATCATTTACAAAAGTATCAGCAATTCTGCTTTTATGGACCAGTCCGTCCTGATGAACCCCTATATCAACAAATGCACCGAATGCAGTAATATTTGTGACAGTTCCCGACAGCACCTGTCCCTTTTCAAGATCATCAATAGTATTAATTCCGTCAGTATAACTGAAAAACTCAAATTCCTTTCTAGGATCCCTTCCCGGCTTTTCAAGCTCGTTTTTTATATCCCTCAGGGTGGGAAGGCCTGTTTTTTCAGAAACATACTTTTCAATATCTATTTTCAAAACAGCATCACTGTTTCCTACCAGGCTATCAAGCGATTCACCAATATCTTCCGCAATGATATTAACAATTTCATAACTTTCAGGGTGAACAGCACTTGCATCAAGGGGATTGCTCCCCCCTTTGATTCTCAGGAAACCTGCTGCCTGCTGAAAAGACCGCTCCCCCATTCCTTTGACTTTAAGCAGCTCCTTTCTGTCAGTAAATCTACCGTTACTGTTCCTGTATTCAACAATACTGTCTGCAAGCCTGCTGTTTAGTCCCGAAACATAGTTCAGCAGTTCCCGGCTGCAGCTGTTCAAATCAACACCCACCTGGTTTACACATGAAAAAACAACATCATCAAGAGCTGATGAGAGTTTTTTCTGATTCACATCATGCTGATACTGCCCCACCCCTATTGATTTAGGATCTATTTTGATCAGTTCGGAAAGAGGGTCCTGAAGGCGTCTTCCGATTGAGACAGCCCCCCTTATTGTCAGGTCAAGATCAGGAAATTCTCTCCTTGCATTTTCTGATGCCGAATATACTGAAGCCCCGCTTTCATTAACAATAATACATGGTACATCTTTCAGAAAAGGGATGGATTTAAGAAAAGAAAGGACTTCCCTCCCCCCTGTTCCGTTGCCTACTGCTACAGCCCCGATATTATACTTATCGTGAAACCTTCTGATAATATCCACCCCGTTTTCCTTTTTTTTATCATCAAAAGGGAAAATAACACCATATTCAAGGAGTTTGCCTGTTTCATCTACAGCAGTGACCTTGCAGCCGGTCCTTATACCCGGATCAACAGCAATCAAAGCCTTGTTTCCGAAAGGGGCTTCAAGAAGTAGATTTTTGAGGTTTTCAGAAAAAACAGTTATCGAAACATCATCAGCTTTTTCCTTCAAACCGGTCAGTACTTCATTCTCAAGAGATGGATGCAGAAGACGGGAGAAACTGTCGTCAAAACAGTTTTCAAGAAAAGAAAGAACCGGAGGAGAATAAACAATATTTCTGTCCAGGATGCACCTTCTTATAATTGAAAGCGCACTCTCCCGGTCAACTTCAATTTTCACAGTTAGAAAGGAATTGTTTTTACCCCTGAGTAATGCAAGTATCCTGTGCGGAGCAGCCTTTGAAGACTTTTCTGAAAAATCAAAGTAATCCCTGAACCTTGAAGCTTCATCAGTTTTCTTTTTGACAACTTTTGATGTTATATCAGATGTCTTTATATAGAATTCCCTGAGCTGCTTTCGAAGATCAGTATTTTCATTCACCTTTTCGGCAATTATATCAGCCGCCCCCTGCAGGGCCTGCTCAGAATCTGCAACACCCTTTTCCGGGTTTATATATTTTTCAGCCTCTTTTACATGATCTTTCACCCTTCCGTAAAAGATGCTCTCTGCAAGAGGCTGAAGACCTTTTTCCTTTGCAGCGGTTGCCCTTGTTTTTCTGCCTGTCTTGTAGGGAAGATAAATATCTTCTATCTCTGCAAGTGTTTCAGCACTGTCTATTTTTAATTCTAGTTCATCTGTAAGTGAATCTTTTTTTTCAATTACTTCTTTTACATACTGCTTTCTCTTCTCAAGACTTTCAAAAAAATCATGCTGCTCCTTGACAGACTGAATAACTGTCTCATCAAGGGAACCGGTCATCTCCTTTCTGTACCGGGCAATAAAAGGAACTGTAGAGCCCTCCTCAAGCAGAGAAATAACTGCCTGTATACTTTTTTCAGCTATACCAAGTGCTGATGAAACTGATTTAATTATTTTAATAGCCCTGTTGTCTTTCAAAAAAACACCTGCCTTGATTACTTTCACTATTTTCACACAGCCATTCACTGTAACAGTAGTATCGATCTGTAAGAATATACGGTTCTGATACGCACTGTAAATACTGAATATCCTAATAATAATTATTAAATCAGTTTATTCCCTGATATTTTAAAATCATAAATCAGGGGTGAGAAAAAATATTTAACCTGAATGACAGAAACCGGAGTAATCTGTTCTATTGACAATAACAGAGCAGCTGTTTAAAAAGAGGAATGAGATTTGATTTGCTTAGAAAACGCGCTGAAATAATTCGCGAAATAAGGGAGTTCTTTTGCGGAAAAGGCTATCTGGAAATAGAAACCCCGGTCCTTTCTCCCTGTCTTATTCCGGAATCACCTATTGAAGTTTTCAGAACTGAAAAAATTTCCCCGTACAACACAGAAAGGCTGGAAATGTATCTTACCCCTTCTCCTGAAATCTGGATGAAAAAAGCAATATCAGAAGGTTCAGGCAATATATTCCAGATTACAAAATCATTCAGAAATTCCGAACAGAGAGGCAGACAGCACAGCAATGAATTCACAATGATGGAGTGGTATACAATAGGCGCTGACTATAAAGATTCACTGGAAACAACAGAAGATCTGCTGTCCCATCTGTACAGAAGTTTTGGAACAGAAAAAATAAAACCTCCAGTTATGAAAATTTCCATGAAAGAGGCTTTTTATAAATTCACAGGCATTAACCTTGACAGATGCGGAACAGGGGAAGAACTTCATGAAGAGATAAAAAGGAATGGATTTGAAATTGCTGCAGAATACAGCTGGGAAGAGGCATTCAACTCTGTTTTTCTTGAGCATGTTGAAACAAATCTTCCGGATGACAGGCCTGTTGCAGTTTATGACTACCCAGTCCAGATACCATGCCTCGCAAAAAAAACCGAAGACAGGAAATGTTATGAGAGATGGGAACTATATATAAACGGAATAGAAGCAGCAAACTGCTATACAGAGGAAACAGATAAAACTGAAGTTGACAGTTTTTTCAAATCAGAATTCATGCTCAAGCAGCAGTCGGCAGTTCCGCATCTTGTTGATTTCCGATATACAGATCTGTTTAATTCATTTCCGCAGTGTTCAGGAACAGCTCTCGGTATAGACAGGCTTGTCATGGCAGTGACAGGAGCAGATGATATAAAAGATATTCTTCCTTTTATTTTCTGATTTTTCAACTTATAATATATCTGTCTGTACACTGTTATTATATGGTTATATAAAAACAGAGAATTTTTTTCCTTGTTTTTTATCAGACATTCTGACATTGCAATAACATATATTACAGGAAATCAGATTGAGTCGTTTTTCAGTCAGAAAACAGTATTTCCGGTATCCGGTCATCAGGGGGAAAAAATGGATTTCAGTATCAAAACACTTGGGAAATGCAGATACAAATCGCCGCTTATTGATAATTACAGCAAACTGCAGACAGCATTTGTTGATGAAAGTACAAGGGTAAGGCTTAATGTTCTTGTTGATGGGAAAGACAGGGATGATCCGACACTGGAACTTGCCGGGCAGAGACGGGAAATCTACTTCAATCCCCCATACACAAGAGCTGCCATTGTTACATGCGGAGGTCTCTGCCCCGGACTGAATGATGTTATCAGATCAATAGTAATGGAATCCCACTACCATTACGGAATAAATTCAATTCTGGGGATCAGGTATGGATACAACGGACTTAAAAATTTCAAAGAATATCCACCTGTGGAACTTACCCCTGAAGTAGTCAAGGATATACATACAATAGGAGGTACTATTCTGGGCTCCTCCAGAGGGGGAACAGATAATATCGATGATCTTGTAGATGCTCTTGAACACATGGGAATAAATATACTCTTTGCCATCGGGGGAGACGGAACCCTTAACGGGGCAAGGGATATATCAGAAAGGGCCTCTGAAAGAGGGCTTCCTCTTTCTGTAATAGGGATACCAAAGACAATTGACAATGATATAAATTATATTCAGAAGTCTTTCGGTTTTGAAACAGCATTTTCAAAAGCTGTAGAGTCAATATCCGGGGCCCATGTTGAGGCAAACGGGGCACCTAACGGTATAGGAATTGTAAAACTGATGGGGCGGCATTCAGGTTTTATTGCAGCATATGCGACCCTTGCAATGAATGATGTTAATTTTGTTCTTGTCCCTGAAGATTCATTTGATCTGGAACCGCCGAACGGCCTGCTGGCCCATCTTGAAGAATATCTCATGAAGAGAAAACATGCAGTTATCTGTGTTGCAGAAGGGGCAGGACAGGACCTTATCAATTCAGACAAGGAAATGGGTACCGATAAATCAGGAAATATTAAGCTGAAGGATATAGGTATATACCTTAAAGACAGGATCAACAGCTACTTTAAAGATAAAATGGAAGTAAATGTAAAATATATTGACCCTAGCTATATAATCCGCAGCGAACCTGCATGCCCGAATGACTCACTCTTCTGCGCACTTCTGGGGCAGTATGCTGTACATGCGGGGATGGCGGGAAAAACAGAAATGGTTGTAGGGCTTATCAACAATGTCTATATTCATGTTCCGATTGATATAGCTGTATCAGAAAGAAAAATTATTGATATAAAGTCACAGTTCTGGAACAACGTTCTTCAGGCGACTGGGCAGCCTTCAAGCATGAAAAACAGCTGTCCCCTTGAAATGAAAGACTGACTTTTTATTCTCCTTAGACATCCCTGAAATCAGAATACAAATCAGGACAGGTCCTTAATAAAAAAAGCTGCCGGGGAAGGCAGCTTTAATATTTTTCAGGTATATTTCATGTCATTAGAATGATCTGGACATCACCGACATTTGTATTTGTAGCACCTGTCATCAGCAGGGAAGAGCAGTTCTTAAAAAAATGATATGAATCATTCCTGCTTAAATATTCCTGTATATCAAGACCTGCATCAATGCTTTTTTCAAGGACATCAACTGATGCATAGGCACCTGCAGCATCAGTAGGCCCGTCATTTCCATCTGTTCCTCCTGAAAGGAAGCAGCAGTTTTTAAATGATTCTGTGTTTCTTTTTATTTCATCAAGGAATGCCAGGGCCATTTCCTGGTTTCTTCCCCCTTTTCCTTTCCCTCTGATTGTAACAGTAGTTTCACCCCCTCCGATAATACACAGAGGTTTATTTCCCCCCCTTGGGAAGAAAGACCTGCCATCCCTTGCCAGGGCTGAATAGAACTTGGCTATCTCCCTTGCCTCTCCAGTTATTGAGGAGGAAAGGATATAGGTTTCATACCCCAGGGATACAGCCTTTTCCTTTGCAGAGACAAGAGACTCAGTATTTGTTCCCATCAGTATGTTATGTACCCTGTCAAAGACTTTGTCATTCTCATCAGGTGTATCCGGGATCTCCCCGCTGCAGCCCAGTTCAACTACTTTCCTGACATTTTCAGGAAGACTTTCATATATTCCGTATTTCAGGAATATATCTTTTGTATCCCTGAAACTGCTTCTGTCCGGCGAAGTTATCCCGGAAGCAATAACAGACAGATCATCACCTACAACATCTGAAAGAATTATATTTAGTGAAACTGCAGGATACATTGCAGCTGCAGTTTTTCCCCCTTTCACATCAGAAAGGTGTTTTCGTATTGTATTAAGTTCATGGATATCTGCTCCGCAAGATAAAAGAAGTTCTGTAGTTTTCTGTTTTTCGGAAAGTGAAAGAGAAACCCTGTCTGTTCTGACAGGATTGCAGTACAGGGCTGAACCGCCTCCTGAAATCAGATTTATAAAAAGAGTCTTTTCATCCCCTTCAAGATGAATTTCCCGGATCCTTCTTCCTGCTTCAAGGCTTTTTTCCCCCGGAACAGGGTGTTCAGCTTCTATTGTTTCTATAAGCCTGAGATCCTCAGTGTGACCTGTTTTAACACTGATAAGACCCCCTGTTATCCTTTCGCCAAGAACCTCTTCAACTGCAAGAGCCATACGGGCTGTAGCCTTTCCGATACCTGTAACAATAATCTTTTCAAATTCACCAAGTCTGAAAGATTCAACAATTCCCCCTGACCGGACTTCAAGAACATCCCCGGCAACCTTAAGATTGTCTGTGATCATCTTGTAGGGGTTAACCCGGTCAAGGGCTGCCTGAAAAATTTCGTCAATATTTTTTTTTATTTGAGCCATACCACTTCCCACGGATTCAGGGTTATCATTGCCGAACACCCTGAATCTTTTTCAGTTTTTCGGGAACCGCCCTGTTCATGAGAAATAATCAAGGCGCGTGATTCCCGCTGCTCTATTATATCATATAATCTTTCTTTATTATAACCTGATAAAAAGTCCCAGTGGGCAAAGCATTTGAAAATTCTGCCGCTTATATTGAGAAGGCAGAGTATTTTTTCAGAGTTGTCGGGGGAAATTCTCAGGACAGCAAGAAGCGGACCTGATGACTCAAGTATGATTTGCTTACCTTCAGGACTAAATGAAGGCTCTTTTCTTCTGGAATCAAGCATTTTTCTGTATCCGGCCAGCACCAGACTTCTCTGTGATTCAGGATCTGAAAGCTCTTCAACAACTCTGCTGTAATCAAGTTTTTCCCTGTTGATAGTCCTGTTCATCCCGGTGACAGAAACCCCTTCCCTGAAATTTACAGATCCCAGAAGGCTGTGTATGTAGATCCCCGGCATCCCTGTCATTGACAGAATAACAGACTGGGATGCAAGAAACTTGGCTGTTGCAGTCCTGCTGTCTGTTTCATTGCCGGCAATTGCAGAAAAGTAGTTTATATTAAGCTCATAAGGGATATCCCCCTCTTTTGTTGCTTTATAGGATACCAGCCCTCCCCTCTTAACAACCTCTGAAAGCATGTTGTCCATCTCTTTTTCATTGAGAATACCTTTGGCGGGAAGGACCCCGATACCGTCATGTGATGCATGAAAATTGAAGAAAGAGACAGTGTCTGAAGGTTTACCAAGAGAATTGGCAGCCCAGTCCCTGAGATGGGAAGCATCTTCCCTGAGAAATGCATCAAGCGTAAGGGGCGGCAGAGCAAACTGATAAACCATCTGTGCTTCATCAGAGCCGCTTCCGAAATATGACAGGTTTTCCCTGTGAGGCACATTTGTTTCTGTTATGATTATTACCCAGGGAGCATATTCCCTGATAATTTCCCTGAACAGCTTGACAGCTGCATGTGTCTTTTCATGATGCAGGCATGAATGTCCTTCCTCCTTCCACAGGAAAGCTACAGCATCAAGCCTTATAATCTGAATTCCCATCTGGATATAATAGAAAAGAATCCGGGTCATCTCCATAAGCACTTCGGGATTGCTGTAATTGAGATCAACCTGGTCGGCACTGAACGTTGTCCAGACAAGCTTCTTTCCGTCAGAAGTATCAAATTCTGTAAGAAGCGGAAGAGCCCGGGGTCTGAACACATATGAAAGATCAGTCCCGGGTTCAACTGTGATAAAAAAATCCTTATAAACATCATCCCATTCCAGGAATTTTGCAAACCACTCGCTTTTCACTGAACAGTGGTTTAGAACAAGATCAGCCATAAGCCTGTATGAAGAGGCTATTTCCCTGATCTCGTTCCATGTCCCTAGAGCAGGATCAACCTCCCTGTAGTCAATTACAGAAAATCCGTCATCAGAGGAATAAGGGGAGAAAGGAAGTATATGCACTCCCGAAACAGAACCTTTAAGATATCTGTCCAGGAAATTTTTCAGATTTCTCAATGGAGGTTCAGCTGTTCCCCTGAACTGGTCCCCGTACGTTATTACAACAGCATCAGTCTCATCGACCGGAAGATCTTTTGAGGTAGTGCCGGAAGGCTGCATGATTTTTGCACTTTCTGATTCGAGCAGCAGCTGGAATTTTTCTGATAACTTACTGAAGTTATCAGAACCGTAAATAAATTCAAGGAGATTTTTTATATTTTCTTTCATAATACTTAAATCGTATTACAACAATGCATCCACTGCAAATATTTTTTATCATCCGCCTTTTATTCTGCCTGTATCAGAGAAAACACTATCAGAAAAAATGAAAGAGTTTTGACAAACTCTCTCCCCGTATAATAAATTATACACATGGAAAAAATAAAACTTGCAGTATTTCACTACCACTTTGTTCCTGGAGGGATAACAACTGTTATAAAGCTTTCCCTGATATCACTTCTCAGAAGCAATCTGAATATTGGAGAAATCGCCCTTATATCGGGAAGAAAGGAGAACAGCGAAAACCTTCTGTCTTCTATCAAATCATCAGTACAGGGAACTGATACCCTGTTTTCTGTTGAAACAGTCCCTGAACTTGATTACCTCAGAGAAAACAGTTTCTCTGGAGCAGATTTCCGTGAAACGATACAGAAAACTCTGGAAAAATACCGGGGATATATATACTGGATCCACAACCACCATATTGCCAAAAACCCGGTATTCACGGAAATTGCAACAGTCTTTGCCGTGAAGGAGAATGATGAAAAGTTTTTCTTTCATATACATGATTTCCCTGAATGCTCCAGGTTTGCCAATTATAAAAAACTTAAAAAAAGCGTGGAAAATCCCTATCCGGCGGGAAACAACATCAAATATGCTGTTCTCAACAGCAGGGATTACACCATTCTTAAAAAAGCAGGACTTGATTCAGATTCTCTTTTTCTGCTTCCAAATCCGGTTATTCAGAACAGGACAGAGATATGCAAAACAGGTGAAAAGGAAAAAAGACAAATAAAGGAAAATCTTTATGCAAAAACAAAAAGTTTATACAACTTTGATCCGGAGAAACCTGTATTCCTTTATCCTGTAAGAACAATCAGGCGTAAAAACATTTTTGAAGCAGCAATGATTTCCCTGCTTTCAGGCGAAGGCAGCAACCTTGTCCAGACACTTCCAGGTATATCTGACCAGGAAATAAAATACTCAAACCTGATCTCGGAATACTACAGAAGAGGATATATCAGGGGTCTCTGGGGAACAGGAGTAAAAGGGTCAGCAGCAGAATCAGATTTAAAAACAGTAATTGCTATGTCAGATTGTATTATCTCATCATCTGTAATGGAGGGATTCGGATATATCTTTACAGACACTGTTTCCTGGGGAAAACCAATACTGTCACGGTACCTTGATACATCTCAAGATTTCATCCCCCTTTTCAGGGACTATTCATCTTATTTTTATGAGAATTTCAGGATACCTTTAACCGGGGATATGAGGTTATCCCTTACAAAAAAAATAAAAGCCTACTTCTCCTCTCTTGACAGGGAGTTTAAAGATATTGTCAAAGAGGAGGAGTATATTAATTATGTTGTTTCAGGTAATACGGCAGACTTTTCCTATCTGCCGTATGAAATGCAGGGTAAATATCTTGCAGAAACATCAAAAAGCACACTGCTCAAATCA
This sequence comes from Spirochaetia bacterium, assembly GCA_963668545.1. GTDB lineage: Bacteria > Spirochaetota > Spirochaetia > CADAEX01 > CADAEX01. The sequence continues at coordinate 713,027 of OY764868.1, read as the reverse complement.
GAGATAAGAGAAATAAATAAATTACTTTTCATAAAAACAGAAGATCTTGTCAGGTCAGAACCTGATATAGAATGCAGGGATATAGGCAGATATTACGGACCGGATGTATTTGCAGGGAATTTCAGAAAAATACTGGAATCCTACAGATGCAGCAATTCAGAAAAAACAAAAACCGAAAAAATTTCTGAAAAACTTTTATCCCTGTTTACAACAAAGGAATCGATCAGACTTATCAACAGTTAAGATGATAAAATCTTTATTGATAACTTTTCTTACTTATAAATCCTTTTTCTCATTTATATCCTTGCTTTAATTACTTTTAGTAATTTTAAATTGTACAATATATAAAAGCATGTTATAGTACCGGTAATAAAATTTCATAGGTTTCAAACAGGTTCCAACATGTGAACTCATTCACATGATCTTTATACTATTGTCATTGAAATAGAATAATTCTATAATAATGGCGAAAATATTCTTTAAAAGATGAGGAAAAATAATGTCAGAAAAAAAATGGGTCACCATTGATGGGAATGCTGCAGCGGCACATGTAGCATATGCATTCAGTGAAGTGGCTGCTATCTATCCTATTACACCTTCTTCACCAATGGGTGAATATTCAGATGAATGGGCATCCAAAGGTATGAAAAATGTTTTCGGTAAGACTGTTGATGTAATTGAAATGCAGTCTGAAGCCGGTGCTGCCGGTGCCGTACATGGTTCATTAAGCGCAGGAGCTCTTACAACAACATTTACAGCTTCACAGGGGCTTTTCCTGATGATCCCCAACATGCACAAAATTGCAGGGGAAATGCTTCCTACAGTTTTCCATGTTTCAGCACGATCCATCGCTGCACAGTCTCTTTCAATTTTCGGAGACCATTCAGATGTAATGGCTGTCAGAAATACAGGGTTTGCAATGACAGCTGCTGCTTCTATTCAGGAAACAATGGACCTTGCACTTGTAGCTCATCTTTCTTCTCTCAAAGGTCAGATTCCATTTCTCAGTTTTTTTGACGGGTTCAGAACTTCACACGAAGTACAGAAAGTTGAAGAAATTTCTTTTGACACAATCAAAAGTCTTATTGAACCTGAATATATTGAAAGATTCAGAAACAGGGCAATGAGACCTGATGCCCCCTTTATCAAAGTGGGTGCTCAGAATCCTGATGTTTACTTTCAGGGAAGGGAAACAGTAAACAAATACTATGATGAACTCCCGGCAATAGTTCAGGAGTACATGGACAAAGTAGCAAAAGTAATCGGAAGACAGTATCACCTGTTCGACTATGTAGGTGCTCCGGATGCAGAAAAAGTCATTATTGCAATGGGTTCAGCCTGTGATACTATTGATGCAACTGTTAAATACCTTGTTGAAAAAGGGGAAAAATTAGGTGCTGTCAAAGTCAGACTCTACAGGCCTTTCTCTGTAGACGCTTTTATAGGCTCAATCCCTGCAAGCTGCAAGAAAATTGCAGTACTTGACAGAACAAAAGAACCGGGATCAATCGGTGAACCCCTTTACCTTGATGTAGTTACAGCTCTCAACGGCAAAGGTATAAAAATCATCGGCGGAAGATACGGTCTTTCAAGTAAAGAGTTTACACCTTCAATGGTTAAAGCTGTTTATGACCATCTCGACGGAAAAGCATTCCACGGTTTTACAGTAGGTATCAATGATGATGTTACAAACACTTCTATTGAAATAAGGGAAAATATTGATGTTGCTCCCAAAGATGTAATCAACTGCATGTTCTGGGGACTCGGTGCTGACGGTACTGTAGGAGCAAACAAAAACTCAATCAAGATTATCGGCAGCAACACTGATATGAATGCACAGGCATATTTTGTCTATGACTCAAAAAAATCAGGCGGAGTTACAACTTCACACCTCAGATTCGGAAAGAGCAGCGTAAACATGCCATGGCTTATTACTGATGCAGATTTCGTAGCATGCCATAACCCTGCATATATCGGAAGATACGATATGCTCAGTCCGCTCAAAAAGGGAGGTGTATTCCTTCTCAACTCGGAAATTGACAGCTCAGTAGTATTCAATCACCTTACAAAGGAAGAGCAGCAGATTATAATTGACAGAAAAATCAGGTTCTACAATATTGATGCTCTAAAGATTGCAGAAGCCTCAGGTCTTGGTGGAAGAATCAACACTGTAATGCAGGCTGCATTCTTTAAAATCTCAGGGATTCTCCCTGAAGACGATGCAATCAAGCTTATAAAGGATTCAATCAAAAAAGCATACATAAAAAAAGGTGAAGATATTGTAAAAATGAACTGGGCAGCAGTAGACAACACATCTGCAGCACTTCAGGAAGTTAAAGTTCCTTCATCTATTACAGAATCATACAAACCGGCAGAACTTATCTGTGAATCAGAAGGGGTATTCGCCAAGCAGATTATTGAGCCTATTATGCACCTTAAAGGTGATGACATTCCTGTATCAGCTATGTCATTCGACGGAACTATTCCTTCCGGAACAACCAGACTCGAAAAAAGAGGTGTTGCACCCAGAGTACCAAAATGGATCCATGAAAACTGTATTCAGTGTAACCAGTGTGTAATGGCTTGTCCTCATGCAGTTATCAGGGCTAAGCAGATTGCACCGGCGGATCTAAAGGACAAACCGGCAAACTTTGATACAATCAAATCAAACACTAAAAACGACAGAGACCTTGAATACAGAATTCAGGTATATATTGAAGACTGTACAGGCTGCGGTGTATGTGTAGATGTCTGCCCCGGAATGAAACAGCAGAAAGCTCTTGAATTCAGTACACTTGAATCAGAAAGAGAAGCAGGCCAGGATAAGGCTGCATGCTTCTTTGAAGACCTCCCCAACAATGTTATGGACGGAGCATCTGAAACCAATGTAAAAGGCATAGGCTTCAAACAGCCTCTGTTCGAATTCTCTGGCGCATGCGCAGGATGCGGTGAAACACCTTATGTAAAACTTGCTACACAGGTTTGCGGCGAAAACATGATTGTTGCAAATGCTACAGGATGTTCATCAATTTACGGCGGTACTTTTCCGACAATCCCATACTGCAAAGCTGAAAACGGCAGAGGTCCCACATGGGGCAACTCACTCTTTGAAGACAATGCTGAATACGGTTTCGGTATGAGACTTGCTGTTGACAGCAACAGAACACTTCTTAAAGTCAAAGTCGACAATGTAATGAAAGCAGGAATCAGCGCAGAACTCAAAGGCGCACTTGATAAATGTATTTCACTCTGGGACAAGAGAGATGCAGAAGCAATTGCAGCACAGAATGCTGTAGGCAAACTGCTTCCTGCTGCAGTTGATGCTGCTTCAGGAGAAGTTAAGGAAGACCTCAGGAAAATCCTCGAACTGAAAGACTATTTTGTTGACAAGAGTGTTTGGATACTCGGCGGTGACGGATGGGCATACGATATCGGATACGGCGGTGTTGACCACGTTGTTGCATCCGGCAAAAATGTGAACATTCTCGTACTTGATACAGAAGTTTACTCAAATACCGGTGGACAGGCTTCAAAAGCTACTCCAATAGCTGCAGTTGCAAAATTTGCAAACGCAGGGATGAGACTGGGCAAGAAAAACCTCGGATTCATGTGCATGAGCTACGGCTATGTTTATGTAGCTTCTGTCGCCATGGGTGCAAACAGGGCCCAGACAATCAAGGCATTCAGAGAAGCTGAAGCATATAACGGACCGTCAATCATTCTTGCCTACTCACCATGTATTGCACACGGTATTGATATGTCAAAAACACAGAATGAGCAGAAAAGAGCTGTAGAATCAGGTTACTGGCCTCTTTACAGATACAATCCGGAAGCACCTGAAGGTGAAAGATTTACATGGGAAACAAGAGAACCAAAAGAAAGCTTTCAGGACTTCATCAGAAGTGAAAGAAGATATACATCTCTTCTCAAAACAGCGCCGGAAGAAGCGGAAACACTTTTTGCTGAAGCAGAAAAAGATGCAAAAAGAAGAATGGATTTCTACAAGAATCTCGGCGGCCTGATGTAGGTTTAAGATTAAAAAAACTGACAATCGGTCAGATAATTATATGGAAGAATTATCAGGCACAGCATATGCAAAAGCCTGATAATCAATCCATCAAAAAAAGGGTTTCTGCTGTAAAACAGCAGAGACCCTTTTTATTTGACAAAGTTAAATATAGTAAGAATAATTTGTATTGTATAAAAATGAATAAATATTTGAAAAATACAGATCTGAGATATTTTTACAGGACACTTGCACCGGTCCTTATCACATTTTTTATTTTCATTTATATTATATTCTATACGATTGTCCCCTCTTTCAGAAACTTCATGATTGAACAGAAAAAATACTTCCTCAAAAATACTATACAGACATCCTGGCATATTATTGATACTGCCTACGCAAAATACCTTAACAGATATATTTCGGAGGATGAAGCAAAAACCGAAGTCATAAATACCATTGAATCCCTCAGATACGGAGAAAAAATGAAGGATTACTTCTGGATATCAAACCTTGACGAGGTTCTTATAGCACACCCTTACAGGAATGACCTAGCCAACAGGGAAACAGGTAAACTGATTTCACCTTCAGCAAAAAAACTGTTCAGGGAATTTGCAGCAGTTACTGAAAATACAGGTGAAAATTTTCATTACTACAACTGGCAGCTTTATGACAATCCCAATATTATCAAACCTAAAATAGCATACCTTAAACGTTTCAAGCCATGGGGATGGATAATAGGTACAGGGCTTTATATCGACGATATTGAAGAGGAGCTTCAGCTTCGAATAAGCGATATGGTTTTCATCCTTATTATATCAACACTTATTATCATTATCATGTCAATGTATTCAGCTTTCCAGACATATAAAGCCAACAAAAACCTTGTTGAAGAGGAATTCAAACTTCAGGGTATTTTCAACAATTCCCCCCACTTCATGGGGCTTCTCAACACAGACGGTTCCTTTGCAAAAGCCAATAAAACATTTATCGATTTCTTTCAGATGGCAGACTATATAACAGATAAAAAAAAGATATGGGAGCTTCTTGAATCACTCAAAGATGAAAATATTGATCTTTTCAAGAGTATTTTTCTTGAATGCCTTCGCGGTGAGCGGAGAAAATATAAAACTGAAATCATAAAACAGAATAAAAAGGTTTATCTTGATATTTTTGTTCAGCCTCTGTTTATCAGCAGCAGATATGCAAAATATCTCCTTATAGAGGGAAATGACATTACAGAGCTTGTTAATGCCCATAATAAACTTATTGAAATGAATAACGAACTGGAAAGAATAGTAAAAAAAAGGACAGAAAAACTTGAAAAATCCCTTAAAGATCTGAAAACAGCACAGGAAGAACTTATTGAATCAGAAAAACTGGCAGCACTTGGAAATCTTGTTGCAGGAGTCGCACATGAGATCAACACCCCTATGGGAATTACCTATACAAATATAACATATATAAATGAAAAACTTCATGAACTCAATGATATGTACAGGGAAAACCGTCTTTCAAAATCATTTTTTGAAGATAACCTTAATGCGATTATCGAGGCTCTGTCAGGGGCCATTCATAATATTGAAAGATCCAGCAAACTGATCAAGAGCTTTAAAAATGTTGCAGTAGACCAGATAGTTGAAGAAAAAAGGGATTTTGACATCAAGGAATACCTTAATGAAGTTATAATGAGTATAAGACCGACATTCAAGGGAACAAATTTCAAAATAATTTTTGATCCTTCCGGAAGTATATATATCAATTCATATCCCGGTATATTTCTCCAGATTATAAATAACCTGATCAACAATTCCATACAGCATGGTTTTGAAGGGAGAAAAGAGGGAAATATCGATATTGCGGTTGAAGAGGATAATGACAAGATAGTAATTAATTATTCCGATGACGGAATCGGGATGGAAATAGAAGAACTCAGTAAAATATTCGAGCCCTTTTTTACGACAAAAAGGGGACATGGAGGAGCAGGTCTGGGAATGAATATTGTATATAATCTTGTATCAAAAAAGCTGGATGGAGTGATAAGCTGTAAAAGCAGCAAGAACAATGGTACAAATTTTATAATCTCTTTCCCGAAATAGCATGACATTATGAATGAAGTAAATGAGAATGATTCAATTTTCAACAACTCTCTTGCAGACAGTAAAACAGTAATCCCTGACAAATTCTGGAAGGTAATAATAGCAGACGATGATAAACAGGTTCATTCATCGACAAGAATAGTATTAAGCGATCTTGTCTATGAAGGTAAAAAGATAAATTTTCTGAGCGCCTATTCCTCACTGGAACTTATTGAATTATTGAAAACAAATCCGGATACAGCTGTTGTCCTTCTGGATGTTGTAATGGAAAACACATCAGCCGGTCTTGATATAATAAAAGTAATAAGGGAAGAAATGCAAAACAGCAATATCCGTATTATTCTCAGAACCGGTCAGCCCGGTTATGCCCCTGAGAAAAAAATAATTATGGAATATGATATTAATGATTACAAGGAAAAAAACGAACTTACTTCACAGAAACTTTTCACAACTGTTTATTCGGCACTGAGAGCATATAAAGATATACTGGCAATAAGAAAAGGGAGAGAGGCTGTCCAGTTTATTCTAGATGCTTCTGACGATCTTGTAAAAACACGGTCAATAAACCAGATGGCAGTAAAATCCCTTGAGTTCATACACGGCCTGGCAGAACTTCTTGATTCAGAGAACATTCCTGATAAAGGCTTTTCAGCACTGATTCAGGATAACAACATAAATATTATTTCAAGCATGGGTGAATTAAAGACACTGACAGATATATCCGACTGCTGTCCAGAGATTGTGTCAAATATAGAAAATTTCTCCCGTCAGAGAAAGAACTATTTCGAGGACAACAGCAATTCATATCTGATCTCTCCTGCCCAGTTTAAAAAGCATCTGATTTTCTTGAAGGACTTTATTCCCTCATCTTTTGATGAAAAACAGATGCTGTCGCTTATAAATGAGAAAATCGGAATAGCCTTCGAAAACCTCTTCCTGAACAACGAAATAATAAATACGCAGATCGAACTGATACAGGTCCTGGGGGAAATAATTGAAAACAGGTCTCATGAAACAGCATATCATGTAACCAGGGTCAGTAAAATAACAGAAATTATCATGAGAAAACTGTCTTTTACAGAAGATGAAATAGAAATAAACACACACGCATCCCCACTGCACGATGTCGGAAAAATAGGTATACCTGATTCTATCCTACTGAAACCGGGCAGTCTCACAGATAATGAATTTGAAAATATAAAAAAGCATACAATAATAGGTCACAAACTGTTGTCAGGCTCATCAAAACAGCTTCTCAAAACTGCCGCAGTAATAGCTCTGCAGCATCATGAAAAATGGAACGGCAGAGGATATCCAAACAGTCTTGCAAGAGGGGAGATTGATAAAGTATCCAGAATAGTAAGTGTTGTAGATGTTTTTGATGCTCTTTCCAACGACCGTGTCTATAAAAAAGCTTGGGAAACAGGAAAAGTTTTCCAGTACATTGAAGATGAGAAAGAAACAAGCTTTGATCCAGAAGTTGTTGAGTGCTTTCTGGACAGCCAGGAAGAAATACTTTCACTAAGGTCCGTTTACAAGGATTGATTTAATTTATCCATATTTGACAGCTTTTTTATGCTGTAATTCAACTGTAATACAGAATAAATGTATCAGATACGGTGATTCATGAGGTTTTTTTTATAATATTTTTACTTTGTCTGATATTCTGTTATTGCATATTTTCAGATTATATTGAATAATAGTTTCAGGAGGAGATAATAATGTTAGAAAATGTATGGAGACGCTTACAGGCATTGAATCCTGAAACTGAAATATGGTGGGATTCTTCCCCGCTTGTATGGCCAAATTTTGTAAATGACTATCAGAAAACACTCCCTGAAGCTGACAGAAAATGGTTTGTTGAGGAACTTGACAGTATGTTCCTTGACGCACCTGTCGATAAATGGATATTCAAGGGATGTACTACCAATCCCCCTCTTTCATGGGCAGTTCTTCAGCAGAGAACTGATGAATGGGTGGAAATCATAAAGGAAAAAAGGAAAAGCTATACCGGCAGATCACAGTATGGCCTTTTCAGGGAAGTTTACAAGGAAAATATTAAAAGAGGTGCTGAAAAATTCCTGCCCCTTTTTGAAGCATCAAACGGAAAACTTGGACATATATCAGGTCAGGTAGATCCAAATCTCATTAAAGACTCTGCAGCAATGATTGAAATGGCAGAAGAACTTGCTGACCTTGCTCCCAATGTAATGATAAAAGTATCAGCATCAACACAGGGAATTCCTGTATTCAGGCACCTTGCATCAAAAGGTATTGCAACAAATGCTACAACATGTTTCAACCTTCCGCAGATCATGGCAGTTGCAAATGCAGTTACTGATGGTATCAGGGAACACAGAAAAAGCGGCAGGGAAAGACACGGCTGGAGAGCTGTAATTACCCAGATGTCAGGCCGGTTCGAAGATTCAGCAGCATTCAGAGGATATATCAATAAACAGAACCTTGATATCAGTCCCCTTGAATTAAGGGAAGCTTCAAACGCTGTGGTTAAAAAATGTGCAAAATTAATCGAAAGGGATAATCTTGAAGCAAAAATTCTTTTCTGTTCAGCAAGAAAGCATATCGATTTTGAAGGTAATGTATTTTATCCCCACTTTGATATGTTTGCCGGGGGACCTGTTGTTTACACATGTCCTCCTCCAATGATTGGTGATATCCTTTACCACTACAGAAACAGGGAAATTGCTCCTCAGTGGGACAGACAGACATCAGATGAAGTTATGAAAAAGCTTTATCAGGTACCATTCTTTGTCAAGGGTTACGAGGAAGACGGTTATGCTGTTGAACAGTTCAATGAAATTGTCTCTCTCAAGGAAAATGCGGCACTTTTCTCCCAGGCAACAAATGACATGATTGATTTTGTAGGAAAATATGTTTAATTCTCTCCTTTAATAGTTTTTAAGAGCTGTCTTTAAGGCAGCTCTTTTTTATCCCTTTTTTTATATAAATTTCAGCTATTTTTACCCCTTTCCTCCTCAAATTTGCTGAATTGTTTAAAACCGGTATTATTTATGCCCCGACCTTGCTGATTTGATTATAAGGTAGTATAATTCATAAAAATAATGTTTTAATACTAATCTTTTCAAGCTTGAATCTCATTTTTTCCGGAGCATTTCAATGTTATTAAAATTATTAAGGTCTTTGATTATATCTGCTTTTTTCATGTTCCTCTTAATCTCCTGTCCCAACGACCAGATGAGAGATCTTGTGGAACTCAAAGTATCTGATCCTGTTGCTGATTCATTTATTATTAATTCCGGTGCACCAACCTCATCAAGAACTGTAACTCTTTATTCAGATGTTTCAAAAGAGGAAGATGCTCTTGAAATGAGATTCAGAAATCAGGATTCCAGCTGGTCAGACTGGGAATCATATTCTCCTTCAAAAAGCTGGACACTCCCTATAGGAGACGGGGTAAAAATTATTTATGCTGAATACAGAGATGAGGGTCACCATGTTGTTTCACTTCAGAATAATATAACTCTTGATACTGGCGCACCTGCAGGTCCGGGATTCTATGTCTGGGGAAGCGGTACTGAAGCAGGTCAGATTCATGATTACATAAATTCTCAGAACTGTACCCTTTTTATGAATGTTGCAGGTGCCGACAGGATGAGGTTTTCAAACACATCTGTTGCTGACAGCACAGCTGCCTGGGATGCAGCAACCCCTACAGTTTCCTATTCAGACAGCTATTCATGGACACTTTTATCAGGAGACGGTTCAAAAACTGTATATTCCCAGTTTCTTGATGCAGCAGACAATGCAAGTTATTTCACATATTCCATTACACTTGATACAACAGCTCCTTCAACATCAGATTTCACCATAAATTCAGGATCTTCTATTGCTTCAAATACATCTGCTTCACTTACCTATACATACACTGAAACAAACAGCCTGTGGGCTGAATACAGAAATGACAGCGAAACATGGTCTTCAAGGGAATCTCTTTCAGGCGGTTCTGTTACAAAAAGCTGGATACTCAGATCAGTCGTGGGTGACAGAACAGTATACTTAAGATTAAAGGATATTGCAGGGAACGAATCTGTTTTCAGTGATCAGATATACCTTGATAATGCAGCTCCCGATAATCCTTCAGTCACAGTCAATTCAGTCAGCTACACTTACAGACCGACATGGACATGGACAGGCGGAGGCGGCGGAAGCGGTACTTACAGATATAAGCTTGATAACAGTGATTTGGAATCTGGCGCAACAGAAACTGCGGAAACAACATATACACCTTCATCAGATTTATCAGAAGGCAACCATACATTATATGTTCAGGAAAAAGATTCTGCCGGAAACTGGTCAGAATCCGGAACAGATACAACAACGGTAGACGCGACTTTTTCTCTCAATATCGGTGTAACACCTGTCGGTGGAGGAACTACTTCATCAAATACAACAGCAACACTTTCTATTCCTGTAAATATTTCAGCAAATCCTGCCGCAGGATATAATTTCTCACACTGGCAGGTAGCTTCAGGCAGCGGTGTTGATTTTGCAAATGCAAATAATGCTAACACACAGGTAACTCTTACATCAGGAGATGCAACAATACAGGCTGTATTTACCATCAAACAATATAATTTGACTATTACACATACCGGTTATGATTCCGGTAATACAGCAACTAGTCCTACTGGAACAATTACAGTAACACATGGTGTTTCAACAGATATAACTGCAATACCATCAACACAAAGTGAATTTTATCGATGGGAGAAAATATCAGGGACAGCAAGTATAGCCAATACCAGCAGTATTTCAACAACTGTTATTCTTGGAAGTGATGCAACAATATCTGCTGTTTTTTCGATAGGAGAACATACTGTCACTTTTGACACTACCGGGGGAAGCAGTATACCGTCGCAGATAGTATATAATGCTAATACAGTGACTCAACCTGCAGATCCAGTAAAATCAAGTTTCGATTTTGCAGGCTGGTATAAAGACCCTTCTTACAGTATTACCTGGAACTTTGGATCTACATTAGTCACAAGTGACACAACAATTTATGCAAAATGGACATATAAAACCTACGCTCTCAGAGATATTGGACCTGCCGGAGGCTTGATTTTCTATGATAATCCCACATGGGCTACTGACGGATGGAGATATCTTGAAGCAGCACCTGTTTCTACAGAATGGAGCGGTCTTCAGTGGGGTAAATACGGTACAGCAATTGGTGGAACAAGTCAGGATATTGGAACAGGACTTTCAAATACACAGGCAATAGTAACAGGACTTGCTCAGGCTCCTGCAGAAACCGGAAGAGCTGCACAACTCTGTAATTCTCTTTTCTATAACGGATATTACGACTGGTTTCTTCCATCCCGCTCAGAAGGTTACGAAATGATAAGACAGTTATTTCCATATGATTTAGGGGATTTTAAATCAGCAGCCTTTCCGGGAGTTTTCTACTGGACTTCATCAGAATCTGGAACTACCGGAGAATATGCTAATGTTGTTCAGGTAATTACTGGTCCTGATTACGACACCGATGATCACAGCAAAGATAACAGCAGTGCAGGAGGCAGCTATACTTATTATGTAAGGGCAATTCGCCGCTTCTGATTATAATATTTTCAAGTCCTGAAAACAGATCTGTTTTCAGGACTTATTTATTCAATTCATCACATAAAAAAATCCCTGAACAGTCAATGACAATTCAGGGATTTTATCTTATACAAATATCCATATTTTAAAGATTAATAAAAAAAGTTTTTATGCTGACACGAATGTGTCAGTACTGGCAACCCCGGCAGTAGCCGGGACAAAAGCGGCCTGACCTCCGGGTCGTTGTCGTATTAAAATTTCATAAAATGTATTTGAGTTGTATTCGTTTCAGATATGTATTAATAAAAAAAAGTCTGGCAACGACCTACTTTCCCGCCTTGGCAGTATCATCGGCGCGTGAGGGCTTAACTTCCGTGTTCGGGATGGGAACGGGTGGAACCCCTCAGCCATAGTCACCAGACTAATTTTTTTCACTCAGCCCCTTCCCTCTTTATGTGAAGGGGTAAAGCAAAAACCTTTAATTTTAAAGGAAGAGTTAAATAATAATATGGTCAAGCCTCACGACTGATTAGTACTGGTAAGCTGAATACATTACTGCACTTACACTCCCAGCCTATCAACCAGATATTCTCTCTGGTGTCTTCAGGGGTCTTAAAGACCCTGGGATGTTTAATCTTGAGGGGGGCTTCCCACTTAGATGCTTTCAGCGGTTATCCCTTCCGAACGTAGCTACCCAGCAATTACCGTTGGCACGATAACTGGTACACTAGAGGTTCGTCCGTTTCGGTCCTCTCGTACTAAAAACAGCTCCTCTCAAACATCCAACGCCCGTGGCAGATAGGGACCGAACTGTCTCGCGACGTTCTGAACCCAGCTCACGTACCGCTTTAATTGGCGAACAGCCAAACCCTTGGGACCTGCTCCAGCCCCAGGATGCGATGAGCCGACATCGAGGTGCCAAACTTTGCCGTCGATATGAACTCTTGGGCAAAATCAGCCTGTTATCCCCGGAGTACCTTTTGTCCGTTAAGCGACGGCCCTTCCACGCGGGACCGCCGGATCACTAAGACCTACTTTCGTACCTGCTCGACTTGTTTGTCTCGCAGTCAGGCTGCCTTATGCCTTTACACTTACACGATGATTTCCAACCACCGCAAGGCAACCTTCGCGCGCCTCCGTTACTCTTTAGGAGGCGACCGCCCCAGTCAAACCGCCCACCTGACAGTGTCCAGATACCTGATTAAGGCATCCGTTAGAAACCTAACCTGATAAGGGTGGTATTTCAACAACAACTCCGCACAATCTGGCGACCATGCATCAAAGTTTCCCACCTATCCTACACATACCAGGACAAGTTTCAGTGTCAAGCTGCAGTAAAGGTTCACGGGGTCTTTCCGTCTAACCACGGGTAACCGGTATCTTCACCGGTACTCCAATTTCACCGGGCCTCGCGTTGAGACAGCGCCCAATTCGTTACACCATTCGTGCGGGTCGGAACTTACCCGACAAGGAATTTCGCTACCTTAGGACCGTTATAGTTACGGCCGCCGTTTACCGGGGCTTCAATTCAGAGCTTCGCAGCAAGCTGCTAACCCCTCCTCTTAACCTTCCGGCACCGGGCAGGTGTCAGTCCATATACGTCATTTTGCAATTTCGCATAGACCTGTGTTTTTGGTAAACAGTCGATTGGGCCTATTCTCTGCAACCTCTCTTAAACTTTGACATCCAAAAGAGGCCACACTTCTCCCGAAGTTACGTGTGTATTTTGCCGAGTTCCTTAACGCGAGTTCTCCCGTACGCCTTAGCATTCTCAGCCCGCCTACCTGTGTCGGTTTGCGGTACGGTCCCTCTTACCCTATCCTTAGAGATTATTTCTTGGCACCATGATTACACCCGCTTCGCTAAGCCGTAGCTTCGCTCGCCATCATAACTCACCTCAAGTTGCGGATTTGCCTGCAACCTTCAACGACTTGTTATTTAGACCGGGACTACCGTCGCCCGGCCGGGCTTCACCTTATGCGTCATCCCCTCGAAAGTAAGAGAGGTACTGGAATATTAACCAGTTTCCCATCGACTACGCTTTTCAGCCTCGCCTTAGGGGCCGACTAACCCTTGGGAAGATTACCTTAACCCTGGAAACCTTAGGCTTTCGGCGGAGAGGGATCTCACCTCTCTTTTCGTTACTCATGCCTGCATCCTCTCTTCTGTTATCTCCAGCATACCTTACAGTACACCTTCGTCGACATCCAGAATGCTCCCCTACCCCTTGTAATAAATTACAAAGCCGTGGCTTCGGTTCTATGCTTAGCCCCGTTACATTGTCGGCGCATGACTACTCGACCAGTGAGCTATTACGCACTCTTTCAAGGTGTGGCTGCTTCTAAGCCAACCTCCTGGCTGTCTTCGCAATTACACTTCCTTTTCCACTTAGCATAGATTTGAGACCTTAGCCGTCGGTCTGGGTTGTTTCCCTTTTGACCACGAATATTATCACCCGTAGTCTGACTCCCATACATCCTGTAACGGCATTCGGAGTTTGGTTGAGTTTGGTACCCGGTGAAGGGCCCGTACCCATTCAGTGCTCTACCTCCGTTACATTTATAATATGAGGCTAGCCCTAAAGCTATTTCGGGGAGAACCAGCTATCTCCGAGTTTGATTAGCCTTTCACTCCGATCCACAGTTCATCCCTGCCTTTTTAAACAGACTAGGGTTCGGTCCTCCACTCTGTGTTACCAGAGCTTCAACCTGACCATGGATAGATCACTCGGCTTCGGGTCTAATGCATACTACTAAAATCGCCCATTTCAGACTCGGTTTCCCTCCGGCTCCGGAACTACTATTCCTTAACCTCGCAATATACATTAACTCGCAGGCTCATTCTACAAAAGGCACGCCATCACCCTAATTACTTAAGGCTCTGACCGTTTGTAAGTCTACGGTTTCAGATTCTATTTCACTCCCCTCCCGGGGTTCTTTTCACCTTTCCCTCACGGTACTATACGCTATCGGTAGCTGTCATGTATTTAGCCTTGGATGGTGGTCCACCCGGATTCAAGCAGGATTTCTCGTGTCCCGCCCTACTTAGGTATAAATTACACAGACTTATTATTTTAAATTACGGGGCTTTCACCCTCTCTGGCCGGCCTTCCCAGTACCGTTCTTCTAATAATAAGTTTTCTCTAACTGTGCCCCGATTCTTACACACCAGGATAATTTAACCTGCAACCCCTGACATACAACGATGTAAGTCTTACATATATCAGGTTTAGGCTCTTCCCCGTTCGCTCGCCGCTACTCAGGGAATCTCAATTGATTTCTTTTCCTCCAGGTACTTAGATGGTTCAGTTCCCTGGGTTTTCCTCAATAAAGCTATTTATTCACTTCATTGTACATACCATTAAAGGCATGTGGGTTACCCCATTCGGTCATCTGCGGATTATAGGATGTTTGCTCCTCCCCGCAGCTTTTCGCAGCTTACCACGACCTTCTTCGTCAGACAGCTCCAAGGCATCCACCGTAGACCCTTATTCGCTTGACCATATTATTTTTTAACCCTTCTCTTATCATAAACACCAGATTTATTTCTAAATCCTTATATGTGCATATGTTTATCTTTTAAAGAACTTCGGATAATCAAAGTAATAAAACTTCAAAAATCCATATCAAACCAAACCTTAAATATCTAATATCTCCAGTTCTGGCTCTAAAAAAAAGCAGTTAACCTATTAAGTCTTCCACTTTATCTGGAGGCACGGGGACTCGAACCCCGGACCCCCGGCTTGCAAAGCCGGTGCTCTAGCCAACTGAGCTATGCCCCCTCATCGGGGTTAAATACCCCATTTATATAAAAAAGTTTCCTGAAGCGGATCGTTTTTCGTAATTCAAATAAATGAATTACTGTATCCAGTACATTTGGATATTATTACCTTTCTCTTAGAAAGGAGGTGATCCAGCCGCACCTTCCGGTACGGCTACCTTGTTACGACTTCACCCCCCTTACCAGGCATACCTTCGGCATCGTCCCCCATTGCTGGTTAGACTAACGACTTCGGGTACCCCCAACTCGGGTGGTGTGACGGGCGGTGTGTACAAGGCCCGGGAACGTATTCACCGCGCCATGCTGATGCGCGATTACTAGCGATTCCACCTTCATGGAGTCGGGTTTCAGACTCCAATCCGAACTGAGGCAAGCTTTCTGCGATTTGCTCCACATCGCTGTTTCGCTTCGCTCTGTACCTGCCATTGTAGCACGTGTGTAGCCCAGGACATAAGGGCCATGATGACTTGACGTCGTCCCCACCTTCCTCCGGTTTGTCACCGGCAGTATTGTCTGAGTCCCCATCCTAAATGCTGGCAACAGACAAAAGGGGTTGCGCTCGTTGCGGGACTTAACCCAACACTTCACAGCACGAGCTGACGACAGCCATGCAGCACCTGTATACAGGCTGCAAGCAGCTGATGTATCTCTACACCATTCCTGTATATGTCAAGCCCTGGTAAGGTTCCTCGCGTATCATCGAATTAAACCACATGCTCCACCGCTTGTGCGGGCCCCCGTCAATTCCTTTGAGTTTCACCCTTGCGAGCATACTCCCCAGGCGGTGCACTTAACACGTTTGCTACGGCACTGAAGGTAACCCTCCAACACCTAGTGCACATCGTTTACAGTGTGGACTACCAGGGTATCTAATCCTGTTCGCTCCCCACACTTTCGCACCTCAGCGTCAGTCTATTGCCAGGAGTTCGCCTTCGCCACCGGTATTCTTCCAGATATCTACAGATTTCACCCCTACACCTGGAATTCTAACTCCCCCTCTTAGACTCTAGCTTGCCAGTTCTCAGCGCGTCTTTTCGGTTAAGCCGAAATATTTCACACCAAGCTTGACAGGCCGCCTACGTGCCCTTTACGCCCAATAAATCCGAACAACGCTTGCAACTTACGTGTTACCGCGGCTGCTGGCACGTAATTAGCCGTTGCTTATTCCCTGATTGACGTCATCAGAATAGCATTCCCTCTATCCTTTATTCCTCCTCAGGAAAAGAACTTTACAACATCTCTGCCTTCATCGTTCACGCGGCGTCGCTCCGTCAGGCTTTCGCCCATTGCGGAAGATTCTTAGCTGCTGCCTCCCGTAGGAGTCTGGGCCGTGTCTCAGTCCCAATGTGGCCGGTCACCCTCTCAGGCCGGCTATCCATCGTCGCCTTGGTAGGCTTTTACCCCACCAACAAGCTAATGGACCGCGAGCTCATCTGGAGACAGAGCCGTAGCTCTTTTCCTCTACAGTCATTCAAAACTATAGAGCTTATTCGGTATTACCCCATGTTTCCATGGGCTATCCCCAATCTCCAGGCAGATCACTCACGTGTTACTCACCCGTTCGCCACTCTAAAGAAGTGCAAGCACTTCTCTACCGTTCGACTTGCATGCTTAAAACGCGCCGCCAGCGTTCGTTCTGAGCCAGGATCAAACTCTCCATTATATATTCCAACGTTCCTAAGAACGTTAGCTACAATTTTGGTCTTTTCCCAGCTTTACTCTTATCAAAAGATTAAAACTGTCAAAAATTAACTTCTTGACCCGCTTCAGGTCCCTTCTCTATTCATTTGTATTAAAGAACTTCGCTTTTCACTTCCAGTTTTACATTTCAGTTCAAGCTTTTATTTTTATATGCATCAAGCAACTTCCGTGCCAAATGCTCTAACTTTCTACCATTTACTCTTTTCCCTGTCAACAGGTTTCTGATAAAAAAGTTTTTTTTGTAAAACTTTAAAATCAGACTGATTCAAAAGAAAAGATTTAACTATTGAAAAACACAAACCTTCAAAGACGCAAATCTTATCTGCATCACATAAAAAAGCTTTCACAGCTATAAATAATACAGTTGTTCTGATGTGTTTTTATATTTTATTTGGAACTAAAACCATCAGGCGATACCTGATTAAGAAAGGCTTTACAATTCCCATCCCATGCAACATTCCGTTGCGATATGTAAATTACACTTTTATATGATTTATGTCAAGGCAGTTAAAAAAGTTTTTAAATTTTCCATAAAATTTTCCAGGTACTGTTATTCCTATGGATAATAAATGGCTGGCCTGCATACATCTGCCCCCTTGTGGGGAAAACGTCCTGTTTTTGCAGGCCTTGCAGCCATCCGTGGCTGGCCTGCATACTAACGTCCTGTTTTTGCAGGCCTTGCAGCCATCCGTGGCTGGCCTGCATACTAACGTCCTGTTAGTAAAATCCCTCCGGAATCCGGAGGGACAGGAAGGAATTATGAAGCATAATATAAGTTTGGAAGCCAGACAGCAATCTGCGGAAAAATCATAATTATAATGAGTGCTAAAAGCATTACTGCCACAAAAGGAACAACTGACCTGTAGATATCTCCCAGAGTTATTTCTTTCGGCGCCATAGCTTTCATCAGAAATAGATTGTATCCGAAGGGAGGAGTAAGATATGCAATCTGACATGTAATAGTATATAAAACACCGTACCAGATTGGATCAAATCCGAGTTTGATTACAAGAGGTACATAAAGAGGCGCTACAATAATAAGCATAGCTGTATCATCAAGAAACATCCCCATTACAACAAATGAGAGCTGCATCATGATAATAATCCCCCAGGGACCGAAGCCGTATGAGAGAAAAAGTTCCTGGATAGCATGAACTGCTCCAAGACCATCAAATATCGCACCGAATGCAAGTGCAGAAAGTATAACCCACATAAACATACAGCTTACACTCAATGTTTCCCTTAAAACTTCAATCATTACATTCCAGTTGAGTCTTTTTTTAATCAGAGCTGCAAGAGTTGTAGCAGTAGCTCCTATTGCAGAACTCTCAACAAGACTGGTAACACCCATAAAGAAAAGTCCGGACATCGAAAAAATGATTACAAGAGGCATAATTGCTGCTCTCAGGAGTTTCAGTTTTTCGCCCCAGGGCACATGTCTTTCTTCAAGAGGCAGAACAGGTCCAAGTTCCGGCTGGAAAAAACATCTTACAAGTATATAAATAATAAACAGCCCGGTAAGAAGAAGTCCCGGAAAAACACCTGCCAGCCAGAGTCTTCCTACAGGCTGACGGGCAATCATCCCATAGAGTACCAGAACAACACTTGGAGGAATGAGGATACCAAGAGAACTTCCCGCCTGAATTACACCTGTAAGCATTTTCTTGTCATACTTTCTTTTAAGCATTTCAGGAAGAGCTATTGTACTTCCTACAGCCATACCGGCAACACTGAGTCCGTTTATTGCAGAGATAATAGACATCAGTCCTATTGTTCCGATTGCAAGGCCTCCTCTTATAGGCCCCATCCAGACATGAATCATGGCATATAAATCATCAGCTATTCCTGATTTTGCAAACATATACCCCATGTAGATAAATATCGGGAGCGTCAGAAGAGGATACCAGACCAGAAGAGAAAAACTTGCCTGGAAAGCCATTCCCACGCCCCCCTTCCCCCAAAGGAGAAGAGCAAATATTGATGCAACGCCTCCGATAACAGCATAAATATGACGTCCGGTAAGGAGCATTACTATCATTGATGAGAACATTAATATTGCCATTAAACCATAAGCACTCATTTTCTATCCTCCGACCTTACAACTGTAATATCTTCGCCACGGGCAACTGCTATATCTTTTATCAATTCAGAAATTGTCTGAAGAAACATAACAACTATACCGAAGTTCATTATAATCTTGATTGGAATAACAGTAGGTGCCCATGCTGAATAGGAAACCTGGTTATACCTTATTGCATAAATCAGTCCCTTGATTCCACCAGTCAACAGAACTACAATATAAATAAAAACTATAAAAAAAGTTATAACATCTGCCAGCGCTTTCTTTTTCGTACTCCATCTGTGATACAGCAAATCCATTCTTACATGACCGTCAAGGAGAAGTGTATAAGCACCTCCGAGCAGATAGTATGCCGCCATTACAAATTGGGCCATTTCCACGGACCATATATGAGGTTTATTGAAAACAGTTCTTGATATAGTCTCGTAGAGAAGTATGGCAATCATACCTAATACAAAAAACATAGCAAATTTACCAACTGCCCGGCTCATTCTATCAATGGTACGCACATAGGCTTTTGCAGCTTTATTCATTAATAATCCTCCTCATAACCTACACTGGGCTTATGAAAAATCCCTTCCCCAACCATGATAAAGGGTATAGGAAAGGGATATTATTCAACATTCAGTTATTAAATTAATATCGATACGGTGCTCCCGCTTTTTTCATTGTATTAACATATTTCTTCAGGATTTCTACAACTCTTGCATTTCTGTCACTTTTTGCAGCAATTTCATCCCAGAACTTGTATGCTGCTTCTTCAACAGCTTCCCATTCTTCTGCTGGAATAGTTGTAAGTTCAAGCTTTCCTCCGTTAACTCGGTATTCAGCTTCTCCCCACCAGTACCAGTGAAGTCTGTAGTAATGAGATTTATCAATTGCAAGTCTGTAAAGCTGCTGCAGATGCGGAGGAACCTTATCCCATGCTTCTGTATTAACAAACCAGCCGCCTGACCATGCACCTGAAATAGGATTGGTAAGGTAGTATTTTGTTACGTCTGCCCAGCCAACTGTATAGTCTTCAGTAATACCTGACCATGCAACACCGTCAAGCATACCTGTCTGAATTGCCATTTCAACATCTTCATACGGCATTACAGTAGGAATAACTCCGAACTGTTCCATGAATTTTCCACCGGTTGGGAACATGTACATTCTGAGTCCTTTAAGGTCTGCAAGGTGTTTTATAGGCTTTGTTGTAGCAAAGTTACATGGATCCCATGATCCCTGGCTCAGCCATGTTACGTTGTCAACTTCGTCATAAGCTTCTTTCCATATTTCATCAAGACCGTACCAGTTCCATAGAACATTTACGTCAAGACCGTATCTTGCGGCAAGCGGAAAGTATGCTGCAAATACAGACACATCAACAGGAGAAGCCATAGAGTCATCATCACTGACAACTGCATCAACAGTACCTTCCTGAAGAGCTCTGAAAAGTTCTCCATGAGGAACAAGCTGATCAGCAGTATAAACTTCGATTACCATTTCACCATTGGCAGCGATATTGAACTCATCAATTGCATTTTTAACAACATGATCATTCAGAGCAGGTCCTGCATATGACTGAAGTCTCCATTTTATTGTTTCTTTTGGTTTAGCTGCTTCATTAGCTGCAACTTCAGCTTTTTGAGCACAACTGCTCACGGAAAACATAACTGTTGTCAAAACTGCAATCAAACACAAGATGCCTAACAATTTTTTTAATCCCATTTTTTTCACTGTAAAACCCCCTTTACAAGTTTCAGCAAAATTTCAGTTTATTAAAAAACTGTTTTTAACTGCGGCATATAAATGCATCCGCCATACATATCTGCATATAAAAAGAAGTAATTCCTGATGAATTATCTTCCTAATATATTTCATGCATATAAAATATTATGCCAAACATTCTGTATTTTTTTGTATAACTCAGGAGCAGAGATAAATTTACAATGATGGTTCTTAGAAACAGTTGAAAAAAGTTAAGGTAATTACTCTTTCAATGCATGAGCAGTAGGAGTCAGACTCCTGATGAATAATTTTAAAAGGCTTCCAAACAATAAAATTATGCTATATTTCAGTTTAAATTATTATTTTCATAAGTCAAGAAAAATATGTGGTTTTCCTGAACAAAATATACAGAAATCTTTATATTTATGTTTTTTAATAATACATATGTTTCTATTTACAGAAATAATAATGGTGAATTATATTTAATTTTTATTAAAATCATCAACAATCTTCGATTGTTTTTCAGATATTTATCACTTAAAAACAAACTGAAAACTGCAAGAATACAGCTTTACAAAAGCTGTTTTCCCGGATATATATTTTCTGTACGGGAGAAAAAATAATTGAAAGAAAAGATATTATCTTCGGGAGATATGGTTATCCGGCAGGATCTTTGGCAGGAATCACCTTGTTCTGCCTGTTTCAATACACCCTGCTGCAGAAATCTGCCTCTTGCACCTCTGAAACTTGACAGACAGAGTGATTTTGTCAACCTGATACTTTCCTCCTGTTATGAAGGCATTTTCCCTGCCTTAAGAAAATCCGGAGACTGGACAGTTTACCTCTCACGGGACTGCAGTTTTCTGGATAAATCCCTGGGTAAATGTTCAATTCATAAATCACCTGGTCAAAGTCTCATTTGTAAATCATATGATGCTCATAAATGCTGGTATGTTGATGCTTTCAATCATGAAAAATACACCACAATGATTCCATTCAACACTTCCATGATGATCTGGCTTGAAAAAAAATTCAATTTTATTCAACATGGTTTTGATATAAGGATGGATTGGAATGAACTCTGTGAATCATCCTTTAATTACAAGTCAATTGTTTCCGGGCAGAATGCTTCAGACGTATTTCCATGGATTTCCCGTACTCTTTCTTTCAAGAAAAGCCGGGAAGAAAAATTCATTTTCCTCCCCCCCTATAAACGTCCTGAGCATAAAAATCACTTTGAACTTTTATCATTCAGGCTGAGTTTTCCCGGTGTTTATCTGGCTGTAGCTGACAACTGCTGGGCCTATATGGTTATCAGCAGTCTCAATGAATTTAAACTTGATATGATCAGGTCTGAATATTATCCGATGTTGCGACATAAAGACGGAGAATTCAGCTTTGACAGTATAAAGAGGAATTTAAGACCTTTTTCAGAGACGGGAGAGCAATGGGTAATTCTTCAGCGTTCAAATATTGAACTTCTTAAATCCATGACAGTCTTTGATTCATCAGGAAATATAAAAAGACTGCCGTCAAGTTCCGAGATACTTGAGATGCTTAAATTTATCAATCCTGATCTTGCAGCATAAATTATTTATTCAATTTATCACATAAAAAAATCCCTGAACAGTCAATGACAATTCAGGGATTTTATCTTATACAAATATCCATATTTTAAAGATTAATAAAAAAAGTTTTTATGCTGACACGAATGTGTCAGTACTGGCAACCCCGGCAGTAGCCGGTACAAGTGCGACCTACCCTTCGGGCACCATTCCCGTTATGACGGGGCACGTTCGTTGCGGTTGAGTGTATTTCGGTATAATTCAATCAGTTTGATTAGTTATTAGTTGCAGATTAATAAAAAAAGTCTGGCAACGACCTACTTTCCCGCCTTGGCAGTATCATCGGCGCGTGAGGGCTTAACTTCCGTGTTCGGGATGGGAACGGGTGGAACCCCTCAGCCATAGTCACCAGACTAATTTTTTTCACTCAGGTCTTCATCAATTGATGAAAACTAAAGCAAAAAGTCTTTTCCAGAAAAGAGTTAAAAAATAATATGGTCAAGCCTCACGACTGATTAGTACTGGTAAGCTGAATACATTACTGCACTTACACTCCCAGCCTATCAACCAGATATTCTCTCTGGTGTCTTCAGGGGTCTTAAAGACCCTGGGATGTTTAATCTTGAGGGGGGCTTCCCACTTAGATGCTTTCAGCGGTTATCCCTTCCGAACGTAGCTACCCAGCAATTACCGTTGGCACGATAACTGGTACACTAGAGGTTCGTCCGTTTCGGTCCTCTCGTACTAAAAACAGCTCCTCTCAAACATCCAACGCCCGTGGCAGATAGGGACCGAACTGTCTCGCGACGTTCTGAACCCAGCTCACGTACCGCTTTAATTGGCGAACAGCCAAACCCTTGGGACCTGCTCCAGCCCCAGGATGCGATGAGCCGACATCGAGGTGCCAAACTTTGCCGTCGATATGAACTCTTGGGCAAAATCAGCCTGTTATCCCCGGAGTACCTTTTGTCCGTTAAGCGACGGCCCTTCCACGCGGGACCGCCGGATCACTAAGACCTACTTTCGTACCTGCTCGACTTGTTTGTCTCGCAGTCAGGCTGCCTTATGCCTTTACACTTACACGATGATTTCCAACCACCGCAAGGCAACCTTCGCGCGCCTCCGTTACTCTTTAGGAGGCGACCGCCCCAGTCAAACCGCCCACCTGACAGTGTCCAGATACCTGATTAAGGCATCCGTTAGAAACCTAACCTGATAAGGGTGGTATTTCAACAACAACTCCGCACAATCTGGCGACCATGCATCAAAGTTTCCCACCTATCCTACACATACCAGGACAAGTTTCAGTGTCAAGCTGCAGTAAAGGTTCACGGGGTCTTTCCGTCTAACCACGGGTAACCGGTATCTTCACCGGTACTCCAATTTCACCGGGCCTCGCGTTGAGACAGCGCCCAATTCGTTACACCATTCGTGCGGGTCGGAACTTACCCGACAAGGAATTTCGCTACCTTAGGACCGTTATAGTTACGGCCGCCGTTTACCGGGGCTTCAATTCAGAGCTTCGCAGCAAGCTGCTAACCCCTCCTCTTAACCTTCCGGCACCGGGCAGGTGTCAGTCCATATACGTCATTTTGCAATTTCGCATAGACCTGTGTTTTTGGTAAACAGTCGATTGGGCCTATTCTCTGCAACCTCTCTTAAACTTTGACATCCAAAAGAGGCCACACTTCTCCCGAAGTTACGTGTGTATTTTGCCGAGTTCCTTAACGCGAGTTCTCCCGTACGCCTTAGCATTCTCAGCCCGCCTACCTGTGTCGGTTTGCGGTACGGTCCCTCTTACCCTATCCTTAGAGATTATTTCTTGGCACCATGATTACACCCGCTTCGCTAAGCCGTAGCTTCGCTCGCCATCATAACTCACCTCAAGTTGCGGATTTGCCTGCAACCTTCAACGACTTGTTATTTAGACCGGGACTACCGTCGCCCGGCCGGGCTTCACCTTATGCGTCATCCCCTCGAAAGTAAGAGAGGTACTGGAATATTAACCAGTTTCCCATCGACTACGCTTTTCAGCCTCGCCTTAGGGGCCGACTAACCCTTGGGAAGATTACCTTAACCCTGGAAACCTTAGGCTTTCGGCGGAGAGGGATCTCACCTCTCTTTTCGTTACTCATGCCTGCATCCTCTCTTCTGTTATCTCCAGCATACCTTACAGTACACCTTCGTCGACATCCAGAATGCTCCCCTACCCCTTGTAATAAATTACAAAGCCGTGGCTTCGGTTCTATGCTTAGCCCCGTTACATTGTCGGCGCATGACTACTCGACCAGTGAGCTATTACGCACTCTTTCAAGGTGTGGCTGCTTCTAAGCCAACCTCCTGGCTGTCTTCGCAATTACACTTCCTTTTCCACTTAGCATAGATTTGAGACCTTAGCCGTCGGTCTGGGTTGTTTCCCTTTTGACCACGAATATTATCACCCGTAGTCTGACTCCCATACATCCTGTAACGGCATTCGGAGTTTGGTTGAGTTTGGTACCCGGTGAAGGGCCCGTACCCATTCAGTGCTCTACCTCCGTTACATTTATAATATGAGGCTAGCCCTAAAGCTATTTCGGGGAGAACCAGCTATCTCCGAGTTTGATTAGCCTTTCACTCCGATCCACAGTTCATCCCTGCCTTTTTAAACAGACTAGGGTTCGGTCCTCCACTCTGTGTTACCAGAGCTTCAACCTGACCATGGATAGATCACTCGGCTTCGGGTCTAATGCATACTACTAAAATCGCCCATTTCAGACTCGGTTTCCCTCCGGCTCCGGAACTACTATTCCTTAACCTCGCAATATACATTAACTCGCAGGCTCATTCTACAAAAGGCACGCCATCACCCTAATTACTTAAGGCTCTGACCGTTTGTAAGTCTACGGTTTCAGATTCTATTTCACTCCCCTCCCGGGGTTCTTTTCACCTTTCCCTCACGGTACTATACGCTATCGGTAGCTGTCATGTATTTAGCCTTGGATGGTGGTCCACCCGGATTCAAGCAGGATTTCTCGTGTCCCGCCCTACTTAGGTATAAATTACACAGACTTATTATTTTAAATTACGGGGCTTTCACCCTCTCTGGCCGGCCTTCCCAGTACCGTTCTTCTAATAATAAGTTTTCTCTAACTGTGCCCCGATTCTTACACACCAGGATAATTTAACCTGCAACCCCTGACATACAACGATGTAAGTCTTACATATATCAGGTTTAGGCTCTTCCCCGTTCGCTCGCCGCTACTCAGGGAATCTCAATTGATTTCTTTTCCTCCAGGTACTTAGATGGTTCAGTTCCCTGGGTTTTCCTCAATAAAGCTATTTATTCACTTCATTGTACATACCATTAAAGGCATGTGGGTTACCCCATTCGGTCATCTGCGGATTATAGGATGTTTGCTCCTCCCCGCAGCTTTTCGCAGCTTACCACGACCTTCTTCGTCAGACAGCTCCAAGGCATCCACCGTAGACCCTTATTCGCTTGACCATATTATTTTTTAACCCTTCTCTTATCATAAACACCAGATTTATTTCTAAATCCTTATATGTGCATATGTTTATCTTTTAAAGAACAATGCCACGGATGGCGTTGTGCCGGCGAGCCAAGGATGACGATAGCCGGTACCATATAAGCCTGAACTACCATTTTCAGATAATTCATTTTGGGCCTGACAAGAGTTGAACTTGTGACCTCACGCTTATCAGGCGTGCGCTCTAACCAACTGAGCTACAGGCCCATAACTGGAGATCACCTGCACAAATAATTGTCAAATAATCTCCCATCTATATAAAAAAGTTTCCTGAAGCGGATCGTTTTTCGTAATTCAAATAAATGAACTACTGTATCCAGTACATTTGGATATTATTACCTTTCTCTTAGAAAGGAGGTGATCCAGCCGCACCTTCCGGTACGGCTACCTTGTTACGACTTCACCCCCCTTACCAGGCATACCTTCGGCATCGTCCCCCATTGCTGGTTAGACTAACGACTTCGGGTACCCCCAACTCGGGTGGTGTGACGGGCGGTGTGTACAAGGCCCGGGAACGTATTCACCGCGCCATGCTGATGCGCGATTACTAGCGATTCCACCTTCATGGAGTCGGGTTTCAGACTCCAATCCGAACTGAGGCAAGCTTTCTGCGATTTGCTCCACATCGCTGTTTCGCTTCGCTCTGTACCTGCCATTGTAGCACGTGTGTAGCCCAGGACATAAGGGCCATGATGACTTGACGTCGTCCCCACCTTCCTCCGGTTTGTCACCGGCAGTATTGTCTGAGTCCCCATCCTAAATGCTGGCAACAGACAAAAGGGGTTGCGCTCGTTGCGGGACTTAACCCAACACTTCACAGCACGAGCTGACGACAGCCATGCAGCACCTGTATACAGGCTGCAAGCAGCTGATGTATCTCTACACCATTCCTGTATATGTCAAGCCCTGGTAAGGTTCCTCGCGTATCATCGAATTAAACCACATGCTCCACCGCTTGTGCGGGCCCCCGTCAATTCCTTTGAGTTTCACCCTTGCGAGCATACTCCCCAGGCGGTGCACTTAACACGTTTGCTACGGCACTGAAGGTAACCCTCCAACACCTAGTGCACATCGTTTACAGTGTGGACTACCAGGGTATCTAATCCTGTTCGCTCCCCACACTTTCGCACCTCAGCGTCAGTCTATTGCCAGGAGTTCGCCTTCGCCACCGGTATTCTTCCAGATATCTACAGATTTCACCCCTACACCTGGAATTCTAACTCCCCCTCTTAGACTCTAGCTTGCCAGTTCTCAGCGCGTCTTTTCGGTTAAGCCGAAATATTTCACACCAAGCTTGACAGGCCGCCTACGTGCCCTTTACGCCCAATAAATCCGAACAACGCTTGCAACTTACGTGTTACCGCGGCTGCTGGCACGTAATTAGCCGTTGCTTATTCCCTGATTGACGTCATCAGAATAGCATTCCCTCTATCCTTTATTCCTCCTCAGGAAAAGAACTTTACAACATCTCTGCCTTCATCGTTCACGCGGCGTCGCTCCGTCAGGCTTTCGCCCATTGCGGAAGATTCTTAGCTGCTGCCTCCCGTAGGAGTCTGGGCCGTGTCTCAGTCCCAATGTGGCCGGTCACCCTCTCAGGCCGGCTATCCATCGTCGCCTTGGTAGGCTTTTACCCCACCAACAAGCTAATGGACCGCGAGCTCATCTGGAGACAGAGCCGTAGCTCTTTTCCTCTACAGTCATTCAAAACTATAGAGCTTATTCGGTATTACCCCATGTTTCCATGGGCTATCCCCAATCTCCAGGCAGATCACTCACGTGTTACTCACCCGTTCGCCACTCTAAAGAAGTGCAAGCACTTCTCTACCGTTCGACTTGCATGCTTAAAACGCGCCGCCAGCGTTCGTTCTGAGCCAGGATCAAACTCTCCATTATATATTCCAACGTTCCGAAGAACGTTAGCTACAATTTTGGTCTTTTCCCAGCTTTACTCTTATCAAAAGATTAAAACTGTCAAAAATTAACTTCTTGACCCGCTTCAGGTCCCTTCTCTATTCATTATTTAAAAAGATCAATGCCGAAGTGGATTTTCAAACAGCCAATCCCCTTCAGGCGAGTGCCAATATAGTTCTTTTCCAATATTTTGTCAACAAGGTTGACTGTTTTTTTATGGCATCCCGGCCATTTTTTAAAATAAAAAAATCAGCACAAATGAACAGCCTTTCTGGATCAGAAAAAAATGTCATTCAGCCATGGCAAAATAAAAAAACCCATGCTCCTGGTTATCAGGCATGGGCTTTGAAATAATGTATATAAGAAATCAGACTCAGTTAACCTTGAATTTTTTATAAAGCATAATCAGGTAATCTGTCAGGGAAATCAGGGCAGCCCCGGCAGAAAGATAAAAACAGATTTCTGCAGCTGTCTTAAGCTGAGGAAGTATTCCGGATAAAAGTCCGGTACGTTCAAATGACACATAAAGAAGACCTGAAATACCCCCGAAAGCATATGTCCATGCCTTAAGCTTGCCTCCCATCCTTGCCCCCATGGCAAAGCCTTTCCTTACAGCCAGCAGCCTTATAAAGATTATACCAAGTTCCCTGTACATGATTATTGCAAAAACCCAGACAGGCATCAGCCCGATCCCTACAAGACACAGAAAATATGTCATCCTGCTTACAACATCAGCAAAAGGATCAAAAACCTTGCCGAGGTCCGATACTGTTCCCGATGCACGGGCAGCCATTCCATCAAAAAGATCAGACAGCTCCATAACAATAAACAGTACCCAGAAAACTATAACAGACAGGACCTTAAAACTGCCGTCAGTCCAGACAGGCAGAAAAAAAACTGCAAGGAAAAAAGGCGATAAAAAAATCCTTAGGGATGTTAAAAAGTTAGCTAAATTCATAATATAAAAATGTAGTTTGTTATATAAGTTATGTCAATCATCAGAAGCATATCAAAAATAAATCGTAAGTCTGTAAAAAAACTGCCCTTCCCCTGATTATTCAGAAAAAAGGCAGCTGATATAAAGAATGGTTAAAAATCAGAAACTGTAAACATTCTGATATTTGCTGTTAAGATACTTTATAAAATATTTCGAATCAAGAGCTCTGCCTGTTACCTTGTCAAGCAGCTCTCCCGGTGTATAGAGACTTCCATGCTTATGAATATTTTCCCTGAGCCAGTTGAGTATTCCTGAAAAATCACCTTTTTCGATACAGGAATCAGGAGATCCTTTTTCATCCCCCATTTTACTGTAAAACTGTGCGCAGTAAAGGTTGCCAAGCAGATATGTGGGAAAATACCCCAGCGCTCCCATTGACCAGTGAACATCCTGAAGAACTCCGTTTTTATCTGAATCAGGAGTTATTCCAAGAAGCTTTGAACTCAAAAGATTCCACTCTCCGGGAAGATCTTTGACTTTGATATTTCCTTCAACCAGCTCTTTTTCAATCCGGAACCTGAGGATTACATGAAGATTATATGTCACTTCATCTGCCTCAACCCTTATAAAGGAAGGATTTACCCTGTTTACAGCCCTGAACAGCATCTTTTCATCAACATACTTTAAATTATCAGGAAAAACAGATTTCAGTTTTGGCGTGAAGTATTTCCAGAATGATAAACTTCTCCCAATGAAATTTTCCCACATCCGGGACTGCGATTCATGTATACCGAGAGATGTCCCCTCGCCCAGGCATGTGTCCTGAAATTCTTTTGATATACCCTGCTCATAAAGAGCGTGTCCCGCCTCGTGAATTATGCTGTAAAGACCGGAGGGATAATAGTACTCATCGTACCTGGTTGTAATACGGATATCATTGAACCCGAGCTTTGTTGTAAAGGGATGGGCGGAAATATCAAGTCTGCCCCGTGACAGGTCATAACCCAGCTCTCCGAGAAGTATTTTTCCTGCCTTATCCTGCAGATCGGAAGGATATTTTTTCCTCAAAAAACTGTCATCAATCTGCGGGACAGATTTTATTTTATCAAGAAGTTTTCTGACTTCACCCTCAAGCGGTGTAAAGACAGAATCCACATCAGCAGCAGTAATCCCTTTTTCATACTCATCAAGCAGGGCATCATAAGGGCTTTTTTCATAGCCGTAGCATTCAGCTTTTTCAAGAACCAGCGACAGAAGTTTTTCAAACTGCGCTGCAAACAGGCTGAAGTCATTCTTTTTCCGGGCATCCACCCATACAGACTGTGTTATACTGGCCTGCCGGGAAAGCTCCATTACAAGTTCTGCAGAAAGGGCTGTCTGCTTTTTGTAATTATCAAAAAACTTCCTTACATAACCGCATTCCGCTTCATCAAGATCAGACAACTGAAGATCTTTTTCATCATCAACTCCGCTGAATATAGATCTGACAGTATCGGAAGTCAGCCTTTCATGGATCAGTCCGCTGAGAAGAGAAAGCTGCCTGCTTCTTTCTTCTATTGAAGCTGAGGGAATATATGTCTCCTGATCCCACCCGAGAATTGAGGCAGTATGTGATAACAGAGCAATCTCAGAGTCTTTTTTTTTCAGGTCTTTTATATCTTTATGTGTCATGACATCATTATAACCTGAAAAAAACATATTTTAAAATCAGTTTTAATAATTTATATGATGTATCAGCTGTCAGATATAAAGCAGAAAATATAGTCATAAAAAAGCTGCTGCCCGTACAGGGAGCAGCAGCTATTGAATCAAATAATATATCCAGTAATCAGATTACTTCCTTTGACTTGATTTTATCCAGCACAAACTTTACAGCTTCATCTGATGAAAGTCCATTCATCTGTTTGCCTGTCCTGAGCCTTATAGAAGCCCCACCGTTTTCAACTTCCTTCTCCCCTATAATAAACATATAGGGAATTTTCTCGTTCTGTGCATTTCTTATCTTGGCATTCATCCTCTGGTCACTGAGATCAACCTGACTTCTTATCATATTTTCTCTCAGTTTACTGTTAATCTTCTCTGCATATTCATTGAATGCCGGAGCAACAGGTATGACTGATACCTGATAGGGAGAGAGCCATACAGGGAAAGCACCTGCAAAGTTTTCTATAAGTACTCCGAAAAACCTTTCAAGAGAACCAAGAAGAGCCCTGTGAACCATGAATGGTCTTTTTTCCTTGCCGTCATGATCTACAAAAGTCATATCAAAACGTTCAGGTTCATTGAAATCAAACTGTATTGTGGAAAGCTGCCATGAACGTCCTATAGCATCCTTAACCTTCAAGTCGATTTTAGGACCGTAAAAAGCACCTCCCCCCTCATCTACATCATAATCAATCCCGGCTTCATCAAGAGATTTCCTGAGAGATTCTTCCGCTATTTTCCACTGTTCAGGATCTCCGACAGCTTTTTCAGGACGTGTAGAAATATAAGCCTGTATATCTTCAAATCCGAATGATCTGAGCATAAAAAGGCTGAAGCGGAGGACTTCTGATATCTCATCCTCAATCTGGTCAGGAGTACAGAAGATATGGGCATCATCCTGAGTAAATCCTCTTACCCTCAAGAGTCCGTGGAGAGTGCCTGATTTCTCATATCTGTATACTGTCCCAAGTTCCGCCCATCTGAACGGAAGGTCCCGGTATGATCTCATTCCTGTTTTATAGATCATAATATGGAAAGGGCAGTTCATCGGCTTGGCATAATAGTTTGCCTTGTCCATAACCATTTCCGGATACATCCCTTCAGAATAAAAATCAAGGTGGCCTGAAGTTTCCCAGAGCCATGACTTTCCGACATGAGGTGTATACAGAAGCTCATACCCGTTCTTGTAATGTTCCTCTTTCCAGAATTTTTCTATTTCATGCCTTATCCTAGCTCCCTTGGGGTGCCAGTATACAAGTCCGGGACCTGCTTCTTCATGAAGGGAAAAAAGGTCAAGCTCCTTTCCGAGCTTTCTGTGGTCCCTCTTCTCCATTTCTTCCAGATGCTTCAGATGAGCTCTTAAGTCCTTGGGATTGGCCCAGGCTGTTCCGTAAATCCTCTGAAGCATAGGCCTTTTTTCATCGCCCCTCCAGTATGCACCTGCAACAGAAAGGAGCTTGAATCCCTGAGGATTAAGCTTGCCGGTATCTTCAACATGGGGTCCCCGGCACAGGTCTGTGAAATCACCCTGATTATACACAGAGATTTCTTCATTTTCCGGAAGATCATTGATAAGTTCAACTTTGTATTCCTGGTTTTTGAACATGGAAAGAGCTTCCTGTTTGGAAACGACAGATCTCTGAAACTCTTTCTTTGATTTGAGAATATCCTTCATTCTGTTTTCAATTTCTTCAAGATCTTCAGGTTTCAAAGCCCTGGGAAGATCAAAATCATAATAAAAACCATTTTCAATTGAAGGTCCTATTGCAACCTTGGCATCGGGAAACATCTGTATAACAGCTTCCGCCATAACATGCGCCATTGAATGTCTGATTTTGTCAAGTTTTTCATCAGCAGCCATTTCATTTCTCTCCTTGTAATTATAAACTATTCTTTTCCATAGTATAAAAATTTCAGCCATATCCTGCAGCATCCAATACTCTGAATCCGGCTACATACAGGCAAGAGCAGCATCATCTGTTGCCGGGGCCGCTGGCACTGGTGAACACCTGTGCCAGAAAAGCTGGATTTCATCCATGAATTTCGCCGATTCATTGTCCATCCCTGGACAATCGGCATAATTTCATCCATGAATTTCGCCGATTCATTGTCCATCCCTGGACAATCGGCATAATTTCATCCATGAAATTAAAAAAGCCTTTATACCTCTCGCCCGAATACTTCCCCATCTACAGAGAAATAATAAGGACGAAAAGCATAAAGGCCTGCTTTCCGCGATTCCACCTTGCTTCAGCTTTACTTCTTGAACAGTAAAAGCTGCACTTAATTGTCCCGGTAACAGCGGGAACCCGTCCAAATCTACAGGGTTTATAATTACCATTTTAAAAAGAACTGACTGTTCTTCGTCATTAAAAGGCTAAACCGTTCGGATGGAAGCTCTGGAGTGGTTTTCGAATACCCTTATGCCGAAAATATCTCAGCCCTGCCTCTTTAACAAGAAGCCTGTATTTCCTCTCTCATGACACAGAATGTACCTACTCGTCTCCGTCACAGCTGATAAATTAAAAATAGTATCTGAAAATATAATTGTCAAGTCCTGAAATCATAAGCCCAGAAAATACAATTATCCCTGAACAAACAGAATACAGCTTTTAAATGACAATTCTGCTGTATAGTTCTGCAGTAAACATCTGTACACTGTTTTTTTCAAAAATGGAAACGTTTGCTATAAAAATAACTTATGGTTATTGATTGACTATTTTTGAATAGCTATAGTAATCTTCTTTTATTTTAGACCGATATTAGGTCAATTTATACTTTGAGGGATTAATATGGAAACCGGTATATCACAGGAAAAGCTTGATAGCTATAACCAGAGACTTAACAAGTGGGTATCAGATGAAAAGGCAGCTACAGAACTGCTGAATGTATCAGGTATACTCAGATTTGACAAAACAATCGAACTGATTATTCTGGGCAGACCGCTGAATGACAAAGGTGCAGGCAGCATACTGAATACTCATCTTCTTGCTGAAAAAACACTTTCTCAGCCGGTAAGAGTTGAGAATTCATTGAAATTTGCAAAAGCAATACTAGCAGCAAATATTGCACCGGCAAGGATTGATCTTGCAAGACTCAACAGGGAGTGGAATGAGGAAAGTGATCAGTTCGACAATGACCCGAATCTTTTTATTGAATCCAAACTGTCATCAATTATTAATGTCAATCCCAGAAACAGGGGCGACAGGGATGTTGTAATATACGGTTTTGGAAGAATAGGAAGAATGGCTGCACGTGAGCTGATCACTCAGTCAGGGAACGGAACACAGCTCAGGCTGAGGGCAATTGTCACAAGGAAATGCACCAGGGAGGAGCTTAAAAAGCGAGCAGACCTTTTCCAGAAGGATTCCGTTCATGGTAGTTTTACTGGTGTAGTTGATATTGATTATGATGATATGTGCCTCATTATCAACGGCCACAGGGTAAAATTGATAACCTCCGATTCACCTGATTCTGTTGATTACACAAAAGAGGATATAAACAATGCACTCCTCATTGACAGTACCGGTGTATGGAGAGACAGAGAGGGTCTATCACAGCACCTCAAATCAAAAGGTATTTCAAAAGTGCTGCTCACTGCCCCGGGCAAAGGAGATATACCGAATATAGTATACGGGGTTAATCAGAACGAAGAAGGAATCCAGGATGAACCGATAGTTTCCGCAGCCTCATGTACGACAAATGCCATAGTTCCGGCCCTTTCTGTAATTGAAAATGAGCTTGGGATTGTGAAAGGACACCTGGAAACAATCCATTCATATACAAATGACCAGAATCTCCTCGATAATTTTCACAGCAAAAAAAGAAGAGGCCGGTCTGCCCCCCTTAATATGGTAATAACAGATACAGGGGCTGCAAAGGCAGCTGCAAAAGCGATTCCCTCTCTGAAGGGAAAACTTACCGCAAGCGCCATACGGGTACCCACGCCAAACATGTCGCTTGCAATACTCAGCCTTTCTGTGGAAAAGGAAACAACACTGGAACAGATTGATAAAATATTCTATGAAGCATCTATAAAGGGTGAACTTATAGAACAGATTATGTACAGCAATTCAACTGAATTTGTATCATCTGACGGAATAGGGGAAAACTGCACATCTATTTTCGACAGCCCGGCTACTCAAATTTCAGGCGATGGAAAATCCATTGTAATCTACCTGTGGTATGACAATGAATACGGATATACAAAACAGGTGATAAGGGTCGGCAAGCATATTACCGGAGTAAAAAGATACAGGTACTATTAAGCCCTACCCGGTTATTAAATAATTATCAGGAAGACATCTCAATACTAAAAGTCTTCCTGATAAGAGTATCATGCCGGACTATCAGATGAAGCCTGATGGGAAAAACTGTTTTTTCATGATCATACCGGGAAAAAAGTACAGAAAACCGTAAAATACTCTGTTTCAGGTAAAAAAACAGAGATAAAACAGCTTCATCCCCCCTTTCCCTTCCACTTTTGGCAAAAATATGTTAAAAAATATAAATATCAGACAAACAGGAAAAAAAACAGTGATAGAAAAGATAAAAAAACAGACAGTTGTAGAAACAGTAATGGATAAGATAAGGGATCTGATTTCTTCCGGAGAATATAAGGTGAATGACAGGCTCCCTACAGAAAACGAACTGGCAGAAATGTTCGGGCTGGGAAGATCTTCTATAAGGGAAGCAATAAAGGTATTCAACTACCTTGGTGTGCTTGAATCAAGAACAGCCAAGGGGACTTATGTCTGTGAAAGAAACAATATTACAACCGAGCTGATGAAGTGGGCAGTCCTTCTTGGAAATGATGACCTTTTTGAAATGGTTGAAATCAGGGGATCGATAGAACTCTATGCAATTCTGAACCTCACGGAAAAATACAAACAGGGTAATGAGAAAGCAGTCTCATATGTTAAGCAGCTCGAAGAAGTGATTCAGGATTTTGACAAGGCAATTAATGAGCTTTCGATAAGGGATATAATAAACTGCGACTACAGGTTTCATAACATTATTATTTCCAGTAATGAAAACAGTACATTTTCATCAATTTTTTCTGTTCTTGAAAACTTTCTGTGGGAAGAAATAAAGCAGACTTACAAGGCCTATAACGATTACAAGAAAATTTCATTTGAACACAACGAACTTCTTAACAGTATAAAAACAGGAGACCCGACAAAAGCAAGGCAGGGGCTTCTTGACCATCTTGACAACATTAAAGATAAACTCAAAGAAGCACTTGAAAAAGAGTAAAAAATAATGTTCAGTACAGAGCCCCTGTTTCTGGATCTAAATATATACCAGATAATGTTTCTTGCCTTATATGCATTTCTTGCAGGGCTGGAAAGAGCAGGATTAAGAGCATCAGTCATGCCTGCAGTTCCCCTGCTGGTCGGAAGCATGGGGGCAGTAAATGCTCTCGGGTATATGGTACCTATTCTGATAACAGGGGATATATTCTCTGTCACTTATTATAAAAAACATGCTGACAGACAGAGTCTTAAAAAACTGGTTCCATTTGCCTTTGCAGGAATTATTGCAGGAATGTTCACGGGCAGATATCTCTCAAACAGCGCATTCAAGAATATTATTGCTGTACTTGTTATCATCAGTCTTATAATAAACCTTGTAAATCAGCACCTTAACAGACAATGCAGGGATAAAGGGAGATCTGACTCAGAATGCCTCAGCCCTTTTCTGGCAGGATCAGGTCCTGTTTTCAGCGCTGTCACAGGGTTTGTATCAATGCTCGGCGGTTCCGGAGGACCTGTAATTTCAACATACTACCTTATGACTAATGTCAGGAAAAATGTCTTTATCGGAACAACTGCATGGTTCTTCTTTTCTGTTAATTTGATAAAACTGCCCCTTTATGCATTTGTCTGGAACAATATCAGTATTTATTCACTGATTACAGACCTTTGCCTGCTTCCTCTGGTCGCAGCAGGTATTGCATCGGGAATATTCATTGTAAAAAGAATCAATGAAAAGATATTCAGAATAATAATTTACTCAACAACATTTCTCTCCTGTATCAAACTTCTCCTGTCCTGAAATCCAGTAAATTCCAGATCCTGATAATTAACACTACAGCCTGAATTAATATTTTTCTGTAAATTTTATTAAAGTAATACTTAAAGCACTTAATATATATTAAAATATGCTGTAATATATACATATGGAAAGACAATACCTGCTGTACATTAAAATCAGTCAGGTTACAGATATGCAGTCAATCAGCTGATCCATACAATTTCAGAAATCTGCAGGCTGCATTCCCAGATAAACATAAAGGAGAAACCTGTGAAGAAGACAATTGCAATACTCGAAGGAGACGGGATAGGACCGGAAATCATGGCAGAGGGAATCAAGGTTCTCAAAGCTGTGGAGAAGAAATTCGGACATGAGTTCAACCTTGTTTATACTCCTTTCGGAGCATCAGCATATTTTTCAGACGGATCACCGTTCCCGGATAAAACAAAGAAAGTCTGTGATGAGGCTGATGCAATAATAAAAGGACCTGTTGGTCTTTCTGTAGAAAAAATGAATACAATACCGCAGAAAATGAGACCTGAGGCAGGGGCAATACTTCCACTGCGAAAAAGATATGACACTTTTGCAAACTACAGACCTGTAAGGCTTCCTGAAGCGCTCTCTGACTTCTCTCCTCTGAAAAAAGAAATAATTGCAGGCGGAGTTGATATTTTGATGATAAGGGAGCTTGTCGGAGGTATCTACTTCGGAGAAAAGTCTGAAGGTGAAGATAACAACATGATGTTTTCAAGCGATGACTGCAGATACTCACGTGATCAGATAGAAAGAATTGCAGTTGTGGCGTTTGAAGAGGCAAGAAAAAGAAAAGCTGTTATGACAAATATCCACAAGTCAAATGTTCTTGCAACTTCACGATTCTGGAATGCAGTAGTTGAGGATGTAAGAAAAGACTACCAGGATATTGAATACAGATCTGTTCTTGTTGACAATGCCGCTTACCAGCTTATGATTAATCCCTGCCAGTTTAACGGTGTTATGCTGCTTGAAAACATGATGGGAGATATACTCACAGACCAGGCAGGCGGTGTACTCGGCTCAATGGGGCTGATGCCTTCTGCATGTATCGGACCGGATAAGGGGTATGTTGAAGCAGCACACGGTTCTGCACCTGATATTGCGGGAAAAAACATTGCAAACCCGTACTCAATGATAGGAAGTGTTGCTTTCATGTTTGATATGATTTTCGGATGCCAGGAGGAAGCAGAACTTATATGGAATTCACTTTTCAGGATTTTTGACGAAGGGTACACAACATATGAACTTGCAAAAGGTAAAACCGGGCCGAATGTTCTTTCCACAACAGAGTTCGGCGACAAGGTTGTAGAATATATAAACAGATAAAGCTGTCCAGTTTTTCTTTATTAAAACCTTTATGCAGAGCGGCAGAAAAACTGCCGCATATATTTGTTTTTCTTCAATGATTGAATTAATATATGAATATGCTGTCCGGAAAAATCAGATATATACTGTTTATTCTTTTACTGGCATTATGCCTGCTTCACAATTCCCATGCAGACCATATCTTTGAAATTGTAACACACGAGCATGTTCCGCCGCATATATACAGGGAAAACGGGATCTCAAAAGGGATTGATGTAGATATTGTAAAAGAACTCTTTGAAAGAATTAAAGTAAAATACGAAATAAAGCATTATCCGTGGAAAAGGGCAGTTGTTAATCTTGAAACAGGTGTATCTGATATGCTTTTTCCTGCATTCAAAACAGAAGAAAGAGAGAAATTTGCATATTATCCTGAATATCCCATAGAAATAATGAAATTCTCATTATTTGTACGAAAGGATAGTATTTTCAAATATGAAAAGGCAGAAGACCTGAAAGGCAAAAAAATCGGTCTTGTAAGGGGATACAGCGCTGGTCCCGTATTTGATGAGGCAAGAAGGAAAAACTATTTTACTGTCGAAGAGACAAACAGCACTGAAGCAGACATAATGAAACTGATGAGCGGCAGAATAGACTGTTTTGTCCAGCAGTATACTGTTGCAAGGTTTCTGATTAAAAAAGCAGGGCTTTCAGATAAAATAGTTGAATTGAAAAATCCTGTGGATAAGACAATACCGACATATATTATTGTTTCAAGAAAAAGAGAAATCGAAAATATTGATGAGCTTCTCAAGAAAATAAACACTGCATTAAAAGAGATGTGGGATGACGGCACAATAGAAAATATAATTAAAAAATATATTGGGTGATTATCTGGAATTTCCCCTGCTTAAATCACATTATTAATCAATCTGTCAGGTATTGTTTTTTCAACGAAAGCTTTTCAGCCGAAGACATGGAGATCACGCTCCTTTTCTTTCCTGAACTGTCTTGTATATAGGCTGTAATAATGCCCTTTCAACAGCAGTAACTGATTATGGCTTCCTGATTCAAGAATCCGCCCTTTATCAATATATAGAATCCTGTCTGCATCCCTTATTGTTGAAAGACGGTGGGCAATTACAAAAGCTGTTGTTGTTTTAAGAAGATTTTCCATTCCCCTGTGTATCATCTCTTCAGAGAGAGTATCAATAGAACTGGTTGCTTCATCCATAATAATTATTTCAGGCCTGGAAAGAATTGCTCTTGCAAGGGATATAAGCTGCTTCTGGCCCGTTGAAAGATGGGTCCCCTCTTCCCCGACCTCCTCGAAGTATCCCTCAGGAAGCCTGCAGATAAAATCATCAGCATGTGCCTTTGCTGACGCTTCAACAACTTCATCATCAGATGCTTCAAGACGCCCGTAACGGATATTGTCCATTATAGTGCCGGAGAAAAGGTGGGGAGTCTGAAGAATTACTCCCAGTTTTGACTGAAGAGAATGCTGGGTATATTCTGTGTAATCCCTGCCCCCTATCCTGATGCATCCTTCAACAGGTTCATAAAAACGGCATAAAAGATTTACTATTGTTGATTTACCTCCCCCAGTCGGACCGACAAGCGCTACAGTCTCTCCCGTTTTTATCTTAAATGAAAAGTTTTCAAGAACAGGATCATCCTCTTCATAAAAGAATTTCACATTGTCAAACTCTATATCGCCTTTTACAGAGTCTGCAGTGACAGAGTCTTTCCTGTCCTTAATATCCGGCTGCCTGTCGAGAAGAGAAAAAACCCTTTCAGCACTTGCCAGAGATTTCTGCATCTCGGCATATACACGGGCAATATCCTGGACAGGCCAGAGCATGAATGTAATATAGCTTATAAATGCCTGAATACTTCCAACTGTAAAAACCCCGGCCCGGAACTGCCATCCGCCGAACCACAGCACAGTGGCAATTGCAGCAGATGAAATTAACTGGACAACAGGGAGAAAAACAGATGAAAGTACAATTGCCCTGTATGATGCAGTATACATATCATCAGTCAGTGCCCCGAAAATGGAAAGGTTTTTCTCTTCCCTTGCAAGAGCTTTAATAA
This sequence comes from Spirochaetia bacterium, assembly GCA_963668545.1. Lineage (GTDB taxonomy): Bacteria > Spirochaetota > Spirochaetia > CADAEX01 > CADAEX01. The sequence continues at coordinate 672,941 of OY764868.1, read as the reverse complement.
CCTTTACCCCTGCAATATTTTCATTATAGGCACCGGTTATTCTGGAATTTGCAGACCTCACCTTTCTGAACTCGGCAATTATATATTTCTGGAATTTCAGCGCAGTATAGATTATTACAGGAATAAAACAAAGTACAGCAAGGGCAAGTTTCAGATTGATAAGAAGCATGAAAACAAGTGCAGATGTCATATTTGTTACAGCCCAGACAATATCCATAAGGTTCCATGTAACAAGGTCGGATATCCTGCTTATATCAGATGTCATCCTTGAGATGATCCAGCCTACAGGTGTTTTATCAAAATATGAAAATGAAAGTTTCTGAATATGAATAAAAAGTTTTTTTCTGAGGTCATACTGTATAATCTCGCCAAGCCTTCCGGCACAGTAGATAAAAAGAAAAACAGAAAAAGCCAATATAAGATGAAGTAAACTGTAAAGAACAAAATAATGCTTAAGCAAAACACTGTCTCCCGGGACAACAGCATTATCAATGGCATGTTTGACGATAAAGGTATTCAGAGCCTCAAGAAATGCGGTAATCATTATACAAACAATAAAACCGGCCATCAGGGGATAATGCTCTTTTGCAAGTTCAAGAATCCTCAAAGCTGTTTTACCTGTAAGCCGGTTACTGAAATTCTCCTCATCAAAATGTTTTTCAGCCATGGTTAAGCTCCCTGACAAGTTCATCCTCGATTTTACCCTGAAGTTCAAAGACTTTTTTATAAAAACCCTCTTCAGCAATCAGATGGGAATGATTCCCTTTCTGTATTATTTTCCCTTCCCTGAAAACAACTATCTGGTCAGCATCAACAAGACTCTGAATCCGGTGGGCGATAATAAAAGTGGTTTTGTTTTTCATCAGCTTACTGAGTGTCTCGCGGATATTATTCTCGGTTTCCGCATCCACGGCAGATGTTGAATCATCAAGAATAAGAATCCGGGGATCCTTTAAAATAGTTCTTGCAATTGCAATTCTCTGTTTCTGCCCCCCTGAAAGGGTAACCCCCTTTTCCCCCACAACTGTCTCATATTTATCGGGAAACCTCATTATACTTTCATGAACAGATGCAGCTTCAGAAGCTTTTATAATTTCACTTTCCGAAACCTCCCTTTTTACACCGTACAGAATATTCTCCCTGATAGTGGTGGAAAAAAGATACGGCTCCTGTTCCACTATACCTATATGCTCCCTGAGAAACCTGCGGGAATAATTTTCAACAGGAACATCATCTATAAGAAGGGTTCCTCTGTCTGCATTGTAAAAACGGGGTATGAGATTTACAAAAGTTGTTTTTCCGGAGCCTGTTTCTCCGAGAAGAGCAATTGATTCACCCGGTTCACACCTGAGATTTATATTTTCCAGGACAGGAGATGACTTGTCGTAACTGAAATATATATCACGGAATTCAATCTTTCCGGACAGAAGAGCTGATTCATTACCGCTGAGCAGATCCTCTTTTTCATTTTCAAGGACTGATGAAACTCGGCTGTATGAAACCCAGGCAGTTGAAAGCTGGGCAATAATTCGCCCCATCTGCTGCACAGGCCATATAATTGTATTTAAAAAACCTATATAAGCAACCAGGTCACCGATGCTGAGTTTCCCGTTGATCACCATCATGGCAGCTGTAATAATACCGAAAATCTGCTGCACTGCACATATGGTGTGAGAAGCGGGCCAGTAGAGAGCATGCTTCAGCAGAAAGGATTTACCGCGCTTCAGCTTCTCCCTGTTAAGTGAGTCAAACTTATCTGTTTCAAACTTCTGTCTGGCAAAAGCCCTGACTATTCTTATCCCTGTAAGATTTTCCTGCACAGCCGTAGAAAGCTTTCCGTCCTGCTCCTGATAAAGCTCATACGAATCATGGATTTTTCTGAAAAAAATTACAGACATCCAGATGATCAGAGGTATGGCAGGAACAGACAGCAAAGCAAGTTTTATATCAAGATAAACAATTGAGGAAAAATTTATCAGAAACATGAAGAATATCCGGTTTAATCCGGGTATCATATCCCCGTAAAAGCGTCTTATTGTATCAACATCGGAAGTTGACCTCTGAATAAGCTCGCCGGTACTTGCATTATCATGATATGAAAACGACAGTTTCTGAGTATGATCGAAAAGTGTATTCCTGAGGTCCCTTACAATACCTTCTGATGAAGAACCGGCAAGTTTCGATCTGTAAAAGGAAAACACACCTCTAACAGCAGCCAGGACGATATAGAAGATAGAAAAATATGCAAGAGGAAACCTCCAGTCGCCTGTCTCTGCTATATCGTTTATGTAAAACCTCAATACAAAGTATCCTGCGGTCCCTGCCGAAACTGCAGCTGACTGAAGAATAAGTGATGAAAGATATTTCTTTTTATGGCTGCCAAGAAGAACCCATAATCCATACAGAGGGTTTCCGGGCAGATATCCCAGTAAATGCATTAAAATCTCCATTTTTTAAATAACTTCTGTTCTGTTATAATAACAGCTGAAATAAACCCGGCTTTTTTATAACTTCAAGCTCTTGAAAGGAGTGTAATCCTTTGTTCAATGATATATCACATTCTGCAATACAAAAACAATAAATTACAATCCCGCGGGGCAGGAATCAGTTAAGACTCTACCTTAATAATATTCAAACTTGACACACAAGCAAACGTTTGTCTAAAATTATAACAATAAATATTAACAGAAACATCAGCAGAGAAACTTTGTTAGCATGTATTGAAAAACATACCCTGATAAGATTGGCGGAGGCAATTATGGTTTCATTTCCTGAAAACAGAAAAATTGACTTTATCGCACTGGGGCGGGCAGGTCTTGATCTCTATGCGGCTGAGGAAAACACAGACTTCACAGATGTTCTCTCATTCAGAAAATATGTCGGGGGATCTCCCGGAAACATAACAGCGATGCTTGCCTCCCTTGGAAGAAAAACAGGCCTTATAACAAAGGTTTCAGATGATCTTATAGGCAGGTATATAATCTCCTATTTTGATGCAATTGGATCAGACACATCACAGATTTTAAAAGACCCGGGCAGCTCAAGAACTAGTCTTGCAATAACTGAAATGAAGCCTGAGAACTGCGGTGTAATAATCTACCGGAACAATGCATCTGATCAGAACCTCAGACCGGAGGAAATCAGTGAAAACTATATCGGGCAGGCAGCAGGACTGATAGTATCAGGTTTTGCCCTTTCAGAATCACCGGGACGAGAGGCTGCAATTATTGCAATTGAATATGCAAAAAGACAGGGAACAACTGTAATTCTCGACCTTGACTACAGGCCATATTCATGGAGATCAGATTATGATGCTTCAATTTATTTGGGAATTGCAGCAGAAAAAGCTGATATACTTATAGGAAATAATGAGGAATTTGCTGTTCTCAATAAAATTATGTATCCTGAAACATTGAATAACAGCAAGGCAGCTGTAAGACCATGGCTTGAAAAGGGATGCTCTCTTGTTGTCTTTAAGCAGGGGGGAGGAAAAGGGGCTGTGGCAATTGAGAATGACGGGAAAGAACACCAGGGAAAGCTATATAAAGTCAAACTGAAAAAACCATTCGGTGCAGGGGATGCATTTCTCGGAACTGCCCTTCATTACCTGATGAAGGAAAGTGATGTTTCAAAAGCAATTGACAGAGGAGCAGCAGCAGCAAGCATGGTAATCTCAAGAAACAGCTGCTCAGAAGCCTCCCCAACAGAACAGGAAATAGATGATTTTATTAATAAATACAGTGAATCCGGATAGAAGCGGGAAATCCTGCAGTTTTTTAAAGATTTTCAAGAAGGAAGGAGAAATGAAATATGCCTGAACATATCAAACCTTATGATAATTTCAACATACCGATAGTGAATACAGGAAACAGGCTTGTACCGAGAATATACCTCAACTGTATCAGACTCAGTAAAGGTGAAAAACATACATACAGACTTAAAGAATATGAATCTGCCTGTGTCGGGTATTCAGGAACCTTTGATATCACAGTTGACGGAATTAAATTCAGCAATGTGGGACAAAGAAAAAAACTTTTCGAAGGGAAACCTGATTCTGTTTATGTCCCTGCAGACAGCGAAGCTGTAATCGAAGGGATCAGTGATAAAGCAGTAATACTTATTGCAGGGGGAAGATATGAAAAAAAGCTTTCCCCCTTCAGAATCACACAGGATGATGTCGATACTGTTCAGTACGGCTCGGATGAGACAAAGACACACAGAAAGATCTATCATATACTGGGACAGAAAAACAGGGACAGGACAGGCAGACTGCTTGTAAGCGAGCTGTTTACGGTAGGCGCAGGCGGCTGGTCAGGATTTCCACCTCACAAACATGATGAGGATGTGGAGGGAATGGAAACTGCCTTCGAGGAAGTGTATTATTTTGCATTTAATCCGGAAAACGGATTCGGTGCACAATTTGCCTATACACATGAAGATGACTTCGGGCCTGTATACCATATAAAATCAGGAAGTACAGTTCTCCTTGACAGGGGATACCATCCGGTATGCTCTGCTCCCGGATATGAAATGTATTATTTTACAGTCCTTGTGGGTAAAACAAAAAAACACCTCCAGCAGAACTTTGAAAAGGCACACGAATACCAGGTACACACTATCCCGGGAATCAAAGATATGATCTCAAAATTCAGGTAAACGGAGCTTTAATATTATGGACAAAACAATAAATTCAATAATGATGGATATGATAGATTACTATGAGTCTGATCCGAAACGGATTCAGCATTTTATTAAAGTATATTCATTTTCAAAGCTGATATGCGAAAATGAAAATACTGAGGAAAATACTCAGATTATCATTAAGATTGCAGCTCTTGTTCATGATATCGGAATTAAAAAAGCTGAAGAACTGTACGGCAGCAGCAGCGGAAAATTACAGGAAGAACTGGGACCATCCATCGCAGAAGAACTTCTTGAAAAGTATAAACTGGACATAAATCTGATCAGCAGGATCTCCTATCTTGTCGGGCATCATCACAGCTATAAAAAAATTGACGGAATAGACTACCAGATACTTGTCGAATCAGATTTTCTTGTAAATATGTATGAAGACAGAATGAACAGAGAAAGTATTCTGTCAGCATATGAAAAGATCTTCAGAACCTCATCAGGTAAAAATATCTGCAGAAAAATGTTTGCAGACTGTTTTCTGAATTTATAAATATTGTATACCTCTACTGATAATAGGGAATGATGGAAGAAAAATTACAACTTATGTTAATATTTACTGAACCTGATTTCCAGATACTACAAAATGCCCAAAATAACAAGCATGATGAAAAAAGCTGCTGCGCCTATTATTGATAAAGCCGGATATATTCTATACATAAAAAACTCCTGTAATGTCAGCTATTGTAGAATATACAGGAGTTTTATTAGAATATTGTTCTTTTATTGTTAATAAATCATTAATCAGCTTTCTGTAACATTATAAATCCATCTGCTTATCTGACTTCTGTCTTTATAAAGCTTTCAGGCTCAAGTTCAACAGCCTTTTCAAGCATTCCCGATTCCCTGAGAAAACCTATATCCTTTTTCATGAAATCCACATCGTTTTCAGTTATAGAAAAGTTGAAATCTGTCCATCTGTAGAGTTTCTCGGCATCTTCAAAACTTATCCCCTGCTCATCAGCTCCCATCTGCAGCGCCTCTCTGTAATTATCCTTTATCCATTCATATGCTTTCTTATGAACATCAATATAGATTTCCACCGCCTCTGGATAGTCTTTTTTAAAGTTCTCCCTTGCCGCAATAACCAGAATAGGCTCGACATAGCCCTCAGCTGTAAAAAGCACATGCCCCCCGGCCTTAACAGCGTTTATTAAAAGCCCTGCTGCCAGAAGAGCACCGTCAATTGAGCCTGCCTGAAGTGCGGCTGCCCCTTTCGGAAGTCCCATATGTATGAACTCAACATCATCCATAGACATATCTTCAGACTCAAGAGCTGAAGCCAGCATCTGATGGAGTACAGTTCCCTTGGGGCCTGCAATTTTTTTTCCTTTAAGATCTTTTATTGTTTTTATATCTTTATTTACAACAAGGGCAAAAACTTCAACAGGTCTGCTGTAGCCTGAAACAATTTCAACATTATTGCCGTTGGCATTAGCAAGGATGACAGAAGTTGTATTTACAACTCCCCCTATATCAAGAGAGGCTGCAGCCATAGCCTCAGACTGTTTTGCTCCAGAATTAATTTCATAGAAATTCACCCTGACCCCTTTTTCGGAAAAAGCCTGCTCCAGCATTCCCCTGTTTTTCGCTACAATCGAAGGAAGATTAAAAGGCGACTTTACATATGAAACATTAATCTCTTCAAGGTTTTCAATCCCCTTTTCCTCTTTTTTACCACCTGCAGCTGCTGAAAAAATCACAGCTGTCATTAGCAGAAAAACAACAATCTTTTTCATCAATCTTCTCCTTTTTCGTCCGGCAGGATTACAGCTCCTTAAAATCTGTAAACAACTTGCTGTACTTAATTGTAAAAAAATAATCAAATCCGGAAGAGAACCCTGTATTATCATATAGTTCTCTCCGGACTGAACCTTACCTTATCATCAGGACATGGAAAGTCCAATGCATACAAATCATATAGGCCAAGTCTGCTTTATATTACCTGCAGATACATTGCAAGAAAACAGTTTAAATCCCACATCACAAAGAGACAAAGCGGCTGTCAGCATTATAAACATTCTTTGGCGGTATTTTTATGGAATTATAGAGATATTTTTTCAGCTCAATAAAATCCGAAGCACTGATCTCCCCGTTTTTATCCTTTATATCTTTCACAGATATATCATCAACAACCTTTCCGTCTCCCATAACAAGAATCCTGCTGCTTAAATGTATTGCTTCATTAACATCATGAGTAATAAATATAATTGTGATAAGCTTCTTCCTGTAGATATCAAGAAGTTCATTCTGCAGAGTTTCCCGGGTAATTGCATCAAGTGCTCCAAAAGGTTCATCCATGAGAAGAAGCTCAGGGTCTCGGCAAAGAGCCCGCCCCAGAGATACACGCTGGGCCATCCCGCCGGAAAGTTGAAAAGGATAGGCATCCCTGAACTGATAAAGGTCAAGCATCTTGAGAACATCACCGACCCTCTTCATTCTGACAGATTCATCCTTCTCATGTTTCAAAGCCAGCATGATATTTTTTTCCACTGTCTTTGTCCTTATAAGGCGCGGTTCCTGGAAAACAGTCCCTGTCCTCCCTGTTTTTTCAAAAGAAATATTGCCGCTGTCAGCCTTTTCAAGCGAGTTTATTACCCGCAGCAGAGTTGTCTTCCCTGCCCCGCTTCTTCCTACTACAGAAATAAAGGATCCTTTTTCCATGGAGAAGGATATATTGTCAAGAGCCCTTATTTCCCTCCCCTCAATGCTGTAAATTTTTGAAACATTTTCAAGTCTGACAAGCTCCATCATTTAACTCCTTTCATCCCCTTCATCCAGGGGAAGAGTGTTTCAACTGTTTTAAGGGCGGTATATTCTATTATCAGACCAAGAACTCCTATCATGATTATCCCGAGGTATACAATATCTGTCCTCGCCATCTCTTCCGCATCCAGAATCATGTATCCGAGACCTGAAGAGGCAGCTATCATCTCCGCCCCTATAAGTGCCCTCCAGCAGTATGCAAAACCAAGACGTAGACCTGTGATAATGGAAGGAAGTGCTTCAGGTATCAGAATATTGAATATTTTCTCCCTGTATGAAAGCTCGAGAGTATCTCCCATTTCAAGTATCTTCAGATCCACCTGGGAGAGTCCTGAAAATGTATCAAGGAATATCGGGAAAAAGCTTGCAAGAAAAATTATTGCAAGTTTAGAGCCCTCCCCTATTCCGAACCAAAGGATAAGGAGCGGTACTGTGGCCAGGGGAGGAATACTTTTAAGAAGAGAAAAAAAACCTTTGAAAAAAGTGTATAAACCGGGTATAAAATAAAAACTGAATGAAAGGGGGACTGCTACAAGAACAGTCAGGGAAAAACCGTAAATAACCCTTAAAAAGGAAATACCTATATGGGTAACAAGTTTTCCGTTTTCAAACAGCAGAATTCCGCTTTTAAATACTTTCACAGGAGAGGGGACAAGAAAGCTGTTGGCCTTGCCTGATTCAGAAAGTATCAGCCAGAAAAGAAACAGGATAATAATCAGGAATGTCTGATTCAGTATTTTTTTCATTGCAGTTAATACTATCTAATTAACTTGTTGATATCAACTCCAGGTTTATAAAAACCTTGAAAACTTTTTTGAAATTACTTATAAAAAAAGGGTTGCAGCCCGATATATAGTGTGTTAATATCTTTTTATTAGAAAAAAACACCCACATATAGCGGGTTATTAATTAAGGGTAATTAAAAATGAAATGCCCTCATTGCGGCAATCCTGAAGACAGGGTTATAGAATCAAGACAGAATGCCAGTGCAACAGTAATAAGAAGAAGACGGGAATGTCTTAAATGCAGGTACCGCTTTACATCCTATGAGAATATAGAAGAAAAACCGCTTATGGTGATTAAAAGGGATGGAAGCAGGGAAAATTTTGACAGCCAGAAGATCTCCAGGGGCCTTTCAAAATCACTTGAAAAAAGGCCTGTTACAGGGGAACAGATTGAGGCACTTCTTCATGCAATTGAAGATGAAGCATACTGTGCAGGCAAAAAAGGACACGAAATATCAACCGAGGAACTTGGGGAAATTGTACTCAGGCAGCTGTTCAAGGTTGACAAGGTAGCATATGTCCGGTTTGCCTCAGTCTACAAGATGTTCAGCAATGTAAATGAATTTATAAAGGAAATTGAAAAAATACCTGAAGAATAATAAGGCAAATTAACCTTTCTTTCTTCAGTGGACAATCAGGGGGGGATTGTGACGGGGAGTACCGGTAACGACTGGAAAGCCTTTCTGGATCTTGAAGACCAGGCAGGTAAAAGTGTTATACAGCATGTTGTTAAAAGAGACGGAAAGATTGAGCAGTATGACAGATGGAAAATAGCCAGTGCAATAAGCAGGGCGATCATTGCTGTAAGAGGGGAAGATGACAGGGAATTAACTGAAAAACTTACTGCAAGGACAGAGGATAAAATCAGGGAATTCAAGCTTACAAGGCATCCCAACTCAATCCCCGCTATAGAGGAAATTCAGGACATAGTCGAAACTGTCCTTATTGAAGCAAATATGCCGGCTATTGCCAAGGCATATATTATATACAGAGTCAGACATGAGTCTGTGAGGGATGCGAAAAAGCTTATGCTTGATATCAATTCAACAATGGATGGGTATCTTTCGCAGTCTGACTGGAGAGTCAACGAGAATGCCAATGTGAATTTCTCGCTGGGAGGGCTGATTCTCCACAATTCAGGCACAATAACAGCAAACTACTGGCTTAAAAACATCTATTCAGAGGATGTTGCAAATGCTCACAAGAATGCTGATTTCCACATTCATGATCTGTCAATGTTTTCAGGGTACTGCGCAGGCTGGTCCCTGAGGCAGCTTATCAAGGAGGGGCTGGGAGGAGTTCCCGACAAGATAACATCAAAACCGGCTAAACATCTTTCTACCCTAGTTCAGCAGATAGTTAATTTTCTGGGGATAATGCAGAATGAATGGGCAGGTGCCCAGGCCCTGTCAAGCTTCGACACCTACCTGGCTCCTTTTATAAAAGCCGACAGCCTTGACCACAAGAGGACAAAACAGTATCTGCAGAGTTTTGTTTTCGGTGTAAATACACCGTCCAGATGGGGAAGCCAGGCCCCTTTTACAAACATAACCCTTGACTGGACAGTGCCTGAGGACCTGAAGGACAAGCCTGCTGTTGTCGGCGGCGATGAAATGAATTTTACATACGGCGACTGCCAGAAGGAAATGGATATTATTAACAAGGCATTTATTGAACTCATGCTTGACGGTGATGCCAACGGAAGGGGATTTCAGTACCCTATTCCGACATACAATATAACCAGGAATTTCGACTGGGACAGCAGCAATGCAAAACTGCTTTTTGAAATGACTGCAAAATACGGTACACCGAATTTTCAGAATTTCATAAACAGCGACCTCAATCCTGAGGATGTAAGGTCCATGTGCTGCCGTCTTCAGCTTGATAAACGGGAACTCAGAAAACGGGGAGGGGGACTGTTCGGTTCGGATGAATTTACAGGATCTATCGGCGTTGTAACTATCAACCTGCCAAGAATCGGCTATCTGGCCGATTCTAAGGTTGATTTTTACAACAGGCTCTCAAACCTTATGGATATAGCTGCAAAATCACTTTCCATAAAGAGGAAAGTAATAAACAGGCTTATGAATGCAGGCCTTTTCCCTTATACAAAAAGGTATCTCAAACACCTTAACAACCACTTCTCAACTATCGGTATTTCTGGGATGAATGAATGTCTTCTCAATTTCCTCGGCAAGGATATTACATCGGAAGAGGGAAAAGCATTTGCAGAGGAAGTACTTGATTTCATGAGGGACAGGCTGTCAGAATATCAGGAGAAAACAGGAGATCTGTTCAACCTTGAAGCAACCCCTGCTGAAAGCACAAGCTACCGCCTTGCAAAGCATGACAGGGAACATTATCCAGACATTATTGCATCGGGAGACGCTGATCCCTACTACACAAACTCATCACAGCTGCCTGTGGACTATACAGCAGACATATTTGAAGCGCTTGATCATCAGGAATCGCTTCAGACAAAATACACCGGCGGAACAATGTTCCACGGCTTTATAGGAGAAGCGCTTGATGACTGGGAATCATGCAGGAACCTTATTAAAGCCATCGCAAATAACTATAAAATACCGTTCTTTACTATTTCACCGACCTTTTCAGTATGCCCGGTACACGGATACCTGTCGGGAGAGCATTTCTACTGTCCGAAATGCAAAGAGGAAAAGGAAAATGAAATAAAAAAACAGATAAATGAATTAAAAAAAGAGAAAGAAAAATTAACTGGGGGGAAAAAATGACAAAAATTGAAGAAATTGATGCAAAAATCATTGAACTGAAAAATGAACTTAAAGAGGTGAAAGGCACTGAAGCTGAAGTATATACAAGAATTGTAGGATACTACAGAGCAGTTAAAAACTGGAACAAGGGAAAGAGGGAGGAATACAACCACAGGGTATGTTTTTCCGAGTTCAACAGCCAGAATATCAATACTTCAAAAGAGAGGGAAACTGAAGAAACAGCTGAAATAAGGGCAGATTTTTCAAATGCGGTGAAATACAGCTATTTTTTCAGGAAAACATGTCCGAACTGCCCTTCTGTAAAAGGTTACATAGAAACACTGAACATGTACGGTGACCATATTGATGTCGACACAGAAGATGGATTTGGAACTGCATCAGATTCACAGGTGTTCGGAGTACCGACTGTAGTATTTTATGACAACAATGACAATGAAATCTTCAGGGCCCACAACCTGAAAGATCTTAAAGATAATATCAATTCAGAAATAGCATTTGCTGTCTGAAAATGGCCATTACAAAAGCGGGCCTGCTGAAAACTACCCTGCTTGATTATCCCGGAAAGGTGGCATCCACTGTCTTCCTTCCGGGATGCAATTTCAGGTGCCCATACTGCCACAACAGAGACCTGGTCCTCAACAAAGACAAAACCCTGACACCGATTGAAGAAATAATCAGATATATAGATTCTAAAAAAAAAGTTCTTGAAGGAGTGTGTATAACGGGGGGGGAACCTCTTATACATAATGACATTGACAGCCTGATAAGAAAGATAAAGGATATGGGTCTAAAAGTTAAGCTTGATACAAACGGGTCCTTTCCTGAAAAACTTTCACAGACAGAAGCTGATTATATAGCAATGGATATAAAAACAGATCCTGATAAATACTCTCTTGTTGCAGGCAATATAATAGACAGGGATCTGAGTCTGAAAATCAGGGAGTCTGTGCAGTGGATAAAGAATTCAGGCAGAGACCATGAGTTCAGGACAACCCTGGTGCCGGGAATTGTCGATTTTGATGATATGGAAAAAATTGCAGATATTGCAGAAGGATGCAATAGATATACCCTCAACAAATTCAGAAGCATAAATACACTGGACAGGGACTGGGAAACACATATAACCTACACAGATATCGAATACTCCAAATTTCTGGAAATCCTTGGAAAAAGGAATATTCCCGCATTTCTCAGAGGTCAGTAATACGGTAAATCAATCCCCCTTCCTCCGGTAATCGGAATCTTATTTTTTTATATTCTCAAGAAGCTTGATTATATAGAGCTCAACATACTGCCTGTAAGGCTCCTGTTTTTTTATCCCCACATTTGAAGTCTTATGTACAAGATCTTCAGCAAGTGCTGAAATCCTCTTGGCATCAGGCGGATACTTCATAAACAGCTTCTTTTTTGTCCTGATAAAATCACGTATAAGAGAATTTACATCTTCAACAAGGTTTGTCCTGGCCTGTGGTTCATAGAGAGGATTCCATTTCTCAGCCAGCTCATCAAGGCTCTGATTGAGGTTTCCCCCTTCCGAGCCCAGAAACTGCTTTTTAAGATTGTGTATGGCAGAAGCATAATTGACAGAGCTTCTCCCCTTGTCTGCAGGTGAAGGTTTATACATAACAGGCTGGTTCATAGCTTCGGAAGGCCTCAGTTCCTGATATGCAGAACCGCTGGCTGTTTCAGAAGCAGCTGAAGAAGATCCCTTCTTTCTTCCCCTGCCGGTGAAAATCCTGCCGAACATAATAAGCATTTTTCCTATTACAGGAATACTGTAGGTTATAGGGAGATTGACCCTGACCTCTTTAAGAAGGTCATTTCTGTCTATTCCGAGAAGGTTGTCCAGTGTCTTGAATTTCCCCCCTGCATTGAAACATCCTGTAACAGAGTTCTTTATATTGTCATTAAGTGAACTTGACTGATTTGAAAGATATATCAGGCCGGGATTAAGAAGCGCATTAAGAAGCTTATGGTCGTTTTTTACACATTCCTCAATGGCTGCAACAAAAACATCATCCCTCTGCATATCCCTGGTCTTGTTGAAATTCTTCATGTTTTCAGTCCATCTGACAAAAAATTCATCATGGACCTCTTTGCCGGTATCAATAAGCTTCTGAAGAAATACTTTGGGAACAAGGTCCCTCTGTATATAATACTCTTTACGTTTTTCAGGCACTATTCTTACAAGAAATGGAAGATCATCCCCTTCTTTTACAGCAGTTTCATTTTTAATAAATCCATTTACAAAATCGCTGCTGTATTTAGAACTGAAAGACCTTCCGCTTTTATCTTTCAGGTCATACATGTCAGTTATGGAAAAGATATGAGGCGGCTTTTTGACAGTATCGGAAAGTTCCTTGTAATCAGCCTTTTTCTGGCTCTCCTTCTGCATCAGTCCCCTGAAATGGGTGATAAATGCTCTCATTATGTAGAGTGCCTGGCAGGTGTAGATATCTGTTGATGTCTTGTCATTCTTGTCAAGAATATCCTTGATAACCTTGTTGCAGAGAAATGAAAAGAATTTAAAGGAAAAATCATTCGGCTTGAGTATCTGGCTCTTGAAATTGCCCGGACCTGCAAGAATTGATTCCATCATCCTCTTTACAGCCAGATCCTTTCCGGGGATCGCTTTCCTCAGATATCGGCCGACATAGGCATAGTTATTCTGATTTCTTATATAAAGATGCAGTTTTTTAAGTACTATATCAAAAAGCAGATTTCTGAGTATTTCAGGTGGAAGAACTATATCGCTTATACCTTCGGGAAACTGTATGAGAATTATTTTACCCTTTTCATCTTCAGGTATTTTCATTGTATTCAGAAAATCGGTTTTAATGTCAAAAACAAGAATCCAGTTGCTGTCAATCATGAAACTGAATGACTTGAGGTCCGGAAAAGGGAGGTCAGGCCTGTCTTCAAGCTCCTTGTATTTTGGAAGTATCAGCTGCCTGTAATATTTATGCACCTGAAAAGAGGCAATACGGGAAGAATCATAATTAATGGTACAGCTGCCCTCATGCTCCATCTTTTTCAGCATCGGAATTGCAGCCAGCCTGAAATCTTCAAGATTTCTGGCATTTATGCTTTCCCTGTTTGATTCATAATATGATGTAAGCTGGTCCATAAAAAATGTGTAGTTTATCGACGGGTTACGTCTTTTTACAATCAGAGCTTTAATTATCTTTTCTATTATTTCATTCATAATACTTCTATATTCTAATATGATTTAAGTTTATCTTCCACTTCTTTTATTATCCAGTCAGGTGTAGATGCCCCGGCAGTTATTCCAACCACACTGAATTTCCCTATTTCCTCTGGTATTTCATCAGCTTTTTCTATATGCCATGAATTTTTGTTTAAACTGTAAGCTGTATTATAGAGACGTCTGGTATTTGCACTGTTTTTACCCCCGATAACAATTACTGCCTCAACCTTATCAAGAAGCATGGATAACGCTTTCTGCCTTTTCTCTGTCGCAGGGCATATTGATCTGCTTATCTGAAGGGAGCCGGCTTTTACAGACAGTGCCCTGCATATCTTTTCGTATTCATTTTCACTGAAAGTTGTCTGACTTATGACCAGCGAATTATCAGGAATTGAAAGCTTTTCCGCATCTTCATAATTCTGAACAATATCAACAGATGAAGCATACCCAGCAATTCCCCTGACCTCGCCATGGTCCCTGTCGCCTGCAATTACTGTATGTATACCTTTCAGTGATGCTTCAAAGACCTTTTTCTGGGAATGAAGGACACGGGGACAGGTTGCGTCAACCAGCCTTTCACACCTCTTTTCAAGGATCTTTTTAATTTCAGGCTGTATACCGTGTGCTCTTATTACAACAATTCCTTCAGCCTTTTCAGGATCTTCAAGGACTGATACCCCTCTTTTTTCAAGATCTTCAAGAACAAGCCTGTTATGAATTAATGGGCCGAATGTATAGACAGGACAGGAGGGGGAAGAATCAATAATATCCTGAACAATCTGCATCGCCCTTCTGACACCCATACAGAAACCCATGCTGTCTGCTTTAATTATCTGCATATCACCTATTTTACTTACTATTATTTCTTTCGTAAACAGAGTTTTTAAGCTTTTTTTATACTCAAAGTCAGCCCGTGTCCGACAGGCAGCATTGAAGTATAAAGATCAGGTCTTTCAAATATCTTTCTGTTATATTCATCTGTATAGCGGCCCAGATTCCTGCGGACACTGCTGTTTGCCTTGAACAGCGTATCATCCGCTATGATAAGTCCTCCCGGCCTTGCAAGTTCATATAAAGTATCTATCATCAAAGGATAGAGGTACTTTCCGCAGTCCTGGAATACAATATCAAAACTGCTCCTGTATTCAGCCAGAAGTATTTCCGCCTCTTTCTCTGCATCTGCAAACCTCATTTCCACTGTATCCTCAAGCCCTGCCCTCATTATATTGGCTTCCGCTTCAATCCTGGTTCTGGCGTGGTTATCAACTGTTATAAGGTGCCCCCCCCTCTCCCTGAGGGCCTCTCCCATCCATATGGAGGAATTCCCTATTCCAGTGCCGAATTCCAGGACCTTTTCAGCCCCTGTAAGCCTGACAAGAAATGAAAGAAAACGTCCTGTTTCAGGCTCAACAAAAGGCTGGATATCATCACGCCCGCTGCTTTCCCTTTCCATATCGGAAACAGTTTTATTATCATATTTTATAAAACTTCTAAGGTATTCAATCTCATCCATATGATATGCTATCATTAAAAGAGTTTTTAATTAACTGCTGCCGGCAAATAAGTCAGGCTGAAAATGTTCACCAACTGAAAAGTGCGATGCAGTTAACTGACAAAAAAATATTCAGTCAAAAGGCAAAACATCTGTTTTTAGCTGCCCTTGATTGACTAAGTATAAATTTTAGGAGACATTGTTAATATGAAGCCAGTACCAGAAAAATTAAAAAAACGATACACATGGTTCAAACAGCACTCTGCTCTTGAAAAAACACCCGGATTTGCCCTGGAAATAATATCTGATGACAGACCGGGACTGATCGCTGACATGACTGCTGCAATACACAGGCATGAGGGCAATCTCGCTTTTTTCCAGTCATGGAACGAATATGACGGAAAATCCCACACCCTCCTTCAGATTGATAATGACTGCTGCGAAAAAACAATCATGGAGCAGCTTTCAGCCATAAAGGAAGTCAGGACAATCAAGCATATGCCTACAAATATCAATACATGGGGAAAAAGGATTATCATAATCGGCGGAGGGGCCCAGGTTGCAAGTGTTGCCTCAGGTGCTATAGCAGAAGCTGACAGGCACAATATACGGGGGGAAACAATCTCCGTGGATACTACAGCTATTGTCGGGGAAAAGGAAATTGCCAATACAATCCTTGCTGTCGGCAAGCTTCACAGGGCCGGGATGCTTGTCCTTGCAGGAGCTCTCATGGGGGGGGAAATAACAAAGGCTGTAAAAACACTCCGTGAAGAATACGGAATCCCTGTACTGGCTCTCAGAATGGCAGGTTCTGTTACAAAAGAAGCTGACCTTGTAGTTACTGACCCGATAGAAGCAGGTGTAATGGCTGTCATGCTTATAAGCAATATCGGGAAATTCAACCTTCTGATGGTAGAGGGAAAACAGTACTGATTTTTTATTGTTTTTTCAGTTATATGCTCTATACTTATTAATATGACATTCAGTAATTTCATTATTACAGAATCTGCATGTCATCAGGCATCACCGTATATATCCGGACAATACTGTTATTCTTCCCTTTATAAGAAAAAGATCCACACAAAGTAAATCCGGGATATATCAGTTTCAGGCAGTTTAATAAGGAGGAGCATATGAATATTGATTTTATCTCAATAGGTACCATGTCTATGGAAAAATCAATCAGGTTCTATCAGGACATTCTCGGATTCACCCTTTATGACAGATATTCTCCTGCACCGGATGTTGATATTGCTTTCCTTTCAGACAATCACGGCACAAAAATTGAACTTATAAGCAATGTGGAAACAGAAGAACACTCCCGCAGCAATATATCTATAGGCTTTGAAGTGGATGATATTAATTCCACAAAAGAACACCTTGAACACAACGGAGTGAAAATCATATCAGGGCCTGTTAAGCTTCCCCACAATGTATTTCTTCTCCATGCCGAAGATCCAAACGGAATAAAACTGGGTTTTGTACAGCACATCAAAGTAAAAACTGCCAACTGACAGTTTTTCCACAGAATGTATTTCATGCCGGGAAAACAAACCTTTGCTATCCAATCAGCAGAAGGTATGTTGTAACATATCAGCAGTTCGTATATTATAAACAATCATGAACAGCAAAGAAAAACTTATTACAGCTAATTACCACACACACACCTATAGATGTAAACATGCATCAGGTACAGCAGGAGAATATGCAGATGCAGCTGCTGAAAAAGGGCTTGAAGTACTTGGTTTCTCTGAACATACTCCTTTTCCCGATGACAGATGGAATGATGTGAGAATGGATTACAGGGAGCTTGATGATTACGGCAGGGAAATTGATTCGCTGAAAGTCAGAAAAGATATAATGATCCTCAAAGGGATGGAATGCGACTGGGTCAGGGAATATAAAAATTACTTCACTGATGATTTCCGGGGAAGAAGAGGGTATGAATACCTTATCGGAAGTATCCACTGGTTTCCGGTAAACAGAGAGTGGGTATTCAGCTACAACAGCAATGCGGCAGGAAATCTGAAATTCTATACAAAACACATGATAGAGATGATTGAGGCAGAGATCTTCGACTTTATTGCCCACCCGGACCTTTTTGCAAGGTTTACAGACAAATGGACAGAGGAAACAGATATATGTTCAAGAGAAATCTGCGCAGCTGCCGAAGCTTATAATGTACCCCTTGAAATAAACGGCTACGGCCTCAGAAAACCTAAAATGGATACAGCTGACGGTAAAAGATATGCATATCCGCATCCCAGATTCTGGGAAATTGCATCTGACTATAAAATAAAAGTAATATGTAATTCAGATGCACATAGCCCTGAAGATGTAGATGCATCAATTGATATGTGCAGGGAAATTGCAGACAGCAATTCACTTGAATATGCAGACATGTCATATCTTACCGGGAGCTGCAAAAGAAAGAAATATGCTTGATATATTAAGGAAAAGGAAATCTGTAAGAAATTTCAATGACAGGGCTGTGGAAAGAGAAAAAATCGGCCAGCTTCTGGAAGCAGCCCTTCTAGCCCCCTCATCGCGGAACCATGATCCATGGCATTTCACAGCAGTTACTGACAGAAAACTTGTTTCAGAGCTTTCAGAATCCAAAAATTCAGGATCTTCATTCCTCAAAAGTGCACCGCTTGTAATTGCAGTGGCGGCAGATAAATCAAAAAGCGATGTATGGATTGAAGACTGCTCAATTGCATCAATTCTTATCCAGCTCGAAGCGGAATCGCTCGGCCTCGGATCATGCTGGGTCCAGATAAGAAGAAGGGAAACTGCAGAAGGAAAACTGTCTGAAGACCATGTACGTGCAGTTCTTGGTATTCCGGAATCATATGCTGTCCTCTCCCTCATAGGTATCGGATACCCTGAAAAGAAGGAAGAAAGGGTACCTAAAAAAACAGATCTGCAGAAATGCAGTTACAACAGCTTCACCACCCCTTATAATAACAATTGAATTTGAAAAACCAGAAAAAAGCTGTAACTTATGCACTGCTCGCTGTTTTTTTCTGGTCAACTGTGGCCACAGCTTTCAAGCTCTCCCTTGAAAAACTTGAGTTTGACGAACTGATATTCTATTCAGCAGTCACGTCCCTTCTGATCATGCCTGTAATCATAACAGCAAGAAGGGAATGGAAATTCTTTACATTAAAAAACTATAAAGCAAGATCAGCTGTAAACGGACTTCTTAATCCGTTTATATACTACCTTCTCCTGTTCAAGGCTTATGATCTTCTGAAAGCACAGGAAGCCCTTGCACTTAACTATACATGGCCCATTGTACTCACACTGATGTCAGCCCTTTATCTCAAAACAGGACTCAGAAAGAAAGATATTGCATCAATGGTGATAAGCTTTACAGGGGCCCTGACAGTGGCAACAGGGGGGAAGCTTATCAGTCTGGATATCGGAAATCCTGCCGGTGTTGCAGCAGGTGCAGGTTGTGCATTTTTCTGGGCACTTTTCTGGATAAGGAATGCAAAAGATGAAAGGCCGGAATCTGTAAAGCTGTTTACCAACTTTATACCGGGTCTGGTATTTGTCTCGGTTTTTCTCTTTTTCAATACAGGCTTCAGGATTCATACTGTTTCTGAAATACTTCCAGCAGTATATGTGGGGTTTTTTGAAATGGGTATAACATTCTATCTCTGGTCAAAAGCGCTTTCCCATGCTGAAAACACTGCAGCGATAAGCAATCTTATATATCTTTCCCCTTTTATCTCAATGCTGATAATAAGCACTGTTCTTGGAGAAAAAATTCTTCCATCATCTGTCGCAGGGCTTGTTCTGATTATCGGCGGAATTATTTTTTCCAGTTCATAAAGCCAGTCTTTACATAAAATAATACATATATTACCATATTCATATTAATCAGGCAGACTGAGATACCTGCTGAAAAAATTTATGCATGTGGAAAAATTATGAAAGATTATAAAATTCGCAACTGCACATCTGAAGACCTACATTCTGTACATGAAATGATCACAGCTCTTGAAGGGGAAAATCCCGGAATCGAAGAATTTACAGAAGTCTTTTCAACCAACCTGAATGATAAAAATATATTCTACATTGTTGCAGAGTCAGATGACAAGGTAATCGGATTTGCAAGTATTCATATACAGCTGATACTTCACCACACTGGAAAAGTAGCAGAGCTTATGGAAATGTTTGTTGAGCCTGAATACAGGAATGCCGGTATAGGAGAGGCAATGTTCTGGCATCTGAAAGATACAGCAGAGTCCTGCGGATGCCGTTTTTTTGAAATATCAGCAAATATTGTTAGAAACAAAACAAAAACTTTTCTGGAAAACCTGGGAGTACAGCTTACACATTATAAATTTACGGAAAGGATCTGAGGAATAATAATAATACTCGTACACAGCTTCACGTTATTTATCTTTTTTATATAGATCTTTTTCGTATATTATACGTTATTAACCTGATTCATCCTTACAATATTCTTAAATCCTGCTGATTTACCCATGAATAAAAAAATAATTTATTTACTAATAGATATGCCGGAACTATAATAATAGATATGATACAGCACAGACACAAAGACTGGGAAGAAAAAACCGAGAGTATCCTTGATAAAGCATGGAATGATGGAAGAAACCAGCTTTTCGAACATGAGGTGTATGAAATACTTAACCTTCTGGGAATAAGTACCCCGCACTACGAGTTCATCACAGACCCGGACCAGATCACAGGACAGCTGTTAAGCAGCTTCGGAAGTGAACGGGTTGTCCTCAAGATAGTATCTGAAAGTGTGATTCACAAGAAAAAGCTGGGCGGAGTGAGAATAGTATACAAGGATACAGGGTTTGTAAAATATTCACTTGATAAAATGCTGAGTGATTTCAGGAAAAACAGCTTCCCTGTATCAGGGATCCTCATTGTTGATTTTATAAACTATTCAGAAGAAATCGGCAACGAAATTCTGCTGGGGCTCAGGGAAACACCCTCTTTCGGTCCTGTCCTCTCATTCAGCAAAGGGGGGGCTGATGCAGAGCACTTCGCTTCCCGTTATTCACCCCCGAACCTTGTCCTGCCTCCAGTTAACATGAAGTGGGCAAAAGCACTTCTTTCCTCAACAGAGATCTATAAAAAATATACAAAAGACAGAAGAGACACACATATAGAATCCATAAACAAGGCTCAGGTTAAATTCAGTGATCTTGCAACAGCTTTTTCAAACTTCTTTCCGTCAGAGAGCAGGTATTATTTAAAGGAGTTTGAAATCAACCCCTTTATCTTTGACAGGGAAGACCGGTTCAGGGCAATTGATGGTTATGCATCCTTCGGACTCAAGGAGGATTACATAATCAACAGGGATGAAGACAGCTGGAAGACACTCACCCCCTTCTTCTATCCGAAATCCATAGCAGTCCTAGGGGTCAGCACATCAGACAACAATAAGTCAGGAAATATTATTGTAAAGAACCTTATAGGCGGTGGATGTAAACAGGTCTTCTGTATAAACCCGAGAGGGGGTGAAATTGAGATAGGAGAGGAAACTCTCCCGGTCTACAAATCGCTTGAAGAGGTTGAAAGCAGAATTGACTTTGCAATAGTAACAGTACCTGCAAAAGCTGTTCCCTTATCAATAGATGACTGTGCAAAGAAGAAAGTTAAAGCTGTTCTCCTAATACCGGGAGGATTCAGCGAAACAACAGACAGCAGAGATGTCGAGGAAGACATACTGTCTGTAGCCAGGGAAAACAGATTCAGAATAATGGGCCCCAACTGTCTCGGGATTTACCATTCAGAAAGCAATATCAATACCTTTTTCATCCCTGAAAATAAATTCAGCATAAACAGGGAACTTAAGCAGAATGTAGCAATCCTGAGCCAGAGCGGCGCACTGGGTATTGTGGAAATCCACAACCTCAGGAATTCTGTAAGCCCCAGGGCTATTGTCAGTTACGGGAATGCCCTTGATGCAGGACCATGCGATCTGGTTTCATTCTTTGCCAATGACAGTAAAATCAAGGTAATTGCACTTTATATCGAAGGGTTCAAACCTGGAGAAGGGAGGAGGTTTTTCGATATAGTCTCAAAAATAAAAAAACCTGTAGTTGTCTACAAGGCCGGAAGGACTGAAGCTGGAATGCATGCGACACAATCCCATACAGCAAGCATGTCTGGCGAATATGCTGTTGCCAAGGCTGCCATGAAACAGGCAGGAATTATTGTGGCAGATTCCATGGCTGATCATACAGGGTATATTAAAACTTTTTCCCTGTTCAGCAGCCTGACGGTAAGCGGCAGGAGGACTGCAGTTGTGGCAAATGCCGGTTATGAAAAAGCAAATGCCGCAGACAACATAGGAGAGCTTGAAGTAGCTGAACTTGACAATGATACAGAAAGGAAACTTAAGGAAATCATTCCGGGTTTTGTAAATGCGGAACCATTCCTTGACCTTACCCCCATGGCGGGAGACAGGGAGTATATAGATTCAGTAGAAGTATTTCTGGCTTCCGAAAATGTTGATGCTGTAATGGTTTCCATAATTCCGTGCGCCGGACCTCTCCACACAACAAACGATGAAATCGCAGCATTTGAAAAAAACATAGCATCAGAGCTTGTCAGAATTGTCAGGAAATACAAAAAGCCGGTTATTGTATCAATAGGGGTTGAACCGGGAGATGATCTTTACAGTTCTCTTTCAAGAATTCTGGATTCAGGAGGGGTCCCGACATTCAGCAGTGCAGAAAAAGCAATGAAATACCTGAATGCTTTTGTAAGATACAGGCTCATAAAAGAGAAGCATATCATGAGCGAATGGATAAAGGACGATTAAAGCTTTCAACTATTATTCCGCTTAATCAGATACTCTTATCATGTATTTATTGACTCATAACCTATCTTTATATTATTTTTTAGATGCATGAAATCGGTAAATACTGCCGGCCATTACCGGTCAGGTAAATTATATATCTAAAAACAGGGGAACAGGGATTATGGATAATATCAGTGAATTGTTCACAGCAGCAGAAACAGGCGATCTAGACACATTAGAGAAAATCCTTTCAGAAAACACCGGACTGCTGGAATCTGTCAACAGTAAAAATCTTACACCTCTTGCAGCTGCACTTTACAGCGGACAGGCAGATGCCCTTCAGTTTCTCATAAACAACGGGGCAAAGCTGGATGTTCCGGGCAGGGACAGTAAAAATACACTTGAATGGGCACGTGAACAGGATGAATCATCCGAAGCAGCTGCAGTACTTCTGCTGACCGATTATATGGACAGACTCTACAATACTGCAGTGTGGTGGAAGAAAAGAGAGGAGAGTATTGCTGCAGGCAAGGAAAAAATCGATAATATAAATCTTGATGCAAGCTGCGATTCATGCGGATGTATTATAAGCCATCAGGACAGCACTCTTCTTACACTGAATGAGGCACTTTCAGCAGTAAAATACACTGACAGACTTGTTGACCAGGCACTGAAAATCCTTCCTCCGGAAAAGAAACTCGGAAGCAGAGAAGACCTGGCAGAACTGATAACCGGCCAGATCAGGGAAAAAAACATGTCTTCGACATATATGGTATGCAATTCCTGCCGTGATAATATGTTTTCTGAAACAATTTTCGGAAAAAACAGGAAATTCATACTTGAATCTATTGAAAAACTGTTCAAAGACCAGATATAGTAACCTCCAAAATTTATGATGAATGAAAACCTGTACATACCGGTTGGAAGCAGCAGAACTGAACTTGTCGTAAAAAAATCCAGATTTATCAGTCAGTGTTTTTATATTGAAACTGATAAAGAGGCAAAAGAAATTGTCAGCAGATTATGGAAAGATCATAAAGATGCAAGGCATATTGTCTACGGATTTATATACGGGGCCAGAAACAGTCAGACAATGGGAATGACTGATGACGGTGAGCCGAAAGGGACAGCAGGAAAGCCTGTTCTCCAGGTATTAAAGGGAAGCAGTATTACAAACATACTGTGTACTGTGGTCAGGTATTTCGGAGGTATAAAGCTGGGAACCGGCGGACTGGTAAAAGCATACACTGAGGCAGCTCAGCAGGCTGTCAAAGAACTGAAAGTAAAGGAAATGATAGATGAAGTCGGCTTTTCAGTCGCAGTCGGATATGAAATTTACGAACAGGTAAAAAGGGCAGCTGAAAATTATTCAGCTGCAATTATATCTGAAGAGTTCACTGACAGTGTAGCTATTAAAATCCGCGTGCCGGAGAGATATTTAAGGGATATTGAGGCAGCAATATCTGATATCTCAAACGGAAAAGCTCATATCATAACGGAAAACTGATTTTTTCCTCATTATAAAGCAGAGAAACCCGGAAAACTGATTATTTCCTGACCAGGCAGTCAGCAATCAGTGCATTCCTGTCAGAAATACGGCATCTGACAGGGATTAATAAGGAATTCAAGAAAACGGCAGATCTCATATTTCCGGAAACCGGGATTTCTTTAAAAAGACTCAGGAGGAAAGAAAAAAATGTCATTGCATTTTAACAAGACGAAAATTATCTGCACGATCGGGCCGGCGACATGTGAAGTTGAGACAATAATCAGGCTGGTCGAAAACGGCATGAACGTTGCAAGAATGAATATGTCCCATGAATCGCACGAAGTAAAGCTGGGCCATCTCAAAAACATAAGAAAAGCTGAAAAGGAAATCGGCTATCCGATTCCGGTAATGATAGACCTGTGCGGTCCCAAGCTCAGACTCGGTGAAATTGAAGAACCTTTTGAAATAAAGGAAGGAGAAGAAATTATCCTTACATCCGAAGAAATAAAAGGGACAAGGGAAAAAGTTTCAACTACATATACAAATCTAGCAGATGATGTAAAACCGGGCGACCCGATTCTCATAAATGACGGGCTTCTGAAATTTGAAGTTATTGCATCTGACAGAAGAGAGGTAAGATGCCGGGTTATTGACGGCGGTCTCATGCAGTCCAAGAAAGGGATAAACCTCCCGGGAACAAAAATGACAATACCCCTGATTACCGAAAAAGACAGGGCAGATATTGAGTTCGGGATAAAGCACGGAGCTGACTTCTTTGCCATGTCTTTTGTCAGAAACAGCGATGATATCAGGGAGCTCAAATCCATCATCCTGAGAAAAACAGCTGACATACCTGTAATAGCAAAGGTGGAAAGGCCTGACGCAGTAGCTGATATTGATGCCATCTGTGATGAAAGTGATGCTGTTATGATAGCCCGGGGGGACCTCGGAGTGGAAGTGCTTCCTGAAGAGGTCCCTCTTCTCCAGAAAAGAATAATTTCAAAATGCATAGAAAAAAATACACCTGTTATTACAGCAACACAGATGCTTGAATCAATGATTACATCCCCCAGGCCGACCAGGGCAGAGGCAAGCGATGTTGCAAATGCAGTTCTTGACGGGACAGATGCTGTAATGCTTAGTGCTGAAACCTCTGTGGGAAAATATCCTGTTGAAGCTGTATCAATAATGAAACGGATATGTCTTAAAGCGGAAAAAAAGGGAATATATTCAAACAGGATAAAGCTCAAAAGAAAGGACGAAGACAGTTCAAGGGATTTTCTTGTAAAAAACATGACAAGGGCTGTCTGTTCCTTTGCAGCAGATATAAATGCAGCTGCTATTATTGTTATTACAAGGACCGGGAAAACAGCAAGAAGGCTGTCAAGGTTCAGGATAAACACACCTATTCTGGCATTTGTGGAAAATGAGAAGGTAATCAGGCAGATAACCCCTGTATGGGGAGTAAAAAGCGAACTTATTGACAATATGTCAGATACAGACTCAACCCTGAAACGGGCAAAGGAGCTTGCTGTAAGCCTCGGGTATATAAAACCTGGAGACTGTGTCATTTTTGTTGCCGGTATCCCTCTGCTTGAATCCCAGAAAGTCAACATGATGAAGGTAGATATTGTCTAGTCATACTGCACGGGCAGCCTCCGGTCAGGGCCCGTAAATGAACCAATCAGGGCCTTTCCCGGCAGCAGCATGGGAAAGGCCTTTTTTTGTAATACCAGATAAAATCAAACAGAGCCTCATGTTCTCACTTTTTTGTTTTTGAATTTGATCTATTGATCAGCAGGTACTAAAATAGAAACAGTCTCATGTGTTAAAAAAGGGAATCAGGAGAAACAGTATGGCAATTAATTTCAATAAAACAAAAATCATATGCACAATAGGACCTGCAACAGAAAGTGTGGAAAAGATAGCGGAACTTGCTTCAAACGGCATGAATATAGCAAGGATAAACATGTCACACGGATCATATGAAACAAAACTCAATGCAATAAAGAATATAAGGGAGGCTGAAAAAATAATAGGCTACCCTATTCCTGTTGTTGCGGATCTGTGCGGTCCCAAACTGAGACTCGGAGAGATAGAGAAACCTTTCGAAATAAAAGAGGGGGATGAAATAATACTCACTTCAGATGATGTAAAAGGAACAAGGGAAAAAGTATCAACTTCATATAAAAATCTTCCAAAGGATATTATCAAGGGAAATCCGGTACTGATAAATGATGGTCTGATAAAACTGAAGGTCACAGATATAAAGGGAAACGATGTTATATGCACGGTTGTCAACGGAGGCCTGATGCAGTCGCGGAAAGGAATAAATCTCCCGGGAACAAAACTTTCAATACCTCTGATAACTGAAAAAGACAAGGCAGATATTGATTTCGGTATAAAACACGGAGCTGACTTCTTTGCCATGTCATTTGTCAGCTGCAGCAATGATATAAGGGAACTGAAAGCCATGATACTGAGAAAGTCAGCATCAATACCTGTAATTGCCAAGGTTGAAAGGCCTGAAGCTGTAGATGACATAGATGCTATCTGTGATGTAAGCGATGCTGTAATGATTGCGAGGGGAGATCTGGGAGTCGAGGTAGATCCGGAAGAGGTCCCCCTGATTCAGAAATCAATTATTTCTACATGCATCAGGAAAAACACCCCTGTAATCACTGCAACACAGATGCTCGAATCAATGATCACATCCCCCAGGCCGACCAGGGCAGAAGCCAGCGATGTGGCAAATGCAGTTCTTGACGGAACCGATGCAGTAATGCTGAGCGCTGAAACCTCTGTAGGCACCTACCCTGTTGAAACTGTTTCCATAATGAAAAGGATATGCATGAAAACAGAGGCAAAGGAAAGCGATATCCATAAAACAAGGCTCAGAAAAAGCAGAAATGATGAGGAAGTGGATTCTTTTGTAAATACAATGACAAGAGCTGTCTGTACAGTTGCAGTTGATATAAATGCATCAGCAATCATAGTAATAACAAAAACCGGAAAAACAGCAAGAAGCCTCTCCAAATACAGAATAAAAACTCCAATTCTCGCTTTTGTTGACCGCGAGGAGACTATCAAACTCATTACCCCGGTATGGGGGGTAAAAGGGGAACTGATTGACAACATGTCAGACACTGATTCAACCCTTGAAAGGGCAAAGGCACTTGCTCTCCAGCTCAACTACATAAAAAAGGGGGACAATATCGTGTTTGTGACAGGAATACCCCTTCTTGAATCAAAACGGGTAAATATGATGAAGGTTGATACTGTTTAACTGATTTTAAATATAAGAAATATTGAATCTCCTCGTTTCACAATTAGCAAAACACTTCCGTTTTCACTGTATATCAACAATCACAGATATTTCAGTGTAATTTCACAAAAAAAGATCAATCTGATATTGACTAAAAAAAGCTAAAAAACTAGACTTTTTATTGTTCAAACGTTCGTTTGATTTTAAGCAGAAATTATGGAGGGACCAATGAAAAAAATCCTTTTACTGCTGCTGTTCAGCTTTCTTTCACTGAATCTGTTTTCTGAAGGACTTTTTGACTCAGTTGTCTCTGACAGTCAGCAGGAAAATGAAAATACAGCAAAACCTGCTTCTGCCCGGGAGAGTACAGTTGATTTTTCAGGATCTGCAAAAGCTCTTGCAGACTGTTCTGTAAATAACGAAGAGGAAAATCTGAGCGTTTCAGGCTCATTTTCTGAATTCAGAGGAGAGATATCTGCCTCCCCTTCCGAAAGCATTAAAGCATTTTCAGAGATAATAGCAACAGGCAGCCCTGAAGAAAATGGAAACAATCTTGAAGTGAGAGAGGCTTATATAGATATCTACGGGAATTCATTCGATTTTTCTGCAGGTCAGAAAATAATAGTATGGGGAAGAGCAGATGCTGTAAATCCTACAAACAGAATAACACCTGTCAGAAACAGTTCAGTATCATCAAGTGAAGATGACAGAAGACTCGGGAACCTTCTGGCTGAAATAAAATACAGCCCCTACCCCTTTACTTTTACAGCAATCTGGGTTCCTCTATACAGGCAGTCAGAACTTCCATCCTTTATCCAGTCTACCCTGTCTGACCCCGATCCTGTTATGGAAAACTCTTCATTCGCGTTCAAAACTGATTATGAAAGCAGTTCTTTTGATTTTTCTGTATCATATTTTAACGGATACAACCCTTCGCCCGGAATATCAGATCTGAAAGGGAGCGGAAACATGGAGCTCAAGCCCTACAGAATACATAATATCGGACTGGATTTTTCAACAACTGTTTCAGATTACGGGATAAGGGGGGAAACAGCATTTCTTATCCCGTTCAGCGATCATGAAAAAATATATGTACCCTCCCCTGAAATCTCATATATTACAGGGATTGACAGATCAATGGGAGACCTGACACTTATCCTGCAGTATTCAGGAAAATATATAACCGACTTTATAGAAAAAGAGGATCTTGCCGGGCTGAATCCGGTCGAAGCTGAACTTGAGAACATGAACAGGATAATTAGTTCACAGGCAGAGAAAGTAACACATTCTGCAGTATTCAGGGTATCTCTCGACCTTTTTCATGAGACACTTTCTCTGGAAACTGCCGGCAGCTGGAATTTTACAACTGAAGAACTTTTCATAAAGCCGCTGGCAGTATGGGATGCTGCTGACTCTCTGACAGTTTCAGGGGGTGCATTTTTATATGCGGGGCCTGACGGCACACTCTTCGGCATGCTTGAAGACAGAGGCAGTTCTGTATTTGCAGAGGTAAAGTTATGTTTCTGATTACTGTTACAGATAAACTTATATCTGCATTTGAAGAAATACGAAAGCCGGATACAGGAAAGAATGAAGGGAAAAAAGAGCTTCATAAAGGGAGGAAAAATGGCAGAGAGAACCATGCCGGATAAAACGGAAGCTGATCCAAGAGACAGCAAAAAAGATGCAATTCTTGAAGCAGGTATAAAACTTTTCTCTGAAAAGGGCTTTGCCGCAGTGGGAGTCAGGGACATCGCCAAAGAGGCTAACGTAAATATATCTATGATTTCATATTATTACGGAGGCAAAAGCGGGGTTCTCAAAGAGATACTATCTTCATTTTTTTCAGAATACTCTGAATTAATCAGAAAAATAGTTGATATATCTGACGATCCCCCTGTTTTCATTTCAAATCTGGTAGATGCTGCTGTCCCCTTTTTCAGAGAGCACAGCAGGCAGGCAATAATCTTCGCAGTTGAAATGCCTGTTGATTCTTCAGATATTACAGAATTCAAGGCGGAGAAGATGAGAAACCTCCTTAATTTATTCAGAAAAGTTTTTGCACATGCAGGCCTCCCTGAAGGAATGGAGGACAGGCTTATCGGGATAATAGGACCCTCATTTTTCAGCATTCTTTTTTCCCATTTTCTGTTCTATCCGGTTACGGAACAGACTTTCGGAATCAGAAAGAATGATGAATTTTATGAACTATACAGAAATGTAGTCAAGACAATCATGACAGGGGCAGTTAAGGAGCTTCAGCTGTCATTCGGCAGGACAGGGATAAGCTGACCATATATATTATACAGGAGAATTGAGGATGAAAAAAATTTCAGAAATAATAATCAGATACAGATTCATGATAATTGCGCTGTATGCCGCAGTAACCGTGCTGTCTCTTATCCAGCTCAGGAATATAGAGGTTGATCCGGAAGTAAAAAACATGCTTCCGAAGCATATACAGAGCAGGATTGATACAGACAGGATAGAGGAAATTTTCGGGGGGACAGATCTTCTCATGGTTGTATTTGAATCCGACGACATACTTAAACCTGATACACTGAAGCGGATTAAGGAGATTTCCAGAAAAGTCAACCGGCTCAAGGAAATTGACAAGGTAATGTCCCTGTTTGATCTCAAGGATATATCAGGTGAAGAGGGATACATGCTTGTTGAGCCGGCGGTGGACAGGATACCTTCATCACCGGAAATGGAAGAGCTTCTTAAAAAAAGGCTTGAAGAAAACAGTCTTGTCTACAAAATTGTTGTTTCAGAAGATTTTACAACTACCGCTGTCATAGCAACAATAACTGAAAATATTTCAGACACTGAGATATTCCCGAAATTCAAGGCAATTGTTGAAGAACATCCGGGCGATGAAAATGTATATTACGGGGGAATGCCTTTTACAAGAATCAGCGTTGCAAAGGATATAAAAAATGATATCAGTAAATTCCTTCCGGGGGGAATACTTATCATGCTTGTATTCCTGTATTTTTCCTTCAGGCAGCTAAGGGGGGTAATCCTCCCCTTTCTTGTTGTAGTAATGTCCATAATTCTCAGCATGGGCCTTATTCCTGTTTTCGGATGGAAAGTATCCATCCCTATTGTACTTCTCCCTGTAATAATGATTGCCATAGCAAATGATTACGGCATACACATGATTGCCAGATACCAGGAAGACAACACAGAAGAAAACAGCTATACAAGCAGACAGCTTGCTTCAAACATGTTTATGAGCCTGGGAAAGCCAGTCATAGCTACAGGTCTTACTACAATAGCAGGGATGCTCTGCATGCTGTCCCATATCATACTGCCGGCAAAACAGCTTGCAGTACTTTCCGCCATCGGGATTGCCTATGCACTCTCTGCAAGCCTGCTTTTCATACCTGCAGTAACTTCTCTTGTGAAAAATGCGGAACCTGTTAAAAAGAACGGCCAGATCCATGTTCTCGACAGACTCCTCAACCTGTTTGCAGACTCTGTCATAAGTCATCCGGGGAAAATAATTCTTTTCTTCACTATTGTCACCATTCTTCTCTCAGGGGGAATTTTCCTGGTGAAAATTGATGCCAATCCGGAAAAATACTATAAGAAGGACCACCCCATAGTGGTGAGTTCAAAAATCATAAATGAAAAACTGGGGGGAAGCCAGAATATCTCTGTGATGTTTACCGGAGATATCAAGGACCCTGAAATGATGAAAAAGATTGACAGATATGAAAACAGTTTTGAGGAACTAGACTGGGTGGGAAACACCTCCTCGATTGCTGCAGCGGTTCATGAGATGTCAAAAGCAATAAACATGCCGGGGGAGGAATATTATGACAGGATCCCCGGTTCCAGAAATGCTGTTGCACAGTATTTTGAACTCTACAACATGAGCGGGGACCCCGAGGATTTCGACAAACTGGTTGACTTCCCGTATGAAAACTCACACCTCATGGTAAGGGTAAACAACTCGGACACACCTGCCATAAAAGGGGTTGTGGATACAATAAGGGAGATGACAGAGGATGATCCTGATGTGACAGCTATCGGGGGATGGGGAATGATATTCACAGACCTTGCAGACCACATTGTAAAGGGACAGTTTATCTCTCTCTTCTGGTCAACTGCAATTGTATCTATTATGATGATGATGCTTTTCAGATCAGTGAGAGGGGGGCTGTTTTCAGTAATCCCCCTTGTAATGTCAATTATCATACTTTTCAGCCTCATGGGTCTTCTCAAAATTGAGCTGAACATAGCCACAGCGCTTCTCTCATCAATAATGATAGGGGTGGGAATAGATTACACCATACACTTCATCTGGCGCTACAGGGAGGAACTTGTCGCAGGGAAAACAAGGGAAGAGGGAATAAGGACAGCACTTACAACAACAGGGAGGGGAATTATTTTCAACGCTTTTTCCGTTATAGTCGGATTTGTCGTACTTCTTTTTTCATCATTCATGCCAGTGAGGTTTTTCGGATTCCTGGTTGTAATATCAATTTTTTCATGCCTTGCAGGAGCTCTTCTTTTTATACCGGCACTATGCCTTAAATATAAACCGTTATTTCTTGAAAAGAATATCAAGGGGGAAAAATATGTTTAATTATTTCATCGCAGCATTTCTTCTGATTGCAGCTTCTTTTTCAGCCGGTGCACAGGAGAATCTTTCGGCAGGAGATATCTATGAAAAAGCAGTTTCGTCAGGCAAACTTGACGGAAGCGAAGCTGTTTCCAGGATGATTATCATTGACAGCAAGGGAAGAGAGCGGATAAGGGATACTGCACAGATAACAAAACTCTATGACAACGGGGAAACAGAAAAAAAGCTTATAAGGTTTCTGTCTCCTGCAGATGTCAAGGGGACAGGGTTCCTTACATTTGATTATGAGAATGAAGATGATGATATGTGGCTTTATATGCCGGCACTCAGAAAGGTGAGGAGAATTGTTTCATCGGAAAAATCAAAAAGCTTTATGGGCTCCGAGTTCTCCTATGCAGATATGTCACCACTCCCCTCTTCCGATTTCAACATGAAAATACTCGGAACAGAGACTGAAAACAGCATTGAATGCTGGATTATTGAAATGGTCCCTGCCAGTGATGATATAGCGGATGAAAACGGATTTACAAAAAAGATCGGATGGATAGGCAAGGAGGACTTTGTAATCCGCAAGGCTGAATTCTATGATTTTTCCGGAATACTCTATAAAACTCTGACTGTGGAAAATGTTAAACTGATAGATCCTGAAAAAAAGAAATACAGACCCATGATAATGAAAATGGAAAACCATGACAACGGAAGGAAA
The DNA here is from genome assembly GCA_963668545.1 of Spirochaetia bacterium. Lineage (GTDB taxonomy): Bacteria > Spirochaetota > Spirochaetia > CADAEX01 > CADAEX01. Next base: position 640,395 of record OY764868.1, on the reverse strand, counting down.
TCAGTACTGGAAATCAGTGAAATTGTTCTGAACAGAAATGTCGGAGAGGAATATTTTACACAGAGGTATCTGTCAAGAGAATAACTCACAGCAGATATAAAAGGAAAACCGGTGACTGCTCTGTCTGCACCGGTTTTTTTTTATTCTTCAACCCCTTCAAGGTATTCGCTGTATCTTGCATTCATAACTTCTGAAAGCTGATCTCTTATTTCCTTTCTTTCCCTGCCTTCTGTGGGAACTGGGGGAAGCACTTCCATCTGAAGAGACAGTGACTTGAACATTAAAAGCTTCAGATACTGGGGAACAAATTTCATGCCGCCGAAATAGCCGAATCTTGCATAATCTGATCTTCTTATATTTTTCCCGTTGATTTTTCTGTAGGTTATAACTACAGGAAGCGCTTCTACGCCTGTTCCCTGAACAGCCTCGAGAAGACCCCCTTTAAAAGGGAGAAGCCCCCGCCCGTCAGAACATGTTGCCTCAGGGAACAGGCAGATACTGAGACCGCTTTTAAGAACCTCCCCTATCCTCGGGATCTCATCCTTCAGGGTAGTGATTTTCCTCCGTTCCACAAAGAGGCAACCTGCAAAATATGCAACCTGCCCCATTACCGGCCGCTTTTTGAGTTCATTTGAAGTAATAAAAAGAACCCTGAAAAGACTTACAACAGCAAATATATCCACAAAAGTCATATGATTTCCCATCACATAATAGGTTTTTTCCCTGTCATAGTTTTCAAGCCCTTTATAGGTAATCCTGACTCCAAGAAGGGCCAGGTAAAAGCGATCATAAAATCCTGTTACAGCCATCAGGTTTTTACGCCTTCTTACGGAATTTACAGGAAGCAGAAAAACAACAGATGTTGTAGCAACAAAAAATAACAGTATAATCAAACTGAAAAAAAATTTATAAATAATTCTGAAAAGTTTAACAAGCATTTCCTTAATATCTCCTGATTCCCCGGCTGTCCTGTTTTGCACATATCTTCATAATTATTTATACAATACCTCTGCAGCGGTGATGTCTATAATAATTATTCCTGTTATAATAATTCGCAGCAATGTAAAAAATCAACCATGAAATGAGGCTTGTTATGTCAAAAACCGAATTAATTGTCCGCTATGCGGAAACAGACCAGATGGGAATAGTTCATCATTCTGTATATCCGGTGTGGTTTGAAGCAGGACGGACAGATTATATGGAAAAAGAGGGCTATCCCTATTCAAGGATGGAAGAGGAGGGCCTGATGCTTCCCCTTTCAAAACTGGAATGCAGATTCGTTGAAGGGGCAAAATACGGCAATACAGTTATAGTTGAGTCAAAAATCGACAGGGTTTCCCCTTTCAGGCTTGAAATAATCTATAAAGCGTTAAGGAAATCCGACAATACCCTGCTTGCAGAAGGGAGGACTGTTCATGCCTGGACAGACACATCTCTAAGGATAGTGAATATTAAAAATGATTTCCCCGAACTATTCAATCTTTTCTGTGAACTGAAGAACAGGGATATGACCGAATAATCAGGTTGCCGAAGAAAGGGGCTGCCGGAATACTGACAGCCCTTTTCAAAATTATAAATCGTTTTAAATCTGTATCCCTAATCACGGTCAATAGCAAACTCAACACGCCTGTTCTTCCAGCGCACTGATTTATCTGTAACAGAAGTTTCAGGTCTTTTTCCTCCGAAATATTCAATTCTGATTCTCTCTTCAGGAAGACCTTCAGCTATAAGGGCTTTTTTGACAGACAATGCCCTTCTCTCTGTAAGTGGAACAAGGACCTTCTCCTCTTTTGCTTCCTTTGCATCATTTCTGCCATGGAATACATTAAGGGCATGCCCTTCAAGAACTATCTGATAATCAGGATATTTTCTTGAAAGCTCAGCTACCTTTCGTACTGTCTCCATGTTCTCATCACCGGCAGCCTTTCCTCTTGAATAAAGCGTATCCTTGTACGCGGAAAAAATTATCTTCGGAACTTTTATATAGTATCTTCCGTCAACAAGCTCTGCAATTATATCAATTTCAAAATCGCCGTTTACAACTGTACTGTTGCCGTTCATGTCGACAAGTTCAAGCTCGACATCAAACCTGCTTCCTGATGCTACTTCATCAGCAATATAGTTTTCACCGTAAACAACTATTCCTTCCTCGGAAAGTTCCTTGCCTTCTGAAGAATCCTCCTCTCCGTTTCCATCTTTCAGTTTAAGAATCCATTTGTAAATGCCGCTCTCATCTTCTGCGTTGGGATCAATATAGACCTCACCGTCAAGAACTTCGCCGTTAACTGCAAACGGAGTTGCAGAGATTACAAGGTCTGCTTCCGGCGGAGTTAGGTCGTAAAAGTATTTGAAAAAATGCTCCGACCTGCTGCCGTTTTCATAAACAGCAGTAAAAGATACATTGTAGTTTCCCTCTTCAGCTTCATCCCTGCTTCCTGGTACTGTAACAGTATCAGGAAGACTGCCTTTGCCGGATTCCTCATAAAGGACATTACCTTCGGGATCGCTTACCCTGAAAGACCACATTTCAATTCCATCCATGTCATCTGAATCCACACTGAATGCAGCTATCCCTTCAATATTCTTTTCAATCATTTCAGCACCGGGTATATTAACAAGCTCTGCCTTTTTCTCAATCCTGTCTATTGTAATCCTCTGTTTTGAGGGAACATATGGATTCCCGGCAAGGTCTTCAAAGTATGTCTCAAGGTAGTAATCACCGTCAGGCAGTTCACTGCCGTTTTCATCTGTACCATCCCATACAATAAGGGAAGTTGTGTCCTTACTCGACATTTCGCCCACAGAACTGCCGGAGCTGTCTGTTATCTGACCCTTCCATTTGACAATCTTGTTGGATTTCATCGAGATTTCGGTGGTGTCCCGGCTGCCGTTTCCATTGGGTGAAAAAACCGGGTTGCTTACCCTGAAATCAACTACAGGTGAAGTTGTATCGAGATAAACAGTTTCAGTTTTCACAATCCTTACACCGTTTTCATATTCGCTTGAAAACCCGAGTGTATATGATCCCTGGGAAAGATTTTCCCCCTGTTCCCCCTTACCGTCAATTACTGCTTCATAAATACCTGGTTCTGTACCCTTATCAGAAAGAATAACATTACCCCCTGCATCAGCCATTGTAACAGACCAGGCGATTAAGCCTTTTTCCGTTTTCTGCCCGAATGTTGCAATTATCGTATCCTTGCTGCTGTCATTGTTGGGAGAGAAGTATGTATCCGAAAGTTCGAAAATTACATCAGCCATTGTTGTATCCAGAACAATTCCGGAAACTGATTTTTCATCCATTTTATTCCCTGAAAGATCTGTCGAATTGATTCTGTAGCTGTAGACACCGTCATCTGCCCTCTTGCCGCTGTTGTCAAGCCCGTCCCACTCAAGTGACGGAAGAGATCTGTTTTCCCATTTAAATGTTTTTACTGTGTCCCCGTCCTTATCAACTACTTCACCTGTCCAGAGAACTTCCTCTGTTGATTTCTCCTGCTTTAAGACAAAAACATCAAGATTCCCGTCGTTATTGGGTGAAAAGATCATTTTGTCCGGTTTGACAAGCTCTACAGAGGGCGGAACAATATCCACTACGAAATCATCTATATCCACTTCGTCAATATTTCCCGAAGCATCCTTCACCCATATTTCCACATTATAAATGCCGTCAGGCACCTTGTTACCTGCTGTATCAAGCCCGTTCCAGGCAACAGTTTTCTCAAGTGTGAATTCCGAATATTTGGTAAAAATCCGGATAAACCAGTTGATATCAGATTTTTCCTTTTCAACAACTTCTGTTACGGTATTCCCGGCACTGTTCTTTATTCTGAGTCCGTATTCCGGAATATAACCTGTCTTGCTCTTTACATATATTTTAACCTTGAAAGCAAGTTCTGCTGAATCCTGAACACCGTTTCCGTCAGGAGAAATATACTGTGTTCCTGAAGTCGACACTTCCAGATCAGGAACTTCCTTGTTGCCTCCTGCTGAAACACTCAGTGTAAGTATCACTGAAAGAAAAATTGCGAAAATGAATACTCTGAAACTTTTCATTATTAAAACCTCCCCCCTGTTTCAGGGTTTTGTAATTAATGCATTATAGCACAGTTTTACCTTTCTGACGGGCAAACCATAGTTAAACAATCAGGATAGAAAAAAGTTACTTACTTTTTTAATGCGTGTACAGTATATACCGTATTAAAATACTGCTTTATTTAAAATATTTCAGTATGGCTGATTATTGTATTAATATCTCTTCTGCAATAAGATGCGGTATGAAAAAAGCTGCTGCCCTGATCAGGGATTCGCTTAAAAACACTCTATCTGTAAGCAAAATGCTTTTCAGGATAATAATACCTGTAAGTATCCTGATGAAGATAATAACAGAGCTGGGTCTTATATCGTATATAGGGAAAATGCTCTCCCCCCTCATGTCTCTGGCAGGTCTTCCCGGCAGCTACGGTCTTGTATGGGCAGCAGGAATATGCACAAACATCTATGCGGCAATGCTTGTTTTTTCCAAAGTAATTGTTACAGACCCTGTCAATACTGCCCAGGTTACTGTTCTCGGAATAATGCTTCTTGTTGCCCATGCACTTCCTGTTGAAGCAACTGTTGCAAGAAAAGCCGGAATAAGGCTCAGGGTTTCACTTCTTTTCAGGCTTGGAGCAGCACTTCTGTTCGGAACTATCCTTAATTTCATATTCGAAACCGCTGATCTTTTCCAGGGTGAGCCTAACATTATCTGGTACCCGGAAAACACTGAAACCGGAATAATTCCCTGGGCAGTTGCTGAAGTTTTCAACTACCTTAAAATAATAGTTATTATTTTTTCGCTGATTACCCTTATGAACATACTGAAAGCATCCGGGCTTATGAACCTGCTGATCAGAATTCTCCATCCTGTACTGAAAGGTCTCGGAATAGGTAAAAAAGCAATCCCCATAACAATAATCGGTATTGTTCTCGGCTATGCATACGGCGGGGGACTTATCATTGCAGAGGCAAAATCAGGAAGAGTGGGAAAAAAAGACCTTTTCTACACAATCATATTTCTTTCCCTCTGCCACAGCCTCCTTGAAGACAGCCTGCTGATGATATCGCTTGGAGCTGACCCGGCAACAGTATTCCTTGGCCGCTTCATATTTTCATATATCACCTGTACTGCAGTTGTTCTTGTTACAAGAAATATGGATGACAATAAGTTTAAAAAGCTGTTTTTCAGACCGCTTTAGAATTATAATATTATTTGAGCCAAATCATGTTACATGGTTTGAAAGTATTGCTTTAAGGCATAGACATGAACATAATGCCTGAAATATTATTAAATAATCATTTATCTGGAGAAATATCATGAACACAATTATTATATCCGGTTTAATAGTTTTTTTCGGCCGCATACTGCAGGATCTGGCTTTTAACTTTAAAATCGAAATGTTCAACAGGGGGCATAAGACCGGCGTTTTTGTCATAAATTTCTTTGAAAGCATAATCGGGATAACAGTCATTGCCATGGTTGTTAAATATATCGACAGAGATCCCAAACTTCTTCTTATATTCGGTATCGGATCATCAATAGGAGGACTGCTTGTAATTAAAATCAGAGACATGATGAATGTCAAAATTATCGGGCAGAGGCAGTATTTTGCAAGAATTTCCTATACAGGCAATGAAGATCTGGTCGATATCCTTCAGAAGAATAATTTTATTTTTACTGTCGACACTAAAGAATTTCTTGACGGCCAGGTCAGAACAGTTATCGAAGGGTCTCTGGAAAACAGGGAGCGAAAGGAATTTCTGAAAACTCTTTTAAAAGGAAGAGAAAACAAACTTGTAACAATTATTCCGGCAAGAGAGGTTTACTGGATATAATTTCAGGACTGATAAATCTAAATAATAAAAAGTACGTCATACACTTTAATTTTTTATATTAACATTATTCTTTTGCATTAACTTTTAAAATAAACTAGAATATATAATAATAATAATAATTATAATTTAATATATAGTATATTACCGAAAGTGACATAATTCCTGAATAATACTGGAGGATTTATGTTTAAAAATCTTAAAATAGCAGCAAAACTTCTGTTGTTCGGTATTTCCATTATGGCAATACCTCTCCTTACTGTAGGGATTTCGTCTGTAATAATATCAGGTAAAGCTCTCACAACATCTACAGATGAGCAGTTACTGACAAGAGCCAATGAACTGGCTTTACTGGTTGATAACAAACTGCAGGATGAAATGAAACTGGCCAAAAGTTTTTCAATTCTTGATATCACTATCAACACACTGGAAAACAAAGAATCTTTCAACATTGATAAACTGAACAAGACATTCTCGAATATTCAAAAAACAGAGGGACTGGGAGAAATATATCAGGTGATTCTTGCAGCAGATACTTCAGGAACAGTTATTGCAGCAAGTGACACAAAATATTTCGGTATATCCCTTGAAGACAGGGAATATATAAAGGATGCTCTTCAGGGAAAACCGAATTTCGGTTCAGCAGGGCTCAACAAGGTTACTGGAGATCCATTTCTTCCAATAGCTGTTCCTGTGTATGCAAACAACGGAACTGTTATCGGAGCAGTAGCAACAATCATAGACATCATTTTTATCAATGAGGTTGTAGAACATACAAAAATAGGAGAGACAGGGTATCCATATGTTGTAGATTCTACAGGTTTGACACTTGCCCATCCGAATAAAGACCATGTAATGAAAACAAACCTTCTCCAGGTAAAGGGGCTTGAAGGGGTAGTATCAAACATGATTGCAGGAAAAAAGGCTGTAGAAAAATATATATTTGAAGGAATTCCTAAAAGCTGCGGTTATGGACCTGTGGAATCAACAGGATGGAGTGTAGGCCTGACCCTGCCTGATGAAGAATTTCTCAAACCAATAAAACTTGTCAGGAACATAGTAGCTGCTGTGGGCTTAATATTCCTGATTATGGGCATTGCAGTATCGCTGTTGTTTGCAAGAAGCATTTCATCAAAGCTGAAGGACAGTGTTGTTTTTGCATCAAAGGTAGCTTCAGGTGATTTAACAGCAACAATGGATATTAACCAGAAGGATGAAGTCGGGCAGCTTGCCACTTCACTCAAAGACATGGTATCAAACCTAAACAGGATACTGCTGGATATTAACTCAGCTTCCAGCCAGGTTGCTTCAGGGGCTCAGCAGATATCTTCAACTTCCCAGGAGATTTCCTCAGGCGCCACTGAACAGGCATCAAGCACAGAAGAAGTTTCAAGCGCAATGGAACAGCTTGCTGCAAATATACAACAGAACACTGAAAGCTCCCAGTCTGCCGATGAAATTGCAAAGAAAATCACAAAAGAAGCTACAGAGGGGGGAGAAGCTGTAAATGAAACAGTTTCAGCAATGAAAAGCATAGCAGAAAGAATTTCTATCATTGAAGATATTGCCAGAAACACAAACATGCTTGCACTCAATGCAGCAATTGAGGCTGCAAGAGCAGGTGATGCAGGCAAGGGATTCGCTGTTGTTGCATCAGAAGTAAGGAAACTGGCTGAGAATTCGGGAAATGCAGCAGCAGAAATAACTGAAATTGCAAGCAGCAGCGTTAAAGCTGCTGAAAAAGCGGGAAACCTGATCAATGAGCTTGTTCCCCAGATCCAGAAAACAGCAGAACTTGTCCAGGAAATCAACACATCAAGTCTTGAACAGACAAGGGGAGCTGAGCAGATAAATCAGGCCCTGCAGCAGCTCGATACTGTAATACAGCAGAATGCTTCTTCATCGGAAGAAATGGCTTCCATGGCCGAGGAACTGAACAGTCAGTCGGAAATGATGCAGAGCAATGTGGAGTTTTTCAAACTTAAAACTGAAGGGAAAAAGGAGGATTATTCTGTTCCCGAAGAAATTACATATGAGGAAAAACCAAAAAAGAGAGGGGATTCAGGAATAAAGAAGATTGAACCTGTAAAAAAAGAAGCTGAACCTGCAAAAAAGAAGCAGGAAAGTAAAATGCCGTCTGACTTTAACGATATTGACGGATTCAGCGAATTCTGATTGCATAAACCCTTTTTTACATCTGGGGATGTATAGCCTCCCTCCGGGAGTGCATTTTCAAATCAAAAAAGCCGGACATTGTCCGGCTTTTTATATCAGCAGACGCATATTAAAATGCGTTTATCTATTTATACATGGGATAATCTGCGGTGAAACTGTAAACTTCCTTTCTGATTGCTTCAAGTGCTTCGTCATTTTCAACATTCTCAACTGCTCTTTTGATAAACCCTGCAACTTTTGCCATTTCAGCCTTACCCATTCCCCTTGTTGTAAGTGACGGTGTGCCTATTCTTATACCGCTGGTTACCATAGGTTTTTCCCTGTCAAAAGGTATTGTGTTCTTGTTTGCACTTATGCCTGCCTTATCGAGAGCTTTTTCAACAACCTTTCCTGTAAGACCCATTGCAGAAACATCAACAAGCATTAGATGGTTGTCTGTTCCCCCTGTAACAATTGTAAATCCCTGTTTAATCAGCTGAGCTGCAAGTTCCCCGGCATTCTCATTGACCTTTTTCATATATTCAGCATATTCAGGCTTCAGGCATTCACCGAATGCAACAGCTTTGGCTGCAATTATATGCATGAGAGGCCCCCCCTGAATTCCGGGAAAAACTTCCCTGTTTATTTTTTTGGCAATCTCTTCATCATTTGTGAGAAGATATCCCCCTCTCGGGCCTCTTAATGTCTTGTGAGTTGTCCCTGTAGTTATATGGGCATATGGTACTGGAGACGGATGAAGCCCTGTAGCGACCTGCCCTCCTATGTGTGCAATATCAACCATGAGAAAAGCTCCGACTTCATCGCATATTTCCCTGAATTTTTTAAAATCAATAAATCTGGGATAAGCGCTTGCTCCGGCAATTATCATTTTGGGTTTTGCTTCAAGAGCTATTCTTCTCACTTCATCGTAATCAATCTGAAGGGTTTCGGGAGATACCTGATATGACACTATGTTGTAGAGGCTTCCTGAAAAGCTTAAGGGGTGTCCGTGAGTAAGGTGACCTCCATGAGAAAGGTCCATACCCATTACAGTATCGCCCGGTTTTACAAGAGCAAGATATGCAGCCATATTTGCCTGTGAACCTGAATGGGCCTGTACATTTGCATATTCAGCGTTAAAAAGCTTTTTAATCCTTTCTATAGCAATCTTTTCTGCAACATCAACATACTCACAGCCCCCGTAATATCTTCTTGCAGGATATCCTTCAGCATATTTGTTTGTCATGATACTGCCGTCTGCTTCAAGAACAGCCATTGATACATTGTTTTCAGAAGCAATCAGCTCAAGGTTCTGGTTTTGTCTCTTTTTCTCGTTTTCCACTGCTTCCCAGATTTCAGGATCAGCATCCTTTAAATGTGTTTCAAAAAAATCCATTTCGTCCTCCGAAGTTTATTGCATTTGTAGGCGTCTTTCGAAATATTATGTACAGATTTAAACATGTCCAGGTTTCGCAAGACTGCGGCAAAAGTGCCCGGCAAGCCCGGATTTTTCAAGAATCCAGGATAAAGGAAACTGACTGAAAAATGTCAAACATCATAAAAATGTTTCAACAGAAATATATAATAGTTCCTTTAATTATCCGCTGTATTTTTTATGCATTTTTTGTTGGTGAAACTATAACACACAGGTATCCCTCTTGCAAGCTCTATTGTTAAACTAATAATAAATTGAAAATAGCAACTTATTAGTTTATATTTTATATGAATATCTTTATTGATTTTCTGTTACAACATTCCCGGGAGATAAAATATGTATGCATGGTTTTCAGAGCTGAATCCTGTATTGCAGGCGTTATTAGCCACTATATTCACATGGCTAGTCACAGCACTTGGAGCTTCGCTTGTTTTCTTCTTTAAAAGAATAAACAAGATAGTTCTGGACGGTATGCTGGGTTTCGCATCCGGCATTATGATAGCTGCTAGTTTCTGGTCGCTTCTTGCGCCGGGAATAGAGCTGGCAGAGGAACTCACATCACGGCCATGGATTCCGGCTGCAGCAGGCTTTCTCTGCGGGGGGGGCTTTCTCTGGCTTGTGGACAAAATACTTCCCCATACCCATCCTTCATTTAAGAAAAACGAAAGCGAGGGTATAAAAACATCCTGGCAGAGAAGTATACTCCTTGTTCTTGCAATTACCATTCACAATATTCCTGAAGGGCTTGCTGTCGGGGTTGCTTTCGGTGCAGTAGCCGCCGGGATACCCTCAGCATCCCTTGGAGGTGCTATTGCTCTTGCAATCGGTATCGGGATCCAGAACTTTCCAGAAGGGACTGCTGTATCTGTACCTCTCCGCAGGGAAGGGATGAGCAGGATAAAAGCTTTCTGGTACGGACAGCTGTCAGGGCTGGTAGAACCGGCTGCTGGTCTTCTTGGAGTAATTCTTGTGGTTTCAATGAGACAGCTCCTTCCCTATGCCCTGTCATTTGCTGCAGGAGCCATGATCTATGTTGTTGTGGAGGAACTTATTCCGGAAGCACAGATAGAAAAACACAGCGATGCAGGGACTATCGGTGCAATGGCCGGTTTTGCAGTCATGATGATGCTTGATGTTGCGCTGGGATAATATATATGCAGGAAGGGTACAGGTGAGTTTCATCCTGATTTTTGCAGGCTCTATTGCCCTCCGTGGCGAGCCTGCATAGTTTCATCCATGAAACTAAAAAAGCTGCCGGATCGGAAAGACCCAGGCAGCTTTTATTTTATATTGCTAAAAAGATAAATCTATTTTTTTGCAGATTTCCTTTTTCTCTCTTTTCTTGAAGCTGATGTTTTTTTAAGCTTTATGGCAGCTGAAGATTCATTTACTGCAGCAGCTTCATCGGAAATTTCTGTATTACCCTCAGCAGATATTTCTGCTTTTACAGCTGCAGGTGCATCTTCTTTTTTCTTTTCGCTGTATTTCTTTTCAGCCTTTGATATTCTTCTGTTTCTTACAAAACCTATCCATGCAAGTAGAATCGGAGATGCAATGAAAATTGATGAATATGTACCAACAATAACACCAATCATAAGGTTAAGTGCAAATATTTTGATAACACCTGTTCCGAAAAGGAATATTGCAACAACTGCAAGAAGAGTTGTAAGAGATGTAATAATTGTTCTGCTTAAGGACTGAGTAATACTGATATTTACAACCTTGAAGAAATCCTTCTCTTTAAGGAGATCATTGTTCTCCCTGATACGGTCAAAGATAACGATAGTATCATTTAGTGAATAACCTATAATTGTCAGAAGAGCTGCAATAGTAGCTGTATTTACCTCAATTCTGAATGTCCCGATAATCCCTATCATTACAAGTACGTCATGAATAAGGGCTGAAATTGCAGATACAGCATATGCAAGCTTGAACCTGAGCCAGATATATATAAGGATAAGAGCAAGAGCAAAAGCTGTCAGAGATACTGACTGGTATCCTATTGACTGGGAAAATCTCGGTCCAACATAGTCAGACTGCTTTACAATGACGCTGTTGCTTCCGTACTTATTACCCAGAGCATCAACAATCATTTTATTTGCCTTCACGCTGAAATCCTTCTCACCTTCAGTATCCTGGAGCCTGATAATAAACTCCTGATTTTCTTGATTACCTGCCACCTGGATCTGTGGAGAACCGACACCGCTGAGTGTTTCCCTGATTTCAGCAATATCAATGTAATTATCTGTATCTGTATTGACAGAATTAACAGTGAAGCTTTTTTCAGAAAGATCCTCTGCATAATTGAGGCCTGCAAGGCTTACAGCGGGAGCATTTTCTGATCCCTTTACAGAAACAATTATTCCGTCAATTTTAGAAACCGCATCAATCAGGTCCTTAACTGTTGAATAATCCTGCAGAGGGAAAAGATTTTCCTCTTTATCAAGTCCGCCGTTTTTATATTTGGTTACACTGAGTACTTTGTTCTGAATATTTAAAACAGTTCTCTCTTCCCCTGTATAGGCAATTGAAAAAGCCTCATCAGCTATCTGTACTCTTAAATTTATACCTGAAAGAAAATCAATACCGAGGTTGAATCCTCCCTGCATGTTGATACCGGCAATACCGCCGATAATAACTGCAAGAGAAAGAAGAAGCATCGGTATACGTATCTTTGTAAAATTGATTACTTTAGTGCTCATTTGATCCTCCAGCTGATGCTTAACCGTTTACTGCCGAATGAACTCAAGCCGAAATCAAAAAGAAGTCTTGAAACAAAAAGAGCTGTGAACATTGAGCATACAATACCTACTGCAAGAGTATATGCAAATCCCTGTATAGGGCCTGTACTTAACTGTGACAGGAAGATTGCTGCAATAAATGTTGTTATATTTGCATCCATGATTGTCCAGAAAGCCTTCTTGAAACCTGCATTTACAGAAGCTGAAGGGGATTTTCCGAGCCTGTATTCCTCTTTAATTCTTTCAAAGATAATTACATTGGCATCCACCGCCATTCCTACAGTAAGAATAAGACCTGCAATACTTGTCATTGTAAGAGTAAGGTTGAAAGCTGAAAGAACTGCAACAATGAGGAACAGGTTCATTACAAGGGCAATATCAGCAATGAGCCCTGCACCCTGATAATAAACAAGCATAAATGCAATTACAAGGATAAAACCGAGTGTTATAGCCCTGATACCAAGTGCAATCGAGTCTTCACCTAGAGAAGCACCGACAGACTGCTGGCTTTCTATCATGAGATCTACCGGAAGTGCAGCTGTTCTGAGCACAAGGGCAAGATCTGTTGCCTCTTTCTTTTCAAAACCGGTCATTCTTACCTGTCCTGAAGGAATAGGTTCCTGGATTCTTGCTCCCGCCTTGACCCTGTCATCAAGAACAATAGCCATTGTCTTGTCTGTGTTGGCCGAAGTAAGTTTGAAGAAAATATCAGCACCTTCCCGGTCAAGGGTAAAGTTGATAACAGGTTTTCCTGTTATAGAATCGCTGCCGACCTGAGCATTGACAATATGGGAACCGTCAAGGCCGATTTCTTCCCTGATAGCGATATACTTAGCTACCCTGTCGATACCATACTCATCTTTCTGTACAAATTCCCTCACAACAATTCCCGGAGGGAGAATTGTATTGTCTACAGGCTGAAGATTGTCAGGTCTTAGAGCTTTTCCGGGATTCTGTGCAATATACTGTCTGAGTGTTGTTGTTGCATCATCATCTACAATATGGAAATTAAGTTTACCCTTGCCCATGAGGAATGAGTTAACCCTTTCCGGGTCAGCAGCGCCTGGAACATCTATAAAAATAGATTCATCCCCCTGCCTTCTGATCTGGGGTTCTGTTACACCGAATTTGTCAATTCGGTTATTGAGAATTTCCATTGCCCTGTCAATTGCAGCGCTTTTTTCATCAGAAGTGGGAGCATGCCCCAGTCTTTCCTCAAGGCTTTCCATATCAGCCCTTAAGAGAACGCTCATACCTCCTGAAAGGTCAAGTCCAAGCTGAAGTATCCCTTCACTGCTTGTTTTCATGTCCATAACTTCTTTTCTGTAATGAGATTCGAGTTCATTGTAAAAAGCCTGTTCACTTCTGAAACTTTTAAGAAGCTCACCAATTCCCCATTTTGAAGGGACCTCTTTTCTGCTGAGTTTGTAGTTGCTCTCAGCCTTTTTTACAATGAAATCATACTCTGCCGGTACATCGCCTGCCGGATCGTTTTTTACAAGTTTTTTTATTGCTTCCAGTTCTTTGGCTGCCTTGTTCATCGCATAGGTTCTGATCTGCTCTTTTGAACCTGTTGCTATCTCTTTCTTGCTTTCAGGGATCTGAAAATACCATTTATAGGTAGGAAAAAGAAAAATTCCGGCAATTACCAAAACAAGAAGCGAAAGAAATAATCTATATCTTTTGCTCATATAGTCACTCCAGTTGTTGAACTATTTTTTATTTTTTTTCTTCAGTTGATTCTGCTTTTTCGCCTTTTGCTTCGTGTTTTTCCAAAACAGATGCTACTGCATTTTTTGTGAATTCAATCTTTGTATTGTCATCCACTTTAACCACAACAGTTGTTTCCTTAACAGCCTGAACAACACCTCTGATCCCGCCGATAGTTACAATCTTATCGAACTTCTTGAGTTCATTGATCATGTTCTGAGATTCTTTCTGTTTCTTGCTCTGAGGTCTTATTATAAAGAAATAAAACACAGCAATAACAGCACCGAATGTTATGAAGGTTGTTGCCATAGATCCGCCTGCAGCCTGAAGGAGAGGCAGATTACCAATAAAATCAGTCATAATAAATTTATCCTTTTAATATTATTAGAGTTACAGAAAAAATTATCACACTATATACGCTATAGTCAAGAAAGTTTCCTGCATTTGAAAATACTGCTTAAACCGGGTTTTCTGTCAGTACAGGTGTTCATGAACCTTCTGACCCTGTTTCAGCAGTTTTTTTAAATCAGTGTTGTCCTGTTTATGCTTTCAGGAATACTCTGAACACCCAGAACAAGCTTGAGATGATCAGGACCTGATATTTCAGAACCTGTAATCCGGCTGTAAGCTTCACGGACAGCTTCTATTTCATCATCATTCCCGGAGTAAACAGCTGAACAGAGAGCTGGTTTGAAAAGCCCTGATTCAATAAGCTGGGCAGTTGTCATTTTTCCGTATCTCTTTTTTGCATTACTGTCTATAACAGCGCTGTTGCCATCATATCCGATTGTGAAAACAAAATCCTCTCTGCTGATCAAAATATTCCTCCTTTTTTATTACCTGAAAATATTTTTATTATCTGGAAATGTGAGGAAATCCCAAAAGAGCGATTTCCGAATGCAAAGACTGATAAAAAAACTCGTAGAGTTTTCAGGTCTTTGCCCAAAAAAAGGGGAAGCTGTCCTCAGCTTCCCCTCTGATTTTCATTTTATATGCATCCGGGGAGATGATTTACATCATGCCGCCCATGCCGCCCATGCCGCCCATTCCTGGAGCACCGCCGGGCATTGCTGATTCCTTTTCAGGAAGATCAGTAATTGTACATTCAGTTGTAAGAAGGAGTGCCGCAATTGAAGCAGCATTCTGAAGAGCTGATCTTGTAACCTTTGCAGGATCAATAATACCTGCCTTGATCATATCAACCCATTCCATCTTTCCTGCATCGTAACCAACACCTTTCTTTTCATGCTTTGCTTTTTCAGCAACAACAGCACCATCAAGACCTGCGTTTTCAACAATCTGTCTGATAGGCTCTTCAAGAGCTCTCTGAACAATTCTGAAGCCAACTTTTTCATCATCAGGGTATTCAGAGAGGTCAATCTTTTCAAGAGCAGAAACAGCCTGCATGAGTGTTACACCGCCTCCGGGGATAACACCTTCATCAATAGCAGCTCTTGTTGCAGAAAGAGCATCTTCAACTCTGTGCTTTTTCTCCTTGAGCTCTACCTCTGTAGCAGCACCTACATTGATTACTGCAACACCGCCTGCAAGTTTTGCAAGTCTTTCCTGGAGTTTTTCCCTGTCATAGTCTGATGTTGTTTCTTCGATCTGAGCCTTGATCTGCCCGATTCTGTCTTTAAGAGCAGAAGCTTTTCCTTCACCGTTTATAATTGTAGTGTTTTCTTTTTCTATCTTGACAGTTTTTGCCCTTCCAAGACTGTCAATTTCAGTATTTTCAAGCTTGAGACCGAGATCTTCAGAGATTACCTGACCGCCTGTAAGAATTGCGATATCTTCAAGCATTGCCTTTCTTCTGTCACCGAATCCCGGAGCCTTTACAGCAACTGCGTTAAGAGTTCCACGAATAGTATTTACAACAAGAGTTGCAAGAGCTTCGCCTTCCACATCTTCAGCAATAATAAGAATTGGTTTTCCGGACTGTGCAACCTTTTCAAGAATAGGAAGAAGATCTTTCATGTTTGCAATTTTTTTATCGTAGATAAGAATGAAAGGATCATTGAGTACTGCAGTCATGTTATCCCTGTTTGTAGCAAAATAGGGAGAGAGATATCCCCTGTCAAACTGCATACCTTCAACAAAATCTATGTTTGAATCTATTGTTTTTGATTCTTCAACAGTAATTACACCGTCTTTACCGACTTTTTCCATAGCATCAGCAATCTGCTCACCGATTTCCATGTCATTGTTTGCAGAAATGGAAGCAACCTGTGCAATTTCGGCTTTGTCTTTAATGCTTTTGGCTGCTTTCTTGATTTCTTCTACAGAAATAGCTACAGCTTTATCAATACCTCTTTTGATTCCCATCGGATTGATTCCCGCAGCAACACTTTTAACACCTTCTTTTGTAATTGAGTAGGCAAGTACAGTAGCTGTAGTAGTACCGTCTCCTGCCACATCGTTTGTCTTAGTCGCAACTTCTTTTACAAGCTGAGCTCCCATATTTTCAAACGGATCTTCAAGTTCAATTTCCTTTGCAACAGAAACACCGTCTTTGGTTACTGTGGGGGCCCCGAATTTCTTGTCAAGAAGAACATTTCTTCCTTTCGGACCAAGTGTAACCTTTACAGCATTTGAAAGTTTTTCAACACCAATAAAAAGTTTCTTTCTGGCATCTTCATTAAATTCCAACTGTTTAGCCATTTGCTAATCCCTTCCTTTTTCGAATATAGAATTAGGGGTCCTGATCTGAAAACTGGAGGATCCCCGAATTAAGCGCTTCTGCATAAGTCCTTTAATGACTTGTGTTTGTATGTATCTGTTTTCCCTCCAAATCAGGAAAAAACAATAACTGATGAAGCGCTCATAAATAAATTGATTGCTATTTGATTTATCTAGAAGATACAAATTCTTTTTAAAATCATCAACAATTATTTATCAGATTTGATATATTTTTTATGCTTTGGATACATAAAGGGGCTATATGATCTCCCCGCTGTACACTTCCCTGAGTTTTCCTCCCCTTTTTTCAGCAATTACAAGCTGCCCGTATTCCCCGAGACCTTTAATTACCCCCTCAATTCTTTCTGTTTTTCCGGGAATTCCCTCTCTTATAACAGCATTTTCCCCATACATGTAAAGCTTTTTTTCCAGTTTCCTCTTCCATTCATTATCAGTTATCTTTTCCTTCAGTAAAGCCAACAGCTTTATAAGGAAATCTGAGGGCTCCGTATCCCTGCCTCTCAGCATATAAAGCGAAACCGGGGTTCTGGCTCCTGAATGACGGATTCCGTCATCTGTTTTTCCCTCCGGATCACAAAACTCATTAAAATCCTTCTGGTTGAGATTTATACCGAATCCGCACAGTATATAGCTGTCAGTATTCTCACACAGGATTCCGGATATTTTCTCCCCTTCGACAAGGACATCATTGGGCCATTTCACCCTGCTTTCAATACTGCAGTATTTCTCAAGACATTCCATAAGACAGAAGCCTGCATACAGCGGGAAAAGTGTTTTAAAAAAAGGAATATCAGCTTCCCTGATAATAAGGGTAAACATGAGGCTTTCATTCTTCCCCCCGATCCATCTGCGTCCCGGAGCCCGGCCCCTTCCTTTGAGCTGCTCGCCTGCTGATACCACAGTCCCTGATTCAGGAGCATTAATAATAAGCGCCCTGGCATCATTCATTGTTGAGTCTGTAACAGTTTTATAGTAGATTTCCGCACTGTTGAACGGATTGACAATATCCAGTTTCTGCAAATGAACCTCTTTTCAGGGGAATAAAATATCAGCTCCAGCCTTTATATATATTATAATACATATTATGAATGCAGATTATCTAATACCTGCTGATTATCCCTCCTCCGAGCACTATATCACCGCTGTAGAATACAGCTGACTGGCCGGGGGTGATAACAGCTTTTTCATCAAGAATTACATGGAATCTTCCGCTGTCCCCTTTCCTGACCCTGCACTTTCTTATTGCGGAACTGTACCTGACCTGGACATAACACCTGAGTTCACTGTCAGCAAAATACCCTTCGCCATTATCAGATGTTCCGGAAACTGAGGGGGAAGGATAGGAATCAATGGAATCATGTCCTGAATCAGAAGAATGATTATTGTCATTATTTCCAGGTATCAGAGGAAAGCTGTTCTCCCCTTTTTCAAAATCAATAAACCAGTTGAGATCTTCAACTTCAAATTCCCTGATCCCCTGTTCATCTTCCCTGCCTACAACAACAGTGTTTGTTTCAGGGACAGTTTTTATAACAAACCAGGGACCGTTACCGAGACCGAGCCCTTTTCTCTGACCTATTGTATAATTTATATATCCCCTGTGCTTTCCCAGGTATTCACCGTTTGTATCTACAATCCTTCCAGGCCTGCTTTCAACTGAACTGTTCTTTTTTATGAAATCTGAATACTCACCTTCTATGAAACAGATATCCTGGCTTTCCTTTATGCTTTTAAAAGGAAGTCCTGCTTCTGATGCCTTTTCAACTATATCTTTCTTGAGATATTTACCCAGAGGGAATATGCATCGGGAAAGAATTTCCTTTTCAAGGCGGTAAAGCATGTAGCTCTGGTCCTTGCTTCTGTCCAGGGCCCTTTTCAGAAAAACAGAATTGCCGGTTTTCCGGATCTGTACATAATGCCCTGTTGAGTACAGCAGCTCATCTGATGAGGAGATCTCCCCTTTTTCTGTCAGAAATTCCCTGACTGCATCAAAAAAGGCTGTGAATTTTATTTTCTGGTTGCATACTACACAGGGGTTTGGAGTAGAACCTTCTGTATAGGAATGGATAAAATTATCAATGACACAGCTTTTGAATTTTTCTGTGATATCAATCACATAGAAAGGAACCCCCTCCTCCCTGCAGATCCTTTCCGCCCGTTCAAGTACATCCGAGCTGCTTGATTTAACATTCCTGTAAACAATATGGTTTACACCTATGATCCGGTCATATTCCTTTTTAAGAAGTCTTAGCGCCATGGATGAATCTACTCCGCCGCTCATACCGAGAATAACCACTTTACCCATATCATCCCCATAATTTTTCATCTCTGACAGTTAATGCACAATGAAAAACGTAAAAAAATATTATTTTAAAAATCAGTGCTTCAGCTTTTATCTATTGCACAGAAAATATAAATGTTGTATATTTATGCATATTTAAAGAATAAATATACGGATATATTATGAATGAAAGAAAAGACAGACTGAAAATCATAAAAAAAATGATCAAAGAAAATAAAATTGACAGTCAGGAGAAGCTTCTTGAGCTTCTCAGCAGTAAAAACTTTAATGTTACTCAGGCAACATTGTCAAGAGACCTTAAACTCCTGAAAGTGAGTAAAGTACCAGATACAGACAGGGGTTATTACTACTCCCTCGTGGAAGAGGAACTTCAGAAAGTATCTGAGGAAAGAAATATAATGGATATAAACAGAGGATTTTTATCCATAAACTTTTCAGGCAATATGGGTGTTGTAAGGACCTTTTCAGGCCATGCAATGACTGTGGCGCTTGCATTTGACAATCTTGAACTTGAAGAAATAATCGGAACCATTGCAGGGGATGACACAGTATTCATGGTAATAAAAGAAGGTATGACACCGGAAAATTTTCTTGAAGGATTGAGAAACAGGTTTCCGGGGCTGGAAATTTAGGAGGGAATTAATGAAAGCGGTAATTTTAGGAACAACTGGGTATACAGGAATGATTCTCTTGAGACTCCTTGCAGATCATCCAGATATTGAGGAAATAATTCCTGTTTCCTCATCAAAACAGGGAACAGATCTTGAAGCAGTTGACCCGGGAATAGGAAAAGCTGTAATGGGAAAAACAGCAAAATGGAACGGAAAAATGGTTGATATCAGGGATGCAGTAAATGAAAAACCTGATGTAGTATTTGCGGGACTTCCCCATCTGGCATCTGCCGGAATATGTGAACCATTTTTCGGAAAATCAGTAGTAATAGACCTTTCTGCTGATTTCAGGATCAGGGAGCCGGAACTCTTTTTACAGGCTTACGGTGAGGAAATTCCAAGGAAAGACCTTCTTCCGGAATCTGTCTACGGTCTGTGTGAAATCTATCATGATGAAATCACCAGATATGATATCATTGCGAATCCGGGATGTTACCCGACCTGTACACTTCTCCCGATAATTCCTCTTGCTTCCAAGGGGCTTATAAAAGGGAAAATAATAACAAATGCAATGTCAGGAATATCAGGAGCAGGTAAAAAGGCTAAAATCGGCAATATTTTCTGCGAAAGAACAGAAAACACATGTGCATACCTGCCTGGACAGACACACAGGCATTTCACAGAGATAAAAAAAGAGATCAATTACTTTGATGATTCACTTGATCTGATGTTTACCCCCCATCTTGTGCCTCTTAAAAGGGGAATGCATGCGACTACAGCTTTTGAAATGGCAGAGGATATTACAGAAGATGATATCAAAGCAGTATATGAAGAGTTTTACAGCAATTCTCCTTTTGTAAATCTGAAAGGGAGCAGTCTTCCCGATACAAGGGATGTCTGGGGATCAAACAGGTGTGATATTGCATGGCAGGTGCATGGAAAAACAGTAATTCTCTTTTCGGTCATAGACAATCTTGTAAAAGGGGCATCCGGCCAGGCAGTGCAGAACATGAATATAAGGTTCGGACTTAAGGAAACAAAAGGGCTCAGGATCTACGGAGAACTGTAGAAAACAGATCAAGGTCTGTTTGGACGGAGATTATACAGAAATTATGGATAAGAAAATAATTGTAATAAAAACAGGAGGCAGGGCTGCATCTGACAGAGAGGCTATGAAAGCCCTGTTCATGGAAATGAAGCAGCTTTCCGGCAGCTATGCATTTGTATTTATTCACGGCGGAGGAGCTGAAGTTTCAAGGATCAGCAGGATTTTCGGCCTTGAGCCGAAGTTTGTTGACGGGATCAGACTTACAACTGAAGATGAAATGGAAGTTGTGGATATGGTCCTTTCAGGGAGGATGAATAAGGAGATAGTAAGGCTTGCAAATACTTCAGGCCTCAATGCCCTGGGATTAAGCGGCAGCGACAGCTTTCTCTTTACAGGAAAAAGACGGAGCCCGGAGTCCCATACAGGCACTGTTACAGATGTTAAAAGCGGAATACTCAGAATACTTATTTCCGAATCAATAATACCCGTAATTTCATCAACATCCATGGATTCAAGCGGGACTGCCCTCAACATCAATGCAGATGAAGCAGCCCTGGCAGTATCCTCGGATATCAGGGCTGACAGGCTTTTCTTCATATCAGACATCCCCGGAGTCATGAAAGACGGGGAAGTGATAAATGTCATGAATGAGAGCAATATTGAGAAAGAAATTCATGACGGGGTTATTTCAGGGGGAATGATTCCAAAGGTAAGGTCTTCAGTGGCTGCCCTCAGGGAGGGGGTCGGGTCCATAAGTATCGGAGAATACAGGGGACCTGGCGACCTTGAAAGCATCCTGAACGAAAAAAAGGGAACAAGTATTATACTGTAATTCTGTTCCTGTCAAATTATTAAAATATTATAGAAGAGAGGATAATATATCATGGTGAAAAGATCGAAAGTACATAATGTTCCTTTTCCAAAAAACTACGCATCAGAGTTCCTTGTTTTTGAAAAAGGGGAAGGCGTCTACCTTTATGACCCGACAGGGAAAAAATATCTTGATTTCGGGTCAGGTATATCAGTAAACGCCCTTGGTCACGGAAGAGAGGACCTTGCAGACATTGCATGCCAGCAGATGAAAAAGGTAATCCACACATCAAACCTGTATACATCGGAACCTACAGTATTTCTTGCAGAAAAACTCACAGGCCTAGGAAGATTTGATGCTGTCCATTTCGGAAACTCAGGTTCAGAGGCGAATGAAGCTGCAATTAAATATGCAAGACTTTATGCAAACAGAACAAAGGGAGAAGGAAACCATAAAATTCTTGCATTTGAAAACGGCTTCCACGGAAGAACCATGGGCTCTCTCTCATGCACATACAACGATGCATATAAAAAACCTTTTGAACCTCTTGTTCCGGGAATTGAATTCGCACCGTTTAACGATGTAAAGGCAATTGAAGAGAAACTTGATTCATCTTTTGCAGCAGTCATTGTTGAAGTTATTCAGGGCGAGGGAGGCCTGATGATGATGAGCGTTGAGTTTGCAAAAAAACTCAATGAACTGTGCAGAAAATACGATATCATGCTGATCGCAGATGAGGTCCAGACCGGCCTTGCAAGAACAGGATGGCCTTTTGCATCATCAATGATAGGACTGGAACCTGATATAATTTCACTTGCAAAACCTCTTGCAGCAGGACTTCCCCTTTCAGCAACACTTATTCCTGAAAAAATCAATAAACTTATAAATGCGGGAGACCACGGCACAACATTCGGAGGAGGGCCTGTAACATCCGCAGTTGCAGGCAGGGTCCTTGATATTGTACTTAATCCCCCCTTCCTTCTTGAGGTTCAGAAAAACGGAGAGTATCTGTCAGGAAAACTTAAAAAACTTGCTGAAATGTTTTCATTTGCAGGAGAAACAAGGGGATGCGGAATGCTGCAGGGTCTTGAAATAAAGCAGCCTGAAGGATTTGATGGAGACCTTTTGAAAAAGATTATCTCAAGATGTGAGAAAAACGGCCTGATAGTACTTAAATCAGGAAAATCTTTTATCAGAATAGCCCCTCCCCTGATTATTTCTGAAAAGGAAATAGATGAGGGTGTTGAAATACTTAAAACTGTACTTGAAAGTTTCAATTTATAATTCGGAGGAAATAAAATGGCAAAAAATGAAAAACCTGTAAAAAAAATATGTCTTGCCTATTCAGGCGGTCTTGATACATCAATAATTATTCCGTGGCTCAAAGAAAACTATCCCGGATCTGAAGTGATATGTGTATGTGTTGCTTCAGGCCAGAATGAAAACTGGGACGGCATGGAGGAAAAAGCGCTCAAGTCTGGCGCTTCAAAACTCTATATTGAAGATATAAAGGAAGAACTTGCAAAAAATTATATCTACCCCATGATCAGGGCAGGTGCAATCTATGAAGGAAAATACCTTCTCGGGACTTCAATTGCAAGGCCGGCCCAGGCAAAAAGACAGGTTGAAATTGCTCTCAAGGAGGGCTGTGATGCTCTCTGCCACGGGTGTACAGGGAAAGGAAACGATCAGGTAAGATTTGAACTTACCTACAAGGCACTTGCACCTCATCTCAGGGTTATCGCACCGTGGAGGGTCTGGGACATAAACTCAAGAGAGGCTGCCATAGAATATGCTAAAAAGCACAATGTTCCGCTTGGAAATATTACAAAAAAAAATATCTACTCAAGGGATGAAAATATCTGGCACACCAGCCATGAGGGGGGGGAACTTGAAGATCCATGGGTTACACCTCCTGAAACAATTTACCAGAGAACAGTGTCTCCCCAGAATGCTCCCGATAAACCTGAAACAGTTATAATAGATATTGAAAAGGGTTTTCCTGTTGCGCTTAACGGCGAAAAACTGAGTCCCTACAACCTTGTTGACAGGCTCAATGAAATTGCGGGAAGAAACGGGGTCGGCAGGTCAGATATTGTCGAAACAAGGACTGTTGGTATGAAAAGCCACGGTGTATACGAAACTCCGGCAGGTACAGTGATTAACAAGGCTCTTCAGGAACTTGAGATGATTACACTTGACAATGATACCCTTCACTACAAACAGCTTATGGCTATCAAATACTCGGAGCTCATTTACACAGGGAAATGGTTTACAACACTCAGGGAATCCATGGAAGCATTCATGGAGGAAAGCAGCAAGTATCTGACAGGGACTGTAAGGCTTGACCTCTACAAGGGTAATGTGCTTGTGGGGGGAAGGAAATCACCCTACTCTCTCTATATTGAGGACCTCGCCTCATTCGGAGAAAGCGACTACAACCAGAGCGATGCTACAGGTTTTATAAACCTTTTCGGTCTTTCAACCGGTGTTACAGCTATTGTACACAAAAAGATAGAAGCGGAAACAGGACAGGTCGGAGCAATAAAGACAATGGCAACTATCCACGAAAAGTAGGCTTTTTATGGAAAATATTATAATAAGGGAATCAACAGTTAAGGATATAAATGACATCTTCAACCTCACTAACGGCATGGCATCCAAAGGTCTCATGCTGATGAGAAGCAAGTACAAGATTATATCAATGCTTCAGAATTTCCTTGTTGCGGAAAACAGATCAGGAAGGGTTGTGGGCTGCGGAGCCTTCACCCTTCTCTGGAATGACCTCGGAGAGATAATGGCGCTTGCTGTTGCAGATGACTATCAGGGTATGGGAATCGGTAAAGAACTGGTGACAAAACTGATAGAAAGGGGACGAAAGCTTAAAGTCCCTGAAATCATAGTCCTGACATACCAGGTTGATTTTTTCAGGAAAATGGGATTCAGCCTTACAGACAAGGACAAGTTTCCCAGAAAACTCTGGAGAGAATGCCTTGAATGTCCAAAGCTTGAGCAGTGCGACGAGACAGCAATGAACATGGTGCTTTAGCAGTTTCCGGCGGAAATTTCTGCCGGATTGTTTTTGAAACTATCCGGAAAGACATCTTTTATATGGGGTTGTTCTCTCTCAACTTCACAATAACAGAAACAACTTTATCTTAAACCTTCTTGAACCTTGATACGCATTGAATTAAGCTTTAGATATGTACCAGATTGAAAGGGTTTCAATACTTCTTTTTACATCATTCCTGCTCCTTTTTTTCAGTATCCTCCTGATCCTTATAAGGCTGATGACAACAGAAAGCTACAGGGGGACCCTGCACTGGACAGGGGCATTTCTCTTTCCCATGCTTATTGTAATTCATATTCTTAAAAATATCTTGAATCTGTATAACGTCTCATTCTACTTTATCACTGTTGTTTTTTTTATAAGCAACCTGCTTCTGTTCGGAGGATGGAAAAGGTTTTACGAGGATAAAAGCAGCTATAAATTCTACATAACTGTAATTTCTGTCTTTGGAATCCTGACCTTTCTGTACCGTTATTCATCGGTAAACTATGAGCTGATGATTGATGCAGTTAACATCATGATACTTCTCAGACTTATCATCTATCTGAATCACAAATACAGGAAAAAGCATACATATGCTTCAGGAATGGTCCTTGCTCTTAATATTTCCGCACTGTTTCTAAGGCTGCTTCCTTTTATTGTATTGTATATACAGAGGAAAACCCTCATCTACTACAGAACACTGCAGCTTATCGAGGACCTCTCTTTTCCTGCCCAGATCAGCATGCTCATGCTGGCAATCTACCTTGCAATAATGCATAAATTCAGGGTTGATTACATGGTTATAATCAATGAAAAGGAAAAACTTCTTGAAAAGCTTGAACACCAGGCAATAACAGATCCACTCACAGCTGCCTACAACAGAAGGGGTTTTGAAAAGATAATTAATTACGAATTCCTCCAGAACAAGAGGAGGGACAAGGGATTTACTGTAGTTATATGCGATATTGATCATTTTAAAAAGGTAAATGACACTTACGGACATGAATGCGGCGATATAGTTATAAAAGAGGCAGTAAACACAATATCCCGATGTATAAGGGAGCAGGACACGCTGGCCAGGTGGGGAGGAGAGGAATTTATAATACTCATGCTTAACAGTACGACAGAACAGGCTTCAGCATCTGTTGAAAGGATCAGGTCTGAAATAGAAAAACTGGAAATTGAATATAAAAGCAATACAGTAAGGTTTACCATGAGCTTCGGAATTTCAGAAAGTTCTAAAAATGATGAAAACTATGACCAGATAATTGCAAGGGCTGATCAGAAACTCTACAGGGCAAAGGAGTCGGGAAGGAACTGTATAATCTGCTGATCAGGAAGTATTTTGCATCTTTTGTGGATAAAAAAACATCTAATGCAGGATAAAATCATATATAATTATAAAACGGAGGGAAAAGCATGGTAATTAACTATACAGATCTTGATAAAACAGAATCCTTCAGAAAACTTATTCAGGCGGTAAAACCTGATATAAAGGAACTGCTTGAACCGGAAAGAATAAAGTCTGATAAAATTTTTTTTGGAAGCGGTCTTGAAATGTACTACGGGGCAAAGGAGCTTGACAGCAAAATCCTTACCATTCTGCAGGAACTCGCCGATGAGGTTCAGGCTGTTGCAAAATACAGAATGATCCTTTCAGGAGAGGTAATGAACCGGGGGGAGAAAAGGCTTGTCATGCACCATTACACAAGGGGAGACTTCGGGGTTGTAAAGTCTGAAAAAGCCGAAGAAATAAAGAACCATTATTACAACCAGAAAGAACGTTTTTTCAGCTTTGCAGACAAGGTCCATTCAGGAGAGATTAAAGGTTCCACAGGAAAGAAGTTTGATACTGTTGTTCAGATAGGGATAGGGGGATCAGATCTTGGCCCCAGGGCACTTTATCTGGCACTCAGGGGATACATGTCTTCTGAAGGGAGAAAACCGCTTTTAAAAGGGGAATTTATTTCAAATGTTGATCCTGACGATGCCGCTGAAGTATGCAAAAGAATAGACCCGGAGACAACACTCTTTGTTCTTGTATCAAAAAGCGGGACAACACAGGAAACACTTACAAACAGGGACATTGTTCTCAGGATTGCAGCAGAAAAAACACCTGAAGCAGATCTTTCCAGACATATGATTGCTGTAACTTCGGAAACAAGCCCTCTTGCAAAATCAGATGATTTTCTTGATTCATTCTACATAGATGATTTCATCGGTGGAAGGTATTCCTCGACAAGTGCAGTCGGCGGGGTTTTACTGTCACTTGCATTCGGTAAAGAGGTGTTCCGGAGGCTCCTTGACGGGGCACATGAAGCAGACCTCAATGCTCTTGAAGTGAGTATCATGAGAAACGCCTCTCTCCTGTCAGCCCTGATAAGCATATATGAAAGGAATATATCTGGTTACCCTGTAACAGCAATTCTTCCCTACTCCCAGGCTCTCTCAAGGTTTCCCGCACATCTTCAGCAGCTTATAATGGAAAGCAACGGGAAATCTGTAAATATTGAAAACAGCCCCCTCAGCTACAGTACAAGCAGTGTATACTTCGGTGAACCGGGTACCAACGGACAGCATTCCTTCTACCAGCAGCTTCATCAGGGAACGGATATTGTACCTGTTGAATTTATCGGATTCAGGAAATCACAGTATAAAACAGATCTAAAGACCATGGGTTCTTCAAGTCAGGAAAAACTCAATGCAAACCTTGCAGCTCAGATTACCGCATTCGCGCTTGGCCAGGACAACGAAAACAGAAATAAATTTTTTCCGGGCTACCGCCCTTCCCTGCTCCTTGCAGCGGAAAGACTCACCCCCGAAGTGCTCGGATCTCTTCTTGCCTTTTATGAAAACAGGACAATGTTTCAGGGATTTCTGTGGAACATTAATTCTTTCGACCAGGAAGGTGTGCAGCTGGGTAAAAAACTTGCAGACAAGGCACTTTCAGACTCATCAGATTCTCCTGTACTGAAAAGCTTTTTTGATATACTGAGTTAACAAAAGCAGCTGTTTTTAATCCCCCCCGGACAATATCTTCCGGGGGGGATTTTTTTTCTGATAAAACCTTTGGAGTTTCAGAGTATTAAACAGAAGGTTTTTAGTGATTCTTAAAAAGAATCCCCCGGGCAAAAGGAGGAAAACCGGGGGATTATATAAAAGGAGGTATTATGAAAAAGACTTTTGCATCTTTCATATAATTAAACAACTTCCATTATATTTAGTTACAAATAAATAATTAATGAATTGATTTTTTTTCAACAACCACGTAAATTCTGAAATAGATATGGAAAACCTTCAGAAAGAAATTACCGGCAGCTGGTTTGACATCAAATCTGTAATGGAAAACCCGGTTGAACTATTTGATTATTTTGAATTCACAAAAAATGAACTGGAATCAGTTACAGAAGAGCTGTACATTGCTGTTGAATGGGGAATTCTTGAATATAAAAGCAAAATAATCAATGCGGTTTTCAATCTGACAGAATCCCTGAAATATGATACAGCAGCATTAAGCAGAATAGGCAGCATTACAGAAAAGCTTGGTTCACTTATATATATTGTTCTTCTCCAGAGACTGATCTCAAAAAAAACAGTCAAGCTGAAACACCGCTCGGAAGAAGCTTCTGAAGAAGAAACTGTTGAGCCGACAAGAATAAGCATATCTGAAATCGGAAATATTATTAAAGAGGTTCAGGAACTTATAAGCAGGGACCCTTCGGAAAAATCAAATAAAAACATCCAGAACATTCTTATCCAGATCAATAAATACAGGAATGAGAATGAATCGATGAAAAAACTGATCAATAATATTCCAAAGGACAAACTGGATAATTTCAAGGCTAACTATTCACAGAATATAAATAAAATACTCTCTTCTCTAATAATCAGCTATAAAGAGTTTCTGAGGGAAAAAGAGGGGAAAACCTCACACAGGCCCCAGAATCCCCTTGAACTCCATGACCTGACCATATTGTCAGAACTGCTTAAAAAACAGGCGGAAGAGATCTCGGCAGTAAAGACAACTCTTGATTATGCGGCAAAAGAGCGTTTCCGGATCAGGGAAATAATCCTTACTGCAGATCCAAGAATCAACAGGCTGAAAAAGTATTCAGAAGAGGAAAAAAAGAAATATTTCAACATGGCCCTCTCTGAGCATGGCTCAAGAGAACTGAGCAGGAATATTTCACTTGAGATAATAGAAAATCTCAAAAGGGAAATTGAAAACCTGTAAGTCGGCAGCGGTCAGGTACAGGGAGCTGCCGGAAAACAAAAAAACAGAACTTCTAAAGAAGATCCTTTCTGTTATGAGTTTCAATAACTGTTCTGATATCCTTAACCTTCTGAGAGGAACCTTTTCGGCATATAAGGGCTTTACCGTTTTTTATGACAACTATCAGATCACTTACATCACAGAGGGCTACCGGAATATCGGAAAAAACAATATTATTCTCCGCATCAACCTCAAACTTTTCAGCTTTTCCAAGATTGTTCATAATAGTTTCAAACTGGTCCCAGCTTCCTATATCATTCCACTGAAAATCAGCCCGGACCATTGCGCATTTATGACTTTTCTCCATTACAGCATAGTCTATTGAATCCCTGGGGGAGGATTTATATATATCCTCAACATCACTGCTGCTCATTACTATATCTATACCCTGTTTATTGAGAAGCGGAGGGACTGATTCGAGTTTTTCAAAAAGACAGGATATTCCGGGAGAATGGATACTCAGTTCTGAAAGAAAGGTTTCTGCTGAAAATGCAAACATACCTGAATTCCAGAAATAATTTCCTTCACTGAGAAATTTCACTGCTGTATCATAATCAGGCTTTTCCCGGAAAGAGGCTACAGTATAACCGGGTCTTTTATAATCCCCCCTCTCTATATAACCGTAACCTGTTTCAGGGTACTGTGGAGGTATGCCGAATGTTACAAGATATCCCTGTTTCGCGAGGATATCTGCATTTTCAACATTTTCCCTGAACTTTTCAAAATTTTCAATCATATGATCTGCAGGGAGAACAAGAGAAGTGCTTTCAGCTTCACCTGTAAGCTTCAGATATGTCAGTGCCGCTGTTATTGCAGGTGCTGTGTTTCTGGCAGCAGGTTCAGGAAGTACTGCTATTTTACCTGTATCGGAATATGGTGAGCATTCCTGGACAATCTCATTTAGCTGGCTTTCAAGGGTGATTATTATTATCTTTCCCTTTATTCCAAGCTTCAATCCCCTTTCAATTGTAAGCTCCAGAAGTGACTTACCGTTTTTCACCTTAATAAACTGTTTAGGTGAATCATTCAAAGATGCAGGCCACAGCCTTGTGCCTGCTCCCCCTGCCAGTATCAGAATATTATCAACCATACCCATATATATACAGTATTATTTTACAGGGTTCAATAACAAATTCACTCCTCCTATTGACCTGAATTTTTTTCTAATTTAAAATCACTCAAAGAGCCGGAAATACTCTGTTTAAACATATCATATAAAGATATTTCATTTACATAACCGGTAATTCCTTATTCTTTACCTGACACATGAAAACTGATTTTTCAGATTTTAAAGTGATGTAATTTATAAAAAGAAGGAGAACAACAATGGCAAAAGGATTTTCACTCACAATGTATCCATGGGTCTATATTGCTAAGCATGAAGACTCAAAGTGGTCAGAAGAGTATGTTGAACAGCCACACAAAACACCTGAAGAAGAAGCTTCACTGCCTGAAGCAGAGCTCAACAGACTCATGGAAGAAAGAAACACTTTCAAAGGACTTCCAATTATCAACTACACAAGCCAGTATGCTATGGGATGCTTCGAAGGGCTCAAAGCATATCCTCAGCCGGACGGTTCTCTAAAAATATTCAGGCCTGATGAAAACGGAAAAAGATTCAACAGTTCAATGACAGGTCTTTACATGCCGGGATTTCCTGTTGAAAAGTTTGTTGAATCTTCAAGAAATGTAATCATAAAAAACAGGGAACTAGGCTTTGCTCCTTCCTACAATCCTGAATGGGAAAAAGACAATTTTCTCAGCGCTGAAGCTATCTATATAAGACCTTTTACTTATACAGAACCCGGCATCGGAGTTAATATCTCCCAGCATCCCTGGGTGGTTACTGTTGCCACACCTGTAGGATCATATTTTGCAGCAGGAAGTTCAAAAGCATCAACAACAAAAAGGGTAAGGGCAAACCAGTATGGAACAGGCTGCCTTAAAACAGCATCAAACTATGTAATCTCTGCGCTTGCAAAGCATGAAGTAATGGAAAAAGGTTATATGGAAGCAGTATTCCTTGATGCTATTGAGAAAAAATACCTTGAGGAAGGATCTTCTTCAAATATTTTCTGCTATCTCAAGAACGGCACACTTGTGACACCGAACCTCGGAGACACAATACTCCCAGGAATTACAAGAAAATCAGTTCTCCAGCTTGCAAAGGACATGGGGATTAAAACTGAAGAGAGAAGGATTTCAATTGAAGAGGCAATGTCTGAATCAAAGGAAATGTTTGTTTCAGGTACTGCGGCAGGTATTACTTACCTGGGGTCTATTGATCATGAAGGCAAAAGTTCTGTTTTCAATGATGGCAAAATGGGAGAACTCGCGACAGAGCTTCTTCTCAAGCTTAAAGGGATACAGTACGGTAAAATTGAAGACAAATACGGCTGGATGGTTGAGTGCTGAAAAGTGCTGCAATCAGCAGAGTTATAGAAAAAGCTGTCTTTAAAGGGCAGCTTTTTTTATAAGCTGTTGACTGTGTCTGACCTTTTAAGATGGTATATTTCATCACTTTCAGAAACAGAGTATTTTGACAGGTAATCAACAGGTTTCAGATGTCTTGCTTCTTTGCTGCTTCTGTAGTTGTACCTGTTCATCAGAATTACAAAAAGCTCTGCAGCCGCAGCTGAATCAGCAAGTGCAGAGTGAGCCAGTCCTGAATCAATACCGAAATGATCGCAGAGGCTTCCCAGTTTTTTTGAAGGGAGCAGAGGAAGAAGTTTTCGCGCCATAACAAGTGTGCACAGCCTGGGAATATCAGATATATCGTATCCCGAGTTGCTGAATTCCCATTTCAGAAAACTCATGTCAAATCCCGCATTATGGGCGACAATAACAGTCCTGTTTATAAACTGCAGCAGCTCATCAGCAATATCACTGAAAGCTGGTGCATCTTTTACCATTCTGTCGCTGATACCATGGATCCTGCTTGCGGCGACCTTTCTTTCAGGGTTTATAAGTGTTTCATAGGTATCAAAAACATTACCATCAATATCGATTTTTGTAATTCCTATTTCTATAATCCTGTCCCCCTGCCTGGGAGAAAGTCCTGTGGATTCAATATCCAGAACAGAAAAATGTATATCCTCCAGTTTTACAGACCTCATCCTTTTACCTGTCCAAGAGTAAACAATCCTATTGTTGCTGCTGCAGCAGCAACAGACAGCATATGATAAATATTGAAATTTTCCCTGAATATAAATATCCCTATAAAAATTGAAGTTGTAAGGATGGAAATTACTGCATAAAGAATATAATAAGTTGCGCCGTAGCGTGAATAGAGCAGATTAAAACCGATATATGTTACAAATAGGCCGATCCCGCTTATAAGGGCAGGTATGTAATTTGCCCTGACAACAGCCCTGAAATCAGCTTTTCCCCAGAATGGAACAGCAGCAAGTGTAATAACAATACATACAGAAACAGTGAGAACAATAAATACAAGCGGGTTTTCAACTCCGCTGCTTTTTTTCTGTCCGTAGACAAAAACAGCATTCCCTGCTGCCGCTATAAACGCAACCAGAAGCGCTCCAAGCATTTTCATAATTCTATTTCCCCTTTTAACATGCCGAACTATAACATATTATCGGATGATGCACTACATTTTTCTAAAAGGGGAAACAGATGCTTCCGGCAGCCCCTTATACAGCTACAGGGACCAGGGATTCTGAATATTCTGCTTCAAGGATACTGAAAAGATCATCCACAGATACGATTCTGTCAACCTTCCACGCATTGGAACCTGCAAAGGCAAATCCACCCTCAAGGTTCCCTTTCTGTGCATTAAGAAGGGCCTTGGCTATGCAGTAGGGTGTATTTTTGAAATCACATGTTTTCAGGCAGAGCCATCTGCAGGAAAAAGGTTTCTTCAAACCTGCATCAACATCAGCAAGAAAAGAATTTTTAAGGGCCCTTCCGGGAAGCCCTACAGGGCTTTTTATTATAGTAAGGTCTTCCTCCCTGCAGTCTACATATGCTTTCTTGAACAGATAAGAGGCATCACATTCATCTGTAGCAACAAACCTGGTTGCCATCTGAACGCCTGATGCACCCAGTGACATGATATTTCTGATATCCTCACCGGAAAATATTCCCCCGGCAGCAATTACAGGAATTTCACAGCCCTTGAACTCCTCATACTTAACGACTGTCTCAATTACAGGGGGCAGGATACTCTCAAGAGAATAATCAGGGTCATCAATCTGTTCAGGCTTGAATCCCAGGTGGCCTCCTGCTTTCGGGCCTTCAACTACAACAATATCAGGCACTCTGTCAAATGATCTTTTCCAGCTGTCAAATATTATTTTTACAGCCCTGTATGAAGAAACAATAACCCCGAATTTGGTTCTGCAGCTTTTTCCGCTTTTTAGTATATCTTTTACAGGATCAGAAAACCTCACAGGAAGACCTGCCCCCATAAATATTATATCAATTCCTTCATCAACAGCTGTCTCAATCATCTCATCAAACTGGGTGAGGGCAGCCATTATATTTATTCCCAGCACTCCGTCTGTCATACCCCTTGCCTTTCTTATCTCTCGCCTTACAGCTTCAATATTTTCTTTTTTCGAACTGTGCTCAGCCTTCTGGCCTATACTTCCCATTTCAACAGATGCAATAACTCCTACTCCGCCTGCATTGGCTACAGCAGATGCCAGACCAGAGAGAGAGACGCCTACTCCCATTCCTCCCTGAATAACAGCTTTCCTGATTTTAAGATCTCCAATAGTAAGTTCCGGTATATTCCTTAAATTCATATAAAGCTCCCTCAATAATAATTTACTTAATAATGATTCATTATTGGTTTTTTGGAAGGAGAATAAAAGGGGTATTCTGTAAAAGAACTGTAAAACGGAAAGATGCAAATAGCAGTTAAGTGCAGTTATAATGTATTATCTAAAATGGATAACAGGGTATACTGATAAAAGATATACCCTTTCACAGCCTGATGCTGTAAAATACAGACAGAGGAAGCAATGCAAAAAAAACGAAGCAGTTCTTTATTCTACAACATAATGCTCTTTGTAATGGCGCAGCTGGCATGGGTGCTGCTTCTGGGGCTCTGGATATACTGGTTTGTAACAAACTATGTGGGTTTACAGAATATTGCATATACTGAAAGCAGGATACTCTCAAAACATGAAAGTATAACACTGCTTGTAAGCGGAATACTGCTGCTTATAACAATTACCATTATTCTTTCAATAATTTTTACATTTCTGAACAGACAGCTTAACCTTACAAATCTGTATGACAGCTTCATAGCAAATGTGACACATGAGCTAAAGTCACCCCTTTCTTCAATTCAGCTGTTTCTGGAAACAATGGAAATGAGGGAAGTAGACAGGGAAACAGAAAAAAAATTCGTCGGAAATATGCTGTCAGATGTTGAAAGGCTGGATAAGCTTATCAATTCCATTCTTTATATTTCTTCATTTCAGCATAATAAATTCGCAAACAAACTCTCCCATGATTATCACATATACAGCGCAGACAGTGTAATCAAAGAGGTTATATCAGGAATTTTCATGCAATACAGGATCGAAAATTCATCTGAGCTGAAAGGGAACCTCAGGGGCAACTGCGTTATTGACAAGAACTGGCTTAAAATAGTTTTCAGCAACCTTATAGACAATGCAGTAAAATATTCTTTTGATGACAGAAAGATTGAAGTGGATCTGAATCAGGACCATGGATATTTCAGGATATCAGTAAAAGACAACGGAATAGGTATTGATCCAAGAGACCAGAAAAGAATATTCAGAAAATTTCAGAGGCTTGATAATCCGGACAGCCCGAGCGTAAAGGGGACAGGGCTGGGACTTTACTGGGTAAAGGAGATTGTCAGTTATCATGGTGGAAATATTTCAGTTGACAGCAGTCCTGAGGGTAAAGGAACTGTTTTTACAGTATCACTGCCTGTTTATAAAAGCTCCAAGAAACGATACATAAACAGGCTGTTGAAATTAAGTATAAAAAAAAGAAAGGAATCAGTAGCAAATGCCTAATAACAGAATTTTACTTGTTGAAGATGAGAGCTCCCTTGCAATAGGGCTGGAGTTCAACCTAAAAGAGGAAGGATTTGATGTCAGATGGGTAGATGACGGGCAGAAAGCTGTGGATGCGTTTGAAACAGGGGATTTTGATCTTATCATACTTGATATAATGCTCCCGTACCTGGACGGATATAAGGTCGCGGAGAAAATCAGGGAAAAGAACCAGCAGCTCCCGATCCTGATGCTTACCGCAAAGGACAAAATAAAGGACAGACTGCAGGGGCTTGAAACAGGAGCTGATGACTATCTGACAAAGCCTTTTCATCTGGAAGAGCTTCTTCTCAGGGTCAGGAGGATGCTTGAACGGAAAAGCTGGTATTCGGAAAAGCTGGAAAAGCAGCCGGTTTACAGTTTCGGAAACAATACAATAGATTTCAACGATTTCAAATGCATATGCGGAAAAAACGAATACCCCCTTACACAGCAGGAAGCCCTTCTTCTGAAGTTCATGATTGAAAACGAGGGGAAACTGCTTTCAAGAAAAGAGATTCTTGAAAAGGTGTGGCATATAAGTTCGAAAATAGAAACAAGGACAATAGACAACTTTATTGTAAGGTTCAGGAAATACTTCAACTCTGACGGAAAGAAGCATGAATATTTCAAGACAATAAGGGGTGTCGGGTATATATTCAATTCAAAAGGTTAAGCAACTTAATTGGAAACAAAATTGAAGGCTTCAATATTATTTAAAAAGGGAGAAGCCCTTCTTCCAGTTCAGGATATGAAATCCTTTCATGGACAGTGGGTCCATCCATGGAACTTTTTCTGTAAATCTCCCTTGTAACAGGATAAGCCTCAAACCCGGACCCTGAAGATACAGAAACTTCAGAAACCCTGTTATCCTCAAACAGCTTCCTGACATTGTCAGGAGAAAGATCTGGATCAAGCCATCTGCTTATAAAATCACTGTCGAGAGGAACAATAAACGGCATTCTTTTTTTTCTGTTGTGTATTTCAGCAATTGAAGGGGAAGCGCTGAGGGTGAGAATGGAAAAACTCAAAAGCTTTTCCCCTGCAGGAAATGAAACGGAATACAACCCGGCAAGGGGAATAATCCCGGAATCCTTTCTTCTTATAAAAAAGGGATAACTTTCCCTCCCCCTGTGATGAGGTTCATAAAACCCGTCAGTAATAACAAGGCACCTCCCTTTTTTGAAAGAACCTTTGAACGAGGGAAGAGTGTCAGCTGTTTCTGATCTGGCATTCAGGGTCTTTGATCTTATACTGTCAGCATCATCTGCAGATTTAATCCAGGGGGGAACAAGCCCCCATTTCATAAGCCCGATTGTCTTCATGCCTGATGACTGATAAAGGACAGGTACATCGGGATATGTAAAACCTGAGACATGATAATATTCAGGGAGAGGAGGAATATCTCCCGAGAAAACTCCGAATGCTTTTGCTATTTCATCAGCTGTTTTAGCCATTGATATACTGAAACACATATATCCCCCCTGAAGAATTATAAATCACTCCCCTTCTCCCGTACCATCAATTTCTCTGTTAAGGACAGATATCCCGGTTTTATTCAGATATATCTTCTATTTCTCTTCCTGAAAGAATCAGTATTTCCGGACGGTACTCGAAATGCATATTATCGAAGAAAAGCCACTTCCCTCCCCATACAAACCCCTGTTTTTCAAAAGCTGATACAAATTTCTCATTAACCATCCATCTTCTGCTGTAAGGGATACTGTACCATTCTTTATTGAATTTCCTGCTCCAGTCCCAGAACACCTGTCTGTTTCCGAAAGAAGCAGGGTTGAAGTCAACAGCGATGCCGTAGCTGTGGTAGCTCCTCGAGCGGCTCCCGTTTGCCCTTCTCCAGTTGAATGAGCCTGCCTCTGAAAGAGAACTGATAAAATCCCTGAGATCAGGATCTTTTTCAGCTTCTGCAAGTATTTCCCTTTCAGCAGCCTTAAACCGGGGGATCAGGTCCCTGTGGACCTCAAACCTGAATTTGAGGAAATTTATATACCTGATCTCATCAAGAATCTCTTCAAAAGAGTGCCCCCTGTAAATATCTTCAAGAAAACTGTTGTCCCTCGGAACTGATTTCCTGGAATTGATGAATTCTTCAATCATTTCAACCTTTGCAGGATCAGTCTCTTCCAAAGGGGGTAGATAATCAGGATATTCATAAAAACCGTAGGTTCTGTATTTTTCCGCATCAGCCTTTTTTTCTTCGGGAAGAAGTTTACCATCTGAATAATAATATTTTCTCCCATTAACAAGAAATGTTATATCATCCCCGTCAGCGCAAATATCAGAAACAATACCAGGATATCCGCCTGCAAGTGAAGAAACCTCTTTATACCCCTTTAATGTTTTTAAACGGTTTTCTGCAATTTCAGCAGAAGCAATCCCTTTTCCGGCTGTATCTTCTATTATCTGAACATGCGGTGATTCTTCTTCAATCTTCTGCACTGATGCACATGAATAATAAAGCAGAGCTGCGGCTAACAGACAGATGTGTAACAGTATTTTTTTTGATTTTCCCATACCTGTATTTTATTCCGTATGATTTCCGATATTTTCCAGTCAGGTTTAAGAACTGATACTTCAAAAACCATCAAATCTCCTCAGAGACAATACTTACTCCGTCATTCACCTGCAAAAACGGAACAGATGATCTTTTTTATCCTGCAATTCAGATATTTTTCAGGATTTAAAACAATAATCAGTATTCTGCTGTATAATATCATTATATCCTATTCAGCTTTATATGTTTCTGGATTATACAATAATTTACCTGAATTGTGATTAATAATCTGCAGGGGGAAAAATGATAAACAAAAAAAGCTTTGATAAGATTATGTTTCTGGCTGCACTTGTTATGCTTATTTTCCCTGTCTGTATTTTTCCCGGGGAAACCGGAAAAAAGCCAGCAAATATAAGAAACATAGCCTCTTATGTCGGAGTACTGAAAAGTGAGTATGAAACAGATAATCAGGACATGAATGATGAATCTGTAATGACAGGTATCTACATGCAGTGGATCAATCCTGAACTTTTCCAGGTCAACACTTTTATTTACGGTTCCGGAGATAATTTCGGTGAAACATTTATCGGATTTCATATAATGGGAGATTTTTATATCAGGCATCCTGAAAACGGAAAATGGGCTATAGGCTCAGGTTTTGAATACCTTAAACCTGCTGTTGATACAAGCACCGAGGAAGCCGGGACTGTCACTTCGGTTGATATAGAAAACAGCATATATATCCCCTTTATCAGGGCAGGGAGGTATTTTGATTTCAATATCGGGGAGTCCTCATCTTTTTCCCTTTTTCACTGGGCAGGATACCAGATGGTAATTTCCAGAGGAGAGGGCGAAGCAGTTATAGATGTAAACGGAGCGGGATTTCCCCCCCCGGTAGAAAAAAGCATTGATACAGATGATGAAACTTCATATGCAATAACAGGGGTAAAACTTGGCCTCAATATTATGCATGTAATAGATCTGATTTTCAAATATAAAGCATCAATGAATCATGAAGATTTCTTTAATACCATTGATACAATGGCAAATTTTTATTTCACAAGAAATCTGGGTATTTCATTCAGACATAAATTCATGGAAAATAAATTTACGGAAATCGACTACTCTATTTTCGGAATAAACTATTCATTCTGATTATAAACATTATTAAATTTCCAGGAGGATAATATGAAGGATTTCAGAGAAATGAAGAGAAAAGATAAACAGACAAGTGAACAGGAAGCATATGAAATTCTAGCCGGCTGTGATCACATTATACTTTCAACAAAACTTGAAAACGGATATCCTTATTCAGTTCCTCTTAATCATGTATATGAAAATGGGCGCATTTACTTCCACTGCGCGATTGAAGGGCAAAAAGCCGATGCGTTCAAATATGATGATAAAGTATGTATATCTGCTGTAGGTCTTGGGGAAATACTTCCGGAAAAATTCTCCACCCGTTTTACAAGTGTTACAGTTTTCGGGAAAATATCTCTTGTAAAAAATGAAGAAGAGAGAATAAAGGGATTTACTGCAATAATTAAAAGATTTTCCCCCGGCTATATTGAAAGCGGAATAGAATACATAGAAAAGCTTAAGCATAAAACAGCTCTTTATGCAGTTGAGATTGAACACATAACAGGAAAATCAAGCATTAAACATCATTCCCGGTAAGAGAAAACAGAGCCTAACTCTCCTTTCAGGGTACTGTTTCAGCAAAATATTTTTCAGAAAGCAGTCTGTATTTTTCTGTTTTCTTGAAATATGCAAGTTTATCGGAAAAAGTATCCGCCCATTTTTTCCCCCGCAGTTTTTTGCTCCAGACCATATACAGGCTGTATTCCGCCAGTACATAATCTTCAACCGGAACAACAGTACTTTTGAAACTGTTTTTCCTAATTATAGCCAGTCCATTGCTTATATCAGCAACAACAAAATCAATACGGCCTGTATCAAGCTTCATGAAATTCTGTTCATCTCTTGTTACATACTCATGCCGTATATTATTTTCCTCAAGAGATTTCAGAAAATCATCAGGATATATATATTCCCTGGTCAGCCCAACACTGTAGCCTTTTAAAAAATCATAACTGCCTTTTACAGCTTCTATTTCTGTATCTGATCTTGCAAATAAAACATGCTTCAGAGTGTGGACCGGTTCGTCAGGGTACCAGAGATAGGTCTCCCTTTCTTTATTCCTTGTAACCAGAAAACCTGCATCAGAAAGGCCGCTTCTGAGGTTATGATGGACACGTGTATAAGGAAGTATCTTTATTAAATATTCCTGTCCCATGAGATCAAGAACACTGCTGATTACTTCTGTACCGAAACCGGATATCTTTCCCCCAGGCTCTACAATCTGATAAGGAGGCCATTCATCAGCAACAACAGACAGTTTCTGAGAAAAAATAATAGCTGGAGTAAAAAGGCAGAGAAGAATGAATATTTTTCTCATAATTTAAATTTAATGAATTCAGGGATAAAAGCAAATTAATAATTCCATATCCTTCACTCAGATTACCAGCTCACTCCCCCTTCTGTGGATTTTTCAAGTTCCCTGGCCTGGACAAGAAATTCTTCAACACTCATCTCTTTGAGAAAAACAAGGCCATGTGCCGATCTCAGAAGGGGATCGGAAGACTGATAGAAATAATCTTTTCCAAGCAGCAGCTGAATATCAGAAAGCTGCTCTGCCCAGATCTTCTGAGCCAGCTCTGAGAAAGGCCCGTCATATTCATAGCTTGGAAAAGAGGCATTCACCTGGCTTCTGTAGCATGAGGAGAAGGCATCCCGCAGCACGGAAAGAGAATTAAGAGAGACAGGAACAATTATGTCCGCCTCGGAAGGACGGAACCTGTACCAGATATTTCTGTACCCGATAATCCTCAACCCGGAAAGGTCCCTCTTTCTTCCGATTATTCTCAGAGCCTCTGCAATCACCTGGAGAACCTTGTAATGCGTATCAGGTCCGCTTCCTTCAGGGTCCATGACAAGGGAAATAACATCTGGACCGGTTTTTTCAAAAAGCTCAATAAAAGGCTGTACATCCCTTTCAATTTCCGGTGTTTCTGTAAAAATATCCCCCTGATAAAAGCCCAGTCTCAGGTGGTGAATATCTTCAAGATCAACCCCTGAATGCGCCCAGACAAGTTCTTCCTCGAATTCCCGTATCATTCCCTTGAGTTTCTGGATATCGGGAAGGTCCTTCTCCCCGTCATAGCTGAGAGAGATTGTAAGGAGAAGATGGTCTATGCATGAAACAAGTTCCTCGATATTACTGATTCTGAATATCTCAGCAACAGACCTTACAAGACGGTGGCAGACAGATCTTTCCATTCCTGTTTCAGACCTCATTGCAAGGCTGATAAGAAAACTGTAAATATCCTTGTATCTTTTATTCTTATATCCTTCATCGAAAAAATCATCATAATAAATCATTTCTATCCGTTTTTCAGATATAAAAGACAGGGTTCTTTCCAGAAGAGATTTAAGATATTGGTTTGTAACTGCAGTGAACCCTGAAGTAAGAACAGCAAAGACAGATCTGTTTGAAGAGGAATAAAGCTGCTTGTTAACATACGGGAGAATACCAAGCATTATATCATCATGATGGGGTCCTGTATGAAGGAAAACCGTATTCTCCTCACCTTTCATTCCTTTATTAATTTTTTCAATAACTGATCCTTTAACCTCACTTATTACTGATTTCACAGCTTCCCTTTCTGCTGTTTTCATCAAGGAAGGTATCCTCCCGCCATATTCATCTGTCATAAAATCCTGAACTGTAAGCCTGCTGGCAAAAACATTCCTGTTCCTGCACAAATTCAGGACTGCCCTTTCCGTCTTTTCAGTATTCCACTTCTCAGGGCTGAAGTATTCATCAACAGAACCTTCAAGAAGGGAGGCAGCGCTTTCCGTAAGATAAAAGCATGCATTATCAAGCCCTGCAAGGACAGTGGCAGGATATATGCTTGAAGGGGATTTCTCTATTGAATCCCTGACAACAGAAGCCTTTGCAGAGCCGGCAGCCATTATCACAACTGCTGTCTTTTTGCTGTATGTTATTGTTTCAAGACCTATTGTAATTACAGCCCGGTTTCTTGCACTTTCAATACCCCCCAGGTCGGCAGCTGAAACAGCCTGTGTCTCAAAATTGGTTGAGGTAAGCCTGGTTGGAGAATAATGGGAAGATCCCCGTGTATTAAATGCAATAT
Source organism: Spirochaetia bacterium (assembly GCA_963668545.1). GTDB lineage: Bacteria > Spirochaetota > Spirochaetia > CADAEX01 > CADAEX01. The sequence continues at coordinate 598,923 of OY764868.1, read as the reverse complement.
GCCCGTCAGGACCAATTCCGCCCAGGAAAAATCCTATCCCCCCCATTTCCCTGATTCTTCTCTCATATTCCATACACCAGCTGTCTATCATGAAAATAGCTTTCTGAACCATTTCCTCCCTTCTGTTACTGGGCTGTCTCTCACGAAGTGACAGATCAACCCTCTTATCGGGAAACAGATCAAGAAAATGCTTTTCTCCGGGAAGAGGAATTTCATCTGAGTTTATAAAGAGGGATTTTTTTCTGTCAAAACCGAAACCATCAATATAGTATTTGTTTACATAATAATAAAAGCTGTTGTGCTGGAAAGATGAAATAGGATAAAATTCATCAATCTGAACAAAAGTGATTTTTCCGAGTTCAGGTCTTTTTTTAAAGGGATACGAGTATTTTCCCCTTATTGTCTGTGCTTTTTCCGATTCCCAGTTTGAAATCAGGAAATCAGTCCATTTTATAAAGTATTCGGGAGTTTTCCCGGTAGGAAGGCTCACAATACCTTCAGGATTTTCTGAGCACCATTCCAGGAATCTCAATGAAGCAAGAAGACCCAGTACAGGAAAATTTTCCGTTACAAGATATCTGAGTCTGTTGTTCTTTTCAGTAAAAGCATGCTTTTCCCTGAAACTTTTCTCTAAAATTGAATAATTATTCACAACAGACCTCCCCTTAATTATCACCGGGACTATTAAGACTACAAAACATCAACACCCTTTTTTTTCATCTCTTCAAAAGCTTTCCTGCCGTCATCAGGTGCAATATTTACAGCCTTGACCGCATCTTTGACAACAGCAGTTTTAAACCCTGCTTCAACAGCGTCAAGTGCAGTGGCTTTAACACAGTAATCAGTGGCAAGGCCGCATACAGTCACTTCAGTTACGCCGTTTATTTTAAGCACCTGTTCAAGGTCTGTTCCCTGAAATCCTGAATAGGCATCAGGAAAAGGACGGTGCGCTTTCGATATGATAACAGCTGTTTCCGGAACAAACAGTTCCCTGTGAAAGGCCGCCCCTACGGTATCAGCAACACAGTGTACAGGCCACATCCCTCCGTTTTCAGAAAATGAACAGTGGTTTCTTGGATGCCAGTCCCTTGTAAAAACAACAGGACATCCCTCCTTTACAAACTCAAGGACAAGTTTATTTATATCTGATATTATCCTGTCGCCGTCAGCAACAGCCAGTGCACCTCCCGGGCAGAAATCATTCTGCATATCAACAACAATTAAAGCTCTGTTACAGTCTTTTCCCATCAACTTCTCCTGAATTACAAAGGTATATAACGTTTTTTATTATAGCACAGAAAAGCCTGTCATGCATTTTCAAGCCTCGGATTGACATTGTATCCCCTCCCTTTCTTGGAACAGGGATTGCCGTTGACCATGACAATATCTGCAGTGTAGTCAAAATTGCCCTGAAGAAGAAAGCTTCCGATACCGTACGCATCAACAGGGGCCCTGCGTTCAACAAACTCACTTATCTTTTCAGGTGTGAAACCTCCGGATACAACTATCCTGACATTGCTGAATCCTTTTCTGTCCAGTGCTTCTCTGGTCATGAAAACAAGTTCAGGAATAACTCCGGTGGGTTTAAAACTCCCCATATGGCTGAAAACAGAGCTGTCAACCATCTTTTCTGAAGTATCAAGCCTTACACCCCATAGTTTCTCTCCCAGTGCCTCTGCACATCTGACAGAAGTACCCACACAGTCATTATCAAAATCAACAAGTGCGACAAGGTTTGTATCAGGATAGCTCTCACCGAATACACGGACAGCTCCGACAGTATCCCCTTCAAAAGCGGCAATCATGGAATGGGGGACTGTTCCGGAAGCCTTGGCTCCCCACCATTCTCCCTGGGCCAGGGTTGATACACCGGCAGCACCTCCGATATGGGCTGCATAGCCGTCTCCCCCCTGGACTTCCCAGTGATCAAAACGGGCAGGAAAGTAGAGTACAGGGGTGCCTGATGCAGCCTCAACAACACTCCTCACATTTGTGGCAACCCTGGTTCTCCTGGCAAGAATACCAAGATATATAGTCTCCAGATGGGCAAATGAGGTGATTTTGCCTTTAATATGCATGACACTTTCCCATGGAGAAATAATATCGCCATCCTTCAGCGTTTCTACAGCAAGATCCTGATATTCATCAATCCATAGAGAATCCAGTTCTTCTCCTATCTCCATTTTTCTGCTCAGTATTTCTATATATTTGTTTCTGCTGCTGGAGAAAAACTGCCGTGCTTCCTTCTTCAGCTCAATGAAGCGGTCAAACAGCTTATAAGCCTTTCTGTAATCTCTGTATCTTCCCGATGCCACCTTGAGCACTGCAAGTGATTCATCAATTCCGCAGATAACTGCATTTTTCTTCTGAAAAACCTGCATTACAACCTCAGGTTCTATCCCATGTTCTTCCAGTGCTCTTTTTTCCCTCCAGAAATATATATCGCTCCTGTATCCCCTTCTGAGCTCGTTTACAGGAAGATCAAAAACAAAACTGTCAAGACGTTTACCCATATTCATCATTATAATTCCTTTCACTGTCTGATTCAGCAGAGTTAAAACAATTAATTTTAATCAGCACTGACTTTTAGTTTACTATTTCCGCCTGATAAATTCACCTGTTTTTACACTTTTTAATGCCTTGCTTACTGTGTCAAACATATTCCATGCTATTGCCCCGGATATAAAATTAAACTATCCTTGTAATAACAGTTACAAAAAACGGGGAGGCAATTATGGCTGAATCAGATATCAGGAATCTTTCCTCATATATTGATCATACTATTCTAAAGGCTGATGCAACAGAAGAAGATATTATCAGACTCTGCAGGGAAGCTGTTGAATATAATTTCTGTTCTGTATGTGTCAATTCATCCAGAGTGCTTCTTGCATCCGAACAGCTGAAAGGAAGCAGTGTAAAAGTCTGTTCTGTTGTCGGTTTTCCTCTCGGGGCAATGAACAGCGAATCCAAGGGATTTGAAGCTTCCATTGCAGTATCAGAAGGTGCAGGAGAAATAGATATGGTTATAAATATCGGTTTTCTCAAGGAGGGAAAACTCGATAAATTTGAAGAGGATATAAGCTGCGTCAGGAAAAGCTGCGGTGAAGGAATTATTCTCAAGGTTATTATTGAAACAGCTCTGCTGACTGATGAGGAAAAGAAAACTGCATGCAGAATTGCGGAAAAGGCAGGTGCTGATTTTGTCAAGACATCAACAGGGTTCTCTACTGCAGGAGCAACCGAAGAGGATGTAGCTCTCATGAGGGCATCAGTTTCAGACAGAGTAAAGGTAAAAGCCTCAGGCGGGGTAAGAAGCTACGAAGATGCTGTAAGAATGATCAGGGCAGGAGCAGAAAGGCTTGGTACAAGCTCGGGAATAGCAATTGTAAAAGGCGGAAAAGGGGAATCCTCCTACTGATAGATCTATTTACTTTATCTGTTATTATATATAGTATCTGACAGTTATATAAGGAGAAACAGACTCCTCTTTATTAAGGGAACATCCACACCCTGCGGATAACCTCCGGTTGGTTCCCATAAATCAGCGAGGTGATAGTTTGAAAGTACTTGCTATTTCAGGAAGCCCCAGAAAAGGGGGAAACAGCGAAACAGTGATAAAAAAAATCATGGATATTCTTGGTGAAAATGGTTCTGAAACAGATTTTGTAAGACTGAACGATCTCAGTCTGAAAGGATGCCAGGCCTGTAAATACTGCAGGACAAAGGGGGATAAGTGTATCATGAATGATGATATATCAGATCTCCTTGATAAAATGAAAAAGGCAGACAGAATCATCCTCGGCAGCCCGAATTACATGGGATGCATATCCGGACAGCTTAAAATATTAATGGACAGGATGTACAGCCTGAAAGACTCTTCCAGAAATTCCAGGCTTGAAAAAGGGAAAAAAGCTGTTCTCGTGTTTTCACAGGGACATACAGATATAAACGCATATTCCGACTGCTATGCCAATGTCAGAAAACGGATGGAATCCCTTGATATCGAGATAACTGATTCAATTATTGCACACAGCGTGGAAGTGCCGGGGGAAGTGAAAGACAGGGCCGATATAATGAAAAAAGCTTCAGAAGCGGCGGAAAAGCTGTAAACCCTGGACATATCATCAGACACAAAAAAAACCTGAATCAGCAGTGCATGATTCGAGCCGTAATTTTTTATAAACCATAGTGCATTCAGGCAGTTGACTAATTAAATAACTGCTATTATTAATTATTAGATTGAATACAGGTTTTTATTGTTTTTTCACATATAGAAGCTGCAGACGACAGGAGAATAACCGGAAGTATGAATATGGATCCCCGCTGATGTTGGATCAGCTGCAGGGATCAGGCTGTATCAATCAGTATTTTCCAACTTCTATATAACATTATTCAATGGAGATATAATGAGAATAACAAAACAGAGAAAGGTTATTCTTGAACAGCTTAAAAAGCACAAAGACCATCCAGGCGCTGATATAATATATTCTGAAGTCAGGGAAATCCTCCCTAAAATCAGCCTTGGCACTGTATACAGAAATCTTGAAAAACTGGCTGAATCAGGAACAATTCTTAAAATAGAATCAGGGACAAGTCACAACAGATTTGATCCTTCGGCAGAACCTCATCCTCACTTCAGATGTCTCAAATGCGGAAAAGTTGAAGACATTCCCCTGGAAATCAATGTACCGCTGCTTCCGGAAACAGCAACCTGGGTATCAGAAAGGACAGTAAAATCCTCGACTCTTGAATACTCGGGATACTGCGCTGAATGCAGCAGACAGGCGGAGTAGAAAAGACCGGGGAATGAATAATTACTCAAAAAACTCTTTATCATCGCTTCTTGAATCCATATATGAAAGATATCACAAGCCATGCTATATACATCCCGATCCGCTTGAATTCCTTTCCGCATATAATGATCCCGGAGACAGGGAGATTGCCGGCATTATTGCAGCATCCCTCGCGGTGGGAAGGGTAAACCTTATACTTGATGCAGTAAAAAAGGTACTTGACAGACTCCCCTCCCCCTTTGAAAATCTTCTTTCAATGAATGACAGGGATATGGCAGAACTGTTTTCAGATTTCAGATACAGGTTCTATAATTCAGAATCCCTGACAGATTTCCTTTCAGGACTGAGAGATGCGGTAAAACAATACGGTTCACTCAATGAACTCTTTATTTATTCACTTGAAAAATCTGATAACGAAATGATACCTGCACTCTCTTTATTTTCCTCTGTAATAAACAGCGGTTCCTCAGCTGCTTACAGACTCATACCTGATCCTGAAAAGGGAAGCGCATGCAAAAGACTTAATCTTTATCTGAGATGGATGGTAAGAAAGGATTCTGTTGACCCGGGTGGCTGGAAAGGGATATCTCCGGCAAGTCTTATTGTTCCTCTGGACACCCATATGATGCAGATAGGTACAATCCTCGGTTTTCTTTCAAGGAAAAACGGGGATATGAAAAGCGCCCTTGAAATTACAGACTGTCTGAGAAAATTTGATCCTGTTGATCCAGTAAGGTTTGACTTCAGCCTGACAAGACTTGGAATCCACCCCAGTTTAAACTATGACGAATTATATAAACAGTTTGTTTAGCAGAAACCCTCAAGCATAATCTGTTTGAGTCAGCGGGACAGGTGTCCCCAGTTTAAACTATAACGAATTATATAAACAGTTTGTTTAGCAGAAACCCTCAAGCATAATCTGTTTGAGTCAGCGGGACAGGTGTCCCCAGTTTAAACTATAACGAATTATATAAACAGTTTGTTTAGTAAAGCACTTAAATATTGTTTATTTGCTTTAAGGGACAGACGTCCCGGTTTAACACATGAGGAACTGTATCTGCAGTTTGAAAAGCAATTTAATAAAATATAAGTTGTAATCAGCCTTTCCAGTTATTATAATAATACATGGAACTTAGCCCAAATGAAATATTATTGACACAGGGGTAAATAACTTTTATCCTTAATGGGAATTATTACTATTAAATAAAGGAGAAAAAATGAAAAGCATAAAAGGTACAGAAACTGAAAAAAATCTCATGGCAGCGTTTGCCGGAGAGTCTCAGGCAAGAAACAGATATACAATGTACGCTTCAATAGCAAAAAAAGAGGGATATGTCCAGATTTCAGATATTTTTGAAGAAACAGCAAATCAGGAAAAAGAACATGCAAAGCGGTTCTTCAGGTTTCTTGAGGGGGGAGAATGTGAAATTACAGCATCTTTCCCTGCAGGCAAGGAAGAAGATACTCTTACAAATCTCAAACATGCAGCAGAAGGTGAAAACCATGAATGGACTGATATGTATCCTTCTTTTGCCGCAAAAGCAAGAGAAGAGGGGTTTGAGGTAGTTGCAAAGGCTTTTGAGGCAATTTCAATATCAGAAAAGCAGCATGAAAAAAGATACCTTGATCTCATGAAAAACATAGAAGAAGGCAAGGTCTTCAAGAGAGGAAATGTTGTTATATGGAGATGCAGGAACTGCGGATACCTTCATGAAGGAACTGAAGCTCCAGATGTCTGTCCGGCATGCCTCCATCCCAAAGCACATTTTGAAATTCTCGGTGAAAACTGGTAATTAAAGGCCCTGCAGTTAAATGGCTCAAAGAAAACAGGTTTACAAATGCTCAAAATGCGGTAACATAATTGAGGTACTGAGAGGAAGAAGCGGTAAACTTTTCTGCTGCGGAAAGGCCATGCTTCTGCTGCCTGAGAAAACAGCTGATTCAGCAGTCGAAAAGCATGTTCCGCTGATTGAGCAGACTGATGCAGGATACAGGGTTACTGTAGGAAGCACCCTCCATCCCATGGATGGGGATCATTATATTGAATGGATTGAGCTTCTCACAGAAGACAGCTCATGTATAAAATTTTTAAAGCCGGGTGATCAGCCGGTCGCAGAATTCTGCGTAAAATCTGATAAAATAACAGCCAGAGAGCACTGCAACAGGCACGGCTTCTGGAAAGGAGAAAAGTAATGAAATATGTATGTGATTTATGCGGATATGTTTACGATCCAGCTGTAGGTGATCCTGACAACGGAGTTGAACCTGGAACAGCATTTGAAGATCTTCCGGATGACTGGGTCTGCCCGCTCTGCGGAGCATCCAAAGAGGATTTTTCCCCGGAGGGTTGATAAAAAATGAATGCAGTTGAACTGGCGGAAGGTATATACAGGGTAGGAGCAAATATTGAGAACGGAGACAGGTTTGAGGGATTATGGCCTATTCCTGACGGGGTTTCCCTCAACTGCTATGCAGTTATAGGGGAAAAGAAAGCCCTGATTGATCTGGTCAGGGACTGGGACGATGCTCCGCTTAACATACAGAAGCAGCTTGAGTCAATTCCCCTCTCTTTTGATGATCTTGATTATCTGATACTTAATCATATGGAACCGGATCATACAGGATGGATTCTTGATTTCCTTAAAAGATCACCGAAAACAGAAATTGTTGTCAATGCAAAAGGGGCAGCTTTTCTGAACGGTTTTTTCGGAATAACGGAAAACATAAGGGTTATTGAGCCCGGTGAATCTATTGATCTCGGCAGGGGAAAAGAACTCCTGTTCGATAATATACCGAATGTTCACTGGCCCGAGACAATGGTAACATATGAAAAGAATTCAGGAATTCTTTTTTCCTGCGATGCATTCGGTTCATACGGATCTGTAGGAAATGCTGTCTTTGATGATCAGCTTTCAGATGAACAGCATGACTTTTTCAACAGGGAATCACTCCGATATTATGCAAACATTGTTGGAAGCTTTTCATCGTTTGTTCAGAAAGCAATAGATAAACTGAAAGATCTGAAGATCACGATGATTGCACCCTCCCACGGAATTATATGGAGAGAAAATCCTGAAATAATTGTAGAAAAGTACAGAAAATATGCGTCCTACATGAACGGACCGGCAGAACCGGAAATTACAATTATCTGGGGAAGCATGTACGGGAATACCGAGAAAGTTCTTCATTCTGTTGTTAAAGGGATCAGGTCTGAATCAGTTCCTGTTCATATTCACAAGGTGCCTGATGAGGATGTATCATGGGCACTTGCATCAGCATGGAAATCAAGAGGCCTTGTATTCGGTATGCCGACATATGAATACAAGATGTATCCTGCAATGGCAAGTGTACTTAACATGTTCAAGGTAAAGCATATAATAAACAAGAAAGTTTTCAGGTTCGGTTCCTATGGATGGGTCGGAGGAGCAAAGAAGGATTTCGATGCAGTAACTGAATCAATGAAATGGGAATTCATAGAACCTCTTGAGTGGCAGGGAATGGCTGACGAGGAAGTCCATAAAACCGCATTTGAGAGAGGTGCTGAGCTTGCCAGAATTATTAAATCTGAATAAACAAGTTCAAACACCGGAAAATTGAAAGGCAGATAAGCAGTTTTATCTGCCTTTTTCATACCAGGGAATGCTGTAAATCCATTTATGCTGTTAAGAATTGCATTTTATCTGTCAGAAATCCGGATTCACATCAACATAAAATCAATGAAAAAGCAGATCTTTCCATGTGAATAAAAAAAATTGTTGCTCTATAAAGGAAGCTGTTATATCATTTTTCCAATGGTAACAGTCAGTGCATTAAAAGCTGAATACATTAATCCCTTCCTCGAATCCACCAGCAGACTTTTTGATTCAACCTTTGACCTGAATCCCAAACCGGGGAACCTGTTTATAGTAAGCAACCAGATCAAACACAGATGGGAAATATCGGGAGTCATGATTCTTACAGGTTCTGCAATAGGTGTTGTCGCAATAAGGCTGTCCAGATTCCTTTCCATAAAACTCCTTGAAAAATCAGGGGTAATATATGAAAGCAATGAAGAAAGGGACCAGCTTACAAATGGGATGGTCGGCGAGATGGTAAATATTATTGCAGGGAACGCTTCTTCCCAGCTTTCAGATTACAGGATAAAGGTCTCGGTACCTTTCGTTGTTCAGGGGGAAAACCATTCAATTGCCTGGCCTGAGAATGCCCCTATTATCGGGATTCCATACACTACAGCTCATGGCCCTTTCCTTATCAATGTAACCCTCTTCAACAGGGTATCCTGATTTTTGTAAGTTTATCATTATCCGGCATTTAAGCGGGAAGATCAGATATCTCATATGATAAACGGAACAGAAAAGAATCCTGCTCCGTTCATTAAACAGCTGCACTTACTATTTTCCAGCCATCATGTTTTCAATATCTTCCTTAACATCTCCTGTTGCCTTTATATCAAAGTTATCAACAAGAACCTTTGCAACATTCGGCGAAAGGAATGCGGGAAGAGTCGGCCCGAGTCTTATACCTTTTACTCCAAGATGAAGAAGCGCCAGCAGAACTGCAACAGCTTTCTGTTCATACCATGCAATATCAAATGAGAGCGGAAGATCATTAAGTGAATCAAGACCGAATACCTCCTGGAGTTTGAGCGCAATAACTGCAAGTGAATATGAATCATTACACTGACCGGCATCAAGAACTCTAGGAATACCTCCGATATCACCGAGATCAAGCTTGTTGTATCTGTATTTTGCACATCCTGCAGTAAGAATGATTGTATCTTCAGGAAGATTTTCAGCAACATCTGTAAAGTAGCTTCTACCCTTCTGTCTTCCGTCGCATCCTGCCATAACAACAAATCTTTTGATTGCGCCTGATTTAACAGCCTCAACAACCTTGTCTGCAAGAGCAATTACCTGATGGTGAGCAAATCCGCCTGTAATTTTACCTGTTTCAATTTCCACAGGAGCTTCGCATTTTTTAGCAAGTTCAATAAGCGCAGAAAAGTCTTTATTTCCTGAAGCGTCTGCTTCTATATGTGCAACACCCGGATATCCTGCCATTCCTGTTGTAAAGATTCTGTCCCTGTATGCATCCTTCACAGGGACAATACAGTTTGTTGTCATAAGGATTGGCCCGTTGAATGAAGCAAATTCCCGGTCCTGCTTCCACCAGGCATTACCGTAGTTTCCTACAAAGTGACCATATTTCTTGAATGCAGGATAGTAGTTTGCAGGAAGCATTTCACTGTGTGTATAAACATCAACACCTGTGCCTTCTGTCTGTTTAAGAAGCTGATCCATATCTTTAAGGTCATGACCCGAGATAAGGATTCCCGGATTGCTGCCTGCTCCGATATTAACTTCTGTAATTTCAGGATTACCGTAGCTTTCTGTATTTGCCTTGTCAAGGAGAGCCATTGCTTTAACAGCTGTCTCACCTGCTCTCATGACCATGGCAACCATTTCATCAACAGACAAATCCTTTATTGTAGAAGCAAGCGCCTGCATAACAAATCCGTAAATATCATTATCCTCCTGCCCGAGAACAGCTGCATGATCTGTATATGCAGCAATACCCTTAAGTCCATATATAAGAAGCTCTCTCAAAGACCTTACATCCTCGTTTTCTGTTGAAAGAACACCTACAGATGCTGCTTTGAGTTCAAATTCCCCCTCATCATCCGAATGCCAGGTTGCAGCCCCGTGCAGTCCGCCGGCAAGACCTGCTTTTGATGCAAGATTTTTTTTGACAGCAAGAGCTTTTCTTACAAGGTCCCTGATTCTTTCATCATCAAAGTTTGCGTTTGTAATTGTTGCAAACAGCGCCTCCATTACAAAACGCCCGGCATCATTATCCAGTTTTCCGCTTTTATACAGTTCCTCGCCGTATATTCCTATCCCTTTGAGATTATAAATCAGAAGGTCCTGAACTTTAGCTGTTGACTCCTGTTTTCCGCATACACCCCTTATTTTACACCCTCCGTTTCCTGCAGTTTCCTGACACTGATAACAGAACATACCCATATTTTCTCTCCTATTCTTATATTCCCCGAAGAACGGGGTACAGCATATTTTCTGCTGTAAAATATCTTTAAAACGGAATTATCACATAAGCCGACTGTCTTTTTCATAATTCCTATAAGAATAGTTACATATCTTTATCAGCAATTCGGTAACATATGTTACAATAAATAAAAAAAGGAGTTTTTTTTGACTGATAATGATCTGAAAGCTGTTTCAGAATGCTCCCTTTTCTCAGGGATAGATAAAAGTGAGATAAACAAACTACTGGAATCAAACCGGTATTACACTAAAAATTATCACAGGGATGCTGTTATCCGCTTTCAGGGAGATGAATACAATGAGCTGATAATACTTCTCGAAGGAGAAGTGAGCGCTGAAATTCATAATCCTGACGGTAAAAAAATAACAATTGAAACCCTTAAAAAATCCGATGCAGTTGCAACAGGGGTCCTCTTTGCCTCGGACAATACACTTCCTGTTACAGTAGTTGCAGGCAGTGATATCAGTATTCTCCTGCTGCCAAAAAAAACAGTTATAAATCTCTGCCAGAAAAATGAAAAATTCCTTCTCAACTACATGAATGACAGCGGAAACAAGATTATATTTCTAGCTGAAAAAATTAGGCTCCTCAAATTCAGCTCAATAAGTCAGAAAATAGCCTGCCATCTTGTATCTCTTTCAAAAAAACAGGGAAGTGACAGTGTAAAACTTTCCTATTCCAGGGAACAGCTTGCAGATCTTTTCGGCGTGGCAAGGCCCTCACTTTCAAGATCCTTTTCAGAGTTCTATGACAGAGGGATACTGGAGGCGGAAGGGAAAATCATCCACATACTTGATAAAGAGCAGCTTATGGATATTATTACAGGGGAATAACAAAAATCCCTGTATATTTCCTCACTATAGAAAAGCTGTCACAGAAAAATCCAAAAAAATCACCTGCCGTAACATATGTTACAGAAGATTACAAGTATCAGAGATATGTTTTAATCAGCAGACAGGAGGATTGTAATGCTTAGAGATATAATCAGAATAGACGAAGAAAAATGCAACGGCTGCGGATTGTGCATACCGGGATGCCCGGAAGGGGCTATCCAGATGATTGACGGAAAGGCAAGACTTGTAAGCGACCTTTCATGCGACGGACTCGGCGCATGCCTTGGACACTGTCCTGAAGGAGCAATAACAATAGAAAAGAGGGAGGCAGAACCCTACAACGAAAAGGCAGTAATGGTGAATATAGCAAAAGCCGGCAGGAATGTTATAAAAGCCCATCTAAGGCATCTCAAAGATCACGGGGAAACTGAATATCTTCAGGAAGCACTCGATTACCTGAGAGAAAACAATATCGAAAATCCTCTGCTCGAGGAAGTCATGAACAGCGGAGGCAGTCACAGCCATGCATCAGTAGAATGTCCCGGATCAAAGATCATGCAGTTTGCAGCCCAGAGTTCAGGAGGCGGATGCCCGGGATCAAAACCGGCAGATAACCGGGAACAGATAAATGAAGAAGCTGATTCTGAAGGAAGGAGACTGTCATCACTTACCCAGTGGCCAGTGCAGCTCCACCTTCTCACACCCAGAGCACCATTCCTGAAAAACTCGGACCTTCTCCTGAGCGCAGACTGCGTGGCCCATGCAGCGGGGGATTTTCACAGAGATTACCTGAAAGGGAAAACACTGGCAGTGGCGTGCCCGAAACTGGATTCCAATATTGAAAGCTATATAGAAAAGCTTTCTGCAATGATTGATGAGGCAAGAATAAATACCCTTACTGTGCTTATGATGGAAGTTCCATGCTGCGGAGGGCTCCTTTCAATTGCCAGAAAGGCAGCAGAAAAGGCAGAAAGGAAAGTGCCGATAAAAAAAATGCTTGTAAGCATACAGGGAGAACTTATTTCTGAAGAATGGGTATGGAACTAAAAACTTATGATCGGGAGGATCTCTCCGGCATAAAGATGACAAAAGCAACAGCAGTTACAGCCATAAATACAGCAATCCTGTATGTCATTTCAAAACCCATATAATCTGCCGAAAGACCTGTAAGATATATAATAAGGGAACTGACAAGGAAGCTTACTGTCATATATATACTGTTTATCAGTGCAGGCCTGCTGCTTTCATTGTCCTGGACAACTGCAAGCAGGACCGGCCCCGGGGCAAAAAGGAAAAAACCTGCAGATCCCAGAATAACAAGAGAGTACTCAGTATCTGCTGTTATAAAAAGCCACATCAGAAAAGGGGTTATGACAGAGGAAATCAGGAGAGTATTTTTTCTGCCGATCCTGTCTGAAACAGTACCGGCAAAGAGCACCCCTGCGGCTCCGGAAAACTGAAGCACAGAAAGGGCAATACTGGCATTCCACAGGCTGCTTCCTTTGAATGTCAGATAGGTGGGAAGATACAGGGTTAAAGCTGATTTCATAGCTGTTCTGAACAGGAGAAACATCGCAACTATGAAAAACATCCTGAAATGCTTCCTGAATGCCCCGGCAATATCAGTACTGCTGTTTTTCGAAGCCTGTCTGCCTCTTACAAGAGACACTGTTCTGAGCCTGAAATAAAGAACTGCTGAACAGATAATCCCGAAAGGCATAAGACGCCACGTTCCCTCTATACCCCACAGAGATACAGCAGCAGTTATAACAAGCGGCCCCAGGGTCCTTGAAAATTCCCCGCCGAGCATATAGAAGCTCATCCCTGTTCCGATTCTGTCCCCTGATACAGTTTTCATCATGACAGGAGTCGGAACATGAAAAAAGGTTGAGCTTAGACCGGCAGTGAAAAGAAGGAGCATCAGTACTGTTACTCCAGGAGCTGATCCGATAAGGGACATTGATACAGCTGTAATGGCTGGAGTAAGTATAACAAAGTACCTGAAAGGCCCTCTGTCCACAATATACCCTACAAGCGGATTTATAAGAGACGGGGATTTCCTGATAAAATCAAGAATACCTGCCATGGAAATTGACATTCCGTATCTGCTGATCAGAAGAGGGAGAAGCGGAGAAAAAAAAGCTGAATACACATCATGAAAAAGGTGTCCGGCTGAAATAACCGCTACATCAGCAGCACGGAATTTTCTGCTCACAGTGATGCTTCTTTAAGATCGTTGTTTTTATAAGCGATAAAAGCACCCTTGACTGTCATCTGTCCCGCACCTGTATAAATTTTAAATCCAGCAGATTTTAAAACTGATGCTGCATTTCCTCCAGGTCCGTTGCCTGTTATAAGGACATCAGGCTCCAGCTCAATTAGCTTTTTTGCAGTCAGCGGGCCTGCTCCGTGTTCCTGACTGACAATTTCAGTATTATCCACCGCTTCCATCTCTCTGGAATCCTCATCATATATAACAAGATAATCAGTTCTTCCGAACCTCGGATCTATCATTGAATCCCAGTCTTTTCCTTTTGCAGTAAATGCTATTCTCATATCTATCTCCTTCTGTAAATATTTATTTTAATTTATCATTCTTCAGGCAATTTCTTTTATATAGTTCCAGCTTTCTTGAATTATGTTTTTCAGAGTACTTTCTCCATACTCTGCAATAGTTTTTCCTTCTGTCATTGCCATGGTAAAGCTTTTGTCATATGGTATTTCAGAAATTTCTGCAATATTCTCTTTCCTTAAAAAAGATTTGATCTCATCAGAAGTACCGGTATTGAGATCGCATTTATTGATTATACAACCTGATCTGATGTTGAATTTCTTCACAAGGGAATAGACCCTTTTAAGATCATGAAGACCTGACACTGTAGGTTCTGTAACAAACACAACAAAATCAGCCCCGGAAAGCGAGGAGACAACAGGGCAGCCTATACCCGGCGAACCATCTGCTATCACAATATTCTTTCCTGTTTCCTCAGCAATCCTTCTCGCCTCGTTTTTCACCTTTGCAACAAGTTTCCCGGAATTTTCCGCCCCTGCCTTCAGCCTGGCATGGACCATTTTTCCCCCTGTTTTTATTGAAGATATATAGAACCTTCCGACATTCTGCTCTTTCATATCCACAGCCTCTGAAGGACAGACTGCATAGCAGTATCCGCATCCCTCACAGCTGATTTCACTTACCACGGGAATACTCCCCTGAACTTCAATTGCATTAAACCTGCATATATCAATGCATTTCATACAGCCGGTGCATTTTTCCTGATCAATAACAGCTGTTTTCCCGCTGAAAAAATCCTCTTCAAAATCAAAATCAGGCTTCATGAGAAGATGCATATCTGCAGCATCAACATCACAGTCAGCAGTAACTACATCTTCTCCTCCGAGAAAGGAGAAGGAAGCTGTAATTGAAGTCTTTCCTGTGCCGCCCTTTCCTGATATAACTACAATCTCTTTCATCTAAAACTCTCCGTTCATAAATCTTTCCAGATAAGAATAAATCAGATCCAGCTGCTTTCTGAAACTGTCAACCTCTCTGTAAACCAGTTTCCCCCTTGAATAGAGCTCTGCAATTTTCCTGTCATCAGGAAGCTTTGCCAGAACAGGAATATCCTCTTTTTCGCAGTATTCAAGTACATCATCATTACCTATTCCATACCTGTTGACTACAACGCCGAATTTTCTGTTCAGAAACCTCATTGCATCCACTGCCAGAGTAAGATCATGAAGCCCGAAAGGTGTAGGCTCTGTAACAAGAATGATAAAGTCAGCATCCCTGGTAGCTTCTATAACAGGACAGGATGTTCCTGGGGGGCAGTCATATATACGGAGAATATCACTGTCAAATCCTTCATCGACGAGGGAGAGAGTCTGTGAGATAAGAGGTACAGCCTGTTCCTGCCCTATATCTAGCCTGCTCTCTGCAAGTGTGAAATGATCTGTTTTCACCTCACGGTATTCGCCTATTTTTTCCTTTACCATGGGAAGAGCATTTTCAGGACACAGCTCTGAACATGCATAACAGCTGTGACACATCTCCGGAAAAACCATTACACTGTCCCTGATTTTTATTACTGCATTGAAATTGCAGAGGTCCTGACACTTCCCGCAGAGACTGCATTTACTGCTGTTCCATGATGGTACCATCCTGAAACAGTCTTTATGTGTAATCAGCTCACCGCTGATAAACAGACCTGAATTGGGTTCCTCAACATCAAGGTCTGTAAGTATGACTTCTCTCTTCTCAGCCAGATATGCCGAGAAATTGGTGGAGAGGGTGGTTTTCCCTGTTCCCCCTTTGCCGCTCGCAATAGCTATTTTCAAAATAACAGCTCCCTTTTAAGTAATCTCTCAGTGACAGGATAAATATAATGCACATATGTGCATTATTCAAGTAAAAATAATCAGAATTCTGAATATTTTCAGCAGTTAATTATCATAGATCAGTTTATTGAAGAGATGAGGTATGAAATGAAATCACGGAAAGAACAAAACCCGGCATGTATTTAACTGCAGCAGCTGCAGGTACCCGGAAGACTGCTTCCGGGACAAAGTGAACAGTTGCTGACCTTTTCCCCTTTAAGTATGGAAATTATCTCATCCTGCCTGAATATCCTCCCGGCAGCTCTGGGTTCACCATCAACAGTTATTGCAGGTGTCATCATAACACCCATTTCAACTATTTCATCAATATCAGAAACCCTTTTGACATCCGCATCCAATCCAGCCGATGCAACAGCTTTCAGTGTATTTTCATATACAATTCTGCTTTTTATATCAGAACCCAGTATCTTTATTTCCATATTTATTCCCGACCTGAAAACATTATTTTTTATCCTTTGATATCATGCTACAATTAATAATAAGAAAGCTTTTTATAATTTACTAAAAATACCAGATTAAAGAAAGAATAAGGGGGCCGATATGAAAAACTTTTCATTGCATATACCTACAAGAACAGAGTTCGGAGCCGGAGTAATCAGTAAAGCGGGAGAGGAGGCCTCAAAACTTGGGAGAAAAGCGCTTCTTGTCTTTGGACAGGGGAGTATAAAGAGAAACGGAGTTTACGATACAATCACCTCCTCCCTAGAAAAAAGCGGTATTGAATGGAAAGAATACAGCGGAGTTTCCCCCAACCCGCTCCTGTCACATGCATACAAAGGGGCTGAAGCAGCCAGGGATTTCGGCGCGGAAATGATAATTGCCGCAGGAGGGGGAAGCGTAATTGATGCATCAAAAGCCATATCCCTCGGTTTCTATACAGAATCGGAAAAAGAACTTTGGAAGTACTATACAAGGGAAAAACCCGCCGGCAAGGGGCTTCCCATTATTGCAGTCCAGACCATGCCTGCTACAGGCAGTGAAATGAACCAGGCTTCTGTAATCACAAATGATACTACAAGGGAAAAATTCAGCACCAGAAGCATATACAGCGCTCCTGTAGTCTCACTGCTTGATCCGGAAATTACCACAGCTATTCCCCTCAGGCAGACAGCATTCGGATGTGTCGATATTATCTCTCACCTGACTGAAGGGTTTTTCAGCAGCAGGGACAGTTTTGCCCCGGTCCAGGAAGGGTATGCTCTCGGGCTTGCATCAGCAGTAAAAAGAAGCATGGATATACTCTCCGAAGATCCTGTCAATATAAAGGCAAGAAGCGCAGTAATGTGGGCAGCTTCACTCGGATGGAACGGCCTGGGTATTTCAGGCTGGGAAGGGGCAGGAATTCCGTGCCATACACTTGAGCACCCGTTGAGCGGTATATATAACCTGCCTCACGGTGCAGGGCTTTCCATTACTACACCCGCATATCTCAAGCTAAGGAAAGATACCATACGGGACAAGCTTGCCGGATTCGGGATAACTGTACTGGGTATGAAAGGAGATCCTGAAGCAGATGAGGTTATTGAGGCACTTGAAAGCTGGTACAGAAAAATTGACTCACCTGCCTCTTTCTCAGACTGGAAAGAGGTTGAACATTTTGATATTGAAAAACTTACTGAAGAAGCCGGAAAACTGAACAGTATCTGGAATATGAGCGATTTCTCCAATGGGGATATTGAAAAGCTTTACAGGCTGATGAAATAGAATTTTCATTTTACCCCTGATCGGCCATTCAGTACCTGTCAGGGGTATTCTTCCCTCCATATCCTGCAAAAATCATTAAAAAAACTTTATTAATGCTGGTTTTACAGGCCAAACCGACGATCGGTCTATTGACTTTGAAAAAAACAGGTCTTATATTATATGAATAGACCGACCGTCGGTCTATTCAGGAGAATACATGGAAACTTTATCAGTCAGTCAGCATGACAAAAGGAAAAATGAAATTATTGACTGCGCTGCTGCACTTTTCTTCCGGGGAAGCTATGAAAAAACATCTGTGCAGAAAATAATTGATACCCTGGGTATTGCAAAAGGGACATTCTATCACTATTTTGATTCAAAATTTGACCTTTTAAACCAGTTCACACTCAGAGAAAGCAGAAAAATTCTTAAACAGCTTAACAGCATTGTTGAGAGAACTGATATTGATATTGTAGACAAATTCAACAGCTACTTCGATATAGCTGTCAACTGGAAAATGGAAAACTGGGAGCTTCTGCTTATATATATTAAAAGCTCATCCATTGAGGAAAACAGAATAGTCTACCAGGCGCTGCTGGAAAGCAATATTAAAATAGCAAAGCCTTCCATCCTGCTTATGATAAATGAGGGAATTGAAAAAGGCTTTTTTAAAACTGATTTCCCGGATCTTGCTGCCGAGGCAATATTCAGGTTCGGAGGAGCTGTTACAGATCTGCTGCGGCCACTCATACTTGAAAGCAGAACAGGAGAGGAGGGATTCAGAGACTTTCTGAGAATTATGGACTTTTACCAGGATACTGTTGAAAAAATACTCGGGGCGGAAAAGGGGCTCTTTAAAATTTTTGACAGGGAAAAAATCAGCGGAATATACAGTAGATCATCTGAAACAAAGGGGGATTCACAGTGATAAAAATTGAAAATCTCAGGAAAACATACCACTCGGGGGATACAGAAGTAAAGGCGCTTAATGAAATCAATCTCGGGATCAGCAGGGGTGAATTCATTTCAATAGCCGGACCTTCAGGATCCGGAAAAACAACACTTTTAAACCTCATAGGCTGTATAGATGATCCCGACAGCGGCCAGATATATATTGAAAACAGGTCTGTATCCCGGATGAAGAAAAATGATAAAGCCCTTTTCAGGAGGGAAAATCTCGGCTTTATTTTCCAGAGCTACAACCTGATACCTGTTCTTACAGCATTTGAAAATGTGGCATTCTCGCTCACCCTGCTGGGAATGAATAAGGATCTCATTAAACGGGAAGTTGATGAAATACTTTATGAAGTAGGGCTTAAGGGAATGGAAAACAGGAGACCTTCAAAGCTCTCAGGAGGTCAGCAGCAGAGGGTGGCTATTGCGAGGGCCCTTGTAAAAAAACCTGCAATAATTCTTGCGGACGAGCCCACAGCAAACCTCGACTCCCATACAGGAGAGGATATCATAAAACTCATGAAGGAGATGAACAGAAAACACAATATAACATTCATATTTTCAACACACGACAAAATGGTTATGGATTATGCGGAGAGGCTTATCATGCTTCATGACGGCAGGATCCTGAAAGATACTGCAGGGAGCTGATCATGAATACGGAAAAAACAGGGGAAAAAAAATCTGCAAGGCTTCAGTCCGGGTTTCTTTTCACACTGGCCTTTAAAAACCTTACCCGTTATAAAAAAAGAACAGCTATCACATCGCTTTCAATTGCAGTCGGGCTTGCTTTCTACATATTCCTTGATTCACTGATAATGGGAGGAATCTACGACTCTGAAAAAAACCTCTTCATGTATGAAACCGGAAGCGGAGTGATTCAGAAAGATTCATACTGGGAGGAAAAAGACCTACTTCCGCTTGAATACAGTATTGAGGATACAGAAAAAATTACAGGGCTTCTCGGCAAACTGGAAATACCCTATGCTGAAAGGACTTATTTTTCAGCAGATCTTCTTGTCTATAAAAATCCCTATCCTGAGGACGGCAATATACCTGTGAAAGTGACAGCAATAGATTATGATAATGACAGCAATGTCTTTGATATCCTCAATACTATAGAAGAAGGGAGGTTCCCGGACAGGGATGAAGAGGGTATTGTTCTCGGATCATGGCTTGCAGAGGATATAAATGCGGAAATAGGATATCCTGTCACCCTTCTTACAAGGACAAAATCAGGTTATTTTCAGGTACTTGACCTTGAAGTAACAGGAATTATAAATACAACAAACCCTGTTGTGAACAGGGAGTCACTATATATTGGCAGGGATATTGCAGAAATATACCTGGAGATGGAAGGATCAGTAACAGATATACACCTTAACCTGAACGGAGGCGGAAGCAGAGAGAAAAAAATATCTTCCCTGCAAAATGGACTGGAAGAGACAGGATGCAGTTTCCATACATGGAGGGAAATGGTACCTGACTTTGTAGCAGCTTCTGAAGGAGACAAGAACGGAAGTGCTGTCATGGTGATAATACTTTTTATAATTGTGGCGGTTGGTATTTCAAACACAATGCTGATGGCTATCTTTGAACGGGTCAGGGAAATAGGAATGATGAGGGCTCTGGGAATGAAAGATGCTGCTGTAATGTGGCTTTTCAGGATTGAGGCTGCCGGTATCGGTCTTATAGGCTCGGTATCAGGAATTGTCCTCGGAGTCCTTGCAAATATTCCGCTTGTAATATACGGGATAGATTATTCAAAGCTTATGCGTGAAGGAAATTACGGATACAGGATGATAGGAATTATGAGAGGTATCTGGCATGGGGAAGCATTTATCGCAGCATTTGTTATCGGGATAGCTTTTTCCTTTCTGATTTCATTTCTCCCCACAAGAAAAGCAATGAAAAAAGATATCCCCTCCTGTATCCATGATATTTAGAAAGGAGGAAATGAAATGATACTGTCAGGAATTGCATTCAGAAATATACTCAGAAACAGAAGAAGAAGTATACTTTCAGGAAGCGCCATAGCTGTTGCAGCAGCCTCCATTGTGTTTCTCTTTGCCCTCCTTGAGGGAATGAAGGTTGATCTTGCGGAAAATATACAGACTTTCTACACCGGTACTGTTAGAATAATGAATATCGACTATGAGAAAAACAAGAAACTCAATCCAATTCATCTTACAGTTGAAAATCCGGAAAAGATAACAGAAATAATAAATGGAATGGGAAGGAATATTCAGATATCAGAGAGGATCACATTCCCGTCAAGAATCTATATTGGAAATGATTATTATAACAGCATGGGAATGGCTGTAAAATTCCCCGATGAAATATCTTTCCAGAAAATTGAAAGCATCCTGAGTAAAGGGAGGTTTCCCGAAAAAGGGAGGGAAGTCCTTCTGGGGGCAAAACTTGCTGCAAAAATGGGGATTGGGGTTGGAGACAAAATCACGGCACTTGCTTCGACAGCAGGCAGGGGATCGAATGCCATGACATTTACAGTTACAGGGCTGGCAGTTTTCCCCCTTCTTGAGATGACAAACTCATTCTTTCTGATCCCCTTGAAACAGGGCAGAAATTCCTGAAAATGAAAAACGAGGTCAAGGAGATTCTGGTTAAATTCAATGCTGAGTCTGACAGGGATGGAAAGGATTTTGCAGAAAAGATACTTGCGGCAGCACAGAAAAGAGGGATAGACAGAATAGAATCAGCATACTGGAAAGACAGGAACGAAACTTATGCCATGATAGAAATGGCGGATAAAATATACATGATATTTGCATTCTTTTTCCTTCTTCTTGGATGCTCGGTTGTAATAAACACAACAATGATGGTTATATACGAGAGAACAAAGGAAATCGGGATGATGAAAGCACTTGGAATGAAAGACAGCAATATAGTGAAACTGTTTTTTCTTGAATCCTTTTATATCGGGCTTCTTGCATCCATGGCAGGCGTACTGCTGGGTGTAATAATAAGCATGATATTCAACCATACCGGTATGAATTTCCAGGACATGATGGAGGATATAGATTTCGAAATTTCAACAGTACTCTACCCTGTCCCCACTTTAAAATACGGTATAATTATATTTCTGTATTCAACATTTATTGCATCAGTATCTACATTCATACCAACACTGAGGGCAAATAAAATAAAAACAGTTGATGCTCTCAAACACGACTGACGGAGGAAATATTATGAACAGAATCAGTTCTGCTGCACTTTGTGCACTGGTTTTATTAATACTCACCCCGCTGGGTATTTACGCGGAGACAGCTGAAGATATCATAGAAAAAAGGGATGAGCTTCAGACATTTAAAACCATGGAATCAACAGGGAGAATTATCAGCAATGACAGGTTCGGCAAAAAAACAAGCGAGTTTATAAATATTGCCAGGGGGAAGAGGGAATTCCTTGTTGAATTTACAAGCCTTGAAGAGAGAGGTCAGAAAATACTGAGAACACCTGAGGAGCTCTATCTTTTCTACCCGGATGCCGAAGAAGTTATAAGGCTCCAGGGTGCAGCCCTCAGGCAGTCAATGCTTGGTTCTGATATCTCGTATGAGGATATTACTGAAGGTACAGACACGCTATCAAAATACAATGTGGCCCTGAGCGGAGAGGAAGAAGTTGAAGGGAACATGTGCAGTATTATTCAGATGGATGCGAAGGAAAAAAATATAGCCTATCCCAGACAGATTGTATGGGTGGACAAAGAACTCTATGTACCCAGAAAGACAGAGTATTATTCAAAATCGGGCAAACTGCTTAAAACAATGGACCTTGTCAGTTTCGATCAGGTCAATGGAAAAATAATAATAACCTCCATGATTATAAAGGATAAACTCAAAAGAACATCCAGCACAGAAATGGTAATAGACAGCTACCGGATTGATCCCCCGGTTCATCCTGCAACATTCACCCTGGAGGAACTTACATGGTAAAAGCATGCTTGAGACATCTGTTTAATCTGTCCCTGTCTGCTGCATTCCTGCTGTTCCCTGTTTATTCTGCTTCGGCTGAATCAAAGGCAGAGTTTGATCTCGAACTCTATAACACGATTTACAGGATGGGAAAAGACTATTACATGTCAGGCCACGGCAATGCGGGACTCACCTTCAAATCGCAGAAAGACAGAAATGTTAAGGGATATATTGAAATAGATTTCAATCCTGACGATCCGACAGGGGAAGAAAGCTATACCCAGCCGCTTCTGGAACTGAAAAAAGCCTATATAAAGGCAAGAATGCTTGACCATAGAATTACAACAGGAAAAACCAGGGCAACATGGGGGGAAGGGACTGTATTTAATTCAGGGGATGTTCTTTTCGGAAGCCTGAACCCTTATGTAGATCTTACAAAAGAGGAAAAAAGATCGGAAACAGCCTGGATGACAGTTACAAACACCCCTTTAGGTTCATTTTCATTTCTTGAACTTATATACATGCCTCCCCAGACAGAAATTGACAGTGGAGTAAAAACCTCGGTACCTGGAGGGAGAATTGAGAAAAGCACTATGGGGGGGAGATTATACACAAGAATAGGCGGTACAAAAATTGAAACAGGATATATATACAAGGGACAGAAAAGGACAGAAACTGATCCGGATATAAAAACACACAGGCCATACATCAGCCTTCAGGGAAACATCGGCCCGGACTGGAGCTTCTCATCATCTGCAGCAATACCTGCGGAAATCAATCCTGACCCGGAAATAATAAAAAGAAGCCTGTCCTGCAGTCTGAGTATTTTCCAGATTGTAAATGTTGATCATGATTCGTCCCTGAATCTCAGGATGGAAACACTTCTTCTCCCATGGCACAACTGGAAGGAGAAAAGCGATCTTTTCGAAAATACAGAAGAAAGTGAAATATTGAAAGCATATGGAATATTTCTTTACCCCCAGATTGTCTACAATATAACTCCTGTGATGAATATATCGTTTCAGTCAGTTTTATCTCCCATAGATATCTCTGCAATGACAACACTGGGATTCTTCTGGAACATCTATCAGGACTTTGAAATACTCAACTATCTCAGCTTTAACGCTGGGGAGGAAACAGATGTTTTTCCATGGGAAAGCAGAAGGGATATTCCGGGGATATCACTTACTGCAGGTTTCCGGTACAGGTTCTGAATAATTCGGTTTTCAAGCCCTGCCAGCTTTTACAGGCCGGCAGGGTTGTTTATATGTTTATCTTCCTTAATAAAATATCAGGTATAAAACTGTAATCCGGGATAACTACAGATAAGACGCATTATTTTTCCTTTTTCATGACAGAATAGAGATGGTATGCGCAGTCAGGACCTATAAGACGCCTCGTTGATCCCTTTTCCCTGACACGGATCTGCCCTTTTACTATAAGGCTCCTGTAAAGATATTTTCTGCGCACCTCATCAGGGCTGTTTTTTTCCTCTTCCATATATATATGATACTACAGTTTCCTTATTCACATCCAGATGAGAAGATCAGAAAAACTTAAGTCCAAGACCTGCAGTCATGCTCATATATCCGGGGAAAAGCTCTTCATTCGGATCCTTTGACCAGTCATCATCAGCACTTGAATACCTGAAATCAATCATCAGATAAATCCTGTTCATGGGGATCTCAAAAAGGGCCCCCATTATAAAAGCAGTACCATCTGTTTCAACCATATTATCACCGGACTCTGTGATTGTAGTAATATCTCCTGTAGCAATTTCCTCTCTTTCCTGGACTGCATCTCCTATCTTTTTCATGAAAGATATACCGCCGTATGCGCTCATCACCTTGTTCGGCATCCTGAGCAGCAGAATAATGGGGATCTCCTGAAGATCTACTGTTGTTGTATCTATATAAAGGGGTCTTTCTATCTTGGCCCGGTATTCCGTATAATTGTATTCAGCCTGTAAAGCAAGATGCTTTAAAATATTGAATGAGACTGAGCCTCCGTATTTCTGCCCTATTTCATTGCCTGAATCCGCATCAGGATCAATTGAAGAGCTGAAATCGGGAAAAGAAATATTGGCCCCGAAAAAACCTGCAATTCCAAGCCTCTTGTCAAGGATTGAAAGCCCCTTTTCAATACCCCATTTCTTTTTATGATCATTCCAATCCTCTTTTTTATCAAGGATTGAAGTTTTTTTAATCCGGGCTGATTTACTGTAATCAGTGACAGAAAATAATTCAGAAAGCTTCTCAAAGTTTTTGTCAATTTTTTTACTTGAATACTTTTTGTCCCAGTTTTTATCAATGAAGTTTTCAAGTGATGATATTTCAAGCAGCTCCCCTTCTGTAAAACCCGGAATTGAAAACTCCAGAACCTTCTGTTCATTTTCCCTGAGAAATATCTTTTCCTCTGCTACAACAAACAGCCCCAGCATTCTGTTCTGTTCTATCCTTACAACCCTGTCACCGTTAAGTACCTTCGGAAGCTCTTCAACATTTTCACCGATAAGGACATTGTCAATAAAAACACTGTACCTGCCTTCCTCCCCCTTGTTGCTTATCCTGAGATTGCCAAACCCGATATGCTCCAGTCCGCTGAAAGTTTCCATCATTGAAATAAGAAGTCTGTCTGAAGCATCAAATATATCAAATACTGTTTCAGCAGTCTCGTTTTCTGTTATTGTAATATCATTATCTGTCCTGCTGAAAACAGACATTTCAAGAAGGATTGAACCGTCATCATTCATGACAGCTTTTCCGAATATAATGCTGTCAATACTGTTCCTGCTTGCATATTCTGTAAACCACTGGCTGCTGTTTTCATAACTTGATACATCAGCATCAACAACTTCATACATGTCAATCATCTTAAGTGTCAGTTCAGCAGTCTTTTTTACATTACCGGAAATTATATCAACCTGGGGATCTTCAGAAGGATTTATAAGCGGGAATACAGCTATCCTCGGTTTAATCACATCCTGGGAAAAGCTGTTCAATGAAGCAATAATAAAAAACAAAGCTGTAAAAATCAGTTTTTTCATAAACACCTGCCCTTTTTCAATACTCTGCATAGAGCTAGAATTATATAACACAGAAAATTATCATATCAGAATATAAATTCATATCCCTTCCAATGATGCAATTCATGGTAAATTATCATACCCAATTCAACCCGGGTCAATGATTTTTTTCCATCAGCAAATACAGGGATCCCAGAAATAAATCAAAAAAAGCTTATACAGCTTTTGATTGTTCCGATAATTAAAACAGAAGCAATTGCTTCTGATTCATTCAGCCGTAACGGTAATGGTTGACTGATTTCAAGAATTCCAGACAAGGAGCTTTTACAATGGAAAGAGATGTTACAGAACTTTTCCAGAAAGGAATGGAAATGATGCAGCTGGGTGAATACCAGGTTGCAGAACAGCTGTTTAAAAAAGCCCGAGATATAACAATAAGCGCACCGGGCAAAATTTAATAATCGAAAATAAAAAACTGGATGGCAGCCGGATACAGGCTGTCATTTTTTTTAATTCCACAAACTTCTCATCCTTTCAAAAATAATCATAAAAAAGTCATACTATAAATCAATTCTTCAGTAATTATTAAACAAAAATGTTTTATCTTGATTCATTTATTTTTTATCATATAATTATTCTATAATAAAAACAAATTTCAAAATTGTCGGAGGAAAAAATGTTATTAAGGAACAAAATCCTCTCCGGATTCGGAGCAGGAGCTTTTATCTGCCTGGCTGTCGGTATAATTGCAATAACAATGAGTAATATTTCAAACAGGGTAATGCACACGGCAGAAGAAATGTCAGATATGAGAAATGATCTCACAGTTGCTGTCAAAGCCCATTCAGAATGGAAAAACAGCCTTCAGGAAGTATTTGTAAACAATGATGAAAAAATAACTGCTGAAATGGATGGTCACAAGTGCGGCTTCGGAAAATGGTACTATGGCGGGGGACTGGACCGTATGAAAAAGATCTGTCCAGAGGCTGCTGCAGTACTGAAAAAAATTGAGAAGGCACATCTTGATCTTCATTCATCAGCAGAGGAAATTTCAGCTCAATGGATGCAGAAACATGAAGGGCTTTCCGAAAAACTTGAATCCATTTTTTCAAGTCACAAGGACTGGGCACTAAGCGTATCTGAAGATATCATGAGAAACAAGAGAACAGATGCTGAAACAGACCATACAAAATGCAGGCTCGGACTTTTCCTTGCAGGAGAAGAAAGCAGAAATCTTGAAAAAACATGGCCTGAATATGCAGAAGAAATAAATATAATTAAATCCCTGCATGAAAATCTCCACAAGTCAATTATTGATATAAACAATTCAAGTTCTGCAGCGGCCAGAAGAAACA
Source organism: Spirochaetia bacterium (assembly GCA_963668545.1). Taxonomy (GTDB): domain Bacteria; phylum Spirochaetota; class Spirochaetia; order CADAEX01; family CADAEX01. Next base: position 571,887 of record OY764868.1, on the reverse strand, counting down.
TATTTACAGGTACTACAAACAAGCTGCTCAGTGAAATTGGAGACCATTTCAAGAATATCATAGCCATGGAAAACAGAATTGTGGAAAGGAGCAACATGGCCCTGAATATATTCAAAACAAAAACAGATCCCCTTATGCAGCAGGTTACCAGCACCCTTGAAGAGGCATCGGAAATACTGAATAAGGAAGCTGAGAAGCTTGATCTCTATGCTGACAATGTAGTAAAGCAGCAGGAGAGGGCAATAATTATCGGTGATATCTTAGGCGTTTTTGTTGCAATTTCCCTGGGACTGCTTATTACCAGAAGCATAATGAAGCAGTGCGGAGCAGACCCCGCTGTCATACAGGATATTGCAGAAAAAATTGCAGCAGGGGACCTGAGAATCAAGCTTGAGGAGAGAAATACAGAAGGGGTCTATAAATCCATGCAGATCATGGTTGAAAACCTCATAGATATAATAAAAAACATTTCAACCTCGGCAGAACAGGTTGCTGCAGGCAGTGAACAGATATCAGAATCTTCTCAGCAGATATCTGCAGGAGCAAGCGAACAGGCTGCCGGAACAGAGGAAGTTTCAAGCAGCATGGAACAGCTTGCATCAAATATACAGCTTAACAGTGAAAATTCAACAAAATCAAACAATATAGCAAAATCTGTTGTTCAGAAAGCAGAGGAAGGGGGAGTTGCTGTAAAAGAAACAACAGAAGCAATGAAAAACATATCTGAAAGAATCGGAGTTATTGAAGATATTGCAAGAAATACAAATATGCTTGCACTGAATGCAGCAATAGAAGCAGCCCGTGCAGGAGAATCGGGAAAAGGGTTTTCAGTAGTAGCTGCTGAAGTCAGGAAACTGGCTGAAAACAGTCAGAATGCAGCAGCAGAGATAACTGATATCTCCACATCAAGCCTGTCCCGTGCGGAAGAAGCCCTTCATGTAATTGAAAACCTGATCCCTGACTTCAGAAAGGTTTCCGATCTTGTTGATGATATTACAAGTGCAAGTGCTGAACAGAACTCGGGCGCTGAACAGATAAATAATGCAATTCTGCAGCTTGACAGCGTAATACAGCAGAATGCTTCATATGCGGAAGAAATGGCATCAATGGCAGAAGAACTTTCATCACAGGCTGAAAACATGAACAGCACTATTGGATTCTTCAAGGTTGACAGGAATACTGAGGAAAGGCATAAAATACTTGATTTTGACAATAATGATAAAAAGAAGGAAGAGAAAAAGCCAAAAAACCATTTTCATCTGCTGCATGAAAAACATCCACATATCAAGCAGGAAAAGGGAAACAGCAGAAATAATGATATTATCGAGGCAGATGAATTATTCGGCAATGATACTGATGAAAGACTTGTAGCCTCTGATGACGGATTCAGTGAATTCTGATTTCAGTATTAAAAAAAACAGCACTGCCTCTTTCCGGGATGCAGCGCTGTTTAATATTAAAGTTCTCAAACCTTATATTTTCAGTTATCCGCTATTATATACCATAAAAAGAGCTCTTTGCCTGTTCCGGTATGAACTTTGAAAATATTTTTTATCCTGTAATTGATTTAAAATTACAGGATAAATAACAAAACGTTTATAGACATATTTTTTTTATATGTGTTAAGTTATCAGTCAGATGAAACATATATTCAGAATTTCCATTACAGCAGTTTTTTTCATATTCACCACTTTGACACTTTATTCACATCCACATACATTTATTGATTCTGAAGTTGAATGTGAATTCAGCCGGACAGGACTTGAAGGGTTCTGGATCAGCTGGACTTTTGATCCGATGTTTACCGCGCAGATTATCATGGATTATGATATTGACAGAAACGGTTCATTTTCAGAAACTGAAATACTTGATATAGAGGAAAACGCTTTTTCAAACCTTATCAACTACAATTACTTCACTTACATAACTGAAAACAAGAGAACATTCAGACCTGATAATGTTACAGGATTCAGTGCTTCAATTTCAGGTGATGATGTGTGTTACCGCTTTTTCATTCCCTACAGATCTGCAATCAGCAATAACGGCAACAGGGTAATCATAGCAATATATGACGACACATTTTTCTGTGATATTGCCATGAAATCTGCAAACTGCCTGGAAAACAGCTTCCCGGATTTTTTCAGGACAAAACTGTCAATAGGTAAAAACAGTGATAAAATTATAAATTATGACAACAGTTTCCAGTCTGTCACAAGGGACGGCGCTGTTTATTCCGGGTTTGTCAATCCGGATGAGCTGGTTGTAGAGTTTGCAAAAAAATGAAAAGAAAATTTTCAATTTATTCAGCAGCACTTATTCTGTTCTTTTCCGTATCAGCTCTCAGCTATTCACAGACAGGGAGTTCCAACCCCTTTTTCAGGGGAACAGAAAACAGCACAGTATCAAAATCAGTTCCCGCTGCAAACAGCACCTTTCTTGAAGCAGTGACAGAAGTACAGAAGAAAATCAACAGCAGGATTTCAGCAGTAATAAATGATTATAAAACTGATAAAAATATCAACCTTCTTTTCTATATTGCATGTTTTGCTTTCATATACGGGTTTATTCATGCAATGACACCGGGACACGGCAAAAATATAATTCTTGGATGGATACTTACTTCTGAAAGGACTTTCATAAAAGTTCTGCTTACATCTGTTGCAGGAATGTTTCTTCATGTATTTAATTCGGTTCTGATGGTTTATATCATATGGTTTATCATCAGGGGAAAGATGAGTATCCAGTCACCGCTTTTTATCAGATATTTTTCCTTTGCAGCATGTTTAATACTTTTTATCATGTCTTTTAAAAGCATATATGACCTTTTCCGGGATCATCACAGAAAAAATGATCCTTCCGGAGAAGGGAAAGAAGACACCCATATTAAAGGGCATTCCCGCAGTCTTGAGAAAATAGACAGGAATACATCTATAAGGGAGTGTTTATTAATTTCACTTGGAATAGGGATGGTACCCTGTCCTGTTGCTGCCATACTTACTGTTTTCATGATCTCCGCAAGTCTTTATGCTGAAAGCCTGTTTGCAGCACTTTTCTTCACAGCAGGAATGACACTTACACTGAGCATACACTCAACCGCAGTCTGGCTTTTAAGGTCCTTTATTACAGGGATAAAAAACAGGCACCTTAAAAAAGCAAGGGACATTGTTCTCCCTGCTTTGGGAAGTATTCTGCTCATGTTTTCAGGATTCCTTCTTATTACCCCCTATATAAACCTTTAAAAAACAAGCTGTTCTGATTCATTTCAGTGCTGTTTTTTATTGTATTTATCAATAGCCTCACCAAGTTCTCTCAGACAGGCTTCGGGATATTTGTTATCAAGTGATATTACATCATCCATACGCAGGAGAAGAGGAAAAACACTGTGTGTTGAAATTATCAGCTGGTACTTCTTGGCAAGAAGAGGAAATATATATTTCCACAGAAGCCCCTGACCTGCAAACCCTATATGATTATCAACTTCATCCAGAAGAAGGGTCGGCCCCTCGCCTCTTCCGGTTTTATAAGTAAGGTAACGCTCTTCAAGGTAGTTTATCAGTTCATTTATAAGGCCTATCCTTTTTTCTCCCGAAGACCTCAGCAGTTCATTTTCATTAAAAAAATCCGGATTCAGAAACGACTTCTCTGAATCACTGTAGCAGTTCTGGTAAAAAACAGGTTTACTGTCCCATTTTACATCTGCATCAAAACCTATAAAATCCTTTTCACGTCTGGAAGCTACCGGTCCTTTTCCTGATAATAAATACTTATTTTTATCATCAGCATAAGTTTTACAGGAAGTTGGTGCATCCACAGACCAGCCCCCGTTTCCGCAGCCTGTCCTGTCAGCAAGAGCCTGAAGAATGGTAGTCTTTCCTGTCCCGTTCGGCCCGTAAAGAACAGTAATCCTTTCCCTGAAGCTGATTTTCCTCTTTCCTACAGAAGCAAGTCCGACCGGATAACCTGAATTAAACCTGATATATTCAATCATGATATTTCAATATAGTGAATTATTTATAAAGGGACAATTTAAAAAATTAAATTGATAATAATTTTATCCCTTCTTGTTTAACCCAGACAATTTGATACTGTTTTCAATTACGGATACAACCCGTAAATACTGGTTAAAAGATAAATCACAACAACATATCTATGTTGACATACAAAACCTATTCAAGTACACTGTTCTTTATTAAGAGGTTGTTTTGCAGATTAAAAAAGATGAAGTTGAAAATTCAATAATCAAGGCTGCGGAAAAAGAGTTTGTAGAAAAGGGCTATAAAGATGCTTCACTGAGATCTATTTCGAAAAGTTCAGGTGTATCTCTGAGCAATATCTATAATTATTTCAAAAGCAAGGATAAACTTTATCAGCAGATACTAAGGCCTCTTCTTGACAGCATAAACAGTGTAAAAATATTCCTTAAAAATCATTCGGAAGATGAAGATACATTTTCAATTGAATTTCATCTGGAATTCCTTGAGCCGGTTGTGGATTTCATTGATAACAACAGGAATCTGTTAAAGCTTCTTCTGATTAATTCCTATGGTTCATCCTTTGAAAACTATTTCGATGATTTCACTGAATGGTATACAGACCTTTCAATCAGCGCTATGGAAAAAATAAGCATGAAAAAAAGCGAAAAACCTGTAAGGATAAACAGATTTGTAGCACACAATCTTGTCGCATTCTGGGTCCAGTTTTTAAGGGAATCCCTGATGCATGATATCAGCAGAGAAGAACTTCTTGAATATGCAAAAGATCTGATGTCTTTCACATACAGCGGGTGGATGGGATTACTGGAAAACAGAGGGGAATAATTTTTTGATTTTATAACGAACATTGTTCTTTTTTATATTTTTAGATCCATAATTGCTATTAAAACAAATTGAGTGGGGGGGGAATCAGTATTCACAGATATAAAAATAGAATCTGATGATTCAGTTTTAAAAAAGGAGGATATTTTGGGAAAAAAATTATACATTATACTGCTTATTTTCATGATTTCAACTGAAGCTGTACAGGCTGTTGAAACCGGGGGATTTGCAGACTGCTATTTTTCAGGGAAGATAGAAAACGGGGATATAATCGGGGCAAGAACAAGACTGAGATATAATATTGAATCTGAAATGGATGAAAGCTATATTTTTGCTTCTCTTGATATTTATGACAATATAATTTCAGGTGAACAGGCAGTTGATCTTCATGAAATATACATGGAATATTCAGCTGAACTATGGTCCATGAGGATAGGAAAACAGATACATATATGGGGAAAGGCTGACGGGATCAGAATAACAGATATAATAAATCCGTGCGACTACAGAGAATACAACACCCTTGAACTTGACGATATGAGAATTCCTGTTGAATCTGTAAAGCTTAATTATTTCCCGGGGAATATGGATATTGAACTTATATGGATACCTATCTTCAGAGAGAGTATATATCCTGAAAAAGACTCAGTATGGGATGACGGGAAGATGAACAGCAGCATCAATGCCCCTTCTGTAAATAAAAGTATTGAAAACAGCGAAATTGCTTTCAGGATAATGTACTATTTCACAGGCCTTGATGTTGCGTTTTCGTCATTCCATACAAGAGAGGATGACCCGGTATATACATACAAGACTCTGGATTTTATAGGACTCGGGTTTTCAAAACCTGCCGGGGATTTTGTACTGAGAAATGAAAATGCGTTTTATTTCAACAAGCATTTTTTCACAGAAACAGCTGATAAAAGCACAGAGAAAAAGTATCTGAAAAACATGATTGGCCTGGACTGGTACGGGAACGGAGGATTTACCATATTAGTCCAGTATGGAACAGATTTTATAATTGACTACTCTGATTATATAATGGCTGATAAACTGAGACAGTATTCAACACTCAACATAAAGAAAAAAATGCTGAGAGACAATCTCGCAATTTCAAATATGGTTTATCTGGATATAACTGATAATGACGGATATGACAGGTTTTCCGCAGAGTATATGCTGACAGACAATTTCAGTCTGACTGGAGGTACCGATATCTTTTTTGATACATTCAGGGAAAACAGGTCTGTATGGGTAAAGGGAAAATACAGTTTCTGAAATATCTGAAAAACATTGTCAGTTTCAAGTTATTCGCATACAGCATCAGACTAAAAACAGCCCCGGAACACCCGGAGCTGTTTTTAGTCTGAAGTTTATTTTTTCTGTTTCCAGTCTTTATATAGTATCATAATCAACCACATAATCCATCTCCGTTAAAATATCAGCAACCCTACTCTATAGGCCAGAGCTGCTGCAGTAAATGAAGTCAGTAAATAATAGAGAGAACTTCCCGCAGTCCATTTAAGTGATTTTGTCTCTGAATAAATAGTTGCCACTGTTCCTATACAGGGGATTGAAAAAAAGAATGCAAAAATAAATGCAAGGGCCGATGCTGGAGAAACAGTATCAAGAATAGTACCTGCAAGAGCTGCCTTTTCATATCCGCCGTGTGAAAAGAAAAAGGAAGTAATGGAAAGTGCACTTCCCCCGACATTATAGAGAACAGCAATAACAGAAAGCGATGCTTCCTTTGCAATCATTGAAGCAATAAGCGCGATGAAAAGTCTCCAGTCAAGACCGATAAGCGAGGTGACTGGATCAAAGAATTTACCAATTATAGCAAGTACTGAATTATCCATGTTGCCGTCTTTCTGAAAAGAAAGGGCCCAGACTATTACGGAAAGAAATGCAATAAGGGTAACAGCCCGTTTCAGAAATGCTTTTACCTGTACCCACACATGGGAAAGAATTGTTCTCCAGTTCGGCCGGTGATACGGTGGAAGTTCCATGATCAGGCCGGTGGTTTTTCCCTTTACAATAAATTTTCTCATCACAAATGAAGTAAGAGAGAGATGAAGCAGCATTGCTGCAAAAAGAGAGAGAATAATATAAGGCATTGCTGATTTGAAGAATATCACTCCTATGAAACTGACTACTGCCCACAGGGCAAGACATGGAACAATGGATGCCATGACAAGGGTTATCATACGCTGCTGCCATGAATCAATCACCCTTGTTCCCGTAACTCCTGCAATATTGCAGCCGAAACTCATTATCAGAGGCATGAATGATTTCCCATGAAGACCTATCCTGTTCATGGGACGGTCAAAAACATATGCCATACGGGGAAGATATCCAACATCTTCAAGAAACCCGAATACAAGGTAAACTCCAGTTATATATGACAGCATCATCAATGCCACGCTTATACCTGGAATAAGCCCGTCAGCAAGCATGGAACCCAGCCAGAACACTGTCAGAGTATTCCGTATGAACCCGGTTATAAAAACAGTTGCAGGACGTATAAGCATCATTACAGGCATTGCAACAGCCATTGCCGCTGCAAAAGCAAAAATCATTACAAAAAAAGCTATTACTCCACCAAAGAAAGGATGCGTCGCAGCCCTGTCAAACCCGGCCCATTTTCTCCCGGACTGACCGTTTCCGGTATTTGAAACTGAAGCTGAAACAATTCTGGAAATCCAGTCAAACCGGGCCCCGGCTGCAATAAGGGGGCCTTCCCCTGCTCCTGAAAGGAGTTTTTTCACCCTGTCCATAGTTTCTTTATCAAAAATACTTTCAGCTATTTCCATTGCTTCAGAATCATCTTCAGCAAGTTTAACAGCAAGCCAGCCTGCAGAATATATTCCTGTATCATTTCCCCTGACAAGATCATAGATATTTCTGCAAACCGCAGGATAAATATCAAGATTATCCCGGACTGTACCCTTTTCAGAGGAGGCTGATAATCTGCATACCTCATCAATGAGAGTATCTATTCCTTCTCCCCTGGAAGCTACAACAGGGATAATCCTTAATCCGCTTTCCATTTCAAGCTTTTCTGTATCAATTATCAATCCTTTTTTTTCAGCCACATCCATCATATTCAGAGCGACTACTACAGGGACAGACAGAAGCATTATTTCTGCAATAAAATACATTGTCCTTTCCAGCTGGGAAGCATCTGCCATTACTATAACAGCATCAGGTTTTTCCTTTATCAGAAAATCCCGTGAAATTCTTTCTTCAACTGAATTGGCAGTCAGGCTGTATGTACCGGGAAGATCCACAATATTAAACTGACGGCCTTTAAAAAGGAAGAATCCCTCTTTCTGCTCAACTGTTTTACCCGGCCAGTTCCCGACATGCTGCTTTGAACCTGTCAGCCTGTTGAAAACAGTTGATTTCCCTGTATTCGGCTGACCTGCAAGAGCTATTTTCGCTGTTTTTACAGCAATTGAACTGCTCATTCTGTCACCTCTGTAACTTCAATCCTGGAAGCCTCTTTTCTCCCGAGAGCAATAAAACTGTCTCTTAAATGAACAAGAAGAGGACCTTTTTCAGCATTTCTTATAACAGTTACTTTTGATGACGGGGTAAATCCCATGGAAGTAATTCTGCTTAGAAATCCTTTCCCCCCTTTCAGCGACTTAATAACTCCATTTCTGCCCGCTGGAAGCAGATTCAAAGTTTTCATTCATAATCTCCTTTATCTACCTGTTTTAATTATCCGGAGACATTTTCATCCGGATACAATATTCAAGAACAGTACTTCAGGAAGTACTGTTTTAGTTTTTCCAAAAGCATGTTAATACTTCTCATTTATTTTTTTCTGCAATTTCCCAGTACCCTGTTTCAGAGACAGTTTTACTGCCGCACATACTTCGGCAGGATCTGCAAAGCCTTCCACAGCCTTTACCAGTTTTTTTCAGGTATCCGCTGATTTCAAGATTTTCAAGAAGAACGGCAGTCATTTTCCCGCTGATTCCAAGTTGAACGGAAAGACAGTCGACAGAAACAGTTTTTCCCTTTTCAATAATTTTTATAATTTTTTCAAGCATAATTTAATTCCCTGATTTCTGATGCTGAAAAGCAACTGCACAATGTAATATTTTCCCCGGCAGTATCAGAATATTAAAAACAATCATTACACCTCGCAGATTTTAACAGCTGCAAGCTTCACTACCGGAAATGGAAGATCATCTGACGGTTCTTCACGGCGAAAATCTCCGAATCCTGTCTTAGAGAGAGCTTTTTCCAGTTTCTCTACAGGCAGCTGATGCGTTGGGTATCCCATGCATCTGGTCAAAAGCTCCACAAGGGAAACAGTAATCCTGTCTTCATCTTTAGAAGGAGGAGCAATGTGATTGGAAATAAAGAGCCCTCCTGTTACCATGGACCTGTTTACTTCCATGAAAAAAGCCTCAAGTCTGTCTTCGAATCCCATCTGGTAAAGAAAATTGGAACAGAAATAAATATCATATAACCCATTCAGTGGAGAACCAATTTCACAATCATGCGCAATAAATTTCAGAAGCCCTTCCTCTATCTCCTTTTTCCTGATCTTCTGTGCAAGGCTGCACACTTCAGATGTTTCATAAATATCAGAGCGGAGATCTCTGTTTTCCCCGATCAGAGCCAGAGAGAAATAACCGGTACTGCCTGCAACATCGCACATCTTTCTGCAGCTTTTAAACTCAGGCTGTTCAGAAACAAAAGAGACAGCTGACTGAACAGGTCCACCCATTGAAAATTTTTCCATTGAAGAGGCAGCATCCTCACTGCTCCACATCAGATTATTGAAAGAAGAAGAGCCTTCCCTAAGGTATTCTCCAAGCCTGTCAAGAACACCGCTGCTTCCTGAAAACATTCTTAAGCCTGTTATCTGATTCGCATCAGACTTTTCCAGCATGAAATCCTCAGACAGACTTGTTAGGCGGTATATATCACCGTCTTTTTCAGCAAGACCGGCTGAAAAAAGGACATCAAGGACAGCTGAAAGGATCGCATAATCATATTTCAAATCATTTGCCATTTCTGCCGCACTTTTCCCCTTCGCCGACAGGTCCTCAAAAATTCCCGCTTCAACCGCAGCATTAATAACCGCAGGTAGATAACTCTGATAAAGCATATTATTGAGTTTCCTGAAATCTGATTTCAATTCCGGTACAACCATATTACGCGCTCCTCATTTTCCAGCTGCCTGCCTGCTGCTGGGCTTTCCACAGTTTCTTATAAAGTCCATCTTTGCAAATAAGCTCATCATGTCTTCCGCTTTGAGTTATCTTCCCCCTGTCAAGCACAAGGATCTGATCAGCATTCTGTATGGAATTGAATTTATGCACTATGACAATAAGAGTCTTATTTTTAACCAGATTGGTAATAGCTTTCTGTATCTCATTTTCATTCTCAGGATCAAGCGATGCGGTTGCCTCATCAAGAAGAACAACAGGAGCGTCTTTAAGAACTGCCCTTGCAATTGAAATTCTCTGCCTTTCCCCTCCCGAGAGTGTCTTCCCCCCCTCACTGACTACTGTGTCATACCCCTCAGGGAGAGATGAAATAAAATCATGGCAGCATGCAAGCCTGGCTGCTTTTTCAACTTCTTCATCAGTCGCATCTTTCCTGCCGATTTTTATATTGTTTGCAATTGTATCGTTAAAAAGATAAACATCCTGAAATACCATCGATATATCCTTCAGAAGGAGATCAGGATTGATATTTCTGATATCAGTATCACCGATCTTTATCCTGCCCCCCTGGATATCCCAGAACCTTGAGATCAGGCTTGTAATTGTTGTTTTTCCTGACCCGGACATTCCTACCAGGGCAGTCATTGATTTTTCAGATGCAGAAAAATTTATACCATCAAGTACATTTTCATTTTTATACCTGAAAGACACATCTTCGAATTTAATTTCATGATTATCGGGCCTTACTGCAGTACTGAGGTATTCAGGTTCTTTTGTATCAAAAATTTCCCTGATCCTGTCTGTGGAATTTGCAGCATGCCTGAGAAGAACAAGAATAACACCGGCATTTTTTATCGGTTCAAAAAAATAAAATCCCAGAATGGTAAAAGTAAAAAGCTCATAAACTGCAATATCTCCCGCAAGAGCATATTTAACAGCATAATAAAGCATTGCAAGATAACCGGCATCGAGAATAAACATTGCTATCTGAACCGGAATACCTGTCCATACTTCTGAAATAAAACTCATTTTCCTGAGCTTAATCATTGCCCTGTCAAGTTCAGAAAAACTTTTCCCCGTCATGCTGAATGACTTGAGAGGTTTTATTGTGCGAGTATATTCCAGGATTCTTGAAGATGCACGGTTTACAGCTTCAAGGTGTTTTTTCCCCAGCACCCTGATTATTATTCTTCCTGCAACGAAAAAGAACAGGGAAACAGCAACTGCTGTAAAAAGGATAACAGAGAGCCTGAGATTGATAAAACAGAGAAAAAATCCAAGCAGTACCGGGACAATAACTGCAGAAACAATATCAGGAAGGTTATGCGACAGGATCTCCTCTGCCTTGTTTACATCATGAAGCATTCTTGATGTTACATCTCCCGGATCATTGTTTTTAAAAAATCCAAGACTCAGCCTCCTTAGTTTTTCTCCAAGCCTGAGCCGCACATCTGATCCTATAGTATAACTCTGTATAAAATTGTTTCTCTGGCTGATGATTGTAAGGACTATGTATATTAAAAACGCCCCCGCATACATGAAGAAATACCTGTATAACAGATCATAATCAAAATCCCTCTTCTCTATTACAGGAATGGAAATATTCATGATAATAAGAAACAGAATTCCTGTAAAAGCTCCGCGCGGAATATTTGATACAGCGTTTCCCCCTATAAGACCGGCGATTCGCCACTTATAATTTTTGAAAAGCCTGTTTGTTTTTTCGTCGTTCATGCAATAATCTCCTCTTTAACATCTTCAAGTTTCCAGTTTTTTGCATCAGTATGGGCCTTCCACATGCCTGAATATATTCCTCCGGAGGAAACAAGCTCATCATGCCTTCCCTGCTGGACAATCCTTCCTTTATCAACAACAACTATGTTATCCGCATGAATAATTGTTGAAAGACGGTGGGCTATTACAATAACAGTTCTGTCCCTCATGACATTTGAAAAAGCATTCTGGATTTTCACTTCGTTATCTGCATCCGCGTAACAGCTGGCTTCATCAAGAAGAATTACCGGAGGATTTTTCAGTATGACTCTGGCAATAGATATTCTCTGTTTTTCTCCGCCGCTTAAATGAACATCACCACCCTCGCCGATTACTGTGTCATATCCGTCAGGAAGAGACATTATAAATTCATGGCAGCACGCAGTTTCAGCTGCTCTTTGAACCTCTTCATCTGTCGCATCCGATTTGTTCATGCATATATTTGCCCTGACTGTATCTGTAAGCATCTGAACATCCTGAAACACAATTCCGACATATTTGTTAAGATTTTCGCTGCCGATTTCCTTGATATTTTTACCACCTATAAATATCCCCCCCTGCTCTGTGTCCCACATCCTTGCAATCAGCTGTACAAGTGTGGTTTTTCCCGCGCCGCTCATACCTACAACTGCTGTAAAAGACCCCTGCTCCATCTTAAGATTAATATTTTCAAGAACATTCGGCCCCCCGTTTTTATAACTGAATGAAAGATCCCTGATTTCAATATCAAATTTCTGAGGTATTTCAGCACTTTCAGGTTCAGGTAATATCTTTTCATCAAGGATTTCACCTATCCTGTTCCCGGCGGCAAAAATCAGTTCACAGTGCCCGGCTATTGTCATGACTTTCACAAACTCCCTGAAACATCCAGTCCCGAGAATCAGGAACAGGGAAAAAGATGCAGCATCTGTCTGCCCTGTTTTAAGAAGGTAAATCCCGAGAGGTATGATAAAAAGGCCTCCACCCAGTGTTATAGCAGTAAACATGGAGTAAAACGGTGTCTGGGATTTTGACAGCATGACAGTGAAATCCCTGTATTTTTCTACAGATTCTTTGAGGCGGTTAAATGAATCAACAGTAAGGTTGAATACCTTGACAACAGGCATCCCCTGAACAAACTCGACTATTGTTGTATGCATGTTTTCGATTGCCTTATGATATGTGTTCCACATTTCAGATCTTTTCTTCCCTCCTGTTGCAACTCCAGAGTACATGAGCTTGATCATGAGAAGTCCGAGAGGCAGGGGTATCAGGGTAGCTGTTGCAAGACGCCAGTCAATAAAAAACAGGACTGTTATAGTTACAACAGGAAGAACAGTGCCTGATATAACATCGGGAACATGGTGTGCGACAAAATTCTCAATTCTTTCAACATCCTCCTGTATGATTTTCCTGATTTTTCCGGAACTGTTTCCGGACCAGAACCCGACAGGGAGATGCCCGAGGTGTTCAGTAAGACGGCTTCTTATAATGTAAAGAAGATCAAATGCCGCTATATGGCTGAAGATAAATGATGAAACCACAAAAAAATATCTCAATATCACTGCTGACAGAGCAAAAAGCAGCATTTTGATTATTAATCCTGGTTCAACAGATGAAGCATCTGTCATAAAAACCTGGATTATATAGTAAATAAGAATGAATGGAACAATTGCAAGTACTGCTCCCAGAGAAGCAAGTACAGCGCAGAACACAAATTCCTTTTTTTTCTCTTTAATTAAACTGAATATAACATTCATAAAAACTCCTTAACTTAGACATCCTGACCTGCAGAAACTCTGCAAGTCAGTCTTTTTCAAAAAACTTTATGAAATTATGATCTGCTGCCCGATTCACGGGGCACACCTGTTTTATCAGCAGAAGTTTTTCTCCTTCTTTCCTTTAAAACCATTATCGCCGGTGTCACTAAAAGGTCAGCTGCAAGGGCAGTAAAAATCCCGGCTGCAGTAAGTATTCCGAAATGGATATAAAACTTAGCAACAGACAATGTGTAGACAGAGAAATTCAGGATAAGGACAATTGAAGTCATGATAAGCGCCGGTGTAACTCTCCGATAAGTCCTTACTATACCCTCCCGTATATTTCCTGTTTTCTGTAATTCAAACTGGGAATGATTGATAAAATGAATAGTATCATCTACAGCAAGCCCCATAATCATGGGCATGACTGTGCATGTCATCATATCAAGCGGGATATTAAAAAAACCCATAATTCCCCCGACAACCAGGGCCGGGGAAACATTGGGGATCATCCCGATTAACCCTGTAGTAAAGCTTCCGAAAACAATCATCATCAGGACAGCAATGATAAGAATTGAAATAAGAAACGCCTTTATCTGCCCCCAGGAAACCTTGTGCATCATGTCGGTAAATTTAGGCATTGACCCGTAAAGCACAATATTGGAACCGGGAAACAACTCTGATGCGGTTTTTCTGATTTCATCAAACTCCCTTATCGCCTCGCTGCTGTTGTAATACTTGAGATTGACAGCAACATGGAGCCTTTGATAGTCGTAATCGACCCATTTCTCAGCCTCAGTCCCCCCGGCATTCTCATAAAGAAGCAGGGCCTGGGCAATCATTTCTCTCGTATCAGGTATTCTGTAATATGCACCGTTATTGCTGTTGAGGACTGAATAGATATCCTTGATTACATCAAGAAGAGATGAGGTATTTTTTGTAAGAGGATAATTTTCAATCATTTTGACAAGAGTGTCAAACTTTTTCAGGTTTTCAGGGTCTTTCGCATCGTTTATGTCAGGGAATTCTATCCCCACATCATATGAATATATAGATCCCAGCGAAGAATCCCCGACATGAAGGTTTCTCTTCACATAGGGAATCCCATCCCCCATAGAGTCCTTTATATCAAATGAAACTTCAATCATTGTGAGTCCGGTTATGCAGAACACAGAGAAAACCGCATAAAATGCTGTTATTTTCACCGGATTTTCAGTTGTCCATGTTCCGATCTTTTCCAGAATGCTGCCCCCGTACCGGTTTCCGGCTTTTGCGAGTTTCATCCTGCCGGGGTTTCCGAAACTCAGGAGTGCCGGAAAAAAGAAAACAGAAAGAACATAAGTCACAGCAACCATCAGAGACGATGTCATCCCGACCCACCTCAATGTTTTCACCTGTATAAACTGGAATGATGAAAGTGCGGCAATTGTTGTAAGAGCAGTAAACAGGAGCGGCCAGCCTATTTCCTCAATAGCGGTAACAGCTGCATCTCTCCTGCTGCCGGAAAGAATCAGGTTCTGCCTGAAAAAACTGAAAACATGAATGGAATACCCTATGGAAACAGCAAGCCCAAGAAAAGCGGGAATCAGTATCATTGAGGGATCAAACTCTGCCTTGAAATACCCCTCTATTCCAAAAGTAATTATCATTGAAGAAGCCGCTGTAATAACAGGAAACAATACTCCCCGCAGCGACCTGAGGCTTGCTGCAAGGACAAGAACAGACACAATAAGACCAAGCATCATAAGACGCGGTGTCTCCTGTGCAAAAAACTCTCTCTTGTCTGATATAAGCACAGGAAGCCCTGAAGCTGTGCGGTTAAGAATATCATACTTATCCTGCCTTACTATCCGCTTGAAGATAATTCCCGCAATATCTTCGGGATCAAGCGGTTTTGAGACATCTATTCCGGAGTAAAGCTCAGGGTTTCTCTCTGCTTCCCGTACAATATATTCAAAGTGGTTCTTATCCTCTGTCCAGTTTTCAGGATAATTCAACAGCCTAAGGACAAGCCAGCTTTCTCCTGAATCAGCAGAGACAAGCTTGTTTCTGATAGCAGGCTTTGAAAGCGCTTTAACCTTCAGCACTTCAAGCAGTTGCCTGTCTGAAGGTATATCATCAGGTATAAGCTGGCCTACCTCCATTCCCCAGTCAGTTCCTTCAATAAATTCAAGATCTGCTATTGAAATCACATCATCAGCATAAGGGACATTTTCTTCAACCTCGATTCCCAGCTCCCTTATTTTTTCAAGTATATCCTTTTCAAATATTTCATCGACTTCAATCAGGGCTGCACAGTTGGTGTTGTTTCCGAAAATATCCTTGAGCCTGTTTTCAACCTCAATAAGCGGATCATTATCAAGAAACCAGCTGTCATTGGAGTAGTTGGCTTTTAATCCTTTCATTCCGGGAAATGAAACTGCGACAAGAAGGATAAAAGTCAAAAGAAACAGGATTCTTTTTTTTATCACAAGCAATCCCAGGCTTCGGAATTTCATGTTAATTCTTTCTATATTTATTCCCATAATACTTTACCTATCTGATTCTTCCCTTCTTGATGGAAGAAACTGTAAAAAGGCTGTCTTCAACAGGACTGTTGTACCTGATATCTGAAAATTCCATCACAGTTTTATGTTTTTCCTGGATATTCTCCATAACCATTTCTCCGGCTGTCCAGATACCCTCAATCTGCTCTATCCTTCCACATGAAAGGACTTTCAAAAGACCGACCCTGTTGTAATATTCAACATGAACAACCATGAAATTATCCTTGCGGACCCACACTTTCTTGTATGTGTATTCCCCCCTTTCAACAGGAACAGACTTGATTACCCAGCAGTCGCTTCCTTCATAAACATCTTCACTCTCTAGAGTATGATTATCTTCATCAACATTACGGTCCCCCATATCATCATATGTAAAGTCAGTTCCCATAAAATAATCATTGCTGCTTTTCCCGCTGATTCTTCTCTCCTTTCTGAGGGCCGGCATATAAAGCCACTTATCATCCTCTTTTGAAACATCATCGTATTCCCAGCTCAGAAAACATGTTCCCTTTACATCTTCAGGTTTTGTAAAATACATGATTTTCTTTGAATCTTTGCCATAATCCTTGCTGTAGGAGATAACACTGCGTACCCTTTCGCTTCCCCTTTTATTGACAAGAGTCATTGTCATAGAAGAATTACGTGTATCCCCGTCATCTCTTTCATCAACCTGAACCATAATATCTCTGCCTGAGATAGCACCTGCGGAAACAGACGCAAACACAGATACTGCAGCTATCAGAATTATACGTTTAAACATACCAACCTCCATTTATTAACGAACACAGTTCGTTTTTTGTTCAAAAAAAATATCAGACTAACACCTTATATTTAAAAAGACCTTTCCATCCTCTGTAAGAAAAAGTCATTACTTTCCTGGCAGAATCGATAAATTCATCACCCGCTGTGCCATGCATCAGGGCCTCCCTGAAAAACTGTATCCATATACCGGAAATATTATGCAGAACAAATCGGTCGACACTGATTTCCTCCACATTTAAATGAGCTGACATCCACGGTAAAAAACCTGCTGTCATATCTGTATACCATTCAGTAATATCATCTATATAATCTTCATATACAGATCCCGATGAATTAAAAAACAGAAGCTTGAAAATATTCCTGTTTTTTTCGACATATTCGATTACAGATGTTATCAATTTCAGATGATCGTCAAGATCATATATCTCTTCAGCAGCCCTGGGACTTTCAAGAAAACGCTTTCCCTTCTCAATATCAGAAAGAACAGGATCAAGTACAGCCTCAAAGAGTTCATCTTTACTCCGGAAATAATTATAAATGTTCGCAGCTGAAACACCGGCCCTTTCGGCAATTCCCCGAATAGAAGTATGCATATAACCCTTGATGCAGAACTCATCTTCAGCAGTCTTTAATATAAGATTTTTCACCAGTGTTTTTTTCCTCTGCATATATCACCATTCTAATTTAATTAGTATTATCTAATTTTATCATCACTTTTCAATTATGCCAAGACTGAACAGTGTTTTTTTTTATATTCTAATGACAATATTTTGAAAGAAATACTGAGATAAAATAATACTACTTGAGAATATATCTGACCGGTATTTTCACGGAAAAGCTGTCCGCAGTTCCTGATGAAAGCTTTGTATCGACAAGCTGCCTCATCACTTTTTCTGCAGATTTTTTCAGAATACTGCTGTCATACGCATCTATTGAAAATCCTGAAATTACCGATGAACTGCTTATATGAATAACAATTTCAACAGTCCCTGTTATATTCCTTCTTCTGGCAGAAGAGGGATAACATTTTTTTTTATTTATAAGCTCTACAAGCTCGGCTATTATCATATTTTTTTCATTTGCCGATGCCTGTTCAGAACTGATTTCTTCTGACACTGCCGACTCGAAAGGACCTTCTGTTTTCTGACAGATTTCTTCCTTATCACTAAATACTTCTTCAGGTTCTTTATCCAAAGCCTCTTCAACTGCGGCTTTATCAGGAATTGTTTTATCAACTTTCTTCTTGTTCGTTTTTTCGGGAATTACAGGTTCTGCTTCTGCCGGCACAGATATCTTATATACTCTTTTCAGTAATGCTGCAGAAATATTTTTTTCAGCTTTGTCATAACGCCCGTTTTTTTCAGGTTTAATAATAAAAGGGAAAGCAGATATGGAAATAAGCAGAAATAAAACAACAACTGCAGATATAAAACTGCTTTTCCTGTCATACTCATCTCTTTTTCTTTTCTGTAGATATATAGACATTATCCCGGCCTTCTTTCCTTGAACTGTCAATTACTATAAGAAAACTTTCAAAAGGAGCTTTTTCATCAACATACAGGTTAACAGGTTTCTCCATATCTGTTCTCATAAGCTCAGCAATATTATCTTCTGTATATAAAACACCGTCCGAAGTAATTTCCCCTTCTCGGCTGATTGAAACTGTTATTTCAGCAGTTGATGGACCAGAGACTTCTGCTGTCTCAGAAGCAGGCAGAATTATATCAAGCACAGGTTTTGAAAAAGTAGTTGCAACTGCGAAGAAAATAATCAGTATGAATACAGCATCGAGAAGCGGAGTAAGATCAATCCCCCCCTCAAACTCATCGTCATGTAAAAACCCGTTATCCACAGCAACTTCCCTTTTCTTTTATCCTGCTTGCAATTCTGTAGCTGAACTCAATACAGTCAAGCTTGATTCCTTTTACCTTGAGCCCCAGGTAATAATAAAAACAGATTGAAGGTATAGCGACTGCAAGTCCCATTATTGTTGTAAGCAGAGCCTCCCATATTCCTGACGCAAGAAGGGCTGTATCTGCAGCTTCGAGAGAGAGGGAGCGGAACATTGACACCATCCCAAGCATTGTCCCCATAAGCCCCAAAAGGGGGGATACAGAGGATATAAGCTTGAGAACAACAAGGGCCCTGCCTGTTTTTATAAAATATTTATTAAAAAGATATGCAACTTCAGCCCTCAGGTCTCCCGAGTGGTCAATGTGTACACCGGCTATATCTTTGAGAACAAGCATTATAGGATTCCTGCATTCAATATCATTATCAAGAATATCTTTTTCATTGTTTTCAATCCGGCTGAATTCGCAGTAAAACCTTCTTTCAACCATTGTGATAAAAACCGTGTTTTTTATAAAAAGATATATGCTTATAAGTCCGGCAGCAGAAATACAAATTCCCGAAACCCCTGTTTTCTGGAAGAAATCAATCATAAACCTGCCACTAATCCTTTAAAAACCGCAGCTGCCCTGTCAAGGTCTTCTTCATCGGGATGAGTTTCCGCATCTTTCCATCTTTTTCTTCTTGCCTCATCAGGGGCATGAGGATGGTCCGGGGGGAGTTTTTCCATCCACTCAGTCAGCGCCGGATCTATCCGCCCCTGGCAGATAAAATCTCCGAGTACAGCATTTCCTTCAAGGATATTTTTACCTGCATTGATGCATTCAAGGGCATGTATTGAATCCGGATATGCTCCAAGCGTTGCAAAAATTGCGACTTTTTTTTCTGCGATCTTTTTCATATATTCAAGCGATTTGCTGTCAGGGCCGCCCTTGTCCACCCAGTATCCGAATGCTATAAAATCATAGCTCTCAGGATCAGGAGCTGTTTCAACACTGTATATCTCACATCCTTCCGGCATGACTTTATAAACAGCCTCTGCAACTTTTTTTGTATTGCCTGTCTTGCTTGAATAGACCACCATTGTTTTCATGTTGTTTCCTCCCTGTCTCCTATTTCTATTTTATAATCACACGTATCCTGTATAAGCTCATAATCATGGGTTATAATCAGAATAATTCTCCCCTTCCGGGCTTCTTTTTTGAGAATATTCTTGATTATGGAGAGATTTTTTCCGTCAAGCCCGCTTGTCGGTTCATCAAGAATAAGAATATCGGGATCTTTCATCAGTGAACACGCAATCACAAGTCTCTGCTTCTGTCCGCCCGACAGGGACTGGGGATGTCTTTCCTTGAAATCAGTCAGCCCGAGCTCATCAAGAATCATCTCTGCCTTATTCTTCTCTTCCGTTGTTTTTTTCCTTCCTGCTGTAAGCTCTTCAAAAACTGTTTTCATGTAAAGCTGATGATCAGTGTTCTGAAAAACAACACCGGATTTTTTCAGAAGCTCCTTCCCCTTCTCAGCTTTACCGTTCAGTACTATTTCCCCATCCTTCATCTTTAAAAGTCCGGTCAGCAGTTTCGCGAATGTGGTTTTCCCGGCTCCGTTTTTTCCGACAACAGCACAGACACTGCCGGAGGGGATTCTGACAGAATAGTCATGGAACACAGACTTTCCTTTTTTATATTTAAAATTAAGATTATCAACAGCAAGGGATTTTCCTGACACAGCTCCAAAGTATTCAAGAGAACTCACCTCTTCCAGAAAACCGAATTCTTTCTTTACAGAAAGCTGCCTCAGGCCGTATTTCCCGACAATTCTATCTGATTCAAGAATGCTGAAGTCCCCTTTTTCAGCTATCTGCCCATTTTCCATTATATAAACTGTATCAATGAAGGAAGAGAGCCAGTAGAGCCTGTGGTCAACAACAATTATTGTCTTTCCCTCTTTTTTAAGATCTGCAAGATGGGAAGCAAGCATTTCTGTTGACTCATAATCAAGGTTTGCAGTCGGCTCATCAAGAACAACTATGCTGTTGCCGGAGAGAGATAAGGAAGCAAGCGCTGTCTTCTGCTTTTCACCTTCAGAGAGGGTAAAAATAGAGGAATCTAGAACTTTATCAAGCTCATATTTTTCAGACACAGCCTCAACTTTAGCTTTTATATCATCAGGTTCATCTCCCCTTATTTCATTGATAAGTGAAAGCTCACTCCTTACTTTAAGTGTAAAAAACTGCTGTTCCGGGTCCTGGAAAAGGCTGCCTGCATCTTTCGCAATTTCACATACCTGACGTTCAGAATTATCAATGTTATTGACCCTGACGCTTCCTTCAAGGTCCCCGAGATAATAATGTGGTATAAGCCCGTTCAGCACCCTGGAAAGGGTTGATTTACCGCAGCCGGAAGGCCCTGTTATAAGAACAGCCTCCCCTTTCTTTATTTCGAGGTTTATGTCTTCAAGAGCTTTTGTATCTGAAAATGGATAGCTGTATGAAAGATTTTTAATTTCTATCATGATAGAATCCCCCTTTCTGCAAAAAGGCCTGCAGCGATAATCAGCACTGCAGTAACCCCTACAACAAAATCCTCCCTTTTCGGCTTAACAGCGGCATACCTGCCTGTATCAGCGCTTTCCAGAATACCTTTTATATCTGCAGCAATTGACAATTCATCTGATGATCTTAATGCCCTTATCACGGCAGGAACAATCAGAAGCCTTACCGACAGGAATGGATGAATTATAATAGTCAGAAAATTAATACTTATATTCCGGACTTTAAGACTTTCCCGTATATGTTTAACATCATTAATAAACGAAGGAATAAACCTTATAATCACGATTAGCGGGAAATATATGAAAGATGGAAGCCTTAAGTATTTAAGCGAATTTATAAGAGAGTCCATTGTTGTTGAAAATGCTATTACCATTGTAATGTTGGACATTACAGAGACCCTTAAAAAAGGGACAAGCATTGAAAAGTCATTATTCCCTGCACCATGACCGGACATTATTTTTCCCATGAGGAATGAGAAAAACAGCGATATTGAAAACATTACAAGTATCATCAGGTAGTAGACAAACATTGCCTTGAATTTCTTCAGCATTCCGGCATAAATAAATGATGCTGCAAAAAAAATATAAAGAGATTCTTTCTGATGAAGAAATACAATCAACACTGACAAAATCAGAGACAGAATTATCTTGGTAAGAACATTTACCCTGTGGATAAATCCATCGCCTTGAGTATTCTGAAATATCATAACCGTATAATCCCCGCGTGTTTTAGTTCTTTTGAAAAATACATACCGGTAAATATTCCTGCTATACATCCTGTATATCCGATAGAAACAGTAATGACTGCAAAATAGAGGAGGTTTATGTTTTCCCTCATGAAGAGAAAACCGAGTCCCAGAGATGCTATTCTGTAAGCAGTTTCATAGAACCCGAGTCCTATGAGAACTGCTGCAGTATTACGGTACCCCCCCAGAAGTACAATCAGCCAGTCACCGATAAGACCTGCAAGAAGGGCCATCGGGGCAATCATCATCCCCCGCCCCATCATAACCATTGTCATTATTGAATTGATAAGGACATAGAGAGAAAGAACCCCGTATTTTCTTACCCTGTACAAAAGAATAACAAGGAGGGATGTCGCAATAAGATTTTTCAGAATCATTGCCACAGGATTCATACCTCCCCCGGTTATAGAGACAAGAAAGCTGGAAATCCGTATCAGAGCGGCAAATGTTCCAATCGATACAATTTCCCAGCTTTCCCAGTATTTTTTCTTTTTATTCATCTATTTCTTTTCCATTTATAGTAATCAATAATATTCTGGACAATATTCACGTTCCAGAATTCTCCCGCTTCTGTAAGCCTTATTTTTCCCTGTTTATCTGAAACAATCATTCCAGCCTTTTCCCACTGTGAAAAAAGCGGATCATAAAAAGCAGGTTTTATTTCCGGGTCCTGGCCGGGAAGGTCGTCCAAACTGAACCCTGAAAACTCTTCAATCAGGCCGGTTATTCTGCCGAATTGAAAATCATCAGGATCTTTTTCCGCTATCATTCCGACAGGCTTTCTTCCCTGTTCTACCTGTCTGAAATAACTGTCAAGGCTCATCCCCTGCATGAGCCTGTAATTTCCGACATTGCCACCGGCGCCGCACCCTGAAGGAATACAGGTGTATCCGTATTTGGAATAAATATTATAAAGGCTTCTTTCGCGTATTGAGAACTTCCAGTGACGTAGAGAAGCCCTTACAGCGGAGCTGCTGCAGAGGCAGGTATTTGAAAAACTGAAAAAATCAGCCTGCTGTTTAAAATCAGCGGGAGGAGGAAGCCTCCCATCTCTGATTTTTTCAGTTATAGGAGTCCCGGGAAAAAGGTTAAGCTGATAAATGCTGCACCCGTCTACAGATGTTTCCTCTGTCAAGGTTTCAAGTTCATTTTTCCATCCTTCCAGACCCTGTCCTGGCAGACCATATATGAGATCAACAGCCACAGCTGCCTGATTAAGTGATGTTATAAAGGAAAGCCTTTCAAGAATTTTATCTCTGGAAAGGATCCGCCCGACACTTCTTCTCAGTTCTGTATCAAAACTCTGTACACCGAAAGAAAAACGGTTAACACCTTTTTCAAGGCATACATCAATTTTTCTGTCAGAAAAACCGAATAATCGCCCCTCTACTGTAATCTCACAGTCATTTGCCATTGGATACCACTGCCTTACAGCATCAAGAAGCTTTCCAAGACTCAATTCTGAGAGATCAGTAGGAGTTCCTCCCCCTATGTAAACAGCATTAAGGAGAAATCCTGAAGATAAAAGCTTTTTTCCTGTAATCTCGATCTCTTTAACAAGAGCGTCAGCATACTCATCCATCCTGTCTGTATCTGTCCTGTTTCTGTAGAAAGCACAGAAATCACAGTTTTTTATGCAGAAAGGAATATGTATATATGCAACTGCCTTTTCTACGGGCAGTAAATTATCAAAAAGCTTCTCAGAGACTGAGGCTGCATCTTTTTCATCAAGAGACTTACCTGAAGAACCTGCATGAACAGATGGCTTGCTGTTAAATCCGGAATAGATAGGAAGACCGCCTGTATTCGCATGAAACCTTTCTACACCTGCATGTTTTGACAGGTTACTTTTATTGTGTACAACATTAAAACCGCCACGAAGCTCAGCAAGGAGCTCCGTGGTAATTGTAGTAATTTTTTTTTCCAAAGCATATTTTTCCGCTTTAGCCCTGATCATAGGCTGAACAAAATCCGGAGCCTTTCCGAGCTCAGAAACAGCTTCCTCTGACCAGCTTAAAGCAACAGCTGATC
The DNA here is from genome assembly GCA_963668545.1 of Spirochaetia bacterium. Taxonomy (GTDB): domain Bacteria; phylum Spirochaetota; class Spirochaetia; order CADAEX01; family CADAEX01. The sequence goes on along the minus strand of OY764868.1, from coordinate 547,880 downwards.
TTTTACACATCAGAAGCTGTATCCCGCTCCGATGAAGAATGACCTTCCGGGAGCTGTAAGTTCTCCTACAGGCTCATATTCTTCATCGAGGATATTTGTAAATCCTGTATAAACATTAAGCATATCTTTATATGAAAGAGATGTCTTGAAGTTCAGGGTTATCCACCCGTCACTTTCTGTCTCAGTGCCGCTTGAATCCTCTGTTTCTGATTTTGCCGCAAACCTTGAATAAAGATCACTGTCAAGAACAGCATCTTTTGCAAGCTTCTGCTCATGTCTTACACCGAACCGGCCTTTTAAAAGAGGCTCGCCGCTCTTCCATGTATCTTCTACAGCATTACCGCTGCCGTAATCATATTTCTTTCTGAGAAGTGTAAGATCAGAATACGGGGTAATACCAAAGAGGTGTGTATCAACCGCAACAGAAAGTTCAGCTCCGAAAGTATCTGCTCCGCCGATATTTATGTATTCTGTATCATCTGTTGAGATATAGTCTTTTGCAGTTGTAAAAAATCCTGCAAGGTCTGCATAGAAGTATTCACCATCATAGTTTGACCCAAGTTCGAAAGAGTGCGATGTTTCAGGGTCAAGATCAGGATTCCCTGCAAGAGCTGAGCCTGTACCATGAGCCGGAGCTCCTATATAAAGCTCAACAAGATTGGGGTGCCTGTATCCTGAGCCGTAACTTCCCCTTACAGAAAAATCATCAGTAACATGATATATGGATGCAAGGCTGAATGAAAGGTTCCAGTCATTTGAATCCCCCTCCTGGAGAGTCATACCGGGATCATCTGTATCAACAAGCTCGGATGAAACAAATGTGTATCTTCCCCCGGCTGTTACAGAAAAGTTATCAAAAACTTCCCATTCATCCTGAAGAAAGAAAGCATAAGTATTCATCCATGAATCATATTCATACTTTTCATCAACCTTGGATGCAGGGACTACTGCCCCTTCATATATGTATGATTTCTCGGTACCGTCAATATCATCCCTCTTGAAATCAAAACCGGATACAACATAGTGCCGGCCGAAAGCAAAATCACTCTGTAAATTCACACCTAATGTTTTCTGTTTATTACATGTTGCAGTCCGGCTTGTATAATCCATAACAACCATTCCGGGAGGATTCTGATACATATAATAATCCATGAAAATATCAAAATCCCTTTCTGTATACTGATAATACGTATCAAAGCTGACAACAGGGATAAAATCATTAAGGTCGAACAGCTTTATAAAAGCAGAACCTTTTGTCCTGTCAGACCCCGGAATATCCATACTCATATCCTGAATCGGTCCCGCAGGAAAACCCAGTTCTTCCAGGTCTGTATAAACCTCATACTCGCTCTGATATACTTCAAATTTTGCTCCGGTATGGAATTTATCATTTTTGTAACCGAGATATGCACTGTATTCATCACTCTCTGATCCTGTGCCGGAGAGCCTGTCATCACCATTATTATCAAGAGTACCATCAGGGGTTTCTGTATCATCATATCGTGAAAGCCCGTATGTGAATGTATATTCAATACCGTTTACATTCCCGTTAATAACATTATCGCCCCTGAAACCTTTGGTTGCTGTATCATAGCTGTAATTAATACTTCCGCCGAACGGCTTGTCCCCGCCTTTCTTTGTTATAATATTAACTACACCGCCTATAGCTTCTGATCCGTAAAGGACAGAAACAGGGCCCTTAACAACCTCAATTCTTTCAATCTGGGATTTTCCAAGCATTGCCATGGGGCCGTCCATTGATTTCTGGAGCGACAGAGGCTGACCATCAATAAGAAGAAGTGTTCTTCTGCTGCTCTCTCCCCTTATGCATACATATTTCATACCGTTTGAAGCTGTTGTTGCAATTTCAACACCCGGTATATCCCTCAATATTTCCGCTATATTCTGGGCAGGGGTCTCTTCAACCTCTTTTTCATCCACTATGACAGCAGATACAGGAACATCCTGAATGTTTTTCTCCTTTTTTGATGCTGTAACAATAACTTCTTCAATTTTTTCTGCTTCTTTATTTTCTTCAGCATGGATAAATAATGAAACCAATAACAACAAAACTGATGCTGTCAACTTTAGTTTACCTGACACTTGTTTCTCCTTTTTAAAACGTTTTATAGAAAGACAATTACAGAAAATATTAAATAAAACTTTTTTACATCCATCATTTCGTTCTAGCACTTAATTAAACATTTCTATTTAGTTATATCTCACTTAATTTGACACAACTAATTATGTGGACAAAATGTTCCCTGCCTGATATTTTGACAAGAACACATAAAAAACTATCTGTTTTCAGACAGATACATAATTAACTAATAACATCTTTTTTCTTTTCAATATGTAGTTGCAGCATTTTCATCAACCGCAACTATGTAATCACCCCTTCCCAGATACTGCGCTTCAAGACTTCCTACATCCGACTGTAAAACAGTTGAAAGAGTCTTTATCCTTACACCGGGAAGTTGTTTATTAATATACCAGATGATTGATTCATGATTATCTGAATGATAGGAACCGTTAAAGTGGATGAACAATTCCCCTTCTCTGCGGTTTTCAACACAATTATATGCCATTGCGGCATCCTTAACTGCCTGTGCTTCTGCAAGATAAAGCTTTTTTTCTGATCCGATCATGTTTTCCAGCTTTTTTCCCATCGAAGTTTCGGATATTTTTTTGTAACATGGAAGATCCCTGTCAAACAGGACAGGTAAAGGGGGTATATATTTCTTCGCTTCATCACTTAGAGAATTAAGAGAATCAAGACCCCTGTAGTTTACAAATGAAGCGTAACGCCTGGGAATATTTGTTGCAATAAAATTGATCCCCTTTTCACGGGCAAAAGTGACTACAGGTTTATAATCAGTCAAATAATTCGGCCACAGCCTCATATTTTCCTCAAACCGCTTTTCATCAATTATTCCCGAAAAATACTCATCAATTACTAGCTGATTATCAGCTTCAAAGAATTCTGCTCCAAGAACAATATCTTTTTGGGCTTTATATAGGTCTTCTGTAATTTCAAATTCAAGCCAGTGGGATACAGGATTATTGTGCAATTCACCGAAAAAGAAAAAATCACAACTGGCAATATCATCAATAATTTCTGAATATCCAACACTTTTTCCTTCAATATCATAAAATGCATATAAATCTTTTGCGTTTGAAACACAAGGACAAACTGCAGATATGCAAAAAACTGATAAAAATAACCTGTAAAACACTTTTATACTCCTTATCCTTATTCCAGACTATTTTATTATGCTGTTCACAATTATCGGGGCCAATTTAACCCCCGCTATAACAAACAAAGCAATAATAAATGTCTCAAATCCAGCTTTAATATTAATGCCGCCCATCATCATTGCAGCGAACAAGTCTGTTAAAACACAGATTAATAAAGCTCCCATAATTCCAAACTTCCCGAAGACATAGACCATAAGAAATAAAAGGGGAATTGAGCAAGCAGTACCAGCCAAAACAATCAGCAATAGTGAGGACTGGGTATTTTTTGCTATCAACGGAAGCATTCCTGCCATCCGGGGACAAACAACAAAAAATCCGAACGCAATGCTTGCAAGAAGCATTTCTTTAAACACATCTTACTCCTGTAAAATAGTCCCTCCGCCAGAATCAACTGCCATCAGTAAAAAGATCTGAATCATATTTCACACCCAAGAGAGTTACAATTACAAAAGATATATTAATGTAATAATGATTACTTCAACATATCTTTTATCATTTCAGTCCATTCACCAATTCGCTTCCCGGTAAGATCCGGCTGATTATCATCATCAAGCGGAAGCCCGACAAATTCCCCGTCGATAACTGCAGCTGATGATGTATATGAATATCCGTCTGTACTGCATTTACCCACTATATGCGCTCCTGCCTCAACAACAGTTTCATAAATAATTCCCATTGCATCCACAAAAGTATCACCCCATCCTTCCTGGTCTCCGAATCCGAATAAAGCAACTTTTTTCCCTGAAAGATCACATTTTTTCAGAACATTGATTCCGGATTCCCAGTCATCCTGAAGATCACCGGATCCCCACGTCGATGATCCGAGAATAAGAGATGAGCAGCTATCAATATATGAAGCATCAATTCCTGAAACATTTCTGACCTCTGAATTTATTATCCTTTCGGCAATCAGCCATGCAGCCCTTTCTGTATTTCCTGTTGAAGAACCGTAAATAATACCAATCATTTTTAAAACCCCCGTTAATTGAAAGGCGGTATTTTTCTGTACAGCCTTTTCATTATTTATGACCTGCTGTCAGCAGACAGCCTTTATCTGTTCGTTTAATGTATTTACAGATGTATTCTTTAAATAAAGAATGTTTTTATTTTCTTTTTTGCAGATTTTCTTCATTGACCTGCAGGCTGAATGACTTATGCAGTCGAGAGCACAGATAACAACATCAGCCTTTAGAGCAGCTGAGGGGAGTTTCTTCTTTGAATCCTCCATTCCTCCATCGTGGTGCATGAAAATCCCGCCTCCTGATTCAACAATTTCTCTGCAGTACTCTTTAAGCTTTTTTCTCCCTCCCACCAGGAGAAAAGTTCGGTTTTCCAGGTTGACAGTACTCCTGATAGAATCAACTTCTTCCCTGTATCTGCACTTATCCATATCAAAGCAGCCGCATTCCTCATCTTCTTCATCACAATCTGAAATAATCCCTCTTCCATCCGTTGCTGTATCTGGAAAATCCCCAAACTGCTGTTTATCAATCTCTTCCCTCAAAAGCAGTTCATTTAATTCAAGCTCTTCAACCCGCCTGTTCAAATCCCTGATATCCTTCTCATATTTGTTTAAAATGAATATTTTCCCCTCAATATCTTTCTCAAGCCGGCTGTTTCTGATTTTTTCCATTTCCAGCATTTTAACATTTTCCTTATACAGGGATTTATTATCAGCTGAGGTATTTTTAGAAATCCCCCTTTTCAGGAATCTCCGGCACTGTATGATCAGATCATATCCCAGCATTGACCCCAGAATAAAATCCTCAGCAGCAGACAGTTTATCAAGCTCAAGAGTATTAAAATTCTTCAGAACACCTATGCATTCTTCAGCTCCGAAAAAGACATTGATTTTTTCAGAAGAAACATCAGAGATAATATAGCTGATTTCATGTTTTCCCAGTTTCTCCACAATACCGGCTCTTTCTCCTGAAGGTCCTGTATACAGGACCATTTTTCTCAATCCCTTTCTGTACTCATATATATGGTGCATAAAAATTTTCATAATTCATCCTCTATAACTTTATTAGTTATAACTAACTTCTGGATTAAAAAAAATCATCTGCATGGGGAGAGCAATGCCCCCATACAGATATTATTCACGATACCATAACCCTGACCTTTTTATTGTTTCCGAGATATCTGAAAATCATAACTGTTGCAGCAAGGAATGCAATGGAAACAGCAATCCACAGGATGCTGTGCCCGACAGTAACCTGGTAGAAAAGCGTCGCAACTATCCATGCGAGAAATGTGAGATAACAGGTAATCAAGGTACCGAAAAACTTCCCCCCTTCCTTGATAATTGCGCCGAAAGCAGCAAGGCATGGAAAATAGATCAGGACAAACAGAAGGTATGCAAAAACCTGCATTGGTCCTTTTGTAAAGTATTTTCCCATAATTCCGAAAGTATCAGAACTTGAACCAATTTCCTCAGCCAGCGCTTCATCATCAGTCTCCTCGATAAGCCCTGTCCCGAGTGGATCGGAAAGACCTCCCCCTACTCCTGATAGAGCTTCAGGTATTGATGCAAAAGCTTCTCCAATTCCTCCCAGGAAATCAAAGCCTTCTTCATCACCACCCTCTTCTGCCGCTTCTTCAGATGCTTCAATCTGGGAATAAAGAGCATCAAGGGTCCCGACAACCGCTTCTTTTGCAAAGAGCCCTGTAAAAAGCCCTACAACTGCAGGCCAGTTTTCCTTTTCAATTCCCATCGGTTCGAAAACCGGGGTAAGACCTTTTCCAATCCTGGTCAGAATTGAATTATCTGAATCCTCATTCCCGAATGAACCGTCAAGACCCAGTGAATTGAGAAATGCCAATACAAGAACAGCTATTGTAATAACCTTCCCTGCCCTTATTACAAAATGCTTAAGCCTCATCCATGTATGAGACATAACATGTTTTAATTTAGGAGCATGATACGGAGGAAGTTCCATGATAAAATAAGATGCATCCCCTTTGAAAAGTGTTTTTTTAAGCATGAGCCCTGTAAGAACAGCAAGCACAATTCCTGCAAAATAAATCATGAAAACCATTGTACCCCTTGAGTCAGGAAAAAAAACTGCTGCAAAAAGGGCATAAACAGGAAGCCTTGCGCCACATGACATAAAAGGGGCCATAAAAAGTGTCATTATCCTGTCCCTTTTACTCTCTATTGTACGGGTACCCATAATTGCAGGCACAGTGCATCCGAAGCCTACAAGCATTGGTATGAATGCCTTTCCCGGAAGGCCGATCATTCTTAAAAGACGGTCCATTACAAAAGCAGCCCGTGCCATATAACCGGATACTTCAAGGACAGAAAGACAGAGGAACATCATAAACACTATCGGCACAAATGTTGAAACTGTCTGGATACCTGCCCCGATGCCGCCTGCAAGAATCGTTATAAGCCATTCAGGAGATCCGATTGACCCGAGAACAGCAGCGAATCCATCTACAAATACTGTACCGAACAGAATATCAAAAAAATCGATAAAAGCTCCTCCCACAGTATTTGTCACCCAGAAAACAAGGTAAAGAGCAGCAAAAAACACAGGAACTCCAAGGAATCTGTTAAGCACAATTTTATCTATTGATTCTGTTATCCTGATTTTTTCATCTTTTCTCTTCAGAACACTCTTGAGAATTCCCTTTATATATCCGTATCTGTAATCTGCAAGGATAATATCAGGAGATTCTCCGAGGATTCTCCGAAGCTTCTCTTTTTTTTCAAGAATTTTTTCTTCTGTAAGGGAAGTCCTGCCGACAACATCTGCTGTTACATTTTTATCATTTTCAAGTATCTTGAGAATTGTCCATCTTGAAGATCTTGAACTGGCATTTGAAACTTCCGCTTCCCATTCTTTTATGACATCTTCAACTTCATTGGGATATTCAACAACATTTTTAGATACTGAATAATCTGACAGATAGCTATACAGCTTCTGCTTTACCTCCGCCACATCACTTTTATCTACAGCACTTACTGCAATTACAGGAACTGATAATTCTTTTGAAAGCTTGTCAGCATCTATTGAAACACCATTCTTTTCTGCAATATCCGCCATATTAACAATGACAAATACAGGGACTTCCATCTCAAGGAGCTGAGTTGTTAAATAAAGGTTTCTTTCAATATTATTTGCATCAACAATATTTATAATAAATTCAGATTCCCCCGAAAGGATGTAATCTCTTGCAACCCTTTCATCTTCAGAGGTGGCGTAAAATGAATAAATACCGGGAAGGTCAACTATTGTAATATTATCTTTCTGATATGAAATAGTGCCTTCCAGTTTCTCTACAGTAACACCAGGCCAGTTTCCGGTTCTCACATGTCCGTTGGTCAGCCCGTTGAACAGGGTTGTCTTCCCGCAGTTGGGATTTCCTACAATTGCTATCTTTCTGTTATCAGCCATTACACAACCCTCTCAAGATTAATAATTGCAGCTTCCTCTTTCCTCAAAGTCAGCCTGTATCCCCTTACTTCAATTTCTACAGGGTCACCGAGAGGAGCTTTTTTAGTCAGTGTAATTTCTGCGTTTTTGGAAACACCCATTGCGAGCACTTTGTTTCTGTACTCTTCACTTCCTTCATCAAAACCTGCAACCACAGCTTTATCGCCGATTTTCAGATCTTTAATTTTCTCCATAATATATTCCTTATAAATTATTTTGCTGAAAAGTTATCCCTGAATAACAGAAATCAGTTCTGCTGAATCACAGTCGAGCATTATACGGCTGTCTCCGACAGAAAAAATGCATGGATGTTTTTTCCCCCCTGTTATCAGCGTAATAACAGAACCCGGGTAAACCCCCTGCTCAATCATCTTTGCATTGAAACAGTCATCACCTTCAAGACTCCTGACTCTAAGGGTTTTACCACAGGAAGCTTCCGTCAGATGGCAGCAGCAGTGTCTTCTGCATCTTCTGCTGTGCCTTTTACCAATTTTCATAAACCTGCTCCGTGAATTGGTTTTTTATTATACATTTCTTCTTTAATTAGTTTTGCCTAATTTTATATACACAATATAAATTATGTCAATACATATAAAGAAAGATTGTAAAAAACATATGCTTTTTTTCCGGAGTATTGTAGAGGAAGGAATGGCGGGAATATATACACAGAAAATGTTCAGCTAAAAAAATCCGGATAAATAAAACAGGCAACTGCAATTCAGAGGGGGATATTTATTTGAGACTTGTGCTAACTCTTCCAAAAAGATCATGGTCAATACTGTTGTATATAACAGGAGAATCAAGAGACATGTTATCGCTGCTGTAGGGAATTACACTTTTTTCATAATTCATATTCTTCCAGCCTGAGTTCAGCAGTATCCACTTCATGTTGAGCTGGGCAAGAGGTTTGGTAAGTGTTTTATCCATTGTAACAGGATCGCGCATGAGAGTATCATACAGCTCTGATGATTTTGACAGATAAACAAGTGATTTTGAATAGTAATCCTGATTCCTGTTCTTCAGGGAGAGCTGAAAAAGCGTTACACCCTGATTATTGTAAACCTGCATAAGCTTTTCAAGAATTTCCTGCTGATCTCTTCTCTTTTCTATGTTGAAGACTTTTTCATGATCACGCCAGTATTCCATTTTTTCAATTACTCTGTCATAGTATGCCTTTGCAGGTGAATATACACCATAGTTGTAAGATGCATTTGCAAACGCAAAAAGTGCTGCTTCGTTCTCCCTTTCCTTAAGTGTTATATCATAAAATTTTTCAGCTGCACTGCTGTAATTTCTGTTTTTATAGTTTATAAATCCTATTTTGTAATCAAGATTATTGTTTTCATATCCGGTGCTGAATGCTTTTCCATAATATTTGAGAGCTTCATTATATCTTCCGGCATTGTAATAATAAATATCACCGAGATCTTCATAAATATGACCGTAGGATGACCGCTCACCCGGAAGCGGTGAATATTTCTCAAATCGGTCTACAGCTTTTTTATAATATCTCTGGGCATCTAGTATTTCATCATCCTGATAACTGAATTTGCCAAGCCGGTTATGTGTGAGAATATCTATTCTGTTGCGTTGAGCTGCGGCATAATTATATGAATGGGGATAGTTATCCCTCATGTAGCTGCTGTCTGTAGTTTCAAGAAGCGATTCAATTGTTTCAAGGGCCCTCTTTTCAAGATCCTTTTTTTCCATTCTGTTCCAGTATCTTGAAAGCTGGTAATGAGGCTCTATGAGATTTTTATCCCTGTTTGAAACTGAAATCAGTCTTTCTTCAATTCCTTCAAGATTGTCATGATCAACCATATATCTGTAAAAATCAGATATCATATAGGAGTCGGCATATTTTTCTTTGACATTTTCAACATAGCTGCGGAATTCACCCAGCATTGAGTAATATTTTCTTACATCAACAGATTTTGAATCGCCATTCTCGATATCGGAGAGAGCTTTTTTTTCAATACTGTCGATCCTTCCGGAGTGCAGGTAATATGCCATTTTTCTGAAAAAAAGTTCAGGTTTATTTCCGAATTTTGAAAGTGAATCATTAAGGACATAACCGGCTGAATCAAACTGACTCCTGTCTATTTCTCCCCAGTTGAGAAAGTTGTCAATTTTATCCAGGAGGGCATCATAATCCCATTTATTACCCTTCTGTGAAATATAATCTTCAAGTATTCTGTCACTTTCTGCATATTCTCCCTGATAGAATGTCTTCAGTGCAGCATAATCAAGAAATCCCTTTTTATCCTCGGGGAAATAACCTCTCTGCCGTTCTTTTCTCCCTTTTTCTCTTTCGCTGCTTAAGGCTGCTCCGAGCATTTCCCTGTATTTCTGATCAGCCCTGTCATACTCTCTCTTGCCTATATAACCTTCAGCATATCTGTAAAACTGTTTTCTGAAGGGTTTTAATCTGCTTGCCCTGTTGAACAGTCTGTCTGATTCCTTATAATTTTCATTCTCAAGATTCTCATATCCCTTTTCATAGAGATATGAAGAATAAAGAGGATCATAAACCTGTTTTTTTATAACAAAAACAGCAAAAAACAGTACTACAGAAAAAAGTGCAATTTTTCCCGCATATGGAAGTATCTGGTGCCTCAGGATATATGAAAAAGTCTGTTTTTCCTCTTCAAGCTCTTCCCATGTTTTTCTCTCATACTGGGAAGGTATCCTGATTTTTCTTCCGACAATCTTTTCTGCAGCTGACGCTATTTCTCTTACAGAAGATCCGGATGCGAGTTTTTCGACCAGATTATCAAGGCGCCTTCCCGACAGACCTTTATTACCGATTAAATCCTCTATAATAAATTTCAGGTTTCTCGGAAGCCGGTTAAGTGTTTCGGTGACTCTGTCAAGCTTGTCCCTGTCAATGCTGAATTCAGACTCTTCTTCAGTTTTTTCAGACAACTCATAGGAGGGTTCCCTCCGTTCTTCCTCATCCGGGGAAATTTCATCCTCTTCGATCTCTTCAATCTCTTCAAGACTTGAGTATTCTTCTCCAAGATCTTCAAGGCTGAACTCCTCCGAATCACTGTCAGGAGCTGCTGATTCACCCGGAACAGTATCTTCAAGTGTTCCGAGATCTTCAAGGTCTCCGAAATCATCCTCTCCGGAAAGTTCTTTATCTGTATCTATTTCAAGTTCATCCTCAAGGGAAATATCTTCAAGAGATCCGAGATCAAAATTCTCATCAGATTCAGCTGCTTCCCCCGCATAACTATCTTCAAATTCATCAACAGGTTCAGATACTGATTCTGTTTCACTCTCAATATCTTCAGGCATTTCAAAAGATTCATCCAGACCAGTCATATCCCCTGAAGTAAGGGAGGGCTCATCTTCAACCACTTCAGGTTCACTGGAGAATTCATCTTCAAGTCCTGAAATATCAAAATCACCCGATTCTTCAGTACCTAAATCCTCAGGAAGCTCAAAATCATCTGCTGCACCTTCATCTTCAGCTTCGAAATCCTCAGGAAGTGCAAAATCATCTGCTGATCCTTCATCTTCAGCTTCGAAATCCTCAGGAAGTGCAAAATCATCTGCTGATCCTTCATCTTCAGCTGTGAAATCCTCAGGAAGCTCAAAATCATCTGCTGATCCTTCATCTCCAGCTTCGGAATCCTCAGGAAGCTCAAAATCACCTGCTGATCCTTCATCTTCAGCTTCGAAATCCTCAGGAAGCTCAAAATCACCTGCTGTACCTTCATCTTCAGCTTCGAAATCCTCAGGAAGTGCAAAATCATCTGCTGATCCTTCATCTTCAGCTTCGAAATCCTCAGGAAGCTCAAAATCACCTGCTGTACCTTCATCTTCAGCTTCGAAATCCTCAGGAAGTGCAAAATCATCTGCTGATCCTTCATCTTCAGCTTCGAAATCCTCAGGAAGCTCATCAGATAAAGGTTCTCCCACAAGCTCATCAGGCATAAGACTGCTTTCATCTTCCGGTTCAGTATCCTCAAACATTGATCCCAGATCAGAAATGCTTCCGAGACTGTCAAAGTCACCTGCTTCACTTTCCGGAACTTCCCCCGGTTCAGCTTCAAAGATATCCCGGGGACTTTCAGCAAAATCCTCATCATGATCTGTTTCAGGCATGATATCACCTGATGGTTCAGTTACATCCGCGATATCATTAAGAAGAGCTGAAATATCATCAGGAACACCCTGTTCAGGAGGGGAAATATCTACAATTTTCTCCCCTTTTTCTGCAAGAATATGCTCTTCATTTCCCAGTGAGTTGATTTTACTTTTAAACAGTTCGATATCTTCTAATTTAGGCATAAATCCCTTATTCAGAATGTCGGAAAAGTGGGAATACTTACTTAGGCCGAAATTCGTATTTTTTAAAAAAACATCATGCCAGCCAGGTTAAACTTTATACCATTTTATAAAATAAAAAAAGCGGTACAAACACTGAGTACCGCTTTACAGGATAAAGCAGGCTAAATAGCACTCAATTCTGTCATGTAGCGATTTTTTCAAAAAAATACCTGTGCAGGGTATAATCCCCTGTAAGTTCGGGATGAAAGCTTGCAACAAGAACATTTTTTCTTCTGAAAATCACAGGACAGCCATCAAGAAAGCCCAGCTCGTCAATACCGCTTCCCCTGCTAATGACCCTGGGAGCCCTTATAAACACCCCGGGGATTTTTCCGGTTTCAGATAACTGTGTTGAGACATCTTTCCGGAAACTGTCTTTCTGTCTTCCGTAGCTGTTTCTCTCGACCTCCAGATCAATCAGCGAGAGAGGATTGAAAGGGAGTTTATCCGCTTTACGCGAAGCAAGCACCATTCCTGCACATGTTCCGAAATAGGGAAGACCTTCTGCAACCGCACCTGCAAGATAATCCCTGAAACCCCTTCTTTCAAGCAGGCGGAGCATTACAGTGCTTTCCCCTCCCGGAACAATTAATGATGAAATACAGTCAAAGTCAGACCGGGTTTTAACCAGTCTGACAGTATATCCAAGCTCCCTGCATACAAAAGCATGTTTTTCAAAGCCCCCCTGAAGGGCAAGAATTCCGGCGGTACAGCTCATCTGCTACCATCCGCGAACAGACATTCTCTGCTCGGGAATAAGCTCATCACAGCCTATACCTGTCATTGGAGCTCCGAGAGATTCTGAAACCCTTGCCAGCCTGTCAGGATCATTGAAGTATGTTACTGCTTCAACAACAGCTTTCGCCCTCTTTTCGGGATTTGATGATTTAAAGATCCCGGATCCGACAAAAACAGATTCAGCGCCAAGATGCATCATGAGTGCCGCATCAGCCGGTGTTGCAACACCCCCGGCAGAGAAATTAGGGACCGGAAGTTTTCCCTTTGCAGCAACCTCGCATACAAGTTCATAGGGAGCACCCAGGTCTTTTGCAGCTGTCATAAGTGTTTCCTTTGGAAGTGATGAAATTCTTTTAATATCTTCAGTCAGGGTCCGCATATGCCTTACAGCTTCAACAATATCACCTGTTCCAGGCTCACCCTTTGTCCTTATAAGGGCAGCTCCTTCTCCGATCCGCCTCAATGCCTCACCGAGGTTTCTGCATCCGCATACAAAAGGGACCTTGAACCCATGCTTGTCAACATGATACATGTCATCGGCAGGGGTAAGCACTTCACTTTCATCGATAAAATCTATTTCAAGAGCTTCAAGGATCATTGCTTCGGCAAAATGTCCTATCCTGCACTTGGCCATTACAGGTATTGATACTGCTTCCTGAATTCCCCTTATCATTTCAGGGTCTGACATCCTGGAAACACCGCCTGATGCCCTTATATCAGCAGGGACCCTTTCAAGGGCCATAACAGCACAAGCTCCCGCATCTTCAGCAATTTTAGCCTGTTCAGGGGTAACAACATCCATTATAACACCCCCTTTCAGCATTTCAGCCAGCCCTAGATTTGTCCGCCATCTCTCAGGCTGCCGCTCTGACCAGTACTCTTTTTTTTCCATCTGTTTTTCTCCTCATTTCTGTTTAACACTAAAGACTGATAAACACCGAGGAGAACAAGGTCCGGGATTAAAGCATTGAAAACATCATCCATTTTAAAAAGTTCAGCATAAGCTCCTGTTGCCACAGTTACAGGATTACTTTCAGGGAACAGTTCTGTTATGAACTGCTTTTTAAACTCTTTTATCATTCCCAGATTACTGTAATACAATCCCGACTGTATACCTTCAACAGTTGATTTTCCGCAGACCTTGCCGGGCTTCACAATTTCAACTTCAGGTAACCTTGCTGTTCTTTTTGACATTGCTTCCATTGCAATCCGTATTCCCGGAAGAAGAACACCGCCTAGATATTCGGAAGATGCCGAGACTGCACATACTGTGGTTGCAGTTCCGAAATCAAAAATGATTATATTCCTTTCCGGATAGAGATTGACAGCAGCAATAGCATTTGCAATTCTGTCTGAACCCACTTCTTTAGGCTGTGAATAACGGATCGAAAGGCCTGCCTTCACTCCCGCCTGGAGCTGAAAAGGTTCAATATCAAAGTACCTTCTGCAGCAGATAAGCATGACGTGGATCAGTTCAGGGACAACAGAGCAGAAACCTATGTCAGTTATCTCTGACGGGCTGTACCCGTTTTCCCTCAGTATTGCAGTCAGAAACAGACCCAGCTCATCAGGGGATATTGTCTCATTACTGACTCTGTGAAAGTCCAGACAGAGTTTACCTTCCTTAAAAAGACCGCCGTAAATAAGGGTATTTCCAATATCAATACATAAAATCATATTAAAATCTCCTTTAATAATATCCGGCACTGAGTATTTATGTCTGGCTGTTTTCGCTTTTCCCACACGGTACCTGTCCTCCAATCAAGATCAAGTCCGGTAAAACATTAAAGTAAAGTAGTATTCCAGTAGCTGTCCTCTGAAATATCCAGGATCAGCTCTGTTAACTAGACGATATATGCTGATCAGTATCTGGTCAAGCAAAAAGAAGCCAGTGTTTTCAAAAAAATCAAGCATACCGTTTTTTTTACCGAAATATATAGTATGAAATATTTTCTCACAGTATTTGCTGTTCTTTTAATAATGCCGCTTGCATATTTAAGCGGTATTGAGCTTGAAGGATACAATATAAACAAGAAACTCATCAACCTTGAAAATGCAGGGCCGCCTGACATGGTTGACAACTACATTGTTTTCTCTTTTGAAAGCAGTGATAAACCGGCTTTTGTCGGGGCAGCTTTTGAGTTTGAAAATTACACAAAAATCCATCAGTATAAAAAGACCCATGAGGGAATATACTATCTTGTTATCAATAAACCTGACATTGAAAACATCAGGTACAGGATAATAGTTGACGGGATCTGGCAGGCAGATCCCAATTCAATCCATGTACTCAGGGAAACAAACGGAGTAGAAATATCAGTACTCCCCCTTCCGGAAGTTCCGGACAACGAAGCTGTTTACCCGTATACAAAAGGAAGCTATACATACTTTTACCACAGGGGAAAACCCGGCAGCAGCGTTTACCTTTCAGGAAGCTTCAACAACTGGGACCCGTTCATGTATCTTATGGAAGAAAAGCAGCCCGGAGAGTACTATATGAGGCTGAGGCTGAATCCCGGAAAGCATTATTATTATTTTATAGAAAACGGAATTAAAATTTCAGACAGGCGCAACCCTGAACTTGTATGGGATACAGACTTTGATGAAATTTCCATCTTTACACTGAAGGAATAGAGCCGCTTTTTCAGGTTTCAGAGAAGAATACTTCACTCACCACATATATTAGGATATAATACGCTGAAATTAAATCAGGAGCAGTATCATCAAAGTATTAATTATCGGCGGAGCAGGCTACATAGGATCTCATGTGGCCAGAATATTTCTTGACAACAACCATTCGGTAACAGTTTTTGACAATTTCTCTTCAGGATGCAGGGAAAATATTTTTCCCGATGAAATACTGGTTGAAGGAGATATTCTTAATACAGAAGATCTTGATTCGGTAATGAAGCAGGGATTTGACGGAATTATCCACCTTGCCGCTTTCAAGGCTGCGGGGGAATCAATGATCAGGCCTGAAAAATATTCGGTTAACAATATAACAGGTACAATAAACATACTCAACTCAGCTGTAAAAGCTGGAATAAACAATATTGTTTTCTCTTCTTCAGCAGCAGTCTATGGTGAACCTGAATATCTTCCGATCGACGAGGATCATCCAAAAAATCCTGAAAACTACTACGGATTTACAAAGCTGGAAATTGAAGGTTTTCTCAAATGGTATGACAGACTAAAGGGAATTAAATATGCCTCTTTAAGGTATTTCAATGCAGCCGGCTATGATATCAAAGGGAGAATAAAGGGACTTGAAAAAAATCCCGCGAACCTTCTGCCTGTAATAATGGAAGTTGCATGCGGGAAAAGAGAGAGTTTAGAGGTTTTCGGTGATGATTATCCAACACCTGACGGTACATGCATAAGGGATTATATCCATGTTACAGACCTTGCAGAGGGGCATCTGAAGGCAATGGAATATATCATGGACAGAAAAGAGAGCATAAGGGTGAACCTGGGAAGCGAAAGCGGTATAAGTGTCAGTGAAATGCTCGAGGCAGCCAGAAAAATCACAGGCAGGGAGATAAAAGCAAAGATTTCCGGAAGAAGGGCAGGAGATCCTGTCAAACTCATAGCCAGATCAGGACTTGCTGAAAAGCTTCTGGACTGGAAAGCCCGATACTCGGATGCCGAGACACTTATAAAGACATCTTGGGAAGTATATAAATAGAAATATCCATTCACATACGAAAATTAAATCCCGGGGCAGTAGAGATCTGCTCCGGGTTTTTTTTCCGGAAATCCTGCACAGGATAAAAATAATTAGACCTCATTGTTATATAGATATAAATGAATCCAGGTTATTTAAAAAATATAAAAGATTTGATTTAGCAGATTATATAAATTAAAATGATTTCAGGAGGATAACTACAGATGGAAAGCAGAATACCTGATATTGTGGCTGACCTTTCTGAAATTGAATCAAGAATTCATGACCTGAGGGAAACCCTTCTTGCAAACCTTGTCATGATAAGTGAAATACCTGCACCCACATTCAACGAGCGGGAAAGAGTTGAATTTATTCTTGACAAGTTTACTGAAAGCAACCTGCAGAACACATCCACTGATGAGACAGGAAATGCCCTTGGTCTTCTGCCGGGGACTGAAGGGGACAGAAACATACTGCTGGTTTCACACCTTGATACTCTGTTCAGTGAAAAAATAGATCATTCTGTCAGCGTGGAGTCAAACAGGATAACAGGAGCAGGGATTGGTCATAATGCGGTGGGACTTGCAACACTTACAGTACTGCCGATGATTCTGGAAAAACTGGAAATAAAGCTTAAGTCAAACCTCATACTTATGGGCTCTGCAAGAAGCCTTGGAAAAGGAAGTATCGGAGGTATCAGGTTTTTCCTCTCAAATACAAAGTATCCCATCAAGGCGGGCATATGCGTTGACGGAGTCAAACTCGGAAAAATCAGCCACAGTTCAGTCGGGATGATGAGGTTTGAAATCACATTTGATCTTCCTGATGATTATGACTGGAAACGGTTCGGTACTATAGGAGCTATCCCTACATTAAGTGAAATTGTAACTCAGATACAGCAGATACCTATCCCCAACAAACCGAGGACAACAATAATTCTCGGGTCAATGGAATGCGGGACAGCATTCAATACCATTCCCACAGAAGGGGTCCTCCGTTTTGAGATAAGAAGCGAATCAGAGGAAATGGTAAATAACCTTAAATATAAAATACAGAATATTGTCGCTGAAGTATCTTCCATCTACGGTATAGATATATCACTCAATATTATTGCACAGAGAAAACCGGGGGGAATCCCTTTCTCACACCCTCTGACAAACTGCGCCAGGAACATGCTCAAGCATGTCGGTATAAAAAGCTGGATACAACCCGATACTTCTGAACTTTCAGCTTTCAGCGACAAGGGAATACCTGCCATTACCATAGGGATGACCAGAGGCATGAGGAGGGACCAGATTTATGAGCATGTGGAAATTGATCCCATTACAAAGGGTCTTATTCAATTAATAGGGATGATAGTTTCAATAGACAGGGGGGACTGCGATGAATCCTGACAAATGGCTTAAAAACAATACATTCCACCATTCTGAATTTTCAGACCTCAAGACTCTTGTCAAGTTAAAAGAGAAAAAGGGACTTAAAATATCTCTGTGCATCCCCACATTGAATGAAGAGAAAACAATCGGAAAAGAGATAGTTATTTTCAAATCTGAACTGATGACAAGAGCACCTCTTCTTGATGAACTGGCAGTAATTGACTCGGGTTCTGAAGACAGAACTCTTGAAACTGCAGCTTCTTTCGGAGCAGACACATACCTTGCTGCAGACATACTCCCGAACATCGAAGCAAAAAGGGGTAAGGGGGAAAACCTCTGGAAAGCGATATACCAGCTTAAAGGAGATATTATTGTCTATATCGATGCTGATATAAAAAATATCCATCCCAGGTTTGTATACGGTCTTGTGGCCCCCCTTATCTACAAGGATGAGGTAAAATATGTAAAGGCATTCTACGACAGACCTCTTGCCTTTACTGACGGCATAAGACCCTCAGGGGGGGGGCGTGTAACAGAAATCCTTATAAGGCCCCTCTTTTCCCTCTTCTATCCTGAACTGACCCCGATAATACAGCCCCTTTCCGGCGAATATGCCGTAAAGAGGGAGGTGCTTGAAAGTATTCCCTTTCCGATAGGATACGGTGTTGAAACATCCCATCTCCTTGATGTCTATAAACAGTGGGGGCTTCAAGCTTTTGCACAGACAGACCTTGACCAGAGGGTACACAGAAATCAGCCTACAAGGGATCTTGGAAAAATGGCATTCGGCATACTTCAGGCATTTCTTAAAAGGGCGGAAGCTCATGAACTTATAAAACTCAAAGACCATTATGCACAGGTACTGAAGCAGTACCAGGCCCACAACAACAACTATGAATCAATAGAAATTCATATCAGGGAAGAGGAAAGACCTCCAATGATCGAAATACCTGAGTACAGGAAAAAATACAATATAAAGGATCAGCCATCAGGAACATGAAATATATAAAAAAACAGCCCCTTTAAAGGGGCTGCTCAATTACAGTATTCAGTATTTTTCATCCATTCCGTAAACAGGGTCAAGTCCTATTGTTCCCTCAAGGAACTTGAGATAAGAATCAGAGCTGGCCTCACCAAGCAGTGTCCGGCACCTGTTTAGCCGCTTCTCAACCTCAAGTTTTCCTGAAAGTTCAGCATTCTTCTTCTCAGACATGAAAGCCTCAAGGTAGCTGATTATTTTCTTGTAGTGTGAAACATCACGCTTCTGTTTCAGCTTAAGCCTTTCCTTATACCACTTGCTGTTTACAACATAATCCCGTTTAAAGAGTTTTCTTATTTCAGGATCATTAATACCCTTACCTTCATAGCTGTCATAAGCCATAATATGAAGGAGTGCCTTGAGAGGGGGAATAGCCCCTTCAACACTTCCGTCTTCAAAATAGATTTTTGCAACCTTTTTCTGGCTTTCAATAATCTGGTTCATGCCTTCAATAAAGCCGTCAATATCCTGCCTCTCAGGCCGGAGCATGTCCTTGTTGAATACGGCAAGCGGTTCATCAAATATCCTTCCGAGATAGTTGAACAGAAAATTTTCTGTAATTCTGTAGCCAAGCCTGCTTGTAAGAACAGTTTCCCCTTTCCATTCAAAATCCTCGATTTTTTCAAGAGAACCCTCTTTTATGAGTTTTTCAGGGTTCCTTTCATCAGGGTAGAGCCTGCTCCATATCTCAGGGATCAGGATGCTTATATCGTGGTCAAACCTTGTTTCGCTGCCGACCCAGCCTGCTACAGAGGTGAAGCCTGAGTAACCTGTGAGGATAAATGAAAGAAGAGCATTGTTAAGATCTGTCACAGGAGAAAGCATATTGAAAGGGCCTTTGGTAAGAGCCCCCTCACTTCCCGCCCCTGTAGTCGAGGGGGATTTGCCTGAAAGACTGCAGATGAAATCCATAAAGAGTTCGGGAAGCTCCTGATAATGTATAGGATTATATACACTTAAGCCTTTTATCCCTTTTGCCTTCTCCGGTCTGTTGTTTCTTCTCGAAGGAAGGACAGCATCTACCGGGTCATAACAGGGCTTTGATAGAGGTATTTTCTTATGCAGCCTGTGCCCTATTTCAGCCCTGTAATATAGTTCAGGATCTGTCAGGTCAGGTCTTGTCTGAAGGTATCTGGGATTGGTGCTTCTCCCGCTTGGAAGGACCCTCGGGTGGGAAGGGGCAATGAACCATGTCCCCTCTTCTCCTGCTGCACCATCCTGGATGATTTTCTTTATAGGTTCTGTATATTCTTCAAAGCTTATTGCACTTTCAATCATCTCTTTGGCATTTGCCCTTGTAAGCGGCTCATAGTTGGAAATAAAGTTGTTGTTTCCGGCGAGGTCCCTTTCCGCCTCAATATCATATCCCCTGTGAATAGCCTCGTCAGGACGCTGAAAGAGGCGGAATTCACAGTTCTTTATCATCTTAACACTTCTGTTCCTGTCCCTTTCAGAAAGTGTTTTAAGCTTGTCTGAGCCCAGAGTAACAGAGACAGAGATGTCATCCTCCTGCTGAAGCTTTTCAGATGCGATAAAATCTGTCCTCAGTTTATGTATATACCACATATCATCAGGGGCAAATCCCACCCTGAGATAACTTGCAGTAATCTTTCTTCCGTTGAAATGAAGAGCATTCCCCTCTTTTCCGTTGATTATCCTGACAGAAAAGTACTTTCTCCATTCATCGCCCCATTCAGGCCTGTAAAACCTTTTGATGTAGAGCGCCAGTGCCTTTATTCTGTTGGGAAACGAAGTAAGGAATGAATTATACTCTTCAGTATAGTATTCCGAAGGGGTAAGCAGCTTTATAACAGAACCTACCGATCTTCTGGGACTCAGGAAAGGTCTCGAAGCCCTTGTCCTTTCCCTGTCTTTTTCCCATCTGTTCTTGAAATCATAGTTGATTATTTTTTCAACAAGATCAAAGTCTTCCTTGAGATTGTTGATATAGAAAGTATCATATATTACTGAATTGAGAAGAGATTTTGAAATCTCTGATTTCCCTCCCCCTGAAACAGTAAATGGTTTGTGGCAGAATGTCCCGAGAGGATTTGTTCCGACAAGTCTCCAGACCGGAGCTGAAGGATGTTTTTCCATATGGACCTTGCTTCCGTCAGGCAGGATATATTTCTTCCCCGGAAGAAGCTTTAAAGTCTTCTCCTCTCCATTGTATTCCCATTTAATCTCCTGCTTGTAGAGACTTATTTCAGACTTTTCAGGGATATAAACAATATTGGGAAATTTTCTGTCAATTCCGTAATTATCAGGATGTATCTCCATAATATCTGAATATGAATTCTTTACATCCTCAAAGCTGTATCCGTCAGCCTCTGCATAGTAGTGTTCACCCAGACTCCTGCGGGGAAATACAAGAGCACCCCCTGCATGTTCCTCTTCCGAAAGACCGAGCAGGTTGGCAGCATATGAAATCTGTGTCTTCACCTCTTTCTTTGTATATCCAAAATAGTTATCTGCAATAAGAGTTACCACTACCCCGTCTGAATTCCTGCATGTGATTTTGAATGGTACCCCGTCATTATAAAGCTCGGCATCATCCTTCCAGCACATTCCGTCTTTTCTTTCACGTGCAGTTGCATCATCATAATGGGGAAGACCTAGTTCCTTCTTTGTAAAACCGCCTGCAAGATGGGGGGCCAGGATGATACAACCTGTATGACCGCTCCAGCGTTCAACATCAAGGGCTGAATCATTTTCAATAAGCCCGGGGTCTCCGGCATTACCGAATATTGATTCCACAAAATCAATATTACTTATAAGGGATGCAGGGGCAAAATACCTTATTTCCATCCGCTTTTCAGGTACAACACCCGGAACTTCAGGTGAAACAAGCGGTTTCATGTAAACCGAAACAAACAGCTTTGCTTTTTCATCCTGTGAAGAGGTAAAGGGGAGAGTCAGAAGGTCATCAGGAGGATTACAGGCTTCTTTAAGAAGTCTTGCAAATGCAATCCTGGGGACCTCTTTTTTATCTGCAGGGACAGGAAGTCCGTCCGCTACAATATGAAAAGTTCCGACAGTTGTTCTCCTGTCGTGACGCGGGTTATGAAGAACTCCCTGTTTAATTCTGTATGATTCAATATAGGAGGTAATAAACTCATTCCTGTCCGGAGGAAGGCTCATCTGTCTCGCAAGACCGTATCTGTCAAGAACAAAGGTCCCGGTCGGAATATTTACTACATCCTCCCCTATTCCGTCAAAATACCGTTTAAGAAAACTGTTGATCCGTCTGTCTGCCGCACATAGATAATCAGTAAGCAGACGGTTTCTCTCGCTGTAATTCTGAATCAGGTTTCCAGCTATATCAATAAAATTCCTGGTTGAGAGTTCCCCCGAATCACCTTCCCCGACCCCGTGGTCTGGTTTGAGGCTGTAAAAATAGGGCTTACCCATCGATGCCAGTTTGAAATTAATATACTGGAGCTGATTATGTCCGGAAGTGAATTCCACCAGTTCCTTTTCCGGAATTTTTTCCATAAATGACCTCACAAAATTAATATTTCACACCTTTCCATGGAATTAATATCAAAAATAAACAAAAGATTAAATACTTGTGTCATACAATCACCATGTTTTGCATTTTTTATTTATAATTAATATTATGACACCTGACCGAAGATTATTTAAACTAATTCAAAGTACAGACAGGATAACTACAGGAAGAATTCTCAACTCGGAACCGGACAGGGAGCTGGCTGTTTCCGTGATGTACCTGTCTGATTTTGAAAGGGGAATACTCTTTTCCCATCTTGCTCCCGGTAAAAGAGAGAGGGTCAGGGAAGAGATACGAAGATCTCCGGAGTTAAGATACAACACCTATCTGATGATTATTGAAAGGCTGATAAAAGCTCTTGAATCAGGAAAACAGAATGAAAGCGGGAGCAGTTACTTCAGGCCGTCAGGGAGATGATATACTTATCAGTTGTGGCCGGGAAAACATTTTTCAGCAGGGGATTTTTTATTTATCTGTTATTATCCGCTCTACAGCATTAAGCAAATCAGTATAAACAGGCAATGCACCTTCTAAGAATTTTTTAATCTGAGGATACCTTATATCCAGATATTCATGAGCAAGGATATTTCTTAACCGGGAAAAAGAAGCCAGCTTTTCAGATGAATCCTGATCTATGAAATTTACAGTTCCAAGCCGGAGCAGCATTTCACGGTAAGTCTGTGGAACAGGCTGTTTTCTTGATGCAATAATAATTTTAGCACAATCAATTGAAGCATTTACAAGATTTTCAATCCATCTTTCAACATTTCGTCTTATCATTGAATCTTCAAGATAACTTTGTTTACTGATCTCTTCAAAATATCTGTAATCAGACAATTCACTTTCAATAAAATCAGAAATCTGGAGCAGCCTTGTTCTGTCTACAGGACTTAAAGACATGGATCTTTTTTTTATCCTAATATAATCTTCAGTGAAAGCCCGGTATTCCTCTGCCAGATCTGTTGTAACTGAAAAATGCATCCAGTACAGATGCTGATCTTTAATTATTAAAGGAAGTCCCTCCAGATATACTGAGGCGCATATTGAAGCAGAAGATCTGTTAAGAACAACAAAATCAACCGGATATCCGGAAATCTGTTCCAGATCATTCCATATTTCATCTTCATATTTAAAATATATATCATCTTCAAGATCGAACCTGCTGTTCAAAGGATAGAAATAAACAGCAACATCAATATCAGAATCCTGTGTAAACATACCTTTAACTGCTGAACCGAACAGAAAAGCAAAAGCAACATCCATACGATCTGAGAAATATTTACTCAGCTGGTTAACCAGCTCATTTTTTTTACTTTCCATATATACAGAATATCATTACTGAAACCGGTTGTCGAGATTGTCAGACAACAGGATTGTATTTTATCCCTTCCCTTGGCCTTTCCATCATGGACTCTACAGTTTCCCGCCATTTCAGATAATGCTCTGTCTTCTTGTGGGAAGCAACAGCGTCATCAGATTTATATACCTCATAAAGGATAAACTCGCTTCTGTTTTCAATCTCCCTTGAAAGATCAAACTGTATGTTTCCATCCTCTTTTCCGGTTCCTTCCTTGTTTAAAAGAGATGCCTGAATAAAAGCATCTTCAAAACCTTTTTTAACATGTATTCTGACAAGATAAACAACCATACATTTCTCCCTGCAATAATTATAGAACAGTTTCCTTAGGGGGGAAATCAGATTTTCAAGATATCATCTTCATGATGTCAGTCCTTCCGACCTGCAGTCAGAGCAGATAAAAATTACTGCAAAACATGTATAAAACATGCACAGAATGTTTAAGTTTTTTACCTGTTGTTATGCAGTTTTTTTATGCCTATATTACTGTAACATTACACAGAGGACGGTATTGCTGTCATGGGAAAAACAATAAAACTGACCAGGGAAGATTATAAAAAACTGGTCCACATAATTAAAATATACAGAGAATCAAACAGGCTGAGGTTTGAGAATTTAAGGCACTTTGCGGAAGAACTTCAGAATGCCTATGTTGTTGATAATGCTGAATCACTTAATGATGTGGTAAGGATTAATTCAACTGTGGTTTTCAGGAATCTGAAAACAAATAATTCAGAAACAGTCACAGTAGTTTTTCCGGCCCGGAGTTCTCGCGACGGGTCAAGGATCTCCATCCTGTCTCCGCTTGGAACTGCCCTGATAGGTGAAAAGGAAAACACCATAACTGAGTGCTATGCTCCTGAAGGGAAGATACAGCTGAAGATAGAAAAAATAGTCAGCACCTGAAAGCTGTATCACTTTTTAATACAAGGTTTGGAAACATGAATAAAATGGAAACCTTTTCGCAGGAAGAACTTACTCTCCTCGAGAAATCAGAAAAATTGCTGAAACATTCAGGGAAAGATATTTATTCAGCATTCACAAACCATAAACAGTCTCTTATATCTCTGGCTATGCTTGTTTCAAGGACTCCCTCTCTCAAGAGCAGGGAAAGATACGGCATGAACAGGAAAGATATAGACACAATGGCTGAAACACTTCTGGTCTCAGGAACATCTGATTCCCTGCTTCTTCCGACAAGAACTGTAATGGGGAGGTGTTTTATCCATTCAAAGATAAATTTCTTTTATTTTATCCTTAATGTTGTTTCCGGCCTCAAGACTGCCCCCCTGCTGATAAATGATATCCGCAACAGATGCAGCAGGATTGTCTTTTCCATGATGGCGGAAGAAACTTACGAAGCAATAATAAAGAACAGGCTTACAGACAGCAGGGTTAAAAGAGCTGCCGCTGAAGAGCTTTCCTATCTGTGGGAATTCAGGATGGACAGGAACCTCAGTTCGTTCTCTCCTCCCCTTATGTCTCTCTGGAAGGAAAGATGCAGGCTGGTACCGGTCCTAGGAACACTCCAGGGGACATCTGAAATACTGAAGCTCTCAATAAATCTTCCCGACATATGGGGCGATTTTCTATCCTCTGTTCCTGATAATACTGATATGGAAGCTGCCCTTGAAGAATTTGTCTTCGGGTTGAGGTATGAGGAAATCAGACACCTGCGGGAAATTATCCGAAGCTCAGGGCTTCCCGCAATAGACAGAAAAAAGGCTGCTGAAATTCTCAGGAAAGAGAATTCCCATGGGAAAAAGCGGACAATATTTCTGGATGGGGATGCGAGGGAAATATACTCGTTTTTCCATTTCCGTCTGGAAAATGCCGGAAAAAGGGATGTCATGAATGCTGACGGCCCCAGACAGACAATAGAAGAACTCTTTTTAATCTACCTTCTGAAAAAGAAAAGAGCAGGTTTTACAGGCGTGATAAAAAATATCTTTACAAAATTCTGATCCATAGCAGACTGGCAGCTTTAGAAAACATTTCCATAATCAGGGATTCATATAGAATCTAATTTTCATTGATAATTGACAGGAATTCTGTAAAATGTTAATCTTTGCCTTGCAAATACGGGCTGTAGCGCAGGGGTTTAGCGTACATGACTGGGGGTCATGGGGTCGGTGGTTCAAATCCACTCAGCCCGAAACAAGGGACTTTGCCATTTGGCAGAGTCCTTTTTTATTGAATATTATGTTGATACAGGTTTTGAACTTTTTTGAACTGAAATAAACCGAGGACCTTTACTATCAAAGTGCAGGAGGAAATCTTTAATGAAACATACCGGATCATGTCTTTGCGGTGAAATAACCTTTGAAATTGATGGTGATTTTGAAGACTTTTATCTCTGTCACTGTAAACTGTGCAGAAAAGATACCGGCTCAGCCCATGCTGCAAACATGTTCTCTTCAACAGCTAAATTAAAATGGATAACCGGGGAGCATAAAGTAAAAACATTCAAGTATAAATCTACAGAACACCAGAAGAGTTTCTGCCCGAACTGCAGCTCTGCTCTTCCTAACCTTCAGATGGATGGAAAGCTTCTTGTTGTACCTGCAGGTTCTCTTGACAGTAAAATATATATGAAACCAAGCGGGCATATGTTTTATAAATACAAGGCTAAATGGGATAATGAACTGGAGAAAGCACCTAAATTCGACAAGTTTCCTGAGAAGTAGAAAAAAATACGGAATACAGATCTCATTTGGACTCTGTAAAAATAATTGTGTAACTGCGAAATTCTGAATGGGAGTACTAACCGAACTTCAAAACCGTGGAGTTAAAGACGTTTTCATTTTTAGTGTTGATGAATTAACTGGATTTCCTGAAGCTCGTAGTGTCGCTTTATTACGTCCAGACAACATTCTATGCAGAACTCCTGTAATAATGGTAATGTAATCCAAACAAGATGTCATCACATTCAATATCCCGATCCTTGAAAACAAACTCTTTTCAGGAATATCTCCAAGACCTTGATGAGGTCTGTATTCATTATAGTAGTTAACGGACTCCTTCACAATCTTTTTTATCTGCTTCTTTGAAATCAGAATAAAGTGATCAAGAGCTTCTTTACGAATTGATCTTACAATTCTTTCTGCATAAGCATTCATATT
This sequence comes from Spirochaetia bacterium, assembly GCA_963668545.1. GTDB lineage: Bacteria > Spirochaetota > Spirochaetia > CADAEX01 > CADAEX01. The sequence goes on along the minus strand of OY764868.1, from coordinate 521,035 downwards.
CGGAGATCTTATTCCCGTTCTTACTCCTGTTATTCCATAATCAACATAATCTATTGTTGTAAATTGAGATCCATTATTATGAATCAAATTAGCATGCTTATTATCAAAAGAATCCTCAAGTTCAATAACCTGCTGACGAGACAAACTCTCTAGTAGGATATTCTGTTATTATCCACTACATTAATTTACGTGTTTTCAGTTTAAGTATGAATATAACATACATTCTTTTTCCAAAAAGAGTATCTACTGTGAAGAAATCCGTTGTAAACAATGATTCCCAGTGATATTTCAAGAACTTGTTCCAGCTACCTGTTGGTTTTACAAATCCATTTTTCCTGTAAGTCTGAATTATCCTATGAACTGCTACATGACTAATATCAATCCTAAGCTTCTTCAATTCACCAGCTATTCTTCTTGATCCCCAGAGAATATTTTCATTCTTCATTTTCAAAATCAACTCTTTTGTCTTCTTTGTTAAAGGAGGTCTACCTGATTTTAGATTTTTATAAGTCCAGCGTTTTCTAATAAAATATCTCTGCCACTTCAGTAATGTTGTATTGGTACAGTATTCACCTGACACTCAGTCCCGAAAGATAGTGTTTTTATTAAGCGGCATCTCCGCTTTTTTTACTCTTTTTAATTCCGTCAAAGAAGGCCTGTTTAGGTGTTCTCCCCTTCATATTTCTTCCCTGATGAGCTCTTTTCTCATTGTAATAAACTAGATATTTCTCAAGATCATCCTGCATTTCTGTTAAAGCTTCATAAAACTTTTCACGGCCCTTTATCCTGAAATGCTCATCCAGTAATGTCCGATGCATTCTCTCAACAAACCCATTACTCTGTGGTCTTCTGACTTTTGTTGTTCGATGCTCTATTTCTTCAAGCTGTAAGAATAATTCAAACGGATGATGATCTTTTCTACCACAGTATTCCCGTCCATTGTCGGTTAATACAGTCTCGACTTTTATATTATTCTCTTCAAAAAATGGTAATACATCATTATTTAAAACATGTACTGCTGTTACTGGAAGTTTATTTGTATAAAGCCTTCCCCATGAATATCTGCTATGACAATCGATTACAGTTTGAAGATATACTTTACCTACTCCCTTTAGCGTTCCAACAAGGAACGTATCTATTGATACCAAATCTCCTGTAAATCTTGTCTCTATATGCCTTTCTTTGAACTCTGGATCAAATCTTTCGAGCATTTTAACCTGGTCTTCAGTTAATTCTATTTTCTTTCCTCGACAGTATTCTTCCAACCTCATGAGTCTTTGATACTTGGTTTCAAGATTGTTCCGTTGCCAGACTCCTCTTACTCCACCAGAGCTAACCTGTATACTCATAAGACTCAACTGCTGAGAAACTCTAACGCATCCATGTGAAGGATTCTTTAAAGAATAATCCATGATAGCTTTTTCAACTTCTTCTGAAACTCTGTTTGGATGTGGATTTTTTGCTCCAGGTAATTTATCAAGTAATCCTTGGGATCCGTATGTTTGATAATTACGCCTGATTTCATAAAACTGCTGTCTGGAATATCCCATGATTTTACATGCTTTACTTACATTTCCCATTTCTTCCGCAAGCTCCAGCATGTTCATCTTTCGTCTTGCTGCCTTTTGTGTTACATTTTTGTTTGTGACCATTGTGTCCTCCTGATATTAGTTTTTGTGGTTAAAAACATTATATCTTTCGGGTGACTGATGGTCACTATTTTTTTATGCAACTGTCAGGTGAATACCATCACTGTTCAGTAATGTCACTGGTTTCACAGAGCACAGATGTTTTGTTATCCTGCCATAGATATTTAATAATAATGAGAGAATAAATCTTTCTACTCTTTTTGTATTCAGAGTTTTTCCAGATAGATTTAAATGCCTTTTTAATATCTCATTTTCTTTCTTAAGTGGCAGGATGATTGCAATCAATGATCTTCTACTTTGAAAAGCACTCAATAATAATATTTCTAGCAGACAACAAACAGAATTAAAACATATAATATTATAGACACATGGAGAAAACAGGGTAAAATCCTTTGATTTTCTCCACGGACGACTTTTGCAACGGTACGGGGATCTATTTATTAATAATCTTAATATTCAAAGATTGTATTTGCTATTTCATTTATTCTGTCACTGCTAAGACTTTTCCAGAAATTTTCAAAAGCTTCATCCTTGGAAATTCCTTTTTTCTTATATTCTTTTTTCAACTTTTTCTTTTCTTTAGAAGTCAGACATTTCCAGAATTCTTCAAATCCTTCATCGCTTTCAAGATAACTGCTGATCCATTTATTTTCAATTTCAGTTTTTCTTGAGATTTCCAATGTCTCCCATAACTTTTCAAATGAACTCTCAAAGTCTGTATTACTATTTGTTACATCTATTTCTATAAACTTCTTTTCTGCTTTATTTAAAACGTCCCAAATTTCAATATGAACTTTATCGTTCAATGTGACAGTGTCAGCTGAAGCAGATAGTCCTGCAAGAAGAAAACAAATTACAATTATTTTATTTACCATGATGTACTCCTGTATTATATATTTATTTTAATGTCAGTGATTTTATCTTTCATTATGTTTCCCTATGATCCGCTGCTATTATCCAGAATTTTATTAAGCGGTGTATTAAGTATATATTCCAGATTAAGTAATCCTGTTAAATAGTTAAACTGTTCTCCGAGTACAGCGGCATCAGCACTTAATAGATCATTCTGCGCAGCTTCAACATCAAGCAATTCTTTTGTTCCATTGTTAAAAGCTTCATTTGTCATTTCATATACTTTTCCTGCAAGTTCTACATTGATATTGTTTGTTTCCAGCTGCTGGATAGAATTTTCGAGTTTTTTAATAATGTTAATAATTTCAACTTCTGATTTTTTTACAGTATTTTTCAGATTGTATTCAATCTTATTAATCTGATCTTTTATATTTTTATTTTTTACATTTTCTGCAGAACCTGGAATGAAATTATCCATTGACATTGACAGAGCTATGCTGAAAACTCCCATTCCAATTCCTCGGTCTTCATCGAAATTCCAGGAATCTCCTGCTAACGGTTCATAATCATCAGCCCAGGGATTATACTTCATTGGTGATATAGAATAGTCAAATGAAAGCATCGGGCTGTAAGCAAACAAGGCAGCTTCTTTTTTTTGTTTATTTAACAGTTCCAGATTTTTATTTAATAATCTCAAGTTAAGTGATTTTCCCATATAAGCTGAAATCAACTCTTCAGTATTAAAAGTATAAATATCTTTATCAAATGAACCGCTTAAAACTATGTTCTGTCTCCTGTCTATTCCAAGCATGATTTTAAATCCCATAAGAATTTTTTCATATTCATTTTTCATATTTGAATAAGAAGGTTTCAAACTTTCATAACTTACCTTTGATTTTAAGACATCAAGTTCTGCTACTAATCCTTTACTGAAATTTTTCTTGACCTGAATATATCGTTTCTCTGCAAGATTTATCCCTTTTTCCATTATCTTAATCTGTTCAAGCATATTCAATAAATGATAGAACTGGATTTTTGTTTCCAGTTCCAGCCCTTTTACTGCCATCTCATACGAAATTACACCATTTTCATAATTCAGAATATAGCTTTTTCTTCTTGCAAGAAGTGCATAATTTACATTCAGACTGGCACTGATTCCCAATTCAAAACCGAAACGGGCATCATCAGGACCATTTCCGCTTGTAAATCCCGGATTATCCATAAGATCAGAAGTAGCTTTTATACCTATCTCAGGCAGTAAAGAATTCCATGTTGTAGCTTTTCCTCTCTCCGCAATTTTTAATTCAAAACTTTTTTCTTTTAAATCAAGATTATTCTGATGCAGAAGTGCAATTGCCTTATCTACATCAATTACAAGATCATCGCAAAAGATTTGAGAAACCAAGATGAAGGAAACAGTAAATAGAATAAGTATTTTTTTCATTACAATATCTCCTGAGTAATATCTGTTTTGCTATCACTTCTTTTTCCAAATAGACGAATAAATATTTTTTTAAGATCATGCCCGACAGCTATTAAAAGTGGTACAATAATCAGAGTTATAGGTGTTGCAAACAATTCACCGAATGCAAGTGAAACTGCAGCAGGAATTAAATACTGTGCCTGTTCGGAAGTTTCAAGCAGCAGCGGCATCAATCCGCAGACTGTTGTGACAGTTGTCAGAAATATAGCTCTGAACCTGCTGCCCCCTGCCTGAAGAAGCGCTTCATGTAATGGGATTTTTTCCTCGTCAAGCTCATTAAACCGGGTAAGCATTACCAGACTGTCGTTTACAACAATTCCCATAACTGCAAGCATTCCAAAAAAGGACAGCAGACTTAAGGGAAATCCCATTATTTTATGCCCCAAAACAGCACCTACAAAACCAAAGGGAATTACAGACATAATTACAACAGGTTTCCAGTAAGATTTTAGAGGAATAGCTATAAGGGAATAAATCAGAAGAACTATTAATATAAGAGCTTTTTTAAGTCCCCCCTTCATATTATCAATCTCTTCAAGTTCCCCTGCTCCGCGTATTTTCAATCCCGGATATTTTGAAGTTAATCCGGGTTTAATTTCTCTCTGTATTCGTTTAAATATTTCAGCAGAACTGACAATTTTTTTATCAATTCCTGCCCGGACTGAGACAGTACGCACTCCATTATTCCTTGTAATTACACCGGGGGAATATCCTGTTTCAATACTTGCAATTAGTGAAAGCGGAAGCCATTGCCCGTTTGATGCCTGTATTCTGGTATTAAGCAGATTTTCAATATATTTTCTTTGTTCTTTTTTATACTTAACAAAAACCCTTACTTCATCATTACCTCTTTGAACCCGCTGAACTTCTATTCCGCCGTAAGCATTTCCAATATGATTTGCAAGGTCTGCATTAGTCAGTCCAAAATGCTGCGCCTCCGGTTTTAACAAAAGACTGATTCTCGGGGAGCCGCTATTCATATTTTCATAAATATTATGAACACCTTTATAATTACGCATTGATGAAATTAACTTTTTTACAGCCTGTTCAAGTATCTGATCATCACCTGCAGAAATATTTATTGAAAATCCTCCTCCGGTTTCCAGAGATCCGCTGAATTTAAGCTGCTCTATTCCTTCCAGAGTCCCTACTTTATTTCTCCAGATATCAATTGTTTCAATAGTTCCTATTTTACGTTTTTTTTCAGGCTGAAGTTCTGCATAAAAAATCACTTTCGTACCATCCTCCATAATTGACATTATTTTACCAATCGGAGGATCTGTTAAATTATACTGCTGCATAAGTTCACGGTTTAATTCATCTGCAGCATTTTCAATTATATTAAGATTCTTTGTAGTGATCCCCAATGGAGAACCACTCTGCATTTTAAGTTTTACTGTAATTATCTGACCTGGGACCTCCGGAAAAAATACTGTTTTAATTTTCCCTGTAAATATCATTCCTATTCCCAGAATTGCAATAACTGTAAAACCAAGAAGATAACTGTATCTGTTTTTAAGTGCTGTTTTTAACACAGGCTGATATATCTTTTCATTAAGAAAATCAAGAAAAACCGATGCTTTTGCCTGCACAGCTCTCCAGAATAATACTATTCGATTTCCAGAATCTTTATCTTCTATATCTATATGAGCCAAATGTGCCGGAAGTATTACTTTACTTTCTATAAGCGAAGCAAGCAGGGCAACAATTACAACAACAGAAAAGCTGGCAAATATACGTCCGAGATCATTATCAATTAACAGAAGAGGATAAAAAGCAGCTACAGTTGTAAAACATCCGAAAACTGTTGCTGTTGATACTTTGTGGACACCATTAATTGTTCCCTGAACAGGATCATCTATTTTACCCCGTTCCTCAAAAACACTTTCCCCGACAACAATAGCATCATCAACAAGAATCCCGAGAACAATTATTAATCCGAACGTTGTTATATCATTTAATGAGTAATCAAGAAATCGTTCCCCCATTAGTGCAATTGCTCCGGCTACTGAAATAGGGATTCCTGCAGCGACCCAGAATGCAAGTTTAAAATTCAAAAAGACAGCAAGCAGGGCAAATACAATCAGCAATCCCTGCCATGCATTTGTCTGCAGCAGTTTTAAACGGGAACTCATATATTCAGCTGCATCTCCCCAAATTTCAACAGAGACTCCTGTAGGCATCTGTTTATTTATTTCTTTAACTATTTCATGTGCAGCTCTGCTTACTTCAAGGACATGTCCTTTTTTAGTTGTAAAGAGCTGCATTCCTACAGAAGGATCACCCTGAAACCTTGTAATACTGTCTTCATCTTTAAAGTCATCAATAACAGTTACTATATCTCCAAGAACAACTCTTGTTCCGTCAGACTTTGAAAGAACAGGAATTGATACAAAATCATTATAATTAAAAGCTTTCTTATCTGCTTTAATCATTATCATCCCGTCTGAACTCTTTAATTCTCCAGTTTTATAATCAAGAGAAGACATGTTTATCAAATTTGCAATATCAGATAGCGTCAGATTAAATGCATTAAGTTTTTCTTCATCTACTTCTATTCTGATTTCATAAGGGAGAAGCCCGAATGCTTCTATTTTTACAATTTGGGGGTGAGCAAGAAGCTGTTCTTTTACCTGCCTTGCCGCTTTTTGTAAAGTTATATTGCTGACATCCCCGTAAACCTGAACCAGCAGTGCTTCAATTGTAAACTCATCTCTTGTAATTACAGGCCGTTCAGCATATCCGGGCAGGTTCGGAATTGAGTCAATCCGTGATTTAATCTCATTCTGGAATCTGTCAATGTCAAAACCTGTTTCCTTACTTACAGAAACACTTGAATACCCGTCCAGAGAATATGAGGCTATTTTTTTTACACCTGGAGCTCCCTCAAGAGAACGCTCAATTAATCTAGAAAGACTTCTGTCGACCTGTTCTGCATCTGCTCCTGGATATACTGTTGAAATAATGATGGAACTGACAGGGAGAGCAGGAAATCCTTCTATTCTTATGGATGTAGCTGTAAAAGTACCAGCAATCAATATAAGCAGCATTAATAAATTCGCAGCAACAGGATTACGGGTAAACCATTCAGAGAGTTTATGCATAACTTATTCCCCCTCTTTTTCAATAAGAACAGAGACATTCCTGCCGTCAATAAATGATGAATTGGGAGAATTTGCAATTAATACCGGTGACGGCATTTTTATTGAATTGTTAATATATATTTCATTGTTTTCCCTGAACACCGGATCAGTTTTTAATGACTTTAATTTATTGTTATTGATGTACCAGATATATCCGGATTTTGTATATGCTGATTCAGGAATCTTAAGAAGGTTTTCAATATAACGACCTTTTAGCTGTACATTAAGAAATGTACCGGACAGCAGAGGCGGATCCAGAGCAAGAGGATTTTCAATTTCAAGAAATAAAGGTCTTAATCTTGATTCCCTTTTAAGACGTTTTCCATCTCTTGAAACAGAAGCTTTCCATTTATTATTACTCTCAGCATCTATCAATGAGACTTCAATATCAGCAAAATTCTCCGGAAGAAAGTTCCATTGCCGGGCATTCATCGAAACGGAAACCTGTGATTTATCTGTTCCGTAAATTAACGCTACTTCATTTCCTTCGAAAAGGAGATCCCCTTCATTAACATACCTTTCAACAATTAATCCTTTGTAAGGAGCCCTGATTACAGACTTCTCCAGTTCAATTTTAGTAAGTTTAAGTTGTTTTTCTGCTGCTTCCACTTCCTTTTTTGCAGCTTCTAGAAATAAAGCCCGCTGTGAGGCTTTTTCATCAACAAGATTAATTTCTGCCTGATTCAGTCTTAATTCAGCTTCTGCTAAATTTACACGAAGCTGATGATCTTCAATTCCTATTAGTTCTTCATTTTTTTCAACTATTTCTCCGACTCTGAACCGCGGAGAAAATGAAACAATCTGCCCGTTGACCTGATTTCGGATTACAGTCTGCCACTCCGGCAAAAGCTCTCCGAATAGAGATAAGTTCGCTCTGTAGCTGTCCGGTTCAACTTCCAGAACTGTTACAGGAATAGAAACTTTTTCTTTTTTGATTTCACCTGTTTTTACCTCTTCTTCACTGAAAGTGATGAAGAGTAAAATAATTGAAATCACAGCTGTTATTATAAATATTGTTTTTCTGTTTTTTTTTATTTTAATCATAATGATCTCCTGAATTAGATATTTTCTCTAAAATAATTAAATTGTTTTCTGATATTTTTTTATTTTTTCTCCGGAATAAATAATGTGAACCAGAGAAACCAGAAAATGTTTAATAAAACCAAAGGACTTCCGGAATTATTAAAAAAGGATAAAATTACAGGTATTTTAACTACTCCAATAATACCCAGAAAACCAAACAACCAGTCTGTCTTCATAGTGTATTTTTTATCCAAAACAACCTGATCTCTTAACCCCTTAACCATATACAGCCATTTTTTTTCATGAAATATAATTCCGGATAATATACTTTTCTTTACATGCATTACTGAGAATCCGAACTTTTCATATAAATGAATTGCAGACTTATTATTTGCAGATACATGAAGAGAATATCTCTTTTGATCCAGTTTTTTTTCAATATAATCCTGACCATACTGCAGCAGAGCCCTCCCTGCTCCAAATCCCTGAGCTTCAGGAGATACAGCTATATGTTCGATATAGCATTCATCTTCCAATACTTTTTCACTTAAAATTGAAAAACTGAAAAAAAGACTAAGCATATTCACATATCCATATTTGCTGCCTAAAGAAATGAAATTCATTTTTCCGGGATTATTTAAGCGTTTCTGATTTTTCCATTTAAGCAGTAATACGCCAACAACCTTATTATTTGATTCAGCAACAAAATATCCCTCAAAAGGCATGTTTTCGGTAAACCCGGAATCTGAGAGCATTTGTTCTATAGAACTGTTTGAAAGGTTTTTTAGAATATGAAACTTGTTTTTAAATGAAAAAAGAAGAATATGAGAGACAGCATCCAGATCAGCTCTTTTAAACTGCCTGATAGTAATATTTAATAAACCATCCATAATAATAATTTCCTTAATCTGCTAATATCTGATAATAGATAATCATATTGCTTAAAAAGAGGTATATACATGGCCAGATAAGTAATGCATGTATCCAAAGCATTTTCAGAAAGGAATTCATGTATAAAACATCCTGACATCTGTTGTTCATTGATTATCAGGTGCAATATATCTTTATTAAGTCTTTATTTACGACTCATTGGATCGGATGATACAAATTTGATATAGGATGAAGGGGTATAACCAGTAATTTTCTTAAAAGATCTGTTAAAAGTAGCTTTAGAATTAAAACCAGAATCCATTGCAAGAGCAAGAAGTGTTTTAGATTCCACTTCTCCCCTATCTATTCTGTATTTCATGTCTTCTACACGATAACCGTTTATAAAATCATAAAAACTGGTTTTCAAATTGTTATTTAAAATATTGGATAAATTATGAGTTGTTACTCCTGTTATTTCTGATAATCCGGATAAGCTCAAATATGGATCCCTGTATAGTTTTTCCTTTTCCATTGAGATTAGTATTTTATTTTTTATCTCTTCAGCTGTTTCAGCTGGAATAAAACTGCTTTTATATGTATCATTTTTTAATAAGGTTTTTAATAAAGCTTTGTCATATATCTCATAATGGTTGAATATTCCTGTATAACTAATGGAATAATATGCCATATAAAAAAATATCAATGCCATTGCAGCTATTGATATTCTAAGGAATATATTATCTTCAGCCGGATATAAATAATAAAGGATATTATTTGAAATCACATAACATAACCAGGCTGTCAATTCCATATAGAGGAAAGTTCTTATCCATTTTAATTCAACTCCTGTAAGAAATGAATAATTATCTTTAAGCATTTTTTTATAAGAATAACTCTTTTTCAACAGATAAATTAAAATAAGCGGTGGAAAGATATTCTCAATTATCAAAGTAATTTTATAAAAAATAGGCGCTGTAAAAAGATCTGTTTCAAATAATACATAGAGCTGATCTTCCGAATATATAAGAGAAGATACAATAAGAAATAATAATGATATAAGTAGCGGAGAAAATAAAAAATAAATATTTTTTTTCTGTATATGTATTTTCAACATGGAAAATACATAAAGAAAAATTAAAGGCATCAACAGCTGATTGCTATATATCACAAAAATAACCAGATCTGAACTCTTAAACATAAAAGTCATGAATAAAATAAGGAATATAATTCCGTTTAATAATAAATAAATAAGAAGAAATATCTGCTTTTTTATGGTCTGTTTTTTACCAATGATAAGAAGAGACAGGAAAATAGATATAGGAAAAACAGAAAAGATTATCATATCTATAATTATCACATACTATTCCTTATTATAATCATAATTATCACAGCCAAATAAAAAAGTAAATATTTACCAATGACCGAATCTTTTATTGTCTAGTTATTACTTCTATAGAATATTATATAAATTATTATTCATCCCCGTAGTGGAACAAAAGTCATCCAACCCCGTTTTTAAACAGAGCTCCTGCACTAGTGGTGATGAAGCCCGAATAAAACATCGTCTCACACTATCCTACCACTGATAGTATTTACATATTTATCAGTGATATCATCAATTCCCTCATAAGTATGTATTTATGATAGTAGTTAACGGACTCCTTCACAATCTTTTTTTATCTGACTCGCTGAGAACAAAATGAAATGATCAATGGCGTCCTGCCGGATTGATCTTACAATTCTTTCTGCATAAGCATTCATATTCGGAGATCATATTCACGTTGATTTTCTCCACCTACGACTTTTGTTCCACTACGGCTTTTATTCCGGGGAGAAAGGATGTCGAAAAACAGGTATCCTTCAGGGCAAATCCACTCAGCTTGAAATATGGGACTTTGCATTTTAGGCAGAACCCTTTTTTTATTGCTACCAGACTGTTTATAGCCGGTTTATCCTTGTTTCAGTTTCTCTGTTATTAATAAATCTCTTCAGATAAGAATTGCTTTTCCGCCTGAACTGAACCTTATATACTGTTACTGTTTAAAATATGGTGCTATTATTCGAAGATCAAACATCAGAAGGGAAGTAAAGTATTGGAACACTGGAAAATCAACCTCTCAACTTTATGGGTATCTCAAACCATGTCTATCGCGAGTTTTGGCCTGGGGCTTCCGTTTATTCCCTACTTTATTCAGCAGCTGGGGCTTACAGACCCGACTGAAATTAAAATCTATACAGGTTTGCTTGCTGTTGCCCCTGCTGTGACTATGGCTGTCATGGCTCCTGTCTGGGGTCTGCTGTCAGACCGGTTTGGACGTAAAATGATGATTATGCGGGCTATGGGCGCGGCAGTTATAGTTATCGGATGTATGGGGCTGGTGAATCACATATGGCAGCTTGTGGCACTAAGAGCTCTTCAGGGATTATTTACCGGGACTATTACCGCCTCTACTACTTTTATTGCGGCCAATACTCCAAAAGAACGACTGACATATGCACTTGGAGTTATTTCTTCTTCAAATTTTTTAGGTTATTCACTGGGACCTCTGGTTGGCGGGTTTATCGCGGAAGCCTTTGGCTACCGGACCAGTTTTTTTGCCGGGGCCGGGCTGATGCTTTTAGGCCTTGTTCTGGTTGTTTACCTTGTCAGGGAGGACAAAAACAGCTATGGGAAAAAACTATACAAGCCGGGAATGAAGCCTAAGTGGAATAATATTTTCACACCCTATATTATTCTTCTGCTTTTCATGCTGTTTTTTCAGCGTATTTCAAGAAGTGTATTCAGTCCCTATATGCCGCTATATGTTCAGGGGGTTCTCGGCGGTATAAAAGGGGCAGCACAGACGACAGGAGCTATCAACGGGATTGTCGGCTTTGCCACGGCTACGGCAGGGATTATATTCGGCCGCCTTGGGGACCGGATTAATAAAATGAAATTGTCAATCTGCTTACTGGCGTCAGGGGTTATACTGAGCTTCGGCCTGTACTTCACCAATACACTGCCCATGTTTATCGGTTTTTACGGACTTCTGTTTTTCCTGATCGGCGGAATAGAACCTGTTATTACATCAAGTACAGCAGCAAAGACACCTGCCAGTCAGAGAGGTTTTCTCTTTGGAATCCAGGGACTGGCTGGAAGCATCGGGTGGATCATGTCTCCGGTTCTTGGTTCCTGGATTTCCATCACATATGAAATTAAAGCTATTTTGTTTGTCATACCATGTGTTCTTCTTTGTTCACTGGTGGTTGCTATGCTCAGTTTATTATTTGATAAAACCGGATAACAGATTTAAATTGTACTGGAAATGTTTTTTCCGGCATTCCCCTGATTTAGTAGACACTTTAATAATCCTCAGTTTCTAAGTACATCAAGTATCTGAAGTTTTGGGAGAATGCCATCTTCCTTTTGTATTGGTTTCATCACCAGTTATTATACAGGAGGATTTGCTCTTTTTTTATCTCATCCACAACATTTGATTATAACTCGACATTCTGCTGTTATTGAATCAGTAGAATTCCTCCTTTGACAGTTTCTCTTTCCATATTTCCTTTAAAACCTTGAGATCTTCAGAAAATTCCTTTGAATTCTGGGTTTTCCCTTTTTCCAGCTCTTCAAGAACTTCAAATACAAAACACCCTTCCCCATCAGAATCCCAGTCGTTTTGAATTTTCGGGGAAAATGATGTTCCCATTTTTTTGGCAAAATCAAACCTGTTTCTTATCCCCGTTATATCCAGGGCAGTATCAATCAGAATCTTGTTATTCCTAAGATTTCTGACAATATATATTCCACCTGTTACAATCCGATCCTTATATGTTGCAACAAGTTTTTTCCTGTCTGTACTATTCATTTCAATAACCCATTTCCTTGAGAATCGCAGAAAGACGTATCAACCGTTCAGATAATAATTCATCATCCATTTCCAAAGCACTGCGGAACAGTTTAATATCTTCATCAATCATTTTATTTGAAGTACATACAGAGATATCCAGACCATCCCCCTGTAAAGGGATCCGGTCAATAACGACATTGTCCCCATCATACAGTTTGGGATAACGGTAGGCATCCTGAAAATATTGTTTTGTCCGGCATATCAGTATGGCAAGATCAAGTACACGGTTCAATGGCATTTCCTCTGACTGTCTTGACCATTTTTCCCCTGTAAACCTCCAGATTTTAGCAGAAATATCAACTTTGCCTCTGTCGTTCCATTGTGCAAGACCAAGGGAAAGCCCTTTGGCATCTGAAGGACTTGTCCGTCCATCCACTTTGTCATAATTTTCTGAAACAATTACAGGTTTATGTTTAAGTATTGTCGGAATATCCATAGTATTTTTCTCCGTTTAATCAGCTTTATTTACTAGTTTACTTAATTAGTATATTAGTAATGCAGTAAATATTTGTCAAGATTCAATGGACTGTAATGATTATTAATCAGAAAAATTTCCGGGAGAGATATGTGCAGAGAATTTAACGTCACAGAGAACATGCTCTATACCTGATTCCATCAGTTTTCTGCTGAGTAAAAATCTTAATACAGATTATTCTCAGCAGGATAGCAGGGACAATAATAAATCAAGTATTCAGATGTAGAATCATCAATGCGAATAAGGATATTATTCAGGAAACAATGTTGATTTCATTGATGTAAAAGATTCAGGAGAGTGAAAGAATGGTTCCGGTAATTGATTCAGAGAAATGCAATAATTGCCAGTTGTGTATAAAAGAGTGTATTGCGAAAGCGATAGTGAGTGAGACAAAAGAGATATTACCAGGCAAATGTATTTTATGCAGCCATTGCACTGCTATCTGCCCTGCAGGGGCAGTATCAATCGGAGGGAGGAGAGGAGAGGAATTTAAGCCGCTTCCGGATGACTTTCCCCTTTATTTCGACATCCTTGTACGGAAAAGAAGAAGCATAAGAAACTACAGAAAGCAGGATGTATCAAATGATCATATCAGTAAAATACTTGAAACAACAGTTCATGCCCCGACAGGGACTAATTCCCGCAAAACAGCGATTACAGTTCTGGACAGCAGGGAAAAAATAAATCAGTTAACTGATATAGTCATTGATCATTTTAAAAAAATCACAGGACTTATTCTTAATCCTTTAACATATCCGGTTCTGCTCATGATATTCGGGAAGAAGCAAACTGACAAATACTTTGGATATAAAAGAACGATTCAGGAATACGGAAAAGGGAAAAACATTCTTACCCATGATGCCCCCCTCCTTATGATTTTTCATGTTGACCGGAAAAGTTCAACTCCGGGACAGGACGGAATTATATGGGCTACAACAGCCATGTACAGAGCTGAATCGCTTGGTATTGGAACATGTTTTAACGGGTTTCTTGTAATAGGAATCAACACGTGTAAAAAAGCCCGCAAATTCTTAAACATCCCAAAAGGTCATAGAATTTATGAAACATTCACAGCCGGTTATCCGGAGTTCAGCTACACCCGTTATACAATTAAAGAAGATTTAAATGTCAATTTTCCTTAAGCATTTTATCAGGTCAATATACCGGTAATCCGGAAGTATTGTATTATGGTTATAAAGCACAGTGGAAAAAGGAAGATTTCTGACTGCTTCATCCATAAAAGATTCTGTTTTCAGAACAGTCATAAAAAATTTGCATAAATCAGCTGCTATAACAGTTTCCTGCAGTTCTTCAGTATTGAGAGGGCTTCTATCCGTTTACTGGTAAGCTTGAAACCTGTGTTTATCCGGATATAATTATTGAAAAAACTGCTTGAAGAAAAAATCGCTCCGGGAGCCATGATCAATCCGTTACCGGCAGCTGCTTCAAAAAGTTTAACACCGTCAATATCCTTCGGCAATGAAATCCATAAAAGACATCCCCCCTGGGGACGGTTTATATGGCTGCCTTCCGGAAGGAATTCTGACAACAGGCTCAGGTGATCATCTATGCGGCTTTTCAGGGCATTCCTCATTTTAATTCTACTACGCCGGTGTTCTCTGGTTCCCAGAAAACCTGAAAGTACTGCCTGAGCGATACCTGAGGTATCCATTGACAACCGGAGTTTGGTTTCTGTAAACTTCCCGGCATAGCAGGGAGATCTTATCCAACCTATCCTGAGACCGGGCGCAATAGATTTTGAATATGAGGATACAAGTATAATACCGGGATAATCTGAAAACAAGCTCAGATTCACCGGACGAACCATAGCAAAGGAAAGATCACCGAAAACATCATCCTGAACAAGAAAAGAATTATAGGATTCTGCAAGCTTTACAAGTCTCTCCTTGTCGATATCGCTCATTACAATTCCTGTCGGATTCTGTACATTGGGCTGTGTGATAATCATTTTTATTTTATTTTTTTTCAGCTCTTCTTCCAGAATATTGAGATCAATTCCATTTTTGTTAACAGGGATTTCAATAATATCAATTCCGGAATCAGATAACTGTCTGAAATAGTTGAAATATGTCGGAGATTCCAGAGCCACCTTATCACCGGGGCAAAGAAGTGTCTGAATTACAATTGTCATGGCTTCGGTTGCCCCGTTTGTTATTACTATATTATCAGGAGCTGTACTCCCGTCAATCTCCTGATTAATCAGGGCAATACGTTTTCTCAATTTGTAATCCCCTTCAGGATTCCCGTAATTCGACCAGGTTCTGCTGTTCAGGGAAAGGCCAGGGTTCAACTGAAGGGAGGGGAGGATATCAAGACCGGGCGCAGCGCTTGCAAAACTGGAATCTATATGCAAAAGCCTTTCATAAAGCTGATCAAGATGTTCACCAGTTTCTCTGCTTGTTGAAATGAAACTTTCATTTGGTGATACAGGTTCACCAATTTCCTCTCCGGTAAGCTTTAAAGCTCCTGAACAAACATAGTATCCTCCCCTGTCACGGGGCCTGATGATTCCCTCATCCGCAAGCATATTATAAGCGGAAATTACAGTATTAACTGAAAGGCTGGATGAAAATGCTTCTTCCCTGATTGAAAGGAGTCTTTCCCCTTCACGGATAATGCCTGATTCTATTTCCTTTTTTATTTTCCCGTACAGATACTCATATTTTTTCACAGATATATTGTATTGTACCCATAATAATATTTCAATCTGTATCTGTACCCATTTTTTATTGAATGTTAGATTTTTGTTGAATGGAGGATTGAATGAAGAGAAATAAAATATACAGTCTTTTTATAATGGTCTGCATGATATTCGGAAGCACTTTTCTTGCAATAAGCCTTGGCCTCCAGGCTGGAGCTTCACCCCTTTTTTATGCAGCTGTCCGGTTCACTGCTGCAGGGATGATAATGCTGTTTTTCCTCAGGATATTCAGGAGAATTAATTTAATTGACATCAAATCATTATTGTTCCGCTCTTTAATTCTTTCCCTTTTCATGACTGTCGGAACATTCGGGTGTATGTTTATTGCCCAGACAAAAGTGGATTCAGGATTTATGGCCAGGCTGGATTCAGCAGGACCGCTGATAACGGCATTGTTTGCATCCCTGTTTCTTGGCAAAAAGCTTTCTGTCTACCATTTTATTGCATTCATATTTGGTATGGCAGGTTCTTTTTTGATTGCATCTCCTGCAATTGAAGCCGAACCCCTGTATTTTTCAATAGCAGCCTGCAGTGTTGTATTTTATGCTGCCGGTAATGCAGTCTATCCTCTGCTGTTTTCCAGAGAGGATGATACATTATTAATCAGCGCGCTGCAGTCATTCATCGGCGGAATTATTCTCATGATTTTTGCATTTTCTTTTGAAGCTGTTTCATTTACTTATTCAGCAGTATTTCCACTGTTGTACCTGGTTATAGGGGGATCTGTTATCGGGCATACAGCAACACTCGTACTGGTGCGTGAAGCAGGGCCTGTCTTTGCATCAGCATGGCTGTTTGTCGCTCCGGTAGTTGCAACAGTATCAGGATTTCTTGTTCTGAATGAAGCATTAAGTGCTGCCGGTATAACAGGTACTGTGCTTACCCTGTCTGGTGTATTTATTCTTGATAAAGCAGAGAATATTAATAAAGAAACAGTAAAAAATGAGTGAATAATAATATTTTACATTCAAAGAATATCTTTATACCTTGAGGTTGTCAAAAGCATCCAGCAGTTTTTTCAGAAGATCAGGTTTCTGGTTTACATCGGAATTCAGGATAAACTGTTTTCTCTGGCTGAACCGGTCTTTTAAAACATGTATATAATCTTCCCTGTTCTGAACATTAGCGGCAGTATATGATTCAGAATAATCAGGGATAATCCTGTCTATTATATCAGGCTTTGGAACAAGAGCACCGCCAAGCACATCCCATTCTTCCCATTCAAGCTCATCCATTAATACAGCTGTCTGCAGCCTGAGACTCAGTTTCAGCGAGATATCTGTCAGATCTGTATCACTGCTCTTCCAGAATCCGCCGGAATTAAATACAAAACACTCTGTCCCTGCATTAACTACCTTTAAAAAACCCTCAACATCTTTATACAGTTCATATACCCTGAACGGATTGGCATAGGGTTCAAAAACAAGTTTTTTCATATCTTCAAGTGATACATTCTCTGCCGTACTGCGCTTGGTCATTAATGTTGCCCCCATTGCAATTCCCAGTTCCCTGCTCCCGCATTTTATTACAGGAGGAAGGGTTGAATCCTTCATCAGCCAGCAGATATAATCAGGGTAACCGATCCTGTTTGTGTAATTACCCAGTAAATCCCTGTCGAGAATTGCCCTGCTGTTTCCGTTTCTTATATCCAGGGCCAGTGGAACAACTTTTCCGTCTTTTTCTATAGTTCCGTTATTCTGGGTTGAAATCACATATTTCCAGTCCGGGTGATCAGGATCACGTGAATCCATCTTATCAAATAGACTGGGTTCCCAGACACGGCAGCATTTATTCTTTACATCAATCTGGAATGCATCGTCATGAAGTATTGTCGTTTTCACCCCTTTGGGAAAGGACCCATTGTTATCTTTTGAATTCGTATGTGAGGATTTACCGCTGCCGGACAGACCGAAGAAACCGATCACCTTTTTACCAAGCTTCTGATACTTCTCCTCTTTGCTTCCAGTAAAGTCAACTTCTTTAATTCCCCCATGGCAGGCAACCTGTCCCAGGCGCATACCGCTTGTCCATGCCAGAGTCAGTGTTCCTTTTTTCAACTCGCCGAAATATCTCATCCCCAGATTAAACACTACATTTTCATATGGATCGAAAATAGCAAGCATATCCCCGAATTCCGGATACTTTGTGTTTTTCCATTCAGGATATGATATAAACAGGATATCCTGGATCGGTAATGATTTACTGTTCTGATACTCATATCTTAATGAATCAACCCAGGCAAAATTTGCAAGCCAGTTAAACACATTGGATGCGTTTGATTCTGTGGTGCTGAGGATCGCCCGCAGCATCAGGTCTTTATCAAGGCCCAGTATTGCTTCAGTCATAATTATTTTTTTCTGCTTCATTTCAAAAACTGCATCAAGACAGAGGTTTTCAAGTTTTTTCCTTGCTGCCGCATCCTGCTTGTTATAAAAAATCCTTGCTTTTGCTGTTCTGCCGACAACCGAACCATGGCAGTCATCAAGAACAGTTGCACCTGGTCCCAGCCCCAGTCTTTTCCTGGCAGGTTCATAAATCGGTAAATCAGTAACAGAAATATGGGGAAGATGCCTTGCTATTTCATATGCTCTTTCCGGACTGATCCTCATTTCAATATTGCCGCTGTCATTCCGGGTGGTAACCATGGATATGGCAATTGCCCTTAAGCGCGACATTTCCTTCAGGTTGGAATAATGATAAATTGAAGACCTTGTAGCCATTTTATACTTCTCCTTGAATACTGCTATTAAAAAAAGCAAAATACATTTCAGTTATCTGCAAATACCTATGAACATTATCAAGCAACACTGAAGATTGTTTCTTTCCGGCTTCAACCTGCTTTCAGGAATATTTACAGGCGCTCTATTATTTTTCGGGATGTAGTCAGATAATTTCCAATAAGATTGGCAGTCATACATGAATGAACAGGCAGAAAGCATATAACATCCCCTGTTTTATATTTATCAATTTCACAATCAGGAACCTTTACAATTCCGTGTTCCTGGGAAAGTTTACTGATGTAAATATCATTAATAAGACCTTTCCATCGCATATTGTCATATTCAACTGCTTTCCCGTAAATTATGCCATACTTATCATCTTTAATTGTCTCTTTTGAAAAATGTACACCCCCGCCGTAAATGACAACCTCATTCCTTTCCCGGTGAACAGAAACAACAGGACACACAAGGGCAACTGAAATATTCTCAATTCCTGTTGATCCGATCTGATTCTGCTTAAGGTCGTAGAAAACAAAATTCCCCGGCCGTATTTCATCAACAACCCTGAAATTATCTGTAATGCTGCATCCGGGAGTATCGCCGAGTGAAATAATCAGTTCAGGAAATCTTTGAATATAGCGGTTTTTCAGAACTCCCATTATATCAAAAGATCTTTCTGTAATTTCAAGGACCTCCTCCCTGCTCCGGCAATCATAGGTATGGCCCGCATGGCTCAAAAACCCTTTAAACAGAATTTTTTCTGAAGATTCTGTAATATCAAGAATTCTGTCAATTAATAAAAAATTTTCAGGATCAACACCTGTCCTTTTATAACCTGTATCTACCTTGATAAAGATACCGGCCATATGTATGAGATTTTCCCTGAGGAACAAGGCTGCTTCCTCTGATTCAACAAGCAGATTAAGAGAAATCCTTTCTGCCAGGGAATTAATTTCATCAATCTCAAGCAGGTTAACAGGAAAAGCAATTGTAATATCATCCCATTCTTTTGAAAAGTATTCAGCCATTGTTACTGACGAAACAGTAATTTTATCAACGCCTAATTCCCTGAACCATCTTCCTATTTCCAGTGACTGGTGTGTTTTAAAATGCGGCCTGAAAACAAGCCTGTTTTTTTCCGCTTTTCCGGCCATTTTTTTTATATTGTTCCTGCACTTTGTTTCATCAAGAACCAAAGTCGGTTTTTTTATCATTACATCTCTCCGGATGGAAATAATTTTAATACTGAATTATATTCAATAATAAAAAGAAACAGCTGTTGTATATTACAGTTTTGTCCCCCTGATATATTTTATTACACTCAAAGAGAAAAAACAAAGACAGTTTCAGGTAAAAGGAATCCCCCCCCCGAACTGGCTGTTATAAAGTCTGTAATAGAACCCTTGTAAATCCATTAGTTCGCGGTGAGTCCCCTTTTCCACAATCCGGCCTTCATCCATGACAAGAATGGAATCCGCATTTCTAATTGTACTGAGACGATGTGCAATAACAAAGCTGGTTCTTCCCTTCATCAATTCAAGCATTCCGTTCTGTATCTGGATTTCTGTACGGGTATCCACACTTGATGTTGCTTCATCAAGAACAAGAATTGAGGGGGATGAAAGGATAGCTCTTGCAATAGCTATAAGCTGCTTCTGCCCCTGGCTCAGATTTGCACCATCTTCTGATATTTCCGTATCATAACCTGAAGGCATACGGTGGATAAACTGATGTGCGTTTGCCAGTCTGGCAGCTTCAATAACTTCCTCATCAGATGCATTTAATCGTCCGTAGCGGATATTCTCTTTGACAGTATCTGAAAACAGGAATGTTTCCTGAAGCACAATCCCGAGATTTCTTCTGAGGTCCTGCTTTTTTATACTGCGGATATCTTTGCCGTCAATAGTAACAGTACCGCTGTGAAAATCGTAGAATCCTGTAAGCAGGTTGATTATTGTTGTTTTACCTGCACCTGTCGGACCGACAAGCGCAATTGTCTGTCCCGGTTCTGCATTGATGCTGATACCCCTGATAACAGGGATATCCGGATGGTAGCTGAAAAACAGATCTTTAAATATCACTTCCCCTTTTACAGCTGTAAGCGGAACGGAATCTTCTGTGTCCTCAAATTCAGGGACTTCTTCAAGTATATCAAAAACCCTTTCTGCTCCTGCAATGGCTGACTGTATTGTTGTATATAGCTGGGCAATATGGTTCAGGGGCCTTGAAAACTGTCTTGTATAACTGAGGAAAGCTGCAATAGTTCCCACTGAAACAAGTCCGTATACAGCGAAAACTCCCCCTGCAATAGCGGTAACTGCATAATTAAGATTATTCATCATGTTCATAAGAGGACCCATAAGACCTGATATCATGTTTGCTTTATTTGATGCCTTCTGCATCAGCCTGTTTTTGGCATCAAAAGTTTTCAGAAGCTCCTTTTCTTTTGTGAATGCCTTTATAACTCTCTGGCCTGTTATGCTTTCTTCAATAATTCCATTCAGGTCACCAAGATGCTTCTGCCTGTCCCGGAATCCTTTTCTGGTATGCAGGGCAACCTTTTTTGTAAGAATAATTACAAGAGGAATGATACAGAGGCAGATAAGAGCAAGCCGCCAGTTTATTGCAACCATAACAATACTTACAGTAATTACACCAAGTACAGCTGTCAGTATTTCAAGAAAACTGCCTGAAAGGGTATTACTAATATTATCAATATCATTGGTAACACGGCTCATCAGTTCTCCCGTGGTTCTGGTATCAAAGAAGTTTATTGTCAGAATCTGGAATTTGTGAAAAATATCTCTTCTGAGGTTTTCCACAGTTTTCTGGGAAACCGAGATCATTATCCATTGCTGTACAAGGGTGAATCCGGCAGCAGCGAGCTGAACAGCAGCCATAACAACAAGTACCTGTGAAAGCCCTTTATAATCTATCTTATCTGCCAGGTAATTATCTATTGCAAATTTCATCAGCCAGGGACCTGCAATATTCAACAGTGAAGTTACTGAAACGAAAATGAATACAAGCATAAAACCGCTTTTCTGTACTCTGATATACCTCCACAGTTTTTTCATTGTCGATCCGGTATCTCTGGCTTTTTCAATTGGTTTTGAAAAGTAGGCTGCATGCCCCCCTCCTCTTCCGGCCCTTATTCCTGAGAAAGGTATGTTTATATTTTTTTGCGGCTGATTATTCATGACAAATCACCGCCATTCATCTGTGAATTAAAAATTTCACGGTATATAAGATTCTTTTTTAGAAGTTCTTCATGTTTTCCTGTCCCTGAAATTTCCCCGTCTTCAAGTATTATGATTTTATCAGCCTCCATAACGCTGCTTATCCGCTGTGCTATTATTATTTTTGTTACATCACTGTACTTTTCCTTCAAAAATCTCCTGATCTTTCTTTCTGTTTCCATGTCCAGGGCACTTGAGGCATCATCAAAAACAATAACAGGGGCCCTTTTTGCAAATGCTCTTGCTATTGCAATACGCTGTTTCTGCCCTCCGGAAAGATTAACCCCTTTCTGATTTATATCAGTCATATATCCGGCAGGAAGCTTTTCAATAAAGCTGCTTATACAGGCTGATTCAGCTGAATCTTCCATAAGTTTAATTAAACTGTCATGATCATCTCTGTTATAATGAAAGAGTATATTATCCTTCACAGTACCTGTAAAAAGAATTGTATTCTGGGGGACAAGGGCAATTATGCTGCGAAGATATTCGAGCTCCATATTCTCAATATTTATACCGTCAATAAGGATTTCCCCTGAATCAATATCATAAAACCGGGGAATCAATCCTGCCAGGCTGGTTTTGCCGGATCCTGTCGCCCCGAGAAGAGCAACAGTTTCCCCGGGCATAATTGTAAATGAAATATTCCTGAGTACCTTGTCTCCTTCATGGGTATAGGAAAAGCATACATCCCTGAATTCAATTTTACCCTCAACCTTTACAGGGACAACCGGATTTCCAGTCTCTTCAATATCCGGACTGCTTCCCAGTAATTCCTGTATCCTTTCAGATGATGCCTGGGCTCTTGAAAATCTGATCACTATATGGCTGAACCTCATGAGTGAAAACAGAAGCTGCCTGAGATAGTTTATAAAAGCCAGAAGGGCCCCTATTTTCAGCATTTTAAAATCAATAAGCTCTGCACCAAACCATAGTGCAGCTATTATTGCCCCGTTAAAGATGATCTGCATCGACGGGGTCATAAAGGATACAGTACGGGAAGCATTGATGGTGGCATCTGCCAGATCTGTATTGGCTTGTCTGAATTTTTCTTCTTCATATTCTTCTCTCACAAATGCCCTGACCAGCCGTTTTCCGGCCAGATTCTCCTGAAGCCGGGTATTCAGCCTGTCAAGCCGTGACTGAACTTTATGAAAAAGGGGATAAGCCTTTTTTATTATGATAATAATAATGATAAGAAGCACAGGAATGGAAACTGCAAAAATAAGAGAAAGCCTGCGGCTTATAATTACAGCCATACAAAGGCTTCCAATAACCTGAAGAGGGGCCCTTACCATTACCCGCAGAAGCATTCTGGAAACTTCTTCTATCTGGGAAACATCATTTGTAAGCCTGATAATCAGTTTCCCTGTTTCAAGTTCATCAAGGTTTTTATTTGAAAGGCTCTGAACTTTTGCAAAAAGATCCTGTCTTAAATCAGCCCCAAGTCCGGTTGATGCATAGCTTGACATCACAGCACAGCCGGCACCGCCTGCCAGTGCCAGAAGTGTTACTATGATCATACGGATCCCAAGTGAAAAAACAAGCTGCAGGTCCCGGTTTGCAATACCGGTGTCTACAATTTCCGCCATAATTGCAGGGAGAAGGAGGTCCATAAAAACCTCCAGCAGCATTAAGAAGGGGGCTGAAAGGGCAAAAACCCAGTACCGTCTCAGATAATCAATTATAGTTTTCAATATCCTGCCTGCTTTTACCTGAGGTCATTGAATCAGTAAAAATACTCTGATATAAGGGATTTCTGCCTATCGCTGTACCCGGCCTGATCCGCCCTTTTCAAGAAGATTATTAACCTCATTCAGGGTTATTAACGGAAGATCCCCTTTTATACTGTGCTTGAGGCATGAGGCAGCCACAGCAAATTTCAGTGCTTTTTCATCATTTTCAAGAGTTGAAAGGCCATAGATAAGCCCTGCGGCAAAGGAATCGCCCCCTCCCACCCTGTCTGTTATATCTTTTATATCATAATGCTGGGAGAGGATAAAATCTTTTCTGTTATTGATAACAGCTGACCAGCCGTTATGGTCTGCCGAAAAACTTTCGCGCAGTGTTATGGCTATTTTCGAAAGGTTCGGAAATTCATTCAGAACCCTGTCAGTCAGTATCCTGTATTTTTCAGCACTGACTTCTCCTGATTCAACATCCACATCAAGATTTATTCCAAGCGATTTCTGGCAGTCCTCTTCATTTCCTATTGCAACATCAACATATTTTACAAGCTCTCTCATAACTTCAGGAGCTTTCTTTCCGTATTTCCAGAGCTTTCCCCTGAAATTAAGATCGCAGGAAACAGTTAATCCCGCCTCTTTTGCAGCCTTTACAGCCTTTATGGATGCTTCAGCACTGTTTTCAGAGATAGCAGGTGTTATACCTGATATATGAAACCACTTTCCCCCTTTAAAATATTCAGCGAAATCATAATCTCCTGCTTCCGCTTCATAGATTGAAGAGTGTGCTCTGTCATAAACAACAACAGAAGGTCTCTGGTTTGCTCCTGCTTCAAGAAAGTATATTCCCAGCCTGTTTCCCTGCCTCAGCACACAGGAGGTGTCAACTCCATGCTTTCTTATCTCCTGAAGGCAGGCATCCCCTATCATGTTTGACGGTATTGCTGAAATAAAAGCGCTTTTTAGTCCAAGCCTTGAAAGTCCAACAGCAACATTGGCTTCCCCCCCCCCGAAGGTCGATTCAAGAACAGGGGACTGAAAAAATCTTTCATGCCCGGGCGATTTAAGCCTCAGCATCACCTCTCCGAATGTGTAGTAATCTGCCACTTTATTACCCCCTTGAAAGTCTTACCGCTTCTTCCGTAAGCCGGGTTATCTCTTCAAACTGATTGTTATTTATCAGATCAGCCTTTACCATCCAGCTCCCCCCTACACAGGCAACATTGGTTAAAGAAAGATAGTCCATCATGTTTTTAATCCCGATTCCCCCTGTCGGCATGAAATCAACATTATAAACAGCTGACAATGACTTCAGCATTGCAGGTCCCCCAGCTACTGCTGCAGGAAAAAACTTAAGTGTTTTAAGCCCTTTTGCCATTGCAGCTTCCACTTCCGTAGGGGTCATTACCCCGGGAAATACAGGAATTTTTCTTTTCAGACATTCATCAACTATCAAAGGATTAAAACCGGGAGCTACAATAAAATCAGCTCCTGCATTAACTGCTTTATCAAGATTTTCAATTGTTAAAACTGTTCCAGCACCGACTATCATATCAGATACATTTTTTTTGATGCTTTTTATTGCATCCTCTGCTGCTTCAGTTCTGAAAGTTATTTCAATAACATTCAGTCCTCCGGATTTTACAGCTTCAGCAAGAAGCAGTGCTTTTTCAGATTTTTCAATTTTTACAACAGGCACTATCCTGTTATTTTTAATAATTTCAAGCATTTCCGCCTTACCCCGTATTTTTTGTTTATTGAATTATCGGTAACCCATCTCATTTGATATCTTCATTGCTGTTTTCTGGACCGCGGTGTTTATCTCTTTGATTCTTTCCTTCAGATTATATCACTATTCAAACCTGAAATAAATAATAACAGGAAAAAACTTATATAGATAAGCCAAGTTAAGATTGCAAAAATACAGATACCAGGAATTCTTTTATGTTCACTAATTACATATAAAAACGTCCCGTTTACTTCCCAGTTCATAATTTTAGACTAAATAACAGTATATTCAGTTTGTTCTGCCCTTTTCAGAATATATAGTTTATTTGTCAAATTCTTTCACCGGGCGGTGAAGGTATGAGTAAATATTTTATTTATCAGGAGGAAAATATGAAAAAAAGATTATCAGGTGTTCTTGTTCTCTGTGTTCTGCTGATATTCTCAGCATCAGCAGTTTTCGCAGGAGGATCAAGCGAAAAAGGTGAAGCAAAAGTTGAAAAAAGGGTTATCAATGTAAGTACAAAATTCGTTGATGATGAACAGACTGCAATTTCACTCAAGAAAGTTGTAGCACAGGTAAATGAAAGGAGCGGAGGATCTCTGGAACTTCAGCTTTTTACAGGTGGTGTTTTACCTATCGGGAAAGACGGTATGGAACAGGTTGTAGCCGGTTCTGACTGGATTCTTGTTGATGGAGTAAACTTCCTCGGTGATTATGTTCCTGATTATAATGCAGTTACAGGCCCGTTCCTTTACAGCTCTTTTGATGAATATTTTGCAATGACTCAGACAGATCTTGTTAAAGAACTGAACAGGAAAATCGAAGAAGAACATGGTGTCAAAGTAATGTCTCTTGACTGGGTTTTCGGTTTCAGAAGCATGATGACCAACAAACCTATTCTTACACCTTCAGATATGGACGGACTGAATATCCGGGTTCCCACCAGCCAGCTCTATACATATACTATCGAAGCTATGGGGGGAAATCCTGTTGCCATGCCATATCCTGATACATATGCAGCTTTACAGCAGGGTGTTATTGACGGAGTTGAAGGTTCAATCATGACTTACTACGGAACACAGCAGTATGAAAATGTAAAAGAATACTCACTTACTAACCACCTGCTTGGTGTTTCAGCTGTTACTATTTCCACAAAACTGTGGGACAAGCTGACAGAAGAGGAAAGAACAATCCTTACAGAAGCTTTTCAAATGGGAAAAGAAGACAACCTGAAGGAAACTCTCAAGGCAGAAGGCGAATTTGTTGATCTACTTAAAGCTGAAGGGGTTAATTTCAATAAAGTGGACAGTGCGGCTTTTCTCAAGGCGGCAGCCCCTGTTTATACAAAATTCCCCCAGTGGACCCCCGGTATCTATGACAGGATCCTGACAGAGCTGGATAAGATAAAAGCAGCTAATTAAGAGCTGATATTCACATGGTTTCACTTCCCCTCTCAGAGGGAGAAGTGAATCCGGTGTGATTGAATTAAGGAAAATTCTCATGAAAGAAAACATTCGAAAAATTGGTATTCATTTTGAGTTATACATAGGCTCTGTTTTTTTAACCGTAACAACATTAATCGTTATTATGAACGTATTCACAAGATATTTTCTGAACTTTACATTTACCTGGGCTGAAGAGATAGCTGTTGGATGTTTTGTATGGACCATCTTTCTAGGGCTTGCCAGTGCATATAAAACAAAAGGGCTTATCGGCGTGGAATTGCTTACCAATATGGTTCCTGAAAAGGGTCGCCCTCTTGTTGTATTTATTACATCACTTATTGTCTCTATTCTTGCAGGAACAATGCTGGTTTTCAGTTTTAAATATGTAATGAATTCAACCAAGATAACAGCAGCCCTGGAAATGTCATACAAGTATATATACAGTTCCATAATCTTTTCTTTTGCCCTGATTACTTTATATTCTCTTTATTTTCTGGCTCAGAGTTTCAGAAAAATGATAGGCGCTGATGTAAAGTTTGAGATTGAAGATGATCTGGAAAAGAAACTTCAGGAAGAAGAGCTTGAAATGATGAGTACTAAAATAAAGGAGGTAAGGTAATGGAGGTTTTAATTCCGGTAGGAGTACTTTTTATACTGTTCTTTCTGAACATCCCTATTGCTTTTGCCCTGATGGGTGCATCTCTGACATATTTTATATTTATAAACTCATTCATGCCTATGGAGATGCTTATTCAGCAGTTTGTAACTGCAGTTGAATCTTTCCCCTATCTGGCAGTCCCCTTTTTTATAATGGTAGGTTCGGTAATGAACCACTCAGGGATCAGCAAGGCTCTGATGGATTTTGCAGATGTTCTGGTTGGACATACAAAGGGGGGACTTGCACAGGTAAATGTTCTTCTCAGTGCAATGATGGGGGGAATATCCGGTTCAGCAAATGCTGATGCAGCCATGCAGTCAAAAATACTTGTTCCTGAAATGGAGAGAAAAGGGTTTTCAAAGGAATTTTCAGGTGCAATTACAGCAGCTTCCTCTGCAATAAGCCCTGTTATACCTCCGGGAACCAATCTGATTCTGTATGCTTTGATTGCCAATGTATCTGTGGGGGGAATGTTCCTTGCAGCATATATGCCTGGTATTTTAATGGCTGTTGCCCTGATGGTAGCTGTTCATGTGATCGCAGTGATAAGAAACTATAAGCCAAGCCGTGCCTCCATGTCATCACCCGGAGAAATTTTCAAACAATTCCTCAGATCGATATGGGCCCTTTTTATCCCATTTGCAATTATCATGGGGATGCGTTTCGGCGTTTTCACACCGACAGAAGCTGGGGGTATAGCTGTTGCATTT
The DNA here is from genome assembly GCA_963668545.1 of Spirochaetia bacterium. Lineage (GTDB taxonomy): Bacteria > Spirochaetota > Spirochaetia > CADAEX01 > CADAEX01. Next base: position 492,739 of record OY764868.1, on the reverse strand, counting down.
GCTGCTGTTGTAGGGTTCTTTGTATACAAGGAGCTCAAAATCCATCATATTCCTTTAATCCTTATGGATACTGTAAAAGGAACAGGTGCTGTAATGGCTATTATTGCCAGTGCAAAAGTATTCGGTTACTATCTTACTCTGGAGAGAATACCGCAGATTATTACCGAATTCCTGGTAAATATGACAAGCAGTCCATTTATCCTGTTAATGGTCATCAATGTGATGCTTTTATTTATCGGTATGTTTATTGAGGGGGGAGCTGCACTGGTTATTCTTGCACCGCTGCTGGTACCTGCTGTGAAGATGTTTGGTATTGATCCGATGCATTTCGGTATAATTTTTATTGTCAATATTATGATCGGAGGATTGACCCCTCCATTCGGATCCATGATGTTTACAGTTTGTTCAATTGTAAATATACAGCTCGAGAAATTTTTCAGGGAAGTCTGGCCTTTTATCCTGGCTCTGCTGATTGTACTTGTACTTGTAACATACTCCGAGTCTGTTGCCCTGTTTACATATAGATTGTTCAGCTGATTTTTCCCTTTTCATTTAATTTTTTGGGCAGCTATGAAAATACAGATTTTTTCAGTCAATAGAAAAAATCCTGCAGAAGTGGATCGTGGAGCCGCTAATTATATTCCAAATATAATTACAATAAGGCCCATGATTCACTTGAAAAATAGTACCACATAAATTAAATTTTGAAGCTATCATTTGACTATTGAAAAATCAAATAAAATAAACTGATTTATATCTATGGCCCCTGCTTCACCGGGGTACAGTTATGCTGAAGAGATGACCTTTTAGCTGATGATTACGGAGGCTGTTCATACATGATGACAGGAAAAACAACAAAAAAAATTATCCTTCCCTTTCTTCTGCTGACCCTTGCAGCCGCCCTTTTCATATCAGTCAGGCAGAGAGGATGGAACCTCCTGATGCAGAAAGAACCTGAAGAGCATAGATTGAAAATATACAGCCCTTTGAACGAAAGGATAATTATACCTATTATCAAGGAATTCCAGGAAAGTACAGGGATTCTGGTTGAATATACATCAGCAGGGACCCTTGATCTCCTGAATGCTCTGGAGGACAAAGATAATAAATATCTGATGGATATCATGTGGGGCGGCGGAAAAGAATATCTGGGCATATACCGGGATCTTTTTGAACCTCTTCACCCCGGTGCAGAATATCTACTCGGCTATAATCAGCTTCCAATTGTCCTGATATACAACAGGAAACTTGTATCAGAAGATGAGGTATGCCGCAGCTGGTCAGAGATCCTTGATCCGAAATGGAAAGGGCGTCTGGCACTGGCGGATCCTGAAGGCTCGGGGTCCGCTTATATTGCCCTCTCCTTTCTTCTGGAACTCAACATGAAAGGGGATTATAACTGGGATAATGCTGCGAAACTGCTTCACAATGTAGAGGGTAAAATGCTTGCAAAATCATCGGAAGTTTATGAAGGGGTAGCTGACGGAGATTTCGCAATCGGCATTTCTATGGAGGAGGCAGCAATTAATCTGATCCATCAGGGTAAAGACATAGAAATTGTCTACCTCAGGGAAGGCACACCAGTCATTGATGATTCAATAGCCCTTATGAAGGATGCAAGGAACAAAGATCAGGCAAGGGTATTTATTGAATTTGTTCTCAGCAGGAAGGTCCAGACCTATATGGTTGACCGCTTCTATCTGAGGTCGGTGAGAAAGGATGTTAAAATACCAGATGGGCTTTCTTCCATGGATAAACTGAATATATTTGACACCTCCAGTCTGTCTACATTTGACAAAAAGGAAATGATCCTCAAGAAATGGCAGCAAATGGTATCTGATACCGAAAAAAGGGACAGATAACATGAGCAGAGTCCGGATTTCCGTTTTTCAGAGGCTTTTCGCATCTTTTATCCTGTGCAGTATCCTGCCGCTGATAATAATCAGCGGACTGATGTACGGGTTCTCGCTCAATTTCCTCAATAAAACACTTCACGATCAGACAATGAACAGCATCAATACTTTTCACGAAAGGCTTATCAGCAGGATTTCCGCTTACGAGATAATGATTATAAAGATTCAGAACAGTCAGAAGATAAGTGATTACCTGAGTTCTGATCACGGATTGCAGATAGACAGCAATGAAATTTATGAAATTATGTATGAAGTAATGGTTGCGGAGGAAATAAAACCTGTTATTCACATAACAAATCTTGACGGAAGCATAATTTTCTCCTCCGATATCTTTCCTGAAAGTTATAAGCTGGGATTGATGGATAAATGGGGGGTTTTCAGGGAAATTGACAATATGACTCAGGGTCCTGTTATATATTCCCAGGAGATGGAAGGCTCCCGGGACAGGCGGTCAATAATCGTTGTCGGTGACAGAATATTTGATGAAACAGGAGAACATATAGGGTATGTTCTGGTGGAAATGCCCAGAAAGGTTGTTTTTGAAAAAGCCAGAGTATTCAACTCAGGCCTTTCAATGCACATGGTAATACTTGATGAAAACGGTTATACCCTTTTTGATACAGTTAACAGTGAAATGGAAGGAAAATTCCAGCAGGCAATGTATATGGATTATGAAAAAATAAGGAATCACAAGCCTGTAAAGGAACTGTCCGGTAATAATACATTTCTTCATCTCGAACACAGGGACAGTACACTTAACACTGTCACCATAGTCAATGTTTCTTCAAATATCTTTCAGGCCTTTAAGCAGATACTGACATTGATTGTAATTATCGGGAGTGTTTTCAGTCTTTTTGCTTCTGTTGTTCTTGCTATCCTGCAGGCCAGATCAATATCACATCCTATCAGAGAACTTATCAGTGTTATGAGTGAAGTGGAAAAAGGGGCTCTGGAAATAAGAACAGATATCAGGAACAGGGATGAAATAGGAGACCTCGGTAAATATTTCAACCAGATGCTTGACCGGCTGAACATATACATGGAGCAGGTACTTGAGAAGCAGAAACAGCTGCGCACAACAGAGATCAAACTGCTTCAGGCCCAGATCAAGCCCCATTTCATTTACAACACCCTGGATGTTATTAAATGGAGTGTAAAACTGGGACGAAATGAGGAAACAATAAGTGTAGTTACAAATCTTGCAAGGCTGCTCCGCTTTTCAATAGACAGTGTTGAGGAATTTTTAACCATACGAAGCAATATTGAATTTATAAACAGCTATCTGGCTATTCAGAGAATCAAGTACAATAACAGTTTTGAAGTCATAACAGATATTGATAACGAACTGATGGACTTCCGGATTCCCAGGCTGATTCTTCAGCCCTTTATTGAAAACTCGATTATTCACGGCTTCGGAAAAACCAATAAAACTGACGGTATAATTACTATCACAGGTCGGTTCAGGGACTGCTGTTTCCAGGAAGGAGAGAAAAACTGCAGAACCATCGAATTCAGAATTTCCGATAACGGCATCGGTATGACTGAACAGGAAATCGGGGAGCTGAGCTCTGAAAGGCCGGAAAATCATATAGGGATCTATAATGTAGACAAGCGGATCAAGATGTATTTCGGCAATGATTATGGAGTGAGTATCAGCAGTAAATCCAGCGGAACAGAAGTAGTAATAAGAATGCCGGCCAGCATGGAGGGGGAGCTCTTATGATTGGTATTGTAATTGTTGAGGATGAATCATATATCAGAAAAGGGATGGTGATGACAACGCCATGGGAAGAATTCGGCTGCAAGGTGATAGGTGAAGCCGGTGACGGACAGGAGGGATATGATCTGATAAAAAAACTGAAACCTGACATTGTCATTACCGATGTCAGCATGCCTGTAATGGATGGTATAGAAATGATAAGAGAACTGGAACATGTTTCCAGTGCAGAATATATCATCATATCGGGATACAGTGATTTCAGTTATGCCCAGCAGGCTATAAAGCTTGGAGTCAGGGACTATCTGCTTAAGCCGATTGATGATGATGATTTCTACAGAATACTGAAAAAGGTTATTTCATATATAGAAAGAAAACACAGCATAGCCAGACAGCAGGAGCAGAACCAGCTGATTCAGGAGGGAAAGGAAATACTGGCAAAAGAAGAGGGGTTCGATACCAATTATGACAGCAGGCAGAAGTATGTAACGAAAGCTGTGGAATGGATTGAAGCCCACTACAGCGAAAATATCGGAATCAGCGATGCCGCTCTTGAGCTTGAGATAAGCGAAAGTTACCTGAGCAGGCTGTTCAGAAACTATATGGGGTATACCTTTGTTGAATACCTTACCAGCTACCGGATCAGGGAGGCGATAAAGCTTCTCAAGGATCACCGTATCAAGATATATGAGGTTTCTGAAAAAGTCGGATACAATGATCCCAAGTATTTCGGTATTTTATTCAAGAAACAGGTCGGGGTTACCCCGATGACATTCAAGAACAGATACATGTCAGATGACTGAGATCTCTTCATTCAGTGGAAATCATCTTTCATAAAGCCAGGGCAGATTGACAATATCTGAATAAAGCGGGCCGATACAGTGATCTGAATTATATTCCTTTAATTACTTTTCTATTTCTTATGCACGTATGTTCCACACTCTCTTCATTTTCATAACGGATCAGACTTCAAAAAACCACAACTTGGCAAAAATGGATTCATGCTTTATACTTTATGTATATAGCATTTCAGGAGATTATTATGAAGACAGGATCAGTTTTTGAAAATAACAGGACACAGGCAGTCAGGCTTCCGGCAGAAACACGTTTCCCCAGGAATGTCAAAAAAGTCACTGTCAGGATTATAGGAGATACCAGGGTAATCTCCCCCGTAAAAAAAACATGGGATGATTTTTTTCTCTCGCCTGAAGATAATGTCACTGATGATTTTATGGAAGAAAGAGCTTCCCAGGACCAGCCCGAGAGGGAGTCTTTTTAAATGCTTAAATATATGCTAGACACAAACATAGTAATATATGTGCTAAAAAGGAGACCGGTTGAACTCCTTGATGTTTTCAACAGACATGCTGATCAGATGTGCATAAGCTGTATTACCCTCGCAGAACTGATCCATGGTGTAGAGAAAAGTTCAATCCCGGAAAAAAACATGAAAAGAGTGGAGGATTTCATCTCCAGACTTGAAGTTCTACCCTATGATACTGACGCTGCAATGCATTACGGCGATATACGGGCAGATCTTGAAAAAAAAGGAAAGATGATAGGTGTAAATGATCTTCACATTGCAGGACATGCCCGAAGCCGCGGCCTGATTGTTGTAACAAATAATACAGGAGAATTTGAAAGAATTGAAGGATTGAGAATAACCGACTGGACCAGCAGCAGCAGTTAACGAATAAAAACCTGAAAAACCAAATATACAAAATCAATTATTGAATTAATATAGTTTATCAGCGGTTAGTTCCCGAAAGCCTTTCATAAATCATCACCTGCTATCCTTTTTGCAGCATGCAAAAACCACAACCGGAAGGACAGAGAGAGAACCAATAATACCTGATGAAAGGGTTATCGAGAACGGGGCGAGAAGGCTGTCAGCCCCGGTAAAAACAAGAGGCAGAATGCTTAAAACTGTTGTAAAGGAAGCTGCGAGAACAGCACCGGTTTTTTCAAGTAAGGATGACGTGATCATTTCAGGTGTTATTACATCTCTCCCTCTGAACGGGCTCAGCACAAGGATTGCGTTATTGACGCAGATACCGGATGAAAGTATAAGGGCAAGAGCTGTAGATACATTGAAGCCGGTTCCTGTAAGGAGAATAACAGCAAGGGGGAGTATAAAGGATGCTGGTATTCCGGCTGTTATAAGAAACGGGATTCTGAATGATTCAAACTGGATGACAAGAACAGTGATGATAAAGAAGAATGCGAGGGAGATCAAAAGTACAAGCTCCCCCCTTTCCCCCTTTTTTTCATGGTATATAACACCACCCTCCCCCCGGCACCCGTCAGTGAAATCATAATCTGACAGTACAGTTTCTATTACAGAAACATCTTTTCTTCCGCTTACACCTGTTACTGACATAGAGACTGATCTCTGCCTGTTTCTGTGATAAATCCTGTCAGGAGAAAAATCGGGAACAAAATCAGCTATATCTTCAAGTGCAGCAGCACTTGAGTTATCTGATCCGGAAGAACCCGGGAGGAGCAGTTTTTTAAGGATATCAGGAGTGAAAAAAGAGGGTGAACCGAACCTTATATCCCTCTCAATCCCGTCTGAGTAATACTTGGATATGACAGGGGAAGTAAGGAGTGTGTAAATATACCTGGCAGCAGAATCGGGAGATATAGAAGAGGCTGAAGCTGTCTTTGAACTGATAACTGTTTTAAGCCCTTCAGGAGGTTCCTTGAAATGGTAGACTGCTTTCAAGGTTCCCTGCTTTGCCTCTATATCCCTTCCAAGCCTGTATGCGTCTGAAGCTGTTTTATCAATATCATGGCCGAATATTGTTATATCATAACAGTTATCATCTGTTTCTGATAAAGGGGAATGAAAATAGAGGTCCCTGTATTTCAGTGATATTTCATCTGTTTTTTTCCTTATCAGATTAATATATTTCTTTTCAGGAACTTTAATGTCAAACCTTGCCCTTTCTTTTTCAGTTTTAAGCACAATTGAAAATCCACCCTTTTGAAGCAGATATCCCGAGCTTCCTGAAAGAGGATCTGTCCTGAGGGCATAATCAAGCAGCTCCCTTTCAACAGCATGTGCTGTTTTTTTAAGGTAACGGAAACTGCTGCCGGAGGGGAACTCTATCAGAAGCGTCAATCTGCTGCTGCTTTCAAAACTGAAAGATCTGTATTCAACAAAGGAAAACATAAAAAAAGCTGCGGATGAAAGAATTATTAATATCAGGAGAGGCAGGAAACTGCTGAATGTGTGAATCTTTACTGTTTTATCAAGCAGCTTCGCTGCTGTTTCCATAAGACATCTCCTGAAACGGCCGGTTCCTCTTTCAGCAGAAGCTTCCCTGTATTCATCTTTATCTCCGGTTTTAAGAGCACATTTCCCATCTGTCCTGTGATTAAGAAACAGCGGAACAAAATAAAAGGTAAACAGAAATGAGGAAGCCAGGCCGGAAGATACAGAAACAGCCATACCGCTGAACATGGTTTTCAGTTTCAGTGACGCAAATACTAATGGGACAAAAACAACACAGGTTGTAAAAAGAGAAAACAGAAGTGGATATATTGTCTCGGTAATTGCCTTTTCAACATTCCCCATTTTTAACCTGTATTTTTCCAGAAATATTATTGTATTATCTATCGCAAGACCTGAGACTACGGCCATTCCCGAAAGGGTAATAACATCAAGACTGTGGTTTGTCATTTTAAGGAAAGCAGCAGATGCTGTAACGGAAAAGAGAATATTCAGTATTACGAGGAGGGACAAATAAATATTTCTGAAATATAGAAGCGCTGTGATAACCACAGCTGTTATTCCGGCAGCAACTGACAGAGCTGTTTCAAGAAGGGCTTTTTCTATCTCTTCCCCCCTGCTGAAAACAATTTCCCCACCGAGCTTTTCTGCTGCTTTTGTCAGTTCCCGGCATACTTCAATAACACTGCTCTCCCCCTCTTTCATGGCATAAAGAATTATTCTTTTCTCTCCGTTAATCCTCCCTTCTGATTCCGGTTCCTTTGATTTGAGTTTTATAAAGCTGTAATCAGTAATTTTAATTGAATCTGACAGGTATATCTTTTCAAGGTCCCCTGCACCTTTGATTTTTTCTCCCGCCTTAACCTGTCTGCTTCCCGGGGGGGTAATAACCAGGGAAGAGTTTTCACCCCGTATTCTGTCAATAATACTGCTGAAACTGAAAACTGATGAATGTATTTTTTCAGTATCAGGTATGATAAAAATTTCTTCCCCCCCCTCTCCCCCTGTCTCAACATCACTGCACCCCTTTACCTCTTTAAAGACCCTCTCAAGCTCTCTTCTGTCTGCAGAAACATCTGTATTGAATGAAGCTGCAAATACAGGAAAACTGTTCAAACCGCTTTTTAAAAGAACCGGCCTCTGTACGTTTTCAGGAAAAACTGTATAGACTCTTTTAACACAATCCCTTACCTCCATATATGCCTCATCCAGATCTTTCTTTTCAGAGAAAGAGAGGTAGACTGATCCTTTTTCTGCTTCTGAAACCGAATAGACCGACTCAAGTCCCGACAGGGAAGAAAGAGGCTGTTCAAGTTTATCAATCAGTTTTTCAATATCCTTTTCATATGCCCCTTTGTATTCGAATTTCACCGTGATATTTTTTTCACCTGTTTCAGGATAGAGGTGCGGGGCAAGTGTTAACGCGAAAGGGAAGATTACAGACAGGATGATGAGAAATATAAATATTCCCCTTGTCCTGTGATTTGAACAGATTACAGCGCTTTCCTGAAGTGTCATTTTCCCCTTAATTTCCCGGTAAATGGGGCAGCCGTTTTTTTATCCTTAAACATAAAAGGATATATCAGAAGCACAGCTGTTCCCCCTGAGATAAGGCCCCCTATCAGGGCTGAGGCAGAAGAGGATTGAAGAGGGCTGTTTATCTGAAATGCAGCAGGAACAAGGGCTGCAACAGTTGTGAGTATTGCGGCGGAGGCAGGAATCACTCTTTTTTCTGCAGCCTTTTTAATTGAATAATCTTTTTTTCCACGATCTGCAAAGATCATAATTGCTGTATTTACAGTTGTACCAGTCAGGATAAGCATCCCGAGAAAAGAACTTATGTTTATGCTATGACCGCTTAGATAAAGCAGGATAAAACTTCCTGAAACTGAAAGAGGAATGGATAGCATCAGATATAAAGGAATTAAAAAAGATTCAAATTGAGCACCAAGGAAAAAATAGATAAGAACAAGTGCAGATAAAAATAAAACTGCTATTTCCTTTCTGTTCTCCTCAATTTCTTTTACAGATGGTATTTCAAGACCTGAGTTTCTGTATTTACGAAGGATAGATAGGGTTTTGTCCTCCTTACCGGGAGAAGGTACAATATTAAAATATAAACAGCTCTTTCTATTCAGACGTGTTAAATATCCATAATTCTTCTTGAAGATAATTTCAGTAAATGAAGATGGGTCAAAAATCCCTTCTTTTAAAGGCATTCTTAAAGAAGATATTTTTTCTGCAGAGTCTGTATATTCCTTTTTATATCTTACAACAATATCTGTATCAGTTTCTCTTCCAGTATCAAGGGAAGCAGCTTTTGTCCCTTTAACTGAATTATAAAGAAGCTTACCTGTATCAAATGGTGTTAAGGAAGCTGAGGAAAATCCCTCCTTATCAAAAAGAAGAGTATATTCGGGATTATCTTTTTCATAATTACCGCTAATGCTGTTTAAACACTCTTTTTCTGTTAATTCTTTTTTTATCTCTGATATATAAGAATCAGCTTTTTTTATATCAGGGATCGCCAAAACGCATCTTAATGATTTACTGCTGCTTGTTATCCTGTCCAAAAAACTGTCATTACTTCGAACTTCAACTCTTTTCAGTGAATATAAATCCATTGAGTTTGAAATTACCTGTTCAATGTATTTTTCATAACTTCTGCTGCTTCCCCTGAAACTGCTTTTTCCTTTAATTGTAAAAAAAGCAGTGTTTATATCATTGTGCCCGCTTTTCATGTCTTCAGGGGATTTTTTATTTATCCCACCTCTGACATGTACTTTTTCTGCTATTCCGTTTTCAATAAGATTTTTTTCTAATAATAGAGATTTATCAGAATAATACTCAGATGAATATCCCGGTATATATTCTGCAAAAACAGATATCTTCTTCCCATATCCCGGTGGAACAATCTCTTTATCAATGAAAAACACTAGAAATAAGGGAATTAGAAATAAAAACAACAGAAAACCAATTCGGACTCTCCCTTTTGAAAGATATCTGCTGTAAAGAGATTTCAGCTTTGAAATAACAAGTGAAGTTTTTCCAGTATCAGAATCTTTTATTTTAAAAAGCATATAAAATGCCGGAGGTACAGTCATTGAAACAAGGGCACTTGCTGATACAAAAGCAATAACAGTAAAAGCAAGATCTTTAAACAGTTCCCCTGTAATTCCTGAAATAAAAACAAGAGGAAGAAAAATTATTACTGTGGTAAGAGTTGAACCTGTAACAGAAAGAATCGTTTCTGAGGCTGTTTTGCCAGTGCTCAAACCATCTGTAGGCTTATCTGCTATCAATTTATCTATAACCACTATTGTATTATCAAAAACCATTCCTATTCCTATTATAAGTCCTGTTATTGAAATCAGATTTAATGAGGTTTTGGAAAAATACATATATATAAAAACCATTGTAAGAGAAACGGGAAGAGATATAATAACAGTTAATGAAGTCTTAAAGTTCTTGAAAAAAAGAGTCAGGACCATTATTGCGGCTGCAGATCCTGTTAAAAGCGCAAAGAGAAGTGATTTTAATGTTTCCTCAAGCTCAACAGAAGAGTCATCAATAAGACTGACAGAAAAGTCATTTTTAAAAACCATTTTAATCTTTCCAAGCTCATTCTGAATCCTTCCTGCAGTATTTATTAGACCGCTGTTTCCGGTTCTCAGGATCTCTATTCCTATACATTTTTCACCATTTGAGTGGAAATAGGACGAGCTGTCTTTTTCCCCTGTATAAATCTCTGCGATATCAGAGATTTTAAGACCTTCTCTTCCTGATAAAGGGATTTCTCCTATATCTGAAACATCCATGACATCTGTTTCCGCCCTTATCCTTAATTCCTTATTACCTTTATAGACTTTCCCCGCAGGCCTTGAAAAAACAGATGAAGAAACAGCTGAGGTAACAGCATCCAGAGAAAGTCCTGTATTAACAAGAAAGGGATAATCAACATCAATTTTGATTTCATCTTCCACAAGACCGGAAATCCGGACCTCAGAAACTCCCTCAATTGAAAGAAGTCTGCTTTTAAGGTCAGTCTCTATTATCCTGCTTATATCACTTACAGATCTTCCAGAAACTGGAACAACAGCTAAAGTCAAAAGAGCACTTTCTGCTATCTCAGAAAACAGAAGGAGCGGTTTGTTTGATTCAAACGGGAGAACAGGATATACCGTATCAATTTTTTCTCTTATCTCACCGGAAATAGAATCGACATCCTCATTCCACCCAAATGAAAGCTTAACAGTACTTAATCCTTCTCTTGAAACAGAAGATATTTCTTTTATCCCGCGAACAGAAGAAAGACTGTTCTCGACAGGGACTGTTATCATTTTTTCAATATCTTCAGCTGATAAAGATGTGCATTCAGTTACGACATGAGCTGTTGGAATACTGATATCAGGGAACATATTTATTTCAAGCTTGAGAAATGAGACTATTCCGGTAACCGCAATTGCTGTATACAGCATAATTACAGAGACCGGATGCTTAGCTGATATTTTCGGAAGACTCATAACGATGTAACCTGCATACTTATCTTATCTTCCACCCTGTTTGAAAGAGAATCTTTAAAGTCTGAACTTATTTCTATCCTGAAAGGAGAAACCTCCGTGCCCGCAGTAACAGAGCACTCAATCCTGAATATATACTCTCCCCCCCCCGGAGCAGGTGAAGGTGAAGGAAGGCCGCTTTGAGGATTTTTAATTCTGAGCGGCTTCACTGAAAGATCGCCGTTAACTGTCCTGAAGCTTATACAGCTGAAAATATCAGAGTCATTTAACTGAGCAGTATCAGCGAGTGTAAAATAAAAATCAAAAAAAGCGTTTTCTGATGTCTTAAAACTAATTCCTTTATTTAAAGCAAGAAGCTCAAAAACAGGGGCAGTTGAATCGTCACAATAGACTATTCTTTCCAGAACAGGAGGTCTTGAGGAAGCTCCGTTTACAAGAAGCCGGTATGTTTTTTCAGCTATTGTAATTTCATATATCTCATTGTATTCAAGCTTTTCTTGAAATGTAATTACAGCTTCAGTGGATAGAGGATTCCAGTCACATGTGTAGTCTGTATCAGGCTTTACTGTAAAAGGTTTTTCCTTTACCTTTTCCTGAACTTCAGCATCAAATATTAACTTAAGCTTTTCATTTTTCTCAAGACCGGTATTAACACCTGCAAGTGTTGTATCTCTGTACTCTGTTCCTGAATCATTTCCGAACCAGGTTAAATGTGCCTGGCTTTCTTCCGCAACAGAAAAAAATATTTCCTTTTTTGAACTTATCCTGTTGCCTGACAGGTCGGTAAGCTCATCAGAAACAGTCACTGTATAATCAGAGCCTGCTGTGTATTTTTCAAGAGGGGTGAAGACAATATTCCTGTCGCCGTTTGCAAGCTCAAGATAACCTTTTACATCCGGGAATATCGAAAATGAAGAAAAAACAGAAGAAGGAAGGAGCGCTTCAGAAAACTCTAAAGTTACAACCTGATCAAAATCTGCAATCTCTGCTCTGTCAACAGGAACAGATGAAACAAAGTAAGGAATATCAGATTCTGCTGATGTTGAGAATGTGAATACAAACTTTTCAGGAAGGGAGTTCCCGTAAACATCCTCAGCCTTTGTGGAAACTTCAACAGTAAACTTTGAGTTTATTTTAAATCCAGCCAGGGGGATAAATTTAAGAGTACTTCCGCTCCATTCAAATCTCCCGTCAACTTCCAAAGAATTATTTTTAAGGCTGAAGGATTCTTCAGTTCTGCTTTTATCCATTTCTTCAGAAAAGGAGATATTAATAGAATTCAGAGAACTAATGTTCACTCTTGATGAAGATGGAGAAAAAGAGGTTATTTCAAGGGCCTCCATATGAGTAAATTCTTCAATAGCCCTGCACCCTGAAAACAGCAATACTAATCCGGCCAAAACCATATTTACAACGATCCTGTTCGAAAATAAAGTATTCATAATTATTTTGTCCTCAAGATCTGATTTATGTCTTCTCTGAAAAAGCTTCCCTTGTTATTTATTATTCCGGAAGTTCCCCCTTTCAAAGTAAGCATATAGTGATAATAAACATCCTTTACGCTGTCATAAGCAGTAAACCCTGAATATTTTACAGTTAAAGAATTATCCGCAATCCATGTATACGATACAGGGAAAGGGCTTGATGCATCAGGGGGAAAAACAGCTGTAATATTTATGTTATTCTGAAGCTTTTCTTTCTCTGTTTCTGTCATAAAACTTTCAGAAAAATTATATGTAAAACTGTATTCATGAGGAGCGGCAGCTCCTGTATCAATATTAACAAGAGAGTTTTCTGAATAGACTGAAACAGGAAATCCGTCTGAGCCTTTTCCTCCGATAGATGAGAGAACAAGTTCATTTATATCCGGTGTGAATAACGCAGTATAAACAACACCAGTTGCAATATCATTCTCTGACTTTGCAGTCTCTGATACTTTTAAACAGTAACTTTCATTCCATTGCCAGCCGTTGTCAGGGATAAATACAAGGGTTTTTTCATCTTTCCAGAAATTTCTTCCTGTTATATATGGAGAAATAGATAAACTACTTTCTGTAGATTCTTTATCCATATTAAGCGAGAACTCAATTTCAAGACCTTCCTTATATTTTAAAGTATTGAGATCATCAGATACACGGGGCCAGGATAATGGAGCATTATTTAAGACAGTATATACAGATAAAACCTCCGGCTTGATATGAGAACTGTCACAATAATAAGTATGGCTTGATTCAATTTCGAGAGGAATGTTATCACTACAAAAGATATCATCTGAAAAACTGAAAGTATAAGATGTCAAATTCTTCCATTTGTCTTTAGGATTCACAGTAAGTTCAGTACATTCTGCATTCCATACAAGGTCATGTTCTGTTTCCGGACTTATTTTAAACCCTTTCTTCACCGAAGATGTATCAATTTGCCTGGAAAATACATATGTAAGAGCTTCATCCTGACCTATGATACTTCCTGCCGGAGGAGATGCTGAAATTAAAAAAGGAACATTACAGGCAGATGTCATAAAGAAAAAGGGAATTACAATTTCACTCTTCACTTCTCCCCCCTCTTTCCTTGAAACTGTACCTGAATAATCCAGAATATACCTTCTCCCCTTTATCATTTTTTCATCAGGAGTAAACAACATTCTGCTTCCTTCCCATGAAACAGATCCATTTACCTTACCTTTATAATCATTAATTTGAAAAAGACTTTCTGCAGATGTTTTATCCGGAGCAAAGTCGAAAGAAACATATATAGTCTCATTTTCTCCTATAACCTGGTTATCCCTGGAAGGATTAGTGCTGATCCCTTCTTCGGGAGAAAAATCAACAAGAGAACATGATAGTGTGATAAATAAAATTGCAGTTGATGCGCTGATGAATAATTTATTATTTCCAAATGTAAATGAATTACAGCTTTTTAAAGTACTGATAAAACCTTTCACCGGATTATTCTCACCTCCCTTCCGTCAGAAAGTGATACCGGTGGATCAAGACAGACAAGTTCCCCATCTTCAAGCTCACCCTCTTCCAGAACTGCACTTTCCCCGGTTTTATAAAGAACTTCGACCTCTTTTCTGAATGCAGCATTTTCTCTTAATATAAATACACTAAATTTACCTTCATCTTTATCTTCAAGCAATGCATTATCCGGGATAATAAGTCTTTCCTTTTCTTTTCCGGTTTTGATAGTAATTTGAGCAAAACTTCCGGGAATAAAGTTATAAGTTTCATTGTCAAGAAGAATTTTTATTTCACGTGTTCTTGTCTCCGGATTTATTACAGGAGATATAATACTTACCTCCCCTTCTGCTGATCTCCCCCCTGCAGAAACTACAGTTTTCATCCCTTTTTCAATCTCTGATGAAATATTTTCCCCTGCTTCAAATCTCACATATACTTTATTGCTTTTGAAAACAGTAAACATGCTTGAATCAGGTTTTACCTTTTCCCCTGTATCAAAGTTTATTTTACCTATAATGCCTGATATGGGAGACCTGATTTCAGTCTCCTTTATAAGAAGGTCAATTCTTTCAAGTTCAGATTCCGCGCTTTTAAGTTCAGCCTCTGCAACTTCCTTTTCAGCTTCCAAAATTGATGTGTTTATCTTTATCAGTATTTTTTTCTTTTCCTCTTCACCTAAAGGAATACTGTACCCTTTTTCCATGATATCAATATCCCTGTAACCTGTTTTAATCAGCTCAAGATCATTAATGCTTTTTTCATATTCATATTCACTTTTAAGGTAACTCATTTTCACAGATTCAAGGTCCTCGCTTGAAAGCCCTCCGGCATCAAAAAGTTCCTGCTTGTTTCTGTAAATTCTGTTTATATTATCAAGCTCAAGCTTTTTCTGTTTTAACGAATTAAGCGCTCCATCTATGGAAATCATCTTTTTCTCTGCCTCTTTTCTGCCGTTTATCAGCTTTTCTTCAGACAGTTTTAGAAGAGATTTTTTAGAATTAACTTCCGAAACACTCTTTGCTTTTTCTATAAACAGTTTTTCCTGTCTAAGGCGGGCAAGAAGTACTCCTTTATCTACCTTATCCCCTTCAGTTACTTCCACTGTATCTATATAACCTTCCGTTGTGGGATAAACATCTGCCTTGGAATAATAGAGAACTGTTCCGAAAGAGGAAATTTCAGGAGCTGTTTTATTTCTAATAACTTCAGCAGTCTTTACAGATAAAGGGACTGGTTTATAAACCTCTTCCTTTTTTTCCTCACATGAAGAAATCAAAAGCAGAATAGAAATAAAAAACATTATAATAAAACTTCTCCAGATAATACTTCCGTACTGTCCTGTCCTATTCATCACTTCCTCCATCTGATTGTTCTTCTTCCACTATGAGGTTTTTACCAGTCTCAACTATATTCTTTATTCCGCATAATTTTAAAAGCGATATTTCATTTTGATAAAGAGAAGCAATGCTGTTAACTAAATTTATTCTTTCTTTTGAAAGTTCTATTGTACTTTCCATATAATCTATTCTCTTTATTTCACCTAGTTTTAACTGAAGTTTTTCTATTTCAGTCTTCTGTTCCTGAATTATGAGTTTTTCTCTCAAAAGAAGCAGTTCTTTTTTTAAAGAACCAATTTCAATAAGCATTTCCCGTATATTAAATTCATTATTAATCCTGAATTCCTCTATCTCCCAGCCGGTTCTATCAAGAGCAAGTTTAGAGGAGTCTTTTATATATATATTTTCAAGATTTGTAAAAGGCTCAGTTTCCGCGCTTATTGTGCGGGACCTTTCATCCTCCTCCTTATTTATTCCCGCAGTAAATGATGTGGGAAGCCCTGGTTTATTAAAAGAAAAAGTAACAGACATATCAAATCCCGGTTTTGTAAGGGGAAATTCCTCACCAGACATTGAAAACCCACAACCAGCCTTAACATCAGGGATATTCTCTTTTGCAGTTATTTTATAATTCTGGTATGCAGATTCACGTTCCAAAAGCTTTTCTTTATAAAGCGAACTTTTCTCCTCTGCTGTTTTTATAAAAAAATCAGCATTATCCTTTATAAATCCATTATAGTCCGTGTTAATAACACCTGTAATTTCTGTTTTGATATCAGGATTTAGTGTAAGAAGTCTTGAAAAAGAAAAAATGATTTTTTCTTTTTCATTTTTTTTCCTTTCAAGAAGTAATTCTACATTTCTATTTGCTATTTCCATTTCAAGATAGCTCAAGGAAGTTATTTCTCCCAGCTCCAGTTCCTTCCTGCCAACATCAAGCTGTTTTGATGTATTAAGATATGTATCTTCGAGAATAGTTCTCTCCATATCCAGTTTCAGTATTTCCTTGAACGATGAAATAACCTGAAAAGTAAAATCTTCTTCAGAATCATCCATTTTCAGCTTTTCCAGTCCCAGCTGCTTTTTCCCAAGGTTAATTGAAGATTTTCTCATTCCCCTGTCATATATTTCCTGTGAAAGGGAGAGATCAAGCTTTTTAATATGTGAATCGGGATTGTAATACACAACAGATGCAGAGTCGGAATATGAAAGCTTTACTTCCGGGAAATATTCCCTGTATTTCAGTTTAAGGTTCTTTTCCGCAAGAGTGTTTTCCTTCCCTTTAAACAGAAGCTGCCTGTTGTTTTTAAGACCTGTGTAAACAGCACTTTTCAGATCAAGTATAATTGTTTTTCCGCAATGCTGTTTAACAGCTTCTTCCAGATTCAGTTCAACAGTTTTTTCACAATAAACAGGCAATGATGAGAATATAAATAATGCTGTTAAGAGATAAAACAGCTTCATGCACAATCCCTTTTAAAGCCCTGCTTCCTTTATCCCTTTTTCAATGATCCTGTAAAGATACTTGTAGGAGGAAAGGGTATTTTCAGATTCTTCTGTAATAAGAACTGTTTTAATTATGCTGCCGTTATGATCTTTTACAGTAAGTTCAAGAGATACTGTATTAAGCTGGTCAAAACCCTTTACAAAAGATTCCTCCTTGAATACTGCATCTGTTTCAAGTCCTCCGGAAGGCTTTACTCCAGGGATGATATTAAAGGCATACGATGCATTTTCTTTAACAGTTTCACTGTCAAAACTTTTATTTACAGTAACGCTGTTAATATAAAGACCGTTTTCCTTTATAAGGGTATCAGCATTTTCATCTCTCTCATATGAGGTTTTTATCATGCCTGAAAGAAAAGCGCAGGATGACAGAAAAACAGATATAACTGCTGTTAAAAGAAACATGAAAAAAATTATTCTGATGTTACTTCTTCTTTTCAAGAACAGACATGACAGGTTCATATAACGCATGCTCTTTACCCCCTATTGAAGCTGCTTTTTCAAGATGGGATTCCGATTTATCAGTAATACCGTATCTCCCGTATATTTCCGCTATATCAAGATGTGCATATATAATTTTTTCTTCAAACAGAAATGCCTTGCTGTAGTACTCTATTGCCTCAAGATACTTTTCCTCTTTCTTCAGAAGGTTTCCGGCAAGAATCAGAAGTTCAGGATCGTCGGAGGAATACTGACTCAAATTTACAAAAAGCTCTTCCGCCTCACTGTATTTTTCCATTTCTGTATAAAGCCTTAACAGCTGTTTGCCGGATTGAATATGGTAAGGATGCTTATTAATAATTTTCCGCCACTTCTCTTCCGCCCTGTCGGGACTGTTATTATGAAGATATAGCTTTCCCGACAAATACAGTGCAGGATAAAAGTCAGGGTTCTCTTTTTCAATCCTTTCAAGTATTTCAAGGGCCTTATCTGTCTCACCATTAATATAAAGGGTATTTGCGTTTTTGAATTCAGCTAACAAAGTACTTTTTCTGTTATCTGAACATGAAATCAGTAAAAAAACTGAAAAAAGGGTAATTAATTTAATATTTACTTTCATTTTAATCTTTTTTTTTCTACTTACTATATTTATAATTTAGATAAATAATATTTGTATATTTAAGAAAAATCAAGAATGCCTTGAGCTGTTTTAACAGCTTTTGGAGGAAGTTATGTTTAAAAGTGTATTAAAAATCATTATTTTCCTGTTATTTTCTTTCGTTAGTTCACATCCATTTTATGCTGATGAATTTCAGGCTGCACAGGAATTAACTTCAAATGACATGAAAATCTGGTATGACAGGGCCGATCTTGAAGAATCAAGAGACATGTGGATAGCTTCTGTTAATATCGGATCATCAGCTTTGAGCGATATAGAAAGAAACAAATCTATTGAAGAGATGAAAAAAAGGCTTTCATCCTGGCAGTGGAAGAGGATTGAAGAGAAAATAAGCCAGCCTGATATCCAGTCACTTTTATCAGAAATTGAGAACAAAAAGAAAGACTATCTGTATCTGTTTGAAAATGGAGAACTATCCCTTGATGAAAATGGGAAACCTATCTTTAAAGGACTTAATAATCTTGATAATGATATATCATCATGGGAAGACGAATTAAGGTCATTTATCAATAGTCTTTTCGAAGATTGGGAAAGATGCGCAGAGATAAAATATGATGAAGTCCTGTCGCTTGAAAAAGGTTTAGAAGAAAGTGAAAAAGATATCCTGAATGCCTCATTCAGTGAATACAGAAACAGTGTGAAAAGGGAGTTTGAATACCTCTACCTTGCAGGAAGAAAGAACCTCATTACAATGAGAAGCAAAGACAGCTTCTCCATGAAAAAGGAAAGCGAGGATAGGGGTGCTGAGGTTGAGGCCGATAAAAGAATCGAAGAAATTCAGGTTAGTTTAGAAGAAGCATCAAGTTCTTTAGAGAAAAACCTGACACTCATGAAAGGTTTGAATACAGAAGAGGCAGGAGCAAAGATAAACGAATGGGAAGAGGACTTTAAAAAAAGCTTTGAGCAAGGGCTTCAAAAATGGGAAAAAGCTGAAAAGGATTTTCTTGCTGAAAGGATGAGATGGGAAAAGTGCGGAAAGGAAGGATATATAGAAGCAGAAAAAGAATGGGACAGCGCTATTGAAAAGTTTACTGAAGCAAGAAGGTCCTGGTCTGTTGAGATGAAAGGAATAATAGATGAGGGGAGGAAATACTGGTCCGAAAGAGAGCTGAGCTTTTTTGAAAGCTACAGGGAAGTAACTCAAAATATAGAAGAGGCATCATTAAAGGAAAAGATACGGTTTGAAAAAGAGCTTACCGGTTATCTATCAGTCTACCGGGAAAGCAGAAACATAGAGAGAATGGCTTTTGAAAACATTGAGTATCTCAAAGGTGAAATAGCCAGAATAGAAAAATATAAAGCTGATAAACAGAGGAATGTTAACAGAGTATATAGCCAGATTGATGATATTGAGGATGAAATAGATGATTATGAAAGATATATATCCTCAGCTGAGAAAACAATACAGAAACTTCAGTCAGGTGAAGACAGGAGAAACAGGATACCCTGGTTAAGACATTCTATAAAACTATATCAGGAAAAAATAAAAGAACAGGAAGTACTCCTTGTTCCTCTTTATAATCAATATAACAGGGCAATCGAGATAAGAGACCTCAAAAACGATGAGCTTTCATCCTATAGAACTGAACTCACCTTCTGGGAAAATGCTTCAGTTAACTATAAAAGATCCCGTGAGGGAGCAGAAGAGAGCCTTTTGGGTCTTGAAGAGGAGATTAAAAACGGAGTTTACGGCGGGAATGAGTTTGACTCAGAACTTAATATATTAAAAGAAAAGAGAGACATTTTAAAAAGGAAGCTTGATATCGCGCAGCATGTCTATGAATACTCACTCGACAAAACATCTGACAGGGAAAGAAAAGCGGAAACTGAAAAGAAATATAGAGAGGCACTATCACTTTTTAAAGAAAAAGAGACTTCATATGAAAACAGCATAACTGAACTTGATGATTTTATTGAAAACGTCCTTTCCGAAAATGAAAAGTCTCTTGAAGAGAAGAAAACTGCCTTGAGTCTTGCAGAAAAAAAACTCGAAGATGCAAGGGGGGAATATGAGTCTGCAATGGAGATATTCCGTCTTAAAGATTCAAGTCTTCTGGAAACAACAATTTCAAATCTTGAAGATGAGAATGACAGTTACCGTGATGAGGAACTTGAAAACAGCTGGAATGACTACTTTCTTCATATGGAAAAACTTCTTCGAAACGAGAGAAGGTGGGACGCAGATGATCTTCTTGAAGATATTATGGGAACTTCAGACGAAGATAATGCAGAAGATTTATCAAACTTTGAAGATAGAAATAGTTACCTTGAAAATTTAAACCCTGATTTTTCCAATTCCGAAACATCAGATTTAAAAAATGAGTTTACTCTCAAAGGGTTTGATACTGAAAAAGATCTGATAAACAAGTTTTTTTCATATCTTGAGTCCGGGGACTCAAGAGAGGCTGAGTTTTTCTTTGAACTTGTAAAAATCCAGTATAAAGGAGAACTTAATTCAGTTAATAAGGGAATAGAACTTCTTTCTCTTGATGAAAGTGAGAAAAGTTCATCAGACCTGATCAAAGATATAGAAAACTCTTTAGCAGAAAAAAGAAAAGAACTTTTCGGCGATAATTATGATAGTTCCGATATTCTCTCTTTCCTCACCAATAATTCATATGATGATCTTGCCATAGATACTTCAGGTCCGGATGTTCTTGAAAAGATAAAGGAAATTGCTCTTCTTGAAGCAGAAATAAAGGGAATAGATGAATATAGCCCTTATTCTTCTGCATTTACCCTTCATGAGAGAAATGAACTCTTTGAAAAACTTTCAGATCTTTATTATCTTGCAGAAGATTCAGAATCAGCTTCAATCGGAGTAAGTTCTTCTTTTGAGACAAGGGATGATATAATTGATTTTTATAAAACCCTTAAAACATATAATGTACCAGTCTATATAGAAGAGATTACAGGTAAAATCCTTGAAAGTATAATTAAAGAAAAGGGATTTATATTCAGTGAAAATCTCTCTTCAATGGAAATCGAACTCAATTTATACAATAACAGAATTGAAAATTACTCAGCAGATGATCCTCTGTCTCTGGAAGAAATAGAGGAAAAAAGAGATAAGCTGTCTCTTGATTTTGATACACTTAACGATCTTAATAATTGTTACGAAAGATCACTTGAAAATGAATATTCAAACAGTGAAAATAAAGTATTTGAGACCTTAATTGTAAAAGCTCTCAATATTTTAAAAGACGAGTCATCCATTATTACTACCAGCGACACTGTAAAAGAAAAAAGAGCTCTCATAATATCAAGAGAAACAGAGTATAAAGAGAGAAATTCAAAGCTTGCTGATCTGAGAAATCAATTAAAAGAGTGGGAAACTGAACAGGCTGCGTATTTCAATGACAATGTTGCAGATAAAAAAGCAGTTCTTGAAGAGGCAAAAGATGAGATATCCACCTTAAGGACTGAATATCATGATCTGCTTGATGACTTCACATCTCTGACTAACCAGTACAGAGAGAAAAAGACTGCCGTAGATAATGCATTAAATGAGTTTACAATGAGCAAGTGGGACCTTTATGAAGCTGAAGAGCTTAAGGACTTTGCAGATTCTCCTTATTCGTTAAAAAATACAGATCCCGATGTAATCCTGAAAATGCGGAAAGCAGAGTTTGAAAAAGCAGATAATCTTTACAATGAAGTACTTAATATAAAAACTTCACTTACACAAAGTCCTGTAAATGAAAGATTCAATTCAGAATATCTTGATACCCTTGAAGACAAGAAAGAACTCCTTGGCAGCGTCAACTATCTCAGTTCTGCATCTGAAACACTTTCCAGGAATATTGCAAAAGCACAGGAAGAAGCGGGAAGGTATTATGCAGTAATGAAAGATTCCATAGGAAGCATTTTTAAATTCACCCTACCCTTTAAACCGGATGTTGAAAATTATAATGAAGGTGAACTTACAGACTTTAGTAGTTTTTCAAGTGAGACAGATATAAAGAATGCTGTTAATGATTACTTTAACAAAAAGGATTCAGAGATTACCTTCAGTAATGATGCTTTAAAATGGGCAAAAGCAATCTCTGACCTGGGAAGCCACAACTTAAAGAATTTCGGGCTTGCTTTCTATGCTGAGTATAAAAACAAAGTAACCGTTCCGCTGTATTCCGATCAGAATTATCTGGAGCTTAAAAGAGGAAAATATGCAGACTGCAATCCTGAAAACTACGCAGACAATGTTGCAAGAAATGTTCTTGCAGACATTAAAAACAACTCAGAGTTAAACAAATTATATTCTTTCTTTAAAGCTATGCATCTATCAGGATATACAACACTTGATTATTCATTCATGGGAAAAGACGTGAGTGAAACAGCCCATGATTACCTCTGGGATGAATCGAAAGATGAAGAAAGTCATATAAAGAAAAAACACTGGTGGAGCAATTTCTGGAAGCGGACAGCGAAAAAAATGAAAAAAATGCGCCATAACATGACAGATATTAATGGTAATTATGAAAGAAATATTATCTGGGAGGATATTGCAAAGACTTTTTCATCCCGGGAAAGTTTTCTTGATAAAAAAGAGGAGATCAGAACATTAACAGGAGGAGAAGATGGTAAACTGGTATCATTCGATGATTTTATCATCTCTTTATCCTCGATTTCAGGAGAACTTCCTGATCAGGCAGGTTCAGGCTTTAAGGATCTTCTGAAAAACATATATGACTCATTAACTGATGATGACAAGTCTTCAAGCTATACCCTTTCTGTTAAGACTTTTGAAAAGCTAAACGAAACATTAAGCAACAAGACTGCTGAACTTAACATAATTACTGAAAAGCTGGAAAAAGAAAGGGAAGAAAATCTTTTCAAGTACAGGGCAGATCAGAACAATCAGGATGTGACTTCAGATGAAGTGAAAAACCACTTCATCAATCTCTTTTATGAATCAGAATACTCAACTCAGGAATCATCAGAAATGTCATTTTCTGAACTCTTATCATCATATTCCAATGCTAACGACTTAAAAGGAAGGGAAAGAACACTTTCCTTTGCAGCAGATGATTTAATGAAATACTTCTCCTCATCCGTTGACATAAGTAAACATGAAAATGATGAAAAAATAAAACTCCAGTACCTCGAACTCAAGGACAAGCAGGGCCTCTTTGAATCAAGAATCTCGGAGCTTTATGAGACAGGTGTCAAGCAGTGGAAAGAAAGCTTTACAAAGCTTATAGGAAAAAGAAAGAAATGGAGAGAGGATTTCCAGAAAGAAGCCAGCCTTAAAGAGGAACTCTGGAGAGATAAGTACAATATATTAAAAGAAAACAGGAACAACTGGATAGAAGAAAGTACAATAGCTGTTCAGAGAGGAGAATCAAGGCGTCTTTCAAGAGAAATAGGAATAAATGCTGATAAACTCCTGTCAGAAAGCGGGATGATAATAATCCCTGACATAAAGAACTCCCCTGACCTCGAAAATATAGTTGAAGAAGTAACAGATTCTGAAAAACTGTCATCACTGATATCAGCGGCCTCTTATTACAGTAAAAGAAAAGAATCTGATAATATCACTCTTTCATCATACCTTCCAGACATTGGAAGCTTTGGAAGAAACGATATCAGACTTGAAAACTATGCAGAAAATCTTTCAAATGAAGTCAGAAAGAAAGCAGCATTGCTTGAAGCCCTTAAAATGGCAAAGACAGTTACTGAGGTTGAAGACGGGATAGCCGATAATATTGAATCGGCCAACATGAGCACAGAGAAATCCCTTGCGGACACTCTCGAAGGTAAAGGTTACAGGAAAAGAGGGAATATGTTTACAAGGAAAGCTATAATTGATATGACACTTCTGGGCGGCATAGAAGAAGAGCGCCATGAAATAGAAGCTTATCATCATTTTATAGCTCCTGAATTTGAAACAGGTGTAGACCTCTCCCGTGAATCATTATCTTCAATGGGTTATGAAGAAATAGAGTTAAAGGTCCAGAAGGCTGTTACAAACCTCAGAAGATATTCTGATCTTATCTTCGGAAGCAAAACATCAAAAGAGGCTGCAAACTGGAAAGGTTTTGATGAAGAGTTTTCATCCTATGTAAAAAATGCAGAGAAATCGTTTAATTCATCCCGCCAGGCATCAAAGTACAAAGACACAAAAGGACTCTTCTATATGCACTTAGGATATGCCCCAGTAATGAAGGACAAGGAACCTGAAAAGGTAAAGACAGCAGGTTACGGCGAATATGGAAGGATCTATGAGCTTTACTTCAGAAACGAGGCAAGACTTGGCAGGGGAATAGCAAGCCTTGACCAGCCATGGTATTCACAGAGACTATGGGATGACGATAAGGATAATGATGGTGAGTCAGACGGCCTTTTCGGAGCGCCAAGCGTAAGGAATATCGGAAACATTGCAATGACAATTGTTGCAGGAACAGGGCCTTTAGCATTTGCAATAAATATGATAGATGATGTCACATTCACAGCTATGGATATAGGAAGCGGAATAACAGACTGGGACGACGGGATGATGTCTTTAGGAAAACAGACAGCAGTCGGAGCTGTAACTCAAGGGATCGGGTCAAAATATGATAAGTTTAAATCAGACTCATTTCTTGCAACAACCGGAGCGGCAGGGATAAAGACAGCATCCACTAACCTTGCAACAACTGCAATAAACTCATTTGACTTAAGTTCAGGCGGTCTTTATTTCAATACAAATTCATTTGAAAATAACTGGAAATCAGACCTTTACGGCAAAGGCGCAGTGTCAGGTTACATCTCAAGCATGGGAACTGCCGGGCTCAACTCTACCCTCACAGGATTCTACGGAGAAGAGCTTAAAAACGGAAAAGCATTAAGCTCAAGCATTGCAGGGAGCGCCGCAAGCATATATGAATACAACGCGCTTGGAAGTACTACACTGAATGTTTTAAACACATCAGATTTTGGATTTGGAAGCACAGGCCTTCTTGAACTTGGGATCGGAGACGGGGGAAGCCTCTTTGAGTTCGGAACAGGAGGGCAGAATGTAAGCGCCTCGCAAATAGCAGCTTCTTATAAAGGATTAAACACATACTACCAGAACGCAAGGATAAGCCTCTCGCAGAAGGAAAATATAAGAGATGCAGGAGTCGGCATGAGAGCACTCTATTCACGAGGCGGTTCTGATGAAGAAGCAATGAAACTTTATAAGAACCTCCTCTCAGGAAAGGATAATCTTAAAGTCGGAAGCACAGGGGGAGAAACAGCTGAGACCACCCTTAACAGCAGCGGTGGAAGGACAATAAGGGTTTCATCCACTGGTAATAACATGATGAGCCGCTTAAGGCTCGGCACAGTTCTCGGCCACGAAGCGCACAGAGATGGTGAAGATAACGGAACAGTAGGTCAGGCAAGAGAAACAGTAGCATCTGTATTTGCCCACACAGCAATGGCAATGGATATGGAGAGAGCTTACAAGGGGCTAATTGCATCAGATAAAACACTTATTAAAGATGTGAATAAATACAATGAAGCTGTAATGACAGGAGATATGTCCGAATTCGCAGGATATGTGCTTGATAACTATGATATATCTGCAGATTACTGGAAACTGGTCAAAAATGGAGAGGGCAATTTTACTTTAAAGAATGATGATAGAAGTAGTCTGTATATTGAAACTAAAGATGGGGGAGAATTTAAACTTTGGGATATGGAAGATTTATCCAAAGAAGAAAGTTTAGATCGTATAATGAGTGACCAAGATGAGAAAATGGTTTCCGAAGAAGTTTGCAAGAGGATAGGATTATTTTCCATTACAAATGCAGAATATAATATTAGTGAAGAAGGATTTGATAAACTTGCATACAACTCGTTTAAAATGAATGATAAGCTGGGTTATTTTGTGGATTTTAGTGTTATAAGTGAAGAATTGATAAATAATCATATTAATAAAAAAAATATAGAAAATAAAAAGAATATGATGACGCCACAGTGGAATTATGATTTTAATCCAAATTCCATAGGAGAAATAGCGTCCACATATGGTACCTTGTTTTCATCCGGAGTTAGTTTTGAATATGACAGTTTTTATTCAGGAAACAATAAAAAAGAAGAAATCCCCTTGGAAACTGAATCAATAGATGAGCTGTCTTATAGCCAAAAGCAAATGTTTGATACTCATAACCAGAAATTAAGATCTACTGGTGGATTTAATTTTGGACAAGAACGATATGGCCGAAATATTGAGATTAAACAAGGAGCAATCGGATCAGATATGTATAATGCTACAGCCGGTGGGATTGCTATGATGGCGCAGTACACAGAGGGGACAAGACAAGGGTTTGAAATAACAAATATACAGCTTCCAATGTGGGAAGTTGGTAGCCAAAACTTTTTTTCAGCAGTAAAACCGGAATTATATAGTTTCAGTAACAATAATGGACAATTAAGCGCAGAGTATAGACCTCATTTTTACACTTCTGATGAAATGAGATTTGATAACAGCATAAGAAATTACTCCAAATATCTTGAAATGCCAGAGGGATTTAAGAAAAACTGGTATGCAGGTTATAATAATTATTTACGAGGTTGGGATTATTAAATGAAAACAAGAGAAGTTTTTTTATATTCATTATTTTTAGTCACTGTTATTGCAGGATGCAAAAAAGGATTTGATGCAAACGATGTTGCCCAATTTTTTACAGCTGTAAATAACTCAGATTATAAACTTGTTGAAAAATATATTAAAAAATATGACAACATTATCAATGTATCTTTTAACGTTATGGGAATAGAAGGAAATGCTCTAATAGCTTCCTTTGGATTGAAGGATGTGAAAATGGCAAAGCTGCTAATAAAAGAAGGTATTAATCTTGAATACTATGGAAGCGATGGGATTAGAGTTCTTCATGCAGCTGTTCAATCCGGAAGTATAAACGATGTAAAACTATTGCTTGAAGCAGGTGCCGATATAAGTGCAAAAGATAATCTTGGTATGACTGTATATCATTATGCTCTTTATAATCCTAGTATTGAAATGTTGGACTTGCTATATGAGAATAATAAAAACATAGATGAACCAGATAATGATAATACAACACCTCTCCTTGCAATTATGTCAGATAGACGGGAAGGCCTTGATAATATTACTATGTGGTTTCTCGAAAATGGTGCTGATTTTGATAAAGTAATTAAATTGGTACCAGATATGGTTCCTTCTTATATTTATGAAAATAGAAACGATATTGTAAAGTATCTCATAAAAAATGCACCATCTTATCGTAATTATATAGATTTTGAAGGGAATACAGTAAGTCACTTTTGTGTGGGGATGGAAAATGAGGAAGTATTTAATTACCTGATTGACAATAAATATTATTCTAATAACGAAAATCAAAAAGGAGAAACTCCTTTGAAAATGGCAGAAAGAATCGGAAGAAATGATTTATCCGATAAAATAAGAGAATATCTTTCTAATAATCAGTGATTTACAAGGATAATATTTTATTAAGAAAAGAAGAACTTTTCTTAATAAAACAAACAGGTTTGAGAGAAGATAATCATGAAACATTTCATATAATTGGTCGGCTAACAAAAAGGGATACGAAGGGCGCCGAAGGCGGACCCCGCAGGTGAGCACTTGTGCTTACCGAGGAGGCCGGAGCGAAAGCGGAGCCCGAAGTACGCCCGGCCCCGCAACTTAAAAAAGTCATAGGAAGTTACAGCGATTTATGTTATTTGAAACAGGTTTTGTTCTGCGGGGATTTTGCCGAATAGAAAATATTCACAGCAATGGATATAGGAAGCGGAATAACTGACTGGGATGACGGAATGATGAGTCTTGGAAAGCAGACAGCAGTCGGAGCTGTTACTCAAGGCATTGGATCAAAATATGATAAGTTTAAATCAGACTCATTTCTTGCCTCAACAGGAGCGGCAGGGATAAAGACAGCATCCACTAACATCGCAACAACTGCAATAAACTCATTTGACTTAAATTCAGGCGGTCTTTATTTCAATACAAATTCATTTGAAAATAACTGGAAGAGAGACCTTTACGGCAAAGGTGCCGTGTCAGGTTACATCTCAAGCATGGGAACTGCCGGGCTTAACTCTACCCTCACAGGATTCTATGGAGGAGACCTTAAAAACGGAAAAGCATTAAGCTCAAGTATTGCAGGAAGTGCGGCAAGCATTTATGAATACGAGCGATTAGGCAGCACTAAACTGAATGTTTTAAATACAACTGATTTATTGTCCCTTTTCGGAGCTGACAATTTAATTGGAGATTATGGAGGGGCTGGCCTGATTGAACTTGGAATAGGAGACGGGGGAAGCCTCTTTGAGTTCGGAACAGGAGGTCAGAATGTAAGTACATCACAGATTGCATCAGCTTACCAAGGGATAAACACATACTACCAGAACGCGAAGATAAGCCTTTCACAGAAGGAAAACATTGCAGAGGCAAAGGTTGCAATGAGAGCCCTTTATTCAAGAGGGGGGACAGATGAAGAGGCAATGAAACTTTACACTAATCTGCTGTCGGGGAAAGATAATTTAAAAGTGGGAAGCACTGGTGGAGAAACAGCAGAAACCACACTGAACAACAACGGGGGAAGGACAATAAGGGTCGCATCCACTGGTAATAACATGATGAGCCGCTTAAGGCTCGGCACAGTTCTCGGCCACGAAGCACACCGTGACGGGGAGGATAGCGGGCAGGAAGTACAGGAATCTGAAACTGTAAAAGCGGTTTATAATCATACCGGAATGGCGCTTGATATGGAGAATGACTACAGCGGTTTGATAGCTTCAGATAAGTCTCTCCTGAAAGATGTAATAAGATTAGGCAGCACTCAAAATTTGAATGATTATTCTGAATCTGTTCTTACAGATTATGATTCAACTAAAGATTACTGGAAAGTTATAAAGCATATAGACGGAAGCATAACAATGGTTGATGACAGCAGTGATGATGTAACTTTAGTTGATGAAGAGTCGGGCGCAGAAGAAGTTTTTAAGTATACAGGAGGAAGTAAAACCGGGTTTATTGCTGAATCAATAGGGATAACAAGGGATGAAGTTAATCAGCAGATGGGCCCCGGTGCTGGCTGGAGTTATGTTGAGGGTAAATGGGAGAATATGCTGAATGATAAAACAGTAAGATTTACCCCTGAACAGACTGAAAAGATAAAATTAAAATATGGTGATCCTGTAATTACTAATGAAAAGGGATTTGAAAAACATGTTGTGGTTTGTGAAACCAAGAGTAAAATTAAAAGTATTTTTAATAAATTTAAAGAAATAATTTCTCCTAATAATGATATAGTTAATATAGGAAGCTTAAATGAAAGAGAGACAGAAATATTTATTGATCATATGGCAAATTTTACTCCTGAAGATGTATTGAAATATAAATATGGAGAAAATAATGGCAAACCATATGATTGTGCTGATACTTATTTACAGGCATATATGGAAGCATATGCTATTGCAACAGGGAATACAGAAATATGGAAACAGTTTAAACATGATGGTAAATCACTTGATAAATTGATAAATATTCAGGCAAAAGATTTTTTAAATCCGGAGAACACATACTTTTTCAGGAAACCAGTTGATGGAAAGCCTACTGAAAAAATGGATTATCTTGATGGAGTGGTTGATAATCTTTTTAATTCTCCGAATTTGAAAAGAGGTATGGCTGCTGTTTTTAGTTTGCGAGATGGCATTGAAAGTCCAGCTTCAGGGCATATTGCAATTTTACAGGATTTTAAAAGAGATAAGAATGGTAATATTGAATCAATAAAATTATTAGAGGGGCACATGTTTGATTCCCCTAAACCTGTTATAATAAGATCCCAAGATGAATTAAATAAATATAAAAATTATTTCATATTTAATGGATGGGCATATCCAAATTTCTAGGAGTAATTAATGAAAAAGTTTTTTTTAGTAACATTAACAACTATTTTCTTTATAAGCTGTAGTAATTCTTTACCGGAGGAAGTTTCAAAAATTATCAGTGGCAAAAATGTAGTTCTACGCAATGTATATTCATACGATGAGTACGATATAGCTATTGTCTTAAAAGATACTATAGATTTTTCTGGTGATTGTGAGATAATTGCTTTTTCTAAAGATAAAAAACTTGTAAATCATATAACAGATAAGATTAGAAGTAGCAACACAGATATTTTATTGGATAAAAGTTATTTTATTATTGATGGTTATGAATATTTAAATATATATGATACTGATCAAAACAAATTTCATCAAATTGAAGAAAGGGGTGTAATTATTACACTGGTAAAAAAAGATGATTTTCTTTTCTATACCGGAGAATACCAATCTCTTAATCGAATAAATCTAAAAACAATGGATATATATAAATATCCTCTTGTTGAGACAGGTGGAGGATATATTTATCAAATAGATGATGAGTTATATCTCTGGTATTATGGACCGGTTGTATATAAAGTTGAAGGGAATGAATTAAAAAAAGTTGATCCTAAAATTGTTGATGGGCATAATAAAATTGAGAGTAATTTTTTGAAAACGACAGATACTGAAAAATTAAAAGAATATGAAAAGTATTTAGGATTGAAAAGATATGAAGAAAAATGATTCAGGGGCATTCTTATAATATTTCTTTAAACTCTACATTCGTAGTGTAAAAACGCATCCAAGGCTTAAAACAACAGTTTTGGATGATAATTTATAAGGTTTTTTAAAAGTCAGAGAAGGGACTCTTTATACAGATGTTTATCAAAAAAAGTTCAGCTCTTATAAATTAAAACAGCATAACATTGAAAAAAGCAAATGAAATGCTTAAGGATAACAACCAGTTTGCATCAGGCAATCTGATTTACACTGATTCTTCAAAAGCTCTGGAAATACTGACTGAAGAAAAATACAGTTTTGATTTTGAATCCTACAGCAAGGATAAATATTCTGAAAAAACAATAATAGACCGACTGACAGAAGCTAAGAACTCCAGTAACCTTGAAGCTGTAAGAATTTATACAGGTTCGCATTTTACGGTTTTAAAAGATTTTACTGTTGAGAGGGATAAAGAAGGAAGTTCCTATATTTCTGGGATTGAAGTACTGAATTCATGGAAAGGTGGAAAGAGTAATTACAAAGGCTCTGAAATAGAGAGATATGATTTCTTTAAAGCAGAAATCAGTGAAAAATATAAAAATGAACTGAATAAAAAACTTTATCCGGATGGCTGGAATTTTGAAGAGGAGTACATGTTTTGAAATACTTTATAATATTGGTAATAACAGGGTTTTTTCTTGCTTTCAGTATTAATGCAGAAGAGAAATTCAATTATGAAAAATACAGTTTCCTGTTTGATAATAAATGGGAAGGGATAAATAATTACAATTCCGATATTCATACTTTTGAAATAAAACCCTTCAAGCAAAAAGAGGGATCAAAGCTGTATAAAACCAGAAGGCAAAATATAAATTATTATCTTGAAGAAATTATTGATAATACAATTTTCTATCCAGATATTGAAAATGATAAGGGGCGTAAGATCTTGGAGCTCAGTACTGAAAATTTTATAATACAAGATAAACCATTTAAATTGTCAAATGGAAATATTCTGAATACAAAAACTACCTTTTACAGAGCTTTTAACTGGAATTACAAGAAAGATACAGACTTTCTTTTTGGAGACTGGTATTTTAAAAGCCGTCCAGATGAATACTTTGAATACAGAGTAGCCAGAGGGGATTATCAAATGCTTATATATATTCCGGATTATGACTGGGCATCAAAATACAATGAAGATGGTTGGCATTATCTGAAATATGTTGGCAATGATATGTTTGAAACAGATGATGCTTTCCCTGACGTAAGATTTAAACTCCGTGTTGAATCTGAAAAAGAGATAATCCTTATCCCGATGTTTCAGAAGCATGATATGTCTGACGGAATAATAAAGCTTCATCCTGTTAAAAAACAGTAACAAACAAATCCATAACAGTACTGGGACTTGATGAACAGGATGTTCGAATATCGGAGCCGCCATGGATGGCGAATAGCTCCGATAGAAGCACACAGGGATGGCGTTAACAGTGGCGATCAACAGGAGTCTGAAACATATAACGCAGTACTTGCCCATACAAAAATGGCTATGGATATGGAAAATGATTATAGGGGCCTTATTTCTTCAAGTTATAATCTTACTCAGGATGTAGCGAAATACATGGAAGCTGAAAAAGCTGAAGATATGAGTAAGTTTGAGGAATATGCTAAAGTCTACAAATCAGAAAAAGACTACTGGGAACTAAGAGCGGACGGCACACTTTCTCCTGATGGACATTTGAATATTTATAGAGAAGGAAGTCAGCATAGCGAAGAAGCAAAAGCAACAGATGGCCTTGTTCTTGATTTCAGAGAAATGGAAGATCTTCTTAAAACTGCAGAAGTTGATGAAGATGGTTTTATAAAGCTTAAGGACGGATTAAAGGTTAAAGCTTCTGATCTGGAAATAGCAATGAAAGACAATAAAGCTGTTGAAAAGGATTTAAAGAAGCGGATAAAGAAAACTGAAAAGAATATAAACAGGTATGATTCAAGTATGGATAAGGAATATCTTGAACGCTTAAAGACAGAGATGGCAGCAATGTCAGATGGTCATGTAAGTTATCATGAATCAGAGGAAATGCGAAAAGATGTTTCAAATACAGCCTTAGGAATTACAAGATTTGAGCATAATAATATGAGGACTGTACTTAATAAGAACTGGGAATTTGAACAATTAACTAAAGATGATATCAAAGATTTCATTCAGTCAGTAAGAAAAGGAGAATCCTATTTGGGAGATTCTTGGGAAATAAAAAGTTCTGGACAATCAGTTTATCATTCTCCTACAGGAACAGGAAAAGATATTATAAAACTTGTAAGCTCAACAGGAAGAGAAGTTATTATTGATCCAGAAACAAGTAAACCAATATTTAATGGAAAATATGGTGGAACATTTAATTATAAAAGTAGTAAAAATAAATTTGATCATTTTACTAATGATATGGCACCATATTGGATTTGGAAGAATAATGCTATGGATAATAGCCGATTATCTTGGCGATTACATCCTACGATAGATAGCCTTTTCTTTAAAATGAAGAATGAGAATGATTTTTATAATTCTTTTGAAAGAAGTAACAGTTCTTATTCAACAATAAGATGAGGTTAATTTATAATGAGTAAAAAGAAAACAATAACACTAATATCAATATTTATTCTTTTAATGATGACCATATTTAAAATTACAATTGCTTTTGAATATGAATATGAGATCAAACCTCAAAATGCAATTATTGAAAACAAAGTAGCAATCAGTCATTATAAAATATGGGGAGGTCTTCGCAGAAATTATATACTATTTACAACGCTACACAGTGGGTTCTTTCAGGGGCTAGGACATTTAGATAGTGGAATATGGCCTGAGCAATTAAGAATAACAATACAGGGCATTGATAAGCCAATCTACAATATGGATGTAGATTTCACATCTATATATTTCTCTTTTGAGAATGATTTTCAGAAAAGAAAAATTAATAAAATAATAAAAAGTGATTCAAATTATTGGAAAGTTTCTCGTAGAGGTCGTGACAATATCGATATTGAAAAAGTTGAACCAGGTAAAATTAGAGATATTAAAACTCCAAACAATGATATAGTGTTTATGGAATTAGGAGAAAATGAACGTGCCGCTATTAATTTTCATATTTGGTTAGATGAAAATAATAACAGATTATTAAAAGAAGGTAGTAAGTGTAAACTTGGATTAACAATTACTGATGAACATAATGTAAAAACTTATCATGAAGTTGTCTATACTGTAATTAATATGAAAAGAAGAATAAGACCGTACTTCAGTATTTCACTAATGTGGGCAGGTATTTAAAATTACGGCTGTAACAATATTCATGCCTGGGGGACATGGGGTCGGCGGTTCAAATCCGCCCAGCCCGAATAATTTATTCCTTGCTGGACAGGGACTTACGAGGCTATTTAGAATCATCTAAGTGGCCTTTTTTGTTATTGAGTCAATTATTAAACTTTTTTCCTACTAATTAAATACGCTAAAATAACAGCAATGGGAAAAAAATAAAAACAGACTTACCTCTCAACATGAGGCAATGAACCGCCCCGGGTTTGCCGGATAGCAAAATCTGTGAGAGGATATAGTTATGGCAAACAAAAAAAGGTATCCAAAAGAGTTAAAAGAGAGAGCTGTACGGCGTACCGTTACAAAAGTCGTCCGAGTCAGTATTTATGCAGAACTTCTGTAATAGTGATGATGTAATCCGAATAAAACATCGTCACACACTACTCTACCACTGTTAAGACTTATATACTTATCAGGAATATCATCAATTCCCCGTAGTGTCAAAAAACACATCCAAAAGTGAAATCATCAATTTTGGAAGATAAATTATAGTATTTTAAAAGCCGGAGAAGGGAATTCTCAAATATTCCAATTACAAAAACAGCAAAAAAATAGATAAAAATATTGGAAAATAAAGCTGATTAAAAAAGCAGAAGACAGAGATCAAGCATCAATAAATAATGAGTAAAAGAAACATTTTTTTAAAGTCAAGAGTTAATAAAATTAAGAAGCAGATCTGTAATAATTTGTATAAAGACCAAAAAAAACTTTTTCCTTTCTGATCTTACCTGTCTCAGAAAGCTCTGATTTAACAGGAGTATTATTATCAATCCCTTGATGAGGACGAAAATAGTTATAATAATTTACATACTGCTTCATAAGGTTCCTTGCATGACGGATATTCATGACTATGAAGTTATCAAAGCATTCATACTTAACTGATCTTACAAATCTTTCTGCAAAAGCATTCATATTCGGGGAATAAGGAGTAATTGCAATATCTGTGATATCAAGTGATTTATAATCAGTCCACTTTAGTTCACCGGAATTATCATGAATAAGATAAGTTTTTTGATCTATTCTGTCAAACATGAAAGAAGTAAGCTGATTCCGTACAAATCTCATATCAGGATGGTTAGTAATACCAAACTGAATAATTTTTCTTGTCTTCATTTCAAGGATAAAAAAGATGTATATTCTTAAGTTAAATACAGTTTCAACAGTCAAAAAATCACAACAGAAAAGAGAATTAAGGTGGGATTTAATAAACTTTTTCCAGCTTCCGTTTGGAAGGATCTCCCCTTCCCTTCTTCCATTTTGAATGACTTTTCTTACAGTTTCATGAGAAACAGAAATATTAAGCTTTTTAAGTTCACCTGATATCGTAGTGTCAAAAAACACATACAAAAGCGAAATCATCAATTTTGGAAGCATGGATTATAGTATTTTAAAAGCCCGTACCGTAGCAAAATTACGTCCGTGGCTCTTATCACATAAAAATACAATAATTCAATATTTCCATATTAATAATTTCAAGATTGTCTACGTATCGCTTTATTGATACACTATATTATGAGCAATCTGGAATATATTGCATATGAAGGAGAATATTTTACTATAGAATGGTACTTCGATAAAAAAGGAAAAAGCCAGGCATTAGAGTATTTCCATGATATGAGTGATTTTTAAAAAAGGAAGCTTCTTATGCTTTTTAAAAGAATCGGTGATTTTGGTAAAATATCAGATAAAACAAAATTTCGAAATGAAAATGATGGTATATATGCATTTAAACCTCAACCTGACAGATTTTTATCCTTTTTTACTGCCAATAAAAAAATAATTATAACTGAAGGGTTCTTAAAGAAAAGTGATAAATTACCTGAAAATATAAAAACCAGGACAATTAATATTAGAACAGACTATTTTAACAGAGTTAAAGAGAGATCTTATTATGAAAAATAAATCAGAAAGCACATTCGACAAATTCATGAAAAATGAAGAACAAAAAAAACTATTCGATAAGGAATATAACACCTTCCTTTTATCTGAGTTTTTAATTGATGCAATGGAAGAAAAGCATATTTCCGTAAGAAAACTATCTGAAAAGTCAGGGATATCAACCAGTATTATCCAGAATATAAAGAAAGAAAAAACAACAAATGTTACTTTAAGTACTATAAATGCACTGGCTTCCAGCCTTGGGTATCATATTAATTTTGTTAAAGATAATGTATGAAAAAACACACAGGGCTATACTGTTACAATAATTGTCTGAAACTACTTTTTATGCGGTACTTGTCATATGGCCGTATTTCTTTTTTTATTTCAGTCTCCATTCTATATTTTGACTGAAAACTAATCTACTATGTAGTATAATTTATGGGGTGGGGATCAAACAGAGTTGTTGCAGATTATTGTTAAAACATCAATGAAAAATATCCTGCATCATGAAGCAACATGAAACTGGGTAATTTTATTCAACTCCTTTTCTTTTTCCTCCAGCAGGATTTCAAGGTCATACCTGCTCTGCATGTTCATCCAGAACTCAGCTGAATTGCCGAAAAACCGGGAAAATCTCAATGCAGTATCAGCAGTAATTTTTCTTTTCCCCCTGATAATGGCAGCTATTCTCGGAGGATCTACAAAAATGCTTTTTGCAAGGGCATAAGGGGTGATCCCCATTGGATCGAGGAATTCCTCTTTCAATACCTCCCCTGGTGTCGAGAGCTCTGTTAAATCATGTCTCATATATCCTCCCTACAATGATAATCTGTAATTTCAACATCAAATGCGTTTCCATCCGACCATCTGAAACAGACTCTCCACTGATCATTTATTCTTATGCTGTGCTGTCCTGCACGATCACCTTTTAATACTTCCAGCCTGTTTCCGGGGGGAATACGCAAATCGTTCAGATCTACAGCATCTTCAAGAAACCCAAGCTTCCTTCTTGCTGCTTTAAATATATCACCCGGAAATCTCTTGACTTTCCTGCGGTACCATACACTTTTTGTAAAATTATCTTTGAAACTTTTTATCATGATAAATTATAGTGCGTTTCACTATTAGTGTCAAATACTAATAGTATTTCTAACGTTTTTCGAACAAGATCAATTCTGTTGAATTTGTCAAAAGTAAACATAAGTACATTGTTTCTTAATTTATGATGAATTGAAAAGTAACTTTTAATGAAGAGTGTGCAGACTATTTTGAATTCAGACAGGGTTTCCGGCATGTCACGCTGTGAAAATGATGAAGGTAATTCATTTCAGGCAAAACCATTTTCAATAAACTTGATATAGATTCGGAGTTATAAGGGATAATTCATATATTTCACCGATTCTGTTCCAGATATTCTCTACTGTATCGGGATTTTCTCAACATTGGAATATCCTTCCCTGTGTATCACCTGTTACCCCGTTAATAACATATCCTTCCATCACCCGGACCGGCCATGGAATTCCAAAAATTTATCTTGCTGAATCAGCTGCAAGCAATAATAATATAGACCTCATGATCAGATGCTGCCTGGGGAAAAACATCCTCTATGTTCAGAACAGATAATAATTCAAACAAGATCTCTTACTATCTGTGCTATTCCGGTACCGAAGTTTTTGTGCCCCTCCTCTGTCCAGTGTATTCCGTCCACAGGGCTGCTGGAAAGATAATCATCAGCAAAGCATATCGGGATTTTATAATTTTCCGAAAGCTTTTTATATTCCTTTTTCAGCCCGGAGGATTTCCCCACCCCATCAAGAAATTCCTCCCTGTAAACAGGAGCCTCCAGAATGGGAGGGGGACAGACAAGAAGAATATCAGGAGGGTTACCGTCAATACCGGCATTGCTTTTCGATGCATATTCAATCAGAAGTCCAAGCCCCCTGGCAATACCTGAAGCCTGGATATTAAAACGGTCCTTGAGATCATTGGTCCCGAGCATTATAATGAGAAGATCAATCGGATAATGGGAAGTCAGTATTATACCAAGATGTGCCAATCCCGATTTATTGCCGTTAAGAGGATCATCAAAAACAGTAGTCCGCCCGTTTAGCCCTTCAGGGATAACATTATAACCGCTTCCAAGTTCTTTCCCGAGTACAGATGTCCAGCGCTTATCAAAAGGATAGCGCCTGCCGTTACTGCCGGGGATATAGGCCCATGTATTTGAATCTCCGAAACATACAACTGATTTCATCTGAAACCTCCGATAATGAAGGGATAGACAGTATTCATCTGCTTTGAATACCCCTTTTTTTATTATATGAGCAACCGGCCCTGTTCACAATCTTTTTCAGCAATATTTCATATTCAGAGATCTCACTGTTTTTGTTTTCTATTTAATCAGCTATTAACTTTATATATAATATATGATAGATATATTGCATTTCATATATTGTATCTATTTAAAAATTTTTTTCTTCACTTAATTGGTGATAAAAACTGCAATGCAGTTCAGGAAATCTTATAATAAAAGGACTTTGATCAATGAAATATAAAATGATAATTTCTGATGTTGATGGAACACTCCTTGATTCAAATCATCAGATTACCGAAGAAAACAAAAAAGCAGTTAAAGAATACATGGAATCAGGCGGTTTGTTTTCCCTTGCTACCGGAAGAATTGAAAAATCAGCAACTGATATTCAAAAAGAGTTATCAATAAAAATACCTCTTATTCTCTACAATGGGGCTAAAATTGTTGATCTGGAAAGCCGGTCAGTCATATATGAAAGACATATTACAGAAGATCAGGCAATTGCAGCAGTAAAAGCCCTTGAAATATCCCCTGTATCAGTAATTATCTACTCTGAAGGAGAAGGATATACCCCAGACTTTACAAAAAATATAAATGACCATGCAGAAATGGAGGGAATAAACCCTGTCCTTAAAGAGGACCTGATGGATATAAATCTTGCAAAGGTCAATAAAATTCTTTTTGCCGGGA
The DNA here is from genome assembly GCA_963668545.1 of Spirochaetia bacterium. Classification (GTDB taxonomy): domain Bacteria; phylum Spirochaetota; class Spirochaetia; order CADAEX01; family CADAEX01. The sequence goes on along the minus strand of OY764868.1, from coordinate 453,627 downwards.
ATAACGATGAAAATGATGATATTCTTTTCGGTAATTTTTTAAAGGAATACAAAAAGTTATGCAGTGATCTTCCTTTCATAGTGCGGTCGAATAAGAGATATCTGGAAATTCTGCCTGAAGGGGTAAATAAAGGGACTGCTGTTGAATTTCTGGCAGGATACCTGAAAATACCAATGAAAGAAGTTATCTGCATTGGGGATAATCTAAACGACCTTGAAATGATACAAATGGCAGGTCTGGGTATTGCGATGGGGAATGGGCATGAAGAACTGAAAACAGCTGCTGATATAATAGCGCCGCCCAATACAGATTCCGGTCTGGCAAGAGTGATAAAGGATTTAAAGTTATATAAAACAGTTAAGTAGCCCGGATAATCCTGTTTCAATATGCCGGAAAAGAGTTTATTCTTATAAATATTCTCATTATTAAATTATCAGGGAGGATTTCTGTGAAATACTGCTGGACAACAATCAATGTAAGCGATATGAAAAAATCATTATCATTCTATCAGGACATTATAGGCCTTGAAATAAAAAGACAGTTCAAGCCTAACGAAGAAATGGAAATTGCTTTCCTCGGAAACGGGGAAACACAGGTGGAACTGATCTGCAATAAAAACAACAGGGAAATAATTTACGGCAAGGATATTTCAATGGGTTTTGTCACTGAATCAATCAGCAGTACAACTGATTTGTTAAAGTCAAAAAATATTGATCTGCATTCCGGTCCTTTCCAGCCGAATCCGTCCATAAAGTTTATTTATATACTTGACCCTGACGGATTGAAGATACAGCTTGTTGAGAATATTGTATAAAAATCAATTCCCTCAATGTAACAGAGTAAACAATATTAAAATAGGGAGTGGGACTTCCCCGGACAAGGAAGGATAAAATTATACTGTTTCTCAAGAAGGGAGGGACTGAAATTAGAGTTTCCGTAGAACGGAATTATCTATTCCGCTGAATAATCAATAACATTCATCCTCTGGTATCTGAATATTTCATCTTCCCTGAAAAATCTCCTTATTTCAACCAGAGCTTCTTCAGTCGTTGCAGAGGCATGGACAACATTGCACCTCATTGATATGGAAAAGTCACCCCTTATTGTGCCGGGAAGGGCCTCTCTGGGATTTGTAGCACCTGTCAGTGTCCTCACCCTTTTAACAATATCATACCCCTCCAGAGCCATTGCAATCAGAGGAGTACTCATCATTGATACTTTAAGATCTTCAAAAAACGGTAAATCCTTCAGGTGGGCATAGTGTTCATCAATAAGTTTTTCATTCATCTGGAGCATTTTAAGCCCCACAATCTTGATCCCTTTTCTTTCAAATCTGGAAATAATCTCCCCGACAAGTTCCCTCTGGACAGCACCGGGTTTTATGAGAATTAAAGTGGTTTCCTTCTGCATAGTATCTCTCCATAATGGTACAATTATTCAGGACCAGTTTTCAAATCGGTATTGTTAATGTTTAATAAAATAATCCGCAAAAACTTTTTTGCAATTAGGATCCGGATATTAATACATTATAGCTGCTAACATAAGCATATACAATCTTTTGATTTTGACAGGCTGCATAATTAAACAGCATCATGCCTTACAGCTGACAGATTTACAAACCTTTAATAACAAAGATAAATATTCGCCAAATGCTTGACAAATTCACCCTAAAGGGATTTGATCCCTGTATAAGGGGTTTCACAGGTGGAAAAAATCTTTTATCCGAAACTGTTTTCTCTCGTAAAGTCAGGGATCAGTTCCGAACAGGTTTTCAGGGATATACTATCAGGAATTGTTGTGGGAATAGTTGCACTTCCCCTCTCAATTGCATTCGCTGTTGCTTCAGGGGTCTCACCTGAAAAAGGGCTTATAACAGGTGTTATTGCAGGGTTTCTAATCTCCCTTCTGGGGGGCAGCAGGGTACAGATTGGGGGGCCGACAGGGGCTTTTGTTGTAATAATATTCGGTATTGTCAAGGAATACGGATTAAGCGGATTGTTTTATTCAACCGTATTTGCAGGAGTCATACTTGTAATTTTCGGAATGCTTAAACTTGGGAGCCTTTTAAAATATATACCCCACCCCCTGGTTGTCGGTTTTACCAGCGGCATAGCTGTTGTTATTTTCTCCACCCAGATAAAGGATGCACTCGGTCTCCCATTAAACGATGTACCGGCAGAATTTTTCCTGAAATGGACAACTTACTTTCAGAATATAAACCAGACTAATATCACAGCCCTTATTATCACCTTAATGACAATTGCAGTATCTCTCCTGATTTCAAGGATAACAAAAAAAATCCCCGGCTCCTTTGTTGCAATAATAGGAATAAGCTTTCTTGTTAAACTGTTTTCACTTGATGTCAACACAATAGAAACTCTTTTCGGAAATATTCCCAATACTTTCATTTTTCAGGCTGCAGCCTTTGATGCAGGACATTTAGTATCCTATCTCAAACCTGCTCTGGTAATAGCTTTACTCGGGGGGATAGAATCGCTTCTTTCAGCTACAGTTTCAGACGGGATGATAAGCGGCAACCACCGCTCAAATACAGAGCTTATAGCACAGGGTATTGCAAACATTATAACACCGTTCTTCGGAGGAATACCCGCAACCGGGGCTATAGCAAGAACTGCAACAAATGTGAAAAACGGCGGAAGGACCCCTGTATCAGGAATTGTACATGCAGTAACTTTGCTGTCTATAATGCTGTTTTTCGGCAAATGGGCAAAATACATACCAATGTCATGCCTTGCAGGGATACTTATTATTGTCTCCTACAACATGAGCGAATGGCGGTCTTTTCTTTCCATACTAAAAGGAAATGTTTTTGACAGAATAATTCTTGTAACAACATTTTTCCTCACAATTTTTATTGACCTTGTTGTTGCAATTGAAGTGGGTGTAATACTCTCAAGTCTTCTATTCATGAAAAGAATGGCAGACATTGCTGACAGAAGGATTGAAAATGTAATTGATTCAGATATTATCGAAGATTATTCAACCCTTCCTAAGGGCCTCGGGGTCTATGAAATAAGCGGACCCCTGTTTTTTGCATCTGCAAGAAGGTATGCAGAACTTATAAAGGAAGTGGGAATCAGCAACAGGGTTGTAATTATCAGGATGCGGCATGTTTCATTCATAGACCAGACTGGACTGCACACCCTTTTAAATACATTCAGGCTTTTAAACACAAAAAAAGTAGCTGTCATTCTTTCAGGACTGAATACAGAAACAAGAAAAAAGTTATTGAGAAACAATATTACAAAATGGGTCTCTGAAGACAATATCTGTGATTCATTCAAAGTTTCAATTGAAAAAGCAGGCAGGTATCTTGATTGAGCAGAGAGTTAAATATTCACTTCTAAAAAATAAAACCATACCCAATGTTAATATTTACACTGTTGGAATTTGTATTTTCATTATTAAAATAGCTTACAAACAGCTTTGAATATCTGATATCTGTAATAATTTTTCCTTTACCAAAAGGCCTTTCATAACCAGTTCCAAACGCAAATCCATGTCCCAACCTGCTTTCAGGGGCATATTTACCTATATAGTTTAAATTCACCCCATTGACAGTATTGTTATCTTCACCGACAACGTTGAATATTACAACAGCTAAAGCTGGTCCGGCAAATAGACTTAATTTCCCCTTAGCAGCAGTCATCTTATATTTGAAAAGTAATGGCAAAAACAGCGATTTAACTGACTCAGTATATTCACTATAATAACCACTATCACTTGCTTCATAACCACCTGAAGACACAAGGAATTGTATTTCAGGTTGTATTGCAAAACTTTCTGTAAAAGCAGTCTCTAGAAAAACAGCTGCTTGGAAACCTCCTTCAAATATATTTGAAGCATTCTCATAGGTATCTTTATAAAATTCAATTTTTTTATCCCAATCATTTCCGGAAAACCATCCCAGATTGATTCCGGCATAACCACCTATAAATAAATCTGTTGAAAACAATTTTGTTGATGATAATAAAAATAATATAAATACAAGTTGCTTTTTCATTACTGTATGACCCCTTTTGTAAAAAGGTTATCGCCAAATTTATCATAAAATGCTGCTACTGTTTCTGAAGGTGACAGTGTTAACTCACAAAACCCATATTCACTGGAAGCATATTCAGAATAAGGCCCTGGTGTTATGTTGCGGCTCTTGGATGCAGATCCCGATACAATAAAGAGTTCAGTAATGCCATCTCCATTTCTGTCACGTCCCTGAAGTTCAAGATCATGATCATGTCCTGACACTGTTATATCAATAAGACCGTCAGAAAAAAGAGGGGTGAACAGGCTCAACATATCTTCATCATCCCCATGTTCTCCACTGCTGTAAAAAGGATAGTGGGTAGCCAATATATTAATATCAGCATGCCGAGAAGTAATGTTTTCAGAAACCCATTCAAAAATTAATTTACTATAACTTGATTCGCTAAGATATTTTGAATCAAGAAAATAAATATCAACAGATCTGTTATCAGAAAAAGATAATGGCTGAAGGTAAGCAGGGGATGGCGCTATCCATCTCCCATCAGGATCTATATAGTTATACTGTGCCAGAGCATTCCCATAATAGTCATGATTCCCCAAAACAACATAGAAAGGAAAGCTAAAATCAGAAACAGGATACATATAACGGAATTTTGTGTCAAACTGAGGATCACTAACAGACCTTACACCCATTTCATAGAAGTTATCACCGAGCATTATTGCAAAATCAAATGGATTAACAGAATGGCGTAATGCCATACCTCTCGATACATCACTTTGAATTTCTGTACCGGATCCCGAGTCTCCAAAAAGCAGAATTCTCGCAGAGTCACCTGAAAATGTTTTTTCAGGAAGAACATAATAATCAAATAAAGGCAGTTCAATGGTCTCTAATGAACACCCGATTGACATAATAAGCAATAGAACTGCTACGACAGATATCTCATAATACTTACACATTACACTTGCTCCCTGATAAGATTCAATAATAAGTATAACAAGGTGTGATTATTGCAAGATTATCAATACATTACGATATGATTACAATATTATTACCAATCAGTAATATTTTTAATGATAAGGCAGAGTAATTTTAAACGTTGTGCCTTTATGAAGGGAACTTTCGACACTGATTTTTCCGGAATGCTGCTTTACTATTGCATTTACCATGCTCAAGCCGAGACCCACTCCTGGAATATCAGTGTTTTCATGGCAGCGATAAAACCTTTTAAAAATATGGTCAAGCTTCTCTTTCGGAATACCAATACCTGTATCAGAGATACTGATTACAATTTCCTTTTCAGATTTCATAAGCAAAACATTTATGGAACCATTATCTGATGAATATTTAATTGCATTATCAAGCAGGTTTGAAATCATCCTCTGAATACCTTTTCTCTCTCCTAAAAACCTGCAGCTTTCCGGAATGGAAAGATTAACTTTTATTCCCTTTTCTTCGGCAATTGGTAAAAAAAGATCGCAGGCTGTTTCAATAATTTCACTTAAGTTTATTTCTTCCTTGACTATTATGGAAATACCGGCATCAGCCTTTGATATGTACAGCATTGAAGAGAGAATTTCCAGCAGATTGTCACTCTCCTCAATTGTATCTGAAGCCAGGGCTTCATAATCCTCCAAAGAGGTATTACTCCCCATCAGAGTTACTTCAGCAAGTCCCCGAATTCTTGTTATTGGAGTTTTCAGATCATGCGCTATATTGTCATTTATTTCTTTCAATTCTGTTACTAGTGTCTGAATACTGTTAAGCATTGAATTGAATGTATCTGCAAGGTTTTCAATCTCCATATATCTTGTTCTTATCTCAACCCTTCTTTCAAGAACACCGCTTTGAGATATTTCAGCTGCAGTTTTTGTTACCTCATCAACTCCCCGTAGAGCCCGGCGTGTAATAAACATAGCAATATATGCAGTCAAGAAAATAATCATAACAACAAGAAAAATGTAGGTATTTCTTATCAGCGAAAGAAACACACTTATCTTTTCCATAAGAAGACCAATCTGGATTATGTATCCGGAACCGAGATGCGAGTAAATTGCGATAATTTTATATTTCTTTTCAGGAAGTGTAAAATAGGAGATTTTATAGGATCCTTTTTTTTCTGAAGAAAGTGCCCTTATAAGATCTTCATCAACTTCAAGATTTTCCCATTCATCAATATCAGATTCTGCAAGCAGTTCAGCACCGGGAGAAAAAATTCTGAAAAAGGAATTTTCTGTGCCGTACTCATATGCTTCATAATGGATTTCCTTATAAAGTTTTTCAATTCCCTCTTCTTCAAGGACCATAACAAGTTCTTCAGCATCTTCTATCAGACTGTTTTTTATTTCATTATCAAGATTGATTTTTATTATTATATATAATCCCAGAAAAACTGTGAATGATGATATGATATAAACAAGCCCATAGAGAAAAGCAGTATTTGCAGCAAGGGATTTTTTGGCATTACTTCCTGAGAACATAACCTGCTCCACGGATAGTATGTATCAGGGATTTCTCAAATCCCTTGTCGATTTTTTCCCTTAGCTTGCAGACACGGGCTTCAACAATATTGGTTTCAGGATCAAAATTATAATTCCATACATGCTCAATAATCATTGTTCTGGAAACAACCCTTTCCGAGTTCCTCATCAGAAATTCCAGCAAAGTATATTCTCGGGGCTGCAGTTCAATTTCCCTGTTTCCCCTGTGAACTGTATGGTTTAAAAGATTGATTTTAAGATCTTCATAAACCAGACTGACAGGATCTGCGATCCGGTTTGCTCTCCTGAGTAAAGCCTGAATCCTGGCATGCAGCTCTGAAAAAGCAAACGGCTTTGTAAGATAATCATCACTTCCTGTCTCTAGCCCCCTAATCCTGTCTTCAACAGAGCCTTTCGCACTTAAAACAAGTACCGGAAGGTTATTATTCTCTATTCTCAATTCCCTGATTACTGAAAGCCCGTCAATACCGGGAAGAGTAATATCAATTACAGCGATATCATAGTTGTTGCTTCTGGCAAGTGAAAGCCCTTCCTCCCCTGTAGCTGAATGCTCAACACTGAAACCGGCTTCTTTGAGTCCTTTTTTTATGAAATTCGAAATCTTAACATCATCTTCAATAATGAGAATTTTCATTGTATTTATTCTAATAGAACTCATATAAAATATCAAATATTCCAGCTTATTGATTCAGGACAATAAGGTTATAAATATACAAAATCAGTAGTTGACTATTATCCCGTTACCGCTGAAAGCCATTTTAACTTTACTCTGTGTATGGAAAAAAAGACCTGAAAAAAGCCCTATTCCCGCACCCATAACAACATCGGAAGTCCAGTGCATGTTTTTATATAACCTTGCAAAACTTGTTGATACAGGTACAAGATACAGCCAGCGGCTGTATTCCTCGGCAAAGGGGGTAATTATTGACCAGGAAACAAATGAATGCCATGAGGGAAATGATTTTGTACTGATTGTGTTCCCTTCAAACGGATCTGCGGCAAAAGTATCTTCACCGACATAGGGCCTGAATCTGCCGGCAGATTCTTTTATTGTTTCTGTTATCAAGGCGCCTGCAAGAAAAGCTTTACCGGAATTCAGGGCTGTTCTTGTAAGTCTTTCATTACCGGACGAAAAACCAATGACCCAGGAAGTTGCGAGGGCCGGCAGCATAACAGATGTTTCTCCAAACTCATTACCTGCATTGCTGTATGCTGAAAAATTCTCAGACTGGTTATTAACAAAGTAGTCCTGCAGGCTCTCATCCGACAGGAAGGAAACCCCCAAAGCTGTACCGAATATGAGTATCTTTCCGGGAGTAAATGTTTTTTTTGCTGCTGCTGCATATGAATTATGTGATTCATACTGATCATTGTATATTATATCAAGTGAATAGGAAAAAGCATAATTAAACAATAATATCAGTGTAAGAAAAAACCTTCTCATACATTAAACAATAAATATCAATATGCTGTAAGTCAAATTATCATTTGGTAATGTAGGAAAAGGATTATCAGGTCAGAAGCTCCTGCTGAATTCCAGCAATAGCATATATTATACTTATAAAGGATCTTTAAAGATATTTCATGAAATATGCTTGCTGTTTATAAAAGACAGAAAAATTATATATTTATGTATCTGATTATCTCTCTGAAAATATAAAATCATGCAAAGGTTGTTTCTTGCATCGCTTCTATTGGCACATAACATATGATATACTTATTGTCAAAAGGAGTATTTATGAAACGTTTATATGCATCACTGTTATTACTGCTGATTATGGTTCTTGCCGGCTGTGTCACAGCACCAGTAATTAAAACTGTATCTGTTACAGTAGGGGCTGTGGGATACAGTGACGACCGTATTAATGTAACTGTCGAAAAAAGGGCAGCTGAAATGGATAAGGCTGAAAATGAGTGTGACAGGGTATTCAGATCAATAAAAACTCTTCTTGCTGAACAGGGGCTGTCTGAAGAAGATTATAACATGTCAGAGAATTCAACCTATGAAAATCAGGAAGAAAAATCAGATAATGAGAAATTCATTTCAAGAAAAGGTTTTGAAATCCGTGTAACAGATGATATCGACCCTGACAGGTTAATGGAACAGCTTCGCAGCTCGGGGGCAACAGGCGTCTACAGAAATGTCTTTGACAGGACAGCAAAACAGAAAGCACCATCAGATCTCAAGTCAGTCTTCAGTGAAGCTGAAAACAGGGCCAGAATCATAGCGGAAAATGCAGGTTATACACTTGGTGAAATTGTAAAGATAAATGAGATGGATTACGGAATAGAAGATGGCAAAATATATAACATTGAGTATCAGATGAAATGAGGAAGATAATAAAATGCCTGAAAAGACCATTATTGATGATAACAATCATATCCTGAATTGCATCCCTTCTCTCAATACAGAAAATGACTGGACTATTGAAAATGCAAAAGCAGAAGGGTTACTGGATGAAGGAAAAGATCTTCCGGCATCTGTTGACCTGAGGGAAGACTGGTGGGAAGTAAAAAACCAGGGTGAAACAGGTGCATGCGTGGGGTATTCAACAGCATACGGAGTATTAAAATGGCATTATGTAAAGGGAGGGAAAATTGCTGAATCAGATTTACCATCTGCAAGATTTATCTGGATGGCTAATAAGGAAACTGATGAAATTACAAGCTTCCCTTCAACATTCCTGGAGACCCAGGGAACTCAGGTAAAACTTTCTCTCCGCATAGCAAAAAAATACGGTTGCGTACTTGAAGAAGTACTTCCAATGGATGGAAAATTATCAATGATGGAGTGGCAGGATTTTTATGAACTTGCAGCAAAACTGAAAATATCAAGTTATCATAACCTCGGAAGAGACCTTGATGACTGGAAAAGATGGCTTGCTTTCAAAGGCCCAATACTGGCCAGACTGGATATTGACAAATCATGGGATTATGCAACAGACAGTAAGGGACGTCTTGAAAACTATATAAAAAAGAATGAGACAGGCGGCCATGCTGTATATGACAGAAACTATTTCACTGTAATGAACAGCTGGGGAAAAGAATGGGGTGATTCAGGATATGCTTATGCTTCCTATGATTATACAAAAGAGGCATTTACAGAGGCATATGGATTAATACTGTAAAAGCAACAGAACCTTTACCGTTAACGACCTTATCTTTTAATCCTAAGGGCCTGTCAGCAACTTATGTAAACAGCTTTTTTTATTAAATCTTTACAAAATGAACAGTAAGCAGTACCATGACAGCAGCAAAAGACATCAGGAGTTACAGCATGAAAGCAGACAATCAGGATATTACACTTCTTAAAATAAAGTATGACGGAACAATGCTGATAAACAGCAGAGAACTTATCCCTGAAAACACAAAACTTATTCTGGGGTTTATTTCTCCTGACATCAATTTTAGAGAAGTATCCTCCAGTTTAAAAAACCTCTGTTCCGGAATTCCCCTTATCCTGACTTCCACTGCCGGAGAGCTATGCAACACCAGTCTTGGAGAAAAAACCACGCTGTACAATCCTGCCGATGAAAACAGGAAAAATATAGTACTTCAATGCTTTTCATCAGGGATGATTGAAGATGTGGATATCCACACAATAGAACTCTTTGACCCTGAAATGGATCCTGAAAAAAGGACAGGTCTTATTGAGAAGGAATTTGAATATTTCAGATCCTCTTTTCCACTGAACTACAATAACTGCGTCGCCTATACTCTTATTGACGGATTATCAAGAAGCGAAAGTTTTTTCATGGAAGCGATCTATAATTCTGGAAAACTTCCCTGCCTTCTGATTGGAGGTTCCGCAGGGGGGAAACTGGATTTTAAAAACACCTGGCTTTACAATAATAAAGAGGTTGTACAGAACAAGGCAGTAATAACACTAATCCGCTTTAAAAGTGATATAAAAATCGGTGTTTTCAAATCACAGAATTTTGAGATATGCCCCTACTCTTTTACTGTGGCCCAGGCTGATCCCGGAAACCGCTTTATTAAAACTGTTGTACAGAAGAATACCGGAGAAATCGTCGATGCTATTTCAGAACTCTGCCGCTACTTCAACTGCGATGAAAAAGAGCTTGAAAGAAAACTGGAAAATTTCAGCTTCGCAATTATATTAAATAATGACATCTATGTGAGGTCTATTTCAGGGATTGATTTTGAAAACAGAAAGATCCATTTTTACTGCGACCTTGCTTTTGGAGATGAGCTGGTCCTTGTAAAACACACAGACTTTGTTTCATCAATTGAAAAGGATTTCAGTGCATTTAAAAAGGGAAAAAGCGGAGTTCTTCTTGGAGGTCTTTTCAATGACTGCATTTTAAGAAGACTGTTCAACCAGGACAAGCTTGATCAGGTGAAGTGTTTTGATAATATACCTGTTGCCGGTTTTTCTACATTCGGAGAACTTCTGGGGGTAAATATAAACCAGACATTGACAGCACTGATGTTTTACAGGACAGCTCCCGGTGAGAAGTTTCATGATGAATACATAGACAACTACATCCAGAAATATTCGGCTTTTAAAGAGTTTTTTCTGAAAAGAACCATAAGCCAGCTGAGACATATAATGAATATCAAGGACAGAGTATGGAATTCAAGCAGGGACAGCATTGAACTCTTGTCAAGTTTCATAGATAAATCATCAAAAAAAGCAACAGAGAACGAAGATCTTCTGAGACAGATTAATAGCGACTTTACAGAACTTTACCGGAATATTGACAGCTCGGGAACTGAAGGAACCAGAATAAGCAGGGAACTTGAAAAACTGGGAAAGAGTGCCGGTTCTGTAGAAAAGATTCTGTACAATATAGAGGATATTGCGGAACAGACAAACCTTCTTGGCTTCAATGCCTCAATAGAAGCTGCAAGGGCAGGAAACGCCGGAAAAGGGTTTGCAGTAATTGCAAGGGAAGTAAAAACACTTGCTGATAAAACTGATGTGAGTGTAAAAAACAGCAAAGGTTCGATAATAAACCTTATCAACAGTATGGGACAGCTGGAGGATCAGTGCAGAATAATCACACACTATCAGCAGAATGCAAACAGAAGGGGACATTCTCTCAACGAAGCAATCAATCACCTTGCTGATAATTCCAGGATAATTGAAAACAGTATCTCTGAAAACGCCAGCAAGATACAGGGGCTTATAGATAACCTTGATTCCATGATTGATGCAATTAATCTGCTGTCCAGTGATTCTGATATTAAGTAACTCTGATATTCAGTAATTCTTTTTAGGAATATTCTATATTTTTCTGATTAATTCATTCTCAATAATTTTATTAATCATACTGAATAGACTATAATATCAGCATATGAAGGTTTAAGAAATTTCAGGGAACTGGTGGTTATGTTTTTATTACTGAGAAAAAGGGGCTTTATCCGGAAGGAAAACCTAACGAACAATATTCTCATATTAGTATTATCCCTGCTGGTTGTATTTACAGCAGTCCTCCCCCATAAAGCCTTCTGTTTTGATTTTTCCGAAGAAGAAAAAGAGTGGATAAACCATATCAGTTCACTGAGATTCAGCGAAGTGGAATGGGAACCCCTTTCCTATGTAAACGATTATCCTGTATACCGGGGAATTGTTGCAGACTACCTTGATATACTGAGTAATGAAACCGGCATTGAAATGGTTTTTGTCCAGAGCAGTACATGGCAGGAGGTGCTTGACAGGTTTGCAGAAAAAGATATTGACCTTATACCGGCACTGGCACTGGAAGATAAAATAGGTTCAGAAGTTATTTTTACAGATCCATATATATCATTCCCCCTGGTAATCGCAACCAGACCTGATATTGATTTTATCAGCAATACCCATGAACTGGAAGGGAAAAAAGTCGGTGTGGGAAAAGGTTATACAAGTTATCACTTTTTAAAAAACAACTATCCTGAGATTGAACTTGTTACTGCAGACAATGTTACAGAAGGGCTCCTGCTTCTTGACAAGGGAAAAATCGATGCTTTTGTGGGACATATGGCAGTTGTCATGTATGTCATAAAAAAAACAAGTCTTGATCTCCGGATCGCCGGGAAAACCGAGTATGTTTTTGAACATCGGATCGGGCTTCCCCCCGGACATGAAAAAACTGTTTCCATTTTCAATAAAGTCCTTGAAGAAATAACACCTGATATACACAACAGCATCTATAACAGATGGATTAAAATGGATGTTGAAACAACTGACTACTCACTTGTCTGGAAAATACTGTTAAGTTCTGTTGCTGTAATAACAGTAATTTTCAACTGGAACAGAAAACTGTCGGCAGACAAGAAAAAGTTCCAGCAGCTTTTCAGTGATCTCAACACACTTAAGAACGAACTGGAGCTTAAAAATATTGAGTTAAGCAAGCTGGCAATTACAGATCAGCTCACAGGAATTTACAACCGCCTCAAGCTGGATGAAGTTCTGCAAAATGAAGCTGCCCGCTATTCCCGCTCAAACAATTCTTTCGGCCTGATAATTATGGATATTGACCATTTCAAGAAAATAAACGACACATACGGGCATCCTGCAGGGGACAGGATTCTCAAAACCATTGCTCAGCTCATGCAAAGCAATACACGGAATACAGATATTATCGGCAGATGGGGAGGAGAAGAGTTCCTTATCATATGCCCTGAATCAGACGAGGCAGGTATTGGGAATCTGGCAGAAAAGCTTAGAAAAGCTATTGAAAGCCATAATTTTCCTGAAGCAGACAAATGCACTGCCAGTTTCGGAGCAACCCTCTACCGGGAAACAGATAATATTGAAACATTTATCAAGAGGACTGATGATGCCCTATACCTTGCAAAAAACAGAGGAAGGAACAATGTTGCAGTAATCTGATCTACTGCACCTTCGCTTGAATCATACTTATATCTACATATTCAACTACCTGTGTTTAAAACAGGGTCGTATTATACCATGTGCTATTCAGGAGTTTTCAGATTAATTTTAATCCTGCTGTCATAATCAAGGTGCCTGAAATCATCACCCCAGTACTTCTGAACAAGTTTATCAATAAGGCCGCTGTCCCGTGCTTTTTCCAGAGCACCTGTAATAACATTTTTATAGACTGCCCCTGCATTTATTCCTTCCTTGCTGAGATAAAACAGATAATCCCGGTCATATATCAGAACAAGTTTTTTTTCGACAGCCATTTCTGGATAAAGGCTTGATTCAGCAATGATTTCATTCAGTCCTCTTGAAAAGTAACAGGGTTCCCTGCTGTGTGAAATCATCTGATATATCTTTTTCCAGTTGCCTGAAACTTCCTGATATCTCAGGTTATTTGCCTGCCATACTTTAACATCAAACCATTTCATTCCCATATAGCCGACAGCTTTAAGGTTTCTGAAATCATCCAGGCTCCTGATTCTGTCATAAATATACTGGTCCTTCTCTCTGATAAACAGAATTCTTTTACCTATCAGGCCGTTTGTAAGAGCCACACTGACAGGAATGTAAGTATTGTTTCTTTCTTCCGATTCCAGCATCCAGTATATGGAAATCTCGCCTTTATCAAGATAGGATTTAATCCTCAGCTGAGGCAGTTTCTCTGTAACAAGTTTTACTGAATGGCCATCATTTTCCAGAGCTTCTGTAATGAGTTCATGGAAAAAATAATGCTGTTCAGGACTTTCATCAAGTACAGGCATGTGAAGGGTTATAATATCTGCATGAGAACTGCATACAATAAATATCATCAATATAACAACTACAACTGTTTTCATATATAATTAAAGCATATGAATAAAAGTATCTTCTGTCAAATATTTAACCGGAAGATACATTAAACTCACATAAACGATACAGAAACCCTTTCCTTCATTTCAACCTTCACCCCCTCAACATCTTTCATCGCCTTTACAGCTTCACCTGAGTTTTCCCCCTGAAGTTTCTCAAGGTTTTTAAAGCTGTCAGGGTTTTCCATAAGCTTGTCAAAATCCATTTCCACCAGAATAATTGACGAACCATCAACATTGTCAGCATCTGTTTCTGTTATCTTTCCTCCGAAATTAATCCTGTAACTGAATTTCATTCCGGAAAACATCTGTTTCATCATGGCCATGGTCTGCTCATCAATTTCTGAAGATTCATTGCTGCTCTCTTGAGAAACAGCATCCTGTTCCGCTGTATCAGTATCATCCACAGGCATAATTACTGTAAGTTCTGAAACTGCTCCCTTCTTTCTGAAATCGAACCGGATAGGATCCTGGCTGTCTTCTCCCTGAGCCGGCATATCAAGAACTGAAGCCGGATTATTGACAATCCTGATATCCCGGACATCCCTGAAACTGTAAGTTACTTCATAACCGGTTTTACCCTCTTCTGTTATCTCGGAACCTTTCATGAATACAACACCATCACCATATCCTGAAGCTTCTGACCTGAGCTTTTCCTCATCATACATGCTATTACTGCTGCTTTCAGAACCCTCCCCTCCGAAACTCTGAGCAAGTTCTTCCATCTGTGAGACAAGCATCCGGGAAAAAAGAACCCTCTGCTTCAATAAACCGCTACCATCCTTTTCAACAGTTATCTCTGTCGAAACTTCAAAGCAGCTGCTTAAAAGAACTGCAGTTATAAATAAAACCACAATTATACGGATCTTCCTGAACATAATCCCTCCTCTGATAATCAATTAAACTGCTGACAGGTAAACACAGCATTTAATAAAGTATACTATAACTGGTAAAACAATATTCAAAAAATATCGGAAACAGGGAAGGAATCCGTGATTGAGGGAATGTACTGGAAAATATTTCTAATGGCTTATAACAGGATGATGCGCAATGATTTTTTCTATTCTGAGATCTATTCTCCCGTCAGGAGCAAAACATTCAACAACGCTGTTTTCAGTCTCCCCTATCAGAGCACTTCCAAGAGGAGATAATATGGAAATCCTGGATCCGTCACTGGCAGTTTCAGCAGGAAAAACAATAGTAACCATGCTGATTTCACCACTGCTGAGGTTACGGAAAACCACAGTTGTGTTGATTCTCACAACATCGGTCAGGGATTCTCCGTCATCTACAACCAGTGCATTATTCAACTGGTCGGCAAGATTTATCAAGTGAATGGATTTAAGTCTGTTGGAATCTCTATAAACCCTGATTATAGCTCTAAGCTTTTTATACTCGCTGTCAGTAATTTTGATTTTTTTAGCCATGATTTAATCTGTTATCCTCCACATGGGAATACAGAAAAAATATAAAAGCATTTACCTGTATAAACAACCGGAAAAAAACATGGACACACAATACATGTTTTCTACATGTTTCTCAAATGCATTACAAGATTGATACTCTTTTTATTGATACCAAGTTTTTTTCTGATTGTATTTCTGTGTCTTTCAACTGTCTGGGGGGAAATATTGAGAAAAAGAGCAATTTCCTTTGTAGATGCCCCGTTTTTGATAAGTGAACAGACCTCTATCTCCCTGGGGGAAAGTATTTCTGAAAGGAATTTGAGATTTTCCTCAATGGAACCTACAAGAGATTCAAGCTGCATTTTAAGCTGCTTTACAAGCCCTTCCTGCCTGGGGGAAAGTGAAGTATCTTCAAGCTCACAGATCAGCGGCAGAAGCAGGCTCTCTGCTGCTTTTCTTGTTGACTGCACATATTCTTCCCTGTCCTGATCTATCTGAAAAAGGATTTCCTTAAGTGCAGCATTTTTTGATTTAAGCTCTTCAGTCCTGACCTCAAGCTTCCTGTAATAATTCTTTTTTGAAAGGGCATTTGCCAGAAGCGAAACTGCTGATATTACAAGCTTTTTCTCCCGTTCCACAAAACCTGAAGGGGGATCATACCACACATTTATTTTTATGACTTCACCGTTTTCCAGCAATGATTCTGCAGAGAAAAACGAAGCATCCTGTTTCTCAGGGCCGAAAAGGCATTCACCATTGCCTGATGTTATATTTACCTTTGCAGAGTCGGGATAAGTCATTGCCATGGTCAGTGAATCTGCAAATCCCTTCATCAGATCCTCATCATCAGTATTTACCCCGGCAAGCAGGGCAGCAATTTCATAAAGGCAGTCAAGTTCTTTTTCCCGTTCTGTCAGATCATCCTTAATATTCATACTTTTCTTACAGGTTATATTTTCTGTTGCAGATTATAATATAAATTATCTATAAAAAATACACTTTAAATGATTTATTCAAAAAAATAAAGCTGCAGTTTCCGGAAATTTCATGCCCGGGTCTTCAGGATTCATCATTCTGGACCTTTCCCGCATAATGACTCTTTCAGCTGTTTAGGATATAATCATTCAGGTGATTTACCATTCAAAGTTCAACTGAAGCTGAATCACAGAAAACCGGATCCAATGGTATAAAGAATAGTTCACACAGCATGACTAAAGACAATAACAACAGGAATAATGATTTTTTACTGGCACTCAGAAGAACTCTGATACATCTGGGGCCTGTTTTTTTTGTAATAATATTTCTCTCCTCATTTATCAACTTGAGAACTGCAGAAAGAAAACTGAACCAGTTTTTATTGATTCAGGCGGAAAACATCCCTCTTCTTCTTGAAGGGGATTTTCATGACAGGGCAGTATCTTCTGAGAGTATTGATTACAGAGAGGAACTGTTGAACCGCTCCCGCTTCAACAGTTTTGCAAAAAACAATAATTTTGCCTGGGTTTATACAGTTATAGAAAAAGAGGGGGAAATATATTTTACTGCCCCCACTGTTACTGATGAGGAAGCAGATAAAAGACTAAGATGGTATTTTTACCCCTATGAAGATGCTCCTCATGAATTCCACAATGCACTGAGCAGGGGAAAAACTGAATTCATAAGCTACAGGGACCAGTGGGGAGTTTACAGGACAATTATTCTACCCCTCAATTCCCCTTCAGGGAACAGGTATGCAGCCTGTATCGACCTGAAAACAGGCAGCTATTATCTGCAGGTCCTGAAAGAATCCGCAATCTATTTTTTTCTTCAACTGATAATATTCCTGCTAGTCATCCTCTATATTTCGTTCCATACCTCAAACTCTAATCTCAACCATGGGATTAATCAGCCTGTCCTGATGAGCAAAAAAGACTTGAAGAATATTATTGACAGACAGACAAAAAACCTGCAGCAGATGACAGAAAAGGAGCATGCTTTAAATATACAGCTAAAAAATGTTCTTTACACTAGCCAGATGGGACTTCTTTCATTCAATCTGAAAACAGGGGATATTGCAGAAATCTATAATAATATAATACCCGACCTCCTGGGATACCACCATTCAGAATATACTATGAATATGATCTGGATTTTCAGAAACATATGCGACCATGACAGATTCGATGAATATATGGATATTGTAGATGATTTCAGAAACAGGAGAATAAACCAGAAAACCATAGAAGACAATGCACATACAGCAGACGGCAGGAGAGTATGGTTCAGACTTCATTTAATACTCCAGAAAGCCCCGGAACAGGTGGATGATATACTGCTGATCCTGGCCCAGCAGATAAACGATGATAAAAACAAGGAAGACAAACTAATAAAACAGGCACAGACAGACAGCCTTACAAAGCTTTATAACAGAACTTATATTGAAAGCGTATTCCTGAGGCAGAATTATCTTATACGGAAATCTGATCTGCCCATGGTAATATGCTTTATAGATATTAATGGGCTGAAAACAGTGAATGACAATATCGGCCATAATGCCGGGGATAAACTGCTTCAGGACTTTTCCGAAATTCTCACAAGATGCACAAGAATAAGCGATATTACTGCAAGATTCGGGGGAGACGAGTTCCTCCTGATCTGCCCCAAAACAGATGTCAGAGATTTTAATGAACTCTGGGAACGGATACTCAATGAAACTGAAATATTCAACAGCAGTATGGACAGGGAATACAATATTTCATTCAGCCACGGCTTCAGGATTCTGCAGAAAAACGAAAAAAATACAAACTTCCATATGCTTATTAAAGAAGCTGATGAAATAATGTATCAGGAAAAGAAAAAGTATAAAAAAAAGGGAATCAGTGTCTTAAGGGATAACCTGGACAGCTATTTATAATAATAAACAGCTGCCCGCCTTTATCTTCTCCGGGCAGTCTGCTGCCGCTTTTCTACATTTTATTAATCATTGATGCAAGATAACCTGCACCGAATCCGTTATCAATATTCACGACAGAAACACCGGATGAACAGCTGTTGAGCATGGAAAGCAGCGCGGACAGTCCGCTGAAGTTTGATCCGTATCCAACGCTTGTCGGGACAGCTATGACTGGAGATGAAACAAGCCCCCCAATAACGCTTGCCAGGGCCCCCTCCATACCGGCAACAGCGATAACCACCCTTGCACTCCTTATGAGATCAAGATGTCTTAAAAGACGGTGTATTCCCGCAACCCCGGCATCCTGTATTCTTTTCACTTCATTACCGTAGAATTCCGCTGTAAGTGCTGCTTCTTCCGACACAGGATAATCAGAAGTACCAGCACTTACTACAGCTATATACCCTTTCCCGTTTTTTTCAGATCTCTCATTTCTTACAATAAAAACAGAAGCTTCGCTGTTGTATACTGCTTCTGGAAAATCTCCCCTTATTTTTTCAAAAACTTCACTTTTCATCCCTGTTCCCAGAATATCTGCACCATTTTTCCTCATTGCAATTGCAATGTCTCTTATCTGTTCATGAGTCTTTCCCCTGCAGTATATCACTTCGTGAGATCCGGTCCTCCTTTTTCTGTCTGTATCTATAACAGTATGACCGATATCTGAGAAATACAGCTCCTCCACTGATCTGCATGCATCATCTGCGCATATTGATCCGTTCTTATATCTATCAAGAATCTGTCTGATTTCTTCCATTTCTTTCAATCTCCTGAAAACTTATTTATACACAGCTGCTGTCAGATCTTTTCCTACAACTCTGTTCATGCTTCCCATACAGTAACCGGCAAGATCAGCAGATACATATCTGAATCCTGCTTCCTTTATTCCATCATTAATCTTTTTCCTGAGAAGCGGATCAGAAAAAAGAGAGAGAGACTCTTCATCCATTTCAATCCTTGCAACATCGCTGTGTACCCTTACCCTGACAGATAAAAGTCCTAAGCCATGCAGAAAGTTTTCAGCCTTCTCCACCATACGTATATCTTCAGGCCTGATCTCTGTTCCATGAGGAAACCTTGTAAGAAGACAGGAATATGCAGGCTTCTCAGCAGCAGGGATTCCCCATTTACGGGCTATGGTTCTGATATCATTTTTCCTGAATCCGCACTCAAGAAGTGGACTTCTGACTTTCAGTTCTGAAAGGGCCTTTCTTCCGGGCCTGTAATCATCAAGGTCATCAACATTTGACCCCTCCATAACCACATCAGCCCCGAATTCCCCGGCTGAACTGATAATCGGGGAAAAAATATTTTTTTTGCAGATATAGCATCTTTCCTCCGGATTGTTTCTCAGCTCCTCCGGAAAGGGAAGAGAAACTATTTTATACGCACACCCGCATCCTTCAAGATATTTCATTATATATTCCAGTTCCGCTTCCGCCACATAGGGAGGGGCTGCTGTTACAGCCATAATATCACCTTTAAAAAATCTTGCTGCAGCTTCAAGCAGCAGCATGCTGTCGACACCGCCTGAAAATGCGACAACCCCTCTCCCGAAAGGGGAAAACCAGGATGACAGGGCTTCAATCAGTTTATCAGTTCCCATAGCTTACCGATCTGTAGATTTTCTTCATGGGAATTCCGTGTTTTAATGAAAGGCTCCTGACATCCTCAAACTCAGGTTTACACCCGACCTCCTCACCCTTATAGAAAAGCTTCTTGACAGGAAGTTCACCATAAACAGTACTTACTGTATCATTCCTCCTTTCAAGAACAGACCTGCCGACACAGTATTCCCTTATCCCTGCAGTTGTTGTTTCACGGAAAAGAATATCTTTCATGATTTCCCTTTTTTCCGGCATTACAACCAGAGAAAGGAGTGTACCGGGTCTGTTTTTTTTCATGTATACAGGAGTCATATAGACATCATTGGCTCCCGCTTCAAGGAGAAGGGTCATTACATGTCCGTGAATCTCGGGGTTCATGTCATCTATATTGCATTCCATTACATATGCTGTCTCATCATAAAAGTCTGAAGCTGCAGAGGGAATTTCCTCTGCAAGAAATACCCTGAGAAGATTCGGTATTTCAGTGTCCCTGCTTCCTGCTCCGTAACCTGTTTTAAGTATCCTGAAAGAAGATCCTGTAATAAAATCATCAGAAACTGTTTTCAATATGGCCGCCCCTGTAGGGGTGGTTGTTTCAAAGTTTACAGCCCCGGTTTTAACAGGAACATCTTTAAGTATTTCAGCAGTAGCCGGGGCCGGTACAGGAATTGTCCCATGTGCGCATTTTACAAACCCGCCCCCGAGTTCAGGCGGATAGGAGATAATTCTATCCGGCTTCAGGTATTCAATGGCAGCTGCAGCAGCAACTATATCGAGAATAGAGTCAACAGCTCCCACTTCATGAAAATGCACCTCTTCAACAGAAGTCCCGTGGACTTTTGCCTCTGCCTCAGCTACTGCCATAAACATCCCCATGGCACGATCTTTTATGCTCCCGGGAATGCTGCTGTTATTCATTATAGTCACGATATCACGGATGTTTCTGTGTCCGTTTCCGTGGGCATGGTCATGAGAAGAATCTTTGTGATCATGACAATGGCTTTTGCCGGGGTCAGAATGATGACCATGGATCCCGCCGTGCCCCTGAACCCCTTTATGGCTGTAATTATAATCTGGAGAAGAATTATGCGAATGCTCTTCCAGCACGACATGTGCCCTCATGGCTGAAATGCCTTTTCTTTTTTCCCTTCTGAAGCTGATTTCCCATCCCGGGATATTCAGGGAATCAAGGACTCCCTTTATATATTCTTCAGGAACCCCGAGATCAACCATGGCAGCCATGTTCATATCGCCGCTTATACCGGCAAAAGGATCATATACAAGTATGCTCATTTTTCATCACTCCTTCCAAGGCCGTTTCCGTCAAGCATCAGATACGGCGAACCAGAACAGGGAATGCAAAGGGGGGGATCTCCTGAAGACAGCCTGCTCTCCATTATGGATTCACCGCATGAAGCACAAATTACAGAATCTTTTATCGGAGCATAATCAGGAAGATCAACTGCAACTTCTGCTGTCCTGAATATTTCATCCGCAGGAATTTCACACATCGCTGAGCCTGCCGCCATTGCAACCTCCTTGTACTTTTTAAGTTTTTCAGGATCCCTTGAATGGTTTTTGATCACCTCCTCAAAGACAGGCCTGAAACGAGGTTCCACCTTATCAAGAATTTCATGGAACTTTCCGTTTGAAGACAGTCTGACACCTCTGCCATCCCTGAGGCAGAAAGTAACAGCAGTCTTTCCATAATCATGATACAGCAGAGCATTATTGCCCAGGGTGCACCCGCTTACATACTGGATACCATCAGCAAAACAGCTGTTTATCTCAATTATGGCAATCAACTCTTCCATCCCTTCCGAGCTGTTAAGCATGGAAACCGGGATATTGCACTTCTCTGCAAGAAGGTTCAGCCCATCAACAGCTGCCACAACCCCCATGGCAAGTCCGGGACAGTAATGCCCGTGGAGTCTGCCAGCCTCAAGAAAGAGCTCCTTTGTTTTCCTGTTTTTAAGCATAGGCAGTATAAAGGACCTGGGATTTCTTCCAATGCTTTCACTGGAGTCTGAAAAAGCCCCATCCTGATGCGGCATGTAGGGTTTTATATCAATGACAGGAGTCCTGTTGACAGCGTCAAGCCCTTTAACCTTAAGAACATTGCCATTTCTTTCAAGAAGTCTTACAGTTGTAACTCCTATTGCACCGGGACGGTTGGGACTTCGGGACGCGAAAACCCCTTTCTCATCTCCGAAATACCAGCGTCCCTTAAGTTTATAGCCATCAGAAAGATGAAAATGGAACAGAACCTGAAGATATCTGTTTGACTCAATATCATAGAGACCATCTTCGAATTCCTTATTCACTATTATTAAACTTTCTTTTTCCTTCATAAGGAAGGGATCAGCTTTTTCATTAAAGCTGCTATCAACATAACCTATTTCCTGTATCTTTATCATTTTATTTCCTTATTCAGAGGCCAGATTAACTGCCGGGAAGCTTCCGTGATAATTAAGCTCCACCCTGACATCATAAACATCCTCAATAACATCACATGAAATCTCATCCCTCCTGAGATCTGCCATAATTTTTCCCTCCCTGAGAAATATAAAGTTATCAGCAAACCTGAAAGCAGTATTGAGATCATGGATTGAAAGAAGAACCATTACACCATCAGTTTCAGATATAGCCTTCAGAAGCCTGAGTATCTCAATCTGGTTTTTCAGATCAAGCGAGGATGTGGGTTCATCAAGAATCATCAGCGGGGCTTTCTGAACAAGAGCTCTTGCTATTGATACTTTCTGGAGTTCCCCTCCGCTGATTTCATCTATGTATCTCAAACTGATCTTTTCAAGGTTAAGCCTTTTAATGATCCCGCTTACAATTTCAATATCCCTTTCTCCTGACGAAGAACACATGTGGGGTAGCCGTCCGAGAAGAACAGCATCAAAAACTGTCAGCCTCCCGGAAACACCCCTCTGTGACACATATGAAAGGAGACGCGAGGTTTCCTCCGATGTGAAAGAAGCCATACTTTTTCCGTCAGCATAAATTTTTCCGCTTGCTGGGTTGAGGATACGGCTGATACACCTCAGAAGTGTTGTCTTCCCTGAACCGTTGGGCCCGAGAAGTACTGTTATGCCGGGGCGGTCAATATTGAAACTTATCCTGTCAAGGACCTTTCTCTTTCCAAATGAAAAAGAGATATTATCAATTTCAATTATCATCTTAATTCTTTCCTCAATAAAAGATATATGAAAACCGGTGCTCCCATAAAAGAGGTCAGGACTGCAACCGGAAGGACCCTGGGACTCAGCAAAAGCCTTGCAGCTGTATCTGAGGAAAGAAGAAGTATGCTGCCGGCCAGAAGCGACCCGGGGAGGAAGAAGCGGTGGTTTTCCCCCATAATCCTCTTTGTGATATGGGGAGCAACAAGTCCGACAAATCCTATTACACCGATAAAAGCAACTGAGACAGCGGAAACCAGAGAAACAAATGCAATACTCAGGGCCCTCACTTTGTCTACTGATATTCCCAGACTCTGAGCTGTATCATCCCCAAGTTTAAAAGCATTGTATTTCCAGCAGTTTAAATGAAAATAAACAAGTGCTGCAGCTGTAACAGAAGTTATTATAAAAAGCTCTTTCCAGCTGCTTCTTGCAGTATCTCCGAAAGTCCAGAAAACCATGGCGGCAAGCTGGACATCATCAGCAAAATACTGAAGGAACATGGTACCTGCAGTAAAAAGCGAGGAAAGAGTGACCCCTGCAAGAATCATGGTTTCAGGGGATCCTTTTCTCAGTCTTGCCATAAGAAGAACTGTCCCGGAAGAGAGCAGGGAAAAGATAAAAGCTGCAACTGTGGTCCTGTAGGGGGAAACTATATTAATGGCATCTGAAGCGCTGCTGTGCATTACACCTGATCCAAGAATCATTACAGAGAATGCAGCCCCGAATGCTGCTGCATTTGATACACCAAGAGTGAAGGGGGAAGCCAGCGGATTTCTGAGAGTTGTCTGCATAACAGCCCCTGAGACAGCCAGCCCTCCCCCTATGACAACAGCAGTAAGGGCCTGGGGGAGCCTGATTCCAAGAACAATGGCACGGAATCGTGCACAATCCCCTTTGCCGATAATAATTCCGGCAATTGTGCCGAACGGGATATTTACAGCTCCTGCTGAAACAGACAGCAGGAGCATGAGAACAAGAACAGAAAAAGATAACACAAGAATAAAAGCATTGTTTTTAAGAAGCCTCTGATATCCTTTGCTTATATCTTCAATATTTCTGGAGGCTTTTTTTATCAAAATGTTATCCTTGAAAAGGCAAGTCCGCTGAAAGCACTGTCAAGTTCACCGAAAACAGCTTTTCCGTTGAGAAACTGATATATGCTGTCTGCTTTCTTTTCAGGATCAATATCGCTGTAATACTGAGGATAAAGGATTTTTCCCACATAATATCCGTTTGCGAGTACTGAGCCGAAATTTGTTGTATACCAGTTATATGGAAGAACACCGTAGATATTGCCCTCCCTGACTGATTTCAGGTTTGCAAATACAGCATCATTCTTAAGTTCATAAAGCGCACCTGCCTTTTCATCTGACTGAAGAGTTGATACATCGATAAAAAGGACATCAGGGTCCCAGTGAAGAATCTGTTCCTTTGCAATATCTGCATGGCTCTGTTTACAAATCTCCTTTTCAGGGTTATAGGCAACATTAAGTGCTCCGGTAAACAGGAAAGGGGGATAGGCAGGTTCTGTAGACTGGAGTCCATGAGGACCCTTGTGGGCTATCCCTCCAACATAGCAGCTAAGTTTATCACTTTCCGGAATATTCTTTGATCTGTTTTCAAGATCGGAAACAGCATTTTCCATGAATTCAATAACATCCTCAGCTCTTTTTTCCTTGTGGAGGATTTTTCCCATAAGCCTGAGTGATCCGTAAAGATCATCTCTCCGGTCTGTCAGGTTCCCGTATTCCACGACAACAACAGGGATTCCTGTTTTGTTCTGCAGCTCAACAGGGTCATATCCCATTCCGGAATATGTTTTAAATATAACATCCGGCTGCGGATCAAGGGACAATATAAGCTCAGGATTATCATGCCCCCGGAATTCCCCGAATGTCGGAAGACTCTTAAACCGCGGATTGGCAAGAGCATACGGCCTTGCATCAAAAGCGCTTCTTTTTGTCTCAATATCATCAACAGCAACAGCCTTTTCCTGTGCCTGAAGATATACAAGAAGCCTCAATGCTCCCGGCCCGGAACATATCACATGCTCAGGGTTATCAGGTATATTCAGGGTCCTTCCTGAACAGTCAGTAATCCCGACTGTCACTGCACTTTCAGTATCTTTTTTATTTTCAGATTCCCCCCCGGCCCACACGGGAAGAACAAGAAAAGAAAAAATCATGATCAATATGGTTCTCATGAAAATTCTCCTTTATTCAGCATTTTAATGGTGATTTGTGTATTTTTTTACAATATATCACCATTATTTATCGTATTCAACCATAATAATGCCTTTAAAGAAAATTTTATACTTCCCAAAGAGATACTGCAGCGTTATAATTTCCATGTATGAACAGTCCGGAAAAACCTCTCCAGCCTGAAAGAATGGAATATATCAAAAAAATACTCACGGAAAACAAGTCAGTAAAAGTATTCAATCTCAGCAGCCTGTGCGGTGTTTCTGAAAACACAATACGGAGAGACCTTATTGAACTTGAAAACGAAGGTTTCTGTATCAGGTCCAAGGGGGGTGCAACACTTGCAGATAATCTGAGCCAGGGGCTGCCTTTTTCATTCAGGCTGGATAAAAACTGTGAACTTAAAAAAGAAATTGCAGAGAAGGCATCAGAACTTCTTGTCCCGGGCAAAACAATAATAATAGATTCAGGGACATCACTTCTGGAATTTGCACGAATAATTAAAACAAAAAAACACCTTACTGTTATCACCCCTTCACTTGATGCAGCTGCCATACTGGTGGATGTACCCGGTATTACACTGATAATGCCGGGAGGTGTTTTATACGGCCCATCCCGTTCCCTTACAGGTCAGCCAGCTGAAGATTTCTTTTCCTCAATTCATGCTGATATTCTTTTTCTTGCAGTTAAAGCTGTCAGCATTGAGGACGGACTCTGTGATCACACAATTCCCGAGGCATCTGTAAAGCGGCAGATGATAAAATGCGCTGATAAAATATGTGTCCTTGCAGACCACAGCAAACTCAACAAAACAGCACTCAGTAAAATATGCCCTATTGATAAAGTGGACTATCTTGTAACTGATCACAAGGCAGATGTGTCATTTCTCGAAAAGATAAAGGAAAAAGGGATAACTCTGCTGTAAAAATCAGAAACTTAAACAGCTGATTGATTTTTCTGATTTTCAGATTCGCTATCATATTTTCATGATTACAGGAATACAGATTGACACAGGATTACTCTGAAAAATAGTGTAGAAGGATATCCTCTGTCTGGTTAAGCCGTCTTGAGAGTTCCCTTGCAATATTCAGGATCAGCATGCAGTAGAGGTCTTTATCTGTCTCATACAGCTTATGAAGATCCCTTCCTGTGAGAATTATCAATTCAGTATCCTCCATTGCCACAGCTGTTGCTGTATGCGGTTCAATACCGATCAGCGAATTATCACCGAATGAATGCCCCTTTTCAAATTCAATGAGCTGGAGAGGGGATTTTCCGAAATTTCTTACAAGTCTCACCCTTCCGTTTTCAATAATATAAAGACATGACGGGGATGTACCTTCTTCAAATATCAATTCATCTTTATCATATTTCACAATCTTCAGAAAACTGAAAAGTCCATTAAGCTGCTTATCTGATAGCCCCCCGAAAACAGGTATCTGATCAATTATCGGAAGAATTTTGCTGATATCTTTCAATGGTTCCGGATTTTTATTAATCATCACATTAATTATAATATAATTTCTTATAAATAAAAAACAGGATCCCGGCTGCTGCCAAAAGATCCTGTTTTTTTTAATTCCTTAATTCACAAATCCGGTATATCTAATTTACATTAATACTTATCTGTCTTGTTTTCTGGGTTTCCCTTTTCGGAAGAAGGAGTTTCAGGGTTCCGTTCTGATAATCAGCTCTGATTTCATCGCTGTTTACCGAATCACCCAGATCAAATGTTCTTTTAAATCCTGAATACATCATTTCATCCCTGAGGCAGGTGTAGTTGTCCCCAGCTTTCTTGGTGCATTCGGCCTTCAGGGATAACACATCCTTTTCAACCTTCAGTGAAATATCATTTTTTTCAACCCCCGGTATATCAAAGTAAATTATATACTCATTGTCATTTTCATAGATATCACAGTCCGGAGTTCTGTATATATTCCCTTTTGTTGTTTCAACATCATGTTTTTCTTTCTTTACAATGTCCATAACCTGTCCTCCCTATTTTATTTTAATTTTCTTTGGTTTCATTTCAGGTGATTTGGGAAGCCTTATTATAAGAAGCCCGTTTGAAGCTTCCGCCTTGATATTATCAATATCAATTTTTTCATT
This sequence comes from Spirochaetia bacterium, assembly GCA_963668545.1. Classification (GTDB taxonomy): domain Bacteria; phylum Spirochaetota; class Spirochaetia; order CADAEX01; family CADAEX01. The sequence continues at coordinate 425,937 of OY764868.1, read as the reverse complement.
TACAAGGAAGTTTCTTTCAAAATTCCCCGAAAACCTTTCATCCATATGCAGTTTGCTGTTTTCAGGAGTTTCCTTGTTTCTCTTTCCTTTGACAGTAAGCGAGTTGTCTTTTACAGTAATTTCAATATCGTCCTTAACCATTCCCGGTACTTTTGAAACAAGAATATATTCATCATTGCTTTCATAGGTATTTGTTTCCGGCCAGTTTTTTCTCCCGCCCATACCTGCCCTGCTGAACACCTGGTTCATTTCCCTGTTCAGTTCAAAAAGATCATCAAATATTGTCTTATACATAACAAATCCTCCTGCTGTTAATTAATAGTAATAAGTCTGGGTTTATAATCACTTTTCTTTGGAACATCAACCGATAAAACTCCGTCTTTCAGTGAGGCTGAAATTTTATCAGCATCAGCACCTTCTACATGAAAACTTCTGGTAAAGCTTCCTTCCTGTCTTTCGTAACTTGTCTTTTTCCTGAAACCTTTTTTATTCTCCCTTTTTCTTGACCATGAAATCTCAAGATTCATTTCCTTCAGGGTAATTTCAATTTCATTCTTTTTTATACCGGGAACTTCAAGTTCAATATGATATCTGTCATCAAGTTCCTCGAAATCACATTTTCCGTTCATTACCCTGCTGATATCATCAGGAAAATTCTTAAAAAGGTTCTTGGAATTATAATCAAATACAGAAGGGACATCATTCCAGAAGTCTCCAAACAAACTAAGTTCTTTACCCATAACGCACCTCCGTTATTTAATCTCAATAAATATATTGCATAATTTATGCCAACTTATCGGCAATTATATAAATGCCTATATTATAAAGACTTATCAAATTAACTGTATGAGTTTTTAATTTTTACTATGAATCATCCTGAGACATCTGGCAGAAACAGCTGTATCAATTTGATACAAATTATATTTATAAGGAAATTCCTGCTGTGTAAATATGACACAAAAGATTGGATTTGCTGCCTGTCTGGCCTGTTAACATGGAAAGAATAAATTATATCAGGTTATTGGCCTTATTTGTGTAATCAATGAATTCTTCAAGTGTCAGAGGGGGAGAATAAAGATAACCCTGATATTTAGAACATCCTATATCCTGAAGGATTTTTTTCTGTTCTTCATTTTCAACATATTCAGCTATAACATCAAAACCCAGGGATTTCCCCAGATCAATAATTGATTTTATGATATCAAGGCTTCTTTCGTTTTTCTGAAGCTGTCTCACCAGAGAACCGTCCAGTTTCACAAAATCAAATTTATTACTCTGAAGATAAACAAGAGATGTATGACCTGTGCTGAAATCATCGATCGCAAGTTTAATTCCATTATTATGCAGCAAGGTAAATATTTCTTCCAGGTTTCCGTTGTCTTTAAGCTCATGTTCTTCAGTTATTTCTATTCCAAACGTGTTTTCAAATATTTCATATTTCTTTACTTCTGAAAGAATTCTGTTAATCAGTTCAAGATTGTTTAACTGGGCAGAATCTATATTTATTGAAACACTTATTTCCTTACCAAACTCCCTGTTAATACGTCCGGTATCATTTATAGCTTTGGCAATTATACAGTCTGTCAGTTTTGCAAAGCTTTTATCTTCCTTGGCAATTTCCAGGACAAGCGGGGGGAATACATATTCGGACCCGGCATATTTCCAGCGCAGCAGAGCTTCACATGAAACAACCAGTCCTGAATTATCATGCTGCGGCTGGTAAAATAATTCTATCTCATTCTTTTCTATTGATTTCCTGAGTTCGAAAGCAAGTTCCTTTGCAGCTTTTGAAAGATAATCATCCCTTTTGAAAAGATTTGTGGACCGTCCTTTATCAAGCGACTTTTTTACAAGGACAGACATCTCCCTGACAAGATTATCAGCTTTCAGAACCTGGATTCTGTTCCCCATTTTTATAAACGGGGCGTATATCAAAACTCCAAGCGTTATTGTAAACAGCTGAAGAATCATTCCCCTTATTGACCCTGTTGCAATAAAACCGCTGAATAAAACCGGGGTTGTCCAGATAACACTTGTCTTGACTGCAGGAACAATACCGATTATTACGGCAAGATAAGATACTGAAAATGATACAAGGGGAACTGTAATAAAGGGAATAAACATCAGGGGATTCAGAACGATTGGAAGACCGAATACAATAATTTCATTGATATTGAAAAGCATTGGAAGCAAAGCACATTTACCCAATGATTTCTGGACCTTGAGTTTTGAAAAAAGAAAAATAGAAATCAAAAGACTTATTGATGTTCCGCATCCTCCCATCAGGACAAATACATCAAAAAAGGTCTTTGTTACTATCTCACCCTGTACATCTGAAAACATAAGAACATTTACAGATTCAAATGCGTTGCTTCCATGCACTCCGAAAAACCAGAGCAGCGATTCCATAAAAAGTATAAGCAGCCCGCTCCAGACAGACCGTCCAAATTTTTCAAAAGGGGTTACAAAGAGCTTATGAATGAGATCATTAAAACTGGCAGCATCAAATAAAAAGCTGATTGTTACAGAGATAAGAGCAAAAACGGAAATTGTCATCAGCATGGGAATAAGGGAATTCAGGGCATTCCTGTAATCAAGGTCGACGCTGAATTCCGTAAAATCATATACAGCGGAAGTTTTCTTTACCAGCAGCAGAAATATCCATGTTGAAAGTATGGAACAGACAAGGGCACTGAATATACTCTGTACATTCAAACTGGTCAGAAACAGGGCCGGTTGTCCTGCATCACCTGCAGAAATTTCCGGTTTGATTCCAATCAGAGCAATATAGGACCCGATTGCGACAATACTTGATAATATATTGATTATACCTGATTCATGTGTAATATTTGCCGAATATTTATAACTTACAGTGATCAGAAGGAAAACAGAAGCAAGACCGAAGGTGGATTCAAAAACAAGGTTTAAAAAAGAACTGAACTGTCCTCCCCATAACGTATTAATATAATCCTGAATAAAAGGGACAGGAAAATACAGTATCATCAGAGAAGCTGCCCCTGTCATGAAAACAGGCATCAGAACAATGAATCCCTGACGTATACTTATAAAAACAAGTTTTCTTTCAATCTTCATAAAAAAACCATATAGTCCTGTCATGGCATTTTCCTGAAGAGGTAAAGGGGTCTTCCTACAGATCCCCGTTTTATACGTGCATTTACTATCCCTTCCTGGGACAGAAACCTCATATAGTTTCTGAGAGAGACTTTGCTCATTTTTATCTTTTCCAGCAAATCCTCTATCGTGAAATCATTTTCAAATGAATCAATAACCTCAAGAACTGTGTTAAGCGTAATCTGATTGATACCTTTGGGCAGAAGACCGTTAAAGTCTGTTGTATTAGAATTGCTTATTATTTTGTCTATCTCATACTGGTTTACAGATTTTTTTTTATTGAGAAGCGTGTAACGGACTTTGTAATTCTGCATGGCGCATAGAAATCTTCCGAAACCGAAAGGTTTGACAATATAATCAATTGCCCCGTATTTCAGGGCATTTTTGACAGCAGCAGTATCATTCATGGCTGTAACAAATATGATATCAACATAATTATGTTTCTCCCTCAGCTTTTCGATAAAAGTAAAACCATCCATCAGAGGCATTGTAATATCAGCAAGAATCAGATCGACACTGCTGCTTTCAAGAAAATCAAAGGCATCAATACCGTTCTTATATACTCCGGCAATGGAAAAACCGTCAATTTTTTCAAAGAAAGATTTTATAATGTTTATTGTTGTTGTGTCATCATCAACTATAAGTACTTTTATCATATGCATCCTGAAACAAAAACTGGTTTATATATTCCTTTGAATCCGGTATTCCTTTCTTCATCTTATAACCTGCTGTAGAAACTATTATTATATGCTGTAAGCCTGTGATAATTCTGCAACAGCTGATCTACATCTTTTTAAGAAGATTTTCCAGCGTTTTCTGTGTGGAGAGAAGAGCTGTTGATACGGAATATGTATCTTTGAGAAAATCAAGAGCATTAGTCATTTCAGCAAGACCATCCTCTATGGCCAGAGACTGTTCCTTTATTGAGGAATTAATAGAAGTCAGGTTATTACCGACATTCCGTCCAATTTCCGAATTATTGTCAAATACATTCTGAAAACTTTCCATGTCTTTTTTGAGAAAATTAAAAATCCCGACAAATGACTTCATCTGTTCATTGATTCCGTCAATTACTGTATTGAAAGTGTTTATTGTCCCTGATATATCCTGTGCAAAGGCGGCCGTCATTTCAGAAAGCTTCTTCACTTCCTGAGCTATTACCCTGAAACCGGCCCCTTCCTGTCCGATTCTTGCAGCCTCAATTGATGCATTTATTGAAAGGATATTGGTCCTTTCTGCAACTTCTTCTATCCTTGAAGTTATATTGGAAATTTCCGCAGAGTCTTTTTTTATCATGTCGAATTTTCTGTCAATTGCAGAAACCTTTTCATCAGCAGTCTTCAGTTCTTCAACACGCTTTGAAACTGTTTCCTGCATGGAAAAAGTATTTTCAAGATAGGATTTCATCGAGTTGTTAATCCTGTCAGTGAAATCAACGGTGCTGCTGCTGGTTGCCCTGATTTCTTCGAAAGCAGCTACAATAGATTCAATTGATCGTTTTGAATTGGCAATACTTTCTTCAATTATTTTCAAAGAACTCTGATTTATGGAAGACTGGACAATAGCCTGGTTGAATCCTCCAGATAATTCCCTGATTGCAGATTCAAAATAGTTCTTATTATTTTCCATAGATTCAAACCCCGTCAACTGTATAATTCATCAAGAAGGTCAATTCCGCATTTCAGCTGGGAGAACCAGTTAAGAAATTTTTCAAGATTTTCCCCGCGGTAAATTGATCCGTGCTGAGGAGCTATCATATCAGGGAAGAGGGCTCTTACCTGCCTTGTCCAGTAACCGGCAGCTTTTTCTGAAGCCATATAACGGGTATGAAAAGGCTCTATCAGCTGTTTATGTTTATCAAAATCTTCAACAACCAGATACTCGTAATCGCTGTCAAAAACAGCAGCCCCGATATCACCTGAAAAAACAATTTTCGACTCACTGTCAAAAAATGTGAAATTACCTGCAGAATGGAGAAAATGGGCCGGAACAAACCTGAGATCAGCTCCGGATGGAAGCTGGATTTTAGGCATTTTATCTTCTATGGCTATAATTCTTTTATAATCAACTATACCGAAATGGGGTATAAACCTTATCCAGAGTCTGGATATATAAATATCTGCACCGGTTATTCCCATCCATAGAGCAATACCGGATGAGACATCAGGGTCCTGATGGGAAAAAAGAATTGTTGTAATATCCTTGAGGTCTATATAACGGCTTACAACAGCAACTACCCTTGCAAAAAGATGCACTCCGCCCGGATCCAGAAGTATTCCTTTACCATTGTCAATTATGAGAAACTGATTGGCCTGAATTACCCCTTTCTCTTCTTCAGAATCAATACCAAGCCAGATAACCTTATGGTTTTCAGAGCTGTATAGAAGTTTACCATCCCGGTCTTTTTCAGTAAGCATTTTAAATCTTCCTTTGATTGTGTTATATTATATATAATAAAAGATCGTCTAAAAATAAGAAAGGAATTATTTGATTTTTTTGGGAATATGGCTGTTTCATTCTGAAAAATCAGCTGAAAGATAAATTAAGCTTAAATTTCATATGCAGCTGAAGCAGCTGATTTTTCAGTTTTTAATCACTGGATGATAATTTTTCTGTTCAGCATGTTTTTTTGACCTGATTTGATACTTTTTTTGAAACATTATCCCTGTTCATGCCGGGGAATCTGATTATGCTACGTTTATCCGTTTTTCTGATTGAATCATCAGAGTCCCTCACCAGCTTAAAAAACCTCATAGCCTCCTGCATTCTCAGGGCCTGGCTGGCCAGCTCCTCTGCCATGGCTGCTGATTCTTCAGAGGCTGATGCGTTCTGCTGGATCACTTTATCAAGCTGGAGTATTGCATCATTGATCTGCAGAATCCCGGAATGCTGTTCTTCACTTGATGAACTGATTTCATGTACCAGTTCTGATGTCCTGATAATATCGGGGATTATTTTTTCAATGGTGTTCCCCGCCTTATCTGCAATTTCCAGACTGTTATTTGCCAGTTCAATAATCTCGGCAGAAGCTTTCTGACTGTTTTCAGCCAGCTTCCTGACTTCACTTGCAACAACAGCAAACCCCCTCCCCATTTCACCTGCACGGGCAGCTTCTATTGCTGCATTCAGAGCCAGCAGATTTGTGTTTCTGGAAATCTCCTCCACAAGAACAATCTTTTCTGCAATTTTTTTCATTGCATCAACAGTCTGTTTAACAGCAGCTCCCCCGGCTGATGCTTCATCTGAAGACTTTCGTGCAATATCCCTGGTCTGCAGCGCGTTTTCAGCGCTCTGTTTCACATTGGCGCTCATTTCCTCCATTGATGAAGATATCTCTTCCCCTGATGATGCCTGCTCGGTTGCACCCTGGGACATTTTCTGGGCTGTACTGCTGAGCTGGCTGCTTCCGGATGCAACATTCTCTGAAGCTGCAGTAATATCTGCGACAATGCTTCTCAGCTGGTTTTTCATGTTTTCAAGTGCAGCAGCAAGATCTCCGACTTCATCCTTCTTCCCGAGAAAAGAGGACTCAGGAGAAACTGTGAGATCACCGTTTGATACAGCACCTGCAAACTTTACAGCAAGTTTAAGCGGCTTTACTATTGATCTCACAATGAGAGTTACAATAATTGAAATCAGCAATATGCATATCACTGTAATGAAAAAACTTATCCTGGCCATCTTTTTTACACCTGAATAAATATCATCATCATTGGCAGTGATTACTATAGTCCATTTCATCACATTTCCGGTCTTAAAGCATGCGGCTTTATTTACACCGTTGAAAACATATCTTGTAAATCCGTTCTTCCTATCAAGGATTGTTCTTCCGAAATCATAATCAGAAAAATTCACAGTTAATATCATTGATTTATCGGGATGGGAAATAACGTTTGCATCCTGATCAATCACATATGCATACCCTTCCCGTCCTACCTTGACGGGAGAAATAAAGGTTTCATTAAAATCTGAAATATCTATTGTCGCACCAAATATGCCTGATATTTTACCATCTGAAAAAACCGGAGTTGCAATGACTATAACCGGATTACCACTGGATTTGCTTATAATCGCATCAGAAAAACAGGTTTCCCCTTTCTTTGCTTTTGTACAGTATTCCCTGTCTGAAACATTGATTGCTCCGACAGCTTTTTCAACATTTGAAGAAACAAGATTCCCCTCCAGATCAGCTATAAACAGCATTTCGAACTGAGGGGCTTTTGAAATAATTTCTGCAAGTTTCAGGTTTGCTTTATTGATTTTATCCTTACCGTTATCTGAGAAAAGATCAGAGAAAGTGCTGTCTGCAGAAAGCATTATAACTTCTCTTTCAGCTGTCCGGAAATATTCATCCATGCTTATTACAAGAGCATCAGAAACATTTTGTATTTCACTTTCTGTTTTATTCTCAATTTCTGTTCTGGAAAACATGTAAAGAACAGTTGATAGAGAAATCATCCCTGCAAGAATTGTAATAATTACCGGAAATAAAAATTTGGTTTGTAATTTCATTTTTTACTCCATTTACAGGGTTATCTGCCTCAGATAACCTGAATAAGTTAAAAGGACATGCGTTTTAAATAATCACTGTAACTGGAATACATATCAGAAATATAATTGCCTGAAGATAAAAAGGTATGACAGTACAAAGAGAAAAACATCTCAGAAGATCAGAACTATCTGTTTTCAAATTAACAAGTCATACAACATACTTTTATGAAATAACCATTTCTTTTATTACCCATATTTCAATCAACAATAATTAAATAAAACTTTTTAAACCCTTATAAGGGCTGGCCTATACAACGAAAACCTTCATTATAAGACCAGTATTAATGTTAGTTCGGAGTAAAGCTTATTTCAAGTTTTTTCTATTTATTTTTTTTTATGGAAACACAATTTACCTGAAATAAAGAAGGATTAATTATATAAAGTTATTGAATATCAAAACAGATTACTTCCGGAAATATTAAATATGGAAAATCTTTTTATCTGTTTCTTGATCGGATTTCCCTGAATTTTTCCTCAACATAAAGAAAGCAGTCCACAATTTCAGGATCAAATGAACTGCTGCCGGATTCCCTGATAATTTTAACAGCTTCCTCATGAGTCATTGCATCCTTATAGGACCTTTCGCTTACAAGTGCATCATAAACATCACAAAGAGAGACAATCCTTCCTGAAAGAGGGATCATATCCCCTTTAAGACCGTTAGGATAGCCTGTGCCGTCCCATTTTTCATGATGTGTAAGTGCAATTTCCCTCCCCATGGCAAGAAAATCCTTTTTGCCCTTATGCGCAATAAGAGCTTCTGAAGCTATTAATGTGTGCTGTTTTATTACTTCATATTCACCTGATGTAAGAGAACCGCTTTTATTAATTATAATATCTGAAATACCAATTTTCCCGATATCATGAAGAACTGATGATATTGCCATATCTTCGATATAATCATCAGTAAGTCTGTTGTCCCTTTCAAAAAAACGGTCCTTATACTCTGATGCCAGAATTCTTGTATACTGCTCAACCCTTTCAAGATGTTTTCCTGTCGTGGAATCCCTCAGTTCAACAAGCTTTGCAAGATGGTATATTGTATTTTTGTTATCCACTTTTAATTCCTCAATTAAATTAAACAATGTTTCTATATAGTTTTCACGATTTTCAAGCGCAGTTATTACTTCCGACTTGTCAGAAATTATTACTACATATGACTGCTTTTCCATCGTTGGGATTGAAATAATCTTGTATTCAAAATATTTTTCATGGGAGAGTTTCTTTGAATCCTGAATAACAGTTTTAACAGTATTCAGGATAACTTCATTTTTCGGGTCAAGATATTCAGTAACATGCAGACCGTTTTCAGGAATAAATATATCATTAATATTCATTATTTCAGTACTGCTGATATCAATATCAAACATTCTGACAAATGCGGGATTGTAGGAAATCACATTCCCCGATTTATCAACTTCCAGTACAGCATTCATGCTTGATTCAATAATAGCCTCCATCTTTCCGCACGCAAGGCATAATTTTTCAATCGTGGAAAGAACCTGAAACATATCCATAACTTTCTCCAATAACAACACTAATGCTGATTCAGATAATTATATCACATGACCAATATTAGTCTATTGTAATTAAAATTAAATATTTTGTTTACTCAATACTTATAAATCAGAAGGATATCCCGGCATGGAACAGAACAAGCCTTAAATGACTGGTAAATAAAAACCGGATTACAATTAAGTGTTAATGGAAAAATCCGCCTGAAAAGCCTATGAAAAAAAGGTCTTTTTCCCCTTCCGAAATTACGATGTGAACAGGATAACTGACCGGGTTATTAACTGCTGTGAATTTTTCAAACATTTCAGTTAATTCATCCTTTTTGAAGGATTTCCCTATCCCTGCCTCTTCTGCAGCTTTGAACAGCCTGGCAATATCTCTTTTTGCATCTGATCCACTTTCTGTAATAACTTCCTTAAAAATAAAACAACTTCCAAGCATCCGGCTCATTACCAGCTCTGCCTGTTTTTCAGGTATCATCCTTCTGTTAACAGCAACATATTTATATTTCATCTTTATATCAGTTCATATAAAAACAGTATACTGAAAAATAAATCAAGGGGAGAAAAAATCTCCCCTTAAACCATTATTTATTTTATTGTAATTCTGCCTTCTGTAACAGGTTTGATTGTGCCTCCGAGAGATATTACATACTCAATAAAAGCATCTCTCTGCATGAGTGATGAATCGTAAAAATCAACACTGTCTTTAAAAACAGAATATCCGTCGCCGCCAACCGCAAGATATGAATTTGTGGCAATTCTGTATTCTTTTGAAGGATCAACTTCAGCACCGCCGATCTTCAGATCTGAAACTGTTCCTGAAGCTGTATCAATAACAAAAGATACCTCTTTTGATACCTGGGGCATTGCTCCGTGGGTTACTGTTTCAGGAGTCCTGGCAAATAGCTTGATCACATCAGAACCTTTAAGTGTTACAACTGCTACAGAGTTGTCAAAAGGAAGTACTTCATATATTGTCTGTTTTCTGATCTCCCCTTCAGGTATATCTGTTCTGATCCCTCCGCCGTTCTGGAAAGCAAAATCAGTCTTCAGGTTCTGACTTGTACAGAACCACTGCATTGAATCAGCTACAATATTCCCTATAGCAGTCTCCATGTTTCTGGTTTCCTTGTTTATAAACGGAGCCTCAGCTTTACCTATGGTTTCGCTTAAAACAGCATCAACTTTATCCACATAAGGCTGGAGGAGAGCTGCAAGCTCTTTATCTTCCTGAATTTCCCTGTCTACAAATTTATATACTGATGAACCGTCTGCAAGTTTTTCCCTTTTTTTAACATTTACAGGTACCAGTTCAAAATCAAGGCCTGTAACATCTCCATTCATGAATTTCAAACTGACTTTACCGACATGAAGCCCCCACTGGTCAGCCTGAACTATTGCAACATCATTACCTGTTTCTTCATTCTTTATCATCACAGGTTCTTTAAGCTTTGTATGGGTATGTCCGTCTATAACAAAAGCAATACCCGGAACTTTTGCAGCAATCCGCTTGGAGCCTTCATCAGTGCTGTCATACAGCCCCATATGTACAAGAGCTATTACAATATCCGCCTTTTTCCTGAGTTCAGGAACCAGTTCATTTGCGACTTCAACTTCATCCCTGAAAACATAGCCTTTGATATTTGCAGGATTTCCTGTCTCTTTTGTACCTTCATCCATAAGCCCCAGTATTGCAACCTTGAAATTTCCATAATCTTTAATAATATACGGCTTGACATTGTCTATATAACTTCCGTCCTCTTTAACGACATTGGCGCAGAGCCATGGGAAATCCGACCTGGCAATCTGAGCCTGCATATTTTCAGGACTTGGGTCAAATTCATGGTTTCCCATTGCAAGTGCATCATAACCTATATAATTCATTGCTATAATATCAGGTTCTGCCATGAAAAAATTGGATTCAGGCCTTCCTGTGTTGATATCTCCTGCACTCAGAACAAGGACATTGTCATTAGCAGCCCTTATTTCCTTTACAAGTGTTGCCTGGGCAGGAAGCCCTCCCTGCCCGGGAGCAGGATAATTATAGAATGCAACAGGATGTCCGTGGTGGTCATTGGTATGAAGGATAACAATGTTGTGTTCAACATCCGGCTGGGCAATTGGGGATGTACTGCACGAAGCAAATACAAGAAGAACAGCAGCAGTGAGAAAAATTAAACGCAGTGTTTTTTTCATTTTAAACTCCTTTTTTTATTAATAAAAAATTGAATATCTCAATTTAATAATTATAACTTTTTGTAAATCCGGGTAGCAGGTAAATATATATTATAATATCTTCCTGCTGATTTGACCAACAAAGAAATGATTTTTCTGTCTATCAGGGCAGCTTTTATAATGAAAAATGGATAGACACAGGGGAATAGTTGAAGAGAAGATGCATCAAAATAGATACTTCGCCAAGCAGTTGCCGGAAGTGCAGAGAAAGAGGACAGAGGATTTTTTCAGTAAAATGTTAATTATATATCAATACAGAATCAGGGCAAATATATTTAAGCATTCCTGATAAGCGGAATTGCTTCCGTTTATCAGGAAAAGAAACTGTTATCGCCAAAAAATTATGAATTATCTATATAGGTCCAGTGAGCATCTGTTATCTCACCGCCTGAATATGTGAAAGTAACACCGTCAGTAGTAGATTTCACCATTCTGTTCCAGCCTGAAAACACTTTAATATTCTCATAAACATGAGTTTCACCAGAATCAGAGTAAGTTCCGTTTATTTCTGTCTCTTCTGTTGAATACATGTAATAATACATTTTCATAGGAGCAGAGCTGAAGTTACCGTACATTATATCATCATCTGTTGTACAGTATGTTGCTTCATCTGGATGTGGCAAATCACTTGAATCTGCAGACCACACTTCAATGACAATAGTAGCAAATTTAGCTGATGAATTGCTTGAAAATTCCCCATAAGAAATCAAATGATCACTTCCGGGGACCCCAAAGCTTAAACTAACTTCTACGTTTCCTCCATCATTATCATCAACAATATATGCATAATCATCATTTTCATCTGTCAGGATATAGTCAAGACTGGATGCATTTGTGTAGCTTGTTGTCCAGGCGGCATCTCCAGGAACATATGTTCGGTTCACTGTGCCGGAAAATGTCAGTGTGTCTCCAAGGCTTGTTGCTTCAGAAACATCACTTCCGCCGGATTCGTCACAGGAGGTAAAAAAAACAAACAAAACGACTGTTAAAATTAATAAAACTAAATTACACTTTCTCATCTTTCTATCCTTTTATCTTTTTTTGGGCAAATTCATGCTCAATTTACAATTAAAGAATATACCGGCCGATGAAACATGTCGTCCCATTATGCAAAATGAGACTTTAATGGAACTGATTCCTGTGTTTTATACGTAAAAAGACTGATGATTTAACAGTTTTCCCCTCTCCCTGCTGAATTGACAAATTCGGAAGGAGTCATCCCCATCTCATCCTTGAAAAACCTGTTGAAAGTACTCTTTGAGGGGAATCCCGCATCAAAGGCAATCTCAAGGATCGACCTGTATTCATGAACACCCATATTAATCTGATCGACAAAATAATCCAGACGTTTTCTGTTGAGATAGGTCCTGAAACTTGTGCCGCAGCAGCGGTTCACTGCAAATGACAGACGGTTCGGATGCACATCAAACTCTGAAGCAAGATCCCGTATCACAAGATCTGGATTGTGGAATGCGCCTTCGGAAAATCTTGTACTGACCATATCAAGGAGCCTTCTGCATTCGATATCAGAGCAGAGGGGTTCTGCATGCCTGTCTGTTTCCTGAAATGATATTTCAGGAGCTATTATCAGGAGAAATGATATGCAGTAGATAAGGACCGCCATGGTTACAGAGAGGATAAAAAAAGGAAGGACTGTACCGCCGGCAAGGCCGCTTGTTACAGAAGGGGGCAGAGCAACATATGCAAATGCTGCAAGTACAACAGATGGAAGGACAACAAGAGATCTTGCACACAACCTCTTGCCGGAAGAGAGCCTTTTTGAATTTCTTCCGAATGCAATTCCTGCTGACATGAATACATATACCAGATTGACAGCAACCTTTAAACCGTTTCTTAAAGGAAGCCAGAGCGGCGGATTTCCTGAAAATACATCCTGAACAAATAATGAGAATTCTGTCTGATTCATGCAAAAAACAGTACAGGAGACAGCTGACAATTCAAGAAAGTAAGGGATAAAATGTATGAAAAGCGGTTTGGGAACATTTACACTATCGCTTCCAAGTTCCCTTAAATACCACCACAAAAGAGGACCGAAAAGGAATGGAAGCGGTGCTGTCAGGGGATAAATCCATGGGATTTTTATCAGGATATCAGGATCCCATGTGGGGATTGTTGCCAGGCGCAGGGAAAAAACTATCAGAAGCAGGGAAACAGGAAGATTTTTTTTGTGCCGGAACCTCAGGAGAATGGACAGAAGTATCACTCCCCCCTGAAAAGCACCAAGCGATGCAATAAACGTTAATAACTGCATATGACATTATATTCCGGATATTCTCAATTTGAAACACTCATGGTCTGTTTTATTCACGGAAAAAAGCTGATTATATGAATATAAGGGAGTGTTAAAAGGGGTTTTATCTTTTTATGTTATTAAAAAAAAGAGGTATTCACTTAAAAACAACCATGTTACGGCCTTCTTTTTTGGCAGTATATAAATAATCATCAGCTTTTCTGATAAGCTCCGATGCTGATAAATTTCCATATTCAGCTACTCCCGAACTCACAGTTATCGAGAAGTTGCCGGAACGGAACACTATTTCAGATATTTTTTTTCTGAAACTTTCCGCTTTTGATACAGCCTTCTTCAAGCTGGTTTTCTTCAGAATGACCAGGAATTCTTCACCGCCGTACCTTCCGCAGACAGAATCAGGCCCGAATTCCGATTTTGCCATTTCAGCAACTGCTGAAAGGACAAGATCCCCGGTCTGATGGCCATATTGGTCATTTACAGATTTAAAATGATCAATATCAAAAAGAATTACAGAAAAAGGGTGGACTGAAGGGTCTGGCATCTCTGAAAGGGAATATACCTGGTCGCATATATATTTATGGTTGTAAAGACCTGTAAGGCTGTCAGTAACAGCCATCTTTTCTATTTCCTTGTAAAGAAAATATGATCTGGCATTTGCTTTCAACCGGGCCATGAGTACTGCATTATCAAACGGTTTGCTTATATAGTCATCAGCACCATGCATTATCGCATGGGATACTATCTTAAAATTCGATATACCGGAAACAACAATTATAACACAGTTTTTATTTCTCTGCCTGAGCTGCATGATAATCTCTTCACCGGAATAACCGGGAAGAACCATATCAATAAAATAAAAGGTGTATTTATCTGCATTTTTAAGAAAATCATCAGGATTTGTATAGTAGGATACATTTTCAATTTTATTCAGACTGAAGATATTCCTGATAACACTCAGGGCAAGTCGGCTGTCATCAAGCACAGCTATCTTTTCCTTCTGTATTTTCCCGACAAGGGCATCCTGCCTTAGAAGTGTATCAAAGTAGTTCTCAAGCCTTGATACTGTCATATCCTTTTTGAGTATGTAATCAACAATACCCAGGGAAAACAGTTTTGTTCTCAATTCAAGAGAATCAGTGGATGTAAGTATAATTACAGGGATGGAAGAAAAATCAGTTTTATTGATTTTGACAATAAACTCCTCACCTGTTCCATCCCTGAGCTGATTACCGGTAATAATTATATCAATATGATTATTTTGAAGTACATCAAATGCTTCGGAAATGCTTTCTGCCGCAATATGCTGAAACCCCCTGGGTTCAACAATCATCTTGACATATGATTTGAATAATTTTCCTGATTCAAGCTGTAATACCTTTCCCAAAATTCAACTACCTTATAAAAATTCAGAAAAAAGAAATATGGATAATAATAACATAATCTGCAGTTATATTCTGCTGCTATCCTGTAAATACAGTGTCTTCCTATATGATATTACTTTTCTCCCTTCAAAACAATAATGAGAATGAATTCTTTCCTTTATTGCTGATCAAGCTATTACCTGCTTATAAACATTCTGCTTAAAAACTCTGGAAACCTTCATTATCAAATATTTCATCGTCATCACGGGAAGAAGCAGGTCCTTTCTTTGCTGTTCCTGCTGAAGAAGAGGGTTTCAGTTTTTTTTTCGAATTCCCCTCAACTGTATTCTTCCCCTCTTTTTTACCGGAGGCAGAATAATCTGGGCTGATACTGTCTTTCCCCCTGTCAGAGCCTTTTTCAAGCCTGAAAAAGGAAACTGCTTCAATCATATGGTCAGCCTGACTGCTTAAATTTTCAGCCATTGCTGACATCTCTTCAGAAGCTGATACATTCTGCTGTATTACGCCGTCAAACTGCATAATAGCACTGTTAATCTGTTCAGAGCCGTTATTCTGTTCCCTGCTTGCTGATGCAATATCTTTTACAAGTTCTGAGGTCTGATTGATCTGGGGAATAAGTTCTTTGATGATCCTCTCGGCATTTTCAACAGCCGCAACACTGCTTCCGCTGATCTCGGTTATTTCAGCTGCAGCTTTCTGACTGTTTTCAGCCAGCTTTCTTACTTCAGATGCAACAACCGCAAATCCCTTTCCCGCATCACCTGCACGGGCAGCCTCAATCGCTGCATTAAGGGCAAGCATATTGGTATTCCTTGCAATATCTTCAATAACGACAATCTTCTCTGCAATCAGATGCATGGCCTTAACAGTCTGGTTAACAGCATTTCCTCCGACCCCGGCTTCCTCAGATGCTTTTCTTGCAATATCATCTGATTTTCTGGCATTTTCTGTATTCTGCTGAATATTGGCAACAAGTTCTTCCATACTTGATGATATTTCTTCTGTACTTGCAGCCTGCTGGCTAGCACCTGAAGAAATCTGCTGTGATGATGAAGATATTTCGCGGCTTCCTGAAGCAACCAGTTCAGCTGAGCTTTTAATATCTCCGATTATTTCAGTCAGATTATTTTTCATATTGTTAAGCTCTTTCACAAGCACACCTATCTCATCATTTCTGTCAAAACTGATATCAGCAGTAAGGTCTCCTGATGCAATTGATCTTGCAAATTCAACTCCCCTGCTGATAGGTCGTGAAAATGACCGGGAAATAAGAAAAGATGAAATAACAAAAACTAATGCAATAGCAGCTCCCATGATTATTACAACAAAGACCATTTCATTTGCTTTGCTGTTTATCTCTTTTACAGGTATGTGAGTGGAAACAATCCAGTCGGTCCCGGTGTTTCCAACCTCGAAAGGGACACCGTCAATAATATATTCATCTTCAGTCCCGCCTGAAGTATAATGGATGAAAAAAGGCTTACCTGATTTCAGATTCTCAAGATAGGAATCCCCCTTTTCAAGGAAATCTGAAGCATTTTTCCCTATAAGTTTTTTATCACTTGTTGAAAGTACATATCCCTCTTCTGAAAGCACATTTATATAACCGGTATCATATATTTTTATTTCACTCATCTTCATATCTATTTCATCTATAGCAATATCAGCTGTTATCACACCAATGAATTTTCCTGAATTGTTTTTTATCGGAACCATAAGGGAAGTCATAAGAACATCAGTACCTGCAACATTATAAATATAAGGTTCAACAATTGTCTCTTTGTTGGAACGCTTCGGGATAAGATACCAGTCACCGGCACCTTCAACTTCATAGTCAACCAGTTTTTCAAAACCTACATTACCGCTGCCGTCCTTTGCAGCATAGGGTATATAGCGGCCTGTCTCGTCATGGATATCAGCATTTACAAACTCACTGTCCCTGCCGTCAAAAGCATCAGGTTCAAAACAGAGTGCAGATCCTACAACATATTCATTCCTTTCAGCAAAATCCTTAAGGATTTCCATTGTCTTGTAGCGATCTAGAATTATACCGGTATTGATCTGTCTTTCAACAGCAGTGGCTATTCCCCGGATCTCATCAAAAGGCTTGTTAAGGTACTCCCTTGTAATTTCTGTATAGTGGCGGGATGTTTCATGAGCTATCTGTACTGCTGCGTTTTCCGCCAGTGAAAAAGTAAAATAACTTACCACAGAAAGTATTACCGCCACACCTATCACTGCTATGGATGTGAAAAATAATATCATTTTAATCCCGATTTTCATGTCTCTTAATCTGAATTTCATTACTCTCCCCGCTTATGCATGATTTACAATATAAAGATTATGATATATTCATAATGAGTCAAGCTATTTTATGTCAGTATTGTGTTAAAAAAACAGAAACACAAGCCCCTGATTCCTGCCGCAGCACTATAGAGGGGTGATTTCAATTTCCCTTGCTATTGCAAGAGAATCCAGAAAATCATAAAGAGCAGGACTTTTTTTTACAATATAAAGCCTGCCCCTGTTTTTTCAAATGTCATTGGAGGCCTCCTAATTATCCTGACTATGGCAACAGGAGGAGTGTTTTCATGTTCTGCTTCAGACGGGGAATCAAGGGAATTTACAGGAAGAACAGCAAACAGAGCAAAGAGTATAAAAAATATCTGAGTAGATTTTTTTCCGGCATACAGATATATTTTAACACCTGAAACTGCTAAAAGTAATCTTAAAATTTCATGAGATTCTATTCATTATTTATCAGTAATAACCTGATTGCAAAATACCAGCTTTAAAATATAATTAAAGACATGGACACTATTTTTTCAAAAAAATATTTTTATATTATTCTGACAGTTTTATTATTTATTCTGATTATATCTCCTGCCTATACTGGCCCTGTTAATGTTAAACTCCTTTATGTTTCAGGACTGCCTGATATAGAAACAAGAGAAACAAGGGGAGGTCTTGCGGAACTCGGCACTCTTGTAAAGAAATACAGAAAATCTGAAGAAAATTTCATATTTCTTCATGGAGGGGATTCACTTGCCCCGAGCATAATGTCTTCATTCGATTTCGGAACACATATGATTGATATATTAAACAGCATACTGCCTGAAGCTATGGCTATTGATGAAAGGGAATTTGCCTATTCTGAAGACCAGCTGATCCTTAGAGTCAGTGAAGCAGGGTTCCCGATCATTTCTTCAAATATTACTGACACTATTACGGGGAAACCGCTAGAAGGGGTGAAAGAGGATAAAATATTCTCAATCGGAGGCATCAGGATAGGGGTGTTCTCAATACTTTCATCTGAAGTCAACGAGAGCTATCTTGCAAAAAGAATTTTTGTCAACAGCAACCCGGAGTATATTGCACAGAAGGCAGAGAGAATGCGCAAAGATGGTGCAGATGTAATAATACTTCTTACAGGGGAGGATATTTCAGACACAGAAAAACTGTTCAATGACAGGCTGGTTGATATAATATTGAAATCAGAAACAGAACTGGACAGGATAATCCCCCTGGAAAAAGGGTTCTTTGCTCATCATGGTTCATCAGACGGGAATTCCCTTTTACTGGATATTACAATTGAAAACAAAGGGAAAACAACTGAGGTAAAAACATCAGGCAGTTTTATACCTCTTAATACCTTCAGTCCGGACAGGGAAATACAGGATAAAATTGACTATTACCTTGGAGCACTCAATAAAATAATGAGTGTAGTATCAGGAACAACAGCTGTACCGCTTGATACTACACGTGAAAAAGTCCGGACAGGGGAAAATGCATTCGGAAATTTTATTGCCGATTCAATGAGAGACTATTACAATACAGATATTGCAGTAATCAATGGAGGCTCAATAAGAGGCAACAGGTATTACAGTGCCGGAACAGAATTTACAAGAAAAATAATTCAGGGAGAACTGCCCTTTTATAATAAAGTCATTCCAGTATATGTCTCAGGCAGGCAGATACTTCAGATGCTTGAGCATGGCTTAAGCAGGATTGAAGAAGTAAAGGGGGGATTTCTTCAGGTTTCAGGAATGAAAGTAAAATTCAATCCTGATTCGGAAAAAGGGAAAAGGGTGATTTCTGTCACTATAGGGGGAAAACCCCTTGAAACAAAAAAAGCATATACTCTTTCTGTAGTTGATTACCTGATAAATGGCGGAGACGGATTTGATATGCTGAAAAGTGCAGAAATTATTGAGAATATGAAAGAACCTCTCTACAGCTGGGAGGTCCTGAGGCTTTACATTGAAAAAAAAGAGACAATAAAACCTGCAGTTGAAGGAAGGCTGATAAAAGAATGAATTTGTTCAGAATCAGATCTGACAGAAAGAAGAGGAGCATAGCAGGCCCGATCACGCTGAGCCAGTCTGTAATTACATTTATAATGCTTCTGGTTATGGTGCTGTCTCTTTCTTTCTTTATAAATATAAGAGTATCATTTCTGAATTTTTCAGAACAGGCTGTCCGGGGGATCAAAAACAGCTCAGACCTTGCCGGAGAAGTCAAACAGCTTCTTACAGATACAGAAAGGCTGATGTCAGCGAACTCCAATCCTGAAAGAAGACTTGCCTATGAAAACATTATAAAGTCTTCCGGAAAAATAAGTGAAATACAGGAAAGAAAGAAATTCAACGACAGAAATGTAAAAAAACATATAGAAATAATCAATTCAACTCTGGAGGAATTAAACTCACTTGTAGAGGAGAAAATAAAGTATAACAGTCTTTCACTGAAAAGAATGGATGAACTTATGCAGTTTCTTGAGGATTACCAGGAATTTGAAGGCAGAAAGGAATGGGACAGGGCATTTTTCGAAAACAATACATTCAAAAATACACTCGACTGGTATTATAAAATATCAAGTATAACGAGACAGGCAGGATCAATTTTCAGGATGAATATTCTTTCCGATATTAATGAAACTGAAAGAAACATGATGGCTGATCTGGATGAACTTGAAAGCAACCTGTATATTTTCCCTGCTTCTGACAGGATTTTCTATGAATCCAATCTGGGGAATCTTAAAAAGATTATCCTGGGTGAAAACGGATTAATAAATCTTGTTAAGGAAAAAACAAAAATATCGCTCAAGACAACAGGGAGGGGAAACTTTACCCGGACACTGCTAAATGATTTCATCTACATCAGTTCAAATATTTTCAACAGGGTAATTGAATATTCCGAACTGGAGATAGATAAACTCACACAGATGATAAACAGGTTCTATTATTTCTTTCTGCTCCTTCTGCTGGCAACTATTACTGTTTCAACAGGGATGGTACTTTATGTCAGGAAAAAACTGATAAAAAGGCTGTTGCGTCTGAATGATGAAATCCTTGAAAAAGTTGCAGGGTTTGACATCAGTATAACGGTTGAAGGGAATGATGAATTATCAGATATGGCAAAAAGCTTTCTTTTCTATGAGAATGAAGTCAAGCAGAGGGAGGAGGAGCTTAACAGAATTGCGTCACAGGATTTCCTCACAGAAATAAGCAACAGAAGACACTTCATGGAACTTGCGGAAAAGGAAATTGCAAGAGGGAAGAGATATGGTTTTCCGGTAACTCTCCTGATGCTTGATATTGACTATTTCAAAAAAATAAACGACTCATACGGACATCATTCAGGAGATATTGTACTTAAGGAATTTACAATGCTCTGCAACAGCATAATCAGGGAAAATGATATTTTCGGACGGGTCGGGGGGGAGGAATTTGCAATGATACTTCCTGAAACAAATCTGGAGGGGGGGGTAGTATTTGCAGAACGGCTGAGAGAGGCTGTAGAGCAAAGCAGCTGGGAAATAAACAGTGCAACTGTAAAAATAACAGTAAGCATCGGGGCAGCAGAGTGCAGCTGCAGCGGGGAGACTTTACTTGATAATGTTATGAAAAAAGCAGACAGTGCTTTATACAGGGCTAAAAAAGAGGGAAGAAACAAAACCTGTTATTAAACAGAAATAAGCGGGTTAATAACAGGTTTTCATTGAAAGCTTTTCCTTTTCCCTTAAAAATCCGACAAATCCTGCAGAGATAATGCACAGACTTATGATATTGATAAATCTGAAACTGTCCCCGAGAATAAGGACTCCAAGGAACATGGAAAAAACAGGCACAAAGTTTATAAAGAAGTTTGTCCTTGAAACACCTATTTTCTGGATGGAATCCTGCTGAATTGTATAACCTAGAAATGTCGAAAAGACACCCATGAAAATGTAAACATGCCAGACATCATCTGAATATGATAAAGGGGATATCCCCATACCTATAATAAATGGAAACAGAAAAACAGATGCACCTGTCAGTGTATAGAATGTGGATACGACAGAAGAAATCCCTCTTCCGTATTTTCTTATAAGCAGGGAATATGCAACCCATATAAGCATTGCTGAAATCATTAGAAATGTTCCGGTTTTAAAACTCCCTGAAAAGAGAAAGTTGAAATCCCATTTTGTTATTATTGTCAGAACACCGAAAAAAGCGGTAACAAGGAAAAAGATTCCTCTTCTGTTTAGAGGTTCCCTGAAAAGAAGATATCCGAGAAGTGCTGACAAAAGGGGATTTAGTGTATTTATGGCACTTGATTCAAGAACATCTATAGTATGAAGAGCTGCAAAAAAAAGAAGATGGTAGCCGACCATACCGAAAATACCGACCAGCATTATTACCATGGCTTTTCTTAAAGGTATCCTGAAAGACAGTTTTTTTACTTTTCCGAAAATATAAAGACAGATAACAGCGATAACAAAGCGGTAAAAACTCATCTCAACACCGCTTACTTCAGCCCCCCCTATTTTTCCGGCAACAAAGGCCCCTGCCCAGCAGAAAGCGGCAAATGTCATAAAAAGATATGATACATTCATTTTCATACTCCGGAAAAAGTATAATGCGATAAAAGGAGAATTGATACATCAGTATCAGTGTTTTCTTTACTTTACTGATTTATATTGAATACTCCAGTTTCCAGGAATACCGGGAATACAGCCGGTATTAAAACTGATGAGTATTGTATTCAGGGCTAAGGAGTGTTTTTTCTGTTTCCGCTGAACAGTATTTTTCAAGAAGCTCTGAAACCATATCCCTTGCTTTCAATGCCAGTTCTTCACTCCCGTTTCCTATTGCATCGATATTCATTATTATATTCCCTGTTTTTTCATTGATTTTTGTCTTATCCCCGTTTCTCCAGTTCCATCTCCTGCACATCACATCTTTTGATTCATCAATAAGGTAGATAATCTCACCGATTTCGGGGTTTTCCTCCTTATCAGGCATACCCAGGGGAATAAAGCTCTCGGATCCGTCAGATACAGCAAGTTTGAATGTTGAATCAGGTGCGATAATATCATCACCCCCGACCGGAAGAATATTCTGTATTGAGACAATATTCATTACAGCAACAACACTGTTTATAAAAGGTATTTCAGTTTTACTTTTCTGTATCCTTTTTATCAGAGCTATATGGGCAGGGGGGAACTTGTTGGGATTGGAACCGAAAGATCTGTGAACATCTTTCCAGTCTGTGATTCTGGGATCACTTTCAAGATCAACAGGATTATCAAACCTGTCTGAGAGAGTTTTTTTAAGTATCTCATAAAGCTCAGCATCTTCTGTTTTGTTTTTAATATTTCTTGCAATTACTATCCCCCTTCTGAATGAAGGGTTTTTCTCAAATATGCTCTCTGTAATTTTTATGGTTCCCATATATACCTCCTCAGTTAAAACATGTTTTGTGAACTCTGATCACAGGGTCCTGTTTTCTCTTTTAAATGTTAATTTTATTATCAGAGATAATTTGTTCATACAGATATTATGGCATCCCTGATATATACATG
This sequence comes from Spirochaetia bacterium, assembly GCA_963668545.1. Classification (GTDB taxonomy): domain Bacteria; phylum Spirochaetota; class Spirochaetia; order CADAEX01; family CADAEX01. The sequence goes on along the minus strand of OY764868.1, from coordinate 403,002 downwards.
ATAAACTATCCAGTGACTGGAAGGTCAAGTCTTTTTAATTCAGTACAAAAAGCAGAAAAATTATGGAGAAATTCTACTTCACAATAGGTGAAATATCAAAACTTTATAATATCCCTCCCAAAACACTGAGATACTATGATTCAGTAAACCTGTTTGCCCCATCAAAAGTGGATCCTGAAAACAATTACCGCTATTATTCAGTTGAACAGTTTGAAATGCTTAATTCCATAAAATACCTGAGGCATATGGGATTTTCAATTGATGATATCAGGACCCACATAAAAACCAGGGATTCGGGGTCTTTCAGGAAGAAACTGATAGAATACAGGAAAATAAACGAGGCTGAGATAAAGCGGCTTAAAACTGTAACAGAATCACTTGATGAGAGGATTGCTGAGCTTGACAAGGCACTTGAAAGTACAGTATTCGGAAAAATCTCCATAATCCGCCATCCGGAAAGAAAGATCCTGAAGCTTAGTCAAAAGTATTCAGACCTTACAGGTCTTGAATTAAGCCTCCGGAAGCTTGAAAACAGTGCGGGGATAGATCCTTCAATAATAATAGGACGTGTGGGGGTCACTGTCAGCATAGAAAATCTCAAGTCAGGAATATACAATATATTCAACTCGATATTCATTATCCAGAACATGCATAGTCAAAACCGCTATTCAGAAATAATTCCTGAAGGGGAATATGTTACAGTACCGGTAAATTCGGGAGACCACAGCAAGTCTCCTGAGTACTATAATAAAATTTTCAGATTTCTTGACAAAAACAGCTATGAACTATGCGGTGATGCATCTGAGAGGGTTGTTATTGATTCATTTATTACTTCAAACGAATCAGAGCATCTGACTGTTATAGAAATCCCTGTAAGGAAAATAAAACAACAATAAAACTGTCAATGTATAACTGATAATCAGAAAGCAGATACCCTCTGACATCCTGGACCCACAAAGCTTCACATTGTTAATATAGACATTATTCATGATGGGCTGTATTTTATTAATGTGGAACTGGATATTATAAAACTGGGCAGGGCTGACTATAGAGATGCACTTGAGTATCAGGAAACGATTCTTCAGAAAAGGCAGAACTGCGAAATAAACGACACTCTCATTCTTGTTGAGCACAACCCTGTAATAACAATCGGAAAACGGGGAAGTAAAAGCAATATAACCATATCAAAAGAATTCCTGAACAAAAAAGGGATAAATGTTTATGAGATTTCACGGGGCGGAGATGTTACATATCACGGTCCGGGGCAGATTGTCGGCTACCCTGTAATTGATCTGAAAAACATGGGTATCGGTATAAAGGAATATGTTCTCCGTATTGAAGAGATATTCATAAGAATGCTTAACAGGGAGTTCAGCATTCCGGCAGAACGTGAAGAGGGAAAATATACAGGAATATGGGTAGGGAACTCAAAAATCACGGCAATAGGAATTGCTGTAAAAAAATGGGTAACAATGCACGGCTTTGCATTCAATATAAGTACAGATCTTGATCATTTCAAATGGATTGTTCCGTGCGGAATAACAGACAGAGATGTTACTTCACTCGACAGGCTGACAGGAAGATCAAACAGTTTTGACAGTATGCTGGAAATGACAGCTGATTATTTTGCTGATATATTCGGATATGAAAATATCAGTGAGAAAACTGTGGACCTGAAGGAAGGCATATGAAAAACAGAAAACCTGAATGGCTGAAAATTAAGATTAATTCAAATCCGGAAAATATTACAGAAGTAAAAAAAATGCTTTCCAGGCTGTCGCTGCATACAGTATGCGAAGAGGCAAACTGTCCCAATCTTATGGAGTGTTTCGGGAAACGGACTGCTACTTTCATGATTATGGGGAGGACCTGCTCAAGGAACTGCAGATTCTGCAATGTGGAGAGCAATATACCGGCCCCCCTTGATAAAGATGAGCCCGGGCATATTGCAGATGCGGTAAAGGAACTCGGACTAAAGCATGTTGTTATTACATCTGTAACAAGGGATGACCTGGCTGACGGAGGGGCATCACATTTTGCAGATACAATCAGGGCTGTAAAAAAATATAACAGGAAGGTTATTGTTGAAGTTCTTATTCCTGACTTTAAAGGGGACAGCAAAGCTCTTTCTGAGGTTATTGATGCGGGACCTGAAATAATAAACCATAATGTTGAAACTGTTCCCCGCCTGTACAGGGATGTAAGACCACAGGCAGATTATGCTCAGTCTCTTGAAGTAATCAGAAGAATCAGGGAAGCAGACAGGGGGATCTTTTCCAAATCAGGTATAATGGTCGGACTTGGAGAAACAGGGGATGAAGTACTTTCTCTCTTTCAGGATTTGAGGAAAGCAGAATGCGACATACTCACAATCGGGCAGTACCTTGCACCTTCAGAAAAACACTACCCTGTCAAAGAATATATACACCCGGACATTTTCAGGTTCTATGAGGAAAAAGCAATGGAAATGGGGTTCAGGAGCGTGGCATCAGGACCATTTGTCAGAAGTTCCTACAATGCCGGAGAGGTTATGGAAAAAGCCAGAGGGATGAAAGACTGAGGATTTGTTTACCGGCAGGATTTAAATTCAGTTAAAAACTCTATTTTTTTCGAAATCGAAAAAAATAATTCCTTACACCAAAGGTGATTGGCGCCATGAATGGGAAGCAACCGAAGGTTAATAGAGGTTCCCTTATATTATTTTATATTTTCAAACCATTTATCATAATCAAAATCAGATATCATACTGTCAAGTTCATTTACTGTTACAGGGGGACTGAGAATATATCCCTGTATCTCCCAGCACTTCTGGCTGTAAAGATAATCAAGCTGCCCGGAAGTTTCCACCCCCTCTGCAACTACTTTAAGCCCCAGAATCTCAGCCATTGAAATAATCAGCTTAACTACTTCCGTGTCATTTACAAGGTCAGGTATATTCTGTGTAAATGCCTTGTCTATCTTGAGAATATCAAGGGGGAGATCTTTAAGATACGAAAGGGATGAAAATCCGGTACCGAAATCGTCCATTGCAATATGGATACTGTTATTTCTGAGATTTCCAAGAACAGAATAAACCTCATCAAGATGATTGACAGCTACACTTTCAGTGATCTCAAACTCAAGCAGGCGGGGATCAAATTCAGTTTCTTTAATAATATTCAATATATTGCCTGCAAGATCAGGACCGGAAAACTGTATGCCTGAAAGATTGACTGCAGCAGAAATTGAATATTCAAGCTTTTTATTTATCTCTCCTATATCAAGACAGGTCTGTTTAAGTACATATTCACCGATTGGAATAATCATTCCTGTCTCTTCGGCTATTGAAATAAATTCATCAGGAGGGATGACTTTATCATTATCAAGTTTCCAGCGGACCAGGGCTTCCACCCCGGAAATCCTTTTATTCTTAAGATCCAGCTTGGGCTGATATAATACATAAATCTCATTCCGGTCAAGGGCATTGCGAATCATGTTTTCATATCTTATTTTCTTCTGGACATGTAAGTCCATATCATCCCTGTACCCGGTAATCCGACCCCTCCCCTCTTTTTTTCCGGAATTTATTGCAATATCTGCTTGCTTGTATAATTCATAATGATCAGTTGTATTATCCGGGAAAACAGCTGTCCCCAGAGAAACAGTCACATGGACCATAAAATTTTTATCTATTGAAAGCGCTGTTTTAAAAAGTGAATGTATTTTCTCTGAATACTTTTCAACATAACTCCTGTCAGAAACCATGAAGACAACTGCAAACTCATCTCCCCCGAGACGGGCAAGGCAGCAGGCTTCCGTAAGATTCTCCTTTAAAAGGAGGGATACTGCTTTCAGCATCTTATCCCCGTGAGCATGTCCGTAGGCATCATTGAAATTCTTGAAATTATCAATATCTATAAGAACCAGTAATATATATGAGTTGCTCTTGAATGCCGATATTACATCATGTTCAAGGCATTCAGTAAAACTTTTCCTGTTCAAAAGCCCTGTAAGCTGGTCATAGTTTGCCTGATATTCCAGCTGCTCCTCATATATATGCCTTATAGTATCATCTGCAATAATACTTGCAAAGTTTGAAATATCCCCCTTGTTGTCACGGATAGAAACTATTGATGTAGACTGGATATACTGCTCGCCGTTTTTCCTTTTATTGGTAATTTCACCTTTCCATGACCCTGTCTCAATAAGTGAATCCCAGAGTTCCATGTAGAAAGTGTTATCATGGACACCGGACTGAAGTACAGAGGGATTTTTTCCTACGACCTCTTTTTCAGTATATCCTGTTATTCTTGTGAATCCCGGATTGACTTTCAGAATCATTGCACTGGAATCAGTTATCATGATCCCTTCGGCACTGTTTGATACTATCCTGTTTGAGAACTCGAGGTCTTTTGTTCTTTTCATCACTTCAGATTTCAGATACCTGTTAATCAGGTACATTATCATTACAGCTGTAGAGAATAAGATAACAAGAGAGATAAGAAGAATATATATTTTACTGTTTACTTTTTCAGTTCTGTAAAACCATTTCCTTATCAAATCATAATAATAGGAATTGTTATTGTTTTTAAGTTCATTAAAACGCTGCATTATCCTGTCAAGGTCTTTTTCAAAGCCTGATCCTTTTGCAGTAACAGCATAACCCGGCATTGGATTAAATACAGTTGATGTGGACTTTACCCCTTCAGCGTCAGCAAGAGAGGAATTATAAACAACTCCTGCAAAAACCTCACCTGATCTGACTCCGTTCAGAAGATCGCTGAAAGTAAGATACTCCTTTATTGAATATATAATACCGAGATTGGAGGCAAATCTCTTAAAATTTATTCCGTTTATATCATTTGCAATAATTCCTATTTTCTTCCCGTTCAGCTGTTGTATTTCCGTATATTCAGTATCAGATGCTATAAAAAGCTGTCCCCACCCTGATATGACAGGGATTTCAGGAAAATAAAAAAGTTTTTCCCTCTGGGGATTTTTTATAAGAGCTGTAAATAAATGTATCTCTCCTGATATCATCCCGGGATAAAGACTTGCAAATGGAGCTATCTCGTACCTGTAGGAGATTCCAAGCTCATCCATTATTCTACCGAAAAGATCCACAAATAAACCAGAAGGAACACCATTTTCATCAATAAATGTTGTCGGACTTGCGTCCGGAACTATCCCGTATACTATTTCTTCCGTATAAAGAGTACTTGATACTGTAAACAGCAATAGAATTACAAATAATCTTCCAAACATTTAATTTCTCAAATAACCTGATATATAATAATCATATATTATAAAATCAGTTTTACCAGTAATTTTATGATTTTATAAATATTTTCAGATTCTTTCTGACTGACTCTCAGTAAAAAACCTTTTTACCCCTTCAGCAGACTTTAAAAAAATCAAATATATCTTCATCATTATTTAATCTGTTTGAAATAAAACTACCGATCTGATAATATTTTGACATGAAATCTATGACAGGTAAATATTCCAAGGGAAAAGAAACCTATAATAAAATATTCACGTCAGCAAAAAAATATTTCTATACTCAGGGATATACAGAAACAACATTCAGAAAGCTTTCTTCTGAAACAGGAATCCATCTTGGTCAGTTTACATATTATTTCAAAACAAAAGACAATCTGGCAGGATTAATCTACAGCGAGATAAGAAGAAACACTTACGATCTTTTCAAGGATAAATACGGTGAGTATAATGACCCTAAAAAGAGTCTGGTCCTCAACCTGGCCTTTGATATACTCCTGCTTGCAAGCAATAAAAAATACGGCAGTTTCTTTTATGAATTTTCAAAGGGAAGCACATACAAGGAATATCACAGCAATCTGATTGAAGATTCATTGAGATTTTATCCTTCACCTGATAAATCCCTGTATGAAGAACCCAGACATAAACTTCATCTGAACATGGTTGCCATACCGGGAATCAAACCTTTTCTTATTCACGAAACATTAAACAATAAATATAAAATACCGGAGACGGAAATATGCAGATATTATGTTGAACTATTTCTTGCTTTGCTTGGAGAAAAGGAAATTGAAATCGGAGAACTATATGATTTCGCGTATAACGAATATATGAAGCTGGATCTGAAGATAGGGAATTCTTTTAAACTGAACTATAACAGGGAATACGCAAAGAGCTACAGGGAAACGTAATGTTCCCCTGCAGCAGGTAATTATAAAAAAATTATCTGGAGCACACAGTTTTAAGAGCATTTATAAAGCGGATGTTTTCCTCTTCAGTCCCGACAGTAACCCGAAGGAAAGTCTCTTTCTGAGGCCTGATAATAACTCCAAGCTTCTGAAGTTCCCTGAAAACTTCCTGGGAGTCTTTTTTAACATCTACAAAAATGAAATTCGATTCAGACTCAGGATAATAGAAGCCCATTTCATCAAAAGCCCTGTAAAGCATTTCCTTACCCTTTCTGTTTTCCCTGTAACACATATCAAGGAAATCTGTATCATCAAGAGCAGCAAGCGCGGCAGCCTGGGCCTGCCTTGAGACACTGAACGGGTTTCTCACTTTGGAAAGTTCCCTTATGATATTTTCATGTGCGAAAATATATCCGACACGGAGAGAACACAATCCGTATATTTTCGAAAAAGTTCTCATAACAACAAGGTTTTCATATTTTTCAATAAGCTTATGACTGTCTTTCAGATGATCACCTGAAGTAACATATTCCGTATATGCCTCATCATATGCAATAATTACATTATCAGGAACTCTGTCAAAAAAATCCAGAATTTCCTTTTCCTTCAGATGAGTGCCTGTCGGGTTGTTGGGGTTGCATATCCAGACAATCTTGGTCTTTTCATTTATCGCGTCAGCCATTGCGTCAAGATCATGAACCCAGTTTTTCATTGGGACTAAAACAGGGTTCCCGCCGATTATTTTTGTTCTGGCCGCGTATGGAGTAAAAGTGGTATCAGCAAGAATTACTTCTTCTCCCTGATCAACATATGCAGTCGGAAGTAAAAGCAGGATTTCACTTAAACCGCTTGCAACCATTATATTATCACTTTTCATACCATATATACAGGCAAGTTTCTCACGGAGTGCGGTAACTCCCGGATCTGGATATATCTGCATTTCATCAAGCATCTCTCTGACTGCCTGTCTGGCTTTGGGAGAAGATCCGAATGCATTTTCATTTGACGCAAGTTTTATAACATCAGTTATGCCGTATTCTCTCATCACAGCTTCAACAGGTTTTCCGGGAATATATCCCTGTACAGACTCCATAACTTTTCTTGGTTTTACATTCATTTGATTCTCCATTCGGGATTTAAAAACAGCTCTGATTTTCAGAGCTGTCAATTCTAAAAACTGTTATTCATTTACTTTTGTAACAGCAGATTCCTCGACTTTATTTTTATTGTTAAAATATGTGCTTACTGCAAAGAAAGCTATCATGCTGCCTGACATCGGAAAGAGCATCCTTTCCGGCCACGCATAAAGACCTGTCATATCAACAAGAGCCATAATTGCCCCTACAATAACTGCGCCGATTGCTCCCTGCTTGTTGCCTCCCTTCCAGACAATTCCTCCAATAATAGGAGTAAAAAGACATCCTGCCTGCAGTGGTGAAACCCAGAACATTACTCCGATAATACCGGTAATTTTCAGGGCAATAATCACACCGAACACTGCTCCCAGAACTGTTGCAACCTTTGATATAATAAGTGTGTATTTAAGATCATCAAACTCTTTATCCGGATGGAACACCTTATGATAAAGGTCATGTGCAAACATTCCGCCAAGAGAAGTCATAAGAGAATCGGATGTTGACATGATAGCTGAAAGAACAGCTGCCAGGAATATGTATCCTGCCCATTTTGGAAGTGTTACATTGATGATTTTAGCCACAACTTCCTTTCCGGGAATACCTGGAAAAATAGTTGCACCGATTCCAGACATGAGCCCAACAAGGATTGAGAGTCCGACAAGAATAAAACCGGCTATTATGCAGCTTTTTACAGCATCGCCTGCACTCTTTGTCGACTGCCATTTCATAAAATATTCATACGCGAAAATAGACCCTACCACAGAAGGGACTACAGCATACAGGAAATCATGAACAGATTCAGGCTGCGGAAAGAAAGGCTGGCTTAAAAGAGCAGAAGCTGTAATACTGTGTTCCATACCGGTAATCTGCAATCCAATATATACAATTACAGGAATAAATATCATGCATACAACAAGCTGGATGAAGTCATTTAGCATAACTCCCCACATACCCGCCATATAGGTGTAAACAATAACTACGACAGCCCCGAGAATAACAGCAACATTATAGGATATTCCAACTACGGTTGCCAGAGCAGCAAAAGCCATAAACTGGATAGCTATAATAGCAATTGTTCCTGTTATATACACAATAGCATGATATGCTCTCAAGAATTTTGAATAGCCATATCTGTATTCAATATAATCAGGCGGGGTAATTCCATTAGTAATTTTTCTGAATTTTCCGGCAACAAATGCTGAAATAAAACATGCTATACCCAGTCCTATACCTGCATACATTCCCGGCCAGACACCTTTTTCAACACCCCATTCAATACCACCAACAAAACATCCTCCGCCGAAATGTGTTGCAGCAATTGTAAAAGCAACAATTATAAGAGGCATGCTTCTTCCTGCAACAAAAAAGTCAGTTGCAGTTTTTACTTTTTTAGATACTACATAACCGATTGTTATATAGATAGCGCAAAAAACCAACAAAACGATCATAAAAAATTCCTCCTAAAAATTATTTAAAAAAACTTCCTTAAAAAATGATATTTATCCTCCTTGTTTTTTTGTCAGAAGAAACAGAAATCCGCTGTACATTCAGCTATTCTGCTTCAACTATCAAAGCATCAACTATATTGACGCCATTTCCCTTTTCATAGACAAAGACAGGGTTTAAATCAATTTCCCTGATTCTGTTTCTGTTTTCAGAGGCAAAGGCGGCAACATCCACAATGAGGCTGCATAATGCATCTATGTCACAGGCTTTTTCTCCCCTGTAACCGGAGAGAAGACTGAATGCATTGAGTTCCTGCAGCATGTTTAAAGCTTCATTCCTGCTAAGAGGGACAGGGTAAAGTGAGATATCTTTAAATACTTCGACAAAAACACCCCCCATACCGACAAGAATTACCGGACCGAATGTGGGATCATTTTTTATCCCCACAATCATCTCTGTACCCGGCTCAAGCATCTCCTGGACCATAACGCCGTCCAGCTTAGCATCAGGATTATATTTTCTGCAGCTTGCAATAATTTCATTATAGGCAGCTGCTCCCTCAACATGATCCCTGACGCCAAGTTTCACCCCTCCCGCATCGGTTTTGTGAAGTATGTCAGATGAGTTGATTTTCATAACATACGGTCCTTTAAGCTGTTGCATTGCCTTCTCAATATCTTTTTCAGAATAAACAAGGATGTGTTCAGGAACAGTTATTCCATAGCTGGAAATAAGATTTTTACTTGCCGCCTCGGAAAGAGCCTTTGTATTTGCCGGAATCACTTCCGGCACTGAGATTTCAAGCGTCCTGTTTTCATGACTGTATCCGGCATATTCAGCAAGGTAACTGATGCATGAATAACCGGACCTTCCTCCCGAGACAAGAGGGATACCGGAATTTTCAAGCTTCAGGCGGAGCTCCCTGTTCCGGGAAGCTTCATAGGAGGGAACAGCAAATATCGGGAACATCCCCTTCTCTGATGCCGCATCAACCAGAGCATCGGTAAAGTCATGCATTCTGGGACTTGCTTTTTCTTCAATATTTGTCCCGAGTATTACAGCAGAAATATTTCTGTCCTTTTTAACAGCCTTGATAATTCCCGCAATAGCCTCCTTGTTTCTGAAAAGATCAGTTGTCGCATCAAGAGGATTCTGGGCAGTAGCAAATCCTGGAAGAAATTTCTCAACTTCTGATACTGTTTCGGTGCTGAAATCAGGAAGGAAAATTCCATGGTGTTCACAAAGATCTGCGCAGATAGCATTTTCCCCGCCGGAAAGATTAATTCCGCAGAAAGCGTTGTTCACTGGATAATTACCCTGAAGTACACTGAACATCTGGGCAGTTGTCATGAATTCTTCAAGATCTTTTACCCGGATAACCCCGTATTTTTTAAAAACAGCTTCAAAAGAAGAATCTGTCCCGGCAAGATTACCTGTATGTGAAGCTGTTGCGGCAGCTCCTTTTGCTGATTTTCCTGTCTTGAGGACAATAACCGGCTTTCTTTTCATTGCAGCAGTTTTAAGTGATTCTGAAAATTTGCGGCCATCTTTAACACCCTCGATATAGAGAGCAAGGACCTTGGTATTTTCATCATTGACAAGGAAATCAAAGTATTCTTCAAATTTCACAATATTTCCGTTTCCTGAAGAGATACAGTAGGAAACATTCATATAATCTCTCATCATTATATGCTGAGCGATAAAACCGCTCTGGGCTACAATACCTATACCTGTGGGCCTTGTGTTCATATCAATATTGAGCGTAAGTCCCCAGAGATTAATGTTGTCCACATTGTTGAGGATTCCCGCGCAGTTTGGTCCAAGCAGAGCCATGTCATATTCTTTACATATCTCGCCCATCTCCCTTTCAAGAGATTCCCCCTCGTCTGAATGCTCCTCTGCAAATCCGCTGGCATAGACTATCGCGGCTTTTACCCCTTTTTCACCAGCCTGCCTGAGAATAGGGACAACAGCAGGTCTGGGAGTACAGATAATTACACAATCAATAACATCATCTATTTCATCAAGTGACTTATAGCATTTTCTTTCATAAAGCATTTCCCTTTTAGGATGGACATAATAAACCCTATCCGATATTGAACTTGCTATTGTTCCAACCGCCGCGGCACATCCGAAACTTCCGGGTCGGTCAGTAACGCCCACAACTGCAACACTGTCTGGTTTTATAAGTTTTCCGATATTCATGTCTGTCCCCTTTCTAAATGCTGTAACCTGATTCAAATGCAGCAGTATTCAGTTCCCTGAATTTATCTTTCCCTTTGTCCATAAAAAACCTGTTCATGGAGCAGAGAGCCTCATCTTTTTCAAAAAGCCCGCATTTTTTTATCATGGCTCCAATAGCCACAAGATTGCCCCCCTTGGGGTTACTGACCCTGCTGGCGAGCGTTATGCACGGTACCTTTAAAATATTCACATTCTCAGGATAAACCTGATTTTCAGGGACTATATCGCTGTTGACAATGATATAGCCACCTTCCTTCACAAGTGATGAATAGGCATCGACTGACGGGCCGTTCATTGCGACAAGTATATCAATCTCCTCCATGTTGGGACTTCCTATGATACTGTCGCTGAATTTAACCACACTGTGGGCTGTTCCCCCTCTCATGGTCGGCCCGTATGCAGGCATCCATGTAACTTCCTTGTCAGAATCTATTGCCATCTGCGAAACAACCAGCCCGGCTGTCAAAACACCCTGTCCGCCAAAACCTGAAAAAACCAGTTCTTTCATTATCAGTCCCCTTTCCTTGTTTTAAACTCGCCTGTCGGATAAAAAGGCAGCATTTTTTCGTCAACCCATTTAAGGGAATCTATCGGTGAAATACCCCAGTTGGTTGGGCACGGTGCAAGGAATTCAACAATGGAATAACCTTCTCCTTTTATCTGGGATTCAAGCGCGTTTTTTACATAACTTCTTGTTCTGTTGATGTCTTTAGCAGTATGCACAGCACCCCTTGCCGCATATGCGACATTAAACTGTGAGGAAATCATCTCAACCAGTTTTATGGGATCACCTGTTAATGAACAGTCCCTTCCTTTAACAGATGTTTTAGTCTTCATTCCGGGAAGCGTTGTCCATGACATCTGTCCTCCGGTCATCCCGAACAGGGCATTATTTATTACAAAAGCAGTAATTTTTTCATTTCTGTACGCAGCATTCAGGGTTTCCGCTATACCTATGACAGCGGCATCTCCGTCACCCTGATATGTCATAACAACAGATTCCGGAGAAACCCGTTTCATACCTGTTGCCATCGCAGCAGGCCTTCCATGTGCACACTGCATTTTATCTCCCCTGAAAAAATGATGCAGATTACAGCTGCAGCCCACCCCGAGACTGAACATGAAATTATCAAGCTGACCGAGTTCTTCCAGAACCTCGGCTATAAGTCTTGTTACAATCCCGTGTCCGCAGCCGGCACAGAAAGGATGATGTGTATCTCCCCAGACTGCAGGAGCTTTTTTCAATTTCGCCATGTCAGAAAACCTCCTTGATTTTTCCGTTTTTAGCCGCATAATAATGCTCTACAACCTTTCTAACAGAAGGAAGAGCTCTTCCTGACGCATAACTGTATACAGGCATTGCCCTGTCCCTGAAAATAAGTTTCGATGTCAAAGCCACATCTTCCACCATCTGGCCAAGATCGTTCGATTCAACAGATATAAATCCTTTTATACTGCTTCCAGGTTCCTTAAAAGCATTGACAGGAAAAGGCCACAGAGTGACAGGTCTTATCAGACCCGCTTTTTCGCCATCCGCCCTGAGTTTTCCTACAGCATCGCGGCAGACCCTGCTTGGAAGCCCGAATGCCACAAATATATATTCCGCGTCGTCTGTCATATAGCTTTCCCATCTCTGCTCGTTTTTCTGCATTATTTCCCGTTTCTTTCTTACTGTATCAGTCATATCTGTCTGTGATCCGAATCCGTGATCCCTTTTCCCTGTACCGTCAAATCTCCACTCAGGGAGTTTCGGGGCTTTTTTGTAATCAGGCATGATACAGGGTTCCATCATCTGCCCAAGAGCAGCCTCTGACAATATCAGGACTGCATTCCTGTATTTTTCCGCAATATCAAATGACTCATACATGAGATCAACCAATTCCTGAACTGTCGAAGGGGCCAGGACAATTGTGTTGTAATCACCATTGCCTCCTCCCCTTGTTTCCCTCCAGTAATCGCACTGTGAAGTGTCAAGGGAACCCAGTCCTGTTCCCCATCTCTGAACATTAAGCATCACATATGGAAGACTGTATCTGGCAGCATATGAAATCCCCTCCTGTTTTAGCGCCATTCCGGGACCGGATGATGAAGTCATGGCCCTCCTGCCGCATACAGAAGCTCCTATAACCATATTAATTGCCGCAATTTCGTTTTCAGCCTGGACAAAAGATCTTCCCTCCTGTGCCATTCTGTATGAAAAGTGTTCCAGGACCTCAGTCTGTGGGGTAATAGGATACCCTCCGTAAAAATCAAGGCCAGCTCTTACCGCAGCTTCAGCTACAGCAATATTTCCTTTCATCATTTTTCTTGTACTCATAAAAGCCTCTCCCTACTCTTCAATACTGAAAACACCATCCGGGCAGACTGTGTAACAGATACCGCATAATATGCATGAATCCCTGTTCACCTGGATAAAGTTATAACCGCTTTTATTAAACTCATCTGTCATTGATATAGTTTCTTTCGGACAGGCCGCGATACAAAACCTGCAGCCTTTACATCGTTCCCTGTCTATAATCAGATTTCCCATTCCTTTCAAAACCTCCTGAACAAACACAAGTCTGATCTGTATTAACACACGTATAATTTTCAAAATACAAGCAACAATCAGATTATATACATGTACTATTTTATCTGTCAACATTTTTTTGTACATGTTCTTTTTTTGTCCTTATGTTTGACACAGGGACCAGAGTATGATAATGTTTTTAGTACACGTACTATTTTACAGAGCAGCTGATTCAATTTAATAAGGAGTTTGATGAAATGCCTAAAACGAAAGAGAAGAGTCTTGAAAAAGCTCTTATCTACAGGTGGTTAATCTACATTCTTCCGGCAAGTGTTTTTTTCTTTGCTTTTCTGCACAAGCTTGCACCAAGCGTAATAAGAAATGAATTAATGGAATCCTTTGGAATATCTTCAGCAGGATTCGCCAATCTGAGCGCAATGTTTTTTTATGCGTACATGATAATGCAAATCCCTGCCGGAATTCTTGCGGATACACTTGGAGCAAAAAAAACTATAATAAGCAGCTGCATTGTTACATCTGCCGGGCTCATACTTCTGGGTACATCAGGAAGCATACATACAGCAATGCTGTCAAGGCTTATCATGGGTGTCGGTACTTCGGTTGTTTTTATTTCTGTTCTGAAGTTTCAGACACAGTGGTTCCGGGAAGACGAGTTCGGGACAATGACCGGCATAAGCGCTTCAATTGGAAATTTCGGAGGAGCTGTTTCTCAGGCGCCTCTTGCAGCTGTAATCGCCCTTTTAAGCTGGAGAGTCACATTTATCTGGATGGGAATCATTACTATCGTTCTTGCAGTTCTTATTTACCTTTTTGTGGAGAACAGACCGGAAGACAAGGGATATCCCAGGATATCTGAAAAAGCGGGAAACAGAAAACCGGCTTCTTTCAGGAATATTTTTCATGCTCTGCTTAATATAGTAAAGAACATTCACAGCTGGCCGATGTTTTTTATCACAATCTGCCTTGGCGGAAGCGGTTTTACACTTAACCTGTGGGGTGTCAGCTATATAATGGATGTTTACAACTATACAAGTATACAGGCTGGAAAAATTACTCTTCTTCTTGCTGTGGGAACAGGTGTAGGGGCTATTATGTTCGGATTTATTTCAGACAGGATAAAAAGCAGGAAAATTCCCTATCTGATCTGCGGTTTGCTTGTACTGTTTCTCTGGTTCACTCTGCTTGTTATTTACAAGGCCAATCCCCCTGTCTGGTTTCTTGCTCCATGGTTTTTCATGATTGGTTTTTTCAATGCAACAGCAACACTCGCATGGTCTACAGGCAAAGAGGTCAATGATCCGGAATATTCCGGTATGGCAACATCATTTATAAGTTTCGGAACATTTCTGGGGGCAGCAGTACTGCCGGTTATTGCAGGGGCTGTTATTGACAGGTACTCAATGCTGGAAAATTCTGTTGAAATCTACAGAAAAGCCTTTTCTATGAATATTTATCTGAGCCTTGCCGCTTTTATCCTGATACTGTTTGTAAAGGAAACAAACTGCAGAAATATCCACGGAGAGATAACAGGGAAGAGAAACTGATAAGTCAGGGCGGAAATATTCAGTTTTTTGCATGACTAACAAAACAGGGGCCCCTCGCGGTTAGCCCCTGATTTTTATTTCTGGATCCTTATCAGCTTAAAGCATTCCTGATTTCAGATAAAACCTCATCCGTATTTGTTCTGTGTAGGGTCCTGTTTCTTACAACTACTGTCGGACCTCTGTCACACTTTTCCCTGCAGAAAGATGCCTTGACAGATACTCTTCCCTTAAAATCCTCTTCAGTTGCTTCAATGACACCTGAGAGAATAGACTGCGAGCCTCTCAGAAAACAGCTTGTTCCAACACAAACCTTTACTTCAAGAGCCATCTCATCATCAGGTTTTATTAGATCATATTCTGAAGACTGTATCCTTTTCCGGCTTGAATAAGTTGTATGAAGAAGATCATGGGCCTCCCTGCTTCCTGCTTTCCCTCCGAGATATTTTTTATAGACAGGATCAATAAAAGGATTTTCTGCAGTGTTTCTGACAGGTTCCTTCCGGTCTATCTTTTCGAGAGCTTCGGCACGTTTTGCCCTGTTAACACCTTCAGAATCAACAGGCTGGCCTGCTCCTCCGATGCATCCTCCCGGGCATGCCATAACCTCTACAATATCATAGGTGCATTTCCCCTCAGAGGCAGACCGGGCTACAATATCTGCATTCTTAATTCCCTGGACAGTACATATTTTATAAACTTCCTCTCCAAGAGAAACAGTCATCACCTTTATTCCCGGATTTCCCTCAAGCTTTTCAACAGCAATATTCTCTTCAGTCAGTTTTACACCGGCTTCGGATGCAGCATACCTGATTACAGCCTCGGAAACTCCACCGGATTTTCCGAAAACAGTCCCGGCACCTGAGCCTGAAGACATGGGAAGGTCCATGGAAGAGGGACGCAGTTCTGCAAACTGGATACCTGCCTGCATAATCATTTTACCAAGCTCCTGGGTTGTAAGAACATTATCTATAATGGGATTCCCGCCTGTTTTAAGCTCATCTCTCCCCTTCTCGAATTTCTTTGCTGTACAGGGCATCACAGATACCATTTTTATCTTCCTGCCATCTACAGCCTTGTCATCTTCAAGGATTTTCCTTCCTATGCTTCCGGTCATTGCCTGCGGAGACATGCATGTGGAAAGGTTTTCCAGAAGCTCAGGATATGACTGTTCAGCAAACTTGACCCATCCGGGACAGCAGGAGGTAAAGAGGGGAAGTTTTCCGTTGTTTCTTTTTCTTTCAAGAAACTCATTTGTTTCTTCCATCACTGTAAGATCAGCTCCGAAAGCAGTACTGTATACCCTGTCAAAACCAAGCTTTTTCAGGGCGGAAACAATGCGCCCTGTTACATCCTCACCGGGAAGGCCGAACATTTCGCCGAGTGCAGTCCTGATTGCAGGTGCAATCTGAACAGCTGTAAAGCAGTCCTCATTTTCAAGATGCTCCCAGACTTCATTTATTTCAGACCGCGGAACTATGGCCCCTGTCGGACAGACTGCAGCACACTGCCCGCAGTTTACACAGTCAACCTGGGAAAGGCTTTTATTGAATGCAGGGGTAACCCGGACATCCTCACCCCTGTAGGCAAAATCTATTGCCCCTATGCCCTGGATCTCTGAACAGTAACGGACACAGTCTCCGCAGAGAATACATTTGTTGGGATCCCTGACAAGGGAGGGAGAACCTGTGTCTATTTCCATTTTTTCCCTGGTTTTTCTGAACCTCACATCTGATACTCCAAGACTTGATGCAATGCTCTGAAGTTTGCAGCTGCCCTCTTTCGGGCAGGAAGGACAGTTCATTTCGTGGTTGGCAAGAAGGAGCTCCATTGTCATTTTTCTGGTTTCACGGAGTTTTCTTGTTGAAGTTTTAATCTTCATTCCGTCTCTCGGAGGAGTAGAGCAGGAAGCCATGATACCCCGCCCCTCTACTTCAACAATACAGAGCCGGCATGCGCCGTATATGCTCAGTTCTGAATGATAACAGAATGTAGGCAGTTCAATACCTGCTTTTCTTATTATTTCAAGAAGGTTTTTCTCCCCTTCAATTGGGATTCTTTCATTATTAACTGTAACCCAGCCATTACTCATCACACAACTCCTACCGCATTGAATTTACATGCTTCCACGCATGCCCCGCATTTGATACAGAGGCTTTCATCAATTACATGCACCTCTTTTTTCTCTCCTGAAACAGCTCCGACCGGACACTTCCTGGCACAGAGTGTGCATCCCCTGCACTTCCCAGCATCTATCCTGTAGACTGCCAGGGCGGAACAGTTTCCTGTCGGACATTTTTTATCAACAACATGGGAAAGGTATTCATCCCTGAACTGCTTAAGGGTGGAAAGGACAGGGGATGGAGCTGATTTACCGAGACCGCACAGAGAGGCTGTGGAAACTGTTCGGCTGAGATCCTCAAGAAGTGAAAGGGTTTCTTCTGTCCCCCGCCCCTCGATTACATCGTCAAGAAGCTCCAGCATCTGCCTTGTCCCTTCCCGGCAGGGAACACATTTACCGCATGATTCATGCTGTGTAAATTCCATGAAAAACCTGGCAATCTGGACCATGCATGTGCTTTTGTTCATTACTACAAGGCCTCCTGAACCAACCATGGCGCCGGCCTTGCCCAGAGAATCAAAATCAAGGGGAATATCAAGATGTTCTTCAGTAAGACATCCCCCGGAGGGGCCTCCGATCTGGACAGCCTTGAAATCACTGTTATCAAGCTCCCCTTTATCATTGATTACTCCCCCCCCGATATCAAAAATAATCTGCCGGAGTGTAGTTCCGAACGGGACTTCAATAAGTCCTGTATTTGCAACATGACCGGTGAGTGCAAATGTTTTTGTTCCGGGAGAGTTTTCAGTACCTGTTCTGCTGTACAGTTCAGAACCTCCAAGTATGATAAGAGGTACCGCAGCAAGGGTTTCAACATTATTCACTATGGTAGGCTTATCCCAGAGCCCTTTTTCTGCTGTTCTCGGAGGCTTGGGCCTGGGCATACCCCGGTTGCCCATAATACTTGAGACCATTGCGCTTGCCTCTCCGCAGACAAAAGCGCCGGCCCCTTCCATGACATGAAGCTTCAGGGAACTGTCAGTCCCGAAGAGACTGCTGCCGAGAATACCGGTCTCCTCAGCATCCTGTATCGCTTTTCTTATCCTTTCCACGGCAAGAGGATATTCAGTCCTGACATAGATATATCCCTCATCAGATCCTGTGGCCCGGGCCGCGATCAGCATCCCTTCAACAACAGAGTGGGGATTGCCTTCAAGAATACTCCTGTCCATGAATGCGCCCGGATCTCCCTCATCCCCGTTACAGATTATGTATTTTTTTTCTTCCTTCTGGGCAAGGGCAAGCTCCCATTTTCTTCCTGTGGGAAACCCTCCGCCGCCGCGCCCCCTGAGTCCTGAATTTTTCATTTCACTGCAGATCTGCTCAGGAGTCATTTCAATATAGGCACGTCTTGCTGCTTCATAGCCGTCTGAAGCAATATATTCATTAATATCATCTGGATCGCAGTTTCCGCAGCTTTTAAGTACAGTCCTCTGCTGCTTTGAATAGAACGGAATTTCATCCTGTCCCCTGCATTTGCTTTTTGTAGCCGGATCTGTATAAAGGAGCCTTTCTATGATCTCATTTTTAATAATTGTCCTTTCTACAATCTCCTCTACATCATCCGGTTTTACATGGGCATACATAATGCCGTCAGGTTCAATTGTTACAAGAGGTCCGACCTGACAGAATCCCTGACAGCCGCTTCCTGAAACCAGTACAGATGGTGAGTCTTCTTCAGGTTTCAACCTGACATCAACAGCTATCCCCTTCTCTTTCTGAAGTTCAACAAGAAGTTCATAGATTTTTCCCGAACCGTTGGCAAGGCAGCCGGTCCCGGCACAGACAATAATTCTTCTGTCGACATCTTTACGGGCATTTATATATCTGCTTTTAATTCTGTCAAGATCAACATTCAGCATCATTTAACAGCCTCCTTTTCTCTTTTCCTTATTTCATCAACAAGTCCCTTCATTTTAGCCTCATCAACCTGGCCGTAAACCTGATCGTTGATAACAACAACAGGTGCAAGCCCGCATGCTCCGAGACATGATACAGTCTCAAGGGTAAAAAGGAGATCAGAAGTACTTTTTTCCTTCCCCTTCAGGCCTAGACATTTCCTTACAGTCTTAATAATGTTCCCTGATCCTTTCACATGGCATGCAGTCCCGTCACATACCCTGATGACATACTTGCCTTTGGGTTCAAGAGAAAAATGGCTGTAGAATGTTGCAATACCGAATACCTTTGCAGGCGAAATCTTAAGAACTGATGCAACAAGAATCATAACTTCTTCAGGAAGATATCTGTATTCCTCCTGAACAGCCTGCAGTATGGGTATTATTTTTCCCGGATCAGAATCATACCTGTTAAGAATTTCCCATACTTTCCGAAGCTTTACCGCTTCCTCAGCTGTCTTTAATTCACTCATAAAAACTCCTCAAGCTAAATGTAATCAACATTAACTTCCTTCAATAAATTGTTTGAAAGAATATCAGCAATCCTTCTGACAATATTCCTCCTGATTTCAAGGCCGACAGGAACATTGGGATCCTGATGCGCCTCATTAATTCTGGTTCCCACCAGAAACTGTATTTCATCACTGTCCCTCAGAAGCTCAACCACAGCTGTAGCACTGTTTTCCCTTCTTATTTCATCGAGGCTTTCCCCTTCAAGAATTTCAGCCACCCTGCTGAGGGTGAATATTCCCTCGGTAACAATTTCAACACCTTTCATTGAAGCTGGCGGAGGAAGATCAGGATCCAGCTTTGCGAGCTTTGTCTCAACCGGCCTGTTTAATTCCCTTGACACAATATTCGCTGTTGTCCCTCCGCTTATTACAACACGTCCCCCGAAATCCCTGATTTTTTCAGCAAGATATCTGTCCTTTCCGCTGTCAATAGGAGGGCCTGTTGCAATCAGGAGCTTTCTCGGTTTCCTGACATAAAAAACAGCAGCAGTAATATCATCCTTTGCATTGTAGATATCATTCCTGACACCCCTGTTTACAATCTCCCTTGCAAGCTTCCTTGCTGATATCTTTTTGTCCCTCCTGATAAGGGACAGTATCCACTGTTCGACATTTTCTAGCTCCCAGCCCAGCGGATAAACTGCATTTCCCATTCCCGACTGGGTAACCCCGTCTGAAAGAATTACAATCCTGTCGCCTGTCTCCAGAGTGAAGCGGGATGAAAAAAGGGTGTTTCTTGAAGATACAGAATCACCTATCCTGATGGGGCTTCTTTCAGGTCTTATAATCCTGTCATCACGGATCAGAATATAGGGAGGGTTGTCAAACTCAACAATTTTCACAGATCTTCCGTTCTCAATTTCAACAATTGTAAAAGTCGCATAACTTATTTTCCTGATACTGCAAATAGGAAGGGACTGCATGATTACCTGTGCAGTTCTTTTTGGAGGGACCCTTCCGTCTATGCACTTCAATGCAAGTGTAGTAGTAAGTGTTGCAAGAACATTTGCCTTGACTCCGCTGCCCAGGCCGTCTGAAAGGACAGAGACAGTTCTGCTTTCATCACTGCTCCTCTGGGAGAGAAAGACATCCCCTCCAACCAGCTGCCCTTTTTTGCATATCTGGGCGGAATCTATTTCCAGAAAATAGTTGTCAGCCATCAAAATACAGCCTCTGAAGCATCTGCTCCGGAAAACGACTGGATAATTTCATTCAGAATCACTTCATTCTCACCTGCATTCTCACCCAGCAGATAGGCTATCTTCTGTACAGTTTCCAGATTTCTGTGTATTACTTTGCGTGCATCCTTTATCACCCGGTCCCTGTTGACCCAGGGAGCTGTGATATCCTGAAGAATTGCTCCCGTAACAAATCCCTTCTGAACAGGAAAAACCGTTATGGAAATCACCTTGCTGTTGTATTCAATTTTTCTGTCGATTATTTCCCTGCCGGATTCCATTACCTGATTGAACAGTCTGGAAAACGGAAACATTTTTTCAAGGCTGGCCCCTGACAGGTTGGGCCTGCTTTCCCATAGAAGAAGAATTTCCTCCCCAAGAAGCTCTGCAAACTTTCTGTTGCTCTCAATAATTGTAAGATTACTGTCGGCAATAACCACACCTGAAGGCATTTTCTCAATAATTGCATTTGCCTTTTTCTGGGCAAGAGTCCTCATATATGACACACACATGACAGGTTCCGCCTTGCGGTCAAGTATGGCATTGGCAAAATCACGGCAGGTATTATAGCCGCATCCCCCGCAGTTAAGTTCATCCCTTGAGGAGGTTTTGCCTACAGATTCCATGGCTGTAATTATGTCACATTCAGGATGTTTTCTGTTTTCAGGGACAGTAATGTTTCTGTAATACTGCAGAGCGGAAGAGGATTCTGAAAGGTTTATCCTGTCTTTTTTAAGTCTGCAGTATTTATAGACATCAATCCTTTTTCTTACAGTCTCCCCTTTTCTGCATGACATGGGACCATTTATACACCCCCCCCTGCAGGCAAGAAGTTCCAGAAAAATATTCCCCCCTCCTTCAGGTTCCGGAAGATTGTCAATAGCATCCTCTACCTCTGTCATTCCGGAAAAGCTCATGAAAACAGTACTGCGACAGGGGGAGTATTTTTCTATGCTTGAACACATTCCTCCGTCAACTGGATACAATGATCCCTTCCCTGCTTCATAAGGGAAGAATTTCTGATCTTCAGACCCTGCTGCTTCAGGGTTTATTCCCCTGTTTGCAAACATTGTTCTTATATCTTCGAATGTCAAAGCGGCTGAAAGAAGATCAGGATTATCATCAGCCTCTTTTTTCTTTGAAAGACAGGGCCCCGCAAATACAATCTGGTATTCACTGTCAATTTCTTTAAGCAGCCTGCAGTGGGCCAGAAGTGGAGAACCTGTATCAGAAATATATTCTGCATAATCAGTTCTGTATTTTCTTATATATTCAACAACTGAAGGGCATGCTGAGGAAATAATTATCCTGTTTCCGCTTTTCTCAAGCTTTTTTGAATACATTGATGATATCAGTTCAGCACCGAGAGCTGTTTCAGATACAGCTGCAAATCCGAGCGACAGAAGGCTTCCTATAAGCTGCTCTTTTGTATATTCAGGAAATTCACTGGCAAATGAAGGGGCAAGAGAAAGAACAACCTTTCTGCCGGTTTCAATCAATGCAGTTACCCTTCCCAGTTCATCCCGTACCCTTTTTGCTCTGGAGGGACAGACAGACACACATTTACCGCAGTAGATGCATAGATCAGGATCTATTCTTGCGTGTCCGTTTTTAAAACTTATTGCCTTGACAGGACAATACCTTACACATTTAAAGCAGTCATGACATTCAGTTTTTTCAGTATACAAAGGAGAAAGAATATCCATCCCTATTTCTCCTTTTCAAGATTTTTCAGTATATCTGCAAAAACCAGAGGATCTATGTCATGATATTTTTTTCCGTTAATTGAAATTACAGGGCCCCGGCTGCATTCCTCCATGCACAGACATCCTGTCAGCTTTATTTCGCCGTCAAATTTTTTGTTTTCAATATAATCTCTGGCGATTCTGACATTCTCCCTGTTTCCTCTTGAATGACAGGAACTCCCCATGCAGATAACTATTTCAATCATTTACCGGTCCTTTTAGATATTTTATTATCGATATATTTATATCCTTTTACAGGAAAACCGTCAATAGATAATTTGTTATCGATATTAAATTATTCTTTATTTGCAGAAGAAAGGCTCATAACTGTCCATCATGAGATACAGGAGGAAATATCCATTACCCTGCAGATAGAGAGAAGAGAAATATTAATTAAATATTTTGCGATTTCAATATTTCAGAATCAATTATTTTACAATATAAAGGCAGATGCATGTGCTGGTGATTTAAATAAGAAAAGCAGAGGCTTCTGATTCAATCAAAATCCCCTGCTTTAAAGATCAGATTTTCTCAGATACAGGTTTATCAAGGATTTCCTTGAGAATAACAGCTTTCTGTATATCAGGATAACGGGAAAGCATATCAAGTATCCCTCCCCTTTTCCTCTTCTGTCCGGATGAGGAAACTTTTTTTACTGCAGAAAGGGAACCGGTATTTCTCTTTCCGGCAGATTTTCTTTCCTTTTCCGTAAAATAACTTTTCAGTTTTTTCTTTTCATCAATCCGTTCATCAGAGTACCCTTCCAGATTATCTTTCCGGTAGTCTTTTTCAGAAAAATCAATATTTTCATCATACTTAAAAACTGGTTTCCGGGTTTTTCCTTTCTGAAACCTTCTGTCTCCTGCAGAAAAAACTTCAGATGCTTCTTCACCTCCGTCTTCCGCCTCAACCTGACTGTCTGCAGAATTTAAAACCTCTTCTTCCACATCGGACTTCTCATTTTTAAGACGCTCAGCCTCCTCCATCCTCTTTATAAGCTCTTCCAGCTTGTCCTTCAGAGGAGCAGGAGCATTACCGGGAGATGGTCCTGCTTTTTTGTTTCCTGATGCAGCTTTATTTATTTTTTTCACAATCCTGGCAATAAAAACAGCCATTGCTATGAAAAATATCAAACCTTCCATAAGTAATTCCTATTCGCCGTTTTTCCCTTCAGACGGTTCTTCACCTGCCCGGCTTATGGCATCTCTCATGCCAGTATCAGATTCAATATTCTTGAGTCTGTAATAATCCATTACACCCATTTTCCCTGTTTTAAGTGCTTCTGCCATAGCAAGAGGAACCTGGGCCTGAGCATCAATAACCTTGGCCTGCATTTCCTGTGACTTGGCTTTCATTTCCTGCTCCTGTGCAATAGCCATTGCTCTCCTTGTTTCAGCTTTTGCCTGGGCAATCTTCAGGTCAGCTTCAGCCTGATCTGTCTGAAGTGCAGCTCCTACATTGTCCCCGACATCAATATCTGCAATATCAATGGACAGGATTTCGAAAGCTGTTCCGGAATCAAGCCCTCTTCCGAGGACAACCTTGGAAATCAGATCCGGATTTTCAAGAACAGTCTTGTAGCTTTCCGATGAGCCGATTGCAGAGACTACCCCTTCACCGACACGGGCAATAATTGTGTCCTCTGTAGCTCCCCCGACAAGGTTTGCAATATTTGTTCTTACTGTAACCCGTGCCTTTCCCTTGAGCTGTATTCCGTCTTTTGCAACTGCGCTTATCATTCCGCTTTTGGGGCAGTCAATCACTTTGGGGTTTACCGATGTCTGAACAGCCTCAAGTACATCCCGTCCTGCAAGATCAATTGCTGCAGCCATTGAAAAATCCAGATTTATTTTAGCTTTGTTTGCCGCAATGAGCGACTGTACAACCTTCATTATCTGCCCGCCGGCAAGGTAATGAGTTTCCAGCATATTGGTAGTTATATCAATACCTGCTTTCTGGGCAGATATCAGCGCTTCAACAATAAGTCTCGGGGGGACCCTTCTGAACCTCATGAGAAACAGCTGGATAAGAGATACCTTTACACCGCTTGCCACTGCGCTGAACCACAGCGGTATAGGGATAAAACTGAAAAAGATTACAAGAAACAGTATGACAAGAATTGTCATAATAATGATTAAAAACGGGAAACCAATCATTTAAACCTCCGATTTGTCCTCTGCAACAATAATATTATTGCTTTCGATTTTTTTAACAATCACTTTTGTATTTTTTTCAATATAGCTTCCATTGCTAACAGCCTGGTATATTGCTCCGTCAATCTCCACTTTGCCTGAAGGTCTCAGAACTGTAACAGAAATACCGCCTTTCCCTACAAGTGATATGTCTGTTTCAACTTTCAGACTCATATCTGTCGTTGGATCATCCTGAAGAGTCAGTTTTCTGAAAGTTTTTGTTTTGACAAGTGTTTTATAGCTCAGCACCGTGAATAATACAGAAAGGAGTATTATTGTACTCAGAGCAGCTCCTGCAGCTGCATAGTCAGACATGTAGGGGATATCTGAAATCATTGAAAAATAAAGACCTCCGAACACAAGTATGATACCTGAAATACCGGCAAGACCGAAACCGGGGATAACAAATATCTCAAGGAGGAGGAGAATAAGACCAAGAATTATGGCACTTATTTCAATCCAGTTTGCCATCCGCAGAATGTAATGACTCATGATAAAAGCTGCAAATGCAAGTATCCCTATGATACCGGGGAAGCCGAATCCGGGGCTTCTCAGTTCAAAGAATATACCCACCATACCCAGGGTTAGGAGGATTGATGCGACTGCCGGATTTGTCAGAAGCCTTACTATTGTTTCTTTCAACGAGACTGTCACATCCCGCATGCTCTTTATGCCGAGATAATCATACAGCTTCTGTTCGTCTTCAATAATTTTATCTGCAAATCCAAGCTTGAGAGCCTCCTCTGCAGTCAGCGTCAGAAGCTTTCCCTCCTCTGAAATATCCGGAATTGCAATAGTTTCATCAACCATTGCCTCCCCGATAAGGGGGTCCCTTCCCCTGGCTTCGCATGTTGAACGCATCTCCGCCCTCATATATGAAACCTGCTTTTCCGTAAGCTTCTGTCCCTGCTGGTTGACAGGTGTTACAGCCCCTATAGTGGATCCTTTTGTCATAAATATCTGGTCGCAGGAGAGAGTTATCAGGGCACCGGCTGATATTGCCCGGCTGTTGACAAATGCTGCAGTTCTGATATCAGTACCGATTATCGCATCCTTGATTTCTGTGGCAGCATCCACCCTTCCTCCGAAAGTATTTACAAGGAAAACAATATATTCCGCGTTTTGTGACTCAGCCTCTTCTATCCCCCTTTTCACAGTCAGGGGGAGACCCAGATCTATCATTCCCTCAATCGGGATAACTATGGTTTCAGCAGAAAGATGTGCAGAAACCAGAGCAGACAGTATGACAGAAAATATTAATATGTTTGATTTCTTTTTTAGCATATCTAATTATAGTCTTATACTCTCCGATAGTACAATAGAGTTTTTTTAACAGAAAAGACTCCTATACAGGAAAAGAAACTACTGATACAGATGTTTTTTTTGAAAAATAAAATACGTTATTCTATAAAAAAACGGGAAAAAAAAGAATTTTCTCATTATAATTAAAAATAATATTACAAATGTATTATATGAAGTAATTTTCAGGAGTTTAAAAATGTCATCGCTAAGAAATAAACTGCTTGTTTTCATCCTTTCAGCTGTTACAGTTTCATTTATAACAGTAATGATGATTATTTCCAGTGTATCAACAGGTGCTATCGACAGTCTTGCCTATTCAGAAGCCTCCTCAAGTGTCAGAAATACATCAAAAGTCATTGAAATGGAATTCAGCTCATCCATCAAAATGCTTCATGAAGTAAGAAGCATTGCTGCCAATTCCAGGGAAGCCGGAATAAAAGACAGGAATTTTCTTCCTGTAATTTTCAGGGACATGCTCAAACAGCATGAAAACATTTTTTCCCTGTGGATTCTTTTTGAGCCTGACGGATGGGATGGAATGGACAGGGAATATGCAGATACTGATGGTTATGATGAGACAGGAAGCTATGCAGTGTGGGCATACAGGGACAGGGATTCGGGAGAAATAGTTGTTTCAACTGAAGCCTGGGGATCTGAAGCATATGAAGAAGAATACTATTCAGTACCGTTATCCGGAAAAAAATTATCACTGACAGAACCATACAGCGAAGAGATAACAGAGAATTACTCTGTATTCATGACTACAATATCAGAACCTGTTTTCGACAGCATTGGGAATATAATCGGAGTAACAGGAATTGATATCTCACTGGATTTTCTGGATGCAGTAATCAAAAAACACTCAGAGACATCAGAAGGATTCAATCTGATAGCAACAGAATCAGGAATGATTCTTGCGGACAGTTCAGAAAGCGGTAAGGAAAATTTAAAAGATATGTTCGGAGAAAAGATACTTGAAAAAGTATCAGAACAGCAGGAAGGGAACGGAACAAATATTTTCAGAAGCAGGGATATAAACGGTGAAGAATTTTTCCAGATATCAGGAAATATATCACTTGATGAAAATCTTCCTCAGTGGACACTGCTTGCAACTGTCAGGGATTCCGATATCATGAAGATACATAACAAAATATCCCTGACCATGATTACAACAGGGATATCTGCACTTGTTTTTACAGCTTTTTTTATTTTCTGGTTTTCAATGAAAATCACCAGGCCCCTTTCTGAAGTTACTCAAGCTGCCAGGATGATATCGGATGGGGATATGGACCATGAAATAAAAGTCCATACAAAAGATGAAACAGGAATACTGGCAGAAGGATTCAACAGACTGACAGACAAGCTGAGCTTACATCTCTCATCTACCAGAAATATCATGGAGATACAGAAAACCAATGCAGTCAAACTGATAGGGGAAATGAAGGAAACATCAGATAACCTGGCAAGTATTTCAAATTCTGTTACATCACTTATAATGAAAAGCAGTGCAAGCACCAAGTCTATTGAAGATACAGCTGAATCAATTACAGATATTAACAGTCATATCGAATCGCTTAAGGACCAGATAAACAGACAGCTGGAACAGGTTATTGAGGCATCATCTTCTGTAGAAGAGATGCTTGCCAACATATCATCAGTGACTGATAATATTAAAAGATCCTCCGTGTATTATGACAAACTTATGATTGCATCTGAAGAAGGGGAAAAGGATCTTGACCTTGTTATAAAGCTGGCTGCTGAAATCAACAGTAAATCTGAAAATCTCCAGAAAACAAATACTGTTATCACAGATATTGCAGAAAAAACAAATCTTCTTTCAATGAATGCCGCTATTGAAGATGCACATGCGGGAGATTCAGGACGGGGATTTGCTGTTGTTGCATCGGAAATCAGAAAACTTGCAGATAATGCTGAAAAACAGTCAAAGGAAATACAGCTGAATCTTAAATCAGTAACTGATATGATTTCCGGTATTAAAAACTCCTCAATAAATACAGGCAGTAAATTCAGTGAAATTAAATCTCTTATAAGAACAGTCTCAACTGCAGAAAAAGAGATCAATTTTGCAATGCAGGAACAGAGTTCGGGAAGCAATCAGGTAATATCATCACTTCTGGAAATGAAAGAGATTACGGAAGAGATAAAAAAAAGGGCAGAGGAAATAACAAACCGCTCGGGAATCATTATGGAATCGTCAGAAGGGCTTCGCAGCAACAACAATGAGCTTAAGAAAGTTATAACAAACGTATATGATAACTGTGACAGTATAAAGAATGCAGTCTCAGATGCAGAGCACCTTTCCGAGAAAAACAGGGAAATAGCAGATGAGCTTGAAAACTCAATTTCACTTTTCAAACTTAAAAAAGGCATTTAAGTCTGTTTCCCTGCGGATTCGAGAGCTTCCCACCTGGCATATTTTTCTTCAATAAGGCTGATTACAGTTTTATACCTGGATTCAGTCTTTTTCATTTCCCCGGGAGAAACCTCTAATGAGGAGACAAATATTTTTTCGAGATCCTCTTTTTCTGTTTCAAGGGCAAGAATATCATCTTCAATTGTTTCAAGCTCCCTTTTTTCACTGTAGGAAAGCCCCCTGGTTCTTTTGATGTTTTTACCGGATGTATTTCCGGCAGTTATATATGTTTTTTTCTCCTGAACTGTCTCCTGTGTGCCAGTCTCATTGAAGTAATCAGTGACATCCCCTGAATAGCCACTGACACTTCCTGTTCCGTCAAGGATGAAAAGAAAATCAGTTGTCCTGTCCAGAAAAAACCTGTCATGGGAAACAACAACTGTGCAGCCGTTGAAACCTGTAAGAAAATCCTCAAGTATGGATAGAGTCTGCAGATCAAAATCATTTGTAGGTTCATCAAAAATCAGAAAATTCGGGTTTTCAAGAAGAATCTTCAGAAGATACAGTTTTTTCTTCTCCCCTCCTGACAGACTGGAAATTTCCGTATAAAGGAGGTTTTTTGGGAAAAGAAACATTTCAAGGAAACGGGAGGGAGAAACTGTTTTCCCATCCCTGAGAGTTATTACCTCAGCTGTTTCCTCTATATAATCAACAGCCCTCATATCTGAAGGAAGTTCCTTTGACATCTGGTCATAATAACCGATCTTTGTATTTAAGCCCCTGTCCACTGTTCCTCTGTCCGGGGCGGTAATACCTGCGATAATATTCAGTATGGTTGTTTTACCGCTTCCGTTGGGACCTATAATTCCAACCCTGTCCCCTTTTCTGAAGCTGAAGGTGAAAGCAGTAACAGCAGTTATGCCGGGGTACTTTTTTTCAACATCAGTGATATCAAGAATTTTACCGCCAAGCCTCTTTCCTGCTACTTCAAATGAAGATGACGAAGCTTTGTCAGCTGTCAGACTTTCCCTTAAATCAAAATAACGTTCCTTCCTTTTTCTGTCCTTGCCTGCCCTTGCTTTCGGCCCCCGTTTTATCCATTCAGATTCAGTTCTGAGAATACTCCTGATTCTCTCATTTCCCCTTACCCGGGAATTTTCCCTGTCTGAACGGGCAGAAAGATATCCTGAATAATTTCCGTTATATGAGTACAGCGTGTTGTCATCTATCTCAAGAATACGGCTGCAGACAGCATCCATGAAATACCTGTCGTGGGTCACCAGGAGGACAGCCCGTGAGCAGGCTGAAAGATACTTTTCAAGCCATCTTATTGTTCTGATATCAAGATGGTTTGTAGGTTCATCCAGAATTATCAGATTTGAATCAATCACCAGGGTTCTGGCTATGGCAGCCTTTTTTACCATCCCTCCGGAAAGTGTATTCATTTTCTGAGAGAGATTATCAATACCCAGTTCCGAGAGTATTGAATGTATCCGGCTTTCAAGAGACCAGCAGTCAAGCCTGTCCATCTCTTCCATGATAAAAGAAAAACGTTTTATTGATTCCCCGTTTCCGTCCCTGATATCCGAAGAAAGTGTTTCATATTCCCTGATAACACTTATATCCTCCGAGCTTCCCGAAAGAATGAAATCTGCAATTGTTTCATCATCTTCAAAGCAGGGATTTTGTTCAAGAAATGAACATTTTAGAATGCTGTTTCGTGCAACAGTCCCCGATTCAGCCTCCCTGTATCCTGAAAGAAGTCTGAGCAGAGTGGACTTTCCGCATCCGTTGAATCCCAGGAGAGCGATTTTCTCCCCTTCATCAATGCCCAGAGTAATATTGCTGAAAAGAGTTCTCCCCCCCTCAGTATGTGAAAGATTTTTTACAGATATCAGATTCATGAGAATAATCTAGCAGATAAGAATAAATAAGACTATACAGCCGGCAGGAAATAAATTATTAAACAATTACTGCTGCATCTGATGAATATTCTGGTAAAAACATTATTTCTTTCCTAATATTATATATATGAGATGCTTCCTTCTGATATTTCTTATAACATGTGCACTCATAACAGCCTCCTGCAGCAGAACAGAAAAAACTGAACTGCTGACACCGTCAGAAACTGAATGGCTTAAAAAAAACAGGGACAGCATTGTATTCACCCCTGACCCTTATTTCATGCCGTTTGAAGCGTTTGACAAAAACAGCAGGTTTGTCGGGATAGGGGCTGATTTCCTCTCAGAAATAGAAAAAAGGCTTTCTGTCAAATTCAATATAATACGGCTGGAAGACTGGAGCAGTGTAATATCATATCTTAAAAACGGTAAATCATCAGGTGTCATGGCAATCACAGACACAGCCGAAAGAAGAGTTTTCATGGATTTCACAAATCCCTATATAGATGTTCCTGTAGTAATCCTTTCAAGAGAAGAATTAAAGCCTTTCAAGGCACTTAACAGGGCGCTTGTATATAAAACAGGAATAACAAAAGAATATGCATATATTAATCCAATTATGAAAAAATACCCCTATCTCGATTATGTTACTTTCAACACAGACAGTGAGGGGATTAAACAGCTTGCCTACGGGAATATTGATCTTTTCATTATTAACATAGCAAGCGCATCATACTATATAAAAGAGTACGGGCTCACTAACCTGAAAGTCTCAGAAGAAACAGATTTTTCTTTTGAGCTTTCAATAGGGATAAGCCGCAGAATGCCTGAACTTCTTTCAATTATGAAAAAAGTCCTTGCATCAATACCTGAAAATGAGAAAAAAAGGATTACTGACAACTGGATCAGCTTCAGCCAGCCATGGTACAGGAAATACCCCGGACTTTTCATATTTCTCATAGTGGATGCAATAGTTTTATTTGTTGCAATGACAGCTTTTACTCTTGTAATCATTATCAACAAGACACTGAAAAAGAGAGTAGCAGTTACAACTGAAGAGCTGTCAAAATCCGAGGAATTTCTTAAGGAACTGCTTGAAATAATACCTGATCCTGTTTTTGTAAAAAACAGCAGACATGAATACATACTTGTCAACAGGGCGTTTACTGAATTGCTGTGCATGAAAAATGAAAGCATAATCGGTAAAACCGAGTTTGATCTTTTCCCTGAAAATGATGCGGAAAGGTTTATCAGATCTGACCTGACAGTACTGAATAAGGATATTGTGCTTGAATATGAAGATACACATGAATCTTCCGAAGGTAAAACACTTTACGTTCTGGCGAAAAAAACAGCTTTGACAAGGTATTCAGGTGAAAAAAACATTGTAACAATACTTCACGATATAACAGAACTCAGGGAAAAGGAAAAGGAACTGATGCAGGCCCAGAAGCTTGAAACAATAGGCAGGCTTTCAGGGGGATTTGCCCACGATTTCAACAACATTCTGGGTGGAATACTCGGCCCTATCGATCTCATAGAATACACAATAAACAGCGACAGGGAGCTTCCCCGGTCCGAAATCCTTGAATATACTGCTATGGCAAGAAAATCAGCAGAAAGGGCTAAAAAAATAATACAGCAGCTGCTGAGTATCTCAAGAAAGAACGCAAAAGAGTTTGAAATAATTGAAGTCAGAAAAGCGGTTCACAATATCATAGATATAGCCTCACACAGCTTTGACAAGCAGGTTGAAATAAAAATAATCACAAAGAACACTCCCTCCTATATAAAGGGGGATTATTCAATGCTTGAACAGGCTCTTCTGAACGTATTTATCAATTCATATCATTCAATGACAATAATGAGAAAGGACAGTGAATGCTGGGGAGGAACAATAACTGTCGAAATAAGTGAAAAAGCATTCACGCAGACTGATTATTCAGGTTCTGCAGCAATACTGCCCGGTCATTACTGCTGTATCAGAATCTCCGATACAGGGGTAGGAATGGACAGTAAAACAAAGGAGATGATATTTGAACCCTTCTTCAGCACAAAGGGGGCGAAAGGCAGCGGTCTCGGTCTGACCATGGTCATAAATATTGTCAATAATTTACAAGGATCGATCACAATTGATTCAGTTCCTGAAAAAGGGACAGATTTCAGCTTATACTTTCCCTCCATAGAAGGCGAAATAAAGCATCCTGAAAAAAGAAAGGAAAATATAATACGGGGCAGTGGAAATATTGTTGTAATTGATGATGAAGAAAGTATAAGAAAAACTGCATCAAACATGCTTGAACTTTGCGGATACAGTACAGAAACCTTTTCAAACGGTCATGATGCAGTGGAATATATTCAGAAAGGGGAGAATAATCCTGCACTGATAATTCTTGATCTTATAATGCCGGGGCTTTCAGCGGAAAATACATTCAGTTCAATAAGGAAAATAAATCCGGAAATTCCCTTTCTGCTTACTTCAGGATTCAGTAATGATGAAAGAATAAATCTTCTTATGTCAAAAGGGATTGAAAACTTCATTCCCAAGCCTTTTTCTACAGAAGAACTGTCAAAAGAGGTTGCCAGGATCCTGTCATTGAAAAAAAACAACTTATAATACACATATCTATTTTCTGTGATATAATGATCTGTCCATATATATCGATATTCGCATATCGATATATTGAAAAAACAGTATTTTACATGTATAATTATTATAGATACCTGCTTATCGATAAATTAAGGAGATTGAATGAAAGCACCGCTCCCTACAGTAAAACGAGGTCCCCTTTACATGAGAATTTTAAGGGAATACCAGCAGAATGGGATTGAATGGATTTCTGCCACAGATATCGCATCAAGATTTAAACTTACTCCTATTCAGGTAAGAAAGGATCTGGCACTGACCGGGGTTGCAGGAACTCCCAAGAAGGGGTTTCAGGTTGATGAGCTTCTTATAGCACTGCAGGAATTTCTGGGATGGAACAATACCAATGAAGCATTTCTGGTAGGGGCTGGTGCTCTTGGATCTGCACTTCTGGGACACAAGGGGTTTGCTGATCACGGATTAAGCATTGTTGCAGCTTTCGATACTGACCCTGATATTATAGGTACGGAAATTCACGGAACAAAAATAATGGATATCAGCAGTCTGAAACCTCTTGTAAAAAGAATGGGGATTAAAATCGGGATTATTACTGTTCCGGCTGTTTTTGCCCAGGCTACTGCAGAACTTCTCGTAGATGCGGGAATCAAGGGGATATGGAATTTTACAAGCGCAAAACTCAAACTGCCTGATAATATTATTGTACACAGGGAGGAACTGGCGGCAGGTTTTGCAGTTCTGTCAGCCAAAATCTCCAAACTTGAAAATTTAACTTAAAAACAGACAATTAACAGATGGTATCAGGATTGGCTGATAAACATCAGCCAAAATCTCCAAACTTGAAAATTTAACTTAAAAACAGACAATTAACAGATGGTATCAGGATTGGCTGATAAACATCAGCCAAAATCTCCAGACCGGGAAATCTCACCTGACATACTGCAATTGTTGATAGTTTTATCTGGTTATAACAATTATTTTACTGTTATTCAGCTCCTTTAATCCAGGCAGAAATTTCAGCTGCTGTTTCATTATTTACATTTATCCTTACTATACCCTGAGGTATATCAGGAGAATACCATATATCAACAGTGCCTGGGCCTTCATCAGATGGCAACTCCCCAATATAATGAACAGTTTCAATTTTTCTTCCCCCTGCAGTTATAACTTCACTGCCGGAATTTTTAATCCGGCTGTATATTGAAGGAAGATTCTGAACAGCATAATCTTCTCTTTCCTCATCAAGTTTCGACTTTATCTCTTCTTCAGATATATTCAGCATTGCATCACGGACACTTTCACCGAACATTGTATCCCTGCTTAATAATCCGCCTGTTTCACTGTTTCTGAAACGGACTGTAACAGGAACAAAATAACGGTTTACAAGCACTTCATAAAAGACAGTGTCTTCCCCTTTTCTGCTGTGTTCTGTCTGCCACCAGATCTCCCCTTCACTGTTCTTTTCAATGACAGTCCGTATAATCTTTTCCCGAATTTTTCCATTTTTGTCATATATGCTTATCTCAGAACCTTCTCCCGTACTGAAATGGGAATTCTCGAGACCATATATAACAGTCAGGTAATCTTCAAATATATAATCTCCCCATGTAAACTGGTCAAAATAATCAAAACTGCCCAGAAGTTCATGGAACTGAACCAGAGACTTTCTGAGAGTTGCCTCTGAATATGTTTTCGTGATCCTGATCACCGGATCTTCATGCTTTGTATAAGTTTTTCCTGCAGCAGAAACTGCCGCTGTATTTACCGTTGTTGTACATGAGATAATTAAAAAAACGGCAAACACAGGAATTAAAACTGCAGATACTTTTATCAGCCTGAACATACAACCTCCCGTCCTGATATAGATTATAACTGCTGAAGCTGAAGAATTAAAATATTTTTTATAATTAAATTATCCCTTATTCTTTTTTTACAGGCGGATATACTATCATCAGGATAACAACAAGACAAAGAAATACAGAATAAGCTGCAATAAAATATGAAAACGGAAGATCATAGTAAATAATTTTTTCGACCCAGTATTCCATGAAAGAAACGCTGTATCCTGCTGCCCCCGCTTTAATCCTGAAAAGATTCTCAAGGTCTGTAAGGGGACATATCCTTCCAATCCATGACTGTAAAGTTATAAAGAGAACAGAAAACAGGTGGACAACCCTGAACCGCATATTCCTCGGGGCAGTCAGTTTCAGTAAATACCCTGCTGCAGTAATAATAAAACCTGACAAAACAAACATTACAAACAGGAAATGGAGGAAAAGGACTGCACGGGATAGTATATTAAAGATCATTTAGGGGATGATCTTTATTCCTGCGGTAAGATAAAAACCGTCAGGATCAAGGTCAGGGGTATATCCTGATGCATCATGTCTGGTCCGGTCCTCCCCTTCTCCTGTAAAATAGGACCAGTCCATAAGCTGGAGAGGGTAAAAGTAATAATCACCTGAAAGAAAAAAAGCCAGCTTTTCATTGAGATATACTGTAGCTGTTGATCCTGCCGACAGCTGGAATTCAAGGCTTGATATTTTATGATCCTCATCATCCCTGACCCCGTAAAGGAATGTAATCCCGCACCCTCCTTTTATTCCTAAATCCAGACTATCTCCCAGGAGGGGTTTATAAACACAGAAAATATCAGTCCTTACAAAATCTGCATCAGGATCTGCAACAGAAAAGAGCAAATCAATTCCTCCTGAAAAGGGGCTGAAGGTGTTAAACTCGGCAGAAAAATAAAGAGCAGTTAATTCATCTTCAAAATTCCCTGAAACTGCTGCCGACAGGGCAGTTTCAGGGAATTTATTAATTCTCTCCCTGAGAAGCTGCCCCTGTTCAACAGATGCAAACCCTTTGAGAATTCTTGCCATGGAAGAATCCGGAGATGTTTTTTCAACCAGGACCAGTCCCGACCTCTGGAAATCGTTGAGAGAGTTCATTACATCAAATTTCATCCCCTTCCTGATACCGATATTTTCACCTCCTGATATAAGAATAAAATTACCTCTGACCTCTGATACTGCAAGAAGGAGGGGGTAGAAATCCTTGAGGCTTGAAAAAAGCCTGTTTTTCAGCATTCTGTATGCTTCCTCTTCTGATGAAACCGAACTGTTTGAACTTCCTTCCCCTGTAACAGAAATGGTTTTCATTGTACGGGCTGTATTTATCTCAAACTGCCTTAGAGTAATAGTGATAACTGAATCATATACTGTTTCATACTTCACAGTCAGAGAACCCTCTGTTTCAGCTTCAACCTTTTTCTCCGATACAGTGGTACTGAATGTAATCAGATCTGCAATTATGCCGATATCAGAAGAAAGAACAGTACCCAGTTCAATTACAGCTTCATCGTCTGTAATACCTGAAAGTTTGAGCTTAAGTTCTTCCATTTTCTGCTCGGTAGTTCTCCTGTCAATAACTTCAAACCTGCCGAGTTTATCCATCTGCTCTACAGTAAGGTTCAGTATTCCTGTAATTTTTCCCGAACCTGAAGAATCTGTACCCGGGAGAAGAACCACCCTCATCCTGTTTCTGCTCAGATCCTGTGGAAAGCCTGGACAGGCTGAATAAATCAATATAATTATTAACACTATTCTTTTCATATCAGTTCTCCAGTCACGATTTTATCAGATATGAGATTTTGATTGAAATCACTTTACTCTGTTTATCCCATATTTAAATACTTATTCAGGTTATTGCAAAATTCAATAATCCATTGAAGAATTATTAGTATTTGCTGATCTATTGACAATAAAAGCTTTCAGGTATAGCATATTACCGTATTTTTCGGGGCAAGGTGAGTTCTTTTATAAAGAACAATTCCTGACCGGCGGTTAAAGCCCGCGACTCTTCCGATAAGGAAGACTGAATCGGTGAAATTCCGGTGCCGACGGTACAGTCCGGATGGGAGAAGAAAAATATTTTGTCTTTCCATGAATAATTACGCCCTGACAGGGATCAATCCCGGTCAGGGTTTTTTTTGTGGATCCCGTCGTATGTCCCGTCTTGATTTAATCAGGAGGGAAAATGAATCACATTTACTTCATGAAAAAAGCCCTGACTCTTGCAGAAGGGGGAAAAGGGCAGACATCCCCGAATCCAATGGTGGGAGCCGTCCTTGTCAAGGGGGGCTCAATTATTGGAAGAGGTTACCACAGAAAACACGGCTCTCTCCATGCAGAAATTGAAGCATTAAATGATGCCTGGAGAAGGGTCCCTGATGCAGATCTTTCAAAAGATACAATCCTTTATGTGACTCTTGAACCATGCTGCCATCGGGGAAACGGGAAAATAAATCCTCCATGCTGTGAAAGGATAATTTCAGAAAAAATCCCCGAAGTGGTAATAGCCTCAGTTGATCCCAATCCTGCAGTTTCAGGAAAGGGTATAAGGATGCTTGAAGAGGCTGGAATAAAAGTGTCTGCAGGGATCCTTGATAAAGAAGAGAAAAAGCTCAACAGGGTCTATCATCACTGCACAGAAAAAGCAGAGCCTTTTATACATCTCAAAATGGCCCAGACACTGGACAGTTTCATTGCAGGGGAAGAAGGAAGCTCAAAATGGATTTCAAACATGGAATCAAGAATTGCTGTCCACAAGATGAGATCCGAATATGATTCAGTCCTTATAGGCTCTGGAACAGCACTTTCAGACAACCCGGAACTCACAGTCAGGCATGTAGAGGGAAGACAGCCGTTCCGGCTTGTCCTTGACACAGGACTCAGGATCCCTGAAGAAAGCAGACTTCTCACAGATGCTTTTTCTGACAGAACACATATCTTCTATAATCCGGAAACAGCTTCTGAAAAGCAGATCAAAAAGCACTCAGGGAGAAAATACTCAATACATCCTGTTGAAATAAACAGGAGCGGAAAACTTTCCCTTGATAATGTAATGGGAAAAGCATGGGAGCTGGGGATAAGATCTGTGCTTGCAGAGGGGGGAAGCATTCTCGCTTCAGAGCTGCTGAGAGCCGGGAAAGTCAGCAGAATATCACTCTTTATTTCACCTCAGCT
This sequence comes from Spirochaetia bacterium, assembly GCA_963668545.1. Classification (GTDB taxonomy): domain Bacteria; phylum Spirochaetota; class Spirochaetia; order CADAEX01; family CADAEX01. The sequence continues at coordinate 365,082 of OY764868.1, read as the reverse complement.
GTTTTTCAGGGGGATTCCTTCATTCATCCCTGAGTCTTCAGAAGGACCCTCAGGGCCGGTAGCTGTTAAAGAGCCGGAAATTGAAATATTAAATGACAATATTCATATATCAGGAGAACCTTATTTTATTTAAAGGAGGGGAAAGAAGATGTTTACAGGTTTGACAGAAACCAAAGGTAAAATAAAAAAAATCTCAAAGGGACCGGGGAAGTATGACATCTGGATAGAAGCGGGAAAGACAGCTTCTCTTCTGAAGCCCGGAGATTCAGTTGCTGTTGACGGAGTCTGCCAGACAGTAGTAATTACGGGTGAAAAAGAGTTCATGGTGCAGGCTGTTGAAGAAACACTTAAAAAAACAACATTCAGCAGCTTCAAGCCAGACCGTGAGGTTAATCTTGAAAAATCGCTCACCTTGAGCAGCCCCCTTGGAGGGCATCTTGTGCAGGGACATGTAACAGGAACAGGGATTATTGAACAGATAAAGGGTGAAAATGACAGCAGATATTTAAGAATATCTGCAGGAGAGGAAATACTGAAATACTGCACAAGGGAAGGTTCTGTATGTGTGGACGGGATAAGTCTTACAGTAGCTGAAACTGATGAAAAGTCATTTCTTCTCAATATAATTCCGGAAACATGGGACAGAACAACCCTTGGAAATAAAAAAGTTAAAGACAGGGTCAACATTGAAACAGATATCATCGGACGCTATGTTGTCTCTTTTCTAGAAAAAACATCAGGAAAGACAGGCCTGAACAGTAACAGTCTGAAAATCACAGATTTGAATAAATGGGGGTATTAGAATGAAAACTTCAGTAAAACTGAGCTGCTACACAGATATTCAGGAAGCAGCGGAGATAATAAAAAACGGCGGCATGGTGATCATGGTAGATGATGACAACAGGGAAAATGAAGGGGACCTTGTACAGGCAGCCGAATTTGCAACCAGAGAATCAATAAACTTCATGGCCTCTTTTGCAAAAGGACTTATATGTGCTCCGATGAGCAGGGAACGGGCAGAGAAACTTTCCCTTCCCCTTATGGTTGAAAACAACACATGCATACATTCTACAGCTTTTACAGTATCTGTTGATGCGAGAAAAGGTACAACAACCGGGATATCAGCAGCTGAAAGGGCGGAAACACTTGTACAGCTTGCTGATGAAACAAAAAGGGGGAACGATTTCAGGAAACCGGGGCATATCTTCCCCCTCATAGCTGCGGAAAAGGGGGTACTTGAAAGAAGGGGACATACAGAAGGTTCAGTAGACCTTGTAAGGCTGGCAGGGCTTAAACCTGTATCTGTAATCTGCGAAATCATGAAAGATGACGGTGAAATGGCCCGGGGCAGGGATCTTGAAGTATTTGCTGAAAAGCACGGGCTCAAGATTGTTACAATAGAAGACCTTGCTGAATACAGGGGAAGATAAAATGGATGCAGATATATTGAAACCTTCAACCAGTATAAACCTTCCTACCGATTACGGGGATTTCAGGATGATTGCCTTTTCACCCTCCCTGAACGGGGGAGAGCCCCCTTTCGCACTCCTAAAAGGGGAATTCTCCCCTGACAGGGAAGTGACAGTAAGGGTACACTCCGAGTGCCTTACCGGTGATATTTTTCATTCAAAAAGATGTGACTGCGGGAGACAGCTGGAAAAAGCCCTCTCAATAATTTCAAAAGAGGGGGGAGCGCTGATCTACCTCAGACAGGAAGGGAGGGGAATAGGTCTTACTGAAAAACTGAAAACCTATCATCTCCAGGAAAACGGGGCAGATACTGTTGAGGCAAATATAATGCTGGGACACGAGCCTGACCTTAGAAATTACAGGGAAGCAGCAGTCATACTCAAGTTTCTCAATATAAGGAAAATCAAGCTACTTACAAACAATCCTGATAAAGTCAGATCACTTGAAGAAGCAGGATTTGAAGTAAAGAGGGAAAACATTTTTACTGAAATACATGATTTCAACAGGAAGTACCTTTCTGTTAAAAAAAAGAAGATGGGACATCTGCTTGCTGTCTGAGAGCCGGTAAACAATCCGATAACGGCACAGGATACTCAGCAGTAAAACATAAAATGAAAAGGAAGGAAAAATGAAAGAATACAATGCACAGCTGATTTCGGAAGGGAAAAAATTTGCCCTGATTACAGCCAGATTCAATGAGCTTATATCCGAAAAACTTACAGAAGGGGCAAAAGACTGCCTTATAAGGCACGGCTGCAGGGAAGATGATATAGAAATCATAAGAGTGCCGGGTGCTTTTGAAATACCTCTTGCAGCAAAAGCAGCAGCCAGGAACAGGGAATATAATGCTGTTATATGCCTTGGCGCAGTTATACGGGGTGCAACAACCCATCATGAATATGTGGCGTCTGAAGCGGCAAAAGGGATCGCCCAGGTTTCACTTTCAGAAGATATTCCGATAACGTTCGGTATTCTTACCACAGATACACTTGAGCAGGCAGTGGAAAGAGCAGGAACAAAAGCAGGCAACAAGGGCTGGGATGCTGCTCTTTCTGCAATTGAAATGGCAAATCTCATGGAAATCCTCAAAAACTGAACATCATTTAATGACAGATGAATATCTGCCGGTTTTTCTGGCTTTTTTACAGCAGAGAAACCGGTATTTACATAGTTAAGAATACTTTAAATCACTATATTATCTTCACATTTCCTACACATTCAGGGTTTAGATTCTCAGTGTAATCAAAATATGAGGAGAATGGAAATATGAAAAAAACAGTTATTATTTCAGTTCTGCTGCTTTCAGCAGCAACACTTAGTTTCGGACAGAACTTCTACGGAAGACAGGGTGAAGAATATCAGGGGATGAACAGAAGTCCTGCCCGGCAGAATTTCATGAGACCCGGATCCGGATCAGGCGGTGTTGCTGAGCTGGTAGAGCTCAAGGGGAAAATTTCCCTGGAGGAAAACAGTTTTCCGTCAATCAAAACAGGAAAAGAGGATCTTGACCTGATAATAGGCCCTGCAGCAGTTGAAACACTTAAACTTAAAAGCGGGGATAATATCACAGTAAAAGGTTTCAAGGTGCCCGGTCCCAACTGGAGTGTTGATGAAAAATCAGCATTAAAAGTAAGGGAAATTACAGTAAATGACAAAACCTATCTGGTCATGGGAGGATCCGGAATGCATAATCCGGCGGACTGCGACTGCAGAGGACCTGAAAACAGCAGGGGTAACAGGAATTTCCCCGGAGACAACAATTTCGGAAGAAAAGGAAACAGGTAAATATCTGCCCTTAAACAGATTTTACAGAAAACTGAAAAACTGTCTGTTTGATATAAACAGGCAGTTTTTTTATATCTGTCGTGTGTATTCCCTGTTATTTTTCAACTCATATTCAGAGACACCGGATGAATTGCAAAGTCTCCCTTATTGAAAAACCAGCAGGAAATTTTATCAGTCAGGATATTTGGTCCTGATAGCGTTAAGCAGATCCACAACCTCAAAAAAATTATCAACAAGTTCTGGATCGAATTTTCTCCCCGAGAGTTTTCTTATCTCTTCAAGAACATCTTCCTCATTCCAGGCTTCTTTATAAACACGTCTGGAATTAAGGGCGTCATAAACATCTGCAATAGCAACAATTCTCCCGAAAACGCTGATCTCGCTGCCCTTTCTCGGCAGGGGATCCCCTTTTTCATTTGTCCTGAGAGCTTCTCCTGTATCCGGGTCTATGAATCCGGGGTATCCTGTCCCGTCCCAGTTCTCATGATGAGTGAGGGCAACTTCAGCGGAAATTTCATCAATCAGTGAATGCTTGTTTTTGAAAAGCCTTGCACCTATATATGTATGGCTTTTCATGACATTGTATTCATCATCTGTAAAACGTGCAGGTTTCTTTAAAATAGTGTCAGAAATAGCAATCTTTCCTACATCATGGAGCATTGCTGCAATCCTGAATACGTCACGTGTTTTTTCTATTTCATCCTCTGAAAAGCCTTTCTTTCTCGCCCAGTTTTCATAGATTTCCACTGAGTAGGAGGCAACACGGTTTACATGGGCGCCTGTTTCCTTGGGGTCCCTCAATTCCGCCATCTGAATCATTCTTAGTACAAGAGACCTTGTTATCTGGGCACGCTGGAGGACAATACTTGCAGAGCTTGCGAAATGTGTAATATAAAGCTCATCCTCGTCAGTAAATACAGTAATCTCTCCATCGGGAGTGAGGGCATTTATCATCTGAAGAACACCCAGGACTTCCCCTGAAAGGTCTTTGAGCGGAAAGGTAAGCATCGAATGTGTTTCATACTCCGATTTTCTGTCAAAAGTTGAATCAAAATGGTAGGGAAAATCATTTCCAAGTTTATAGACATCATCAATACAAAGGGTCTCCCCTGTAGCGGCAACATATCCTGCAATTGAATGTGTGTTTACAGGGACTTTGAATGAATTATAGATAAGCTTTTTCCCGTATGGAAGTTTTTTCTGCTTTGTGTCGTTCTGGGCATGCGCGAAAACCAGCATATCACCTTCCTTGAGATAAATTGTTCCTGCATCTGCATTAACAAATTTTCTTGCTTCAAGGAGAATCCTTTCAAGAAGAATATCAACATCCTGTACTGTGTTAAGCTCTGTTCCAAGCTGGAGAATTTTTTTCAGTTTTTCATTTCCGTCCATAAACAACCACGGCCTGCATTTATTAATTATTGTTTTATAAACCAAATCATGTCAAATACTCTTTATTAATATAACAATAAATTGAGAAAAAAACTAATCTTGAGGTTTTTGCAATAACTTTATTGACAATCAGTCTCCACTCTATAATAATCGATATATGATGTTTGAAGAGAAAGACAGTATTGTAAAATACTTATCAGAAAATACAGTTCTGAAATCAATAGACATGGCGGAAATCAGCACTTTCATCAGTACAGGAGATATCCATTTCTATAATGAATCCGACATGATACTGACAGAAAATGATCCGGGCAACACAATATACTTTATTCTTAAAGGGAATATTGATATTCTCAAGCATGAAGAGGGAAAAGAAGTTTACATCTGCACACTGGGTACAGGTGAATTTTTCGGTGAAGCAGGCCTTTTCACACATATGAAAAGATCAGCTACAGTGAGAGCCTCTTCAGAAGCCTCCATACTGAAAATTGACCGGGGTAATTTCGTAAAATACATAAAAACAAATCCTGCCGCAGGAATAAAAATACTGATGCTTATCATCCACAGCCTTCTTAAAAAGCTCAAGACAGTCAATCAGGAACTTGCATTTGAACGGAAGCTTGATATAGGGCAGGATGATATCGATGCTTTGATCAATTCCCTGCTGTAATAAAAAAAGCCGGAACTTTACTTATCTGTTCCGGCCCTCTTAAATAATCTTTTCAATATTACTGGATATAATGACATCCTGTAGATTTTTTATTCCTGATCGCAGCCCCCACTATGAGTGAAGAACATACAGCAGCATTTCTCAACTCTATGATACCAGTGTTAAGCTTTGCTTCCTGATAGAACTTTATTATTCTGTGTGAATAATAATCAAGATCAGCTTTTGCCCTCTCAAGCCCCTTTCTTGTCCTTATAATCCCTGCATAATTCCACATTGTCAGCTGAATAGCCTTCATATCCTGATCAACAAGCAGGGGATCAAAATCCTGATTTCTTTTGGGATCCTTCCAGTCAGGGATCTTGCCGACTCTTCTCATATCAACAGGGTTTTTCCGCCTGATAATTTCATCGGCTGCCCTCTTTCCCCAGAGAAGGCCTTCGAGGAGGGAAGTGGATGCAAGACGGTTGGAACCGTGAAGCCCTGTACAGCTCACCTCCCCTACCGCATAAAGGTTTTCGAGGGAGGTCTCACCATATAAACCTACTTTTACCCCGCCGCAGAAATAATGCTCTGCAGGTACGATCGGGATCATTTCACGTGATATGTCAACTCCCCCTTTCTTGCAGGTCATATAGATCTTGGAAAAACGTTTCTGGATAGGGAGTTTTTCATTATAGTAATTGTAAAGGTCGAGAAACATGTATTCATGACCTGTTTTTGCCATCCTGTCATAGATTGCTCTAGCAACAACATCTCTTGGAGCAAGATCCTTCAGAGGGGAATAATCCTTCATAAACTCGTAACCATTGTGGTCCTTAAGCCTTGCCCCCTCCCCTCTCAATGCCTCGGAAACAAGGAACCTCTTTACATCCTTGTTGAAAAAGGATGTCGGGTGAAACTGGACAAATTCAGCATTTATTATATCTGCCCCGGCCTTGTAAGCCATGCTGAGCCCGTCACCGGTTGCTGAATCAGGATTGGTTGTATACTGATAAATATTGCCGAGACCGCCTGTTGCAAGGATTACCGCCCCGGAAAAAAAGGTATCAACTTCACCAGTCTGGTTGTTGAGGGCATATATACCCATGACCTCTCGGGGTTTATACATTTCCTGGGTATCATTGGAATGATGGTTGTTTGTAATGATATCGACTGCGGTATAATTACAGGCAATTTTTATTCCCAGTTTTTCAGCATAATTGATAAGTTCAACTTCTATCTTGTCCCCTGTATGATCTTCATAGTGGACAATCCGTCTCACCTGGTGGGCAGCCTCTTCAGTGTAGTCTATTTCGCCAAGTTCATTTTTACTGAACTCAATTCCCGCCTCATTTATCAGAAAATCAAAGACAAGGTCAGGTCCTTCCCTGGCAAAGAGGTCTACAGCTTCCAGCCTGTTGTAATCATTGCCTGCCATCAAAACATCTTCTTTCAGCATTTCAGGGGTATCTGTTTCCCTTGATGCAATAATTCCACCCTGGGCGTAATAGGTATTGCATTCCTCAGGGCGGGATGTCTTTGTAAGCACAACAACATTTATGCCGGCTTTTTTAAGATATATAGCTGATGTCAGACCGGCAATCCCGGATCCGACTACAATAGCTTCATAGTAATATCTCATTTTTCTTCTACTATCTTTATCATCTTATCAAGAGCTTTAAGAGCATTATTCCTGTATTCATCTCTGACAGAAACCTTGTAAAGCAGCTCTCCCTTCCCCTCCTCATAAAGATCAATTGAGTTGAGAGACTCTGCAAGGTTTTTCATTGTAATTTTACTCATATTTCCGCAGTATGAGGTCCTTATGGGAACAATAGTCCTGTCACTGAATTCCTGTGCAATCCTTTCCACGAATTTAGCCTCTGTAGCTATTCCCCATACAGAGCCGGAAGGCGATTCAGTAACAACATTATATATCTTCTGGGTGGAACCGTGCATATCAGCAAGTTTTTCAACTGAGGGATCAACTTCAGGGTGAACAATTATTTTCCCTTCAGGATACTTCTTTCTGAAATCGGCAATATCGTTCATGAGGAATTCCTGATGGACATGGCAGAACCCGTCCCAGAGAAAAACCTTCACATCCTCAGGTTTCCCGCTGAAATCTATTGAAAGATCGCTTTTGATTAATGCGGTTTCATTATCAGCAAGTTTGAGAGCATTGGAAATATTGGTTCCGAGATTAGCATCGGGAAAGAAAAATACCCTTTTGCCCCTGTCCAGATAGTACTTAAGAATTTTCTGGGCATTGGAACTTGTGCAGACTGCTCCGCCGTACTCTCCGCACAGGCTTTTTGAATCTGCATATGAGTTCATGTAAACGACAGGAACAGGTTTTTCCCCTGTATGCTTTTCAGCTTCAGAAAGAGCTTTCCGCCCCGAATCAATATCTGCCATGTCGGCCATGGGACATCCTGCAGAAAGATCAGGTATCAGGACCTTTTTTCCCGGAGAGAGAATATCAACCCCTTCTGCCATAAACCTTACGCCGCAGAAAACAACCCATTCCGCATCAGATCTTGTCGCATCCACTGCAAGCTTGTATGAATCTCCTGAAACATCAGCAAACTGGAATACATCAGAACTGACATAATAATGTGCCGGAATAAGAAGCCTTTTCCCGTACCTTTCCTTGAAATCCATGATATAATCTTTAAGCATATTCTCATTATAACTGTCAAAATCAGTTTTTCCGGCTCCCATATATTGTCCTCCAATTAACCTTTTTTAAGACTGAAATCAAATGCTTTTATTGTATGTGTTAGCTCACCGAAAGAAATATAATCCACTCCGGTGGCGGAAACCTCATCAATTCTCTCATAGCTCATGTTGCCGGAAGCTTCAGTTTCCGCTTTTTCCCCTATGAGCCTGACAGCTTCTAGAGTCTCATCATTGCCCATATTATCAAGCATAATCCTGTCTGCACCTGCAGAGAGAGCCTCCCTTACTTCATCCAGAGTTCTCGCTTCAATTTCTATTTTTACCCTGTCCCCCCATCTTGATTTTACTTTCTCTGCAGCTGCAGTTATTCCCCCTGCAGCATCAATATGAGTGTCCTTGATCATTGCCATGTCATAGAGGCCTGTTCTGTGGTTTGAAGCGCCGCCGCATCTTACAGCATATTTTGATAGAGACCTGAAGCCGGGGATGGTTTTTCTGGTATCAAGTATTGTGACCCTGCCGGATCCCTTTTCTGCGAATTTATGAGCTTTTGTAGAAATGGCAGACATGAGGGATATAAAATTAAGTGCTGTTCTTTCCCCTTTCAGTATGGATACGATTTTTCCTTCAAGAGAAGCAATTCTGTCCCCATTAACAATACTGTCACCGTCATTAAAGTATTTTACTATATTGATGGAACTGTCGACTGCATGAAATACCTTAATGAATGTATCTATACCGCATAATATTCCGCTGTCTTTCGAAAGAAGATAGTAGGACCCGGTTTCATCACTGAAAACAGCCTCGGAAGTAACATCATGCCCTGTACATGAAGGCTCTGCATCAGATGAAGTCTCACCCGGCTCAAAACCTGAAAGCATACGTTTTCCAAGGTCCTCTTCAAGGGCAAGTTTTATCAGTATTTCCTCATTGTCCAGCGACATTAATCCACTCCTTGGCAGATCCCGGTTTTTCCTTCGGCATCATGCATTCAGAAATCGCTCTCTGGGGATTTCTTACAGATGCCTCAAACCCTTTCAGGGTTTTTCCTTCGGCATCATGCATTCAGAAATCGCTCTTTGGGGATTTCTTACAGATGCCTCAAACCCTTTCAGGGTTTTTCCTTCGGCATCATGCATTCAGAAATCGCTCTTTGGGGATTTCTTCAGGTCTGGTCTACTTTATTCCTTTTGACTGTTATTGTAAAGACAGAAGCCTGACAGGAAAATACTGATTCAGAGAAGATATTTCCCCTGTATCATATGCCTTTTCCGGCCATAACCTTTTCTCCTTTTGATAAAAAAACCGGCATCTCTCAAGCCCTGTTTTACAGTGCCTTTTGATGTATAGCTTGAGAGGGTTGCCCCGGACATGGAATTCCTTCCTATCAGGGCAAAAACACTGCTGCTCCACATGTCGGGATTTTTTTCCGGGTCATGGCCGTCAAGAAACCAGACATCCCTTTTCTTTCCTGTAAATGAAAGCCCCTCATGAACATCGCCGTAAAAATAGGATAATCTGATTTTTACAGAGAAAAGGGAAAAATCAGACCGGTTTATTCCGGGAGTAAGGGACTGATAAAAACCGGAGTAGAAATCAAGATACTCTTCAAGCATCCCTTTATCTTCACTGAAAAAGGGAAATAAAAGCTCATTGACCTGTTCAGGAGAGAGAGGATACTTTTCGCAGCTGAAATAATCAACAGTTCCTTTATAACCGGCTATGTTCCTGTTTATATAATCAGCAAGTACCAGGAAATTGAGACCTGTACCAAACCCTGTTTCCCCCACGCAGATATCATCATCAGGTCCGAATCTTTCAATATTATTTCCCGCAATAAATACCCATCTTGATTCCTCAAGCCCCCCTTCCTCACTGAAATAGCAGTCATTATAATGGGGATTAATATTAGCCATGTTCTGATAATATATATCATTTTAAAAGCAGTCTATCAGGGACCGGGGATTTCACCGATAATCACGGTCAAACACTTTACAGGCTATTCAAGCAGACAGAACAATACTGTCAATTTATGCTGAATGATAAGCCGGGTCAATTACTGATACGGCAAGGTTATCTGCATGGTCTCCCGCCCTCTCAAGGTTCCTGATAAAATCAAGAAAAACTATACCGGAAGCGGGATTGCACCTGCCTTCATTTAGTCTCATTATATATTCCCTGCGAAGCTTTTTTTCCATTTTATCAAGGAGAGGCTCTTTTTCCATGACATTGCCTGCAAGTTCCTTTGAATCAAATGAAACAGCATCAAGAGAGTCCCTTATCATTTCAAGTGAGACTGTTGCCATCTCTTCAAGCTCACTCACAGCTTCACATGAAAATTTCAGTTTATTTTCTGTGCTGTAGTCTGTGAGCTCTGCAATATTTTCAGCATGGTCGCTGATCCTTTCAATATCCTTGATTATGCTGAAAAGATTGTCTATTGCCTCCCTGTCACTTATGGAAATCTGCATATTGGAAAGCCTTACAAGGTAATCAGTAATTGCTGTTTTCATCTTATCGGTAGTTTTTTCAAGCCGGAATACTTCCTCACTCACAGATGTATCTGATTCAAGAAATCCCCTGACAGCCTTCTTCAGTGAACTGTATGAAATATCCCCCATATGAAGGACCTCTTTTCTTACCTGTGAAAGGGCAACAGGCGGAGTTACCAGGAATCTGTCATCCAGATATTTTATCCCCCCGATTTCTTTCTCATATTCAGATTCTGGAATAATTTTTGTTACTGTATAAACCAGAACAGAAATAAACGGCAACATGATAACAGTGTTTAGAAGATTAAATAGAAAATGGGCTGCTGCCAGCTGAGTTGCCTCTACCGAGGTTATTTTCATCAATCTCATGAAGGTATCAAAAAATGCAGAGAGTTCTTTTACAATATATATAATAAGACCGGAAAAGAAGATTGAAAAAACAAAAGCCCCGATTACATTGAAAAGGAGATGAATAAGGGCGGCCCTCTTTGCAGTCCTGCTGGCGCCAATGCTTGAAAGCATTGCTGTCACACATGTTCCTATATTTGTTCCAAGCAGGACAGGAAAAGCAGCTTCTATTGGAAGAAGACCCTGAGTGGCAAGTGCAATCATAATCCCTGTTGTGGCACTTGAGGACTGTATCAGCGCAGTAACTGCAAAACCGGCAAACATTGCAGCCAGTGTATCATAAAAAGATCCGCTGCCGAATTCAGATAGTATTGTTACAAGCCCCTCCCATTCCCTCAAAGGTTTTACAGCATGCTTCATCGCAGCCATGCCTGTAAAAAGAATTCCGAATCCGATAAGGATCTGTGCATAATTCCTGCTTTTCTCCTTTTTGCAGATAATAAGTATCACCACCCCAGAACCAATAGCAAGAGGAGCAAGTTCAGTAAGATTGAGGGATACAAGAATTGCAGTAACTGTTGTACCTATATTTGCACCCATGATTATGCCGGCTGACTGTGAAAGGTTCATGATTCCCGCATTAACAAATCCGACTACCATTACAGTAGTAGCACTTGAACTCTGAATAATGGCAGTTACAGCTGCTCCGACAAATACCGCTATAAATCTGTTTTTAGTCAGAAGTTCTATAATACTCCTCATTTTATTACCGGCAGCATTCTCAAGGCCTTCAGCCATTACATGCATTCCGTAAATAAAAAGAGCAAGTCCCCCGAAAATTTTCACTGCTGTATCCATCACATTAAAATCTGTCACCAGCTTGCAGCTCCTTTGCAATCATTTCTTCATCGAACTGATTAAATTCAGACATTAACCGGATTCAATACCGGAAATTCAGTTTATAAATACACCCTCTTTTAAAAAGTTTTTGTTAATTCAGTATTTGTATAATGTTAGTTCTTATTTAAAATTTTAAATTGATGGAATTTCAGGTGAACATTATCTAGAATTATTTATAGGAGCGCTGAAAAGGGAGGGATAATGGATAAAATCAATGTTGTGATACTTGCAGGTGACAGAAAAGCAAGCCTGCTGGTGGACAATGACAACAAAGCCTTTTTGAAAGTGAAAAGTATCCCGTGTATTATACATACCCTGAAATCATTTCTGGCTGCAGAAAAGACCGGAAATATTGTTATCACGGGCCCTAAAATGCGTCTTGAGAAAACACTGGATGAATACAGCTTATTAAATGAAGAAAAGATAAAGATAGTCGAACAGCGGGAAAGCCTCATAGAAAACGGTGAAGCCGGTTATATTGCAGCCCTGGGTATGGAACAGGAAATGAATGACAAAAATGAAAGTACCGTGCCGGACAGCAAAGTTCTTATACAGGAAAGAAAATGTAAGCCAGCAAATAAAAATTTTCAGAAGATATATACAAAATCCCATCTGTACAGCGATCTTAAAAAACTGAACAGGGACAATTTTGCGGAAATACCGGTACTTATCAGTTCATGCGATATTCCTGTGATTACTCCCCGGGAAATAGATGAATTCATCGATAAAGCAGATCTGGAAAACCATGATTATGTTATAGGGTTTTGCAGGGAAGAAGCTCTCAAGTACTATTATCCGGAAAAGAACAAACCGGGAATGAAACTGAATTATTTCCATCTCAGGGAAGGGAATTTCAGGGTCAATAATATGAATATTGTCAAACCCCTTAAAATAGAAAGACTTGATTATATTGAAAAAATGTATGAAGTGAGATACCAGAAAAAACTCTTCAATATGGTAAAACTGCTTTCCAGAATCCTGTTCAGCGGAAGGGGGGTTTTAAGAGCTGTGTTCAAGGCAGTCAAACTTCACCTTGCCCTTTTCTGTTATGACAGGGGATATGAAAAATTCTATCCGAGGTTCAAGGAATCTGTAAGGATAGACAAGGTCTTCGGCAGTATAAGTAAAATTCTGGGAACAAGGGCATCGTATGTAATCACAAGTTACGGAGGAGCAGCTCTTGATATTGACCATCCCGAGGACAGGGATGCAATTGAAATAATGTTTGAGGACTGGATAAAACACCAGGAGAATATCAGCTTAAGTATCTGACAAACCCTTAAGGTAAATTATCTTACATTTTTATATTAAAATGTAAGGTTACTTGCATTTTAAAAGAATCAGTGTTAACATCAGGTATTGGAGAAAAAATGACAATACCTGAAATCAGAAACAGCAGCTGCCTCCTGGAAAGGATGACAGAAATAAACTGCGCGCTTAAAAAACTGGAAGAATGCGAATTTCAATATGCACTTGATCACCTTTTATCCTGTTTTCCTGAACAGGATAATGTTTCCGCACCTGAAACAGGGCTTATTGAGAAGAAAATCAGGGACAGGTTTTTTTACAAAAATATTCAACTCAAACCCGAGAAAAAAAGCAGAATTATTATTGATAAAAATATTTCAGAACTGACAGTCCAGCTTTTTGCAGGTATTATCTCAGGCAGATACAGAACTGAATGGGTAAAGAGTTTATTCTATTTTGATATAAGGTGTTTCATCTTTTTCCCCAGAACACTATATTTTACAGGGGAAGTATTATCCAATCTGCGGAACAAACCATACATGCAATTTGAAAAAAAGCAGAAAATTTTTGAAGAGTTTCAGGGAATAGGATACAGGGACTTTAAAGAAGCAAACCGGGAAATTGATACAAACCTTATTAATTTAATTACTTCAATAATTAACAGAACCGGTACTCCAGTAATAATCGGCATAGCTGGTCCAACTGCAGCCGGCAAGACTGAAATTGCTGAATATTTACAGAATACAATATCCCACCAGGGTAAGACTGTAAAATCCGTGGAAATGGATAATTTTTTTACAGACAGGGATTACAGGGAAGCGGAAGGGATAGGATCAATGGAAAAGGAAAGTCTCCATTACAGCCTGCTGATTGAATGCCTGAAACAGCTCAAAGAGGGCAAAGCATGTGAAATCCCTGAATATAACCAGCTTACCGGTGAATCATCACATAATACAGATCATACACTGAAAAAAGGGAGGAAAGGGATTAAAATCCAGCCTGCAGATATCATTTATATCGAAGGGAACTTTCCGTTTCTTTTCCCTGAAATAACACCTTTAATTGATCTCAAGATCATATACCTGACAGATGATGATATAAGGCTCAAAAGGAAATGGAAAAGGGATATTGATTACAGAAAAAAATATGATCCCAAATACTTCTGCAACCGCTACTTCAGGACACAGTTTTTAAAGGCAGAAAAAGTCTATATCAAGCAGCTGGAAATCTGCGACATTGCAGCAGATACAACAAACAGCTCAATATGGATAAATGATAAAACAGGAAAAATACTGGCCGGTTAAATACCGGATACCGGGCTGTATGCTGAAATATCAGACAGATGATACCTTGTCAAATGGATGGAACTTGTGGTAAAAACTCCCCGGGACAAGGAAATCTATTGCCTGAGGAAGTATTGATATATGTATTCTGCTGTTTTTCCCGGTATTGTAGAGTTCACCGTCCACATGAAAATCGGCATTCAATCCTGTCTCAATTATAACCTCTTTTACTTCATACCGTTCAATCAGGGGCTTTCTGTTTTTTACAAGTCTCCCGTTAATCCTGTTATGCCAGCCGTTCCAGAGCGAAATAAAGTTGACAACCACCGACATATGGTTTGTAAACTGGAATAGATATGCATCCATATTTCCGTCATTGCATACAACATCCGGGCATATCCTGAAAAGCTTGCCGTAATAGGGGCGTGTCCCTATTTCAATCATTGCTGATTTTGTCCTGCGTTTAAGTGTTCTGAAGGGATATTCGGCATTGATCTTGATCCCTTTGAGGGCATACTTGCCTTTTCTGAATGTTATTGATGTTTCCCTGATTTTGCTGAAGTCAAACTCCCTGTAAAGCTTCATCCCGGCAAGTATATATGTTTTAATCCCAGGTTTAACTGTATTGAACTTCTCTTTATAGTAAAACATTTTCCTGATTTTAAGGACCTGGACATCACACCCAAGACCCAGAAGCTGACCATATATAATCTTTCTGCCGACAGAAATTTTAAGAAGATCAACCGGCTCAAAATAGTTATTCCTCACACTGTCAATATAGGAATCAATCTGCCTTGAAAGGAAAACCGGGATTTCATAGGAATCCTGAATACCGTTTCCCGTCCCTCCCCTCAAAAACCCGAGCGACTTTCCTTTATGCGGGTTTTCCATCATTGAGTTGAATGCTTCGTGGACTGTCCCGTCCCCCCCCCATATAACAAGGTATTTTGAATCCGATTGACAGAATTTACGGACCTCTTCCCTCAGATTGTTTCTGCTGGATGCCTCGATAATATTTGCTGAGGTTTTTCTTTTCAAAAGCTTTTTCAGCACCCTGATTGAAGAGGGATGCCTGGTGGGGTTGATCAGGAATGTACAGTTTTCCATTGGATTCACATTATTCATCCTAAAATTAATGATAATCCACAATCATTCAAATTTGAATGAAATTTTAACCCTGGCCCTGTATGCCTGTACCCTGCCATCTTCAATATGCATATCAAGATCTGCTATTTCCGCAATACGGATATCACGGAGAGTTTCTGAAGCTTTTAACACAGCATTTGCAGCAGCCTTTTCCCATGAATCAGGGCTTGTTCCTACCAGTTCAATAATTTTATATACACTGTCTGACATTGTATCCCCCTGTTATATAAAATATTTCAGAAAAAGAAAAATTATTTTCTGATGCATAAATTTTACTGGCAGTAAGCTTTTATGTCAAATTCGAGAGCATTTCATTTTCCGGTTGAGAAGTTTACAACCTGTTAAAATAAAACAGCTTCACAGATATATTAATTCCTTATCTGGAATTTCCATGCGCAGCAGCAGTCCTCAGGATGACTGTCAGGGGGGCAGAAAAGGCACTCTGTTTCAATTCTTTCATCAATTGCCTTTGCAAAATAGGGATACTCAACCATACCGCCCGATTTGCACGGATAGTCATCAAGCTCCTTCCTTTTCCTGGCTTCCTGGACCCTGCATCTGTTCATTCTGAAAACAAAACTGCTTTCTGTCTCATCTGTAAACGACTGCTCATTGATAAATGAATAGAGCCTGAAATCAAGGGCCTTTTTAAGTCCTGCAAGCCCGGGTTTTTCAGAAAGGCCAAGAAATCTTTTAACAGCTGAAGCCTCAAACGGGGAGAACTGCCCCCAGCATGAATCATTACAGCGCTTGGCATCTGTCATCCCTTTTTCAAATTCCACAGACTGAAACCAGACACCGTCATTTGCAAGCCAGTTGACAGAGATATTCCTTATCAGCTCATCAAGTACAGAATGATCCATATCTATAAGTGGTTTCGGAATGCTGTCTTCCATTTCAAATCCGAACTGCTTTGAAAATCTTTTCATCTGTATTGCAAAGCTTCTTTCCGAGCTTTTCCAGAGAAGATCAAGAGCTGTTTCCCTTCCCATCTGATGCTTCACTTCATCATACCAAAGCACATGATGCATTACCATGCGGTGAAAAAGATCCATAACAAGGGAAGCTTTTTCCCTGCTTGAAAGTGCTGACAGTAACTGCCTGTTTTTATTCATTTTACCTTCCCCCTTTTACAGCTGGCATGTTCTATATTTCTGAAAATAACCTTGCCGGGAATAAAATTATAACCGGCACTTGCATCCAAAAACAACAACAATTAGTAATAGAATATTATTGATGCATCAGGCTATATTACTTCTTGCTAGAAAAGGATGTAAGGTGTTATGATTTTAATATGAGAGTAACAAAAGCTGTAATAAACCTTGAAAATCTTGCATTTAACATATCACAGATAAGAAAAAAAATAGGACCTGACAGGAAAATATGCATGGCTGTAAAAGCTGATGCATATGGTCATGGCGCATGCAGAATTGCAGAAAGGGGATTAAAGGAAGGGGCTTATTACCTTGGGGTTGCAGCAGTAAACGAAGCTGCAGCATTGAGAAACTGCGGTATTGATTCGCCTGTACTTCTTTTCAGCCTCTGCAGCAGGGAAGAGATAGACGACCTGTTCGAATACAATATTACACCGTTTGTTGCTGAAATTGGTTTTCTCAAATGCCTTGAGAATATTGCAGAAATAAAAGGTATTGTAAAAGAGGTACATCTCAAAATCGATACAGGAATGAACAGGGTCGGCTGCAGACCTGAAGAGAGCCTTGAAATTGCTGAATATATAGATAAAAGCAGATGGCTGACTCTTGGAGGAATATGCACCCATTTTCCTGTTTCAGATATTACAGACAGGGATTTTACGGACAAACAGATCCTTAGGTTTAAAAAAGCTGTTGACAATATCAGATCTCATTCAATTGATCCAGGCATTGTTCATGCAGCCAATTCAGGAGCTATTATCCAGTATGATGATGCATACTTTGATATGGTCAGGCCCGGTATAATACTTTACGGATACTCACCAGACAATTCAATAAAGGATAAAATAGAACTTAAACCAGTCATGAATTTTGAATCTGAAATCCTTTTCATAAAAAAGATAAAAAAGGGGGAAGGGGTTTCATACGGACTCACATGGAAAGCGGAAAAAGACACATGGATTGGTACTGTTCCTGCTGGTTATGCAGACGGGGTTAACAGACTCTTAAGCAGCAGATGGAATGTCCTTGTCAATGACAGACTTTATCCAGTTGCCGGAAGAGTATGCATGGACCAGTTCATGGTTGATCTGGGACCGGATCTTAAATGCAGCATAAACGACAGGGTTGTAATTTTCGGATATGATGAAAAAAGCCCCGGAGCTGACAATGCTGCAGATATTTGTTCAACCATTTCATATGAAATACTGTGTAATATAAGTAAAAGGGTTGAAAGGGTATATATAAACTGAGTATTTTCAGTTTCCTGAACTGTTCAGATCTTTTCTGATTTTTTCTATCTTTTTTGAAAGATCATTCAGCCTGAATTCTATTGAATTCAGTATCCAGAACTGGAAGTGCTCAACTTTTGTCTGCTTGTGCATCATCCAGATGATTTTCAGTGATACAAGAAGAACACCGATCTCAATCGAAAACATTGTCGGGAGCGGAACATCAAGGTGGAATACATGCCTTGCAATATCCCCTAAAAACAGGCAGACAAGTGCAGAAATAAATACAATGTTTATTATTGTGTCCTGCCTTGTCTGGCGCGAACCTCCGACCTGCTCCATTATTTTTCTGATTTTTTCCTTTTCCTGCCGGAAACTGTTAAGTTCGTCCTTAAGATTCTGTATTTCAAATTCATCCATAATAATTAAACCTTCAAGCAAATTTGTAAAAATTATATTATAATAACATTTAAAATCAATAATTAATCAGGAGTTTAATGATGAAAAAAGCGGTTTTATTTTTTCTGCTCCTTACTGCAGCAGTTTTTACTGTTTCAGCACAGGATTTCAACCCGGGTGAGTTTGTAATTGGGAAATGGATTGACAGCAACTATGATGCTGTCTGGGAATTTACAGGAGATAACATCAGAATCCTGACAATGGATGAAAAAAGTGTATATTATGATTTCAAAGACAAGACTATCGAAGATTTTACCATAGCTGTCAAGGATAAAATGCCATCGCTTACATTTTTCTGCAGGGAAACAGGAAAAGAATATACATTTAAAAAACCGCTTACCGGAAAGGATCTGGTTCTGGAAATCATTCCCCCTTCAAAAATGTTCTATAGTGTGAAGATGGCTTACAAATAAAAAACTGTTTCACAACTGAATTAATCAATAAGGGCTGTTCCTTACAAGAACAGCCCTTTTATAAAATAATAAGATATGTTTAATAATTAATCAGCTTATGCTGCTTATGAGATTTTTAATCCGCCCTTCAGATTCTCCAAGATTACTGATAATTGAACTGACTCCTGAATCAAGCTTCAATGAGCAGTCTTCTATTTCAACAATTATATCCGGAAGCCTGCTGATAACGTCCCGGTTCTGTTTTTTATTGTCATTAATCCTGCCTGCAGATTCAATTATTGAATTCGATGCATTCAGTACCCTGTTGCCTTCTTCGGACTGCTGCATTATTGCACCTGTAATATCCTTGACAATATCTTCTGTCCTGTGAACAGAATCCATTATAGCCTTGAGTCCGTCTGAAGCATTTTCCGCATTTGATGTCATGTCTTTTATTGTAGAAGAAACATTCCTCACAAGTTCCGATATCTTTCCAGAACTCTTACTTGTTTCCTTCGACAGCTTCTGGATCTCTCCGGCAACAACAGCAAAACCCTTTCCTGCATCTCCGGCATGGGCAGCTTCAATAGCTGCATTCATTGCAAGCAGGTTTGTAAGCTCGGTTATATTGTCAATTACAGCAATTATCTCTGTAATCTGTCCTGAAAGCTGCTCAACAGCTGTGATAAGGGCTATTGTTTTTGATATATCATCACCGCCCAGTTTAACTGTGTCTGTCATTGTTGAGGATATCTCCTCTGCCCTTGCAGCTATCAGAGCTTCCCTGTCTATGGATTCAATCAGGCTGGCAATTATACTGTTCAGATTTTCAGCTGATACAGTCTGCTTTTCCGCTATTTCTGTTATTGCAGAATCATAACTGTGATAATGCTTTTCAAAATCCTTCACAGCAAGTGCCAGCTCATTTATCCTGTTTTTCATCAAACGGAGTTCCTCGGCAGCTGCCACTCTGGAGGAAAGATCCCTTGTTATTATCTCAAGTTCTTCCCTGAGTCTTGTATTCAGGGATCTCATGTTTTCTTCAGCCGCAAGTGATTCAGTTGTTTTTTTCTGGAAAGAAAGGATTCTCTCTTTTACAGCTTCATAAGCATCAAAATCTGAAAGATCATCTTCCATGTCAGGACAGCACAATTTCAACAGCTCATCTGTCTCTGTATTTATTTTTCTGCTGCTGCTTAAATACTTCAGAATAATTAAAGCAACAATCAACTGCAGGGAGATATAAATAAATATATGATAAACACTTATATTATAGATATTTTTATAATAAAAAATTCCCGCGCAGTTAAGTATTATAAGCAGTAAAGCTGCATAATACATTACCAGGCTGATCTTCTTTCCAGACATATAAACCTCTTTGCGTACGTGTATAACAATATTAAATTTATGAATACATAATAATACATTACGTTCTGTAAAAAAGATACTTTTTTTTCATTTTAATTTAATGTTGAATAATCAGCGGGATTCAGGATGATGAAAATTAAAAAAATGCCGAAAATATAATAAACGCTTTTATGTTGACAGCTGTATTCCTATTATTGATAATTTGTAATATATACCGGAGTTATTTTGATGATAAAACAAAGAAAACTGTTTCTGATGATATTTTTGACAATTTCTGTTTTCCGGGTTTTTTCAGAAGAACCTGAAATACAAAAACTTAATATCGCTGTTTTCCCTGTTATCAACAGATCAGGACATAAGGAGCTGAACAAGGCGGCAGATAAGATAAAATCAGTATCTGAGCAGACACTTCTCCTTCTCGGGGGATATAATGTTATCAATGAAACCGGAAGCTATCCGCCCGGGCAGTATCTGAATTACTGCAATGAAAAGGGTGTTGATTATATAATTTACGGCGACCTGATCAAGCAGGAGAGAAATATAATATTTGAACTCTATGTATTCAGCAGAGAAGCAGGAGCTGTTACAATATCAGGCAGAGAAACAGCAGAATCGCCAGTCAGACTCAGAGAGACAATAAAGAAAACAATTTCAAATACATTGGGAAATTTTACAGGTAAGGAGATAAATTTCACATCCCTTGCATTCACAAACATGACAGATGAAAAGGGAGATTATTCTGTCTATATTGACGGTATACTCTTTGGTAAAAACATAGAATATCTGGAATCACTTCTGTCAGGAACAAGAAATGTGAAAATACTCCAGAAAAGAATTTTCGGAACATATAATGCCGGGGAAATAAATGCAGTTCTTCTTCCGGAAGACAGAGTTAGCGTTGAGTTTAAAATTCCTCCTGTCCTGGAAAATGAAAAAAAGTATATCGACAGGTATTCACAGACAGTAAACAAACACATAGATGACAAATATTACAGCCAGAAAGTTTCATCTTCCTTTGAAAAATTATTCATGCTTCTGGAAAATCCTGAATTCAGCGATACAGCTGTAAGAATAAAAGAGGAGATTTCCCGGAAATATCACAAATGGCGTTCCAACATGGAAAAATGGGGGGCTTCAAAAGGATATACAACTGCAGACAAACCCTATTCTCTCGGTTTCAAAACCATGTTCCTTGTATCATCCTTTGATATAAACGACTGGGATATGGGGGGAACTGATCCTGACAGCAGCAGCGGTACAGGTATGGGATTCGGCTTTACCGGGTCGGCAGATATTTTCAAATTCCTGGGACTTCAGGCGGAAGTACTGGTCTGCAATCAGAAAACAAAAACACTTTATCCTTCAGGTTATCCTGTTCTGAACCTGTCAGAAATTGAGACATCAACATGGTTTTTTGAAGCTCCCGCATTGATATACCTGAGAGTGCCTGAGAACCTGGTAAAACTGTACGGAGGAGTATCGTATAAATACAGAATCACCCCGCTTAGACTTGAAGGAGAAGTTATTGCAACTTCAGAACATGTCAGCAAAAAATATGATGATGAAAACCTCAGAATGCACCTTCCCTCATGGCTGGCAGGATTTGCAATTGAATACCCTTTCAGAAGCAGTGTTTTCACAATTGATTTCAGATACAACAGGGATTTCAGGAGCTGGTTTGACACAGACACACCGGAAGAGGACTTTATTGCACAGTATATGGGATGCTCTCTCGGTTATACAGCAAAGTTCTGAGAAAATCCTGCTGTTTTTCAGTATCCCAGAATTTCCCCGACAAGAAGGACCTTTATCCTCCCCTCAGCAATGGAATTTCTTGTAATTACAGTGTGGCTGCAGATAGTGTTTCCAAGACAGTCGGCACACATGCCTGTTTTTGAACATGGAGTATTTCTTGAAAGCCTGACTGCATTTACAGGAGATGCATAGTTCTTTATCCTGCTGACAGCTGCCTCTTCATCCTTCACAACCTTATTCATTCCTGCTATCACAATAACATTATCAGGTCCGTAACAGAGAGCTGCCACACGGTTTCCTGTTGCATCGATATTAACCAGTTTGCCGTCCATTGTCACTGCATTGGAACTCATAAAATAATATTCACAGCTGAGAGCCTGGTGGAATACCTTGTGAAGCTCTTCCGCTCCGGAAACACTGTCCCGGTCAAGTGTCCTGAATTTTCCTGACCTGAGGAAATCTGCAGTTCCAGTCTCCTTAAGAGTCATTGATCCTCCCCAGGACACCAGTGCATTGGCAGGAAGCAGTTCCCTGATATATGACAGCATACTGCTGCTGTCCTCAAAATATGAAGCTTCAATATTCCTTTTACCGAATTCCCTGATAAGGCTGTCTGCTGTATTCTTATAATACTGTTTAACCGGTTCCATACCTGCTCCTTGTTTTATGATTGCTCTCTATTCATCGTCAATTAATTCTCCGCCAGTACCTGATGTGAAAAATATCTTTGACGGTGCTCCCTTATAATATATGTATGATCCGAGACCTGAACTTCCCTCTATCTGCTGAGAAGCCCTGATTCTGATTATACCACCTGAATGGGCATATGCTTCTGCCCTGAGGCAGGCAAGATCATAACTGTTTATTTCCGAGCCTGAATCAGCCTGCGCAAAAAGCCGTTTGCAGCTCCCTTTGATCCTGATCCGTGATGTCCTTACTGATCTTGCCTCCACATTATCAGCTTCCAGAACAAGATCCTGAATACCTCCTGAAGATGCTTCCAGGAGTATTTTATCGGTATCAATTTTTCTGATATTCTTTATAATTGACCCGTTTTTACTTATCAGTGATTTAAGCTCCCCGCTGTAATAGACAAGTAACTTTATTCCGCTGAAATCTGGAAATGCTGATTTCTTCTTCAATACAAGGGTTTTTACAGAGACATACCACTGTATATCATCGATGCTGCTGTTTTCAATTTCTATATACATACCGGGTTTGCTTCGCTTTTCAAGTATTACAGTCATGTTTCCCGATACTTCAATCCTGTTGAAATCAGGTATATCATAATTATAATTGTCTCCGGCAAAAGACAAAAAAGGGATTATGAGCAGTAAAACCGAAACAAAACCGGTTATCTTCATAATCCCTATATTAAAATCTTTTACTCAACCAGGTCAAGAAAAAATATTGCCCCTGAGGTTTTTCAGGAATTTTGCCATTTCCTCCCTGTCCTTTGCATTGATTATGTGGGTAAGATATGTCAGCTGGGAATTGATTTTTCTCAGCTGATCTATAGTATACTGGTTAAACATGATTTCTGTCAGAAGGTTGTCATCCTCGCTCAGCAGTCCTTTTGCAGTCTCCATATGCTTTTTAAATGTTGTACCTGGAGCATCATGAACTTCAAGGCATGCCGCAAAAACCATGGAAGAGGCAAAAGGGGTTGAAAGGGAATATGCAATAGTCCTGTCATGTTCCTCGAATGTATTATAGAAGATTTTAAGGTGAAGGGATTTATATAGGTTGTAAAAGAATTTCTTACCCTTTTCACATGATTCCTCTATAATAATGGAATTCTCATCCCGCAGATCCCTGATGTTTGCAAATGTGGGACCGAACATCGGATGTGTCGAAACAAAATCACGTTTGGTCGCCCTGTAGAATTTTTCAAGATCCCCTTTAACAGAAGCAGCATCGGCAAGAATACATTTTTTTGAAATAAAAGGAAGAACATCTTCAAATGATTTTATTGTATTCTGAAGCGATACAGTATTTATAACCATTTCAGGATTGAATTTTTTAACCTCTTCAAGCTTCATGAATCTTTCCACATTGAAAAAGTATTTCATCTTTCTCGGATCAGAATCATATATAGCTACTTCATGATCATGGCACAGCTCTTCAACAAGCCAGGAACCGATATGACCGGTTCCCATAATAAATATTTTCACTACATACTCCTTTCGTTGTAAAATCCGAGGATTTTGATATTTGTCGTAACTTTTGAAAGTTTTTCAAAAATCGCCTTCACCTCTTCCGATCCCTCTTCAGCCTGAAAATCAAGAAAAAAAGCAAATTCACCCGGATCTGAAGGAACAGACTCAATTCGGGTAAGGTTAATCCTGGCTTTTGCAAACTGATCAAGAACAGAAAAGAGGGTACCTGCTTTATGTTCAGTTGAGAAAACGATTGAACACTTGCTGCCCTTTTCCTTGCGTATATCTTCCCTGGAAATAATGAAAAACCTTGTCCTGTTGTTATCAAGGTCCTGAACATTCTCCTTTATTATTTCAAGATTATACAGCTTTGCTGAAAGCCTGCTGGCAATTGCGGCAGATCCTTTCAGCTGCTTTCTGGATATCATTCTGGCTGCCCCTGCTGTGTCATAATAGGGAATGGGATCAAGTTTGTTCCTGCTTAAAAATTCCCTGCACTGAGACAGTGCCTGGCTGTGTGAATAGGCATTTCTTATTTCCCTGTAATCAGTTCCGGGAAGCATCATCAGACAGTGGGATACAGCAATATCAAGGGCATCAATTACTTTAAGGTCTTTCTTCAGAAGAAGGCTGTTAACCTCACCGACAATTCCTCCCAGGTTATTTTCAACCGGTACAATGCCGTAATCAAAGAGCCCCGCCTCAACCCCTTCAAAAACATCTGCAAACTCTACACAAGGCACAGTAACAATATCCCTGCTCCAGGCCTTTGCAGCTTCCTCGCTGTAAGCTCCGTGTTCCCCCTGAAACCCGATAATTTTCTTGTTTTCATTCTGAAGCTTTTTGCTTTCTTCAATTATCAGCCTGTACAGCTTTTCTGTAAAATCAGGGTTGAGGAGACCTGTTGAGGAGTCCCTGATTTTATCAAGGACAAGCTTTTCCCTGCCTGTATCTTCAATCCTGTCCTTAAGCTTCCTGCTCATTACAGCCTGTTCCATTCTGTCGTTAAGAAGCTTTATAAGCTTCTGGTCGATAATATCAATGTTTTCCCTGAGTAAATTCAACTTCATAACTTTTCTCCTCCATAATTCAGACTCTTTGATAAAAGGTAAAGATCTGCCATGGCAATTGCAGCAGCAGACTCCACTATAACCGGAACTCTTTTTGCAAAGCAGATATCATGCCGCCCTTTCCCTTCAAGTTCCTTAATTTTCTCCTCTTTGAAATTATATGTATTCTGGGGAATATTTATTGTTGATGTAGGCTTTACAGCTGTACGGAAATATATTTCATTTCCGTTGGTAATACCTCCGTTTATTCCCGCATGATTGTTTGTAACAGTATGCCCATCCATATCAGCAATCCTGTCATTATGCTCGCTTCCACTCATGGAGGCCGCCCTGAACCCTGAACCGAATTCAATGCCCCTTATACCGGGTATGGAAAAAACAATATGACTGATCAATGATTCGGCTGAATTAAAGAAAGGCTCCCCGAGACCTGGAGGGACCCCGTTTATCCTGCACTCAACAATGCCTCCGATAGAATCTCCCCTGTCAACAGCTCTGTCCACAGCTTTTCCAATATCTGAACTGCCCCCTGCTTCTGTCAGGGAAGCTTTTATATCAAGAAAACTGCACACTTTTCTCGCAACAGTTCCCGCAGCAACCAGGCCTGCAGTTATGCGTCCCGAGAAATGGCCGCTTCCCCTGGGATCATTGTATGAACCGTATTTCTTCATTGAAGAAAAATCAGCATGTCCCGGCCGGGGATGGTTTCTGAATCTGTCATAGTCTTCAGATTTTGTATCTGTGTTCCTGAAAAAAATATTCAGAGGACTTCCGGTAGTATGCCCCTGAAAACAACCGCTGATTATTTCAGGTATATCCCGCTCAACCCTGGGAGTTGTCCCTTCCGAACCGGCCCGTCTTCTTGCAATATCCTTCTCAAAATCATCAACTGTTATTTCAATACCCGGAGGACATCCGTCAATTATCACCCCGACACCTGTCCCGTGGGACTCACCGTATATGGAAACTCTGAATACTGTACCAAAACTATTCACTGATTTTTCCTCCTATGCTTTCAAGATCCTCAAAAAAACCGGGATATGATTTTGAGACTGACTCTGAATTATTTATAACAACACTTCCCCTGCATTTCAGTGCAGCAACAGCAAGGGCCATGGCAATTCTGTGATCATTGTTAGAATCTGCTTCACAGGGAAGAACCTGTCCCCCTTTTATTATCATTACATCACCTTCTGATTTTATCTCAATCCCGGCCTTTCCGAATTCTTCTGTCAGTGTCTTCTCCCTGTCAGATTCCTTGTGACGGAGCCTTGAAACACCCCTGATCTCGGATATTCCGTTACATCCGGATGCAAGTGCAGCAAGAGGGGGGAAAAGATCCGGAGAATCAGTTGCATCAAAGCTGAAAGGTTTCAGAACAGCTTTGCTTTCTATATTAACAGACTGCTTAGTAATGCTGACAGGGCAGCCTGTCTGTGCAATCACCTCAAGGACAGCCCTGTCAGCCTGCTTTGAATCAGGTCTCAGATTGAGAAGCTCAACACTTCCTGATAAAGCTGCAGCAACAGCAAAAAACGAGGCCCCTGACCAGTCCCCTTCGCAAAGTACTCTACCCGGGCTTCTGTACCGCTGTTTTCCCCTTATCAAAAACCTCTTATAATCATGATTTGTTATTTCCCCCCCGAAAAGACCTACAAGCTCTGTTGTCATATCTATATAAGGCCTGCTCCTCAGACTTATAACATTGATTAATGAATCCTCATCTGCAAGGGGCAGGGAAATCAGAAGCCCTGTAAGGAGCTGGGAACTCAAGGACCCGTCTATTGTAATTTCCCCCCCCTTCAGCGGTCCTTTCAGTATTACAGGGGGGAAATCCCCACTTATGCTCACATCAACTCCAAGTGATGAAAGTGCATCCCTTATTAAAACTGCAGGCCTTTTTTTCAGAGATCCTTCAGCAATAATTTCATGCTCTGTTCCGTCAAGCGAAGCAAGCGGGGAAAACATCCTTATTCCGAGACCCGCCTCCCCGGGATTTAAAACTCTTTCAGGGCTTCTGTTTCCTGGGGCAACAGTAATAACAGATCCCTCCTCAGAGACATCTGATCCAAGAGACTTTATAATGGCAACAGCTGATTTCACATCTCCCGAATAAGTTGCATTTTCAATAACAACCTTTTCCCTGCACAGGTGTGAAAGCGCAAGAATTCTCTGCAATGCGCTCTTGGAGGCAGGAGCCTTGATCTTTCCCGCTATATCAGAGAAGCTCACAGATTTCTTCATATATTCTCCCTGCTGTTTTTTCAGCATCTCTTTTTTCTGTATTGATTATCAGCTGTGAAACAGCCCCGTATAAATCTATCCTTTCATTAAAAAGGGAAACTGCTTTTTCATACCTCGAAGGTGTTTCAAGAAGCGGCCTTGAATTGTCTGTTATCCTTGAAAGCGATGTTTCAGGAGATGAAAGAAGCCAGACAGGAATACTTCTTTTTCCAAGTTCTTTTCGTATCAGACTGTCTCCTACAACGCCGCCACCGCAGGATATGATTTTCCTTCTGCGGTCTGCAAGCAGTTCAATGACAACATCCCTTTCCATATTCCTGAAATAGGTCTCCCCTTTTTCCCTGAAAATCACAGGGATACTTAATCCGGCCTTCTTTTCAATCAGGTAATCTGTATCTGCAAACTCATATCCTGTAACTTCAGAAAGTTTTTTACCTGTTGCAGTCTTTCCGCTTCCCATAAAACCTATAAGGGAGATATTGTCTGGATACGGGGCATAGGAAAAAAAGTCATCAGCATCGTCAGCTGATGATTCTCCGGAAGATATCAATTCACCCTTATTTCCACATCCTGTAAATATTTTATATGCAGCTTCCGCCTGGGCAAAAAGCCATTCCCTGCCGTCAATATAGCCGAGGCCTCTTTCAGAAGCAATCTTTTTCATTGGGCTGTATTTGTAATTTGCATCAAACAGTACTGCATCTTTCATGAGAACAGAAGGATCAAAGAAACAGTCCGGAACCGGAAGAGTATGGATTACAAGAGAAGCACCTTTAACAGCATCATCTATATTATCAAGTGCTTCAGCAGAGCAGTTTTTTATTCCGGAGATTCTTTTTTCAGCCTTTTCAACAGTCCTGTTTACCATAACTGTCCTGAAGCCGTTTGAAGAAAGGGCATAACATGCCGCAACCCCGGCTCCGCCTGCCCCGATAACAACAGCCTTGAGATTCGAGGGATCAGGAAACCGTTTTTGAACAGGTCCGGCTACTCCCAGCGGATCTGTGTTATCTGCTGTAACAGTGTTTTCTCTGAAGCAGAGGGTATTTGAAGCTTTCAGGAAATCTGCAGTTCTGTTTTTTATGCCGGAAATCCTGTATGCCTCCTCCTTGAACGGGGAAGTGACATTGATTCCTGTAAGGGATATGATTTCGGCGCATCTCAATACTTCATCAATTGAGTCGGCAGCAATTCTTGAATAGAATCCTTCAACAGAATGTTTCCTGAAAAAGTTCCTGAAAATGACAGGGCTCAGGCTGTGTATTACAGGATTTCCTGTCACGGCAAGACGAAGACTACCATTCATTAATGAGCCTCTTCTGCTTTTCAAGAAGCTGTGAATAGGGGACCTGCCCCGGGGCAACAGCTTTTCCGTTATCCGGGCATGCATATGTAAAAAGGCTTCTGACAAATGGGGAAAGAACCCTTACCCTTTCCCCCATGCTGCCCATTCCTGCTATTACTATATTATTCCGGAGAGAAGGGAGACTTAAAAGTCTTTCAGCTTCCTCAGCTGATTCAGCCCTGCATGCTATCTTTACTATGTCTGCCCCAAGTGAAGCAGCCTTTTCAATAACACGATCCAATACATCCTTCAGAGGGGTTTCATCAAAATTATGATACGATATTATAAGCAGGGCACCATTATTTTTTGCTGCATCTGATACTGATTTTATAAAATCCGCATCATTCTCAATATCAACATCAGCATAAGCTGCGCCTGATTCCAAAGCCTTTTTAATCATGTTTATTCTTTCATCATCAGAAGCTGAATTATTTTTTCTGAATGTTGCTATTTTATCCCCGCTTCCGGTTGAAAATACAGCTGAAACAGATTCCGGAGAAATATCTTCAAGATAATCAAGTCTGATTTCAGTGAACTGATATCTTAAGGCTTTCTCTGCGGCATTCTTCCAGCTGCTTTCACCTACCGATACACAAATCATCAAGAGCCTCCAGAAGTTCGCTGACTTCAATTTTTTCAATAAACGGTTTCCCTATTCCCTTTAAAAACACAAAATATATTCTGTCATTATCACGCTTCTTGTCATGCATTATAATCTCTTTGAGTTTTTCCCTTTCTGCATCCACCTCTGTCTCAGTTACAAGTCTTTTAAGGATGCTGTTTATTTTCGATGCTTCTTTTTCAGGCAGATAACCTTTCTTCACTGAAAAAGCTGCTGCGAAAATCATTCCCTTTATTACAGCTATGCCGTGAGGGATTTTTTCTGCAACCTCTACAGCATGTCCCAGTGTGTGCCCGAGATTCAGAAGACGTCTTCTGCCCTGTTCTCTTTCATCATCTGAAACAATTCCTGCCTTGACTTTAAGCGAACTGAAAATAAGATCATCAAGAAGATCCCTGTCTTTTTTAATGAAATCTGAAGGGCTGAAGCGGCTTCCGAGTACAGAAATCAGAATATTCCCGGAATCTTCTCCATCCAGAAAAACATGCTTTACCAGTTCTCCCATACCTGAAACAATCTCCACATCAGGAAGCGACTGAAGAGTCTGTGTATCAGCAATAACAAATTCCGGCTGATTGATAGTTCCTATCATATTCTTTATATTTCTGAAATTAACCCCGTTTTTGCCTCCGACCCCGGCATCAACCTGGGAAAGAAGCGTTGTCGATACAAATCCATAAGGAATGCCTCTCATGAAGGTTGAAGCGGCAAATCCGGTTATATCTGTAACAATCCCCCCGCCGATTCCTATGAGAAGGGTATTCCTGTCAGCAGAAAAAAAAGTCAGCTTTTCATATATATATTCCAGGGTTGAGAGTGTTTTATTCTCTTCACCCTCTCCTATAATGATTTTTCTGTAATCGGCAAAAAACTTTCCATAAAGAGAGTCAACTGTTTTATCTGTAATAATTATTGTATTACGACCGGCTGCATATTCAGAAATATTACCTACTGTCTCGCCGACAAATATTTCCGACCTGCTGCTTCCTGTATCTACCACCAGCTTCTGTTTCATAAAACCTGCCTGTCACTTGTTGTTTATTATCTGCTCATGACTTTTCTTGAGTTTTCTGATCTGGGAAACCAGCTTTGCAAATTCATTCGGCTTGAGCTGCTGGCCTGCATCAGAAAGGGCATTTGCAGGATCAACATGAACCTCAACAAGTATTCCGTCAGCACCCGCAACTACAGAAGACATTGCCATTGGTGCTACCAGGCTTATCCTTCCTGTACCATGTGATGGGTCCACCATGATCGGAAGATGAGTAACTTCCTTTACTGCTGGTACTATGCTGAGATCCAGGGTATTTCTTGTATATGTTTCAAAGGTTCTTATACCTCTTTCACAGAGAATAACATCAGGATTACCTTCAGCAAGAATATATTCTGCACAGTTAATCCATTCAGACAATGTTGAATACATACCCCGTTTCAGAAGAACAGGTTTTCTTGCCCTTCCGGCTTCTTTCAGGAGTGAGAAGTTCTGCATATTTCTTGCCCCTATCTGGATTATATCAGCATACTCACAGACCCATGAAACATCCCGGGCATCAACAACTTCAGTTACAATTGGAAGCCCTGTTTCCCTTCTGGCCTTGTCGAGTATTTTAAGACCTGTCATACCAAGACCCTGAAAATCATAGGGAGAAGTCCTTGGTTTGAATGCTCCTCCCCTCAGCATGTCTCCTCCCCCTTTCTTGACTGCTATTGCAGTTTTGATAGTCTGCTCTTCAGACTCTACACTGCAGGGCCCTCCTATGATGACAAAATCCTTTCCGATTTCCACATTTCCGACCTTGATTGTCGTCCGTTCCTTTTTAGCCTCTATTGAAGCCAGTTTAAGTTTATTCATATCCCTCTCCTGGTCACCGGCATTAAGCAATACCGTTATCATTTGCGCCGCTATGCAGTGACTTGCGTCCTGTTCTTGCCGATCTTATCGCCATCCTTGGCGGATCGGCATCACCTGTGCCAGTACCTGGCAACAGGTACTGGTGACAAACATCCTGTTTGTAAAAAAAAAGCCGTGATCTCCTGATCACGGCTCATATAATATTCCTGTGATATCAGGTTTTAATTATCGCGAGTTCCGTAAAAAAAATAAAAATAAAAGCTGTTTGTTCTGCTTAATGCATTCATCAGTTAAATTTTCTCCAAAATATCAATATAAAAATACTGTTAAAACTTAATAGTATTTTTACCCATATTTGTCAATAGATCAATCTCTTTTTTATACTATTTTTCACTGTTTCTTTGAAAAAGAACACATAAAAGGATCGTGCCTCTGGATATTCATCATCATGTTCTGACAACATCCTTCTCAAAATTCATTATTCCGCACTGTTTCAGCATCAGTTTAAAAAAGATACAGTTAGCTGATTCTTAATATTTTCAAGTCATGCCCCATTAAATGATTCAACCTGCATAGATAATTCTCACCATGATTTTTAGTTTACTATTGTATTCTGAATATATTTGTTTTATCTTATATATATAACGAACTGACTTTATAGGAAAATTTTATGAAGAAAAAAGAAACAGGGACTTCCAGGAAAAAGGAACCAGAGGATCAGCTGACACCTGAAATGAAAAAGCTTCTTTTGAGAAAAACACCTGAATCATATATTGATTTTTCTGTTCAAAGTTCACTAACTCCTGCTGAAAAAAGAAAAGTTACAAGAATCTGGCTTAAAAAAACAGGATTCACTATAGATGATATTAATTATGCCAGAAACAGACATCCCCACTGGAAAAAAATTAAAATGAAAGGTTCTGCAGAGAGAACAAAAAACAGAATGGAAAAATATGATTTCAGCAAAGGCAAACATATGAAATGGGGTAAGGATGAGCTGAAAGAATTTCTCGAAGTCAACAGCAAGATGCTTGATTATGAACTGGCAGAACAGTTTGAAACATCCATCCCCTCTATTCAGGGCGTAAGACGACTTTACAACCTGGCAGTAAAGATACTTGAACTCGAAGGAAAGAAAAAAGCAAAACCGGCTCTCCTCAAGCTGATGCTGATAAACGAAAAAGCCCTGAGAAACAAGTATAGGGAACTTGGAGGAGGTAAAAAAACCAGAACCGGAAAAAAATAAGATATGTATTTTGTTCAGGAATATAAAAAACCCCATCTCTTTACAATCACATCTGATTAAAGATTGTCCTTTATTTAAGTATTTTATTTCAATATCAAAATCTAGTTGTCTCATATCCTCCAATTGATTATCTTTAAATAAACACAGCAGGAGAAAATAATGGAGCAGTCTTATATTATAAATACTGTAATCAGGGAAAAAGTTGTTTCTCTTCTTGAAAAATCATTTGAAGAAAACATAGCATCAGTAATACTCTACGGAAGCGTTGCCCGAGGCAACAACAGCAGATACTCGGATATAAATCTGCTGATTCTTCTTAAAGAAAGCAGTCCTGAATCAATTATGGATTTCGGTAAAAAAGCATCAGGATTGATAAAAAAATACAGGGTAACACCGCTTATCATGACTGAGAATGAATTCATTTCATCAGCAGATGTTTTCCCAATGGAATACAGTGATATCAGAGACAGTTATATCCTTATCAAAGGGGATGATCCTGTACAAAGGCTTGACCTTGCTGATAAAAATCTCAGACATCAGACAGAATCAGCCTTGAGAGGAATTATTAACCAGCTGAGACAGCTGATAACAGCATCAGGGGGGAACAGGCGCTACCTTTCAATAGCACTGAATAAAACATCAGGCAGTATAGAGTCTGTCCTCAGGGGAGCTCTGAGACTAAGGAAGGTTGAAGTAAAAGGGCTTGACCAAAAAGAAATAGTGATAAAAGCAGCTGAAGCCTACAGAATTGATCAGGAAAGGGGATTAAAGCTGTTTAATAAGGATAAAGATACAATAACATCCGACATATTCAGTATTCTGTCATTTCTTATAGAACTTACTGAAAAAATCGATGAAATGGATTTTTAACCATGAATAGATCATTATCAAGGAATATATTCCTGTTATCACTGCTCTTCCTGCTGACAGCTTTTTCAGTTTTCTCACTGCCGGGTTACAAAGGGTATGTATCTGATTATGCAGGCGTTATTAGCAGCGAAGATTCAAAAATAATATCAGCTGTTTCAGAAACAGTTAAAAAGAAAACAGGAGCGGAAATTGCTGTCCTTACTGTAAACTCAATTGCTCCCTACGGCTCAATTGAGGATTTTTCCATTGAAGTTGCAGGGGACTGGGGAATTGGTGAAAAGGGAAAAGATAACGGCATTCTCATTGTGTTAAGCAAGGGAGACAGAAAAGTAAGGATAGAAGTCGGCTATGGCCTTGAAGGGGCTGTAACAGACGGTATATCGGGAGAAATACTAGACAGATACATGATGCCTCTCCTGAGAAATGGAGATTACAGCGGAGGACTTAAGAACGGTGCTCTTGCAGTCGCTTCAGTTGTTGCTGATGAATACAACATAAAAATAGATGAATCAGCACTGAACCAGATAAAAAGACCTTCTCAATACTCGGCAAGACCTGTCCGCAGGGGTATCTCTTTATTTGATATAATTATATTTCTTTTTATTTTTCTCGGCGGAGGGAGATTTTTTCTTCCGATCTTTCTGCTGACAGGCTTCAGCAGAAGAGGATATTACGGAGGCGGATTCGGGAGCAGAGGCGGCGGCTTTTCCGGCAGCGGTTTCTCAGGCGGTGGATTTTCCGGTTTCGGAGGCGGAGGTTTCGGAGGCGGAGGCGCATCACGCGGATTCTGATTCCGTCCGGCGTTTAAAAAAAGCAGCCTGTGTGCTGCATAATATATAAAAAACTGCTTACAGACCGGATTTTTTTAGTATCCGGTTTTGTTTGTTTTTCAGGAGAAAAAAATGGGAAAAAACAAACTGCTTTTTATAGTTGTTCCGCTTGCAGTAATTCTTATTGCTGCAGGTTCATTCTTTTCATGGTATATAGGTACAAGAAATGCCCTTATTGCAGCTGAGGAGAATATTGCATCATCATGGGCTGAAGTTGACAACCAGCTTCAGAGAAGAAGCGACCTTATACCAAATATTGTCGCTACAGTAAAAGGATTTGCATCGCATGAAAAAGAGGTTTTCACAAACATTGCCAATGCCAGATCCAGACTGGCAGGGGCATCTTCTGTTTCAGAAAAAGCTGAAGGGTACAACCAGCTGCAGAGTGCGCTGTCCAGGCTTCTTGTTGTTGTTGAGAATTACCCGCAGCTGAAATCAGACAGTAATTTTCTAAAACTCCAGGATGAACTGGCGGGAACTGAAAACAGGCTTACAGTAGCAAGGAAAAGGTATAATGACCAGGTAAAAGTTTTCAACACAAAAATAAGGATGTTCCCCGCTTCAATAATAGCATCCTCCATGGGACTGGAAAAGAAAGACTACTTTGAAGTTTCTGAGACAGCCAGGCAGGCTCCAAAAGTTGAATTTTAAAAAGCTGGTTATATTTAAATCCTCAGGCAGTCTGTATCAGCAGACTGCTTTTTTTATAAAAAAACCATCCTGTCTTCAGGATGGTCTATTTTATAATCCGCAACTTTCTAGCCCAGTGATGAAAGCCTTACCGGCTTCGGGTTTTCTGTATTTTCCGAATTCTGTGAAAGTTCTTCAATAAGCTGCTTCTGTTTTGTCGAAAGCCTTACAGGTACTTCCACATGTATCTTGAGATACATATCTCCCCTTTTCCTGGGATTGTGCAGATTGGGAACCCCTTCACCTCTAAGCCTCAATACTTTTCCGTTCTGGGTCCCGGCAGGTATCTTCAGCTTAACCTTCTTTTCATCCAGCGTGCTTACATATATTGTTGTTCCGAGAGCTGCCTGCGTAAAAGAAATAGGTATCATGCAGTAAAGGTCCTCACCGCTTCGTTCAAAATATTCATGCGGTCTGACATTTATGAATACATACAGGTCTCCTGGTTCTCCACCGTTGGGACCTGCATCACCCTGACCGGGAATACTGATCCTCTTGCCTGTTTCAATACCAGCAGGTATTGTGACCTTGATTTTCTGCTTCTTTCTTTCTACACCGCTTCCGCCGCAGCTTTTACATGGATTATCAAGAATAAAACCCTCTCCATGACATGTCGGGCATGGAGATGCGATTGAGAAAAATCCCGAATTTCTTCTTACCTGGCCTGCACCGCCGCAAGTTGAGCAGGTCTTTCTTCCAGAACCCGGAGCTGCACCTGAACCTGAACAGGTTGTACATGAGGAATTCTTATTGAATGCTATCTCCACTTTTGTTCCGAAAACAGCATCCTTGAAAGAGACATCAAGGTTGTATCTGAGATCTGCTCCCCTTGGAACATTTCTCGAACCGCCCCTTCTGGCTCTTCCTCCTCCGCCTCCGAAAAAGGAATCAAAGATGCCGGAGAAATCACCGAATATATCCTCAAAATCGCGGAAAACAGAAGAATAATCATGGGCTCCGCCTCCCATTCCGTCAACTCCGGCAAAACCGAACTGATCATAAGCAGATTTCTTTGAATCGTCGCTTAAAACCTCGTATGCCTCTGTCGCTTCCTTGAATTTCTCCTCAGCTTCTTTGTTACCTGCATTTTTATCAGGATGATACTTTATTGCAAGTTTTCTATATGCTTTTTTAATCTCATCCTTGGAGGCATCTTTAGCTACTCCAAGGACTTCATAATAATCACGTTTACTCAAATTTCAGCACCGTAAAATTTATTTTTTATCATCATCAACAACTTCATAATCAGCATCCTCAACAGTTGAATCATCATTCTGCTGAGAACCGCCCTGCTGGGATTCTGATGCCCCCTGAGGATCAGCCCCCTGTGCTCCGGAGTCCTGTGATGCATTTTTATACATCTCTTCCGCCAGTTTATATGAAGCCTGTTTCAGTGCTTCTACCTTGGCTTTGATATCCTCAATATTGTCTGTCTGGGAAGCAGCCTTGAGGTCTGAAAGAGCTGATTCAATTTTTCCCCTGTCGTCAGCAGAAACCTTATCACCGTATTCCTTAAGGGATTTTTCAGTTGAGTAGATCATTGCATCAGCTTCATTTTTAACCTCTACTTTTTCCTTTTCCCTCTTATCCTCTTCAGCGTGAGCTGCTGCTTCATCAACCATTTTATTGATTTCACTTTCTGAAAGTCCCGAAGATGATTCAATCCTGATCTTCTGTTCTTTACCTGTTGCCATATCCTTGGCAGATACATGTACAATACCATTTGCATCTATATCAAAAGCAACCTCAATCTGAGGCACCCCTCTCGGAGCTGCAGGAATACCTACAAGGTCAAATTTTCCCAGTGTTCTGTTCTGGGCAGCCATTTCCCTTTCTCCCTGAAGAACATGTATTGATACTGCTGTCTGGCTGTCGGCAGCTGTCGAAAAGATCTGGCTTTTCTTTGTAGGAATTGTTGTATTCCTTTCTATAAGTTTTGTAAATACACCGCCCAGTGTTTCAATACCCAGTGAAAGCGGAGTAACGTCAAGAAGAAGGACATCTTTTACATCTCCTCCCAGTATTCCCCCCTGGATAGCAGCACCCATGGCAACAACCTCATCAGGGTTTACACTTCTGTTGGGCTCCTTGTTGAAGATCTCTTTGACAATAGCCTGAACTGCAGGCATTCTGGTAGAACCACCGACAAGAATAACTTCATCGATATCAGCAGCAGTTACACCTGCATCTTTGAGAGCTTTTATACAGGGACCTTTTGTCCTCTGGATAAGGTCATCAGCCATCTGTTCGAATTTTGCCCTTGTAAGATTATACTGAAGGTGTTTCGGTCCTGAAGCATCAGCTGTGATAAACGGAAGGTTAATATCAGTAGACTGTGTACTTGAAAGCTCGATTTTCGCCTTTTCAGCTGCCTCTTTAAGCCTCTGAAGCGCCATTTTATCCTGAGAAAGATCTATACCTGTATCTGCCTTGAAAGTATCAATAAGCCACCTCATTATAAGCTGGTCAAAATTATCTCCTCCGAGGTGAGTATCGCCGTTTGTTGATTTTACTTCAAAGACCCCGTCACCGAGTTCAAGAATTGAGATATCAAATGTACCTCCGCCAAGGTCATATACAGCTATTTTTTCATCTTTCTGATCCTTTCCGAAACCGTATGCGAGAGATGCTGCTGTAGGTTCGTTTACTATTCTTTTTACATCAAGCCCTGCAATCCTTCCCGCATCTTTTGTCGCCTGTCTCTGGGAGTCGTTAAAATATGCAGGTACAGTTATAACAGCCTCTGTAACAGTTTCTCCGAGGTAATCTTCTGCAGTTTTTTTCATCTTCTGAAGAACAGCAGCTGATATTTCAGGAGCTGAATACTGTTTTCCTCTTATATTCACCCTGATATCTTTATTAGGCGCTTCTTCAATTTTATAGGATACAAGAGGTATTTCTCCTGAAATTTCTGAAAACCTGCTTCCCATAAATCTTTTGATAGAATAAACAGTATTCTCAGGGTTTGTTACTATCTGGTTTTTTGCAGGCTGTCCTACAAGTCTTTCCCCTTTATCTGTAAAACCTACAATCGAAGGTGTTGTTCTCTGTCCTTCAGAATTCTGAATTACAACAGGTTCCCCTCCTTCCATTACAGATACACATGAATTGGTTGTTCCAAGGTCAATACCAATGACTCTACCCATCTTTTTTCTCCTAAAACGATTTATAAGCACCTGTCTACCGATTTATCAGATCCTGAATAAACACCAGAATCCCTTATTGCGCCGTACTTTCATATTCTGAACGGCATTGGTGCCTTTCTGAGCTGGTAATCCAATATTGATAAGATTACACCGCTTTTAATTATTATTTATTCCTGAACCTCAGGTTTTTTTTCTCCATTTGCTTCATCAGCATCACTGTTTTTCAAAGGCATTGAAACCTTTACCTTAGCATGTCTGATAACCCTGTCATTCAGCTGATATCCCTTCTGAAAAACCTCAACAACCTGAGGTTCATCAATATCAGCAGATTCTTCCATCATGAATGCTTCATGTTTTTCAGGATCAAAACTTTCGCCTGTTGCATCAAAACGTTTAAGTCCCCACTTCTTTTCAAGCATGGATGCAAACTGTTTTTCAATCATCTCAACACCTTTAAGGAAAGTATCAAAATCCTTTGAATTTTCTGCTGAATTTATTGCCCTCTCAAAATCATCAATAATCGGAATAAGATCTCCAAGAAGATTGGAGTTTGCATATTTTATGGAATCTTCCTTTTCCTTAAACATCCTTTTTCTGAAGTTTTCAAAATCAGCATGTTTTCTGAGGAATTTATCCTTGAGTTCAGCATTTTCTGATTCAAGCTCTTTTAATTTTGATTCCACATCATTTTCTCTGCATTCAGGTTTTATTTCTTCAGATGTCTCTTTTTCAACACTGGATTTTTCATCTTTCCCGGTGTTTAAAGTTTCATCTTTTTCAGGTTTTTCCGCTTCAGCTTCCTTTTTTTTCACAGTACAGTGTCCTCTTAATTATGTGTTACAATTGTTTTCAGGGACTGCTGAATTTCTGAATAACACAGCAGAGGGATCTGCCGTAATTAATGGTATTATAATGATACACGGTGATCCCGGATACAGGTCAGCAATCCTTAAAAATAAAATACTAACGCAGAGAAAAAGGGTCAAGTCTTTTAATTATTTACATCATGAAGATTTAATTTATTTCTATTTATTGGGCATTATTTCAAGAATAAGTTCAACTTCGCCCCTGCTGAGGCCTGTAGCCTGGGCAATATTATCAGGAGACCACCCCTGATGGGCAAGTTTTACAACCATTTCCCTCTTATCAAGAGAAGGTGCTCCGTTTTTGCCCCCCTTCTTTGCTTTTTTATCTTTATCCAGAAGTGAACCAAGAAGTTTGATATTTTCTTCAGCCTTTTTGCCGGCATCTTCCAGTCTGGTTTCAGTCCTTGCAAGCCATTCCCTTGCATTCTGGATCTTTTCCATTCTGTCCTCAACATCATCAACCATGCCGCTAAGGTCCTTGAGTTTATCTATTACCCTGTCAGCCTCACCTTTCTCAAGACCTATCTTTTTAACACGGTTATCTATCTCGTTGAGTTTCATCGGAAGTATTTCTACAGCTTCTGTAACATCCCTGAGTATCCTTTCAATATCACTGAGAGTCTGGAAATTCTTGTCAACCCCTTCTGTAGTGGCCTCCAGAATTCCTTCCTTCTTTTCAAGTCTTTCAAATTTCTCGGCAACTGTTCCGAACAGGGAGTCAAATGAACGGAGTTTTGCCTCATTTTCCTGAAGGTTGTCATACACACCTGTTATCTGGTCAAGCTTTATATCAACAGCCTGGGACATGTTGAGAAGCTTTTTAAAGTCCCCTTCCATATCATCAATACGTCTTTTTTCCGCAAGAAACCTGGACAGCTTTTTGGAAACTTCATCTCCA
This sequence comes from Spirochaetia bacterium, assembly GCA_963668545.1. Taxonomy (GTDB): domain Bacteria; phylum Spirochaetota; class Spirochaetia; order CADAEX01; family CADAEX01. Next base: position 325,492 of record OY764868.1, on the reverse strand, counting down.
AGCTTTCTTATACTGTCAAACTTCTTCTCTGCCGCCTTGATGTCCCTGCTCTGTGCATCCACCTTGATAATTTCACCTTTAAGGTCTTCAATCTTCTCCTGGAGTGCAAGCTTCATTGAATCAGCTCTTTCAAATATCTTTGTCTGATTAATAAAATTTTTCTGTTTTTTATCAATTTCCTCCAGAGTAACATTCAGGATCTTCGCACTTTCAGAAATTTTTCCAAGCAGTTTCTTTTCAGACACCTCAGTTTTTTCCCTTGTTTCCTGAACACCTGTTCTGAACTCCTTTATTCTGTTATCGATTTCCTGTTCAAGCTCCCTTGTTTTTTTCTGGAAATCAATCATGAATATTCCTGAATCATTTTTCAGCTTTTCAATTGATATTCTGGATTTTTCCTCAAGCTCCTCGCCGAGCCTGCTGATTTCCAGCCCGATTTCATTAAGCCGGTTCTGAAAACCTTCCCTTACAGCAAGAGAATCGTTTAAGAGTTCATTCTTCTGTTCTGAATATTCGGTCTTTACAGCTTCAAGGTAACCCATAAGTTCATTCCGGATCTTGTTTACCTGGTCCGAAAGGTCGCCTTCTGTCTCCTTGAGGTTCTGCTCCACATTTGCATGCCATATCTGCATATCCGACCTGGTAGAGTCGATATTATCAAGAAGATCTTTCCTGTTGTTTTCAATCGTATCAGAAAACAGGCTCAGCCGCCCATCCATATCCTTCTCATACTGCCTGAGTTTCTCATCAAGTCCTGTATGGTATTCTGCAAACTCCTTATTGAATTTATTGGTACTTGATACCTTGATATCATCAATTTCCCTGGCAAGCGATTCTGTAAAATCACTGATATTCCTTTCAGTGCTTTCTATTTTTTCATTAACTTCACTGTTCATCAGGCTGATGTTGCTTTCCGATTTCTGGAACTGCTGCCTTGCCTTTTCATAAAGATCTGTAACCTGCTCCCTGAGATCCTCAACATACTTGTTTTCTATTTCTTCCCTTACACCGAGTTTTTCAACAGATATTTTTTCAATCCTTTCTTCCACTCCGCTCTGCCACTTGAGAAGTTCCTTCTGCATATTTTCACTTCTTGTCTTTATATCTGCAAAAAACTCATCTTCAAAAACCTGAAGCTTTTCTGTAACATTTTCATAGGCCTTCTGCTTGAGTTCGGAAATCTTGTCTTCAAGAGCTTTAAGGGTTTCCCTTATTTCAGAGAAGTCACTTTCAAGCTTTTCCTTCTGTTCATTTTTTTCAGCTTCAAGCGCAATTTCAAATGATTTAAGATCATCCCTCAGTTTACCGCTCACTTTATCCAGCATTGCCTTCAGGTTTTCATCAAGTTTTTCTATATCATGTTCAATATTTTCCAGTGATTCAATTCTGTAGATAAGATTTTTTTCATATTCAGATACATTATCCTCTACTTTTGAAAGAGACCTGTTTTCAATCGCTTCAGTTTTTTCAATGAACTCTGTAACCTTTGATTTCATTTCATTATCAAGCTTTTCTGCAAAAATTTCAGAAAACTGCTCCTGCTTTCTTTCCAGGAGTGATACATCAGAACTGAAAGATTCAAACCTGTCGGATACAGCCTCTTCAACTCTTGAAACCTCTTTTTTAAGCTCGTCAAGTCGGCCATCTTTCACATCAAGTGAATGTTCAAAACTGTTTATATCATTAAAAAGCTCTTCATACCTGTTGAGAAGCCGTTTCTCTATCTCGCTGCATTTTTCAAAAGCTTCATTCTTGACAAGAAGTGCTTTTTCAGTAATCTCATCATGCAGGTGTGAAAAATGGGATTCTTCAAACTCTCTGGTTTTATCTTCAATATGACTGAAACGTTCCTTGTATATGTTTTCAATTTCAACAAGCGATTCCCTGAAGGCTTCTGCACGGGCTTCAACGTCCTCAGTAATCCTTGAAAGGAAACTCTCTTTAAGATCATCTCTTTTGCTTTCCAGCTCGGACAGCTGCTCTGCACTGTTGTCAATCAGGGCATGTACTTTGTCATCAAGCTCCAGTATATCATTTCTCAGGGTCTGAAGCTCACCGCTTTTGCCTCCGACTTTGCTTTCAAATTCAGAAACTTCACTGTTGATCCGGTCATAGTATTCCTTGATTCGACCTTCAAGGAGAGCAAGGTTTCCTGTTATATCTGCATTAATATCTTCAGCTCTTTCATCAATATGATTTTTAAACTTTTTGAGAACATCTTCTGAAAGAGCAATTCCCTCTTCTCCGGCTGAAAAAAGTCTGTTTCTAACATCCTCTTCAACCCTGTCTGCCTCTGTCTTAAGGCTGTCGGATAAATCATCAAGATACTTTTTTATATCAACCAGTGTTTCGTCCCTGACATTGTCCCGCTGAGTGAGAAGTTCTTCAATGTGTTCAGTAAATCTAGAAACATTTTCCTCGGCAGACTCCATACGCGATTTAAGTTCAGAAGATTTTTTATCAATATCATTGAAAACTGTTGCCTTTACTGCATCAAAGCTTTCACTGTTTATTTTTTCAAAACTGTCAACTATTGCAGGAATCCGTTTATCAAGCTTTTCAATACCCGAGGCTGCTTCTCTTATCTTCTTCCCGACAGTATCTACAAAAATTGATTCATCATGAAGTTTCTTGAGGTTTTCATCCACCCTGTGGGTCATATCAGCAAGTTCTTTCAGAACAGCATCATAATTATCAATCCTTTCATGTATACTCTCAATTTCTCCTGCCCTTTCTGAAAGTTCGCTGCTTCTCTGCTCAATCCTGTTATAAACTTCTTTGACTGTTTTCTCATGTACATTCAGTTCTATTGAGAGATCTTTAAGCCCCATTGCTTTTTCTTCTACAATTGCATCCAGTTCCTCTTTTATTCTGGAAAAATATTTCTTCATCTTGTCGAGGCTTCTGTTATTAAGATCGATCTGTCTGTATACTGCTAAGATTATCAGAACTATGGCAATTGTAAGTAGGTTTCCCAGCGAAAATAGCATAAATCAACTCCAAATTATTAAATTGGCCGAATGTAAAGTTACATGAATTATTACAGCCCAACACATTGTTTTATTTAAGTATTATCTGTCAGCTAATACCTGTATATCACATATTATTTACTATGTTTAAAAAACTGAACTTCGTTTAATTTAAATTATTTAGTACAAAGTCCCTGAGATCTTTATAGCGGCTGAATGTAAAATCAGCTTTGCTGTCAGATCTTTTTCTTCTGCTGAAATGGGCTGTAATCATACCTGCACTGCCGGCTCCTATTATATCATAAAGATAATGATTACCAACATAAATTATTCTTTCGGGAGGTATATTTAGTTTTTCCGAAGCTTTCCTGAATGCATCTTTTTTTGGTTTAAGAGCCCCCATTTCATCGGCAGACATTACAATGTCCCAGAATTCATCAAGCTCAAGAAATGAAAGTTTCTTTTTAACCGGGAAGTCAGATATAACACCCAGCTTCAGTCCGTTCTGGCGGAACTCCCCAAGCATGCTTTTTATAACTTTAAATGGTTTAATCCAGCTGAACATATCAACAAACTGTCCGTATATATATTTTTCGAGAATGATAAAAGCTTCTTCTGTTGTTGTTCCGAGTTCTTCAGCCATAAGCCTGGCCTGTTCCTGCTGAAAATTTCCAGTATTTTTTATTTTTCTGACTTTTCTCCTCATCCTCTGGAAAGTTCTTGCTATATGCGGGTGCCGGAAAAAGAAAAGCAGCGAGATAATATACATCTTATAGTTGGGATACAGTGTACCATCAACATCAAACAGTACTGCATGTATTTTTCGATCATCTTTCATGCTTATTTTTAACTTAAATAGCTGCTATTTGCAATATCCCTGATTTTAGTCAACTACTGTCTCAGGTAGAATATATGCATTATCTGCTCTTATTTTGACAAGATGGATAAAATCGTTCCTGTATTTTTCAATAAATTCATCAATATCTGTTCTCCTGTTTCTCTCAAATACTGAAGGGATAAACTCTCCGTTTTCAGAAAAAACCGGAAAAAGGGCTGCGACATGGAAATGCTGGCGCAAAACAGGTGAATCTCCGAAATCACCGTTTACTGATGCAAGATAAAAATAACCGGGATCTTCCTTGGCACTGTAATAGAGAATCGATTTCAGATCCGAAACCTGATATCCCCTGTCATTAATATAGCTGCTGAAGGGATAATCTCTAAGGTCAACCATACCCGGGTCAACATCTCTCTCTTTAAGTTCAGCTATTTTTATTGCTATGTTTCTTGTCCAGTCAAGACCGAAATATGGATCCCGCTCATTCTCAAGAATGGAATTCAGAAGAGTGGCTCTTTTATCTATATTCTTCTTTTTCAGAGTCTCAATATCCATCAGCCTTCGGCTTGAAGCATAATAAAGCCCGTCACAGATCCATTTTACAAATCCAGAACAGTTGAATCCTGCTTTATTCTGCTGTTTTGAAAGTGTATCTATAAATACAAAATCACCATTTGAATCCTGAGCTCCGTCTTCTGAATCATTAAGTGTAGAAAGCCTTTCGTCAATCATTCTGCTTATTTTTTTCAGTTTTCTGTTCTCCTCCAGATTAATACTGGCAGTCATGAAAGACCAGTCAATAATATAATCTGAAAGTTCAACTATCCTTTCAAATGGAGACAGGACAAGTTCATCAACAGAAACAGGAATTATGATGTCCCGGTAGATCAAGGAGTTGTAAAGCATCATTTCAAGAAGAGTTCTGCCTCTCTCTTCTGTTATCTTGATATAAGTATCACTTGATTTTTTAAGGAAGATTTTTATCTGCTGTATCTTTGCGCTTTTTTTATCCCTCTTGATTATATATGTTCCAGGAGAGACAACTTCAAACGATTCATCGTCTCCGTTTATGAAAAGAAAATAAAAAGCGGATTCCTTGTTCAGAACACTGAAACGGACAAGCTTTCCTGTAAGGAATGATTCGCTTACAGATATATTCTGGTTTTCAATCTCTTTGTCAGAGCCGAATAGTATATTTTTAAACTCTCTTCTTACTTCATAATTATCAGGAATAATATCCCCGTCTGCATTTGATTCAGCAGAATAGAGGATAAATCCCGGTAAAAGAGATAAAACTATAATCAGTAAATATAACTTCAGCTTTCCTTCCATATTTTTCTTGTTTCTTTGAGTGAAAGTTCAACAGGAATTGAACCTACTCCAAAACTTTTTCGTATCTTGTTTTTTATATATGATACATAAAATGCGGGAAATTTCTTTGACTTATTGACAAACAGAAGGAACTTGCTTGGATTGGCGCTGGTCTGTGTCATATACCTTATTTTATATCTGACTCCGCTCACAGACGGTGGAGGATTGTCTTCAACCCATTCTTTCAGAGCCTTGTTGAGTGATGATGTTGAAACACGGGTATTGAGCTGCCGCCATACTTTATAAACATTTTTCATAAGTTCATCTATTCCCTGGTTTTCAAGCGCAGATATAGGGACAATAGGTGCAAACTCAAGAATAGGGAAAATAAACCTGATTCTGTCTTCAATAGCATTTATCAGATTAGGGACCTTGGCAAGCATGTCCCATTTATTCAGGACTATAATTACCCCTTTACCCTTTTTAACAATCTGGCCTGCTATTTTCTTGTCCTGCTCTGAGAGCCCTTCAACTCCGTCGATCATTAAAAGAACAACATCAGCATTTTCTATGGCTTTTATGGCACGGGATACTGAATAGTATTCAACATTATCTGTTACCTTGTTTTTTCTCCTGATGCCTGCAGTATCCATGATCTGATAATAAATATTTTTATGTATAAAGTCCCCTTCAACTATATCACGTGTAGTTCCGGGAATATCAGACACGATTGAGTTATCCTTACCTGTAAGAAGATTGTTAAGTGTTGATTTACCAGTATTGGGTTTTCCCAAAAGTGCAAGCCTGACATTATATTCCTCTTCGGAATAATCAGTCTCATCAATATCACAATGCTCTCTCAGGAATTCACCAATTTTCTCTTCAAGTTCACCTATGTTATAACCATGTGATGAAGAAATTCCAATCACATTTTCAAATCCGTATGAATAGTAATTCCACATCTCGTTTTCTTTTTCAGGATAATCAATTTTATTGACAACCAGTATTATCCTGTCATTAAAGCGTCTCAGTTTTTCAATAAATGTCTCATCCTCTCCTGTTATCTCCTTTACATCAAGGATAAAAAGAATAAGATCAGCTTTTTCCATCATTTTAAGGCTTTTATCTGTTACAAGATTATCAAGCCCTTCCTGCTCTGCTTTTACTCCGCCGGTATCTGTAAGTCTTATCCGTATATTATCAAGTATACATACTTCGCTTACCGGATCCCGTGTTACACCGGGTGTCGGATCAGTAATTGACTTTCGTTTTTTGATAAATCTGTTAAAAAGAGTTGATTTACCAACATTAGGTCTTCCTGCAATTATTACTTCAGGAAGTATTTTATTATTTGTCCGTTCCAAATCGTTCATTATACCATTTCTCTAAATATTTCGTTATTTCTGTTCCAGATCCGATTTCCATAATTGTATTAACAACATTCTTAGCTTCTTCAAACGATACATTTCTAATTATCTTCTTTACAATCGGAATACTTGAAACACTCATACTCATTTCTTCAATACCCAGCCCCAGAAGTACAACAGTTGCAATCGGATCACCACCCATTTCACCGCATATACCTACAGGTATACCCTCTTTTTTTGCAGCATCACATGTCATTTTTATCAGTCTGATTATTGCGGGGTGTGAAGGCTGATAGAGATATGCAATTTTTTCATTGCCTCTGTCAATAGCAATTGTATACTGAATCAGGTCATTTGTTCCTATTGAGAAGAAATCAACCTTTTTAGCAAGGAATTCAGCAGAAAGCACTGCTGAAGGCACTTCAATCATAATTCCTAAAGGGACTTTTTCATTGATTTTGTATCCCTCATCCTTAAGGTCTTTTTTAACATCCCGGATTATTTCAAGGACACTGTCAAGTTCTTCAGGGCCTGAAATCATCGGGAACATTATCCGCAAATTCCCGTAAACAGATGCCCTGTATAACGCTCTCAGCTGCCTGACAAATGTATCATTATTGGTAAGGCAGAACCTTATGCCTCGCCAACCCAGAAGAGGATTTTTTTCATTATGTTTTTCAAAGCCAGGGAGGGTCTTGTCACCGCCTATATCAAGAGTTCTTATTGTTACAGGATTCCCATCCATTTCAGCAAGTACATCTTTATATACTTCAAACTGCTTATCTTCATTTTTGTAGTATTCTGACTGGAGCAGAAGGAATTCTGACCGGAAAAGACCAACTCCGTCAGAGTTATGCATTTTTACCGATTTTATTTCTTCTGGAACTTCAATATTAGCCTTTATGATTATTTCTTTCCCGTCTAAAGTGACAGCATCTTTTTTATAATATCTTTTCAGCTTTAAATCAACTTTTTTCTTTTTCTCGATTTCCTCCCGGTACTTCGAAAGAGTTTCCAGGTCAGGGTCAAGAACAACAATACCCTTGTTCCCGTCAATTACAACTGTGTCACCGCCCCTTACTTTTCTGGTTATATCAGAAAGTCCCACTACAGCAGGTATTTCAAATGATCTGGCAATAATTGCAGTATGGGATGTTTTTCCTCCTGCATCAAGGATAAGGCCTTTAACCTTGCTCTTGTCCATTGTTATTGCATCTGAAGGAAGAATATCATGTGCAGCTATAATATGTCTTGTTTCAAGGTTTGCAAGATTTATTCTGTCCATAAACATAAGATTGTTAAGGACCCTTTTTGCAACATCTTTCAGGTCATTTGCCCTTTCCCTGAAATAGTCATTGTCAGAGGATTTAAGCTTTTCAATAAGCTGTTCAATAGCATCAAAAAGAGCAAGCTCAGCATTAACCAGTTTTCTTCCAATAGCATCCTTTATCTGGTTCTTGAAATCAGGATCACTCAGCATAAGGATATGAGAATCAAGAAGAAGAATCTCTTTCTCCCCCATGCTGTCTTTAGCAATGTTTTTCAATACTTCAATTTCCTCTACAGCCTTATCAACAGAAGAGAGAAATCTGTTATACTCTTTTTCTGCATCACCTTCCTTGATTTCATACCGGGGAATATTTACACTTTCTTCAACATAAAGAAAAACAGATCCGATATATATACCGGGAGATGCAGAAATACCTTTAATAATTTCCATTGATTTAAATATAGATACTTTATGTGAGCTTGTCAAATAAGAAGATACTAAAGAACTCTTCTCTTTTATTTATAAGGTATTTATTGTAGAATTGGAGATATTTCTGGAAAAAGTAGTACTATGAAAAAAAATAATAATAAGAAACGACAAAAAAAATCTTCTCCGGCAGGCTGTCTTTTCTGGGTAGCTGTAATTCTTCTGTTTATAATAATTTTTTTCCTCAACCACAAAAGCATAGAGGAAGTTATCTCTTCTACAGGTTTTTTTGAACTGTTCAAAAGTGAAACAGAAGATAAACCGGTTGAAGTGGAAAGAATTACAGGAACCAGGGAAGATCCGGAAGAAAATAAGGTCAATGAAATCATCATAAAAACTGAAGAAGAAAAAAAATTACCCGTTCCAGAGATTGAGGATTCTGAGGAAAAAGTTGTGAAGCCCAAAATTCAGGAACCGGATTATAATTTCAGGGAAACAAAGCTCTATTTTATCAGTATCAGTTCTAACGGGGGTGATATTTCACTGATAAGTATCAACAGAAAAATAAAGTATACAGACTCCCCTCTTACTGCGACACTTAATGCTCTTCTTGCAGGTCTTACAACATCTGAACTCAACTCAGGCTATATTTCGCTGATACCGGATAACACAGAAATATCAGGAGTAACTATTTCAGACGGAACAGCATTTATTAATTTCAATGAAAGCTTTCTCTTCAATCCATTCGGAAGAGAAGGATATGTCGGTCAGCTTAAACAGGTTGTATTTACAGCAACAGAGTATTCAACCGTAAAAAGAGTTCAGTTCCTTATTGAGGGGAAAAAACAGAAATATCTGGGATCAGAAGGTATTTTCATAGGCAATCCTGTTTCAAGGAATTCCTTTAATTAAAATTCATTATTTAATACTTTCTGAAAACAATTTCCCTATTTTTTACTTAGTTTCAAAAAGTGACTTTATTTTTTTCAAAACAGCGTTCCGCTTTAATATTTCCCTGTCTGAGAGGAGCGCAAGGAACTCCCTGTTCCCTTTTTTACCCAGTATCGGGGATTCAATAATATCCCTGATATAAACTTTCTCATCTGTCAGTTCATCAGCAACAGAAATCAGAATATTTTCAAGTTTTTCAGCATCATCAACCACACCCTTGAAATCACTGTCTGATTTATCAATTTCAAACTGAGGCTTTATCAGGGCTATTAATGTTTTTTCCGATACAAGACTTATTATTTTTGCAGCAGCTCCCCTGATAGACCTGAATGAAAGGTCTGCCGTACCTATTTCCGGGGAGGGATCAAGATGGTCAATCTTCATTATATTTTCCCGCTCATGTACAAATACACGTCTGTCGCTGCGCAGTTTGTAATCAAGCTGGTTATAGCCGACATCCACAGCATGGACTCCGCCGGCCCCGTTCTGCAGCAGACAGTCAGTAAATCCTCCTGTTGAGGATCCTGCATCCAGTATTATCTTGTTTTGTATATCAATATCCCAGTAAAGGAGGGCCTTCTCAATTTTATATCCCCCCCTGGAAACATATTTTTTTCTTTTTATTTCAATTTCTGATTCAGGATCGAGCATGAATAAAGGATTCTTGATATTTTCATTGTTTGCGGAAACATCACCGCATAGTATCAAGGCATAATTCTCATTATCACTGTTTTCAGGGTATTTTCTTTTCAGAAGCTGGTATAGAGATATTTTGCTCATGCAGGTTCATTGATACGGATAATGGAAAGGGCCTTCCCTGTATTCGGATCAACTTCAATAACAGCACCGTTTATCATTCCTTCAGTTTCAGCTATCTCCATTTTAAACGGCATCTGTGTCAGGGTACGTTTGATAGCAATACTTTTTTCTGCGCCAATTACAGATTCCTCGGGACCTGTCATTCCCAGATCTGTAATATATGCAGTTCCGTTTTTAAGTATCCTCTCATCAGCAGTCTGTACATGGGTATGTGTTCCTGCCACGGCACTTACTTTTCCGTCAAAATTAATTGCAAAAGCCTCTTTTTCCATTGGTGATTCTGCATGGAAGTCCACAATTATTATTTTTGTTTCTGCAGACAGCTTCCGTATTATTTCCCTGCCAACCTGAAAAGGACAGTCAAGGTTTGACATACCTTCCCTTCCTTCCAGATTTAAAACAGCCATCTTTATTCCTTTTTTTTCTACAATACAGAAACCCTTTCCCCTGACCCCTTTCGGATAATTTGCCGGTCTCAGCAAAGTATCTGAACTTTCAAGCAAAGGCATTATTTCAGATTTCTGCCAGATATGATTTCCTGAAGTTATAACATCTGCTCCCCCCTGATAAAGGGTTTCAGCTGTTTTTGGAGTAATACCAAATCCGTCTGCTGAATTTTCACCGTTGATAATTATAAAATCGGGATTTATTTTCTTGATAAGTTTTTTCAACTGGAAAAAAACGATACGACATCCTGTCTGCCCGACGATATCGCCGAGCATAAGGATTTTTACGGGATTATCTTGCATATTCTACAATTCTTGTTTCTCTGATAATTGTTACTCTGATCCTTCCGGGATATCTCAGTTCAGACTCAATTTTTTTGGCAATCTGCTTGCCAAGTTCACTGGCTTTTTCGTCTGTTACATTCTCATTATTAACAAGAATTCTAAGCTCCCGCCCTGCCTGTATGGCATAGGCTTTATCAACACCTTCAAACTCAAATGCAATTTTTTCGAGGTTCTCCAGACGTTTGATATAATTATCAAGAGTTTCTCTTCTGGCTCCCGGCCTTGCAGCAGAAATAGCATCAGCAATCTGTACAAGAACAGATTCAATACAGGAAGGCTCTACATCATTGTGATGTGATCCTATTGCATTGACAACCCTGGGATCTTCTCCCATTTTACGGGCAGCTTCCATACCTATTTCCGCATGGTTACCATCACCGTTTGTCTCCATACCTTTTCCGATATCATGGAGAAGAGCAGCCCTTCTTGTAAGTATTTTATTGGCGCCTACTTCCGCAGCTATCATACTTGCAACAATAGCAACTTCCTTGGAATGCTGTAAAACATTCTGTCCATAGCTTGTTCTGAAATGAAGCCGTCCAAGCGCTCTTACACCATCAGGACTCATGTTATGTATCCCCAGATCAAAGAGTACTTTTTCTCCCTCTTCATATATGATCTGGTTTACTTCTTTCTTGACTTTGTTAACAATTTCTTCGATTCTGGCCGGATGAATTCTTCCATCCATAATCAGCCTTTCCAAAGAAACCCTTGCAATCTCCTTTCTCACAGGATCAAAACATGATATTACAACAGCTTCAGGTGTATCATCGATAATAATATCAACCCCTGTAAGAGTCTCAAGAGTTCTGATATTTCTTCCTTCCCGGCCAATTATCCGACCTTTCATCTCATCATTGGGAAGAGTTACTGAAGCAATAGTAACTTCCGATACAACATCTGTAGCAATTCTCTGTATTGTTGAAACAAGTATACTTCTGGCTTTTTTCTCCGAAGTAAGCTGAGCTTCCTGTTCAATCTTATTTAATAGCGCCTGAGCATCATGTTTTGCCTCATTTTCAAGAGACTGCATAATTAATTTTTTTGCTTCATCAGCAGAAAGACCTGAAACCTCCTCAAGTTTTTTCTGCCAGGCTTTTTCCTGTTCTGAAATGCTTAATTCTTTGTTCTCTAAATTTCTCTCACGGTCTGAGACAGCCTGCTGCTGTTTTTCCAGCGATACAAGCTTATTATCAAGGTTATCTTCTTTTTGGAGTAATCGTCTTTCAAATCGCTGAAGTTCACTTCTGCGCTCACGAAATTCTTTTTCGTGCTGATTACGTTCTTTAAGAACTTGATCCTTTGCTTCTAAGAATAATTCTTTTTTCCGAGCCTCCGCTTCTTTTACAGCATCCTGTTTTATTCTTTCAGCTCTCTGTTCGGATGAGGAAAGCTGAAATCTAGCATATAACCACCGAATTGACCAACCTAATATCAAACCTATGAGAGGAAGAGCAATATAAATTATCAACTGCATAATCTTCCTCCATCATACTTTTTAATACATGATAATAACTTTTTTATCAATCTGTTGTCAAGAATTATTAAATCTTATTTCTGGAGATTATGGACTTTTTCAAGCATATCCTCTATTGTTATTGTTTTTACATCAGGGGAAAGAAAAAGATAAGCCTGTTTCCCCCTGAATTTTATGGGTATCAGGAGTATGCTTTTAATAAAACTTCTGTCCTCATCAGAAAAGATATTATCATATTCAGGAAAACCTTCAACACCTGTTTTAAGGTAGAAAACTTTATTACCCTTAAGAACTTCTTTATAAAAATCATCCTTCTTTTTTAATTCAAGAAGGGTATTTATCTTATTCAATCCAACAGTCATCTCAGGATAAAATCTAGTTTCATCCTGCACAAGAACAGCTCCATAAATAGATTTTACTTCTCTGGAAATCTTGAGAAGGGCTTTCATATAGGCAATTGATGATTCTCCGGTATATCTGCCTATATACATATCAAAATCAAAGCCATATTCATCTGATACAATGTTTTTAAGATCAAATACAACTTCTTCTTCACCTTCGTCTTCACCTTCTCCATCTGCATCAAAAACAGGCAGATCTATTTCTGTTTTTGCAAAAAAACCTGAAATACCGGGGAAATCAGTATTTTGATCATCTGGCGACAGGGATTTTTCATTTTCAGTTATTATCTCTTTTTTTTCTTTTATTTCTCTGTATTCTTCAAATCCGGGAAGTTTTTTATATATGTCTGCAATATAATCAATATCATATATCTCAAGAAGTTTTTCCTTTTTGAGCATCTTGAATTTATCGTTTAAAGTCAGATTTTTAAGATCGTTATATTCTATTTCCTTAATTTCTTCCAGAATAGCCATCTCTGCAAAGCCGGTTTCATCTTCCATTTTCTGTTTCCTTATTTCTTCAAATACAGTGTCCATTATATTGATATTCCTGTTGTATTCTTTTATCCACTCATTGGAAATATATTCTACATCATATTCATCTGTATCTTTTTTATCTGCAACAGTTTCTATATATTCAATATTTTCAATATCTTTTTCAATTATAAGAGGAATTATTTCCTTAACAATCTCAAGTTCTTCAAGTTCTTCCTGTTCACGTAATTCTGCATTTTCTTCAAGTTCTTCAAGCTCTTCAACTTCCTCAACAGATTCAATCTCTTCGAGTTCACCAAGTTCTTCAAGACTGCCGGCTATTTCCAAATCACTTTCATGAATATAACTTTCTCCGGAAACGATATCAAGTGTTTCCGCCATTTCATCTTTATCTAACTCTCTTAATTCTCCTTCTCCATTTTCATCTATATTTTTTCTTATAAATAAATTTAATTTATCAATTTCTTCATCTGTTTCAGGTTCAGTAAGTGGGGTAAAACCTTTTTCAGCGGCAGAAATAACCATTTTTATTGCTTCTTCACTGATTATTCCCTCTGCGATATTTTTATATTTTTCAGGATTTTCCTTCAGATCTTCATAGTCTTCAGGTAAATGTTCATAAACAACAGCTTTCTCTTCAACTGCAGCAAGAACTTCTATTTCCTCACTCCCTGCGGGTACCACGTCAGCTTCCTCGAGTTCCTCAACCTCTTCAGCTTCTTCAACCTCTTCGACTTCTTCGACTTCTTCGACTTCTTCTATTTCCTCGAGTGCCTCGACCTCTTCGAGCTCTTCAACCTCTTCGGGTACTTCAGCCATTTCCATGGCCTCGACTTCTTCTGCTTCTTCTACATCTACAGGTTCTCCAGGTTCCCCGACCTCTTCAGCTTCCTCAACCTCTTCGACTTCATCGAGTTCTTCAAGCTCTTCTATTTCCTCGAGTTCCTCGAGCTCTTCAAGCTCTTCGGGTACTTCAGCCATTTCCATGGCCTCGACTTCTTCTGCTTCTTCTACATCTACAGGTTCTCCAGGTTCCCCGACCTCTTCAGCTTCCTCAACCTCTTCTATTTCCTCGAGTTCTTCAAGCTCTTCGACTTCCTCGAGTGCCTCAACCTCTTTGAGCTCTTCGACTTCTTCTGCTTCTTCTACATCTACAGGTTCTCCGGGTTCCCCGACCTCTTCGGCTTCCTCAATCTCTTCTATTTCCTCGAGTTCTTCAACCTCTTCGAGCTCTTCGACTTCTTCTGCTTCTTCTACATCTACAGGTTCTCCGGGTTCCCCGACCTCTTCAGCTTCCTCAACCTCTTCTATTTCCTCGAGTTCTTCAAGCTCTTCGAGCTCTTCGAGCTCTTCGACTTCTTCTGCTTCTTCTACATCTACAGGTTCTCCGGGTTCCCCGACCTCTTCAGCTTCCTCAACCTCTTCTATTTCCTCGAGTTCTTCAACCTCTTCGAGCTCTTCGACTTCTTCTGCTTCTTCTACATCTACAGGTTCTCCGGGTTCCCCGACCTCTTCAGCTTCCTCAACCTCTTCTATTTCCTCGAGTTCTTCAACCTCTTCGAGCTCTTCGACTTCTTCTGCTTCTTCTACATCTACAGGTTCTCCGGGTTCCCCGACCTCTTCGACTTCTTCGACTTCTTCGACTTCTATAGGTTCTATTGATTTTTTTATTGAAGGTTTTACAACTGCAGTCTTGCTGATTCCAGAACTTATCTGTAGTTCACTCTTGAGTATCTTTTTTACTATTTCATCAATGTTACTTATTTCCACACTGGCAGAAGTTCTCATAGAACTGTCTTCAAAACGTCCGGCCAGCAGACCTATTATCTCATCCCAGCTTTTGTCAATCAGAAGATCTACTTCTTCCTCCTGACTTTTTTTAATTCCCTTTACACCCTTTTTTACTTCCCTTTTAACTTCCTCTTTTCTGTTTTTAAGTTCCTTCTTCCATCTTTTCCAGTCAATTTCATGTTTTTTTTCCAAATATTCTATCAAAAAATTAATCTGAAATCTTTTTACCCTGTCTGAAATAATTGAAACTTTATCCTGCCTAAGGTTGAATATGAGAAAAATAGTTATGTTAAAAACAAAAAACGTAACAATCAGAAGTATATAACGGTATAATTTATCTATCTGGAATATTTCCCTCAACAATACAATACCGGTGAACCGATCTGTCCCCTTATATGTCAGTAGAGCGTATTCCTTTCCTGATTCATCTTCAAATATATATTTTATTTTTTCGAAATCAGTTTTTTCCCAGTTTTTTCTTATAAGTTCAGTTACACGGTCACTTTTATCAAAAAGATTGACAACAACCCCTTTATCACCAATGAGGGCAATACTGTCATTTTTATCCAGCAGGTATTCTCTTTTAAGAAACTGTTCAAGATCTTCATAATTAAAAGCAACCTGAATAAAACCTCTTTTAATTCCGAATTCATCATCAAGTTCTTCTTTTATAAATATATTGTTTTCATTTTCAAGAAAAAGCAGTTCACCTTTTTCCAGTTCTTCCTGTTTCTTGAAATCAGAATCACTCACTGCTTTTTTATATGTTTTATATATTATTCTGAATTCTTCCTGGGAATTTATATCATTTTCATTTGTGCTGAAATGTATTTTTCCAGTATCATCTACTACTCTGAGATATTTGAAATAAATATTTTCTTTTTTTATTTTTTTTAAAAGGTTATTTCTCTGAAATATATCTTCCTTACTCTGATTGGTCAGAAATACCCTTTTTATTACCCTGTTTTCACTGATGTCTTCGACAATTTGATCTTTAATTTCTTCATATTTATCTATACCGTCAATGACTCTGATCAGACGGTTTTCATAATCACTTACTACTTTTTTATTATAGTATTTTGCCTCTATAACATCAAAGAGGTTTGAGAAAGCCAATACTGTAAAAGCTGAAAAAAGTACCATTGACAGTACAATACTGACAGCTGCTTTTTTTATTACTTTCATATTCTGCGAGAAACCTCTTTGTTTATTATATTTCCCTTATTATTCAGATAATTTTCCTTACTGAAAAATATTATTATTCAGCTTTCAGTCTATAGAATCTTTATAATTATCGACAAAAAAAAAGGAGAGGTAAATACCTCTCCCTTTTATTTTTATAATTTGTTACTCTTCTTTTGATGATTCAGCTTTTATTTCAGCTGCTTCTGTTTTTGTTTCTTCTTTCACTGCTACTGCTGCTTTTTCCGGTTCAGCTTTTTTCTTTTTCTTGTCTTTTTTTTCAGCTTTATCTTTTTTTTCAGCTTTTTCAACTAGTTCGAGAAAAACTATTTCCGCAGCATCCCCATCCCTTCTTCCAAGCTTAAGGATTCTAGTATAGCCGCCGTCTCTTGTTTTGAACCTTGGAGCAATATCAGTAAAAAGCTTTGCAAGTATTTCCTTATCTTTTATATCTTTGGCAATAACTCTTCTGTTATGAACAGAATCAACTTTTGCTCTTGTAATCATTTTTTCTGCTGTTCTTCTGATTTCGAGAGCTTTAGCTTTTGTTGTTTTGATTCTTTCATACCGAAAGATAGAAGTTACCATATTTCTGGTCATAGCTTTTCTATGACTGCTTTTTCTACTAAGCTTGTTAAATCCCATTCTATTATTCATCTTCGTTTTCCTTCTGAATATTCTGGTTTACTGTGTGTCTCAGATTACTGTAGTCAGTCATACCCAGCTCAAGATCCCATTCTTTTAACTTTTCCTTTATTTCAAGGAGGGATTTTTTGCCAAAATTTCTTGTTTTTGCAATATCATCCTCTGTTCTTGATGTCAGTTCACCAATAGTTCTGATATTCGCATTTTTAAGGCAGTTGCTGGATCTTACTGAAAGTTCAAGTTCATCAACAGGTGTTTCAAGGATTTTTCTGATCTTTTCTTCCTCTTCATCAACATCATCTTCCACACCGATAGAATCTTCATCAAAATTAATAAAGATTGTGAAATGATCTTTTGCAATTTTCGCAGCTTCAGCTACAGCATCTTCAGGATTTATTGTTCCATCAGTCCATACTTCAAGGATAAGCTTATCATAATCATTTCTATAACCAACTCTGGTATTTTCAATATTGTACTTAACCCTTGTTATTGGAGAAAAAACAGCATCTATTGGTATTGTCCCGATTATTTCAATATATTTTTCATTTATTTCGGAAGGGACATAACCTCTGCCTAAATCGATCTGAATTTCAATATCAACATTTGCATCTTCCATCAAAGTTGCAATTTTCAGATCTTTATTAATAATTGTTATTTCTTCATCATTTTCAAAGCTTTTTCCGGTTATTTCCCCATTTGATGCATTTTCCAGCAGAATTACTTTCTGCTCAATTTCTTCACTGAGCTGTATCTGGAGCTGTTTAAGATTGTTAATTATTACAGGTGTATCTTCCACTACTCCGGGTATGGATTCAAATTCACTTGAAATTATATGCGGATTTCCATCAGCATCATAACTTGTAAATTTAACAGCTGATACTGCATATCCCTGAATTGAAGATAAGAGAATTCTTCTTAAGGTATTTCCTATTGTAGTCCCTACACCTCTCTCAAATGGATATGCAATAAACTTTCCATAATTCTGAGAACTTTCACTCTGTTCAAAAGAAATACCTTTAGGTCTTTTAAATCCCTTTAAAAGGTTTTTTCTTGCCATTTAATTACCTCGAATAAAGTTCGACTATTAACTGTTCATTGATTTCAGAAAGGTCTGTAACCTCACTTCTAAGCGGATAAGCCTTAACTGTTCCCTTCATATCATCAGGATTAACATCAAGCCAGGGCATTACTCCTGATTTTGAATGTTCTTTAAGACTTTCCTTAATAGCCACAATTTTTTTACTTTTGTCTTTTATTTCAACAACATCGTTTACTTTAACTGAATATGAAGGAATATTCACCATCTTTCCGTTAACATAAACATGACCATGACTAACAATCTGTCTTGCCTGATTTCTTGAACTAGCAAATCTCATTCTGAAAACAATGTTATCAAGTCTTCTTTCAAGGAGAGTAATAAGGTTTTCACCTGTTTTACCCTGCATTCTGTCGGCTCTGTTAAAAGTCAGTTTAAACTGTTTTTCAAGCATACAGTATGTTCTTTTAAGTTTCTGTTTTTCCCTTAACTGAAGTCCATAATCAGTCATTTTACCTGCTCTTGCTTTAGCAGCTTTTCCAGGAATATTTTTCTTCTGTGTTATCGGACATTTAGCAGAATTACATCTTTCCCCTTTGAGGAAGAGTTTTTTTCTTTCTGCTCTACACAACCTGCATTTTGGTCCTAAATATCTTGCCATTAATATCTACCTCGTTAATCCCTTATACTCTTCTGGTTTTCCTTGGTCTGCATCCGTTGTGCGGAATTGGGGTAATGTCTTTGATTGTCATTACCTTTACACCAAGTGCTCCGATTGATCTGATAGCAGATTCTCTTCCTACACCAGGTCCCTTTACAAATACATTTACTTCTCTGAGTCCATAATCCATTGCTTTTTTAACAGCTGTTTCAGCAGTTGTCTGAGCAGCATAAGGTGTTGATTTTTTTGCACCTTTAAACGCCAGAGCTCCTGCACTTGCCCATGAAAGTGCATTCCCTTTTAAATCTGTAATTGTAACTATAGTATTGTTAAAAGTAGCCTGTATATAAACGTTTCCGCTGTATACATTCTTCTTTTCTCGTTTTTTCTTTATTTTAGCCAATTATACTACCTCCGACGTTACTTTTTCTTACCGGCTACAGTTTTCTTCTTGCCTTTTCTTGTTCTGGCATTATTTTTGGTATTCTGTCCTCTGACAGGAAGACCTTTTCTGTGCCTCAAGCCTCTGTAACAACCAATATCCATCAACCTCTTAATATTAAGAGATACTTCTGTCCTTAAACGACCTTCAACCTTATATTCATTCTCAATTGCTTTTCTCAGCGTATTAAGTGAATCTGGATCTATATCGTTGATTTTTACATCCGGATCAATTCCAGTTTTTTTACAAATATCCAAAGCCGAAGTTCTGCCTATCCCGTAAATATAGGTTAATGCAATTTTAACGCTTTTGTTCGGCAGGTCAATACCTGCAATTCTTGCCATCTAGATATCCCCCTACTTCTGTCTCTGCTTATGTTTTGGATTCTGACAAATTATTCTTAAAACCCCGTTTCGTCTTATTACTTTGCATTTATCGCACATAGGTTTTACACTAACTCTTACTTTCATTATAAACCTCTCTTAAAGATTCCTTGATCTCAGCTTTCCTTTTCTAACAATACCGTCATGATGGTGCATTTTAAGATGTCCTTCAATCTGTGACATTGTATCAAGATCCACACCAACCATAATCAGAAGGGATGTTCCTCCCATCAGCATTGAAACCTGTCTTGGAAAATTAAACAGGATCTGAACAATTGTTGGTATTATAGCAATAAAAGCGAGAAATATTGAACCGGGTAATATAATTCTGTTCAATATTTTAGACAGATATGATTCAATTTTTTCAGTTCTGATACCCGGTATTGAACCACCGTTTTCTCTTATCTGTTTTGCAATTTCTATAGGATTCAATGATACCTGTGTATAGAAATAGGCAAAAAATATTATCAGCAGCGCATATGTTATCAGGTATGGAGCACCAGTAGGTCTGAACCAGTAGGACAGAGCTGCCATCCATCTGTATTTTACTCCAAGACTTCCGAAAACCTGAAGCGGGAAAGTCATTACTGATGATGCAAAAATTACAGGTATTACACCGGATGGGTTTATTTTAAAAGGAATATAGGTACTCTGGGCACCATACATCTTTCTTCCAACTACCCTTTTTGCATAATGTACAGGTATTTTCCTCTGCCCCTGCTGTTCATAAATTACAAGAGCAACAATACCAACAAACATTGCCATTACAATAATAACAAAAACAGGATTGAGCTCTCTTGTTCTTATCTTTTCAACAAGAATATAAAATGCCTGGGGCATTCTTGCTACAATACCGGCAAAAATTATTAATGATATACCATTCCCGATACCTCTCTGAGTGATCTGTTCTCCCATCCACATCAGTAGGATAGTACCTGTTGTTACTGTCAGCATTGCTATAATTGAATAAGATAATGTTGACATTGTAATTGCATCAGGTATCTGTCTTGCATATACAGTTACTGCATATGACTGAATCAAACAGACAAAAACAGTGCCGATTCTGGTATATCTCTGTATTTTTTTCCTGCCGCCTTCCTGTTCTGATATTTTCTTCATACTTGGAAAAACAAGCAGAAGCAGCTGCATTATAATTGACATGGAAATATAGGGCATTATACCGAGCATAAAAACTGAAAAGTTTTTAAAACCGCCCCCTGCAAAAAAGTCAATATACTCAGTTACTCCGATTGGTCCTGAATTTTCCTGCGCTAAAAAATATAATTTGAGAGCATTTACATTAATTCCAGGGATAGGAATTGTTGCACCGATTCTGAAGACAACCAGTACAACTACAGTAAATATTATTCTTTCCCTCAAATCTTTGATTCTGAAAACATCAACTAGCGGATTTCCTGCCATAATTTATTCCCTGCTTTCTTTTTTTTCTTCAGTTACAATTTTCCCGCCGGCTTTCTCAACTTTCTCTTTAGCGCTTCCGGAAACCTTTTCCAGACTTACTTCAAGCTTCTTAGTTAATTCACCGTCCCCGAGAAGTTTAACATATTTATCACTCTTTTTGATAACTCTTTTTTCAACAAGAGTATCAAGATTTACTGTTTCACCGTCATTGTATTTATCGTTTATCTCAGAAACGTTAATTACCTTGTAAACCTTCTTAAAAGGATAGTTTGAAAACCCTCTGGCAGCGATTCTTCGGTAAAGAGGCATCTGTCCACCTTCAAATCCCGGTCTTACTCCGCCGCCTGATCGAGCATTCTGTCCTTTATGTCCTTTCCCAGCTGTTTTACCAGTACCTGAACCAGGGCCTCTTCCTACCCTCTTCTTGTTTCGGTTAGCGCCAGCCGGAGCTTTTAATATTATATCTTCCATAATGTTTTATAACTCCTCAACCTTTACGAGATGTTCTATTGTTCTAACCATTCCCATAATTGCCGGATTAACTTCTTTTTCAACACTTGAACTGATTTTTCTGAGTCCAAGAGCTTCTGCTGTTTTTCTCTGTGCAGGTTTTCTTCCGATCAAGCTTCTTACAAGTGTAATTTTAATTTTTCCTGCCATAATTAACCCCACATATCATTTATGGTTTTTCCTCTGTCATGTGCAACTTTTTTTGCATCCATAATTTCAGAAAATCCTTCAAAAACAGCTTTTACTATATTAATACTGTTTTTTGATCCAAGTGATTTACTAAGTATATCATGTACTCCAACTGCATCCATTACAGCTCTTACAGGTCCCCCTGCAATAACTCCGGTACCTGGTGCTGCCGGCTTTAAAACAATTTTAGCACTCTTAAACTGAGCAAGAACTTCATGCGGTATTGTGTTGTTTTTAAGAGGAACTTTTATCATGTTTTTCTTGGCTTTTTCCATTCCCTTTCTTATAGCTTCTGATACATCATTAGCTTTTCCAAATCCGTATCCAACTGTACCTTTCTGATCACCTACAACTACAAGAGCGGAAAATGAAAACCTTCTACCACCTTTAACAACCTTGGCAACCCTGTTCAGTTTAATAAGTTTCTCTACTAACTCTTTTTCCTGGTCCACAGTTTCCCCCTAAAATTTAAGTCCGGCTTTTCTTGCGCCATCAGCGACCGCTTTAATCTTACCATGATAAAGAAAACCGTTTCTGTCAAATACTACTGTATCGATCTTCTTTTCTTTCAGTCTCTCACCAGCAACTGTTCCGAGTTTTTCTGCTCCTTCAACAGTTGATTTAACTTCTTTCATATCTTTTTCAAGATTTGAAACAGAAATAAGTGTAGTTCCTGAAATATCATCAATAGCCTGTATATATATATTCTTATTACTCTTGAATACAGTTAATCTTGGTCGTTCAGGAGTGCCTTTAATCTTTCCACGGATACTCTTTTTTCTTCGTACCCGTCTTTTATTCTTTTCAATTAATCTTTTCATCCTAATCTACCCTACTTCACACCAGATTTACCGATTTTTCTTCTGATAATTTCATCAGCATACTTAATACCCTTGCCTTTATATGGTTCAGGTGCTCTCATTGATCTGATTTCTGCACAAGCCTGTCCAACAAGCTGTTTATCAATACCAGCTACATTTATTTTTGTAGGTCCATCGCATGTTATTGTTAATCCGTCAATAATCGGATACTCAATCTGCATGGAATATCCAAGGCTTAATAACAGGGACTTTCCCTGCACTTCTGCTCTGTAACCAACACCGTTGATTACAAGCTGCCTTGAAAAACCAGTTGAAACGCCTGTTATCATATTATTAATAAGACTCCTGTAAAGCCCGTGATATGATCTGGCTGGTTTCAAATCGTTTTTTCTCTCTACATAAACGCAGTTGTCTTTTTCGTAAATCTTCACCTCTGGTTTGTAATCCTGAGTGAGTTTCCCTTTCGGCCCCTCTACAGTTACCTGTGTATCTGTAATATTCAGTTTTACACCCTGAGGTATCTCTATTGGTAACTTACCTATTCGAGACATATCTCTATACTCCTACCATATCGAACAAATCAGTTCGCCGCCAATTTTTTTCTCGTTAGCCTTTTTGCCGGTTGTAACACCAGCTGAAGTTGAAATAACAACAGTTCCGTAACCATTCTTTACTCTGGGCATTTTTTTGTAGCCTGAATAAATTCTTCTTCCCGGTTTTGATATTTTTTCAATACCGTGAATAATAGGTTTTTCGTTTTCGTCATATTTCAAAAACAGCCTTATATAGTTAACTCCATCCAGCTGGACCTTTTTGAAGTTTTTGATATAACCTTCATTCTTCATTACCTTTACTATTTCAAGCTTCAGTTTTGAAGTGCTTATATCTACTCTGTCAAAACCTGCCCGACTGGCATTTCGTATTTTAGTCAGCATATCTGCAACAGGATCTGATACTGCCATTTATTTCTCCCTACCAACTCGATTTTGTGACTCCAGGAATTAATCCCTGGCTTGCAAGTTCTCTAAAACAAATTCTGCACATCTGAAAATCTCTCATATAACCTCTGGGTCTTCCGCAGATTCTGCACCTGTTGACTCGTCTGGTCATATATTTGGGTTTTCTCAGTGCTTTTATAATCATTGATTTTTTTGCCATCTTATTAACCCCTATTTCCTGAACGGCATTCCGAGCTTCTTAAGCAGACTTCTTGCTTCCTGATCAGTCTTAGCTGTTGTAACAATAGCAATATTCATTCCGCTTATTTTCTCTATCTTATCATAATCAATCTCCGGGAAAATTATCTGTTCTGTAATTCCCAGTGAATAATTTCCATGTCCGTCAAAACCGTTAGGATTAACACCTCTGAAGTCTTTTACTCGAGGCAGAGCAACATTGACAAATCTATCAAGGAATTCCCACATAATATCCTGTCTTAATGTTACCTTTGCACCGATTTCATAACCTTCCCGAAGTTTAAAGTTCGCAATTGATTTTCTGGCTTTTGTCTTCACCGGTTTCTGTCCGGTAATAAGTGCAAGTTCCTTCAGAATTGATTCAAGCAGTTTTTTGTTCTGGATTGCTTCTCCGCATCCTACACTTACAACCACTTTTTCAATTTTTGGAATCTGCATAACAGATTTATAGCCAAACTCATCAAAGATTTCTTTCTTGACACCATTATACTTTACTTTCAGATTCGGTTCATTCTTACTCATTACAGCACTTCTCCGCATTTACTGCATTTCCTGATCTTTTGATCACCGGAAACCTCAATTGAAATCCTGGATGGTCCGCATTTCTTGCACATAATCATTACATTGGAAATATCGATTGGTGCCTCTATTTCAACAATTCCGCCTTTTTCACCCTGTTTTCTTGGCTTTTTGGCTTTTTTGACCATATTGATTCCGGCAATTATAACCTTGCCTTTCTCTCTGTCTATTCGGACAATCTTACCAGTTTTACCTTTTTCTTTTCCGGCAACAACCTGTACCAGGTCTTCCTTCTTAAGTTTATATTTTACTACACTCATCATTAAAACCCTCTATAGCACTTCCGGAGCAAGAGAAACAATTTTCATATAGTTGCCTTCTCTGAGCTCTCTAGCTACAGGACCGAAAATTCTCTTTCCTCTAGGATTCAATGATGCATCGAGAATAACACATGCATTATCATCAAATCTTATATATGTCCCGTCCGGTCTTCTAATTTCTTTACTAGTTCTTACTATAACAGCTTTATGGACTTCACCTTTTTTCACAGGAGCATTCGGAAGTGCATCTTTTACTGCGACAACTATTATATCACCAATAGTTGCAGTTTTTTTCTTGCTTCCGCCGAGCACCTTAATGCACTGTGCTTTTTTAGCGCCACTGTTATCTGCTACATTAAGATATGTCTGCATCTGTATCATATCTTTACCCCACTCCTTTAAGCTTCAATCAACCGTTAATTATTTTGCTCTTTCAACAATTTCAAGAAGCTGCCAGCATTTTTCTTTACTTACAGGCCTTGACTGAATAACTCTGACTGTATCGCCAGACTTTGCATCATTTTTTTCATCGTGCGCTTTAACTTTCTTTGTCTTAAGCACATATTTTTTATAAAGAGGATGCAAAGTTTTATTCTCAATAGACACAACAATTGTTTTATCCATTTTGTCACTAACAACAAGGCCGGTGTAAATCTTTTTACCCTTTATTTTGTTCTGTATTTCCTGAGTGTTTTCCACTTTATTCTCCCAACCTTATCTTATCCTCTGATCCTTTTCATGAATCAGAGTTTTAAGTCTGGCTATTTTTCTTCTCAAGTTTCTTTTCAAAACAGGATTATCAACATGACCCAGTACAGAATTAAACCTGATATCCATATGTTTTCTTTTAAGTTCATCAAGTTTTGAATGAAGCTCTTCGTATGTTAAATCTCTAAAATTGTCTTTCATAAACTACTCCAAGTCCCTTCTGATCACAAACCTGGTTTTTATCGGCAGCTTCTGTCCTGCAAGCTGCATTGCTTCTTTCGCAAGTTCACTGCTTACACCAGCCATCTCAAACATTACTGTTCCCGGTTTAACTACTGCTACCCAGTACTCAGGATTTCCTTTACCCTTACCCATTCTGGTTTCTGCCGGTTTTTTGGTATACGGCATATCCGGGAAAATCCTGATCCAGACCTTTCCGCCTCTCTTGATTTTCCTGGTCATCGCAATTCTGGCAGCTTCGATCTGTCTGTTGGTAATCCATTTAGGCTCTAACGCAACAAGTCCGTATTCACCGAAATCAATGCTGTTCATTCTTGTAGCATTGCCTTTCAGTCCTCCGGCACCTCGCTGCTTTTTTCTGTATTTAGTTCTTTTTGGACTAAGCATTTCTACAAATCTCCTTAATTACCGGCTTTTCTTTTTTTTCTGACCAGTAGTCCGGCATCATCTTTAATGTCCCGTTTGTAAACTTCACCATGAAATACCCAAACTTTAACACCAATAACACCGAAAGTTGTGTTTGATTCAGAAAAACCATAGTCAATGTTTGCCCTGAAAGTATGAAGAGGAATTCTACCCTCTTTATACTGCTGTACCCTGGCCATCTCAGCACCGCCGAGTCTTCCGGCAATCCTGATTTTAATTCCCTGTACTCCACCTTTCATTGCACTATTAACTGCCTGCTTCAATGCTCTTCTGAAAGAACTCTTTGACTTAAGCTGCCTTGCAACACCATCAGCAATAAGCTGAGCATTTACTTCAGGCTTCTTAAGTTCCTTGATTTTCAGCTGTATTTTCTTTCCAGCTTCTTTCTGAAGTCTTTCACCAATCTTTTCAATAGTTGCACCTTTAGTACCGATAAGAATACCGGGTCTTGAGCTTTCAATTACCACTGTTATTCTCTGCGGCTGTCTGATGATCTCAATATTTGAGATTTCAGCACCTCTTGTTTCAGGACAACTTTTTAAAAGTTTTCTAAGCCGAAGATCTTCATGCAGTGTATCTGCATATTCTCTGGGATCAACATACCATTTAGACTTCCAGGTCTTATTTATTCCAAGTCTTAAACCAATTGGATTAACTTTCTGTCCCAACTTATTCCCCCATCTCAGCTATTTCATCTACTACAACAGATATATGACTCATTCTTTTTAAAAGAATGTCTCTTTTACCTCTTGCTCTTGCCCAGATTCTTTTAAGTCTCGGGCCTTCATTCACCTGCAGCTCTTTTATATATATCATTTCTTCATCAAGTTTCTTGTTCTGATATAAAGCATTAGCTGCTGCTGATGCTATCACTTTTTTAAGTAATTTAGCACCTTTGTTGGGTATTGCATCAAGCTGTGCCACTGCATCAGTGTAAGACCTTCTTCTGACAAGATCAGCAATCGGTCTGACTTTAGTAGGTGAAATCATCAAATACTTGGCTTCCGCTTTGTACCCTTTTTTCGCTTCCATAATTAAACACCTATTCCCTTATAACCTATCTTTTGGATTTTTTGTCGGAGTTTGAGTGCCCTCTGTAGAATCTTGTAGGTGCAAATTCTCCCAACTTATGTCCAACAAGGTTTTCTGTAACATATACAGGCACCCAGGTCTTTCCATTATAAACAGATATAGTAAAACCAACCATTTCAGGTATTATAGTGGAACATCTGGAGTAGGTTTTAAGCATCTTCTTTTCCCCAGCCTTACCCATATCCACTACTCTTTTATAGAGTTTTTTTTCTATAAATGGTCCTTTTTTTATCGATCTAGACACATCAATCTCCTACTTTCGCTTTTTCACAATAAATTTACCAGACAGTTTCTTTTTCTTTCTGGTTTTATATCCTTTAGTAGGAACACCCCAAGGTGTAACCGGATGTCTACCGCCAGAAGTTTTACCTTCTCCACCACCATGCGGGTGATCGTGCGGGTTCATTACAACACCCCTTACCTTTGGCCGTTTACCAAGCCATCTTGATCTACCAGCCTTACCGATTGATATATTCATGTGATCTTCATTTCCCACACCGCCGATTGTGGCACTGCATTTTTTAAAGATCATTCTCATTTCACCGGAAGGAAGTTTAAGAGTTACATAATCCCCTTCTTTAGCTACTACCATTGCACTGGTTCCAGCTGATCTTACAAGCTGTCCGCCTCTTCCAAGCTGAAGTTCGACATTATGAACTTCAATACCGAGAGGAATATTTTCTAATGGTATTGAGTTTCCTACTTTAACCGGCGCATCTGCTCCACTCTGAACAAACTCGCCCAATTTTAACCCTTTAGGAGCTAAAATATATCTTTTTTCACCGTCTACATAATTCACCAGAGCAATATTCGCACTTCTGTTAGGATCGTACTCTATCTCTGCAACTTTGCCAGGCACACCGTATTTATCTCTTCTGAAATCAATAATTCTGTATTTCTTCTTGTGCCCGCCGCCTCTTCTTCGTACACTTACTCTTCCGCCGGCTCCGCGTCCTGCGCTGGATGATAGGCCTTTTGTTAAACTCTTTTCAGGTTTATCTGTTGTAATTTCTGAAAAGTCGAGAGTTGTTTTGAATCGCAAACCCGGTGTATTAGGTTTATACTTCTTTATGCCCACTTAATAGCCCCCTCTTTTACACACCTTCAAATAAATCAATTTTTTCACCAGGAGACAGTGTTACAATTGCTTTTTTCCATGAGGGTTTCTGCCCCTTTCTGTAACCTGACTTTGTCCTGGTAGTTTTTTTCTTCCCTTTTACCCACATTACATTGCAAGCAACAGGTTTTACATTGAAAAGCTTTTCAACAGCTTCGCAAACCTGATGTTTATTGGCTGCAGGTAAAACTCTGAAAACATATTTAACGCTTTCTTCTTCGCGCATAGAATTTGTTTTTTCTGTAATAACCGGTTCTATAAGAATATTTTCAAGTTCCATCACTCTACCTCTTAATCCGCACCATAAAAATCATTTAACTTACCAGCTGCTGATTCCATTACCAGTATATTCTTTCCGTAAAACAAGTCATGCGCTCTTAATCGATTGTATGAAAGAAAAGTAAGCCATGGAATATTTCTTCCGGCTCTTTTCACCATTGCATCATCATCTTTAAGAATTACTACTGTTCTTTCCTGATTCACAAGATTTTTCAATATTGAAGAAATATCAGCAGTTTTCCCGCTTTCAATAGTGAAATCTTCAACAACCTTCATTCTTTCATTTTTATTTTTAAGGCTTAAAATTGACCTCATTGCAAGTCTTTTCATCTTTCTGGGCATTTTATAGCTGTAATCACGTGGCTTAGGACCGAAAACGATTCCTCCGCCTACCCAAACCGGACTTCTTTTATGACCTGCCCTGGCACGACCTGTACCTTTCTGACTCCATGGCTTTGCACCGCTTCCCTGGACTTCACTTCTTCCTTTAGTGGATGCACAACCTACTCTTTTATTTGCAAGTTCGTTATTTATAGCGTAATAAATAGTTCCGTCACTAACTTCACAATTAAAGACTTTGTCGTTGAGTTCAATTGTTTTTATCTCTTCGCCTTTTACCGAAAAGACTTTCGCTTCCATTTATTTCCTCTGTCTATTTAATTGATTTTCGTACCATAATAATGCTTTTTCTCACACCAGGTACTGCACCAGCTACCAATATAACTTTCTTTTCAGCATCAACCTTAACAATCCTAAGATTCTGAACAGTTGTTTTTGCTCCGCCCATTCTTCCAGCCATTTTTGTATTTTTCATTACTCTGGAAGGATATGCTGCCATACCAGTAGATCCATTAGCTCTGTGAAATTTCGAACCATGTGTTTTTCTACCACCGCCGAAATTATGACGTTTCATTACACCCTGATAACCTTTACCTTTTGAAGTACCGATCACATCAACTGTATCGATGTTTTCAAAAAGCTCAATTCCGAATTTATCGCCTTTTTTGCATTCTATTTCGAAATCTCTCACTTCTTTAAGGTGCTTTTTTGGTCCAACTTCACCGAACTGACCGATATATGGTTTGGTTATCCTGCTTTCTTTTACTTCACCATAACCAAGCACAACAGCGCTGTAACCATTTTTTTCGGGTATTCTCTGATCTACAACAACGTTATCATCTACTTTAATTACTGTAACAGGTGTGAGCACTCCGCTCTCATCAAATACCTGAGTCATACCAATTTTCTCAGCAATCACCCCAATCATCTATCTACCCCAAACCTTACTGTTTAATCTCTACATCAACTCCAGCAGGAAGTTCAAGTTTCATTAAAGCATCCATAACTGCTGATGTAGGTTCCAGTATATCGATAAGTCGCTTATGTGTTCTCATTTCAAACTGTTCTCTTGATTTCTTATTTACAAAAGGCGACTTTAAAACTGTATACTTACTTGTTCTTGTAGGCAAAGGGATCGGACCTGCTACTTTTGATCCAGCTTTACCAACAGTCTGAACTATTGATTTAGCACTCTGATCGATCAATTCAATATCAAATCCCCTAAGCCTCACTCTGATCCTATCTGCGGCCATCTTTCCTCCTGAAAAAATACCCTCTGTCATAAAACAGAGGGCCAATTTTCTTATTCGTTAATATCGATTACCTGGCCAGATGCAACAGTTCTACCACCTTCTCGGATAGCGAACCTGAGTCCTTTTTCCATAGCGATCGGGTAGATAAGCTCTACATTAAGTTCTGTATTATCTCCAGGCATAACCATCTGCTTATCTTCAGGCAGTGTTACAGTACCTGTAATATCTGTAGTTCTGAAATAGAACTGAGGTCTGTAGCCTGAGAAGAATGGATTATGTCTACCACCTTCATCTTTAGTAAGACAGTAGATAGCACCTTTAAACTTTGTGTGAGGTGTAATTGTACCCGGTTTAGCAAGTACCTGGCCTCTTTCAACTTCCTTCTTGTCAATACCTCGGAGAAGTGCACCGATGTTGTCACCAGCCTGCCCCTGATCAAGAAGTTTGTTGAACATCTCAACACCTGTACATGTTGTTTTCTTTGTATCTCTGACACCTACGATTTCAACTTCTTCACCAACCTTGACAATACCTCTTTCAACCCTGCCTGTTACTACAGTACCTCTACCCTGGATAGAGAATACGTCTTCAACCGGCATAAGGAAAGGTTTGTCAATAGCCCTTTCAGGAAGCGGGAAATATGTATCCATTGCTTCAAGAAGCTCTGCAACACATTTTGTCTTTTCTTCATCCTGGGGATTTGACATAGCTTCGAAAGCTGATCCCTTGATGATAGGACATTCCGGATCGAAATCATATGATTCGAGAAGTTCCTGTACCTCAACTTCTACAAGCTCAACAAGTTCCGGATCTGCAAGATCCATTTTGTTGAGGAATACGATAAGCTTTGGTACGCCTACCTGTCTTGCAAGAAGAATATGCTCTCTTGTCTGAGGCTCAGGTCCTGAGTCTGCCGCTACAAGAATAACAGCACCGTCCATCTGAGCTGCACCAGTAATCATGTTCTTGATATAGTCAGCGTGACCGGGACAGTCTACATGAGCGTAGTGTCTGTTGTCTGTTTCATACTCAATATGTCTAGTATTGATAGTGATACCTCTGGCCTTTTCTTCCGGAGCATTATCAATATCGTCATAATTCATTATTTTACCACCCTGCTTAGCTGCACAGTACATAGAAATTGCAGCGGTGAGAGTAGTCTTACCATGGTCTACGTGTCCGATTGTTCCAACGTTAATATGCGGTTTGGATCTTTCAAACTTTTCTTTAGCCATCAGTTCCCTCCTTATAAAATATAAAAACCTAAAAAAATATATTATATGCAGCCGATGCATTCTGGATCCACCATGTAAATGCGCCAACCATTTTGTTTTATAACATGAGACAGTATTAATGAAGTTGTAATTAATTCAAATAAGAATAGATTAACAGCTTCACCACCTTACTACCCCTTGTTAAGGAATACGGCCACGCCGCACCCCAGGAGCAATTGGTTTGGTTCAACCAATATGCAGACTTTATTTTCTAACACATGAAGCTTTTTTACTCAACCCCCAAACAGGGGGCCGGGCATTTTTACCATCTGTAATGAGAAAAAGCTTTGTTGGCTTCCGCCATTCTATGTGTATCTTCCTTTTTCTTGAAAGCAGTTCCTGTAGAATTAAAAGCATCAAGCAGTTCAGCACCGAGTTTCTCACCCATTGATCTGCCGCTTCTTGACCTTGCAGCCTGAATCAGCCATCTCATCGCAAGAGCTTCCCTTCTTGAATCTCTGATCTCAACAGGCACCTGATAAGTTGAACCGCCGACTCTTCTTGATTTTACCTCTACCATTGGCTTTACGTTTTCAAGAGCTGTTTCAAAAGATTCTACCGGAGTCTTGTCGGTTTTACTGCTTAAAACATCAAGTGCTTCGTACATAATTCTTGTGCTTATTGATTTCTTACCATCAAGCATCATTCTTGTAATAAACTTGGCGATAACAGTATTACCGAATTTTGGATCCGGAATTACAGTTCTTTTAGCCGCTACACCTTTTCTAGACATACCTATAATCCCCTATTACGCCTTTGGTCTCTTTGTACCATACTTTGATCTTGAATTTCTTCTGTCTTCAACACCGAGAGTATCTTTTGCACCTCGGACAATATGATACCTTACACCTGGAAGGTCTTTTACCCTTCCGCCTCTTAAAAGAATAACTGAGTGTTCCTGTAAATTATGACCAATACCTGGAATATATGCTGTGACTTCAATTCCGTTTGTAAGTCTTACTCTTGCTACTTTCCTGAGAGCTGAATTCGGCTTTTTAGGTGTTACTGTCATAACCCTGGTACATACGCCTCTTTTCTGAGGACAGCTTTCAAGAGCAGGAGACTTTGTTTTCTTCAGAGTACTCTTTCTTCCTTTTCTAATTAACTGATTAATTGTTGGCATTTAACAACACATCTCCTAGAAATATTTTTTCAGCAGGCCAGCAAGCTGTATCCTGCCGGAAATTACTGACTATGAAGGTTAACAACCGTCATTAAAAAAGTCAAGAGCTGAAACCCGTAGCTCACGACTCCTCTCTGGAGCTAGTCAAGCTCATCCAGACTATGCTGCCGCGGCTCAGCCCCCGCTGCCTCAAGATCCTCTTTTTTCCTTGCCTCAATAATACTCTGAACAGAAGCGTCAAGATCTTCCTTATTATCATCATAAAGCTTGATGTTTTTATACATTTTCTGTCCTGTACCGGCTGGAATAAGATGACCGATAATAATATTTTCCTTAAGACCTCTCAGATTATCAACCTTTCCTGCAATTGCAGCATTTGTCAGAACCCTTGTGGTTTCCTGAAACGATGCAGCTGAAAGGAAGGAATCGATATTAAGAGAAGCTCTTGTAATACCGAGAAGAAGAGGTTTTGCTATTGCAGCTTCACCACCCTCTTTCATAACTTTTTCATTCTCTTCATGGAACTTGTATTTATCAACCTGATGACCCTGGATAAATGAGGTATCTCCCACATGAGTAATTTCAACTTTTCTCATCATCTGCCTGATAATTACACCAATATGCTTGTCATTGATATGTACACCCTGGAGCCTGTAAACTTCCTGTACTTCATTCATAAGGAAAGTCTGAAGTGCATTTTCACCGAGGATATCAAGAATATCATGCGGATCCTTGTCTCCGTCACAGAGAGGTTCTCCCGCTTCAACTATATCACCGTCCCTTACAAGAAGGTGCTTACCCATCGGAACAAGATGCTTGTACTCAACATCCCTGTCATCAGCTACTATTATAAGCCTTTTGCCTTTAATAATTCCACCGAATTTCACCCTTCCGGTTATCATTGCAAGTACTGCAGTACTTTTCGGTTTCCTTGCCTCAAAAAGTTCTCCAACCCTTGGGAGACCACCTGTAATATCTCTAGTTTTTACAGATTCCTTGAGAAGCTTGGCAACTGTCTTACCTGCAACAATCTTTTCACCATCTTCAACATTGAGGTAGGAAGATCCCGGCAGGTAATAAACTGCAAGTTCCTCGCCGTTATCATCTTCAATAACAACTCTCGGCTGAAGTGTCTCGAGGCTGAATTCGGTAATCTTCTTTTCAATATTACCTGTATCTTCATCAATCTCTTCCTTGAGAGTTGTTCCCTGAATAATATCATAGTATTTTACAGTACCATTGAATTCAGCAATAATAGGTTCAGAGAAGGGGTCAAATCTCGCTATTGACTGTTCAGCTTCAACAACATCACCTTCATTTACAAGAAGCTCTGCTCCGTTTCTTATCTCAATCTTCTGATCCTGAGAAATAAGATAGAGAACTCCGCCCTTTATAGTTACATATGCAATTTCCCTGGATGTTATCTCTTCCCCGTTTCTCCTGATTACAGCCTGACCGCTTATTACCTTGCCGCCCTCTTCGATCAGTACTTCATCGCTGTCTGCAAGTTTGAATGATTCAAAAATCTTAGTAACAAGGATATGCCCCTTTCTTGTAAAAAGAACATCACCGTTGTCAAGCTTAACAGTATTTCCGGTAATTCCGCTGACAATTACAGGATATTTCATGTAAACACGGTTTTCCTCACTCGCCTTTGTAGCCGCACCTCCGATATGGAAGGTTCTCATTGTAAGCTGAGTTCCCGGCTGACCGATGGACTGGGCTGCGATAATACCCACAGCCTCACCAATTTCAACAGTCTTGTTTGTAGCAAGGTTTCTGCCGTAACATTTCTGACATACGCCAAACTTGGAATCACATGTAAGTACAGATCTGATTCTTACAGATTCAATACCTGCTTCCTCTATCTCCTTGGCATATTCATCAGTTATCTGCTGGTTTACATCTATAATAATTTCGCCAGTAATTGGATGCTTAACCCTTTCAAGTGTAAAACGGCCTTCAATCCTGTCTGACAGTGATTCCACAATCTCCTCACCATCTTTAAGAGCACTTACAACAATACCGTTGATAGTACCGCAGTCCTCTTCATTGATAACCACATCCTGAGCAATATCAACAAGACGCCTTGTAAGATATCCGGCATCAGCTGTTTTAAGAGCTGTATCGGCAAGACCTTTTCGGGCACCGTTTGTTGAAATAAAGAATTCTATAATTGAAAGTCCTTCCTTGAAGTTTGAACGGATAGGAAGCTCAATAATATCCCCCGAAGGCTTGGCCATAAGTCCTCGCATACCGCAGAGCTGCCTGAGCTGTGTCCTTGAACCTCTGGCACCTGAACTTGCCATCAGATATACAGGGTTGAGTCCTTCCATATCTTTCTTGAGGTTGTCCATAAGTACAGTTGTAAGATCCTCATTAGTCTTACTCCAAACCTCAACAACCCTGTTGTATCTTTCGTCCTGTGTAATGTGACCCTGCTGATACTGACTCTGAATTGTAAGTACCTGGTTATTGGCATCCTCAATAAGATCCCTCTTTTCCTCAGGTATTACAATATCTGCCATACTTATGGTAGCCCCGAATTTTGTTACATATTTAAACCCGAGATCTTTTACAGAATCAAGCATTCTCACAGTCACTGAAGCACCGTGATTTTTAAAACAGTCTGCAGCAAGAGCTTTCAGCTCTTTGTCAGCAAGAGGATAATTGACATAACCGATCTCTTCAGGCATTTCCTCATTGAAAATAATTCTTCCGGGAGTTGTTTCTATATATTTTCCGTCAAGCTGGACCTTAATAAGCGCATTATACTCAACAGAACCTGCATCCAGAGCAAGAAGCACCTCGTCAGCACTGCTGTAGTATTTTCCTTCACCCTTAGCACCTTTCTTGTCTATGGTGAGATAATTAATCCCGAGAACCATATCAAGAGAAGGGAATACAACAGGTGATCCGTTAGCCGGGTTGAGAAGATTGTTTACAGACATCATAAGAGTCCAGCACTCAATCTGCGCAGCCTGCGTAAGAGGGACATGAACAGCCATCTGGTCTCCGTCAAAGTCGGCATTGTAGGCATGGCATACAAGAGGATGAAGACGGATAGCCTTTCCCTGCACAAGCACCGGCTCAAAAGCCTGAATACCGAGCCTGTGAAGTGTCGGGGCCCTGTTAAGAAGAACAGGATGCTCTTTTACAACCTCATCAAGAACTGCCCATACTTCCGATGTCTCCTGTTCAACAAGAGTCTTGGCTTTCTTTATATTATATACAACATCTTTTTCAACAAGTTTCTTCATAATAAACGGCTTGTAAAGCTCCAGAGCCATTTTTGAAGGAAGGCCGCACTGGTGAAGCTTGAGATTCGGTCCGACCACAATTACTGAACGGCCTGAATAGTCAACCCTTTTACCGAGAAGGTTCTGCCTGAACCGCCCCTGCTTACCCTTAAGCATATCTGAAAGTGATTTAAGCGGCCTGTTTGCAGATCCCTTGACAACTTTCTTTTTCTTGGAGTTGTCGAAAAGGGCATCCACAGCTTCCTGAAGCATCCTCTTCTCATTCCTGATAATGATATCAGGAGCATTGAGGGCCATAAGACGTTTAAGCCTGTTGTTTCTATTAATTACCCTTCGGTAAAGGTCATTGAGGTCAGAAGTAGCAAACCTGCCCCCTTCCAGCTGTACCATGGGCCTGAGCTCAGGGGGGATAACAGGAATAACATCCAGAATCATCCATTCCGGCTTGTTGTTCGAATCCCTGAAATTCTCAACAATCTCTATCCTCTTGAGAAGTCTCCTGTCTGCTTTGGCACCCTTCTCCATCATCTTCATTCGGAGTTCTGAAGAAAGCGCATCCAGATCAAGAGTTTCAAGCAGGGTCCTGATAGCTTCCGCCCCGATACCGGCGGTAAAACTCATCCCGTACCGCTCTACTGCTTCATTAAATTCCTCTTCGGAAAGAAGATCATATTTGTTCAGTTCTGTATCGCCTGCATCAATTACAATATATTTTTCATAATAGAGTATCGAACGCAGAGAAGCCACTGTAAGGTCAAGGAGAAGACCCATCCTTGAAGGAACAGATCTGTAGTACCAGATATGTGAAACAGGGGAGGCAAGCTCAATATGCCCCATTCTCTCCCTTCGCACCTTGAAGTGTGTTACTTCAACTCCGCACCTGTCGCAGATCACCCCTTTATAACGGATAGACTTGAATTTACCGCAGTAACATTCCCACTCTTTCGTTGTTCCGAAAATCCTCTCACAGAAAAGTCCGTCCTTTTCAGGACGCAGAGTTCTGTAATTTATTGTTTCCGGTTTTTTCACTTCACCGTAAGACCATGCCCTGATCTGTTCCGGTGAGGCAAGTTTAATTTTTATATTATCAAAGTCCTGCATTTCTCTCATCAACTACCCTTCCTGATTAGAAATTAGTTCCCTGCCTGTTAATCAGTTCCTCATCACGCTCTGTAAGGGGCACCTGCCTGTCTCTTGAATCCCAGATTGAAATATCAAGGGCAAGTCCTCTCAACTCCTGAACAATTACATTGAATGCTTCCGGTATACCGGCGGCAGAGTTGGGTTCACCTTTTACTATGCTTTCATATATCTTGGCTCTTCCCGCCATATCATCAGACTTAATTGTAATAAATTCCTGAAGTGTATTTGCCGCACCGTAAGCTTCAAGAGCCCATACTTCCATTTCTCCCAGTCGCTGTCCACCGAACTGCGCCTTTCCTCCAAGCGGCTGCTGAGTAACAAGAGAATAAGGTCCTGTAGATCTTGCATGCATCTTGTCATCAACGAGGTGATGAAGCTTAAGCATGTAAACACACCCGACCATTACAGGGTTAACAAAAGGTTCACCTGTAAGTCCGTCGTATAGAACAGTTTTCGAACTCTCGGGAAGTCCTGCTTCTGAAAGCTTTCCCGATATCATCTCATTAGTCGCAGACTGGAATACAGGGGTGGCATACTTTTCATTAAGCGCATATCCTGCCCAGCCGAGACTTGTTTCCATCAGCTGCCCGAGGTTCATTCGTGAAGGAACACCAAGCGCGTTGAGACATATATCAAGAGGTGTTCCATCTTCCATAAAAGGCATATCCTCTTCAGCAAGTATCCTCGCCACAACACCCTTGTTACCGTGACGGCCGGCCATTTTATCACCCTCTTTGAGCTTCCTTTTGGTAGCTATAAGGATTTTAACAACCTCGTCGACTCCGGGGTTAAGATCATCCCCTTCCGTCCTTTTCAGCCTCTGTATATCAATTACAGTACCTTCAACACCGTGAGGAACTCTTAACGAAGTATCTCTCACCTCTTTTGCCTTCTCGCCGAATATTGAATTAAGGAGTTTGAATTCAGGAGTTGTTTCTGTCTCGGATTTGGGAGTTACCTTTCCAACCAGAATATAATTGGATTTAACCTTTGCTCCGATCCTTATTATTCCCTCTTCATCAAGCTGTTCAAGAGTTTTTTCACTTGTATTCGGGATATCCCTGGTAAGCTTTTCAGTCCCAAGTTTGGTTTCCCTTACTTCAGTAATAAACTCTTTAATATGTACAGATGTAAATACATCTTCCTTTACAACCTTTTCAGATATAAGAATAGCATCCTCATAATTATAACCGTTCCATGGAAGGAATCCGACAAGAACATTTTTACCAAGTGCAAGTTCACCATGGGAAGTAGCCGGGCCGTCAGCAAGAACACCACCCTTATCAACCTTGTCACCCACATTTACAGTAGGCCTCTGGGTAAAACATGTATCCTGGTTTGTTCTCTGGTACCTTAAAACCCTGTATTCCACATCATTTCCGGATACATCTTCAGTTACAACAACCCTGTCAGCAGACACATACTTAACAACCCCGGCTTCTTTTGACTTTATTACTACACCGGAATCATAAGCAGTTTTCCCCTCCATTCCTGTCCCTACAATCGGGGAATCGGGAAAAAGAAGAGGAACCGCCTGCCTCATCATGTTTGAACCCATCAGAGCACGGTTGGCATCATCATGTTCAAGAAAAGGAATAAGGGATGTCGAAACAGATATTACCTGTTTCGGAGACACATCCATGTACTGAATTCCTTCAGGCTCCCTTGTTGCATAGTCGCCCGATTTCCTGATGGAGACCATATCATTCTGAAAGTTACCATCCTTATCAATCGGGGCATTTGCCTGTGCTATATAGTATTTCTCTTCATCCATTGCAGAAAGATATTCAACTTCACTTGTAGCTTTTCCGTCTACGACCTTTCTGTACGGTGTTTCAAGAAAACCGTAGTCATTTACCTTTGTATAGTTTGCAAGGGAAACAATAAGACCGATATTCGGACCTTCAGGTGTTTCAATCGGACACATTCTTCCGTAATGGGTATAATGTACATCCCGCACCTCAAATCCTGCCCTGTCACGCGAGAGCCCTCCCGGACCAAGAGCATTCAGCCTTCTCTTATGAGTAAGCTCTGAAAGCGGGTTGACCTGGTCCATAAACTGAGACAGCTGGCTTGAACCGAAGAATTCCTTGATTGCAGCCACTATCGGTTTTATGGAAATCAGATCCTGCGGTTTTATTGTATCTGTTTCCTTGAGAGACATTCTCTCTTTTGCAATTCTTTCCATTCTGACAAATGCTGTTTTTAGCTGATTTGCCAGAAGCTCTCCGACTGATCTTACCCTTCTGTTTCCGAGATGGTCGATATCATCAACATTTGTCTCACCGATATATACCCTGATAAGATAGAGCATTGTATTTACAATATCCTCTTTCAGGAGAATCTGATCATCTTTAGGAGGATTATAGTCATACTTCTTATTCAGCTTATAACGTCCCACCTTTCCGAGATCATACCTTCTTGTTGAAAAGAACATAGACTTGAGGTCTTTCTCAGCACTTTCAACTGTTATAGGCTCACCCGGAAGAAGCACAGAATATACTGCAGAAAGAGCATCTTCCTTTGTCGGTTCATCAGAATCTGAATCATCACGGACATATTTGATATCTTCCATTTCAAAACAGTTGAGAAGTATGTTTGAATGGAGAGACTTCTCATTTTTTATATCAATTATTTCTATCTCTTCAACACCGGAGTGGAGAAGTTCATCTATATCATGAAGAAGTATCTTGTCTCCTGCCCTGTAAAGCTTTTTCTCATTGTCATCTCCGACATAAACAGCTTTAGCCAGAACAGACCCAACAATCTCTTCTTTCCTGTCGGCAAAATTCTTTATATTTATAGAAGTTGTCTTATAAAAAAGGCTTATAATCTCTTCCCTGGTCTCATAACCGAGCGCACGGAGGAAAATCGTACCTAGAATTCTTTTCTTTCTGTCTATTTTTGCATATATAAGATCTTTTTTCTGTTCAATTTCAAACTCCAGCCAGGAGCCTTTGTACGGGATAATTCTTGACGAATAAACCCCCTTTTCATAAGAAAAAACTACACCCGGAGATCTGTGAATCTGACTGACGACCACCCTTTCAGCACCATTTATAATAAATGTTCCTCTATCAGTCATCAGAGGTATGTCGCCGATATATATCTGCTTCTGTCTGATCTCTCCAGTTTCCTGAAAAATGAGATTTATTTTTGCTTTAAGGGGGACAGCATAGGTAATACCTTTCTGCTTACATTCATACTCACCAAGTTTAATCCCTTCTTCATCAAGCGTATACTGTGTATACTCAAGCAGCATATCCCCATTTGGACTTTCTATCGGGAAAACACTCTGAAAAACCTCTTCCAGCCCTTGTTCCAGCAGCATTTCATTCTTTTTCAGCCTGTCCCTCTGAAGAAATTTTTCATAGGACGATAACTGAATATCAACAAGCCCCGGAAGGTCCATGACTTCATGATATTCCTTACCGATATACTGCCGCTTAATAGCCTTAGCTCTATCAAGCATTAACTATACCCCCTAACGAATAATATACCGGCAGTATGGATATACCACCGGCATTTTGAGATTTGGTTTTAAGTTTTAAAAAAAAACTATTTAACTTCAACAGTAGCGCCAGCAGCTTCAAGTTTTTCCTTAAGCGCAGCTGCATCTTCTTTGGAAATACCTTCTTTAACAGCCTGAGGAGCTCCCTCAACCATTTCTTTAGCTTCTTTTAGCCCAAGACCTGTTACAGCTCTAACCTCTTTGATAACGCCGATTTTTTTGCCGTCAACAACACCAGTAAGAACTACATCAAATTCTGATTTTTCTTCTTCTGCTGCGCCTGCATCTGCGCCTGCTGCAGGAGCTGCTGCAACTGCTACAGGAGCTGCTGCTGTTACTCCGAATTTTTCTTCCATTGCTTTAACGAGTTCTGAAACTTCAAGAACTGTCATATTTGCAATTGCTTCGAGTATTTCGTCTTTGTTAGCCATATTACCTTCTCCTTTGTTTATTTTTTTCATTCAGCAATAGCATGGCAAGAATGAAGACTAATGCTGATTTATTTAATCTCTGCCGGCTTCCCCGTACCGGGGCATTGCAGGCAGAAAATTATCAAATTTATTCCGCAGCTTTCTTGTCAGCTACAGCCTTGAGTGTCCTTGCAAGTTTTTCAACCGGTGCATTAAGCACATAAACCAGGTTCTGAGCAGGGGCATTCATAGCGCTCATAAGCATAGCAATAAGCTCGATCTTTGTAGGAAGTTTTGAAAAAGCCTCAAGCTGATCCCTGTCAAAAACAGTTCCATCAACAAGTCCTCCCTTGATTTCCACCGGGGAATCCTTGGCAAACCCGAAAAGTGCTTTCGCGGCAGGTCCTGACTCACCTTTTACCATTGCTATGGCAGTCGGACCCACAAGCAGATCATCAAGACCTTCATGTCCGAGTTCCCTGAACGCTATTTTCGCATATCTGTTTTTTACAACCTTATATTCAGCATTGGCTTCTCTGAGCTTACCTCTGAGATCAGTAATCTGACCCACAGAAAGACCTCTGTAGTCTGTTACAATAAAGTCATTAACAGTTTCAAATTTTTCTTTTATTTCGCTAACAGCCTTAACTTTTTCAGGCTGCACTTTAGTTACAAATTCTGACATAGTATTAACCTCCAGCCCTACTTATCAGCGACTTTTACGCCTGGTCCCATTGTTGAAGAAACAGCTACAGAAAGAATAAAATCACCTTTTGTATCTGCAGGCTTTTTCTTTTCAACTTCCGAAACAACCATTTTGACGTTTTCAGCCATCTTGTCAGTATCCATCGAAACCTTTCCGATTGCCAGGTGAAGAACACCTGTTTTATCAGATCTGTATTCGACCCTGCCTTTGTTAAGCTCAGCAATTGCTTCCTTTATATTGAATGTTACAGTCTGTGTCTTAGGATTAGGCATAAGACCTCTTCTGCCGAGTATCGGCCCCAGACGTCCAACATCCTTCATCATGTCGGGAGTTGCAACAGCTACATCAAA
Source organism: Spirochaetia bacterium (assembly GCA_963668545.1). Classification (GTDB taxonomy): domain Bacteria; phylum Spirochaetota; class Spirochaetia; order CADAEX01; family CADAEX01. The sequence goes on along the minus strand of OY764868.1, from coordinate 284,029 downwards.
ATCAAGCCATCCGTCTTTTATCTTTTCAACAAGATCTGTATCTCCAACATAGGCAGCACCTGCTTCTTTTGCTTCCTCAGCTTTTTCCCCTTTTGCAAACACAAGTACTTTTTTTGCTGCTGCAAACTGGTTTGGAAGAACAAGGGTGTCTCTTACTGACTGACTCTTTTTAAGCTTAAGCTTGATTGAAAGCTCAACTGTTTCATCAAATTTTGCAAATGCAACATCTTTTACGATTTTTACAGCTTCTTCTACCGGGTACTGAGTATGTTTATCATACTTCTGTACTGATTCAAGATATTTTTTCCCTCTTTTCATACTACTTCTCCACCTCTATACCCATACTTCTTGCTGTTCCTGCAATAATATTGATTGCAGCATCAATATCATTTGCATTAAGATCGGGCATTTTAGTTTCTGCGATTTTCTGAACTTCTGAACGGGAAATTTTAGCCACCTTTACCTTATGCGGTTCTGCTGAACCTTTGGCAAGGCCACATGCTTTTTTAAGCAGAACAGCTGCAGGAGGAGTTTTTGTAATAAATGTAAAACTCTTGTCTGCATAAACTGTAATTACAACCGGTATAGCCAGCCCCGGTTCCATGTTCTTTGTTTTGTCGTTAAACTGCTGTACAAACTGCGGCGCACTTACTCCGTGAGGGCCAAGTGCCGGTCCTACTGGTGGAGCTGGTGTAGCTTTACCGGCAGGTACCTGCAGCTTGATATAAGCCTGAACCTTTTTCTTTGCCATATCTATCTCCAGATCGTGGTCAACGTCCCTTTACATGAAAGGACTCCCAAATTAAAAAACGGTAAAACTTACCGTGTTACTCTTCTTGTAAGAATGATCAGCAATAATTATTATGAGTTATCTGTTTTCTGCAGCATCCTGATTTACTGCAGGATGTTTCCATATAAACATAACTATCCCGTATAAACGGGATTATCAATTACCCACACTTCATGCATGGATATAAAACTTTTGCAGGTCAGATATTACCCGGAAGTGTTCTCTGAAAAAAACAGAAAACTATATCTGTTCAACCTGGGTGAAATCAACTTCCACTGGAGTAGATCTGCCGAAAATCCCAACCATGACTCTGAGTTTACCCTTTTCAGCATTTACCTCTTCGATTTTTCCGGTAAATGTATCAAAAGGACCGCCGACAATCTTTACAGATTCGCCGACATTAAAAGCCTGCCTGGAAACAACATGTCTTGTGCTTTTTATCTCACCAGTTTTCTGCAGAATCGATCGAACCTCTTCTGTAGATATTGGATTCGGCCTGGCAGACCCCATAGCTCCGACAAAACCGGTTACACCCTGTATCCGCTTTATCCTTGAACAGGCATCTTTCCAGCCCCGGTCAGGCATATCCATTTCAATGAGGATATATCCGGGAAGAAATTTTCTGGAACTTATTTTTTTCTTTCCGTCCCTTACTTCAACAACTTCCTCTGCCGGAATTTTAACATCCAGGATTATATCCTCCAAACCGGGCTCTTCCATAAGTTTGCGAACATGTTTCTCTATCTTATTCTCATACCCGGAGTAAGTATGAAGGACATACCAACCTTTTCCCATTACCAATCAAACTCCACTTAAAATATCAGATCAATTCCCATCAACAGAAGGAAATCTACTACTCCCAGAACTGCAGCAAATATAAGAGTTGAAACAATTACAACTCTTGTAGACCCGCTGACATCATCTCTGCTCGGCCATACTACCTTTTTCAGTTCTGAGTAACTTTCTTTAAAAAAAGTCAGGATTTTTTTCATGCTTTCTCCCAAAATCAAAAGCGGTAATAAAAGGGATAAAACCTTTCGTTCCTGCAAACGCCGGAGAACAGATTACATACAGCAACCTGTTCCACACGCTGCATTCGAAAAATATAAACAGGCCAGGTAGGACTCGAACCTACAACATCCGGTTTTGGAGACCGGCGCTCTAGCCATTGGAGCTACTGGCCTAAGTAATTACTGCTTAAGCAAAAACTGAATGCAACAGGCATTCAGAAACTGTGATGCCGATTATAAGTACCGGCAGCAATCTATATAACTTATTTAATTTTAGTCTCTTTATGCAGAGTATGCTTTCTGTCAAATCTGCAGTATTTATTGAATTCCATTTTTGTCTGAATATTTTTTCGGTTTTTTGATGTTGTATAATTTCTTCTTCCGCATTCAGAACATTTAAGAGCAATAAGCTCAACAGAACCTTTTTTCTTAGATGCCATATCCAAATCTCCTATATTAATCGATAAGTCGCTTAGCACCGTACCCGGCCGGACAACTTTAACACTATTCAATAAGCCCTCGACCGGACTTGAACCGGTGACCCCCTCCTTACCATGGAGGTGCTCTACCGACTGAGCTACAAGGGCACGCCTCTTTAAGCTAACTGGATAACGAGAGCAAAATTAACAAACATAACTGCTTTTGTCAATAGAATACAGAATTAATTAAATTTATTCTATGCCTATTTTATGCCAAGTGGGAATTTTATTAAAAATTTTGTTCCCCTGCCTGCCGTACTCCTGCATTCTATCTCTCCGCCAAGGCTCTGGGTTACCAGATTATAGACAATATGCATCCCCAGGCCGCTTCCCCCCTCCCCCCTCTTTGTAGTAAAAAAGGGATCAAATATTCTTACCAGGACCTCTTCCGTCATCCCTTTTCCGTCATCACTGTAGCTTATAACAGCGTTTTTTTTCTTTCCCTGTACTTCAATATGAATACACCCCTTTTCAACACCCTCAAATCCGTGCTTCAGGGAATTCATTATAAGATTTGTAATAACCTGCGAAACAGAGCCGGCAACACTTTCAACCACAAGTGAATTATCCCCTTCAAGATGTATTTCATGTTTTGTTTTTTTGATTACAGGATTAAGGCTGACTATTGTATCTGAAATATACTCTTTCAGATTAAACTTCCTGATATCCCGGCTTGCCTGATCAACAGCCACATTTTTAAAGCTTTTAATATGCCCGGATGCCTTGTCAAGGTTTTCAAGTATAACACTTGCTGATTCATCAGCAATATGGATATACTCCTCAAGCTCCGACCTTCTTATATCGCCATCTGAATATCTTTTTGATATGGATTCAGTCTGCTCCTTTAGATGAGAGGCTGCCGTAAAACCAACCCCTACCGGAGTATTAATCTCATGTGCTATCCCTGCTACAAGAACACCCAGAGAAGCCATTTTTTCAGCTTCTACAAGGCTTTTCTGGGTTTTCTTGAGTTCCTCAATGGAATCTGACAGGGCTGTGTTTGCATTTTCAAGCTCAAGCGTCCTCTGCTTCACCCTGCTTTCAAGTTCAGTATTGAGTTCCCGTATCTCCTTCGCATTCTTCTTCCGCTGCGTAATGTCCCTGACAACTGATATAAGCATCTTTCTGTTGTCCATAACAACTGCGGAAAGATTCAGTTCAGACTCAAACCTGCTTCCATCCTTCCTGACCTGGACCCATTCAAAAGACTGGGGCGTACCGAAAAGGGCTTTACGCACATAGGACCTCAGGGTTTTCACTTCCCCGGCTTCGTTTTCAATTGAAAGAAGAGAAATATCATAGGGACTGAGCTTTTTCACTTCTTTTTCCGAATATCCGAACATGGACAGGGCTTTTCTGTTGAAATTGATTATCATGTTCCTCTCAACAAGAAAAAGGGCATCATTAACAGACTGGAACACCGCCTGATACCGTATCTCGCTCAGGGCCAGTTCATCTGTCCGCTTTCTTACAAGCTCTTCAAGCCTCCTTGCACTTTCCTGAACTGTCCTTTTCCGGGAATATATCAGAGTAAAGTTTATTGCAATGACAAAGGCTGACATCAGTATTCCGAGAATATTAATCTGGGAATGCAGGTCAATGAGAGCAGAACTCACCTGCTCCTCGGAGGCTGTCAGAAGAAGCACAAGCTGCTCCCTGCCTATGTTGAGTGAGTGCCAGGCGGCTATCATCCGGACAGGCCTCCCTTCATTATCCGGAATATAGAGATCACCCTGCCCCATAGTGCTTCCGATTATATTTTTATTGAAATTTTCCCAGAATTCCGGTCCGAGATCCATTATATCCGAAATATTCTTACCTATATTAATCACATTGTCATCAAACAGGATTACACCATCCTGGTCGAGAAACCTGCCTGAACCGTAATTACCCATTGTCATCGGAAAAACAAATCGGTGAATCATGGGCTCAAGATCAATAACAACACAGAAAATTCCTGTCTGCTCACCGTCCTTCCATACCGGAACAAGATAACCGAACAGCTGAAGCTCATTTGAAATAAATAGAGGCGGTGTAAAAGACTGCTTCTGCCAACCGCTTTTATTATTCCAGTATTCATTAATCCATGATTCGGCTATGAATCTGGCCTTACGTCCTTTTTCACCGACAGAAAGGTTACTGTATAATATATTGCTTTCAGGATCGGAAACAATAAATGAAAGGATCTCCTGGCGGCTTGTCTGAAGGATCTGAAACAGGGCATCCCTGTTAAACTGAGATTCCCCGTTCGCGAGAAGTATATCACGGAAATACATCTGCATGATTTCTATATCATACTGAAATTCATAGATATTTTCTTCAAGAGCCTGTTTTGCAAGAAGCACCTGAAGAGACTGCTGCTCGTTAAATATTATTTCATTACGGCTTACTGCCCACTTGTTTATTTCAAGCGCTATTACAACAAAGAGCAGAATAGCAACAAAAGAACTTATAACAAAGAAAAGAATTATTTTCCGGGGGAATACCAGATTTGAATACCTTATAAGGCCATCCCCGGACTTTGATCCGCTTTCATCCATACAAAAGTCATAATACAACACGATTATCTATTTTACCAGCTGTTTTAGTGATCCGGATCCACAGCTGGCTAAGCTGCTGAATAAACTTTCTGAGGATTACCGTTATTCCGATGACTGCCTGTTATCCCTTTCTGAGATGCTTTCAAAAAGCGATGTTATTCTCCTGTTTATCTCTGAATAGCGTTTATAAAATTCTGTGTATGCCTCAAAAAGAGCCATGTCGGGATTATATTCATCCTTGAGCCGTACAAGTTTTTCACTTCCTTCAGCAAGACTTCCGAAAACCCCGAGCCCGAAAAATCCGCTGCAGGCGCATCCCAGGAGTTCCCCGTCATATATTTCCGGAACAAGTATTTTTTTGCCTGTCATGTCAGATTTCATCTGGTTCCAGAGAGGATTTCTGGCCTGCCCCCCCGATACCCGGATATTGTCGATGAAAAAACCGGCAGACTCCATCAGCTCTATCATATTTCTGACAGCAAATCCAATTGATTTAACCACTGCGCTTCCAGCCTCGGGAATACCATGTTCAGGTTCAAGCCCTATCATTGCTCCTCCCGAAAAATCCCACACAGCCCCTTTTTTCAGTGAAGGGAAAAAATACAGGTCAGAATCAGTCAGAATAACCTTTTCAATATCTGCAAGAAGCTCCCTGTAGCCCTGCTTTTCCTGTCCTGATATTTTCCTGAACCATTCAAATATTCTTCCGGATGATGTCAGGATAGCTGAAACATTATAATATCCTTCTATTATATGCGGCAGACATCTTAACCCCGGATAATCAGATTTTACAGGACTGCAGTAGTTTATACCTTCAGAAGTACCTGCACGGTCACAGACTGTTCCCGGACTTACAGCGCCTGAGCCGAGAAGGGCCATCAGGTAATCACTTCCCCCGGCAAAAACAGGAATTCCTTCCCTCAAGCCTGTATCTTTCAAGAAACTGCCTGATACATACCCGATAATTTCTCCGGTTTTGACAAAGGGGGGGAATTTATCCGAATCAAGTCCGGCATCTTTTATCTGCCCGCTGTCCCATATATACTTTTTGAATTCCTGATTAGGGAGGGGAACTCCGGCATTCCCTGTGAGAAGATAGGGGATAAAGCTTTCTACCGGTAGAAAAATCTCAGTTTCCCTGTAGGAACAGGGAGAATGTTCTTTCATCCACAGAACAGCCGGCAGATAAAAAGAGGAAAGCTTTTCATTTTCAATTTTTCGTTTATCACCCCAGAGAAAGGGATCCTCCTGATAAAGGCCCTTTTTTCCGACAGGAATTAAAGTCGGGCCGTTCCCGCTGACAACAACAGCATCAGCATGTTTCAGAAGATCAAGTTCTGACAGAACTTTCTTAAAAGTATCGAGCCATATACCTGTATTCCAGTGCTTCTGAAAACTGCGGCTTTCAACATACGCACTCCTTGCCCAGGAAAGCAGTTCCCCCCTGCGGTTTACAAGACCGGCTTTTATGGAGGAAGTACCTATATCAACAGCAAGTACTTTTTTTTCCATCAGCTGTTTTTAAGAAGTCTCTGTATTATTTCCCTGTCATCAATAAGCGGAGTAAGTGTTCTTTCCTGGTAAAGTCTCGATACGACCCTGGCAAAGAGATCTGAAATATCTGCATTGACATACCATTCTTTACTATAGAGGGTATCATCATGATAAACCGCGTTTGTCCCTATGATTTTATCAAAATAACCTTTCCTGTATGCATCATCAAAGCTGTTTATTGCATTTCCTGTAAAAAAAGGAAGACTGATGGCACAGATGACTTTTTCCGCTCCCATTTCCTTGAGCAGCTTCATTGCCTTGATCAGTGTTCCGCCTGTACCGACCATATCATCTGCCATGAAAACAGTTTTTCCTTTAACATCACCCAGAAGGCGTACTGAAGTTATATTATTATCATTTGCATTATTGGTAACTTTCGAATAATCCCTTTCCTTGTAAAGGATAGCAAGCGGTTTATTGAGGTTGAATGCATAAAACTTGTTCCTGTCTACAGCCCCTGTGTCAGGAGATACAATTACAAGGTCAGTTTCATCGACATCAATAAAATCAAGAAGTGTTCTTATTATCTGGTACGAGGCATGAAGATCTTCCATCCTGCACCTGTTGAAACAGTTTTCAATCTCCTTGGAATGGATATCAAGCGTTATTATCCTGCTGATTCCCATATTTTCAAGTATCCTGCCGAATAATGCTGCAGTAAGAGCCTCACGGCCTTTTCTCTTGTGCTGCCTGGCATAGGGATATGCGGGAACAACCACTGAAACAGAACGTGCTCCGGACTGGAAAACTGCATCAATAGTAGCAAACAGGGTAAACACATGGTCATTAACTGAAAGTGAAGTAGGTGTTCCGTCTCCGTTTATATCAAGAGGATAATGATTTTCAACATCCTGAAGAACAAAAACATCCATTCCCCTTACAGAGGCAAGTATTTCAGCCTTGAACTCCCCATTGGCAAAACGGGTGTATTTGACAGGAATCCTGAAATCAGGAGCCCTGTACTTTTCTACATCACCCAGAATATTAAGATCAGCATCTTCTACATCAAGCATGAAATTGATCTGCTTATCGACATCTTCCCTTTCCATCCCGTAAAGTCGGGAAACGAGGTCAGCTTTTTGTTTATGTTTTTTGGAATAATTTTTTTTAAGGTTCAGGACAATATCGTTGGCAAAAACTTCTGCCCCGGGACAGGCAACAATACCCAGATTAACAGGTTTGGAAAATCGCATCATTTACCCCAATTTATTGATTTCATGCAGAACATAACATAGCACTTCTTTAATGGTCAATAGAACATATACACCTTTTGATCTTTAATAATATTATTTGCATTATCACTGTTTAAGACTTATAAAAGGAAGCAAATAACATTCTTTATTCAGCGAGCTGATAAAACCATTATATAATTAAAAGTATAAAATTGCTGTTCAAAAATTCAATAATTTTTGATTTTCCTGAGTGCTGTATTAAGGTAAAAAAACAAATATGCTAATATTTATCAGCATATTTCAGGATTCCTTTGTTTATATCTATAAAAAGGTATATCTTTAAGTCTGAAGCGTTATAAAGACATATTGCCAAATGATATCTTCTGGATACTGGAATACTGAACATGGAGAGAAATAAATGAAAGCCGGAACTTTTTTATTACTATTTTCATTACTTATCATACTTTCAGGCTGCGGGAAAGGCAGTAAAAATGAAACCAGCAAGGCAGATTCAGTAGCAGTCTTCATTCCCGGAGTAATAGCAGGGAGTCCCACCTATGAAATGCTTGCCGAGGGAGCTGAAAAAGCGGTTAAAGAAGCGGAAGCTGAAATGAATATAATTGAGGGGGGATTCAACCAGGGTGAATGGGAAAACAAGATAACAGCAATCGCAAGTACCCGCAGCTATGATGTAATAATCACCTCAAACCCTGCCATGCCTGAAATCTGTTCACGTGTTTCTGAGATCTACCCGGATCAGAAATTCATAGTTCTTGACGGCTACCTTGACGGCAATAAAAATATCTACACTTTCATGTACAACAGCTTTGAACAGGCATACCTAATAGGAAAATTCGGTGCCCTTGTTACAAAATCTGATATGAAAGGGGCTGACAGCAACCTGAATATCGGACTTATTGCAGGCCAGGAATACCCTATGATGAACAAGGTTATTAAACCGGGTTTTATTGAAGGACTTAAATCTGTGGACCATGATATAAAACTTGACTTCAGAATTGTAGGGAACTGGTATGATGCTTCAAAAGGGGCTGAACTTGCTGAAAAAATGTTTGATTCAGGGGTTGATGTAATTCTTGCCATAGCCGGTGGCGCATCACAGGGAATTATTTCTGCAGCAAAAGAAAGGGGAAGATATGTACTGTGGTTTGACAATAACGGATACAGCCTTTCGGAAGGAACTGTCATTGGATGTTCTGCAATGAGGCAGGACAGGGCAGCTTATGAATCAGTATCAAAAGCACTGAAAGGTAAACTTGAATACGGCAGTGCTGTTATCAGCGGAGTAAAGGATGATTATGTTTACTTTGTTGAAAATGATCCTGTTTATATAAATACAGTACCTGAGGAGATAAGAAACAGGATAAGTGAAACTGTAAACAGTATAAAAGAAGGCAGACTGAAACTTGAGATGCCCCACTTTTAGGAAAAAGATCTGACAGCATACTGATGTATATACTTGAAGCAAGAAAAATATCCAAAACATTCTCCGATAACATGGTGAGGGCAAACAGCAATGTTGACTTCAGCCTCACAGAGGGGGAAACCCATTCAATTCTTGGAGAAAACGGTTCCGGGAAGTCCACTCTGATGCATATACTTACCGGCCTGACATCTCCTGACAGCGGTAAAATACTCTACAGGGGGGAAGAAACTGTATTCAGGACACCGAAGGATGCGCTGGACAGGAAAATCGGGATGGTCCATCAAAGTCCCGGCATAATTGCTGATTTCTCCGTATTTGAGAACATTATAGCAGGAAACAGCTGTGTAAAGGGTTTCAGAACAGATTTAAAAAAATACAGGGAAAACCTGGAATCAATAAAGGAAAAATACGGAATCGGTCTTGATCTGGATAAAAAACCGGAAACACCGGAACAGAAGCAGTATACAATACTGCTCTCTCTCCTTTTCAGGGGAATTGATGTAATTGTTTTTGATGAACCGACTACTTCATTTACAGATATCAAGTCAGAGGAATTCCTCACTATTCTTGAAAAACTCAAACACAACGGGAAAACAATTGTATTTATTACCCATAAAATAGAGACTGCCATCAAAATTTCCGACAGGATAACTGTCCTTTCAAAAGGAGAAAACAGAGGCTGCTGCAGGGCATCGGAAATAAGCAGTGAAAAGATTTTCAGCATGATGATAGACAACTACAGCAGCTCATTTACCGAAGAGCAGAAGGAGCAGGTCCCGAAGGAAAGCGGGAATATTATCCTGTCAGCGGCAAACCTCAAATATATGAACAGAAATGAAAGCAAAAAAATCAATATATCATTCAGTCTTTACAGGAATGAGATTATAGGATTTGCAGGAATACGGGAAAACAACCTGGGACTGCTTGAAGATATTCTCGGGGGATTTATTACTCCGGACAGCGGTACTGTTCTGTTCAGGGGAAAAAACATAACCGGTCTTCCTACATCAGAACTAAGGAAGGAGGGGGTAACATACATACCTTCAGACCGGTTTACACGGGGGACAAGCATAACATCCACTGTTGAAAACAATATGGCAATTACAAATATAAAAAAGTTCACAGAAAGGGGAATGGTTTCAGAAGGGAAGCTCAGGAAATATTTCAGGAAGGGGGCGGAGCTCTACAATATAAAGGCTGATTACGGCCAGCCTCTGTGGCAGCTTTCAGGGGGTAATATACAGAAAGTAATACTCTTCAGGGAACTGGATTCGCCTCCTGATGTTCTGATATTCTGTGAACCAGCATGGAACCTGGATATACAGTCAAGAAAAATGATATATAACAGAATAAAATACCTAAGAGACAGCGGTACTTCTGTGATTATCCTTTCTACAGATATAGAGGAAATCGTAACAATCTGCGACCGTGTTTACGTGCTTTACAAAGGGAGCATTGCAGGTATTCTTGAAGGGAACAGTATCAACAGCAAAAATATCGGGAAAATGATGCTTGGTATCGGAGACAGTATTGAAAAAAACAGTTGAAAAAAGAATCCTCACCGGAATGGATTCTGTCAGAATAATATATACTCCTCTGATAGCAGTTGCTGTTTCTGTTCTGGTAATCATGATTTTAAGCAGTACCCCGGGGAAAACACTTTACTATTTCTTTTCATCTCCATTCTCAACACCATTTTTCTTCGGAAATATGCTGAACAAGACAGGCCATCTTATTATTGCCTCCCTGGGGGTTACTCTGGTATTCAAAGCCGGGATGTTCAATCTGGGGGGAGAAGGACAGATATATGCAGGAGCTTTTGCTTCAGCAGCAGCTGCTCTCCTTTTTTCAGATTTCAGTTCACCCCTGTTTATCATACCAGTCCTTGCTGCAGGAACCTTTGCAGGGGCATCTGCTGGATTTATTTCAGGGTATCTCAAAAACAGGTGGAATACAAACGAACTGATATCATCATTTCTCCTTTCTGCAGCACTCATACATATAATCAATTATTTCATTACCGGTTCCATGGCTGACAAAAACAGTTACCTGATTACAACAAAAACCATTTCGGAAAACCTGAGGCTGATTCAGCTGCTTCCCCCTTCAAAACTTAATCCGGGATTTTTTGCAGCTGTTGCTGCAGCTGTAGGTTCTTATATCTATCTTTACAAAACTGCAGGGGGGTTTCAGCTGCGGGAAACAGGGAAGAACCCTGTATTTGCATGGTTCAGCGGTATAAAGACAGGCTATTACACTGTTGTCTCATTTACAGCAAGCGGAGCTCTCCACGGTCTCACAGGAAGCCTTGCAGTGACAGGGACATACTACATGTGCAGCCAGGACTGTACAGCAGGTCTCGGATGGAGCGCTATAGCAGTTTCCCTGATCGGGAGGAACAATCCCCTCTATATAATCCCTTCCGCTTTATTCATATCCTTTATGGAAACAGGAATGTCTGGAATTACAATGTATACAAATTTTCCGTTTGAACTGAGCTCAATCATACAGGCTGTTGTTTTCTTTTTTATTACTGCAAAAATAACAGGAAAAGGAAGCGAGTATGTTAAAAAGCATATTTAACGCTGCTGTCCCGTACATCCTTGCCGGTATAGGGGGACTTTTCACGGAAATAACAGGAACGCTCAACATTGCTCTTGAGGGACAGATCCTTACAGGCGCATTCTGGGCAATTGCAGTAACAAAGATTACAGGAGATATATACCTGGGACTTGCAGCTGCTGTGATTTCATCAACACTGATATCCCTGATTACAGCTTTTTTCACACTTAAAATGAAATCCAATATCTTTATATCAGGACTGGCAGCAAATATGCTGTCTTTCGGACTTGTGTCTGTGTTTTCAATAGTTTTTTTCGGAAACAGCGGAATAATAAGGATTGAAAAGGAATTTGCGGATTTACGGAATTTCTTCTTTATTCTTTCCTTGAGCTCTATCCCCATCTCCCACTATGCACTTTTCAGAACACCATGGGGCCTCAGAATGCGGGGATGCGGGACCTCACCCGAAGTACTCTATTACAGGGGGATCAACCCGGATTTCTACCGCTATATATCAATACTGATTTCAGGTATTTTCTGCGGGTTCGCGGGAGCAGCCCTCGCATTTTCAATTGAAGCGTTTGTTCCCAATATTTCCGCAGGAAGAGGGTGGATTGCACTTGTTGCTGTTTATATGGGATACAGGAAACCTGCAGGAGTCATACTCAGCTGTCTGCTGTTTGCATCTGCAGAAAGCCTTTCAGGATGGATGCAGGGCTTTATTGCAATTCCGGCCACAATAATTCTTGCCATACCCTATATTATAACACTCTCTGTACTTACAGGTGTATCAATCTACAGATCTGCCAAATCCGGGTAATATTTCAGGATTCATCAGGATAATAGAAATCTTTTCCGTCGCAGTTTTTTATTCTCAGAAAGCCGTCATCTTCAGAAATTACTGACCCTGAATAAAGCCTGACCTTACCTCCCCCTCCAGGAAGATCCACCGCATAGACCGGAAGAGAAAGCCCTGACATTACCCGGGAAAGGTTTTCCATTATCTCAAGACCCCTTTTCAGGGGAACGCGGAAGTGGGAAGTACCTGCGGCAAGATCACCCTGAAAAAGATAGTAGGGCTTCACCCCTGCAGAGACCAGGTCATGAAACAGCTTTTCAAGAATAACCTCTTCATCATTTATACCCTTCAGAAGTACTGTCTGATTGAAAACAGGAATCCCGAGTTTCATTATCCTGAGCAGAGCTTCCCTGCTTTCTTCAGTAATTTCCCTGAAATGGTTGTACTGTGTAAAAATACAGAGAGGAAGTTTACCGGAAAGAACAGAAAGCAGCCTCTCATCCACCCGTGAAGGATCAACAACAGGGATCCTTGTTCCGATACGTATCACTATATCAGCCCTGACTCTTCTCACAGAATTGATAATGAATTCAAGTTTTTCAGGCGGAAGCATAAGGGGATCACCGCCTGAAAGGAGAACCTCCCTTATATTACTTTCTTCTGAAAGAAGTTTTACAAGCTCCCCCACATCACGTTCATCAGCATCCTTCTCTTCAGAACCGGCATAGTACCTCCTGAAACAGTGCCTGCAGTACATGGCGCACCTTGCTGTTGCAAGAAACAGGACCCGGTCATGATATCTTTTAATTATTTTCCGTCCAGCTTTAAAATTCTCTTCACAGAGGGGATCGGATTTTTCATAGTTTAACGAAACAAGTTCTCTCTGATCAGGAACAAACTGCCTCCTCAGGGGATCATTCTTTTCATTTCCTGCAATCAAGCTGTAGTAGGGGGTTACCTTATACCGGTGGAGTACAGATCTGTTTTTTTCTATAAATATTTTTTCTTCCGCATCCAGTATATCTGGGCAGTTCATTTTTTCATCCATAATATTTTCGCTTTTTTTAGTTACAAAATCCGGAACAGATTATTTCATTGAATCAGAATTACATTTAATCCGTTAAAAAGAGATCACCTGATATATACAGGTTTTTCAGAAATCAGAATAATTCAGGACCTCTATTATTACAAGTATTATCAGGAAAAGTTTATTTAAAAAGGAAGATATGTTTATGGAAGATTTCCATCTTACAAGGCTTCTGCTGCAGTACAAAGCAGGTTCCCTGGCAAGACAGATCCTGATAAAAGAGATCAGCCTTTTTGTCTACAACTACCCTGTTAGGATCTACAGATGGGAAGAGGATGTCTGCAGTGATTTTTTCTGTTTCTTCTACCCTAAAATAGAACGCATGATTGAAACCTTCAAAATAACAGGAGTTCCATTCGAGGCATATCTGATAAAGAGTATCAGGCTTCAGCTTAAAACCTTTGCATCCCGTCAAAAGCAGGGATACATTGATTTATGCATGCAGAGAAACAGAATATTCTGGCCTATATGGCAGAACAGCAAAGGATACTTCTGCTGCGAAGATGAAGGGGATCAGTATTCTGCGCAGGCAGATATAACCCTGCTCAGAAAAAAGATTGAAGAATCATTCAGTCTCACTCCGGAAGGAGCAATAAGGGACAGGACTCTGAGAAAACGGATTACAATGCTGATACTTAAAAACATTTTTTCACTTGAGGAGGAAACATTCTGCTTTCTTTCAAAGCTGATAGGAAAAGATGCTGAATGGCTTGAACACAGCAGGCTGGAACTCAAGGCGGCAATGGAAAAAAGGACATACAGAAAAATAATAATAAGAGAAAAGAGGAACTGCCAGTTCTGCAGGCTGTTTCAGCTTCATCAGAAACTCCACTATGAAGCTGATAATGCGGAAAAGGAAGTTATTACGGCCAGGATAGAAAAAACGAAATCAAGAATCTGCAAACTGAACAGGATTCTGAAATCTATTACACAGATGCCTGCACACAGGGATATTGCTGAAATAATGGGTATTCCCAAGGGATCGGTGGATTCAGGACTTTATTATTTAAAAATATATCTGGAAAAGAAATAGTATTTTTATTATTTTCTATAATATGAAAATAATGATGGCAACCAATAACAGAAACAAGCTCAGGGAACTGTCTGAAATTGTTCCTGAACATGAATTTGTCCTTCCTGCTGATGAAGGAATTGATTTTGATTTTGATGAAACCGGAGCATCCTATCTGGAAAACAGCCTCGGAAAAGCTCTTGCCCTTCACAGAATAGTAAAGATGCCTGTAATAGCTGATGACTCAGGACTCTCTGTCCCTGCACTCGGGGGAGAGCCGGGAATATACTCTGCCAGATACGGCTCTGAGAACGGGGCAAAACTGACAGATTCAGAACGCAACAGCTATCTGCTTGAAAAAATGAAGGAAATCACCGACAGAAAAGCTTTTTTTGTATGCTCCATGGTGTTCCTTGTAGATGAATACAGGTTTTTCGCGGCACAGGAAACAGTTGAAGGGGAAATAAACCATAATCCTGCAGGAGAAAACGGATTCGGATATGATCCGCTTTTCTATATAAGCCAGTTTGGACGTACTGCTGCCGAACTTTCATCTGAAGAGAAGCATTCTGTTTCCCACAGGGGCAAAGCAGGACGGATAATTGCGGAAATAATAAAAAATAACCTGTAATTATACCCGATAAAATAACTTAATCTTAAAAAGGAGATCCCGGATGGATAAAATAAAAAAAATACCTGAAAGGTCTGAAGTGAACGAAGAGGACAAATGGGACCTTGGAAGACTTTTCAGGAATGACAGTGAATGGGAAAAGGGGCTTGAAAAGCTGAACATGGAAATCGGGAAGATAGCATCCTACAGGGGACAGCTTGGAGCAGATGCAGGAAAGCTTGAGGAATTCCTCCTTTTCATGAATGAACTTGGGCTTCTCGAGGAAAAACTGGGCTACTACTCAAATCTCAGGCTTTCAGAGGATGGAGGGGACAGCAGGAACCAGGAAAGATACTCCAAATTCATAACTTCAGCAACCAGGGCACAGGCAGAAACAAGCTTCATGAATCCCGAACTTCAGGCAATTCCGGATGACAGGATGGAAAAGCTCCTTTCAGATGAAAGGATCAGACCTTTTTCGATAATGCTCAATAAAATTCTCAGATACAAACCCCATATACTTTCAGAAGGCGAGGAAAAAATACTGGCAATGCAGGCGGAAGCAAACCAGACAGCACGAAAAGCTTTTTCCTCGCTTACAGATGTTGATATGGATTTCGGCACAGTACAGACTGATGAAGGGGAAGTACCCTTAAGCCAGTCTTCATATTCATCATTCATGATAAATCCTGACAGGGAAATCCGAAAAAAGGCTTATTATCAGTTTCTCGGAGAATATGACAAACATAAAAACACAATAGCTACATTATATGCAGGGAGTGTTCATCTGGATCTTTATTCATCCAGGGTGAGAAAATTCCCTTCATGCAGGGAAGCCAGCCTCTTTGCTGATAATGTTGAGAAGGATGTATACGACAATCTGATTAAAACAGTACATGACAGCCTCCCCCTTCTTCATAAATACTACAATATAAGAAAAAAAGCTCTCAATCTTGATGAACTCAGGCTTTATGATGTATATGTCCCTATTGTCAAGGATATAAAAGTGCACCACAGCTATGAAGAAGCTGTTGATGTCATAATAAAAGCGCTTTATCCCCTTGGAGAGGAATACTGCAGCACTCTTTCCGGAGGGCTTCTCGGAGGCTGGGTTGACAAGTATGAAAACAGGGGGAAAAGATCAGGGGCGTTTTCCGCAGGATCATATGCCGGGGATCCCTATATTCTGATGAACTTCAAGGAAGATGTACTCAGGAATGTCTTTACCCTCGCCCATGAAGGGGGGCATTCTATGCATTCATGGTACAGTGTGAACAGCAATCCGTTCCAGCATTATGACTATACTATTTTTGAGGCTGAAGTTGCATCCACATTCAATGAGCAGCTACTGGCAAAATACCTTATTGATAATGCAAAAGACAATGAAATGAAAAAATTCCTTATCAACAAACAGCTTGATGATATTATTGCCACAATCTTCAGACAGACAATGTTTGCCGAATATGAGCTTGTAACACATACAATGGCTGAAAACGGAGTTCCTCTGACAGTTGATTCTCTCAGGAGCGAATACAGGAAGCTGCTTGAAAAGTATTTCGGAAAAGATGTTTCACTTGAAGAACTGAGCGACCTTGAAGGGCTCCGAATACCCCACTTTTACAGGGCCTTTTATGTTTATAAATATGCAACAGGTCTCTCTGCAGCATTTGCACTTTCAGAAAGGGTATTAAACGGGGGAGAAAAGGAAAGGGATGATTATCTTTCCTTCCTTAAATCAGGGGGATCAAGATTTCCGCTTGATTCGCTCAGGCTTGCAGGGGTTGATATGAGCAGTCCGGAGCCTGTAAGGGATGCAATGAGGAAATTTGAATCACTGATTAATGAGCTTAATAATTTATAAAAAAGAATTAAATTATATTGACAAGTTATAACACTATCGATATTATAGCACCATAACTTGTGAGCGGCGATGGTGAAATTGGTAGACACGCTAGCTTGAGGGGCTAGTGGCCGTACGGCCGTGGAGGTTCAAGTCCTCTTCGCCGCAAGTAGAGAGATTCGAATTATCGGATCTCTTTTTTTTTGCTTTACTGATCATTATTAAACAATAGATAAAGAGGACTTGATCCGGAGTCCCGGCGCGAATACATGGAGCGCAAATCATCAGGATGATGATTTAGGGATGCAGGCGGGTCGGAAGACGGGAACACGACGTTCCCGGATAAAGACCAGGTCCTCTTCGCCGCAAGTAGAGAGATTCGAATTATCGGATCTCTTTTTTTTTGCTTTACTGATCATTATTAAACAATAGATAAAGAGGACTTGATCCATTCAATCATTATATTTTTCCAGAGCGGCGATTAAATCTGGACAAGATTCAATAATCCTGATTATATTCACCTGTTAATATTTCTTACAAGGGATTAATCAGATTGGCAGGAAAATCAGCAAAAAAAACAGGCAGAATATTTCTATATTACCTGGCATTCCATATACTGTTAAACACTTCTTCAATATTTCCACAGGATTACCTTTACAGTGCTGTTCCTCCCGGATACAGGGATGGACTCCAAAGCCGGATATTGGAGTCAGTGGCAGAAGAACTGGGCCTGAAAATGATAATAAGCGAGGCTCCAATTGCAAGGCGTCTTCATTATCTTGAAAACGGATCTATTGATATTGCATCAGAACTGCTTAAAACACCAGACAGGTGTAATTACATACACTTTATATCAACTCCATATAAATTAAAGTCAAATAAAATTTTCATTGTAAGGAAAGGCGACCACTCTCTGATAAGAAAATATGAAGACCTTTATAAGTTCACAATCGGAACAACAATCAAATCAAGCTATTTCAATAAATTTGATTCTGATACTCAAATAAAAAAGGAATCAGTATCATCCTTCAAACAGAACATTTTAAAACTGGTATCTGGCCGTATTGATGCTGTAATATACTCAGAAACATTTGCATTTATCAAAATAAATGATATGGGACTGAACAGTGAAGTTGAAAAAGCAGACTACTTCTTTTCGGAAGAAAATCATGTCTATATCGGAATATCAAAAAAATCACATCTCATGAATAACATTGAAGAAATCGACTGCAGAATTTCAGAAATTATAAAAACCGGAGAGATTGACAGAATCATAGCCAGCTACTATGAAAACATGGACCTTCCGGTACCGGTATACAGATAGAAAGGAGCAATTCAAGAAACTCTTTTCAGCTTGAAACAGCAGTATCTTTATCTGCTTCAGCTATTGTATTAAAGAGGTGCATATACTAACATTGCTCCATGTCTGAAAAATGCCTTAAATGCTTCCGCCCACTTAAAACATGCTACTGCAGATATATAAAAGAGATAGATCCCGGTATAAAAATAGTATTCCTCATGCACCCTGTTGAAGCATACAGGCAGAGAACAGGAACAGGAAGACTTGCAGCTCTTTCACTTAAAAACTCGGAAATAATAATCGGAGAATCTTTTGACAGCAATAAAAGAGTCTGTGAACTGCTTTCTGACAGGAACTATTTTCCTGCAATTTTATACCCCGGAAAAAAATCCTTTTACGCGGAAACATTTAATTTCCCTGAAGCAGGGGAAAACAGAAAGCTGCTGATTTTTATTATTGACGGTACATGGGACCAGGCAGGTAAAATAATGTTTCACAGCAGAATACTCCATCCCCTCCCGCGCATCACATTCAGAAGGGAATACCGGTCGAATTTCAGAATAAAAAAACAGCCTGCAGATTACTGCCTGTCAACTATAGAATCAGCCTGCTACCTGATCAGGGAACTCCAGAAATCAGGAATATGCAATCCCGGGGCAGATACAGAAGCCCTTTTATCTGTGTTCAACCGCATGGTCCAGTACCAGATAGACTGTGAAGAAAAGTATTCCACAGAAAGGGCATCCCCCATTAAACTATCCTGACAAGGGTTTTCCCTTTCTCTGTAAATAATTCAGCTTTCCCGGATTCATGCAGATACTTCACATAGGCCTTTATTATTGATCTGTTAAGTATATTAAGAGACAGGTTTTCCCTGAGCCCGAGTTTATTGAAAAGAAATGAATGTATATCATCAAAACACATACTGCCCGATATCAGTGAATCCAGAATTATTTCTGACACTTCTTCCAGTGATTTCCTGTTAAGGAGAATCAGTTCATCTATATTTTCCTCATAACCTCCATGTGCAAGCACATATCCGTCAGCATCAAGTGATTCAAGACGCTCAAGAGATTTTAAATGCAGATTTATATCAAATGAAAAAATCAGTCCGTGCTTCCTGATAAGTTCATAACCAAGAAGAGCATCTCCCAGGAATGCGATATTATCAGGAGTTATAATGCCGTACATGTTCGGAGAATGCCCCTTCAGGGATACCGGTTTAAAATAACAGACTTCCCTTCCCAATTCAAGCCTTATATCTTCCTCATCCCTGACAATAATATCTGTTCCTGAAGGGGTTGCACAGAGAAACTTGTTTTTCAATTCGGCAGGAGGCTCAGCGCCGTAGAAACAGGCAGGTTCAAGAACAGTATAGGTTATAAATGAATCTTCTATTTCAGGAGCAATAATCAGGGAATTATACTTTTTTACAAAATAATGGTTCCCGCCGCAGTGGTCTGCATGAGAATGAGTATTGAAAACATATTTCACATTAATACTGTCAAAATTCCTGACAGCCTTTCTTGCACTTGAATCATCATTGCCTGTGTCAATAACAAGGAGATCATTATCTGCCTTGTATCCCCCTATGCATACAGCACTTTCATGATACCAGGTTTTTCCCTTTATTTTCTTCAAAACTTTTACTCCGGAATTATTTTTAATTGGATTTATATATGATACACTGATTCATCAACAAACTTCAATTTACGGATAATAAAATGACAGAGAAAACTGATTTTGAAACTGTGCTGCCTGAATGGGATATTAAAGGGATATACAAAGGTTATGATGATCCTGATTATATAAACGATAAAAAACTTTTTAAGGAGACTGTGGAAAAACTCACAGAAAAGGGAAATTCTCCTGTTATTGAAGCAGAATGGTTTATCAGTCTTATCAGAGATACAGATACTGCAGAAAAAATATTTGAAAACCTCAACTCCTACTGCTATGCACTTTACAGTACTGATACAGGCAATTCAGCAAACCTCAAAGAGATCAATTCGCTTGAAAAAATCCATATTGACCTGCTTAAATGCCGGTTTACAATAATCAGCAGTCTTAAAGAAGAAGATATTGAATATGCTGTTAAAAACAGAGAGTTGTCGGAATACAGGCTTTATTTCAGGGAAATGCTGACTGCCAAAAAACACCTGCTTTCTGAAAAGGAGGAGGAGCTTATTGAACTGCTTCTTCAGCCGGGTGCCAATTCGTGGTCAAGGATGCAGGAATCCATTTCATCAACCATAAATATGAAATGGGATAAAAAAACAGGGGAAAGAAAAACAGTTACAGAACTCAGAAATCTTGCTTTTGATTCAGACCGGAAAACAAGGCAGAAAGCATTCAAGAAAGAGCTTAAAGCCTGGAAACAGATGGAAATCCCCCTAGCGTATGCACTTAACGGGGTGAAGGGGTTTAACCTGATAATAAACTCAAGGAGGAAATGGGAATCATCCCTTGAAAAATCACTTTTCCAGGCAAGGATGGAAAGAAAAAGTCTTAAAGCCATGATATCGGCAATGGAAAAATCACTTCCCATATTTCACAGGTACTTCCGTGTTAAAGCAAAGGCTCTCGGGCTTGAAAAACTGGCGTTTTATGATCTTTTTGCCCCTATTAAATCTGAAAACACACAGTACTGGGATTTCAATGAATGCAGAAAATACATAATCGATACATTCTCTTCTTTTTCAAAAGATTTCGGATCTTTTGCAGAGAAGGCTTTTTCTGAAAGATGGATAGATGCCCAGCCGAGGAACGGGAAAATCGGCGGAGCATACTGCACAAGTTTCCCCCTGAAAAAGGAAAGCAGGATTCTGGCAAACTATAACGGCTCTTTTTCATCGGTATCAACTATTGCGCATGAACTGGGACATGCATATCATTTTGAACTGCTCAAAGACAGTACATTTATACATCAGAACTATCCTATGACTCTTGCAGAAACCGCATCAATATTTTCCGAAATCCTTCTCTTCAGCAGGGCAATAGAAGACAAAGATATCACTGACAGAACACCAATACTGGAAATGTTTCTTCAGGAGATTTCACAGGTAATAGTGGATATCCTTTCAAGATATTATTTTGAAAAATCTGTTTTTAAAAGAAGAAATTCCGGAGAACTTACCCCCATGGAATTCTGTACACTGATGGAGGAAGCACAGAAGAAAACATACGGCAAGTCAATATCCGTCAATACATATCATAAATACATGTGGGCGGTAAAAGGGCATTACTATATACCGGGCTTAAGTTATTACAATTTTCCATATTCATTCGGTCAGCTTTTCGGGATATCACTGTACAGTTCATACTGCAGTGACAGAGAGAATTTTCCATCCCTCTACCGGGAAATTCTTGCTGATACAGGGAAAAAAAGTGTGGAGGAAACAGCTGAAAAAGCAGGATTCAGACTTGATGATGAAAATTTCTGGATTAATAGTTTTAATTTTATTGAAAATCTTGTAGAAAGATTCTCTGAAGCTGTAGAATAATACAAATAAGTGCTGCTGAAAAAATAATTCGGCCGGACTTTCAACAGGAGATATTAAGTGAAAAACAGTGTTGGAATAATCAGTGCAGGTGCATGGGGAACAGCAATAGCAAAACAGATTGCAGAAAAGGGAATCTCTGTTCAGATGTGGGATTTCATGCAGGATGTTGTTGAAGATATTAATAACAGCCATGCAAACAGCAGATATCTTCCGGGTGTCATGCTGCCGAAAAACCTTACAGCATCAACAAACATACAGGAAGTATCTGCAGGCAAGGAGTTCCTCATTATTGCCACACCCTCACTTTTTTTAATAGATACTGTAAAGAAGCTGACAAGCTCTCCCGAAATAAGGGAAGGGAAGACAATAATAGGAGTAATCACCAAAGGATTTATCCCCTCCCCTTCAGGTCCCAAATTTATTGTAAGTTCACTTGAAGACTATCTTCCCGGCTTTTACAGGGACAACATTGTATATATTGCCGGGCCAAGCCATGCAGAAGAGGTGGCAAGAAACAAGCTCACCGGCCTTATCAGCGCATGCAAAAACGGAAAGAATTCAATAAAAATAAGGGAACTGCTAACCAGCTCATCCCTTGCTGTATTTTCATCCATTGACATAATTGGAGTACAGACATGCGCTGCAACAAAGAATGTGATCGCTATTGCCTTCGGAATGCTTGATGCAATCAAGGAAAAATCCGATATCTTCGGAGACAACACAGAATCACTCCTTCTTGCGGCAGGGCTGAATGAGATACAGAAAATAGGACAGGCGCTGGGTGCAACACACCCGGAAACATTCACCTCAATATCAGGTGTAGGCGACCTTGACGTAACATGCAGAAGTATACACGGAAGAAACAGGCGTTTCGGGCGGGAAATAATCCTGAAAAAACTTCTCAAAGATTATGAAAATCTTGATGACCTGATTAACAATATCCAGAAAGTCGGATATCTTCCGGAAGGGGCAGTTGCGGCAAAATACATACACCAGATAATTGAAAAGGAAAAACTCAAGCTCCCTATTGCGTCAACTGTGTACAGTATTCTGAACAGGGAAACATCACCCCTTGAAGCTGTAAGAAACCTCCTGGGCAACTCGGCAGCGCTGTTAAGCGGAGAAGTTACCTAGGTAGAAATATTTCAGCTGACTGTGACCAGTCTGTCTGGAACTTATTCTCTTGACAGGACTTTGCCCCTGTCAGGACTTTGCCCCTGTCAGGACTTTGCCCTTGACAGGACTTTGAGCCTGTACATATCAGTCTCAGTGAATTTCTCCCATTGAAGTGGAAAAATTGAATTATTCTGAAACAGGGGCTCTTCATCAATCGGAAAAATACTTCCGGCAACACTCTTTTCCCACAGGCTGGACCCGGGGACAGGGGAAAACTCTGAAATACTTATTTTCACCCCTAATTTCTTTATATACATAACAGATTCCCGTACCTCTTCAGCTTCCTGTCCGGGAAGTCCGGCCAGAAGATAGACAATAATCTCATTATCCTTAAAACCTGCAGCCCTGAGTGATTCAAGAGTAGCTTCAAAAGAGGCATTGCTGACTTTTCTGTCATTATCATTATGAAAGTTGTCTGATGAACTTTCAAAACCGAGACGTATTTCCCTGAAACCTCCCGACTTCATAAGACTGGCTGTTTTATAATCAAGATAATTTACATGAACTGCATTGGGGAGGAAAAAATTAATTTCCCTTCCCGATTCAATAATCTCTTCAATAAAGGGTATAAATATCTTCTCCCTGTTAAAAAGGAGTGCATCATCATAAAAGGCAAAATTTGAAGTCCCCCAATCAGATATGAATTCTTCAAGCTGATTCAATGCAGCTTCAGAGCTCCCTTCGGAAAAATCAGATATCAGGGAAGATGCACAGTACCTGCAGTTCAGGGGACATCCCCTGTTCAGCCTGATAACAGCGGAATCTTTCCAGAGGGGATCAGAAAGAAGCTTTTCATCAGGGCTGCCTCCGGGAAACGGCAGTGATAATTTCCTGAAAATTTTTTCTATTTCTGGTATTCCATCTCCCCTGACAGTAAAATCAGCACCGCTTCCTTTTTCACAGTGGTCAGGAAGAAGTGTCGCATATACCCCTCCGACAACAACAGGAACATCCGGCCACACATCTTTAACACTCTTTACAGCCTCAAATACCCCTTCATACCAGTAAGTCATGGTTGAAGTTATAAAAACAATATCAGGTTTCCCAAATGATTTCATTTTCAGGGTGAAAGATTCCGCTGTAATCCCGTATCTGGAGTATCCCCTGCCTGCAGAGCTGAAAATCTCCGGATTTCTTACAGACTGCCGGAGGAACTTACCTGTCCCGTTTTTTCTGCGCACAGGCTTTCTGAGAATCTCAAGAGAACGGGGATCATCCCAGGCAAGGCAGTTGATGAAGTCAACATCCCATCCCCCATCCTCAAGCCATCTTCCTATTCTGAGCAGGCCGTAGGGCTTCAGAAAAAGATCATATAATGCAAAATCATAAACAGGGGGTGATATAAGAAGAACTCTTGGCTTGTCCATAAGAAATAATAAACATTTTTCAAAGGAAAAGAACAGTATAATCAGAATAATTTCAAAGCCAGTGGAATAAAACCTTATTACCTGATAAAAAATATTCACCGAAAGCCCCGCCCTGTTCCGGAAAGTTTCTTATTCATACTTTTTTAAATAGGCTGGACATTAAAAAAAATTACTGTTATATTCTAACCATATCGGCGCCGTACCCAAGTGGTAAGGGAGTGGTCTGCAAAACCATGATGCACCGGTTCGAATCCGGTCGGCGCCTAAAGGCTGTTCTTATCAGGAACAGCTTTTTTTATCACAAGGCTAATCATAATATCCGCTGTAGCAGTTTTTTAAACTTGCATACTCAATGTTTTAGGAATAAAATCATTAAAAAAAAGAATCCGGCTTTACTGTCTTTTAAAGGAAGTCAGTTATGCACTAAAAGGAGAATAATTATGAAAAAAGTTGTTTTATTGGCAGCAGTACTGATTTTTGTATTCAGTTTTTCAAACAGTTACTGTGAAAAAAACTACGAAATTGAAAAAGCAATAGTAACCTACAGGTTGTCAGGAATGACAACAGGAACAATGGAGCTTGTCTTTGACAAATACGGAGAATATGTTTCAACAACAACAGAAACACCCGGAGCTCCGAAATCTACATTTATTATGACACCTGACAGTAATTACATGATTAACTGGGAAGAAAAAACAGCACTGGACATGAGCATGATGGGAGAAGATATGATGGAAGATGAGACACCCGGTGAAGATGTTGATTTTGAAAATGAGGCAAAAAAACTGGGAACAGAAACAATCCTGGGAAAAAATGCCACAGTATATCTTTATGAACCGGAAGAGGGGGGCAGAGCCAAATACTGGGTATGGAAAAATATCATGCTTAAGAGCGAAACAGAATTTAACGGCATGAAATCAGTCATGGAAGCAACATCGCTGAAAACACCCGGGTCAATACCTGCAAAGACTTTTGAAATTCCTTCAAACATCAAAAAACAGAAAATGCCGTCATTTTCACTCCCTATTCCCGGTTTCGGAAACTGATCAAATAAATTGCAGGGAGGTCTTCCTATTCAGAAAAAGAACTCTCTGCATTATTCCTTTAATGACTGATAATACAGACAGACAAAAGCTGTTCAGCTCGTTAATTTAGTTAGCCGCATATAAAGCTTCAGCAATATACGATTTTTTTAATTATTAATTTGATTATTGTCTGAAGCAGTAGTAGAATTTAATGATGTTAAGAAATATAAGGAGTGAAATATGAATGTTGGAATTTATCTGGAAAAAAAGAAAGGTAAGGAAGTTTTTTCTATAAAAATGAATCAGAACGTGGCAGAATGTATTAAAGAACTGAATGAAAGAAAAGTCGGTGCCCTTATAGTAACTGATGACAACGGAATCATTCAGGGAATAGTATCTGAAAGGGATATTCTCAGACACGGCTGCAGCTGCGCAGATTCAGTAAAAAAAGTTTCTGATATTATGACACCGAAGTCAAAACTGGTGACAGCAGATAAAAATGAAAATATTTCTGACATAATGAAAAAACTTGATGAAAACAAAATCAGGCATATTCCTGTAATGGATGGAGATATTATTCTCGGAGTTGTATCAATAACAGATGTACTGAATGAACTAAGACAGATGGATCTTTTTGAAAATGAACAGCTGAAGAACTATATACTTTCACCATACTAATAACTAACAACTGTTTTCAGATCTATATATTATTATATAGAAGAAAATTACCGAATATACTTCCTGTAAGTATTATATGATTATTAAGGTTATACTATTAATTAGTATAACCTTTTTTATAATCACATCTTAAAAACTCAATCCTGTTTACCGGTTTCAAGATATCTTTCATACCATGTGTGGGCAACAACACTGACAGCATTGATAAACTCTCCCCGCCCGAGAAGGGCTCTTGCCTCCTCAACAGGAACAAGAATCACATCAATTATCTCATGTTCATCAAGGGCCTGCTTTTCAGCAGGAACAGGGTTAACAGCCAGATATGTATATGAAAGGTTGTTCATGAAAGCCGGATCAGGATTCGCTTTGCCGAGAAAAATAAATTCTTCAGCCTTATAACCTGTTTCTTCAAGCAGTTCCCTTTCTGCCGCCTTTTCCGGCTTTTCTCCAGGATCAACAAGACCAGCAGGAAATTCCATTGTCAGGGAAGCACTGCCATGCCTGAACTGACGGACCATCAGAAAACATTCCCGCCCGTTCTTATCTTCTGTCACTGCAATTACATTGACCCAGTCCGGAGAATCGAGCAGAACAAAATTCCCCTTTTTACCATCTGTTGAAATTCTTTCAACTTCCACTGCCTTAAATATTCTGAAATCTCTTATTTCTTTTCGTCCGGTTTCATACCATTCAAGATCCTGTTCATTTCTCATGGAGTAATTATAACAGCATAAAACATGTTAATCTATAAATTTTTACATATATAATCTGCTCTCACACTTCTTTTATTAGTTTTAACTAACTCAAAAAAGCGTTCACATTAATAGTTATTTAAATATTTTTTTATTGATTTATGGGTATTGCAGTATTAAAATAAAAAATGATCTTAATTTGAATAAGGAGAATTTATGAACGTCGGCACTTATTTGGAAAGGAAAAAAGGAAAAGAAGTTTTTTCCGTCAATCAGAACAAGTCAATAAAAGACTGTGTTGATATTCTGAATGAAAAAAAAGTTGGTTCACTGATTGTTACCGATGACAACGGCAGTATACAGGGGATTGTTTCTGAAAGAGATATTCTCAGAAAAGGTTTCTGCAACAGTCCCGAAAGCACAAAAGTCAGTGAAATTATGACAGGCAGGGAAAAACTGATTACTGCACCTAAAGAAGCAAACATTGCGGATGTAATGAAAAAGCTTGATGAAAACAAAATCAGACATCTTCCTATTATGGACGGGGATAAAGTTCTTGGAGTTGTATCAATCACTGATGTTATCAATGAACTGAGAGCTGTCAGGGTTTTTGAAAATGAACAGCTGAAAAACTATATTCTTTCCCCATATTAAAAACCGGAAGTCAGGCTTATGAATAACCTGACTAATTATTACTTTTTTATTTGTTTTATATATTTTAATCATCTACAGCCTTACAAAAGACCTCAATAAAAGTATGGAAATGCCATATACGAAAAAATAAATTAAAGGAGGTATTTTTGTGAATCAACCAAAGGCTTCTCACTTTAATGAGCAAAAATGCAGCGAGATTATTACCAAGTTCCAGGACAAACCTGGGGCATTACTTACCGTTCTGGAGGAAGTCCAGAAAATAACACCTCACAGTTATCTGCCTGAGAAAACACTCAAATATATCGCAGAGAACATGGATGTACCGCTTTCAAGAATATATTCAGTCGTCACTTTTTATTCTTTTTTCAATCTTAAACCACAGGGTGATCATACAATTACTGTTTGTCGCGGTACCGCCTGTCATACACGAGGATCAAAATCACTTCTTGATGATCTATTAATCCAGCTTGATATCAGGGATATTGAAGATGAAGGAGAAATATCCTTCACTACAAGTGATAATAAATTCACAGTAAGAACAGTAGCCTGCTTCGGGCAGTGTGCACTTGCACCTGTTGTTGCAATTGACGGTGTCATATACAGCAATGTGACATCTGAAATACTGTCGGAACTGCTGAAAAAACTGACCACAAAAAAGAAGAAACAAAAGCAGGAGAAATAGATGGCTGATACACCTCAAAAAATAATGGATCTAAAGAAAAAGGGAGAGAGTCTTATCCTTGACTCAAAACCCTATATAGCAGTTGGTATGGGCACCTGCGGAATCGGAAACGGAGCAGATGTCCTCTTTGACACATTTGAAAAAAAGATAAAAGAAAAAAAACTTAATATAGGACTTAAAAAAACAGGGTGCATGGGATTATGCGCCGAAGAACCTTTTGTAAATATTTACATCCCGGGAAAACCAGTTCTCATACTTAATAATGTCCAGAAAAAAGCTGTGGGAAAAATTGTTGATGCTCTTGAAAAAAGTAATGTTCCGGAAAAAATGGTCCTCTGCAAAATATCCGGATGGGACCATATCACAGGAAAAATAGAATACGGACAAGGATATAAGAACATTCCTGAATGGAACGAAATATCATTCTTTAAAAATCAGACTAAAATTGTCTTGAGAGATGCCGGAATTCTTAATCCTGAATCTATTGAAGAATACATGGCAGTAGGCGGTTATTCTGCCTATATGGAGGCAATTACCAGTAAAACTCCAGACGATATAATTGAAGAAATCAAGGAATCAGGGCTCAGAGGACGCGGTGGAGCGGGATTTCCCACCGGTCTTAAATGGAGCCTTATGAAAAAAGAAACCGGGGACAGGAAATATATTATCTGCAATGCAGATGAGGGAGACCCCGGGGCATACATGAACCGGAATGAAATAGAAAGCGACCCCCACATGCTGATAGAGGGGATGATGATCGGCGCTTTTGCAATGAATGCAACTGACGGGATTATATACTGCAGGGCAGAATACCCCCTTGCTGTAGAAAGGCTTAAAAAAGCAATATATTCAGCTGAAAAAGCTGGACTTCTCGGTAATAACATACTTGGTACAGACTTCTCATTCAGCATAACAATAGTCGAAGGTGCGGGAGCATTTGTCTGCGGAGAAGAAACTGCACTTATATCATCGACAGAAGGAAAAGCAGGCCGGCCGAGGCCGAGACCCCCGTTCCCTGCACAGAATGGAGTAAACGGCTATCCTACAAATATCAACAATGTCGAAACCCTGTGCAATATTCCCGTTATCATAGCAAAGGGAAGTAAATGGTTCAGAGAAACAGGGACAGACAAGAGCCCCGGAACAAAGGTTTTTTCCCTGGTAGGAAAAGTCAAGAATACAGGCCTTGTCGAGATGGCTCTCGGTTCACCTATAACTACAATAGTATATGAAATAGGAGGAGGAGCAAGCGGCGAAGAAAAAAGGATCAAGGCAATACAGACAGGAGGACCTTCAGGGGGATGTATCCCTGCCAATCTTTTCGAAACACCTGTTGACTATGAATCCCTTGCAGAACTCGGAGCAATAATGGGTTCAGGCGGTATGGTTGTAATGGACCAGGACAACTGCATGGTTGATGTTGCCAAGTATTTTCTTGAGTTCACCAATGCTGAGTCCTGCGGAAAATGTACTCCCTGCCGGGAAGGACTTGCACAGGAGCTTTACCTGTTAAGGAAAATTACAAACGGCCGGGGAAGTGACGAAGATCTAAATGCACTTTCAGACATCGGAAAAACAATAATGGATACAGCTCTCTGCGGTCTCGGGCAGACAGCTCCTAACCCTATCCTGACAACACTCAAATATTTCAAGAATGAATATGAACAGCATATTCATGAACATCACTGCCAGGGAGGGACATGCGAGGCTCTCTTTGATGCACTCTGTTCCAATTCATGCCCGATGCACATGAATATACCGGCCTATCTTACACTTCTCAAGGAAGACAGGCTTGAAGAAGCTTTTGAATCAACACTCAGAGACAACCCTCTTCCAGGTACAATAGGAAGAATATGCCACTTCCACTGCCAGATGAGGTGCAGAAGGGAAACTATAGATGAACCTGTACAGCAGGGGGAAATCCACAGATATCTTGCTGATACCATGTACAAGATGGGAAGGGAAAAAGCTATCTATAAAACCCTTATCGCTGAAAAACTCCCTGATACAGGGAAAAAGATCGCAATCATAGGTGCAGGCCCTGCAGGGCTTACAGCAGCATTCTACCTTGTAAGACTCGGCCACAAAGTTACAGTCTTTGACTCACATTCTGCAGCCGGAGGAGTTCTTAAATACGGTATACCTGCATACAGACTTCCAAAAGATATACTTGAAAAGGAACTAGCATTATTCAAAATGCTTGGTGTCAAATTTGTTTTCAACACAGTGTACGGGAAAGACATAACAAGTGCCAAAATTCTTAAAGACTATGACTCCCTGTTTGTTTCCATAGGATCATACAACCATGTTGATATGAATATTAACGGATGCGAACTTAAAGGGGTAATCCAGGGAACAGATCTCCTTGAACAGCTTGAAGAAAAGAAAATGGTCCCCATGGGAAGGAAAGTTACCATTATCGGAGGAGGGAATGTTGCAATTGATGCAGCAAGAACACTCTGGAGAATCGGTGTTGATGTAACAGTTGTCTACAGAAGGGAAAAAGAAGACATGCCTGCAAACAAGCTGGAAATCAGGGAAGCTATTGAAGAAGGGGTTAAATTCCTTTTTATGGCAGCTCCCCTCAGGATTGTAGGCGATAACAGAAATGAAGTGGAAGCCCTTGAAGTGATGCAGATGGAAGCCGGAAGCTTTGATATTTCAGGAAGAAGAAGACCTGTAGAATCAGGCAAGGCATTTATGATTCCGTGTGATACTGTTGTAATAGCAATCGGAGAACGGTCTGACGGGGGACTTCTTGAAAGGGAAGGTATTGTAACCAGCAAAAAAGGAACTGCCTGTGTAAATCCTTATACATTCCAGACCAGCAATCCCAATATCTATGCTGCAGGTGATGTTGTAACAGGACCTTCAACAGCTGCAGAAGCCATGGGTATGGCAAAGAAAGCTGCTGCTTCAATTGATCTTGAGCTTACAGGGGAAAAACGGTTCCACAAACTGATGAAGGAATTCAAATACAATGATGCACCGCCTGAAGACCTCAATGCAAAGAAAAAGATCACAGGTCGTCATCTGCCGGTTGAGCAGAGAAAAGGGAACTTCCAGGAAATCAATTACGGTTTTATGGGAGACCAGGCAAGGCAGGAAGCAATGAGGTGCCTGAGATGCGATATAAGGATTGGCTGCAGCAAGGGAGGTGAAAAATGAGCGCTGATACAGTAAATATTACAATAAATAACAATACCTATAAAGTAGCTGCAGGAATAACTATTCTTGATGCCTGTAAAGCTGCAGGAATAAAAGTCCCTACACTCTGCTATATGGAGGATGTATCCCAGAACGCATCCTGCGGTATATGCTGTGTGGAAGTAAAGGGGGCAAGAACACTGGTAAGGTCATGTGTCCATAAGGTATATGATGGAATTGATGTAAAAACCAATTCCAAACGGGTTCAGAAAGCAAGAAAAACAAACCTGGAACTTATACTTGCAAACCACCCGGATGACTGCCTGAACTGCGACAGGAACAACAACTGTGAACTGCAGTCCCTTGCTTTTGATCTCGGAGTAAGGGAAAACATCTATGCAAGAACAAAGAAAAAGGTAATGCCTCTGGATGTTTCATCTCCTTCGCTTATCAGAGACCCAAATAAGTGCATACTCTGTAAAAGATGTGTCGAAGTCTGCGCCCAGGTACAGGGAGTGAATGCAATTGATGTTACAGGAAGAGGACTCAACAGCAAGGTAACAACCTTTATGGATAAGGGACTCGGGAATGTGGCATGTGTAAACTGCGGTCAGTGCGCTATTGTCTGTCCGACCGGTGCAATTGTCGAGAAATCAAATGTTCAGGAAATATGGGAAGATATAAACAATCCGGAAATTGTAACACTTATTCAGACAGCTCCTGCTATCAGGGTAGGTATAGGTGAAGCAATGGGAATGGGGTTCGGAGCGCTTGTAACCGGACAGATGGTTGCAGGCCTCAGAAGACTCGGATTTGACAAGGTATTTGATACACAGTTCACAGCTGACCTCACAATAATGGAGGAAGGACATGAGCTTATAAAAAGGGTAACTGAAAAGGGAACACTTCCGATGATAACATCATGTTCTCCCGGCTGGATCAAATTCATTGAGCACTTCTACCCGGAACAGCTTCCTCATCTGTCAACATGCAAATCTCCGCAGCAGATGTTCGGAGCAGTTGCAAAAACCTATTATGCTGAAAAAGCAGGGCTTGATCCCGAAAAAATAAGGGTTATATCTGTTATGCCGTGTACAGCAAAAAAATACGAAGCAGGAAGACCTGAAATGTCATCAGCCCATTTATACTGGAAGGAAAAGAAAAAACTTAAAGACAAAACAGTATTTGCTGATGTTGACTATGCAATAACAACAAGGGAGCTTGCAAGAATGTTCAGGGAAGCTGGAATCGATTTCGCATCACTTCCTGATGAAAAGTTTGACAACCCTCTTGGAGGATCAACAGGAGCTGCAGTTATTTTTGCAGCAACAGGAGGTGTAATGGAAGCTGCCCTGCGTACAGCATATGAAGTCATATCCGGGAAAACACTTGAAAATGTTGAATTCCAGGCTGTACGGGGGATGGAAGGAATCAAGGAAGCTGAAGTTGATATTGACGGACTTGTAGTAAAAGTAGCTGTTGCCCATACACTCAGCAATGCGAGAAAACTTCTTGACCAGATCAAGGAGGGAAAATCTCCATACGCGTTTATTGAAGTTATGGCCTGTCCGGGGGGATGCCTTGGAGGAGGTGGTCAGCCTATTCCAACAACCTGGGAAATCAGGAAAAAGCGGGCAGAATCTATATATCAGGAAGATATTAATCTCGGGACAAGGAAATCACACGAAAATCCTGATATCGCAAAAATCTATGAAGAGTTTCTCAAGGAACCTCTC
Organism: Spirochaetia bacterium; assembly: GCA_963668545.1. GTDB lineage: Bacteria > Spirochaetota > Spirochaetia > CADAEX01 > CADAEX01. The sequence continues at coordinate 251,170 of OY764868.1, read as the reverse complement.
GGTCACCATTCTCACCAGCTGCTTCATACACATTATACAGAAAGAACTGTATAAACATGTTTTAATAAAATCAGGGCTGCCTTCCATACCGGGAAGCAGCCCTTTTTCTTTCACAGGGCCTATCAATAGCCGGATTATCCGGGACAGTGTAAAAAAAGAAACTGATCCTTTGATATTTAATGGCAAAATTTCATTACAAAAAATGATATAACAAAACAGCAATTTAAATTATACTTGAACTGTATGGAACTGTTTTCACTGAATCAGAATGATAAATCAATCCCCCTTGCTGCACGGATGCGCCCTGAAACACTGGATGATTTTATCGGGCAGGAGCACATTGTCGGAAAGGGGCGGCTCCTGAGAAGGGCAATACAGGCTGACCAGCTCTCATCAGTAATATTCTACGGACCACCCGGAACAGGAAAAACAACTCTTGCAAGAATAATAGCAAACACTACAAAAAGCTCATTCATTACAATCAATGCAGTCCTGTCAGGTGTAAAGGAAATACGGGAAGCAATAATTGAGGCAAAGAAAAAACTTGAACTTTATCACCAGAAAACAATTCTTTTTGTAGATGAAGTCCACAGATGGAACAAGGCACAGCAGGATGCACTTCTTCCATGGGTTGAAAACGGAACTTTCATCCTTATCGGAGCAACAACAGAAAACCCCTTTTTTGAGGTGAATTCAGCACTTGTCAGCAGAAGCAGGATTTTTCAGCTTCTGCCGCTTTCTGAGTCTGAGCTTGTCAAAGCAGCCGAAAAAGCACTTACAGACGAGGAAAAAGGATACGGCAGATATGATATTGAATTTGAAGACGGTGCTCTCGAACATATAGCTGAAATAGCAAACGGAGATGCAAGAAGCATACTGAATGCACTTGAACTTGCGGTTGAAACAACTCCTGAGAGATTCCCCCCTCCTGAAGGTGAGAAAATATTCATATCTGTTGAAACAGCAGAGGAAAGTATACAGAAAAAAGCAGTCCTTTATGACAAGGAAGGAGACTACCATTACGATACAATCAGCGCTTTTATAAAATCAATACGAGGATCTGATCCTGATGCAGCACTTTACTGGATGGCCAGAATGGTTGATGCAGGTGAGGACCCTAAATACATATTCAGAAGAATGCTTATTTCAGCATCTGAAGATATTGGAATGGCTGATCCCAATGCACTGATAATTGTCAATTCAGCAGTTCAGGCATTTGAAAGGATAGGAATGCCTGAAGGCAATTTCTTCCTGTCACAGGCTGCAATATATCTTGCAACTGCAAAAAAATCCAATACTGCACTTTCTTTTTTTGATGCCCTTGAAGCTGTAAGAAATGAAAAAAATGGAAAAGTGCCGGATGATTTGAAGGATTCTTCAAGAGACAAGCACGGTTTCGGACACGGGAAAGGCTATCTCTATCCCCATGCCTACAAGGACCACTGGGTAGCTCAGCAGTACCTTCCTGAAACTCTCAAGGGAAGAGTCTTCTATCAGCCAGGGGACCTTGGTTATGAAAAAGAAATAAAATCGGATATTGCCAGAAAAAGGGAAGCACAGCTCGAAGCACAGCTTGAAAGGAATGATGATAATTCCATACTGACCTTTACTCCTCCGGACAGAAAAAGGGATGAGTGGCTTAAAAGAACTGCTGACAACAAAAATGAGATACTGACATCCCTCAGGGACAGGATCATAAGAAAATGTTCATTAAGCAGGCATGACAGGGTTCTGGTTGCAGGAGGTGACAGGGGTCTTCTTTTATGGGAAGCACTCAGAAAGGTCCCTGAAGGGGGAGTCTGGACACTGCTTGAAAGCCAGGATGAAATAGATTTCATAAACAACTACCCTACCCCTCTTCATGACACGGAAAAGCCTATTATCCTGAAAGGAAATATTGAAACAATTGAACAGAATATTCCTTTCGATGCAGTAATAGGGAGAAATATACCCACAACAGATAAAGTATTCAGTAAAATCCATTCTCTCCTTGATGCTGGGGGAGTATTTTCCATTGCGGAACCCCTGCACGGAAAAGCGACAAGGCTTTCCGAGCTTCTGCAGAAAAAATCCCTTTCACAGGAAGAAACAGCGCTTCTTATTGAAGCGGAAAAATCTGTTTACAGAAGAAATGAAAGAGCAGTTTCAGGAGATGATGAAGAAACCATGAAAATGCTTGAAAAAACCGGGTTCAGGGATCCCGGAATAAAGGAAAAGACATATATGCAGAACAGGTTCATAACATCCCGGAATATCAGCCGCTGGATGGACCTTTCAGATCCCGGAAGCTACGGTTCAATAATAAAAAAGGAGCTGCCGCAGACTCTTTTCAGCAGGCTTGAAGAAATATTTATAAATGAGCTTGCAGACAGAGAGGTCAGCTGGAGAACAGTCTACATCTTTCTTTGGGGTTTTAAAAAGCAGAGTTCTTGACAAATATTTTTATTTACTACATATTACTCATGGAACAGCTATCTGTTTTCAAAACCATGGTGGATATAGTTCAATGGTAGAGCACCAGATTGTGGTTCTGGTTGTTGCGGGTTCGAGTCCCGTTATCCACCCTTTTTCAATGTGCGCCCGTAGCTCAGCTGGATAGAGCGTCGGACTTCGAATCCGCAGGTCGCAGGTTCGAATCCTGCCGGGCGTAAAACAACATTCAGTATGTTTTCCAGACAGGATTCGATCCGAATCTGTCGCTGAGCGCAAGCGAAGAAAAGCATACAGGATGTATGCGCCAGACAGATGAGGCGGCCTGTAATGAGATGACACGATGTCATCGAATGGAAGGCGAATCCTGCCGGGCGTAATACAACAATAATTATCAGGTTTTCTGATCCAGACTCCGAATAATTATTAAATCTTGGGCCGTTAGCTCAGCTGGTAGAGCAGCAGACTCTTAATCTGCGGGTCGAAGGTTCGAACCCTTCACGGCTCATATTTTTTTCTGAAAGTTGTTGACTAATTCAGAAAAAATGATATATATTGCGAGAGTGGTGAAATTGGCAGACACGCCAGACTTAGGATCTGGTGCCGTAAGGCGTAAGGGTTCAAGTCCCTTCTCTCGCACAAGCAGAGAAGTTCACTGCAAAAAACAAGCGGGAGTAGCTCAGTGGTAGAGCTCCACCTTGCCAAGGTGGATGTCGCGAGTTCAAGTCTCGTCTCCCGCTCTATTTTAAAGCGATCCATTAAGGATCGCTTTTTTTATCAAATGGTCTTACTTTTAAAGTATAACTGCAGTTTATGGTATATACAAAAAAGAAAGGTTTTGGTATTGTAAAGCCTGTTCATTGTTAGTTTTGTTAAAACATATAAAGGGACTGTATCTTATTGCAGATTGAGTCAATCTCGCTGATACCATGTTCCGCATCGGGCACCTTTAACCATAGAGAAAAGGATTATTTTCAGTAATCCGGAAAACCGACAGTTTTCATAGGTGCCGTTAAATCAAATATCTAAAGAGGAAAACCGTGGTTACTAACAAAGAGATTAAAACACTCGAAAACTCAGTAGTGGAATTAACTGTAACTATTGAAAAAGACGCTGTAAAAAAAGAATATGATGAACTTCTGAAAAAATACTCAAAAACAGCACATATCAAAGGGTTCAGAAAAGGGAAAGTCCCTGCAGCAGTACTTGAAAGAAAATATGGAGAAGGGCTTATAACAGAATCAGGCTTCAATATGATTGAAAAAAGCCTTGAAGAAGTTTTGAAGGATGTTGATAAAAAACCCCTACCCTATTCCCAGCCGGTACTCAAGGATGAAGAAGACCTGAAAATAACCCTGGATAATGATCTGGTTTTCACTGTTTCATACGAAACTTACCCCGAAGTAAAACTGGGTGAATACAAAGGATTTGAAATTGAAATTCCTGAAGTGAAACTGACTGCTGATGATGAAAAAAGAGAACTTAAAAGATACCAGGACCAGAATGCTATTGTAAGCGAAAAGAAAGGCGGAAAAGCTGCAAAAGAAAATGTTGTAACGGTCAATTACATTGAGCTTGATGAAAATGATAATGAAATTGAAGATACAAAAAGGGAAGATTTCACTTTCACAGTTGGAACAGGATATAACTACTACAAATTCGATGATGAAATAATCGGAATGAAGAAAGATGAAGAGAAAGTAATTGAAAAGGAATATGCCGAAGATTTTGAATACAAGGAACTTGCCGGAAAGAAGGTAAAGCTCAAAATAACAGTTACTTCTGTAAAAGCAAAAAAACTTCCTGAACTTGATGATGAACTTGCACAGGATATAAGTGAAAAATACAAAACTCTTGATGATCTCAAAAAAGATATCAAAGAGCGTCAGGAAGGAATGATTGAAAACAAGCTGAAAGCTGTAAAACAGGAAAAAATCCTTGAAAAAATCATTGAAAACAGCGAAGTAGACCCTCCTTCAGCAATGATCAATGCTGAACTTGAAAACCAGTGGAGCAACTTCCTCTATCAGTTCGGAGGAGATGAAAACAAAGTTCTTGAAATCCTCACAATGCAGAACAAATCAAAGGATGATATGCTTGCAGAATGGAGACCATATTCTGAAAAAACTGTCAAGGGGCAGCTGCTTATCAGCAAAATAGGTGATGAGGAAAAAATTGAAGCTTCAGATGAAGAACTTGATGATGAAATCAGAACCCAGTCAGCTCAGAGCGGCATGAGTGAAGAGGACTTTAAAAACTATATTGAACAGAACAATATGAAGGAATATGTAAGACTCAGCCTCAAGGAACGGAAAACATATGACATGCTGATGGAAAACAGCAAGTTCAGGAAAGGTGAAAAAATTAAATTCCTTGATTTTATCCAGACAAACTATTAATTTACAGACATGAGATATATTAATGAACAAATGAACAGTCTTGTCCCGGTTGTTATAGAACAGACCGGGATAGGAGAAAGATCATACGATATTTACTCCAGACTTCTGAAAGACAGAATTGTATTTCTTGACGGTGAAATAAATGATATCACAGCAGATCTTGTTGTTGCACAGCTTCTGTTTCTTGAATCACAGGATCCCCAGAGAGACATCAGCCTATATATAAACTCACCCGGCGGTTCAGTAACTGCCGGGCTTGCAATTTACGATACAATTCAGTATATCAAGCCGGATGTACAGACTATCTGTATGGGACAGGCAGCTTCAATGGGAGCACTTCTTCTGACCTGCGGGGCAGAAGGGAAAAGACACAGCCTTCCATCCAGCAGGATCCTGATTCACCAGCCATGGGGCGGAGCCCAGGGACAGGCAAAAGATATCAACATACAGGCAAAGGAAATAATCCGCCTGAAAAATCTTACAATTGATTATTTTGCTAAACATACCGGAAAACCGAGAAAAACCATTGCAAAGGATCTTGAAAGGGATTTTTTCATGTCTGCAGAAGAAGGTAAAAAATACGGCCTTATAGATAATATACTTACCAGAGGTTAGTTCCATGTCAAAAAACAGAAAAGAGAACATTGCCTGTTCCTTCTGCGGAAAAGCAGCAGAATCTGCAAGAAAAATGATAACAGGCCCTGGTGTTCATATATGCGATGAATGTGTTGCTGTATGCAACCGTATTATTGAGGAAGACCTTAAAAAAACACCTGAAACCCAGCTGCTTGACGAGGTTGCAAAACCGGAGGAAATGAAAAAATTCCTTGATCAGTATGTAATAGGTCAGGATGCAGCAAAGAAAGCACTCTCAGTGGCAGTCTATAACCATTACAAGAGAGTTCTCAATAAGGACAAGCTTGATAATGATGTAGAGCTGGAAAAATCAAACGTACTTATTGTGGGGCCTACAGGTACAGGGAAAACACTTCTTGCAAAAAGTCTTGCAAAAAAGCTTAATGTACCTTTTGCAATTGCTGATGCCACAACGCTTACAGAGGCAGGCTATGTAGGAGAGGATGTTGAAAACATACTCCTGAAGCTGATTCAGAGTGCAGACAACAATATTTCAGCAGCAGAGAAAGGGATTATCTATATTGATGAGATTGATAAGATATCCAAGAAAGGGGAAAATATATCAATAACAAGGGATGTTTCCGGCGAAGGGGTACAGCAGGCTCTTCTTAAAATTATTGAAGGATCTGTTGCTTCTGTGCCGCCTCAGGGGGGAAGAAAACACCCGAATCAGGAAATGCTCAAGATAAATACAGCTAATATTCTTTTTATCTGCGGGGGAGCTTTTGTCGGGCTTGACAAGATTATTGAAACCAGAATATCACAGCATCCGATGGGATTCGGAGCAGATGTGAAAATAGCGGAAGAAAAAAACCTTGTAGAGCTTTTTGAAAACCTTCATCCTGATGATCTGATAAAATTCGGATTAATACCCGAGTTTATTGGGAGGCTCCCGATTCAGGTTGCACTTGAAAACCTGACAAAGGAAGACCTCAAGAGAATCATCACTGAACCTAAAAATGCCATTATAAGGCAGTACAAGGAATCTCTGAAGCTGGATGATACTGATATAGATTTTACTGAAGATGCAATAGATGCGATTGCAGAACATGCTGTTTCAAGGAAAACAGGAGCAAGGGGCTTACGATCAATAGTTGAATCATTCATGATCGACCTTATGTTTGAACTCCCTTCAATCGAAGGTAAAAAGAAAATAATTATATCAAAAGATGTTATAAACGGTGATAAAAAGCCGGAGATCATTTCAGAACTCAAATCTGCATAAATCTAATTACGGCCCGGAGAACTCCGGGCCTTTTTTCCCCCTTCAGTTTTTATACACCATGTTATTGTGCTAAAAACCTGTCATCAGTTGACCAATATACTGTTTTATGGTAATAAATTTCTGTATAATAATAACTTACAGAAAGATTTTTTTCACTCGCAGAATTTCTTTAAGCAGTTTGGAAAAGGAGTTTATATGGCTGTTAATCTTACCGGGAAATCACTGATATCACTGAAAGACTATTCATATGATGAAATCAGATATCTTATGGATCTGGCCCATACAGTAAAAAAAGAGAGAAAATCCGGCATACGTAAACAGAGATTTACAGGTATGACTCTCGCGCTTTTGTTTGAAAAAAGATCCACAAGAACAAGGTGCGCGTTTGAAACAGCTTTCGGAGAAGAGGGGGGGCATCCGGTCTTTCTCTCCAGTTCAGACATCCAGCTCGGGGCAAAAGAATCAATTGAAGACACATCAAGGGTTCTCGGAAGAATGTTTGACTGTATACAGTACAGGGGGTTCAAAACCTCTCATGTTGAAACGCTTGCAGAATATTCAGGAGTACCGGTATATAACGGACTGACAGATGACTACCACCCTACCCAGCTTCTTGCTGATTTGATGACAGTGGAGGAATACTTCGGCACTCTTAAAGACAAAAAACTTGCATATGTCGGAGACGGCAGAAATAATGTGGCAAACTCTCTTCTCATAGGCTGTGCAAAACTGGGAGTAAATATAGCAGTCGCTTCTCCTGCTTCTCTTCAGCCTGAAAAACATATTGTAAAAATGTCAGAAAAGTTTGCATCTGAATCAGGTGCTGAGATTGAAATAACTGATGACCCTGACAAAGGGGTTCTCAATGCTGATGCAGTTTATACAGATGTATGGGCATCAATGGGAGAGGAAGACAAAATTGAAGAAAGGAAAAAACTTCTCAGCCCCTATCAGGTCAACAGCAGTCTTATGAAAAAAACAGGCAGGAAAACAATCTTCCTTCACTGCCTCCCTGCTGTAAAAGGGAATGAAGTGACTCAGGATGTTATTGACGGAGAAATGTCTGAAGCATGGAACCAGGCGGAAAACAGAAAACATACAATAAAGGCAATAATGCTTGCAACTCTGGGTCTTGAGTAAAAACTTTTTTAGCTTGATTTAGGATATTATTGGTTATATAATTTAAATACGTCTTTTTGGAGGTAATAAATTGAAAAAATGGGTAGTACTCCTCTCACTGATTATACTTGCAACTGTTACCTATAGTGCATGGAGTGAAAGTGTAGAGTCTGAATTCTATGTAAAAACTGTGCATATTCATAAAATATATCATCACAACGAAGGTTTCAGGATTGTTTACGAAACACAGGACCTTAAACTGAAAGATACTTTTATACCATATTCATGGTTTAAAAACCCGCAGCTTCCTGAAAGCGGACAATGGAAAGCTGAGGTAGTATACGGTGATATACCTGAATATCCCTATTTCAATGTATATTGGAAAAACGGTCAGTTTTCACATATCAGACTTTTCCTCAGGAATAAAAAAACAGACCCGTCATGGGGGACGTTAAAAGACCCTGACAGGTACAATGACAGCTTTAATGTGGAAGCTCCTGTTTTTGATTTCTGATGACAGATATTAAGAAGATTAAAGAAGCCATTCTGGAAGAGAACCTGTCAGGATGGCTTTTTTTTAATTTCCGACACAGAGATCCCATATCAGACGCAGTACTTAAAATGAATACAGACAGTATAAATTCTAGAGGCTGGTTTTATATTGTCTTTTATGACAGAGATCCGCTTAAAATTGTGCACAGGGTGGAAAAAAGCATACTTGACCACCTCAGAGGCACAACAGTTTACTACAGTTCAAAAGAGGAACTCAGACAGATTCTTTCGGAATACAGGGGGTGCCGTTTTGCCCTGCAGAGCGATATGAACCTGACAACCCTTTCATATCTTGACGGGGGAACGGAGAACCTTATAAGAAGTTCAGGAATTGAAACAGCATCTGCAGCTCCACTTATTCAGAGGTATCTCGGAATACTTGATCCTGATCAGATCGAATCACATGAAAAAGCTGCAGAAATACTTTATTCAACTATTGAAGAAGTCTGGTCTCTTATAACCGATTCCTTTAAAAGCGGAAGAACAGTGACGGAAAATTTCATAGCAGATCATATTCACAACTGCTTCAGGAAAAACAGCCTTGTAACTGAACACAGAATTCTGACAGCTTTCGGAAAGAATACTTCAGACCCTCATTACGAAACAGGAAGAAATGATGCCCCGCTTGCAGAAAACACCCTTATCCAGTTTGATATCTGGGCAAAGGAGAAAGGGGAAAGAGGGGTATATGCTGATATATCCTGGATCGGTTATACAGGTAAAATTGTCCCTGAAAAATACATATCGGTTTTCAACACACTTACAGAAGCCAGAGATTCAGCTGCCTGCATGATAAATGATTCATTATCATCGGGAAAAGAAATAACCGGATCAGAAGTTGACAAAGCTGTCAGGAAAATCCTTATCAATGCAGGATACAGGGACAGCATTCATCACAGGACCGGGCATTCAATTGATCTCGAACTTCATGGTTATGGTGTAAATATTGATTCAGTTGAATTCCCTGACAGCAGGAAAATACTTGAAGGATCCTGTTTTTCCATTGAACCGGGACTTTATTTTGAGGATTTCGGGATGCGAACAGAAATTGACTGTTATATCAGGAATAAAAGCCTGATAATATCTGGTAAAAATCCTCAGAAAAATATTCTAACTTTTTGATCAGGACAGATACATGAAAAATCTCAAAAATTTTATAAACAGTTATGAAAACTTTGTGATCTTCGGGCACAGAGACCCTGACGCAGACTGCATATGCAGCCAGCTTGCACTCTCAAGCTTCCTTGCAAGAATAGGGAAAAAATCAAAGCTCTTTGCAGAACTTCCCCTGACAAGACCGGAAATATCTGGTTTCAGCAGTTTTTTTTCAGATGAAGAAAATAAAGCTGTAAATGACGGGAAAACTGCAGCAATAATCCTTGACTGTTCAACACCTGAAAGGACAGGAAAATTTTCTGAAACTGTAAAAAGTTTCCCCTACGGAATAATAGACCATCATAAAACAGGAGAAATAACAGGTGATGCCGGATACATTGATCCTGATGCCCCTTCTACAACACTGCTCATTTACCGGCTCATTAAATCAATGGACCAGAAACCGACAATGGAAGAAGCTGAGCTTCTGTTTACAGGTTTTTGTACTGATACAGGTTTTTTCAGACACCTTGAAGAGGATTCCGCTGATGCCATGAAAGAGGCCTCAGAACTTGTAAAAGAAGGGGTATCACCCAATAAAATATTCTATAAAATTCACGGAAACAGATCACTTTCTTCAAGAATTCTTCTGGGGAAAATACTGACAAGGGCAGAGGAACATTTCTCCGGACGCCTTGTCACAACCTATGAAACATACACTGATTATTCTGTTCATCAGGAAAAAGACAGAGATTCTGATCTTCTTTATCAACTCCTCACAGCAACAGCTCATACAGATGTAATTGCCTTTATCAAGGAGGAAAAGCAGGATGAATGCACGGTGAGCCTGAGAACAACAGGCAATACCGACCTGAGCGCTATTGCCAGGGATTTCAATGGGGGCGGGCACAGAAAAGCTTCAGGATTTTCATTTTCAGGGAACAGGGAGGAAACAAAAAAAGCAGTATTAAAATACTTCAGTACTGTATATTCCTCCTGAAACAGCCTGTATCTGCTCTTATTTTTATTATTTCCATAAAAAGATAAAAACTGTTTATTAATAAAAAAGGCCCTGAATATCAACTTTTCAGGGCTTTAAGTTTACTGTATCGAATCTGCTAAAAAGATCTTTGTTTCGGTTTATATTTAAGCGGGTTTGATCCATACATAATTGTAAACTATGATCTACCTGACCAGTTCTTCTGTCTCCATTGCTATCATCAACTCTTCATTGGTTGGAACAACCATGATTTTGACATCAGAATCATCTTTTGAGATTATTCTTTCATCACCCCTGAACTTGTTTTTTTCAATATCCATTTTGGCGCCGAAGATCTCAAGACCGTCGCAGATAAGCTCCCTTGATTCATAGGAATTTTCACCGATTCCGCCTGTAAAAACAACAGCATCAAGCCGTCCCTTCATCTCTGTAGCAAGACCCCCAATAAACTTCTTGCATGCATGGGCAAAAATATTATAGGTAAGGATAGCCCTTTCATCCCCGTTTCTTGCAGCCTTGTTAAGGTCCCTCATATCAGAGGATATTCCTGATATTCCCTTGAAACCTGATTCCTTGTTCAGAATTCTTGACACATCCCTGGTTGAGTACCCGAGGTTTTCAATCATATATAATAAAATTGAAGGATCTATATTTCCTGTTCTTGTCCCCATGGGAAGACCTGCAAGAGGTGTAAAACCCATTGTTGTATCAACTGATATTCCATGGCTGACTGCTGCCAGTGAAGAACCGTTTCCAAGATGGCATGTTATGCAGTTGAATTTCTCATATTTTATACCAAGCAGCATGGCTGCTCTCTGTGATACATATTTATGCGATGTCCCGTGAAAACCGTATTTACGAATTCCGTAATTTGTATAGAATTCATATGGAAGCGGATAAACATATGCCTTGGGAGGCATTGAAGAATGAAAAGCAGTATCAAAAACTGCCACATTGGGAACATCAGGCAGGATTTTTTCAACAGCTTCTATTCCGTTAAGATTATGAGGATTATGAAGAGGAGCAAGCTCAATACACTCTTCAATAATTTTTTTAATCTCAGGTGTAATAATCTCTGATGCGGTTATCTTTTCGCCTCCGTGAACAACCCTGTGCCCCACAGCATTAATCTCTTTAATATCTTCAAGAATCCCAACCCTGGAGTCTGTCAGCGTATCAAAAATCAGTTTTATACCATCAGCATGGCTGGATATTTTTTCCTCGATTTTAACTTCTTCACCATTGTGTTTACACGTCATTGAGCTGTCATCATATCCAATCTTTTCAATAATCCCCTTGCAAAGAAGCTTTTTTTCATCCATGTTCCATAAATTATATTTAATGGATGAACTGCCGCTGTTGAGTACCAGAATGTTCATTACTACCCCCAGGTTTTAAGTAAATAATTGATATTTTCAGAAGTGTAAAAACAGGAAAATATGACCGGCTCTTACGTAGAAATTATATAGTAAATACATTTTTTTATCAATTTAATAAGTTTAAGAATAGCTATAAAAATATAAATAATTAATAGTTATTAAAATATCGATATAGATAATAAACAAAGGGCTGTTATGCACATATCCCTTAAACATCCATCAGATACTGCTGTACTTTTTAAACCTTATCTGATCATTATATTTTATCAAACTCTTGATACAGTCTTTATTGTAAAGAGGATCAGTATAGATATCTTGACTGGATTTTTACAAGCAGGTTCTCAAGATCTGAACGTATTTCGTCAGGTATCCTGAGAAGGAAAACATCGCTAATGAGTTTTTCAGCTGTTTCATAGTCTTTAAGATTAACACATACATATATAAGCGCATACAGGGATTTATAGTCGTTTCTGTTTTTTGATAATGCCGACTCAAGAAGTTCCCTTGCTTTTTTATAATCCCGCTTAAGTATGGATAAAACACCCAGATTTCTCAAAATTGACCAGTTCTCCGGTTCAAAGCGAAGTGCATTTTCAAGGGCCTCTTTTGCCTGTATATAGTCATTCTTCCTCAGCCATGCACATCCGAGAGCTTCCCATGCAGCTGCATTATATTCATTGTTTTTCAGACAGAATTTGAGTGCTTTTATTGCCTTGTCATTCTCGCCGATTTCTGTAAGTGCTATTCCCATCAGGCATATTGCTTCATTGTTATCAGGTTCATCTTCCAGAAACTGATTCAATATTTTTTTGGCATCATCAAACTGACCGTTTGTTATTAAGTTTTCAGCAATTTCAATTATACCCATACCTATTAATAAATATAATATAGTCAGTGGAAAAAGCAAATTCTAATCTTATTTTATAAGGATGCTGCCTCGTGATGAGGCAGCGAAAAAGGTGAAAATATTAAAAAAGATGAGGATCAGGCAAGCGCCAGCAATACTCCGGCAGCAACGGCAGAGCCGATTACCCCCGCAACATTGGGTCCCATTGCATTCATCAGGAGGAAATTTTTGGGATTTTCCTTCTGGCCGACCTTCTGTACCACTCTGGCAGCCATTGGTACAGCCGATACTCCTGCTGCCCCGATCATCGGGTTGATCTTGTGCCCTGACAATATCTTCATAACCTGTCCGAGTAACACTCCTGAGGCTGTTCCGACAGAAAAGGCAATAAGACCAAGCACAATAATCATTATGGTCTGTACTGTAAGAAAATGCTCAGCAGACATCTTGGATCCTACAGATACACCCAATAATATTGTTACTATGTTAATAAGCTCGTTCTGAGCTGTTTTGGAAAGTCTGTCTACAACTCCGCACTCCCTGAAAAGGTTTCCAAGCATGAGCATACCGAGAAGAGGTGCTGATGCGGGAATTACAAGTGCAGATACAATACATGTTGCTACAGGGAAAATTATTTTTACCCTTTTGGAAACTTCCTTTACTTCAGACATTTCAATCTGTCTGTCTTTTTTGGTTGTAAGCGCCTTGATTATAGGCGGCTGGATAAACGGTACCAGCGCCATGTATGAATAGGCAGCTACAGCAATCGGACCAAGAAGGTGGTCTGCAAGTTTTGATGTCAGGTAAATAGCTGTTGGTCCGTCAGCTCCCCCGATAATTGCGATTGAACATGCTTCAGCAAAATCAAATCCCAGAGCCTTTGCTCCGAGGAGCGTACCGAATATACCGAACTGGGCTGCAGCACCGAGCAGAAAAGTCTGCGGTTTTGCAAGCAGGGGTCCGAAATCAGTCATAGCACCTATACCCATGAATATGATTGGAGGGAAAATACCAACCTTTACTCCGTAGTAGAAGTAGTAGAGGAGTCCTCCGTCATCAAGAAGCCCTGTCATGGGAATATTTACAAGTATTGCTCCGAATCCTATCGGTACAAGCAGAAGAGGTTCATACTGTTTGGCTATTCCGAGATAGATAAGAACACAGCCGACTGTCATCATTATAAGGTTCTGATATGTCAGTTCAACAAATGCTGTGCTGACAAGGAACTCGTTTATCAAGTGAAAGATACCCATTTAAGTTCCCCCTTAAGCCAGTTTGATAATAGGCTGATTTTCTTTTACACTGCTGCCCGGAGCAAGATATACTTCCTGAACTGTTCCTGCTGTATGTGCAAAAACCTCAATGTCCATTTTCATTGCTTCCATAATAACCACAAGCTGATTTGCTTCAACAGAAGCGCCTTTATCAACCTTTATTTCCTTGATTGTTCCTGTCATTGGAGCAACAAGGTCTCCGGCCCCTGCTGAAGGAGCTGCTGAAGCAGGAGCAGCTGCAGGAGCTGCCGCGGCAGGGGAAGCAGCCTGAGCTCTCGGCCTCAATGCCTTCTTTTCCCCTTCAAGGAGTGTAACTGTATAGTTCCTGCCGTCCCTTGTTATTACAAGATTATCTCCCTGTCTTTCAACTTCTACATTATATTTAGTTCCCTGGAACTCAAAATTTATCTTCTTTTTCATCATTATACTCCTGAGAATGTTTTCTGAACCCGTGGAGTAATTACCCAGGGATCTGATTTTTCATTGACAGTCGGCTGCCATGCAAGCGCAGACCTCGGGGAATCCTCTTCCTCAAGATACGCAGCCACTGCTGCTGTTATCCAGCCTGCTTCATCAGCTGTATCTCTCCCCTTGTCTGAAGAGGAGGCAACAACTGTAGTTGCCGGCTGAGCAGGTTTGTCATCAAAAACTCTCTTGATAAGAACCATGAATACACTTAGGAATCCAAGAAATCCGAACACAATAAGCATCCCGAGAATTGCTGACAAAACAGTATAACTATAGGCTTCTATATTCATTCTATATCTCCGCTTCCTTATTAAAGAGGCACATTTCCGTGCTTTTTGGCAGGCCTGTCTTCCCTCTTTCTCTGGTGCATTTCAAGTGATCTGATAAGTTCAATTCTTGTGTATCTGGGATCAATTACATCATCAACATAACCGTAACCGGCTGCAATGAACGGATTCATTACCTCTTCCTTGAATTCATTGATCTTTTCCTGTCTCTTTGCAGCAGGATCATCAGCTTCATTAATATCTCTTCTGAAGATTACATTTGCAGCACCCTCAGCACCCATTACAGCTATTTCTGATGTCGGATATGCGATAGTCCTGTCATAGCCGAGCTGTTTTGCAGACATTGCAATAAAAGCACCGCCGTATGATTTTCTAATGATAAGAGAAATCTTGGGAACTGTAGCCTCAGCCATAGCATAAAGGATTTTAGCTCCGTGCCTGATAATTCCGCCATGCTCCTGTGAAACGCCAGGAAGGAACCCGGGAACATCAACAAGAGATATGAGCGGTATATTGAAAGCATCACAGAACCTTATAAATCTTGCACCCTTGTCAGATGAATTGATATCAAGTGCAGCTGCAAATACTTTCGGCTGGTTTGCAAAAATACCTACTGTCCTGCCGTTAAGCCGGGCAAATCCGACCACAACATTCTTTGCATAATCAGCATGTACTTCAAAAAAACTTGCTTCATCAAAAACTTCATTGATAAAGTCTTTTATATCATATGCTTTGTTTGATTCTTCAGGAAGAAGATCCATAATAGCAGGTGTTTCCCTGTCTGCAGGATCGCTGCATGGTACAACAGGAGGCTGTTCCATATTGTTTGAAGGAATATAACTTAAAAGTGTTCTGATGCCTTCAATACAGGCTTCTTCATCCGGATACCTGAAATGGGCAACACCGCTTTTTGCACAGTGGGCAGCAGCTCCCCCGAGTTCCTCATGACTTATTTCCTCACCTGTTACTGCTTTGATTACATCCGGACCAGTAATATACATATTACTTATTCCGTCAACCATGAAAATAAAGTCAGTAATTGCCGGTGAATATACAGCACCTCCGGCACATGGCCCCAGGATTACAGAAATCTGGGGAATAACACCTGAAGAAATTGTATTGTTTCTGAAGATTTTACCGTATCCGCCGAGTGAAAGAATACCTTCCTGGATTCTTGCTCCTCCGGAATCATTAACCTGGATAAAAGGTGTACCATTCTGCAGTGCCAGTGCCTGTGCAGCAGCTATTCTTTCAGCATGCATTTCACCAAGAGATCCGCCGAGTACTGTAAAATCCTGTGAAGAGAGGAAAACCTGTTTATCACCGATTTTTCCGCTTCCTGTTACAACGCCGTCACCGGCAAATTTTTTCTTGTCAAGACCGAAATTTCCTGCACGGCCTGTAATATATGTTCCATCCTCGATAAAAGAACCTTCATCAACAAGCAGATTAATTCTTTCCCTTGCAGACATTTTTCCTTTTTCATGCTGAGCAGCAACCCTGGCTTCTCCCCCGCCGGCCATGGCTTTTGCCTGCATATCTTTAAATCGCTGCATTGCTTCCTTATTACCCACTTCAACCTCCTGTTAGGTATTACAACACAAACATAGTTTTATTCATGTCAGAAATATTATTAAATTATTACAACACAAATATATAGATTTATCCAGATCATTTAAATCAGAAAAACCATTATTTCAAATAATTTTTTTTATATTTTGGATAACCTGAGGTTAGGATTTGTATTATCTTAATATCTGACAATAAAAACATTAACAAATTGTCAGATATTCAGGCATTTTAATGAGAAATACTTATTTTTCCCATTTTTCGCTAATAAAAGCAGCTTAAAACTTGAAAAAGGGTGATGCGTATTAAAGCTGATTATAAAAACATAATTAAAAGGGCTGAAAACAAGACTTTTTCAACTTGCATGCATTATCACACTGCTTTACAGAAGTTACAACTTGCTGAAATTCAATCTGATTACTGCCCTGACAGATTTCTGCATAAATATCTGAAAACATAAAAACAAAAAAGGGAGGGTATGAAATATTTTACTGATGGTTCTGCAAATTATATTTTTTATAACTTAATGGAAGGAAGGAATAAACACAGATAATCCGTAAGATCGAGCAGGCACTGTAACCATGATACATCTGCAATAAATCATGGGTTATCCATAATTCTTTCTGAAATCTTCAATAAGAAGCCTGCTGATACTGCCATATGGTGGTATTTCAGGCATATTATCTGATGAGTACCAGTCGGCATGTCCTATCTCCACATTATCAACAGCAATTTCACCGGACTCGTGTTCTGCTGTAAATCCCAGCATCAGTGAACGGGGAAAAGGCCAGCCCTGGCTTCCGAAATATCTGATATTTTTTATTTTAATACCAACCTCCTCAAAAACCTCTCTTTCAACTGCCTCTTCAAGAGACTCCCCTGCATCAACAAATCCGGCAAGAATACTGTAACGTATTCGTTTGGGAAATCTGTTGTTATGGGCAAGGAGAAGTTTATCACCTTTTCTAACAGCAACAATTATTGCCGGAGAAATAACAGGGTAATGGATCCTGCCGCATTCTGTACAGATCTTTGCCCTTTCTGTTTCGGAAAGCTCCAATTCTTTTCCGCAGGCAGGACAGAAATTCCAGTCGTGATGCCAGTTTTTAATATGAAGTGCCCTGAGGGCAAGGGCGAAGTAATCATCCCCCATTGACTGGTAGAGCTCCCTGATATTGGCGAAATTATGCTCTGATGTCCCGCAGCAGTTATTAAGAGGTTCATTATCATCTGATGCTTCACAGGCAAAAAGATTTTTCCCGTCAAGTTTCCCCAGGTATATTTCAGAAAGCGCCCTTATACCCAGTTCTCCGGGATGTTTTATAAGAGGGAGACTGAAATCATTGCTTTCTGCTGATACAAGGAGTCTGGCATCCCTGAAAATAAACCAGTACCCCCTTTCTTCCCTGTTGCTGCACACTATTCCATTCTGAAAATCCATTGACTCCCCCTTGATATTTCTCCATATCAGATGTTTTTATCCGGATACTTTTATACCTGTAAATATTGTACCATTACCTTATTTCAGACATTATACTTTTACATTCCCTGACAAACCCTGAAGAATCAGCAGGGGATAAAATATACTGTTTTCCATTGGTTCTGGAAAGCAGTACAAACCTGTCATTGTATACTCTTGCTCCATTACTGCTTTCATATATATCCTTCACAGAAGATCCCGCTACAGGAACTGAACAGTATCCTATAAGTCTCCCCAGATTTATTCTTTTATTCAGATCACTGCCTGATTTGCTCCCGCTGTTACCAGCCTTGTTTACAAGCTTTCCAGCCTGACTTCTGCTTATCTCCCTGACTGAATCAATATCAGAGAAATAAATATGATATTTCCTGAAGGTGCGATTTATCACTACCCCTTCATTGTCAACCCTGTACCGCCATCCAGTTTTTGATGTTTCAAAAACCATCAGAAAAATAACAGGGATTGATAATATACCTGTATATAATGCAAACATCTTATCAGCAGCTAAAAAAATCCATGTTATGAATATCAAAAATGAAACAGTGACAACTATGCTGAATCTGCGGTTTTTTCTGCTTTTCAACGGTTTATAATCCATTTCTGTTCCTCCGGACTGATTATAATCTTCTGATGAAAAATTCCTGCTTTTGGGGCAGCGGAAAAGATAAAATCCTATTCAGAGCATTCCAGCTGATCAGACATTTTCGTCAGAATTTCAACAGCATCCCCGGTAACTGCAACATCTGCCATCTTCATGATAGGAGCTCCCGGATCCCTGTTTATGGCTATAATATATTCGCATGCCTGCATACCGACCAGATGCTGGATCTGGCCTGAAATTCCGCATGCAATATAGCACTTTGCCTGAACAGTCTGTCCTGTCTGCCCAATCTGGTATGAATACGGCACCCAGCCTGCATCAACAGCCCCCCTGCTGGCAGCAGGTGCTCCTCCGGCAAGAGATGCAAATTTTTCAATAATACGGAAATTATCAGCACTTCCCATCCCCCTTCCTCCTGAAATTATAAATTCAGATTCAGCTATGGAATGAACAGCCCCTCTTCTTTTCTCAGTACCCAGTATTTTTTTCAGCAGCAATATTTCAGGTTCTTCATATCTCTCAATTATGACATCAGGTCCTTTAAATCCGGGATTAAAACTGCTTCTGTCTACAATGAAATTTTTCATGACTCCCGGCCTTACAGTCGCCATCTGGGGGCGGTGTTTTTCACTTTTTATAGTGGCAATAATATTACCGCCGAAAGCCGGACGGGTCTGAAGGAGATTGCCGCTTCCTTTTTCTATATCAAGGGAAGTGCAGTCTGCAGTAAGACCTGCATCAGAAAGTACAGCAACACGGGGAGCAAGTGACCTCCCTCGTGCAGTTGCGGAAAATAGAACAACTTCCGGCCTGTATTTATCAATAAGCCTTTTGATAAGGGCAGATTCTGTTTCATCATGAAAACCGGATACACGGCTGTCATCAGCTATAACAACACGGTCTGCATAAAAAAAATCTTTTCCGTAATCAGTCCGACCTCCGAGATTTCCTGTGACAAGGATCCAGAGCTCCGCCCCCCTCAAATCGGCCAGCTGCCTTCCCCTGCCGGCTATTTCATGGGTAACAGGATTAATAATTCCTCCGGCAGAACCTGGCTCTGCAATAATCCAGATATTGCGGTATTTTCCGTAATCATCAGCATTTATAATTTTCAATATTCAAATCCTCTTCAGTCCTGTTCAATTATCATTTTTTCCCTGAGGAATTTCATAATTTCAAGAGATACAGCCCCGGAACTCCCCTCAATCCTGATAGTACTGTTGTCACGGGGAGGCGGAAGAGCTGTCCTTACAACCCTGGTCGGAGAACCATCAAGGCCTGTCAGTGATTCATCACATTTCAAGTAATCAAAATCCCATATTTCAATTTCCCGGTTCCTTGATTCAAGCATACCTTTAAGTGTTTTAAGGCGGGGCTTGTTTATATCCTTTACCACAGTTATTACAGCAGGGGTTTTCAGAATAATCCTGTCAGTACCGTGTTCATCCATTCTTTCCGCTGAAAGTAAATCACCGGTAATATCAATGGCCGACACATATGCTGCCTGCATCCACTCCAGGTGTGCTGCAATACCGGGGCCCACCTGTGCTGTATCCCCGTCAATTGCCTGCTTACCGCAGATAACAAGATCTGTATTTCCTGTTTTTCTTACAGCTTCCGAGAGGATATAACTGGTGGACCATGTATCAGATCCTGCGAATTTCCTGTCTGAAAGGAGAATGGCCCTGTCTGCAGAAAGGGCAAGTGCATCCCTCAGTATTTTTTCAGCCCTGGAAGGGCCCATTGAAAGGGCAGTTACTGTTCCCCCGAATTGGTCCCTCAGGAGAAGAGCTTCTTCAAGAGCATAAGTATCATAAGGGTTGATGACTGATTCAATCCCTTCCCTCTTGAGCCGTTTTGTTACCGGATCAATTGATCCGCTGCTTCCGGCAGGGACCTGCTTCATACAGACTACAATATTCATGGCTCAATAATAATGTTATTGCACTTTAATCTCAAGAAGGGAGGGAGAAAACATGAATTATTACAGACAAAACCGGCAGATATTTAATGATTGCTATAGATAATAAATACTTTATCAAGTGCTTTGGAATCAGCTTACAATGGGTAAAACATTTTGACGGCAAGGGATTTTCAGAACACTAGATATACTGCCTGTAATCAAACTTGCCTGGAATAAACAGTTCGCTTACGCAGTCTATTGCATAGTCATCTGTCATTCCAGCTATATAATCAAGCACTATGTTTGCCTCGGAGTTCTCCTTTTCAGTGTAAAAATCCTTCATTTTAAATAGGAAATCCCCGAACCGGTCCATCAGCATGTTTTTCTCTTCCCTGTATTTTCCTGTATCAAACCTGTATTTCTCAAAAGTTTCTGAAAGATAGTTCCAGAGCGTTATAATTATCCTTTCTATAAACTGGTGGTATTTTATAAGGGGAGTGCTGTTGTAGATGTTGTCATAATTAAACTTTTTTAAAGTAAGCATTGCATCATATACTTCATCTGAAAAACCTATAACATTCTCCCTGCCGGCATATGCTATTACATCCTTTACAAGAGTATTTATCATATCGCTGTTTCTGCTTCCGAGAACTTCTGTCACTACAGGGGGAATATCCTCCCTTTTTACTATTTTCAGATGCAGAGCATCCTCAAGGTCTCTTCCGAGGTATGCAATCCTGTCGCTTGCCCTGACAACTATCCCCTCCCATGTTGAAGGGTATGCCATCCTCCCCTCCATGTATGAAAGCTTTTTTACTTTGAAATCAGGTTTATATATCTTTTCAAAAACCTCTCCGCAGTGGTTCAGTATTCCGTCCCTTACAGCATAGGTAAGGTTAAGCCCCTTTCCGTAGTTTATCAGGCTGTCAACAACCCTGAGAGAATAGCCCTCGTGACGGAATCCCCCCTTCTCTTTCATAAGTTCAGAGACTATGTGTTCTCCTGTATGCCCGAAAGGAGTGTGCCCCAGATCATGGCCCAGGCTTATTGCCCATGCCAGCTCTGTATCAAGAGAAAGCGCCTTGCAGATTGTAACAGAGACAGTTGCTACATGCATTACATGCTCAATGCGGGTACAGATATGATCGTTCTTGGGGGAGAAGAAGACCTGGGTCTTGTGCTTGAGCCTTCTGTAGGGATAGGAGTGGATTATTGCTGTCGTATCCCTGAAGAAGTGCCCCCTCATATCCTCTTCCCTTTCGTACTGCCTCTTCTCCAGCTCTTCTCTTGAAAGTCTGTTCTCAAGCATAACATCCCCCTGTTATATTAAAATATAACACAGTTTCTGCGGTATCTGAATTTAAAACAGATTTAAAGAGTATAAGAAAAAAGAGTATCTATGGTTTTATTTTCCAGTTAATTAAGTTTAAAAGAAGTTTATTATCCCCATGAGTGTTGCCATTATTGTAAATCCAAGACCCATTGCCCACAGAAGCTGTGAAAATCGTTTGTTCATATCTTCACGTAATTCTTCAAATCTTTTATCAACCTGATCGAAGCGCCTGTCAACATGCTCAAACCGCTTATCAAGCTGTTCGAATCTTTTATCCATCTGATGAAGAATTTTTTCCATTATTTCACCCTGGTGCTTTAATCCCTCTTCTATACGCACCATTTTTTCTGCATGTGAGATATCACGCTCATAACTCTGGCCTGATAAAAAAAGATTTCAGCATTCCTGATTCAAAAAAAGGTATTCCTCATTTACATACGGAATACCTTTTTTTATATTACAGTTTTTAATTGTCTTTTCAGGTTTAGAGTGTAAGAGCCCCTGTTATACCGATGTTGTTGGCAAAACCTGTTCCGTCAAAGTAGTATGTAAACGGAATATCAAGCTTGAGAGGGCCCAGTGCAAAGCCGAGGCCGAACATTGCCCTGAGTTTGATAAAGTCTACACTGCCGGATCCTTCATCAACATTAGCAGAAACAGATCCTGGTGTATATGTTAATAAAGGGATAGTATCAAGAGTTGTTTTACCAGCAGCACTCAAAGCAACTTCTGAATCACTTGCAAGGTTGAGGTCTGCCCCGATACCGAAGTTGAGGTTTGCAATCCAGAGAAGCCTTATTCCTGAAAGTATATCTACAGGCATCTTGAGTCCGCTTGATGTGATTTCCGCATTAAGTGTCGGGTCAAGATAAATATTAGTATTCACAACTCCTGCTCCAGGATCAACATCAACTGTATTCTGAACAGGATCAAGGCTAATGGTCATATCAGCTGTAGAGTTATAGTAGATAAAACCGGAACCCACCTGTAGCCCTCTCCACTTTACTACACCTATTGAAAAAGGGTCTACAAGCTGGTAGTTTGCAAGGAGGCCGAAGTTGAATGAATCATACTTGATATCATCTGTATCAACTGTAAACTTACCCACCTTTGCAGAGAGGTAAAGCCCGTCAAGAAGAAAGCTTGAGTTAAGTCCTACACTTACAGTGAGGGCCTGGAGTCCTGCACCGAAATATGTATCACCCTCAGTTTCAAGCTGAGAAACATAATCTCCTATTGCATCAAGGCCTGAACCGGGAGCCTGGAAACCGACCATTGTTCCCACAGCTATGGTGAGGAACTTGTATCCCATGAGGCCTCTCTGGTTAGCCCCGTCTGAGGCATAGGAAGCAGCATTTCCGAAAGCTTCAGCCGCCTTGTCCATATTGTCAAACTTTGCCAGCTGTGTTTCAGTATCTGATAATAACGCTGCAGGAACAGGAACTGAAAATGGAAGACCATTGTAAGTACCACTTATATTTGAAGCAGTCACATCAACAGCAAAAACACCTGCAGCTCCTGCAAAGAGCAGCAATGCCATAATAATCAAAATTTTCTTCATATAAAATCCTCCAAAAATAGCTGAGGCAAGTTAATTGCCTGTCTTAATCAGCAGTAAAGAAGTACCCGGATAAAGTTCCGGCTTTTCCTGCTCCAGACAATAAATCCCCGTAAATACTGTTTCAACAGAATTTGGAAAAATCCTGTATGTAAATAATAACCCATTATAACCGACATAACAAATTTTTCCACATTTAATAAACCAATTTTCCAGTTATAATGTTTCATAATTCTGCAGTTTTTTTAATTTTTATTAATCTTGAATCAAGAATTTTCTTACTCGGCATTTTCAACAATATTTGTGAACCAGCCAGAGGCTACCTGAAGGGTGCAGAAATTACCCTATTACAATTATTACGGTTTTTAATGAGCTTTTTTGATTATAATTTCTTGAAACAGATAATAATTGGTATATACTGAATGCATATCTGTTTATAATCAGTTACACTCCCCCTTTTCAACAAGGAGATTATTATGAAATGCGGATTTTACCAGTTCAACCCGGAATTCGGAAAACCGGAGAAAAATCTTGATACAGTACTGAAAACACTTTCAGGTGTTGAAGCAGACCTTGCAGTCCTGCCTGAATTATGTCTTTCAGGATATCTCTTTCTGGAAAAAGAAGAAGTTTCAGAATACTCAGAACCTGTTCCCGGCCCGTCAACTGAAAAGCTATCAGCACTTGCAAGGAAAAAGAACATGGCAATTGTTATCGGAATAGCTGAGAAATCTGAAGGTGAATACTATAACAGCGCAGTTCTTATAACACCTGAGGGGGATGTCCATTGCTACAGAAAAAACCACCTGTTTCATGAGGAAAAATTATTCTTCAGAAAAGGGAACAGCGGGTTTCCGGTATTCACAGTTAAGGGTGTTAAAGTGGGACTCCTTGTCTGCTTTGACCATATGTTTCCCGAATCCGCGCGAACACTGGCCCTTCAGGGGGCAGAAATAATATGCCATCCCTCAAACCTTGTTCTTACGGGGAAAGCCCAGATCACAACAAGATCAAGAAGTATTGAGAACAAAGTATTCTGGATACTTGCAAACAGATGCGGAACAGAAAACAGGGGAGAGAAATCGCTCACCTATTCCGGATGCAGCCAGATTTCAGATCCCGAGGGAAGAATCATGATACAGGCGGGAGAGTTTGAAGAAGGGTTTTACAGCGTCGATATTGATCCTGAACTTGCAAGAAACAAACAGGTGACATCACTCTGTGATGTCTTCAGGGACAGGAGACCTGATATATATCTCCTTTAAGATAAATAATTTACTCAAACAGACAATTCATTCAGGTTATTATTTTCTGGTATTCAATAAAAACAGGTAAAATGATATAAATTGGTCAGCAATGGATTGAATCCCTGCAGGAACATGAGGGACTTTATCCAACAGCAATTTATACCAGAATTTGTTTTCAGCTGAAAAACTCTGGACTGATTATCGGATGCACAATGCGGAAAACCTCATTATATACCGGAGAAGAGATATGGAAAAATACAAAGCACTGTTATTAATAGGGGCAACAGGAACAGGAAAAACACCGTTCGGCCAGCAGCTTGAAACACAGCGGCTGTGGGGGAAGAGATATCATCACTTTGATTTCGGCCAGCAGCTGAGGTTCGCAGCAGATGGGAATGAAAATGGACTGACACAGGAAGATACAGATAAAATAAATTCCCTTCTGAAATCAAATTCCCTGCTTGAAGACAGTGACTTTCATATAGCTGAAAAGCTTTTAAAACAGTTTATCCTCAACAATGCTGTGTCTCCAGAAACTGATATTATTGTACTGAACGGTCTTCCAAGGCATTCAGGACAGGCAGTTTCTGTTTCCGAACTTGTTGATATTGAACTGGTAATTCACTTTGCAGCTTCAGCATCAATAATAAAGGACAGAATTGCATATAATTCGGGAGGCGACAGGGCAGAGAGAACTGATGATTCTCTTGAAGAAATTGAAACCAAACTTAAAATATTCAGGGAAAAGACCCTTCCGCTTCTGAACTACTACAAACAGCAGGATAAAACAGTCCTGGAAATTGATGTTGATATTGATACTATTCCCCTTTTCATAATCCAGGAACTGAAAACAATGCCGCCGCTTATTTGAAACAGAACAGTAATATCAAAAAGATAAACCGCCATTTACAAGTGCGGTTTTTTTATTAGGGACGGAGGAATTGTTTATACTTATATAAACAGATAATCTGGATAATTTTCAGGAAAAAAGAACAGCTTATAAAATATTATTATCAGGTAATATGAAATTATGCGGATTTCAATTCAGAGGTCCTTTCAGTAATTATCATTTTAAAAAATACAATATCCTGACTCTGCATGAGAAATTAATACAACTCCGGTTAAAGTTGGGTGAATAATCTATATAAAATATATTTATTATCTGCAAAAGCTAATTTTTAAAAGCACCTGGAGGAGGATCAACAATTTCAAAAACTTTGTTCTTCATGAATGAGATTCCACAATAAAAATAATCCTCAGCCCTCATTACTATCCCTGCCTTAACCGGATTATTATTAATATATTCATAAGCTGCTTTATAATGACTGTAAGTTTCAAATATTTTACTTTTAAATCTGTCATACCATACATGTCCCTGGTATCCATAAAATTTATTAAACCTTACTGCAAATTTGCTTAATATCCACTGCATAATTTTTGATAAATCTTTTCCATTGAGCGGCTTTATCATTAAATGAATATGATTGGTCATAATACAGAAGTTTTTAATCCTGAATTTATAGCGCTTCTTTGCTGCTTTCAAGATTTCAACAAACATTTCCTTGATGATATCAGGTTCAAAAATGAATTCTTTCCGGTTTGCTTTTGCTGTTACATGATATATAGCATTTCCCCGTAATTCCCGCGGCTTTCTCATACATGCAATAACAGGATATTCTTTATTTTTACTTCAATAATTTTGAATTTTTCTGAGACTTATCCTCCGTCCCCCAATAAATCACCTTCTGCTGAACTCACACCCGCAGTATCCCTGTCTGTAAAGGTCAAACTCTCCTGACAGTTCAATACTTCTCTTAAAGCCGTCCTTTTTCTTGAAATCATAGGGAACAAATCCCGGATATAAAGATCCCTTCTCAAATATTATCTTTGAGATTTTATGAGGACTTATAGTCAGTGTTGTTGTGAAATTATCAATTTTCAATGATTCAGCCATCATAGCAGTCCGGGAAATGGAATAATTGAAGCAGATACTGCACCTTTTTCCCTTTTCAGGTTCTTTTTCATAGCCCTTTACAGCGGAAAGCCATCTTGAATGATCATAGTCATCTACAAAACAGTGTATGTTGTAAAAAGAGGAGAGTTTCTTTACACTTTCAAGCCTTTTTTCAAATTCCTC
Source organism: Spirochaetia bacterium (assembly GCA_963668545.1). Lineage (GTDB taxonomy): Bacteria > Spirochaetota > Spirochaetia > CADAEX01 > CADAEX01. The sequence continues at coordinate 224,631 of OY764868.1, read as the reverse complement.
TTCTGTATCTATATTGGAATTGCTAAAAAAAAGGGTTACCTCTCTTTTCTCAAGAAGTAACCTTTCTATCGAAGCTGACCCGCATGGAGCGCAGCAGATGTGCAGAAGAATTTTTGCGTTACTATTCACAGCGTTCTGCTATTTCCTGCCAGTATTCCTCTTTTTTTTCAACAAAGTTATAATAACCGCCTTCAGCTTCAAACTTATCCTGGATTTCACGGTCTGCTTCATGCTTGCATTTCTTGCAGATATGTTTATTTTTTACTGTAAAATAATTTTTACCGTGAGAAGGACTATTTATCATTTTTTTACACATATCACATGATATATACTGCATAATATTACTACCCCTTATTGTAAATATTATATCATCAGCGATTTATTGTCGATAATTTTTTTGGTTTTATTTATTCTTTGACCGGTACAGTAAAATTCGGCAAATTACCATCATAAATTTTACCTGGAATTTTTAAATATTCAGATTCTTTCTGTTCAGGTTTCTATTTTTCTTTAAATTCTGATATGATATCCGGGAGTTTGTATATGGATACAGAAAAAAAAGGCACATATATAATAGCAGAAGCAGGTACTTCCCATAACGGCAGTATTGATATGGGATATCAGCTGATTGATGCAGCAGCTGATGCAGGTGCTGACTGCGTTAAATTCCAGATTGTTTTTGCTGGTGAAATAATTCATCCGGACTCCGGCCTTGTTGATCTTCCGAACGGGAAAACCCCGCTATATCAGGTTTTTAAAAATATTGAAGAAAACGCGGATTTTTACAGAAATCTCAAATCATACTGCAGGAAAAGAAAAATAGATTTCCTTGCAACCCCTTTCGGACTTAAAAGCGCAGCTCTTTTAAAACAGCTTAAGCCTGAAGCAGTAAAGATAGCATCCCCGGAACTTAACCACTACCCTCTTTTACAGGAAGTATCATCATGGGAATGCCCGGTTATTCTGTCAACAGGAGTTTCCACTGCTTCGGATATAAAAAAGGCAGTTTCAATTACAGGTAAAAAAACATTTCTTCTCCACTGCATAACATCATATCCGGCCCCTGAAGAGGAATACAACCTTCTGCTGATTAAAACGCTGTTTAACCGTTTCGGCCTGAAAACAGGGGTATCTGACCATTCAAAAGACCCTCTTCTTGTCCCCCTACTCTCAACTGCACTGGGAAGCGTTATGATAGAAAAGCACATAACTCTTTCCAACAGCGGAACAGGGCTTGATGACAGGATTGCCCTTGATCCTGGCAATTTCAGAATAATGACTGATGGTATACGGGAAGCTGAATCTGAAGGACCGGAAAAGACATTATTCAGGCTTGAAAAAATGTTCGGCAAGGAACGGATTGAAAGGGTTAAAGGTTCAGGAATAAAGGAACTGGCAGCATCTGAGGCCTGTAATTATAAAACAACCAACAGATCTGTCATTTCTGTAAAGGATATTACTGTAGGAGAACTTTTCACTGAAGAAAATACCGCTCTCCTAAGAAGCGAAAAAAACATAACTCCGGGTCTTTCTGCCGATTATTATGACATTATACTCGGCAGAAAAGCTGTTTCCAATATTAAATCCGGTACAGGAATTGGTTTTCACCATTTCATAAAATAAATCATCCGATTTAAACTACTACTCTACCATTCAGGCACATTGGTCATATTACGTCCGTGAACTTCAATTGTATCCTGAATAATTATCATTCCCCTTTTATCATGCTTCTTTACAATTTCCTTTATTCTTACCGCTTCCTTTACGGTTGCTACAGTATAAAGCATTTTTGAGCTCTGCCCGGATCCTGCCCTTGCAGCATCAATAACTGTTATTCCCTTGTGAAGCTCATCACGGATAATTGTAATAAGCTCAGCCCATTTGTCAGAAATAATATATACTACCCTTCTCTTGCTCAGACCTGTAACAACAAGATCCATAATACGGGAGGAAACATAAAGATAAATAAGGGTATAAATGGCATCATCAGGGGTAAAAACATATCCGGTGAAAATCAGTACAAAAACATTGAACCCAAGTACAGTTTTTCCGATTCTGATAGAAAAACGGTTCATGAGAATTACTGAAAGAACATCAGAACCACCTGCAGATCCCCTGGATTTAAGAACAGTTCCTGTCCCCAGGCCGAATATAATTCCTGCAAGTATTGCAGAGAGAATTTTATCATGGATACCGATTTCAATCTTTACAAAATTGACTGCAAGGGCAAAACAGGCCATACCGTAAAGGCTGTAAAAGAAAAACCTTTTCCTGACAAAAACATAGGCTGCAATAAATATCGGGATATTGAGGCAGATAAGTATTACAGAGAGATTTGATGATTTGAAAAGATAATGGATTACAATACCAAGACCTGTTATCCCGCTGCTGACAAAATGATGGGGGATCAGTATTCCGTTTACTGCTACAGAACTGATTATTGTACCTATAGTTATCAGCATGATATTTTTCGCTATATCAATTGATGTTTCTTTCATTATTTTCCCCTTATTGTAAATTCAATAATATAGCAGCCATTCAAACGAATATCCATATTAATCCGAATTATTATTTTCATCAGTTTCTGAAGAGACTTGAACATCATATCATAAAAGCATTCGCAAAAACACTTGACTGTGATTTGTTACTAAAACAACACCTTTAGCAAGACAGCTTCATGATATTGAAAACAGCAGGTAATATTTATCAGATTTTAAGAATTAGACAGGAGAATGATCAGAATGTCAGAAGAAAAGGTATTTGAAAATATTATTGAAGAATATTATTCAGAAAGAGGCCTTCCGCTTCCCGAATATAAATAATCTGTAAACTAGCTGTTTTGATATTTTGAATATCAGGATGAAGCAGAAAAACCGTTCCATGTGTTATCAATTGTATGGATTACAATATATCAGAAGATCTTATCAACTCACTGGCAGAGAAGAATTTCAGAGTAAAATACCTCTTTCCATACCAGAGACTGGTTATCTTCAACATTCTGGATATTGTTTCAGGAAGGAATGAAGAGTTCCCGTCCCGCCAGATTGTAATTCTCCCGACAGGGGCGGGGAAATCTCTCTGTTTCATGCTTCCTTCACTGCTGATAAAAAAACCTACTCTGATTCTCTTCCCCCTCCTGAGCCTCATGGCAGACCAGAAGAGAAGACTAGATGATGCAGGAATAGAAACAGCTGTTCTCAGGGGGGGGCAGAGCAGCCGAGAGCGGGAGGAAGTATTCAGCAGTATTAAAACAGGGAAGATAAAAGTGATCCTCACAAACCCGGAAACACTGAAAACAGAAAAGGTCATGAAAAGATTTATTCCTTCAGATGATAATCCCGTTATAGGGCATATGGTAATAGATGAGGCCCATACAGTATCTGAATGGGGGGATTCATTCAGAAGTGCATATCTTGAAACAGGGGAAATAATAGAAAAGATAAAACCTTCTGCAGTAACAGCCTTTACAGCTACAGCATCTGAAAATATCTTAAAACGCTTAAAAGAGGTACTTTTCAGGGGTAATCAGGTAAATATAATATCTGCAAATCCGGACAGGACAAATATAAGATACAGTGTTGTAAGATCAATATCAAAAAAGCACGATATAATAAGACTTGCAGAAGAAGCTGAAAAACCTGCTGTAATTTTCTGCTCAAGCAGGGTTTCTGCGGAACTCACAGCATACCATCTGATATACAACAGCCGGCTCAGAGAGGTCAAGTTCTACCATGCAGGACTGGAGGCCCGGGAAAAGAAAAAAATTGAAGACTGGTTTTTTCATTCAGATAACGGGGTACTTACATCCACATGCGCATACGGAATGGGTGTCGACAAGTCCAACATCAGAACTGTCATTCATTACGAACTCCCCGGATCTGTTGAATCCTACCTTCAGGAATCAGGAAGAGGAGGCAGGGACAGAAAAGCTGCGAATGCAGTAGCTCTTTATTCAATATCTGACAGGGAGAAAGCAGAGCATTTAACACCGCTGCTGCAGAAGGAGAGATATTTGAAGCTTCTGGATTTTGCCGAAACTGAATCAGAATGCCGGCGTAACAAACTTCTTAAAGCCCTTTCTGAAGAATCAGCTGCTGATTTCTGTGAAGGGTGCGATATATGCGATCATACATACAGCCCGGCAGCTGACGGCAAAAGAGAAATTCTCTATCTGATCAGAGACAACAACAGGTCATTGACTGTAAATGATGCTGTCTCCATACTCACAGCAGCAGATAATATTTTCAAAAAGGAGGAGTTCATCATGCAGTCGGCGTCTTACGGAAGACTTTCCGGATGGCTGACGGAATCTGTCAAAGAGGGGATTAATTCACTGATAAGAGAGGGATTTATAAGAAAGGGAAGATTATCCAGGAGAAACCTTCTTATTCTCAGAAGAAAAAATATCCCTGATATATATCTTTCGTAATTTTGACAGGAAAGAAGCCTGTGAAAAATATTTGCAGGATGAGTCCAATTAATATTAAAAAAGTGGTTTAATGAAACATATTCAGGATTCTCCTATTATATGGTAAAGTAAATTATGAAAATCACTTTTTTGGGAACTGGCACATCCCACGGTATACCGGTTGTTGCATGCGACTGCCCGGTATGCAGATCGGATAATATTAAAAATAAAAGATTCAGGTCCTCTGTTTACATAGAAACAGAAAACAGTATTTTTCTCATTGATGCAGCTACGGAATTCAGGCTGCAGGCTGTCAGGGAAAATATAACCCATCTGGATTTCGTCCTTGTAACCCATGCACATGCAGACCATGTTCACGGACTTGACGATTTAAGGACAATTTCAAGAAAAAAGCGTCTTGATGTATACGGGAACAAAGATGCAATACATGATATGAAAGAGCGGTTCAGCTATATCACAAGAAATGACGGGAAAGGGGGGGGAGTACCTGACCTTGAATTTACTGTTCTTAATAAATCTCTGAACCACAGCAGAATCAGTATTGAAAAACAGGCTGTTTTATCTGAATACTCCGGCGATGAAATCATCCCTATCCCTGTAAAACACGGAAGCCTTGACATCTATGGATACAGGTTAGGGAACTTTGCATATATTACAGACTGCAGTTTTATTCCTGATGACTCAATGAAGCTTCTTGAAGGTATTGAAGTATTAACACTTGGTGCATTGAGATACAGGCCCCATACAACACATTTTACAATAGATCAGGCTGTTGAAATAATTAACAGATCCGGAGCTAAAAAGGGATATCTGACCCATTTCTGCCATGATATTGATCATGAAAAGCTTGAAAAGGAGCTTCCTGACAATATCAGACCGGCATTTGACTCATTACAGTTAATAATCTGAATCCTGAATATTCCCGGTAATACAATCCGGCAAATCTTTTCAGCTGAAGCAGCTTATTTATTAAGAGATAAAAAAAAGAGGCTTCCCGGAAATAATTTTCCGAAAATCCTCTTTTATCCCTGTTTTACGGCAGAACAACTGAAAGCAGCAGAGTTTCTGTTTATACTTAAACAAGATCCCTGATACAGATAATTCTGGTAATTATACTTTCTCTACCTTGCCGCTTCTTAGACATGCAGTACAGATCTTAACAGTTTTTACTTTTCCTGCTACAAGTCCTCTGATTTTTTTCAGATTCGGTTTCCAAACTCTTCTTGTTTTGTTGTGAGCGTGGCTGACATTGTTACCTGTAATAGTTCCTTTTCCGCATATATCACATTTTCGAGCCATTTTTTCCCGCCTTATTATATAAAAAATATATTATTGCTGTTTTAGATCGTAATAAAATATCAGTTTTTAAAGTTTTTGTAAATAGGCCTGTTTCCGGACTGGATCATAAAAAAATATCGCTATTTGTATTAATAATTATATGATAATATTATTAGAACCAAACAGGGCTGGTGTCCGGACAGTCGATAAAGCGGTATAAAATAACTTTATATGTATTATTTACCTTTTAAATTATTACAGATCAACACTTTATCAGAACCGTTAATACAGCAGGATGTTTTATGAGTTTTGCAGAGATATTTAATATTATTCTATGGCTTGATGCAATTTTTGTTCTACTGATAATCATACTTGACAACAGGCCGCCTGAAGTATCAATATCATGGTTTCTTATAATTCTTTTTTTCCCTGTCGGAGGACTTGTTCTCTACACACTGATTGGCATCAACTGGAAAAAAAGCAGGCTGATCAGGCAGAATCCAGAGGACCTTTTCAGCCACAACCTTGAAAACATCCTGTCAAACCAGAAACACTTTTTCAGGGATATGAATTCACAAGGTGAAGGGGATAATGACCAGATCAAGCTTATGAACCTTCTTCTGAATGCAAACAACTCAATAATGACCCTCAGAAACAGCTGCAGAATCTACAACTCAGGAGAAGATTTTTTCCAATCTTTGATGGGCGATATAAGAAACGCAAAACACTCAATACATATGGAATTTTATATATGGACTTCAGACTCTCTGGGGGAAGAACTCAAAGACCTTCTTATCCAGAAAGCAGAGGAGGGAGTGGAAGTAAGACTGTTGTTTGACGGCATAGGGTCTTTCGGCAGAATTTCCTTCAGATACAGAAGAGAACTCAGAAAAGCGGGAATAAAATTCAGGTACTTCCTTGATCTTGCAGCACCGCTTTCCCTGTTGAAGATAAACTACTGCAACCATAGAAAGATAGTTGTAATTGACGGCCTTACAGCATATACAGGAGGTATGAACGTCGGTATTGAATATATTACCGGCGGTCGTCATTTTGAAAGCTGGAGAGATACACAGATAAGAATAAAAGGGGAAAGCGTCAATATGTTTCAGGCGGTTTTTCTTGTAGACTGGTACAACAGCGGTGAAAAACTGCTTATAGATAAAAAATACCTTCCGGAGGCAGACCCTGCCACTCCTGAAATGTCTGTACAGATTGCAACAAGCGGGGCAGATTCAAAATGGGCATCAATACAGCAGATGTTTTTTACAATGATTGCAAACGCAAACAGGGATATTTATATTCAGACCCCCTACTTCATTCCCGATCAGAGTATAATGACTGCTCTTGAAACAGCTGCATTGAGCGGAATTAATGTAAATATCCTTATGACGGGAGTACCTGACAAGAAGATACCGTACTGGGCTGCCCAGACATATTTTGAGCCGCTGCTTAATGCAGGAGTCAATATTTTTCAGTATAAAAAAGGCTTTCTTCATTCAAAAATAGTGATTATAGATAACTCAATAGCTTCAATCGGCAGCTGTAATATGGATATGAGAGGATTTCATATCAATTTTGAACTGAATGCACTGATATATGACAGAGAAACTGCAGAAAAAATGACAGAAGCTTTTTACAATGATCTCAAATTCTCGGAAACAATAACAAGGGAGCACATAAACAGATCCGGAATATTCAGAAAATTCAGAAACTCCCTGTTCAGAATTCTGGCCCCTATAATGTAAAACCCTTATTTCCCGACACAAACCTGCTGATGTATCCCGAGAGAAGAATTCAAACTAAACAAAGGGATAATAATAAAGAAGCCCCGGTTTTAAGACGGGGCTGGAAAATCTTGACTTTTGATATGATTTCTGGAGCTTTGTACCGGATTAAAGTTCGCTTATTTCCTCATGAACTAAAATTCTTCTTTTTTCGAGTTCCTTAAAAACATCCTTAGGCTCAAAAGCAAATTCAGGAATTACTGCTCCGGTACCTGCAGCCTTGCCCTGAGCTATAAGGATTGCAGCAACACCCATAGGTGTACCAACATTTCTTACATAAGCCTTAAGTCCTTCCCAGCCGGGTTCAGAACCATCGCTTGCAGGGTGGGTATGTGTAAGAATATGTTCCACTTTCTTTCCGTTTCTTGTTCCCCTTACCTCAATGTGGAGAGAATATCCGTAAAGATCTGTCTCCTGTCCTTCTTTTGACTGCTGAAGATATGCACCGATTGCATCTATTATACCCATTTCAACACCTTTATAGGTAAACTTGTCATTTCTCATGAAGCCCCATTCATAGAGAGCTTTAACAAGTCTCATATTCTTCGGCGGCCATGTTCCTCTTACTTCAATAAGCTTAACGCCTTTATCTTTAAGATATTTCTGCCCTGTCACTGTTTCTGAGTGGGGAATAATCCACTGTGGATTTTCTCCGTAAGGCTCCGGAAGCTTGATCATTCTTTCTCTTGCAAAAGGGGGAACCTGCTTGAACTCTCCATCTTCAAACACAACCCTGCCTGGAAGGTTGGGATCATATTCATATGAAGTTGTTTCAAAGATCGCAGGTGAATATGCTATAGGCCTGAAAGCCCCGTGACTTACCCTTACAGACTCTACAGTTTCGCACTGATCAGCTCCGTGTTTGAGCATCATATCAGTAAGACCTGGAGTCATTCCGAAACCGGGAATCATTATTTTTCCGTTTTCCTTGAAGATTTTATCATATTTATATTCTTCACCGAAGCCGTTGAGGTTTATACCGGAGCAGCCTGCATTTGCTATACAGTCAGTTGATCTGTCGTTGAGCTTGATAGTTGTTCCATCCATTACAACATCATAGCCCCTGAGCTTATTGATTGTATCTTCTCTGTCCATTACATCGATTTTTACAAAATCAACTCTTTCATCATTGAGTTCTGCAATAAGTGCCCTGGCAGCCTCTTCGTTGTATTCACCTATTGTGATTTTATCAAATACAGAAGCATCTGTATATTCAACAACATCTCTGACAGCCATACTGCAGATTCTTCCTGCGCCAGCCAAACACATAAGTTTCATAGTCTTAAGTCTCCTTCAACTATAATTATTTTTTATACAAACAATAAGTTTGCTTAATTACTGTTTGATTATCCACCCATTATGCAGAGGTGTCAATAAGTTTTATTGATGTTTTATATCATATTTTCTTATATTCAAGAGGTTGAGTATTATTAATTATTATAAAAGAGTAGTTCTACCTTTAAAAAGTATATAAGTCAGGAATAGAGAAAATCGGGTCGTAAGTAAAAAAGTAACTCAGGATACAATATCAGTGAAGAGTCTTCTGTAAATTTTTTTCAGGCTGTCAGGCTCTTCATATATTCTGTTGACCAGTTATTAACAACAGCCACAAATTCAGCTATTGTCCTGGTAAAATATTTTTCCTTATGATAGGTAATATAAAACCTTCTAACAAGGTTTGGATCATCAACGTATATTGAGACAAGGTCTCCCTTTCTGATATCATCAATAACCGCATTTTTTGATATAAGTGTTATTCCAAGCCCTTTCTTGACAAGAGTTTTTATAGCTACATTGTTTGAAAAATCACATACAACATTAAATCCGATATTATGCCTTTTCTTGAAATCACTTATCACTTTTCTGGAACCGCAGCCGACTTCAGGCATTATTATAGGAAGGTTGTTTAATTCAGAAGGGTCCATTGAGCTGTTTTTTGCAATAGGATGATCAGGACTTGCAACAAGTACAATGTTTTCCTTTAATATTTCTTTCACAACTATTTTTGGATGAGTTATCTCCTTGGAAATAAACCCGAGATCATTGGTAAGTTTTGAAATGCTTTCTATGACATAATTATCAGTGAGATTGAGAGCAGTAACAAAAATATCGGGGAACCTCCTGTTGTAGTCTATTACTATTTCAGGAAGATAAAATGCTCCGAAAGTTTCTGTAGTAACAATTGATATTTTACCGCTTTTCTGCTGCTGAAAATCCCGTATACTTTCCTCAACCTGAGTTTCAAGCTCAAATATCTTTTCAGCAAGAGAATAAAGTGTTTCTCCAGCATCAGTAAGTATAATCTTCTTTCCAACCCTGTTGAAAAGTGTCAGGTCATAAGTCGACTGAAGCTCCTGTATCTGCCTTGTAACTGCAGGCTGGGTTATGCAGAGCTCATCAGCTGCCTTTGTATAGCTGCGGAATTTCGCTGTGTAATAAAATGTCTTTAAATGATATAAGTTCATAACTATTTTTATTATATTGGATAAAAAAATATTATGCAACAAACTATTTTTAAAAAGATATCTTATACTTCCTGCAGAAACTATCCGGCAGGAAGTATAACTGCTGCTCAGGATATCAGAGCAGTTCCTGTTTTCAGGGGAAGTTTTTCAGTAACCTTTCGGCCGGGGCCAGTCTGATCCGATAAATTTTCTGAAATCAACAGATTTATACCTGTGCCGTATAAACCACACAGATGCAATTGAATAGAACAGCAGGGCTCCGATAATATTAATCCAGTAACCGAAATACATTCCCACAACAGTTGCCAGAGTAAGAACAATCAGTATTACTGACGGGACAGGGTGAAAGGGGGAAATATATCCCCTTTTTATGCTGTTTCCCGGATACATCCTTCTGAATTTGAACATCATAACTGCTGTGAAAAGATAGACAATAAGGGCTGAGAAAATGGAAAAAGTAACAACCTGATCAAGCATTCCTGTAAAACCGAAGGCCATTGATATCGGAAGAAGAAAGACAATTGCCCTGTATGGTGTTTTATATCTGGGATGGAGAGCACCGAACTGTGAAGGAAGCAGAGTATCTCTTGACATTGAAAACCATGCCCTGCTCGCATCATTTATACATCCGTTCGCGCTTGCCAGACATGCAAAAACCGTTCCTGCAAAAAGGGCGGCAATAACAAATGGAAGGCCTGTTGCAAGAGCTGCATCAAAAAGAGGATAAACAGATTTCCCCAGTATTTCCGCATCAACCATGCCTGAACAGACATACCAGGTAAGGGATGCCCCGATAAGAAGGGTAATTAAACCAATTACAGCACCCAGGGGAAGGGACCTCCCTGTTGACCTGCATTCTTCAGCAGCAAGGGCTGTCCCCTCTATCCCAAGATAGAACCATATACCGAACTGAAGCGCCCCGAGTATGCCGATCCATCCGTAAGGGAGACCGTTTGTCATTTCCCTGAGCCTGAGAAGGGAACTTCCTTCAGAATAAAACCGGGTGCTGAAAAGCAGAATCAGAATTGTAATAAATGCGATCCCTGTAATAACTATGTTCAGAGTCAGTGTTGCATATGCACCCCTGTAGTTTAAATATGTAAGGAAAACCAGACTGAGTACAATATAGGGCAGGGCCTGTATGTCCGGATGAACAGACTTGAGTATTTCCCCTACAACCAGAGCGTCTGCAGCCTCAAGCATGGCATATTCAAAAACAAGCATCAGTCCAATATTAAACGCGGCAACAGGCCCCAGAAAATACTTTGCCATTGCATACTGCCCCCCTGCTTCAGGGATGACAGAACCCATTTCAGTGTTAATCATTATAAGGGTTACATAAAGCAGTCCGATAATCCAGCATGCTATCACAGCTCCGAGAGAGCCCCCCTTTGCGACAGCAAAATTCCACCCCATGAATTCACCGACAAGCACAATACCGACTCCAAGCGCCCATATATGGGCAGGGCCAAGTACTTTGGATAATGAATGCTCTTTTTTATCCCTAACTTCACTCATTGTTTTCCCCCCCCTTTTTTATTCTGCTGTATTCAACTTTAACAAAATCCACTAATATCAATGCTGTAAAAAAAGCACTCAAAACCCATGCTGCTGCATTCATTATCCTGAATATATTCATTACTCAATTTCCCCATTACTGTATCGCTCTTCAATCATGCTTTTAAGTTCTCTGTCAGAACTTTCAAGAATATAAAGCATATAAAAAACAAGTCCGCCTATTGTCAGAATAAATGTATAAATATTGAAACTGTAATCAAGCCCGGATCCGTCCCCACCTACAAGAAGCCCCCCCTGAAACAGCATTGTAGACAATAATGTTGCAAAACAGAGAAGCATCACAAACATGACATCAAACAGTAAAATCATACTCTTTTTCATTCTATGCAGCCTCTTTGTTCTTTGACAGATGAAAAAATTCCTCATGGTAAAGCTCATCCCTGTTTTTCTTGAGATGAATTATCAGTGCAGCTGATGTAACTGTCAGAGTCAGAAGAACGGATAATGCGGAAATTACTGAGAGAAAAATAAATCCCCGGCTAACGCTTAATTCAATTACCCTGTAAAGTATCATCAGAATTGTACCCCACACTGCTGCGACTGAAAAAACAACAGCAGCATTATCCAGACAATGGAGGGCTTTTATTCTTTTTTCCAAAACTCACACTCCTTAATTATTTTTTTTTATGTTTATCATTATTTTTTCTTATAGAAATACATTGCAACACAGCAACTTGTCAATAATTTTTTCTTATATTTTTCATAATATTTTATTATATATATTTCTGATATTTGTAAAACAGGTATTTATTGGCATGGACCTGGAGATATACAAAGAGCCATACCTGCCTGGTTAACAGGTATGGCAAAGAAGTCTTTTGTTTTTTTCCAGGGCTGATTTTACCCGGCCCGGGCAATATTCCAGGCCCCCAGCATTGCAGAAGGCCTGTTTTTTAAGGTTATACCGGTATTTGGAGGATGCCGGCATAACCCTTTTATACTATTTTATAAGACCAGCTTCTCTGTAGAATTTTTCAGCTCCTGCATGAAGGGGAAGTGAATAAGCTTCATTTCCGCCGAGAGCATTTTCAAGTGTTATTTCCTTTGTAGCTGAAGCTACATTCTGAACCTCTTCGAGTCCCTGACCATACATGGCTTTAAGATACTTATAGATAAAATCTTCAGGAACATCATTGTTAGCTATTATAAATCCTCCAAGATAGATTGTTTCAACTGCTTCATCCTGTCCGTTGTACATTCCGCCCGGAATTACATATGGAGCGTACCATGGGAACTGCTTGATTATTTCGTCTCTTTCCCTGCCTTTGATTTCGAGAATTCGTATAGGCATCTGTGCAGAAGCTTCTGTAATACTTCCAGAAGGCTGGGCAGTCTGATATCCTATTCCTTCAAGGATTCTGTCTTTAAAAGCCATAACTCTTTCATTATGGGAAAGGGGCTTCCATGTCATATTTTCAGGACCAGCCCCGTATACACTGAAGATTTCCATCCAGCAGAATTCATCGCCTGAACCTGCTGAACCTGGAGCAAATCCATATTGATTTCCACCGTTTTTATCCATATTATAATCAAACATAGTCTTGATATCGCCGTTCTTATGAACAACAGCGCAGACAGCATTCGGATAAAGGTTTGATACATATGTGATATTTTTCTGCTGACCTGCATCCTTGAACATCTGTTCTCCCCGGTAAGCATAGTTTGCTATATTAGGCTCGGACAGCCCCATCTGATACTGGTTCTGTCCCATCAGTCTGATATTTTCAACTCCACCGCCTGAAGACTGTACAGTAACTGTAAGATCCTCATATTTCATCGCTACACCTGCAATTCTGCAGGCTGTCGGATACCATGTACCGCCGAGACTTGAACTTCCCATAATTGCAGCAAACCTTTTTCCGCCTTTTTCTCCCTGACCTTCTGCGAAAACAAAACCAACCAGTGTTGTCATCAGAAGCACAACTAATAATTTTTTCATTCCTCTCTCCTTTTTCTTTTAAGTGTGATTTATTCAGGCCGGACATAACATGATTTCTTTCAGTTCAATTTTTCAAGTTATTTCAGGCCGTTTAATAAGGAATCAGTCAAAAGCATGTTTTCAAGTTCACCGCATATGTCCATTAAATGATTTAATGATTCCCATAAATTAATGTAATAAAATTATCCATCTGAATTTTTCATTTGTCAATCCGTAAATAACAAATAATTATCTTTTTTATCATGTGCATTTATACGAGTTATTATTGTTTATTTGTTTATACATTTATATTATAAAATATTTAAGCTAAATAGTATATTTGTATATACATATATACTATTTAATGATATTATTGATTACAAATTATGAAATAATATCTGGAGGTGTTATGTCTGAAAAATTTGACAAACAGCTTAAACTCGAAGGAGATGTAAATATCTCTGAAAAACGTCAGAAATGGCAGGACGAAAACATAGGGGAAGAAACACAGAAACTTCTTGATGAAGATGAAAAATACTTTCTCAGGCAGTCCCTGTCAACCCCATGCCTTAATGGACTTAAATCTGCCAAAGGGGCCTGGATTGAAGACCTTGAAGGGAGAAAATACATTGATTTTCACGGCAACAATGTACATCAGGTTGGATTCGGTAATGAGGAAGTAATTAACGCTGTAAAAGAACAGCTTGATGACCTGCCCTTCTGTACAAGACGATATACCAACTGGAAGGTTGTGGAATTTGCAAAAAAAATAGCATCTCTTACTCCCGGCAATCTTAATAAGATGCTTTTTGCACCGGGTGGAGCTGAAGCAAATTCAATAGCAATTAAACTTGCCCGCCTTGCAACCGGTCGCTATAAAACAATATCAATGTGGGAATCTTTTCACGGGGCATGCCTTGATACAATTTCAGTAGGGGGAGAAGCGGTTTTCAGAAAAGGGATTGGCCCCCTTATGTGCGGTACAGAACATGTTCCGCCGCCTGATATTCACAGACGGTTTATGGATATCGGGAAACCTGAGGAATGGGAAATCCTCTGGGCAAAGTATATAGAATATGTTCTTGAAAAAGAGGGCGATGTAGCAGCTGTTATATCAGAACCAATGAGAAGTACCCCCTATGTACCTTCCAAGGAATACTGGCAGATAGTCAGGAAGGCTTGTGACAAATATGGAGCACTTCTGATTTTTGATGAAATTCCACACGCTCTTGGAAGGACAGGACAATGGTTTACATGCCAGAACTTTGATGTGACTCCTGATATTCTTGTTATCGGGAAAGGGCTTGGCGGCGGTGTATTCCCAATTGCGGCTGTTATAGCTGATGAAAAACTTGATATTGCAGGCAATATAGCTCTTGGTCACTTTACACATGAAAAAAGCACTCTTGGAGCTGCTGCAGGACTTGCTGCAATAAATTATATTGAAAAGAACAATCTTATTGAGCACTCAAGAGAACTTGGAAAATATGCCCTTAAAAAGGCAAACGAAATGATGGAAAGACATCCTCTGATAGGAGCTGTGAGAGGCATCGGACTTTTCCTGGGTATCGAACTTGTAAAAAACAGGGAATCAAGAGAGCTTGCAATTGAGGAAGCAGAAGAGGTAATGTACAGATCACTTACCAGAGGAGTCAGCTTTAAACTAACCATGGGAAATATACTGACCCTTACACCTGCCCTTACAATAACTAAAGAGGAAATGGATTTCGCCCTCAATGCAATTGAAGAATCAATTGCCGAGGTTGAAAAAAATATGTAACCAGTAAGGCAGTATCAGCCGGGGGAAAAATTATCCAGCCGGAAAGCATTCATATCAAGGGACTGTTTCCGGCTTTTTTTATTATAAGATTTTTTAAGCAGATATTTTACCGATCTGCTTTTTTCATATTAAGAAGAATAAGGCTTCCTGAAGGGAGTGAAGTCACTTCAAAAAGGGCAGAAGCAAGCTTTTCCGCATGATAAATAAAAAGCTCCTCCTTTTCCTCAGTAATTTTCTTCAGGAATTCTTCCTTTTCGGGATATCTCTTTACAAGACGGGGGATTACATGATCAAAGTAATAAGGAATAACACGGTCTGAAGGCTGCTGCAGATTATAGGCCATAAACTCATTCACAAGAAGATACTGATCATCTGTATCATATCTTTTATATTCGAAAAACAGTTTCCAGAATTCCTTCAGCTCGGGATCAACATTTTCCCAGACAGAGCTGCATCGTGTCCTGAATTCAGGGGATGAGAAAAATACTCCATGATATCCTTCATGAGTGATAAAGATCCTCCTCAGATACCCGCTTGATTCCCTTGAAACAGACAGAATCCCTCCGTTACCCGGCAGATATTCTGAAAGATTTTTCCCAATCACATGATTTTCAAGCAGTATCTGACGGAGAAGTATCTCTTCATCATTAAGAGGGATGTCAGCTTCTTCAACTTTATTAAAAAAGGAGGCAAGGTCTTCAGCTTTATAATCATGGGCATTCCAGCCGTGGAGGTTTTCAATTTCTTCATTTGTCCTGATAATCCCCCTGCTTCCGGGTTTTTCAACATAAAAAGCCAGCCTTTTAAACATTCTTGCCTGAAAACTGTAATCAGCTGTATCAATTATCAGAAAATCGGGAAAATAATTCCAGCTGTAAAGCTCATATTCCTCTTTTCTCCAGCTTGACCTGTCTGCAAGAAGTATTGACCCGAACCCGGTTCTGATAGGAACAAACTGTTTTTGTTCATAAAAACTGCAGTTCTCGGTATCAGCATATAAACTCACAAGCTCAACAGAATTCCTTTTTGCTGATATCTCAACAGAAACAGGAAAAAAGCCGAACAGACGGCTGTTAAGGATAATATTATTCCTGCCGTAAAGTGGAGAATATTCATAAAAATATTTTCCACCTGAATTTCCTGTAATCACAATATCAAGCAGGTCATCTGTGTGGCTGTCAGATTGATAATTAAAATCTGCAACAATTTCGCAGCATCGGGAACCGTCATCAGGGATATCCAGGCTGAAAACATCCCTGTCAGATGCTGTTTTTATACAGAAAGCATCAGTTGTTATTCTCGAACCTTCTTCTCTTTTCATACCCGAGAAAACTTCAGCATTAACAGTCTGGTCAATTTTATCAATATAAGGGAGCAGAAGATCTTCCGCAGAAGATTCAACAGAAAATCCCTGAAGAGTATTCCCTTCAGGTACAGTAAAATAGATGATATTCTCCCCTTCTGCAGGGAGGAGAGTTATATTCTTGTTACCTTTATCAAGGAGAATGCTGAATACAACAGGTGATTCTGCTTTACAGATATATGCCCTGAAGGAAAGATCGGAATCTGCAAGTAATGGTTTTTCATTTTTTCTGAAATAATATACAGCGCTTTTTCCGTTATCTTTTCTTAAAAGCCTGATTTTCATCCCGTCCCTGAAAAGGTATACAGGATCTTCCCCTGCACAGGATGCAAGCAGGTAAAAAGACAACAGAACAAGGAGTATCTTTGCAGGTTTGAGTTTCAAGATCAATCATTCCCCAGTTTTCTAAAAGATGATTCACTGTCTGCAATCACAACACAGTTCCTTCCCGATTCCTTTGCTTTATAAAGTGCATTGTCTGCTGAAGCTATCAGGGTTTCAGCCTTGCTGTTTTCAGGGAAAGATGCAATCCCGCAGCTGAAGGTAACAAAAAACTCGGATATATCTGAACTCTGTTTTATTCTGGAAAACCTTTTTCTGATTTCATCCATTACCTTTCCGGCATCATCCTTTGTTGTATTGGTCAGAAGAATACCGAATTCTTCACCGCCGTACCTTCCCAGAACATCTGTTTTTCTCAGCCGCTTCTGGAGAAGATATGCAAGACTCTTCAGCACTGTATCTCCCGTAAGATGCCCGTATTTATCATTTACTGACTTGAAATGGTCAAGGTCAATCATGGCATACACGAGCTGGCTGTCGGTCCTGTCAGCCCTGATAATTTCCCTGTACAGGCTGTCATTGAAGTTGGAATGGTTGAGAAGCCCTGTAAGAGAATCCCTTTCCATAAGATATCTCAAATCACGTGACCTGAGTATTTTATTCTTGACAAAATTCAGCAGATAGCTGTCATCCACAGACTTGTTTAAAAAATCATCCCCTACAATGTTGAAATTCTTGAGAAATTCTCCCGGGCTGTCAAAAGAGGATAATATCAGTATTGGAATAGATACAAAATTGGCATTCTGCCTGATCATTGCAGCAAGTTCAAAACCGTTGCACCCAGGCATGAACAGGTCAATCATTATAAGATCAGGAGTGCTTTCAATAAGAAGGTCGAGAACAGATGAAGGGGAAGAGGCTACTGAAGTTATCATTCCATTCTGCTGGAAGAGGTGTGCATAATATGAAATAGCATCAACATCATCGTCAACAATCAGTACATGGTCTGGCTTCTTGATGCTTGATTCCTCAAAACAGTAGATTTTATCAACAAGCTTTACAACATCAAGCGGAAGTTCAAAAAAAGCATC
Source organism: Spirochaetia bacterium (assembly GCA_963668545.1). Lineage (GTDB taxonomy): Bacteria > Spirochaetota > Spirochaetia > CADAEX01 > CADAEX01. Next base: position 206,660 of record OY764868.1, on the reverse strand, counting down.
TCCGCCTGCTTTTACACCTGTAATTCTGGTGTTGAAATCACTCTTCTCAGATAAATATATAATTTTGAGGGGGCTCAGGTTCCTCTTGATTTCACTGAAAATTTCTATATTTTCAGGGTTGTCAATTACTGAATCTATATCTGCGAGAATAAGGTAGTTTTCCTTTTTCACAAGCTGCATCTGAAGTTTATCAAGATCATTATAAATATTGACCCTGTAACCGAAGGAAACAAGCTGGCTTTCAATTTCATCCAGGTATTTCTTATCAGATAATGAAAACAGGAGAATACTTTTATTCCAGTCCAGAGGGATTTTTTCGAAAATCTTGCCATGAAGAACCGGAAAATCAGTAAAATCGCGGGTATTTGTGCTGTTATCAATCTGAAGCAGTTTTGAAAGACTATCCATTGAATCCTTAATATATTTAGTATCAATTTTTTCTGATGATAAATTATCTTCAACAGCCCTGTAGAGATAATTATCAAGACTTTTGAGGATTTTATTCAGTTCAGTATAGCCGAAAGTTCCGACAGAACCTGCAAGTTTATGGACATCCATTCTTACATCTGAAAGTTTGCCGGCTGTTATTTCACTATCAAGGATGTAGGATATTTTTTTTCTGATGTTTTCAACACCGGCAGGCAAATTTTTTCTGTAATATTTTTCCAGTTCCTCAAAACTATCAAAATTTTCATCATCAGTACTTTTCAATTTGATAAATTCCTGAATTTTGTTCTTGTAACAATTATATAACAATTTTATTTAATAAGTCTAACAATTATTATAAAAAGTATGATACTATAAAAAATAATTTTTGTTTTAGGATCAAATGTGAAGAATATTCAGAAACTGACACCAAGTCTTGAGAATTATCTTGAAGCTATTCTGTTTATTGAAACAAGAAACAGAGTTGCAAGGGTTAAAGATATAGCTGATCACCTGAAAGTGCAGATGTCATCTGTAACAGTAGCTCTGAAAAATCTCAAAGAAAAAGATCTGGTCAATTACGAAAAAAATTCATTCATTATTCTTACAGAAAAAGGCAAAACAATTGCAGCAAACACCCAGAGAAAACATGATATTATCAGATATTTCATGGAAAATATCCTGCTGCTCAAGCCATCGGTAGCAGACACCACAGCCTGTGAGATAGAACACATTATCGATATTGATACAGCAGTAAAAATTTCAAACTGTTCAGATTTCATAAATGAAATGAAAAAGAAATCCGGGATCAGCGAAAAGGAATGGGAAACCCTTCTGATTAAAGAAAACTAGTCTGTTTTTTATTTCATATTAAAATAACTGCAGCAATTACTTATCACACATTTCAGGCATTCCGGGTTTCTGGCATGACAGACTTTTCTTCCATGAAGATTGACAGTCATGGAAAAACGGTACTGCTTTAACGGAGGAACAATTTCCCTGATTAAAGTTTCTATTTTGTCAGGACTGTCAGATTCTGTCAGGCCGGTTCTTTTTACAACCCTCTTGAAGTGGGTATCTACAATCACAGCAGGTTTTGAAAACAGTGTCCCCAGAACAACATTGGCACTTTTCCTCCCTACCCCGGGAAGCTCAACAAGATCCTCCATATTATCAGGAACAATACTGTTGTATTTTTCCGCAAGAATTGCTGCTGTTTTTATGATATTTGCAGCTTTGACCTTGAAAAATCCTGTCGATTTGATTATCTCTTCAACATCTGCCTGATCCGCATTCCCCAGCAGCTGCGGATGGGGATATTTCCCGAAGAGCTCAGGAGTCACTTTCATTACCTGACGGTCTGTCGTCTGGGCTGTAAGAATTACTGTTATTAATAGCTGATAGCTGTTTTCGTAGTCAAGAAATTCTATCTTTTCAGGGTATATTCTGTCCAGTTTTTCTGCAATACTGACAGCTTTTTCTTTGACTTTCATTATGAAAAAGTAGCATTTAGATATTGACCTTGTAAAGGTAAATAAATATACTATGTTCACATTTCGGGATGTAGCCTAGTGGCTAAGGCGCCTGCTTTGGGAGCAGGAGACCGCAGGTTCGAGTCCTGCTATCCCGAATTTTTTTATTTGCGTCCATAGCTCAGCTGGATAGAGCAACGGCCTTCTAAGCCGTAGGTCAGAGGTTCGAATCCTCTTGGACGTAAAAAAAGCGAGTTCACACAGTGGGCTCGCTTTTTTTATGGACAATTGGAAAGGACACCCGTGCCGGGTACCGGTGTTCGATACGGAGGAACGGCGCGAATACCTGGAGCGCAAAATGCCATGGATGGCATTTTAGTGACGGAGTCGGCCCGCAAAGAGCCTGCACGACGCAGGTGAATGGAGGGCGAATCCTCTTGGACGTATACACAGAGACTGCGTTTGTAGTTTCTTTTTTTTGCTTAAATAAGTTTTATAAATACAGTTTGGAGGATAATAATCCTCTTTTTTATCCCCAGGATTTTCAGCTGATAAGTTCAAAAACAGATGTGTCCCTGTTGTAACTGAAAACCTCACCAGTCTCAATAATATAGTGCCATCCGTGTATTTCAAGCTTACCTGCCTGGTATTTCTCTGCAATAAAAGGATAGGTCAGAAGGTGCTTTATCTGCTCAAGAACATTTATCTGCTCAGTAAGCCATTCCCTTTCTCCAGGGTCATTTGTGTCTTTTACTGCTTTTTCCACAAGTGTCTTCACATTGCCTGACAGTTCAAGCCATTTCCTTGTATTGGGGATTTTTTCCAGTTCCTTTTCATCCTTGTAAAGGGCCTTGCACCCTCCGCAGTTTGAATGGCCGCAGACTACAATTGCCTCAACATCAAGAACCTGCACAGCATATTCAATTGCAGAGGTTGTTGAAAGGAATTCCTCAGCTATTCTGTAGTTGGGAACTATATTGGCTATATTTCTTACAACAAAAAGCTCTCCCGGAAGAGTATTGGTTATAAGTTCGGGAATCACCCTTGAATCGCTGCAGCCTATAAAAAGGGTGTGGGGATTCTGGGCTTTCCCTATTTCCCTGAAAAGTTCTTTGTGCTCCTCATAATCCTTCTTCCTGAATTCAAGTACGCCGTTAATAAGCCTTTCCATATAAACCTCTCGAATGATTCTGTTTTCAGAGGCTTATAATAACATCAAAAACAGGAAAAGCAAAATAATATATATTTTTTCCCCGGCCAGAAGTTTATCCACATCATTCAGCAGCCTGTCAAATCCCCTGTATTTTACACCGATCATCCCTTCCTTTAAGCAGCTGATGAATTAACCTGACAGTGTTTCAACATGCTCTTTAATCCCTTCCGATTGACATTAAAAAATATTCGCGTTAAACAGTAGAAAGCAAGAGGAGCATAAATGGTCAGGCGTGATTCAGCTGTTGTATACAGCGCACTTATTCTTACAGTTCTATTCTGGGGCAGTTCATTTGTTGCTGTTAAAATCGTACTTCAGTCAATACCCCCTTCAGCATACATGTTCCTCAGGTTTACAGCAGCATCTCTTGTTTTCATCATTATTCTGTACAGAAAAAAATCGATCAGACTCGGTGTGAAAAATCATCTCAAACTCGCATGTGTTGCTCTTTTTGAACCCGGGCTCTATTTTATATTTGAAACTGCGGGGATACAGAGGACATCGGCATCAAGCGCCTCAATAATTATCGGAGCTGTTCCTGCTGCAGTTGCCCTTTCAGCAGCTGTTTTTCTAAAGGAAAAAATAGGGATAAAAAGCTGGGCAGGAATCATTCTTTCAATAACAGGCATTCTGCTGCTTACCCTCTTTGACAAGGGAAGCAGTTCAGAAGGAGCAACAGTTACCGGCAACATTCTTGTTTTTCTCGCTGTTATCTCGGCAGCAGGATATATGGTTACTGTAAAAAAACTGGCACCGCAGTTCAGCACAATACAGATCACCGGCTGGCAGATTATTTACGGGGCAATAATCTTTCTCCCGTTTTTTCTTAAAGACCTGAATAATATTTCATGGTCTTCAATGACATCAGCATCTGTGGCTGCTCTTGTATTTCTTGTCCTTTTTGCAACTCTCACCGCTTTTATCTGCTATAATTTTGCCCTTACAAAGATACCTGCATCAAGAGCTGCAATGTTTATAAACGGGATTCCTGTTGTTGCAGTAATTGTGTCCGCCCTTGTACTTAAAGAAAGCATAACAGCTGTACAGATAACAGGGGGACTTGTCATTATTTCAGGGGTAACACTTGCAAACACTGAAAGGAAGCAGCAGTAAATATAAAATTAATCAAAAAAAGTTTCCTTATTGCCCGATCCTGAAAAGCATAATATTATATTTTCATGGAAAGCGGAAACAGAAAAATCATCATTGCAACAAACAATATAAAATGCAGGATTCTGCTTGAAAAGCCTCTTGAAACACTCTCTTTTGAGACACTTTACGCAGACAGCTGTGATGAACTCAGATCCATGCTTGAATTGTCTCCTGATGCGGTCCTTATCGAAGCCTCGTTCTGCAATTCAGTCTGGAAGGAAACAGCACTTAAAATCAAAAACAGTACTCTTCCCGGTATCAGGATTCCTGTAATTTTATTTTCCCATACAGATGACTTTTCAGGAAGCGGAAGCTTCGATCCGGCAGACTTTTTTCTGAAACTCCCCTTTACTTCCGGGGAACTTTATGATGCCCTGAATAAGGCAGCGGAATGGGAAAGCAGCAGGAAAAAGAAAATTCTCCTTGTTGATGACAGTACCTTTATCCACAAGATGGTTGAAACAACCCTTTCAGGGGAACATGTCAGCATGATTCATGCATATAACGGAAATGAGGGAATTGAAGCTGCAAAAAAAAGCATACCGGACCTGATAATCACCGACATAGAAATGCCTCAGAAAAACGGATATGAACTTTGCAGGGCGCTTAAAAATCATGAAGAGACACATAATATCCCCATTATTATCCAGTCATCGCTGAGTTCAGGCTATAATTTTGACAAAGGTTTTGAGGCAGGGGCTGATGACTATATAACAAAACCGCTTGTCTCGGAAGAGCTTATAAGCAGGGTGAGGGATTTCATATTCAAGCCTGAAGAAAAGAGGGAAACTGTCCTTGTATCTGACAGCAGTAAAATGATCAGAAAGATGCTTATCAGGGGGCTTCAGAAACAGGGATTCCACACACTTGAAGCTGAAACAGCTGATGAGCTTTTTCAGATCATAATAGATGAATCTGTTGACATGTTTATAATATCACAGGTATTCAGAAACACCACCGGACGGGAGATTGTAAGAAACCTGAGAAAAAATCATGACTACAAAAAAACACCTGTAATAATGCTCAGTTCCAGAGAAGACAATCTCAACCACAGAAAAAACAGAAGTGCAGGTATCAGCGATTTCATTGCAAAACCCTTCTCCATGGACAGGCTGCTTGTATCTGTTGAAAAAAATCTTGCTGAATACAGATTTGAAAAGGAAAAAGAAGCTCTCGGGCTTTATATTTCTGATGCAGCAAGGGATAATGCTGAAAAAATTGCACATTCCCATTCAAAACTTGCAATGACTGCAGGTTCCGAACACAAGACAATAATATTTACCGATATTGTAGGATTCACTCCGGTCTGTGAAAAACTTCCGGCTGAAAATGTTGTTTCCGTACTTAATGAATACTTTGATAATGTTGTTGAAATAATAAACAGAAACTGCGGCACACTTGATAAATTTATCGGGGACGCTGTCATGGCATACTTCGGGGGTATGGAAAACGGGGCTCTTATGGCAGTCAACTCTGCCCTTGAAATGCTTGAATACCTTAAAACTTCAGATAACCCTGTAGTCAGAAAAATAAAAATAAGAATCGGGATCAATTCAGGCGAAGTTATTGCCGGGGACATAGGAAGCAGGTATTCAAGAAGGGATTATACTCTCATAGGAGACAATGTTAATACAGCACAGCGTCTTGAATCTGCAGCTCCTCCCAACAGCATTCTCATAAGTGAATCAACATATTCGCTGATAAAGGATAATATCGAAGCTGAAGCAGTTCCTCCTGTAAAACTGAAAGGTAAAAACAGGAAGGAAAACGCTTATATTGTCAAATCAATAAAAAACCTGACCCGGTAGCTGTACCCGGATCAGGCTTTTTGTTACATACCCAGAAATATTAAATATTTAATAAATACCGAAGCTAGCTGTTATCCTTATCCCGGATCTCAACTCTCCTGATCTTCCCGCTTATTGTCTTGGGAAGATCATCAACAAACTCAACAATTCTCGGGTACTTGTAGGGAGCTGTTATCTTCTTGACATAGTTCTGTATATCCTTTACAAGATCCTCATCTCCCGGTTTATAGGCTGGAGCAAGGACTACAGAAGCCTTTACAACCTGTCCCCTCACCTCGTCAGGAACACCTGTGACAGCACATTCGATAATAGCAGGGTGCCCCATAAGAACACTTTCAACCTCGAATGAACCTATTCTGTATCCGGAACACTTTATAACATCATCAGAGCGCCCTACAAACCAGTAAAATCCGTCTTCATCCCGCCAGGCCATATCACCGGTTCTGTAATAACCATCTTTGAGAACACTTGCTGTTTTTGTTTCATCCCGGTAATAGCATGTGAAAAGCCCGGCAAGTTTTTCATCTTCAAGCCTGAATACAATCTGACCGGTTTCACCGTCTTCACAGAATGAATCATCGGCTCTCATCAGTTCGACCCTGTATCCCGGAGAAGGTTTTCCCATAGAACCTGGTTTGGGTGTCATCCAGGAATAATTTGCTAGGGAGAGTGTAGTTTCGGTCTGTCCGAAGCCTTCCATCAGCCTCATTCCAGTCAGCTTTTTAAATGTGTTGAAAACCTCTTCAGAAAGGGGCTCGCCCGCTGTTGAGCAGTGCTCCAGGGATGAAAGGTCATACTGGGAAAGATCATCCCTTATCATGAAACGGTAAATTGTGGGAGGTGCACAGAAAGATGTTATCCTGTGTTTTTCAATCATCCTGAGAATATCTGCAGGGGTGAATTTTGTGTTGAAATCATAAATAAAGACAGCGCATTCAGAAAACCACTGACCATAGAGTTTTCCCCAGACAGCCTTACCCCATCCTGTATCAGCTACTGTAAAATGGAGACCTTCCCTTCTGACACTCTGCCAGTAGTAGGCAGTTATTATATGACCAAGAGGGTAGGTAAAGTCATGTGCAACCATTTTGGGATGACTGGTTGTACCTGATGTAAAATAAAGGAGCGAGATATCATCGTTGGTTGATGCAAGATCACCTTCAGGTCTTTCAAAGGGAGCAGCATTTTCCATCCCCCTGTCAAAATCTGTCCACCCTTTGCGCTCTCCACTGACAAGAACCAGCTTTTCAACATTTTCTGATTCAGGAAGGGCGTTTTCAACATGGGCAGCAACACTTTCATCATTGACAGCAACTATCATCTTAACGCTTGCCGCATTGTTTCTGTAAACAATATCTTCCTTGGTCAGCATATGTGTCGCAGGGATGCAGATTGCTCCCAGTTTGTGAAGGGCAAGTATTGAAAACCAGAACTCATACCTTCTTTTAAGGATAAGCATTACAGCATCACCTCTTTTTATCCCGAGGGACTTATAAAAGGAAGCTGTCATATCTGAGTATTTTTTAAGTTCAGAAAAAGTGAATTCCCTGTAATCTCCGTTGTCATCTGTCCAGACAATCGCCTTCAGCTCTGGCTGTTCTTCTGCAAGGACATCTACAACATCATAACTGAAATTGAAATTCTCCGGTATTTTTACTTTAAAATTATCTCTGAAATCTTCATATGATTTAAAATCAAGTTTTTCAACATACTTTTCAAGCAGCATAAATTCTCCTTAAAATATTATCGCTAGAAATCTGACTTTCCGACCGTTCAGTGCTTTCATGCCGTGAGGTTTAACAGCATCAAAATAGAGGGAATCACCCTCTTCAAGTATCATTTCCTTTCCGTCATATACAATCCTGAGACTGCCTTCAAGGATATAATTGAATTCCTGTCCTGGATGACTGTTGAAATGAATAGCCCTCTCCTCATCCGGTTCAACTGTCACAAGAAAAGGTTCTGCCTTCCTGTGAATGAACCCCTGTGCAAGGGACTGGTATTTGTAATCCTTTCTCCTTTCAACAGAAACTCCTCTTCCGCTTCTTGTCAGGGAATAGTCTTTCATGTGCGGCTCATCGCCGCTTATAAGTGTCGCAAGATCGAAATTGTATTTTTTTGCCATGCTGTGGAGAATACTTACCGGGATATCTGTATTGCCTTCCTCATAGGTTTTATATTCTTCAGGGGAAATCCCGCATGTATCAGCAGCTTCCCTGACAGATACTTCCATAACTTCTCTGAGACCTTTCAGTCTTTCAGCAATCATTTTTATATCATCACTCACATTCAGCTCCTTTTCTTTAAAAGCTCCAGACCGAGCTCTCCTAATTTGTATTTCTGGATTTTTCCGCTTCCTGTCATTGGGTATGAATCAACAAAAAATACATACTGGGGTATCTTGAACCTGGATATTTTCCCTCTGCAGAAATCTGTAATATCCTCCTCAGTAATGACCGAGTTTTCTTTAAGAATAATAAAAGCACCTGCCACTTCACCGTATTTTTCATCTGCAATACCTGCGACCTGAACATCCTGTATCCCTTCCATTTCATAGAGGAATTCTTCAATCTCTCTCGGATAGATATTTTCTCCCCCCCTGATAATCATATCTTTGATACGCCCGGTTACCTTGAAATATCCTTCAGAATCTTTTATACCAAGGTCTCCGGAATGCAGCCATCCTTCTGAGTCTATAACCTCTGCTGTTGCTTCAGGCTTTTTGTAGTAACCTTTCATTACATTATACCCCCTGCAGCAGAGTTCCCCCTGTTCTCCGGGTGCACATTCCTCCCCTGTCTCGGGGTTTACTACTTTAACTTCAATATTTTCAAGTTCCTTTCCAACTGTTGAAACCTTTTTCTCAATAGGGTCATCTGTTTTTGTCTGAGTCATTACCGGAGAAGCTTCTGTAAGGCCGTATGCAATTGTAACATCACTCATATGCATCTTCTCAACAACCTTTCTCATTACATCTATCGGACAGGGAGATCCCGCCATAATCCCTGTACGTAGAGATGAAAGATCAAACATATCAAACATGGGGTGGTTAAGCTCAGCAATGAACATTGTCGGTACACCGTAAAGGCCGGTACATTTTTCCTTCTGGACAGAGGCAAGGACTACAAGAGGATCAAAATTTTCGATTATCACAAGAGATGCCTTGTGAGTCAGAATAGCCATCACACCGAGAACTATTCCGAAACAGTGAAACAGGGGAACAGGCAGGCAGAGTCTTTCCTCTCCTGTAAATTTCTGACACTCCCCGATATAGTATCCATTGTTTACAATATTATAATGACTGAGCATTACCCCTTTTGGAAATCCTGTTGTACCTGAAGTATACTGCATATTCACAGTTTCATGACAGTCAGTATCTTTTTCCATCTCAAGAAGTTCTCTGTCATCAATATGCTGACCTGTCAGAAGTAGTTCCTGAAGGGAAAACATTCCCCTGTGCTTTTCAGGCCCGATAAAAATTATATTTTTAAGGTAAGGGAATCTTTCGCTTTTAAGATGACCTCTTGCACATTCTTTCAGTTCAGGGACAAGTTCATTAATCATGGAAACATAATCACTGTCTCTGAATCCGTCAGTAAGGCAGAGAGTTGTAAGGTCCGCCTGTTTTACAAGATATTCAAGTTCATGAAGTTTATAGTTTGTATTTACAGTTACAAGAACTGCCCCTATTCTTGCAGTGGCAAACATGAATGTAAGCCAGTCAGGAACATTTGTTGCCCATATACCCACATTATCATTTTTTCCAATACCAATGGAAATCAGTCCTTTTGCAAGGTTATCAACCCTTTTGTCAAATTCCCTGTATGTGAACCGGAGGTCCCTGTCTGCATATACAATAAATTCCCTTTCGGGATTCTCTTCAGCTCCATCTCTGAGAAGAGCACTTAATGTTTTTTCCAGCATCTAAAACTCCTTAGAAAGGTGCATATACAACAGCAAGTATCCTGGCACTGCCGGTTCCGTGTGAATGAACATGATGTTTTACAATTGAATCGTAATAAATACTTTCCCCTTCCCGGAGTATGTATGTATCCTTACCGTAAATAATTTCAATTTCCCCCTTCATTACGAAAATAAATTCCTCCCCTTCATGGGAAGACAGTTTAAAGTTCTCTTCTGATGAAGGAAATATATCTATCATAAAAGGTTCCATATGACGTCCGGATTTATTCAGTGCAAGAGAATAAAAATCAAGATCTGAATGATCAGGATTATCCTTGTCTGAAAATCTTGTTATACCCTTTTTTTCATCTTTTCTGGTAATTACAGGGCCTATATCCTGCTGATCATCAAGAAAAGTACCCAGCCTTACACCAAGTGCCCTTGCAATCTTCAGCAGAGGTGTCAGTCCGGGAATAAGTTCGCCGTTTTCTATTTTACTGATTCCGTCAATTTTAAGATTAGCTCTTTCAGCAAGATCTTCGAGAGAAAGGTTTCTGGTTTCTCTCATTGTTTTCACTTTTACTCCAAGCCTGTTTTTATCGCTCAATTTTCACTCCTTTCCTTTTTTTCAGAACCGCTGTTTCATGACTGCTCATCAGGATTTTCTGTCAACCGAAATTTTACCGGAATCCAACAGTATCCAGAATAATAATTAACCCGAATTATCAGTGCAAAAACAGTACATCAATCCATTTTGCTGATTATAGCATACTGACTGCCATGTCGGAATATTTCTTTTTCCAACAGTAATGCAGGAAAAATATTGCTTTATTTGAAACAAAGCAATTTCCCGCTTTATTTCAGGAAATACACATGATAGAAGAGATTAACAGATAATATTTGTTTTTGAAACACGATATATATTCTTGAAGAGAAAAAGATCATCAGGGAAATGGCTTCAGAAACATGATACTTTTTCAAAGCAGTAAGAGAAAAGGCTTTCCGTATTCACGGAAAGCCTTTATAAGACATGGGGAAAATCAATATCACTTAAACAGGGTCAAAGCTTACTTAAGCTTGTAACCCTCATTAATTATAGCTATATTGGTCGGGTTGAATTTTCTGTTCCTTTCAGAAACAGCTTCATCAAGCGCCCCGATTAGAGAATCCACTGATGAAAGTTCAGGGTTTTCAGCAACAAGACGGCCCAGAGCAGCCATGTTGGCAGCACGGGGAGAACCGTTTTTTTCAGAAATTGCATTTGCATCAATACCGATTACCTTAATATCATCTCTTTCTGGTTTCACATTAATAAGCGATGTATTATATATCAGGGTTCCCCCTTTTCTTACTCTCGGTTCGAATTTTGTAAGTGAGGGAGTATTGAGAACTATGCAGATATCAGGATTCTCAACAACAGGAGAAGCAATATCCTCATCAGAAATCACAACACTGCAGTTGGCTGTCCCCCCTCTCATTTCTGCTCCGTATGACGGGATATGGGACACATATTTTCCCTCATTCATTGCAGCAATGCAGAGTATCTTGCCAGCAAGGAGAACACCCTGACCGCCGAATCCGGCAAAAATAATTTCATGAGTCATCTTAATTCTCCTCTATATCTCTGAATTTTTTCAAAGGATAGTAAGGAACCATTACATCCCTTACCCAGTCGGCTCCTGTCTGGGGAGCAACACCCCAGTTTGTCGGACACATTGAAAGTATTTCAACAAAAGAATATCCCTTTCCATCCTTCTGATACTGGAGCGCTTTTTTCAGGGCTTTTTTTGTTTTAATTATATTTTTAACATCATGAACACTTGTCCTTTCAATATATACAGGACTTTCAAGTGTATTAATAAGTTCACAGGCTCTGATAGGATATCCCACATCAGTTACATCCCTTCCGTAGGGACTTGTCTTTGTAACCTGGTTTTCCATTGTTGTCGGGGCCATCTGTCCCCCTGTCATACCGTAAATAGCGTTATTAATAAAGATAACAGTAATATCTTCCCCTCTGTTTGCAGCATGAATAGTTTCCCCTGTTCCTATTGCAAGAAGGTCGCCGTCCCCCTGGTATGATATTACAATTTTATCTTTATTTACCCTTTTAACACCTGTTGCAACAGCAGGAGCCCTTCCGTGTGCTGCTTCAAGGCCGTCAACATTAATATAATTATATGCAAGAACTGAACATCCGACAGGAGCGACAAGAATTGTATCCTCCCTCAGGTTAAGTTCATCAAGACACTGGGCAAGAAGTTTGTGAACTATTCCATGCCCGCAGCCTGCGCAGTAGTGTGTTTTTACATCTTTAAGTGATTCCGGATATGAATATATTTTACACATAGCTTTTCACCTTCTCAATAATTGTTTCAACTCTTGGAAGCATACCTCCTGCACGGCCGTAGAAATCAACATCTGTAAACCGTCCTGCACTCATATACACATCCTCAACCATCTGCCCCAGGCTCATTTCCACTGTCAGGACCTTTTTCATACCCCTGGCAGCATCAGTAAGCTCCCTGTACGGGAACGGCCAGAGAGTGATAGGCCTGAACATACCTGCCTTTACCCCGGAATCCCTCAGCATTCTTATTGCTTTTCGGCAGACCCTGGAGGATGTACCGTAAGCAACTATCAGGACTTCGGCATCATCAATCATATATGTATCAAATATTGTTTCCTTTTCAGCTATTTCCTTATAAGTTTTTTCAAGCTCAAGATTATGCTGTTCAAGATATTCATCAGGTTTAAGCCTCAATGACGCAATAGTCATCGCATCCCTGCCCCTGGCTCCCTTAAGCGCCCATGGCTTTTCAGGTAGAGTTTTAACTTTTTCAGGAAGCTCAAAACCTTCAGCCATCTGCCCAAGAAAGCCGTCCCCTAGAATCATGGAAACCATTCTGTATTTGTCGGCAAGTTCAAATGCCTTGATTGTGTAATCTGCAAGCTCCTGAACATTGCCTGGACCGAAAACAAAAGTCCTGTAGTCCCCGTTTCCTCCCCCTCTGGTAGCCTGAAAATAGTCTCCCTGGGCCCCTGCTATATTTCCAAGGCCGGGTCCCCCTCTCATCATATTTACTACAACTGCCGGAAGCCGGGCTCCTGACAGATAGGATATTCCCTCCTGCTTGAGAGCAATCCCTGGAGAGGAAGAAGAAGTCATAACCCTTGCACCTGAAGCTGATGCACCCATTACCATGCTTATGGCAGCTATTTCACTTTCAGCCTGGAGGAAAGTACCTCCCACCTGCGGAAGTCTCTTTGACATATAGGCTGGTATCTCATTCTGGGGTGTTATCGGATAACCGAAGTAATGGGTACAGCCTGCAAGGATTGCAGCCTCACCTATTGCCTCGTTACCTTTCATGAGAATTTTTTTACTCATAACATCTACTCTCTCTAATTATATTTTATTATTTCAATTGCTACATCCGGACAAATTGTTGCGCAGAATGTGCAAGCTGTACATGAGTCCTCATCAAAACAAACAGGATAATGAACACCCTGTTTGTTTGTTTCATCAGACATCTTCAAGATCTTTTGAGGACATGCGCCTATACATAGAGCGCATCCTTTACACCTGTCGATACTTATGATCGGTTTTCCCTTGGCCAAGAATCTTCTCCTGATATGTGGTTTTTGAAAGTATATGAAGAGGAAAAAAGATAGTCAATCAGGTTGAAAAAGCTGTATTTTTCTTTTTTCCTCTTTTTATTTTAACATAAATCTTCAAAATCATATATAATTATATTCGTAGATTATGAGATTTTTTGATGCACATTGCCACTTTTTTACCATTTTTAAAGAATTTTATTCGGATTTTTTAAATTTCTCAGCAGAAAACAGCCTCTGCTGTGCATTCATAAACACACAGATTGCAGGCAAAAGTGATTTTTATTCACTTCTTGACAACAAAAGCAGTAAAAAAAACAGAAATCCTTTTCTTCTTTTTTTTGAAGCACTCCATCCATGGGAAACAGAAACTCTGGAAGCATGGGAGCAGAATTACAGAATTAATCTCGAGAACAGGCTGAACAGCAACAAAAAGCTTTTTATAGGGGAAACCGGTCTTGACAGGTTCAGAGGGGCTGATATAGAAACACAGAAGAAAATATTCAGAAGTCATATAGAGCTTGCCCTGAAATATGAAAGACCTTTTACAGTTCATTGTGTAAGGGAATGGGGCAACTGCCTGGAGGTCCTGAGAAGCTGCCTGAATGAGGGAAAAAAGAGGCAGCTGCCTTTTATCATGCACGGTTTTACAGGTTCCTTTGAAACAATGAAAGATATAATCAGTCTTGGAGGTTTTATTTCTTTTTCAGCCTCAATGATAATTAGGGGAAATAAAAAGGTACTTGAAAACATTGAAAGAGCGGATCCAAGGAGGATCTTCATTGAAACTGATTTTCCCTGTTCACTATCAGACAGAAACGGGGACCCAGTATCTTTCAGTAACGGGAAAGAAGCAGGAAAGGCCTATATTGATATGCTGAGGCAAAGCTACAGTGCAGCAGCTGATATTATGAATATTTCAATTGAAGAACTCGGCAGGATTACAGAAGAAAATGGAAAGGTTTTCACGGATTATTCAGCTTCTGGGTGAAGAAAGCCTCAGTAAGCTTAAAACAAAAAAAGTGACAATAGTAGGACTCGGAGCTGTGGGGGGATTTGCTGCTGAAGGACTTGCCCGAAGCGGCATCTACAGTTTCCGGCTGGTTGATTTTGATAAAATATCAAGATCCAACATAAACAGGCATGTTGCAGCCCTGGAATCAACAGTGGGAAAACCCAAAGTATCTGTCATGGCAGACAGAATCCGGGACATAAATCCTTCTGCAGATATAGAGGAAATGGAAATATTCGCCCACAGGGAGACCTTTGACAGTATTTTCAGCAACAGCCCTGACCTTGTCATTGATGCTATCGATTCACTGGGACCTAAAATAGAGCTAATCACATATATTCACAACAACAGCTTAAACGGAATTTCCTCAATGGGGGCTGCCCTGAGAACAGACCCACTGAAAATAAGGATCGCGGATCTCTCCGAAACAGATGTATGCCCCCTTGCACGGAACTTAAGAAAATACCTGAGAAGAAAAGGGATTACATCAGGGGTGAAATGTGTTTATTCATATGAAAATCCTGTAAAAAAAGCTATAAGAAAGCCGGAGGGAGATGAGGGTTCAGATTTCATAAGGGGAAGGGAAAGAAACATAATGGGAAGCTATCCCTCTGTCACAGCTGTTTTCGGCCTTGTAATTGCAGACTACGGGATCAAGAACCTTCTCGGAATTAACTGAAAATCAGCTGCCCTCCCTTACACGCCCTTTTGAAAGATGTTTTTCAAGCACCCTTATCAGCAGGGAGAGAGAGACTGTCATAACAAGATAGAGGAAAGCCACAATATTGTAAGTCTCAAAAAACCTGAACGTTGATGATGAGTATACCTTTCCAAGCTGTGTAATATCCTGGACACCGAGTGCGGAAACAAGGGCAGAATCCTTGACCATTGCAACAAAATCATTCGCAAGGGGGGGCAATACATTTCTAACAGCCTGAGGAAGAATAACCTTTCTCATGGACTGCCATTTCGAGAGCCCGAGTGCTGATGCTGCCTCCTTCTGCCCCCTTCCTACCGATTCAATCCCGGCCCTGAAAATCTCAGCTATAAAAGCGCTGTATCCGATTGTAAGAGCAAGGACAGCCCTTGAAACAAAATCCAGGTCCCTGACGCTGACAGGTTCAGCAATCCCTGATACTGTAAGGGGAGTTATCATCCAGTTGACAATGTTCACAAGCATGGGTGCCCCGACAAATGCTATGTAATAAAGGATTACAAGCATGGGAATTCCCCTGATTATCTCAATATAAAAGGTTGCAATCTCTCTCATAAACCTAAGTGAAGAGGTTTTCATAAGCCCAAGAAAAAGCCCCAGAAGAACAGCAAACATATATGAAACAGCAGAAACCCATACAGTTGTCTTAATACCCTTTGAAACAGCATTCAGAATTACAGAATATTCCGCATTCTGTGTAGTTTTCCAGAAAAATACTGTTCCAAGAACAACTGCAGCAAGGAGCCAGACTGGAAGCCTGGAAATATGGTCTGTCACTGGTATTATTCTGCTTTTTATCTCTTTTCCGCTGTCCATTTCATTTCCCCTCAAAAAAAAAACAGGCTGCCCCGGCAGGAACAGCCTGATATCATTAAAAATTATTTGTTATTATATTCAAAAAACCACTTGTTGTTGAGTTTTTCAATAAAGCCGTCATTCTTCATTGATTCAATAGCTTTATTGAACGGTTCTCTCAGGTCTGAATCAGGTGTGAAAATAAAACCGAATTCCTCTGTTCCAAGAGGACCGCCTGTATTTTTGAGCTTTTCAGGATTTGCCCCGATATATCCGCGGCTTGATGCTGCATCCATAAGAACCATGTCAACATCACCTGAAATAAGAGCCTGAACCGAGGCTCCGAATGTTTCAAACAGTTTTATTCTGGGATTTGCTTCATCCCCGTCAAGAACATTGTAGACAGCAACATAAAAGTTGGTTGTTCCCGCCTGGGCACCTATCAGGAGGTTTTTATCTGCAGCGAATTCCTTCTCATTTTCAAATCTTGTTTCGTCTTTTCTGACAAGCATAAACTGCTGGGAAACCATATAGGGATCGGAAAAATCGATCTGCTCTTCCCTTTCAGCATTTATTGTTATACCATCCATACCTACATCAAACTGTCCGGCCCTAACAGCTGATATCATAGTGTCCCATGTTGTTACATTCCATTCTATGCTGCAGTTCAGTCTTTTTCCAATTTCATTGACAGCATCATATTCCCAGCCTATAGCTTTTCCGCTCGAAGCTTCAACAAAATTAAGCGGAGGATAATCATTGCCTGTTACAGCTTTTACAACCCTTCCTTCAAGATCGGGAAGACTGCTGAATTCACTGCTTCTTGCAGATCCCCCTTTTTTTTCCTCTTTTTTCCCTCCGGCCCATACACTGACTGACACAGCCAGAAATAAAACCAGAACAGTAAAAAACAATTTTTTCATTTTATCCATCCTTTTTGATTTAGAGACAAAGTTTGAAAACAATTTCTTTTATTATATATATATCTTAAAAACTGCTGTTTCAAGATACATATTACTGCCAGAAACCTGTGCCGATATTATAATCTTCCCTTTCAGCGCAGGCTGAGCTCTGCTGTTTTCTTTCTGGCCCGGTCAATAACAAGCTTTTTGACAAGCACAGCTGCCAGATAAATAATGCCCGCAGAGATTATGGTTGTAGCCCCGGAAGGAATATTCAGTGAATAACTTACAAAAAGACCAGCCAGGGAAGTAAATGCACAGAGCAGAGATGCAAGCAGCATCATCTTCCAGAGCCGGTTTGTAAAAACCGAAGCAGTCGCCGGGGGAATTGTCATGAAAGCAATAACCATAACTATCCCGACAGTTGAAACCATGAGAACAACAGTTAGAGCAATAAGAACAGTCAGCACCATATTGTATAGGAATGTATTTATTCCCCTTACCCTGGCAAATTCCTCATCAAAGGAAACAGAGAGAAACCTGTTGTAAAATATAACAACAACAGTTGCTATAAGGGCATCAAGAAAAAGAATCATAAAGAGATCACCCTTTTTTATAAGCAGTATATTTCCGAAAAGATAACTCATGGGATCTCCGTAACCGGGAGATGCATATATAAAAAGAATTCCAACAGCCATCCCGAGCGCCCATACAGTTCCGATTGCAGTATCTGATCTTTCCCTGCTGCTGTTTGTAACAAAAGAAAGTATCAAAGCTGTAACAAGGGCGGAAACAAGCCCTCCTGCCATTGGACTCAGCCATGATACAGAATAAACCTCATTCATGTATACTGCAAACCCTATTCCCGCAAGTGTTGCATGACTTACAGAGCCTGCAATATAGCTTATCCTTTTAACAACAACATATGTCCCTATCATTCCGAAAGCTATACTGGATAAAAGACCTGCAAGAAATGCATACCTTATAAAAGGGACAGCTGGATTGAATAGAGCTGAAAAAAAGCTGTCAATCATTGAAGCATCCTCCGCATCCGTCATTATCAAGTGTGATATCATGCCTGACAATCTTCATTCCTTTCTGGTGCCCGGCAAGGGGGGCTTCCACTTCAACACATTCAAGAGGATGTTCATGAAAAACACGGTTTATACAGAAAACACGGCCTGTCAGGCTGTGAACAAAACCCATATCATGAGTAACAAGCATTATTGTCAGCTCCCTGTTCAGCTCAAGAAGTATCTCTGAAAGATAAGAACCTACAGATGCATCAACATTTGCAGTAGGCTCGTCAAGAAGCAGGATTTCAGGGTCCCCTGCAAGTGCTCTTGCAATAAGAACCCTCTGCCTCTGCCCCCCTGATAAAGCGGAAAAATGGCTGTTTCTGACATTCTCTAGCTGCATATCACTGATAGCTTTCTCTGCCTCTTTTCTATCTTTCCTGCTGTAAAAGCCCCATCCCGAAGTAAGCCTTCCTGAAAGAACTACATCAAAAACAGTTATGGGGAATTTGCTGTCAAAATGGGAATACTGCGGAACATATCCCGGTCTCCTGCCATTGATGATTATTGAACCGCTGTCAGGTTTGAGCAGCCCCAGAATAAGTTTCAGAAGGGTTGTCTTCCCCCCCCCGTTGGGACCAACAACTGTAATAATATCCCTGTCATAGACATTGAAACTGATGTTATTAAGTACAGGTTTTTCCTCATAGGAAAATGAAACAGCATCAAGTCTTATTTTTACTTCTCTTTCCATACTGAGAAAGTATAACAAAAATAACAGTTTTGTAACAGGAATTATTATAGAACTTCAGTTTGCACGAAGGGAAAAGGAATAAAAAAAATGCAATCATGTTTTTACAAACAAAAAAACATGTTATAGTGAATTTTAATAAAAAATACAGGGAAACACACATGAAATCACACAGGAAAGAACTGTTTTACCAGACAAATACACGAAGAGCTTTTATAAATATTACACATGATGTTGAAAGAGAACTTGAAAAAAGCTGTATAAGGGAAGGATTTTGCCTTGTCAACGCCATGCACATAACAGCAAGCGTATTTATCAATGATGATGAATCAGGACTCCACCAGGATTATGAAAAATGGCTTGAAAAACTGGCCCCGGAAAAACCGCACTCACAGTACATGCATAACGGTTTTGAGGATAACGGGGATGCCCACCTTAAAAGACAGGTTATGGGACGTGAAGTTGTTGTTGCTGTAACAGAGGGGAAACTTGATTTCGGGCCGTGGGAACAGATATTTTACGGAGAATTTGACGGAATGAGGAAAAAAAGAGTCCTTGTGAAGATTATAGGCGAATAAGGCGGGATTTGGAATGTATCCTCAGGAAAGGTACGAAAAAATACTCTCTTTGCTTGAAAAATCAGGATTTGTCAGGGCTGCAGATCTTAACAGGATGTTTGATGTCTCTTCTGAAACCATAAGAAGGGATCTTGAAAGCCTTGAAAAAGAGGGTTTTGTAAAAAGAGTGCATGGAGGGGCAACACTTGAAAAAAGCAATAAAAAATATCCCGCATTCAGCTACAGGGAAAAAGAGCACGAATGGGAAAAACAGGAAATTGCGGAAAAAGCACTTCAGTTCATCAAAGACGGAGACTCCCTTGCGCTTGACTGCGGAACAACTACCCTTGAACTGGCTAAAAAGCTGAGAGAAAATTTCAGCAGACTTACAATACTCACAAATTCCCTTAAAGTCCTGAATGTTCTTTCAGATATGGATGACTACACAATTATCCTTGCTGGGGGTGTTTTCAAAAAAAATGAATTTTCCCTTTTCGGTGAGATGACAGGGGAAAACCTGGGAAGATTCAGGGTTGATACATCCTTTATAAGCGCTAGCGGAATTTCCGCCGAAGAAGGGATAACAGATCTCAGGTTTGACGAACTTCAGACACAGAAAAAGATGATGGAAATATCCAGAAAAAAAATAGTGCTTGCTGCAAGCAGCAACTTTGAAAAAATCTGCCTTTTGAAAATCTGCAGCCTTGATTATGTTGACAGGATCATTACAGACAGGGGATTAACAGATAACCTGTATAACAAATTCAGCTCATATAAGTTCAAATTAACAAGATAGGCATTTTTTACCGCCTTAAAAGCTTTTATTCAGATAACATTTCATTTTATTATTTCAGGAAAGACTCATCGAGATAAAAAAACCCTGTCAAGGACCATGGACAGGGTTTTAAGTTCATAAATACAATCAAAAATAATTGCTGTTGAAGCTAGTTGATCATACCTTTTTCTTTGTAAAACGTTGCTGCACCATCATGAAAAGGAACAGGACCTCTTCCATCGAGTGCTGAATCAAGACTTATAAACTTGCTCATTGCATGTACTCTCTGAACTGATTCAATCTCTGTATCATACATTGCATGGAGCCAGTCATAGATAACTTCAGGATTAAGATTTGCATCAGCCATGATTGCAGCCCCTACAACACATGTATCGACTTCTTCATCCTGTCCGTTATATGTACCTGCAGGAATAGTCCATGGAGAATACCATGGGTACATTTCAAATACTTTTTCCCTTACATCGCCTTTAATTGCAAGAATTGTGATTGGATTCTGTGCAGATGCTTCAAGAACAGATCCTGACGGGCATGATGTTTCATAACCTACACTGTCAAGAGCCCTGTCCTTGAATGCCATTGCCCTTTCAGTATGTGTAAGAGGTTTCCATAAAAGATCTGATCTTTCAAGGCCTGCTGCCTTGAAAATTTCTGCCCAGCCTGATTCATCTCCCGAACCTGCGCATCCTGGTGAAAAAGATTTTCCCTTCATATCTTCAAGATTCTTGATTTTACTGTTTTTATGAACAACAGCCTGGAATACAAGCGGGTATGCATTTGCTACAAATCTCATATCTTTATAGGGATTCCCTTCAAAAAGATCAGTTCCTTCATAACCGTATACCATAACATTGGCCTCTGAATAACCCATCTGGTACTGGCCCTGCTGCATCAGCCTTATATTTTCTGTGCCGCCCCCTGATGACTGTATCGTAACTCTTGAATCTGTATATTTCTCAACAAGACCTCCAATTACAGCCATTACCGGGTATGCACTGCCGCCAAGACCTGAAACACCCATAACAGCATGTTTATTCCGTGTCTGGCCCCCTTCCATTGTACCGTTTGCAAATACCTGGCCTGTTATCATCAGCAAAGCAGCCAGAACAAGCATTGTTTTCTTCATAACCTTCTCCTTAAGTTGTTTTTCAATTGCCACATATCCACTGAAGAAGTGTACATCCTAACAATTTTCTAACATTTAACATTCTGCTAATAATTAATCAACCTTTATCTCTAAATTCTTTATCTTTATGTTAGATTTATGTTAAACATGGTCTGGTTATTAAGTATGATATATCTCACAACTGGCTGAAAATTTATTTCTAGTAGTAGTCACCCCTTTCAACTTCAGTAAGGGCTTCTTCTATCGTATCAATACACCAGCCCATTTCTTCCCTGCTGATGATTATTGACGGACGAAGTGTAATTATATTGCTTTCTATAAGCTTGAAAGCCAGACCCCTTTCCATGCACTTATACATTACAGATTCGGCTTCCCTGACTGCCCGCACCTTAGACACCCTGTCTTTTACAAGGTCTATACCGATATGGCAACCCACCCCGGCTACATTGCCGATAAGAGGGTGCTTTTCCTTAAGCTCATTAAACATTTCCATTGCATACTCACCGACAATCCTTGAGTTTTCCACAAGATTGTTATTCTCTATATATTCAATCTCCGCCAGCCCAGCAGCAGAGCACAGAGGATTTTTTTCATGTGTATAGTGCCCTATTGATCTGTGGGGAAGAACATCATATTCAGATTTTGTGACAATACCTGCAAAAGGGACAAGCCCTCCGCCCATTGATTTTCCAAGGACAAGGATATCAGGCGTAACAAAATGCTCACAGGCAAACATCTTTCCTGTCCTTCCGAATCCCTCTATTACCTCATCAAAAATAAGCATAGCACCGTACTTATGAGCCATCTCCTTTACCCGGATCCAGAAATTCTTTCCTGGAACCACAGGGGTTGCAGAAACAGGTTCTCCAAGGACAGCAGCCACACCGGGTTCCCTTTTAAAAATAATCTCCATCTGCCTCAGGCATTCATTGTCAACCTGCTCTTCTGCTTCAAAACCCCAGGGATTCCTGTAGTAATTGGGGAATTCAACCTTAAAAGCTCCGGGAACCATTGGCCCCTGCCCCCCTTTGAAATGTTCTTCCCCCCCGACACTGGATGCGGCATAACCTGCCCCGTGGAAGGAATCCCAGAAAGATATTGTTCTGAAGTTTCCGGTTACCTGTTTTGCAAGAGAGAGTGCCATCTCATTTGCTTCCGAACCTCCCGGACAGAAAAGGGTTTTATCAAGCCCGTCAGGTGTAATTTCAACAAGCTTTTCAGCCAGCCTTACTGCAGGTTCATTTGTATATCTTCTTGGTGTAAATGCAAGACAATCATCAAGCTGTTTTTTTACAGCCCTGACAACCTCGGGGTTGCTGAATCCTGCATTGTGGACACCATTCCCATGCATATCAATATATCTTCTGCCGTCACAGTCCTCTATATAAATTCCGTCAGTTTTTTTAAGAACATTGAGAACCGGAGTTGAAAGGGCCTGCTGAAGGAAATATTTCCTGTCCGCTTCAAAAATTTCCCTTGCCCTCTTCCCAAGATTCCTCTTCCAGTATTTTAACCTCTCATCACCGGTGTTTATATCGCCCTGTTCACGGCTTATTTCTGACTGCTGCTTTTTTAAAATATCCATTATTCTGCCCCGCTGTGTAAGTACTTTGTTACAATCTATATTATATTGATTATTTGCAGATTACAAGCATTTGCTGTGTGTTTTTGTGTGTTTTTGTGGTTATACACAACACAAAGGTATTAAAATATATTTATTCCCAATTCCTGTATATTCATTGGAATAAAGCGCAGTCTTGATATTGATTTAAAAGCTTCAGTACAAAATAAGGAAAAACAGGTTCACTTATAAATGAAATTAGTTTACATTTATCTGAAATGCATAAACAGAAGGTCAAGGAGCATCTGATGAAAATCACAAAATTTATCCTGGGACCGGTTCAGACAAACTGCTATCTTCTGGAGGATGAAGAATCAAAAGAGTCTGTACTGATTGATCCGGGAGATAAGAGCAGTGAAATAAACAGTTACATAAATGACAACAGGCTGGATCTTAAATATATTATCAATACACACGGACATTTTGATCACACAGGAGGGAATGCTTTTTTTAAAACCGGAAAAACAGAGATTGCATCACATGAAAAAGCTGCTGATCTGATGGGAAAAGGGGGAGGAGCATCTTTTTTCGGAATCAACACAGAACAGTCGCCTGAACCTTCAATAATTCTGTCTGAAGGGGATACAATCAGCTTCGGATCATCTGAACTTGCAGTGCTTTACACTCCTGGTCACACTCAGGGATGTATATCATTGTATCATAAACAGTCAGAATCCCTTTTCTGCGGAGATGTACTTTTCTTCAGAAGCATTGGCCGGACAGATTTCCCCGGAGGGGATCATGAACAGATTATAAAATCCATCAAAAACAAACTTTATACACTTCCTGAAAAAACAAAAGTGTACCCTGGCCACGGACCGGAAACACTTATTTGCGATGAGATAATTAATAACCCGTGGACAGCATAGTTTAAGAAAAGGAGTAATAAAATGGCATATAAGATAATTTTCATTGCTGTATTTGTTTCTGTAATTATTTTTCTTTATTATATCTACCCGAATATAAAAAGGCCTAAATGGGAAAGAAGACTTATATCTGCAAAATACCTCAGAGACAGGCAGTTCTTCAAAGAGGCTGATGCCGTGCTTGAAAAAGCAATATCTGAAAATCCCTCGGCAACACAGCTTTATGTTACATATTTCAAAAACTATTCAACTCCTGAAAACATGGAAAAGCTTTTCAAAACAGCTTCTGCAGGATATGAAAAAACAGGAAACCCTGCAGCAGGAGCAGTTACAGCATGGTGCTATATTGAGGAAGGGGAATTTGACAAAGCTGAAGAAATCCTTGGAAATGACGAAATAGATGATTTCTGCTACGAGAACAACCTTCCCCTCAAAGCCCGTTTTTTCTATAAAAAGGGTGAATATGAAAAAGGGGAACATGAGTTTGAACAGTTTTACAAAAAACTGTTTCCCGAAGCTGAAAATGATCATGAACTTTACAATGAACTGAGGCCGGATGAACTTATAACACTGGTTACATTAAGAAAGGGAATCAGTAAAAGCTGGAAAGCAACAGCTAAAATTATTCCTGTAGATTCTCTTCATGAAGAAGACAGCTGGAAAAACTATTACGAAAAAATGATTGATAAAAAAGGGAATTTCACTGTTGAGACAGGTATTTACGGGAACAGTGAAAATGTATTCAGGAACAGGAAGAAAGAACTTGATGAAACAATTGAAACTCTTGAAAGCTTCCTGGATTTACCCTGATACTCTTTTTTTAAAACACAGTTGAGGGCTTACGCCCTTGACTGCAAGTAATAAGCGCCGGAGTCTGCATCACTCCAGATAAATCAATTCATTCAGCTTCCCCGGAATCCTTAAAAATCAGGATTATTTTTTAATGCTGTAAAAAAGACTATTTTCTGACTTATAATTATACAATGTATCAGTCTATAATGATTATTATATAGAGAAATCCTGCTGGTTTATCAGGAGAAAATACAGATAAATAAGGAAAAGTCTATGATAATAAAATGGATAATTAAAACTATTGCAGCTCTCAACTCAAACAACAGACCGGGTGAAGTGGCTGCAGCCCTCACCTTTGGAGTCCTTCTGGGAATAATGCCCTCGGACAATATAACCTGGTTCACAATACTTGCCATGACCTTTTTTCTGAAAATAAATTTCGGGGCCGAAATGGTAATGGCAGCTGTCCTGAAACCGATAGCCCCCCTGTTTGATCCTTTCCTCGATTTTATCGGTTATCATTTACTGACAGCAGACAGCCTTTCACAATTATTCACAAAACTGAACAGCATGCCGGTAATGCCCTTTTCAGGCTTCAGCAATACCGTGGTAGCAGGAACTATTGTTTCCATGGCAGTTCTTTCTGTTCCTCTCTTTTTTATGTTCAAACTTCTTCTCAGGCTTTACAGGGAAAAAGTCAGAGACAGAATAATGTCCAGCACAATAATAAGAAAAATCGGAAAACTCCCGATTGTGTCAAAAATAGTCTGGATTTTTAAAAAGGCATTTGAACTGAAGAGATAGAAGGAAGGTAATAAATGGCAAAAAAAATAAATATAATATTAAGAAAAAAATATACAGAAAAAAAATTCAGAAAAAAAATACTTTTAAAACTGTTCCTTGAGGATGAAAAAAAAGCAGTTCTGGATCTTTACAGGCTTGAAAACGGATACTATCTTCCTTCCGATGTCACTGATAAAAAGAAAATCCGGGAACTCAACAGAATAGCAAAAACTGTAAAAAGCAACACAGGAGCCCTTGGTATCGGGAAAACAGGTGCCCTGGCTGCCGTAGCTGTTCTCATCCTCCTTTTTTTCCTTTTCCTGAAAAATCCCCTGGCAGAAAAGGGTCTCGAAAAAGCACTGGAAGCAGCATTCAAGGCAGAATCGGAAATAGATTCACTGACGCTTAGCCTTCTGAAGGGGGAAATCAGATACAGGGCACTGAGAGTAACAGACAGGGAAAACCCTGATAAAAACCTGTTTGAGACAGGTAAGGCTGAAATCAATATAAGGATGAAGGAAGCGCTTAAGGGGAAATTCAACGCTGAAAACATTGAACTTGAATACCTTGCAATAGATACAGACAGGAAGACAAGGGGTGAGGTATCAGACAGAGGGGAGGAGAATAAAACAACTGAAACAAAACGTCCTCTCCCCTCTTTCAAGGCACCTGAAATAAACAGGGATGCTGTCATTAAAGCAATAGAAGAAAATCTTGAAAACCTCACTCTTCCCGCTGAACTCGAAAAAATAAAAGAATCATATGAAACTGCAAAAACCGACATTGAAAACGGAATTGATGATACAGAGAAACAGATTGAAGCATTTAAGAAAAAAGCTGAAGAGATCAGAAGCGTTAAAATCAGCTCTGCCCTGGAAATCGATAAAATTAAAAAGCTCACAGAAGATATCAGTTCAGCAACAAAAACAGCTGACGGTATTCTTGTAAACATAGAAAATACAGGGAATAAACTGAAATCAGTATCAGAACTCAGCAAATCAGGCACATCACTTGTAAATACAGCTATAAACAGGGATTTTACACTGCTCACTGAAAAGCTCAATCCTGCACAATCATTCGATCTTAAAGAATATATAAAAAACTATATAATGGAAAGCTTTGAGCCTGTTCTTAAAAAATATGAAAAAGCCTTTTCAATAGCATCAAAACTGAAAAGAGAAAAGGGGGAAAAGGCTGATACTGTCAAAGTCAAACGGGGAAGAAAAATACTCTTCCCTGTTACTGATAATAAACCCGGATTCATTATTGAAAAGACATCGGGGAGTTTTATTGACGGGAAAAGAAAATACTCTCTCCAGATCAGTTCAATAACAAATAATCAGGAACTGGCAGGAAAACCGACCGATTTTTCACTCTCATATAAAAAGGACAAAGAAAGCATCAGTATTGAAGGCTATTTTGACAGCAGGGAAAAAAGGGAGAAAAACAGCATGCTCAAGCTGAATATTCCTGCAGTAAATTTCAAATTAAATGATTTTCTTCCAGGCATAAAAACAGTGGAAGGGGTATACATGCTGACAGCTGAAGCATCCATCGAAAAGGACAGATCGCTCTCTGGACTTGCAGAAATAAATACAGACAATTATAAATCGGACGGAACAGACGACTTAACCGGAAAAACTGTTTCCTCTGTCCTTAATAAAAATACACCTGTCAACTTCAGATTTTCATTTAAAACAGGGAAAGACACACAGGAAATCAGACTGGATTCAAATATTGACAAAATGTTAAAAGATGCAATTTCCCCGCCAGAACTAACCTCAGAGCAGAAAAAGATAATAAAGGACAGTATTGAAAGCTATTTCAGCAGTAATATTGACGAAAACAGCAGAATTGCAGAAGGAATAACTACTCTGAAAGAAAAACTTGATTCCCAGAAAAGCACTGTTTCCAGTGAAAAAAATGCACTGAAAGAAAAACTTGATTCAGCTGTTCCTTCAGACAATATAAAAATACCGGGTGCTGACAAGATAAAACTGCCTGCAAAACTGTGGTAATGAAATATTTATCCTTGACAACTCATTTTTATGGGAATAAATTTAATTTTGCTTAATCAAAAAGGAGAATATATAAAATGAAAAAATCACTGATTATTTTTCTGGCAGTTTTACTGGCTTTTTCACTTGTCCTTACAGGATGTTCAAAAAAAGCGGAAGAAAAAAAAGTAATGAAAGTAGGAATGGTTACAGATGCCGGTACAATTGATGATAAATCCTTTAACCAGGGAACATGGGAAGGAATTGTAAAAGCCGGAGAAGAACTGGCTGTATCAACAAAATACCTTAAACCGGTTGGCACAACAGAAGCTGATTACCTTAAGGAAATCGGAAACCTTTATGATGCCGGATTCAAATTTATAGTAACACCGGGATTTAAATTCGAAACAGCTATTTTCCAGGCTCAGGATAAATATGCTGATGCAAAATTTGTTCTCATTGACGGGGCTCCGCATAACGCAGACTACAGTGTATTCAAAACAGGGGACAATACAGTATCTGTTTTTTTTGCAGAACATGAATCAGGGTTTCTTGCAGCAGTTGCTGCTTCTCTTCAGCTGAAAGAGGGTGAAATGGGATTTATCGGAGGAATGGAAATTCCCCCTGTACAGAAATTCAACTGGGGCTTCCAGCAGGGTATCAAATATGCCAATGAGAACCTGGGCACAAAAATAAAAATAAATGCTGAAAACATCATATACCAGGGAACATTCAACGATGTTGCAGCAGGACAGCAGCTGGCTGCACAGATGTATGACAAAGGCCTCAAGGCAATTTTCTGCGCAGCAGGCGGCGTAGGGGTTGGTGCAATCAATGAAGCAAAATCAAGGGCAAAAACAGGACAGGATGTGTGGATAATCGGTGTTGATGTTGACCAGTATCCTGACGGAATATATGAAGGGGATAAATCTGTTGTCCTTACATCAGCAACAAAGAAAGTGGGAACAGCTGCTTTTGATATGGTAAAAGCAGAACTTGAAGGAAAATTCCCCGGCAGCGAAACATTTATTTTCGATGCATCAAACAACGGTGTGGGTATTCCTGCCAAAAACCCGAACCTTGATCCGGATGTTGAATCAAAAGTATCAGAAATCTTCAAGAAAGTTCAGTCTGGAGATATCAAGGTATCAGCTGAACAGGGTGATCTTATCAAATAAAACTGATTCCAAATGCTGACAGCATATTGTAAGACCGCAGAGTACGCAAAAAGCTCTGCGGTTTTTTTTACTTTAATTACATTCCGGCTTTTGATATGCTATAATACTGTTTATACAAAAAAATTCCTGTAATAACCATTTTCAGGATTTGGAATTTCAGAAACTGAATAAGGAGATTGTCATATGGAATATATCGTTGAGATGGAAAATATCAGGAAGGAATTTCCAGGTATTGTTGCCAATGACAATATATCACTGGGCCTGAAAAAAGGGGAAATACTGGCCCTCCTCGGAGAAAACGGAGCAGGGAAATCAACCCTCATGAGTATACTGTTCGGGCTTTATAAACCGGATTCAGGACAGATAAGGGTCAGGGGAAGTGATGTAAGCATTACGAACCCGAACCAGGCCAATGATCTCGGAATAGGGATGGTCCATCAGCATTTCAAGCTTGTACATAACTTTACTGTCACTGAAAATATTATTCTCGGGATGGAACCCAAACAGGGTCTTACGCTCAACCTCAGAGACGCTTCAAAAAAAATCAAGGAACTCTCGGAAAAATACAGGCTCAATGTTGATCCTGATGCTGTGATAGAGAATGTGTCTGTGGGAATGCAGCAGAGAGTGGAAATCCTGAAAATGCTTTACAGGGATGCTGAAGTACTTATCTTTGATGAGCCGACAGCTGTCCTTACCCCTCAGGAAATACAGGAACTTATAAAAATCATGAAAGACCTTAAAGCTGAGGGGAAATCAATAATACTGATAACCCACAAGCTGAAAGAGATCAAAGCTGCGGCAGACAGATGTACAGTAATACGAAAAGGTAAATTCATAGGAACAGTGAATGTTGCCGAAAAAACAGAAGCAGAAATGGCGGAAATGATGGTAGGGAGAAAAGTTTCCTTCTCAGTTGACAAGAAGGAACAGGAACCCGGTGAAAAGGTTCTCGAACTTCAGAACCTTTCAGTTATGAGCAACCACAAGGGGATACTTGGCCTCAGGGACTTTTCTGTTGATGTAAAACAGGGTGAAATACTTGGTATAGCAGGTGTTGACGGAAACGGACAGACTGAGCTTGTCGAAGCATTGACCGGTTTAAGAAAAACTGAAAGCGGCAGGATACTGCTTAACGGGAAAGATATTTCATCATCAACAATAAGGGAGAGAATCCTGTCGGGAATTGCACATATACCTGAAGACAGACAGAAAAGGGGGCTTGTTCTTGATTATTCAGTTGAAGAAAACATGATACTTGAAATATACAACAAGGAACCCTATTCAAAAAATTATATTCTGAACAGGGAAGCAATCAGAAAACATGCTGATAAAATCATAAAAGACTTTGATGTGAGAACAGGCGAAGGAGCAGTAACACCTGTAAGATCACTTTCAGGGGGAAATCAGCAGAAAGCAATTGTAGGAAGGGAAGTTGACCACAACCCGGATCTGCTGATTGCTGTACAGCCCACAAGAGGTCTTGATGTAGGTTCAATAGAATACATACACAGGAGGCTTGTGGAGCAGAGAGATAACGGAAAAGCAGTCCTCCTGGTATCTCTTGAACTTGACGAGGTCCTCGACCTTTCGGACAGGATTGCAATAATAAATAACGGGGAACTGATTGGAATGGTTAAAGCGTCTGAAACTGATGAAAAAGAGGTCGGGCTTATGATGACAGGAATCAGAAAAGGGGAACAGTCTTGAAAACAACAGTAAATAAACAGGTAATTATAGGACTGATATCAGTTGTTCTGGGGCTCCTTGCAGGTGCCCTTCTGATGCTGATTACGGGAAACAATCCTTTTGAAGGATATAACTATCTTTTCAGGGGCGGCCTGATGAATATTGAAAGGATCGGAAACACACTTGCGACAGCTACACCTCTGATCTTTACAGGTCTTTCAGTTGCATTTGCCTTCAAGACAGGTCTTTTCAATATAGGGGCATCAGGTCAGATGCTCTTCGGCGGCCTTTGCGCAACAGCTGTGGGACTAAGCTTCGATATGCCGAGGTTTATCCTTCTTGCTGCAATGATACTTGCCGCTATGATTGGGGGGGGGCTCTGGGCCCTTATTCCCGGCTTTCTGAAAGCAAGGTTCAATGTTCATGAAGTTGTTGCAACAATAATGATGAACTGGATAAGCTACTGGGTGATCTACTACACTGTGCCTGCATTCTTCAAGGGGGAATTCCTTGAGACAGAATCAAGAAATCTTCCAGCTGCTGCAAGTCTCAAGGCACCATGGCTCACAAACCTTTTTGACGGATCATTTATAAATTACGGACTTTTTCTTGCAGTCATTGCAGTAATACTGATTGAGATAATACTCAACAGGACAATACTTGGATTTGAACTGAAAGCGGCAGGATACAACCGTTTTTCTGCCGAGTATGCCGGAATGAATGTAAACAGGAATATAATACTTTCCATGGTTATAGCAGGGGCACTCGCAGGGGTGGGAGGAGCTACATTCTATATAGGCTATGCATCAAACATACAGATAGGGGTCCTTCCAAGCCTGGGGTTTGACGGAATAGCAGTTGCCCTCCTGGGAAGCAATGCCCCCTACGGAGTTTTTATAAGCGCGCTTTTTTTCGGGATACTCCACTCCGGTAAGGGATTTATGAATGCAATGACATCAATACCGCCTGAAATAGGGGACACAATTATTGCTACAATTATATATTTCGCTGCAACAAGCGTGCTGATAGAAAAGGGTGTAAACGCTGTCAAAGCAAAACTCTCCGGCATGAAAAACAAAGAGCAGGAAAGTGTTCCGGCAGAAGGAGGAAGATAATGTGGGCTATAATTTCCCAGATTTTTCCATATGCAATGGCATTTACAGCACCCCTTCTTATTACTTCTCTCGGGGGTCTTTTCAGCGAAAAGAGCGGAGTTGTAAATATAGGGCTTGAGGGGCTTATGGTTATAGGATCATTTTCCTCGGCACTGGTAATCTCAACATTTCAGCCGATATACCCCGAAGGGGCAATATGGCTTGGATTAATTGCGGCAATGGCTGCGGGTATCCTTTTTTCACTGCTGCATGCATTTGCAAGTATAAACCTCAATGCAAACCAGGTAATAAGCGGGACTGCAATAAACATGATTGCAGGAGCTCTGACTGTATTTATCGCGAGAAACCTTACAGGAAGCGGAAATATCCATATAATGAGCGGACTTACCAGGTTTAATGTTCCGCTGCTCAGCAGTATTCCTGTAATCGGCAAGCTTTTTTTCAGCCAGACCTATATGTCTACATGGCTTATCCTCCTGATACTTTTTGTATCCCGTTTTGTCATCTATAAAACCGCATTCGGTCTCAGGCTCAGGGCATGCGGAGACCATCCCCATGCTGCCGATGCTGCAGGGGTTAATGTGTATGTAATAAGGTATATAGGGGTAATGCTTTCGGGAGCTTTTGCAGGGCTCGGGGGAGCAGCAATTCTTGTCACCTATTCAGGGGAGTTCAACGGATCAGTTGCGGGACTTGGCTTCCTAGCTCTTGCTTCCCTCATTTTCGGGCAGTGGAAACCTCTCGGAATACTGGGAGCAACTTTCTTTTTCGGATTTGCAACAACTGTAGCCAATGTATCACAGGCGGTACCTGCGCTTGCCGCAATACCACCCGTGCTTCTGAAGACTTTCCCGTATATTGTAACACTGATTGCACTGATAATCTTCTCAAAATCATCCCAGGCACCGAAAGCTGCAGGAGAACCCTTTGATCACGGGAAAAAATAAAATCTTCATACAAGAGTGAAACAGCTTTCACTCTTTATACTCACCCCCTGCTTTCTGCAGGGGGTAGATTTCAAAACAGGCTTATGACTTTGTATCAGCCCCTTCCAGTCTCGGCCAGTACTATTCTGAAAACAGTGCCTTTCCCTTTTTCAGAAGTGACACTCACATCCCAGCCGTGGGCATCCAGAACAGACTTTGCGGAAGAAAGGCCAAGGCCCATCCCGGGTTCCTTGCGGGAATTTGTCCCCCTGTAAAAAGGCTCGAATATATATTTAAGATCGCCTTCCTCTATCCCTTCCCCGTTGTCGCCGAGTTCAATAACAGGGACACTGTTGTCGACAAAGGCCCTGAAAAAGATTTCAGTCCCTGAAAGAGTATGTTTTATTGAATTCACAAAGAGGTTTTCAAGAGCCCGCTCAAAAAGCACGGGATCACAGCTTATTTGCACATTCTCGGGAAGAAAGTTCTCATACCTGTATTTTTTATCCAGAATACGGCAGTCTTCTTCATAGATAACACTCAGCCGTTCAAAGAATGCATTAAGCTCAATCTCCCTGTTCCTCAGTTTCCATTCACCGGTTTCCATCCTGGCAAAATCAATCAGTGAGGATATCCTTTCTTCAAGAACAACAGACTTGCCGGAAATAATCCCGATATATTTGTTGAAGGTTTCAGAATCTTTAACAAGCCCGTCCTGAATAGCCTCAATATACCCCTTTATTGAAGTCAGGGGTGTTTTCAGATCATGGGAAACAGCCATGATAAAACGGGACTTTCTGGCCTGCTCCTCCTTAAGGGCAAGCCGCATGCTGTCGAACGATTCAAGAAGGAGAGAAAGTTCATCCTTTCCCTCTTTTTCTATCTCGAAATCAAGTTCGCCCACAGCAACCTTTCTTATGGCATTCTCAAGCTTGCCTGTCCGCCTCAGAATAGACCTTACAATAAAATAACCTGCTATAAGACCGGCAGTTGTCAGATAGAGTGAGACATAAAGTGTATCCTTAAGCCATCCGAAACGGTTCTTTTTAAGGTATTCAGGTATTTCAGAATAAACAAAGAAAAACTGCCATTTTTTCCCGCCGTGATCAAATGTTTCAATAATTGTCTTGCTTTCCCTCCCCTTTATGAATTCAATAAAACGGGGAAAAAGGGGGTTGAAATACATACCCCTTTTCATCTGGGGTATGTTGGAAAACACAATAAGGCCATTTTCATTTATTATGCTGAGCTCTATACCTGTTGGAATAAAAACCTTATCCATGTTTTCATCATATATGGAGGGATAAAACTCCTCATAAATCCATCTGGAGACAAGAAACCTCTCCATATACTGCTCTTCATCTTTTCCAAACGCGCGGTGGTAGGAGAAAATAAACACACTTATAAGAAAAGGGGCAACAGCAAGAGCTGCCGACAGTATGATTATCTGGGTCCGCAGTTTCACCTCAATTACCTCCGCTGCTGAACTGGTATCCCATTCCATGCACAGTTTTTATGAACTCAGGCTGTGAGGGATCATTCTCCAGTTTTTTACGAAGCCTCTGTATATGGACAGCCACAGTTGTAATATCGCCGTAGTTGTTTCCCCAAACAGCCCTGTAGATTTCATCAGGAGTTTTTGGATTGGGCCTGCTGCTGACAAGGTATGCAAGTACTTCATACTCTCTGGGGGAAAGGAGAACCCTTTTATCCCCTTTTTTTACAACATACGCATCCATATCTATTGTAAAATCCCCGAACCTGAAAACATTTACAGATTTTCCGGGAACAATGCTGTCAGTATCAAAAAACCTTCTGAGATTGCTTCTTATTCTGGCAACCAGAACTTTAGGTGAGAAAGGCTTTGTGACATAGTCATCTGCCCCGATTCCAAGCCCGAGTACCATATCAGCATCATCCTGTCTTGCAGATACAATAATTACCGGTATGTTTTTTTCAGTGCCTCTTAACTTCTGAAGGAATTCAAACCCGTCCATTCCCGGAAGATTTATATCAAGAACAACAAGGTCAATACTGCTGAACTTTATGATATCAAGTGCATCTTCGGCAGTTTCCGCATGAACTGAGTCCAGACCGTCGTTGGAAAGATACAGCGATATGAGCTCTGCAATCTCAACTTCATCTTCTATTATCAATATTCTGGCTTTCATCTGTTTTCAAACTCCTGATTCTGCATAATTATTTTCAGCCCTGAAAATTTTAAGGCATCATCCTGTAATAAATATTTTTATCCCTTCATCGGGAAATCCCTTCTTTACGGAACAGACATTATCATTTATCAGAGATGCAATATCATCTTCGGCATAAATAATAAGCATGAAATTTTCTTCAGGCCAGATACTGTCGCCCATCTTGGGATTTGTTCTCCCTTTCCCGAATACCACCGGGATTTTAGTGTAACAGGCCCGCTCTCCCGATCCTTTCTCAACAGCTTCAATTATATCTGTCTCTACAGAATGATTTGCAATTATCTCAATTCTCTTCATATTTAAACCTTTTCCTGTTGAAAACCATAAATACAACAGGAATAAAAAAGAGGGTAATAAATGTACTTGTTGCAAGCCCCCCAATAACAGCCTGCCCTATCGGCTGAACCAGCTCAGAGCCTTCCCCCGGGATAAATGCCATCGGGGCCATCCCGAGTATTGTAGTCAGTGTTGTCATCAGAATGGGCCTGAGGCGGTTTACCCCCCCCTTGACACATGCTTCCCTGAGCCCTTCACCTCTTCCGATCAGGAGATTAATATAATCAACAAGTACAATCCCGTTGTTTACGACAATACCTGCAAGCATAATTACACCTACAGCTGTAAACATGCTGAAGGGGGATCCTGTTATAAGGTGAATAAGGACTACACCGATAAAAAGGAGGGGGACAGTCATAAACATTATAAAGGGATCTTTGAAAGATTCGAACTGGCTTGCCATGACACCGTAGACAAGGAAGAGGGCCATAACCATGATTGCAAGGAATTTTATACCGTATTCCCTGAGATCGCCCACATCACCGGAATATTCAATATTGACACTCTCAGGAACAATCAGTTCATCACGTATAAGTTTATCAATTTCACCCTGCACCCTGTTGAGCTTCATTCCCTCATCAAGACCTGCAGTAACATGGATGACCCTTGTCTGGTCAAGCCTGTTAATATCAACAGGGCCTGCAGTCTTTACAAGCCTTGCAAATGCGGCTACAGGAATAAACTCTCCCCTGTTGTTGGAAATATAGATTGTTGCAAGGTCGGGGATCTCATTCCTGTCCTCCTCCCTGAGAATAAGAAGGATATCATACTCATCCCCCTTTACCCTGTACTTCGAAGCGGTTATACCGCTTACTGAACCGTTTATCTCTGAACCTATTGCATTTAAGGTAAGGCCGAGCTCATAAGCCCTCTGCCTGTCTACCTCTATTTCAAGCTGGGGAAGACCTTCGCTTATATCTGTATCAGGCTCAACAGCCCCTTTCACTTTTTCAGCTATCAGGTCCCTTAGATCAAGGGCTGTTTTTTGGGCGGCATCTGTATCATTGGACTTGATGAGAATATCAATTGGGTCAGGATTTCCTGCTCCCCTTCCATGGCCGGATTCAAAACTGAAGACAACTCCTGGAAATTCATCAAACCTGTTTCTCAGCTTTCTTTTGATATCCTCGGATGTGTCTATCCTTTTTTCATATTCAGGAAGTGTAATTTTTATTTTACCGAGATATGAACTGCTCCCTGAAAGGAAATCGCTGCTCCCCCCTGCCGTTACTGTAAGGTCTTCAAAACCGTTTATATCTTCCCTTATTATTGATTCAAACTTTTTAACAGCAGCAAGGGTGGTTTCAAGATTTGTTCCTACAGGCATGTTTATTGTAAGGGAAACAACATCATCATCTGCTGAAGGGGAAAATTCAAGACCGACTGAAGGTATGAGAAAGAGGGATCCGGCCAGAAGCAGGATTACAGCTGTTATGGTTGTTTTCCTGTATTTAAGCACCTTGAGAAGGGCACTGGAGTAGAGAGTCTCTATCCAAACAAAAAAACTTTCCATAAGGGAATCTGCCTTTTCATAGATTTTTCTTTTAAAAGGTTTCTGTTTTTTTGTAAAAATAGGAAGGTATTTTCCGGAAAGAACAGGGACAAGAAGCAGGGCTACAAAGAGGGAAGAGACAAGGGCTACTACTACCGTAAAAGCAAGGTCTCCGAACAGAATTCCCAGAAAACCGATTTCAGCCTTGAAAAGAACGATAGGAAAGAATACGCATATTGTGGTCAGAGTAGATGCAGTAATAGCTCCTGTCATTTCCATGCTTCCAAGGACAGCAGACACCTTAAGCCTTGATCCCTTTTCCCTGTACCTGTAGATATTTTCAAGTATTACTATGGATGAATCAACAATCATCCCTACCCCAAGGGTAAGCCCTGCAAGAGAAATAATATTGATGGAAACATCAAAAAAGTACATTCCCATTAAAGTAATAAGAAGTGAAACAGGTATTGAAATACCTATTATGAAGGTACTTTTAATATTCCTGAGAAAAACAAGAAGTATGCTCATTGCAAGGAATGCCCCTGTCAGTGCTGATTTCGAAACCTGCCTGATCGAATCCCTGATTATATCAGTTGAATCCTTAAGCACCTTCAGTTTAATACCTGAAGGAAGCTCATTATTTATCTTTTCAATACTTTTGATTACACGATCAGCAACCTGCACAGAATTTTCCCCGCTCTTTTTCTGCACCTCAATATAGATACCGGTTTTTCCGTTTATATAGACAATACTGCTTTCATCCTTGAAACCCTCTCTTACATCAGCAATATCTGATAGCCTGATTACTGTGGGAGGCTCTGTACTGCTCCCCCCCCTGTATGCAACTACCGTATTTTTTATCTCTTCAAGATTTTTATATTCACCGTCAGTCCTTACAAGGTAATTATATGAGCCGGATGATACAGTCCCCCCTCCGAACTGGACATTCTGAGCCTGAACTGCCGAGGCAATGGAGCTTAAAGTCAGATCAAACGCCTGAAGACGGTTTTTACTTACTTCAACCCTGATAATTTTTTCCCTTCCTCCGCTTATATAGGTCAGTGAAACTCCGTTTATCTGTTCAAGCCTGGGCTGGATTATATCTTCGGCCATCTCCTTGAGTTCTTCAGGGGGTCGGTTTCCCTCTACTGTGAGATCCAGAATAGGAATCATTGAAGGATCAAACTTGAATATGGAGGGATTTTTTGCTTCGTCAGGAAGATATTCCTTGATAAATTCAAGTTTATCCCTGACATCATCAGCTGCCTCTGAAAGATTTTTCTTCCACTCAAACTCAAGGATAATAAGGCTCTGTCCCTCTGATGAGGTTGAACGTATTTCCTTTATATCATTTATATTCTCAAGCATTCCTTCAAGAAGTCTTGTAACACTGTTTTCAACCTCTTCAGGGCCTGCCCCCGGATATGATGTGGAAACAACAAGAACAGGGGGATTGAACTCAGGATAAAGATCTATAGGTATCTGGGGGAGAATAAAAAGCCCCAGCGCTATAATCAGGGAAAAAAGAACAACTACTGTGACAGGTCTTGAAACAGCCCTCTTTGATACAGACATCAGCTTTCATCCCCAATTTTTTCAGAATCTCCGGACCCTGCCAGGATCTTCACCCTGACCCCGTCCTCTAGAAGATTCTGACCTGCGGTCACAACGATATCGCCTTGTGAAAGACCGTTTTCAATTTCTGTATTACCTTCAGCAATAATTCCAGTTTCAACCCTGACCTTTCTTACAATGTCATTATCCTCAAGAATAAAAACAGTATCTGCTCCGTCACGGACAACCACTGATGAGGAAGGGATTATTACAGCATCAGATTTTGTTTCAGTAAAAAGCTTGACTGAACAAAACATGCCGGCCCTGATCTCGTCATTTTCAGCTGTAAATGCAAGTTTTATTTTCATTGTTCTCGTCAGGGGATTAACGACAGGGCTGATTTCCACAACCTTTGAGGGATAGTTTTTCCCGGGATAGGAAACAAATGAAAGAAGGCTTTCTGAACCCATTTTTATTTTTGCAATCTCCGGTTCAGGTATCTCTGTTTCAACCCTGAGCATTGAAAGATCACCTATGGTTGCAATTACAGAAGAAACAGTTACATTTGAGCCAGTCTCAACAGGAAGAAAAGTAACAGTTCCTGCTATAGGTGCTCTGACCGGGCTTGATGT
The DNA here is from genome assembly GCA_963668545.1 of Spirochaetia bacterium. Classification (GTDB taxonomy): domain Bacteria; phylum Spirochaetota; class Spirochaetia; order CADAEX01; family CADAEX01. The sequence continues at coordinate 168,210 of OY764868.1, read as the reverse complement.
ATATGAGAGGCCGGGCTTGGAAGGATCAACCTCCGCAATTATCTCTCCCTTCTCAACATAGTCGCCTATTTCAGGATATATCAGCTTTATCTTCCCCCCTGTATCAGGATTGACATCAACACTCCTTTCCGCTACAACAGATCCGTTTATCCTTATAAAATCGGAAATAGTGCCCAGCCGGCTTTTTTCGATCCTTACAGGGTAAATACGCTCTTCTTTCTCCCCCTTTACTTCACTTTTTCTGCCAATAATATTTTTCTGGACAATAAAAAAAGCTGCTGCAGCTGTTATCAGTAATAATGCAATAGAAATCAGAATAATCCGTTTTTTACTTTTTTTCATTTTATATCCTCCAGTTTTCTGTTAACTGCATACTCAAGATCCAGCAGAGCTGCCTGATAATTATATTTTTCAGCAAGCAGATCAATCCTGGCTTTTTCAAGATCATCTGATGAACTCTCAAGAGTGAGGAGCTCTACAGTACCGGCATTATATCCCTCCTCGGCAAGCTCATATGCCCTTTCAGCAAGCTCCATGTTTAGTTTTAGCACATTGAGCTTTTTTTCCGATTTGTCAAGCTCCATGACAATTGACCTTATTTCAATTTCAGCCTGCTGAAGAGCGGAGGCAAGGGATGTTTCAACACGTCTGATCTCATCTCGCTTGTTTTTAACACCTGTATCTGTTCCTGATCCCGGTATATAGCTGTCCAGATCAAAAGAGAGGGAAAATGTGAAAGAACCGGTATCACTCCAGGTTTCATCTGTATTATCAAAAAGGGGATCGGAAAACGGATCATTGCTGAAAACCATGTTTTTGCTGTAGATAAGGGAAAGCGAAGGGAAGCGGCTGCTGTTTATATCTGATTTTTCTGAAATCTGAAGAAGTTTTATGCTGGAGACAAGTTTCTGGACATCAAGCCTGTCGGGAAGAGAAGAAAAGATCAGCTCATTCACCTCAATTGAAAATGTTTCAGGGTCAATTTCACCTGAAAGTTTTATTTCTGCTTCCTCTTCAAGGCCTATCATCTGCTTGAACAGAAGCAGCGCTTTTTCATAACTGTTTTCAAGTTCAACAAAATCCGGCTTAAGCTGTTCAAAGGAAACCCGGGCCCGCAGCATATCAAGCTCGGAAACAAGCCCGTTTCTGAAATTTGTATCAGCCTGAAGAGAACGCTTCCCGGCAGTTCTTATGTTTTTTTCAATCAGTGCAAGGTTCTCCCTGATAAGCAGAAGATTGTAGAATGACTTTCCGATATCCCTTTTTAAAAGCTTTACAGCATCCTCCCTTTCAAGAAGCCCTTTTTCATATTCAGCAGAGAGATATTTTATTCCGTCAAAAAGTGCAAGGGAAAGTGTAAGCTGAGCCTGTATGCCTGCAGACAGGTTCCAGTGGTAATCTCCGGTCAAAGGCTTTTCATTTGCCCTTGAGAGAGACGGCCCTGCAGTTATATCGGGAATAAAAGCATTATACCTGTTTCTGCTGCTTCTTCTCTTTGCAGACAGGGAATATTCCTCCATCCTGAGGCTCAGATTGTTTTCAATTGCCATTTCAACAGCTTTTTCAGCTGTTATGAGAATTTCCTGAGAAAAGGTGTTTTCCAGAGAAAGGAGAAACACAGATAAACTGAATATCCATTTTTTCATTTTTTAACCTTTTTTACTCCGTTCCGGGAGAATTACATTTTACACTGAATAATCATCTGATAACAGCTTCCTTTATAACTGCAATCATAGTTGCAGATTGTTAAATAAATACATTTACAGTATTAACAATGATTATATATAGAAGATTAACAGATAATTCTAAACTCTTCCATAAATTGGAGGTAAACTGCATTATAACATTTTGTTTATAAATATACTAAAGCAATTTTAAAATCCCATATTTCCTGTATATTATCAGTTTATTTACCAAATCCCCCTCCCCTCAGGGCATCTGCCAGCCTCTGCCCCCCCATCAAAGATACTTTTCTTCAAGGAATAACTATAAAAAATTGACAGTTTTTAAACTGTAGCAGTATAATTAATAATCATTAACGTTAATAGTTAAATTGTAAGGCGGAGAAAATGAGAGCCGGTATAATGAGATATCAGTGTGATCTTATTTTACCCGCTTTTTTTTTGCCATCAAAACAGGTCCGTGTAATTGCATCAGTGATTGTTATTGGTTGTTATTTAATACACTTTCAGGTTACTGGGTGTATAATTTAAATAATTTATCTAAGTAATTCTTATCAGGAGGTAAGTATGAAAAAGATGTCAATGATTATCATAACATTGATACTGATTGCAGGTGCCCTCTATGCCCAGCCTGTGAGCATAGACTTCTGGCATGCAATGACAGGGAAAAACGGTGAAATGGTAAAAGCTATCTGCGACAAATTCAATGCCAGCCAGAATAATTATACCGTGAACCAGGTTTACAAAGGCTCGTACAGCGATACCATGAATGCAGGAATTGCAGCGTTCAGGGCAGGCCAGGCTCCGGCAATTATTCAGGTATATGAGGTCGGAACTGCCACAATGATGTCTGCCAAAGGGGCAATAAAACCTGTATACAAGCTGATGGCGGAAAACAAAGTTCCGTTTGATCCGAAGAATTACATCCCTACCATTACTTCCTATTATTCAACCTCAAGGGGTGAAATGCTCTCAATGCCTTTCAATTCATCAACATCTGTAATGTACTACAACAAGGATGCCTTCCGAAAGGCAGGTCTTGACCCTGAAAAACCGCCTGTTACATGGCCGGAATTTTTCGAAGTTGCAAAAAAACTGAAAGCATCAGGAATGGAGGGGGGATTTACAACAAACTGGATATCATGGATACAGCTTGAAAATTTCTCTGCATGGCACAATATACCATTTGGAACAAAAAACAACGGATTCAACGGTCTTGATACAGAACTTGTTTTTAATAATACACTTGTAAAGAAACATTTTCAGAATATGTATGATATGAGCAAGGACAAGGTTTTCATATACGGCGGAAGAACAAACAAGGCTAATCCCCTTTTCACATCCGGACAGGTCGGTATGCATTTTGAGTCAATCGGCGGTTACGGAAACATGAAGGCAAACTGCAAGTTTGATTTCGGAGTTGCAAGACTTCCCTATTATCCGGAGGTTAAAGACGCTCCCCAGAATTCAATAATAGGAGGGGCAAGCCTCTGGGTTTTTGACAGGAAAAACAAGAATGAACTCAAAGCTGTCGCTGAATTCTTCTCATTCATTTCCACACCTGAGATCCAGGCTTTCTGGCACCAGAACACCGGGTATCTCCCGATTACAAAGGCAGCATATGAACTTACAAAGAAGCAGGGATATTACAAGGACAATCCCGGACTCGAAGTTGCAATCAATCAGCTTCTCAATAAGGCTCCTACAGCCAACTCAATGGGTATAAGATTCGGTAATTTCAATATTATCAGGGAAATAGAGGACCAGACCTGGGAAGACATACTCGCAGGCAAGATCAGCGTAAAAGACGGTATTGACAAGATGGTCAAGGATGGTAACGTCACACTGCGCGAATTCGAACGAATCAATAAATAACAGGGAGCCCCCTGCCATTACAATTACTGGCTGAACTAGGCAGCTTCTGCCGGGTTCAGCCCTGTTTTTCTTTTTATAATATCATAAAACAGGAAGGTTAGGATGGTTAAACAATATGAATTTCCGAACAAGGAGCTCCCGTATCTTCTTGTCATGCCACAGATGATTATTGTTTTTGTTTTCTTTTTCTGGCCGGCAGCACAGGCTGTATGGCAGTCCTTTTTCCTCCAGGACCCTTTCGGAGGAAGAATGATATTTATCGGTTTTGAGAATTATCTCAAGCTTTTCACAGACCCCGAGTACTGGGATTCCTTCGGTATATCATCGCTTTTTTCAGTGATGGTAGCTTTTTTTTCAATGGTGACAGCCCTTTTCCTGGCTGTCCAGGCTAACAAGAAAATCAGGTTTGCTTCATTTTATAAAACCATGATGATATGGCCGTATGCTGTTGCGACTATGGTTGCAGGGGTACTATGGCTTTTTCTTTTCAACCCGAACGTGGGAATTATTGCATATGCCTTAAAACACAGCTGGGGAATTGAATGGAGCCATCTCCTCAATTCAAAGCATGCCCTGCTGCTTATTACACTTGCAGCTTCCTGGAAGCAGATTGCATATAATTTCGTATTTTTTCTGGCAGGACTGCAGAGTGTCCCTGCTACCCTGATTGAAGCGGCAGCAATTGACGGGGCAAGCCACAGAAGACAGTTCTGGCAGATTATATTTCCCCTCATATCCCCCACCAGTTTTTATCTTCTGGTAATGAATCTGGTTTATGCCTTTTTCGAGACATTCCCGATTATACATCAGGTAACGGAAGGAGGACCGGGGAAATCAACCAGCATACTGGTCTACAAGGTATGGAGAGACGGGGTGGTAAACCTTGACCTGGGCAGTTCAGCTGCACAGTCAGTGACGCTGATGATACTTGTAATTGCTCTTACAGTACTTCAGTTCCGTTTTATTGAACGGAAAGTAAATTATTAGGGGGATAACTGCAGATGACTGAACATTCAAAATACCACAGGATTATTCCCCATGTATTTCTTATACTTGCCATATTCATTGTTGTGTTTCCGATATTCGTAGTTTTCATAGCATCCACACACACAAGCGCTGAGATTCTTTCAGCGCCCATGCCCCTTACACCTGGAGATAAATTTATTGAAAACTACTCAAGGGCACTGCTTGAAGGATCGGAAAATATGGGAGCTTCAGCAGTAACAATGATCAAGAATTCCCTGATAATGGCATTGGGTATTGCATTTGGTAAAATTATCATTTCACTTCTTGCAGCTTTTGCCATAGTATTTTTTAATTTTCCCCTTAAAAAATTCTGCTTCTGGAGCATCTTCATAACACTGATGCTCCCTGTTGAAGTCCGTATCATGCCTACCTACAAAATAATATCAGACCTCGGGCTTCTTAACACCTATTCAGGTCTTATACTACCGATGGTTGTCTCTGCAACAGCAGTTTTTCTTTTCAGACAGTTTTTCATGACTATTCCCAAGGAAATTGTTGAGGCTTCACAGATAGACGGTGCAAGCCCGATGAGGTTTTTCTTTAAAATCCTTATCCCCATGACAAGGACCCCGATTGCCGCAATGTTTGTAATACAGTTTATTTACGGGTGGAACCAGTACCTCTGGCCGCTTCTGATAACAACAAAGGAAAATTACTATACACTGCTCATAGGAATCAACAGGATGCTTTCAGGCGCCGATGTGCAGATTGAGTGGCAGATTGTAATGGCAACAACACTTCTTGCACTTATTCCTCCGGTAGTTGTTGTAATGATAATGCAAAAGCAGTTTGTTTCCGGCATGACTGATACAGAAAAATAGGGAGAAGAGTATGGCTAATGTAGTTTTAAAAAACGTCACAAAAATATATGACGGAGGGGTAAAAGCGGTAGATTCAACCGATATAACTATAAAAGACAGGGAATTTGTCGTATTTGTCGGCCCTTCAGGCTGCGGCAAATCAACAACCTTGAGAATGATAGCAGGACTTGAGGATATTTCTTCAGGTGAAATATATATTAACGGAACACTTGTGAACAATATCCCGCCGAAGGACAGGGATATTGCAATGGTGTTCCAGAATTACGCTCTTTACCCCCATATGAGCGTTTATGAAAATATGGCATTCGGTCTGAGAATCCGCAAACTGGATAAGACAGAAATAGATCGAAGGGTAAAGGAAGCTTCCAGAATACTTGATATTGAAAATCTTCTTGACAGGAAGCCGAAACAGCTCTCAGGGGGACAGAGACAGAGGGTTGCTGTGGGAAGGTCTATTGTGAGAAACCCGAAAGTCTTCCTGTTTGACGAACCACTTTCAAACCTTGATGCAAAACTGCGCGTGCAGATGAGAGCTGAAATCGTACAGCTTCATGCCAGACTGCAGGCAACAATAATATATGTTACTCATGACCAGATCGAGGCAATGACAATGGGCGACAAGATTGTTGTAATGCGTGACGGTATAGTACAGCAGATAGGCTCCCCGCTTTACCTTTACAATCAGCCGGTAAACCGGTTTGTTGCCGGTTTCATAGGATCCCCCCCGATGAATTTCATTAATGTGAAAGTGATTGAAGAGGGGGGAAAGATAATACTGGATGAAGGGTCATGCAGACTTGCACCAACAGCTGAACATGCAAATCTTATCAGCCCTTATAAAGGCAAGGAAATTGTAATGGGGATCAGGCCTGAAGATCTTATGTATGATGAGGTAAATGCACCTTCATCAATAAAGGCAGAAATATCTGTGGCTGAACCGCTTGGATCGGAAATTCACATCTGGGCAAAAACAGCTTCCAACCAGGTAATTTCAAGGGTCCCGCCCCATCATGTTTTCCACATCGGAGAAAATATTTCTTTCATCCCTGTCATGGAGAAAGCGCGGTATTTTGACGCAGAAACTGACCTCTCAATACTACCGGTTTCTGCAGTTGAGGGGGAAAGCTGAAAATACTGTATACCGTTTTCAGGCAAACAGGACATACTATCAAGGACGGGAGTCTTTACAGCATTTGAAAAACGGTGTAAAGACTCCTTCTCATTTCCATGAATTGAACCAGACCAAGATCATCTGTCATTTTTAAATAATCAAAAATAAAATTCTATTATTAATCAATATGTCAGTATATCCAGAGAAATCCTGCGATATAACATTTTGTTTATATATGTAACAAAATTATTATTAGACATCTTTATAAGGTGATTGTATATTTTGTTTAAAAGAAAATCATATAAGGAGAATAAAAAAATGGTAAATAAAAAGGCTGTTTTTTATATTTCGATTATTTTATTTATAATTCTATTTTCACTATCAGGGTTTTATATTTTTGCAGCTCCGATAGCTGAAACTGAACCGGCAGCAGAGAAACAGGAAATGCCTGTTAAAACTCTGCCTGATTCAAAAGAGCAGGTATACTACTCCTTCAGCAGTGTTGCAAAGCAGGTGCTGCCTGTTGTTGTTGAAATAAACACAGTTGAAGTTATTGAACAGACAATACCCAGTTTTTCAAGTCCCTTTGATTTTTTCTTCGGTAATCCCAGGGGACAGAATAATGAAGGAGAAAAGAGGGAATACAAGAGACCGGGACTAGGTTCAGGAGTTATAGTAAAAAAAGACGGTAAAAGTGTTTATATACTTACCAACAATCATGTAGCAGGCGAAGCAGATGAAATAAAGGTAAAGCTTAATGACGGAAGGGAATATGATGCAAAAAGGGTCGGCAATGATCCAAGAACTGACCTTGCACTCATAAGATTTGAAACATCAGATAATATTCCTGTGGCAGAACTCGGGAACTCAGAACACCTTGAAGTCGGAGATCTGGTACTTGCAGTTGGAAACCCTTTCGGTTTTGAATCAACAGTTACAATGGGTATAGTAAGCGCACTTGGAAGGGAAACAATGTCAGGATCCAGTATTGCAGGATTCACAGATTATATACAGACAGACGCATCAATAAACCCCGGAAACTCAGGGGGAGCACTTGTCAACCTAAGAGGAGAAATTGTAGGGATAAACACATGGATCGCTTCACAGTCTGGAGGAAGTGTCGGTGTGGGATTTGCAATACCTATCAATAACGCGAAAAAGGCAATTGATGACTTTATAAGTACAGGCAAAGTTGTATATGGATGGCTGGGAGTAAGCATAGGTGATGCAGATGAAAAAATGTATCCGGAAATCAGGAAGTCACTTGCTATAGGAGACAAAAAAGGAGCACTGGTGCATAATGTTTTCAAAGATTCCCCTGCTGATAAATCAGGACTTATGCCGGGAGATTTTATTGTTAATGTTGACAATAAACCAATCAGCGATTCAGGCCAGCTTACCAAAATAGTGGGCAAGCTGCATCCCGGAGAAAAAAGCATCTTCACACTGATAAGGGACAGAAAAGAGATAACTGTGAATGTTAAAATTGAAAAGAGGGCTGATGAAAAAGAGATTCAGCAGAACAGAGCCCTGTGGCCAGGACTTATTATCACAACACTTACAGATGATATCCGAAAAGAGCTTGATCTAGGCAAGGATGTTAAAGGGGTGGTTATTGCATCTGTAGTCGGGGACTCTTCAGCTGCTATAGCTGGATTCAAACCCGGTGACATAGTAGAAGAGATCAATGAAATGAAAACAGAAAATATAGGAGATTTTTACAGCGCCCTCAATAGCGGAGGCGGCAAAAAAATCTTCCAGGTATACAGGCAGGGTAATTCAATTGTACTCGGTCTTGTAAAATAATAAAATACAGGGATGACCTCCCCCCGGTTGTTCCCTGATAAATGAAAAGGGATATCCTCCCTGAGGATATCCCTTTTTTTAAGGGACGGAGGTTATAATATATATTACATCAGCAGTTCTGAAGCATTATTAACTGAATAAAAGTATAAATCTGTATGAGAAAACCGCGTATTAAAAGTGAAAACTCGCTTTATCATGTAATAGCAAGGTCAAACCGGCAGGAATTCATTTTTGAGAAAGACAGTATTAAAGATCTTTTTATCAATATTCTTAAAGATGCAAAAAAGAAATATAGGTTTAAAGTAATCAATTTCTGTATCATGAGCAATCATGTCCATTTACTGATTAAACCCAGGCCGGGATCAGATATATCAAAAATTATGCAGTGGGTATTAAGCAAATTTGCAGTAGTTTTCAACAAAATCCACGGATACAAGGGACATGTCTGGTATGACAGGTTTAAAAGCGTAATTATTGAATCATTCAGGCAGCTATATCAGGCATATGAATACATAACAGACAACCCTGTAAAAGCAGGCATTGTAAATAAAGCAGAAGATTACAAATACTCCGGAATAACATATTTAAAAAATAAAGTCTTTGAAGTTGTTGATCCGCCTGGTTCAGGGATTTGATATAAAACCACCCATGTTAATCTTATCAAACTCAATCGATTTTATCCAAAAAAGTAAGCAGCCAGTACCTGGTAATTCTATTGATAAAGAATCAGAATCCAGATAAAGTATGGAAAGATTTTACAGGATTTTAAAATATTAAGGATCTTAATAATTCCCGAATTAAAGAGCTGAAAAATTAAAACCAAGGAAAAAAGATTATTAAAAGGAAAAAACCAATCCTCCGTCCCCAATTTTTAATTATACAGTCGCTCTCCTCATGCGTACTTCCTCAAGGCACATAGCGATGATAGTATCAATCTCGGGAACAAGGAAACCGATATTTGCAACTTCCTGCTTTTCTATGCTGCTTCCCCAGTCATATGTTATTGAATCATAATTGCTTTTAATATAGTTCTGGATAATAAACAATGCTCCCTTCTGGATATATGGATCTTTCCCGCTTCCCTTTTTCCTGTGACGAACAAGATATTTTTCAATATAACCGGGAAGCAGAGTACTGAATACTTCATGTGCATCAAAAACATCCCTGAAAGATAGAAGATCAAGTTTTTTCTTAAGCGACTGCCGGTGTATTTCAGTGATCTTAAGCTTCCTCCGCCCCTTCTTTCCTGATTGGGAAACCCTCTTACTCTTTAACTGTTCTTTTCCCTCTTTGTCTCTTTCTGTAATTTTTTCAACGTTTACAGAAGATCCGGTATCAGCATCTTTTTTAACATCTGACAGTCTTTTCACAGGAGGGGTTTCGACAGGTTTGATCCGTTTCCATATTTTCTGCATGAGAATATCCTCATGCACACTGTACCTGTAGCCTCTTGATAAAAGGCTGTACAGCTCAAGAAGAATAACATCATCTCCGAGTTTTTTTATCCTTCCGCTTTTTACAAATGAAAATATCTTGTAATGGAATGTGTTGTATTTCCTTGAATAAAGAAACACCTTTTTCTCAAAATCCTGATTATATACCTGCTTCCAGTAAAGACGGCAGTATGCAAGAACCTTGTAGGTCCTTTTGGTAATTCCCGGATTTATACATATAATTGCAATATCCTGATCTGTGAATTCAACAGCATCAAGATCAATAGTAATCTTTTTCCTCATCTCCCTCTTTTTATCAGGGAGTTTCTTTTCCTTCTTTTCTGCCGGAGGGAGTGTTCTCTTTACAAAAAGTGTATTGTCAAAATACCTTGCCAGAATATCATAAGCCCTGGCACAGCTTTCTGTCCTGTAGTTGAGCAGAACAGAATATTTTGAAAGCTTCCTGATAAATCCGGATGCGGCATTTTTTTCAGAAGGGATTACATGGAGGGCCTTCTCAATCCTCCTCAGGAGTTCATATGGATTGGATGTATTATCTTCAAACAGCGATGATATATAATCAATCAGTCTTTTTACAGAAATAATTATCCTTTCATGAAGCTCTTTTACAGCACTGCTGTAAACATCCTTAAAACGGTAGTCGTTTTTTCTGTAGTATCTTATTATCCTGACTCTTACAGCTTCATCAGGATATCTCGGGACCAGTTTTTTTTCATACAGCCTCTTTGCAAGGGCATATTTCTTTTCACTGATAAGGTTTGTATAGAGTTCAATATCAGTATCAAATCCTGTATTGGTGAATGAGGGACATTCTTCAAGAAGTATTTCTGCAGATCCTTCAGAACTCATATTGCTGATTAATCTATTCCTTTATTCTTTCATCAACTACCCGTTTTGCTTTTCCTTCATGAACAGGAAGAACTCCCTGTTCATGAAGCTCTACATCAGGAGAAATCAGGAGAGCAGCCTTTAAAAGTTCCCTGATCTTGCGGCGAAGATCATTAAGGTCTCTTGCATCATCGCTGAATGCAGCAGGACCGATCTCAACCTTGACAGTCACCTTGTCAAGTGCTCCTGCTTTTTTGACAACAATCAGGTAGTTTGTTCCCACTTCAGGGAGTTTCATGAGAACTTCCTCTATCTGTGAAGGAAATACATTGACTCCGTTGATAATAAGCATATCATCGCTTCTTCCCTTTATTCTGCAGAGTCTTCTGTGTGTTCTTCCGCATTTGCAGGGCTCGGGGTTTACGACTGAAAGGTCCCGGGTCCTGTATCGGAGGAGAGGGGTCCCCTGTCTCCTGAGTGTTGTGAAAACAACTTCACCGTCATTTCCGTCTTCAACCTCTTCAAGTGTATCAGGGTCTATCATTTCAAGGAGAAATGAATCTTCCCATACATGCATATCATCCTTGTACACACACTCCGTTGCAACACAGGGGCCGTTCATCTCACTGAGGCCGTAGTTGTTGTACATATCGATATTATAAAGTTCTTCTATCTTCTTTCTCATATCTTCAGAGTGGGGCTCAGCCCCTCCAAGAGATTTTTTAATATTGAAATCTGAAAGAGAATAACCCTCTTCCCCCAGCTTTGAATACATGTGAAGCATATAGCTCGGTGTGGCATGAACAAGGGTTGACTGGAAATCCTTCAGGAATTTGAACTGCCTTTTGGTATTGCCTGAACTTATGGGAATAACAAGGAGGCCTGCTTTCTCAGCACCGTAATGAAGACCTATTCCCCCTGTAAAAAGACCGTATGTCATCATGTTCTGAAAAACATCGCTGCAGTCGCATCCGATCCCGGTTACAGACCGGGCAACAAGCTCTGTCCATCTGTCCATATCTCTCTGAGTATGGTATATAACAGTGGGAGTTCCTGTAGTACCGCTTGATGCATGAAGCCTTACAACCTCTTCCCTGGGAACAGCAAGCATGTCATATGGATATGCTGACCTGAGATCATCTTTTGTTGTAAAAGGAATTTTTTTAATATCCTTGAGCGACCTGATATCTTCAGGTGAGGTAATTCCCACACTTTTAAGCCTTTCACTGTAAAATGGTGTTTTAAGGGCCCAGTAAATAGTCTCTTTCAGATTCTCAAGCTGTATTTTTTCAAGCCCCTCTCTGTCTATTGTTTCTATTTCCCTGTTCCAGTATTTAATATCCATATCTCATTCCTGTTGTTTCCAAATATAATCCTAAGATTTTAATCCTGTCTTTTATTGACGTTTAATAATGACGGAATATTTTTTTAAATTATCATCATATTCATGATTATAAGTATCGGCATACCCGGATCTGTTTATGAAAAAAATCAGAATATGCCGTTATATAAAAATCATGTGACTGTACTGTCTCAGGCACAGCCATATCTTTAATGCCTTATTCAGAGAACCGGCATCATGGGGGATTCTATTCTTTCCTTCCCAGCTCAAAAGCCCTGATATTGATATCAACAATATCCTTTCCTTTTGATGCGAAAAGATCTGAAATCGCCTCTTTCAGTGTTTCTCCCTTTACAGGGAGTTTTTCAGATGCTGCACCTATTATCACCATGTTTGTTGCTCTTGACGAACCTGCCTCTTTTGCAAGGGAGGCAGAGTCTACAATTTTCACATCGGGGTATTTTCTGAGTTTTTCATAAACAGCATCAAGTTCAGGATAATTGGGTATGTTTACCACAGGCTCTGATGCAGTAACTATACCTCCATCCGGGGAAAGATAATCAACATACCGTCCCACCTCAAGTGGCTCCATGCTTATAATAAGGGAAGCAGTACCTTTTGCAACAAGGTCGCTTGCAATCTCCTTATCAGATATTCTCATATGGGAGAGTACAGCACCGCCTCTCTGCGCCATGCCGTGAACCTCCGACTGCCTTACGTTAAGCCCGTCTTTCATGGCTCCTGTTGCTATAATTGCGGCAAGTGACAGGACCCCCTGTCCTCCGACCCCTGCAAGGATTATATCGTATTTCATTTCCTGTTTTTCTCCCTTTTAAGCCGTCTCTTTGTTTCCTCAATACATTCCCGTACAGACAGGATTACAGAGATACCCTGGTAATCAAATTCCTCTCTCAGGATTTTCACATTTTCCTCGAGGTTCTTTTTTATCGGCACAATTGTCCTGATATGATCAGGATCAACACCAAGCCCCTTTATTACTCCTTCAATCCTTGATGAAGGAACAATAGTCTCCTGACCTCCGGTCATTGCAACAATCCAGTTGTCAAGTATTACAAGGGTCATGGGTGTATTGGCAGCAACAGCATCCACCAGAGAGTTGATCCCTGAATGAAAGAATGTACTGTCCCCGATTACCCCTACAGCAGGTTTCAGACCTGATTCAGCAGCTCCTTTTGCAGCTCCGACAGAAGCCCCCATGCAGATAATTGTTTCTATTGCTGAATAAGGGGGGAGTGCTCCAAGGGCATAGCATCCGATATCTGAAGTAACCACACTTTCATCATATATCTCAAGTGCTTTGGTAATTGCCTCGTATGAATCAATGTGCGGACATCCGTTACACAGCTGAGGAGGTCTTCCCGGAATCTCTTCCACAGATCCAAGAGTCTCCCTCTCTTTGAGTCCGAGTACAGGCCTCACATTGTCCGGGTTAAGTTCTCCTGTAGGAGGAACTTTTTCATCAAGCTTTCCTGCAATTTCTATATTCTGGGGCAGAATTCCCCTTATTTTTGATTCAATGAAAGGAAACCCCTCTTCTATAAGCACAAGTTTATCAACATGCTCTGCAAGCTTTCTGATTTTATCAACAGGAAGAGGATACATTCCGACATGCAGATGAGAAGGTTTTTCATCCAGTTCATCAGCATTTTCTACATAATAGTTCTTGCCGAGTCCTGATGTTATTACACCTGTTTTCTTATAGTCGGGATTTATGAAAAGCGGATTCAAATCTGTTTTTTCAGAGTATTCCGCAAATTTTTCATATTTCTTAAGAAGATTGATCCACTGCTTTCTCGCGTAGGCGGGAAGAAGCATCCATTTTGTTTTATCTTCAGCTTTCTTTTTTTCATTCTGCGCCCTTTCATCACCCGGATTTACAACAGCACGAGAATGCGCCAGACGGGTGACAATCCTTATCATCACAGGCACATTGTATTTTTCAGAAAAATCAAAAGCCTCTTTTGTCATATCATAGGCTTCCTGCTGGTTTACAGGTTCAAAACAGGGTATTTTTGCAAAATCAGCATAAAAGCGGCTGTCCTGCTCATCCTGGGAGGAATGCATTCCCGGATCATCAGCTACAACCAGAACAAGTCCGCCGTTTATTTTCAGAAGAGCAGAATTGACAAAGGGATCTGCAGCTACATTGAGCCCTACATGTTTCATTGTTACAATTGATCTTTTACCGGCAAGAGATGCTCCAAGAGCATCCTCATATGCTGTTTTCTCATTACTGCACCAGGCGGCATGAATATTACCGGTTTTCTTTGAATATCCCAGAAGATATTCCATTATTTCAGAAGATGGTGTACCAGGGTACCCATAAGCATTGGAAAGACCGGCATGAATTGCACCAAGAGCAATAGCTTCATCACCTAAAAGCACTTTTCCAGACATCATTAGCTCCTTAAGGATTTTCTTGTTTTATGTAAAGACTTTTTACAGGGACCATTTGCAGTATAACTAATACAGCTTAAAAGTTACTGAAGAGGCCCCTAATTATAAATAATTTCAGGACATTGCTTCTATGTGAAGCAACTGCCCCATTTTAAAAGAACAGGGATTTCCGGTCAAGCAAGGCTTTCAGGAATTGCTGCTTTTATCCCAGTGAATAAGTCCAAAGGCTATGCATGCTAAAGTTGATACAAATAATAAAACGCAACCTATTGTCATATTTATCTTCCTGTTTTTTTTATTAAAAGGCCAGGAAAACTTCCCGCTTTAAAAAGAAGGATAACTGATGATAAATATTTCCTGATAACATCAGTAATTTCCTGACCTTATTGCTGCAAACCCTGACAGGGTTTATTATTTATTCTGTAAGAGCCCTGTAGGCTCTCTTGAAACCTTCTGCAGACCCTTCAATAACAGAATCGGCAACACAGTATGAAATTCTGAAATATCCGGGAGTACCGAAACCTCTTCCCGGCACTGTAAGAATTCTCTCTTCCTGTAATGCAGCAACAGCTTTCAGATCATCTCCGCCGGGAGCTTCCGGAAAAAGATAGAATGTCCCTTCCGGTTTAATAAAACTGAAACCGGCTTCCGAAAGTATCTCGCACAGCCTGTCTCTTTTATTTTTATAGAAATTTATATCGACACTTTTTCCCTGAAGATCTGCAACAACTTTCTGCATAATTGCAGGCGCATTTACATATCCCAGAATTCTGTTGCACATTATTATACCATTCATCAGATTCTGAAAATCATCCGCTTCAGGATGAACAGCAAGCCATCCTATTCTTTCTCCGGGAAGGGAAAGGTCTTTTGAATACGATGTAAGGACTATTGTGTTTTTATAGTTTGCCAGTACGCTGGGGACTTCAACACCGTCATAGATTATTTTCTTGTAAGGTTCATCACTCAGTAGGTATACAGCCCTTCCTGTTTCCTGTTTTTTTCTTTCAAGCATCCCGGCAAGGGCCTTGATTGTTGATTCCGGAAAAATTCTTCCGGACGGATTATTGGGAGAATTGATTATAACAGCAGCAGTCTTTTCATCAATTGCCTCAGCAATTGCCTCAATATCAAGATCAAAATCGCTTTTACCGGGGACTGTAACAAGCTCTCCGAAATGATTATCAGCATATGCTGTATATTCAGCAAAGAACGGGGTGCTTGTTATAACCTTGTCTCCAGGGTTAAGTATAGTCTTCAGGACAGCATTCATCGCTCCAGCTGCTCCGCATGTCATGACAACGGAACCGGGACCTACATCAACACCTTCTGTTTCCTTTATATATGAGGCAACTTTGCCCCTGACATCGGGATAACCTGCATTTGGCATATAAGCATGCATTCCTTTATCATCCCTGTTTACATAATTCTTTAAAGCCTTTTTAAACTCTTCCGGCGGCTCAACATTCGGGTTTCCCAGACTGAAGTCAAAGACATTGTCCTCACCATATTCAGCCTTAAGCTGCCCCCCTGTTTCAAACATCTTCCTTATCCATGAAGAACTTTCCATAGATTTCAACACTCGCTGTGATACTGCCATAACTTCCTCCGGATACAACCTTCATGGATCTGCTGCCGTAAAACATCTGCAATATTCTGAAAACAGACGGAGCAGGCCTGGTAAAGGTGAAATTCTTGATGCCCCGGACATTACGCCGGAGCTTTTTAACCGATTATCAATTACTGAAATAATACAGATTTTCTAAACAAATACTGTATTTTCTGAAATTATAATTAATTCTAACACTTTACACCAATTGGTATTTTTTTTCAACGGAAAGAGCAATCAGAGAAGATGTTTTTATGTTATATGCTTTTAAAAGCAGAATCCCTCTTCAAGCCATGTCCATGAATAGATACTGCCGGAAGAAAAAAGAAAAATACTGTCTCCGGACGGCATAAAGGATCTGAGTAATTCCGCAGCAGAAGCAGGCAGTGAAACAAGGGAAAAGGATCTTGTTTCCTTTACTGCAGCAGCAAGTCCCCGGAGGGCAGCAGTCTTCCAGTCTTCTTCAGGATCCAGATATTCTATGCTGTAATCGGAAACTCCTGACATTTCTGCAGCTTCACTGACAGCATCATCAAGATAACCTGTTTTATCCACCAGGCCATTCTCAACTGCATCAAGTCCCGACCAGATCCTCCCCCCGGCAATTTTTTTCACTTCCTCAGGGTCAAGACTCCTGCCGTCTGCAACCACATCAATAAACCTGCTGTAGATATTGTCAACACCAAGCTGAATAATCTCTTTTTCCCTTTCATCAAGCGGCATATCAGGTCTGTAGCTTTCAGGAGAATCAAGTGATGAATATCCGTCAACAGTTATTCCGGGATACTTTTCAAGAAAGCCTGAAAAATCAGGCAGCACTGTAAATACCCCTATCGAACCTGTAATAGTGGATGGATATGAAATAATAAGGTCAGCATCTGCAGCGATCCAGTATCCCCCTGATGCTGCTGCACTGCTCATTGAGACAACTACAGGCTTTCCTTTCTCCTTAAGCTTTAAAACCGAGCGCCTGATAACTTCAGAAGCACTTGCGCTCCCCCCGCCTGAATCAATCCTGAAAACAACAGCCTTTATATCAGTATCATCTGCTGCCTTTTCAAAAAGCTTTCTGAAAGTATCGGAACCTATTTTCCCCGGCTCATACTCTCCGTCCAGAATCATTCCTGAAGCAGTAATAACAGCTATTTTGCTTTCAGATGATCCCCTGCTTTTCACGGCAACCTTAAGGTATTCTCTCCAGTCAATCTCCTCAACCTCATCTATCATTCCGTATGCTGAATCATAATCCCCCAGGGAATCAACAAGACTGCTGTTGAGTGCTGCAAGCGATCCTTCACCGCCTGTTTTCCTGAGATAATTGTGGTAATTCTTCATATAATCAAAGACAGCATTTCTGCTTATTCCCCTTCCTTCCGCCAGTTCATCAGCATACAGCCTGATTATCCTGTCATAAAGGCGGGCAACAGCTTCCCTGTCATTATCAGACATTTTATCTAACCTGAAAGGGTCAACAGCACTTTTATAATCACCGGCCTTGAAGATATTCATTTTTATGCTGAACTTATCAAGTCCCTTCCTGTAATAGTTTCTGTAGCTGCTGAATCCCCTGAGCCTGACTTCGCCCAGAGGATCAAGGACAATGCTGTCTGCACGGGAAGCCAGATAGTATGAACTGTTATCCAGTTTATCTGAATAGCAAATAATCTTTTTCCCCTTGTTTCTGAATTTTTCAAGTGATTTTCCGGTCTCCTGAATTTTTGAAAGACCTCCCCCCCGGAATCCTGAAAGGTCAAGAAAAATGGAAGTAATCCTGTCATCGGAAGATGCATAATCAATTGCTTCCTTTACATCCCGTAAAAGGATCTCTCCGTTTTCCGAGACAATATCCTCTATCCCGGACTGATACCCGCCTGAATACTGTTCAACCAGATACCCGCTCAGTTTTACTTTGAGAACTGTCTTTTCCTGGACATCAGGAGCCAGTTCACCATGAAAGAGCAGAACTGCAAAAGCAAGGAGAATTCCCCAGAAAACAATATTTATGATAAAAAGCCTTAATCTGTTGAAAAAACGGAAGACACCTTTAACAATACCGGAAAAATATTTTTTAGCCATAAACAAATAATAAAATAATATTAAATAAGTGACAAACAGTTTTAATGCACTAATTGAAATATTGAAACAACTTTTTTTATTCTGTACATTGTTATCAAAAGAAACAGGGAGATCCATATAACCTGACCATCAGAATAATACTGCATGAATCATCTGCCTCTGAATAGCATGTCCGCCCGACAAGAAAAGAAAGGGATCCTGCTTATCAGGGCAGAAAAGATAAATAAAGTCAGGAAAATAAAACCGGAAAAGATTCATGATCTCCGAAAAACAAACAGACAGAGGTTAACAATGGCTGAAAAGAAAGTACCATTCACGAAAGAACAGCTTGATAAGATTATCAGCAAGCACCCGACTCCGTTTCATATTTATGACGAAGAGGCAATAAGAGAGAATGCCAGAAGATTCTACAAGGCATTTTCATGGGTTCCCGGCGGATTTAAAAACTATTTTGCAGTTAAAGCTCTTCCCAATCCATATATAATGAAAATCCTCAAAGAGGAAGGAATGGGAGCAGACTGTTCATCACTACCTGAACTTCTTCTTTCCGATAAAGTTGGTATCAAAGGGGAGGACATAATGTTCACTTCAAATGATACACCTGCTGACGAATATAAAAAGGCATGGGAGCTCGGAGCTGTAATTAACCTTGATGATATCAGCCATATCCCTTTCCTTGAAAAATCAGCAGGGGTACCTGAACTTATATGCTTCAGATACAATCCCGGGCCTCTGAAAGAAGGAAACAAGATAATCGGCAACCCTGAAGAAGCCAAATACGGTTTTACAAGGGAACAGCTGATTGAGGGTTACAGAAAGATGAAGGAAAAAGGGGCAAAAAGATTCGGCCTTCATACAATGGTTGCATCAAATGAACTCAATCCCGATTACTTTATCGAAACAGCGGAAATACTCTTCGATCTTGTCAGGGAAGTCCATGACAAAGTCGGAATAAAGATGGAATTCGTTAACCTCGGAGGAGGAATTGGTATCCCATACAAACCTGAAGACAAGGCTGTTGATCTTGAATATGTTTCTGAAGGGATAAAAAAGGCTTATGAAGAAAAGATTGTAAAAAACAACCTTGATCCTTTAAGAATTGTAATGGAATGCGGAAGAATGGTCGGGGGTCCTTACGGATACCTGGTATCAACAGTGCTTCATAAAAAAGATACATATAAAAACTACATCGGGCTTGATTCCTGCATGGCAAACCTGATGCGACCGGCACTATACGGAGCTTACCACCATATTACAAACATGAACAATATGGACGGAAAAAAGGACCATGTATACGATGTTACAGGATCACTTTGTGAAAACAATGACAAATTCGCAGTCAACAGGGAAATGGTTGAAACAAATATCGGCGATATTATTGTTATCCATGAAACCGGGGCACACGGATATGCAATGGGATTCAACTATAACGGTAAACTCAGATCTGCGGAACTTCTTCTTAAAAAAGACGGTTCAGTTGAAGAGATCAGAAGAGCTGAAACTGTTGAAGACTACTTTGCAACTCTTGATTTTTCAAATCTTTAAACAATAACTTATTTGACTTTATATAAGCCTGCATCAAACATGGTGCAGGCTTTTTTTAATCCTCCGTCCCCCAGTCTGCCTGCATATTAAACTTATTTATTTCCCCGGGGATGATCAGCTAATATTGAGCATAAGGGCCTTTTCTGATAAATTCACAGGCAATTATGAGAACAGAAGTATTCTATAAAAATTCGGAAATAGACGGCCGGGCAAAAAGGCTCTTGTCACTGATAAGAGGTACTGTTACCGATGCTGTTGAGAACCTTGCAATGGTGGATGTATACCTCACAGAAGGTATAGCTGAACTTACTCCGGATCTGTCAAAAGAACTTTTTTCAGACCCGGTCGCTCAAGAGGCTGCAACAGATACCCATGCTGCAGATTCCTCACTCATGCCGGACTGGAAATACCTCATTGAGGTGACATATCGTCCCGGAGTTACAAATCCGGTGGCAATTACTGCCCGCAATACAATAGAGGAGACCCTTTCCATTAAAGCAGCGGGCATTATACAGACAGCAGTACAGTACCTTATCAAATCCCCTGATCTTGATAACAAAACCCTTGGAAAGCTGGAAAAAGCTCTCTACAACCCCCTTATTCAGCAGTCCCGCTTTATAAAAAGGGAAGAATGGGGAGAAAAAAAGCTTCCCCCCATCTATCCCTATAAAGTAGTAAAGAGTGAAGTAAAAGTTGAAAACTTTGATATAGGGAATGCTTCTGATGAGGACCTTCTCAGGCTTTCAAAGGAAAGGCTTCTGGCTCTTACTCTCAATGAGATGAAGTCTGTTAAAAGCTACTTTAAAGATCCTGAAACTCTTAAAAAAAGGGAAGAACTCGGGATCTCATCAGACACTACTGATGTTGAACTTGAAATGATAGCCCAGACCTGGAGCGAACACTGCAAGCATAAGATTTTTTCAGCAAACATCAACTACAGAGATCTGGAAACAGGAAAAACAGAAAGAATTGAATCAGTTTTTAAAAACTATATAAAGAAGACAACAGATGATCTTACAGAAAAAAGACCTTTTCTCAAATCAGTATTTCACGACAATTCAGGTGTAATAGATTTTGATGATAATCATCTGGTATGCTTCAAGGTTGAAACCCATAATTCACCTTCAGCGCTTGATCCCTACGGCGGATCAATTACAGGTATTGTAGGGGTAAACAGGGATATCATGGGAACAGGCAAAGGGGCAAAACCCTTTTTCAATACAAACTTTCTATGTTTCGGTGAACCTGATACGCCTGAAGAGGAAATCCCTGAAGGGCTTCTTCATCCTGCAACAGTAATGAGAGGGGTTCATCACGGCATTATTGACGGAGGAAACCAGTCAGGTATCCCTACAGTTGCCGGCGGGTTTCTGTTTGATGACAGCTTTACAGGAAAACCTCTCGTTTTCTGCGGAACAGGGGGGTTGCTTCCTGCTGAAATAGATAACGAGGGAAGCTGGATAAACCATATAAATCCCGGGGATATTGCTGTCATGCTCGGAGGAAGGATAGGAAAGGACGGTATCCACGGTGCAACATTTTCTTCACAGGCGCTTGACGAGGAATCACCTTCATCCGCAGTTCAGATAGGCGACCCAATAACACAGAAAAAGATGTTTGATTTCCTTCTTGAAGCCCGCGACCTTGGACTTTATGAAGGTATAACTGATAACGGTGCAGGCGGGCTTTCATCTTCTCTGGGAGAAATGGCTGAATACTCTAACGGAATAAGGATTGACCTTGATAAATGCCCCCTTAAATATGAGGGGCTTGCCCCATGGGAAATACTGGTATCAGAATCACAGGAGAGAATGAGTCTTGCTGTAAAACCTGAGAAACTTGAAAGATTCCTTTCACTTGCGGAGAAAAGGGATGTTGAAGCTACAGCAGTAGGTGAATTCCAGGACACAGGATACCTTGATATAAGGTATAAAGACAAACCTGCCTGTTTCCTCTCAATTGAGTTCCTTCACAACGGACTTCCTGCAATGGAACTTGAAGCTGAATGGAAAAGACCTTTTTCAGGATCAGACCCTGTAAAAGCTGATCTTGACAACAATAAAATGCTTCATGACCTGTTAAACGAACCCAACATTGCTTCAAAGGAATCTCTCGTACGTCAGTATGACCATGAAGTCGGAGGAGTATCTGTTGTAAAGCCTTTTACCGGCGCAAACTCAGACGCCCCTTCAGACGGGGCAGTCCTGAGGCCTGTTTTTGAATCAGAAAGGGGTGTTACAGTAACCCATGGAGTCTGTCCCAGATACAGCGACAAGGATACATATGACATGGCAATGTGTGCTGTTGATGAGGCTTACAGGGCCCATATCGGCTCAGGAGGCAACCCCGAGTTTGCAGCTGTCCTTGACAATTTCTGCTGGCCGGATCCTGTTGAATCAGAAACAACACCGGACGGAAAATACAAACTTGCACAGCTTGTAAGGGCATGCAAAGGTCTTAACAGGGCCTGTATTGATTATGGTCTTCCCCTGATCTCCGGAAAGGATTCAATGAAGAACGATGCAAGAATGGGTGGTAAAAAAGTTTCCATACGCCCTACTCTTCTTGTCTCTCTCATGGGGATAATCGACAACACAGGAAAATCAGTCACAACCGACTTCAAGAATCCGGGAGACAATATCTATATTCTCGGAAACACAAACGGGGAGCTTGGAGGCACTTTTTTTGAAAAGATTTCAGGAGGATCTTACGGTCCTGCGCCTTCTGTTGATACGGAAACAGCTCTTTCCACCTATACAAGACTTTCAGATGCAATACAGAAAAATCTTGTTGCATCCTGCCATGATATTTCCGACGGTGGTATAGCTGTTGCACTTGCAGAAAGCACTCTTGGCGGAATGACAGGATCTGAAATATCAATAGACAGTCTTCCGGGCAGTTCAGCAGGAGAAACAGCAAGACTTCTTTTCTGCGAATCCCCCTCAAGATTCATAGTAAGCGTATCTCCCGACAAGTCTTCTGATTTTGAAAAAACCATGAAAGGATCCCCCTTCAGGCTTATTGGCAAAACTACTGATACGGGAAAAATGACAATAATGAAGAACAATACTGCTGTTATTGAGGCATCAGTTGATTCAATAAGCAATTCCTGGAAAAGGGAGGACTTCTAATGACAGTTAAAACAGCTGTAATAACAGGCTACGGTATCAATGCTGACAACGAACTCAGACAGGCATTTATCATGTCAGGATCAGAAGCTGATAAAATACATATCCAGGACCTCATAGAAAAACCTCAAAGCCTGAGAGATTATCATATACTGGCATTCCCGGGCGGGTTCTCTTTCGGAGACCACCTCGGGTCAGGACTTGTTTTTGCCCATCTTTTCAAGCACCATCTCAAGGATGAGCTTGACAGTTTTATAGCAGACGGAAAGCTTATAATAGGTATCTGCAACGGTTTTCAGGTACTTGTAAAAATGGGGGTACTCCCGAACTTTGAAGGGGACTGGAGCTGTGATGTCTCACTTATTCACAACAATACAGGTGTTTTTGAAAACAGCTGGCTTGAAGTAGAATTCAATGAAAAGTCCCACTGCATCTGGACAAAAGGGCTTGACAGGATGGATGTCCCTATCCGGCACGGAGAGGGAAGATTCATAACAAAGTCAAGCGAGGTCCTTGAAAGACTTGAAAAAGAAAACCTCGCTGCAATCAGGTATTCTGACAGAAATCCGAACGGATCTGAAAACGATATTGCAGGGATTACTGATTCAACCGGGAGGATACTCGGTCTTATGCCCCATCCTGAAGCATTCCTCTTTCCTGAAAACCATCCCCGCTGGACACGTAAGGAAATCAAAGAGGGATTCGGATTACGTATTTTCAGAAACGGTGTAGATTACATGAAATCAAGAATCTGACATACAGACGGGCCGCAGGGCCCGTTTTTTTTACCTTTTTCATTGCTGTTTTTTTCCACAAATGCTTCAGAAAAAACTCTTTTCTATAAATCAGATCTTTAAGTTCTCATCCGGACATTCACATGACAGCAATAAAAAAGCCCTGTACTGAATCAGTACAGGGCTGCTTATTATCTTGAAGAATAATTAACTATCGTATGAAGGTCTCTTTACAGGAACCTTGTAATGCTTGGGGTTCTTTTTATAAATAAACTGCATGGCAACAATACCGCCGATTACAGCAAGACCGATTAAGGTTATAAATATATTCGGAACAATTACTGTTATAGCTGCCACCGCAAGTATTATCTGTTCTATCAGATACATTCGTCTGAATATAAATCCCGACATTGCGGCACCGAAAGTTGTCGCTCCAAGAAGCGCCATTACAATTGTTACAATAGTCTGAGGTGTAAAAGGCTGCTGACCAAGGAGGAGTGAAGTGTTGTATACAAAGATGTAAGGTACAATGTATGCAACAGCTGCAAGTCTTACAGCATTACCAGCTGTCGGCCAGAACGGCGCACCTGCAATAGCAGAAGCTGTGTATGAAGTAATAGCTACAGGAGGTGTGAGCTCTGACATGATTCCGAAGT
Organism: Spirochaetia bacterium; assembly: GCA_963668545.1. Taxonomy (GTDB): domain Bacteria; phylum Spirochaetota; class Spirochaetia; order CADAEX01; family CADAEX01. The sequence continues at coordinate 144,099 of OY764868.1, read as the reverse complement.
GGAAACAGAAAAGGTGTGCTGCAAGAGGCGGAACACCGGCTTTAATCATTACAGGTACAGTCATGATTGTCATGAGGATATAGTTTGCAACTGTAGGTACACCCATACCGAGAACAAGACACATTACCTGAGTAATTATAAGTGTAAGGATCAGTTTATCCTGTGCAAGCATTGCAAGGAATGATGAAAGCGCAGGGGTAAGCCCTGTAAGAGTAGCTGTACCTACTACGAAACCTGCAATAGCTGATGGAATTGCAACTACTGTAAGTGTCTGTCCTGCTGAATCGATAATTCCGAAGAATTTCTTTATGTCAAGCCTTGTTTCTTTCCTGAGCATACTTAAAGCAATAGCAATCCAGAATGAGTTGAATGAAGCTCTCATCGGTGTGTAGCCGGCGATAAGCATGTATACAAGAACTACTACAGGAAGGAAAAGATATCCTTTTGTAAGTGCGTCTTTTTTCCATGCCGGAAGCTCTGATTTAGGAAGACCGTAAGCCCCGATCTTGTGAGCTTCAAAGTGGATCATTGAGAATACAGCAGTATAGTAAAGAGCTGCAGGAAGAGCTGCTGCTGCAATTACAGTTATATAACTGATTCCGAGGAACTCAGCCATGATGAATGCTACAGCACCCATTACCGGAGGTGTAATCTGACCGCCCATTGAAGCAGCCGCTTCAATAGAACCAGCAAGCTGAGGAGGTACACCTGTTTTTTTCATGAGCGGAATTGTGATAATACCTGTAGTTGCCACGTTTGATGTTGATGATCCTGAGATCATGGCAAACATTGAAGAAGCAACAACCGCCATCTTGGCAGGGCCCCCGACCATAGCTCCGAAAATACCTTTTGCTATCTTGAGAAGCAGTTCTGCAAGGCCTGTTGCATGAAGAGCAGCTCCCAGGAGGAGGAACAGTGAAATATAACTTGAAGATACACCGAGAGGTGTTGACCACAGTCCTGAGTCAATAAGGATAAAGTGCCTTATGATCATGCTTACAGGAAAACCTGGATGCCAGAATACTCCCGGAAAAATATAACCGAACCGGCAGTAGAAAAGCATGGTAATACCGATAAACATGAGAACATGACCTATAGATCTTCTTGTAGCTTCAAGTACTGTTAGAAGCAGGAGCACGCCGATAATCTGGTCTTTCAGGTATACAATACCAGCTCTTTCAAGTATTTTATCAGTGTAGATTGCAATATACCAGCATCCGACCAGTGCCATTGCAATAAAAACATAGTCATACCACCACAGTCTCTTTTCAATCTGAACTGCTTCTTTAATTCTCTGTTTTTTTGTAAACACACGTGCAACAAAAAATACAGCAGAAATAACTACAAGAGCACCTATTACTGCAGCATATGAAAGCATTTTCTTTGACTGAAGTGTCAGTATTACTGTAGTCCATGCCCCAACACCAAGAAAAACATATGGTGCAATCGGTTCTGACTTATCATCCTTGTTCCTGTTTGCAGAAAACTTGATAAGACAAATCAGAAGAGCAAAACTGAGGTGGATTGATCTCTGCCTGAGTGCAGTGTACATGCCGGCAAAACCGGTGTACATGTGGAACAAACCGTAAATAATAGCAATTGTTGCTATTATCTTGAGACCGAGAGCTCCGTGCTCACGGTGACCAGAAGTAGCTTTTTCAAGCTCTTTAGCCCTGGCTTCAATTGCTTTTGCTTCAGCAATTTCAGCCTCTGTCATCTTCGATAAATCGAGATTACTCAACAAATCATCACTCATTAATCTTCTTTCCTTCTATATGAGTTTTTTTTCCCTTTACGGGATTTTTTGCCCCTTTGCAGGGGAGCCCCTCAATGCCTGAGGGATTTCTTCTGATACAGGAAAACTGCCGTTTTGAATTCCTCTATCATTTTATTATCCAATTATGGAAATGGATAATATATTCAGTCTGCACAGGAAAACACAAATGCCGTAATTAAAGGTGTATTCAAATGCAAACAGAGCTTATATTACTCTCCCAGCCTCCAGCTCCGGGAGTATAAACCAAAAAAAAAATAATTTTTTATATATGTGACAGCGGATTCTGTCTGTTTTTTAAATATGAATGGTATTTCTGAGATATGTTGCCTGTCTTTTTAAAGCAAATAAAAAAAACAGTCAATATATCCAGAAAAGACAGATGCCGGATTATTGTCCGGCATCTGCAAGAATTCCACAAATCTTATTTGTAAACACCTTTTTCTTTGTAGAATTTTTCAGCACCTGCGTGTATTGGAACGGGTCCTCTACCATCACAAGCTGTATCAAGTGTAATGTAGTGAGCGTTTGAATGAACTGACTGAACTGCTTCAAGGCCAGGTCCGTACATAGCGCTTACATAGTCATAAATAAGGTCTGGATTTAAAGAAGCATCTGCAATAATTCCACCACCCTGAATAACAGTCTGAACTTCTTTGTCCTGACCATTGTATGTTCCAGCAGGAATTACCCATGGGTCGTACCATGTGTATTTCTTCATAAGTCTTTCTCTGGCTTCTCCGCCGATTTCAAGAATAGTTCCTGGGTTCTGAGCTGTTGCTTCAAGAATAGCACCAGCAGGAACAGCTGTTTCAAAACCTACACAGTCAAGAACTCTGTCTTTGAAAGCCATTGATCTTTCATTGTGTGAAAGTGGTTTCCAGATCATGTCATCAACACCCATGCCATAAGCACCGTCAAATACTTCTTCCCATGCAGCAACATCGCCTGATCCTGGTGAACCAGGTGAGAATGATTTGCCTTTAAGGTCTGCAAGAGTTGTCCATCCTGTGCTTTTCTGTACAAGAGCCTGGAAAATAAGTGGATAAAGCTGAGTTACGAAAGTAAGTTCTGGGTAGGGATCGCCGTCAAAATCTCTTATTCCCTGGAATCCGTAAACCATTATGTTAGATTCAGCCATACCCATCTGGTACTGACCCTGTTTCATAAGTCTGATATTTTCTGTTCCACCACCTGATGACTGAACAGTTACAACAGAATCTGTGTATTTCATAACTACACCAGCAATTCTTGAAGCAGTTGGGTACCAGCTTCCTCCCAAGCTTGATGATCCCATAATTGCATGTTTTTTAGTTTTGCCTGATCCTTCTCCCTGGCCTTCAGCAAAAACGAAAGAACCAAGAACAAGAATACAAAGAATCAACAAAAGACTTCTTTTCATTATTTCCTCCTCAAAATTTAAAAGGGCAACACCCTTATTTAAAGATAACTTTAATACTTATATTTTAACCTGTTGTTCCTGTTTCTTGTCAAGGAAAATTTTAACAATTTTTTCACAATATTTTAATATTTCTAAAATCTCCATAACAGATTTTCAATCTATTATTAATTCTTATACTAAATCACTTCTTTATAATATGGTTCACAGCCCAGCAACTGTTTAAGCTACCGATTTTCATGGTATTCATAATTATAGGTTATGGTTAAGCGTATTTAGATAAAAAACAGCTAAATATTTTACCGTATTTAATGCATCAGCATTGACTTATATCCCTTAAATGTTAGAATACGATTAAAATATTTGATATGGTTTTTGAAGGAGGAGTAACCAGCCATGGTACTTAAGGAACAGACAGTTAATAAAACTGTTAAAAGAAACATATTATTAAACCCGGGTCCATCCACAACTACAGAAACAGTGAAAGCATCTCTTATACAGGGCGATATCTGCCACAGGGAAGAGGAATTTGCTTCAATTACAAGAAAAGTGTGTGACGACCTCGTAAAAGTTGTTCATGGAAATACAAAAGATCACGTAGCAGTTCTTTTTGCAGGTTCAGGAACAATTAATATTGATGTAGCTCTCGGATCACTTGTACCTGCAGACAAAAAAGTACTTGTTATCAACAACGGGTTCTACAATGCAAGAGCAGTTGATGTATGCAACTACTACAGTATCCCTGTTGTAGATCTCCAGTTCGGAGTTACAGATCTTCCTGATCTTGCAAAAGTTGAAGAGACTCTTAAAAATGATCCTGAAATTGCTGTTGTTTACATGGTTCACCAGGAAACAGGTACAGGCCTCTGCAACCCTATAAGAGAAGTGGGAGCTCTTGCTCACAAATACAACTCAATTTTTATCACTGATACTACATCAACATACGGTCTTCTTCCTATTGATATTGAAAAAGACAACATAGACTTCTGTATGGCTTCTTCACAGAAAGGGATGAATGCTTTCACAGGTGTTTCATACCTCATAGGGAAAAGATCAGAAATCGAAAAATCAGCAAACTATCCGAAAAGATCATACTATACAAACCTCTGGAGACAGTATGACTTCTTCGAAAAGAACAAGCAGATGAACTTTACACCTCCTGTTCAGATTATATATTCACTTGAACAGGCAATCAAAGAGCATTTTGAAGAAGGTGAAATGCCGAAATACAAGAGGCTCATGGACGGATGGAAAGTTATCAATGAAGAAATGGCAAGACTCGGTTTCAAAGGCATTCTTCCTGAAGAAAAACAGACAAAACTTGTTGTCGGCCTTATGTACCCGAACGATCCAAACTTTGATTTCAGCAAAGTTCACGATTATCTTTTTGAAAACGGCGTGACTATCTATCCTGGTAAAATTGCAGACCTTCAGACATTCAGGATCTGCAACCTCGGAGCACTTAAACCTGAAGATATCAGGGATGCATTCAAGGTACTTGAAGATGCACTCAAGGAATGCGGTGTAGCTCTTCCTGTAAAATACTGATTCTGCTGTATCTTTATGGAAAAAAGGCGTTCATACTGTATGAACGCCTTTTTTATACTAAAATATCAGTATTATCATAATATATTCTTATTTTTGTAAAAGTTTTAATAAATTTTTTCTTGCAAAATTCAGATTGTCAGGTGATAATTAAACATATTGTTAATCTTTTGTTAAAAAATTGTTAATCGTTCATTCATAAATAACCATTATGAATGTGATTCACAATTTTAATAACTTTTCTAAATTAATGAGGAGGAATTATGAAAAGGAAGTTATTTCTCATCCTGTTAGTAGCAATTATCGCAATGATGTTTGTTGCTTGTGGATCAACTAAAGCACCCGCTGATCCTGCAAAGGATGAAGCTACAGCTCTTTACGAAGAAGTAAACACTCTTAAAGCTGAATGCGAAGCTGCAGGCTTAGATAAAACCATTGAGAAATGGGGAAGAGCATCAAGTATCTATGATCTCGGTGCTACATACTTTGACAAAGAGATGTATACTGAATCACTTCAGCCACTTGGCCAGGCAAAAACATATTTCAGCGGTTTTCTCGGCAAGTAATTTATTTTAAAAAAATGAATTAAAAAAGGCGCTGGTCTTCAAGACCAGGCGCCTTTTTTATTGCGATTTCCCTTTTCCGGAAAAGGAAACTGCTTACAGATAACCTTCAATTAAACAGGTTGTCTATTTTCTATTGAAAATTTCCCGAATAAATTTTTAAAAATACTGACTGTTCTTATAACTGAATTTGCAAAAAATTCCTGTCAGTCCTTTTTCTCCAGATAAATCCCCTTCCCTGTCTGCTTGGCCTCATACAGGATTTCATCAGCATAGTGCAGCAACTCATCATATGTCAGCTTCTTGCCTTCTATCCACATGAGCCCTCCGGAAGCGCTGACTTTGTGTACATTATTTTCAGGCAGCCTCATGACGCTGTTTTCCAGTGACTTGTATAAACTATCCATCGCTTTTCTGACTTCATCCTTGTTTTCATAATTATACAGCAGGCATACAAATTCATCGCCTGATCTTCTTCCCACAATACAGTGCCTGTTATCTGCAATATCTTTCAAGTAATTTACAAAGGTTGTTATATAGCTGTCTCCCCATTTATGACCGAAGAGGTCATTTACTTCTTTTAAATTATCAAGATCAAACATGATAACAGCTGCAGTACCGTTGATTTTTCCTGAATACCATCTTTCAAATTCCCACTGGAATCCTTTTCTGTTATAGATCTGTGTTAAAGGGTCATGGTCACGTTCATATTCAATCTTTTTCTTTTCAAGTATATCCTGCGATATATCAACGACTGCGCCGATAGATGTATTTTCTGAAGTCGACCGGCTCAGTTTGACCCATTTATCCTTTACTCCTGCCACCTTGAAAATAATACCGTTGTGATCTTCTGCATGAGAAAAGATTTTATCAAACTGGTTTGTGAATTCATTAAATGTAAGATTTATATTTTCAGGATAACCGATAATCTTCCAAAAGTTATCTGTAATAAAATAGTTGCGGTTTTTTTTATTAATTTCATAGGCTGCAATAGGCACATCAAACATGGCAACAATTTTTGAAAGTCTTGAGGCTGATTCAATCATCATCTCATGAGCTGTTTCTATGGCAGATGAGAGCTGGTCCAGTTCAAGATATCCGGTTTTATTGAAGAAAAGCTGTTTGTCATTTTCCTTTTCCTTAACCTGTTTGGCCAGGCTGACAATTGGTTTTGTAATCTGGAAACTTATGAAAAAGCCTCCTAAGGATCCAAGAGCAACAGCAGTAATCATCGATATCCAGATAATTTTATTGATTGTACTGCTGTAGCTGAAAAGGTAATCCTCTCTCATGATTCCGGTTAGAAACCACTTTTCATTATCAAACGGTGTGTTCAGCCGATACAGTCCCATTTCCCTGACAACAGCATACAGTCTTTCTTTACCCTGATGGTTTAATAATTGATACAGGTTCAAATCGCTATTGACTGTTTTCAGTTCAATTGCTTTATCAGAATCAATCATTCGCTTCTGCATTGCCCCGTTCATTACTATGGGATACATTTCCCCGTTATCCGGACGGTAACTGATCAGATACCCCAGAGAGTCCCTGGGTTGAAGTTCATAAACAGGCAGATATTCGGTAAGATAGTTAAGAGTAATATCTATACCGATTATTCCTTTAATTTCTCCGGTGCTGCTTAGAAAAGGCATTGAGTAAGTGATGATTTGCACATCATCATTATTCAGCTTGAAAGGTTTGCTCCAGTATCCTAAAAGTTCTGATTTGCTGCTGATAAATGTGCTCTCATACGGCTTTTCAATAAAAGCTTTATTTTCATCATTCACCTGAAAGTAGGGCTTCCATATTTCGTCCAGCGGGATTTTAAATGATTGTGCAAGTTTTGAAGATCCTGCAATCATGTATATATCATCATCGGAATAATTATTCATATTGGGATCATAATCCCTTAAATATACAGCAGGGAGATGATCTTCTATTTTCCCCTCTGGCAGGAGAATAAGGTAGGCCCCTGTTGCCTGAGTATATCTGAGCATATTAATCAGCTCCTGTGCTACTTCAGTCTCAAGCCCTTTCTCCTCTGCCAGCAGTTGTTTTATATCAGACAGGTAGGGGGCAAAATTAATCCACTTGTTCCTCATTTCCCTCTGCAGATAATCGTGCCGGCTGCTGACTTTTTCATAAAACTGCTGATATGCATTTAACTTTGCCTGTTTGGTTACACCTCCTCCGATCAGCATTGTAACAAAAACAACTGTCTGTAAAATAATGATTGCCAGTATGAATATTGTTAAACGGCGGCCGATTGGAGATGGAGCTTCCCTCTTTTTGAACATCTTATTAATTAACCGGGGAGTTGAGTATTTTTTCAGCTTCTTTATTCAGTTCTTTTATCCACTCAGCAAAAGCTTCATCAGACAGCAGTTCTTCAATAACTTTCCCTCTTTTTTCACCTGCAGCTGCTCTTTTATCAAGTTCATTCAGATCTGTCTTGATTTTATTGAACAAATGGCTCTCAAGAAGAACCCTCATTTTATAGCTGCCTTCAAAAGGCTTGTTATTGTAAAGTCTGTATTCATTAAACATGATATCTGAAGCTTTAATTGATTCCAGAATTGCTCCTTGAGGTACATCACGTTTTTTTGCTATTTCCGAGATTTTCTCCCGTTTCAATGCTTCATTCTTTGATGGAAAATAACCTGTGGAAACAGAAAATTTGAGGTTGTTCTCTGTTTCGGTAAAACATTTGAGAAAAACTGCTGCGCCGTATTCATGGGCTTTGTCACTTTTTGCTATAGACATACCTGCGCCCTGCTGAATTGATACTTTTCTTCCTGACTCAAAAGCGGGATAAGGCAGTACAAGCGGCTCGATCTCCATGGTTTTATCCCCTTCCAATACAACTGTCCTGGGGAAATACGGAGCGCCTGCAGTCGATCCGGTATAACACAGAATATCTCCGGTCTTTGCATCATCAGAACTGAAACGTCCTGACTTTTTAAAATAGCCTTTTATATACGGGCGGTAATAGTAGTCCCAGATTTTCTTTCCAAGATTTTCCGAAAAATGAAATACTGCAGTTCCGTTATTTGAATATGAGTAAAGCGGTTCATCCAGCTGCTTTGAAGATACAATAAAATAGTTTGCATTTGCATCAAGGCCGAAGAATCCTTTACCTGTCTCTTTATAATGTATTTCAGCAAGCTGATAGATACCTTCCCATGTTCTAAGATTATCTTCAGTAAATCCGTGAGCATCCCTGAATTCAGACCACAGGTTTTTATTTATATAAAGATTTTCAGAGGATTTTGCTATAGGAATTATGTAGTAAAGATTGTCAGTGATAAACTGTCCTTCTTCAAGAAACTCTTTTCTGTATTCATTTAGTTCCTCTTCTGAAAAGTAGGTCTCCAGGCTGACAAGCGGTGTAATCTGATGAACCCTGAATGCGTTATCAGGGTATGCTGCAAAAACATCCGGCATAGGCATGGAACCGATGGATCTGTTTGCAGCATCAAATACAGCTTCAGCGAGCTGATTAACATCGCCCTGACTCCGGGCATCAACTACAATACCTTGCCTCATTCCCACTGTTTCATTAAAGCTGCTCACAAGTTCATCAAAAGCTTCTTTTGTTGTTCCATTGTAATAGTGCCAGACAGATACAGTAATCGGCTTATCCGGATCAAGCAGACTGTTTTTGGATTTATCTGAGCAGGAAATAATAACTCCGCTTAAAGATATAATAATTATTAAAAGTAGTATTTTCTTCAAAGAAATGCTCCTTTAAGTTTAGACAATATTATAAGGATGCTGCTTATATTATCATATCAAAACAGCTGAAGAGCAACAATAATACGCAGAGTTCATAATGATGAATATATAGACAATATAATAAGTGAATAATGAGTCTATTTTCTGAAAAAGGTGAGAATTCATGAAAATTACAGTTTTAATCCTGCTTCCCTTTTTTCTGGTAAATATATTTTCCCGAATCTATCTTGAACTTGAATTTATCCCCCCTGAAACAGGTATAGAGAACTTCCACAGGGATATTACCCGGATCATAGGTAACAGATTCAACCATCATGCAGGAAATATTGTAATCAATTCTGAAAAGGGATTTTTCCTCTTCCCCTGTAATTGAGGAGCTCAATGTGTGTGTTGAGTGATCCAGTTTAATATTGAACTTATCCACAAGAATATGATAGAGAGATCCTTCTATATTCATATCAAGTATTTCACGGAAATCATTATAGGGAAGAAAGCTTCTCTCAAAACATACAACTTCACCTTCCGCGTACTTTGCCCTGAGAGTATGAATCACCCGTTTATCATTTTCATCAAGCCCGAGAAGAGAGCTTACCCTTTCGTCCGCTTCAGATAGTTCAATAAGTATGTTCTCGGAATCTGAATCAACCCCGGCATCAAGCATGGAATCTGTAAAGCTTGTAATATTGTTGAAGTTCCAGAGATATTCCTGGGGGCTGCTTTTTACAAGAAAACTTCCCCTTCCCCTCTCCCTTACCACCATCTTTTTTACAACAAATTCATCTATAGCCTGGCGGACTGTCATTCTGTTCACCTTGAAATCAGCAGCAATCTTCTCTTCTGTAGGAAGCTGGTCTCCGACTTTTATCCTTCCCCTTTTTATAAGCCCGTCAAGGTAGTTATAAATCTGTACATATTTGGGTATATTGCCGCTGTTAAGCATTTTATCTTCTCCTGCCAAAAATATTACATTTCCTGAATGACTTAAAAAACCGGAACAGCCAATATCACGAAAAATCAGAAAATCACAGTATTTGTTATTATATAATAACTTATTTCACTGTTGATGTCATTCAAAACATACATTAAATTGTATAAACAAATACACTTTTATAATCATGATAATTGCTTCACTAAAACAGGAACCTCAAACATGGATTGTTTAATCCACAAACCGGGCCCTGGCATCTTCACAGCTTTTTTCTTTCTTTTGCGCATCTTGAACATGTTTATTCCAGATGATAGATTTCATATCATGAATGAATTTAAACGAACACACACATGCGGAGAACTTTCCGGAAGAGATGAAGGGAAGAAAGTTACCCTTAACGGATGGGTATATAAAAACAGAAACCACGGCGGAATCCACTTTATAAATTTAAGAGACAGATATGGTGTAAGCCAGGTAGTAATAGATGAAGATGCAACTGAGGAGCTTATAACTCTTGCTGACAGCCTTAAATTCGAATACTGCATCGCAGTAAACGGACATGTGAGAAAAAGGCCTGATGAAATGATAAACCCTGAAATGACAACAGGAGAGATAGAGGTAAAAGCGGAAGAGATAAGGATTCTTTCACAGTGTGAAGTACTCCCCTTTATGGTTGATGAAAAATCAAATGCGAAGGAAGACTTGAGGCTTAAATACAGGTTTCTTGATCTCAGATCAGAGAAAATGAAAAACAATATAAGACTCAGACATGAAACAGCTTTTGCAGTAAGGGAATTCCTCAACAGCAGGAATTTTTACGAAATAGAAACTCCAACCTTTATCAAGTCAACACCTGAAGGGGCCAGAGACTTTATCGTACCTTCAAGACTTTATCCTGGAAAGGCATTCGCCCTTCCCCAGAGCCCCCAGATATACAAGCAGCTTCTCATGGTTTCAGGTCTTGACAGGTACTTCCAGATAGCAAGGTGCTACCGGGATGAAGATGCAAGAGGTGACAGACAGCCGGAATTCACCCAGATAGATATTGAGATGAGCTTTATTGACAGGGAGGATGTCCTTTCTCTCACAGAGGGAATGATGGCCCACGTTTTTGATAAAACTCTTTCAATAAAGCTTCCTCAAAACTTCAGAAGGCTGAGCTATCACGAAGCAATGGAATCATACGGATCAGACAAGCCTGATCTCAGATTTGAAATGAAAATAAATGACTTTTCAGACATTGCAGAAAACTGCAGCTTCTCTGTATTCAAAGATGCAGTCGCCGGAGGGGGTACAGTAAGATATATACTTGCAAAGGGCTGTGCTGCTGATTACTCCAGAAAAAAGATAACAGAGCTTGAAGATACAGCAAAAATATACGGAGCCAAAGGACTTGCCTGGATGAAAAAAGGTGAAGAAGGGCTTGAAGGGGGAATATCCAAATTCTTCCAGGAGGAAGAAAGGGATATTCTTGAAAAAACAGGGGCGGAAAACGGAGACCTGCTTCTTTTTGTAGCTGACAGCTGGAAAACAACATGTAATTCACTGGGAGCTGTTAGAAATAAACTTGGAAAGGATCTTGGTCTTATTGATGAGACCAAGTTCGAATTTGCATGGATCCTCGACTTCCCTCTTTTTGAATGGAACGAAGATGAAAAAAAGTGGGACCCTGCACACCACATGTTTTCAATGCCGCAGGCAAAATATCTTGAAACAATGGAACAGGACCCGGGTCCTGTCAAGGGAGACCTTTATGACCTTGTACTTAACGGATATGAGATTGCATCAGGCTCAATAAGGGTCCATGATCCCGAAATACAGAAAAGAATTTTCAGTATTGTGGGATTCTCAGAAGAGGAAGCTGAAAGAAAATTCGGATTCATGCTCAATGCATTCAAATACGGAGCGCCTCCTCATGGCGGTATTGCACCCGGCCTCGACCGGCTGGTGATGATTATGGCAGGAGAGGACTCAATCAGGGAAGTAATTGCTTTCCCAAAAAACACTGCAGGGATGTCCCCTCTTGATGATTCACCTTCAGAAATTGAAAAGAACCAGCTTGATGAACTGGGGATCCTGTTCAGGGAAAAGAAGGACAATACAGAAGATAATACCGGAAAATAAGGCAGAAAGTATCAGATTTCTGAATATATTTCTTTATAAGGGCTGCCGGGAGGCAGCCTTTATTTTTTATTCAGTGAACTAAAGAATGGTTCTGCATGATATACAAACCGTATTGGGAGAATCCTTTCAGAACTCCTGATCCTGAATCTATTACGATTTATACTCAAAAAAAAACAGCGCAAAATTGTATGCGCTGTTTTATATCGCTTTTTTGGTATTTTCTAATGCTTTCTTTCCGATGCAGACCCTGCTGCAGCTTCTATCCGGCTGTTGTATTCTGTAAAAAGCTTTTCAAAAAGCTCAGGAGCTTTTTTCATATCCTCTTTTACAGGAACATAGGAAACACGCATCTGTGTTTTTCCGGGATTTTCCTCGTCCGGTCCGACACTGTAAAATCCAGCCATGGGGGAAACAAGAAGGGTGTAGTATTCACCATCAATCTCAATACTTCCCTCCCTTGCACAGTAAAGAACAAAATCAAGGGCATTAAATCCGGGCTTAGCAATATTCCTGACATCCACTACTGAATAGATCGAAGAATCAGGACTGGATACAATAACGCCGGGCAGCCTTGACTTGAGCTCACTGCAGAAATCTGTAAGCATTGATTTATAATAGGACCTGATCTCTCCATACCATTTTCTCAGATCTTCCTTTGATTCATGTGCAATTGCCCCGAATATATACTGACCAATAGCGCTCGAACAGAGGTTGGCAGTATTTTCAGCAACTGCTTTTGTGTGGAAGTCTTCATTGTCAGTAACAAGAGCCCCTATCCTGAGCCCGCAGCAGTTCCAGACTTTGGAGGTTGTTTCTATGCTTATCCTCCGTCCCTCAATTCCGGGAACAAGGTCATCTGTGATCCCCCAGATGCTTACAGCCCTGTCACCTTCATAATAAAGTTCACGGTAAGCTTCATCACTGACCATCCACATATCATATTTAACACACAACCCTGCAAGGGCAGCCATATCGCTTTCCTTGTAAAAATGCCCTGTGGGATTATCATAGGGTATAACTACAAGTGCACCGGGATTATATTTTTTTATAATATCTTCGATATCTCCCATATCAGGAAGGGTGAATTTCCCGCTTTCCTGCAGCGTTCTTTTGACTGAAACAATCTTTCTTCCCACCCTTGCAGCCATTGAGAGGTAGTTTGTATAAGCAGGATCAATCAGCAGGAGAGGTTTCTCGTCTGAGCCTGCAGCTCCGCATAGTCCCAGAACAATCAGCTCCATAGCCTGGCTTCCGCCGTCTGTAACCTGTGAATAAAGATCATCTGTTTTGAATCCGCTGGAAGCAATCACATTAAGAAAAGCATCATTAGTTTCCTTTTCACCGACCGTTGCAGTGTATTTTACCACACCGTTTTTGAATGGAGAGGCTTCTGAATCAAGATTAAACATTCTTTCCTGCATGGCCGGATGCGTTGGAAGAGTAACATTTCCGATTGCTGTATTGATTGCTTTAACACTGTCTTTTCTTTTTGAAAACTCAATCTGCGACATTCTTATTGCCGAAGGTTTTCTCCCCTTGAAATAAAGAGACATTTCAGGCTTTTTCATATTTTCACCTTCCTGTAATATTTAATATAGCCTCTGTTTTTAAAATTCAAACACCCAGAAAACTCTGCCAGAGGATTATTCTACAATATTGCAATAAATAATTATAACACGGTTTTTTGATAAAATCGGTATTTATTCATATAATATTTGCTTTTTTATAAAAAAAACCGCAGATATTCTGCGGTTTCCTGACCATATCCTAATTCTCAGAAGATGTTTCAGATATCATTATACATTCTGATTTACAGTATATGCTTGAGAAATTTCTTTGTTCTCTCTTCCCTGGGATTGTCAAATATTTCATCTGGAGTTCCCTTCTCAATTATTTCCCCTTCATCCATGAAAACAACTGTGTCTGCAGCAGCTCTTGCAAATCCCATTTCATGAGATACAACAAGCATTGTCATCCCGTCTTTTGCAAGCTGAAGCATAACATCAAGAACTTCCTTGATCATTTCCGGGTCAAGCGCACTTGTAGGTTCATCAAAAAGCATAACCTTCGGATTCATTGCAAGTGCCCGGGCAATTGCTACCCTCTGCTGCTGTCCGCCTGAAAGCTGGTCAGGATAATTTCCCGCTCTTTCAGAAAGCCCAACCCTTGCAAGAAGATCTTCAGCAATTTTTACAGCCTGATCTTTGCCTATTTTCTTTACAACCATCGGGGCAAGAGTTATATTCTCAAGTGCGGTAAGATGTGAAAAAAGATTGAAATTCTGAAAAACCATTCCCACTTCTTCCCTTATCTTTCTTATATCAGACTGATTATGAGTAAGGAGATCATCATCTATCCATATTTCCCCTGATGTAAGGTTTTCAAGTTTGTTAACACTTCTGAGGAGGGTACTTTTTCCGCTTCCGGATGGTCCGATAATAAGAACAACTTCACCGGGGTTCACATCAAGACTCACATTTCTAAGAGCCTCGACTGTACCGAAATTCTTTGTTACCTTATTTATTCTAACAATTGGTTTGTCACTACTTTTCATTGCGTCCCAGCCTTTCTTCCATAATAGCTACAATTCTTGAAAGAAACAATGTTATAATAAGATAAACAAGCGCAACCATTGTATAACTTTCAAAATACATAAAAGAAGTTGAAGCATATTCACGGCCTCTTCTTAAAAGGTCTGAAACAGCAAGAATAGATACAAGAGAGGAATCTTTCAGCAATGCTATGAATTCATTACCAATAGGGGGCAGAATCACTTTTATTGTCTGAGGAAGTATTACCCTTCTCATAGCCTGCCCTCTGGTAAGCCCCAGGGCAAGAGCTGCCTCCATCTGACCTTTGGGAATGGAGAGTATACCGGCTCTGAATATTTCTCCCATGTAGGCCCCGTAACAGAAAGCCATTGCAATTACAGCAGAAGTCAGCCTGGGAACCTGAACAAGTTTCCCGAGGGCATAATAAATATAAAAAAGCTGTACAAGAAGAGGAATTCCCCTTACAACTTCAACATAGACAGTAGCAATTCTATTGATCAGAGTAATTCTCGATATTCTTCCAAGTCCTGCAAGAAGTCCGATAAGAGTTGAGAGCAGTATTGAAAGAACTGTAACTTTGAAAGTGGCAAGTACTCCGTCAGGAATAAACTTGAGAATCTCAAAGTAGGGATCCGGCTTCATTACCGGGAGAATAATAATCAGAGCAATAGCCCCGAAAAAGGCTATTCTCCATGCAGAAAACACGGAGTGTTCGCCTTTCCCGGGGATCAGAGTACCATCAGTAACCTCTATCCTGGTTTTTTTTATCTCAGCCACTTATCTTTAAGCTCTTCAATTTTATCAGATTCCAGAACCATTTTAAGTCCGTTGTTGATTATATCGAGAACTTCCTGGTTCCCTTTCTTGATTGCAACACCGTAGAATTCTTCTGTAAAAGGTTCACCTACAATTTTAAGACTGTCTTTGTATTCATCATTCTGAAGAACAAAGTCTGCAGCAATCGGACCATCAGCAACAACACCGGAAATCCTTCCGTTGGCAAGGTCTGCTATGGCAAGTCCTATTTCATCGTAAGTCTTGAGAACAACACCTTCTGTATTTGAAATCTCAATTGCACCTGTTGTTCCGATCTGAGCACCGACTTCCTTGCCCTTCATACCTGCAAGTGTTGTATCTGTGTTATTGCTCTTTTCAACAACAAGAACCTGTCCTGCATTTACATAGGGAATTGAGAAATCCATAGTCTTTTTTCTTTCTTCTGTTATTGTAACAGAAGAACATACTGCATCATAAGCGCCATTTGCAAGACCGGCAAAAATACCGTCCCATGCAGTATTCTGTATCTCAATCTTGTATCCCCCTGCTTCTGCAGCTGCTTTCATAAGATCAACATTAAAACCGACAATCTCCTTGTTTTCATTAACAAATTCCATTGGAGGCCATGTTGCATCAGAAGCAATTGTTATCACTCTGACAGCATCTTCTGCAGCTTTTTCCTTTTTTGAACATGAAACTGCGCCGAAAACTACCACAGCTATTAAAAGAACTGTAAGAATTTTTTTCATTTAATACCCCTTTTATTTTGTATTGAATAATAATACATCATTATTTAACAATATACACTATTTATGTGTCAAGATTGAATATTTTTACACAATTGAAGCAGAGCAGGTAATATGTTAGATTGCAGGTATGGCAGCTTTAACATCTATATCGGTAATACTACTTTTTCTCTTCGCAGGAATGCTTCTTGCAAAACTTAAGGTTATTCCTGCTGGAAAAACTGTTGATATACTGGTCAGCATATCACTTTTTTCCCTGCTTTTTTTTATGGGATTCAGAATAGGCAGGAATGAGGAAATAGGAAAGGCATTGAAGCAGATCGGAATTGTTTCAATCTCCTTTGCACTGGCAACTGTAGCCGGTACAATCATAGTACTGGCAGTTATTTATCATTTACAGGACCTTTTTACTGGGAAAAAGGGAGATGATACAGAAAATAAGAGAGAAGAAAGCAGGTTAAAAGGGAAAAAAGTACGTAAGGATTTTAATTACTTCATCAGCTCTTTATCAGATCATTTCAGGGAACCTGCAAAGCTGGTTGTCTTCGTCTTTGCAGGATTTGCAGCAGGGTTTTTTATAAATGCATTTCCTCATTTTACAGGGGAGAAAATAACTTCATGGCTGCTTAACACACTGCTTTTCATGATAGGAATTCAGCTTGTTCACAACAATGTAACACTGAAGGAAGCCCTGGCCCACCCTGACACAATTCTCCTTCCAGCAGGCACAGTAATCGGCTCTCTCCTGGGAGGTCTTGCAGTTTCGGGATTTCTTTCCATCGGTCCGGGAAAGGCACTGGCCCTTTCATCAGGATTCGGCTGGTACTCACTTTCAGGAGTTATAATAACAGATATGGGGGACCCTGTTCTGGGATCTGCAGGATTTCTTATAAATATCATGAGGGAAACAATAGCTCTGCTTACAATACCTTTTCTGAGTACAACTCGTTTTCCCAATATCGGGATAGGGGTGGCAGGGGCAACAAGCATGGATGTAACACTTCCCCTGATTGAAAAAAGCTGCGGAGACAGAGTGGTACCCCTTTCAATTACAAGCGGGGCAGTCTTGTCACTTCTGGTGCCTGTACTTGTCCCTGTTTTCTACCAGCTGGGGTAATAAATCCAGGCAGCTGAATTCAACTGATGTTCAGGAGAAGAAATGAACGAAATAATATGCATCGGCAATACTTCATATGATATCACAGCATATATTGACGGATATCCTGAAGAAAACAACAAATACATGACCCACGAGTTTAACGAATGTCCGGGAGGACCTGCGGCAAATGCATCATACCTTATAGCAAAGTGGGGTGAAAAATCAGTTATAGTTTCACTTACAGGGACAGATATCTATTCAAGAATTTCGGAGGAAACACTGAAAGGGATGGGAGTTGATACTTCCAATCTTTTGATGGATCCGGAAATAAAAAGCGCTATTTCACTGATTACAGTAAACAGGGAAACCGGCAGCAGAACTCTGATAAACAGGAACAAACTTGACCAGATTAAAGATTATTCTTCTGTCAGGCTTGATAAATACAGCCCTTCAGTCCTCCTTTTTGACGGATATGAGCTTGAGACATCAATAAGGGCAATGGAAATGTTTCCTGATGCGGCATCTGTTCTGGATGCCGGGTCGTTAAGAAGGGAAACAGAAATACTGGCAGGAAAGGTTGATTACCTTGTCTGCTCGGAAAAATTTGCAGAATCATATACCGGTATAGACAATCTTCACATGGGAAAAAACTGCAGAAAGGCATTTGAAATCCTTGAAAAGCTCTGTCCCAATACAGTTGTAATAACAATTGGAGAAAAAGGGATGATCTATAAAAAGAACAATGATGTAACAGTAATGCCTTCATTCAAGGTAAATGCCCTTGACACTACAGGGGCTGGAGATATCTTTCACGGAGCATTTGCATACGGACTTCTTAAAAAAATGGATATTGAAAGCAACCTGAAATTTTCATCCGCGACAGCAGCTCTTTCAGCTACCAGGAGGGGAGGAATGACTTCAATACCGGCACTTGATGAGGTCAGGAATTTTATTTCAGCAAACGGATAATACTTTCTGCCTGTAATACAATCAGAGGCTGAAGTTCCCCCCAATATTACAGGCAGATGTTTTTCTTTTTTATCTCTCCCAGGAGATGACAAGATCAACTATCCTGTAATCAGAGTATGCAATATCCTCCCTGATTGCCCTGCTTTCCTCTTTTGAAAAAAATACTGCATCTGTTCCGCTGAAGCTTTTAACAAACATCGCATCCTCTCCGCTGCTGTTTTTCATGTATCCTTCGCCTGCATTAGGAAAATCACCAGCTTTTACATATATCCTGTTTTTCCCGTTGCTGAGAGCAATATAACAGTCTGCTCCTGCAATGCTTGTATTATACCCCGGTTCATTCTCCCATTTCAAATTAGAATAAACAACTGCGTTATAAAGATAAACGCCTGATACTCCGGCAGTTACTGACCTGATACCCTCCTGAGGGGATCTTTTTGTAAACTCGGCTGTTTCAAAATTAAAGTCAAACTTTTCCTCTTTATCAATCAGCCCGAGAATCTGGGATTTCCCGCTTTTTACCGTCCTGGGCAGGGCCTTTAAGTTACCTGAAGAATCACTTCTTGCTGTTCCTGTTTCGCCCGTCTTTCCTGTTGATGAATTCTTTAAACTGCCGGCAGTCTGTGTTTCCGCTGCTGCTGAGGAGGGGGGCAAACTGCCTGCAGCCTGCTTTCCGGGTGATTTTGAGGGAGTTTTTACAGTTTTAACTTTATCTTTTTCCGAGTAGTATTCGTCAACTGTCCTGCTCAGATCGCTTGCCAGCCCGGCCCAGTTGAATGAACTTTCAGGAGATGAGGACTTCTTTTGCGCATTTTTGGCTTTGCTTGCCGCTATATATGATTTAAACTCGGCTTTATTTTTATACTCAGCAGGCCTGGCAATATTTTCTTTATATTCCATCTTTTCCGGCCAGAAATCCGGCAGCTGATTGACTGCTCTTAAAACATCAACAGGGGATTGTGAAGGGTCTCTGGTTACTACCTTTACAAGCATTTTGTTTGAATCATCCACATAGGAGGTATAGAACGATATAAATGAACCTGTAAAATCCAGTATTATTATATTAATATTGCCGGCAACATATTTTCTGTATTCATTTTCCCGTATATCGTAAAAACTCCCGTAATAAACAGGTTCAAGTCTTTTTTCTTCGGCCCGCAGTCTCTTTAACACTTCATAATTAAGTGTTGAAGCTATATGCCTTAAATCATCATCTTTCCAGAATCTGCTGCAGTAATAGACATAACGGCCTGTATCATCATTCAGAACGAGCGGTTCATCATCACAGAATGCAACACTGACTTTTTCTGCATTTTCAACAAGCCTTTTATTATAATCAATATTGCTTTCCGGATAGATATCAAGTTCAGGAAGGAGTTCTGTACTGTTCATGGGCATGTTTAAATCTTCCCAGACCTTATCAAAGACAAGTCTCTTGGGAGGGGCGGTTGAACATCCGGACAATGCTGTTACTGCTATAGTTGCGATTAGAAAAATGATTATTTTTTTCATGAATATACTCCAATTTTTACTTTATTATAAAATTTGTGTCCTTCAGGGTTTATTGGATATGATATCATCCCGGGTTTCATCCGTAAAGTTTAGAATAACGTACAACAGACCTTTATCAGGTTTTTATAACTATCGGTATCAACTTGTCTCTCAGTAAAAATCTCTATTTTCAAATTTACTTAATGCTTTCCTGAATCAGACTGACATAATAATCTCAACTTGAGTTATAATCATGGATATGAATAAAGGATACATACATATATATACCGGCAACGGGAAGGGAAAGACTACAGCTGCTCTGGGACTTGCACTGAGGGCCATTGGGGCAGGAAAATCAGTTTATCTGGGTCAGTTTATTAAAAAAGGGAATTACAGCGAGATCAAGGCCCTTACCCTTCTTTCTGAATTACTAAAAGACAGACAGAAGATAATTATAGAGCAGTTCGGTACCGGGAGATTTATTACAGGAAAACCTGAGAGTACTGAGCTGGAACTGGCTTCCTCTGGATATGCAGAAGTATCAGAGATTGTTTCCAGCGGTGAATATGACATAGTAATTCTTGATGAAGCTGTCACCGCCTGCAGCCTCGGCCTTTTATCCTGTGAAGACCTGATCAGGCTGATAGAGATAAAAAAAAATGGAACAGAACTTATTTTTACCGGGAGAGGATGCCCCGATATTCTCACAGAAAAAGGGGATCTTGTTACTGAGATGAATGAGGTTAAGCATTATTATTCAGAAGGAGTTGAGGCAAGGGAGGGGATTGAATTCTAGTTCAATTATCTGGTTTTCATTATATCGGGAATATTGGTAATAATACCGTCAACCCCCATTTCAAAAAGCTTTTCCGCATAATGCCTCAAATCCACAACCCAGGGGTATATCCTTACCCCCCTGCTCTTCAGGGCATCCACATCAGTTTTATTCACATAGACAAATGAAGGATGAAAGCTGTAGCATTCAAATTTCTCCGCATATGAAACAGGATTTACAGGCATTGAGCTGAAGAGAAGTGCCCTTTTTACCGACGGATCAATCTCTTTTACCTTCAGGAGGGAATAATGGTTGAATGAGGATATAATAACACGGTCTGCAAGACCTGCCTTGTATATCATATCAACGACCTTTTCCTCAATATTTCTTTCTTCAAAAGCGGTTTTTTTTATTTCAATATTTATGACTTTACCTTCAGGGACAATAGCAAGTGTTTCATCAAGGAAAGGTATCTGCTCACCCCGGAATTCATCAGAAAAAAAAGAACCGGCGTTCAGCTTTTTTATTTCAGCTGAATTCATTTCTGTCACAAGCTCTTTTTTACCGGTGATTCTGTCAAAAGACCAGTCGTGGTATACAACTGGAACATTGTCCTTACTCAGCTGAACATCTATCTCAATACCGTCTGCGCCGAGTTCAAAAGCATATCTGAAAGCTGCAAGTGTATTTTCAGGCCTGTATTGGGAGGCCCCCCTGTGTGCAAAAATCATGATCTGATCATATGGATATTAAGGAAATATGTCAATTTAATATATTCAGAAGAGGGGAAAAATTAAAAAATAAAGGGTGCCTTTACAGGCACCCCGATTTTTGAAAATAACATTTTTACCCGAATATTAAATACACTTTTTTGATTATAATCTATAATTTTACACACTTTAATCACCTTGACAATACAACTTTAGTTGTACATTATATCACCTGATAAATGTCTATATTTGAAAAAGTATTAAACAGGCAGGATTGTATATGGTAATATCAGAGCAGCAATCAAATATAATAAAACATCTGATCAGCAAATCATATTCAGATACTTTAAGTGAAAAGCTTCTGTCAGAACTGACACCCCATATTTGCAGTCTTCTTGATATACATTATTTTGCAGCTGTAATATTCACCCCCGGGAACAGATTAAAAAATATCATGATATCAAACAACCCGCACGATTTCAATGAACTGTATGACAGTTTTATTGATCAGGATTTTATTCTCAGCAACATGATAGAATCCAACAGGCCGGTGGTTTTCAGGGAACTTATAGACAGGAATGTCCCCTATTCACATGAATTTGTTCAGGAGTCACAGAAAGTCAGGCCGGCATCAGACGGCTGCTATGTACCTTTAAGACTTGATAATAAAATAACCGGTTTCTTCGGAGTAGCAAGGGCAGGTCTTGATAATAAAAGGTTTGAAAAAAAAGATGTTGAGTTATTCAATTTTGCAGTATCATTTCTTGAAGAGGGATTCCGAAAAGCACTTTACCCGGAACCTGACAACAGCAGCACAGCTTACCTAAACAAATACGGCGAGGTTGTATTTTGCGGAAGCAATATAAAGGAATCATTCACAAAACTGTTCGGAGAAAAATACTGCGAAAATCCGTTATCAGGAACAAATGAATATTCAAAACTGTTTTCCGACACAGTCAGGGTATTTACTTCACCATTAAGTCTTCCGGGCAGTTCAGAGATCAAGTTAGCTAAAAGCGGGCATATATACCATTTCAGTTTCAGCAGACTGTCATCTCCTGAATACAGAGCCCTTTTTCCGAAGGATCCTCAGTACAGCGTAATTCTAAGAGAAAAAAAGGATTTCACTGATATATCCTTTATGAATACCAGTAAAGTAAAAGAAAAATACAGCCTTACAAACAGGGAAACAGAAGTCGTTGATTATATCTGCAGGGGATTTTCAAACAGGGAGATATCTGTAATCCTGAAGACAGCAGAATCAACTGTTAAAAGACATGTATGGAATATTTTCAACAAGACAGGAACAGAAAGCAGGACCCAGCTGATATTCAAAGTGTCAGCATAACCTGTTTAGGGAAAAGGCAAAAAGGGGAATTACATAGTTTGAGGCAAATCCCTTTATAATTGTCCGGAAACTTTTTATCAGGTTGCATCCATCACAAGTCTCCATTCGGCATCTTTGTTTTCACCATTTGTAATCAGGATAAGATTATCTTTCTTCACCTTCAGAACCCTGTTCCATCCTTCAAGAAGCTTAACCTTATAAACAGTTACCCCTTCATCATCATATATTGCCCCTGTCAGCATTGTGCTTTCTGTAGAGTAGATATACATATCAGCTTTATAACTGTCTACTGACTGGTAGCTGCAGTACAGCACCTCATTTGCATTGCTTCTGTTATCAGAGAAATAAGCATCAATCCCTGCTATTACTATTTCAGCATCCGGGTTGACAGATTTTATACCTGAGCATTCCGGAACAGAAGCAAGGCAGTTGACTGATGGAACACCAACTGAAAAGGAAAAAAACGGGTCATTACCGATATCAAATACTGTAGCGATACAAGACATCATTTTCATTATCAAATCTGTAATTAAAGGGGAGGTTATTACAAGGAACAGAAAAAAATCTACTGATCTGAAAAAATTACCCGGGTTCCCGCCTTCTCATATTCATCCCTGTCAATCAGAGAGAGAGCCTTTCTGTCAGTCACGATATAGCTTATGCTGTCGATCCTGGATATCAGGAAATTTGAAACAACACCTATCTTTGAATGGTCTGCAGCAATAATAACATCTCCTGTTGTCTGCTGAATCATCAAACGGGCAACCTCAGCCTCCTGTTCAGCAGGGGTTGTAAGTCCATGTTTAATACTGACACCATCAACACCAATTACAGCCTTGTTAGCAAAGACCTTTCTGAGCGCATCTGCAGTAAAGCTTCCTGCAAGAGAACGTGCTTTTGTCCTGTAGAATCCCCCAAGTATCAGGAGCTCTATCTCCGAATTTCTGAATATTTCAACTGCCCATGTATTATTGGTAATTATCCGTATTTTCTTTTTTTCAGATGCAAGCTGCTCAAGAACATGCCTGTTTGTGGAGCCCGAGTTTATAAATACTGTATCACCGTCATCAATCAGAGATACAACTGCCTTTGCAAGATCTCTTTTTTCTGCAAGAAGTGAATTATCTTTCTCTGAATAGGAGGGTTCATCCCTCATACTCTGACGGAGAACAGCCCCTCCGTGAGTCCTCTCAAGAACACCCTTCCGTTCAAGAATGTCAAGGTCCCGCCTGATTGTAAGGGGAGCTACATCGAAAATCTCACTGAGCTCCGCAGCCTTGACTGAACCGCTTTTTTTAAGCTGTTCAATTATCTTTTTCTGCCGTTCCGCCGGTATAAGTTTATCACCCGATGTTTCATTCATAACAAAATTAAAACACCTTTTATATCCATTGTCAAACGATACACAGCTTTCCGGCACTGTTGTTAAAATAAACAATAGTCTTCTGTAATATTGATTCTGATGCAGCTTTGAGGGTATTATCAGTTAATATTATCTGCTGTAATGAATTGCTTTTAAGCAGCCTGATCAGTAATTTATTTTCAGTTCCACCACCCTGAAATAATAGGCAGATTTCCGGCTGATGATTATTAATAACTCATTAATAGTTTCAGCATGCAGCTGCAGATTAATAAACATCAGCTGTAATAAAACAGCTTAATAAAAAAACAGGATGGTAAATACATGGAAAGCAAAGCTATAAAAGATATTCCTGAAACTCTTTGCAAAAATCTTGAATATTTTTTTACAGATATAGATGACACAATAACAACAGACGGTCTGCTGCCGTCATCAACTTTTGAAGCAATATGGAAACTGCATGAGATGGGAATAAAAATAATCCCTGTAACAGGAAGACCGGCCGGATGGTGCGATCATATTGCAAGGATGTGGCCTGTCGCTGGTGTTGTCGGTGAAAACGGAGCATTCTATTTTTCATACAGCCCTGAAAAGAAGAAAGTAATCAGGAAATACCTTCAGAGTGATGAAGAAAGAAGAAAAGGGCGTGAAAAGCTTGACAGGATCAGGGACAGGGTCCTGAAAGAGGTCCCGAATGCGGGAATTGCCTCTGACCAGGATTTCAGAATTGCAGATCTTGCAATAGATTTCTGCGAGGATGTTGATCCGCTTTCAGAAGAGGAGATCGGCAGGATATGCTCTATTCTTGATGAAGAGAAAGCTGTATATAAAATATCAAGTATTCATATAAACTGCTGGTTCGGAGATTATGACAAGCTGACTTGCTTCAGAATGTTTCTAAAGGACTTTACAGGCAGGGAACTTGAGGAACTCCAGGAAAAGATTGTTTTTTCAGGTGATTCACAGAATGATGAGCCCATGTTCAGGGAACTCAGGCACACCATAGCAGTAGCAAATATCAGGAAGTTTCTTCCCATAATGAAACATTATCCAACCTATGTGACAGAAGGTAATGATGCGGCAGGGTTCTATGAAGCTGTTAAGCATATTGCATCGAAAAGACTTTAAAAAATAAAATCATATTACATAGCCGATCTGACAACTCTGTCAGGCCGGCCATTGAACAAAAAAAAGGGGGGACAATTATCCCCCCTGCAGAGATCTTGGACTCCGCTGAAAAAAAGGTGTGGTTTTATAAAAATATTATCAGCAGTTAAAACTGCTGCTGACAAACAGGATCAGACATTCCGCATCATCTTTCAGGTCTGCGGAGGACCTGCCGGTAATTCCCCTGAATAATATCAAAATCAACTTTTTTCTGTTATTTCCAGAACGGGGCCATACGTTCTGCAAGTTCTTTTCTGTAGCTTTCCCAGTCTGTAATCGGCTCTTTTGCAAGTCCTTCTTCACAGGCTGCCCTGGCGACAGCAAGAGCTTCCCATTCTATAACCCTCGGATCAAATGGCTTAGGTATGACATAATCAACTCCGAAAGAAAAATCCCTGCCACCGTATGCTTTTCTGACAATTTCAGGAACACTTTCCCTCGCAAGCATTGCCAGCGCTCTTGCAGCTGCCATCTTCATCCCTTCCGAAATTTTGCTCGCCTTTACATCAAGGGCGCCTCTGAAAATAAACGGAAATCCGAGGACATTATTAACCTGATTGGGATAATCGCTTCTGCCGGTACCCATAATCACATCACTTCTGGTTGAAGTTGCAAGCTCATAAGTGATTTCAGGGTTGGGATTTGCCATTGCAAAAACAACAGGGTTTTCTGCCATGGAATTGAGCATTTCGGGGCTCACGCAATCTGGTACAGATACTCCAATAAAGACATCAGCCCCATTAAGAGCATCAGCAAGAGTTCTTGCATCTGTACTGTTTACAAATTCCCTTTTCATCTCATTAAGCTCATCTCTTCTTTCTTCATGAAGAACTCCCTTTGAATCGCACATGAGAATATTTTCGCCTTTGACGCCTGCAGCCTTGAACATTCTGGCGCAGGATATTCCGGCAGCTCCGGCTCCGTTGAAAACTACTTTCATCTCATCTATTTTCTTGCCTGTAATTTCAACTGCATTTATAAGAGCAGCTGTACTGATAATAGCTGTTCCGTGCTGATCATCATGGAATACAGGTATCCCGCATTCTTCAATCAGTCTTGTTTCAATTTCAAAGCATTCGGGAGCTTTAATATCTTCGAGATTGATCCCCCCGAATGTAGGCTCAAGAAGCTTTACAACCTCTATCAGTTTTTCAGGATCTTTTGTATCAATTTCAAGGTCAAAAACATCAATATCAGCAAACCTCTTGAACAGGACCCCCTTGCCTTCCATTACCGGTTTTGAAGCAAGCGCACCCCTGTCTCCCAATCCGAGAATAGCTGTACCGTTTGAAACTACTGCAACAAGGTTTCCCCTTGCAGTATACTTATATGCATCAAGAGGGTTTTCTGCTATTTCAAGAACAGGTTTTGCCACTCCGGGTGTATATGCCAGGGAAAGCTCTTCAGCAGTATGACAGGGCTTGGTTGATACAACCTCAATCTTTCCCGGTTTCCCCTCCGAGTGATATGCAAGAGCCTTGTTTTTCAGTTCATCCATCTTCTTCTCCAATATATTCTTCAGACAGCATCCGGTTCTGTTCTTCATACAGACAGAATACAAATATGCAACCTGTTTAAAACAGTCCCGGAATGCCTGTATTTATTTTCTATTCAAAATCAAACTTATAATCAAGGTGAAACCTGTCTCTCAGTTCAATCATTTCATTCTGAAGAACTTTGGGGACAGGACAACCGTGGTCTTTTCTGTACTGCCAGGCAATCCACTCCTTTTCACCGGCAGTGTAGATCCTTTCCTCGCCCGGGGCAACTCTGGAATTCCTGAGCTCGCGGCAGATTGAACCTGCAATTGTCTTGAAAAGATCTTTGCCGAGAAACATTTCAGGGTTTACAGCTATGAAAAAATGTCCCAGAGGATAGGGAATCCTGTTTCCATCCTGGTCATATCCGTTAAGCGCCTTGAGATAGGATCCTCCCTGAAGTGCAGCAGAGAGTATTTCCACAGCTGTTGCCCAGCCGTAGCCCTTGTATCCTGCTCCGATCTCTCCCAGTCCCCCCATGGGTGTAAGTGCTGCCTTGCCTTTTGTAAGGTCAACAAGTACCTGTTTTGTATCTTCCCGGCTTGATCCGTCAGACCCTATAACCCATCCAGGAGGAAGTTCCTTTCCTGCCCTGTCATAAACTTCGATTTTGCCCCTCTGGGTAACACTGGTAGCAGCATCAATAAGAAAGGGAAAATCCTCATCAGTAGGCACACCTATTGTAAGGGGGTTTGTTCCGAGCATATTTTCCACTCCGAATGTCGGAGCAATTGAAGGCCGGGCATTTGTTCCAGTAATTCCGAGCATATCCTCCCTGATAGCCATGAGAGGATAATACCCTGCTATGCCGTAATGGTTGGAATTTCTTACAGCTGTCATACCTATCCCGTATTCACGGGCTTTTTCTATAGCCATGCTCATTGCTTTATGGGCTACAACATGCCCCATACCGTTATTCCCGTCAAGAACTGCAACAGCTTTCTCATCTGTAATAATATCAATCTTTGTAACAGGATTAAGTATTCCGGCATCAATTCTCTCTATATAAATAGGTTTAAGACGTCCGATACCGTGAGAATCTATTCCCCTTTTATCAGATTCAATGAGAACATCTCCAATTATCTGTGCATCATTTTCAGGAACTCCTATCCCGATCAAAGCATCTTTCATAAAATTTTCAAGGATTTCAAATTCAATCCATTCGCAATCCTTATAATGGTCCTGATAAGCCATATTGCCTCCACTTCTTTCCTTTTCACGATTATCCTGCTCTTTTTCTTTAGCGGCTAACGTTTAATCTGTTTTGCGCCATTTGATAAGGGCAGTATTTTTCTGCAGACAGGGAATCCTGTGTTTCAAGATCCCTGCCTGCATTTTTATTCCAGCAGCTTGAATATCCACCACCAATATAAAAGCTGCTGTAATACTTTTTTAAAATTTCCGCATCAGGCCGGAATATGTCAGCCTCATGCTTTCCATTAATCCTGTTCAGAAATATCCGTCAGACAGGAACATCATGTGAGAATTCTGAAATTCAGATTATCAACAGCACCGAGTCCCAGCCGGGCCTTGATTACAGGGATATCATCCTTCTCAAAATCAGCAGCAATTTTATCCTGCATTTCAGGGCTTTCAACAAGGGATACCATATATCCGCCTCTTCCCCCTCCTGTAAGCTTTGCACCGTAAGCGCCCATCTTTATAGCCCTTTCACAGAGTTCAATAAGTCTTTCATGGCTGAGGTCCATCTCTATCAGGAGCTTATGGTTTTCCACCATGATTTCACCTGCAGTCTTCAGGTCACCGGTTTCAATCGCTTTCTTCATTTCATAGACCTGTGATGTAACCTTGCTCATGCTTGTGTAGAATTTTTCAGGATTATTGTTTATAAGTCCTTCAACATGTTCGTCAAGGAGAGCTGTATTATATGTCACACCGCTGTTTGCAAGTACTACATAAAGAGGTTTTGCAGGAACAATCCTTTCATACATCTTTTTTCCGTCCCTGATCATATAGAGCATGAGACCGCCGAAAGTTGATGCTGTATTGTCAACACCGCTTGGAATACCGTGATATGCATGTTCACCTACCCAGCCGATTCTGTTTTCTTCAAGCACATCCATTCCTAGTTTTAATTCATCATTGCAAGCTTTTCCGAAAGAAACACTTATAGCTCCGCTTGCTCCGACACCGCTGCCGGCCAGGAGATCTCCTCCCACCTTTATTCTCAGCGGGTTCTTTTCAAGATCAATATTCATTGCCTCAATCATCATTTCATATGATTTTCTGCATGAAGCTTCTTTCTTTTTTTTATATCCGGGAACTTCAATCCTGTTGTCCTCAACAACGAATCCTTTTACAGACTCATCTCTTTCAACAATAGTTTCTGTTCTGTACGGCAATGCTGATACAATAGCCGGTACACCGTTTAGAACAAACTGATCTCCTATCAGAATGTTTTTACCAAATGCGCTTCCTTTACCCATTTTGTCCCCCTTTTATTAGAATATTATTTCTTCTTAATATTTAAAGTTTTCTGTGTTTCATTCATAAGTTTTTCTTCCATTCCGATCTCTATAGTTGTCGCAGCTGCAATACTGTGGCATGCGTCTGCAAAGCCTCCTAGATTAACTGTCGCTTCAGGAAGAAAGTCATTAAGACCAGGCAGCTGCCTGTCCATGATCTTTTTTGAAAGTGAAGTGGAAGTTCTCATGGAAACCTTGGTCTGGCCCATCTTCAGTTCACCGAATCCCGGTACTGTATCAGGGATTCTCTGAAAACCTGCAAGATATTTGTTACCGTCTAAAAATTCCGAATCAACTATCTCTTCACAGAAGACACCGATCATTTTCACCCCCATCGGGGCAAAACGGTCTTCAACATCAAACCAGATAATATCATCTGTTTCGTTGTATTCTCTGTTTTTTATTTTCTCAAATTCTGTTTTAAATATCTTTTCCTTAACTGACATAAGTTTATTAATTTCTTTAACATGCTCATCAGTAAGCCCGTTGAGAAGCAGATCGATCCCCATTTCAGGACCTTTGTCATAAAAGCCGACCCCTCCGAGAGTATCCAGCAGGGGATAGAATTCAACAACATCAACCTCTTTTTCTCCAAGCCTTGCAATAAACCTTTCCTTTCCATCACGGTATTCGATTCTCATCAGCCCTACAGCACAGGCATCTTCAACACATTCCCTGTTGAAAGAATGGACATCTTCATCAAGATAGTAAAAATCGGCAATCCCTCCGAAAGCAGCCACATGCACAAGATCCTCATTCAGAGTATTAAGTTCTTTTGCAAAAAGGTAACACACAACAGATGCTGAAATATCACGGTCACCTTTCAGCCCGTAGAGATCAGGATCGATATTAAGAACTGTTTCATCATCCTTAACAGGTTCCGCCCTGTGATGATCAAGAACAAGGACAAGATTTCTCCCCCTGTTCAGTTCAGACAGCATTGGTGCGATTTTTCCTGCAAAATCGGCAAACACAATTATCTTTCCGCTGTTCTCATTAAAAATCTTCTTCAGAACATCAGGATAAGGCTTTTCAAGAGAAAACCTTTTTACATCATAGCCCTCTCTCTGAAATGCTTTCATAAGAATAGCACCTGATGTCAATCCGTCTGAATCATTATGATGCAGAAGAAACAGTTCCTTCGAATCATGGTTGCGGAGAGCTTCAATCCCTTTTTTTATTGATTCAAAATACTCTTCCACTCTGTTTTTTTCCATATTTACCATCCTAAAAAAAGAGCCGGACACAGGTATCCCAATATACCTTTTCTGTGCCCGGCTCTCATATTCTCAGCCTCTGATTTACTGCAATTCTATCAGAATAAACAATAATAATCTATATTCCAGTGCTTCACCGGCTGCTTTTAAGGATCCCGCACACCGGAGGAAAAGCTTTGTAAACCTGTAATACCCTATTCCTTATTCCTCGAAGAAGCATAGAGATTGATAACTGCAAAAATCGATGTTGTCATTATAAGAAGGAACGATATTGCATTTATTACAGGTGTTGAACCATCACGTACCTGAAGATACAGAGTAATCGGGAGTGTTGATTCAGAGCCAGTAAGGAAGAGAGTCGTATTGAAGTTCTCAAATGACATCAGAAACGCAACAGCTGCCCCCCCTATTATTGACGGCCTGAGATATTTGAGCGTTATAAACCAGATCACCTCAAGCCTGTTTGCCCCGAGATTATATGCAGCTTCCTCAAGTGTTCTGTCAAATTTCTTGAGCCGCGCTGAAACTACAAGAGCAACAATAGTTGTGATAAAGGAAAACTGCCCTAAAACAACAAGCCAGTATCCCGGCATGAGGATTCCAACATCAAGTCCGAATGTCTCCTCAAGGAATAGTCCGAAATTGTTTGTAAAAACAAGTATTGAGATACCCAGGATTACCCCTGGAATTACCATCGGCGCTATCATCAGAAAGTAGAGGAGATTTTTGAATCGGAACTCCTCCTGTTCAAACAGAAAAGCCGCACATGTTCCTACTACTGTTGACAGCAGCGATACTGCAATGGCAACCTTGAAGGAAACAAAAATACTTCTCAGGTTTATATCATCATTGAATATACCTATCTTTTCTGGGCCGTTTCCGAAAAACCAGTCAAGAGTAAAACCGTTCCACGGAAGAGATGGAAACATTGAATCATTAAACGCCAGCACACAGGTTACAAGGAGAGGTGCAAATAAAAATACAAAATATAGAATCATAAAAACATGGAAACTGCCTTTATACATTTTACTGCTTGGTAATGTTCTAATCATATCACTTCACCACCTTGCTGAGCTGCTGTCCGGTAATTTTAAGAGCAAACCAGATTATAATGGAGGACATTATAAGAAGCATGAATCCGAAAGCTGAACCCTGGTTCCAGTTGAAATATAGAATAAACTGGTTATAAATCTGCTGTGTAAACCACAGGGAGTTCTTCCCCCCCATCAGGTTGGGAGTCAGATAACTTCCAAGAACAAGCATGAACACAATTATGCTTCCTGACATGATTCCCGGCATGCAGTGCGGAATTATTATCTTCTGCCAGATAGTAATCTTCCTGGCCCCCAGATCATAGGCTGCTTCAATATAGGAATCATCAAGACTTTCCATTACTCCGATAATAGGGACAGCCATAAAAAGTATTGTTGTATAAACAAGCCCCATAATCATTACAGTATCGTTATACAGCATCTCAATTGGTTTGTCCCAGATACCCAGCGCAAGCATGAATTTGTTTATTACACCGCTTTCCCTCAGGAGTATCATCCAACCGTAGACCCTTATAAGCTCACTGACCCAGAAGGGAAGAAGCAGAAGTACCATAAGGAAGCCCTGCATTTTAAGGTTTGCAACCTTGGTCACATAAAATGAAACCGGAAGGGAAACAAGAAGAACAATAAAAGTAACAACAATTGAATACATTGCAGTCCTGACAAATGTGAGCCAGTAGATAGGCTCTGTAAAGAAACTCTTGTAATGGTTAAGTGTAATACCCGACTCTCCAAGGTAGTCAGCTCTGACAAACGACATCCTTAACAGGTCAAGATGAGGAATAACAATCAGGAGCCCCAGCCAAAGGGCTACAGGTGTAAAAAACATAATAAATCCCCATCTGATCTTATGCTTTTTAGAGTTCATCATAAGTTTTCACTCCTGACTCCCTGAAACAGGCGGCAGAGGCGGAATCCCACCCTATTTCAACGCTGTCACCTGCCTTTATATGGTCAAACTGCCTGTTCTGGGGAAGGGACACAATCATTTCCCTGGCACTTCCGGCAGGGTTTACAAGGAGACGGCTGTTTCCTCCGTCAAACAGGATAGCCTTGACTCCGGCCTTTACCCTGTTCAGGGTATCTTTTCCCTGTGAGGGATTGATGATCATCGCTTCAGGCCTTATATACATTTCAACACGTTCATCCTCCCCGACTTCACAGGGGGAATCAATAAAATATTTATTGTTATCATCAGTAACAACAAAAAACTGCCCTTTCTCATTTTTTGAGAGCTTTCCTATGAACTGGTTATTGTCCCCGACAAACTGTGCAACAAAAGAGGAAGCAGGCTTTCCGTACAGGTTCTGCGGAGTATCAACCTGTTCAAACCGTCCCTGATTCATAACAGCAACCTTGTCACTCATTACAAGAGCTTCAGACTGGTCATGAGTAATATAAACAAAAGTTGTACCCACTTCCACCTGAAGCTTTTTAAGCTCCACCTTCATGTGCTCCCTGAGCTTGAGGTCAAGAGCTCCAAGAGGCTCATCAAGGAGAAGTACCGCAGGTTCCAGTATAAGACACCTTGCAATTGCAACACGCTGCTTCTGTCCTCCGGAGAGCTGGCTTATTTTTTTATTGCCCTGGTCGGGAAGGCCTACCCTTTCAAGCAGGTTATCTACTTTTTTATAAACTTCAGGACCTTTCTCACCCCGCCTTTTAAGGCCGAAAGCAATGTTTTCCTTGACATCCATCATAGGAAAGAGAGCAAGGTGCTGGAACACCAGGTTAACCGGTCTTTTATTCGGCTCCACATTTGCCATATCCTGTCCCCGGATCTCAATCCTCCCTCCGGAAGGCTCATAAAATCCTGCTATCATCCTGAGAAGGGTTGTTTTTCCGCACCCTGAAGGGCCCAGTATTGAAAAGAATTTACCATCCTCAACATCGAAAGAGACTTTGTCTACAGCTGTAAAATTCCCAAACCTCTTTTCAACCTCTTTCACAGACAAATCTATCTGCATTTGCTACCACCTTCATTCAAATTTAAACAGCCTTCAATATAATCCCTCAACAGATACCTGAAGAAGTTCAGAAATTCTGACTGTCAATATTTATATTCCTTCTTTTTATCCGAATTTTAAGTACAGACTTTTTTAATTTGCTATTATTGCAATCCCCTGTTAACAAGCGGAAAATCTGACTATTCCCTCTATACAGAAAAAAACCGGACAGGGGGTGCTTATGGAATAATCAGCGCATCCTCTCATATCCGGCTCTCGTTATCTCTGCCTTATTAAGAATATATGGTGCAGGGACTACGCCCTGCACTATGTCAGAAAAATTCTTTTTCTATTTAGCAGCCCTGATCCTGTCCATTGCCTTACCTTCCATTTCTTCAAGTCCTGGAGGTACAGTAGGATACCAGTTCATGTTAGCCATAACTTCCGGTGTAAAACACCTGTCAAAGTTGGCTGCTGATTCCGGTGAAAGGTACTTTGATGCATTCTTTGATGCAGTACCGTAATTCTCAGCATTTGTAAATGCTGCTGCCTGTTTTGGATCAAGAAGGAAATTGATAAGCTTGTATGCACCTGCAACATTTTCTGATTTTGCAGGGAGTGCAAAAGTATCAATCCATGCCATTGAACCGCTTGCCGGAGCAATATAGTCAATTGCAGGATTTTCCTTGTAGAGTTTCCATGCCTGCTGTTCCCAGCCCATTGCTGCCCATACTTCTCCTGATCTCATTGATTCAAGAAGAGCATCTCCGTTTTCCCAGTAATTTTTTACAACTTTTTTCCCTTCAATAAGTTTTGCTTCTACATCATCCAGATATTTCTGGTAAGCTTCCTTATCTGCATAAAGAGCAAATGGATCATATCCGAATGAAAATCCCATAGCAAGAATAGTAGGTCTTTTCATCCTGTAAGCAACTCTTCCCTTGTATTTTGGATCGAGAAGATCTTTGTAGTCTTTCACATCAGGAGCTTTTTCACTGTTTACGATAAGCCCTGAAGTTCCGAATACATGAGGAACAGCATATGACTTGCCGTCAACAAGTGTATTGGCTTTTACAGCTTTCAGCATGCTCGGTTCAATCTGCTCTTCATTGATCTGAGAATAATCAATAGGCTGATACAGTTTATACTGCTGTACCATTGATGATATTCTGTCCTGTGAAGGCTGTGCAAGATCGTAACCGCCGCCCCTTGTTGCTCTCAGTTTGGAAATCATTTCTTCATTACTTGAATGTGTAATTTCAAGAGTGATTCCTGTTTCTTCCTTGAACTGTTCAGCCTGTTCAGGAAGTATATAACCTGACCATGACAGAACCCTGAGTACCTTGTTTTCTGCAGCTTCTTCTTTTGCTTCTTTCTTGCCGCCGGCAAAAGCACCTGAAGCAATAATGAAGAGACACATAACAACTAAAAGTAACCGTTTCATTAAATCCCCCTTTTGAATAAATGTATTTTTAATTACATTTAATTATAAACCTAAATTAGAAAAGCGTAAGATTTTTTTTAATTTTTTGTTAAAACTCTAAAAACTCCAAAAACACCGGACATAAAAAAACCGGAGAATATACAGATATCCCTATCTTCTATACTCTCCGGCTCTCTTACTCTCTGCCTGGTATTGCTAGAATTATTTAAACATGCCCTTTTCATATCTGTCAAATGTTTTTTTCATCTTTTTTTGATACCGATTACAGTCTTTCCTGTTTGACATCATTTTCATAATAAATCATATTAAAATCATGAACAGAAATTTTATTGATACATTCAGAAACAATCCCATTATTCCTGCCGTAAAAACAGACAGGGACATTGAAGAGGCTGTTAATACTGAGAATGAAATAATCTTTATTCTGACTTCCACGATAACTACAATTCCCGACATGGTAAAAAAAATCAAGGATGCCGGAAAACTCGCATTCATACATTTCGACCTTGTCGAAGGACTTGCAAGATCTGTGCATGCTCTTGATTACCTTGCAGATGCTACAAATACAGACGGAATAATTACTACAAAAACAACGCTTGTAAAGGCGGCAAGAGAAAGAAATATTTTTGTTGTCCAGAGATTTTTCATCCTTGATTCACTTTCAATAGAATCAGGATTCAAGGCAATAAAAGACTATAAACCTGATGCCATAGAAATTCTTCCCGGTCTTATGCCTAAAGTTATCAAACAGTTTTCAGACTCAACATCCACTCCTGTAATTGCAGGGGGACTGATCACAGACAGGGATGATATCATGGCAGCACTTAATGCAGGGGCCTGCAGCGTATCAACAACAAGATACGACACATGGTATCTATAGAAGACACTGATTTAACAAAAATCCAAAACACTTTCACTTATCTGAAGATCCGGTAACACTTTCCCCTTTCCATATTATCACAGGCCTGAAAGTGGCCCACAGAACTATGACCGGGAAAAGGAATTCAGCTGTAACAAGTGACGGAATCAGAGAAATCCAGTATTTTCTGTCCATCCCCAGGTGTATTCCTACAGCTGTCGAAACAACCAGCATGCTTAAAACACCTGAAAGAAAAAAATGAAAATAAAACGGATTGAAAAATGCAGGAATAAATGCTGCAACTCCGGTTACAAGCTGATACATGACAAAGCCGTATCCTGCAAATGCTTTCCAGTCGGGAGCATGAACAGCCCCTGTACTCCACCTGAGTTCCTGGACAGCAAGTTCCCTCCATGTTGATACCGGTTTTGTCAATACAGTTGTGTCCCTGGATGATCCGGCTGTTATTTCCCACTTGCCGGTATCCCGTACCCTTGCTATAAGCTGGGCATCTTCAGTTACGCTGAACTCAATATCAGAGAATCCCCCAATATCCGAAAGAGCCTTTGCCCTTATCGAAAGGTTATTGCCGAATCCGCCTGTCGGATTTTTAAGTCCTGCGCACGCAGCAGTGTAATGATACCTCAAAAGATGATCGAATCTCTGAAACGCTGCAAGAAAACCCTTCCCGTTTCCTGTTGTGACTGATGCGAAAACAAGCCCCACACTATCATCGTTATACGGAAGGCTCATCCTCTCGACCCAGGCCGGAGGAACCCGGCAGTCGGCATCGGTAAAAAGAAGGACATCCCCTGATGCGTTTCTGGCTCCGACATCAAGCACCATCTGCTTGGGATTTTTCCCGTGAAATGTCTTTTCATTTCTCAGAACTTTTACACGGCCAGGGTATTTCTCCTGAAAGCTTTTCATCAGGGAGAAGGTACTGTCCTGTGACCTGTCATCAACAAGAACAATTTCAAAATCCTGATATGTCTGCTTTTCAAGCGAAGAAAAAAGGACAGGAAGATTGGCAGCCTCATCCCTGGCAGGTATTATGACAGATATACTGTTCTTGACACTGCAGCTGTTCTGTGCAGTTTTTTTTTCATTCCTGAATACAACGGCAAGACCGGCCAGAACAAAAATATGACTGGCAAGAAGAAGCATTGCATAGATAAAACCAGTCCAGTTAAGCAAATTCAAAACCATAAGCTGAAAAAATATCCCCATTACAATTTAAATATATTTAACCCGTCATCTTATAATGACCCATGATATCATGATTCTACCTTTAAAGAAGTAAAAAGACCAGATACCGGGATTTAGAAGTAATATTATACATTTATTTGACAAGAATATACAGATATAATATAATAAATCAAATCATGATCATATTCATGGCTGGAGAACAGAGAGCCAGATAAAATGATACCGGGGAGAGGTGTCTTTTTATCTGGCTTTTTTTATGTTCATCCGTTACAGGAAACCATAATTATTATGAGGCTGTGTTTCCTGAGATTATTCAAGCGGGCCGGAATCAGGCTGCATTTCTGGAGGAGATTTATGTATGATGTTGCAATCATAGGAGCAGGGGTTACAGGTTCAGCAGTTGCCAGAGAACTTTCAAGGTTCAATCTGAGAGTTGTTGTTATTGACAGGGAAAATGATGTCTGCTGCGGAACATCAAAGGCAAATTCAGCAATAATTCATGCAGGATATGATCCTGAAGAAAATACCCTCATGGCAAAATTCAATTCGGAAGGAAACCCCATGTTTGACCAGCTCTGCAGGGAACTTGATATACCTTTCAAAAGGATAGGATCTCTTGTTGTTGCATACGATGATGAGCAGATTGAACACCTTGAAAAACTCTACCGGAGGGGATTGAATAATAAAATTCAGAAGATGAGTATCCTGAATCAGGAAGAGCTCAGAAAAAGAGAGCCGCATATTAACCCTGAGGCAAAAGGGGCCCTCCTGGCGGAGACTGCCGGTATTATCGACCCGATGCTGCTTACTATTTCCCTGATTGAAAACGCAGTTATGAACGGATGTGACCTGAAACTCAACTTCGCAGTTACTTCGATAGAAAAAAACAGTAAATCCTTTAAAATCAGAAGTAAATCAGAATCAGTTGAAGCTGAATATGTAATTAATGCGGCAGGAGTATTTGCAGACAGGATACACAATATGGTATCAGCATCAGATTTCAGGATAAAGCCAAGAAGGGGACAGTACTTTCTTCTTGACAAATGTGAAGGGTGCATGGTCAACTCGGTAATTTTTCCATGCCCTGACAGGATGGGAAAGGGGACACTCGTCACACCGACTGTTCACGGGAATCTTATACTCGGGCCTTCATCAGATGACCTGGAAGATCCTGAAGATCTCTCCACCACACCTGAGCTTCTTGAAAAAGCAAGAAACGGAGCAAAAAAACTGATTCCCGAAATTACAACAAGAAACAGCATAAGAACTTTTGCAGGGATGAGAGCTGAACCTGACACAGGAGATTTCATAGTCAGGGAAGCCCCAGACACTCCCCGTTTTTTTGACGCAGCCGGGATAAAATCCCCCGGGCTTACAGCAGCTCCCGCAATTGCAGAATACATGATCAGCCTTCTTGAAAAAGCGGGATTGGGGATGGAAATGAAAAAGAACTTCAATCCGGAGATTGAAAGAAAACTGTTCCTGGAAAGAAGCGGGGAGGAACAGGAAAAGCTGCTCAAAAAAAACCCTCTTTACGGAAGAATAATCTGCAGGTGCGAAAATATTACTGAAGGGGATATTCTGGATGCGATTCACAGACCGGTAGGGGCAAAAACTCTTGACGGCGTAAAAAGGAGGTGCCGCCCGGGAATGGGAAGATGTCAGGGCGGTTTCTGCGGACCGAAGGTTCAGGAGATTCTTGCAAGGGAACTGGACAGGCCTGTTGAGGAAATAGTGCTTGAAAAGAAGAATTCATATATTCTTACAGGAAAAACAAAATAGCAGGGAGGTACTCCATGGAAAAATCTGAATATGATGTTGTTGTGATAGGGGGCGGCCCTGCAGGTCTTGCGGCTGCAGTTGAAGCCAGGGAAAACGGAATCAGCAGGGTGCTGATTATTGAAAGGGATGTTGAACCGGGAGGAATTCTTCAGCAGTGCATCCACAACGGTTTCGGCCTTTTTGAATTCAGCGAAGAGCTTACAGGTCCTGAATATGCCCAGAAATTCATCAATATGGCCCGGAAAGATGAAATTGAAATAATGCTTGATACAATTGTGACATCAATCAACAGCAGTAAAGAAATAACTGTAATGAATACTGAAGGGAAAAAGGAGATTCTGGCAAAATCAGTTATCCTTGCAATGGGCTGCCGGGAAAGGACAAGAGGGGCAATTTCAATCCCGGGGGAAAGACCTGCCGGTGTTTTTACAGCAGGAACTGCACAGCGTTATATTAACATTGAAGGATACATGGTTGGAAAGAAGGTGGTGATCCTGGGATCAGGCGATATCGGGATGATCATGGCAAGAAGAATTGTTCTTGAAGGGGGAGAAGTCAAGGCAGTTGTTGCAAGGAGTTCTTTCCCCAAAGGGCTTACAAGAAATGTTGTACAGTGTCTTGATCATTATGATATTCCGCTGCTTCTGAGCCACAATATTGTGGAGATAAAAGGGAAAGAGCGTGTTGAAAGTGTTGTTATTGCTGAAACAGATATGAAAAAACAGGTCATACCTGGAACTGAAAAAGAATATGAATGCGACACAGTACTACTGTCTGTGGGCCTCATACCTGAAAATGAACTCTCAAAACAGGCCGGAATTGAACTTGACAGAAAAACAGGGGGACCTGTTGTAAATGAAAGCATGGAAACATCAGTTGAAGGAATTTTCGCATGCGGGAATGTTGTCCATGTCCATGACCTTGTTGATTTTGTAACTGCAGAAAGCAGGCGGGCCGGAAAAAATGCAGCAAGCTATGTCAGGGGAGAGTTTAAACGGAACGGAGACTATGTGACATTCAGCACATCAGGGGGACTTACATATGCAGTACCCCATAAATTCCGATATTCCAATCTTCCGGACAAGCTTGATATCTTCATGAGGGTAGACATGGTCTATAACGACTCTTTGATTATTCTTGAGAACAGGGGGAAAGAGATTGCAAGGTTCAGGGAAAGACACCTGACTCCCGGTGAAATGATTAAAATAACTGTAAAAAAAGAAATGTTTGAAAAAACAGAAGGGGTCATTAATATCAATCTTGTATCTGAAAAGGAGAGCGGAAATGAAAAATGAGCTTATATGCATAGTCTGTCCAATGGGATGCAGACTCAAAATTGAGGGAACGCCCGAAGATCCTGTAATTTCAGGCAACAAGTGCAAAAGAGGGATAGTATATGCAAAGGAAGAGCTTACCAACCCTACAAGAATGATCTGTTCAACAGTAAAAATAAAAGGGGGAATCCACAAGGTGGTTCCGGTAAAAACAGACAGAGCTATCCCTGAAAAATACAAGTTTGAAGTAATGAAACTTATAAACAGGGTTGAACTTACATCCCCTGTAAAAATGGGGGATATTGTACTGGAAAACATATTTGATACAGGGGTGAACATTGTTGTAACAAGAAATATGTAAAATCTGACAATAATTATTATTTATATTATACCGGCAGGAGAGATGAGAGCCGGAGGTGTTGATCTTCAGTATATGAAGAGCCACCTCCGGCTGTTTTTTTTAAGGAGAGAAAAATGATTTACGATGTGATAGTAATAGGCGGCGGGCCAGCAGGACTTGCGGCAGCAATTGAGGCAAAAAAAACAGGATGCAGCAGTGTGCTTGTTGTTGAAAGGGATATTGAACCGGGAGGGATTCTGCAGCAGTGTATTCATAACGGCTTCGGGCTTCACGTATTCAAAGAGGAACTTACAGGGCCTGAATATGCCCAGAGGTTTATCAGCATGGCAGAGGAAGAAGGGATTGAGTTCCTGCTTGATACAATGGTGCTTAAAATAACAGAATCCAGAAGTGTTGTTGTCCTGGGAAGCAGAACAGGGATGAAGACTCTTCACTGCAGATCTTTAGTTCTGGCAATGGGATGCAGGGAGAGGACACGCGGGGCAATTGCCATACCGGGGGCAAGACCTGCAGGGATTTTTACAGCAGGGACTGCCCAGAGGTTTATAAATATTGAAGGCTACATGGTCGGGAAAAAGGTTCTGATACTGGGGTCAGGAGATATAGGGCTGATAATGGCAAGGCGTCTTGCACTTGAAGGGGCTGAAGTCAGGGGTGTTGTTGAAGTAATGCCCTACTCAAACGGACTTTCAAGAAATATTGTCCAGTGCCTTGATCACTACGGAATACCGCTTTTTCTGGAACACACGGTGACAAATATACACGGAAGGGAGAAAATAGAAAAAATAACAGTATCAAAAGTTGATGAAAACAGAATTCCGATCAAGGGAACTGAAATAGAGTTTGAATGCGACACACTACTTCTTTCGGTGGGACTGATCCCTGAAAATGAGCTTTCCCGTGAAGCAGGTATTGAGATTGACAAAAGGACAGGAGGTCTTGTTGTTAATGAGAAGATGGAAACATCTGTAAGCGGTATTTTTGCCTGCGGTAATGTTGTTCATGTTCATGATCTTGTAGATTTTGTAACTGAGGAAAGCAGAAAGGCTGGCTGTTTCGCCGGAACTAATGCACTGAAAGGAAGGGAGTCAGAACGCGGCAGAAATACGGAGGAAAAGGGGAAATATGATGTGGAACCCGGGTCAAACTTTTCCGGAATAATTAATAACATCCTGTTTTCAGAACAGGATTCAGTTGGGAAAGGAGCTTCGATAAAAATTGTTAATGGAGACGGAATAAGCTATACAGTTCCGCAGAAAATTGAATCATCAGAAAAGGACATAGATATATTCATGAGAGTGAATACAGTATTCAAAGACAGGAAACTCTCAGTAAAATCAGAAGGGGAAAACATCTTTTCAGTTAATAAAAGAAACCTTCTTCCCGGGGAAATGATTAAGCTGACTATCCCGGGGGATATTGTCAGAACAGCTGAAAAGGGGGACTGCATCCAGATATCTGTTGAATAACTTTCAGCTGAAAACCAGATCCTTATCGGGATAAATATAAATAACATTATTACCTGCAGTATCTTTACACCCTGCAGTTTCCCGTCATAGAATGCTTTTATGGATAAAGCAGTTGTAATCGGAATTACAGGCGGGTCAGGTTCAGGGAAAACAACAATTGTCAACAAGATAAAAGAGATAGTAGAGGATTTTGTATTTATCCCTCAGGACAACTATTATAAATCTGCTGAATATATGAACAATTCAAATATTACAGCTTTCAACTTTGACCATCCGGATGCATTTGATTCAGAACTTATTATAAAGCATATCAGTGATCTGAAAGCTTTTAAAAGCATTGATATGCCTCAGTATGATTTCGTTCACCACAGGCGGACAGAAAATACTGTAAAAGTGGAACCCGGTAAACTTGTTATTTTCGAGGGGATCATGATTTTTTCCGAAAAGAAGATCCTTGATCTTATAGATCTGAAAATATTTATTGATACACCGGATGATATCCGTTTTATAAGAAGGCTGAAAAGGGATATAGAAGAAAGGGGCAGAACACTTGACTCTGTAATAGAGCAGTATATGGAATTTGTCAGACCCGGACATCAGGAATTCATTGAGCCGCTGAAAACAAAAGCTGATATAATCATCCCGGAAGGGGGAAGCAATGAAAAAGCCCTTGATGTTCTTCTTTCATTTATTAAAGGAATTATCTGACAGGGATCCGGATAAAAACAATACAAAACAGCAGACTGCTGCATTATAATTGATAAAAGCCCAATATAAAAAGGAATATGCCGGGAAGG
Source organism: Spirochaetia bacterium (assembly GCA_963668545.1). Taxonomy (GTDB): domain Bacteria; phylum Spirochaetota; class Spirochaetia; order CADAEX01; family CADAEX01. The sequence goes on along the minus strand of OY764868.1, from coordinate 101,603 downwards.
TCTTATGATAAAAACAGGAAAAATGAACAAACTGAAAGTAGTTCAGATTAAAGGGAAAAAATGTTTTCTGGACGGGGAAGAACACGGAAATATTTTTATCCGTTCCAGTGAGCTTCCTGAAGGGACACTCGCTGGCAGTGCTGTTGATGTTTTTCTTTACAGCAGCAATGATGGACTGGCAGCCACAACAAAGAAGCCCTATGCCCAGCTGGGAGAATTCGGATACCTTGAAGTAGTTTCTGTTTCGGAATTCGGAGCATTTCTTGACTGGGGCATAGACAAGGACCTCTTTCTCCCGAAAAGGTATTTCAGCACATCTGCCGCCGCAACATGGAAAGGGAAGGGAAAAACATCAGACCAGCCGCAAAAAGGGGACAGGCTTCTGATCTATGTAATTGAAGACCCTTCTTCAGACGGTGTAATAGCTACCACAGAAACCGGAAAATATATAGAAAACAGGGCGGAAGGTCTTGAAATGAATGAAGAGGCTGATATGCTTGTGTATAAATTCACCGATCTGGGGGCAAATGTAATAATAAACAACAGATACAGGGGTGTAATATACCGGAATGAGATCTTCTCACCTATTAAAGTAGGAGACAGATTCAGGGGATATATCAAAAAACTGAGAGACGACGGAAGAGTTGATGCCTCCCTTGAAAAACAGGGCTTTACTGAATCCAATGTCATTGCTGAAAAAAAGATAATCAAGTCACTTGAACTCAATAATGGATTTCTCCCCCTTCATGACAAAAGCAGTCCTGATGAGATAAAGGAAATTCTTCACATAAGCAAGAAAAGCTTTAAGAGAGCATCAGGCACACTCTACAGGAAAAAGAAAATAAATATTGAAGATAACGGCATCCGGCTGATTCAGCCGGATGACCTCAGCAGATAATTATCTGGCAAAGAATACAGCTATAATCGGGAAAAAAAGTATCACACTTAATATCCTTATAAGATGAACCAGAATAACCTTTGAAAGGTCAGCTCCGTATGAATCAGCAATAATAGCCATTTCAGACAGCCCTCCGGGACTGCAGCTGAAAAGAGCTGTATAAAGGTCAATGCCTGTGGTTTTCGAAATTATGAGACCGGCAATCACTGAAAAGACAAAAAGGACTGCAACCAGAATCAGACCGGGGATAATTACTGTTTTAAGACCTTTTACAGCTTCCATATTTATACTGAGGCCTATAACACCCCCGAGAATAATCTGCGCTACAATCTTAAATCCCCCCGGTATTTTTGCATTGCCGGTAAATATATTATAAGCAGCAACAGCAACTATCGCTCCTATAAGTGCTCCGGCCGGTATTTTAAGCCTGATCCCGATAAAACCGCCTATGCCTGCCGCAATCATTGTAATAAATACTTTATCCATTACTTCTCCTCCGCTTCAGTAAAATATTCAGATAGAATTTTATGAAAAATTACCGCCCCCTTCAGAAAGGGATAGAAAACAAACAAAGCATTTTTTTCAATAGTAGGTTTTTCTGTTCCCGATATCACAGATGCCCCCTTGTAGTATGCGTAAGGGGTATATTCCTCCCTGGACCTTCCTGAAGCAATTTCCTTTATAACTCTGCCGACTTCATCAAAAAATGGCATTTTAATATCATTTACAAAGAATTCCCTGTCTATCTTTCGGAACCTCTTCCAGATAGTTTCAACAAGATCATTGAAATTATATAACTCGATCCTGTCTATACCCAGAGAGAGGGCAGCGCATTCCATAAGGGCAAAGACAGGATATTTCCATTCCCTGTATTCATCGGGAAGTACCCTTTTCAGGCTGTCTTTTTTCCTGTCTGAAAAAGCATCAATATATTTCATTATCTCCGGTTTCCGGAGTATGTGATCAAGTTTTTCAGCGGCATCAAAATCAGGCCTGAAAAAATATCTGAGCCCTTCATTCCCCCCGAAAATCTTTTCTGTATCAAGGTAACCGAGACGTGAAGACCTTTTCAATGTCTCCCTGCTGAAGTCAAGCACCCCTCCCAGTTCAATGGAATTCTTGATATATATTGTATCTGTCCCTATGACATCCGGTTTCCTGTTGTTTCCGGGTCCCGAAATATCAATTATTATGATCCTCCTGTATCCCCGGTTTTTTAGCATCGCGTACGGGATATTGTCAAAAATACCTCCGTCAATATATTTATCCCCTTTTATTTCTGCGTTTCTGAATGCGGGGAATGAGGCGCTTGCATAAAGGTAATCTGCCAGAAATCCCCCTTCTATCTGGTCAAGAAAGAGTTCCAGGGGACGGAAAGAAGATCTGTTTATTGTTACAAGACCGAGATCTATCCCCTTTTTTCTTATCATTTCTTCATCAATCTCTTTCCTGATCAGCATCTTAAGAGGTGTAGAATCAAGAAGAAGGCCTTTCTGCCATGTTGTAGTAAGTGATTTTATGGATTTTGTATTGAGGTTTATCCTTCCGTTGGGAACCAGATCTGAGGGTACATTTACAACATTTTTAATCTCAATATTCTCCCACAGCCTGTCAGCCCTTTCGAAATCATCCTGCGCAACAAGGGCAGCATTCAGAGCCCCGACAGAAGCCCCGGATACAGCTGAGAATTTAAAACCTTCATTTTTTAAAGCTTTCCAGGCCCCTATCTGGTATGCCCCTTTTGCCCCGCCTCCAGACAGCACAAGTGCAAACTCTTTTCTGTATTTCATTTTTCGTTCCTTGCCTCCGGGAAATATATAAGAAAACAATAACTTAATTATAATTAAAATTCAGAATTATAAGAGATAAAATATTAACAATTTTTTTTATCCTGCATATTAAATTTAACTAATTTCTGTATTAGATTTTATATATATAAATATTCTTCTGCAGAAAAAACACTGCAAAAAGTCTTCTTTAAATAAAGGAAAAGATTTGAAAAACTTTCTTGATATAAGAACAATATCATTTTTCTCATCCATACTCATGATTTCTTTTTCCGCGATAATGTTTTACATAATTAAAAAACATAAAACATATCCAGGTTTTAGATTATTTACACTGGCAGCATTATTCAACGGAACAGGGATTCTGCTGATAAGCCTGAGAGGGTATATCACTGTTTTCCTCTCTGTAATTGTATCAAACAGTTTACTGGTCCTCGCCCTCTCAATGATACTGTGGTCCATGAGGCTCTTCTGCGGAAACAGCAAAAAGAAAAAAGAGGAGATATTCCTGACAGCCCTTTTTACACTACTCTTCTTCTATTTTACCTATTTCCGGGACAGCATAACAATAAGAATCATTATTCAGTCACTGTTCCTGTTTTACATCAGCCTTAAACTGACATTATTGTCCCTGCATGATATCAATAAAAAACTTGAAATTGTATATATACCATTCTTTGCTTCATCACTTCTGCTGTCTTTATTTCATCTCTACAGGGCCCTGTTTTACCTTCTTGGGATCAGGACGGAAACAAGCTTCATGTCATCAGCCCAGATCAACAGCATTGTAATCATACTTCATTTCACAATGCTTTTTATCATGCATGTTTCAATAATAGCATTGAACAGCTACAGATCAGACATAGAGCTTAAAAAATCCCGTAAAGAGATAAAAACACTTCAGGAACTCCTTCCAATATGCTCGCACTGCCATAAAATCCGCGCCGACAATGGATTCTGGGAGAAACTTGAGCTTTATATGCAGAAGAACTCCGATATTCTTTTTACCCACGGGATCTGCCCGGAATGCGAAGAAAAATATTATTCGGATTACAAGGACAGCAGGCAGAAAATTTCAGACAGCGGAAATAAAAAAAACAGACATGAAGAAAAGTGAATGCCCGGTCCTGTAGCACCTGATATATGAAATCAGTTCTCCTCTTCAATCGTACCGCACTTTTTCCTGTACTTTACAGGGGAAACGCCTGTCACATCCCTGAAAGTATGGCAGAAGTGACTGAGATTGTTGAATCCTGTTTTCAGAGATATATCAAGGATAGTATCATCTGTTGTTATCAGCAGTTTGCCCGCCTTTTCACACCTCAAGCTGTTGAGATACTGTATAAAAGTCATTCCTGTCTCTTTCTTGAAAAGAGCATGGAAATGGCTTCTGCTTAATGGGCAGAAATGGAGAATATCATCTACTGTGATCCTGTTCATATAATCTGCTTCAAGATATATAAGCACATCCTGAATATGGCTGTTCGAAAGGGGCTGACCCATTTCGCTTCTTATCGGGATTTTGAACTTTGTATCCCTTACAACTGTAATGAGAAGCTCAATAAGCTTGAGACGTATTGTCCAGGAATAGCCCCTGTACCGTCCGTTGAATTCCCATAACATGTTTTCAAACAGCTTGGTAAGGCGTTCAGTTCCTATTCTGGACAATCTCACAAGATTCTGTTTTTTTACATAAATCTTGATCTGGCCAAGTATAAAAAGAGCCTCTTTCTCAACATTGACAGTTGCAGAAAAAAGTTCCTCAGAAAAATAGACCTGATAAAGCTTTACAGATGTGATGGCTGGTAAATTATCCTTATGCTGCTGGCCTGCAGGATAAAAATAAAGATCTCCCGGTTTAATTTTATCAGAATTACTTTCATAACAATAAACTATTTCATGAAAATCATGGGCATGTCTCGAAACATTTATACGCCCCTTACTCCCGACATCAATTGATCTGATAAAAAAAAGCAGTTTCATACTGTTTATTTTCTCATATATTACAAAATCAGACAATAGCACAAAAAATAAAGATAATAATATAAGATATTGACAGCAAGTTGTGCTACTTTTAATGCAGATAAAATCCAGGAAGGTATATTTTATGGAAAACAGAAGAGTTGTTATTACCGGTATGGGAACAGTCAACCCTCTCGGTAAAAATGTTGAAGAAACATGGAAAGGGGTACTTTCAGGAAAATCAGCAGTACACACTATAACAAGATTTGACGCATCAGAAATTCCATGCCAGATAGCAGCTGAAGTAAAGGATTTTGATGACAAACTCTATTATACTGAGGATCAGCTTAAAACAGCCAAAAGAATGGACCTGTACTGTCACTATGCTGCTGCTGCAGCAAAAGAGGCAATCGAGTCTTCAGGAATAAAAACAGACAATCCTTTCAGAGTCGGAGTAAGCATCGGAAGCGGTATCGGGGGGCTGAAAGTTCAGCATGATAATTCTGTTGCCCTGGAAACAAAGGGCCCCAGAAGGATCAGCCCTTTCTATATCCCCCTTTCAATTGGAAATATGGCAGCAGGCTTTGTAAGCATGCTTTACGGATTAAGGGGCCCCAACTTCAGTACACAGACAGCATGCGCAACAGCAAACCATGCATTTGCCCTTTCAGCACTGGCAATAAAATCAGGCATGGCAGATGTAATGATAGCCGGGGGTACTGAAAGCACAATTCATCCTCTTGCTGTGGGAGGCTTTTCAAACATGAGGGCTGTTTCAACAAGAAATGATGATCCTGAAACAGCTTCACGTCCTTTTGATGCAGACAGAAACGGATTTGTAATGGGCGAAGGGGCAGGCATATTTGTACTTGAAGATTATGATCATGCAAGGAAAAGGGGAGCAAATATAATATGCGAACTTGTTTCAACAGGGATGACCGGAGATGCATATGATTTTGTCGCACCCGACCCTTCAGGAGAGGGAGCCTATGCTTCAATGAAAATGGCTGTCGAAATGGGCAGAATCAATGTTGAAAACATCGACTATATCAATACACACGGGACTTCAACTCCTGTAGGAGACCTCGCAGAAACAAAAGCCATCTACAAACTGCTCTCAGGGAATGATGACAATATATGCGTGGGAAGTACAAAATCAATTCACGGCCACCTTCTCGGGGCGGCAGCAGCACTTGAGGGAATTATAAGTGCAATGACTATTGTCAGGGGAGCTATTCCTGCAAATATCAATATTTTCAACCAGGACCCGGAAATTCCGCTTAAATCACTCAATATGGAAATTGTTGAGAAAGAGGTTAAAACTGTCATGTCCAATTCATTCGGATTCGGCGGACATAATTCAACAATAATTCTTTCAAAAATATAAATAACAGTAACTAAAACATACCCAGCCCCTGTTTTCATCCCAGGGGCTTTTTTAATTTACAGATTCAGAATCCGGCAAATGTATTTTTACCTCAATTTCTTTGCTGTAAATTGCAGTTTAATGCAGTACTGAACAGCTTTTTTAAGTTTTTCTTTGAGAATTGCAGCTTTGCATTTATTATATATGTAGAGGCAGTTACCGGAGGTGGGTTATGCATGAAACAGAAATACTGAAAGAGATAAGGGAAAGAAGAGCTTACAGGGCTCTGGGAGAAGAACATATTCCCAGGGAAGCACTTAATAATATTCTCAAGGCAGCAAGCCTTGCCCCTTCCTGTTTCAACAAGCAGCCCTGGAAATACATTGTAATTGACAAACAGGAGATTCTTGAGGAAATTCACAAAGCGCTTCCGGAAAACAACAGCTGGGCAAAAAAAGCCCCTGCCATGATAATCTCTCTTACAGGTATTGATCTCGACTGCTCACTTCCTGACAACAGGAATTATGCACTCTTTGATACAGGTCTTTCAGTAATGAACCTGATGCTTCAGGCACAGAAAGAGGGGATAGTGGCCCATCCCATGGCAGGTTATGATTCCTCAATGATCAGGGAAAAGTTTCACATCCCGGACAACTATATTATTATTGCACTTGTTGCACTGGGATTCAGGGGAGATGATTCGAAGCTGACAGCGAAACAGAAGGAAATTGAGATATCCCCGAGAACACGTAAACCCATAGATGAAATTGCAAGCTTCAACAAGTGGAGATGCTGCTGAGAGGGTTCTTATCGCAATCCTGAATAATATTCCAGATATTCATCAGCAGCAGTATTTCCGGTCAATTTCTCCAAACACTTTATCAAGTCTCCTGAATGCTTCTTCAAGTTCCCCGGCTGTAATTGTAAGGGGGGGAGAAACAGATACCATGTTTTTTGTATGATAGGTTGAAAGGCCGTTCCTGTAAAAAATTTCCATTATTTCAGCCATGACATTTCCCTTTTCCCCGTCAAGAATTGAAGTATTTTCCCTGTCCTTAACAAGCTCAATCATACCCAGAAGACCTATGCTTCTAACTTTCCCTGCAGACACATGCCTGTCCCTGATATTTGTGAGTATTTCAGCTATCAGAGGAGCTGTTTTTCCAACGTTTTCAGAAATATGAAGCCTTGAATACTCATCCATTGCAGCAAGTCCGGCAGCACAGCATGAAGGATGCGCACCGTTTGTAAGGGTACAGGGGAAAGGATGATTATCATAGAATCGGGCAATTTCCCCGGAAACAATTACACCGCCGAGAGGGAGATAACCGCATGTAATCCCTTTTGCAAATGTCACTATATCCGGTACTATATTGAACTGCTGGTAGGCAAACCATGTACCTGTGCGGAAAAAACCTGTCATTACCTCATCAAGCGCAAGCAGTATTCCATATTTTGTACACAGCCTTCTGACCTCTTCAAGATAGCCTTCAGGAGGTATTATAACACCGTTGCTTCCGATTACAGTTTCCAGAAAAACCGCTGCTATATCATCGGGATTTTCACTGATAATCTGCTCTTCAAGTTTATTTATGCAGAATTCTGTATAAATTTCTTCTGTTTTGAAATATCTTCCTTCTCCGGAATAATCAGGATAAAAAAACTTGATAAATCCGGGAATTCCGGGTTCTGTTGCAAAGCGGCGGGATTCTCCTGTCAGGTTTCCTGCTCCATATGTGGATCCGTGATATGACCTGTAGGAGCTGAATATCTTGTATCGTCCGGTATGGTTTTTTGCAATTTTTACAGCATTTTCATTTGCATCAGCCCCGCCCAGGGTAAAAAAAACCTTGCCCCCCATCTCAGGAGCTGCTTCTGTTGCAACCCTGGCAGCCAGCTCCGAAGCTGACCTGACAGCAAACTTGGAGCCGATATAGGCAAGGGTTTGAATCTGCCTGCAGGCTGCTTCAATAACTGCCCTGTTGCCGTGGCCAAGGTTGACATTAACATACTGAGAGGAAAGATCAATATAGTCCTTCCCCTCTTCATCATAAAGATATATTCCGTCCGCATTAATTATAGCAGGGGGAGCATAGTCCCCCTGAGAAACTAGCGGAAATAAATTATATTTTCTGCCGAGACTGTTTATTGAATCCATCCGGCTTTTATTATAACTCTTTTTCAACTCCCATGATAGCAGCTGTAGGACAAACTTTTACACATTCACCGCATCCATCGCAGCTGCTTTCCACAAGAGACCTTCCGAAAGGAACAGTCATTCTTGTCTTAAATCCCCTGTTTACAAAGGAGAGTACATTAAGCCCTTTAATTTCAGCACATGCCCTTACGCAGGAACCGCAGGAAATACACTTGCCTGTCTCCATTTTTATATCGTCACGCGAAATGTCCCTTGTATAACTTCTCCTGTCCCCTGAAAAGAGTGACTGGTCAGCATCATACTCTGTGGCATACTCCCTGAGCTTGCAGTCTTCTATCTTGTCACAGCCGCATTTAAGGCACCTTTCAGCCTCTTTTACAGCTGCCTCATAATCAAATCCCTTTTCTATTTCATCAAATCCTGAAATCCTGACCTTGTGATCAATAACAGGCATTTTTATTCTTTCAGCCCTGGCAACACCTTCAAACAGGGATTCCGGCACTTCATTGAGCGGCCCCATCTGCGAATTGAAAAGAACTTTTTCTCCTTTAACTTCTTCCCCCTTAAGATACTGGTCAATTGAAACAGCTGCCTTTCTTGCATTGCCTACAGCACGGACAGCCATATCAGCCCCAGTCTGGCAGTCTCCTGCAGAGAAAATACCTTCCCGGGTTGTCATGAATGTTTTTTCGTCTGCAACAACTGTTCCCCATTTTGTAATCTCAATTCCAAGATCTGCAACTGATTCAGGAAGAACAGTCTGGCCTATGGCACTTATTACTGCTGTTACTTCAAGGTCATACTCTGAACCCTCAACAGGTACAGGACGCCTTCTTCCTGATGCATCAGGTTCTCCAAGCTCCATCCTGATACAGGTGACAACAAGTTTCCCGTCTTCACGTTTTATTCCGACCGGTGCGTTAAGGAATTCTATCTTTACCCCTTCCTCAAGAGCATCCTCTATCTCAAAATCATTGGCAGGCATTTCCGCCCTTGTACGTCTGTAAAGAATTGTTACATCAGCCCCTGACCTCAAAGCTGTACGGGAAGCATCAATTGCAGTATTTCCCCCTCCGACAATAACAACTTTTTTACCGACTTCAGGATATACTCCGTTGGCGACCTGTCCGAGGTAGTCTATACCTGAAAAAACACCGTCAAGATCTTCACCTTCCACTCTCATGCTGGAAGCACCCTGGGCACCTATTGCAATCATAAGGGCATCATAATCCCTTTCCAGTTCAGTTACCTTTATATCCCTGCCTATTTCAGTACTGTATCTGACCTCAACTCCTGCTTTTTCTATTGCATCCATCTCGGAGGAGAGAGCTGAATCAGGAAGCCTGTAGAACGGGATGCCGTACCTGAGCATACCGCCTGATTTCGGGTGCTTTTCAAAAACAGTCACATCATGACCCATCTGGTTGAGAAAATATGCCGCAGTCATCCCGGCAGGGCCTGCTCCAATAACTGCAACCTTTTTACCTGTTGAAGAAAGTCTTTCAGGAAACCGGGGAACTCCGTATTTTTCAATTTCCCTGTCTGATGCAAACCTCTTCATGAAGCATATTGAAACAGGGTCCTCAACCCTTGTTCTCCGGCATTCAGCTTCACATGGACGGGGACAGATCCTTCCGAGTGACCCCGGGAAAGGGGCTTTCTCCCTTATGAGCCTGGCTGCTTCTTCAGGTTTTCTTTCCGCAATAAGCTTCAGAAAACCCTTTATATCAATAGAAGCAGGACATGTTGTCTCGCATGGAGGAAGGCAGTCGCCGCAGTGGTCAGAAACAAGAAGGTTTATGCACATTTTACGCGCATCATTTACTTCATCCGATTCAACAGTAACACTCATCCCTTCCCGCACCTTTGTCGCACATGAAGGGACAAGGTTTCCCCTTCCCCCTTCAACCTTTACCGCGCACACAAAGCAGCTTGTAAAAGGCTCAAGTCCTTCCGCATTACATAGGGTAGGTATGCTGAAACCAGCCTTCCTTGCCGCGTCCAGAATTGTGGAGCCGGCAGGAACCTTAACATCTATATTATTTATCTTAACAAGTACATCGCTCATATATATTCCCTTTAAAACCTGTCTATTGCATCAAATCTGCATTTTTCAATACACATACCGCACCTTGTACACTTTTCCTGATCAATAACATGCGGCTGTTTCCTTTCTCCGCTGATTGCATTGACCGGACAGACCCTTACACAGGCGGTACATCCTGTACATTTTTCAGCATCTATCTTTATCTCGATAAGAGACCTGCAGACTCCTGCAGGACATTTTTTGTCTTTTACATGAGCAAGATACTCATCCCTGAAATATTTGAGTGTTGTCTTTACAGGGTTGGGAGCAAGCTGTCCGAGTCCGCAGAGGGAAGTCCTGCCGACATGATCTGACAGGGATTCAAGCAGATCTATATCAGAAAGAGTGCCTTCTCCTTCAGTAATCCTTGTAAGGATTTCAAGCATCCTTTTTGTTCCTATACGGCAGAAAGTACATTTTCCGCAGGACTCAAGCTGGGTAAACTGGAGGAAGTACCTTGCAACATCAACCATACAGGAGGTCTCATCCATTACAATGAGCCCTCCCGAGCCCATTATAGCTCCTGTTGCATTTATATCCTCATATGTGATCGGTGTATCAAAAAGTGATTCAGGGATACATCCTCCTGCAGGACCTCCCATCTGAACAGCTTTAAGTTTCCTTCCAGTTGAAGAACCCCCTCCGATTTCCTCGACAACCTCTCTGATGGTAAGGCCCATGGGGATTTCCACAAGACCGACATTTTTTATTTTGCCTGCAAGGGCAAATACCTTTGTGCCGTAGCTGTTTTTAGACCTGTATATGTTGAATGATTCAGCACCGTTGTAAATAATATTCGAGACATTCGCATAGGTTTCAACATTGTTGATATTGGTCGGATAGTTGTTTATGCCGGATTCTGCAGGGAAAGGAGGCCTCAGGTGGGGCATTCCCCTTCCCCCTTCAATGGAAGCTATAAGGGCAGTTTCCTCTCCGCAGACAAAAGCCCCCGCTCCCTCTTTTACATGGAGATGGAAAGAGAAATCCTTCCCGAGAATATTGCTGCCGAGAAATTTCTTTTCTTCAGCATCTGCTATTGCTTTCTTTAGCCTTTTCACAGCAAGGGGATACTCTGCCCTGCAGTATACATACCCCTCAGAAGCCCCGGTGGTATATGCTGCAATAGTCATCCCCTCGATTACTGTATGGGGATCACCTTCGAGAATAGCCCTGTCCATAAATGCTCCGGGATCACCTTCGTCGGCATTGCATACAAGATATTTTTTTTCACCTTTGGCTTTCCTGAGAAAATCCCATTTCTGACCTGTGAGGAATCCTGCTCCGCCCCGTCCCTTGAGACCGGAGTCCTTCATCACTTCTATTATTTTATCAGGAGTCATGGTTGAAACCGCTTTTTCAAGTGCCTTATAACCGTCCCTTTCAAGGTATTCTTCAATACTTTCAGGGTCTATTATTCCGCAGTTCTTGAGGGCGAACTTGACCTGCCTTTTTAGATATTTTGAAGCATTTTCCTCTTCAAGAACCCTGTTCTCTGCAGGGAGCTGTCCTGTGGAAATACCTTCCATAATTTTTTCTGCGAATTTTATATCAACATTGCCGTACACAGTCCGCTCATCACCTCTGTGAACCTCAACAATCGGTTCTGCAAAACAGAGTCCTATACATGAAGTCTGATGGAGATGAAAACTGCCTTTTACATCCTTCTCAAGATGATTGAAAACATCGAGAGCTCCGGCTGCAATCCCGCAGGATCCGAGTCCTACTTTTACTATTGTATCTGACATCTACACACCCTCTCCTGCTGCTGTTTTTTCCTCTTCCCGGATCTTTGCAATCAGCTTTCTTATACTGTCGACACTCTGCTTACCGTAAACCCTGCCGTCTATCATTACAACCGGGGCAAGTGAGCAGCAGCCCAGACATGCTACAGTTTCAAGAGTGAAAAGACCGTCTTCAGTTGTTTCCCCGTCTTCAACTCCAAGGAGTTCTGATAATGTATCAAAAAGAATATCAGCTCCGGAAACAAAACAGGCGGTACCGTTACATACCTTTATCAGGTATTTGCCAAGCGGTGTAAACCTGAACTGTGAATAAAAGGTTGCTACTCCGTAAAATTTGCTTTCAGGTATGCCTGTAATTTCTGCAACCTTATTCAGAAGATCTTCAGGAATATATCCCTTCCTGCTCTGAATCTCCTGAAGAATGGGTATTGTTTTTTCTTTTCCAACACCTGTTACCTTAATAATTTCTTCAGCCTCAGTCTTAAGACCATCACAACAACATTGTCCCATTTTCACTCCTTCTATATTGAATCAGACAAAGCCTTTCAACTGTCAGCAGCCAAGTCTGTTTCCAGGTTCCGGCATTGAATGCTTCCGGATACATTTTATCTAAAACTATATAGCTTTAAATAATTAATTTATTAATTATTTGGTGATTTTTTATCCATTATATAGTCACATTTTCAGCTTAGCAATCAAGTTTTTATTTATTGAGGATATCAACTGCCCATCCGACTGTATTATCAAGAATTCCGTTGCAGACCTCTTCATGGAGCCTGATTTTTTCTTCATCAGAAAGTTCAGCATCACGCATCCTGATGCCTGTGAGATCACAGCAGTCTGTAGTCCCGTACTTTTCCTGAAACCTGTCCATCAGAGCCCTTACAGCTTCAGTTGCGGGGTCTTTGCTTTCTTCACTGCTGTTCCTTCCGAATTTTATCCCAATAGCCATTGCTGCACCTGTAATGCATCCGCAGGTCCTTCCGCAGCCGCCGATTCCTCCGCCGAAAGGAGTTGCTATTGCCGGAATATTCTCATCTTCTGCCCCGATATATCTGCACAATGCATACAGAACAGATTCACAGCAGTTGAATTTCCCCCCCTCCGGATTATTGTAATATTTCAGACCAAGCTCAATACATTCTTTTTTTTCCACTATTTCCACCTTTTCCGCACTGAATTATAACACAGCCGGATACTGCCTTAAAAAAGATATAATAATTTTCCGGAGGCAACAATATGACGCCTCCGGAGCATTTACTCAATTTTTATAATACAATAATTCACTGTCAGTTCAAATCAGGTTTTTACAGTCATAATAAAAAATCCATCACCAGTTTACTGCCCTGATATTTCTATATGATTTCCCTTCCGTAAAAAGCTGATTCATAAATCATCTTAACATCCTCTGCTGTCGGATTGCCCGGGTTTGTAAGTGTACAGGGGTCGTTATAAGCATTTTCTGACATCCGGGAAAGCACTTCAAGGAACTTTTTCTCTGATATCTCAACTTCCCTTACATCCCTGAGTGTGAGAGGAATATCCTGTTCCTTATTCAGGTTCTTTACATAGACAGAAAGATCATCAACTCCAAGGAGTTTTTCTATATGAGAATATTTTTCAGTATATCTTTTATTGAACTGTATTATATAGGGCATCAGAACTGCATTTGCCAGTCCATGAGTAACCCCGAACTCACCCCCGATTTTATGGGCAAGTGAGTGGACAAGGCCCAGGGAACAGTTTGAGAAAGCCATCCCGGCAAGAGAAGAAGCATTATGCATTCCCTCCCTCGCCTCCATATCATCACCTTTTTTCACAGCCCTTACAAGATATCTGTCAATAAGTGAAATCGCTTCCCTTGCAAGAGGATCAGTAAAAGAAGTAGCAGCTTTTGACACATAAGCCTCTACAGAATGTGCAAGAACATCCATCCCTGTGTTTGCAGTAATGTGGGGAGGCATTTTAGCAGGAATCACAGGATCTATGATTGCCAGATCAGGGACAATTTCTCCTGAAACAATTGGATATTTTATATGATTTTCAGTATCAGTAATTACAGAAAATGCTGTTATTTCTGATGCGGTACCGCTTGTTGAAGGGATTGCTGCAAATCTGGCTTTTTTTCTGAGTTCGGGAATTGATCCCACGGGAATTATCTCTTCAAAAGTAAGTTCAGGATATTCATAAAAAGCCCACATTACTTTGGCCGCATCAAGGGCTGATCCCCCCCCGATTGCTATAATCCAGTCAGGCTTGAATTTCCTCATAGCTTCAGCCCCTGCAATTACTGTTTTAACAGAAGGGTTGGGTTCCACTCCGTCAAAAATTTCTGTTTCCATACCCCCCTTTTTCAGATATTCAGAGGCTGTTTCAAGAAATCCGTTTTTTTTCATTGAACTTCCCCCTGTTACCAGAATTGCTTTTCTGCCTTTCAGGGTCTCAAGATGTGAAAGAGAACCTTCTCCGTAAATAATAGTGTTTGGAACTTTGAATGTAGCTGCCATATTAAACCTCGCTCATGTTACGATACTTTTGTATCGATATATATTTAACGATTTACAGTATCATCTGAGCAAAATTGTGTCAAACCTTTTATCGATATATTTTTATCTTTTTATTCAGCAATTATTCTTCAAGTACTTCAGGATTTGCCACATTTACAGGCTTTTCCCCATTAAACTGCGCCACTACCCTTTCAACTCCTTCTCTGGCTCAGTATACTGGCCCTCCGCAAGACTTGCCCTGTAATGAGCTGCAAGTGCTGAAATATTCAACATTTTCCAATTGAATACTTATTAAACAGCTTTTCATTACTGAAACCAGCGGTCAAGGAATATTTGAAACATTGGGTAAAATATTAATTACAAACAGCTTAAGACAAGATATTTGACTTGAAGAAGGAAGATTCATATATTTACTGATAAGTATAAACCGGAAAACTCCGGAAACAGGTAAAGAGAGGAGAAAAACATGCCACTGGTAAAATTCAACGGGACTGAAAAAAAAGCAGTAAATATGGATGCAGCAAAAAATGTTTCAAAGCAGAACCCAATTTCAGCAAAAGAGGGATGGGAAGGCTGGTCAATGAGAATATTCACACTGGGAAAAGAGGGGTATACCCCGTTTCATTCACACCCGTGGCCCCATATAAATTATATCATCAAGGGAAAAGGAACTCTGTTTATTGACGGCGAGGAGAAAACTGTAGAACCGGGAGATACCGCCTATATACAGGGGGGTGAAGACCATCAGTTTAAAAACAGCGGGGATGATGAGTTTTCTTTTATCTGCATCGTACCGGAAGAAGGTGACAAATAGAGCAGCTGTTCAGTTATCAATTATTAATTAATTCATTGACTTGAACAACTTATAAACATTATATTCTGACACACAGGAAAAAATCAGGGGAAACAATGCTTCTTGATCTTGAAAAAGCACACATCTACTACGAAATACACGGTGAGGGGAAACCCCTTCTGATGATACACGGCAACTGGTGTGACCACAATCTTATGAAAGGATGCATGGAAAGGATTTTCCTCAACACATCAAATCCTGAACTGAAGAATTTCAGGAGAATATATATTGACCTTCCGGGCATGGGGAACACTATCCTCAAAGAGGAAATATCAACAACAGATGATATCTTTAATATAATAAAGGAAGCTGCAGATATACTTATCAGAGAAGACACCTACTACATAGCTTCCGAATCCTACGGCTCCTATCTTGCAAGGGCATTTATTAAAAATGACTTTGAAAGGATAGGAGGACTTATGATGATATGTCCTGTAGCTGTTGCAGAGTTTGAAAAAAGGGACATTCCAAAGCCCCTGATTGTTCAGCGGGATAAAAATCTCTACAGTTCTCTTTCAGAAAATGACAGGAGAACGTGCGACACAGTTCTTACAATACAGACAGAAAAGGTATGGAAACGGTACATCGAAGAAGTAAGATCCGGAGTAAGAAAAAGCAATATAACACTTCTGAAGAAAATTAAAAGAGACGGGTATGCATTCCGGGACAATGTTGATTTTCTTGAATCCCCGTTTGTAAAACCTGTTCTTGTACTGCTGGGAAGGCAGGACCAGTCTGTAGGATTCAGGGATTCATTCAGACTTGCTGATAATTTCCCGAGAGCAGATTTCATTATTCTCGACGGTGCAGGGCACATGCTTCAGATAGAGAAAGAGGCTGAATTCTCCTTTCATACGGAGAAATGGCTTGAAAAGCTGATATAGATTCAGGGATTCAGACAGATGCTGCTGCTTCTATTTCAATAAGCGCCCCGAAATGAAGCTCCCTGACAGGGATGACACACCTGACAGGTTTATGTCCCCCGAAAAAAGAACTGTATACTTCGTTTACTGCATCCCAGAGTGCAATATCAGAAACATATATACGTACATTTATAACTTTTTCCCGGCTGCTTCCTGCAGCTCTTAATACAGTATCAATATTTGAAAGCGCCTGCTGCGCCTGGGCCTTTATCCCTTCCGGTATCTTACGTGTATCCGGGTCTATCGGGAGCTGTCCCGACAGGTAAAGGGTTCCGTTATGCTCAATGCACTGTGAATAGTGTCCGTTTGCAGGGGGAAGCCTGTCGCTGATAATTATTTTCATGTAAAAAATTTTAAGTTATATGGGATTATCTGTCAAAGTAATTATTTACCGAAATATATCTGAAAAACAAGATCAGCCTTTTCAAGATTCACAGTTGAGGTCCATATTATCTTACGCTTCTGCTTTGATATCTTATTGTACAGCTTGTTTTTAAGCTTCTCATAAACAGCGGCCTGGGTTTTCAGGGTGTTGAACCTGTCCCTCTCTTCAGGCGACATATTTCTTCTGTTTTCCCCGTCAATCAATTTCTCAAAATTGATACTGTAGCCTGTAATTATCTTCCTGTATGCATTAAGGATATTTTCTGTATAGACTGAAGTAAAATAATCGGGAAGACTCCTGTCCTTCATATGCAGGTAGAGTATTTCCAGCTGTTCAACTGCCTCGACAAACAGTTTCTCGTGAAACAGAGATAAAGCTTTCTTTGCAATCATTGAAAAATCTGAATTATTCAGGGGATACTCCTCATTGAGGGAAACGACAAAGGGGGGAGATTTTTCAGAAGCTGTTATGACCAGATTAAGAAGATTCATAAAAATCTTTTCATTCCAGAGATTCTTTTTGAGAGAATCTATCAGTTCAAGAAGCTCTTTCTGGTAAGACATCCTGAACCTTTCTTTTTTATCAATAATTATCTCATTAATTGTTACTCCAACACCCTTGAAACTGACATAACCTGCATTGAGAAAATCAAGGTAGTTTTCTGAAAGAAGCGTTTCTTTCCTTTCAGAGGCTTCCCTTATATAATTGCCGACTACATGGTTTGTTGTAAGAATCCTGTTTGTATCTTTTGACACCTTGTTTGCCTGTCCCTGAAGGCGCGCCGCAGTATTTACAACAGTCCCTGAAAGGTCCCCGTCTGAAGTAACAACAAGAGGGGTAAACTTCTTCCCCCCCGCAATACCTGCTGATATTGTCATATCAGGAAGAAGTGACGGCCTTGAACTTCTGAACTCAATAAAGCGGCTGCTGTTTATAAGCTTTTTTCCTGAAAAATAATCAGCTATCTGTACAGTAGTTTCAACTATATCCACAGCCGAGGAGCCTGCCAGGATAATTTCATCACCTCTCATCCTCCTGCTAAGAACATGGTTTGATTTTGCAATCTGGCTGATATGGGTCCCGATAAACTCATCCAGCTTCTGAAGCCTTGATGTATTGATCCCTGAATTGAGACAGAATGAGGTATAACCGTGAATATCAATAAAACTCATATAGATATTGGTTATTGTCATGTTTCGTTTCAGATCAGCTCCGAAATGGTAATCCCGGTCAAGGACTGTCAGCTGCTCCCAGAGTTTGGGGTATGCATCGGGGGTGAGCTGACTGAAAAACCCCCAGTTCAGCTTGATAATCAGGAGAAACCCGTTTTTTAGCACACGGGTCTTTGCCTCCCCTTCAGGAACCGGCTGAACAACCCTGACAAGCTGTTCGAATGTGGTGATTTCCCTTTTAATTATTCTGTTATAGAGAAAGAAAAAAAGCTCATAAGCTGATGTAGTTTCCGAATATTCCTCAATACATGTCATATAATTGATTATACACTCTATATTGGTTTAATTTAATCATCTTCTTCATTCAATTTCCGCAAACTTAAAAATTAAATATTTTGACAACCATACCGGAAAACAATTAATATATATTTTATGGGCTTTTCCCTGAAACAGGGGATACCTGCTTAATCTGTTCCGTTTCTGCAGCAGAAAAAAACCAGACTACAGGAGGCATTATATGTCTGATAGTTATATAATCCCTGATAAAAGGATTGTTATCGCTCTCGGGGGAAACACAATAATCAGAAAAGGAGACACAGGAGACTTCCATTCACAGTGGAGCAATACATACAGGAGCCTCAAACCGGTTGTAGACCTTATTGAAGACGGGTTTGACTTTGTAATTACACACGGCAACGGCCCGCAGGTTGGGGCCCTCATGATGATGGTGGACAAGGCAAGAGATATCATCCCGGAAACCCCGCTGGGTGTTGCTGATGCGATGACAGAAGGATCCATGGGATACATGCTTGAACAGAACCTTCAGAACCTCATGATAAGGAAAGGGATAAAAAAGAATGTTGTGGCAGTTCCTGTCCAGATGGTAGTGGACAGAAAAGACCCGGCACTTTCTCACCCGACAAAGCCGATAGGGAGGTTTTACACAGAGGAGGAAGCCTCTGTACTTGCAGAACAGAATAAATGGATACTGAAAAATGATGCAGGAAGGGGCTGGAGAAGATATGTCGCATCACCATATCCTCTTGAGGTTGTTGAAAAAGATGCTATAAAACTCCTTCATGAACAGGGATATATAATTATTACAGGAGGAGGGGGAGGGATCCCTATTTACTATGAAGATGATGGAACACTCGAAGGGGTTGACTGCGTTATCGACAAGGACCTTGCCAGTATGAAAATAGCCCTTACTGTAGGGATAAAAACACTGGCAATCATTACCGGAGTCCCTGCAGTAACGCTGGGATATGGAACCAAAGACGAAAAAACCCTGAGCCGCATGACACTGGCAGAGGCCCGCTACTATATGCAGCAGGGGGAATTCCCCGAAGGCTCAATGGGCCCGAAAATCCAGGCAGCAATAGAATTCATTCAGGCTGATTCTGAAAACAAAGTAATTATCACAGATGTTGACAATCTGAACAGATCACTTAAAGGTAAAGCCGGTACTCTTGTTACAGCTTTCTGATATGGAAAAACAAAGCCTTAGAACAGAATGCTCCGGTTTCAGTCAACCGGAGCACATCCTGACAGCAGTAAGATACCTTAAAACCTTAGTAAGAACCAAGGAATCTCATCAGCCTTTCCTTAACCTCATGCGGCCTGACAGAGGGCCGTCCAAGGTTTTCCTTTGTCCCTTTCCTGACCCTGATATGCATAAAAGTCAGTTCCGGGTTTTCATGCCACCTGTTGACATGATATTCAAGCTCAGAAAGAGAATGGATATAAATGCTTCTCGTATAACCGCAGCTCTTTGCTATGGAAGAAAAATCAACATTGCCGGAAACAGTAAACTGCCCACCTGTTGAGTCATGAGAATTATTATCAATCAGAATATGAAGAAAGTTTTTTGGAGCATAATACCCGTTTGTAGCGAGGTTTCCCATACGCATAAGCAGAGCACCATCACCGTCAACAGCAATTACAGGGTTCTTTATATTCAGGGCAAGTCCAAGGCCGATTGAACTGATGCTGCCCATTGAACCGACCATATAGAAGTTACCGGGAAGATCAGCTTCCTCAAAAAGCTCTCTTCCTGTTTTACCTGTTGTTGCAAGCAGGACTGTATTATCTCTTCGGCACTGACTAAGGTTTCTTAAAACTTCAAGCCTGAGAGGCATTTCATCATCAGATGATCTTGGAATATATTCTTTATTTGCTGTTATATGTGAATCCAGTTTTTTAAGCACTACTTTACTGAAAGTTCCTTTTCTGACTATAAAGAAAAATCTTTTGTTTTCAGAAAAGGCTTTATCAGCCCTGTCCAGCTGCTTCTCAGCTTCATCAGGATCACCTGACAGATACTCCCATTCAACATCAGCAATGGAGAGCATTTTCCCGGTAACTGTCCCCATAAGCTCATGCTGAGGTTCATCACCGATTCCGGGTTCCCCCCTTAAACTGACAAAACCGAGTACAGGGATCCTGAATGAGTAATTTAATGAGGTAAGGGGAGACAGAGCATTGGTAAGTCCGCTGTTCTGCATTAATACAACTGGCTTTCGCCCTCCTAGATAAGCTCCTGCACATACAGCAGAGGCATCCCCCTCATTATTACTCATAATAAATTCAGCATCATTTACAGCATAATTTATCAGGTCAGACAGAAAACTGCATGGCACCCCGCAGAAAAAATCAAAGCCTCTTTTCTCAAGCTGTTTTCCAAATTCATATACATCAAGTTTCATTATTTTGTCCCCGGAATAAGATTAAGTATCTCTTTTATAGACATGCAGTCAGGTTCTGCTTCTTTAGACCTTTTATTTGCAAGAATTGACTTTGCCACCCGCATCATCCCCGGATATGCCGACCTGAGCATGTGGTTTGCATAGATAACAACATTCACACCTATATCTGCAAATTCATCTGTAGTTACTTCATTAAAAGATGTTGGAACTACAACGACAGGAGTAAAGGGATCCTCATTTCTGAATTTTGAAACAAACTCAAATATCTCAGACGGCTCTTTTTTTCTGCTGTGAATCATTATACCATCCGCGCCTGCTGAAACATATGAAAAAGCCCTTTCAAGGGCATCATCAATACCCTTATCCAGTATCAGTGACTCCACCCTTGCAATAATCATGAAATCATTTGTTATCTGTGCCTGTTTTCCTGTTTTTATCTTATAACAGAAATTTTCTATTGAATCCTGGGTCTGCTCCACCTCTGTACCGAAGAGTGAATTCTTTTTAAGACCTGTTTTATCCTCAATAATTACAGCACTTACTCCGGTTCGTTCCAGACTTCTTACAGTAAATTCAAAATGCTCAGGCTTGCCCCCTGTATCTGCGTCATAGATAAGCGGTTTTGTGGTAACTTCAAATATTTCATTTATTGTTGTTAGCCTTGCTGTTGTATCAACAGCTTCAATGTCAGGCTTGCCTTTGGAGGTTGAATCTGTTAATGAACTTGACCACATGCCGTCAAAAGATACAGTTTTTCCATCTTCAAGACAGCTTTCAGCATTTTCCGCAATCAGGCCGCTGAGAGCATTATGCACCTCAAGTATTGTTACAACAGGCTTTGCAGTTATCAGCCTTCTCAGGCGCGATTGGCGTGCCGTAGTCGTGATGCCGAGTTTGTTCTTCTTTTCCTTTAATATAGGATTGATTATTTCGCTCGAATAGGGAACTTCAACCAATTCACCGCCCCATTCCTTTAATACTTCAACAACTTCTTTTCTGTATTTTTTCTGATGAGTTTCAATCCAGTCATCACCATGTACAACATAATCAGGCTTAAGGATATCCAGGTTTTTCCTGTAGCTTGCAGTATCCTGGGGAACAACATGACTGACAAGCTCAAGACTTTCAAGAACTATCTTTCTATGTTCGAAATCGAGATACGGAACATCATTAAGCTCTCCGCATGCTTCAAGTGTTAACAGGCCTACAGTTACTTCTCCCAGCTCTGCGGCTTTTTTCAGGACATTAATATGACCGGCATGTAACAGATCCGCAATCAGACTGACATATACTTTCTTCATCAATTTCCACCTTTAACTTCCGTTGTTCAGTTTATGAACATAAAAATCAAAGAATAATAGGGAAAGAAGTATATTCCTGTCAAGCAAATACACAATTTCTAAAGAATTTCTAACACAATATCATTAAAGTTGGAAATTGATTACCAGTTTCAATGATTCAGCATATTACAGATATGATTTTTCAACAAAAATCATATCTGTTCTCAGATCACATTAGTCAACCGTAGCAGCTTTAACCCTGTCCCACACCCTGCTGTAAAGAACATTATTCTCCCCCTGGTCAAGGAGGATTTCAGAGCTGTTTATAACATCATCAGTGATAAACACGGCAGGATCTTCAAGGATCTCTCTGCTGAGAAGCTTGTATGCCTCTGTATTTGGAGCAAGATAATAAACATATTCTATGTTGCGTGCAGCAACTTCAGGCTCCAGAAGATAATTAATGAAGCTGTATGCATTTTCAGTATTTTTACTGTCTTTCAGTATAACCATATTATCTACAGATATTGATGTTCCCTCCTCAGGTACAATAAAGGAAATATCTTCATTTTCCTCCTGGACCTGGAGGATATCTCCTGAATAGCCCTGGGAAATATAAAATTCCCCGCTTACAAGACCGTTCTTGTACTGGTCATTTTCAAACTTTGCGAGGTTCTTTTTCCAGCTTATAAGAAGATCTCCCGCTTTCTCAAGCTCTTCTGTGTCAATCGAGTTGTATGAATATCCAAGATACTTGAGAGCAGCCCCAATAGTCTCCCTAACATCATTGAGCATTGTCATTCTTCCTGCATATCCGGGATCAGAAAATATATTCCATGATATTTTTTCAGGGGAGCCTGTCCTGGAGCCGAGAACACCTATCCCTGTTGTGCTTATCATATAGGGGACACTGTAATTCATTCCTGAATCGGGAGACATGGCAAGAAATTTTCTGTCAACATATCCGATGTTGGGGATCTTTTCATGATCAAGCTCAAGAAGCATGCTTCCTTTATTCATAATCTCAACCATATAGCTTGTGGGAAAAACAATGTCATAACCTGAGGCTCCTGCCTTGAGTTTTGCATACATTGATTCATTGGAATCAAAATAATCACTGATTACCTCTATTCCGGTTTTTTCGGTAAATTCCTCTACAAGAGCTTCATCAATATAATCAGACCAGTTGTAGATATAAAGAACACTTTTCTCCCCTCTGGAACAGCCGGAAAGAACAGTTAAAAAAGATACAAGGATACATATCAATGCAAAGATTGTAATCCTTCTGCTTTCAGTTTTCATCTATACAAACTCCTTTTACTGCGCTGATAAATCAGCACTATCATGAATGTGATGCATATAAATATTGTGGAAAGTGCATTTATAACAGGGGGGGTTCCGAACCTGATCATACTGTATATCTGTATGGGAAGGGTCGAAGAACCTGGTCCTGCTGTAAAAAAAGTAATTACAAAATCATCAAGCGAAAGTGTAAGTGCAAGCATTGCCCCCGAGATAATACCGGGAGAAAGCAGGGGTATATATATTTTGTAAAAAACCCTGAAGTTGTCGGCCCCGAGGTCCTGGGCAGCCTCAACCACACTGAAATCAAAGTCCTGGAACCTGGCCTGAACAGTTGCAGCAACATAGCTTATACTGAAAGTAATATGCCCGATGATTATTGTCCCCAGGCTGAGCCTGAATCCTGCAGCGATAAAAAAAAGAAGAAGGCTTATACCCATGAGGATATCGGGGACAATAAGGGGAAGTGTGATAAATATATGGTGTATTTTCTGGAGAACTGATTTATATCTGACAAGCACAACACCGGCAAGAGTTCCCAGGACAGTTGAGACAGCAACAGAGGATGCAGCTACAATAACAGTATTTACAAGCGCTCTTCGTATATTTCTGTCATGAAAAAGCTTCACATACCATTTCAGTGAAAAACCGCCCCACACTGTCGAGAACCTTGAACCGTTAAAAGAATTAATCATGAGTATCAATAGAGGCATGTATATGAACAGGAGAGTTGTTACAAGCATTATTCTGGGGAAAATATACCGTCCTGTTTTCATACAGTTATTTCCTTTTTAAAATTACGTCTGAAAAAGAGTGAAATCACTGAAGGGAAGAGTATAACAAGCATTAAAAGCGAAGAAAGGGCCCCTGCACGGGGAAGGTTCCTGTCAACAAAAACCCTCTGGGCAATTTTATTCCCCAGCATTTCACTTTCAGCCCCCCCGACAATTTCAGGTATGATATAGCTTCCCAGGACAGGAATAAAAACAACCATAAAGGCACTTATTATCCCGGCACTTATTCCGGGAATAAAGACCTTTAGAACAGACTGCCATCCCCTGGCCCCGAGGTCCTTTGCTGCATCTATAAGGGCAAAATCAAATTTTTCAGCTGCACTGTAGAGGGGAAGGATTGCAAAGGGAAGGTATGTATAAACAAGAACCATAAGAACAGCCCCTTCAGTATAAAGAAGAGAGGCGTCGGGAGAAACCAGCTTCAAAGATGTCAGCAGCATTTTCAGAAGTCCGTCAGGATGGAGAAGGACCTTCCATGCGTAAATGCGGATAAGAAAATTTGTCCAGAAAGGGACAACAAGGAGAAGCAGGCAAATCTCCTGAAGCTTTTTCGGAAGTCTTGCCATTGCATATGAGACAGGAAGCGCTGTCAGAAGACATATAACTGTTGTAAGGATACTCAGCCTCAGTGTGCGGAGAAGAACAGAGCTGTATACCGGGAAATTAATACTCCTGTATGGTTCTGCTGTCCATAAAGGAATTATTCCACCGTAAGGATCAGAGCCTCTGAAGCTGATAACTATTACTATCCCTACAGGTATTATAAAAAAAAGGAAAAGCCAGAAAGCTGAAGGAAAGGTAAGAAGGAATTCACTTCTTTTCACAGCTCACCCTCCATTTCTTCATACAGTTTTCCCGGCTGCATATCAGGCTCAAGGTCTGAAAATTCATCATCAGGAATTGTCAGAAGAGTTTCATCCTTTTCCCGGTATCTCTGCAGCATGAATCCGTCATCCCCATGCCAGTAAAGCCAGACCCTGTCATCCCAGACAGGAGGTGCATGGTCAAGAAGAAAATGCCGGTGGGGCTGCATGGCAACAACAAGCCATTCTCCGCATCTGACCCAGTATTTCGTATAGGAACCCATATACACACGGTTTTCAACAATACCTTCAAGAATATTCTGCTTTTCCCTTTCAACAGGCTTCTCTGATGCTATAAACAGTTTTTCAGGACGGAGACTCAGATATATATGCTCACCGTCAGATCTTTTCTGATCGTTATAACAGATTATATCAGGAAGCCCTTCAATCTCAATAATTGAATACTCCATGTTAGCGGTCTGTGACTTGATGTTTCCTTCAAAAAAGTTGGTATCGCCTATAAAAGCTGCTGTAAAACTTGAGACAGGACTTTCATATATTTCAGCAGGCGTACCTACCTGCTCTATCTTTCCGAGGTTCATTACCGCTATCCGGTCCGAAAGACTCATGGACTCACCCTGGTCATGTGTCACAAACAGGAATGTTATCCCCACCTCATCATGAATATTATCAAGTTCAAGCAGCATCTTCTGTCTCAGTTTCAGGTCAAGAGCGGCAAGAGGCTCATCAAGAAGAAGAAGCTGCGGCTTATTTACAATTGCCCTTGCTATGGCAACCCGCTGCTTCTGTCCCCCGGAGATTTCCGATGGAAAGCTGTTCCCATATTCCTTCATCTGAATAAGATCAAGAGCCCTGTCAACCTCAGAATCAATCTCTGATTTTGCCATTCCCTTTATCCTGAGTCCGAAAGCAATATTGTTCCTGACTGAAAGATGGGGGAAAAGAGCATAGTTCTGAAAAACGGTATTAACAGGACGTTTAAATGGTGGAAGGTTTGTTATATCCATTCCGTTTAGAATGATTTTTCCGCTGTCAGGATTTTCAAATCCGGCGCATATGCGGAGGAGAGTAGTTTTCCCGCAGCCGGAAGGGCCGAGAAGACTGAAAATCTCCCCCCTGTCAACAGAGAGGTCCAGGTCCTTTACAACCTGAACAGGACCGAAGGACTTGGATATTCCCTCGAATACAAGAAAATCTTTCAATAACAGATCCTCCCGGTATATATATGTAATTCTGATATTAAAAACTTTAAATACACCAGTCAAGCAGATTTACAGGTCATATCATTTAAAATTTCACAATAGATAAATAATGAAGTATATTCAAACTATATAAAGAAATATAACAGCATTGCAAGCAAAAAGAATAATTTATATGATTTAAGGATTAAAAGGAGATATCAATGGAACTGTTCAACCGCGATAATATAGATTTCAAATCACTTGCCGAAAGAAAAAACAAGGTTAAAATTGAACATTCAGACACTGCAGATTTTCTTATAGGTAAAGCAGATAGTGAAGCTCCGGATCTCCTTAAGGATAAAATTGAAGAAACTGCAGAAAAAATAATCGAGGCAAAAAAACGGGGCGGAACTGTTATGACAGCGTTCGGGGCTCATACAATAAAAAACAAGCTCTACCCTGTACTGAACAGACTGGTACAGGAAAAATGGCTTGACCACCTGGCAACCAACGGAGCGGGGATCATACATGACTGGGAACTTTCATTTATTGGAGAAACAAGCGAAGATGTGAGGGAAAATGTTAAAACCGGAAGCTTCGGGATCTGGGAGGAAACAGGTTTTTTTATCAATCTTGCAATTACAGCAGGAGCATGGGAAGGATCAGGTTACGGAGAGGCTGTAGGTAAAATGATTTATAATGACGGGATTTATATTCCTGACAAAGATAATTTAAAGGAGCAGCTTTTCAGTGGAAAACTAACAGCGGAAAAACATGCAGCAGGATGGGATTTTCTTGAAAAAATAGAAAAATTTTCCCTGAAAGAAGGAATGCTCAAGATAAAACATAAATATAAAAACTGCAGCGTACAGTCCGGAGCATTCAACAGCAGTATACCTTTCACAGGACACCCGATGATAGGACATGATATTATATATACACATCCTATGAATTCAGGGGCAGCTGTCGGAAGGTGTGCAGAGAGAGATTTTCTTGCTTATGCAGAGAACATCAACAGACTTGAGGGAGGAGTATATATTTCACTGGGATCCGCCGTAATGTCCCCGATGATATTTGAAAAATCCCTGTCCATGTCCAGAAATAAAGCTATTAATGAAAAAAGGGTTATCAGCGATTTTTCAATATATGTGGTTGATATTGCTCAATCAACATGGGACTGGAACTCAGATTCGGAACCTGAACAGGATGACCCTGCTTATTATCTCAGATACTGCAAGACTTTCTCAAGAATGGGGGGAAGGATGAATTATATAACAGCTGACAACAGACACTTTCTGCCACTTCTGTATAAATATCTTAATAAAAAAGGAAAATAAGCTATTTACTGTAATAGCTTTTTACAGCAGCTGATAGCTTTGCAACATCATCTTCCGTAATGTTGATATGGGTTACAAACCTCACAACTCTACCGGGAAGGATAATTATTCCCTCTTTTTTCAGGTATTCGGCAAGCTCATTAACATCAGTATCCCTGAATCTGCAGAAAACCATATTTGTATCAGCAGAAAGGATTTCAGCCTGCTCTATTTCCCCAAAAAGCCTTTTAAGAAGGTCTGCATTACTGTGGTCCACAGCCAGTCTATCCACATTGTGTTCAAGGGCATAAAGCCCTCCTGCCGCAATAATTCCTGCCTGCCTCATTCCTCCGCCGACAACCTTCCTCCATCTTCTGGCCTTTTTAATCAGATCAGACGGTCCGCAGAGAAGGGATCCGACAGGGGCTCCTAGCCCTTTTGACAGACACACAGATACAGTATCAAAGCCGCTGCAGATTTTTGATACATTAACCCCGAGGCTTACTGAGGCATTGAAAACCCTTGCTCCGTCAAGATGCATGGGAAGCCTGTTTTCTGTTGCAAAATCAAATGCTTTTTCAAGATAATCAAGGGGAAGGACTTTTCCGTCCTTGGTATTCTCAAGACAGAACAGTTTTGTCCGGGCAAAATGAAAATCATCCGGCTTTATCATTTTTTTTACAGTTTCCAGGGAAATTGTACCGTCACTTTCAAAATCAACAGGCTGAGGCTGAACACTTCCAAGTACTGCGGCTCCTCCCCCCTCATGATTATAACAGTGAGCAGTCTGCCCCGCGATATACTCATCGCCCCTTTCACAGTGGCTCATGATTGCAAGTAGATTTGACTGGGTACCGCTTGAAACGAACATGGCTCTTTCAAGGCCTGTCATATCAGCAATTTTTTCTTCAAGTCTGTTTACAGTGGCATCATCACCGAAAACATCATCACCGACTTCAGCCTCATACATTGCCTTCCTCATCCCGTCAGAAGGTTTTGTTACTGTATCGCTTCTGAAATCTGTTACACCGTTACTGTCTGCCATTATCTTCTCCAATTCAGAAAGATCTGCACTTTAATCTAAACATAATCATCGGAAATTGTAAATCTGCAGAAAACAGTTCTGTTGTAAATCTCCCCCGGAGAAATAAAAGGATCAGGGAAATCAGAATGGTTTACGCTGTCGGGATAATTCTGTGTTTCACAGCATATTGCCTTATGGGGGGGATCAAGGTGGTTGGCTGTATAAATCTGAACTCCTGGCTTGTCAGTATAGATATCAAGTTTTCTCCCTGACAGTGGATCAAAAAGAGTGAGCGCATGATACATTTTCCCCCGGTCAGAAGGGAAAATATAGCACTCATCATAACCTGTACCTGTTTCCCGTATACGCTCTCCTATTCTTCTCAGCTCCTTGAAATTCCAGGGACCTTCCTTGACATCAAGAATTCTCCCTGTGGGGATTTTTTCATCATCTGTTTCAATATAAAAACCGCTGTTAACCTGGAGAAGATGACCCAGAACTGTTTTTCTGTCTTCTGTTCCTGATAGATTGAGGTAGGTGTGATTTGTCAGATTTACAGGGGTTTTTTTATCAGTTTCTGCCAGGTAGTTGATAATAAAACAGTTCTTTTCATCAAGTGTATATGTAACCTCAACACTGAGATTGCCGGGATACCCCTCCTCTCCGTCAGGACTCATATATTTCATTCTCACACTGGCAATCCTGTCATTTTTCCAGGATTCAAAGGACCATATTTTCTTGTTAAAACCGCAAATTCCCCCGTGAAGGTGATTTTTACCGTTCTCATTTATATTCACATGGAAATTTTCTCCGTCAATCCGGAAAAACCCATTTTTAATCCTGTTGGCAAAACGTCCGACTGTTGCCCCGAGATAGCTGGTATCTTTAACATAATCTTCAAGATTATCAAAGTTAAGGGTTATTTCCGCACTGTTTCCGAATCTGTCAGGAACAATCATTGACTGAACTATGGCTCCGTAATTAATTAATGAAACCGATATCCCGGAACCATTTTTCAATGTTATTTTTTTTATTTCGCTATCATCCAGATAGCCAAAATGTTCTTCGACAATATCCATACACTTAATAATAATTTATATATTAATCAAAAAAAAGGTTAAATTTATTTTTTATCGGAAGAAGTCTTAAGAGGTTTGAAAACATAAAAAACCCTCTCACTGTCAGATATAATATATATCTGGCCATCATTCCCTACAACCACCCCTTCAGGATTTCTGACATCAATCATGTATCTGCAGGAGATTCCGGATTCAGGATGCCAGAAACTGAGAGAACGGTCCTCATCACTCAGCAGACAGAACTGCCTGCTTTGCCTGTCATAACAGATTGAGGAATAATCAGAGGCAGCCCCGGGCAGATACTCATTTATCCTCTTTCCCGAAAAATCATAGACCATAACCAGGCCGGGATTTTTTTCATTGATTATATAAAGATGATTTTCATCATCAATGCAGATACCTTCAGGCCCCTTGTTTCTGGAACACTCAATATCAAGCTTGAACCGGCCGGTCTCCCGCCCTTCCTTATCAACAGATATAACCTCTTTATAAGCTTCATCCACAACAAAAACTGTTCCGTCATCACTGACAGCAACCCCTTCGAGATCATATCCATCAATATCAATTATGGAGATAATTTCCCCGTTCCTGTTGAATTTGTAAACTGCGGAATCCTCATCGCTGACTGTCAGGAAACAGTCCTCCGAAACTGAATATGCAAGCCCTGATGGTTCATTCACATCGATTGCAGTTTTTTTGTAAGGCTTGATTTCACTGCCTCCTGAAGCATAGAGAACTGCTGAAATAAAAATAAGGAACAGTACCTTTTTCTTAAGCATTCAGAACCTCAAATTATAATATTATAATTCCCGATAATATTATGAATAATATTCGAAATTTTAATATTATTTTTTTCTTTTATCTCAGGACAATATCATTATAATTAAATCAGGAGAAGAAGAAATGAAAAAATATAATATTATAATGATAGGACATGTGTCCAAAGATATCATGATCTACAGGGGAGGCGATGAAAAGGAGGAAAGATTCACAGGAGGACCTGTAATTTATTCTTCCGCCTCAGCATCAAAAGCCGGTGCTGATGTCCTTGTTGTCACAAAAGCAGCAAAGGAAGACTGGAAAGATATACAGTACATAGAGGACAGCAAAACCGATGTCAGAATTATTGAATCAGAAAAAACAACTTCAATAGAAAATATTTACCTGACAGAAGACAGGGAAACAAGAAAGGTGACCCTTCTCTCTCAGGCTGATTATTTCAAAACAGACGATATGCCGGAAAATGAAACAGATATATACCATCTTGCAGGTCTTTTCAGAGGGGAAATACCAGATGAAATAATCACTTTTCTTGCAGAAAGGGGAAAAGTGGCAATAGATGCACAGGGACTCTTAAGATGCAACGAAGAGGGAAAACTCCTTTTCAGGGACTGGGAAAGAAAAAAAGAACTGCTGCCGAAAATCAGTTTTCTTAAAACTGATGCAGCAGAAGTTGAAATAATGACAGGAACCAAAGACAGGGAAAAAGGGGCTCAGATGCTTGCAGAATGGGGGGCACAGGAAATAATGGTAACACACAACACAGAAGTGCTAATTCTGAAAGGGGGGAAATTCTACAGGGCCCCGTTCAATCCTTCAAACCTCTCCGGAAGAACAGGAAGGGGCGATACATGTTTCGCATCCTACCTTGCAAGAAGACTTAAAGAGGGACCGGATGAAGCGGTAAAATTCGCAGCAGCTCTTACAAGCATCAAAATGGAAAATCCAGGCAGGTTCTCCGGAACAGAGAAAGATGTTATGGAAAGAATAAAAACACTCTGATATCTGCCTGAAAAACCCCGAGCAGTTTTTATTTCATGGAAATCAGCCTCTCCTCAGAGAGAGGTTTTTTTATCCACATTCCCTGAAAATCTTCTACCTGTTTTTGTAAATTGAATAATTATAATGAATAATTTCAGGAACGAGGTTTTTCTTATATTCCTCAAAGATTAAATCGTGTTTCTTTCTCCCTGATGAAGTTCCTTTTTCCGGAACAATCAGATAATTATAATCAGAAATATATCCGTAACTGTGCATGGCCCGAGGTTCCTCCTCCCTGAATTCCTTTTTAAGCAGAACAAGAACTTTTTCACCCTTCCCTTTCCGCAGTATATCCTGTTTTATCCTGCTCTCCTCTTCTGAACTGACATAGAGACAGTTTTTATATATACAGCTTGTACCCTGGAAAATGAAATCAAAATCAACCTCACTGTAGAAATCTTTAAACATATCAATTATCGTGAAATTCTGGAGATCAATCTTCCCTGTGCGTGTATAGATATTAAAGTTTTCAAAATCTGATTCAGGCTGCATGAAAAGATCAATAATTGATGTGCTGTGGGTATAGATATTGAATTCAATATCAAGCAGTTTCCCTTTTTCCGCTATCAGCGATGCAAGATGATGAATTACGACTCCTGCACCAAGCAGTATATTAAGGCTTTTTTTTCTTCTCTGTGTTATATAGTGCTCAATCCTTTCATAAAGGCCATTGGTTATCTTCAGTTTTGATGCTGCATAGAGATATTTTTTCTGATTGAAACTGTTGATTCCGCTGTATACAGCTATGTAGAACTCTGTAGAACCGGAAGGATCGGAAATTTTCTCAAAAAGGCGGAGACAGTTCTCCTCTTCAAAACTTCTCAGCTGTGTAAAAATGTAATTATTGCTGCTGTATTTGAGATTATAGTTTTCGCTTAAAAAACAGCCGACTTTTTCAACAGGGATTCTGATATTCCTTATATCATCAACCTCATCCTGCTGGTCGAATTCCCGTGAGAGGAGAAGAAAAATATTTTCAACAAGATCCTTTTTTCTGAGCCGCTGTTTCTCTTTTGCCATTATAATTTCCTGCTGTCAGCATAAAATAATCATACAGGAGCATCAGAGAGCTGCTGCCCCAGTATAATCAGAGAGTTTTCTGCAGAGAAAACTGTCTTTAAACAGGTATAATTCTAAATCATTATCTTTAAGCTGTGAACCTCTAATATCAGCAATGCAGAAAAGCAGGAGTTCAGGATACAGCTTCAGCTCTTTTTCAAGTCTGATAAAATCATTCTCAATGCTGTCATTTTGAGGATCAAGATAAGGGTAGAAAACAGCATGCTGTCTTACAATTTCCCTGACAATCTCTTTTTCAGCATCATCCCCTTCAGTGGAAGAAAGATATTCTGATACTATCGAGTAACTCACCATTTCATGACCTTCACACGATGTCACTCCATCTCTTTTTTTATAAGTCTGAAGCTTCCCAGTATCATGAAAAAGTGCTGCAGCTGTGATAAGATCAAGTAAAACTGATTTTTTCACAGTCCTGCAGAAATAATTTCTATAATGACTGTTACCAAGAGCAATATCCCTGATACTTTCAGCAACTCTGAGAGTATGATTGTAAACACTGTCATTATCGTGAAAAGAATCGTTTTCAATCACATTTTTGAGCATTTCAAAGTGGGGAACTGCCTTAAACAGCTCCCCTGATTTATATTTTTCAATTGTAAAATCTTCTATCCTCATAATTTCTATTTGAAAAGCACAGGTGTCTGTTCAGGATCAATTTTTATTACAACACTGTCTCCTGCTTCAGAGCGCTGTCTCACACCCCCTCTTGCTCTTAAAGCTATTCCGTCAAAATCAAGTTCATAATCAACCATATCTCCTGTATATGAAGCTCTGGTTACTTTTGCATCAAAAACATTTTCACCTGCTTCTGAAGACGGGCAGAATGTAATGTTTTCAGGCCTTACAGCAATTTCCCCTTTACCGGCACTGATGCTGCCGGAGCCGAAGCACTTTATCAGTCTGCCCCTTTCAGTTGACATGACATAATTTCTGCCGTTATTTTCCCTGACAGAAGCGGGAATGAAGTTTGTAGTTCCCATAAACCCTGCAACAAACCTGTTTGCTGGATTTGAATAGATATCAGCAGGGGCCCCTTCCTGCATAATTTCCCCCCTGTCAAGAATTACAATCTTGTCTGAAATAACCATTGCTTCAGTCTGGTCATGAGTAACATAGACTGTAGTTATACCGTATTTTCTGTGGATCTGGCCTATTTCAAACCTCATCTGCTCTCTCAACAGTGCATCAAGGTTTGAGAGGGGCTCATCCAGAAGGAGGATATCCGGCTCAAGAACGATTGCACGTGCAAGAGCAACCCTCTGCTGCTGACCGCCTGACAGCTGCCTGGGGTATCTGTCACCGTAACCGTCAAGCTTGACAATACTGAGCCCCTCTCGCACCTTTTCTTCTATCCTGCTGTTCTCCATCCCCCTGAGTTTCAGCCCGAAAGAAAGGTTTTCGCTGATTGTCATATGGGGCCAGAGTGCATAATTCTGAAACACCAGCCCTATCCCCCTCTTTTCGGGGGGGATATCTGTTATATCCCTGTCACCGATAAGAATATTTCCCCTGTCGGGATTGAGAAATCCTGTAATACACCTCAGTGTTGTTGTTTTACCGCAGCCTGACGGTCCGAGGAGAGTGACAAGCTCCCCCTCCTTTACATCAAGGCTCAATCCGTTCAGTATCTGCGTTTTACCATATTTTTTGTATATATTTTTAATCTTTAGATCTGACATAATTTCTCCTCTTCTATCAGCCCATACCGCCGACATATTCAGCTTTAAGCAGCTTCTGAACCAGCGACATAAAAAGAATACTGGGTATTAAAAGAAGCACACCGATCACAGATGCAAACTGCATATTTGTTCCGCTTGCTGAATAAAGTGTAAGCGGAAGCGTATTAACAAACGGCAGCCCTATAAAGAAAGTACCTGTAAATTCATCAAGCGATGTAATAAATACAAATACAGAACTGGCAAGAAGACCGGGAGCCGCAAGAGGAAGTGTTATTCTCATGAAAGCTACCCTGCTGCTTGCACCTACACTTCTTGCAGCTTCTATAAGGTGGTTGGGTATTGCCTTGAATGTGGAACTTGTAATCCATACACCATATACAAGACCTACAAGGACATGAACCATAAGCACCCCGCCTACTGTTCCGGCCATCCCCCATTTCGTAAAAATACTTAACAGGTTTACAAATATCGGCTGCTGGGGGAATGCATTGGGCATAAGGAAAAGAAGCAGAAGAACACTGGCAAACGGAACCCTGTATTTCGCGAGGGCATATCCGGCAGGAATGGCAATCCCCATCGAAAGAATTACTGTGACAACTGCAATTATAATAGACCTGATAAATGCAGGTACAATACTTACCGCTCCGATTGCAAAACTCTTCTGAATGCCGAGTGCCTGTGCCCAGTATGAAAATCCCACCTCCTGGGGGAATATATGGGGCCAGAACCATTTTTCAGCAACAGACCATAGACCGAGACTGAGCATCGGACCGAAAAGGATTAATATTGACAATATGAAAAGAACTATCTCAAATCCCGAATTTATATAAAACCTTTTACCTTTCATTTTTTTCCTTCTGAATAGCAAGTTAGAATTTAGGCTGCGCTGATTTTGCATCCTTTATATTCATTCTCAGGTAATAGACAGCAGTTATAATTACCATAATGTATGAAAAAATACCGAGTGCGTTTGCAACTCCGAAATCCCTGTAATAATTAACCCTGTGTGCTATATCAACTGTAATTGTAGTCGGTATTTTCCCTCCGATAAGCATGTAGGGAAGTGTGAATGTGCCGACAATCTGGGAATAGACAAGAACAAGAGCCACAAGAATGCTGGACCTGTTCATGGGTATCAGAATTTTAACAATTACATGGCGGAGTTTCGCACCCGCACTTCTTGCTGCCTCAATATAGCTGTTATCTATCATCTGAAAACCGCCGAATATAATCATCACTGTAAACGGAACCAGCTTCCAGATAAAACCGAATGAAAGCCCTGCAAAGTTGAAGAGCTGCAGAGGATTATCAAGATCCACAACCCCTATCCTTCCAAGCAGAAGATTAAGCATTCCATGCGGTGCAAGAAAACTGTTCATCATCTGTGAAACAACAACAAACGGGATAAATATTGGTATTCTGTAAAGTTTGGCAAGTGTTCTTGAAACAGCAGAATCTCTTACCCTGAAATACACAGAAAGGAGAATACCGAGTGCTGTTGCCAGAAGACTGTTGAAAACAGTAACTGTAAAGGTAAATATAATATCTCCTGAATAAAGCTCAAGTGATTTCCTGTAGTTATCAAGTGTAATATCCCCGTCAACAAGAAAGCTTTTTGCAAAAGACATGATAAAGGGATATGCATACATAATAATGATGAAAGTAACTGCAGGAAAAAGAAGCATCATGTAGACAGGGATGTGAAATCCCTGTCTTTTAACAGCAATACTGCTCATTATTTTTTAACCCACTTTTCATAAGATTCAAGAATTGCTGTGTGATAGTCGGCAAGTGGAAATGCCTTACCCTTTTCCTGAAGGTCTTTTGGAGAAACATCGCTGTATATTTTATCATAAACTGCATCAGGAACTTTTCCTTCAAGATATGAACCATCAATACCGGGATACCAGTTGAACCTTTCAACAATTTCTCTTCCCTGTACTTCTGGTGTTGTTGCAAATTCAATATATTTTTTTGCAGCCTCTGGGTGTGCAGCTTTTTTGGGAATAACATAATACATAGGCTGGCCAGGCATTCCGGGTGAAGGGAGAATCATCTTTGTTTCAGGAGAAAGCTTGCCTTCCTTTTTGAAAGTGAAAAACATATCAACCCATACAGGACCCATCCATATTTCACCGCGGTTCAGAGCATCAAGAGTACCGACATTTCCTGCTGTATATGTAACATTCTCATTAAACTTTTCAAGGTCCTTGAAAGCGCCTTCCCATGAATCAATTTCAGACTGTTCAATCGGTCCCTTCACTGCCAGTTTCTCATAATTTCCTGTTTTCCAGTAAACCCATCCGACTACAAAGGAAACACCTGATGCTCCCCCCTTGACCCCGTTGTATCCGAATTTACCGGGATTTTTTTCAACCCATTCAACAAGCTCTTCATAGCTTTTAGGAGGGTTTTTTACATACTTGGGATTATACGCAAGAGCTGTCTGGCTGTGGAACATCGGGATAGCATAACCTGAAACATCCACTCCCAACGCGCTTTTGGCGAAAGGTGATGTAACATATTTCTGAGTATCAATATCATCTGTAAATTTCATTAGAAGACCATCTTCCATTGCCCACTTCATGAAAATCTGATGAACAACTGCAACATCAACATCCCATGCTTCCTTGTTTGATTTGCTCTCGGCAAGAAGCTTTTCATAGATCCTCTGGGAGCCCGCATTACCCGGCCCTGTATGAACAGGCATAACACCTGTTTCCGGATTAATTTCCGTAAACTGCGGGGCAAGAACATTCTGCTGGAAAGCAAGCATGTTTGAGTCACCTGCTGTCATAAGAACAATCTTTTCCTTTTCACTTTTTCCCCCTGCAAACACGAGAGTTGCAGAAAGCATTACGATGAGAGTCATTATTAATAACTTTTTCATCTTTCCTCCTATTTGTTTTTGCTTTTATTATGTAAACGGTTACATTTTTAAGTCATTTTATTATACACCAACATCTGATCAGGTCAAGCAGTATTTCCAATTCCCTGCCAATAAAAAAATAATCAATAAACAGGAAATAATTAGTGCAGCCCTGAAAGAAATATGAAGAATCTGTTTCCGAACCGATTCAAAAACAGTTTTAGATGCTTCTTTTAAGCCTTTATCCTGCAGGAATCCCTTTTAACCAGTCTGCTTGGAAGAATCATATTTATACCTTTCCTTTCCCTGTTTTCAATCATACTGATCAATGATTCCATGGCAATTGTTCCTATTTCAGACATGGGAAGCTTGACAGATGTAAGGGGTGGGGAAAGAAATTCAGAAAAGAAATTATCATCATATCCGGCAAGCGAAACATCCTCAGGGACGCGGATAGAGTTTTCCCTGAAATAAAGCAGCGCTCCGAGGGCCATCCTGTCATTGGCGGCAAAGACAGCATCTGCCTTATCTGAAGAAAAAAACCTTTTTGCCGCATTATAACCAGACTCCTTGCTGTAGTCCCCTGCTTCAATATAAAGGTTTTCCATATTAAACCTGCTTTCAGAAAGCCCGATCCGCAGCCCTGCCAGTCGGTCAACTGAATCAATATGGGTTTCTGGTCCTGAAATATAAAGTATTTTTTCATACCCCATTTCACAGAAAAAGGCGGCAACAGCCCTCCCTCCCCCTATATTATCCGCCTTGACAAACGGGTAGTCCCCTGCCGGCTGCCCGGTAAGTATGAAAGGGAT
Source organism: Spirochaetia bacterium (assembly GCA_963668545.1). GTDB lineage: Bacteria > Spirochaetota > Spirochaetia > CADAEX01 > CADAEX01. The sequence goes on along the minus strand of OY764868.1, from coordinate 63,998 downwards.
ACCCATTCTTTCCATTCTTGAGAAAAGCCCCAGATCCTGTTCAGTTACCTGCATGTTCCTTATAATAAGCCCGTCTATCCTTTTCTGATTAACCAGGTCAATTACAGAATCAAGATATTTTCTCCGCTTCAGTATAATATGATATCCCTTTGCATCTGCAACATCCTCGATTGCATCAATGAGTTTTATATAGTAAGGCTGAGCCTTCCAGTTATCAGGAACAACAACAGCTATTTCAAAGGTTTTCCCCCCTGAAAGGGCCCTGGCAATTGTATTGGGATGATATCCCAGAATTTCTATTGATTTCATTATATGTTCTGCAGTTTCCGGTCTTACACGCTTGTCATGATTAATTACCCGGGAAACAGTTGCTTTTGAACAGCCGCTGTGGGAAGCAACATCTTCTATAGTGATTTTTTTAGGTCTTTCCATAAAAGCTATTATCTATTATTTCCTCTTTTTTGGAAACGTTTTTTCATAAATAAAGCATTTTTTTTCACAACAAAAAGGACTGCCGATGGCAGTCCTGCATAGTCCTGTAAAACAATAAAAGATCATCCACACCCAACGCGTAACCGCTGGTGCCTGTAAATCATTATGTTATTTTGATTTTCCCTTGTTCCTCATTACATCAAGGACCACAGCCCCTATTATAATAGCTCCCTTGATAATCTCCTGGATATATGCGTTTACGCCGAGAAATATGAAACCGCTTTTAACTACACCGAGAACAAGGGATCCGATAATTGTACCCCCGATTGTCCCTATACCTCCGATATCAAGTGATGTGCCGCCTATTACAGCTGAAGCAATAGCATCAAGCTCAAACATTACACCCATGCTTGCCTGTCCGGAATTGACCCTTGCGCAGAGAACAACTCCCGCAAGTCCTGAAAGAAGACCTGCATATGTATAAATCATTATCTTGTATTTTGTAACATTAATCCCTGAAACAACAGCTGCATGCTGGTTTCCCCCGATAGCATATACATACTTTCCGTATTTGGTCTGTGTAAGAAGTATATGGGCTATCAATGCCATCAGAAGATAGATAAGAACCGGCATGATTCCGGAACCAAGCATGAGGTACGAATCGTTAAGCATACTTACAGGCTTACCCTCTGTATAAAGCTGTGCAAAACCCCTCGCGGAAACCATCATCCCAAGGGTGGCTATAAAGGGGGGGATATGTGTTTTTGCAATAAGAAAACCGTTGATAAAACCGCACAGACCCCCAAGACCGATACCTATAATTACAGGAACAAAGACAGGGAATGTCCCTTCAAGATTGGCAAAATAGGGCCTTGTGGCATTTGCCGACTGGGCAAAACTTGCTGCAACAACAGCAACAAAAGCAACAACTGAGCCGGATGAAAGGTCAATTCCACCTGTAATAATAATCTGTGTTACCCCTATTGCAATAATACCGATTACAGACATCTGAAGAATCATAAGCTTTATTCTGCCGAAATTAAAAAGGAAGGTATCCCCCTTAACAATCCAGCCCAGAATTTCAAATAATAAACATATCCCAAGAAGAATGAGAATAATACTCACCTCTTTCGGCAGGCCTTTACCTGTTAATTTTTTTTCATTCATTTAGCTATCCTATCAATTAAGTTTTTCACCTGATGCAAGCATCAATATTTTTTCCTGGTCCGCTTCCTCCCTGTTCAGTTCACCTACAAGATCCCCCTCATGCATTACAAGAACCCTGTCACTCATTCCAAGGACCTCAGGCATCTCAGATGAAATCATGATAACAGCCTTTCCGGCCTGGACCAGTTTGGTCATCAGCTTGTGAATTTCCGCTTTTGCACCGACATCTATACCACGGGTCGGTTCATCAAGAATGAGTATATCGGGGGCATTGAGAAGCCATTTTGAAATAAGGACTTTCTGCTGATTTCCCCCGCTGAGGTTATCTGTAATCTGATAGAGGGAAGGGGTTTTTATCGCCAGCTTGTTAACCTGGTCCTCACAGTCTGAAACAATCTGAGCATGGCTTATAAATCCACCCCTGATATACCTGTCAATACTGACAATCTCCATATTTTCCTTTACTGTGAGTGGAAGAAAAAGACCGCTCAGTTTTCTGTCCTCAGTAAGGAGTGCTATTTTATGCCTGATTGCATCATGAGGAGCCCTGATATTCACCTTTTCTCCCTTTACAAAGACTTCCCCGCTTGTTTTTTCACGGACTCCGAAAATTGTTTCAACAACTTCAGATCTACCGGCTCCCATAAGCCCTGCTATGCCGAGTATTTCCCCTGCCTTCAGCTGAAAACTGACATTGCGGAATCTGTCACCTGAGGAAAGATTTCTCACCTCAAGTATCACATCTCCAATCTCTGCCTGCTCCTTGTGAAAAACCTGACTCAGCTCGCGTCCGACCATCCAGCTTACAAGCTTGTCCTTTGTCATATTATCGGCAGCCTCTGTACCGATGTATTTTCCATCCCTGAATACAGAAACCTCATCGGAAATTTCAAATACCTCATCCATTTTGTGAGTTATATATATAATTGCAATATTTTTCGATCTGAGTTCATTTATGATTTTAAAAAGATGATTAACCTCTTTTTCAGTAATTGCTGAAGTAGGTTCATCCATAATTATCAGCTCGGAATCATATGAAATTGCTTTTGCAATCTCAACCATCTGAGTCTGAGCCACACTCAAATTCACCATTTTCTGATCAGGATTAATATCAAGCTCCAGATGTTCAAGGAGCTCTACAGTTTTTTCACGCATCATGCTATGATCAACAAAAAAGCCTTTTTTAAATTCCCTGCCAAGCCAGATATTTTCAGAAACAGTCATGTGGGGGACAGGACTGAGCTCCTGATGTATCATTGAAATTCCATGGGCAAATGCAGTCTTTGTGTTGAAAATGTGGGCCTTTTCCCCCTTAACAAGTACAGTTCCTTTATCCGCCTTGTATATTCCCATAATTATTTTCATGAGTGTTGACTTTCCTGCTCCGTTCTCCCCCATAAGAGCATGAACAGTACCCGGCCTCACCTTGAACTGTATATCATCAAGGGCAAGTACACCGGGAAATTCCTTTCTGATATCAGTCATTTCTAGAATATATTCCATATATTGGTCCCGTTAAAATTTTTGACACCTTAATAGATCTTACACCAGAATAAGGCGTCATTACGCCCCGGAACAGGATTCCGGGAGAATAAGGAACCACACGAATTTCAATATATTGTCCTTCGGGTGGTTCCCGATAAAGAAAGAGCCTTTCATAATTATGAAAAGCTCTTTACAAAAATCATTTTCTGTTATTTGTAGTCTTTATAATTTTCAATAGTTACAGGTTCAAAAGGAATCCAGGTTTCTTTTTCAACTGCCTGTCCCTTCACAACTTTGTAAGCTACATCGATAGCTCCTCTGCCCTGTCCCTTTGCATTCTGGAATACAGAAACAGTGAGTTCCCCTTTTTCTATGAAGTCAAGTGCATCAGGAGTTGCATCAACTCCCCCTACAAATACATCCTTGTTGGGTACTTTTCCTGTATTTTTAAGTGCCATGATTGCTCCGATAGCCATTTCATCATTATTTGCAGCAACAGCATTAATCTCAAGACCAGCTAGAAGCCAGTTGCTCATAAGGTCGAGTCCCTTGTCTCTCTGGAAAAGTGCAGTCTGCTCGGCAATTATCTTTATATCAGGATACTTTGAAAGGATTTCCTTGACACCGTTTGTTCTCCCTTTTGTACCGCTGTGAGCAAGTTCTCCAAGCATGATTACAACATTTCCTTTTCCGCCCATTTTTTCGGCAAGTACTTTTGCCTGTTCTCTTCCTGCCACAACTTCATCTGAACCTACATAGTATGTCCCATCGGGCAGACCGTCTTCAGGGGCCCTGTTTACATACACAAGAGGCACACCAGCTTCCTGACACTTTTTTGTAATCTGTGATGTTGCTTCTGTATCTGCAGGGTTGACAATAATTGCATCATATCCCTGAGCAATAAAGTTTTCCACCTGGGCAAGCTGCTGCCCTACATCACCTTTTGCATCTTCTGAAAAAACTTCAAGGTCTGCAACGCCGTCAGCGTAATCTTCCATAGCTTCCCTTAGATATGTAAGGAAATTGTCTGCAAAAAGCGCCATTGATATGCCGACTTTAACCTTTTTTTCCTTCTGCCCCCCTGCAAAAACAGGCATGAGAAGAGCTGCCAGAAGAAACATAACCAGAATCTTTTTTTTCATTTAATAATCCTCCTAATTTTAAACCCGGATACCCGGGATTTTCACAAATATTAAATATCTACTTTTAAAACCCCCCCCTTCCGGGATGGTTTTCAATATATTTATCAAGAACAATCACAAAGACACGATTTCTTTTCGAAGTTTCATTACTTAGTTACATAATTAATAGTATTCTCAATTGCACCGAGAATTTCAAATTTTTTAAGAGAATGTATTTCAGCAGAAAAAGGTTCGAAGCCGAAAACCCCTTTATATCCGCCGTCAGAAAGAGTTTTTATCTGCTCCCTGTTTTTGAGTCTGTCTTTTTCAGAGACAAGTATCCTGTGCATATCTCTCATTTCCGCATCATCAACATCTGATTCAACACCTGATACATGTACAAGACCAGTATATTCAGGATAAAAATCCTTATCTGTTCCAAGATAATGGTGGAAAGTATCATGCACTATTCTATATACGTCCCTGTAACCTGATCCTTCAATTGCTTCTATTGCAGTTTTCTTAGAGCGCAGAGAACATTCCTCGAAACCGAGAGGTTCAACCAGTCCGGTGATCCCGCTTTCCCTGAAAAGTCTGCCGTACCTTTTCAGTGCCTCTGTTGTATCAGCAAGAAATTCATCTGCTGTTCTTTTATCATTCAGATCGTTATTCGGGCAGAGAATAAGTGCTTTACAGCCAATTTCCTTTGACAGTGATATCCATTCCTCAATTTCCCTGTAAGCATAATCAAAATTTGAAGGAAGATTAAACTTCTGAACTGCATTTATTGTCTCCACTTCAATACCATATTTTTCCTTCAATTTATTAAACTCAGAAGGGGAAAGGTTATCAATGATTCCTTTTCCTTCCAGATCATTTCTGAGTTCAACCTTATTTAGTCCCGCTTCTTTAACAAGAGCGAAAAAATCCTCCATTTCAGGAAAAGGATAAGTCATCCTGTTTACAGCAAACTGTTTTTTACCAATCATTTTCACCAACTCCTTTATACTACAGTTCCGTCTGCCTCAATATCTGCCAATTCAGGGCACCAGCCTGACGCTTCCCGAAGGGTGCACCGGGGCCCTGACTGTATTTTACTTCTGAAAGCTGTTTAATAATTCTGTTTATTATTCTGATTTATATAAAAAGTTTAACATACATTTTTTATTTGTCAACACTTTTACACAACATAGTTACGTAACATTATTTCATAACTATGCTTGTTTTTTATTAAACCTGATGATATAATAACTTTCATGATCCGGAAAACTGGCAACAAACCGAAAACAATAAGAAAAAACAACCTGAAAATAATCCTCGACATCTACAGGGACAACCGGGAAATGACTGTTGCAGAACTTACAAAAAAGGTTAAACTCAGCAGAACAACTGTCATGAAACTGAATGAAAAACTTATACAGAAAGGGCTTGTTGAATCTGCCGGCAAGGGAACATCTACAGAGGAAGGGGGTAAAAGGCCGGAACTGTATTCTTTCAATAAAAATTCAGGAGTAATTTTCTGTTATTATATCAAGTACAACTCAATTGTACTTAAAATATACAACATGGCCCTTGAAATGCAGATGGAAAGGATCTTCCCTGTACACGAGAACGATAATATTGAAAATGTTGTTTCCATAATTACCGATTCGATAAATAACAGGGAAAAGCTTTTCAGTGAAAAAAGAAAAATACGGGGAATTACTGTTGCAATTCATGCAATTGTTGATTCAGACAATGGTATTGTTCTTACAGCATCACACTACCCTTCATGGGGAAGCCATATCAAATTCACTGAAATGATATCAGATAAAATTGACACAAATATACCAGTTGAGATTGACAGCTGGATCAGATTCAAGGCTTTCGGAGAAAAACTCAATATAAATGACAGCTCAATTAAAAACTATATTTTAATTGATGCAGGCTGGCACGGCATTGTTTCAGGGCTGGTTGCAAACGGGAAACTCTACAGGGGAAATAATCATTTATCCGGAGAAATCGGGCACATGATAGTTAATCCCTATGACACAGAAACATGCTACTGCGGCGGAAGGGGATGTCTTGAAATGATGCTTGATTTCAGGAGGCTGATAAAAAAGGCTGTTTCTCTAAGGAATGATTATCCTGATTCTATCATATTCAGGAAATCTGGAAAACCTGAAATCAGGGATATTTTTGATTCTTCAGTCAATAATGACCCACTTGCATGCAGGCTTATTGACGAGGTTACAGGCTGGTTTGCAATCGGTCTCTCAAACATCTGCATGGTTTATGATCCCGATGCGGTATTCCTTGGAGGGGATTATTCAAAAGCAGGTGCATTTTTCAGGGAAAGTCTCGGCAGGAAAATTAACAATATCGCACTTATAAGGCTTAATAAAGATATCAAAATTATATACACAGAATCAGATTCAGGACAGGAAACAGTAATGAGGGGAAGCTGCTCTTCTGCAATAGAAAACTATTTCTCCAAGTATCTTTCTTTCTAGAAAACTCCCTTTTTCCTGTTTTAATCTGCCTATACAGAAATTTTCTCAATAAAATAATCTTACGAATCATGAAAAACCTTCAGTCAATATCATGTCTGAATTTCCGCCTGATTTATTGACTCTGATCATAATTAATTATAGTTTATCATATATATAATATTTCATATCAACAGATATCAGCAGGAGATTAAATGACTGGCTATATAATAGATACACATGTTCATACATCAGAAGTAAGTTCCTGCGGAAGAGTACATGCTGAAGAAATTGTAGAACTGTATTCAGACAAAAAATACAATGCTCTTGTTATAACAGACCACTATTTTGAAGCTTATTTTGAATCTCTTGGAAATATAAGCTGGGAAAAGAAGATTGATTCATACCTGAAAGGATACAGGACTGCAAGAAAAGCTGGGAAAAAAGCGGGGATTGATGTTTTTCTGGGGATTGAACTCAGGTTCAACACCCATCCCAATGATTTTCTTGTCTACGGTGCTGATGAAGATTTTCTCTATGATTTTCCCGAACTCTACAGAATGACTCCTAAAGAGTTTTCAGAGCTTAAAAAGGGTAAAGATATAGCATTGTTTCAGGCACATCCTTTCAGGGAAAAGATGGAGATCGAGAAAAACGAACATATTGACGGCATTGAAGTAATAAACGGCAACCCCAGGCATGATTCAAAAAATATGGTTGCATATAATCATGCATTGAAAAACAACCTCAGAATGCTTTCAGGTTCAGATTTTCACCAGTATCAGGACCTTGCCCGGGGAGGAATCATAACAGAAAGAATCATAAAATCATCCGGTGATTTTGCACAGTATCTTCTGAATAACGAGCCCAAAAAACTGATCGGTGAATCGCTCCTTGCTGTCTGATTTTATCCTTTTCTGTGATTATTCAGGTTATGGATTATGCTTTCTGCTGCAGCAGAGGCTGTAGAATAGCATCCCTGTATAAGATACCCCCCTGTAGGGGCGTCCCATCCCGCCATTTCACCGACAACATAAAATCCGGGCATCTTTTTAAGCATCATATTAATGTCAAGCTCATCCATACAAACCCCGCCAGCACTTGATATTGCCTCATCCAGAGGCCTTGTCCCTTTTATTTCAAGAGTCAGCTTTTTGAGCATACCGGGATTTTCCAATATTATTCTGAACTTATCTTCTGCAAGAACTTCCCTGACAAGCCTGAATTTCAGCGCATTTATCGACAGTCTTTTTCTCAGATAATTGGAAACTGTATTTTTTCCACGGGATTTTTCCAGTTTTTCTATTATCTGATGCTCTGTCAAGTCAGGCAGTATATCAAGACAGACAGAAGCTGTGCCCGATCTTTTAAGCTGTTCCCGTATCCCGCTGCCAAGGAAATATATACCGCTCCCCTCAATGCCGTATTCTGTAAGAAGGATTTCAGCTCTGGAAAAATCTTTTCCGCAGCTGACGGAAATGTTTTTAAGAGGGATACCGGTGCCTATATCTTTCCTGAACTGTTCAGACCATGCTGTTTCAAACCCGCAGTTCGAAGGCTCAAGGGGAAATGTATTTATTCCCGCATCATTGAATATTTCCACCCATCTGCCATCAGACCCTGTATTTGCCCGGCTTCCCCCTCCCAGTGCAAATACAACTGTATCGGCATCTACAGTCTTCTCCCCTTTTTCTGTCATAAAAAAAATCCTGCCTGCTTCAAAACCTGTTAGTCTGCAGCCACCTGTAAAACTGAAAATCCCGGTACTGTAAAGATATTCCATTATCTTCTCAAGAATAATATCCGAGCTCATTCCCAGAGGGAAAATTTTGCCGCTTGAACCTGTAAAGGTTTCTATTCCAAGCTCCTCAAGAAAAGAGACAAATTCTTCAGGAGGATGATCGGCCAGAAGCTTCCTGAAAATCTTTTCATTTTGACGGTAGCGGGATGAGAAAGTTTCAGGATCTTCTGTATTTGTCAGATTAAGGCCGCTGATCCCGGCAAGAAGAAGCTTTCTGCCCGGTTTTTCCATTCTGTCAAATACGGAAACCCTGACTCCACTTTTAACTAGTCTGGCTGCACAGATCAGACCTGCAACCCCCCCCCCTGCTATAACAACGGATCCTTTCTTTTCAACGCCCATAAATAATTATCCCAGATATAGACAGCATCCCGGTCTTCTAAACATTCCCTGACCAGGATTCGACAGTATCAATAAACTTCTGTATAATTTCAGACATATATTTTTCCTTATTATAAATCAGATAAAAATTCCTGATAAGAAGCCTGGAAGGGTCATCAATCGGTATCATGCATATATCGCCTCTTTCAACTGCATTGAGAACCGGTTTCCTGTATGTTATTGAAATCCCGATATTGTTTTTGACTATATTGACAATCGGGTTTGTGTGCCCGAGCTCGTAAAGTACTTTTATATTTATTCCATTATGCCTGAAATAGCTGTCAATAAGACTCCTGCTTCTTGTCGATTTTTCAGGCAGCACAAATGTCTCGTTATTTATCATATCAGGAGTAATTATTTTTTCCCCTGCAAGTTTATGGGTGGGGGGGACAATCAGGTACTGACTTGCGGTAAATATTTTTCTGCTTTTTATAACTTTTGAATCAGGCTTTACAGATGCAATACCCAGATCATAATCCATTTTTTCGATACTTTTAAGAACTTCATCATCACTCAGGAATGTTGATACAGTGATAGCTATATCAGGACAATTCCTGTAAAAATCAAGAAGGACTTCATGAAAATAATAATCAGCAAATGTTGCCTGTGCAGAGAGAGAAATAAGTCCTTTTCTGAATCTTTTAATCTCATCAATAACTGTTTCTACTTCAGATTCCTCCCTGAAAAGCTTTTTTGTCTTCTCATAAAGGATTTTCCCCTCGTTGGTAAGGTATAGTTTTTTCCCCCTGTTGTTGAAGAGCACAATATCGATTTCATTCTGAAGTTCCTTAAGATGCCGTGTCGCTGCAGGCTGGGCAATATTCAGCTCGCGGGCAGCCTGGGATACACTGGAATGCCTGGCAGTAAGATAAAAAGTTTTCAGATGGTGCAGATTCATGAGCGGATTATAAGGCTTATAACTCCTTTTAGCAATATTAATAATTCTCATTCCTTTTCCATGGGAACCTGAATTATTAACTCTGATTCTGCAGAATACATCAGTAATGGAAAAAGCATACTTCTCAGGGTATATGAAGTATGCTTTTTTTACCTTTTATTTCAAATTTTTTATAAATATTGAAAGCAGCTAAATATTGAGATCATACTCTGCATCCAGCCAGGCAATAAGTTCTACAGCCCTGTCATATTTTTCCTTGCCATAGGGATAGTAATCAAAATCAATAGTTGAAACATTCATCTGGATAAGGCTCCAGATTGCCCAGTAAGTTTCACTGAACGGCTTGAACATATCAATATTGAAGAGGGTCTTTTCAAAATCCTTTCCCTCGCAATATGCCATTACAATTTCTTTCTGAACATTACGGTCCACAAGAGTCTCCTGGAAAGTGACTGCAAGATCGTAGAAGCGGGGGCCCATTGCTGAATTTTCCCAGTCTATAAGGTAAACAGGATTATTATACTTATCCTTATATTCATCTGTTATAAGCATGAAATTTTCGGCAAGAAGGTCATTGTGTGTTATTACATATTCATCCTCGCTGATACCGATAATACTGTCAATTTTCTCAAGCTTACTGATTGTCCCTTCAAGATCAAGTTCAGGGTATTCTTTACCGAAGCTGTCGAGGAGTGTCTTCATTTTATGGATTCTTTCCATCGGATTAAATGTACCGTTTACCCTTACTCCGCTCTGATGTGTTTTCCTTACAGGTTCGACAACTAAAGGCCAGAGCTCAGGATTATTGAAATCATCGTTACAGAGAGTCTTGCTTCCGATAATAAAATCAACAACAGTGACTCTTCTTTTAGGCAGGTATTTTACAAAGTTAGATGTTATATCTTTTTCAGACATAGCCATGAGAGCCTGAGCTTCCCTTTCCCTGTCTATAAACATCTCTGTCTGGTCACCGAAAACCCTTATTGCAACATCACCTTTTGAGCATTTTGCTCTCCATATTTTATTGGTCAGTCCACCTTTAAGAGGAGACACTTCAATTTCTTCACCTTCCCATTCCGGCATAATTTCAAGAACTGTTTCAGGTGTGAAATCAACATTTATATAATTTTTTTCTACTGTCATTGTTTTATCCATATTTATACTTATCCCTTAATTTATTTCAGTTTCTGTAACTGCTTCAGAATTTGAATCTGCAGATTCCTTTCCGGCAGACACAGCATTCCAGAAAATAGAACTTACAACCAGAACTGCACCAAGTGCCTGAAGAGGTGTAAAGATCTCCTTGAACACAATAAATGCCCAGAGCGCTGTCATGGGAGGTTCAAATGTACTGATAATAGCTGATCTTGTCGGGCCGAGAAGAGGTATTCCGTAAGTCAGGGCAAGAAGAGCTATACTTGTTGAAAACACACTTAAAAGTCCAAGATATAACCAGCCTGTTGGGGGGAAATCAAGACTGATTCCACCGGTTGCAAGACCGTATCCAGAGAAAATAACTGTAGCAAAGAAGAAAAGATTAACCATGAAAGTAGGTTCTGAGACACCTGTATCAAGCGCTTTTTCCATGTAGATGAAGTAAAGTGCATAGCCGACTGCCGCAGCAATACCCAGACCTATGCCCAGACTGCTTACACTGTTGAATGAAGCACCTGAGAGGGCTGCTATACCTGCAAGTGATAACCCAATTGTTATTATTTTGTTTTTTGTAAGCCGTATTCTGTTGATAACTGATTCAAGAATTCCTGTAAAGGCAACAAAAGTATAAAGAAGCATAATTGCCAGACCTGCGGGAAGAAGGTCGTATGATTTAAAAAGAAAAATGGTAAAACCGATAAAAATAGCCACATTAACAAAGAGTAGTTTTACACTTTTAGCCTTCATTGTAAATTTGTCTTTTATTGCCATAACAAATATTGCAAGAAGAATTGTTGAGATTGCATATCTTAATGATATTACAGTCATTACATTAACACCTGAATCGTAACAGAGTTTTGCAAAAATTGCTTCTGTTGAAAGTCCCAATGATGCTATAAGCACAAAGATTGTTCCTTTATAAGCTTTTTTCATAATTAACTACTCCTGATTTTTTTTCATTAACGCGATAAGCGTCAGATATTCAAAAACAATATTTGATGCGAGGCATGAAGTTATATTGCTCGGATCAAGATCAGGCAGAACCTCAACAACATCAAATCCTATGAAATCAAGACCTGTAAGACCTCTTATCAGCTTCATTGCTTCCCTGGATGTAAAGCCGCCGGGAATAAGTGTTCCGGTTCCCGGTGCGTAGGCAGGATCGCAGGCATCCACATCGAATGTAACAAAAACCTTTGCATCTCCCACTTTTTCATGAATCATCTTTATCAGGTTATCAAGCCCCATATCAAAAGCCTCTTCAGCAGGAACTACAGTAAATCCCCTGTCTGTTGACTCTCTGAGTGAATGCTCCCCGTAATATGTTCCTCTCATACCTATCTGAATTACTTTTTCAGGAATCAATAACCCCTCATCATATGCCCTTGAAAAGGGTGTGCCGTGTGTATACTTTTTCCCGAAATAGGAATCTGCAGTATCAAGGTGTGCATCAAAATGAACAAGAGCTACAGGCCCGTGTTTTTTGCAAAGTGCCCTGAGCTGGGGTACTGTCACGGAATGATCTCCCCCGACAACAACAGGAATTACATTATTATCTACAAAGAGCTTCATTTCCTCTGCCACTGCCTCGTATGTATCCATAATATACCCGGGAAGGACATTCAGGTCTCCGTAATCAATTCCGGAGATATAATCAAAGATATTTATTTTGTGATAAGCATTGTAAGGCTTAATAACTGCACTGATGCTCCTGACAGCCTCAGGCCCGAACCTTGCACCGATTCTGTAAGTGGAACCTGTATCAAACGGAAGCCCCATTACAGCAAAATCAAGCCCCTCGACATCCCTTTCATAGGGAAGTCTCATGAATGTTTTAATACCGGCAAATCTGGGCACTGATGATGAATCAGCCGGCCTGGCAGATCGCTTGACCTCCATATCCATAACTTGCATCCTCCTGACCAATTACTAAAAATATAAGTCTTATATCAATATGGTATATCCAGCATTGCCTGTTGTCAAGTAAATTATATGTCTTATACCTTTTTATTATATTTAAGCCATCAAAAAGCACATGAAAACTATTTTTATATATACTTTTTGAAAGTTTTATTGCATAATATATTTGGTTTTAAAGTTTTTTTTCTTTTATAGACTATCAACATTATATTTCAGGAGATTTGAGATGGGTATTTCAGCAGACTTGGATATTAAAGCAGTATTTTTTGACCAGGGAGGCGTTGTCATGCGGGAAAGAATACCACTTCCCGACAACGGTAAAGCAAACCTCTTGAAAATAATGGAAATGACAGGTCTTAAAGAGGATTGCAGAAGCCTGATGGACAGACTTCTTGCAGGAGAAGAAGAATACAAAAAATGGGGAATGGATTCACTTATTGAATGTCCAGCCGCGAGAGTATGGCCTGAATGGATACTTCCTGATGTGCCGGAAGAAATACTTTCCCCTGTTGCCGAAGAACTGACCCTTCTTTATTTTGAGGCAAAAGGAAAGAGGACTGCAGACAGTAATATCAGAAATGTTTTGACATCTCTCAAAGAAAGGGGATATATTACAGGACTTATAAGCAATACCTGGAGCAAACCGCTTGTCTACGATGAGATAAGGGAGAACAAACTTGAAGGGATGTTTGACAGAATAGTGCTTTCATCTGAAGAGGGAATCAGAAAACCTGATAAAACCATTTTTCTGAAAGGACTAAGGGGACTGGATATCAGGCCGGAAAATGCTGTATATATAGGTGATCAGCCTAACAGGGATATACAGGGGCCAAGAGATGCCGGATATGCCTTGTCGATTATTCTCAGGACAAAAAAACTCACACAGAAACAGATGGAAAAGCCTGAGCATAAACCAGACCTGATTATAGAATCGCTCACAGATCTGCTTGAGATTTTCCCCGATAAAAAATAATTTATCAATGCTGCATTTTTGAATCTGTATATAATATTGTTTCAGGGTATTATAAAATCAGACATTCAAAGCTTATCAGGCAAGAAGATTAATATTAATTCCCGTGATTGAACTGTCACGGGATATATATTCAGATACAGCATTTTTTTCAGCCATCCTCTTTTTCTCCATCTCTTCAAGAATCTGATGCTCCCTGTCAATCTGGAGCTGTTCAAGTTCCCTGATCTTTTCATAATCAAGCCATCTTTCTATCTCGGCAAGAGAAGCATTTTTCACTCTCTCAATTATTTCATCATCCAGTTGTCTCTCTTTAAGTGACTGCTCCTCTTTTCTTATCTCTTCATTATAAAAAACTCCATCAAGGATTTTCTCTTCCTGAATTTTATTTTCATCTTCTGCAGCAGCAGTCTCACGCCTCTTTTCATCCTCAATTATCTCTTCAACCCTTCTTGTTTCCTCTTCAAAATGCTGCCTGTTGCTTTCATAACTGTAATAATGAGGCGAAACTGACTCTATAGTGCGGTATGCAGTATCAGACATTTTCATGACCTCTCATATTAAGTATAAACCTTTGTTAAGTAGTTTTCAAAGAAAGGGCTGAGAGAATCACAGCAATTACAACATTTGAACCAGCGGGAATTAGAAGCATTAATCTGCAGTCTTATATAAAAAAACACCGGTAAACTTTGCAGTTTCCGGTGTTTTTTCCAGTGCAGCTCATGGAGGACTACTCTTTCTCCTGGGATTTTTCCTCAATATTTTTTATCCGTTCACGTACTGCAGCCAGCTCAAGTTCAAGGTCCTCCTGCTGTTCCCTCAGGAATTCCTCTTCGCTCCTGCTGCCCCGGGGACCAAAATCCCGCCGAAAATCATCCGCCCGGAAAAATTGTCCGCCTGAAGCTCTTCCAAAACCTCTTGCGTTTCCCGGGCCAAAACCAGCACCTCTTCCGGCACCGCGTCCTCTTCCTCCGAATCCGGGAGTGTAGCAACCGGGTCTGTTATTGCCTGCGCAATAACCCATCCTTCTCCCTGTTCCGGGGCCCATACCTTCGGGTCCCATTCCATTTCCATACGGCATTACAAGCCTCCTGATATTTATTGTTATCGATTCATATATAAATTATATATAGAACTTATGTTCATTATTAATATACACCCCATTATGAACATATGTCAATATCTCAATTGCGGATAAATGGGGACAAAAAGAATCCCTGCACCAATGCAGGGATCTTTTACTGAATGTATTAAATGATTATCTCTGGACTGTGTAGAAAATACCCCTGTCCTGAACATCCACTGACACGGAATTCTCCTCTTCCAGGACTCCCAGATATTTATTAATCTCATTTATATGGAGACCAAGAATGGATGAAAGATCCTTCAATGTACATGGCCTTCTGCTGATTGTTTCCAGAATAGCAGTTTCAGTATCCTTCCTGTAGGATTTTATATCCTTTCTTTCCGGTGCTGCCTTTATTATTTCAGCCTGACTGATACCCCAGTAATCAATAATATTCTGAAGCTCTGCCCTTGATGCGGCTCGCAGATCAGATACTGTTCCGGGCCGGTCAAGTGTATTCAGCTGTATACGGTCAGGATTAATCTGCTTCAGTGCCTTCCGGAGCATGAAAAGATTTCTTTCATCATTGTTGAAATCCGGAAGAATAAAAACCTCAAGCCACATCTCTCCCCTGTACTCCCTTCTGAAATCAATCAGACCCTGAATATAATCTCCGAGATCAATATTTTCATGGGGTCTGTCCAGTGCATTGAAGGATTCCGGAGAGGCAGCATCAAGAGAGGGGATAACAAGATCTGCAGCAAGAATATCTTTTCTGACCTCCGGATCAGATAGAAGAGTACCGTTGGTAAGAACAGCAACAGGAACTTCAGGAATATTTTTTTTTAGCCAGTCAAGTACAGTTTTTATGGAGGAATTAAGAAGCGGCTCTCCGGCTCCAGAAAAAGTAATATAATCGGGGTTTCTGTTTTCTGCAAAATAATGCTCAAGCTCTTCAATCACTTTCAGAGCCGGTACATATTCTTTCCTTTCTGAAGTCAGTTTTGTTGTTATACCGCATTCACAGTAAACACAGTTAAGCGTGCATACTTTATGGGGAATAAGATCCACCCCCAGAGACATTCCAAGCCTTCTTGATGGAACAGGGCCAAACAGATATCTATACATTTTCAAAACCTTTTTCACTGCAATCGTTATCAAACATCAAGAACCATTCCTGTTTTCACCTGCTTTATTTTAAATTCATTATAAAGAGCGGCAAGGGCCGGAAGTTCCGTGCAGTGTGAAGGGCATACATATTTAACCCCTGTTTTTTTGAGATACTTGATAGTTTCTCTGGTCTGTTCACCGTCATCCTTAAGATGAAGCCCTCCGATAACAGTCCTTACATCCTGGATTCCTGTTACTTTCTTTGCATATTCTATAATATTGCAGATACCTGAATGCGAGCAGCCTGTAATTATTACCAGTTCTCCATCATCAACTGCAGCAAGAGCAGAATCATCCCTGATAAAATCCGGAGCACCATGTTCATCAACAAAAGGGGTTTCTTTTGATTCAAAAGGAGTTGTTCTTGGAATTTCTCCGAGAAAAACAATATTTTCAGAAAGTTCAACAGGTTCCCTGCTTACACCGAGTTCAAACAGCTTTACTGCCTCATCATAGCTCAACTCAATACCGTTGTATGTTCTGCCGTCAAGCCGGTATTTTTTGTCAAAAGCTGAAGGATGACAAATCAGAGGCTTTCTTCTGAGGTATTTAAGGCCGTTTCCATGATCCCAGTGGCCGTGGCTTAAAACAATATAATCAGCATCATCAAGATCAATGGACAGGGCTTCAGCATTTTTTACAAAAACATCACTATGGCCAGTGTCGAAAAGTATTTTCTTATCATACTCAATAAAATATGAAAGACCATGCTCTGCGAGAAAACTGCCGGAAGCAGTATTATCAGCCAGAATAGACAATTTCATTTTACATTCTCCTGATTCTGTTACCATGCCCCCTGCAGCATCTTCCATGTCCGAAACTTTCAGCTGTATTTACAATTCTTTCAGAACCGCATTCTGGACAATTGATAACTTCTTTATCAAAATCAGCATCTGTGGTCATTCCGCAGTCAAGACACCGGTAGACATTGCCTTTAAAATGGACACTCCCCCCCTCAATCCTTATCTCTTTTCCTTCAATAAAAAGGAGAGCGGTTTTCTTTCTTGCACTGTCTATAAGTCTTGTAAATGTTGGCCGGGAAATATCCATAACTTCGGCGGCTTCAGCATGTTCAAGACCTTTATAATCGGCAAGTCTTATAGCCTCATATTCATCAAGGCTCAGGGAAACAGGAATTCCATTCCGGCTCCTTTTTCCTGCTACCTTGAATGATGTCCACAATGGCGGCCTGTCTACCATTCTGTCTTTTCTTGGTCTGGGCATATAATATCCTTATATTAGTTTTTCAATAACTTTCCGGTAATCAGCTACCAGCTGTTCCGGCAGTTGTATGTACGACAATAACTATTTATAACATAAATAGTTACAAATAATAAGCATCAAACAGCTCATATAACAAAGGATATTGCACAGATGTTCATAAATCAACCTCAAATAAAAAACTTTTCCGAGGTTTTTCATGTCAGGAATCCCATATATGGAATTCTCTCATTAAATCAAAACAGTTTTTTTAATTTCTCAGCTCTCCTATATAAGAAACAGACTAATTACATTTCCGCTGCCTGGTCCGGATTTCTCCTGTACTAATGATCACAGATATTGCTTCCGACAGAAAGGTTTCCGCCGAGAAAACTTTTAACAATATCTTCAGGAGCTTCCCCCTGTGCTCCCACAGTTACCTCGATATTATTGCTGCTGAAGATAGCCTGGGCCCGCTGTCCCATACCACCTGCAATCACGTTTGTAACACCTCTTTCAGCAAGCCATACAGGAAGAAGTCCCGGCTGATGCGGAGGCGGATCAATGTCCTCCCTGCTGCTGACAGCGTTTGATTCAGTATCTATATTAAACACTGCAAACTTTTCACAATGGCCGAAATGCATGCAGAGCTTTCCTGATGCAACCGGTACTGCTATTTTCATATTATTCTCCCATAAAATATTTTATCCCCAATTTTAATCAGGGCTTTTCTGACTAGAGGGACACCCCTGAGTCAGATTTATTATTTTCACCGGATTATCATCCGGTGAACTCTTTAATACTTAAAAGTAATTAATCCCCTGAAGACAGTTCAAGAATGGGATCAATTATTCTTTCCACAATTCTGGCTGTCTCGCTTTTGGCATATTTATGCACAAAAGGGGTACCATTGTCACACGCAATTCCGATATTAGGATCAAGAGGGATGGAGCCGAGGAAGTTAATATTATATTCCTCTGACAGTTTTTTTCCTCCACCATCCTTGAACAGATGTGTTACTGTTCCGCATTCAGGACAGACAAAACCATTCATGTTTTCAATAATACCAAGCACATGAAGATCAAGCTGTCTGCAGAAACTGATCGATTTCTCAACATCAGTCAATGAAACTTTCTGTGGAGTTGTAACAATAACTGCTCCGTCAAGATCATCAATAAGCTGACAGACAGAGAGCGGTTCATCCCCTGTTCCGGGAGGAGAATCAATAATCAAATAATCAAGATCACCCCAGTCAACATCCTTGATAAACTGCTGAATAGCACCCATTTTCATGGGACCTCTCCAGATTACAGCATTACTCGGGTCCCTCAGAAGAAATCCTATTGACATCACCTTCAGTTCCCCTACTGCAACTGGAAGAATTCCGTCTGCGGAACTCTGAAGCGGCGAATTTTCAAGGTTCAGCATGGTCGGAACACTTGGACCATGGATATCAACATCCATGAGACCGACTTTTTTGCCGGAAAGAGCCAGAGATACAGCCATGTTCACAGCTACCGTACTCTTTCCTACTCCCCCTTTTCCCGACATTACTACAATTTTATGCTTTATTCTTTTAAGACGCCTGGTAACAGCCTGCCTGTCTTCAAACTGCTGGTCTGTCTCTCCCGGCCTTTTTTCAGTTGCACTGCAGCTGCTTGAACATGAGCTGCATGTCCCGCTGCAGGCTTCGTGTCTGCTGCCTTTTTCTACATTATCCGCCATAATTTCTCCTGTAACCTACCAATGTCCATCAACATCAGCAGAACTGATTTCCTTCAGTCCGTTTTTACTGTATTTTTCTACAGCTTCCATAAGAGTCATCCCTTCTCCAAGAAAAACACTTACCCCGGCTGCTTCCAGAACCTGAAAAGCCTTGGGACCGCAATGCCCTGTAATAACAGCTTCAGCACCTGCTTCCACAACATTTCCGGCACTCTGGATTCCCGCTCCCTGCGAAGAATTCAGATTCTGGTTGTTATCTATAAAGGAATATGTCCCTTTATCAGTATCATAAATCATAAATTTTTCAGCTCTTCCGAATCTGCTGTCAACTTCTGAATTTTCAGATCCGTCTTTTGCTGTTAATGCTATCAGCATAGTTTAATCCTTCCTGCTTATTTATTTCCCCTGCAGCACCTGTCATTTTTCCGGATACAGCCAGGCATCCTGAGCCTGTCATCTGTAATCCGGCCATCTGAATAAGCCTTGATTACAGTATCCTCCTCCCCTGTTATAAAACTGAACATTTTTATTCCATAGGATTCTGCAAGACAGCTGACCGGTCGGGATACTGCTCCGCATATAATTACCCCTGTGTTCATTTTTGCCAGTTCCGTCACTTTTTCAGCGGCAGACATCCCGGAAAAATCAAGCTCAATTTCCCTGGATAGTATTCCGTCCGATTCATCATATAGAGCGACAGTAGACGCCACATCAAAAACAGGAGATATCCTCTTTTGCCATACTGTTAGAGCAACTTTCATACATTTATATAATGCATATTTCATGCCATCCTGACAGCTATTTTATAAAACCTTACAATATAATAATTTATATTTTCAGCAAATAACTGAAAACAGGCATTATGTTGCATATATGCATCATATCAGAAACTACACTATTGCACAATTGCAACAAATTAACCGCATTCAGCTCAACAGACAGTCTGCAGACTTTACATATTTATTTCAGCTCTGTAGAATAGGTGAATGAAAAAAGTGCTGTCTGTATATTCAGATCTGGGTTTTGAAATCTACATCCTCTTTGCTTCAAGAATTATCAACAGGATGGGAGATTTTGTTCACATCTTCCTTACGCTGTTTCTGACCACAAGAATGGGGATGGATGAAAAGGGAACAGGATTCTTTATTATGCTTGCAGGCCTCTCCCGTGTTGCAGGGATCCTTGCAGGGGGGAAAACTGCTGATAAAATCGGAAGAAAGGCTGTTATTGTTGCAGGACAGGGAGCAGCAGCTTTTTTTCTGATACCATGCGGATTTCTCGGGAATTCACTTGCTGTACCGTGGCTGATTATAATCTCGGGTTTTTTCAACGGAGCAGTACGGCCTGCGAGCGGGTCCATGGTTGCAGACCTCTCAAAAGGGGAAAAAAGAAAGGCCGCCTATTCCCTGATGTATCTCGGTACTAATTTCGGTGTTGCCATAGGACCTGTCATTGCAGGTTTTCTCTTTAAAAACCACACAAGCTGGATATTCTGGGGAGATGGCGCAACTACACTGTTAAGCGCTTTAATGATATTCACACTGATCAGGGAAAGCCGTCCTGATAAAAACGAAGAAGAGGAAAGCCTCAGGAACGGTCCGGAAATGGAAAGGATGGAACATGGAAACACCTTCAGGGCCATCATTTCACGCCCGTATCTCCTGGCTTTTTCTTTTCTGGCGTTTCTGAGCAGCTCAATTTATGCTCAGCATTCTTTTATGATACCTCTCCACCTGGAAACAATCTTCACAGGAAACAGTGCAAGGTATTTCGGATATATAATGTCTTTCAATGCTGTCACTGTCCTTGTAATGACCTCTCCTGTACTGCTTGCAACTTCAAGATACAGTGCTGCTTTTAATACCGGCATAGCTGTGTTCTGCTACTCGGCAGGTTTTGGAATGCTTTATTTCATAAACAGTATTCAGATGTTCTTTTTTTCAGCATTTATATGGACAACAGGAGAAATTCTGATGGTTACTAATTTCAGCATCTATCTTGCAAATCACAGCCCGATAAATCACAGGGGAAGATTCAACAGCTTCATGAATACTGTAACCGGCCTCGGTTTTGTTGCAGGACCTTTTATAACAGGAATAATCTCATCAGGCATCGGGATAATATCAACCTGGCCTTATATAAGCGTTGCAGGATTAATTACAGGGGTAGTTCTTCTGATGATGGACAGGTCTGAGCGTAATATTAAATGTTCTGCTGAGAGAAAAACAGCACCCTGACAGGCGCTGTTTTTCTAAAGAAATCAATATGTTAATTGAAGAATCAGTGATTTTAATTAAAAATCATGGCTTTCAATATTTTTTTTCTGCTTTTCAAGCTTGAGAAGCATCCACCTTTCATTTACAATTGTCCTTGTATGTTCGCCTGAACCTATCAGCCCTGACTCATCATAAGCCTTCATAACAAGGCGGTATCTGTTGTTCTGTATTTCAGTTATTTCAACATTGACGCTGACAGTTTCACCTATCGTTGTCGGTTTCTCGTGTGTAACAACAACTTTCTTTCCGACAGAAATAAATCCTTCAATAAGCTTTGTATCTATCAGCTTGACAGAGGCTTCAATCATCAGGCCGACAAGGCTAGGGGTAGCAAGAAGATTATGAAGTTTACCGGTGCCGTATTTCAAGGCAGTATCTTCAGAAGTTACCCTTTTCTGAATTGTGATGCTGTCGCCTACTTTCAAGTCCGGTTTTCTAACCTTAATTTTTACCATAAATACTCCTTTAATCATTATTCTCTTCCGGTCCTCAGGGACCCTCTCCCAGCAGAATTCTGCTTATCCGGAATATACCGGAAGCATGCCTCTGAATCATTACTTTCCCCATTTCCTGCCGGAGAAAATAATTTCTGTCACTGCAACCCCTTTTTAAGCTTTCCTATGATATAGGGCCTCAGCTTTTTGGGGGTTACTATATCATCTATTGATCCGACTTTTTTTGCCCTCTCAACAGAATGAATGCTGTCAAATTCTTTTCCCAACTCCCTCTGTCTTTCATTATAAACCTTTTTAAAGCACTCAGCAAATTCTGCACCTGAGATCAGCTTTCTCTCAAGTTTTTCAGATGCCTCAGCCACCCTTTTATCTGCATAGGTTTCCTTCATCACTTTTCTCGGGAAAACAACTGCGGCTGCAGGCGCTCCCCCGATTACAGATGCAAAAGATCCTTCAATTGCTGCAACAGTAAGATCTTGATTAAGTTTTTTGGAAAAGACAACATACGCCCCTCCGTGATAGCGGGCTGTAACAATAAAAATTATCTGTCCCCTGAAATTAACAACAGCCCTTCCTATTTCAGCCCCGTATTCAAGCTGAAGTTTTTTAAGTGATTCCGGGGAACCGTCAAATCCTGAAAGATTTGCAAGGATTACAACAGGCATTGATCCGGAAAAGGCGTTAAGGGCCCTTGCTGTTTTTTTACTTGATAAAGGATAAAGAGTACCACCGCTCCAGCTTTCAGGTCCGTCATGTGGAATTTCACCAATCCTGGAAAGTGAACGGCTGTCTATACCTATCATACCAACCGGAATACCTCCGATCTGGGTTTCCCAGATAATGGATGTTTCAGCATCATGCATATTCTGCCACCTTTCAAGATAGCCGGCATCGGAATCAATAACAGCATTCATGACCTGCCTCATATCAAAAGGTTTTTTTCTCTCCGGATTTTTTTCATAATCAAAAATATCACCTATCCTGCTGAAGCCCTGTCCTGAAGCATCTGAATAAGGGGAAACAGAAATATCCCTGGTTTCAGGATCTTCAGTTTCAAGAGGGAGAGGAGAGTCCCATTCAGATGAAATATATGTGTACCTGTAATGCCTGAAAAGTACCCTGAATGCCTGTGACAGATCCGGAACCCGGATCTGTGCCTGGCCGTTTGGAGCCATGATTTTTTCCGCCCCGCCGATATCAGTATTTGTTTCACCAGATACACTGCCGGAGAAATCCAGTGCCTTTTTCCCGGTCAGAAGCATAGATGCACTGTCAGTCATAATAAGGAGACCTTTTGTATGCATCAGCATTGTCGCCTCTGCATTCCAGTATGACTGGGCCCCGACATTTGTTGATGCCACAATTATATTGATTTCACCCCCTTTCTGTGTGAATTCAATAATCCTTCTTAGAACTGATGCTGTCCAGTCAAGATTCTCCGTACCGCTTACCATATCAATTCTCGCACCGGAAGAGACAGGTATCCATTCAACAGGGATGTTTTCATCCTCTGCAAGGTCAATGGCTGCAGAGATTCTTCTTGATTCCTCTTCCGCAAGGCTTCCCATATCCCGGGTTGCATCAGATAGAATAATAACCCTTCTTATTGAAGTCCCTGTTTCAGAAAGTGTATTCTCAATAATTCCGAAAACTATATTAGAACTGTTCAGTCCCGGGGCCCGCCCCTTTACCTGAACATAACGCTGGACCTCTGAACCGGGGTCATATTCTATATCATACTCCTCAAAAAATCCTCCCCTGATTCCCAGCTCGAAAGCAGCATCCCCTGTAAGCAGTTTTATGATCTCATAAGGATAAACAGTTCTTTTCCTTCTTGAATTTATTACACCGGCAGTATAGGCATCAACAGAATCAACTGATTTTTCAGAAGGTTTACCAGTCCTTATTACTATCTGGTTTCCGGCAACAGGTATAAATTCCAGCTCAACATCCCTGGCAAAACTTTCACTCCATCTCTTGCGCCTTGTAAGTACAGTCAGCCTTTCAAGACCGATATCTCCGGTCTGCCTCATCATTCTCAAACCGTATTCCTGAAGTGTTTTAAACCTGATGCCCAGAAGAGTCCTGTTATGCACTATTATCCTGTTCCAGAGCAGCCTTTTTTTATACCTCGTCTGAAGAGACCTGAGGGCATTTGCAGCTTCATTAAATAGTGCCTCAAACATGAGAAGCCTCAGCCTTTCACTGCTGTCTGTTTCTGAAGGAAGCAGTTCGGAAACATCAACAAAAGAAACAAGTCTCACATCATCCGGGTTGCTTTTTGATGAAACCTCGGCAACAAAGACCCCTTCATTACGGTACAGTATTTCAAGACTGAAGCCTGAAAACCTTTCCACTTTCAGTTCCCTGTACTGAAGAGGACTGAAATTTCTCATACTCTCTGCTTCAACCCATTCATTTCCCTGAAGGCTGAAGCTCCTGTAACAGGATGTATTGTTCCCTGTATAAAGGCCGATTGTCAGATTGATATGTGAAGGACGCAGATTTTCAAGGATCTGGCTGAAAATACTGCTGCAGGGTGAGCTGCACTTCAGGAGAATAACAAGCTCATTCGGGACCTCGCTATTCTTACTGCAGCAGTTCTCTGCAAGGCCTGCATCAAGGCTGACAATATCGCTGTCACTCAGGACAGAAAGATATGACTTGTATCTCTGCCCCTTTTCATCTACAAGAGCAGAAAAAAGTTCTGTATTGTTTTTCATGAAAAAAGATGTTTCATGGACAACCCGGTCCCTGTTGAATCTAAGACCTGCAAAACGAAAACCATGCTCTCGTGTTACACTGTCTGTCGATAGCGCAAGTTCCAGAAGTTCTGGCATTATATAACTTCCGCAGTCAACTATAAATTCAAGATCATGCTCAGGTATCCTTTCTGAAGAAGAAGTCCTTTTCATTACTGATTCAAGACGGTTTCTGCTCTCTGTTTTAACCTCTTCAAGCTTTTTTCTGTCAAAAACAGAGTACCTTGCACTGAGTGCATAATCATAGACCTGTGAAGAGGGAAAAAGATTTATTATTTCATCCAGCAGGGAAATCAGTTTTTCCATACTTGTTTCAGGGAATACAATTTTATCAAAATCCGAAAACATCAGTTTAAGTATTCTGTCTTTACTGATCCTGTTTTTATGAGATCTGAATATATTGAAAAAACAGAAATCAGGGTTGAGTGAGGCTGTATCAGGTTCTCCGAACCTTACAAAACATCCTGCAGCCCTGTTTACATCTTCAAGGAATTCTTCAGGAAGACCTTTTTCCTTTTCAGATTTGATCCTGAAATAGTGGCTCAGCATTTCTGTATAGGAAACAGGCCTTGAAAAAAGCTCTGTTACAACCTCGCCTGCAGAAAAAAGCTTCTCTATTCTGATATAGAAATCAAGAATGTTTATAATTATATCAGGAAGCTTTTCCTTCATCTCATTATCAGAAAGTGCTGCTTTTATATAATCAGACCAGACTTCTTCAGGTTTTCTGTCATTGTCATATCCAAGAAAGAAAGCAAAGAGCTCCCTTTCAAGCCATTTTCTTTTTATATCACCTTCTGCCAGTACAGATGTAAACAGTACAGGACTCCCTGTCTTTATTTCCTCCGAATCAGATTTTTCATCAATCAGGACCAGGGGCTGCCCTGCAGCTATCTGCTCCCCTTCCGATATATATATCCTGTTTACAATACCGGATACCGGGGCCTGAATAATCATTTCCATTTTCATGGCTTCGAGAACTACAAGAGGATCTCCTTTTTCAACTTCAGAGCCGGGTACAGCATTAATGGAAAGGACAATTGCAGGGGAGCGGGACTTGAGAACGCCTCCCGCCTGATAGGATACAGGAATTGACAATCCATTAATATCACACTGGATTGTATCTCCCCTGTCAGTCAGTATAATATTGTATTTTCCGTTTCCAACTTCAATGACTGACTCCTCTCCCCTTGTTCTGTATCTGCAGACAAGGTTCTTATCAAGACAGCTGATATGATAATAACCGCTTCCGGAATATCTGACATAGAGGGAATAGGGAATTCCGTTATATGAAAGATCTATTTTTTCACCCAGAGGACAGGACAGTGCCCTGGGAGTCCCTGATCTTGATATCTGGTTCCTGAAATTCTCTATTTCATTTTTCTGGTGCCGGAGGTATATTTCAACGGCAGATGCAAGAATAGCCGCCTCTTCCTCTGTAAAGGACCTTTCTTTTCTGTCAAAGCCGAGATATTCCTTTACAAATCCTGTATGAATACCTCCCCTGATTATTTCAGGGGAGCTGAGAAGGTCCAGAATAAATGACTTGTTTGTTGTGCCGTTTCTGATCTTTATCCTTAGTTCCTCAACAGCCCTTTTAATTCTGGCAAGGGCTTCATCCCTGTCTTTACCGAAAGCTATGATCTTTGCAACCATTGAATCAAAATCTGAAGGGATACTGCTGTTCTGTTCTATTCCTGAATCAACCCTGATGCCGGGACCGGCAGGGGGAGCAAAAAGGAGAACATCTCCGGGAGAAGGGGTAAAACCTGAATAGGGATCTTCCGCATTAAGCCGGACTTCAATAACAGCTCCTGCAGATTTTTCATCCCCCACAACAACTTCTTTCCCCATCGCAACATCTATCTGCCCCTTTACAAGGTCAAACCCGTACAGGATTTCAGTTATAGGATGCTCAACCTGAAGCCTTGTATTCACCTCCATGAAATAAAACTGATTCCGCTTCAGGTCATATAGGTATTCTACTGTCCCTGCCCCCGCATATCCCGATACTTTCATGAGCCTGCAGGAGGCCTCCTCCATTGCGGCTGTTATATCCTCTCCAAGACAGGGAGGAGGAGTCTCTTCAATTATTTTCTGGTTGTTTCTCTGAACAGAACAGTCTCTTACACCGAGTGTATTGATATTACCGTGATAGTCGGCAATCACCTGTACCTCAAGGTGCCTCCCCTTTTCAACAAAACATTCCATAAAGAGAATATCATTCCCTGTAATCCGGACAGTCTCTTCCAGGGCTGAGCTGTATCGGGACGGAAGAACTTCAGGTGTTTCCACAATCCTGATACCTCGTCCGCCTCCTGCATTTGATGCCTTGATTATTACAGGGTAACCGATTGCTTCAGCAATTTTTTCAGCTTCTTCAAGAGATGAGACAGGCTTTCCGCTCCATGGAAGAACCGGGACATCACTTTTTTCTGCAAGGTCCTTTGCAGTAATCTTGTCCCCGAGAAGGGCCATGGCCCTGCTGGAAGGTCCCAGAAAAACAAGCCCTTCCTGTTCAATTTTTTCCGCAAAAACTGAGTCTTCCGAAACAAACCCCCACCCCACCCATACAGCATCACAATCTGCTGTTTTCAGTGCATTGATAATAAGGTCATGGTCAAGATAATGGCCGGCTCCCGAAAGGAGTGATCCTGGTTTATCCTGCAGCAGATATGATTCATCAGAGTTCCTGACAAAAAGAGAGTCTTCCTCTTTACCGATATAGAAAGCAATACTTTTAAGACTGCAGCTGTTAAGATTATTATATTCCCGGACAGACCTGATAAACCTGCATGCAGGTTCACCCCTGTTTATAATACCTATTCGGGCATTATCCTTTAAAAGAGTAAGTGTTTTTATTTCCGACATTTTAACTACCCCTTTTGCTATTCCTTTTTTATGAGAAACCGAAAAACAGCGGGTTCTCATGCAATGGGGTTTAGTAATAAACAGAAATACTTACAGGATGTCAATAGAGGCCGGCTTTCATGAAATAGAATGAAGATCATATAATAGAAGATAAATGCCCAGGTATGAATTTATTTCAATCTTTTTAAAAGAAGGATAAAAAAAAAGCAGTGTTTTATTGATTATATTATTGTCTGATATTCAGCTTCTTGGTTTTCCGTACAGGTTTGGACAGTGAATATCAAGCTCCGGAAATGCTCATGTAAGGTTCCATCTTTTTTTACAAAGGGACTTATAATCAAATCTTTTTCAGCAGAGTCTTTTATTTCTGAAATTGCCCCCCAAAAAAACAGAGGACTATTATTTCTAAAGTTTTCTTTTTCTGTAATCCCGGGGGATAATGATCATAAAAATGGCTCCGGACAATCCTTCTTTATAGGATAATTCTCCATGAAAGCGCTCCCGGATAATCCGCCTTGACATATAAAGTCCAATACCGCTTCCGTCAGTCTTTTCTGATTTTTCCCGCTCGAACAGTTCCTCACGGAGATTTACAGTGACACCGCCGCCATTGTCCTCTACATACATAGTTACAAGATCAGAATCACCCGCCAGCATACAACGAATATAAGGGGAGTCTATAGAACGCTTCCGTATTATGTTGACAGCGTTTGTCAAAAGGTTAAGCACCACCTGCTGAAGTTCATTTTTTATCCCCCAAATCCTTGTGTCGCCGCTGGTTTCGATAGATACTTCTATCCCATGGGTCAGGAAAAGATCTTCCATCAGAGAGAAAACCTTTTTACACTCATCGCCTGCATTAAATCGTTCACGTTCATTAACCGGACTTAAAAAATTTCGAAAGTCCTTCAGTGTAGAAAACATACTTTTTACTGCTTCAGATATTGTTCCGTAGATTTCATATCTCTTTTCTTCAGTAAGGATTCTATTACTCTCCTGAAGAAGGCCATCTACATTGATTGAAATTGCATACAGGTACTGCTGCCATTGATGCGCAATAAAATTAAGCATCTCTCCGACCCTGGCATGCCTGGCCTGGGCCCATAGAGAAATCTCAAGTGCCCTTGTTCTCCTGTCAACAAGCTCTTCGATTGTATTTAAATTATTTTTCATCATCTCTATCAGCAGAAAAATATGTATTAAACCGAAAAGTATTAAACCGATGGAGGTTTTACAGTTAAATAGTATTGGCCATGATGCTGGAATGGTTATCAGATCAAAACTCATAAAAACGGCAACAATAATGATTGAGAGAAGGAACACCTTCGCATAGGGGTAGTTTTCGTAAATCCCTATTAATGAAACAACAAGACTGTAGATTATAACTCCATAAGCTATAACTTGTGATAATAGAAAAAAACGCTGAAGCAGAGGCAGGCTTGAGAGCAGGAAAACAGATGAAAGGAGTATTGCAAAAATGTTTTTTGCAAGATTTAATTTTGAAGGGATCCTGACATGAAAGAATTCAGTTGTAAAACAGAAAAAGAAGAATGATGTTAAAAACCGGGACAGGTAATGGAATTTCCATATAAAAAGTCGTGAAAGCCCCATCTGCCCAAGAAAAACCTCGCCATTTACCAACAGGTACAGTACATTCGCAAGATATGAAAAACAGAGATACAAACACCATCGGTTATTTTCCATTTTTATACCGGTAAGTAAAAGATAAAGTGATAAAATTAAAAGCGCAGTCACAATCAGTGCATTGGATATAAAAGAAATTGACTGCATACTGAATGCCTTATCGACAGACGCAATAACAGGAAGCATATAGTAGCTGAATGAATCGAGGTCAAAGTTTGACGCCTGAATAGATATATCGTATACACCGGTTGCCGATGATATTTCTCTCAAAACCGGTTTGTTGTCGATGGGGTTTGAGGTCTCTGCGCTGCATCCCACTGAACCGTTAGAGAATATCTCTACTCCGTTGCAGAATATCCTTAGAGAGGTATCTAACTGGGGGATCCGTAATATTACACGGCTTCCTGTTTCCGGCGGCAGCATAATACGTTTCTGATAGGTTCCGCAGCCGTGCCAGGGCAGCTGATTCTCTCCTTTTGTGTTGGTATGCCATGAGCCGGTAAAGGGAATTGTATATGCTTTTACACCATCAGGTATGTCATTCATTGAAATTAACAGGGTGTTCCAGAAGAAATTCCAGTTGCCTGACAGCTCGATAATATCTTCTCCATTCCAGTCCAGCTCTTTTTGTATAGTTCCTTCTCCTGTGGCATTTCCTGCAGTAAACAGAAACAAGGCGGTTAAAGCAAGCGCAAAAAACCTTTTCCTGCGGATTTTATGTGAGAAGCCTGGCAAAGCGTTCATCCTTGTTCACTAGCGCTATGAGCTCATTGGTTGTTTTTACATCCATTTTTCTGATAAGACTTGTCTTGTGTTTTTTGAGGGTAGATTCAGAGATATTCAGTTTGCCGCAGATCTCCTTTCCGGTAAGCCCGTTTGCCACCAGCATGAGGACATCCTGCTCCCTTGGAGTCAGAGAGTTTACTATTGCAGTCTGCTGCCCGTTATCTCCGCCTGATTCAAGCTTCTCCATTTTATTAATCATCTTTGTCATAACGCTCGGGCAGAAATAGCGGTTGCCGTCACGGACTTCCAAAAGAGCCCTCTTAAGCTCCTCTGTATTATTTTCTTTAAGCACATAACCTGCAATCCGGTATTGAAGAGCCCTGGATACTAAAGAGTCATCAATAAAGGATGTCAAGAGGATTATCTTTGAATCAATGCGGTTCTCCTGCAGTTTCTGAGCTACCCCGAAGCCGTTCAGCATAGGGATGGAAAGATCCACAATGCAGATATCCGGTTCAAGCCTTGTAATTTCACTGACGGCAGTAAGCCCGTCGTAGGCTTCTCCTGCTACCGAAAAACCGGGAATTGATTCTATTAATATTTTAATTCCCGGCAGCAGTATTTTATGGTCGTCTACCAGAAAGACCTTTGTCATTTTCATCTCCAGAATTATAGTTCAGAATTAACTAATCTGCCAGTGGCTTGTTCTGTTAAATCTAAATGGAAGGGGAAGAATCCCCTTCCTTAAAACTTTTTAAAAGATACTTTTCTTAATACAGTGCTGTACTGTAAGATGTTTTTTCATCAATAGATATCATTGTGATTGTAAAGATTGGCCACCTCGCCTGCTGTCAAGGCGTATTTGTAAAACCTCACTTCATCTATTGTTCCAGGGAAATATCTTGCGCCGCCAATAAGGTAATCAGCACCAATTGCGAATTTATTCCTTGAATCCTTCAGCAATGGATCCCCAATATTGTAACCGGTTGAAGTATAACCGGCGCCAACTCCATTTACATAAAATTGTACTTTTGAGTTTGCTTCAGTGTATACGGCAACAACATGAAGCCAGCTTCCTGTACTTAATTTACCATTAGAAGAGTATCCTTCCGATAAGTCCAAAGCATTCGTGTGACCGGCCCAATTGGAGTTAACCCGGAACATTAAGCCGTTTGCTCCAGTTGTATGGTAATTTGAAACAATGGCCCTGTAATTTGCGATTGAGGTAAGGTAAATCCATGCGCTTATGGTGAAATCAGCATCACAGTCTATTCCCAGATCTCCATTAACCTGCATGTAGTCATTTGTCCCGTCAAATCTGTAGGCGCCGTTGGCGCTTCCGTCATGTCCTGCTGTTAATGTCGGACCTCCGGAGGGTACCAGTGTAACGCCCCTTCCGCTTGCATCTGTCAGTGAACCATTTGTAAAGGGGAAGTAAAGATCCATGGCCCCTCTCACCGGGAAGTAATAAGCAGGTTCGGAGCAATTTACATCCGAAGAGTAGCTGTCCCTGAAACCGGAAACAGTGATGGAAGTGTAGTTTGTCTGCTGAAGACTTTCTGTGGGGTTGACCCTAATTGTGTCATTTATAGTATTTGTGGAGCTGAAAGTGATTGCAGCATTAACCCCATCTGTATAAGTAATTGACGGTGATGCGAAGCTTACGGTTCCTTTTGTTGTTCCGTCAAGACTATCTGAAAAAACTATCACAATGTCAGCATCGGCTGAAACCGATGTTTCACCGTCAGGTGTTATTGAGCTGATTGATAAATTGGCGCGCCATACCGCATTGAGGCTTACGTTAGAATTGCCCATGGTGTAGGATGCTCCGTCTGCATAGTCAGCTGCCCCGTCAGAATCTTCGTCCCATCCGGCAAAGGTGTAGCCGGTTCTGGTGAAGGTATTGGCGCTGAGGCTGACAGCTGCTCCTTCTGCAACAGTCTGACTGCTCATGCTTCCGCTTCCTCCGTTGGCGTTGAAGCTTATAGTGTGGGTAGGAAGTGCTGTCCACACGGCATTGAGGCTTACGTTAGAATTTCCCATGGCGTAGGATGCTCCGTCTGCATAGTCAGCTGTCCCGTCGGAATCCTCGTCCCATCCGGCAAAGGTGTAGCCGGTTCTGGTGAAGGTATTGGCGCTGAGGCTGACAGCTGCTCCTTCGGCAACTGTCTGACTGCTCATGCTTCCGCTTCCTCCGTTGGCGTTGAAGCTTATAGTGTGGGTAGGAAGTGCTGTCCACACGGCATTGAGGCTTACGTTAGAATTTCCCATGGTGTAGGATGCTCCGTCTGCATAGTCAGCTGTCCCGTCGGAATCCTCGTCCCATCCGGCAAAGGTGTAGCCGGTTCTGGTGAAGGTATTGGCGCTGAGGCTGACAGCTGCTCCTTCTGCAACAGTCTGACTGCTCATGCTTCCGCTTCCTCCGTTGGCGTTGAAGCTTATAGTGTGTAATATAACAGCCTCTGCAAGAACAGTGACAGTAAATGTTTTTGTGGATGTAACAGAACCTCTGGAAACAGTTGCTGTTAATATTACAACAGCATTGGAGCCGGAAGGCCTGTTAACCGTTGTACTTCCATCTTCATTAACTGTTATTATTGCTGTATTTGACGAAGTCCAGCTTATTGTGCATCCCTCGTCACCGCTTGCAGGAAGCGAAAAGGCTGATGTAACAGAGGATGCTGTATCCCCTAAAGCAAAGGATATGCTGGCTTCTGTGAGTTTCTCAGAATCTGCAGCAACAGAAGCCTCATTGAAAGCTTTTTCTGCATCTTCGCTCATCATACCCATATCTGTACAGCCTGATATAAAAAGGCTGATAATTATAAATATTCTTATAAGATTTGTTCTCAATATATTTTCTTTCATATAAATACTCCTTTTTTACCAGGAAACCGAAGCACCAATGCTGACATAGTGAACCGGTATGGAACTCATATAGGACGTGTAGGAAATATCCAGGCCGAACAATATTTCGGGCATAGCCGGGAAAATGAAATCTGTTCTCAGTGCTGGGGAGAGATAGAAGGCTGCCCCTTCATGGTAGATCCCTTCTGTATAATCTATTCCGTAATATGCAATTCCGGTTTCCAGTCTCGGTATAATTTTTTTCGGGAAATACCACTGGTCGGGCAGAATTTTTTCTGTCGGGAAAATATATTCCGTGCTTAAAAAGCCTCCCCCGGAGAGTATTGTCAGATAATTTCCTGAACCTCCATGAAAGTGCGCACCAAGTCCGATTCTTAACTGTTTTAAGTAATCCTTAACATCTGAATCTTCGGCAATCATTACAGTCATACCCCCGTTAAGAGTAAAGCCGAAACCCTCTGTATAAAATGCTGCAGCCGGAGTAATATACCATCCCGGTTTGAGACTGATTCCAAAGACATCGAAAGCAAACTCATCTTTCTCTTCACGTGTAATATCAACAGTGTAATCAGAAGTTTTTCCCTCATCATAGGTAATGCGGATTTTAGTCCTTGATGTTCCTACCGGAAGTTCTCCTTCTGTTTCTGAAATAATCTCTGCTGATGCTCCGGCAGCAATGTCCTCATCGCTAAGCGCCGCTTTTAATTGAAGCTTATCTGTTTTATATGGGACAGCAACCGAATAGACAGTAGTCTCTGGACTGAATTCCGGGACCGGGATGATTATTTCATTATTTTCCTCCGTTTTTATTTCCAAAAAGGAAAGAAGCGGTGCTGATCTTTCAATTATCAACTTATATTCCGTAGAGTTTCTGCCGAGCTGGTCTGTTACTATGGTTGTAAAATCGTTATATCCTACTGACAGCTGAAGAAGTGAGGTTTCTTTGTCTATCTGCGCTTCTTCATCTGCTGCTGATGAATTGACAGAGACAGAGCTGACAGAGAAAGGAACAGTAAGCCTGTATTCAGTTATATCTGGACTGAATGAAGGATAAAGCACAAGGCTCTCTCCATTTGTTTCATTAACAGTAAGCTCATCAAGCGTTGTAACTGCCGGCCCCTCACGGACAACAGTGATTTCATATTTGTCATCTGTGGAAGATCCGTCCGAAAGGGTAAGTATAATAGTATTTAAGCCCGGTTTAAGGGTTTCTGTATAGTTTTTATCAATACTTACAACAGCTCCCGCAGCCTTGTCTTCCGGCAGTATTGAAGAAACTACTTCTATATTATCAACCACATACGGGACATCTGCCTGGTATGTTTTTATTTCAGAGGAAAATTCCGGATTTACTGCAATAGGTTGGCCTTCCGACATTATCGATAGCGACTGAAGTTCCGCCTTCTGCCGCAATACTGTTAAGCTGTAGGTTTCAGAAACCTTTACATCTCCTGCTGTTGACTCTACTGTAACTGAAATCCCGTTATTTCCCGTGACAAGGGAAAAAGCACCTTCGGGAAGTCCTTTAATCTCTGCAAGCGGGTCCGTTGTACTTAGATCAATCAAAAGAGAATCCACAGAAAATGGTACAGTTGCAGTAAAGGAAGTTCCGTTTCCTGTAAGCTCAACCGGAGAACCGTCCTCTGTAGAGACTTTACCGGTATCCAGCGCTGCTGTTGCTTTAGCAAGGATATAGGGAGCTTTACTGTATGTAATATTATCCGGCTTAAACCCGGCGATAGCGCTTAAAGTATAAGCTGTTAAAAAGTGACGCTCTTCTATCTCCTCAATTGACAGATCAGATCCATATCCTCCGATTCTGACTTCAGCATCATAATTTATCAGAGGAAGAAAACTCCCGATCTTCTGCATTCTTTCTATGCTGCCGGAATTTGGAGCCCCATTATCCATATAGGAAATCGTATTATCAATAATGCCGACTCCGGCTGAAGTTTCAGCAAATATCAGATCTGCAATACCCGCTTCTTCAAACGCGGTTTTTACAGCTTCCAGGGTTTCATTTTTAACAAGATAGGCTGTATATCCGGGATTCATTGATGTGCTCAGAAGCTCCCACCAAACCATGCTGTTATCTGAGTCCTCTTTGACAGAACCGGCAATTGAAATCTCAACCCGGCGGTTTAATGCTCTTCCTTCAGGAGTCTCATTGTCTGCGACAGGATCATAGAATCCCCTGCCGGCAGCTTCTATCTGTTCAGAATTAAAAATTCCAGTTTTGCTGATTACTCCGGCAACAGACTGTGCTCTTTCTTTTGACAATCCCAGGCCGTCATCTGTATCGTCAGGAGACAGTTTTGCCGTATGCCCCTGAACCAGCAGAGCCATATCAGAGAACCGCTTCAGTATTTCGGTCAGCTTATTGATCTTTTCTTCAGTTTCAGGAGTAAGCTCTGAAGAACCCGGAAGAAAGCGTATATCCCGGTAAATTATATTAATGGCATTGTTTGAAATTTTCAGACTGAAAGATTCAAGCCCTGAGGCATCTGCAGCTGCTTCCACCTCCTGCACTAAAAGCGATAGAGATACATCTTCCCATACTTTGCTTCGCTCCGCCTTTATTTCTTTTGAAGGTACATCGCCTCTGAAAAGATCGTTTTCTGCCAATGCCCTAACATCCATCTCCTGCGCTGCAAGAAGCTGTAATGACAGGTATAACAGGATAAAAAATGCCAGTTTTCTTAATTTCATTTTATCTACCTCTGGTTGCCGGTTATAATAATGATTTTCCCTATTATGAAAATTATTACTGATAAAACTTTAACAGCTGGCATGTCGAGGTAAAATCGGCTAAAGGTACCGTTTTATTGGTCTAAAGGTGCTAATTAAGAGGATTATAAAAAAGCAGTGTTTTATTGATTATATTTTTTGTCTGATATTCAGCTTCTTGATTTTTCTGTAAAGCGTTGCCCTGTGAATTTTCAGCTCTGCTGCTGCAGCTGATTGATTCCAGTTGTGCTTTTCAAGCACTTCAATAATAAACTCCCGCTCCGCTTCACTTTTTATCCCGGAAAACGAATTGATTATTTCCTGTTTATTTTTTGATCTGCCCAGAACTTCATCAGGGATATGCCTGAGTCCAATCATCCCTCCCGGACAGATAACGAATGCCCTTTCAATAATATTCTCAAGCTCCCTGACATTTCCGGGCCATTCATAAGACATAAATGCTGAATAAACTTCAGGAGCTGCCCCTGCTACTGTTTTCCCCTGTATTGAATTGTACTTGTCTATAAAACTTTCAGTAAATACAGGTATATCTTCTTTTCTCAACCGGAGAGGCGGAAGCTCAATTCTTATTATATTGATCCTGTAAAAAAGATCTTCCCTGAATTTTCCCGCCTGAACAAGCTGTGAGAGATTTCTGTTTGTAGCGGCAATTACCCTTGCACCTGTTTTTTCCGGTTTAATACTTCCCAGGGGTTCATACATATGCTCCTGAAGCACCCTTAATAATCTTACCTGAAGCGCAGGGCTGATTTCACCTATTTCATCAAGGAATATTGTTCCGCTTCCTGCAAGGGCAAACCTTCCGGGTTTGTCTGATTCGGCTCCTGTAAAAGCGCCTTTCTTATATCCGAAAAGTTCAGATTCAAGCAGGGTATCAGGAAGTGCTCCGCAGTTGACTGCAACAAAAGGGGATTCCGGATCATTTCCAATACTGTGAATAGTCCTGGCAAGGACCTCCTTTCCAGTCCCTGTCTCCCCTTCTATAAGAACAGTGCTTCTTGAAGATGCTACTGCAGGGAGTATATCAAAGATACGGTGCATCAGGGGACTATGACTTTTCATAGTTCCTGCATTATTGCTTTCTGAAAGTTTTTTCTTAAGTATTTCAATATCACTAAGATCCCTGAACGTTTCAGCACCTCCGGTTACATTCCCGTCAGCATCACGGAGTACTGCTGTGGATATTGTTACAGGTATTTTTTCTCCGTTTGAGTTGATAATGAAACAGGGTTTATTAATTACAGCTTTTCCGCTTTCAATTGTTTTCTTCAGGAAACAGGAGCCTTCACAGATACTTGACCTGAATACATCGCTGCACCTTCTTCCAAGAGCTTCAGTTCTGGGAATTCCGGTTATTTCTTCTGCCGCCCTGTTGAAATAGTTGATTTTCCAGGAGAGATCAACAGTAAACACACCATCAGAAATACTTTCAAGTATTGCTTCCTTCGAGTAGCTGTTTTCATTCTGTAAATTAAATCTGTTTTTTTCTTCCATACAAATTCAGTCATATCGGACTGCATGCTGCTGTATAAATTATTGCAGGCAGAAACATCTTCACATGTTTCAGCAGTTCACATATACCGTCACTATCAATAAAATACACTTTTTCATGAAAAAAAGCCAAGTGTAATATATGACTGTTTTGTTTACCCGTATAGATTACCTCATATATCAGGAAAAATCAGAACTGCTATAACCAGACTGCATGTTGCCGATAACCAGATTACAAAGCCCCATAGGATTAATTTCACTCAAATATTTTTTCCATGATTCTTCCCCTGAAAGGGTATTCTCAGGCTGCCCGTAGTTTGTAAGATAAACAACAACAAGGTCATATTCAGGATCAATCAGGAGAAAGGTCCCTGCCCCTCCCATTTTTCCTATTGCCCTGTCAGAAACAAGATCTCCGAAAAATGAGAACTCTGAATGCGCATATTCCCAGAAATATGTCTTGGGCCCGCTTACTATATAATGAAGACCTGACTGCGCCTGCTCGAAAATTTCAAAATTTGTAATACCCTCAGTCATTTTACTAACTGTTATTTCGGAAAACAATTTTTTCCCGTTAAATGATCCTCTGTCAAGAAGCATCAGAGAAAATCTGTTTATATCCTCAGCATTTGAAAAAAGACCGTCTGAACCGAGGACTTCTCCAAGATAGTGTTCAAGATCCTGACAGATATCGCCCCTCAATGGACGTCCGGTATCTGAAAATCCTGTAGCAGCACACTGCATTTTGTCAGGAGGATTAAACATTGTATGTTTCAGTCCGAGGGGGCTGAAAATATATTCATCAGCAGCTTCAGAAAGATTTTTTCCAAGGACTTTTTCAAGAATTTTTCCCAGAATTCTGCAGGAAACATCACTGTAGAGAACTTTTGTTCCAGGTGTATATTCAGAATCCTGCGTATAATGCACTGCCCAGGCCTTATCAAGGTCCCCTTTCGCAGCAGCTTCAAGGCATCCTGCGGGATCTTCAAGAGGAACCCCTCCTGTAAAATTGAGAAGATATCTTACAGTAACTTTTTTCTTTAATTCGCTTGTCCCGAATTCGGGAATATGATCTGCAACCCTGTCATCAAGAGTTATCTCCCCCTCTTCAATAAGTTTGAATACAAGAGGAAGGGTAACCATTACTTTTGTGATGGACTCGATATTAAAAAGAGTATCGGATGACACCTTCTCTGAAGCAGAATCAGAGCCTTTAAGCTTTGAACCGAATGATCTGCTGTAAAGGGTTTTTCCCTTTCTGCTTATCAAAACCTGGGCCCCGGGATAAAGTCCTTTTTTAATTCTGCTGTTTATAAAATCGTCAATTTTGTTTTCCATTTCAATTCCTGTAGAGATTTGCGCAGAATAATCTTTCTTATAAATCAGAAGTATTCTGCGCAGACTGTTTAAAAATGTTAATTCTAAAATATTTATATCCTGGTCAATTACAGGATTATTATTCTGAATATTTTTTTTAAGCTTCTTTTCCGGATCCTTTTACAGATATTATAATCTGAATAATTACCATAACAGCAATTACAGGGAGCAGCCATCCAAGCCCGTTTTTCCCCAGAGGAAGGCTTGATGCAAGTTTTGTAATAAAATTGGATGTAATTCCGTAAAACCCAAGCATATCTCCAAGCCCGAAAAAAACAGCTGTTACAACACCTCCGGCAACAGCTTTTTTTATTCTGTCAAAGTTATAATAAAGTGCGCTGAGTATGAAAACTACAATTGACGGATAAAGAAGAACAAGCCAGGGTACTGTATATTTTACTATCCTGCTTAATCCCACAAGCCCCAGAATGAAGGCAACAACTGTAGCAGCTGTAACAATATGAAGGTATTTAAGTTTTCCCCCTGTCATTTCAGAAAACAGATCTCCGGCCATTGAAATAATTGCAGCTGCTGTTGTCAGGCAGCTTAATGCCATAATAAGGGCGAAGCTGAAAAGGCCGATTTTACCGAGAAGACCGTTAGCTATATTTGTGGAAAGAACTCCGATAGATGCATCAGGAAAAGAAGCCCCGGAAGATGCCCCGAGATAAACAAGCACAGTTGATGTTATTCCCAGAAGAACAGCTGTAAAAATACCGATTATATTAAGGTTTTTATCTTTATCCTCTTTTGTTGTAATATTTCTTATATTAAGTTCATGAAGTACCCATCCTCCGAAAAGAAGAGCTGCTATTGCATTCATGGTGTTGTATGCGTTAAGCATTCCGTCCTTAAGAGGTGCAGCATTATCAACATTCTGAGGGGAAGAAAGGGGAGTTATAATTCCCTTTACCGCAAGAATAACTACAAATGCTATCAGGACAGGAGCCATTACTTTTCCTATTTTATCCATAACAGTTGCCCGTGTAAAAGCAACATAAAAACAGATAAGAAAAAACACAGCAAGTGTAACCCAGAGAGGGACCCCCGGTGCAAGAGGAATAACTGCCATTTCATGTGTTGCAGAGGATACTCTCGGAAGAATGAAAAATACTGTTATAAGTATCGGAATTGAAGTATATATTCTACCGAAAGTTTTCCCAAGCACTTTTGTTGCGATCCCTGTCAGGGACTGATTCTGGTGAGCGCACGCAAGATAGGCAAGCCAGACAAAAACACTGTTGATGATCATATACCCCATGGCAGCAGTAAACCAGCTTGTCCCAGTGCTTCTCCCCAGAATCGGGGGAAAAATAAGGTCACCTACTCCGAAATGAGACGAGAACATTGCGCCGGATATCAGAAGTAAAACTGATACAGGCAGAAGATTTTTTTTCGTCATTCTTTAACTCCTGTTTTTTTATATTGCTTCATTATAACATATGTTCATAACAAATAAAGAGGCGGATAACTGCATCCCGATTTTTTTCATTTCTCCGACAATTTTTCTTCATGTTTTCAGCACTTTTTTCCCGGGCTTATCATTCAGAAACTGCAGGGAATTGATAAACCCGGAAAATAAACAGCAGAACAGGTAAAATAATAAACAGGAATAGATAATTTATAAAAAATATTGCAGCAGATACTGGAAATCAGTATCTGCCGAGAGATTATTTTCGGGAATATTTCCGGAATTATTCCATACTTTTTTCGTGTTCGAAAGATGAGGGCCAGGTAATAATTCTGCCGAGCATCTCTGAAGAAAGCTCAGAAGTTTTGCCATTAATTATAGAGTCAATATTTAATACCATAAGAGTGTTTAATTCATTATACTCTTTTCCCTGAATTTCGCCGGTAACAGAAAGCCTGTTTTTATTATTTTCTCCGGACCCTCCAGCGATAACGAGCCGGTTATTATCCATCAGTTCCATAAAAACCGGTGCCTGAACCTGGAATAACCGGGGCCGGTTATCAAGATACGGTTTTGGTATATCTACGACACTGCCCAGACCATCCAGAGCAATCCAGTCAGAATTTACTGGCTCACTTACTAAGGGAATTTCCAGAGTTGATACAACTTCAAGGTTACTGTCAAGAAGATAAAGGGCACCAGAAATCTGATTCACAGCTGCAGGGCTGGTTCCTCCCACAATACCGTATAACATTAAATAGAAATCTCCGATATCGAATATTTGAAATCCTTTCCTTATATTATTATTTACATATGCAGTATCCAGCTGAGTTATTTCATTTTCTGTAAGCCCGCACCAGGGAAGAGGAACAGCCTTTTTTAAATGCAGAGTATAAGGCATTTCAGAGGTCTTCCAGAGACTTATAAAACTATAAGGCTGTGTATTTTTATCTCCGCCTTCATGTACAGGTAATAATTGTTTATTTGAATCTTTCCCCTTGTATCTTGCTTTGGTCTTGCTTATCCTGAGTGCATCTGTCCCTGTTCTGCCATTTACAAGCCATGGAACAGGTACGTTACCGTCTTTAAAAAGACTGGATTTTTCCCCAGTAGTTAATGCTCCGTCTGCTTCAACTGCCGCTTTAACAAAATATTTACCGCCTTTATTTTTGTATTCATTAAAGTAAAACATCATATTATGGCTGTTTTTATCCGTATTTAATTCATCAAGATAAACAATACTTTCTGCAAAAGGGAAGTTGTATTCTTTTCTTAATATGCTCTTTCCGCTGCTGTCGAGTTTGTTATATACCATATATGAAGATTCACTTCCTGTTTTATTATCAAGGCTGAGTTTAAAAAAAGAAAAATGGGATATACTGCCATCTTCTCCTGTATAAATTCTGGTGTTTGAATCATATGAATACTTCATCTTCATTGCCATAACAGCCAGTTTTTCATCAAACCAGCTCCAGACAACATTAAGATCATCATCCATTTTATAAATACAGGTTACTGTTCCCTCCATTCCCTTTTGAACAGGATAACTTATTAGACATCCGTCATTCAAAGGAAATATTTGAGGAGAAGGTGCTTTGTAAAAATCCCTTTTTCCTTTTGTATTTGCATAAAGACTTATTCTCTTTTCTGCGGCAAACCCATTGCTGTCAAATTTTCTGACAACAAATCCATACTCATCATAATTTTTACTGCCGCTATGATAAATTCTATAGTATGAAAGGCTGTAAAGCTTGTCACCAATCCCGTTTACAGCAACAGGATAATCCTGAATAGTTTCTTTAACTGTTTTTTGGGAATCACTGCTTCCTGGACCTTCACTCGGACCTGTACTTGCACAGCCGAAAATTACAAAAAAAGACAACATAATAAATAAACAATTTAAAACTTTAAATCGAAAAGAACCCATTTTTAAACCTCTGATTTTTTAGACTTTTAATGACATACATCATTTATAAGAAAACTTTTCCTTATCACATATCATAAGAATTTTAAATTTCTTCATTACTTCCGGCAGGAATATATTCCGGTTGAAACTCCTGCCGGCAACCTGTAAAAATGATAGTGAATGTTTATACTGCTGTCAAATATTTTTAATGAGATAAACAAGCTCTTCAGGCAGTTTTTTTCATCATCAATGATAAGAATTCCCCCCTCTCATTTTTCAGGGGAGGGGCGGCTTTGCCGATCCATACTAATTGATTGGTTCTGTTTCTTGAATCTCTATACTGAAAATTACCGCTGAATAAGATAAACACCGGACAGGAGCAACAGAATTCCGATTATTCTCTGGGGAGTTATTCTGATAACATTTATTCCCAGCCATCCGAAATGATCAAAAAAGACAGACATCACAAGCTGGCCGGCTATTACACATGCCAGAGTGGAAGCTACACCGGCATGGGGGACAGACAGAATAACAGAACTTACAATAACCAGGCCGTATATACCGCCTGTAAAATAGATCCAGTTTATTCCCGCAAACCTGGACAGTGGGGGTAATCCTACAGGGGTAAAAAGACACACAACAAGTGATATCAGAGTACCTCCTGCAAAAGAGACAAAGGCACCGTAAAAGGGATGACCAAGACGGGCCGCGACACCTGTATTGATGGAACTCTGAAGAGGCATTGTACTGCCTGAAAGAAATGCTGCAAGCATAAAGATATATTTCATTATTGTTTCTCCTGCACAAACAAGCTTATTGTTAAAACAGAGATAAACTGTCTGATGTTCAGACGAAGTCACTGTTCATCTGTTCCGCATAAAAGGGGGATAACATCCTGTTTTTAAAGGTGCTGCCCTCCCCCCTTAAAAAGGGGCAGGGCAGCTGGAAAGTAGAAAAAAATGTCTATTAAAATAGATATGATCTGGCTTTTGATCTATCTATTCATTATATCCCCGAAAAGCTCCTCATCAGTAGGGATCTTCTCAGGTATTGGGAAACTTACCCATGTGGTATTGATGAAGTGTTTCCAGGTGATATTTTCACTGGAAATATTTCCACCCCATGTACCGCAGCCGAGTGTCAGAGTAAAAGGAAGACCATTGTCCCAGTTGCCGCTGTTTCCGTAAACCTGGGGCTGTCTGACCATTATCCGGCTTGTTTTTGTTCTGAGAGCATATTCCTCAACATGATTGTTGTCATAGGTATAGATACCGCAGGAATGTCCGCCGCCCTGATATGCTGTAATCTCATTAACCTTGTTAACAGCTGCCTCAAAATCAGCAACTTTATGCACTGCAGCAACAATACACATCTTCTCCCCGCTGAAAGGATGTTCAGGACCTACCCCGTCCTCTTCCACAAGGATGAATTTTGTCCCTTCAGGAACAGTAATACCTGCAAGTTCTGCAATTCTTGAAGGCTCCTGGGCAACGATATCTCTTGAAAGATGTCCGTCTTCCCAGAGAATATTCTGAAGTTTTGTTTTTTCATCAGCAGTAGCCATGTATCCGCCTTCTGCCTTGAGAGCTTCGATCATATCATCATAAACTGCTTCTTCCAGAACAAGGTTATTGTCCGCACTGCAGCTTGTAGCAAGGTCGAATGTCTTACTGAGCATGATTTTGTGGGCAGCTTCCTTGAGGTCCGCTGTTTTATCAACCACAGTTACAACATTGCCTGCTCCAACCCCGTAGGCAGGAGTTCCTGAAGAATATGCTGATTTAACCATGCCGGCACCGCCTGTTGCAACAACAAGGTCACACTGTTTCATGAGCTCTGAACTTGCTTCCATTGTAGGATTTTCAATACCGATAATGAGATCTTCAGGAGCGCCGAATTTTTTAAGTGCTTCCCTCATTTTGTTCATAATCAGTGTATTGGTTTTCTTTGTTCTTGGATGCGGAGCAAAAACAATTGCATTTCTCCCCATAATTGCATTTATAGCCTTGATAACAGGTGTTGCTTCCGGGTTTGTACATGGAACAAGGGCCCCGATAACTCCGACAGGCTTTGCCACTTTTATAAGACCCCTGGCTTCATCTCTTTCAACAATACCAACTGTTCTGGCAGTTGCAACATCTCTCACAACACCCCTGATTTTTTTCTGGAGCTTACCGTATTTACTCTGGTAGTTGCCAAGCTGTGACTCTTCATAAGCAAGTTTGGCAATCTCTTCAATATTTCCCGGTTTTACAATATTCCATGAAATTGCTCTTGCAAGTTCAAGAACTTTTTCCTGTGTAAAACCTTCTGCTATCTTCTGAGCAGCTCTTGCCCTGGATATAAGACCGGAAACCAGTTCCTGTGCTTCTTTCTGTTTAACATCTGACATTTATATACTCCTGTGAAAAGTAATTAAAAAGGTTTGACGCCTGTAAATAATGTCACTCTTTGGAAAAACCCTTTAATTACCTGAAATTACCTTAAAAACAGCACCGGCCGGAAACAG
Organism: Spirochaetia bacterium; assembly: GCA_963668545.1. Taxonomy (GTDB): domain Bacteria; phylum Spirochaetota; class Spirochaetia; order CADAEX01; family CADAEX01. Next base: position 19,995 of record OY764868.1, on the reverse strand, counting down.
ATTACTGATCCAGCCGGGCACCTTGTATTGTCTGATAATATTATCAAACACGATGAAAATCAAGAGTTGATTTACTCAACTTCGCTCAATTTTACTGTTCTTCCCTCTTTTACAGATTTCAGAGCTGCTTTTGCAATAAGAACAGGCTTCAGGCCGTCAATTGCCCCGACAGGGACATCTGTATCATTGACAATTGCATCAAAAAACTGTCTTTTTTCCTCTGTAAATGATTCCATATATCTTTCAAGAAAGAAATAGAGAGGTTTTTCACCGACAATCCCGTCTGCTGTGCTTAAAACAGCGGTTGATTTTGCATCATTGGATGTCTTGACAGCTCCCTTGTTACCGAAAACCTCTGCTCTCTGGTCATAACCGTATTTTGCCTCTCTTGAGTTTTCAATAATACCGAGGGCTCCGTTTTCAAACTTGAGATTGATAACAGCTGTATCAATATCACCGGCTTTGCCGATTGCAGGGTCAACAAGAACAGCCCCGTAGGCTGAAACTTCAGTTACTTCGCTTCCTGACAGGTATCTGACCATATCGAAATCATGAATAGTCATATCCATAAACATTCCGCCGGATGCAGCAACATATTCAGCTGGCGGCGGAGCAGGGTCCCTGGAAGTTACCCTTACGATATGAACATCGCCGATATTGCCTTTTTTAACATGTTCTTTTATTCCCATAAAGTTATGGTCAAACCTTCTGTTGAATCCAACCTGGAACTTGACACCTGTCTCTTCCACAACCTTGATTGTCTCTTTAATCCTTTCAACATCCATATCAACAGGCTTTTCACAGAAAATATGTTTTCCGGCCCTTGCCGCTTCAATACTGTACTGTGAATGTGTGTTTGTTGGAGAACAGATTATAACTGCATCAATTTCAGGATCATTGATAATATCCTTGTAATCCTTTCCAATTTTCTTTACTCCAAGGTTTTTCATGAATGCTTCGCTTTCAGCATTCATGTATGGATCTGTTACTGAAACTACTTCTGCTGTCGGAATATGATATGCAATGCTTTCTGCATGGACCTTTCCGATTCTTCCGGCACCGATAATACCGACTTTAATTATTTCGCCCATTTTATCCTCCTGTTAGTTATATTCCTGTGTTTTCTCTAATATATTTTCTTGCTTTAACTGCATATTCAAAAGGGTTTGCCTTTGCAGGGTCCTGCTCAGCTTCCACTACCATCCATCCTTCATAACTGTTTTCTTCAAGTATTCTGAATATTGAAGGGAAATCAATCGAACCGTCACCGGGAACAGTAAATGCACCGGCCCTTACTGCAGCAAGAAAACTCATTTCATCATTCTTTACCTTTTCAAGGATCTCAGGTCTTACATCTTTAAGGTGTACATGACCAACCCTGGAAATAAACATTTTAAGCGCTTCAACAGGATCTTCACCTGAGAAGGTAAAATGCCCTGAATCAAAAAGAAGATAAACATAATTCGGGTCTGTCATATCCATCAGTTTTTTTGTCTCTTCAATAGTCTGGACACCTGTTCCCATATGGTGATGGTAGCAGAGCTTGAATCCCCTTTCTCTGGCTATTTTACCAAGCTTGTTGAGCCCTTCTGCAAGTTTTGCCCATTCTTCATCAGTGAAGTATGGTTTTCCCTTGAAAACAGGGGTATCCTGCATTCCCTGGATACTCTTGCCCTGCTCTGCAGGTCCTATTACAGAAGCTCCCATTGCTTCCAGAAAATCAAGCTGTTTCTCAAAATCAGCTTTAACAGACTCAAAATCCTGGTTAGTCAGGAATGAGCTGAACCACTGGTTACAGATCTGAATACCTCTGATATCAAGATATTTCTTCAGTTCAGCAGGATCTTTGGGGTACTTGTTGCCCACCTCGCTGCCTGTAAATCCTGCAAGCGCCATTTCACTCACACACTGCTCAAATGTGTTTTCGCTGCCGAGGTCCGGAAGGTCATCATTAGTCCAGCCTATCGGAGCCATCGCCAGTTTTACTTTATCAGCATTCATAATTATTCCACCTTGAATGTTTGTTAATATTTTCTAGCTTTTTCAAGCTCTTTTTTCATTTCCCTGTTCTTTTCAACTACAGACTCTTTTTCCGCAACCTCGGAACTCCCGACTCTCCAGAAAGCCTCATATCCGTGGGTCATTGTTTTCGGGAATGCCTTGATATCAATAAGTGTCGATACAGTCTGTTTCTTTGAATCCTCAACCGCAGCCCTGAGTTCATCTTCATTCCTGACTGTATAGGTTTTACAGCCGTATGATGCAGCATTCATGGCAAAGTCCACCGGAATGAAATTGCCTGAAAGCTTACCTGTCTTCTCCTCTCTGAACCTGAACTCTGTCATGAAAGAGCCCTGGCCGTTATCCATCTGAAGGTTGTTGATACACCCGAATGCAGCATTGTCAAATACAACTATATTGATTTTCTTTCTTTCCTGTACAGATGTAACAAGCTCACTGTGAAGCATCATGTATGAACCGTCACCGACAAATGCATAAACCTCCTTGTCTGGTTCAGCAAGCTTTACACCAAGTGTTGCGCAGACTTCATAGCCCATGCATGAATAGCCGTACTCCATGTGATAGGTGTTTGCTGTCTTCGGCCGCCACACTCTCTGAAGGTCTCCGGGGAGAGAACCTGAAGAGCCGACAACAACTGCATTGTCATCAAGCATTTCATCCAGAATACCAAGCGCCCTTGTCTGTGTCAGGCATGTTCCGAACTGGTCCTCAAACTCGGGCAATACATGATCAAGCTGGCCTGCAACTTCAGGGGTAAAGCCTTCCCTGCAGTACTGGACAGTAAAAAGTCTTTCAAGCTCTTTAAACCATTTATCCCTGGCATCCCTGATTTCACCAGTATATGATGATTTGTATCCGGATTTATCAAGGGCTGCAGACAGAGCTTCAAGAGCTGCTTTCGCGTCTGCTGTTACTCTTACGCCGTCCATTTTACAGGAATCAAAAGCAGCAGCATTGATGTTTACATATTCAACATCGGGATTCTGGAAAAGCCATTTTGAAGCTGTTGTAAAGTCGCTGTACCTGGTGCCGATACCGATTACACAGTCTGCATCATGGGCAATTATATTTGCAGCAAGGCATCCTGTTGTACCGATACCGCCGAGGTTGAGTTCATGGTCATAGGGTATGGCGCTTTTCCCGGCCTGTGTTTCGCCGAAGGGAATATTGAATTTTTCTGCAAAACTTTTAAGTGCGCCGGCAGCTTCAGAGTACCTTACCCCTCCGCCGCATATAATGACAGGTTTTTTCTTTTTCCTGATAACTCTGACAGCATCTGCAATCATTCCTTCAGTTGCCGGTCTTCTTTCAATCCTGTGAATCCTCTTTTTAAAGAAATCTTCAGGATAATCATAGGCTTCCCCTTCAACATCCTGCGGAAGACCTATGCAGACTGCTCCGGTGTCTGCCGGATCTGTCAGAACCCTCATTGCCTGGATAAGAGAGCTCATTATCTGCTCAGGCCTGTTGATCCTGTCCCAGAATTTACAGACACCCTTGAATGCATCGTTTGTTGAGATATTAAGATCATGGAAATGCTCCACCTGCTGAAGTACAGGGTCGGGCTGTCTTGTCGCATAGCAGTCCCCCGGAAAAAGAAGGAGAGGGATCCTGTTTGCAGTTGCTGTACCTGCAGCTGTAACCATATTTGCAGCACCCGGTCCTATAGAGGAAGTTACAGCATAAATCTGCTTCCTGTGCATCTGCTTTGCATAACCGGTAGCAGCATGGGCCATTCCCTGCTCATTTCTGCCCTGATGAACGGCAAGACCTCCCGGATTCTCCTCAAGAGCCTGTCCAAGTCCCAGGACATTTCCATGTCCCGGAATGATGAAGAAACCTTTTACAAAGCGGTTCTCCCTGCCGTCGAATTCCACATACTGGTTATCCAGAAACCTTACAATTGCCTGAGCCGTAGTAAGTCTGATTGTTTTCATTTTTATACTTTCCTCCTTGATCCTTCAATTTAATCGACTTTGACATCCGGCCAGATCTTTGCATTTCCATCGAGAAGCCATTTATGCTCTTCCCTGAAATTTCTTGAATCAGGACCGAATTTATCTTCACCCAGATGGGGGATAAGCCATATATAATACATTGCATAACCCGGAGCAGATGTCTGGGAATGGGTTTTACCGGGGGTGAGTGTAACTGAGTACCTGTTTTTAACTACAAATGCTTCATCTTCAAGACCTGAAAAGCCCCAGCCCTGTTCAGGAAAAAACCTGAAGTGATAAATTTCAGGCTGCGGATGGTCATGGGGCGGATAGCTTGACCATTTGCCGGGATGGTTGATAACCTCTCCCATTACCATTGCTGAAAAAGGGGCATTTGCAGCATCAAAAACTGTTCTCACAGTTCTTGTTGATGTCTCCTGCATTGTTCCCTTGCCGAATTCAGCCGAAGTCACTTCATCTGCCTTATAGAGAACCGGCTCAAAACTGTTGTCATTGAATGTCTTCTGAACAGCAAGCTCGGCATCAGTAACTGCTGTGATTTTTACTTCCATACCCTTCGGAAGCTGAAGAACTGTAGGGTTTTCCTCAAGGAGTGATTTTCTTTCAACTTCAAATCTGTTTCCGCTCCATTCAAGAACAATTCTGCCAGACATAAGGAGGTAAGCCCTTTCTTTGGGATCACTGTTCACTTCTGTCTTTCCTGCCGCAATATTAAGAATGCCGAAATCCATAAGCATGTCGCTGTGTTTACCGTCAATTTCTGAAATAGGGGTATATCCTTCTCCGAATTTACCCTCCTGTTTTATAAGCATTATTTCATCCTCCTTTTATAATTTTCAATTTGCCAAACACTGATTACACAGTGAAAAATCCATACCAGGTTATTAACCCTCTTCTCAAGAGTTCTGGTAAACGTTTCCGAAACAGGGTTAATAATTAACCGCCAGGCACAAAAGTCATCCGGCCTTTTTATATATTAAAAAACTTAAACATGAAAAATATCATGCTGTTTTTCTTACAATCAGTTCAGGGTCAAGAACTACACGCTCTTCCCTTTTTTCAACATCCGGATTTTCAATTCTTTCCAGAAGCATCTTTACTGCAAGCTCTCCCATTTTATACTTGGGATGCTCAACAGTGGTAAGCTCAACTCCCCTGAAAGAAGCAGTGGCAATATTATCAAATCCGATGACCGCAATATCTTCCGGAATCCGGAGGCCCCTTTCGCTTATAGCCTGAATTGCCCCCAGAGCAAGAAGGTCGTTAGAAGCAAATACTGCATCAGGGATATTTTTTTTCTCAATAAGATCAAGCATTATCCTGTATCCGCTTTTTTCCCTGTAATCCCCGAATTCGGCCATACCCGGCAATACAGAAAGACCGGATTCTCCCAAAGCGCTGGTAAATCCCTCATACCTTTCCTTTACAGAAAATGAATCCTCAGAGCCGCCGATAAAACAAATCTTTCTTCTCCCCAGCTCAAGAAGATGCCTTCCTGCAATATACCCCCCTTTTACATTGTTCAGAACAATTGAATCAGTTCCGCTGCCTGACTGGACACCACTCATAAGGACAACAGGGAGCCGTTTGAACTGCTTTCTGTCAGCCTCCGAAACAGCGCTGGTTGAAGGGGCAATCAGAAGACCATCCACTCTTTTCTCTATTAAAAGGTTAATATATTTGTTTTCCCTCTTTTTCTCCCAGTTAGAGTTACAAAGGAATATGCTGTACCCTTCCCTTTCAAGAAGATCTTCTGCACCCCTTGCAACTTCAGGGAAAAAAGGGTTTGTAATATCCGGTATTATCAGCCCTACTGTATGTGTCTGTTTTTTTACCAGCCCTCTTGCTATAGCATTCGGACTGTAGTTAAGCTCTTCAGCAATCTTAAGTATTTCATCCCTTGTGGCAGGGTTTACCCCGTACTTGTCATTCAGGGCCCTTGAGACTGTGGCATATGAAACACCGGCTATTTTAGCTATATCTTTAATTGTAGTATCCATAAATCAATAAAACCATAGTAAAAATGCATTTTTGCAAACGTTTACCAAAAGAGTATAGTAAACGTTTACAATATTGACAAGCTATAATTAAAAATATTTTTTAAATCTCATCTCCTGAATTATTTTCCAAATGTATATAAAAAAAGAATAAAAAATATTTAGCTCTTTCTCATAACATCAAAACACTATTGACGATTTTTATTCTGTATGCTATTAAATTTCAGAAATACCAGTAAAAAAGGGGGACGTATATGTCAGCTATTGTAATCAGGGATGTTCCTGTTCAGGAATAAACCGGATTAGGTTGCTATTTAAATAATTTTCACAATAATATTTAAATCAGAAAATTCAATCTGATAGTTAATCATCAGATTCAATATTACCCGGCAATATAAAAAAGCCAGGTAACAGGCAAACAAATCTGTTTATCCTCACAAAATATTCCATATTTTTCACGAACAGGACATCTATTATTTACAACTCATTATAATTACCGGAAATCGGATTTTGGTACCACAGGCTGAAAACAGGGTTCCTATTAATTCATGCTGTCGGCACAGTTCTGAACATCATGCTGTCTGTTTGATCCGCATTCTTACCAGACTTCCGATTGATATTGATTACACCAGGGAGAGAATTAGTATGTCCAGAACAGGAAATATAAACAATGAAACAACTGAAACTTTTATCTGCAGAAACTGCGGAACAACTGTAAAGCCTCCTGAATCAGGGGGAAAAATGAGAAACCACTGCCCGGATTGCCTCTGGAGCCTCCATGTAGATCTCAAAAAGGGGGACAGAAGATGCGGATGCCGGGGTCTTATGGAACCTATATCTGTATGGGTACGTCCGGGAAAGGAATGGTCTTTAATACACAGGTGCATATCCTGCGGATTTATAAGAGCAAACAGGATAGCAGGGGACGATAATGAACTGCTGCTTTTTTCACTTGCAGCAAAACCGATAACAATGCTCCCGTTTCCGGCAGAGAATACATTAAGGAAAATATTATGAAGGAAAAGATTGAACAGATTATTAATAAAATTTTCAAAAAAAGAACCGTGAATAGCGGAACAGTTATTGATGATAAAGAAATTTACAGTGGTAAAAGAAATAACAGCTGTGAAATAGATAATAATATAAATATATACAGCTTGATAATTCAGGATTCAGATACATGGAGAATGTGAATAATATGCATGATACAGAAAAAAACAGTTTAAAAAAATGGGGATGGAACAGTAAAATTGAATCCCTGATGGAAAGATTCATGAATTCAGACCTCAAAGCGGGAAGAGTTATAAGAGTAAGCAGAAATCTTTACCGGATAGCAGGAGGAGAAAAAATCCTCAGTGCTGAAATATCAGGAGCATTCAGATACAGGGCAGTCACAGCTTCCGACTACCCTGTTATCGGTGACTGGGTACTCTACAGAAAAGGGGATGATGATTTCTGCATTATCGAGGAGGTAATGGAAAGGAAAAGCAGGTTTTCCCGCAAAGCTGCAGGTGAAAAAACAGAGGAGCAGGTAATTGCGGCAAACATAGACTATATAGGGCTTGTATTCGGCATTCACGGGGGAAGGAATTTCACAGAAGGAGCACTTGAAAGATATCTTACCCTTGCATGGGAAAGCGGTGCAGTTCCGCTTATAATACTCAACAAGGCAGATCTTGCTGATGAAGATGAAAGGGAAACATCAGTTCTCAGGGCTGAAAACTGCGCTCCGGGAGTCAAGGTACATCTTATAAGCGCACAAACAGGTGAAGGGGTAGGTAATCTTGTTTCAGGGTTGAGAAAAGGATCAACAATAGCATTTACAGGGCCTTCCGGGGTAGGTAAATCAACGCTGATAAATACTCTTGCAGGCATGGAACTGCAGAAAACAAAGGAACAGAGAGAGGGAGACCTTAAAGGGATGCATACAACAACACACAGGGAGCTTTTTCTCCTTGAATCAGGAATCATGCTTATAGACTCCCCCGGCCTCAAGGAAATACAGCTCTGGGCAGGAGAGGAAAGTACATCGGAAACTTTCAGCGATATAAGCAGACTTGCGGAAAACTGCAGGTATAAAGACTGCTCGCATCAGGGAGAACCGGGATGTGCAGTGCAGGAAGCTCTTGTTTCGGGAGAACTTGAATACAGGAGATATGAAAATTACCTTGAGCTGAGGAAAGAGGTGAACTACCTGGAAACAAGAAAAAATGAACAGGCGAACCGCGAAAAAGGAAAAAATCTGGCAAAACTGATAAAGGAAGTCAAGAATGAAAAACAGCGGTACAGCAGGTAACAAGAATTGAGCTGATATTCAAAAACCTGAAAATGCGGAACAGCACAATTAAATCTGAAGAAGATATAATTAAACTGGCAGATGAATAATAATATTTGTTCTGCAGTTAATAATGGAGATTAAATGATTTTAAATTTAAGAGTGAGACCCGGAAGGGACCGGGTTCTTGCTATATTTATAAAAAACCTCATTCCTTCTGTTTTCGGGCTGCTTGCAATGACAACAGCCTGGATAGTTGACGGAATATTTGTCGGAAGATATGTAGGCCCACGCGGAATAGCCGCAATAAACCTGTCATACCCCCTTGTAAGCGTATCATTCGGTATAAGCGTAATGATTGCAATGGGGGGAAGTACTGTTGCCGCTGCTTTAAAAGGGGGGAAAAAAGACAGGGAAGCAGACAGATATTTCAGCGCAACAGTAGCTGTAATATCTGCACTTTCAATCCTTTTTTCAATTATCGGATTGACATTCAGGACCCGATTAATAAGCCTCCTGGGAGCTGATGATGTAATAAACAGTTTTGTGTCTGAGTACCTTACAGTTATCCTTTATTTCATACTGCCTCTTGTAATAACATATACATTTGATGCATTTATAAGGAATTCAGGTGCCCCGGGATATTCACTGCTTATACTCACATCAGGATCTGTCCTCAACATAGTTCTTGACTGGCTATTTGTCGGGAAATTCGGATACGGACTGAGGGGGGCAGCATTTGCAACGGGGCTGTCACAGCTTGCTGCCGGTACAGCACAGCTTTTGTTCTTCTATTCAAAAGCATCAATGTTCAGGTTTACATCTCCTTTAATCCCCCTGAAATCTGTTTTCAGGATAATATATAACGGTTCTTCGGAATTAATAAATGAGATGTCTGCAGGTATTACAGCATACCTTTTCAATATAACACTGATGAGAAGGATAGGATCTGACGGGGTGTCAGCATTCAGTATTTTCAATTATATCATGATAATAGCTGTGATGATTTTTTTCGCATCAGCACAGTCAATACAGCCTGAAATAAATTTCTGCTTCGGGGCAGGAAAAAAGGAAAGGATAAGAAAAATGTTCTTTCTGGGAATTTCCTTCAATCTTGCGGCGGGAATTATATTTTTTACAGCTGTATATCTGAAAGCTGATATGCTTGCACATATTTTCACAGGAAAAGAAAGCAGTCTGGATGCCATTGTTACAGAGATAGCAAGATATTTCAGTTTCGCATTCCTGATATCGGGGCTGAATATTGCATCATCAGCCTATTTTACATCTGTCCAGAAGGCAGGTGAATCTGTGATAATCGCCTCCTCAAGAGGGCTGGTTTTTATTGTACTGAATATTTTCATTCTTCCCGTATTCCTGGGGAACAGGGGTATCTGGCTGACTGTTCCTCTATCTGAGGCCCTGACCCTGCTTATTTCAGCTTTTTTCATAATAAAACACAGGGTTTTTAATTCCCGTTCATTGCTGAAAACGGAAAACTGAGACATGAGAACCGGAATTTTCCTGTAACTAATCATCTGAACAATGTATATGCCTTACCCGCATATACATTATTTAGTTATTTCTTCTTTATACATTATAATATTCGCTATATTTTTGATTATTGCTAATTATTTATGGTGGACGGATAGGTTTTTTCGTTTTAAAATTCAGATTGGAAAGAATTTTTTTCGGGATTGAATTTCCGCCCTAAACACCCAAAAGGATCTTCAATGCTTTTCTTCCCGAAAAAGGAGATCAGAAAATGCCGGACAGAAAACAGATTGATTTTTCATCCACAAAAAAACTCCTGGAAAATTACAGTATACAGGTGTCGGGAGATATATCTGAAGCAGATAAAAGTTCCCTTTTCCGAACAGCAGAAAAAATCGGGTATCCTGTTGTTATCAAAGCCCATTCCGAAGAGATTGTGCATAAATCAGATATCGGGGCTGTTCTTCTAAATATAAAAAACAGGGAAGAGCTTATTGATGCAGGAAACAGAATTACAGAAAATGCAGTGAAAGCAGGATACAGAAAACCTGAGGAATTCCTTATTCAGAAAATGGCATCCCCCGGTTTCGAAGTCCTTGTCGGGGCCCATCAGGATCCGGTTTTCGGACCTCTGATCATTGTGGGATCAGGGGGGAAATATGTGGAACTCCTTGCAGACACTGCCCCCGGAATAGGGCTCCTTGAAGACAGCGATGTAGAGGAAATGCTTTCACTTACAAGGGCCGGAAAAATAATTGACGGCTACAGGGGGGAAAGCCTCGACAAGAATGCAATTATTTCAATTGCAAAAAACATATCAAGACTTATGGCAGAGAACCCCGAAATACTTGAAATCGATCTCAACCCTGTTGTTCTTTACAGAGAAGGATATGCCCTAGTTGATGCAAGAGTGATAAAAGGAGATCCAGTTTTCAGGGATAATGCATCAGGAATACCCCAGGCTGTCAGAAACAGCCTCGACAGGGTACTGAACCCGGAATCTGTTGCAGTTTTCGGAGCTTCGCGTCCGGGAACAATGGGGGGAATTATTCTTAAAAACTGCATGAGAATAAAAAAACTTTTTCCTGTTAATCCCAAAAGGGATTATGTGCAGGGGATGAAATGCTATAAAAGCATTGATGAACTTCCTGAAGCACCTGATGTTGGTGTTTTCATCATCAATGCTGAAGGAACTGTGAGGGATTTCGAGGAATTCTGCAGAAAAGGGGGAAAGGGGGCAATTATCCTCAGCGACGGATTTGCGGAAGTAGGAAGGAAAGATCTTGAAGACAGGCTTGTTGAAACAAGCAGAAAATACGGTGTTGCATACCTCGGCCCGAACTGCCTGGGGGCTGTCAATAATTTTGCGGGACTTAATACATTTTTCATTCCCGAACACAGATCAAGCATTATTGAAGAACCGAACGGAATAGGGATCATCTCACAGTCAGGGGGAATAGGCCTTGAAATACTGGAAATGATGAGGGCAGACAACATGAAACTCGGCAAACTTGTTTCCATAGGGAATGCAAGCGGAGTCGGGCTCCCTGAAATCCTTGACCATATGGGGGAAGACCCCAATATAAGCGTAATTGCAATATATCTTGAAGGAATCAAAAACGGAAAGCAGTTCCTCGAGATAGGGAAAAAGGTTACAAAAAAGAAACCTGTCTTTGTGATTAAAGGGGGAACAGGGGGCGGAGCTGAAGCAACACTTTCCCACACAGCATCACTTGCAGGGAATGTCGAGGCTTTTGAAGCATGCTGCAGACAGGCGGGATTCTACATGATAAAGGACCTTACCGAAGATCCGAAAATTCTTGTCAATGTTTTATCACTCCTCACAACAAATCCTGTAGCCCAGGGAGACAGGGTTGCAATTGTAACTGTAGGGGGGGGAGCAGGCATTCTTATTGCAGACCAGATAACTGAATACGGGATGGAACTTGCGGAATTTACAGATGATACAAAACAGGCACTCAGAGAACTTATAGGGGCAAAAAAAACATTCGGTAAAAACCCTGTCGACCTGCTCGGTGACTGCGATGACAACAGGCTTCTTGAGGCACTCAGGATTATTGACAGGGATCCCCAGGTTGACAGTATAATTACAGCTCTTTATCTTCAGGTCCCGTTTCTCTCAGAATACCTTGCAGACAGGCTTGTCGATCTAAAGCATTCAATGACAAAACCGATGATAGTTTCCCCGAGAGGTTTTTCCGAATATGTAATGAACATAAGGGATTACCTTTATAAAAAGGATTTCCATACATATACAGTGCCGATGATTGAACCCCTTGGAATTGCACTTAAAATCTGGAAAAAATACGGAAAGAATTTCTGATAAACAGCTGGAGAAATAAGGTTTTTAAATCCCTATAAAGAGTGGAATTTAATCTTTTTTTATGCTTTTATAGTTTCTGATGAAATTTGTTTATAGAAAAGATTCACATATAATAAATATAGCTGAAGCATTCCTTGTGGTTATTATCTGGGCAACTTCCTGGATAATTATAAAAAACAACCTGAGTGATATCCCTCCGCTGTTTTTTGCAGGGGCAAGATATTTTCTCGCATCACTGTTTCTTCTGCTGTGGTGTTCAGCATCGGGAAAAATCCGGGAAGTAAAAACAATAACACCGAAAACATGGCCCCTGATTATTCTTCTCGGAATTGCCATGTATGCCACTGCACAGGGGGGGCAGTATATAGCTCTTTCATACCTCCCGTCAAACCATGTCTCACTTTTCATGAATTTCTCCCCTGTCTTTGTAAGCCTTCTGGGGATTACAGTCCTGGGGGAAAAGCTGACTGTTCTTAAGGGGAGCGGTATAATTATTTATATTTCAGGGATAAGCGTCTACTTTCTTCCGCTGGCTTCGACAGGGGGGAAAACAGCCGGATATATTGCTGCAACAGTCTGTTTTTCGTCGCACATTATAGCATCCCTTACAGGAAGATATCTGAACAGATCGAGAAAGGCCTCTCCAATGGTAATTACTGCAGTTACAATGTTCATAGGGGGAACACTTCTCTTCATAACAGGCACTGCTGTTGAAGGATTTACAATGTTCTCAATCTCCGGATTAATATCGCTTCTCATACTGGTTGTTATAAACACATGCCTCACTTTTCCCCTCTGGAACAAGACACTCAGGTATCTGTCCGCTTCTGAATCAAGCATGATAAGCAGTACAATGCTGATTTTTATTGCAATTCTTGCATGGTATTTTCTGTCAGAAGTGCCGACAATAAAAGAAACAGCAGGTATTATACTGTCTGTTTCAGGCGTAATGCTTGTCCAGAGAAGAGGGAAAAACAGGATTTCAAGAAATGGAAAAACCGGACATTCTTATCCCGTACAAAGGACCTGATTCCTCAGGAAAGACTACTGATATTTTTATATATCTCAGGCCTGAAACAAACGGCGTCAACACTGAAAGCTCAATAATGAAGGTGATATATAATTATCCGGAACATGAAAAATCAATCAGCATGGTCTACTTTGCAAACTATCCCGGATCTTTCATTAAAACCAAACATATTATAGAACACCACTATTCCCATAAGCTCAGAGCAGCGGAAGAGGGGAGGAATGCCTTTACATCGGGGATGAAAAGAAAGTTTGAAAAACATTTCAATATAGACTTCTACGATGCCGAAATTCTGGGAGCATATGATGCTCTGAAAAAGCTGTCCATGAATGAAGAAGAGCTTTTCAATATATGGGTGGATAATAAGGATTTCCTCTCAATTTATGGAAATACAATAAAAAAATACAGAGACAGCTATATTGTCAACTATGACATACCTGCCCTTCTTCACAGGAAATACCTGCATGGCGATATAGCGGTAATGGTATTCAGAACATCCCTAAAATGGAGAGAATTTAAAATAATTATAGATGAAATGAGGAAATCGCTTCATGAAAAAGGGATAATTGATCCCAGACATCCGCCTGAAAGGGTCTTTCACTGTACAAGCGGGCCTTTTGAGCAGATACTTGACGGACTTGAATATCTCTACAATTCTGAAAAAAAGGATCCCATGAATATATCATTTTTCAAGTACCTGAGGGAAAACAGTTTCAGCAGAAGAAAAATCTATTCCCTTATCAAAAACCCTGTAATCTGCTACAGGGAAAACGGCAAAGAGAAAGAGAACTCAATATATGAGGCAACAACAGGAATGGATTATCCGCAGGCGCTGGACTTTGCAGGGAAAATAGTATTCTGACAGACGGAAATAACAGCTTAAAAATGCATTTTTCACTCAACCATCGGAACAGCTTTCCCCCAGCCTGGAAAGGAAAGATATATAAGCCCTGCAAAAATCATGGCAATACCGGAAACAGAATATAAGGTAAGCTTTTCCCCTATGAAAAAAACCCCTAAAAGAGAAGCAGTAGCAGGTTCCGCAAGTGCGAGAGTTACAGCAGTTGATGCCTTAGTTAACCTGAGCCCCCCCGTAAAAAGAAAATAGGCAAGTGCTGTGGCAAAAAAACCGAGATACAGGGCTATAACAAAACCGCAACTGTCTGTAATCCAGACAGGATTTCTCATAATAAGCACGGGAACAGATAAAAATGAACTGATCATAAAAACAGTCATTATAAAAACAGGGGTGCTGTAGCGGTAGAGAATTTTTTTTGAAAAAACAGAAAAAAGGCTGTAGGAAAAACCTGACAAAACAGCAAAGGCAGAACCGTAGATATTGAGCTCAACACCTGTACCTGCCAGAAGCATTATGCATCCTGAAAGAGACATGGCTGAGGATACATACCACTTCTTTTCAGGCTTTTCCCCTATAAACAGAGATGCCAGAATTCCTGCAAAAACAGTGGAACTGCCGAGCATCAGTACAGTTCCGACAGCAATCCCTGTCATTAAAACACCTGCAAAGAAAAAAAGCTGATAAAGGAGAAGAGAGACTGCACAGAACCATGTTTCCCGTGTCCTGAGGAGGGATGAATCGAATCTGATCCGGAATATGAGGTTGAAGAGGAAAAGGAAAATCGCAGCAGAAACCAGCCTGACAGCCCCAACAGAAAAAGGGTCAGGAGATCCCTGTATCAGGGCCTGGGATGTTCCGGTTGTCCCCCAGAGGACAGCTCCCGAGAGAACAAGAAGGTTTCCTTTTAACTTTGGTTTAATTGCATGCCTCCTTAAGATGATTTGAGTATATATTTCTTTTGTTACAAATAGAAGGGCAGGCAGAGCATTTTAATGGCCAGTAAAAACTGTTGCTACCGGATAGAAAAGATTTATAAATAATATTGGTTAAAAGTTCACTGGATATTAGAATATCACTATTATGGTAATATATAGAGTGACATTTCTCCTTTAAGAGTTTTTGATATCTTTTTGTTCGATATAAAACTGCCCTCAACAAAATTTCCTATCAACTAAACCCGTGGAGGTTACTGTATGATATATTTTTAATTATGGCATATTAGCCATAATTGCTTACATATGTATCCCTTTTTCAAATATGTTATAACCTTAACCCGTCGAATTCGACGGGTTTAAATAGATGTTGTTGTATACCGGGGAACCCTTTTGTGTCGAACTTATTATACATTTCAATCCACGCTCCCGCGAAGGGAGCGACTTCCAACACAATATGCACACCGCTTAATTAGTGGGTTTCAATCCACGCTCCCGCGAAGGGAGCGACATGTTACAGACGTTCTTTTTCTTGCTCATCCTTAGTTTCAATCCACGCTCCCGCGAAGGGAGCGACACATGATTACCGAACTCGTTAAACTAGGTGATTATGTTTCAATCCACGCTCCCGCGAAGGGAGCGACGCATCCCCTTTTTCCATTATTTTGATATTGCAGTGTTTCAATCCACGCTCCCGTGAAGGGAGCGACAAAGGTGCTGTCTCTCCTGTGTCTCTTGATGTCCGTTTCAATCCACGCTCCCGTGAAGGGAGCGACAACAGGAACAAGTTTTAAACAGGCATTATATTTTGTTTCAATCCACGCTCCCGTGAAGGGAGCGACAAATCTTTTCGATATGATTCTGAAAGAACATCAATGTTTCAATCCACGCTCCCGTGAAGGGAGCGACTTTTGTTATTGTAAGGGGTTCTGAAAATGCTATTGTTTCAATCCACGCTCCCGCGAAGGGAGCGACAAGAGGTATTCTTGTAATAACCTATATCCCGGCATGTTTCAATCCACGCTCCCGTGAAGGGAGCGACATAGAGGATTGCAAACCTTTGACGGGGGTTTTTATTGTTTCAATCCACGCTCCCGTGAAGGGAGCGACCTTGCTTCCGCTGGATTCTCTGCAGAGCAGTCTGTGTTTCAATCCACGCTCCCGTGAAGGGAGCGACTTGTTGTCATATATATCCTCCTTTCAAGTGTATTTTGTTTCAATCCACGCTCCCGTGAAGGGAGCGACTTGAAAGGACTTCCAATGAAATTGCAGTTTCTTAAGTTTCAATCCACGCTCCCGTGAAGGGAGCGACTTTGTATTTCTATTACCTGGTTAACAAGGTTTTTGTTTCAATCCACGCTCCCGTGAAGGGAGCGACTAATCTGTTTTTAACAAGCCTTAATTTCATTCAATGTTTCAATCCACGCTCCCGTGAAGGGAGCGACTGAGTCACTTTTAACTGCTGGAACAATCCTCTTTGTTTCAATCCACGCTCCCGTGAAGGGAGCGACGAATTATGACAATTGTTAATTTCGCATTTACCAGTGTTTCAATCCACGCTCCCGTGAAGGGAGCGACTTCCCGGCCAGGAAAGAGTCAGATTGTCATCTTTGTTTCAATCCACGCTCCCGTGAAGGGAGCGACTTTCTAAGGGAATTGACGGGGTTGCTTCTGCTATGTTTCAATCCACGCTCCCGTGAAGGGAGCGACCTTTTTTAAGTGCTCCATCATCCTTCAATGGTTTGTTTCAATCCACGCTCCCGTGAAGGGAGCGACTTGATTGGTATGACTGAAACATAATACCTTGCTCTGTTTCAATCCACGCTCCCGTGAAGGGAGCGACGTGATAAAGAATTAGAATCAATGTATCATAGATATGTTTCAATCCACGCTCCCGTGAAGGGAGCGACCGAGAGCCGTTATGCAATAATGAGCAGACATAGTGTTTCAATCCACGCTCCCGTGAAGGGAGCGACTTGCCGGGACAGCTTACAAGCAATTGTTTGCTGTGTTTCAATCCACGCTCCCGTGAAGGGAGCGACATACCGGAATGCCGGAAGATGCAATTGTTAACAATGTTTCAATCCACGCTCCCGTGAAGGGAGCGACGTGGCGTTTTATATCAATATCAAGTCTATTGCATGTTTCAATCCACGCTCCCGTGAAGGGAGCGACAATAACATATCTGCAAAGGGTGGCGAAAGAAAGACGTTTCAATCCACGCTCCCGTGAAGGGAGCGACTGAACTCCTTCAAGGGGTAAGGCTTTTGAAGAATGTTTCAATCCACGCTCCCGTGAAGGGAGCGACACTCACTTAAATATCAGGGTGAATCTGATTATATGTTTCAATCCACGCTCCCGTGAAGGGAGCGACTTTCCCGGTCCGGTCTGCTGAACATTCTTGAAATGTTTCAATCCACGCTCCCGTGAAGGGAGCGACTAAAGGAGGCAGTATGATTTTAGCTGTAATAGTTTCGTTTCAATCCACGCTCCCGTGAAGGGAGCGACGATTTTCCGGATCTTGCAGAATATACAGATGCATGTTTCAATCCACGCTCCCGTGAAGGGAGCGACTTTTTATTTGTATTTGATGCATAGCGATAGATTTCGTTTCAATCCACGCTCCCGTGAAGGGAGCGACATAAGATATAAATATCTACTGGCTGCAAGAACTGATCGTTTCAATCCACGCTCCCGTGAAGGGAGCGACGTCCTTACACAGATGCAACAAACCTAGGATATTTGTTTCAATCCACGCTCCCGTGAAGGGAGCGACAGGATTATCCCTTTTAAAGTCAACAAGAATATTGTGTTTCAATCCACGCTCCCGTGAAGGGAGCGACTGAAAGTGTATGCTGATAAGTCCCGGAGGATGATTCGTTTCAATCCACGCTCCCGTGAAGGGAGCGACAAATTGTCAATAACGGTTTTGCGGACAGAGTATTGTTTCAATCCACGCTCCCGTGAAGGGAGCGACTGCTGTTGTCGCTCATACAGTCGGCAATTGCTCTTGTTTCAATCCACGCTCCCGTGAAGGGAGCGACATATTCAGAATCGCTTTCCGGTTTTGCTGAAAAATGTTTCAATCCACGCTCCCGTGAAGGGAGCGACATGCAAGAAATGTATTTTCAAGAGCATATATTTTGTTTCAATCCACGCTCCCGTGAAGGGAGCGACCTATATATGGTTTATCAATTTATATTATTTTTATTTGTTTCAATCCACGCTCCCGTGAAGGGAGCGACATTGTTTTTCAAACTTTCCCCTGAACTCAATTGAAGTTTCAATCCACGCTCCCGTGAAGGGAGCGACAAGAAATGTTTCTACTTTTTGAAACAAGGTCAATGTTTCAATCCACGCTCCCGTGAAGGGAGCGACCTGCATATGCTCCGGTATTTTTTGCCTGTATGATTGTTTCAATCCACGCTCCCGTGAAGGGAGCGACTTTTACACCATAGCGAAATAAATCGTTATATAGTGTTTCAATCCACGCTCCCGTGAAGGGAGCGACTTTTACACCATAGCGAAATAAATCGTTATATAGTGTTTCAATCCACGCTCCCGTGAAGGGAGCGACTTTGGATAATGTGTAGGGATTGAGTTTACTCATGTGTTTCAATCCACGCTCCCGTGAAGGGAGCGACGATTTGCCATAAACAGACCAAGCAGCAGGAAAGTGTTTCAATCCACGCTCCCGTGAAGGGAGCGACTATAGGATCTGTTGAAGAATTAACAGCCTGAAAAACGTTTCAATCCACGCTCCCGTGAAGGGAGCGACTAATATTTTAACTCCCTCTGGTATATCACCTCTTTTGTTTCAATCCACGCTCCCGTGAAGGGAGCGACTTATAAGGACCAGGGCGCGCTGCATTTCCGGAGTCTGTTTCAATCCACGCTCCCGTGAAGGGAGCGACGAACTGTCCTCATCATTATTTGCACATAAGATATGTTTCAATCCACGCTCCCGTGAAGGGAGCGACAATTGCAAACGGAGAAACCGGAAGAATAGAAGTAGTTTCAATCCACGCTCCCGTGAAGGGAGCGACAAGATACAGGGATGATTTTTTCTTGAAGAGAGCAATGTTTCAATCCACGCTCCCGTGAAGGGAGCGACTGATGAAAACCTTGTAAGGGTAGGATCAGAACTTGTTTCAATCCACGCTCCCGTGAAGGGAGCGACGCAATAATATAATCACGAGTTACAGCAGATGTATCGTTTCAATCCACGCTCCCGTGAAGGGAGCGACTACAGAAGAGGGCGGAGATCCTGTTAAATTTATTGTTTCAATCCACGCTCCCGTGAAGGGAGCGACTTTTTACACCATAGCGAAATAAATCGTTATATAGTGTTTCAATCCACGCTCCCGTGAAGGGAGCGACAGAATGGCAAGCATATCTTAACCGCAATACCCGCGTTTCAATCCACGCTCCCGTGAAGGGAGCGACTCATCTGTGTATGTCTCCCCAAGCACATCATTTACGTTTCAATCCACGCTCCCGTGAAGGGAGCGACTCACTTTCCGACCGGATTCGATGATGAATATTTTGTTTCAATCCACGCTCCCGTGAAGGGAGCGACATTTTATTGGCTGTGTTTATTTTAATCAGCTGCTTGTTTCAATCCACGCTCCCGTGAAGGGAGCGACAAAGTATTGAGATCCTAGAGTGACAGTTATACTATGTTTCAATCCACGCTCCCGTGAAGGGAGCGACACTGGATTGAATATAGGAAAAACCATCCCTTTTCGTTTCAATCCACGCTCCCGTGAAGGGAGCGACATCTCAACAATCATCCCTTACAGGGGCGATTCATTGTTTCAATCCACGCTCCCGTGAAGGGAGCGACGTTTTATATTCCCTTTTTCAGGTGCTTTTCCTTCAGTTTCAATCCACGCTCCCGTGAAGGGAGCGACATATTCTGAACATCTTCCAACCGGAACAGATTTTGTTTCAATCCACGCTCCCGTGAAGGGAGCGACCAATGATAATGACTGATGAGGAATCTTTTTATCGTTTCAATCCACGCTCCCGTGAAGGGAGCGACATTGGAAATAATAATATTCTGCTGTTCCTTGTTTGTTTCA